>NZ_JARJHL010000010.1 GCF_029309835.1 Paracoccus sp. DMF-8 | reverse complement strand
CGTCCCGAGGGCTGAGCGCCGCTGCGTCTTTGTGCCAATTAGGCATAAGTTTGCACATCTGGAAATAGTTAATGGATAATCCGGATAATTATCCAAGCATTATCAGGCGCTTGGCCCTTTGATATTTTGATTCGGGGCATATCTTTGCCCGCCAGCGGCATATGTTTGCACAGGCGCATCGAGCCTGAAGTGACGACCTGCAAACAAAAAGGGCCCGCGTTCCGCGAGCCCCCACATCCACTGCCTAATTTCGGTCGTTCACCCGTCGCTCGACAAATATTCCAGAAGTCTGTCCTGGTCGAAGACGTCGATGTAATCGTCCATCATGAAGGGCGAGAATCCTTTCTGGGTGCCATGGGTGCGGGAGAACGCTTCGTCGAAATGCTCTATCGAAACATCCTGCACCCCGGCGAGGGCGCAGCAGGTGAAAGCTTCGATCACCATTTCGATTGCGAGTCCCCACCGGTTGCACGACACGAATGCCAGGCGCTCGAGGAAGTCTGCATTGGACAGCCCGTCGAAGTTGACGCCCGCCTTGTCGGCGTAAGTATACGCCAACGCGTTGAGTTCACCGAGATCCCTCTCCGGGTTGATCATGTCGAAATGCACCGGCCGAAGCAGATGGCGCAGCTGGCGCCGTTCTTCAGAACTGGTGTCGTTTTCGATGTGCTTCGCGAGATCCGGCACACCGGACAGAATCAGGATCAAGGGCCATCTCGGATCCTTCAGGAGCGCCTTGAAGGAGTCGAGGACAACCCGGTTCGTTGTATGGCCCGTGTCCGCGAACATGTGCTGGCATTCGTCATAGTGGATGCCGATAATGCCTTGGCGCTTCGCCTGCTGACGAACCATATCCCAGATGTAGGTTTGCGTCCGTTGCCCGTTGCAGGGATAGCCGAGCGCTTCCAAGGTCGCGATTCCGAGGCTTTTCCAAGTGATGTGCCCGGACAGGATGCAGCTGACGAAACGGATCGGCTGGCCGTTGGGCATTGTTTCTCCGCTATCGTTGATGTCACGGATGAGGCGCTGTAGCTCGCGGGTCTTCCCGACTCTTGATTTGCCCGTGACAAGCACGCCCCGGGCCTCGAATGCCGCCCCCGAGCTTGCCTTGGAATAGTAGTCGGTCACGCAGGAGGAGACGGCCGCCTTCAGCTGCTGGGCACGATGAAACTGGTAATGCGCCTTCTTAAGCGGTGCCGCAACCGCCACCTCGCCCATATTGATGAACGTCATTCCAACAGATCCTTCGTGTTCTGCGGGCGGCCAAATTGGGCCCGCGTAGATTTGGTAGCCGACTTAGGCGAGCGTGCAGTCCTTGGCTTCGAGGCTTTCCTGGGGCTCGGCAGGTTCTCGGAATGCCGGTCCAGGTCCTCGGCGCGGCATTCCGTGGCAGGGTCGATTTCTTCGCCAAGCCCCTCGATCAACATCGGCCCGGCGCCGATCTGATATACGTCCTTCGTTCTAGTCAGATTCAGGATCTCGCTAGGGTCCACCGTGCCCGTGACGCGAGTCCGGGTGATCCGCGCGCCTGCGAAAACCGCGGCGGCTTTCCGCTGACATTCCTCGAAAGTGGCATAGCTGCGGCTGAGCTTATGCTCGACCCCGATCGCCTGAAGGCGATCAGCACGGTGGCGCCGGGTGCGCGCGATCTGATCTTCGTAGAACATCCTTTGCTGGTGGTCTTCTTTACGGCAGGCGGCCATCAGCTCCAGAACTTCCGGCAAAGTCATATCAGCAAATGCCGTAATCTGCAGATGGACAGTGATCGGTTCATCGATCCCCCGGATCACCACGGTCGCAGCGTTGATGTCATCCGGATCGACAAATACCGAAACCTTGCGTGCCTTCACCTTCGAGCTTTCCCGCATTTCCTGGAGTTTATCGGAGTTGAACCAGATCCCCCCAAACACCCGGACACCCTCGTCTGTGGGTGTTGCCTGGACCTTCCAGCCCAAATGGATACGCCGCGTGTCAGGGTCGGTCGGTGGAATGCAACCGCGCGTGCGGTTGATTTCGTTGTAGACTTCAATCGGTCGGCGGGACCACATGCCGACGCCAGTGTGCTGCATGGCGGGATATTCGTCGATGAAGAAACGGCTGAGGATTTCGTAGAGCTCTTCGATGTCCAGAACGCCATTCGCGATTGCATCGTAGCCCGGCAACTCTCCGGCTTTGCGCCCTGTGTAGCCATGGATCAACTTCAAGAGCACGGATTCCACGGTTCCGAACAAGCGTTCGATGTAGGGCTTGTCCGTCGCAGCGTAGGCACGCGATACGATGTTGATAATATCAAGTCCAACCAAGGTGCCGATGGTCGTGGCATTCCGAAGGCCCGGCCCGTTATCGTTCTTGACATAGCCCACGCCCACGGCGTCGATCGCCTGTCCCTCGCAGCCATATTTCCTGGCTTCGCGTTCCTTGGAGCGAGTGGCCATTCGAAAAAGCTGCAGGGTCGCTTCAGCGCGCGGCTGGTCGCTGATGACCCATGCGAGAGGCATGCGAGTCGCCACGTCGATCATGACAAGGATATAGAGGCGCTTTCGAATGATTTCGTCGATCTCGTGCAAAGCTTCCCTTTGGCTTTTCGAGAGTCGTTCCCAGATTCCGGCCACCTTCGACGACAGAACGAGGGACCCCCTGCATTCATCGATTTCGACGTATTCACCGACCAGCAGCGCGCGAATGTCAGTGCTGCCGCGCCCACGGCGGTTGCGCGTTACAGTGCTGCCCTTGGTCGCATTGAGGTAGGCGGTGTCGGACACGTGCTGCGCGCGATGTGCCCTCAAGGTCGAAACTGATGGCACAATCAGCGCGGGCAGGTCGTTCCGAGCCCGACGGACGTTCTCTTCGTGTATCAACAACTCGAGGCGATCATGAACATTCGCAAGGCTCGGGCTTTTGAGATCCAGTCCGACCTGTTCCCAAGCTGCGGTCATAAGCTCCCGCGCGCGATATGGTATCCTGGGATCGCGATTACCCTGTAGATGATACAGGGGTGCCAACGCATCTTTTGGACGCTCGCCCTCTTGAAGCGCCTCATAGTCGTGGAGAATATCGATCAGGCGGCGGCCCTTGTGCAGCGTCCACCGATCTCCCTTTCGGCCGCCGCGAGGGCCGTTCAGGTAAATTTGCTTCCCGAACAGCGTCTTGGCGATATCACGGATTTCTGGACGAAGGCGATCGATGCTGCGCCAGTTCAGCCTGAGCCGGGAATTCCCGGTTTCCAGCCGCAACCGCGCCTGAACCATCTGCATGCCCATGCAGATCGCCACGCGGAACGCGCTTGCCTCTTGTGCCTCATTGCTCAAACCCTCGACGCCCGCGACTCCCCCGAGGCGCTGTTTCAAGCGATTGCCTGTCAGTGCCTCAGTGGTGTCCGCCGCCATGCCAGGCAGCTTCAGCTGGTCGATCAGTGACTGCATCGAGATCCCGCGGACCTCGCCCGACGAAAGGTCGACCAGTTCGTAGCCGTGATCGGTCCTGTCACGGATGGACATTTCGCCCATCGGAAGCGTGACCGCCGTCCCGCTCGGGAAATGATAGTTCGGCGAGTCCGGTGTCATCCCACCAACCAAATGCGCGAATGTTCCCAGATGACGTTGTCGATATCCGCAACCAGCTTTTGTGCCGCGATCAGACGATAGCAAGCCTGGAACACCCGATGCTGCTCGATACCGGCACGAGGGAAAAGGTCTTTCATCACGTAGATCGACCGATAGGCCTGCATCGTCTGCAGGACGATTGCGTCCGCTTCCTGATCGGGGGCGGCACTGAGCTTGAACATTCGAAAAAGGTTGTCCCGGCGCTGACGGGTATAGTCGCTGGCATTCACGACGACCATGTCATCTGCGGCCATGCGTGGTGTCGCGGCAACAATCGACTCGATCGCCCGTTGGGTCGTCGGCTTAAGCAAGCTGCGCTCATAGCGCACGAAGACCAGGCGGCGATGGCCGTTGCGGAACGTCAGCAAAAGGTCATGCGTATACGGCGTGTTTTTTCCGTTCTCATCCTTGTAATGGACGGTCAGCGGCTGGAAGCCGATGTCGTAGATACTCGGAGCCATGAGTGCCTGGATGGCCACAGCGGCTTCGGCGGCGCTTTCCGTTTTTGCCAGTTTGGGCCTCCAGTCGTTCGCCGGAGTCTTGTAGGCAAAGAAGACCTTCTGCGCCCAGGAACTCCGCGCAGACGGATCGCGCCGGCCATCATAAGGGTCAACACCGTAGATTTCGCCCATCTTGATCTTGGATTCTTTCGGCAGCCGATGGGGTTGGTGATTCCACTCATCATGTTCGATGACGTAGGACATAGGATCTCCGTTTCCGGACGGCAGGCCATCCGGAGTGCAAGGGTCGTTTCGGAATGATCGACACCGCTCTTGCCCGGCACCGCATTGACGCGGTAACGTGGCATTGGATCAGGGCAGCCGATCAGGCTCGAGCGCTAGTATGCAGCGCAAAAATTTTCTCGGGATAGGGTGCGCGCGCCGTATCGGAAGAGCACACTCCCGCCAAACATTCGACGAATCCACCTTCGCATGCGCGATGGGGAGAGTCCACAAGTATCTGTTTTTGCACGGATTTCGTGGATTTCAAATTGCGGATGATTTTTCGCAATCCGTAATTACCTGTCCGTGTTTCCCTGCGCCTTGGTCAGGCCGCTGCGTTTAACCTCCTTGATGCTTCAGAGATTATCGCGCGGTGCTTGAGCCGCCAAGATCACGGCGGGTTGCCGTTGGGGACAGTCTGTATGCTTAGCTCAGCTGGATGCGGTTCGGCTGTAGAACAAATCAATCAACCAACCAAGGTGCCGTTCTGTGCCTGATGGGAGGTGGTGGGGAAGAATCACCCGATCCGTGCAGATCGCAGCCCGCAGTAGTCCTGTGCCACCGAGGCCTAGGTCGTCGATGATGATCCGGCGCAGGCGGCGGGCGGCTACATATGCCACGCCCATTTCTGCCCCGAGGTCATGAGCCGGCACCCTGCCAGGGGCGCTGCTTATGTCTTGATAGTGAATGATCCGCTCCGCGGCTGCGAACCAGATTGGCAATTCGATGCGGCTGCGATGTAAGGGGGTGGCAGTCGTCGAAGAAATCTGGAAGCGACAATTGCGGCACTGATATAGATCGCGGGTTGTCACATGAACCGGCTTTTCGGTGTGGCACCGGGGGCAGAAGACCCCCTGGGGCCAGCGCACGTCGATCAAACGCTGTCGGCACGATTGCAACGTCGGAAACCGTCTGCGGACGCCTTCCCTCGGCGTCTCGCAGCGCAGGGTATACCAATGGATGGCATGTTGCAGATCATCGGTTCGCGTTTCGGCCATCTGCTTTAATGGCGCGTAGGTAAGGATTGGGACAAGGTCAGGCAGGAGTAATTGGCTTGTCCGAGGCGTGTGGAGCGAAAACGAGCCCGAACGGAACCACCGGGCATAGGTTCTCCCGGCGGCAATCGCCGGTTACTGCTAGGATGCGGAACTTGCGCGCGGCGCCGAAGCTGTCGGCCAGAAAGTCGAGCGACCAGCAGGCGTTGGGATGCGCCGCCTCCGGCATCGGCGTGCGTAACCCGCGAGCCCGTTTGCGTGCGCGCCGTCGCCTCGTCGACAGCCCTTCTTCTCGGTAGAGCCGATACAGCTTCTTGTGGTTCATGAGCATGCCCTTGCGCTCGAGCAGGATGCCGATCCGGCGATAGCCGACCCGCAACGACGAGAACGTGATCGATGCTCTCCAGCGCCGAAGTATTGAAGCCAAAAACATCGGTCGTCCTGGCTACCATCTCACCTGCCGTTGCCATTGCGATCATCCATCGGGAAAAATTCTTCACCATATAGATCGCAGAGCCTCGAACATGAGTCAGTATAATCCTCAAAAATTTTCCGGATGGAGCGGCGGGCGTGTCACGGAAAGAAAGGAGGGCACAATATATAGTGTCCAAAGATCATGTTGGCGCAATTTTATTCGCTGTTGGCGAACTTTAATCTTGCTTTGGCGATTTCTTGATGCTACTCATCTCTCAGTGCTCAGGTGAGAGATAGTTGCCATAGGCTGGTCAGTTCGCTGATCGAGGAGGTTTCGGCCTCTACCCGTTTCGGGGCGTTGCGATCGCATCCGCGCGATGGGATCCGCGATGATGCCCGATCCACTCAAGTCCGCAGCTCGCGTTGCGGCACGGGGATGCCTGGGGGATAAACCTCTGCCCTGATTGCCTCCTGGGATGGCGGCACACTCGTCGGGATGGTCCCGGCGAGGAAGCCCAGGAGGATGTGACATGGGAAATGATCCCGTGAAGCCCCTGAGCACCGGGCAGTGGATCCGTCGTTGGATCCGGCGCGTTCTTCGGAAACGCCGGACCCTGATGGTCGTGTTCTTGATGGTTAAAGCCATCGCGCAACTCGCACGGCTATTCTTCTAAGACGGCTCCCGGGTGTTCAACTGCGAGGACGGTGTGCGATGCTGAACAAAGCTCTCCGCTTGGTGCGAGTCTATCATGACCTGACGCAGGCCGATGTGGCCGAGCGCGTCGGACTGTCAAAATCCTACGTTTCCGAGATCGAGAGTGGGGACAAGAACATCTCCCTCGCGGTTCTTGAAAAATATTCGACGGCTTTCGACATCCCCATGTCGTCACTGATGCTTTTTGCCGAACAGATCAACGGCGGAGGCAAGGCCGACGCCGTGCGCGCTTATGTGGCAGATAAGGCATTGAAGATGTTGGACTGGGTTGCGACCATATCGGAATATCGGAGCGCCGGGAAATGATCTATCAGCGGGATCAATCGGCGCTTTACAAGATTTCCAGTCCGCAGATGCTGGCTGACCGACTGTTGATATCCATGGAGGACCTTGAGGGGTTGCTGCACGATCCGGACCCCTACAAGCGGTGGATCGATAAAAAAACTGGGCGCGCCATACAGGAGCCCCGCCCGAGGTTGGCGTGCATTCACCGCCGTATCGCATTGCTGCTGTCCCGTATCGCTACACCAGACTACCTGCACTCTGCCAGGAAGGGCCGTTCCTACATTACGAACGCCTCTGTGCATGGGGTGGAGACCCGCTGTGCGAAGATCGATGTTCGAAAGTTCTATCCATCGGCACGCGCCCAAGCGGTGTATCACTTCTTTCTGGATCGAATGGCCTGTGCAGGTGATGTGGCCGGGATGCTCAGCAAGCTCCTCACAGTCGACGGGCATCTGCCGACCGGCAGCAGCGCCAGCCCAATCCTGTCCTTTTTTGCTTACGAGGATATGTTCGACGAACTGAGCATACTGGCGGCGAATGCAGGATGCGTGATGACGGTATATGTCGATGATATTGTGTTCAGCGGTCACGGGGCTGGGCGCCGCATCATATACGCTGCGAAAAAAATCATCAGGAGCCGGCACCTGCACGGTCACAAGACCAAGGTATTCAGGTCGGGGCAGCCTCGGATCGTGACTGGTGCCGCTGTCACCAGTGCCGGTTTGCGGCTCCCAAATCGCCGACAGCGCAGTATCGCCCAAGATCAAACCTTGTTCGAGAACCTGCTTCCAAGCCGGGAAAAGCTGGTAGTAGCGCGTCGTCTGGCGGGGCGTCTCTACGAAGCAAGCCAGATTGACCCTGGATGGAGATCGTCCGCGGATCGCATGGCTGCGCAGCGGGATGCGTTGCATTTTGCATTCGGCAGATAGCGATAATGTAACTGACCCCATAAATTGACCATTCGAGACGCACAGGACAAAGGTTTAGCGATTTCCGACCGCACACTTGTCCATTCTGCCCCTCATAACTTGTCCATTTACCTACCAGGCAACCAAAGAAAAAAACGACGTTCTCACGGGCGCGGTTCCGTCCATGGGACCGGGTTCAAGTCCGTCCTATCGTTTCGAAAAAGCGAGCGTCGCGCTCGTAGACGCCATTGGTTATTTTCCACCCGGCGCGAGGCGCCGCTTTTCATCTTGAGAGTCTGCGGGTGATCAGCAAAGCGACCATCGTCATGCCACCTGCAAGCAGGAAAGTGATGCGCAAGCCGGCGCCGACAGCCGAGGCCGGGGCATGTCCGAGCTCATCCGTTCCGGCGACAAGGGCGAAGACAGCGCCCATCGCGGACGCTCCCGCTATCAGGCCGAGGTTTCTCGACAGATTGAGCAAGCCCGAGACACCGCCCCTCTGGTCCTTTGGAACCTCCGCCAACACGGCGGTATTGGTTGCCGCCTGAAAGAGCTGATAGCCGACTGCCAGAATGGCAATGCTCAGCGCATATCCGACGACGCCGATTGTATGGGGCAGAAACGACAGCAGCAGCGTTGCGACGAGAAGCAGTATCAGCCCACCGCCAAGAACCCGCCGTGCGCCCCAGGCGTCAACCACCCTGCCGGATGGAATGCCGCTGAAGATCGAAGTTACCGGACCGACGGCCATCACCAGACCAACTGCTAACTCGGTCAGGCCAAGCCCGAGACCAAGATAGAAGGGGCCGACCACCAGCGTCGTCATCATGACGGCCGCGACGAGCAGATTGGCGGTCAGATAGCCAAATGGAACCTTGGTCTTCAACGGGCGCTGGCCTGATGATCTGCCCGTCTCCCTGGGCGAGCCCTGCGGCAGTGCGATAAAGGCCAGAACCAGGGCCAGAATCGCCAGGGGAAACTGCACCAGAAAAATCCCCTGCCAGCCCGCTATCGACAGCAGCACGCCCCCAAGAGATGGGCCAAGCGCCGTCCCGAGGGCCGACACGGTGCCGAGCAGGCCCATAGCGCGCCCTATGCGATCCTCGCCCGCGGTTTCGCGCATCAGCGCCATGGTGAGGGTCATGAGGAATGCGGCTCCGATGCCCTGAATTGCTCGCGCCCCAACCAGAATCCAGAGGTTCGGCGCGACACCGCAGAGCAATGCGGCAGAGGCGAACAGTCCCAAGCCAAAAAACTGCATGCGTCTCAGCCCGTAGGCATCTCCGAGCCAGCCGGCGACAATCACCGAAACCGTCAGCGTTGCGAGATAGGCCAGGACAACCCATTGGACGTGCTGGAACGAGGCCGAAAACGCGCCGGTCAGCGCCGGCAGGGCGATGTTGGCGATGCTGGTTCCAAGCGACGCCAGCAGCATCGAGAGCGCCAGTGCCGCCATGACCGTCCGATTTGCTCTGTCTGAAGGCTGTGATTCCGCCTGCTTCACGGTTCTGTCATCTTGTCTGAAACGCTGTGAAAAGGCACTCTACGAATTCAAGTTAACTTTAGGTCAAGCATGAAGTTTCTCGATATTGGGGAGGTTTCCGAAAGCTCGGGGATACGCCCCTCGGCCCTGCGCTATTACGAGGAAATCGGCTTGATTTCGTCGATCTCCCGGCATGGGCTGCGGCGGCAATTTCCACCAGAGGTGCTGTTGCAGCTCAAGCTCGTCGCAATGGGAAAGGCGGCAGGCTTCTCACTGGAAGATATTTCCAGAATGTTCGGTCAAAACGGAGCGCCGAACCTGCCGCGTGCCGTGCTGCATGAAAAAGCGGACGATCTCGACCGGCAGATTCGGCAGCTGATGGCGTTACGCGACACCTTGCGCCATGTTGCCGATTGTCCGGCCCCGTCGCACATGGAATGCCCGACCTTCAGGCGGCTTGTGGACGTTGCCGGAAAACGCGGCAGCATACGAGGCAGGAGAGGCAGAGCGAAAAGTAGACATTTATAGTGTCGTCTCGCCCATCGCGAACCCCACTATTGCGGCTTACCAGCGCGGGTGATGCCACCGCGCCGTATCGTCTTGCCAGTCGAGTATTCGCTCGGCACGAGCCCGAGATAGGCCATCAGCTTCACCGGTGTCTTGAACCGCCGCACATCGCCGATCTCGGCCATGAAGGTCACGGCGCTGATCAGCGCGACGCCCCGCAGCGCTTGAGGCGCGCTCACAGCTGGTGCCAAGGTCCAGTCCGGCACCAAAGCCTCGATGTGCTCCGTGAGCCGCTCAGCCGCTCCGAGGCATTGCGTTCCGCCAGGAGCATTTCCTGCAACGCAATCTGGTGCGCGGGATGGTCGAATGTCAGGGTCTGCAGCCAGCGCCGATATCGCATCGTCCAAGGCTTGGAGCGATGATAGATCCGCCCGTGACGCAGCACGAAGGCCGAGACGAGCTGGCGCTTGTGGCGCTGGTCCTCTGCGGCGCTTTCCCGGGCCCGGACCAGATCGCGCATCGCCTCATGTGTCTCGTCGGGGAGCCAAACGGGGGGCAATTCTCCGGCACGCAGAAGGCGCGCGAGGCGCGTGGCATCAAGTCGATCTGTCTTGACCCGCTCTCCCGCCCTGACTGGGATCAGGGACGGCGCAACCACGCAGCAGGCGCAGCCGGCGGCGCGTATCTGGCGGTAAAGACCGTAGCCCGTCGGCCCAGCCTCATAGCAGGCCGAGACGTCACCGCGTCCGGAAAGCTTCTTCAGCAGTTTGTCGATGCTGGCGGGTGTGTTCTCGAATGTGCCCAGACTCAGCACCTCATCCCCGCGCTCCACCCGCAATTGCAACCGCGAGCTTGTCTTTTGACACATCAATTCCAACGTAGATCGTTCCATGGGTGTTCCGCATGTCTTTCTCCATCGCAAACGGACGACACCTGCCGCCCCGCGATCAGAATACAGGCTGATCCGCTTGGGCCGGGCCGGTGAAAAAGACATGCGGTCTTACGCTTCTTCAGCTTGGCGTTCTCGTCTTTGAGCGCCTTCAGCCGCTTCGCTTCCGACACCGTCATGCTACCGAATTTGGCCCTCCAGTTGTAGAAGGTGGCGCCGTGTCATCTGTGCGGTTCCTGCTTGTGAGCCTTGCGCCGGATTTCGGTATCAGTGCGTCGTCGAGCGACAGGGCAGAGATGTGGTGAACAACGCCTCTGCGAGCTGTGCCAGAAAACTTAATATTGCTGTATGTAATTATTTAATGCAATATGACGGAATGCCCCTGACAGGGTGATTCTTGGGAGGAAATCATGAACAAATTTGTCTCCGGGCTGGGCGCAGCCTGGCTGGCGGCGCTTGTCGCCGCCGCTCCGGCCAGTGCGCAGGATCTGGAACTGGCCATCACGGCACCGGCCGGTGCAGGCGGAGGATGGGACTCCGCCGCACGTTCGCTGCAAGAGGTGATGATGGCGACCGGGAACGCGAAAAGCGTCCAGGTCATCAACGTCCCCGGCGCCGGCGGCACGGTGGGGCTGGCGCAATTCGTGCAGGGCGCGGATGGCAAGAGTGACCAACTGCTGGTGGGCGGTATCACCATGGTTGGCGCGATCATCACCAATGACGCGCCCTATGACCTGACGAATGTCACCCCGATTGCACGGCTGACGGGCGATCCGCTGGTGGTCGCGGTTCCGGCATCGTCACCCTATCAAACCATGGCCGATCTGGTCGCGGGCATCCAGAAGGATGTCGAACACACGATCTGGGCCGGTGGCTCGGCCGGTGGCGCTGACCACATTCTGGCTGCGCTGGTGACCCAGGCGGCGGGGGTCGATCCTGCCAAGGTGAACTATGTCGCTTATTCCGGCGGTGGTGAATCCCTTGCGGCGATGCTGGGTGGTCAGGTTACGGCAGGCGTTTCGGGCTATGGCGAGTGGCAGGGACAGATCAGATCCGGCGATCTTCGCGCTTTGGCGATTTCATATCCGGAGCCGATCGAGGGTATCGCCGCACAACCGCTCAAGGCGCAGGGCTATGACATTGAGCTGGTCAACTGGCGCGGCGTCTTTGCCGGACCGAATGTCTCTGACGATGCAAAGGCAAAGCTTGAAGAGGCTGTAGCCAAGACCGTTGCCTCGCCTGAATGGAAAGAGCTGATCAACGCGCGCGGCTGGTCCGACTATTATGCGCCGTCGGCTGAGTTCACCGACTTCATCGCCTCGGAAACCGACCGGGTCGGATCGATCCTGAAATCCATCGGGCTTGCCGACTAAGCGCCTTGCGGGAGGGGGCGCACCTCTCCCGCCTGTCCAGCCAAGGGGAAATCCATGACCTCGACGCAAGATGCCGGGCTGCACCGGCCTACGCTGATCATCGGCCTGGCGCTTTTCGCGCTGGCAATGATCACCTTTCACGACGCCTGGAACATGAAGATTCGCGCAAGCTACGGCATGGGGGCCGATGCCGCGTCCTATTTCGTGGCCGGGTTCCTGGGGCTTCTGGCGATCGGGCACCTGATCGCAGCCTTCCGCCCACAGCCGGAGGCAGATGCCGCGGACTGGGCAGGGGTCATCTGGGTCAGTCTGGGCCTCGCAGGACTGACCCTGTCAGTCTGGCTTGGCGGCGGCTTTATCCTCGGTTCCACGCTGCTTTTCGTGCTGACGGCGCGGGCGTTCGGCCGTAAGGCGATACTGACCGACCTGCTGATCGGATTGGCTCTGGGGTTGGGGATATTCCTGCTTTTCAACAAGCTGCTGACGCTGGCGCTGCCGGCGGGGCCGCTGGAACGTCTGTTCTAGGAGGGCGCGATGGACTCGATCCTTTACCTGCTGGGCGGCTTTGCCACTGCGCTCGAACCAATGAACCTTACCTTTGCGGCTATTGGCGTGATGCTGGGCACGGCGGTCGGCGTGCTGCCGGGCATCGGTCCGGCACTGACCGTCGCGCTGCTGCTGCCGATCACCTTCAAGCTGGATCCCGGCGGCTCATTGATCATGTTCGCGGGGATTTACTACGGCGGCATGTATGGCGGCTCGACCACCGCGATCCTGCTCAATACGCCGGGGGAAAGCGCTTCGGTGGTGACCGCGCTGGAAGGAAATCAGATGGCCAAGCGCGGCCGCGGTGGTCCGGCGCTGGCCACTGCCGCCATCGGCTCATTCGTAGCGGCGCTGATTGCGACGGCCGGGCTGGCCTTCTTTGCCCCGATCCTGGTGAAGCTGGCAGTCAAATTCGGCCCCTGGGATTATTTCGGGCTGATGCTGATTGCCTTCATCACCGTTTCGGCCACCTTCGGCTCTTCGCCCTTGCGCGGTTTGACCAGTCTGGGCATCGGCCTGTGGCTTGGTCTGGTCGGCATTGATCAGCTGACCGGGCAGACGCGACTGGCTTTTGGTGTCCCGAATCTGATGGACGGAATCGAGGTTACCACGCTGGCGGTTGGCCTGTTTGCGTTGGGTGAGGCCCTGTTCGTCGTCTCGCGCCACGCCTTTTCCGATGACGCGCCGATGGCGATCAAGGGCTCGATCTGGATGAGTCGCGAGGACTGGAGCCGCTCGTGGCGGCCTTGGCTGCGCGGCACCGCCGTAGGCTTTCCGATCGGTGCGCTGCCTGCTGGCGGCGCCGAGATCCCGACCTTTCTCTCTTACACAATGGAGCGGAAGCTGGCGAAGCGGCCCGAGGAGTTCGGTCATGGTGCTATCGAAGGCGTTGCTGGCCCCGAGGCGGCAAACAATGCCAGCGCGGCCGGCACGCTGGTGCCGCTGCTGACATTGGGCCTGCCGACCTCGGCTACGGCGGCCGTCATGCTGGCAGGGTTTCAGCAATACAACCTGCAACCCGGTCCGCTTCTTTTTGTGCAGCATCCGGCGCTGGTCTGGGGCCTCGTTGCGTCCCTGTTCATCGCCAATGTCATGCTGTTGGTGCTGAACCTGCCCATGGTCGGGCTTTGGGTGAAACTGCTGAAGATCCCGCTGCCTTGGCTTTACGGGGGTATCCTGGTCTTTGCCTCGATGGGAACGATCGCGGCCAATCCCTCGGTGGTCGAACTGCTGATGCTTGTGGGCTTTGGCTTTCTGGGCTTTGTCATGCGGCGCTATGACTATCCGGTCGCCCCGGCGGTGGTGGGTCTGATCCTTGGGCCGATGGCGGACAGCCAGTTGCGCCGCGCCTTGCAGATGAGCCTTGGCGACCCGATGATCCTGTTGCAGCACCCCGGATCGGCAACCATGATCGGGATCGCAGTTCTGGCCCTGATTGCGCCCTTCCTCTTCAAGGGACTGTCCAGGTTTCGCCAGGACGAGGACTGAGGTCCTATATGCAAGAACCGGGGCGCGGCCGGAAAGCGGCCGCGCCTCTTGCGTGATCGGGATTGCAACAGGATATATCGTCTATAAGCCCGGAGAAGATCATGGCCCGCAGCAGTCTTTCGCCCCAGATGGTGACGCAAATTCTGGATCACATGCGTGTGCAGAACATGCGTGAAGGCCACCACCTGCCGGCGCAGGGTCTGGCCGACACCTTTCGCGTGTCGCGCGCGCCCATCGTCAGCGCCCTGAAGAAGCTTGAGGAAATGGGCGTCGTCCGCTCCGAGGCGAACCGGGGGTATTTCCTGCTGCGTGATGCCGCCAACCTGCCGCAGGCCGATGGCGAAAGCGGCTCCGAGGATGCGGTCTATTTCCAGATCGCAGAGGACAGGCTGTCGGGGAAGCTGCCCGACCGGATGTCCGAAAATGAACTGATGCGGCTATACAATCTGCCTCGTGGGCGGCTCGTAAAGATCCTGCACCTGATCGCGGATGAGGGCTGGATCGACCGGCTGCCGGGCAACGGCTGGGAATTTCGTGAAACCCTGACCTCGCGCAAGGCCTATGCCGACGCTTATCAATTCCGCGCCGCGATAGAGATGCAAGCGCTGCTGTTGCCTAGTTTCAGCATTGATCGCGAGGCTTTTGCCGCCGCCCGCGCGCATCAGCAGGCGCTGCTGAAAAGCTTTGAAAGCGAAAGCCGCAGCAGCATTTTCGGCACCAATGTAGAATTCCACGAAATGCTGATGACCTGTGCCAACAACGACTTCTTCCTGGATGCGGTGCGGCGGGTGAACCGGGTGCGGCGGCTGATGGAATACCGCATCACCAACGATCGTTCGCGCCTGCCGCAGCAATGCCGAGAGCATCTCGAAATTCTGGACCTGATCGAAGCGCGCGACATGCAGGCGGCGGCGACCTTCTTGTATCGTCATGTCCGCGAGGCAGGAAACCTCAAGGCCGCGCTGATCAAATAGCGCGACCCCGTATCCTTATACTCTCGCCCTTTGATGTCCGCCCGCTTCCAGCGCATCGCGCAGGATCATCGGCAGGATGCCTCCGGCGCGCAGGATCCCGACCTCGGCATTGGTTTCTATGGCCGCTGTCGCCGCGAATTCCACCACCGCGCCATTGGCCCGGCGGATCGTCACCGGCACGGCGCAGCGGGGGTGGATCGTCTCGGGCGCGGCATGCATCTCAACCACATCGCCGGGCGCCAGCGCCAGTTCCATGGGGCCGAAACCCTCTGGCAAGCGCAAGGGCAGCACGCCCATTCCGATCAGGTTCCAACGGTGGATTCGCTCGAAACTCAGCGCCAGCACTGCCCGCACGCCCAAAAGGGCGACACCCTTCGCGGCCCAGTCGCGCGACGAGCCCATCCCGTAACGCTCGCCCGCGATCAGCACGACCGGGGTTCCCTCGGTTGCGTAACGCTGGGCCGCGGACCACAAAGACATCACCTGACCGGAAAGCGCGTGGACGGTCGCGCCGGGCGGAATGTCGGTGCCCAGCAGATTGCGCACGTTCTTGTTGGTGAACAGGCCACGGATCATCGCCTCCCAATTGCCGCGGCGCGAGGAAAACACGTTCAGATCGCCCGGATCCTCGCCGTTCTCGATCAGATAGCGTCCGGCATCGCCCTTGGCAGGGATGGCCCCTGCGGGCGAGATGTGATCGGTGGTCACGTCGTCGCCCACGACCATGATGGGATGCGCTGCGAAATTGCCCAGCAACGTGCCCTTGCCGAAACCTGCAAAGGGCGGGCGGCGGATATAAGTCGAGGCGGGATTCCAAGGAAACAGCGTGGTCGACGGCGCGTCGAGATCACGCCAGGCCCGGCTTGCTTCGGCGGCGTCATAGGCCGGAGCAAAATCCTCGACGCGGGCTGCCTTGGCTAATGCGGTGTCGACCTCAGTCGCCGAGGGCCAGAGCATCGCCAGCGTCACCGGCCGGCCATTCGCATCTTGTCCGATGGGGTCGACCATCAGGTCAATCTCAACTGTTCCGGCCAGCGCAAAGGCGACCACCAAAGGCGGAGACGCCAGGAACCCGGCCTCGAGCTGCGGATGCACGCGACCCGGAAAGTTGCGGTTGCCCGACAGCACCGCGACCGGCAGAATGTCGCGATCCGCCATGGCCCGCTGCACATCCTCGGTCAGCGGACCCGAGTTACCGATGCAGGTGGTGCAGCCGTAGCCGACGATTCCAAAGCCCACCGCCTCGAGATCTTCCAGCAGCCCGGCGCGGCGCAGATAGCGCTCCGCTGTTGGCGATCCCGGCGCCAGCGAGGTCTTGCACCAGGCAGGGGGGCGCAGGCCGAATTGGCGCGCCTTGCGGGCCAGCAGCCCGGCCGCGACCAGCAGCCGTGGGTCCGAAGTATTGGTGCAACTGGTGATCGCCGCGATTGCGACGGCGCCATCATTCGGCCCGCCCTCGACCGGGGTGGCGGATTTTACCATGCCGGCGACCGCCGCGCGGGTGGCGCTGACCGCGATGCGATCCTGCGGGCGTCGGGGGCCTGCCAAACTGGGTTCTACCGCGCCAAGGTCGATGTGGAGCAGTGACGTATAGCGCGGGGTCGCCTGGGGGTCGAACCATAGGCCGGCGCGACGCATATAGGTCTCGACAAGGGCGATGTGCGGCTCGGCCCGTCCGGTCCGGCGCAAGTAGTCGAGCGATTGGCGATCAACCGGAAAATAACCGCTGTTGCCGCCGAATTCGGGGGTCATGTTCGCCACGACAGCACGGTCGCCCGCTGTCAGAGTCGAAACGCCGGGGCCCAGGAATTCGACGAATTTATCCTGAAGGTCGATCTGGCGCAGCACATGCGTGATATGCAGGGCAAGATCGGTGGACAGCACGCCGTCGCGCAACCGCCCAGTCAGGCGCACGCCAACCACGTCGGGAATACGCAGCGTGACGGGCATGCCAAAGAACACGCTTTCGGCCTCAAGCCCGCCGACACCCCACGCCAGAACGCCGATGCCGTTGATCATGGGCGTGTGGCTGTCGGTGCCGATCAGCGTGTCGGGCGCCGCCCAGACCCGCCCGCCGCGTGGCAGGGTCGTGGCTACGGTCGCCAGGCGCTCGAGGTTCAGCGTATGCATGATACCGGTGCCGGGTGGATGCACGCTGAAACGATCCAGCGTGTTGGTCGCCCATTTCATGAAGCTGTAGCGTTCGGCATTGCGCTCATATTCGCGCGCCATGTTCACCCCCCGCGCGGCCGAGGTGCCAAAGGCATCAACCGCGACCGAATGGTCGGTCGAGACATCGACCGGCACCACGGGGTTCAGTTGCGCCGGATCGCCGCCCGCCTCGGCCAGAGCCGAACGCATGGCGGCAATATCCACCAACGCCGGACCGCAGGTCGTGTCGTGCATCAGGACGCGGTTGGGCAGAAAGGGGATCTCGATCTCGCTGCGACCCTCGGTCAACCAGCCCAGGATTGCGGCCTGTGCGGCATGGGCGTCCTCGCCCGCAGTGCGCAGCACGTTTTCCAGCAGGATGCGTTGGATCCAGGGCAAACGCCCCAAATCCGCTCCGGCCGCAGTCGGCAGGTCGATGAAGTCATAGCAGACAGCGTCGTGTTCGAACTGGCTGATGGGGATCATGGCCATGCCTTCTTCTCAAGTCTTGCTGCCTGCGGCCATGTCGAACTGTCCGCTCGGATCACGTCCGGCGTCCGGCTTGTTCGACAGGCGCATCAGCCAGGTCATCAGGAAAGCCACGAATAGTAGCCCGGCCAGCACAAGAAGCCCGCCCAGAGGGCTGCCGGTCGTGGTCTTGGCCCAGCCCATGGCATAGGGTCCGACAAAGCCGCCCAGGTTGCCGATCGAGTTGATTGCAGCGATTGACACCGCCGCCGTGGCTCGCGACAGGAACAGGCTGGGCAGCGACCAGAACGGCGATTTGAAAGCATAGATCCCGGCCAGCGCCACTGAGATCAGCATCACCGCCACCGCAGGATTGGCCGTCAGCCCGGTCGAGGCCAGCGCGATTCCTCCGACCAGCAGCGGCAGCGCCGTGTGCATCTTGCGTTCGCCGGTGCGGTCGGAATGCCAGGACCATGCCACCATGGCAACCGTCGCCACCGCATAGGGGATCATCGCGATCAGGCCGATCTGGAAATGGCTGAGGCTTGCGCTAAAGCCCTGAATGATCTGCGGCATCCACAAGCCGATACCAAGGTTGCCGATCTGATAGATGAAATAAATCGCCGACAGGAACAGCACCTTGGGGTTGGATATCGCCTGCCACAGGCCCAGATGCTTGACGTCCTTGCGGTTTGCCTCATCCGCGGCGAGTTCGGCCACCAGCCAGTCGCGCTGTTCCCGCGTCAGCCATTTCGCCTTTTCGGGTCGGTCGGTCATGTAGAAGATGTTGAAGACGCCGAATGCCAGTGCGGGAAATCCTTCAAGGATCAGCATCCAGCGCCAGCCCGACAGGCCGAACCCGCTGACATTGTCCATGATCCAGGTGCTCAACGGCGCGCCCAGCAGATAGGATACCGGAATGGCCGCCGTAAACAGCGCCACTGTGGTCGCCTGTTCCTTCGCGCGGAACCAGTAGGTAAGATAGATGATGATGCCCGGAAAGAAGCCGGCCTCTGCCACGCCCAGCAGGAAACGCAGGATGTAAAGCTGCGTTGCGTTCTGGACGAAACCCGTCGCCAGTGCGATGGCGCCCCAGGTGATCAGGATGCGCGAAATCCAGATGCGCGAGCCGTATTTCTGCAGCATCACGTTGCTGGGCACCTCGAACAGGAAGTAGCCGATGAAGAAGATGCCACCGGCAAAGCCGAAGGCCTCGGCAGTCAGCGCCAGTTCCTTGTTCATCTCGAGCGCGGCATAGCCGATGTTCGCGCGGTCCAGATACGAGATGACGTAAAGCACGAATGTATACGGGATGATGCGCCAGAAGACCTTGCGCATCGTGGTCTTCTCAAGTGAGTTCGCAGTGGTCATGGCTACCCCTCCCAGTGGCATGACGACTCGGGCGGTCCGAGTATTTGCTGCTGAATTACATCATGTCATTATAAAATGCAATTGTTCTGACGTGGAAACTGATCTATTGTCCGTTCGTGCCAGAACGGATGCCGAGGAAACTCATGACCACCATCGCCTATGTCGGGTCACGCACCACTCAGGCGCGCAAGGCGCGCGGAAAGGGACTGTCCGTGTTTCGCATCGAGGGGACGCGATGGCAGCAACTTCAGATGCTTGAGATGGAGAACCCTTCGTTCCTCGCTTTCGATCACGCGCGGCAGAACCTCTACACCGTTCACGGCGACCTCGACCGGGTCAGCGCCTTCCGCATTGACCCGGCCACCGGCTGTCTTGCGGCGCTGAACCAGCAAGTCACGATGGGGCGCAATCCGGTGCATCTGTCGTTCGATCCTGCCGACCGCTTTCTTGTCGTGGCCAATCACGTTACTTCCTCGCTGGCCGTGCTTCCGCGAGAAAGGGATGGGCGGCTGGGCCCGATCGAGAATCTGACCCAGATCACTGGCGAGATCGGCCCGCACCGGGTCGAGCAGCCCTTCCCCAAGCCGCATCAGGTCGAATTCGACCCCTCCGGACACTGGATCGTGGTGCCAGACAAGGGCATCGACAAGCTGCTGGTCTACCGGCTCGAGGGTGGGCAGTTGGTGCAGGTTTCGGCCTGTCCCTGCCGCGAAGGCGCGGGGCCGCGCCACGTCGCCTTTCATCCCGATGGGCGGCGGGTCTATGTCGTGAATGAGCTTGATTCTACCGTGGCCGCCTGTCGCTTTGATCCGCAGAACGGTGCGATTGCGCCCTTCCAGATCCTGTCGGCACTGCCTGAGGATTTCACCGGCAACAGCCGCGGCGCTGAAATCGCGGTTTCCGACGATGGGCAGTGGCTGCACGCCTCGAACCGGGGCAGCGACAGCATTGCGAGCTTTCCGATCAGGCCGGATGGCAGGCTTGGCGCACCCTGCCATCGCAAGACCGGAGGGCGCACGCCAAGGTTCTTTGCGCTGTTCGGTGACAGGCTTTTCGCCGCCAATGAAGATGATGACAACATCACCATGATGCCGGCCGTCCCGGGCGAGTTGCCGGAAGGGCAGGTCGAGGTGGTGGCACGGGTCGGGAGCCCGGTTTGCATCCTGTTTCATGAGATCACCGATGCCTAAGGGGTGTCCGCGTTCCTCGGGTCCGGTGCCTAGGTCTGCAACGGCAAAGCTGAAACAAGGCTCCGCACAGCCCGCGTGCGATCATCCACAAGCTTCGAAGCCTGTGTCAAAGACCATTTCATTACTCACCCACATCCGCGAAAACGGTTCCTCGGAACAGCCTTCGCGCCGTCCGGTAAAAGCCGCCTGAGACCGGAACCCTATCCGGACCGGAACCTTCGATGACCGCGGCAGCGGTCAGGATTCCAGACGGCATTCCGATGCGCACCATAGACCCGGCGTTATTCCGAGCAACCTCATGCGCGATCGAGCCCTCGAAACGGGAGGCAATGGCAATACAAAGCGTTGCCGTGAGCGGCAGTGCCTGATGCGGTTGTCCGCTCGAGATCACACGGGCAGCGAAATCCATGTCATTGGACCTGATTTGGTCGCCGCCGGTAGACTCAAAGTCTGCGGGCGAAGACAGAAGCGCCACGAAGGGCACATGCCGCTTGCGCTTTGCCTCCTCTTCGTCCGCGGCAACGCCCATTCTGATGGATGCAGCCACGCGGATCTCGTCCAGCAAGGCGAGAAGGTCGGGTCGGGCGTCGAGCTCGGTAGGTGTCTCAATCCCGGCCAACCCGAAGTCGGATGCCCTGAGGATGCAGCAGGCATTGGCCGCATCGAACAGGGACGCCTCGAACCTGCGACCGTCCTTCAGCGTAAGCACGTCCAGGACCGCTCCGGTCGGCAGGAAGGTTCCGGTCGTGGCCCCACCGGGGTTGATAAAGTCCAGACGGATCGGGGCGCCCCGCCCGCTGACGCCCGGAATCTCCAGATCCCCGTCATAGCGGCTCTTACCATCGCGCAGCGGAAATGTCGCGTGGATGACCTTGCCGGTGTTCGTGTTGTGGATCCGCACGTGCGCTTTATCGCCCTGCACCCTGACAAGCCCCTCGTCGACCGCGAACGGGCCGACTGCCGAGAGCATGTTGCCGCAATTGCCCGACATATCCAGTCGCCGCTCGCGGACCTGCACTTGCACGAATGTGTAGTCCACATCCGCATCCCGATGGGTCGATCGGCCAATGACACAGACTTTGGAAAGCGAAGAAACGCCGCCGCCCATGCCATTGAGCTGACGGCCGTAGAGGTCTGGGCTGCCCATGGCAGAGCAGAGGATGTCGACCCACTCCTCCTTGTCCAAGGGCATGTTCTCTGCCCGAATCATGAGCGCCTTGCTAGTTCCGCCCCTCATGAAGGTGGAAGGGATTTCGAACAGTTTCATGTTCCTCACCTGCGATTCTGCTTTGGGCCCAGCTTGGCCTTATGACCGGCGGAAAATCCAGATCAGAATCCGGTTTTTTTCCTTGAAACTAGACCAAGATGCAATCGTAGCGCATCCGCAGCCTCGGTCCGCCGGTTCTCCAGCAGGAGGTCGAGAATCTGGACATGCTCGTGGCAGAAGGCGACCGTTGCGGTTCGCTCGACCTTCGACCCCAGCTCCATCAGGCGTCGCAGCCTGTTGATCCGCTTAACTGAATCTATGATGAAACTGTTGTTGGAGCACTCTAGGATCGTCTCGTGAAGGCGACTGTTGATTTCGAATAGATCCGCGGCAGTCGCACGATGGACATCCCCCGCTATGAGGGCCTGCTGTTGCTCCCGGCACGCAAGCAATGCTGCTTCGTTCAGGACAAAAGTCGGCTCCAGGATTGCGGCCGGCTCGTTCAGCAAGCGGAATCGAAAGCTCTGCCGGTAAGCATCCTCCGAAGTCAGCATCGGCAGGAATTCCCAGCCATTTCCGGGCAAGCGTTCGATCCAGCCCTCGCTCGCGATCCTTGAAAGAATCTTCAAAACATTGGCACGGCTCAGCCCATACCTCCGCATCAACTCGCTTTCTGACATCCGGCCCGCGATGCGCCCCTCCATGCGATCGGATGCAATCTGCAGGTAGGTGGCATCCTCCTCGCCACCCTCAGCTCTCATTTCTTCGCGCCTTTCCGGTGCCTCGATGACGTAGCCCTCACCTGCGGTGTAGGTGAGCAGGCCAGCCTCGGCGAGAGTTTTCAGGGCGCCACGGATAGGAGACTCGGAAACCCGCAACTCCTCTGCGAGCAGTCGCTCGGGAAGGTGCATTCCCTTCTTCCATCCGCGGACGCGGATGAGATCGGCTATGTTCTGTGCAAGTTCACTTGGTAGCCTGGCCACTTCTTTCACCCCTGTTCCGAAGATGAACATCCTTGGTTGCGACTGCTTCGTCAAGTTATGGTATTTTTATTTGCAATAATACCAAAAATAGCTAGGTTCAAATAGCTCCGCATGATTCGGAGTCGGGGCGCAGGCAATGGATCTGCCGCCACCGTTCGAGGGAGGAATACAATGAAGAATACGATACTCGCAGCGTCTTTGACGTTGCTCGCCGCAGGCTTGCCTCTTGTCGCATTCGGGCAGGAGCAGGCTATTCTCGACGCGGCGAAGGTCGAGGGTCGCGTGAGCGTCTACAGCGCGCTTGATGCCGCGCTCGCGCAGCGGCTGGTGACGGACTTCCAGGAACTACACCCCGAAATCAAAGTCGACTATGTAGATCAGTCCACCACCGAAATCTACAACCGCGCCATCAGCGAGGCCGCGGCCGGGAGCGGGACGGCTGACATCCTGCTCAGCTCTTCCATGGACCTCCAATACAAGCTGATGTCCGACGGGGTCGTGTCCGACTTCACGCTGCCTGATACCACCGCACTACAGCCATGGTCACATGCGCCGAGCGCGGTATACGGCTTCACGCAGGAGCCACTCGTCATCGTCTATAACAAACGTCTCGTTCCAGAGGCCGATGTGCCAGCCAACCGAAAGGAACTGATCGAACTCCTTGCGAAACCCGAATACCTCGACAAGGTGGCGACCATCGATCCAGAGCGGATCGGAACTGGGTTCATGTTCTTCACCCTGGACGAGCGCGCGGATCCGGACAACTTCTGGACCCTCGCCGATGCGCTGGGAAAAGCTCGGGTCAAGCTTTACACCTCCACCGGCGCGATGCTGGAGAAGGTCACCTCGGGCGAGCACCTCATCGCCTACAACATCATCGGTTCCTACGCGGCCGAGCGTGCGAAAGCCGACAGCGCGATCGGCGTCGTCTATCCGGATGACTACATCAACGCGATCTCGCGATTGGCCATGATCCCGAAGACCGCGCCGCATCCCAATGCCGGACAGGTCTTCCTCGAGTATCTGGTTTCGGAGCGGGCACAGCAGATCCTGCTGGCGTCTTCCTTCGGCACCGTGCGCACCGACCTTTCACCGGCAACCGTCGTGCCGGAGGACAAGGCCGCTCTGGTGCGTCCCACGACCGTGGACGACAGCCTTCTGCACTATCTCGACCAGTCGACCCGGCTGCAGTTCATCCGTCGCTGGCAGCAGGCCATGAAGGGCGGGAACTAAGCCAATGAGCAAGACCGTCAGCACGATGGTGATTGCGCTTCTCGCGCTTGCCATCCTCTATCCGATCGGGCTGGTTGTTTATCAGAGCTTTCTGGACAATCCGTTTTTCCAGCCGAACGTCCAGTGGTCGACCTTCGGATACGAGTTCGTGTTCTCGGACCCGGACTTTTGGACCGCCGTCTGGAATTCGGTCCAGATCGCGGTCGGCATGACCCTGATCGCGGTCCCCGTTGGCGGTCTGCTCGCTTTCGTTATGACCCGCACAGATGTTCCCTTCCGCCGCTTGGTGGAGGGGTTCATCCTCACACCGCTGTTCATTTCCCCGATGATCCTTGCCTTCGGCTATGTGGTCTCGGCGGGTCCTGTCGGGATTTTCAGCGTCTGGTTCGAATCCATCTTCGGATTCGTGCCGTGGTATCTCTATTCCAAGACCACCTTCATCGTAATCGCGGGCCTGACCCACGTTCCCCATGCCTATATCTACGCTTCGGCGGCCCTTCAGAACCTGGGTTCGGACGTTGAAGAGGCTGCCCGGATCTCGGGTGCCGGCCCCGCGCGCGTCGCACTGACGGTTAGCCTGCCGATGATCCTGCCCAGCCTGCTCTTCGCGGCTGTGCTGATTTTCTTCATGGGCTTCGAGATGTTTGGCCTTGCTCTCATCCTGGGTGACCCGGAAGGGATCACGGTCATCGCGACTTATCTCTACAAGCTGACGAACATTCTTGGCACTCCCTCCTATCAGCTCATGGCGGCCGTGGTGGTGTTCATGTTGGCGGTGACGCTGCCGCTGGTCTGGATCCAGCGCAAGATGCTGCGCTCGGCAAACAAATACATCTCGGTCAAGGGAAAGGCGGCCGCACAGCGCCCCCTGAAACTGGGTCCCTGGCGCTGGGTCGCTTTTGCACTGATCCTCTTGTGGATGTTCGTCACCGTGATCGTGCCCGTTGCGGGGCTCATCCTGCGGTCCGTGCTTTCCACATGGGGGCAAGGTGTCAGCATTTTCGAGGTGATGACTCTGGATCACTTCCGCCAATTGTTCCAGTTCCCGCAGATCACGCGCTCGATGGTGAATACGCTGCTGATGGCGACTCTGGGCGGTGCTGCGGCGGTGGCTGTCTACACCCTTCTGGCGCTGGCGGTCGGGCGGAAGACGGAAGGTGCCGCGAAGTTCGTGGACTACATCGTGATGCTCCCGCGCGCCATGCCGGGGCTGATCGCGGGTCTGGCGATCTTCTGGGTATTCCTGTTCACCCCAATCCTAGGCGACATGCGTCAGACGCTGGTCAGTGTCTGGACCGCCTACACCCTAGTGTGGCTCGCCTATGGTCTTCGCCTGATCACGACCTCCTTCATGCAGATTTCACCTGACCTGCAGGAGGCTGCCCGTGTCGCCGGCGCCTCCGCCGGACGGGTAAGCCGCGACATTACCCTGCCGCTGGCAAGGGCCGGGATCATTGGCAGCTGGCTGCTGATCTTCATCGCCTTCACGCGGGAATATTCGACCGGCGTCTATCTGCTCTCTCCCGGCTCCGAGACGATCGGCGCGCTGCTCGTCAGCCTCTGGGCCGGTGGCAACATTAATGCGGTGACCGCGCTTGCGACCGTGAACCTTGGATTTATCATCGTCGGACTGGCGATGCTCTGGAAGTTTGGAGATCGCCGGAATGGCTAAGCTCAGTGTATCAAATCTCCGCCTCGCTTATGGCGACAATGAAATCCTCAAAGGCCTCTCTCTGGAGACGCGTGAGGGCGATGTAGTTGCCCTGCTCGGACAGTCGGGCTGCGGAAAGACCACGCTTCTACGCTCCATCGCAGGGCTAGAAACCCCGTCTGCGGGCAAAATCCAGGTCGGCGACAAGGTGATCTTCGACGCAGATCACAAGATCGCGCTCGCGCCTGAGAAACGAGGGCTTGGACTGGTGTTCCAATCCTATGCGCTCTGGCCGCACCGGACTGTTTTCGAGAATGTCGCTTACGGTATCCGTTTGAAGAAAGTCTTAGCGGAGGAGGTCAAAAGCCGTGTCCGCGCCGCGATGGAAGGGATCGGCATCGCCCATCTGGGCGACCGACATCCGCACCAGCTGTCCGGTGGGCAACAGCAACGTGTCGCCCTAGCGCGAGCGATGGTCTACGATCCGCCGATCATCCTGCTGGACGAGCCTCTGTCGAACCTTGACGCCAAGCTGCGCGAAGAGGCACGCATCTGGATCAGGTCGCTGATCAAGCAGACCGGAAGAACCGCCGTCTTCGTCACCCATGACCAGGAGGAGGCGATGGCCGTCGCCGATCAGGTCGTGCTGCTTGACCAGGGGCGGATGATCCAGAGCGGCACCCCGGAAGAGCTTTACGGGAACCCCAACTCGCTGTTCGCCGCAACTTTCATGGGTTCGAACAACCAGTTCGAGGGCAAGCTGATCGAGGTGAGAGGCGATCGGACGATGGTCCAGGTCGGCGACTCTCGGATCTGGGCGCTGAACAAATCGGACAAGACGGTGGGTGAGACCACAACGGTCGTCAGCCGTGTCGAGGTTGCAGAGACATCCGAGACTCCAGGCGAGAACAGTTTGTCTGCCACTCTGCTAACCAAATCCTACCTCGGATCACGTTGGGAATACATCTACGACTGCTCAGGTCATCAGGTTCGCGTTACCTCGCGCAAGCCATTGCCCCACCAGTCGTGCTTCATCACCTGGCCGGCGGATGGTGCATGGGCGTTCTGAGTTTGCAGCCTCTGGCCGGACAGGAAGTCCGCGGCCTGAAATATCTACCCCTGGAGCAGTTGGAGAGCGAATTCCCCGGCATCCGCAGGCTTCCGTATTCGCTGCGTATCCTGTTGGAATCCGCGGCGCGGGGGCATCTAAACGACAAGCTGGGCCGCGAGCATCTCGAGCGTCTGGCGGGCTGGCGGCCCCATGCGGACCGGGACGTGGAAGTCTCCTTCTTCGTCAACCGCATCCTGGTGCCGGATTCCACCGGCATCCCGCTTCTGGCCGATCTTGCGGCAATGCGCAGCGCGGCGGCACGGCAGGGTCGCAATCCGAAGGCGATCGAACCTGGCATTCGTGTAGATCTTGTGGTCGACCATTCCGTCCAGATCGACGTCCACGGGCGGCCTGATGCGCTCGCCCTCAACACCGAGCTGGAATTCGAGCGCAATCAGGAACGGTTCCGCTTCATCAAATGGTCGGATGCCGCCTTCGACAAGCTGCGGGTCGTGCCCCCCGGGAATGGCATCTGCCATCAAATCAACCTTGAACAACTGGCCGGTGTCGCCTGGGTGACCGATGGGGTGGCCCATCCGGACACGCTCCTCGGCTGTGACAGCCACACCACCATGGTCAACGGCATGGGGGTGATCGGCTGGGGCGTCGGCGGCATCGAGGCCGAGTCGGCCATGCTTGGCCAACCGGTCACCATGCTCTTGCCCGATGTCATCGGAGTCCACCTGCACGGGATCCTGCCCGTCGGCGTGACTACGACTGATCTCGTGCTGACGGTGACAGAGCGCCTGAGAAAGGTCGGCGTGGTCGGCAAATTCGTCGAGTTCTTCGGAAAGGGTGCGGTCAGGCTCAGCGTTCCGGAACGGGCGACACTTGCCAACATGGCGCCGGAATACGGAGCAACCATCGGGTTCTTCCCGGTGGATGAGCGGACGCTCGACTACCTTCGCGATACCGGTCGGGGCGAAGGTTCGGTGGCGCTGGTGCGGGACTATTATCATGCCCAGGGCATGTTCGGGGTTCCGGGTCCGGGGCAGATTGATTTCAGTCAGGTCGTCGAGATAGACTTGGCCGGGATCGTGCCCAGCATCGCAGGCCCCCGCCGACCGCAGGACCGGATCGCGTTGAGCGAGGCTGGTCGGCACTTCCGGCAGCTGCTGGCCGCACCTGTCTCGGAGGGGGGCTATGGCCGTGACGTCGGAACGGCGGCGCAAAACAATGACGGCGACGTCGTGCTTGCCGCGATCACGTCCTGCACAAATACGTCCAACCCGCAGGTGATGATTGCTGCCGGGCTGCTTGCGCGGAACGCTTTGCGTGTCGGTCTGCAGGTGGATCCGAAGATCAAGACCTCGTTCTCGCCGGGGTCGCGCTCCGTCGCTGCCTATATGGAAAACCTCGGACTTCTCGCCCCTCTTGCAGCTCTGGGGTTTGAGGTCGCGGCTTTCGGGTGCGGCACTTGCATCGGGAATTCCGGTCCGCTCGACCCGGAGCTTGAACGGCAGTTGGCTGAGAGCGGCGCGGTGGTTGCGGCGGTTCTGTCCGGCAACCGGAACTTCGAGGCGCGGATCCATCCAGCCATCAAGGCGAATTTCCTGGCGAGCCCACCGCTGGTCGTCGCCTATGCGATTGCCGGATCGGTTGGTCGCAACCTCGAGACCGAACCGCTTCAGGGCGATGTCCTGCTGGCGGACATCTGGCCGGATGCCAAGGAAATTGCGGATCTGACCGCCATCGCGGCGCGAATGGGGGCAGCGGCTGGCACTGATGATCGGTCACGTTGGGACCGGATCGAGATCACGGAATCTGCCGTCTATGACTGGGCACCGTCCACCTACATCAAGGAACCGCCCTTCTTTCCGCCCGGCAAACCGGCTTCGGCTCTGACCGAAATCACGGGCGCGCGTGCCCTGCTTATCCTAGGTGACAGCGTCACCACGGATCACATCAGTCCTGGCGGAGCCATCAAACCCACCTCGGACGCGGGGAAATGGCTGATTGATGCCGGCATAGCTAAGTCGGATTTCAATACCTTCGCCGCGCGGCGCGGGAACCATGAGATCATGATGCGTGGCACATTCGGCAATGTGCGTCTGCGTAACCGCATGGCTCCGGGAACCGAAGGCGGTTTCACTTGCCATCAGCCCTCGGGCGAGACGATGTCGGTCTTCGATGCGGCCATGCGCTATCGCGAAGAGCGCGTCCCGGTCGTCGTCTTCGCGGGCCGCGAATATGGGACGGGCAGCTCGCGGGACTGGGCAGCCAAGGGCCCGGCGCTTCTGGGCGTTAGGGCGATCGTCGCGCAAAGCTTCGAGCGAATCCATCGCAGCAACCTTGTGGGATTGGGCATCCTTCCGCTGCGTTTCGATCCACAGGACAGCTCGGACTCCCTGGGCCTCGCGGGGACCGAAACCTTCGATCTGCTGTTCCCTAATGAATTTTCCATCGGCGGCCGCGCGCTCTTGCGGATCGCCCGGACGGATGGAAGGTCTCAGGAGATCGGCCTGCGGCTTTGCGTCGAGACCGTGACCGAGATGGAATATCTCGCCAATGGGGGCATCATGCCCCAGGTGCTTTCGATGACGCTTGAGGCGGACGCTTCCCTCAACCCTTCCTCCACATAGCCACCGGCCAGATCGAGTTTCACAATGACACAACCACCTTTACCACCTGTCGCGATCACCGATTACGCGCCCTCCGGCACGCTGCGCATCGCGATCAATCACGGCAACCGGGTCCTAGCCGACAGGGGGGATGCTGGCAGACCGATCGGCATCTCGGTAGATCTGGCCCGCGCCCTAGCCGCAGAGCTTGGAACGGAACCCGTCTTCGTCGAATTCGATCGCGCCGGAGACGTCTCGGCCTCGGCCGAGGCGGACGTCTGGGATGTCTGCTTTCTGGCGGTTGACCCGGATCGTGCCCGAACGATCAGTTTCACCCCGCCCTATATCCGGATCGAAGGCTGCTATCTCGCAGGCAGAGGCTCCGATGCCGGTTCCGCGGATGAGGTGATCAGCCGGAAATTGACGGTAGGTTCGGTGGAAGGCAGCGCCTATGCCCTGCATCTGGCCCGGCGCCCGGGGTCCGAGCAACTGGTTACCTTCGGCTCGATGCAAGAGGCCGTCGCAGCCTTCGACGCCGGCCGGGTCGACGCGCTGGCCGGAATCCGCAAGGCAATGGAGGAGATCGCGGCCCCGCGTGCGGGGGCCCGCGTCCTGCAGCCCCCCTTCATGGAGATCCTGCAGGCCATGGGTATCCCGGCAGGTCGTCCCGCCGCCCACCGTCATCTGTGCGCATTCTTGGATCAGATGGTCAGAGCGGGCGAAACGCGGTGGATTCTCGAGAAGCATGGCGTGGATGGTGGTGCCGCAATCCTGCCGACCTAGCGAAATCGTCTCCTGCCGATGAGCACAAGCCAAGTCATGCCCTAGCCGGCTTTTCGTGGAGGGCCCATCCGGCGCTTGTAAGGAAATTCCGTGAGATGCAGAACGGAAGGGAAATTTGCGAATGAGTATGAAGGATATAGACGATAGCCTCGCCATCGTGGTTCGGAACGATGTTGTAGAATTTCCACTACATCACATGCGTGGCGGGACATCCACAGGCATCGTGATCTGGGAACCGCTGGCCCCCGAGAAGCAGGAGGATCGCGAAGAGCTTCTCCGCCACCTCATGGGCGTTCCGCTGACCGGAAGCACCCAGGGCAACCGCCAGACCACCGGCCTCGGCCGTGGTGCGGCGACTAGCAACAAGGCGTTCTTCGTGCGGGTCGAGGAGCGGGCCGGGAAGACATGCCTTGTCAGCACATTGGCCCAGCTTGCCGCAGATCACAGCTCGATCGACTGGAGCGTGAACTGCGGGAACATGTCCTCCGCCTTGCCGCTATGGGCATTTGACGTCGGCATTCTGAAATTGGATGCCGAAGATCCCGAGATCGAGATCATCAATACCAATACCGGTGTCCGCACGACAGGTCGCCTTAAGTATCGTCCTGGGGAGGGTCTGATCCCCGCCGAGATACCGGGCGTGCTGGGCGCCCATCCCGGCGTTGATCTGTTCATGCACGAGCCGATCGGAGCCAAGAGTGGACAGCTTCTCCCAACTGGCAATGTGCGGGATGTATTCAACGATATCTCCGCGTCCTGTGTTGATGTTGCCGTCCCCATGGTCATCATCAGAGCGGCAGATCTTGGGAAGACCGGCTACGAGACCATCGCCGAGTTGACCTCGGACAGGGCCTTGGTGGAGGTGCTGCGGAAGGTGTGGGTTGAAGCCGGGCAACGGATGAAATTGCGTAATCGCAACGGCGAACTCATGACGGAGGCAGAGCTTGCGCGCAGCGAGACGATCCCAAAAGTGTGCATGATTGCGCCCCCACTGGGCGCCGACGCTCATATTGCGGTCCGGTATTTCACACCGCAGACTCCCCATGCGTCGATGGCGGTTTCCGGCGGATGTTGCCTTGCCGCCGCCACCCTTATCGAGGGAAGCATCGCGAGAGAAGTTGCGCGGCAGGCACCCGCCGTCACAGCGGACGAGCGGGAGTTTGCGATCTCGATTGAGAATCCGGCCGGCATTCTCGAAACGACTATTGTCGCCAAGGGTAGGGGCGCGGATCTCGCAATCTCGACGGCGGCCTATCGTCGGAGCGCCCAAGTCCTGCTTTCCGGCCGGGCCCCCCTTTACGCCGCATCGGGCAACCTGCGCAGGGCGCTGTCGACCTGAAGACCGGCGATGCGGTCATTCTGGATAACTTGTCATCTCATCACAGATCCGTGCTTCAATCGCCCTAGCACGACTTTTCAGCGGTCCTAGGGCCTCCAGATGCCTGCGCATGAACTCGGACGCGTCTTTGTTTCGGCTACTCAGCACCAGATGCAGCAGTTCGATATGTTCGATGCAGCGTTCCCGAGCGACATCTCGATCCAGCATCTGACGATAATCAATCAATCGGCGCAAACGATCGACGCGCTTCAGGGCGTCGATGAAGAATATGTTCTGGCTGCACTCGATGACCGATTCGTGCATGCCGCTGTTCAGCTCGAACAGTTTCGCATCAGGCACGGTCCAGATCCCGCCCTCGACAAGCCAACGCTGTTCGGCCAGTCGGCTTTCCAGAACTGGTCGGTTCAGCTGGAAGCGCGGCTCCAGAAGGGCCGCCGGCTCGATCAACTGCCGAAAACGATAGCTGTCGCGATAGGATTCGAGCGAGGTTAGAACCGGCAAAAATTCCCAGCCATGTCCGGGCAGGCGCTCGATCCATCCTTCTTGTGACATACGCCGCAACAGTTTCGTCAGGCGGCCTTTGGTCAGATCATATCGGCGGTGCAGTTCATTCTCGGTAATCCGTTCGGGTAGTCGTCCCGATACACGGTCATCGGCAATGCGCAGGTAAATTTTTTCGTCCTCGTCGATCTGCTCGACAGGCACGGTGAACTCCTCAGCCGCCGCCGTATCGACCAGCCGGTAACCACTGCGGTCGCCGGAGATCAGAACACCCGCTTCCTCCAGTTGTTTCAGCGCCACCCTGACCGGTGAGCGCGAGACGCGGAACTGCTCGGCGAGCTTCCGTTCGGTCAGGCGATCGCCGGGTTTGAGCCCGTCGGCGCTGATATGGGCTGCGATCTGGCTGGCAAGGGAGTTGGCGAGCGTGGTCATCAAGGTTCCGGCTGATTTTTCTAAGAGATGGCATAGTTGGATCTCTTTGCCAAGTTGGTGGAACTTTAGCATTGCAAAATACCGAATCATTCGCTAACTGGTATTTACAAGCGTTAAAAGACCACACGAGGGGGTCGAACCGGAAAGCATCGCCGTTTCTCGATCGACGTCCGGGTTCTTCCGTCCAAAAATAAGGATGAGCAACTTGCGCCTTCTGGTTCTTCCCGGAGACGGGATCGGCCCTGAGATCACCGAAGCGACCCTGCGCGTGCTGGATACCGCCCACCGCCGCTTTGGCCTGCACCTGCAAATCGAACAGGCCGACATCGGCCTGAAATCTCTGGTCGAGCAGGGCACGACATTGCCTGACGCGGTGATGAAACGCATCCCCGAAGTGGATGGTGTCATCCTTGGGCCGGTGTCCCACTATGACTATCCCACCCGCGACAAGGGAGGCATCAACCCATCGGGCGAGTTGCGGGTGAAGTTCGAACTGTTCGCGAATGTGCGCCCCTGCAAATCGCGCCCCGACCTGACTGTGCTGCGCAAGCCGATGGACCTGATCATCGTGCGCGAGAATACCGAAGGCTTCTATTCCGACCGCAACATGTTTTCCGGCACCGGCGAGTTCATGCCCGACCCGGACATGGCGCTGTCGGTCAGAAAAATCACGGCGCGGGCTTCGCGCAATGTCGCCAAAGCCGCGTTCGAGCTGGCCCGCGCCCGGCGCAAGAAGGTGACAGCGGTCCACAAGGCCAATGTCGTCAAGCTGTCGGACGGGCTGTTCCTGCGTGAGGTTCGTAAGGTCGCGGCAGATTATCCTGATGTGCAGTTGGAAGAGCTGATCGTGGACGCAACCGCCGCGCTGCTGATCCGCAAACCGGACGCCTTCGACGTGATCGTCACCACCAACATGTTTGGTGACATCCTGTCGGACGAGGCTTCGGAACTGTGCGGCAGCCTTGGCTTGGGCGGCTCGATCAATCAAGGCGCTGACGTCTGCGTTGCGCAGGCCCAGCACGGTTCGGCGCCCGACATCCAGGGCCAGGGCAAGGCCAACCCGACCTCGCTGATCCTGTCCGCTGCGATGCTGCTGGATCATCTGGGCCGCCAGAATGGCGAGGCGAAGCTGATCGACGCTGCTCGCGCCATCGAGGCCGCCATCGAGTCGACGCTGGACCACCCCGAGCGCCGCACCGCCGACCTAGGCGGTCCGCTGGGCACCGAAGCCTTCACCGACGCGGTTTGCGCCGCGCTGGCCTGATTTTCAACGATGGTCCGGGAGGGACCAACAAGGGAGGAATGACCATGACCACGATTACCCGCCGCGCCTTTGCGGTTCTGATGGCCGGCGCGATCTCGCTGGCCGCCATCCCGGCCGCGCAGGCCGAGGAGATGCTGCCGTCGCTGGAATTGCTGGCGCCGTCCAGCCCGTGCTCGGGCTATGACCAGCTGGCTCGTGCCGTGCAGGGCGTATTGCAGGCACGCGGCACGATTCCGGCCGTCGAAGTCACCAACGTCGCCGGGGGTGGCGGCACGGTTGGGTTGTCGCAATTTGTGACCTCGCGGCCGCGCAAGACTTCGGCCCTGATCGTAGGCTTTGCCTTGGTCGGCGGAGTCTTGACCACGCAATCTGCCGTGACGCTGGAAAACGTGACTCCGGTCGCCCGGCTGATGGGCGACGTGGATGCGATCGTCGTGCCGGCTAATTCGGACATCCAGACACTGGACGACCTGATCGCCAAGCTGAAGGAAGCGCCGGGCGACGTGTCTTGGGCGGGCGGCTCGATCGGCGGCGTGGACCACGTAACCGCAGGTTTGTTTGCCAAGACGGTGGGTGTCGATCCGACCGCGATCAACTATGTCGTCCATGCGGGCGGCGGCGAAGTTCTGGCCTCGGTTCTGGGCGGGCACGCGACGGTAGGCATCTCGGGCTATGAGGAATTCCGTGCCCAGGTCGAGGCGGGTGATCTGCGGGCGTTGGCGGTATCCGGTGCCGAGCGGATCGAAGGGGTGGACGTGCCGACCTTCACGGAAGCTGGTGTCGATCTGGTGGTGCAGAACTGGCGGGGTATCGTCGCCAACCCCAAAGCGAAGGAAGCCGACATCGAGGCGCTGAACGCCGCAATCGCCGACATGGCGACCTCGCCGGAATGGGCGGATGCGCTAAAAACCCGCGGCTGGATCGACAGCTATCAGCCCGCAGAGGAGTTCGGCACCTTCCTGAACGACGAGACCACCCGCATCGGCCAGGCCCTGAAAGACGCGGGCGTTCTTTGACCACGGCAGCGGAGGGCCTTACCATGAAACGGTTGCTTCGACCGCACAACGCCGAGTTGATCCCCGGCCTGTTTTGCCTGGGCTTGGGCGGCTACATGCTTCTTGACGTGTGGTCGAAGCCTGCCATCGCCACCAAGGCCGCTGTTGGTCCGGGCCTGTTCCCGACCATCATCGGTGCCGGGCTGGCGGTGATCGGCGTGAAGCTCTGCCACGAGGCTTGGCTTCGGCGGGGTCAGGACGAGCCCTTCCGCGAACTCGACCTTCGCGCCGCCTTTCAGGGCGCCATCGCCTTCTTAGTCATGATCCTGACCCTGGAATGGCTGGGCTGGGTGATCGCCGGCAGCATGATGTATGCGACGGTTGCCCATGCCTTCGGCGAGCGGAGGATCCTCCGCTCGCTGCTTCTGGGTCTGGCTCTCACGGTCCTGACCTGGCTGCTGTTCGACCGCGTTCTCGACCTGGCGCTGCCGGTCGGCACGGTGGTCGAGCAGGTGTTGACCCATTTCGGCCACGAAATCTGAGGGGCGCTGGATCATGGAAACGATGAATGCTCTTTTGCACGGCTTCTCGGTCGCCACCACCATCGGCAATCTCGGCTGGTGCTTTCTCGGCGTCGTCCTGGGCACGGCCATCGGCGTGCTGCCCGGAATCGGGCCCGCCCTGACCGTCGCGCTGCTGCTGCCCGTCACCTACGGGATGGAACCGGCCTCGGCCTTCATCATGTTCGCCGGGATTTACTACGGCGCGATGTATGGCGGCTCGACCACGTCAATCCTGCTCAATACGCCGGGCGAAAGCGCGTCGATCGTAACGGCTCTGGATGGCCATGCGATGGCTCGGAAAGGCAGAGGTGCGCAGGCACTCGCAACGGCTGCCATCGGCTCCTTCGTCGCGGGCACCATTGCCACCGCCGCGCTGACCTTCGTGGCACCGCTGATGGTCAAGCTGGCGCTGCTGTTTGGCCCGGCGGATTATTTTGCGCTGATGGTGCTGGCGCTGACGACAGTGACCGCTGTGCTGGGCAACAGTCTGTCGCGCGGGCTGGCCAGCCTGCTGTTCGGCCTAGCTCTGGGCCTGGTCGGCATCGACCTGCAAACCGGCCAGGCGCGGTTCACGCTGGGCATCCCGGAACTGCTGGACGGTATCGACGTGGTTGTGGTCGCCGTGGGCCTGTTCGCCGTGGGCGAGACGCTCTATACGCTGGCCCGCCACCGCTACGAGAACGAGGAAATTTACGCGCTCAATGGCTCAAAATGGATGAGCCGAGAGGACTGGCGCCGGTCCTGGAAACCTTGGCTGCGCGGCACGGCTCTTGGCTTTCCCATCGGCGCGCTGCCGGCGGGTGGCTCGGAAATCCCCACCTTTCTGTCCTACCTGACTGAGAAACGGCTGTCGAAGCACCCCGAGGAATTCGGCAACGGCGCCATCGAGGCCGTCGCCGGTCCCGAGGCCGCGAACAATGCCTCGGCTGCAGGCGTGCTTGCACCGCTGCTGGCACTTGGCCTGCCGACTTCGGCCACGGCGGCGATCATGCTGGCAGCGTTCCAGCAATACGGCATCCAGCCGGGGCCGACGTTGTTCGACAAGGAACCCGAACTGGTCTGGGGCCTGATCGCCAGCCTCTACATCGGCAACCTGATGCTGCTGGTCCTGAACCTGCCGCTGGCCGGCGTCTGGGTGAAAATCCTCGCCGTGCCGAGGCCGTGGCTTTACGCCGGCATCCTGCTGTTCGCCACAATGGGTGCCTATACGCTGAACAACAACATCACCGATGTGGTGTTGCTCTGGATCATCGGCATCATCGGCTTTGGGATGCGCTGCTATGACATCCCCATCGCGCCCTGCATCGTCGGCCTGATCCTTGGCCCGCTGGCCGAGCAGCAGTTCCGCCGTGCGCTGACGATCAGCCAGGGCGATGCCACCGTGTTCTTCACTCAGCCCCTGTCGTTGTCCCTGCTGATCGTCGCGGCCCTTCTGGTCGTCCTTCCCATGATCCTGCGCCAAAGGAGCAAGCCATGACGCAGTATTTCTCCGCCGAGGCGCTGACGGATTACGCCCGCGCCGTGTTCATCGCCGCTGGCCTGCGGGATGAGGATGCGGCGCTGGTCGCCGGCGATCTGGTCAAGGCCAACCTGCGCGGTGTTGACAGCCACGGCGTCAGCCGCATCCCGATGTATCTGGAGCGGCTGCGGCGCGGCCTTGTCAACCCGCGCCCGGCGATCCGCGTCGGCAAGGTCGCCGGGGCGGTCGCCCATGTGGATGGCGACAACGGCATGGGCTTTCTCGCCTCGGACATCGCCATGAACGCGGCCTGCGATCTGGCCGGCGAAATGGGGATCGGCCTGGCCGGAGTGCATCGCTCGACTCATTTCGGCATGGGTGCCTGCTATGCGCTACGCGCGATCGAGCGGGGCTATATCTCGCTGATCTTCACCAATTCCTCGCCGGCGATCCCGATGTGGGGCGGCCGAACCACCTTTCTGGGAGCCAGCCCCATCGCGGCGGGGATTCCGGGCGGCAAGCATCCGCCCTATGTCATGGACATGGCGATGACCGTGATCGCGCGCGGCAAGATCCGATTGGCGGCGATGAAGGGCGACCCGATCCCCGAGGGGCTGGCGCTGGATATCGACGGCAACCCGACCACCGACGCCGCCAAGGCTTTCGAGGGCGTCTGCCTGCCCTTCGGCGGCGTCAAGGGGTCTGTTCTGGGCACGCTGATGGACCTGCTGGCGGGGCTGTTCACCGGAGCGAATTTCGGCGGCGACGTGAAATCGCTCTATTTCGATCACTCCGAGCCGCAGAACGTCGGTCATCTGTTCTTTGCCATCAAGCCGGACCTGTTCATGTCGCTGTCCGATTTCGGCGCGCGCATGGATACGTTTTACAATCGCATCAAAGAGTTGCCCCGCGCACCCGGCGCTGACGAGATCATGCTGCCCGGAGAACCCGAGGAACGTCGCGAAGCGCAACGGCGACGGGACGGCATCCCGGTGACCGATAATGTGATCGCTGACCTGACCGCCGAGGGTGCGGGCGTCGGTGTCACCTTCCCGCAGCCGCTGGTCGCCGCATGAACCGGCTCTCCGCTCATATTGGCTATCTCTATACCGAATTGCCGCTGGCTGACCGGTTGGCCGCTGCGGCCCGTGATGGCTTCACCGCTGTCGAGCATCCCGGCCCCTACGACATTCCGGCAGCAGAGATGCGCCGTCGGCTCGACGATCTGGGCCTGAGCTTCTCGCAGATCACCTCGGGTATGGGGCGCGAGGGCGAAAAGGGTCTCGCCTGTCTGGCAGGTCGAGAGGCTGAATTCCGCGTGGGCTTCGACCGGGCGCTGGATTACGCGCAGGCCATCGGCTGCCCCTATGTCCACCCGATGGCGGGCGTGGTTGAAGGCGGCTGGCTGGATGCGGGCGAGGTTTATCGCGCCAATCTCGGTTGGGCGCTGGAGCGCTGCGAAGGCAGCGGCGTGCGTCTGCTGGTCGAGGCGATCACCATCCCCGGCTATTACATGGGCACGCTAACGGCGGCCGCGGAATTGCAGGATGCTTTTGCCGGTCGTCTCGATCTGCTCTTCGACAGCTATCACGCCGCCGTTCTGGGCGAGGATCCGGCGGCTTAGGTTGCGGCCCATGCCACCCGCATCGGCCATGTCCATATCGCCGATCATCCCGGGCGGCACGAGCCCGGCACCGGCACCGTGGATTTTGCCGTGCTACTTTCGGCGCTGGCCGGTGCCGGTTACCGCGGTGCCATCGGCTTTGAATACATCCCCAGCACCACCACGACAGAAAGCGCGCGCTTTCTGTCCCGCTGAAGCGCTCCCTCCTCGCTTCCAGCCCCTTATCAGGAGCCACCGCATGAGCACGATCACTTCCGTCAACCCCACCACCGGCCAGCCGATCCAGAGCTACGATTTGCAAGATGCCGCCGCGGTCGATGCCGCACTGGAGGCGGCGGCGAAGGCGCAGCGCGCATGGCGTCTTGTCCCGGTGGCCGAACGCGTCACCCTGCTGACCCGCATGGCGCAGGTGCTGCGGGCGGACAAGGCGCGCTATGCCGAGATGATCACCCGCGAGATGGGTAAGCCCATCGTGGAAGCCGAGGCCGAAATCGAGAAATGCGCCTATAACTGCGATTTCTACGCCGAGCACGCGCCGCTCTATCTGGCGGATGAACCGGTGCCCTCGAACGCCACCGAAAGCGTGGTCGAATTCGACCCGCTTGGCGTGGTGCTAGCGATCATGCCCTGGAACTATCCGTTCTGGCAGTATTTCCGCTTTGCCGCCCCGGCACTGGCCGCCGGCAATGGCGCGATCCTGAAACACGCCAACAACGTGCCGGAATGCGCGCTGGCGGTGCAGGAGGTGATGGAGAAGGCTGGCGCGCCCAAGGGCCTGACCGCGACGCTGCTGATCGACAATTCGCAGGTGGCGGGCATTATCGCCGACGACCGCATCGCCGCTGTGACGCTGACCGGATCGACCGAAGTCGGCGCCATCGTTGCCGCGCAGGCGGGCAAGGCGCTGAAAAAGCAGGTGCTGGAGCTCGGCGGCTCGGACCCGTTCATCGTGCTGGCCGATGCGGATCTGGAAGCCGCCGCCGAAACGGCGGTGAAGGCGCGCTATATCAATGTCGGGCAAAGCTGCGTCAACGCCAAGCGCTTCATCGTCGAGGAAAGCGTCGCCGACCGCTTCGTCGAACTGTTCGTGCAGAAGGCGGCTGAACTGAAGATCGGCGACCCGAGGGGGCGTGATACCAATATCGGTCCCATGGCGCGCGGCAACCTGCTGGCGAGCCTGCACGATCAGGTTCAGCGCTCGGTCGCCGAGGGCGCCGTGCTGAAGCTGGGCGGTGTGCCGGTCGAAGGTGACGGCTTCTATTATCCGCCCACCGTGTTGGACCATGTGAAGCCCGGCATGGTTGCCTTTGTCGAGGAAACCTTCGGCCCGGTCGCCGCTATCATCCGCGCCAAAGATGCCGACAACGCCATCGCCATGGCCAATGACAGCGAATACGGCCTTGGCTGCGCACTGTGGTCCGGCGACGTGACCCGCGCCCGCGATCTGGCGCGCCGCATCGACGCCGGCGCGGTCTTCATCAACGGCATGACCGCCTCGGACCCGCGCTATCCTTTCGGCGGCATCAAGCGCTCGGGCTATGGGCGCGAACTGGGCGTCTACGGCATCCGCGAATTCGTCAATATCAAGACCGTCTGGACCGGTCCCGCAAAGTGAGGTGCATCATGGCCGAACCCGCCATCCTTCGTCCGTCCGAACTGAAGACCAACGACCGTGGCGGCGGCGCACGGACGACGCCGCTGGTGACGCGCCGCTGCGGCTCGACCAGCATGATCAACGGCATCACCGCCTTCGACCCCGGCGCCGCTATCGGGCTGCACATGCATAATTGCGAAGAAAGCGTGATGGTGATCGAGGGCGAGGCGGTGGTCGAGATCGACGGCTCCCGCCACCACCTCGGCACTTTTGATACCACCTGGGTGCCTGCGAATGTGCCGCATCGCTTTCTGAACGAGACGGACAAGCCGATGCGGATCTTCTGGACCTATGCGACCGTGGACGCGACCCGCACCATGATCGCCACCGGCGAGACGCGCAGCATCGACGCCGAACATGGCCATGCCAAGGCGTGAATCCCAGCGCGGGCCGTAAAGGCCTGCGCCATCCCCTGAAAACAGGAGTTAAGGCCATGTCGTCGCATGTCCTCGAGGTTGCGGAAATTTCCGTGACCGACCCCGTCATGTTCGAAAAGGCCGTTGCGGCCGCCCAACCGTATTTTCTTGCTGCGGAGGGCTGTCTGGGTCTTGCACTGCGCCGCGTCGTCGAGACTCCCGGCACATATCGTCTGCTGGTAACATGGCGGCGACTGGAAGATCACACGGTCACCTTCCGGGCGTCGGAAGGCTTCCAGAAATGGCGCGAGCTGGCCTCGCCCTTCTTCGCGAAGCCGCCGCTCGTCACCCATTCCACAGAAGTGGCACTGGGCTGAGACCGCAATGGCCACCATTCGGACCCTCACCGGCCGGAAAGCGTTGACTATCCTGCTGGGCGTGGCCGGAACGGCTGCGTTCCAGCTTTTGGGTCTGCCGCTGCCCTTCCTCTTCGGGCCGATGACGGCCTGCCTGTTCGCCGCGCTGCTGCGTGCGCCGTTGAGCGGCCCTGGACAAATCGCGGTCGCGGCCCGCACGGTGCTTGGCGTTGCTATTGGCGCGTCGGTAACCCCCGAAGTCATCCAGCGATTGCCCTCGATGCTCGCCTCGGTTGCGATCGTGCCGGTCTATATCTTGGTCATTGGTCTGGTCGGCGTGCCGTTCTTTCGCCGAATCTGCGGATTCGATCCGGTCACAGCCTTCTATGCGGCAATGCCGGGCGGCGCGGCCGACATGACGATCTTCGGCCAAGAGGCCGGCGCAAATGTCCGGCAGCTGTCGCTGGTGCATGTTACACGGCTGATGGTGATCATGGTGCTGGCACCGTTCCTGCTGGTCCATCTGTATGGGGTCAGCTTGGGCAATCCGGTCGGCCCGCCCATGATTGATCTGCCTCTTTTCGAACTGGCGCTGATGCTGAGCGCGGCGATCCTGGGTTGGAGGGGGCAGAACGCGCCGGGCTTTTCGGCGCAGCCATCCTTGGCCCGTTGATCGTCGCGGCAATCCTGTCGCTGACCGGCGTCCTGCATCTGCGCCCCCCGCGGGAGGCAATGTGGGCGGCGCAATTCTTCATCGGCGTGGGTATCGGGGTCAGCTATGTGGGTGTCACCTTGCGCGAGTTGCGCGACACCGTGGCCGGCGGCACGGCCTTCGTGCTGATCCTTGCCGCGCTGGCCGCCATCGTGACCGAGACCGTGACGCTGACCGGCATCGCCCCGCCGGTCGAGGGTTTTCTGTCCTTCGCTCCCGGCGGACAGGCCGAGATGTCGATGCTGGCCATCATCGCCGGCGCCGATCTTGGTTTTGTCGTCATCCATCACCTGATCCGCATCCTTGTCGTGATCCTTGGTGCGCCACTCGTCGCCCGCTGGTTCATGGGCTTTTCGGGCCGGCACAATAAAGGAAATCAACCATGAGCCTTGATACCCCCGGCGCTTGCGACAGCCATGTCCATGTCTTTCTGCCGGAACAGTTTGCCTATGACCCGCAACGGTCCTATACGCCCGGTCCAGCGAACTGCGGTGCGCTGAATCGGCATATGGGCCTATTGGGGCTTCAGCGCTGTGTCATCGTCCAGCCCAGTGTCTATGGCACGGACAATGCCTGCCTGCTGGCGGGGCTGAAGACGATGGGACCAGCCGCGCGCGGGGTTGCCGTGGTCGATCCCGCGACCGTTACCGATGCGCAGCTGCAGGATCTGCAAGCGGCCGGAGTCCGGGCGCTGCGGGTGAATTTCGAAGCGGGCGGCGGTTCTCCCGCAGACAAGCCCGCCGCAATTGCCGCCATGGCATCGCGTCTGCGTGGCACCGACCTTGCGATCCAGCTGTATGTCGATATCCAGACTGCTGCGACTGCCGTTCGCCTGCCCGCCATGCAGGATGTTGTGCTGATCCTTGACCATTATGCAGGATTCAAGGTGGGCACCGATCTAGCCTCTGCCGACTTCCAGTCTATCCTTGACGCGTTGCGCGGCGGCAATATCTGGGTCAAGCTTTCAGCTCCATATCGCACCGGCTGCTCTTCGCCCGACTATTCCGAACTGCAGCCTGTAGCCGAGGCGATGATCGAAGCTGCGCCGCAGCGTATGGTCTGGGCTTCGGACTGGCCGCATACAGGTGGCGGCAAGGACCGGGGCGGCCACAATCATCCTCAGATTGAGCCGTTCCGCCAGATCGACAGTGCCGTCGATCTCGAACGTCTTCGCAGTTGGGTGGCGGATCCGGCGGGCTTTGCCGCCATCATCTCGGACAATCCCGCGCGATTGTTCGATTTTTCCTGAATTTCAGTAATCCATGACAAGGGGGAGGTGTCATCTCCATGACCTCTACAGAACTGCCGGGGGCTGCCGTCCCCAAGATCGAAACCGATCGCAAGAGCCTTTGGGCACGGCTGATGGACTATGATCTGGGGATCATTCCCTTGCCGATCTATGTGCTTTTGCTGATCGTGCTGGTAAGCTTCACATATATGGGCAAGATCAAGGGCGACATTGCCTTTGTCATCGGGATCATGGCCGCCTTCGCCTTCACGTTGGGCGAGATCGGCAAGCGGCTTCCGGTGGTGCGTAATATCGGCGGCGCTGCGGTCGTCGTGACCTTCGTGCCCTCCTATCTGGCCTGGCGCGGCTGGATTCCCGAACAAATGACCTCGGTGGTCGAGACCTTCTTCAAATCCACCGGCGTGCTTTACATCTTCATAGCGGCAGTCATCGTCGGATCGATCCTCAGCATGGAGCGGACAACGCTGATCAAGGGCTTCATGAAGATTTTCGTGCCGCTTGCCGTCGGCTCGGTCTGCGCGGCGGCGGTAGGAACGCTTGTCGGAACCTTGCTGGGACTGGGCACCTGGGACACGTTCTTCTTCGTTGTCGCGCCGATCATGGCAGGAGGCGTGGGGGAGGGCGCGATCCCGCTTTCGGTCGGCTATCACGGCATCACCGGCATGGATCAGGGTGAAGTTCTGGCGCGGGTCATGCCCGCAATTCTGGTCGGCAACCTGACCGCGATCATTTGCGCCGGGGCACTCAGTTCGTTGGCCCGGCGCAGGCCGGATCTGACCGGCAACGGCAAGCTGCAGCCGGGCGGCCACGATGACCTATTGGCTGGGACCGAGATGAAGACTGATGGTAATGTCCAGAACATCGCCGCGGCGGGCATGATCGCAGTAACGCTGTATCTGACCGGCGCCTTGGCGCAGCAGTTGTTCGCGTTTCCTGCGCCTGTCGTGATGTTGGCGCTGGCGGTGGCGATGAAGCTGTTCCACGGTATCACCCCGCGTCTGCAATCGGGTTCCTATACCGTTTACAAGTTCTGTCTGACCGCCATCGCCTATCCAATGCTGTTCGCCTTCGGGATCGTGCTGACGCCGTGGGAAAAGCTGATCGAAGGCTTTGCGCCCGCGAACCTGATCACCATTGTGGTGACGGTGGTGACGATGACCGCCTCGGGCTATTTCACGGCGCGTCTGGTGAACCTGTATCCGATCGAAGCGGCGATCGTCAGCAGCACCCATAGCGGCATGGGCGGGGCAGGCGACATTGCCATTCTTTCGGCTTCGAACCGGATGATGCTGATGCCGTTTGCCCAGATCGCCACGCGGATCGGCGGCGGAATTACGGTTGCCTTGGCGCTGATCCTGATGGCGATGCTCGCCTAATCTTTGCCGGTGGCGTGGGCGACATGCCGCCGGTGCTACAGCGGGTTCGGGATCGGCGTAAGCCGAATCCGCAGTGAATTCCGATCTGGGTCGCTGGGATGCTCCAGTTGAAAAGTGTGCCGCTGAACAGCAAGGGCTATAAGATCCCGGATCATGGCGGAACGGCAGGTGTTATAGGCCGAAAGTTGAGTATTCTATTCAATCCGGTCTGAACAACCTTTCAGGTGGTGATCGTGGCAGCGATGCCCAGTGGTGCTGGCCCGAGAAACTTGATGAGCGGATCAAGAGGATCGGCTGCTGGCATCTGGTATTTCCGGCAGATGCGGTCGATATCCAGATCTGGGCCGGAATGGGCGCCAGGTTCGTGCTGGACCAGATAGCGGGCACGCCTGAGGGGTGCGGCATCTATTATTTCAAGGACGATCGAGCTTGAGCATGGTTGACACCGATCAACACTTCACATTTCACGATGAAGCAAATGTCGTCGTTTCAGTCAACGCGCAGAAAATGATGGCCAGCCTTTCTCGAAGCCGACCCCATCGTGAAATGGGCGGCATCCTAATTGGGCACTATTCGGAAGATCGAAACAGCGCCCGGATTGAGGCTATCAGTGATGAGCCGCCGGACTCTCGGCGGTCACGTCCGTCAAGGTGGTGTAAATTCCGGGATGGCCTGAGGTCATGATCAGGCGGCCTTTGTGGTGATGTTGCGGATGGGGTCGATCTCTTCCTTGTCGATCTGGGCGAAGGCTTCGACCATCATGTAGCGGCTGGCTGTCTGCCATTCGTCGTTTTGCTCGAAGAGCACGGCGCCGATCAGGCGCATGTCCGTTCACCGCTGCGCTCGTGCCGACCAGCGCCGATCAGGCCGTCGACATCGCTTTCCATGATCAACTGCAGGACGGCCTCGGCAATGCCGCGTAGAAAATCGCCCTGATCATGCTTTGCCAAAAGCTCGGGCAGGTCCATGGGCAGGTCCATGGTGGGTTTGGTTATCGGGGTCTCCGTAAGATCCGTGGTTGAAGTGTCGAAACTCCACCTCGATGGCCACCCCGGATTACACCGGCAGCGCCGATGAAATTACACCACGTCCTCGGACGCTACCCTCTCGGCCCGGTCGCACTTGGTTTGAGCGGGGAGAGTTGGGGCTTGCCAAGCTTTTGGAGCGGGCTTGGCTGGAAGGGCGCTACTACGTTGGAGAATGGCGCTCCGACCCGGAAGGTCGCATAGCACAGATCGCTGATGTGCAAACGACCAATCCTGATAATCATCGGAGGATGCTTGGCGACGCGCCCCGAATTTACAGCGACGCTCGGTTCCAGCACTAAGGCTGCTGAGATGGTCATCACTGATTGAGGGGTAAGCCTTTCCCCGAAAACTCCGGCCGGTCCGGGTATAGCCGCGTGACGACGGCCCTGCGCATCGGGATTGCGAGGCGGTCGTGGAAGATCTCCATCGCCCGTTTCCGCGCGGGCGGGGAGAGCCAGCCATCCGGCAGCCGCCAACTCGAGAAAAATAGCCAGTCCAGATCATGGATGCGCAGGAAAACCAGCCCCTGACGCACGGATTTCCGGGTCAGCCGCTGACAGATCACCCGGTTCGCGCCAAGTTCGGCACACAACTCCTCCTGATATGCCTCGCGCCGGATCAACCCCTCGGTCACGTCCGCCTCGGTGATACTCACCAGCCGATCCAGCTCGCGGCGGATGTCCGCTGGCATCTCGTTGACGGCCCGGTCCACCGCGGCGCCGAAGCGCAGATCGGTTGTGATGTCGAGGCCCCACTCCTGCGGCTCCTTGCGCCAGAGCACCAGTTCTGCAGCTTCGGCCCACTGGCCGAATTCGACCAGGCCAAGCGCGCGCAGCACCGGCAGCACCTCCGGCGCGGCATGGGCGCCGCCAAGCCCATGCGCGGCCATGATGTTCGGCGGCGGCATGATTTCGCCCTCGCGTCGACCCCACCACGCCGCGGCTGCGGGGGATCTGCGGCCGTCAGGCAATCTGTAAGAAAGCAGCCCGCATTGACTGGCGAGGCTGAGGACGGTGACGCAGATATCGTCCCACCGGGGCAGGACCTCCGGCAGCCGGGGATGGGTCAGCGGCCTTGCGCCGCGCCCGGTTTCCTCGGCCTGGCCGAGGGCGATCAGCGCCTCGCAAGCGAACTGGTAAGCGGTGGCGCACATATGGTCCCATTCCTCGCCGCGAGGATCGAGGACCGGAAGGTTGTCCTTGATGAAGCGGATCACCGGGCTGGTCCAGACCGGCGGGTTTTGATCATTGCTCATTTCTGGTCCTCCTCGTCTGGGGGAACGTCCGGAACGATATGATTCAGGATATAAAGGGCGGCCTCGGGATCGCCCCTCTGGGCGCGGCGGTGCATCATCTCCAGCTCCGCCCTGGCCCTGGCGGCTTCCGGAAGGCCATTCAGATTGACCATCCCACGCATCGTGATTCCGGGCTTACCATCCTTGTCAAAGTCACCCATGACGCTCAGGCTCGATATATCGCCCGAATGCAGCGAGGATTGCTGCGTCCTCTTTCCCGAACTGGTCGGCGGGCGCGCAGCCGAAATCGACATGGGAGCGGGTCAGCCAGTAGCAGAGTCGAAGGTTGCTGATGCGGGTCGGCCTGAGCCTCAGGATGTCACGGACGACATCAAAGATACGGCCGTTCGCGGTATCGAACTGGAACAGCGGCGACATGATCCTGCCGTTCTGAGCCAGAGTTATGACGGCACCATCGCGGGCCATGGTCTGGATGACGCCTTCCGGGTCAGCCGTTTCGACGTGCAACAGCGCGCAGGCCTGCGACGCATCGATCAGGTTGATGCTGGCGCGGAGGCGGTGCTCGACGCTGGCTTTGTGGGAGGAATCTCTCAGTGGCATTCTATTTCCCCCTGGGAACGGCCCGGTTCCGCATCTCGTCAAAGGTAAACCCGACGGGCAGCGCGACCTCCCCGACCGAAAGATAGCCGCCGATGCATTCCGGGCAGACATGCCGGCCCTCCGGCAGCCATTCACGAATCCGGTCCCCTATGGCGACGATCACCTCGCCGGTCCGGGCAATGACGATACGGCCATCCCGCACCGCCGCATGCCCGAAGACAAGCGCCGGATCCAGGATCGCGCCGCAGCCCGCGCAAAGTTCCGTCGGCCAGGCGCGGCCCGGTTCGACCTGATCCCAGTGTGCATTGACCGGGAGCCTGGCTGCCCGGGCCTCGATCTCCGGCAGCGTGACCGGCCGGAAATCCCAGACGTCGACGCCGACGTTCACGGAATTACGCGACCCTCGCCAGTTCTGATGCACATGACCGAACAGTTGCAAACCTTGATGCCGCGCACCGGGCCAGGTGATCATCGGATAGTGGCAGAGAAACAGCCGCCTCTTATTGATGACGATATCGGCGGTCTCACTTACGCTATCCCACGGCAGATCGCAGACCCAGTTTTCATCGTGATTGCCGCGGATCAGGTGCCGACGGCCCGGCAACGCATGGAAGATGCCCCGCACCTCGCGCCGTTGGGCGTCGGTGGATCGTCCCGCGGTGAAATCCCCCAGGATCCACAGATCATCATCGGGCCCAACCCGGGCCCGGCACTCGGCCAGCAGGCGGGCATTCATCGCGGCTACGTCCGGGAACGGACGGCTGCAGAAGCCGATGATCCGGTCATGGCTGTAATGCGGATCGGCGGTGAACCAATGCATGTCACTCCTCCCGTCCGGAGGCGGCCCGGTCCGCCGCGTCGATCTCGCGCACCCGCGTGATATATTCGGCCAACAGCTGCGCCAGAAGCGCGGGATCGTCCACGTTCATGAATCCGGGAAGGGTAAAGTTGATGGAACCGGCAAGCTTCGCCTTTCCGTTCATGGATTCAGCCAATTCTGCCTCAAGGGCGTCAATGGACCGGCCCAGCCGATACCAGCGCGATGCGGTTCGTGCCCAGCCGGCCTCGGGATCGATGGCGATCAGCTGCGAGGTGGTGATGCTTGCATGGCCAAGAAGCGGATGGTCAGCCACTTCGCCCCAAAGCATCACATGCCCGCCGGGCGAAATCGCCGCTTTCCAGTCGGACAGGACCGGCGCCAGCGCGAGGTCTGCCTCGGACGGGCCTGCCTCTGCGGCGGCAATGGCGCGCAGCACCTTGTCGAACCAGGCACGGTCATTGGGTGAGAGTTTCATGGATATTCTCCGTTTCGATGGCATGAAGAGGGCGGCTGCGGCGATGCCGCAGGCGCGTTGGATTCAGGGAAGTGTGGAAAGGCTGCCGGCTCAGTGGAGCACTGGCCCCTGTTCCAGATCGGCGGCGCGCCCAAGCATGCGGGCGGCGACCCGTAGACTGGGCTGATGCCGCCGCAGCGAGGGATGGGAAAGGATCTCGCAGATCGCCTCGATGGAACTGGCGGACAGGTTGCGCTTTGTGCCCTCGCGGAGCACAAAACCCGTCAGCTCTGCCAGGGTCAGATGACGCAGCCGGATCGGCGGACAGCGGCTGAGCAGCGGTTCCGGCAGCCGCCGGTGATCGTTGGAGGTCAGAACCCAGATCACCCAGCTCATGTCGAACTTGACCTGGTAATAGGGACAGCTCCAGCACCTTGCGGTCAGCGGCTCCAGCAGTGGCAGAAGCGCCTCGGCCAGCCCGAAGGCGTGGCCGTTCATCGAGACCACGGTGCCGGCCTTTTCGACCTCGTCGACCACCATGACCGGATTGGCGATACGGCTTTGCAGGATGGTTTCGATCAAGCGGCCGGGATGGGAGCCGCCCCAGCCACGTTGCGAGCCGACAATGCCAAAGCTGGCATTCTCACCGGTGGCCTCGATCACGGCGGTCGGCACAGTAAGCAGATCGCCGATCCGCCGGGCCCAATGGCTTTTGCCAATCCCGGGAGGTCCATCGAGCAGAAGCGGGGGCATCCGAAACCCCGGCCAGCCTTCGCGCACGGACCGGCGCATCGCGTGCCAGATCACCTCGGTGGCCGCGGCCATCCAGGGCATATCCTCATGCAAGGCCGCGGCAATCTCATCTGCACGGTGCTCGCTGGAGATCTGGATCAGCCGCGCGCCGTCTTTCAGCACCTCAAGCCGCTCACGATCATCGCGCTTCAGATGCTCCAGACCGGAGGCCGCCTTGCGGCGCTCGAGGATCCGTTTGACCCGACGCTTGATGCGGGCATCGTCGTTATCGCTGAACCTGATGATCCCCATCGAATCCACGTCCGGGATTTCGCCTGGCGTGTCGGCCTCGTCGGGCGGGGCCAGAAGGCCCGGGGGCATCCTCTTGCAGCGCAGCTTGCGCAGATGCCGCATCAAGCGGGTTTCGAGTTCAATGCGATCCTCTTTTGGATCGAAGAAGCGGGCCTATATGAAAGGGATGGTGGACATGGGAATACTCCGGGCATGAGGGGGCCGTCGGCCGAGGGAGACCCGGCCGGGGAAGATGGGTTGGGGAGAATGGCGATCAGGCGCTAGGGAAGATCAGGCCGCGCAGCAGAGGTTCGGCCTCACCGCCCTCGGGCACCTCGTCGGGATAGCCGAGCGAGACGTTGACGATCGGCGCGCCGCGGATGCGGACCGAGAGCGGCCGGTGCGTGTGACCGAAGAACCAGTAGTCGGGCCGGTGCGCCTCGATCCAGCCATCAAAATCCGAAGCGAAGGCCGGGCTGATGCTGGAGATCGGACCGGAGGCCGCCAAGCACGGGGCGTGATGGGTGACGACAATGGTTTGTCCGTGCCAGGGTCTGGCAATCTCCCGCGTCAACCAGTCGAGGTGATCGCGGTGAATCGCGACGGTGTCCTCGGGCATGATGAGATCCCCATCCTCCCGGCGGATCCGACCGTAATCCGGCATCGCCATTGCCGCGCGGTCCATCGCCGCCTCCGGATCGCCCAGCAGGGCGAAATCCGTCCAGAGCGTGCAGCACAGGATGCGGCAGGTGCCGAAGGTCAGAGCCCGCTTCTGGGCAAGGCCCACCCCGGCCTCCGCTGTGATCCGGGCCAGAACGTCATCGTCGAGCGTGGCGCCATAATAGTCGTGGTTGCCCGGGATCACCCAGATCCGCGCGGGCGAGACCAGCCGCGCGATCCGGGCCAACGCCCAGGGCCAGTTCCGCTGCGGATCATTGGCCAGATCGCCGGCGATGATCAGCGCGTCGAGGTCACGCAGGACCGGCAGGATGCCGGCAAATGGATCGCGCCCCGCGCGAGCCCAGAGGTCGAGATGCAGGTCGGCGGTGATCAGGATGGTCATTGACCGCGCCCCTGCGGTGAGACTGGGGTTGGGCGTCCCCAGCCAGGTGGGAGCGAGACCGGCCTTGGCCGACGGGGTGATGGTGAGCGGATCGACAACCTGGTTGTGCGAATGTTCGGACAGCATGGATATACCCTTTGAAAACAGGCATGATGGATCGGAGCCGTGGCACGACATGCCAGGCGCTGTGCGGGTGCCCTCGTGCAGAGCCCCTGCCAGTTCGTCGGCGCGATATTCGTTGGGGATCGACACCAGTTGGCCCCGTCTTTCAGCATCTCGAGTCGTGCCGATCATCGGATTTGAGGTGCGCGATGCCGGACACGGCCTTGCGACGTTCTGGAGTAAGCTTGACCCGCCGCCCGCCGACCGCCGACCGATGCAGACCTCATCATTGGCGGCGAATCCAATGATCCCCAGCACAGGCTCCGGTCTGTGTTGTCGATGCCATCCAACACGTCGTCGGGCGGCGCCATAAGGCTGGGCGGAAGCTTTCTGCAGCGCAGCAGGCGCAAATGCCGTTTGAGGCGGGATTCGAGTTCGAAGCGGCTTTCGCTCTGATCAAGGAAACGGGCCTCGATGAAAGGGATGGTGGGCATGGGATTTACTCCAGGCATGAAAGGGCCGTCGGCCGAGGACGTTCGACCGGGAGAGAATATCGAGAGAGGCAGCGCCTGCTTATGGAGCCAGGCTTGGTTGCCAATGAGGCTTGCGGCGTCATTCACTCTGTAAAGGCCATCTATTCTCGCCGTTCGCTGCGCGCGTAGACGAACGGAAGCGTCGATCCGAAGTGGCCACAGGCGAGCGCTCAGCGAAGCGCCGCATGTTGTTCAGAACGGTATCTTCGTCATCGGCAATCCTCTATCGGCACCGATCGCGGATGCATCGGTGGGTCGGAAATGGCGCATTCATCGGCCGCAAGGATGTAACCGCGGCATGGCCGGTGAAGCAGAACAGATCGTCGGGATCGCAGGCAGGTGCATTCAGCAAGCCCGCGCCGTAGTCGGCGGACAACAGGATTCGAGCGTGTCCACCCCATTACGATAACCCGAGAAAATGCCGATCGCAATGATTAATCGTAATTAACATATTGATGTAAAACAATAAAATTCTGAGTTTGCGAACTCTTGGGCGCGAGGGACATAATCGCCAGCCCTGCTTGGGGTTTGCGCCGGCACACCCCCCTGCGCAAATGAAATCGGTTTTCTTTTTTCGCATTTGCAGTGATGGCATCAGCCTGAGGGCGCGAGCACCTCTGCCCTTTCGTGCTCATTTGGGTCATACTGCCGCCTGATAAGGATCCGCCCAGCCATGACACAACCTCGGCCTGCCGAACGTGAGACCTTGCCGTCCTACCTGTCGCGACTGGCGGCCTCGAAGGGTGTCGCAACTCCGGAATTCGCATACGATCTCAAAGGAAGCTTCAACCGCTTCCTGAACTGCGATCCTGAAATGATTGAAGCATTGTCCGTCTGGGCGCGACTTACGCCTCACGACACAGGAGAGCTTTTGTCCTGGACGGGCGTCCGCGCAGGAAATGTTCGGTTGGACTATCGTGGCGACACGGTCATCTCGCGCGCGCTGCGCAATCCGATTGTCCGCGGCTGTCCTACTTGCCTGCGCGAGGATGCCACCCGAGCCCCGTCCGAGCCGACCAGCGCCATGGTCATGCGGGGCGACTGGCAACTTCGCGAGGTCTCGATATGTCTACGCCACCACATGCTGCTTGTGCCCTTATGGACTGAGGATCGACCCGAGGGCCGGTTTGACATGCAGTTTCAGCTGAGCCTGATTTTGGATCGGATCATGTCGGGTCAGCTTGACGGGGCAGGCGTCGAACCCTCCAGCTTCGATCTATGGTTGGATGATCGTCTTTCTAGGCGACCAGATCAAACATGGCTTGCCCCGCACAGCACCTCCGCAACCGCAGCGTTTTGTCGGATGTTCGGAGCGGGGCTGATCCCGGAAAAAGAGAATCCCATTGCCCATCAGCACGCGGCATGCGCGGCCGGTTATGATGTCGTCAAGCAAGGGCCGGACGCGATCAAGGCCAGGCTGACCAAGATGTCCTTCGAAGGCGACGGCGTGGCCGATGGCGTCCGACAGGTTTACCATCGAATGCTTACGTCGCTGGGCTCCCATCTCCGTGACGAACCAGCCTTCGATGTGTTTCGGGAAATACTGCGGGACGCGGTTCTTGACCTCTGGCCCTTGGGCGCCGGAGAAAGTGTCTTTGGCCACGTCCTACCCGAGCGGCGTATTCATTCGGTCGTCACGGCCGCAAGCGAGTTGAGCATAAATCCTGGCCGTTTGCGACCTTTGCTGGTCGAGGCAGGGGCCATCGCCGCCGATGATCACCGCCCCCATGCCCGTGTGATATTCGATGCCCGCAGATTTGTGCCGCTGCTGGCGAGCATCTCGGAGTTCGTTCCGGATGGGGCGATGCGCAAAACGCTTGGGGCGACTGAAACCGAGATGATGGCGCTGGAGCAGGCCGGAATCCTGATCCCCCGCACAGCCCTGACGGTTGCACGGTTGCGCTGGCATCCGAAGGATGCAGAGGCGCTGATTGATGAGCTGAAAGGCTACGCGCTGCCCTGCGATCCTACTGATGCGAAGGGATGGGTCACCATTCAGGTTGCTCAGGCCCGCACTGGCGTCAGCGTCAAACGAATATTTTCTGGTCTGCGTGATGGGGCCCTTCGTCTGTGGCAGCAATCTCCGACCGCGGGTTATCATGGGTTTCGGGTCGACCTTGCTGATATTGTTGCCATGGATGACGCATCATCTGCGCAATCTGACCATACTTTATCTTTGTCCGAATTCGGTCGTGGGATCGGCATACGCGATGCTGCGCAGCTTCTGGCCTTGGTCGAAGCCGGTGATCTGCTCGCGCAAGAAATCATCCACCCTGTCACACGGCGGCGAATGTGGACCGTGTCGGAATCATCTATTGCCGCGTTCCGCGCCCGCTTTCTGAACCTGACCATGATCGAACAAGAGTTCGGGCTGCAGCGAAATGTCTCGCGCAGCATCCTGAAGCAGAGGGCGATTCAGCCGCATCTGGCCGGCAAAGGAAATTTTGGCACCCTTTATCTTCGGGTCGAGGTGGAGCGAGCACTCCAGAGTGCGGGTCATAAAAAGACCTGATTCTGCCAACAAATCCACAAATGCGTCCCTCTGCCAGAAGAATCTTCTTGACAGGGGGTGGGCAAAACTACCCCCGGAATGGGCAAACTTTTGCCCCATCGACACTTTGGCGAATGGTGACCCCGACAGGATTTGAACCTGTAACCTGCCCCTTAGGAGGGGGCTGCTCTATCCAGTTGAGCCACGGGGCCATCGAAGCCTCTTTTGCCCGCAGATCGCGGAAATGGCAAGGTTGCCGTCACGCGCTGGACGCGATAACGGTAACATGATTGCGTTCCGGTAGTTGCCATGAATACGAAAAGACCCCGCCGCCCGCTGACCCTGCGTGACGTCTCGGAAGCCTCGGGCGTGTCCGAAATGACGGTCAGCCGCGTGCTGCGCAACCGGGGCGATGTCTCGGCCGCGACGCGCGAAAAGGTGCTGACCGCCGCCCGCACCCTGGGCTATGTCCCCAACAAGATCGCCGGCGGGCTGGCCAGCCAGCGCGTGAACCTGGTCGCGGTGGTGATCCCCTCGCTGTCGAACATGGTGTTTCCCGACGTGCTGGGCGGGATCTCGGCCGAACTCGACGATACCGGGCTGCAGCCGGTGGTGGGGGTGACAAACTACAGCCCCTCGCGCGAGGATTCGGTGCTGTATGACATGCTGAGCTGGCGGCCCTCGGGGGTGATCCTCGCCGGGCTCGAGCACAGCAAGGCGGCGCGGGCGATGCTCGACAATGCCGGCCTGCCGGTGGTCGAGATCATGGATATCGACGGCGACCCGATCGACACCGCGGTCGGCATCAGCCATCGCCGCGCCGGGGCCGAGATGGCCGAAGAGATCCTGGCAGCGGGCTATCGCCGCATCGGCTTCATCGGCACCCATATGCCCGAGGATCACCGCGCCCGCAAACGCCTGGCCGGCTTTGAGGCCCGGCTGGCCGAGGACGGCCTGCACCTGGCGGCGCGGGAATATTACCAGGGCGGCTCGTCGCTGCACAAGGGCCGCGAGCTGACCGAGCGCATCCTGACACGCGAGCCGGATCTGGATTTCCTCTATTTCTCGAATGACATGATCGGGGCCGGCGGGCTTTTGTGGTGCATCGAAAAGGGCTATGACATCCCCGGAAAGCTGGGGCTTGCCGGCTTCAACGGTGTCGAGCTGTTGGACGGGCTGCCGATGCGGCTGACCACCACCGACGCCCGGCGCATCGACATTGGCCGGCGCGCGGCGCGCATCGTCGCGGGCAAGGAGCCGGCGCCGGAAAACGGCGTCGTCGCGCTGGCCCCGACCATCATGCCGGGCGAGACCATCCGCAAACCGTAAGCGCACCGCCCGCGCGCCGCCTTGCCGGGGTATTTGGAAAACGGTGAAAGCAGGCAGAGGTCCGGCGCCCGCGCGATGGGCTGCGCCTTCACTGTTTCACAAATACCCATGCGACCGCGACGCTTGCGCGGCCCTATGGGTATTTTCGGAGCAAAGAAGCCCGGACCGCTGCGCCCCTCAGTCGAGGCTGGGGAAGAACTTGTCGTCCGGGGACAGGGTAAAGATCTCGGCGCCGTCGGCGGTGACGCCGATCGAATGCTCGAACTGGGCCGAGAGCGACTTGTCGCGGGTGACGGCGGTCCAGTCGTCGGCGAGGATCTTGGTTTCCGGGCGGCCCAGGTTCACCATCGGCTCGATGGTGAAGAACATGCCCTCTTCCAGCACCAGCCCTTTGCCAGGGCGGCCGAAGTGCAGCACGTTCGGCGGCGCGTGGAAGGTGCGGCCAAGGCCGTGGCCGCAGAAATCGCGCACCACCGACATGCGGTTCGCCTCGACATAAGACTGGATCGCCCAGCCGATGTCGCCGAAGGTGGCGCCGGGGCGGACCGCCTCGATGCCCTTCATCAGGCTGTCATGGGTGACCTGGATCAGCCGCTTGGATTTCACGCTGGGCTTGCCCGCCACATACATGCGCGAGCTGTCGCCATACCAGCCGTCCAGGATCACCGTCACGTCGATATTGAGGATGTCGCCCTCGGCCAGGATCTTGTCGCCGGGGATGCCGTGGCAGACGACATGGTTCACGCTGATGCAGCTGGCGTGCTGATAGCCGCGATAGCCGATGGTGGCGCTGACCGTGCCAAGCTCGGTCACGCGGTTGCGGATGAAATCGTCCAGCGCCCCGGTGGTGGCGCCGGGCTGGACCAGCGGCCCGACCTCGTCGAGGATCTGCGCCGCGATCCGGCCGGCCGCGCGCATTCCGGCGAAATCCCCGGCGTCGTGGATGCGGATTCCCTCGCGGGTCTGGCGTGCGTCGTTCATGGCGTCCTCGTGTTCTTGCCCCCCACAGATAGTCCGATGCCGCCACTTGTTCCAGCCCCGTGCGCGGACCTATACAGGGGCCGACAGCCGAAACCGCGAGGAGCGCGAGATGCAGTCCGACAATCCCACCGCCGCCATCCTGGTCATCGGGGACGAGATCCTGTCCGGCCGCACCCGCGAGGGCAATGCCCATTACCTGTCGCAGGTGCTCAACAGCATCGGCGTCGACCTGCGCGAGGTGCGGATCGTCGGCGATGACCACGACCAGATCGTGGCCTCGATCCGGGCGCTGGACAAGGCGCTGGGCGGGGCACCGGACATGCTCTTTACCAGTGGCGGCATCGGGCCGACGCATGACGACATCACCGCCGATGCCGTCGCCGATGCCTTTGGCGTCGGCATCGAGATCAACGAAGAGGCGCGCCGCGTCATGGTCGAGCGCTGGGAGGCGCGCGGCGTCGAGGTCACCGGCAACCGGCTGCGCATGGCCCGCATCCCGCTGGGCGCCGAGCTGATCCCGAACGCGCATTCCGCGGCGCCGGGGTTCCACATCGGCAATACCCGGGTCATGGCCGGCGTCCCCGAGGTGTTCCGCGCCATGGTCGAGGCCATTGCCGACCGGCTGCCGACCGGCCGGCCCTCGGTCAGCGAGGCGCTTGAGGTGCTGCGGCCGGAATCCGACGTGGCCGACGGGCTGCGCGAAGTGGCCGAGCGCTTTCCCGACCTGTCGCTGGGCTCCTATCCGTTCCAGCGCGGCCAGCGCTACGGCACCAACCTGGTGATCCGCGGCCTGGACGGCAAGCGCGTCACCGATGCGATGACCGCGCTGCGCGAGATACTGGCGCTGTGATTGCCGATCCCGAGATCGCCCGCGTCTTCGAGACCAGCTGGCCCGCCGCCGACTATGCCGAGGCCGGCGGCTTTCGCGTCGGGCGCGGCCAGGGCGGCGGCGGCCGGGTCAGCTCGGCCCGGGCGCTGGGGCCGGGCTGGGACGGCGGCGCCATCGCCGAGATCGCCGCGATCCAGCGCGGCTGGGACGAGATGCCGATGTTTCGCGTCGCCGACGGCGATGCGGCGCTGGCGCAGGCGCTGGCGGGCGCGGGGTTCCGCCACGGCAGCCCGACCGCGGTCATGGCCGCCGATTGCGCCCTGCTGGCCGCGGCGGCGCGGCCGCGGCTGAGTTCCTTTGACATCTGGCCGCCGCTGGCGATCCAGGCCGATATCTGGTCGGCCGGCCATATCTCGGACAGCCGGCAGGCGGCGATGCGGCGCGTCACCCTGCCGCGCACCGCGCTGCTGGGCCGTGTGCAGGACCGCGCGGCGGGGGCGGCCTTTGTCGCCGCCGACGGGCGGGTGGCGATGATCCATGCCATCGAGGTGGTGCCGGCGCTGCGCCGCCAGTGGCGTCGCCGGCTGGCTGATCGGGCGGGCGGCGGAATGGGCGCAGGCGCAGGGCGCGACCCGGCTGGCGCTGGCGGTCAGCCGCGCCAATACCGACGCGCGGGCGCTCTATGACCGGCTGGGGTTCGCGGAACTGGGCGGCTATGGCTATTGGAGCCGGGACTGAGCCCTAGGCCGGCATCGCGGCGGCAAGCCGGCGCAGCTCTTTCTTGACCAGCTCCAGCTCGGCCCGCATCAGGGTCAGCTCGGCGCGCAGGTCGTCGTCCAGCAATTCGCCGGCCATCAGCGTCAGGCTGCCCAGCCGCTGCGCCCCGGGCTGCGGGGGCTCGCCCTCGGCGCCGCGGTCCTCGACCAGCAGGAAGGTCTGCACCCCGTCCGACAGCCGCTCGGGCGGGATGGCGGCGGCGACGCGCCAGCCGCCGCCCGGCTCTTCGGTGGCATGGGCCTCGGCCAGGCGGTTGCCCATATGGACCAGCACCAGCCGGCCCGGCGCCGCATCGCGGCGCAGCACGCCCTGCCAGATGCCGCTGCGCAGGCCCAGGGATCTGAAATCGCTCATCTTGCTTCCTTGCATCACAGTTCCGCCCGCAGGTGGCGCGACAGGAACAGTTCGCGGATCTGCACCCCGTTCATGCGCGGCGCCTCGAAGATCAGGTCGAGCCAGATCTTTTCCAGCCGCTTCTCGTTCATCTGGGTATAGGCCAGGTCGAATTCGGTGATCTGGTGGCCGGGCTGGCCGGACTGGAAGTCGTGCAGCTGCTGGGTCATTTCCTCGATGTTCGGGCCATGGCCGATATTGAGCCGCGCATAGACGTTGATCGCCCGCTCGGCGAGGATGCCGGTTTCCAGCCGCAGCACATGGCTGCGCGTCAGCCCCGACAGCGCGCTGGTCGGCAGGTCGATCGACAGCGACAGGAAGCTGCCGGAAAAGCCGAACACCTCGAGCCTGATGCCGAAGGGCGACAGGTCGGTGGCGGCGGAATTGCCGATCTGCGCCAGGATCAGCGCCCGCTCGGCGCAATCGTGCCACAGCGCCGCACCCTCGCCCAGCATGCCGCCCGGCTCGGGGCCGGCGACGCCGCGGGGCGAGATCTGCGCCGCCATGAAGGCGGGGCGCCAGCGCCAGTCGGTGCCGCCCGGCAGGTGCAGCGCATCCAGCGCCGCGCGCGAGCGGGCGGCGCGCCGGTCGGCCCGGATCAGGAAGCGGTCGAGGCTGGCGCGCAGCCCCAGCGCCTCGTCGCGCAGCTGGCGCAGCCGGCCCGTCCCCAGCGCCTCGGCCTGGTCGGCCAGCGCCTTCCACTGCCGCAGCGCCCCGGCGCGGGTTTTCCGTTCGATCCATTTGCGAGGACGCATCGCCATGCCGTATCGCCTGCCCCTGTTGCCGTCTTGCGCCCGCTGGCCGCCGCATCTGGATAGGGCGGGACCGCGGCGGGGGCAAGGCCGGGCGCGCCAAACCCGCCCCGCTGCGCGGGTCAGCCGGCCGCCGCGTCCAGTCGCGCCGCCATCACCAGGTCGTTCATGGTCACCCCGCCCGCCGAATGGGTCGAGAAGCTGACGCTGGCAAAGCCCCAGCCAAAGGCGATGTCGGGATGGTGGTTGGCGGCCTCGGCCTGCCAGGCGGCAAGATTGGCCAGCTGCGCCGCCGCCTTGAACGACTTGAAGCGCCATTCGCGCCGGATCGCCCGCCCGTCGGGGCTGAGCACCCAGTCGGGCAGGGCGGCCAGCGCGGCGCGCAGCTCGGCCTCGGGCAGGGCCGGGGCGCCGTCGACGATCCTGCCTTGGCCCAGGTCTGTCGGGGTGGGTCCGGTCATGATGTCCTCCTCACAGGATCGGCGCGGCCAGCGCCAGCAGGTTGTTGCGCAGCCGCCGCGACAGCGACCAGCCGCGGATCTCGTCCAGCGTGATCGGTGTCGACCGCGCGATATAGCTCTGCTGGCGCGCGTCCAGCCTGGCCGTCACCTCGGCGCCGACCAGCAGCATGTTCATCTCATAGTTCAGCTGGAAGCTGCGGCGGTCCATATTGGCGCTGCCGATCATCGCCATCTCGCCATCGGCGGTGATGACCTTGGCATGGACCAGCCCGTCCCGGAACCGCATCAGTTTTACCCCGGCCGAGACCAGCCCGTAATAGAAGCCCTCGGAGGTGGCCTGCACCACCAGCGAGTCGTTGCGCGCCGGCAGGATCATCGTCACGTCCACCCCGCGCCGCGCCGCGGTGCGGATCGCCGAATCGAGCGAGGCGTCGGGGACGTAATAGGGCGTGGTGATGACCAGCCGCTGGCGCGCGGCATAGATCATCGTCGCCATGCAGTCCGACAGCGAGCCTCGGCGGTCGTCCGGCCCGGTCGCCACCACCTGGCCGATGACCCCCGGCGCCAGGACCGGCGGCACCATGCGCAGCATGTCGCCCAGGTCCTCGCCGGTATAGCTCATCCAGTCCTGCAGAAAGACCGCCTGCATCTGCCGCACCACCGGCCCCTCGAAGCGCAGGAACACGTCGATCCAGGGCGCGAATCGCGGCTTGACGGCAAAGGCCTTGTCCGAGCAGTTGCGGCTGCCGGTAAAGCCCAGCAGGTGGTCGATGACCACGATCTTGCGGTGGTTGCGCAGGTCCATGCGCTGGAACAGCGCGCCAAGCAGCGGCAGGCCCATCGGCAGCGCCTCGACGCATTCGCAGCCGGCGCGCCGCATCGCCGCCCAGGTCTCGGAGCGGCCGAAGCCGCGCGAGCCGAAGGCGTCGATCACCGCGCGCACCTTGACGCCGCGCCCGGCGGCGCGGATTGCCGCCTCGGCCACCGCCCGGCCCGAGGCATCGTCGAGCCAGATATAGAACAGCATGTGCAGATGTTCGCGCGCGTCGTCGATGGCCGCGACCAGGTCGGCGATGGCGCTGTCGTCCTCGGCCAGCAGGGTGGCGCGGTTGCCGGCCACGGCGCCAAAGCCGGTGGTGGCGCGATTCGCCGCGATCACCGGCGCGGCCAGCTCGGGCAGGCGGCGCACCGCCTCGGGGCTGGGCGTCCACAGGCCCGAGAGCCGGGCGCGGACGCTGGCCATGGTCTCGACCTCGGCGCCGCGCATGCGGATCTCGCCGAACAGCACATAGGCGATGATGCCGACCAGCGGCACCAGCTCGATCACCAGGATCCAGGACAGCCGCACCGTCGGCCTCAAGCCGGGGGCGCAGCAGCACCCGCACCGACACCGCCAGCGCGACTGCATAATGAAGAAAAACGGCGAACTGCGTCCACATGACGCGCATGAAACCCCGGGTCGCGCGGAATTGCAATTCCGCCCGGTTTTGCCTAAGTCACCCCCAGACCGCAGCACCAAGGGGGCCGCCGATGAACTGGATCACCAATTATGTGCGTCCGCGCATCAATTCGCTGTTCTCGCGCCGCGAAGTGCCCGAGAATCTTTGGACCAAATGCCCGGAATGCGGCACCATGCTGTTTCACCGCGAGCTGGCCGACAACCTGAACGTCTGCAGCAATTGCGACCACCACTTGGCGATCAGCCCGCGCGCCCGCTTTGCGGCGCTGTTCGACGGCGGCGTCTTCAACGAGGTCAAGGTCCCCGAGCCGATCGCCGACCCGCTGCAGTTCCGCGACCAGAAGAAATACCCCGAGCGCATGAAGGCCGCGCAGAAATCCACCGCCGAGAAAGAGGCGATGCTGGTCGCCGAGGGCGAGATGGGCCGCACCCCGATCGTCGCCGCCGCGCAGGACTTTTCCTTCATGGGCGGCTCGATGGGCATGTATGTCGGCAATGCCATCATCGCCGCCGCCGAACGCGCGGTAAAGCTGAAGCGGCCCTCGGTGCTGTTCTCGGCCGCCGGCGGGGCGCGGATGCAAGAGGGCATCCTGTCCCTGATGCAGATGCCGCGCACCACCGTCGCGGTCGAGATGCTGAAAGAGGCGCGGCTGCCCTATATCGTGGTGCTGACCCATCCGACGACCGGCGGCGTCACGGCGAGCTACGCCATGCTGGGCGACATCCAGATCGCCGAGCCGAACGCGCTGATCTGCTTTGCCGGGCCGCGGGTGATCGAGCAGACCATCCGCGAAAAGCTGCCCGAGGGTTTCCAGCGCGCCGAATACCTGCTGGAACACGGCATGCTGGACCGGGTCACGCATCGCAAGAAGCTGCGCGAAGAGCTGGTCTCGATCCTGCGCATGCTCGGCGGCCTGCCGGCGCCGGTGGCGGGCGACCTGCCCGCGCCGGGCAGCATCGCCACCGCCCGTGCCGACCGGCCCGCCGCCGACGCCACCCCGGCCTGAACGCATGAGCGGGTCCGACGCCATCCTCGCGCGGCTGATGCAGCTGCACCCCAAGGTCATCGACCTGTCGCTGGACCGGATGCAGCGCACCTCGGCGGCGCTGGGCAACCCCGAGCGCCGGATCCCGCCCGCGATCCACATCGCCGGCACCAATGGCAAGGGCTCGACCCAGGCGATGATCCGGGCCGGGCTGGAATCGGCCGGGCTGCGGGTCCACGCCTATACCTCGCCGCATCTGGCGCAGTTCCACGAGCGCATCCGCCTGGCCGGCGAGCTGATCGCCGAGGCCGATCTGGCCGCCGCGCTGGAAGAATGCGAGGCCGCGAACGCCGGCGCGCCGATCACCTTCTTCGAGATCACCACGGCGGCGGCCTTCCTCGCCTTCTCGCGCACGCCTGCCGACTATACGCTGCTGGAGGTGGGTCTTGGCGGCCGGCTGGACGCGACCAATGTGATCGACAGCCCGGCCCTGACCGTGATCACGCCGATCAGCATCGACTACACCCAATATCTGGGCGACACGCTGGAGCTGATCGCCGCCGAAAAGGCCGGCATCCTGAAACGCCGGGTGCCCTGCGTGGTCGCGCCGCAAGAGCCTGCCGCCCGCGCGGTGATCGAGGCCAGGGCCGAGCGGCTGTTCGCGCCGCTGCGCATCGCCCGCCAGGACTGGGACAGCCGGCGCGAGGGCGACGCGCTGATCTATCAGGACGACCACGGGCTGATGGACTCGCCGCTGCCGGTGCTGCCGGGACCGCACCAGATCCAGAACGCCGGCACCGCCATCGCGGCGCTGCGCGAGCTGGGCTTTGGCCGCATCGAGGCCCGCGCCGCGGTGACCGAGGCCGAATGGCCGGCCCGCATGCAGCGCCTCGCCCGCGGCCTGCTGGTCGAGGCGGCCGGGGCCTGCGAATTGTGGCTGGACGGCGGCCACAACCTGGCCGGCGGCGAGGCGGTGGCGGCGACGCTTGCGGCCATGGCCAGGAAGCCCACGCATCTGGTCTGCGGCATGCTGAACACCAAGGATGTCGCGGGCTACATGCGCCCGCTGTCCGGCGTCGCGCAAAGCCTGACCGCGGTGGCGATCCCGGGCGAGCCGAACACCCTGCCGGCCGAGGAAACCGCCGCGGCGGCGCAAGCCGTCGGCCTGCCCGCCGGCACCGCCCCCGACGCGCTGGCGGCGGTGCGCGCCCTGGCCGCCGCGCATCCCGGCGCCCGGATCCTGGTCTGCGGCTCGCTCTATCTCGCGGGGCAGGTGCTGCGCGAGAACGGTTGAGGCGGAAGGGGGGCGTTGCCCCTCGGCCTGCGGCCTTCCCCCGGGGTATTTTCGGAACAAAGAAGGGCGCGGGTTGGCGGTGGGGGCGGCGCAGCGAGGCTGGCGCCGCGCCTTCGGTGCGGGTCAGAAGGATTTCGTCAGCGCCAGCGAGACGGTGCGCGGTTGGCCGAAGAACATGTTGGGCCAACCCATGTCCACGCCCGTCAGGTAGCTGCGGTCCAGAAGGTTGTCGACATTGACCTGCACTGCCGTCTGGTCGTCCAGGTCATAGCGGCCCATCAGGTCCAGCACCGCATAGCCGCCCTGGGCTGCCCGGTAGCGCGTCCCGTCGACCGAGGTGCTGTCATACTGGATGCCGCTTTGCGCGCGCAGCGCGCCGCCCAGCGTCAGCCCCTGCAAGCTGCCGCCGAACGCATAGCTGGCGTTCAGCTTGGCCAGGTGGCGCGGCGCGGAATAGGGGTTGTAGCGCTGACCCCGGCTTGGTCCCGCGTCATAGGCCGAATCGGCATAGGTATAGCCCAGCGTCAGGTTCCAGCCTGCCGCGGGCGAGCCGCTGACCTCGACATCCACGCCCCGCGTCCTGACCGTCTCGGCGGCGCTGTAGCAGCCATCGGCGGGCCGGACGCATTGGCTGGAATCGGCGACGCGCTGCGGCAGCCCGTCCAGTGTGGTGTCAAACAGTGCGACCGACGCCAGCATGCCGCCGTCTTGCAGGCTGGCCTTGGCGCCGATCTCGGTGTTGGTGCCGGTCGCGGGGTCCAGTTGCCGGCCGGTGGCGTCGCGCTCGGACAGCGGGCGGAAGACGCCGGTGTGGCTGGCATAGAGGGTCCAGTCCGGGGTCAGGTCATAGACCAGCCCCAGATAGGGGATGCGCTCGGCATGGACCGCAAAGCTGCTGCTCGATGGCGCGCCCAGGGTCGGATTGCCCCATGACTGGCGCGTGTCATACCAGGCCAGCCGTCCGCCCGCGACCAGATGCAGCGCAGGGTTCAGCTCGAACCGACCCGAGGCGAACAAGCCGCGCTGCGTGGTGCGGGTGTCCGCCTGCCAGGTCACCGGGCCGCCAAGATCGGGGCGACCGTCGGCCCAGGTGAAGGGCCGCGACGGATCGGCGATGTCCAGCGCGTAATCGCCCGAGCCCTTCTGCTGGTATTTCACCCGCCGCCAGTCGGCGCCGAAGGCAAGCTGGTGGCTGCGGCCAAAGGCTTCGACCTCGCCCTGAAGCACGGCCTTGGCGATGGCGCTTTTCTCGAACTGGCGGGCCAGATAGCCGTGGTGGACAAGCTGGTCGGGCGTGCTCCAGGTGGCATAGCCCGCGATGCGGTCGCCGTCGGCATCCGCGAGCCGCCCGGTCAGCTTCAGCGTCCAGCCGTTCTGGAAGCCATGCGTCAGGTCGGCATAGGCCACCGTTTCCTGCCGGCTCAGCGATTCCCACGCCGCCGCCGGGTTGTCGCGCGGGCCGAAGCCATAGCGGCTGCCGTCCGGCGCCAGCCAGAAGCCGCCCCGTGCATAGCCGTCGATCAGGTCGTCCTGATAGCTGAGCCCAAGGCCCAGCGTGGTGTCGGGGCCAAGGTCGATGTCCAGCGCGCCATAGACCAGCCCGGTCTTGTGGCCCTGCGCCTCGCGCCAGGTGTCGCCCGCCACGCCGTAAGCCAGCAGCCGCCCGCGCAGGCTGCCGTCGCCGTTCAGCGGCCGCGAGGCGTCCAGCGTCAGGCTGGCCCTGCCATAGTCGCTGGCCGCAGCCTCGATGCTGGTGCGGGGCGTATCGAGTGGACGCTTGCGCACCAGGTTGACAGAGGCCGATGGCTCGCCCGCGCCGTCCATCAGCCCGGTCGCGCCGCGCACCACCTCGACCCGGTCATAGATCACCATGTCGTCGGGGCTGTTTTCCTGGCTTTCCGCTTCCAGCGTCGCGCCGTCGTACTGGATGTTCGAGACCTTGCTGCCGCGCGCATAGAAATTCCAGCGCGCATCGCCGTAAAGCGTGACCGCGTTCACGCCCGGCGTCTGGTTGATGGTATCCTTGAGGTTCAGCGCGCCGCTGTCCCTGATCTGCTGGTTCGTGGCGACGCTCAGCGATTGCGGGGTTTCGCGCGGGGTCAGCGCCAGGCCGGTGGCGGTGGCGGTGGGCGCGTCGAAGCCGTAAAGCCCGCTGCCCTCGGTCTGGCCGTTGCCGGCCTGCAGGGTCACCTGGTCCAGCACCACGGTGCCGGTCGGGGCGCTGCCCGGCGAGGCCGCGGCGGCCGGCGCCCAGATCCTGACCTCGGCGGCGCCGGCAAAGGCGTAGCGCAGCCCGGTGCCCGCCAGCGCCTGCGCCACCGCCTGCGCCGGGGCCAGCGTGCCCTGCACCCCGGCGCTGCGCCGGCCGGCGGTCAGGCTGCTGTCATAGGCGAAATGCAGCCCGGCCTGCCGGCCCACCGCCAGCAGCACGGTTTCCAGCGGGCCCGCCGGCACGTTCAGCGCCGCCGTCCGCGTCGTGCCCGCCTGCGCCCAGGCCGGTGCGGCCATGGCCGGAGCCAGCAGCGGCCCGGCCAGTGCCGCGCCCAGCAGCAGGATTTTCTTCCGTCGTCCCGTCATATGCTTGTCCCTTGTCCCGACGGGGCTTGCCGCCCCCTGGACAGGAAGAGTGCCGGCGCGGCTGCCTCCTGACGTCGGCGGCGAAATTTTTATCGCAGCACCACCAGGCCGGGCAGGCGGGTCAGGCGCAGGCCCATGCTGGCGGCCAGCAGCTCCAGCGCGTGATCGGCATCCGTCACGTCGAACAGGCCCGAGACCGGCCGCCGCCCGGCCTGCCGGTCCAGCAGCAGCACCCGGCCGGGATGATAGCGCGCCAGCTCGCGCACCACCTGCGCCAAGGGCCGCCCCGAGACCACCATCTGCCCCTCGCGCCAGGCCAGGGCGTCGGGATCGGCGGGCGCCTCATGCAGCCCGTCCGGCCCCAGCGCCGCGCTGTCGCCGGCCTGCAGCAGCAGCGCGCCCTGGGGCGTGCGGGCCTCGACCCGGCCCCGGGTCACGGTGACGCCCTCGGCGCTGGTGGCATAGCGGGTGCCAAGCGCGCGGGCGGTGATCGGGCCGGCGGTGACGGTAAAGGGATGCGCCGGATCGGGGCGCACCTCGGCAAAGACCGTGCCGCGCAGCACATGCACATTGCGCCGGCCGCCATCGAAATCCAGCGCCACCGCGCTGCCGCTGTCGAGGTCCAGCCGGCTGCCGTCGGGCAGCGCCAGGTGCAGGATCTGGCCGGTGGGGGCGATGGCATCGGCGCGCAGGTGCAGCCACAGGCGCGGCCCGGCCAGCACCAGCCCGGCGCAGAGCAGCAGCGCCGCCGCCTTGGCGGCGCGGCGCGCGGCGCGGCGGCTCGGGGATGGCGGCCATGCGCGACCACAGATCCTGGAACGCGGCATAGGCGCGCTGGTGGTCGGGATCGGCGGCGCACCAGCGCGCGCAGGCCGCCCGGTCAGCCGGGGTGGCATCCGAGGATTGCAGCCGCGCCACCCACAGCGCCGCCTGTTCCTCGACCGTCACGGCGCGCCTCCGCCGCGCCGCGCCTCGGCGCAACCGATCAGCGCCCGCATGATGTGCTTTTCGACCATATTGCGCGAGATGCCGAGTTGCGCCGCGATCTCGCCATTCGGCAGCCCGTGCAGGCGGCTGAGGATAAAGACCTGCTGGCAGCGGCGCGGCAGGCGCCGGATCGCCCGCGCCAGCAGCGCCAGCTCTTGCCGGGCGGCCAGCAGCCGCTCGACGCCGGGGTCGGGGCAGGCGGCGGCCTCGGGGTCGGCGTCGGTGAACAACGCCCGGTCGCGGGCGGCGCGGCGGTCGATGGCGATGGCGACCGAGCGGGCGACCGCGAACAGATAGGCTTGGGGATTGGCGATGGCCTCGGGGCGGGGGGCGCCCATCAGGCGCAGAAAGGTTTCCTGCGTGGCATCGGCGGCATCCTGGGGCGAGCGCAGGGTGGCGCGAAAGAACCGCAGCAGGCGCGAGCCTTCGCTGGCGTGCAGCCGGCCGACCAGATCATGCGCGCCGGACATGGCGGCGGGTCTCAGGAGCGGCGGGCGCGGCTGGTCGCGCCGAAGAAGCAGCGGTCGGGCATGGTTCAGCTCCCTGCATCGGAAACCCAGGCTGGCGCGGCGCCTTGCACCCGCTGGCAGAGCGTGATGCCTGCCGCATTAGCGAGCCCCGGCGGCTGCGGCAAGCGTCTTGCGCGGCGAGGGCTGTGATGGGTTGCGCGTCCGCGACCGAAAGGCGGTGCCCGGGACATGTCGCCCGCGCGGGTGTCGCGATGCTGCGGCGGAAATCGTCCCGTGCGGAAGCCGACCCAAAGCGGCGCGGCTGACAGAAAAGCATGTATTTTCAAAGGGAGATGAAATGGTGCCCGGAGACGGATTTGAACCGCCGACACGCGGATTTTCAATCCGCTGCTCTACCAACTGAGCTATCCGGGCGCCGGCGCGTCTTGCTGCGGGCTGGCGCGTAGTTAGGCCAGGCTCGCCGCGCTGTCCAGAGTGAAATGTGAAATTTTCACTCCTCCTCGTCGCTTTGCGGCAGCGGCGGGCCGGGGATGCGGTAATCGCCGCGAAACCACCGCGCCAGATCGACATCGGCGCAGCGCCGCGAACAGAACGGCCGGTAACGCTCGGCAGACCGGCTTGCCGCAGATCGGGCATTTCATGCGCGGCGACGTCCGTGCTCGACCAGGCGTGAAAGCGGCAGGCGGTCGCGCTTGCGGCTGATCTCGTAAAGCCCCATCGCCGTCCAGCCGATCAGCACCGTCTCGGCCGATTCGGCGCGGAAGGCGGCGCGCAGCACCTGATCCAGCGTGCCGCGGTCGCGCTTGGGGCAGGGCGCGAAGTCCACGACGATCTGACCGCCCAGGCCGCGCAGTCGCAATTGCCGCGGCAGGGCGCGGGCCAGCGCGATATTCGCCTTGAGCCCGGCTGCGGGCGAGTGGTCGCTGCCGGTATTGACGTCGATGGCGACCAAGGCCCGCAGCGCCTCGATCTCGGCCCAGGCGCCGCCGCCCAAGTCGAGGCGGGGTCGCAGCAGTTGCCGCACGGCATCGGCCGCGCCGGTCGATCCTCGAATGCGTCCTCGCCCTCGGCAATGCTGTCGGGGGCGGGATCGGCCCAGTCCTGCCAGGCCTGTTCGGCCGGCTCGGGGGCGTCCAGCAGCAGCTCGGGCGCACCGTCGCGATCGGCGGCGATCGGCGCGGGCCAGGGCCAACAATTCCTGAAGCTCGGCGGCGATCTCGTCCTCGGGGGTTTCGGCAGCGATGCTGCGGAAGACCAGGCCCGGCGGCTCGTCCAGCCCGGCCAGCGCGGCCTCGCCAAGCTGGACCAGCGCTTCGCGCAGGGCACCGTCGCGGATCCGGCGCGACACGTTCACGCCGGGCGCGCCGGGGGTGACGATCAGCGTGCGGCCGCGGAAATTCAGCCGCGACGAGACCGGGATGGCCTTGCCTTCTTCGGCGCTGCCGCTGACCTGGACGACCAGCGACTGCCCCTCGCGCAGGCCGCCGCGGTCGCGCAGATAGCCGCGCGCGCCCGCGGGCAGGCGCAGGAAGACGCCGCCCTGGCCCTTGACCAGCCGGTCGACGCGGGCCCGGCAGATTGCGCCGGGCACCAGCGGCGTGGCGCCGGCGGGGTCGAGGATCAGATCCTCGAGCTGGCCGTCGAGCATCAGCGCGGCGGCGTTGCGACCAAAGACCTGGCCAAGGACGATCTGGCGACCCTTCATTCCGTGCGTTCCCGAATTCCGATTGCGGCGAGCAGCGTGGCGGTTTCGGCCAGCGGCAGGCCGACCACCGCGCTGTAGGAGCCCTGCATCCAGACCACGAAGGCCGAGGCCCGGCCCTGGATCGCATAGCCGCCGGCCTTGCCTTGCCATTCGCCCGAGGCGAGATAGGCGTCGATCTGGCCCGCGGTCAGCGGGCGGAAGCGCACGGTGGTCTCGACCAGCCGTTCGCGCAGCCGGCCGGCGCAGGCCAGGGCGACCGAGGTCAGCACGCGGTGGCGCCGACCTGACAGAAGCTCAAGGAAGCGGCGCGCCTCGGCGGCATCGGCGGGCTTGCCCAGGATGCGGCGTCCGGCGACGACGGCCGTGTCGGCGCAAAGCAGGGCGGCATGCGGGCTGAGGGCCTCGCCGGCCATTGCCTTTTCGCGGGCCATGCGCTGGACATAGTCGCGCGGCGCCTCGCCTCGCCTCGGGGTTTCGTCGATCTCGGTTGGAAGGACGCGGTCCGGGACGATGCCGATCTGCCGCAGCAGTTCGAGCCGGCGCGGGCTGGCCGAGCCAAGGACCAGTTCAGGCAAGCGCGAGGACGCGCCGGGGGCGGGGGGCAGGTCCGGGGCCGTCATGCCGGCCACGGTATCACTTGAAGCGGTAATTGATCCGCCCCTTGGTCAGGTCGTAGGTGTTCATCTCCACCTGCACCTTGTCGCCGGCAAGGACGCGGATGCGGTTCTTGCGCATCTTTCCTGCCATATGTGCGATGATCTCATGGCCGTTCTCTAGCTCGACCCGGAATGTCGCATTCGGCAGGAGTTCCTTCACGACGCCGGGAAATTCGAGCATTTCTTCCTTGGCCATGTCTTCTCCTGTAGGGGTGACCCGCGCCTTGGCGGGCGCAAGCTACATGCGTCCAGACGGGGCGCTTTTCAAGGGGAATCTGGCCTCTGGAGGCCGTTGCCGGGTTTTGGGGCGGCAAAAGCCCTCAAATTGTCGCAAAAGCCCCGCCGGACCGGATGCGACCCCGCTGCTTAGCCGGCAAAGCGGACCGGCGTCGCGTCGGGGTCGGGCTCGGCGCCGCGGAACGGATCGGCTTCGTGATAGTCCTGCAAGGGCGGCTCCTGCGGATCGGGCGGCAGCGACGTTGTGACGGCCGAGGCGGCGGCCAGGGAACCGGCCGGCCATGCCGGAGGAGCGGTTCGCGGGGCCGTCTCCTGCGCCAGATCGCGCAGGCGGATGGCGTGAAAGCCTTCGGCCTCGCCCAGCCGGCCGCGCGCCAGCAGCTGGCCTTGGGCGGTTTCGATGCGCGCGTCGTCCAGCACATTGGTCGGCAGGGGGATCGAGGCACCGGGGGTCAGGTTGCGCAAGAGCTGCAGGCTGACCTTGCGCCGGCACAGGATGCCGACCAGGGCGACCGGAGCCTGCTGCACCACCTCGGCGAGCGAGGCCCCTGGCGCCTGCCCGACCGGCGCGACCGGGCTGATGCCGGGCAGAACGGCGGCGGGCCGGGCCGCTTCGGACGGCGGGATGCGCATGTCGCGTTCCAGCGGCAGCGCGATCACCAGCGTGCCGTCGCGCTGTCCGCCCGGACCGATGCGAAAGCGCAGGGTCAGCCGCACCATGTCGCCATCCTCGAGCATCAGCGAAAGCGGGCGGGGATCGTCCATATAGGTGGCATAGCGGAAGGCGGCGAAATTCGGCGCGTCCTGGCCCTGGCATTCGCGCCCCAGTTCACCGAGCAGGGCATTGACGAAATCGGCCGAGATCGAGGCATCGGTGCGCGTCGGCTTGCGCGCCGGGGCGGGGCGGGCGGTGACACGGCCGATCGCCTGCATCTCGATCAGCGAGGCCAGCAGATTGGGGCAGATCGCGGCAACCCCGATGGCATCACGTCGCCCCTCGATCACGGCGAGCAGGGCGCGTTCCGGCAGGATCTCCGGCAGTTCCGACAGGGTCATGCGCGCCAGTTCGACCTTTTCGACGAAGACCGGCAATTGGGCCTGGCGTTCCGCCGCCCGGCCGAGCGCGGTCGCGGCCGCCCGCTCCAGCCGAAACTCGGCCGGTGTCGCGATTGCCGATTGGGCGCGGGCGTTGCCGCGCGCCGCGATCCAGCGGTGAAGCACGGGAGCACCCGCCGCAAGCGCGGGCCCGCTGCCTGCTGCCGGTCCGGTGCTGTCGGGGCCACCCGCCTGTTCCGTTGCTGCGCTGTTCATAACCCACGCGAATCCATAACGACTTTCGCGCAACATGCCATGCACAGGTTGCCAAATGGTTTAACGCGCCGCATTTTCATCATTTTCCGCCCGGCGCGCGGGCGCGGCGGCAGCGAAATACGGAAGCAGGCGCCGCCTTGGCCGGGCAGGTAAGCGATCGAGCCGCCCAGGAACTCCATGATTTCCTTGCAGATCGCCAGGCCCAGCCCGGCACCGCCGGCCCTGGCGGGATCGTTCAGCCTCGCGAACTTCTCGAAGATCAGCGCCTGGTTGCCGGCGCTGATGCCGGGGCCGTTGTCGGCGATATCGATCTCGGTGCCGCCGTCCGGGCTGCGGCGGCAGTCGATGCGGATCTGCGGCGCCTCGGCGCTGCAATATTTGCGCGCATTCGTGATCACATTGATCAGGACCTGAAGCAGCCGGTCCTGATCCGTGATCACAGGCAGGTGCTCGGCGGCGATATTGCGGCGGATGGCGAAGTCGCGCCCGGAGGCTGCGGCGCCGGCCGAGGCGAGCGCGCGCTCGATCAGGTCGTGCAGGTTGAAGACGCCGGGCTTCAGCCGCGCCTTGCCGGCCTCGAGCACGGAAAGATCCAGCAGGTCGTCCAGCAGACGGGTCATGCGGCCGGCCTCGTCATGGATGATGCCGGCAAAGCGGGCGCGTTCCTCGGTCGGAAGATCCGGCTCCATCAGGAATTCGGAAAAGGCGCGGATCGAGGTCATCGGCGTGCGCAGCTCATGGCTGATCTGGCCAAGGAAAGCGTCCTTCTGCGCGGAAAGCGCGGTGAGTTTCTCGTTGCTTTCCCGCAGCATGGCGGCGGTTCTTGCCAGTTCGGCCGAGGTGTTCTCCAGCCGCCGGTTGTCTTCGCGCGCGCGGCTGGCCTCGCCCGCCACCTCCATCAGGTCCGACACGGTGACCCCGCCGCGCCCGCCGACGCGGGTCATCAGCGCCGCGGCGGTGGCGGCGCCGACGGTGCCGGCCAGCAGCCGCTCGAAATCGGCGAGGAAGCGCGGCGTCAGGTCGGGCAGGTAACCGCCCTTGCCCTGGCTTTCGGCGGCGCGGCGAAAGGTTTCCAGCGCGTGGTCGTTGCCCCAGAGCCGCCCGGCCAGCGTCAGCAGCGCCTCGGGCTGCACGGCCGGGGCGCCGTCGCCGGGCGCGGCGTCGGGCGCGACGGCGTGGACGAAGGACAGCGACTGCAGCCGCTCGGCCGGTTCGGGGAAATCCATCAGCGAGATCAGCACCAGAAGCAGCAGGTTCACCGCCAGCGCCAGCAGCACGGCACCGGCGAAGGGGTCGATGCCTGCGGGCATCGCCGGCTGCGCCAGAAGCCCCAGCGAGGGCAGGAAGACCAGCAGCGTCCAGATCAGCGTGCCGCCGACCACGCCGGCAATGGCGCCGCGCCGCGTGGCGCCGCGCCACAAAAGCCCCGCGACCAGCGCCGGCAGCACCTGCGCCATGCCGGAAAAGGCCACCGTGCCCATGGCGGCCAGGGCCGAAGTGCCGCCCGACATGCGGTGGTAAAGCCAGCCCGCGCCGATGATCGCAAGGATCGCCAGCCGGCGGGCGTTGAGCATCAGCGTGCCCAGATCCTCGGGCGCGCGCGCCGGCCCGGCCAGCGCCGCCTGGCGCAGCCGCAGCCACAGCGGCACCAGCCAATGGTTCGCCATCATCGTCGACAGCGCGATGGCACTGACCACGACCATGGACATGGCCGAGGAAAACCCGCCCAGGAAGACCAGCGTCGCCAGGGCCTCGCGGCCCTGCGACAGCGGCAGGTCCAGCACGTAAAGGTCGGGATTGGCGCCCTTGGGCAGGATGTCGGCGCCGACCACGGCGATGGGCAGCACCAGGAAGGACATCAGCGCCAGATAGGCCGGAAAGGCCCAGCCGGCCTGGCGCAGCCGGTCCTCGTCGCTGGCCTCGACCACCAGGACGTGGAACATGCGCGGCAGCACCATCACCGCCGCGCCCGACAGCAGGATCAGCGTGAACCAGCGCTCGGGGTTGATCGGCCAGCCCTCGCCGCCGGCCGAGACGGACATGCGGTCGATGCGTGCCAGCACGTCGGCGGGGCCGTCGGCGATGCCCCAGATCACGAAGACCCCGACCGCGACGAAGGCGGCGAGCTTGACCACCGCCTCGACGGCGATGGCGATGACGACGCCGTGGTGGCGCTCGTCCACCGCAAGGTTGCGGGTGCCGAACAGGATGGCGAAGGCCGCGAGCCCCAGCGCCACCCAGACCGAGACATTGCGCGGCAGCGCGTGCTCGGGCGTGGCAAAGGCCGACAGCGCCATCGAGACCGACTGCAATTGCAGCGCGATATAGGGCGTCGCCGCCATTACCCCGATCAGCGTGACCAGCGCGGCCAGCCCCGCCGACTTGCCGAAGCGGCTGGAGATCAGGTCGGCGATCGAGGTCACGCGATGCATCCGCGCCACCCGCACCAGCCGGCGCAAGCCCCACCAAGCGCCGGAAAACACGATGCCGGGACCAAGATAGATGGTCAGGAATTCCAGCCCCGAGCGGCTGGCGTAGCCCACCGCGCCGTAAAACGTCCAGGCCGAGCAATAGACCGAGAGCGACAGCGTATAGATCACCGGCCGGTCCATCCAGCGCCAGCGCCCGGCGGCGGCGGCGCGGTCGGCGGCATGGGCCAGAAGGAACATCAGCGCCACATAGGCCACCGAAGCGGCGACCAGGGATTCAGGCGTCATCCTCGTCCTCCGCCGAGGGCCGTCCCAGCGCGCGATGCAGCGCGGCGGTCGCGGCGATGGCCAGCGCCCAGGCCACCGCCAGCCAGACCGCGCCGCGGGCATAGCTGAAATGCTGCGGCAGCCAGATCGGCGGGATCAGCACCAGCGCCGCGAACAGCACCGGGACCAGCCGGGTCGCCTCGGCCAGCCGGCGGCGGCGATAGGCGGTGCGGCCCAGGAACAGGCGGGGCGGGCGCAGCCTCATGCCTGCTCCAGCAATTCGCGCACCACGGCGCGCAGATCGGCATTGGCGAAGGGCTTGGGCAGCACGCGGTCGGCGCCGGGCGGCAGGTTGGCGGTGCCGCGCGCCGACAGGAGCAGCACCGGCAGCGCTGCGAGGGCAGGGTCGGCGCGCAGGTCGGCCAGGATCTCGGCGCCGGACCGGCCGGGCAGCATCAGGTCCAGGATCAGCATGCGCGGCGCCAGCGCCCGGATGCGCTCCAGCGCGCCGGTGCCCTCGGGCCATTGCTCGCAGCCCCAACCGTCGCGGGTCAGGATGAAGCGCACCGCCTCGGCGATGCTGGGCTCGTCCTCGATCAGCAGCACGTCGACGCTCATGCGCGGTTCTCCGGAATGGGGCTCATGCCGGGCCCAGGATCGAGGGTTCGTGCCGCGCCGGGCAGACCGTGCGCGGGCAGATCCGGCAGGCGGGACCGACGCCGAGCGCCGGGCGCGCGTCCTGGGGCCCGGCGGGGCGGATCAGCATCTGCGCCCGGCTCAGCACCGGGCCGTCGAAACCCATCGGCAGCAGCCGCTCGGCCACCGCCCAGGCGGCGAAGCGGCGGCCGCCGGCGGTCTCGATCAGCCGCGCGACCGGCAGCTGCGGCTGGGCCAGGGCCTCGAACAGCGGCCAGAGCGCGCAGCCTTCGCCGGGGCGGGGCAGCTCGAAGCCGGGCGCGGCGTGGCGAAAGGGCGTGGCGCCCGAGCCGTCGCAGACGATCAGCCCGGCCTGGGCCCAGGGACCGGGGCGCAGCATGCCCAGCCGGCGCAGCACCGGCTCCAGCGGCCGGCCCAGCCGCGCCGCGATCAGCGCCGGGTCGCCGCCGGTCTCGCCGGCCTCGTCCACCGCCGCCGCCAGCGCCGCGTCGGGCAGGGCGGCGCGGTCGCGGGCCTGCGCCGCCAGCAGGTCGCGCGCCATCACCCGTGCCGCGTCCGAGGCCAGTTCGGCCGCATCGGCCGGGTCGGGCTCTCCGGCGGCGATCCAGGCCTCGACCTCTTCCTGCGGCGACATCGGCACGGCCTCGTCCTCGAAACTGTCGAGATAGGCCACCAGCGATTGCGCGGTGCGCGACAGGCGCTGGCTGTCGCTGTCCAGGTTGGCGTGGAAGCGGTCGCGCCATTCGCTTTCGATTTCCGGCGTCTCGGCCAGGATGGTCGCGGTCGAGCGCAGCGCCGTCACTGCCGATTGCACCTCGTGCAGCGTGGTCAGCAGATAGGGGTCGCGGGTCATGCGGTCCGACAGCGCGACCAGCCGCCGTTCCAGCGCGTCGGCGCGGCGCACGGCCAGGGCCAGCACCGCCGCCCAGCCGGGAAAGCGGGCGGCGAATTCGGCGATCTGGTCCAGCTCGACCGGCTGCTCGCCCGCGCGCGCGGCCGCCTCGCGCAGGGCGCCGATCAGCGCCTCCTCGCGGTCCGAGGCAAGCTCGGTCGCGTCGATCTCCAACGCCTCGGCCAGCCGGGTCAGCAGCGCCTCGCCGACCGGGCGGCGGTTGTGCTCGATGAGGTTCAGATAGGCGGCCGAGATCTCGGCCCGCCGCGCCACCTCGGTCTGGCGCCGGCCGAGCGACAGGCGCCGCTCGCGGATGCGGGTGCCGATCAGCGGCCGGGCATGGGGCGAGCGGTGCGAGGCGGGCGGGCGCGCCATGGCTCAGACCTCGTCCCGGCTTTCGTCGAGATGGCGCACGGCCTTGACCACCAGATCGGCCAGGCTGGTGGCGCCCAGCTTGTCCTTCAGCGTCTGGCTGACGTTCGAGACGGTCTTGTAGCTGATATTGGCGCGGGCGGCGATGTCGCGATAGCTGAGGCCGCTGGCGATGGCGCGCAAGATCTCCAGCTCGCGCGGGGTCAGGCGCGGGCGGGCGGGGGCGGCGCCGGGCCGCTCCATCAGCGCGATCTTGCGGGCGAGGTCGGCGGGGACGTAATCGCGCCCGGCGGCCAGTTCGCGCAGCGCCTCGCAGATCTCGGCCGAGGGCGAGATCCTTCATCACGATGCCGTTGCAGCCGGCCTGCAAGGCGCGCCGGGCAATGAGCGGGCTGCGATGCATGGTAAAGACCAGGATCGGCAGTTCGGTCCCGGCGGCGCGCAGCCGCTCGATCAGCCGCACCCCGGCCAGCCGCGATTCGCCCATGGTCAGGTCGATCACCATCAGGTCCGGGGCCGCGCGCCGCCATGCCCGCCAGCCCTGCAAGGGCGTCGCCGCCGCGGTAATCCGACAGTCCAGCCGGCCTTTGGTGATCCATTCCCAGCCCTCGGCCACCACCGGGTGGTCGTCGACGATCAGCACCCGCAGGGCGGCGGGCTCGGCATCGGCGGCAGGGGCGCTGGCGTTCATCAATCGGTTTCCTGGTCCTGCGGTCCGGCCAGAGTCAGCCGGCATTCGGTCACGGTCATGGCGCCGTCGCGGCGGGGCGGCGTGTAGTCTCCGCCAAGCGCGCTGGCGCGGTCGCGCATGCCGGTCTGGCCCAGCCCCTTGCGGCCGGCGGGCCGGGGGCCGGCGCCGTCGTCCTCGACCCGGGCCAGCAGCGCGGCGCCGGGTGCCGTGGCCAGCGCGACCCCGACCCGCGTCGGACGGGCGTGGCGCAGCGCGTTCAGCACGCTTTCGCGCACGAAGCGGAACAGCGCCACCCGCGCCGCCTCGTCGGCCGCGGGCAGGTCCTGCGGCGCATCGAGCGCGAATTCGACCTCGGGCGCCATGTCGGCGAATTCGAACAGCAGGCTCCTGCAGCATTTCGGCCAAGCTCGCGCCCTCGGCCGGCGACAGGCGCAGGTCGTCGATGGCGGCGCGCGCGCTGGCCCGGATCGCCGCCGCATGGCGCGAGACCGCCGCCAGCGCCCCCGCCAGGGCCGGGTCGGCGGCCCCGCCGGCGCGTTCCCCGGCTTGGTCGATGGCGGCTTGCAGCGCGAAAAGCTGCGGGCCGACGCCGTCGTGCAGGTCGCTGGCGATGCGGGCGCGCTCGGATTCGGCCAGGGTCATCATCCGGCCCTGAAGGCGGCGGTTCTCGGCCCGCTCGCGTGCCAGATGGCTGGCCAACGCATTCACCCCGTCGCTGAGCTCGGCCCAGCTCGGCCAGCCCGGTCTGCGGCGCCCGCACGGCCAGGTCCCCCGCCCGCATCCGCGCCAGCGCCGCGCCCAGCACCCCCAGCCGGCGCAGCACCAGCCCGGTGATTGCCATGGTCACGCCCAGCACCGCCAGCGCCATGCCGCCCAGCAGCGGCAGCATCAGCCGGAAATCGGCCCAGGCCTCGGCGATCTCGTCGCCGGGATCGGTGCGGATCTCGAGCACGCCCAGCACGTTCGGATATTGCGAGACCGGGATCAGGTCGGCCCGCGGGGCCGGGCGCAGCAGGGCGGCGAACCAGCCCGGCGGCGGGTCGCGCGGGGGCTGCGGCGCCAGTGGCAAGGCCACCGGCCGGCCGGTGGCGTCGCGCAGCTCGGCCGAGACATGGCGCTGCGATTCGATGTCGGCGGCGATCTGGCGCGCCTCGGCCATCATGTCGCGACGCTCGAAGGCGGTGGGCAGGCGCATGGTGGCAAAGGCATTGGCCAGCCCGAAGGCGGCCTCGGTCTCGGCGCGCACGGCGGCGCGGGCGTTCAGCATCAGCACCGAGACGACGATGGCAAAGATCGCGAGCCAGGCCAGCGTCGCGCCCCCAGCGCCAGCGGGCGCAGCGCCACGCCATGCGGGCGGGGGCGTGCCTCATCCGCCTGCCGCACCCTGCGATCTGGCCGGTCGCCTCCATGTCCCCTCCTGCGGCCCCTTGGCGAAAGACTAGGCCGGCGCGCGAAAGCCCGCAAGCGGGCTGGCGCGGGCAGGCCAGGTCAGGTGCGGGCGGCGCCCGGCTCGGGTGCCTCGGGCCGGCCGAGCGCCCGGCGCACCAGCACGAAGAACAGCGGCACGAACAGCACCCCCAGCACCGTGGCCGAGACGGTGCCGCCCAGCACCGTGGCGCCGATGGTGTTGCGGCCGTTGGCGCCGGCGCCGGTCGACAGCACCAGCGGCAGCACGCCCAGCGAGAAGGCGACCGAGGTCATCATGATCGGCCGGAAGCGCTGGCGCGCGGCCTCGATCACCGCCTCGAACAGCGGCTTGCCGTGTTGCTCCACCTGCTCGCGGGCGAATTCGACGATCAGGATGGCGTTCTTACCGGTCAGGCCGATGACGGTCAGCAGCCCGACCTGGAAAAACACGCCATTGTCGAAGCCGCCAAGCCAGGCCCCGACCAGCGCGCCCAGGACGCCGATCGGCATGGCGAGCATGACCGCGAAGGGGATCGACCAGCTTTCGTAAAGCGCGGCCAGGCACAGGAACACCACCGCCAGCGACAGCCCGTAAAGCAGCATGGTCTGGTTGCCGGCCGCCTGTTCCTCCAGCGAAAGGCCGGTCCAGGCCACGTCGAAGCCGGGCGGCAGCTGCGCCGCCAGTTCCTCGATGGCGGCCATGCCCTGGCCCGACGAGACGCCGGGCGCCGGGTTGCCCTGGATGTTCATCGCCGGAACGCCGTTATAGCGCGACAGGCCCTGCGGCCCATAGCTCCAGCGCCCCTCGGCGAAGTTCGAGAAGGGCACCAGCCCGCCGGCACTGTTCCTGACCCGCCATTTGTCGATGTCGGTCGGCACGGCGCGCGACTGCGATTCGCCCTGGACATAGACCCGCTTGATGCGGCCGCGGTCGATGAAGTCGTTGACATAGCTGCCGGCCCAGGCGACCGACAGCAGGCTGCCCACGTCCGAGGCCGTGACCCCCATCGCCCCGGCCTTGCGCCAGTCGATGTCGAGCTTGTATTCGGATGCGTCCTCAAGCCCGTTCGGCCGTGCCTGGGCGATGCGCCCGTCCTGCGCGGCCATGCCCAGAAGCTGGTTCCTCGCGTCCAGCAACTGTTCATGCGGCTGGCCGGCGCGGGCCTGCAGATAGAAGTCGAAGCCCGAGACGTTGCCGAGCTCGATCACCGAGGGCGGCACGATGGGGAAGGCCATGGCGTCGCGGATGCCCATGAAGGCCGGGAAGGCGCGGCCGGCGATGGCCTGCACCGACTGGTCGGCGCCGGGGCGTTCGTCCCAGTCCTTCAGCCGCAGGAAGGCGATGCCCATGTTCTGGCCCGAGCCCGCGAAGCTGAAGCCCGAGACGCCGAAGAAGCTGTCGACATTCTCGGATTCGTTCTCGGCGAAGTAATGCTGGATCTGGTCGATGACCGCGTCGGTGCGTTCCTGCGTGGCGCCGGTCGGGCCCTGGATCAGCGCGAACATGATGCCCTGGTCCTCGTCGGGCAGAAAGCCGGTGGGCGTGCGCAGGAACAGGAACACCATGGCCGCGCCGATGGCGGCATAGATCAGCATCATGCGCAGCGGCCGGCGGATGATCCAGCCGACCGCGCCGCCATAGCCGCGCATGGTGCTGTCGAAGCCGCGGTTGAACAGGCCGAAAAGCCCGCGCGTCTTGTGGCCGTGCTCGTTTCTCAGCAGGGTGGCGCACAGCGCCGGGGTCAGCGACAGCGCCACGACGACCGACAGGCCCATGGCGCTGGCGATGGTCACGGCGAACTGCTTGTAGATCACCCCGGTCGAGCCGCCGAAGAAGGCCATCGGCACGAAGACCGCCGACAAGACCAGCGCGATGCCGATCAGCGCGCCGGTGATCTGGCCCATGGACTTGCGGGTGGCCTCGCGCGGCTCAAGTCCCTCGTCCTCCATGATGCGCTCGACGTTCTCGACCACGACGATGGCGTCATCGACCAGCAACCCGATGGCCAGCACCATGGCCAGCATGGTCAGCGTGTTGATGGTAAAGCCGAAGGCCGCGAGGATGCCGAAGGTGCCCAGCAGCACCACCGGCACCGCCAGCGTCGGGATCAGCGTCGCGCGCCAGTTCTGCAGGAACAGCAGCATGACGAAGAACACCAGCACGATGGCCTCGACCAGCGTCTTGACCACCTCCTCGATGGAGATCAGCACGAAGGGCGTGGTGTCGAAGGGGATGACGTAATCCATGCCCTCGGGGAAGAAGCGGGCGAATTCCTCCATCCGCGCCTTGACCCGTTCCGCCGTGTCGAGCGCGTTCGCGCCCGAGGCCAGGCTGATCGCCAGCCCCGAGGCCGGCTGCCCGTTGTAGCGGGCGTTGGTCATGTAATCCTCGGCGCCGATCTCGACGCGGGCCACGTCCTTCAGCAGGATCAGCCCGCCGTCCTGTTCGGCGCGCAGCACGATCTGCTCGAAATCCTCGGGCGTCGACAGCAGCGATTGCGCGGTGATGGTGGCGTTCAGCATCTGGCCCTGCGGCGCCGGCTGGCTGCCGAAGCTGCCGGCCGAGATCTGCGCGTTCTCGGCCGAGACCGCCGCGACCACGTCGCCCGGCGTCAGCTCATAAGCGGCCAGTTTCGACGGGTCGAGCCAGATGCGCATGGCATATTGCGCGCCGAAGACCTGGATCGAGCCCACGCCCTCGATCCGGCTGAGGTCGTTGACCAGGTTCGAGATCAGGTAATCCGACAGGTCCACCTGCTCGAAACTTCCGTCGGGCGAGGTCAGGCCGATGACCATCAGGAAGCCCGAGGCCGATTTCTCGACCGTCAGGCCCTGGCGCTGCACGGGTTCCGGCAGCAGCGCGGTGGCCTGGGACAGCTTGTTCTGCACCTGGACCTGGGCGATGTCGGGGTCGGTGCCGGTTTCGAAGGTCAGCTCGGTCTGCGAACTGCCGGAGGAGGTCGAGCTGGACTTGAAATAGCGCAGCCCGTCGAGGCCGGTCATCTGCTGCTCGATCACCTGGGTCACGGTATTGGCCACCGTCTCGGCCGAGGCGCCGGGATAGGTGGCGCGGATCGTCACCGTGGGCGGCGCGATCTGCGGATATTGCGCGACGGGCAGGGACAGGATCGACAGGATCCCCAGACCCATGATCAGGATCGAGATCACCCAGGCGAACACCGGACGGTCGATGAAGAAGCGGGCCATATGCGGTTCCTGTCTTTCCTCGCGGTGTCGCGGTCAGTTCGCGGGCTGGGCCGGGTCCGCCGCCTCCGGCGCGGCCTCGGCGGGCGCGGCGCCTTGGGCCGGCGCGGCGTCGTCGGCGGCTTGTTCGGCCGGCTCTTCGGCAGCGGGCTGCTCTGCGGGCTGGCCGGCGGCAGCGTCGCCGCCCTCGGCCGGCACGGCCTCCGCATCGGTGCCTTCGGCCGCCTTGCGTTCCTCGGGGGCGACGGTCATGCCGGGGCGATCTTCTGGACGCCCTCGACCACGATGCGGTCGCCGTCGTCCAGACCTTCACTGACGACCCATTGGCTGCCGTGGTCCTGCAGCACGGTCAGGCTGGCGCTGCTCGACGACGTCCTGGGCATTGACCACCAGCGCGATGGGCTGGCCGCGCCGGTCGCGGCTGACGCCTTCCTGCGGCGCCAGCACCACGTCCCTGGCGGTGGCCTGCTGCACCACGGCCTGCACATACATGCCGGGCAGCAGGATGCGGTCGGGATTGGCGAAGGCCAGCCGCAGCGTGACCACGCCGGTCGTCTCGTTCACATAGGGCTCGGCGGCGGTCAGCGTGCCCTCCTGGTCGAATTCGGTGCCATCCGCCAGGCGCAGCGTCACCTTCTGCTCGGCATGTTTGGCGCCTTCGTTCTGCGCGGCCATGGTGCGGCGGAAGCGGATGACCTCAGCCGCCGATTGCGTCACGTCGACATGCACCGGGTCCAGCTTGCGGATCACCGCGAGCGGCGTCGCCTGGCTGGCGGTGACCAGCGCGCCCTGGCTGGTCTGCGCCAGACCGATCTCGCCGTCCAGCTCGGCGCGGATGGTGGTGCGCTCCAGTTCGATATTCGCGGTCTGCAGCTGCGCCTCGGCGACCTTGACCGCGGCCTCGGCGGCGTCGCGCGCGGCGATGGCGCTGTCGGTCGAGCTTTCCGAGGCGACGCGGCGGTCGCGCAGCGCGCCGACGCGCTCGGCCTCGCGCCGGGCATTCTCGGCCTGGGCGCGGGCCTGGGCCACGGCGGCCTCGGCCTGGGCCACGGCGGCCTGGTAGGTGGTGGCGTCGATGCGGAACAGCGGGTCGCCGACCTTGACATGGCTGCCCTCGTCGAACAGGCGCTCGGTGACGATGCCGTTGACCTGCGGGCGCACCTCGGCCTCGGCCGAGGCGGTGACGCGGCCGGGCAGGGTGGTGGTCAGGGGCACATCCTGGGCCCGCAGCGTGACCACCGTGACCGGGGTCGGCGGCTGCTGGCCGGGATCCTGCGCCAGGCTCGGCGCAGGCATCAGCCCCGCCGCGATCGGCAGAAACAGGGAAATCGCCATGCGGCGCGCGGGCGCTGACATCGTTCTTGCTCCGGGCAGTCTGGTCACGCTCCGATAACGAACAGTTTGGCCGGCGATTATCAATCCCAAATCCGCCCGGAATGCGCCGCCCGGATTCTTACCCTGGATTTTCTTCGTTCTCCAAATACCCACCCGGACCGCGCCACCGGGCGCTGGCAATCGCCCCCTTGGCAAAACCCGTCGCGACTGGCTTAGTCGCGGGCGCGCGATCGCGACGGAGGGGCAAGTGCCGCATTACGATATCTACAGCCAGGGCCTGGACATCTGTCCGGCGAATTACGCGCAGCTTTCGCCGCTGCGTTTCCTGGAGCATACCGCCCAGGTCCATCCTCGGGCGCTGGCCGTGGTGCACGAGGGCGTGCGCCGCAACTGGGCCGAGACCTATGCGCGCTGCCGCCGCATCGCCGGGGCGCTCGCCGCGCGCGGCATCGGCAAGGGCGACACGGTGGCAGTGCTGTCCGCGAATATCCCCGAGCTGTTCGAGAGCCATTTCAGCGTGCCGATGACCGGCGCGGTGCTGAACGCGATCAACACCCGGCTGGATGCCGAGGCGGTCGCCTTCATCCTCAGCCATGGCGAGGCCCGCGTGCTGCTGGTCGATCCCGAGTTTTCGGAACTGGCCGAGCGCGCCGTCAAGATCGCGCGCGGCCGCGAGATCCTGGTGGTGGACATCCTCGACCCCAGCTTCCAGGGCGGCAGCCGCGTGGGCGCGCTGAGCTATGACGACCTGCTGGCCGAGGGCGATCCGGACTTCGACTGGCAGATGCCGCCCGACGAATGGGACGCGATCTCGCTGAACTATACCTCGGGGACGACGGGCGACCCCAAGGGCGTGGTCTATCACCACCGCGGTGCGGCGCTGAATGCGCTGGCGAACATCACCTCGTGGCAGATGCCGCATCATGCGCGCTATCTGTGGACGCTGCCGATGTTCCATTGCAACGGCTGGTGCTTCCCCTGGACCATCGCCGCCAATGCCGGGGTCTGCGTCTGCCTGCGCGCGGTGCGGGCCGAGCCGATCTTCCGCCTGATCCGCGACGAGCGGGTCACGCATTTCTGCGGCGCGCCCATCGTGATGAACATGCTGGCCAATGCCCCCGATGCGCTGAAGGACTTCGACCATCCGGTCAAGGCCATGGTCGCGGGCGCACCGCCCCCGGCCTCGGTCATCGCGGCGGTCGAGGCCATGGGCATCGAGATCACCCATGTCTATGGCCTGACCGAGACCTATGGCCCCTCAGTCGTCTGCGCCTGGAAGACGGAATGGGACGGGCTGGAGGGCGAGGCGCGCGCCCGCATGAAATCGCGCCAGGGCGTGCGCAACCCGGCGCTGGACGGGCTGATGGTCGCCGACCCCGAGACGCTGGCCCCAGTGCCCGCCGACGGTGAGACCATGGGCGAGGTCTTCATGCGCGGCAACAACGTGATGAAGGGCTATCTGAAGAACCCCTCGGCCACGGAAAAGGCATTCCGGGGCGGCTGGTTCGCCTCGGGCGACCTGGGCGTGATGCATCCCGACGGCTATATCGAGCTCAAGGACCGTTCCAAGGACATCATCATCTCGGGCGGCGAGAACATCTCCTCGATCGAGGTCGAGGACGTGCTCTACAAGCACCCCGACGTGCTGGAGGCCGCGGTGGTCGCCCGGCCGGATGAGACCTGGGGCGAGACGCCCTGCGCCTTCGTGACGCTGAAGCCGGGCCGCGCGGCCGAGGCCGAGGCGCTGATCGCGTTCTGCCGGCAGAACATGGCGCGCTACAAGGTGCCGAAAACGGTGGTGTTCGGCGAGTTGCCCAAGACCTCGACCGGCAAGATCCAGAAGTTCGTGCTGCGGGACCGGGCGCGCGCCCTGGGGTGAAGCCGGGTGCCCCGGCGCGCGGTCGGCGGGGTATTTGGAAAACAAAGAAGGCCCGGGCGCGGAGAGAGAGGCGCGCGGTCCGGGCCTTTTGGCGCGGTCGGCGGAGTATTTGGAAAACAGTGAAGGCTGGAGGCGTCGGGTGCTGGCGTCAGGCGCGCAGCGGCAGGCGCAGGATATGCTGCGGGCCGATCTGGCCGCCGTGGTGGAGCGCGCCGGTATCCCGGAAACCCGCCGCCAGATAGACGGCGCGGGCCAGGGGGTTGGCCTCGTTCACCGTCAGCACCAGCGCGCGGGCCTGGGGATAGCGGCGCGCGACATAGGGGCCGAGCGCCCGCATCGCCGCCTTGCCGCTGCCCTTGCCCTGCTCGCGCGCGTCCACCATCACGCCGCGCAGGCCCAGTTCGTCCGGCGCGGCGAAGTCGTAGCGCGCAGCATAGGCGCGGTCGATCTTGAAGAAGCCGACCGGCCGGCCGTCGCGGGCGATCAGGTGGAAGTCGCAGCCCGACTCGTCGGCCTGGAAATGGCCGGCGATGGTGCCGCAGAAGGGTTCCTGCTGCGGCGTCACGGCGATATGGGCCACGCGGTCGTAACCGTCGCGGCCCAGCGGTTCCAGCGTGATCACGCCTCCATCGCCTCGAGTTCGTCGATGAAGCCCTCGATCATCGCGAGGCCCTTGTCCCAGAAGGCCGGGTCCGAGGCGTCGAGGCCGAAGGGCGCCAGCAGTTCCTTGTGATGCTGCGCGCCGCCGGCCGAGAGCATGGCGAAATATTTCGCCTGGAAGTCGGGCAGCCCGTCCTCGTAGGCGGCATAGAGCGCATTCACCAGCCCGTCGCCGAAGGCATAGGCATAGACGTAGAAGGGCGAATGCACGAAATGCGGGATATAGGTCCAGAAGGTCTCGTATCCCGGCATGAATTCGAAGGCATCGCCCAGCGATTCGGCCTGGATCGACATCCAGAGATCGTTGATGTCCTCGGGCGTCAGGCTCGCCCTTGGCGCGGGCGGCGTGCAGCTTGCATTCGAAATCGTAGAAGGCGATCTGGCGCACGACCGTGTTGATCATGTCCTCGACCTTGCCGGCCAGCAGCGCCTTGCGCTGGGCCTTGTCGCTGGTCTTGGCCAGCAGCGCGCGGAAGGTCAGCATTTCGCCGAAGACCGAGGCGGTTTCCGCGAGCGTCAGCGGCGTCGAGGCCAGGAGTTCGCCCTGTCCGGCCGCCAGGCGCTGGTGGACGCCGTGGCCCAGGCTCATGCGCCAGCGTCATCACGTCGCGCGGCTTGCCGAGGTAGTTCAGCAGCACATAGGGATGCACGGTGGTGACGGTCGGGTGCGCAAAGGCGCCGGGCGCCTTGCCGGGCTTCACGCCGGCGTCGATCCAGCCCCGCTCGAAGAAGGGCTGCGCCAGTTCGGCCAGTTTCGGCGAGAAGCCGGCATAGGCGTCGAGCACGGTCGCCTCGGCCTCGGGCCAGGCGATCAGGCGCGGCGTCTCGGTCGGCAGCGGCGCGTTGCGGTCCCAGACCTGCAGCTTGTCGAGCCCCAGCCAGCGCGCTTTCAGCCGGTAATAGCGATGCGACAGGCGCGGATAGGCGGCGGTGACGGCATTGCGCAACGCCTCGACCACCTCGGGTTCGACATGGTTCGACAGGTGGCGCGCGGTCTGCGGCGTCGGCATCTTGCGCCACTTGTCCTCGATGGATTTTTCCTTGGCGAGCGTGTTGTGAATGCGCGCGAAAAGCTTGATGTTCTTGCCGAAGACCGCGGCCAGGGCCTTGGCGCCGGCCTCGCGCCGGGCGCGGTCGTGGTCGGTCAGCAGGTTCAGCGTCGCCTCGATACCCGGCTCTTCGCCGTCCACGTCGAAGGTCAGCCCGGCGGTGGTCTCGTCGAAGAGCCGGTTCCAGGCGGCGGCGCCGACGACTGAATTGTCGTGCAGGAAGCGTTCCAGCTCGTTCGAGGAGCCGATAGGGACGCATGGCGCGCATGCGGTCGAACACCGGCTTGTAGCGCGCGGGGCCGTTCGGGGCCGCGAAGACCTCGGCATAGCGGGCGTCGGGGATGCGGTTGAATTCCAGGCTGAAGAACACCAGCTTGGTCGTCGCCGTGGTGATGCGGTCCTGCATGTCGCCCATCAGCTTGGCACGGGCCGCGTCGGTGGTGTTCTGGTAATAGCGCAGCCCGGCATAGGACATGAGCCGCCCGGCCAGAATGTCGATGTCCTGGTAGCGCTCGATGCATTCCAGCATCTTGTCCGGCCCCAGCGCGACCAGCTTGCCGTCATAATCGCGCGCGAAGGCGGAGCAGGCCGCCTCGACCGCCTCGAGATCGCGGGTCAACTCCGGCGCGTCGGGTGCCGGGTAGAGATCGCTTAGATCCCATTCCGGCAATTGGCCCAGTTCGGGGGCGTCGGCGGCAACGGGAAGCGCGTTCTCGTCCCGCGGCAGGGCGCGGAGGGGCAGGGGGCGGCAGGCAGAAATCGTCATGATCGGTCCTTTCCTCTGGCCCATCATGTGACCTTTGCCGCGCCGGGGCGCAAGTCCCAGAGGCACCGCCCGGCCCGCGGCCTAGGCCGTCATCACCGCCGCGAAATGCGCCAGCGCCGCCTGCAGGAACAGGTCGCGGACGGGATCGCGCTCGATCATCGGCTCGTGCCGGCACTCCTCGAGTTCGAGAAGCCGGGCGCCCGGCCAGGCGGCGGCGCGGCTGCGGATGGCCTGGGGCGAGACGATGCGTTCGCCGTCGCCAAGCGCGATCAGCGCCGGCAGGCCGGGCGCGGGCAGCGTGGCCAGGCGGCGGCATTCCAGGATCGCCTCGCGCAGCCAGTCGTTGCTGGCGCCGCCGACCGAAATGTCGCGCCAGGCGGCGGCCTCGGCCACCAGCCGGCCCCAGCGCTGGCCGTCATGGGTCAGCAGGTTGTCGTGGAACGGGTCCAGCAGCACGAAGCTTTCCTCGCCGCCGGTGCGGGGCGCGGGATGGCCGCCGCGACCCAGCCGCGACAGCAGCGTCGCCAGCGCCAGCGCCGCCGGCTCGGGGATTCCGCGCAGGTTGATGCCCCACATGGGCGAGGAAAACACCACGCTCGCCACCGGCAGGCCGCCGTCCAGCGCCGCAAGCCCGATGGCCCCGCCCATGGAATGCGCCAGCAGATGCCAAGGCTGCGGCAGGTCCAGTTCCTGCGCCGCCACCACCAACTCGACCACGTCGCGCTGGTAGTCGGCGAAACTGCCGATATGGCCGGGGCGGGTATTGTCCTGCAGCCGGTCGGACATGCCTTGCCCGCGCCAGTCCATCGACAGCACGTCAAGGCCCGCCGCATTCAGGTCCGCCGCCACGGCGGCGTATTTTTCCAGATATTCGGTGCGCCCGGGGAACAGCAGCACCGTCCCCGAGGCGCCGCCCGCCGCCCAATGCGCCGCCCGCAGCCGCACCCCGTCCTCGGCCCGCAGCCAGAAGGCGCGGGCGAGCGGCAGCGGGTCGCCCGGAAGCGTGTTGAAGGGCGCCGGGTTCATCGCGTCAGGACAGAAGCGCCCCCAGGCGCATGGCGGTGCCCATGGCGCCATCGACCTTGAGCTTGCCGGTCATGAAGGCGGTCGTGGGGTTCACGTCGCCCGCGATGATGCCCTCGAAGGTCTCGCGGCTGGCGGTCAGCGTCACCTCGGCCTCGTCATCCGCGGCGCGGGCGCCGTTCGCGTCGATATAGACCGAGCCTTCGCCCTCGATGACGAATTTGGCGGTGCCGTCGAAGCCCTTGGCTTTCTCGTCCAGCGCGGCCACGGCGGCCTCGACCACTTTGCTCATTCCATATCTCCTGTTCTCGTCTCTGGTATTGGTTGGGTGGGAGGTTTACATGGGGAATATGCGTTGGCCAGTCCCTGATTTCCATCATGCCGTCGCGGCAGGGCTTTTCCTGGGGCTGCTGGTCCCCGGCGCGGCCCCGGCATGGCCGGATGGCGCCTTTCGGGCGATACCGGTTCAGGATGCGGCCCCGCAAGAGAATTCTCCTGAAAATGAGAGCGATCCGCCCGCGGCCGACCCCCTGGCCGAGCCCGCCGCCCCGGCCGAGCCGACCGTCGCGGCGCTGGCCCGCGACCGCGAGGACCTGGACCTGCTGTTCGCCGAACTGGCCCAGCCCGAGGGCGAGGCCTGGGCCCAGGCCGAGACCGACATCCTGCGCATCTGGTCGCGCTCGGGCTCGGCCGCCATGGACCTGCTCTACAAGCGCGGCGAGGCGGCGCTGGACGCGGGCGACACGGCGACGGCCATCGGCCACCTGACGGCGCTGACCGACCATGCCCCGGATTTCGCCGCCGGCTGGTATCTGCGCTCGGTCGCCTTCTACCTGGACGGTGATTACGGCCCCGCCATCGCCGATATCGAACAGGTGCTGCGGCTGGAGCCGCGCCATTTCGGCGCGCTGACCCAGCTTGGCACCATGCTGGAGGAGCTGGGCGACAAGCGCCGGGCGCTGGAGGCGTTCCAGGCCAGCCTGAAGATCCACCCGCACCAGCAGGACGCGCAGGATGCGGTGACGCGCATCGAACAGGAATTGCAAGGCACGGACGCCTGATGAACGACAGATCCCGGGTCACGGCCGTGCTTGGCCCGACCAATACCGGCAAGACCCATTATGCCATCGACCGGATGCTGGCGCATCGCACCGGGGTCATCGGCCTGCCGCTGCGCCTGCTGGCGCGCGAGGTTTATGACCGCATCGTCAAGGCGCGCGGCCCCTCGGTCGTGGCGCTGGTCACGGGCGAGGAGCGCATCGTCCCCGAGCGCGTGCAATACTGGGTCGCCACCACCGAGGCCATGCCCGAGGTCGGCGCCGATTTCGTCGCCATCGACGAGATCCAGCTTTGCGCCGACCCGGAACGCGGCCATGTCTTCACCGACCGGCTGCTGAACATGCGGGGCCTGCACGAAACCCTGCTGCTGGGCAGCGACACCATGCGCCCGGCCATCGCCGCGCTGGTCCCCGGCGTGCAGTTCATGCGGCGCGAGCGGTTTTCCACCCTGTCCTGGGCCGGCTCGAAAAGATCAGCCGGATGCCGCCGCGCTCGGCCATCGTCTGCTTCTCGGCCGACGAGGTCTATGCCACGGCCGAGCTGATCCGGCGCCAGAAGGGCGGCTGCGCCGTGGTCATGGGCGCGCTGTCGCCCCGGACGCGCAACGCCCAGGTCGCGATGTATCAGAACGGCGAGGTGGATTTCCTGGTCGCCACCGACGCCATCGGCATGGGGCTGAACCTCGACATCCGCCACATCGCCTTTTCCGGCACCGAGAAATTCGACGGCCGCCGCTATCGCCCGCTGTTCCCGCATGGGCTGGGCCAGATCGCCGGCCGCGCCGGGCGCCATACCGAGCCGGGCACCTTCGGCGTCACCGGCGACGCCTCGCCCTTGGACGAGGGGCTGATCGATGCGATCGAGAACCACCGCTTCCAGCCCATCGCGCGGCTGATGTGGCGCAATGCGGCGCTGGAATTCGGCACGGTCGAGCGGCTGATCGCCAGCCTCGAGGCCGCGCCGCAGTCGGAATGGCTGAGCCGCGGGCGCGAGGCCGACGACCTGCGGGCGCTGAAGACGCTGACCTCGATGCCCGAGATCCGCGACATGCTGACGCATCCCAAGGATGTGCGGCTCTTGTGGGACGTGTGCCGGATCCCGGATTTCCGCTCGATCTCGGCGGCGGAGCATGCGACGCTGCTGGCGCGCATCTTCGGCTTCCTGCGGGTCGGCACTGTGCCCGGCGACTGGCTGCGCAAGCAGATCGAGCGCATCGACAAGACCCAGGGCGATATCGACACATTGTCGAAACGATTGGCATTTATCCGGACCTGGACCTATGTCGCGCAGCGTTCGGGGTGGGTTTCCGACGAAAGTCATTGGCGCGCCGAGACGCGCGCGGTAGAAGATCGACTGTCGGACGCGTTGCACGCGGCGCTGACGCAAAGATTCGTGGACCGGCGCACCTCTGTGCTGCTGCGCCGGCTCAAGCAGAAGGAGAGCCTTTTGGCCGAGGTGAATGACAAGGGCGAAGTGACGGTCGAGGGCGAATTCGCCGGCCGACTGGAAGGCTTCCGCTTCCATGCCGATCCGAATGCGACCGGGGACGAGGCGAAGATGCTGTCCCGCGCCGCCTATGAGGCCCTGAGGCCCGAGTTCCACCTGCGGGCCGATCGCTTCTACAACGCGCCGGACACCGAGCTGGACTTTACCGAGCAGGGCGGCCTGATGTGGGGTTCGTCCGCCGTCGGCAAGCTGGTCAAGGGCACCGAGCCGCTGAAGCCCGGCGTCGAGGCCTTCGTCGACGAAGAGGCCGGCCCGGACATCGCCGAGAAGGTGCGCCGCCGGCTGCAGCATTTCATCGACCGCAAGATCGCCACCGCCTTCGAGCCGCTGCAGGCGCTGAAGAATGACGAGACGCTGACCGGCCTGGCCCGCGGCTTTGCCTTCCGCCTGGTCGAGGCGCTGGGCGTGCTGCCGCGCGAGGGCGTCGCGAACGAGGTCAAGGAGCTGGACCAGGAGGCGCGCGGCCTGCTGCGCAAGCATGGCGTGCGCTTCGGCCAGTTCACCATCTTCCAGCCGGCGCTGCTGAAGCCGGCGCCGACCCGGCTGCGGCTGGTGCTCTGGGGTCTGGATCAGGGGCTGGCGGAGTTCCCGGAAAGCCCGCCCCCGGGCTGGTGACGATCCCGAATCTGCCGGACGTGCCCAAGGGCTATTACACGCTCTCGGGCTATCACCCGGCGGGTGAACGCGCGATCCGCATCGACATGCTGGAACGGCTGGCCGACATGCTGCGCGGCCAGGACAGCCGCGGCGGTTTCGAGGCGACCCCGGACATGCTGTCGATCACCGGCATGACACTGGAACAGTTCTCGGGGCTGATGGGCGGCCTCGGCTATCGCGCCGAGCGCGGCGAGCGTCCCAAGGCCCGCGCCGAGGCGCCGGCGCCCGAGCCCGCGCCCGAACCGGCCGATCACGAGCATCCGCTGACCGAGGAGGAAAGCGTGCTGGCCGCCGAGACCCGCGCCAGGTGGGAGGCCGAGCAGGCCGCCCGCAAGGCTGCCGAGGCCGAGGCGGCGGGCGAGGCGGCCGAGGAAGCCGCGCCCGAGATGGAGGTGTTCTACACCTTCACCTGGGCGCCGCGTCCGCGCGGTGGCCATCGCCGCCCCGAGCGCGGCGAGCGTCAGGGTCAGGCTGCGCAGGGTGAACGCGCGCCGCGTCCGCAAGGGGAGCGCGGCCCGCGCCAGGACCGCGACGGCGACAAGCCGCGCGAAGGCGGCAAGCCCTTCGAGGGCAAGCGCCGCGGCGACGACAATCGCGGCGAGCGCGGGCCCAAGGGCAAGCCGCGCTTCGACAAGGGCAAGCCCCGCCACGAGGGCCCGAAAGCTTCGAGGCCCGCCCGCCGCGCGCCGAGAAGCCGATCGATCCCGACAGCCCCTTCGCCATCCTGGCCTCGCTCAAGAACAAACCGTGAGCGAGGCGGCGGCGGACACGGTCCGGCTGGACCGCTGGCTGCATTTCGCCCGGGTGTTCAAGACCCGCACCCTTGCCGCCGATGCCATCGTCGGCGGGGGATCCGGCTGAACGGCCAGCCCTGCAGCAAGCCCGCCCAGCCGGTGCGACATGGTGACACGGTCACCGTCTCGGCCCATGGCCGGGTCCGGGCGCTGCGGGTGCTGAACTGTGGCGAAAGACGCGGCCCGGCAACCGAGGCCGCAACGCTTTACGAGGAAATCGGCCCCTGATTCGGCGCTGCGGCGCGGCATTCCCGGAACCCCGTTCCGCGGCCGCGCGCTGGCCTGGAATGTCGTCCCGCGGCCCCGGCCTTGCCTGTGATGCCCGTCTTTTCACCGGCGCCGGCCTTGAATGATGATCGCGTCAGGCGTAACTACCCGCTCAGGAAAGCAGGAACCAGCGCCCCATGACCTACGTCGTCACCGATAACTGCATTATGTGCAAATACACCGATTGTGTCGAGGTATGTCCCGTCGACTGTTTCTACGAGGGCGAGAACACGCTGGTCATCCACCCCGACGAATGCATCGACTGCGGGGTCTGCGAACCGGAATGCCCGGCCGACGCCATCCGCCCCGATACCGAGCCGGACATGGAGACCTGGGTCGAGTTCAACCGCAAATATGCCGAACTCTGGCCGGTCATCACCCGCAAGAAGGACCCGATGCCCGGCTATGAGGAGATGGACGGCCAGCCCGGCAAGCTCGAGAAATATTTCTCGGAAGCGCCCGGCGAGGGGGATTGAGCCTGCGCCCGGCCGATCATGCTGCGCTGCGGCGACTGTGGTCGATGGGCATCAATAGTCGTATTTGTCTGCAAGGACGTAGCGTAAGGCAGCGGGAATCGTTAGACGGCGCTTTGTGGACAAGGACGAGCGATTCGTCCCCGTCCACGCATCGGTTCTGCCGGTGAAGGGTTGCGAGTTCCTGATTTTACGATGGTTTTTCACAGACGGCGGAACCGATGCCGCTTTGCAGCGAGGCTTTGAATCGCGGCGTATTTTATGATATGATGTCGGCATATCGCGCCGATCAGGCCGCCTTGGTGGCTTGGTCGGCGTTGCTGCCTGTTCTGTCCGCAATCCGGCCAGATCCGCGAAAACGATGAATTGGCCCGTAAGGGGGGATCGTCCCGCCTTGGGGTTTTTTGTGCCGCAGCGCGGCGCAACTGCGAAGGAAGCCCAATGTCGAAAGTCAAGAAGACCGAGTTCCGTCCCGATGATTTCGTGGTCTATCCGACCCATGGCGTGGGACGCATCGTCTCGATCGAAGAGCAGGAGGTCGCCGGGCTGCGCCTCGAGATGTTCGTGATTTCGTTCGAAAAGGACAAGATGACCCTGCGCGTGCCGACCGCCCGCGCCTCCGAGATCGGCATGCGCGGCCTCTCGACCCCGGACCTGGTCGAGCGCGCGCTGGACACGCTGAAGGGCAAGGCCCGCGTCAAGCGCCAGATGTGGTCGCGCCGCGCCGTGGAATACGAGGCCAAGATCAACTCCGGCGACCTGATCTCCATCGCCGAGGTGGTGCGCGACCTGCACCGCAGCGACGACCAGCGCGAGCAGTCCTATTCCGAACGTCGAGCTCTATGAATCGGCGCTGGACCGGCTGACCCGCGAAGTCGCCGCGGTGGCCGGCATGGACGAGGCCGGCGCGCAGAAGAAGGTCGAGACGGTGCTGACCGCCCGCGCGGCCTGATCCGGCACGGCAAGACCATCCGGGGCGCCCTTGGGGCGCCCTTTTTCATGCCCGCATGATCGCCTCGATCTCGGCCCCCGGCAGGGCGTCCCGGGCATAGGCAAAGGTGCCGAAGTCGCGCACTTCGCGCGCCGCCCGCATCAGCCCGCCAAGCGCCGCCCGCGCGAAGGAACCGCCGACGCTGACCCGGCGCACGCCGGCCTCGGCCAGTTCCGCCAGGCTGTAGCTGGGTCCGCGCAGCCCCATCACCACGTTCACCGGCTTGTCGAGCGCGGCGCAGACCCGGCGGATCGCCGCGAGGTCGGGCAGGCCCGGCGCGTAAAGCACATCGGCCCCGGCCTGCGAAAACGCCTGGAGCCGGCGGATGGTGTTGTCGAGGTCCGGGCGGCCGCAGAGGAAATTCTCGGCCCGCGCGGTCAGCAGGAAGGGCAGGCCGCGCGCCGCCTCGGCCGCCGCCCGCACCCGCGCCACGGCCTCGGCGAAGTCGAAGATCGGCGCGGCGGGATCGCCGGTCGCATCCTCGATCGAGCCGCCGACCAGCCCGGTCGCAGCCGCGCGGCGCATGGTCTCGGCGCAGCCCTAGGGCGTGGCGGCAAAGCCGTTGCCGAGATCGGCCGAGACGGGCAGCGCCGTCGCGGCCACGATTTCCGCCGCATTGGCCAGCACCGCCTCGAGCCCCAGCGCGCCCGGGTCGTCGGGCCGGCCCCGTGAGAAGGCTAGGCCCGCGCTGGTCGTCGCCAAGGCCGGAAAGCCAAGGCTCGCCAGCAGCCTGGCCGAGCCCGCATCCCAGGGATTCGGGATGACGAAGGCCCCGGGTTGCGCATGCAGCGCCTTGAATTGCTGGAACTTCGCTGTTCTGATCCGCCATCGCCGCCCCCTTGCCGATACCGTCGCCAGTCTAGCGGATCGGAACGAAAAGGGAACGGCGTTTGCGTCAGGCCAGCGCCGCGAGGATGCGCGCCCAGCTGCGCGCGCCCTTGGCAAAGCTTTCCAGGTTGTATTTCTCGTTCGGGGAGTGGATGCGGTCGTCGTCATGGCCAAAGCCGATCAGCATCGAATCCATGCCGAGGATCGCTTTGAAATCCCCCGCGATGGGGATCGAGCCGCCGGCGCCGATATAGGCGGCCTCGCGGCCCCATTCCTGCGACAGCGCCTGTTTCGCCGCAGCAAAGGCCGGGTCGCGGATGTCCATGCGGCTGGCCTGGCTCGCGCCATGGCCGTGGAACGCGACCGTGCAATCGGCGGGGATGGCGGCGCGGACATGGGCGCGGAAGGTTTCGCGGATCGCCTGCGGGTCCTGGGTGCCGGTCAGGCGGAAGCTGACCTTGGCGCGCGCCTCGGCCGGCAGCACGGTCTTGAAGCCCTCGCCGGTATAGCCGCCCGAGATGCCGTTGATCTCGAAGGTCGGGCGGTTCCAGACCATTTCGAGCCCGGTGCGGCCGGTCTCGCCGATGGGCAGGCGCAATCCGACGCGGGACAGGAAGTCGCCGGCGTCGAAGGCCAGGGCGTCCCAGTCGGCGGCGAGCTCGTCGCTGAGTTCCTCGACGCCGTCGTAAAAGCCGGGCAGGGTAACGCGGCCGTCGGCATCCTTGATCGTCGCCAGCAGATCGACCAGCAGCTGGACCGGGTTCGCGGCGAGGCCGCCGAAGCTGCCCGAATGCAGGTCGCGGTCGGCGGCACGGACCACGATTTCCTCGCCCAGCAACCCGCGCAGCTCAGGTGGTGATCGCCGGGCGGCCGTCGGAATACATGCCGGTGTCGCAGATCATGGCGATGCCGGCGCGCAGCTCGTCCGCGTTCTCGCGCAGGAAGGGCTGCAGGCTGGGCGAGCCGGATTCCTCCTCGCCCTCGAAAAGCAGCACCAGGTCCGAGGGCAGGGCGCCATGCACCGCCTTCCAGGCCCGGAAGGCTTCGACGAAGGTCATCAGCTGGCCCTTGTCGTCGGCGGCGCCGCGGGCGCGGATGACGCGGCCCTCGGGCGTGTCCTGGACCTCGGGCTCGAAGGGCGGGCGGTCCCACAGTGCCAGCGGATCGACCGGCTGCACGTCATAGTGGCCATAGAACAGCAGCGGCCGGCGCGTGCCCTTCGGCGAATGCGCCACCACCATCGGATGGCCGGGCGTGTCGCGGACCGAGGCCTCGAAGCCCAGCCCGGCCAGTTCGGCGCAAAGCCATTCGGCGGCGCGGCGCACGTCGCCGCGATGCGCCGGATCGGTCGAGATCGAGGGGATGCGCAGGAACGCCTTCAGCCGCTCCAGCGCCTGCGGCAATTCCGCGTCCAGCGTTGAAAGAACTTCGTCGATTCGGGTGCTGTCAGCCATCTTTTCCCTATTCCTGAATGATTTGCTCAGAGATTTCGGCTGGTTCGATGGTCGCAATGCGACAATTTTGCCCTATATTTTCTCTGAATTGACACGTATCAAGTCATGACCCGCGGGATCGGAGCATGATCCCCCAAGCGAGCAAGTTCAAGCAAGGCAAGGGACCGCAGATGGATTATTCAGCCGCCCTCGATCAAGCCATCGGGAAGCTGCACGAGGAGGGGCGCTATCGCACCTTCATCGACATCGAGCGGCGCAAGGGGGCCTATCCGCAGGCGATCTGGACCCGGCCCGACGGCTCGGAGACCGAGATCACCGTCTGGTGCGGCAACGACTACCTGGGCATGGGCCAGCATCCGGTGGTGCTAGCGGCCATGCACGAGGCGCTGGATTCGACCGGCGCCGGCTCGGGCGGGACGCGCAACATCTCGGGCACCACGGTCTATCACAAGAAGCTGGAAGCCGAGATCGCCGACCTGCATGGCAAAGAGGCGTCGCTGGTGTTTTCCAGCGCCTATATCGCCAATGACGCGACGCTTTCGACGCTGCGCAAGCTGTTCCCGGGCCTGATCATCTATTCCGACGCGCTGAACCACGCCTCGATGATCGAGGGGATCAAGCGTTTCGACGGCGCCAAGCGCATCTTCCGCCACAATGACGTCGCGCATCTGCGCGAGCTGCTGGAGGCCGACGATCCCGAGGCACCGAAGCTGATCGCCTTCGAATCGATCTATTCCATGGACGGCGATTTCGGCCCCATCGCCGCGATCTGCGACCTGGCGCGCGAATTCAGCGCGCTGACCTATCTCGACGAGGTCCATGCCGTCGGCATGTATGGCCCCCGCGGCGGCGGCGTGGCCGAGCGCGACGGGCTGCTGGACCGCATCGACATCTTCAACGGCACGCTGGGCAAGGCCTTCGGCGTCTTCGGCGGCTATATCGCCGCCTCGGCCAAGATGGTGGACGCGATCCGCTCCTATGCGCCCGGCTTCATCTTCACCACCTCGCTGCCGCCGGCGGTGGCGGCGGGCGCGGCGGCCTCGATCGCCTTCCTGAAGACGGCCGAGGGCCAGGTGCTGCGCGATCAGCAGCAGCTGAACGCCCGCATCCTGAAGATGCGGCTGCGCGGCTTGGGCATGCCGATCATGGACCATGGCAGCCATATCGTGCCGGTGCATGTCGGCCATCCGGTGCATTGCAAGGCGCTGTCGGACATGCTGCTGGCCGATTTCGGCATCTACGTGCAGCCGATCAACTTCCCGACCGTGCCCCGCGGCACCGAGCGGCTGCGCTTCACGCCCTCGCCGGTGCATGATCCGCGCCAGATCGACCAGCCTGGTGCGCGCCATGGACAACCTGTGGTCCCAGTGCAAGCTCAATCGTTCAACCTCTGCGGCCTGATTTCGGTTTCAGGGTGAACAGCTCTCGCGCCCGTGATAACCTTGCTTTAATCAATCCGTAAGAATCTCCCGATTCGGGAGGGCAGAAGAGAATGGGGCAGGCGCGATGATCGGGCTGAGGGGGAATCCCCCGTCGCATGGCCATGACGAGGCTGCGGCTTTGCCGCATGGCTTCGACGATCCTGATATTCGACTCGGCGACCTGATGCGGGGCGAACGCGCCACGCTGGGCAAGTCGCTGCTGGACGTGCAGCGCGAGCTGCGCATCCGCGCCTCTTATGTCGCCGCCATCGAGAATTGCGACATCTCGGCCTTCGACACGCCGAGCTTCATCGCCGGCTACGTCCGCTCTTACGCGCGCTACCTGGGGATGGATTCGGACTGGACCTTCCGCCGCTTCTGCCAGGAATCCGGCTTCCAGCCCACGCATGGCATGGCGCCGGCCGCCTCGGGGCCCAAGCCGCAGCGCCGGCCCTCGGACCCGGCCGAGGCGCTCGCCAATCCGCATCCGATCTTCCTGCCCAAGCCGGAAAGCATGTGGTCCTCGATCGAGCCGCGCGCCATCGGCTCGCTGCTGGTCATGGTCGCGCTGGCCTGCGGGCTGGGCTATGGCGGCTGGGCCGTGCTGCAAGAGGTGCAGAAGGTCAACCTGACCCCCGGCGACCAGGCGCCCGGCATGATCGCCGCGCTGGATCCGGTGCAAGAGGCGGCCGAGCCCGAGACCGTGGAATCGGCCCAGGTCAACCTGCCACGTCCCGAGGGGCTGGATCGCACCTATCGCCCGCAGGCGCTGGAGGTGCCGGTGCTGGTGGCCCGCGACGGCCCCATCGCCGCCATCGACCCGGGGCTGGCGGCCCCGGTCGCGGCGCAGCCCGAAGCCGCCATCGCCCAAGCGGTCACCGCCCCGGCACAGGCCGAGCGCGTCTTTGGCCCCGAGATGCCGGCCGAGCAGCATGGCCGTACGCACCATCGCCCCCGACGCCGCCGAGATCGAGATCCTCGCCGCCCGTCCGGCCTGGGTCCGCGTCACCTCGGCCGACGGCACCGTGCTCTTGGAAAAGACCATGGACGCCGGCGAACGCTTCGCTCTGCCCAAGCTGGAAGCGCCGCCGATCCTGCGCGCCGGCAACTCGGGCGCGGTCTATTTCGCGGTGAACGGCCGCACCTATGGCCCGGCCGCGCCGGGCGCCAAGGTGGTGAAGAACGTCGAGCTGTCGCCGACGGCGCTGACCGCCAAATTCGCCTTTGCCGACCTGACCAAGGATCCCGAACTGGCGCAGATGGTGGCCATGGTCGCAGCCCCGGGCGATGCCCCGGCGCCGGTGCAGGAATAGCCGTCTTCCCCGGTCACGGATGCGACATTGCCGGAGGGGTGGCTTGCCGACCCGGCCGCATGCGCCTATCTGTCGGGGACGAACCCGCCTCTTGCGCAGGAAAAGGCCGCCGCCATGTCGCATAACCCCATCCGCCCCTGGCGCAACATCGACCGGCGCAAGTCGCGCCAGATCATGGTCGGCAAGGTGCCGGTGGGCGGGGACGCGCCGATCAGCGTGCAGACCATGACCAACACCGACACCAGCGACGTCAGGGCGACGCTGGACCAGGTGCTGCGCGCCGCCGATGTCGGCGCCGACATCGTGCGCGTCTCGACCCCTGACGAGGCCTCGACCCGCGCCCTGCGCGAGATCTGCCGCGAAAGCCCGGTGCCGATCGTCGCCGACATCCATTTCCACTACAAGCGCGCCATCGAGGCCGCCGAGGCCGGCGCCGCCTGCCTGCGCATCAACCCCGGCAATATCGGCGACGAAAGCCGGGTGCGCGAGGTCATCAAGGCTGCCCGCGACCACGGCTGCTCGATCCGCATCGGCGTCAACGCCGGCAGCCTGGAAAAGCACCTGCTGGAAAAATACGGCGAGCCCTGCCCGGATGCGATGGTGGAATCCGGTCTCGACCATATCAGGATCCTGCAGGACAACGATTTCCACGAATTCAAGATCAGCGTGAAGGCCTCGGACGTCTTCCTCGCCGCCGCCGCCTATCAGCAGCTGGCCGAGGCGACCGACGCGCCGATCCATTTGGGCATCACCGAGGCGGGCGGGCTTACGGCCGGCACGGTGAAATCCGCCGTCGGTCTGGGCAATCTTCTATGGATGGGCATCGGCGACACGATCCGCGTCAGCCTGTCCGCCGACCCTGTCGAAGAGGTCAAGGTCGGGTTCGAGATCCTGAAATCGCTGGGCCTGCGCACCCGCGGCGTGCAGATCATCTCCTGCCCTAGCTGCGCGCGGCAGGGCTTCGACGTCATCAAGACCGTCGAGACGCTGGAAAAACGCCTCGAACACATCAAGACGCCGATGAGCCTGTCGATCATCGGCTGCGTGGTGAACGGCCCCGGCGAGGCGCTGATGACCGACATCGGCTTCACCGGCGGCGGCGCCGGCGCCGGCATGGTCTACCTGGCCGGCAAGCAGAACCACAAGATGACCAACGACCAGATGGTCGATCATATCGTCGAACTGGTCGAGAAACGCGCCGCCGAGATCGAATCCGCGCAATCCGCCGCCGCCGAATGAAAGGGGCGGCCCGCCGGACCGCTCCCCATACTTCTTTGCTCTGCAAATACCCAAGCGACGCCGGCGCCCGGCTCAGCCGTTTTCCGCCCGCGCCCGCGCAATCGCGCCCTGCAGCCCGTCCGCCGGCACGCCGCGCAGCATCTCGCCGCCGATGATGAAGGTGGGCGTGCCCATCACGCTCATCTGCTCGGCCAGCTCGGCGGTTCTTGCGCAGCACGGCCGAGACCTCCTCGGTATTCATCCGGTTCAGCACCGCCTTGTCGTCGACGCCCAGGCTCGCCCGCAAGCGCGGTCAGGCTTTCCAGGTTCACCGGTCCGCGCGATTCCATCAGCGCGTCATGCGCCTTCTTATAGGCATCCGCGCCCGCCTCCTGCTGCACCGCCACGGGATTGCCGCCGACCAGCTGTGGCCGTCCTGAAAATGGCGTCGCGATTGTTTTCGACCAGCAGCTTGTCATTCTGCGCCTCTTGCGAGGCCCGGCGGGTTTCCAGCACGTTGATCGATTCGACCAGCACCTCGGGATTGGCCATCGATAGTCGCGGATCGCCTCGCCAAAGGCCTGCTTTTCGGGTTCGACATGTTTGCCGGGTCAAAGGCCATGGCGGGCAGGGCGGTCGGCCGACAGGGCGGCGGCGACAAAAAGGGCTTTCATGGCATTCCTCATGATTTCGCCAAAGGATGCCCGCGCTGATCGGGGTTGCAAGAACACCTTTGCGTGATTTCGGCGCGGGCCGGGACCGACTTGACCCTGCCGGGCGCAGTTGGGATAGGAACGGCACAAGAAAAGATGGGCGCAACATATACGGTCGGAACGCGGGCAGGTCGATCCCTTTATCGTCATGGATGTGATGGAGGCGGCGCGTCGGGCCGAGGCCGCCGGGCGCAGCATCATCCATATGGAGGTGGCCACGGCACCCGCGCGCCGGTGCGCGTGCGGCGCTGGCGCAGGCGCTGGAGCGCGAGCCGCTAGGCTATACCGTCGCGCTTGGCCTGCCGGAACTGCGCCAGGCATCGCGGACCTGTATCGCCGCTGGTATGGCGTCGATCTGGACCCGGCGCGGGTCGTGGTGACGCCGGGGTCCAGCGGGGCCTTTATCCTGGCCTTTTCGGCGCTGTTCGACGCGGGGGACCGGGTGGCATTGGGGGAACCTGGTTATCCCAGCTATCGCCAGATCCTGCGCGCCATGTCGCTGGAACCGGTCGGCATCCAGGCCCTGGCGCGGGACCGCTATCAGCCGCGCCCCGAACAACTGCCCGAAGGGGCGCAGGGGCTGATCCTTTAGCTACGCCCGGCAATCCCTCTGGCACGGTGCTGACCCAGGGCGAAATCGCAGGGCTGACGGCGCGGGCCGCGGATCTGGGCATGGCCGTCATCTCGGACGAGATCTATCACGGGCTGGGCTATGACAGGCGTTGCGTCAGCGCGCTGGAGGTGACGGATGATGTCTTTGTCATCAATTCGTTCTCCAAATATTTCAGCATGACGGGCTGGCGGATCGGCTGGATGGTGGTGCCCCGAAACCCACTATCCACCCGCACGGTCGAACGGATCGCCCAGAACATGTTCATCTGCCCGCCCCATGCCAGTCAGGTCGCCGCATTGGGCGCGCTGGACAGCACGGCAAGAGGCCGATGCGGATCTGGCCGTCTATGCCGAAAACCGCCGCCTGATGCTGGAACGTCTGCCGCAGATGGGCTTTACCCGCATCGCCCCGCCCGAAGGCGCATTCTATATCTATGCCGATGTGTCGGACCTGACCGATGACAGCCTGAAATTCTGCGCGGAAATTCTTGAAAAGGCGGGGGTTGCCGTGACGCCGGGACTGGATTTCGATCCTCGGCGCGGGGCGCAGACCCTGCGCTTCAGCTATGCCCGTTCCACCCCCGAAATTGCCGAAGGGCTGGACCGGCTGGCGCGTTTCATGGCGACGCGCGGCGTGGATGTCGCGGGGCAATGATCCTGCGACGGACATATGGCCTGCTGGTCGCGCTGATTGTTCTGCTGCTGGCCGCGCCGCTGATGGCGCAGGACAGCACGCGCCCGGCCGTCTTTGATCCGGCGCGGTCGGGCATCACCGCCGAAGGCCGCGACCGGGGCAAGCCACGCCCGCTGGATGTGACGCTTGGCCTGTCTCATGCCGTGCCTTATCGCGTGTTCTTTCTGGCCGATCCGCCGCGCCTTGTCGTCGATTTCCGCGAGGTGGATTTCGCGACGAACAGCCCCGAGGCACTGAGCGGCGCCGATCTGCTGCCCGCCCTGCGGCGGGGCCGCTTCCGCGAGGGCTGGTCGCGGCTGGTCGCGGAACTGCCCGGCCCCTATGGGCTGACCAGCGCGATCCAGAACCAGCCGGGCGGCGATGCACCGGGTGGCGCAGTGATTCACCTGCGCCTTGATCCGGTGCGCGAACGTGATTTCACCGTGCGCAATGACACGATGGGCGCGCTGTGGGATCTGCCGGAAAACGCCGTGCCGCTGGCCGCACCGCGGGGCGTGCCGGGGCTGGACCGGCCCATTCGCGTGGCAATCGACCCCGGCCACGGCGGCATCGACCCCGGCGCGCAGGTCGGCCCGATTTCCGAGGCGGCTGTGATCCTTGGCTTTTCGCTGGAACTGGCGGAAACCCTGCGCCGTTCGGGGATCGAGGTCGTGGCGACCCGCGACAGCGACATCTTCGTGCCGCTGGAACGGCGCATGACCATCGCGCGGGCAGGCGGGGCGGATCTGCTGATTTCGCTGCATGCCGATGCGCTGCCCGAAGGGCAGGCGACCGGCGTCACGATCTATAACTGGGACCCGACGGCGAATGACCGCGCCGCCCGCGAACTGGCCGCGCGCCACGACCGCGACGACCTGCTGGCCGGTATCGATCTGGAAGGGGCCGAGGATGAAATCGTCCAGACCCTGATCGACCTTGCCCGCACCGACACCCAACCACGCGCCGGGAATTTCGCGGGCATGCTGGCATCCGACATGTCGCGCAGCGGGTCTGACATGCACCCGCCGTCCGGTCCGTGGCGCTGCGTTTTCGGTGCTGAAGGCGCCCGATATCCCCTCGGTTCTGGTCGAATTGGGCTTTCTGACCGACGAACGCGACCGCGCCAATCTGCTGGACCCGCAATGGCGAGGCCGGATGGCGGGGTCAATCACCCGCGCGATTCTGGCATGGGCGGCGGATGAGCAGGCCCGCGCCGCACTTTTGCGCAAGTAGCGCAAGGTTGCTTTGACGGCTGAACCCGCGCCCGCTATAGAACCCCAAGCATTCCCCAGAAGGCTCTCCTGTTGTTCCGCTTTGTCCTGTCGTTTCTTGGCGCGATCTTTTCATGGGTCGTCACCGCCGCCGCCTTCTTCATCCTGACCGTGGGCGGGGTGCTGTGGATCTATTCGCAGGACCTGCCCAGCCACGAACAGCTGGCCCAATACACCCCCAAGACGATCAGCCGGATCTATTCGGGCGAAGGCAAGATGATGGACGAATTCGCCGAGGAACGGCGGATCTTCGTGCCCGTCGACGAAATCCCGGACATCGTGAAACAGGCCTTCATCTCGGCCGAGGATCAGAATTTCTATCACCATCAGGGCTTCGACCCGATGGGGATTGCGGCCGCCCTGCGCGATGCGGCGCTTGGCGGGCGGTTGCGCGGGGCCTCGACCATTCCGCAGCAGGTGGCCAAGAATTTCCTGCTGTCGGGCGACCGCACCGCCGAACGCAAGATCAAGGAACTGATCCTGTCCACCCGGCTGGTGCAGGCCCTGCCCAGGGACCGGATCCTGGAGCTTTATCTGAACGAGATCTATCTGGGGCAGAACTCCTATGGTGTGGCCGCCGCCGCACTGACCTATTTCAACAAAAGCCTGGACGACCTGGCCCTGAACGAGGCCGCGATGCTGGCCGCCATGCCGCGCGAACCGGGCCGTTCGCATCCGGTGCGCGATCATGACAAGGTCCTGTTTCGCCGCAACGAGGTCCTGCGCGAGATGCAGGAAAACGGCTATCTGCAGGACGCCGCCTATCGCAGCGAAATCGAACAGCCGATGCGCACGGTTCAGGGTGGCGATTATCCGAATTTCCGTTCGACCCTGCCGCCGCGCGACTATTTCACCGATGAAATCCGCCGCCAGTTGTCGCGCGAATTCGGCGAGGAGGAATTCTTTGGCGGCGGCCTGTCGATCCGCGCCACGGTCGATGCCGACCTGCAGGTGATCGCCGCAAGGGCGCTGCAAAGGGCGCTGGAAAAATACGACCGCAGCCGGGGCATCTGGACCGGCACGCGCCGGACCATCCCCGCGGAATCCCTGACCGCTGAGGCGGATTGGCGGCAGGCCCTGCGCGCCGCCGACGTGCCGCGCGACATTCAGGGCTGGCACCCGGCCGTCGTGCTGTCGCTTGGCGAGAATGACGCCCGCATCGGCATCGAAGGCGTCCCCGAGGACGAGGACGGCCACTGGATCCCCGCCAAGGATGTGCAATGGGCGCGCAAGCGTCTGCCCGACGGCCGGCTAGGCCGTCAGGCGCGGGTGGCGTCGGATCTGGTCGAGGTCGGCGATGTCGTGCTGGTGCGCCAGATGACCAGCGACAGCGACGGCAGCTTTATCCGCTGGACCCTGCGTCAGGTGCCGGAAATTCAGGGCGGTTTCATGGCGATGGACGTGAACACCGGCCGGGTTCTGGCGATGCAGGGCGGCTTTTCCTATCAATCCTCGGTCTTCAACCGGGCGACGCAGGCGCAGCGTCAGCCGGGGTCCAGCTTCAAGCCCTTTGTCTATGCGGCGGCGCTGGACAATGGCTATTCGCCCGCGACGATCGTCGTCGATGAACCGATCACGCTGAACACGCCGCAGGGGCTGTGGGCGCCCAAGAACTCCAGCGGGAAATTCTATGGCCCGACGCCCTTGCGCACCGGCATCGAGCAGTCGCGCAACCTGATGACGATCCGCATCGCGCAGGATATCGGCATGAACACGGTCGCGAAATATGCCGAGGATTTCGGGGCTTACGACCATCTGGGCAATTTCCTCGCGAACTCTCTGGGGGCGCAGGAAACCACGCTGATGAAAATGGTCGCGGCCTATGCGATGTTCGCCAATGGCGGCGAAAGGGTCGAACCGACGCTGGTTGACCGCGTTCAGGACCAGCGCGGCCGCACGATCTATCGCCACGACCGCCGCGAATGCCGGACCTGCGGCCAGCCCGCATGGCCCGTCGGTGCGGGGCCGGTGATTTCGACGAACCGCGAACGGGTGATGGATGCGATCACCGCCTATCAGATCACCTCGATGATGGAAGGCGTGGTCCGTCGCGGATCGGGTCGCGGGGTCAACCTGCCGGTCCCGGTCGCGGGCAAGACCGGCACGACCAATGACGCCAAGGATGTCTGGTTCATCGGCTATACCTCGAATATCGTGGCGGGCTGCTATCTGGGTTACGACCAGCCGCGCACGCTTGGCCGCGGGGCCTTTGGCGGGACGCTTTGCGTTCCGGTGTTTCAGGAATTCATGGAAGAGGCGGTCCGGGAATATGGCGGCACGCCCTTCAAGGTTCCGCCGGGCGGCCATTTCGTCAACATCGACCGCTTTACCGGCCAGCGCCTTGGCCCGAACGCCAAGGGCGACAATGTCATCGCCGAATATTTCCGCGACGGGGCGCAGGGCAAGGACTTTATCGACGGGGGCTGGGACCGCGTCGATCCAGACACGCTGCCGCTCTATTCGCGGGGCGATGGCGGCGGGCAGGCGGTCACGACCTCGACCGGGCAGAAAAAGGTCATCCCGAAAAAGGCCGATTTCGGCACCCTGTCTTCGGGCGGGCTGTATTGACGGCCGGGCGCGCGGATCATCGCTTGGGCTTGTTCCCGGGCCGATCCGGCGCTATTTCCCTTTGTCTCGACTACTCCAAGGACGAAACCCATGCGCGCCGAAACCCAAGCCACGATCGACACGATCCGCAAGTCGCTGAAGCTGCTGGCGCAGCGCATGGATTGGGAAACCGCCCCCCACCGGCTGGAAGAAATGAACGCGATGATCGAGGATGGCGACCTGTGGTCCGATCCCGCCCGCGCGCAAAAGCTGATGCGGGACCGTCAGATGCTGTCGGACGCCGTCGGCACCTACAAGCTGATCGAAACGGGGCTCAAGGACAATGTCGACCTGATCGAACTGGGAGAGATGGAGGGCGACACCGAAATCGTCACCGAGGCCGAGGACGCGCTGAAATCCCTGTCCGAACTGGCCGCGCAAAAAGAGCTGGAAGCCCTGCTGAACGGCGAGGCGGATGGCAACGACACCTTCCTTGAAATCAACGCAGGCGCGGGCGGCACCGAAAGCGCGGATTGGGCGTCGATGCTGGCGCGGATGTATGTGCGTTGGGCCGAGAAAAAGGGCTATAACGTCGAACTGCAATCCGAAACGCCGGGCGAAGAGGCGGGCATCCGTTCCGCCGCCTACAAGATTTCCGGCCCGAATGCCTATGGCTGGCTGAAATCGGAATCGGGCGTGCATCGTCTGGTCCGCATCAGCCCCTATGACAGCGCGGCGCGGCGGCACACCTCGTTTTCGTCGGTCTGGGTCTATCCGGTGGTCGATGACAATATCGAAATCACTGTGCCCGACAATGAAATCCGCATCGACACCTATCGGTCCTCGGGCGCGGGCGGGCAGCACGTCAACACCACCGACTCGGCCGTCAGGATCACCCACATCCCGACCGGGATCGTCGTGACCAGTTCCGAAAAATCGCAGCACCAGAACCGCGCCAACGCCATGGCCGCGCTGAAATCGCGCCTGTATCAGATGGAGCTGGACAAAAGGAACGCCGAAATCAACGCCCAGCACGCCGCCAAGGGCGATGCGGGCTGGGGCAACCAGATCCGGTCCTACGTCCTGCACCCCTATCAGATGGTCAAGGATCTGCGCACCTCGCATGAAACCTCGGACACGCAAGGGGTTCTGGACGGCGATCTGGATGCCTTCATGGCCGCGACGCTGGCGCTGGATGTCGCCGGGAAATCGCGCGCCGAGGCGAATGCCGAGGACTGATCCCTAGCGCCGGCTGTCCAGCGCCATGCGGATCGCCAGACCTGCCAGAACCGTGCCCATCAGCCAGCGCTGAAACAGCGCCCATGCCGGGTTGCGCATCAGAAATACGGCGATGGCGCCCGCCGTCACACCGCTCAGCGACACCAGCCCCACCCTTGGCCCCTGACAGATCAAGCGCGAGATCAGCCAGATCATGTTCGGCCCCGGCGTCAGTGCCATGCCAGGCGCGATCAGCGCAAAGTTCGGCAGCGATTGCGGATCGGGCATGGCATCCCCCTGTCACCCGTGCATTCGCGCCACGCTAGGCGCGCAACGTCCCGTTCGCCAGCGGTTTTCTTTCCCACCTCGCCCGTTATGCTGCATCCGCAAAGCGAAGGGATAGGGAATGGCGGTCAAGATCAATCTGGCCCTGCAGGGCGGCGGGGCGCATGGCGCCTTTTCCTGGGGCGTCACCGACCGGTTGCTGGAAGATGACGATATCGAGATCGCGGGCATCAGCGGCACCTCGGCCGGGGCGTTGAACGGCGCGGCGATCAAGGCGGGGCTGTCGATCTCGCAGGGGCCGACCGGCAGGCGCGCCGCGCGCGAGAACATGGCCTTTGTCTGGTCCCAGGTCTCGCAGGTCAGCGACAGCGGTTGCGTGCGCTGGCTTTACAGCATGTTCCCCGCGCCCCGCCAGTTCCAGCGCTGGACCGAGACGTTTTCGCCGATGGCATGGTTGGAAAACGTCTATCGTTTCGTCAGCCCCTATGATTTCGGGCCGTTCTATTCGAACCCCCTGGCCAATATCATCCGCGACATGCCCCATCCCCGGCTGGACCGCGATGGCGGGCCGCGCCTGTTCATCAGCGCGACCAATGTCAGGACCGGGCGGATCCGCGTTTTCGACAACCATGAAATCACGGCCGATACGATCATGGCCTCGGCCTGCCTGCCCACCGTGTTCAAAGCGGTCGATCTGGTCGATCCCAGGACCGGCCAGACGGAAGCTTATTGGGATGGCGGCTACAGCGGCAATCCCGCGCTGTTCCCGCTATATGCGCCCGCCCTGCCGCGCGATCTGGTCATCGTGAACATCAATCCGATGGAAAAGGCCGGCACCCCGAAAACCCCGGTCGAGATTGCCGACCGGATCAATGAAATCAGCTTCAACGCCTCGCTTCTGTCCGAATTGCGCGCGATTTATTTCGTCAAGCGCCTGTTTCGCGAAGATCGCCTGCAGGGCCGCCCGATGAAGGATGTCCTGCTGCATATGATCAGCGATGATGTCTATCCGGGCACGCTTGGCCATATGTCGAAACTGATGCCCAATCCGGGGCTGGTCGATGACCTGTTCCGGGCGTGTCGCGCTGCGGCCGATGCCTTCATCGAAAATCACAAGTCGAAGCTGGGACAGGCCGACAGTTTTGACGTGTCGGCCCTGTTTTCCTGACCGGGGCAGGGATCATCCCCCTTGCCGCGCCGTTTCGGTCGCGATCCGCGCGGCCAGCCGGGCATTGTTCAGGACCAGCGCGATATTGGCATCCAGCGACCGCCCCTGCGTCAGTTCAAGGATGCGCTGCAACAAGAACGGCGTCACGGATTTCGCGGTGATCCCCTGCGTCACGGCATCGCGCAGCGCGGTTTCGACGATGGGAATCATCACCTCGCGCGGGATTTCATGTTCATGCGGGATCGGGTTCACGACCAACTGCCCGCCTGCCAGCCCCAACTGCCGGCGCAGGTCTGCACTGGCGGCGATCAGGCCGGGATCATCCATCCGCAAGAGGGCCGAAAGCCCGGAATCGCGCGACCAGAAGGCGGGCAGGGTGTCCTGACCAAAGGCGATGACCGGCACGCCCAATGTTTCCAGAACCTCCAGCGTCTTGGGCAGGTCAAGGATCGCCTTGGCGCCCGCGCAGACCACCGTGACCGGGGTGCGTGCCAGTTCCTGAAGATCGGCCGAGATGTCGAAACTGCTTTCGGCCCCGCGATGCACGCCGCCGATCCCGCCGGTCGCAAAGGTTGCGATCCCGGCCAGATGCGCACAGATCATTGTGGCCGCGACCGTCGTTGCGCCGGTGCGGCCAAGCGCCAGACAGGCGGCCAGATCGGCGCGGGACAGTTTCATCACCTGATCCTGCGGGGTTTCCGCCAGATGCTGCAACATGGCGCCGTCCAGCCCGATACGGATGCGCCCGCCCATGACCGCGATGGTCGCGGGCGTGGCGCCGCTGTCGCGCACCGCTGCCTCGACCCGTGTCGCGACCTGCAGGTTCCGGGGATAGGGCATGCCGTGTGTGATGATGGTCGATTCCAGCGCGACGATGGGCTGGCCTTTGGCCTTGGCCGCGGCGACTTCGGGCGAAAGGGACAGCAGTTCCGCGCTCATTGTGCCACCTGCCCGGAAACCAGCGCGGCGGCAGCGGCGACGGCGAAATCCAGCGCGCTTTGCCCGGCCTCGCCCCGCATTTCCGCGACCAGATGCGCGGCCACGAAACGATCACCCGCGCCGGTCGTGCGCAGGATTTCGACCCTTGGCGGGCAAGAGGTCAGCGCAGGCTGTCCCCGGCGCAGATCGACCACCGGATTCGGCCCTTCGGTCACGATGACGCGCTCTGCGCCCCGGGCGATGACGGCCTGCGCCGCGGTCAGGGAATCGGTGCTGTCTGTGCCCGCCAGGACCTCTGCCTCCTCTCGGTTCAGGTAGAAACAGGTGCCCGGCCGCGCAAATAGCGGCAGCAGGCGATCGGCCTTTTGCGGGCTGGCGGGGACGACGCGCAACTCGGCTGCGGCGAAACAGGGGTCCTGGACGATATCGGCCAGAACGGCGGTGGTCAGGTTGCCGTCCAGCATGATCCGGCCCGCAAAGGGCGCGGCGGCAGAGCCAAGCCGGCCATCGCGCAGGGGCGCCAGCACCTGCACCCCGGCGGTTTCCAGACAGCGCGCATCGGCGACGGCGGCGAACAGGCCCTGCGGCCCCTCGATCGCGACATAGCAATCCGAGGACATCGAGGCATTGCGGTGGATATGGCCGGTGCCGATCCCAAGGCGCGAGGCCTCTTCGATCAGCACATCGCCCGCGCCGTCACAGCCGATCGCGGCCAGCAGCTCGGCGGGCTGGCCCAGCCCCGTCAGGCTGTTGGCGACATTGAAGGCGACGCCGCCCGGCAGTTGCGCGATGCTGCCGGGCATGTCGGCACCGGGCGCCATCGCGCCGAAACTTTGCCCGATCACATCCCACAACAAGGCCCCGATACACAGGACCGCCGGTTGATCCGTCATGCCACGACCTCAAATCATTACGAAAAAGCACAGCATTACGGCCAGTCATGGCATGGTCGGCCGCTCTGGTCCAGCCATTGGCCGCAATGATGGTTTCCGGGCGGTTAACTGCGGCATGGGACAGGGACCGGGTGACGGGCGGTGACGAAGGCGGTTGACCCAAGGGGATTGCTTGTCGATTGGCCCGTCTCGGCCTATGTCCGGGTAGGACCGTAGCACAGAGAGGTGGCGATGGAAGGCAGACGCATCCTGCTGATCGTCGGAGGCGGAATCGCCGCGATCAAGATCCCCGAGCTGATCCGGCTGATGAGGCAGGACGGCATGTCGGTGACGCCGGTGCTGACGCGCGCGGGGGCGGAATTCGTGACGCCGCTCAGCCTGTCGGCGCTGGCCGAGGCGCCCTGTCATCAGGAGCTGTTCGACCTGACGCGCGAATCCGAAATGGGGCATATCCAGTTGTCGCGCGCCGCCGATCTGGTGGTAGTGGCGCCCGCGACGGCCAATCTGATGGCGCGGATGGCGGGGGGGCTGGCCGATGATCTGGCGACGACCCTGCTGCTGGCCACCCACAAGCCCGTGCTGATCGCGCCCGCGATGAATGTGCGGATGTGGGGCCATGCCGCGACGGTCCGCAACCGCCAGCAGTTGAGCGACGACGGCATCCGCTTTGTCGGGCCGGACGAGGGCGTCATGGCCTGCGGCGAATTCGGCGAGGGGCGGATGGCCGAACCGGCGACGATTCTGGCCGCGATCCGCGCGCAGTTGAGCGCCGAGCCTCCGCTGCGTCTGCGCCCCGAAACGGCTGTCACGGGTCCGGTGCCGTCGCAGCTTCCCGAACTGGCGGCCGATCTGGGTGGGCTGGGCGATGATGCCGACAGGCCGCTGTCCCTGGGCGATCCGCTGCCGCCGGACGGGCCCATGCCCGAAACGCCTGAACCCGGCCCGTTGCAGGGGCAGCATGTCATCGTCACCTCTGGCCCGACGCATGAGCCGATTGATCCGGTGCGCTATATCGCCAACCGTTCCTCGGGGGCGCAGGGGGCGGCGATCGCGGCGGCTCTGGTGGCGCTTGGCGCGCGCGTCAGCTTTGTCACCGGCCCCGCGCAGGTGCCCGCCCCCGAAGGGGTCGAGGTGATCGCTGTCGAATCCGCACAAGAGATGCGCGACGCCGTCGAGCTGGCGCTGCCCGCCGATGCCGCGATCATGGCCGCCGCCGTGGCGGATTGGCGCATCGCCAATGCCAGCAGCGACAAGATCAAGAAAGATGCCTCGGGCAGCATGCCGGTGCTGGAACTGGTCGAAAACCCCGATATCCTGGCCTGGATCAGCCGCCTGCCGCAGGACCGCCCCCGGCTGGTCGTCGGTTTTGCCGCCGAAACCACGAATGTCCTGCAGCATGCGACCGAAAAATGGATGCGCAAGGGCTGCGACTGGATCGTCGCCAATGATGTCAGCCCAGAGACCGGCATCATGGGCGGCAGCGAAAACGCGGTGACGCTGATTTCGCGCAAGGGCCCGGAAAAATGGCCGCGCCTGTCCAAGCCCGAGGTCGCCCGCAGGCTGGCCGCGCGCGTCGCCGATGCCCTGACCCATGGTGTCGCATGAACAGGGTCTATCTGGACTGGAACGCCACCGCCCCCCTGCGCCCCGAGGCGCGCGAGGCGATGTTTCAGGCGACCGAAATCATTGGCAACCCGTCGTCCGTCCATGCCGAAGGCCGGGCCGCGAAATCGGCGCTGGAACGTGCGCGCGAAGATGTCGCGGCGGCCCTGGGTGCCGAAGGCGCGGATGTGATCTTTACCTCCGGCGCGACCGAGGCGGCGGCGCTGGCGCTGGCCGGGCGCGATCTGGCCTGCGCGCCGGTCGAACATGACGCGATCAAGGCATGGTGCCGGGCCGATCTGGCCGTGGATGCGGGCGGCATCGTCACCGTGCCCGCGCCCGATCAGTCGACCCTGCAACTGGCGAATTCCGAAACCGGCGTGATCCAGGACCTGCCGCAGGGGCTGGCGGTCAGCGACCTGACCGGTGCCTTTGGCAAGATCCCCTTTGCCTTCAACTGGTTGGGCATTCAGGCCGGGATCGTTTCGGCGCATAAGCTGGGTGGGCCGCGCGGGATCGGCGCGCTGGTCGTGCTGCGTGGCACCGATATTCAGGCCCGGATCAAAGGTGGTGGACAGGAACAGGGACGCCGTGCAGGCACGGAAAACTTGATCGGTATCATGGGCTTTGCCGCCGCCGCAAAAGCCGCACAAAATGATCTGGCGCAAGGTTTATGGGATAAAACCCGTGAATTGCGCGATCTGTTACGGGCAAGACTGGAAACCGGGGCGGAAAATGTTACATTTCCGGGCAGCGATTCCCTTTGTCTGCCGAATACGCTTGCCGTCCTGACGGATGGTTGGCGGGGCGAGACTCAGGTGATGCAAATGGATCTGGCCGGTTTCGCCGTTTCGGCGGGTTCGGCCTGTTCCTCGGGCAAGGTCCGGGCCAGCTCGGTGCTGCAGGCGATGGGCGTTGCGACAGAATATGCGGGGGACGCGATCCGCATCTCGTTCGGTCCGGCGACGGACGAACGGGATGTCATGCGTTTTGCCGATGCCTGGCTTGCCCAATGGCAGCGCTGGCGCGATCGGAACAATATGCGGGTGACCGCAGGAAGGGTTTGAAATGGCTGATCTTGCCACCGACGCCATCGAAGTCCGTGAGGGCGTAGACCGCGAAACGGTCGAGACCGTCCAGAACATGGGGTCCTACAAATACGGTTGGGACACCGAGATCGAGATGGAATATGCCCCCAAGGGCATCAACGAAGATATCGTCCGCCTGATCTCGGAGAAGAATGAGGAGCCGGAATGGATGCTGGAATGGCGTCTGGCCGCGTTCCGCCGCTGGCAGACCATGACCGAGCCGCGTTGGGCCCTGCTGACCTATCCTGAAATCGACTATCAGGATCAATATTACTACGCCCGCCCCAAAAGCATGGAGGTCAAGCCCAAGTCCCTCGACGAGGTCGACCCCAAGCTGCTGGCGACCTATGAAAAGCTGGGCATCCCGCTGAAGGAACAGATGATTCTGGCCGGCGTCGAACGCGGCGAGGATGCGGGCGAAGAACGCCGTGTGGCCGTCGATGCAGTCTTTGACAGCGTGTCCGTGGGCACCACCTTCAAGGACGAACTGGCCAAGGCGGGCGTGATCTTCTGTTCGATTTCCGAAGCGATCCGGGAACATCCAGAACTGGTCAGGAAATATCTGGGCTCGGTCGTGCCGCAGTCGGATAACTTCTTTGCCACGCTGAATTCCGCTGTTTTTTCAGATGGTTCCTTTGTCTATGTGCCGCCGGGCGTGAAATGCCCGATGGAGCTGTCGACCTATTTCCGCATCAATGCGGAAAACACCGGCCAGTTCGAACGCACCCTGATCATCTGCGACAAGGGCGCCTATGTCAGCTATCTGGAAGGCTGCACCGCGCCGAAACGCGACATCGCGCAACTGCATGCCGCCGTCGTGGAAATCGTCATTCTGGAAGATGCCGAGGTCAAATATTCGACCGTCCAGAACTGGTTCCCCGGCGATGAGGAAGGCAAGGGCGGGATCTACAATTTCGTCACCAAACGCGCCGATTGCCGCGAGGCGCGCGCCAAGGTGATGTGGACGCAGGTCGAAACCGGAAGTGCGATCACGTGGAAATACCCGTCCTGCATCCTGCGCGGTGACGATCTGTCGGGCGAGTTCTATTCGATCGCCATCGCCAACAACATGCAGCAGGCCGATACCGGGACCAAGATGATCCATCTTGGCAAGAATTCCCGTTCGCGCATTGTTTCCAAAGGGATTTCTGCGGGTAAGGCGCAGAACACCTATCGCGGTCTGGTGACCATGCACCCGCGTGCGACCAACAGCCGGAACTATACGCAATGCGACAGCCTGCTGATCGGCGATCAATGCGGCGCCCATACGGTTCCCTATATCGAGGTCAAGAACAACTCGTCCCGCGTCGAACATGAAGCGACGACCTCCAAGGTGGACGATGACCAGCTGTTCTATTGTCGCGCCCGTGGCGTTGGCGAGGAGGAGGCCGTGGCGCTGGTCGTCAACGGTTTCTGCCGCGACGTGCTGCAGGCGCTGCCGATGGAATTCGCGATGGAGGCGCAATCGCTGGTCGCCATCTCGCTGGAAGGTTCGGTTGGATAGCGCCGGTCCGGCCGGGGGCTTTGCCTCTGGCCGCCGGGACGCAGATCGCACGAGGTCGCGAACCGGTCCGCGAAACAGAAACATGCAAGCGACAAACCCGTCCGGGGTTGCGTCCGCGAAAAGATGACAAAGGGAAAATATGCTGGAAATCAAAAACCTGCACGCCGAACTTGAGGATGGCAGCAAGCAGATCCTGAACGGGGTCAACCTGTCGGTCCCCGCCGGTCAGGTCCATGCGATCATGGGACCGAACGGTTCGGGCAAATCGACCCTGTCCTATGTGCTGTCGGGCCGCGACGGCTATGAGGTCACCGAGGGCTCGGCCAAGCTGGAGGGTCAGGACCTGCTGGACATGGAACCCGAGGAACGCGCGGCGGCGGGCCTGTTTCTGGCCTTCCAGTATCCGGTCGAAATCCCCGGCGTCGGCAACCTGACCTTTCTGCGCACCGCGCTGAACGCCCAACGCAAGGCGCGCGGCGAGGATGAACTGTCCTCGGGCGAATTCCTGAAAATCGTCCGCGAAAAGGCCAAGACCCTGAACATCGACAGCGACATGCTGAAGCGTTCGGTCAGTGTCGGCTTTTCGGGCGGCGAGAAAAAGCGCAATGAAATCCTGCAGATGGCCATGCTGGAGCCGCGCATGTGCATTCTGGACGAAACCGACAGCGGGCTGGATGTCGATGCGATGCGGCTGGTCGCGCAGGGCGTGAACGCGCTGCGCTCGCCTGATCGGTCATTCCTGGTCATCACGCATTATCAACGCCTTCTGGACCATATCAAACCTGATGTCGTGCATATCATGGCGAATGGCCAGATCATCAAGACCGGCGGCCCCGAGCTTGCGCTTGAGGTTGAAAACAGCGGTTACGGTGATCTGCTGTCGGAGGTCGGATGATGGCAGATCTCGCGATCCGCGAAAGCCAGGCGCAAGCCAAGCCGGCCGCGGGCGATGCGCTGACGCAGCGTCTTGCCGTGCTGCCGCACCCGGCGAGCGGCATCACCGCCGCCGCGCGTCAGGATGCGCTGGCGCGTCTGGAAAAGATGGGCCTGCCCGGACGGCGCGATGAATACTGGCGCTTTACCAATCCCGGCGTCTTCAACGACCCGGTGCCTGCGCCGATCCCGGTTCAGACCGACGCCAACGATTCCCCCCTGTTCGAGGATATCGACCGGCTGCGGCTGGTTTTCGTCGATGGGCGTTTCGACGCGGCGGCATCCGATGCGCTGACCGGAGAGGGGTTCCAGATCGACCTGCTGTCCGCCGCCGAAGCCACGGCATCGCATTGGGCGGGCGAGGTTTATGGCGTGCTGGAAGCGAATGGCCAGACCCCGGTCAGCCGCCCCTTTGCCGCGCTGAACACATTTGCCGCGACCGAAGGCGTGCTGATCCGCGTTTCGGGGCAGGTCGCGCGTCCGGTGCATATCATCCACCGCCGCCGCTCGGATGCGGCGGATGTGAACCTGCACCATGTCCTTTTGCTGGAAGAGGGCAGCGAATTCACGCTGCTGGAAACCGGCATGATCGGTGCGCGCTCGAATATCGTGATCGAGGCGGATCTACGTGCCGGTGCGCGTCTGCATCACATCACGGCCAAGCTCGCCTCGCATCCCAAGGTCGGCATCGGTCATATCTTTGCCCGCGTCGCCGCCAAGGCGCAGTTCAAATCCTTTGAGCTGTCGGTCAATGGCCGGATGATGCGCCATGAAAGCGTCGTGGATATCGCCGGCGACGATGCCGTGGCCCATGTCGCGGCGGCGGTTCTGGGCAATACGGCGGATGGCCCGTTCCATCATGACAACACCGTTTTCATCACCCATGCGGGTGAGCGTTGCGAAAGCCGTCAGGTCTATAAAAAGGTGCTGAGCGACGGGGCCGTGGGCGTGTTCCAGGGCAAGATCCTGGTCAAGCCGGGCGCCCAGAAAACCGACGGCTACCAGATCAGCCAGTCGCTGCTTCTGGATGGCGACAGCCAGTTTCTGGCCAAGCCGGAACTGGAAATCTATGCCGATGACGTGAAATGCAGCCACGGTTCGACCACCGGCGCGATCGACGAAACGGCGCTGTTCTATCTGCGCTCGCGTGGGGTGCCGCGTGAACGGGCGACGGTGCTGCTGGTCCTGTCCTTCCTTGCCGCCGCGCTGGATGAGGTCGAAAATGCCGATCTGCGTGAACGCATTGCCGAAAGGCTGGAAGAATGGCTGATGCATCGGGCCCAAAACGACCGGACCCAGAACCCGCCCGCATGAGCCGATCGGGCGTGAACCGGGCGGGGATCGTTCCGCTGATCGTGCAAAGCTGGCGCGCCCCCGCGCGGGTCTTTGCCGGCTTGTGCGGCATGCCGGATCGCGCGCTGATCATGGTGCTGATGGTCGCGATGCTGATCTTTCTGATCGCACAGGCCCCCGGACATGCCCGCGCGGCGGAACTTGACCCATCCGTGCCGCTGTCGGCGCGGATGGCGGGGGCGCTGTTTGCGGTGATGTTCGTGATGCCGCTGGTCTTTTACCTGCTGGCCTCGGTCGTTTCCGTGCTGTCACGGCTGTTTCCGCGCCGGATCAGCGCCGAAAACAGCCGCCTTGCCCTGTTCTGGGCCCTGCTGGCCGTCTCGCCCGCCATGCTTCTGGCGGGGATGGTGGCCGGGCTGGTCGGGCCGGGGGCGGCGCTGATCCTGTGTCAGGCTCTTGCCGGTCTGGGATTTCTGTATATCTGGGGTGCAGGGCTGCGGGTGCTTTCGGAAAAGACATGACCTTTGATGACCTGAAACAGCTGGTGATGCTCAGCCTGCGCGAGCCGGGCAGGGCGCTGGACACCCTGCGCGCGCTGGCCCCTGACATGCCGTCGCGCTGGATGGCGCTGGTTCTGGCCGTGTCGCTGTCGACGGCTCTGGCAGGGCTGGCGCGGATGCTGTTCCCGGTCGATACCGAAAGCCCGGTGTCGCAGCTGATCGGTCAGCCTCTGATGCTGGCCTCGGTGCAATTCACGGGCATGGTCATTGCGGCCGCGCTGATGACGGTCGTCGGCCGCGCCTTTCGCGGTCACGGAACCTTCGCCGATGCGTTGCTGGTCGTCGCCTGGATCGAGCTCTTGCTGGTCGCCGTTCAGGCCTTTCAGGTCGTTCTGGCGCTGATCTTTCCGATTTCGGCGGTTCTGATGTCGCTGGTCGCCTTTGGCCTACTGATCTACCTGACCCTGCAGTTCACCAAGGCGCTGCATGGTTTTCAGAACAGCTTTCTTGTCCTTCTGGGATTTGTCGGTTCCGTCTTTCTGTTCGCGATGGTCCTGTCCCTGCTGGGCGTTTCCCTTGGCTATATGCCGGAGGTTCCCGCGCAATGACCTATGATGTCGAAAAAATCCGGCAGGAGTTTCCGATCCTGTCCCGTCAGGTGAACGGCCGGCCGCTGGTCTATCTGGACAATGGCGCCAGCGCGCAGAAACCGCGCGCCGTGATCGACGCGGTCATGCAATCCTATACTCAGGAATATGCCAATGTTCACCGTGGGTTGCACTATCTGTCGAACCTGTCCACCGAACGCTACAGATCGGTGCGCGGCATCATCGCCCGCTTTCTGAACGCCCCCGACGAAAACGAGATCATCTTTACCTCGGGCGCGACCGAGGGGCTGAACCTTGTCAGCTACGGCTGGGCCGCGCCACGCCTGCAGGCGGGGGACGAAATCGTGCTGTCCGTTCTGGAACATCACGCCAATATCGTGCCCTGGCATTTTCTGCGCGAACGTCAGGGCGTCGTCCTGAAATGGGTCGAGCCGGAAGCCGATGGCAGCCTGCCCCCGGAAAAGATGCTGGCTGCCGTGACCCCGCGCACCCGGCTGATCGCCGTCACCCATATGTCGAATGTCACCGGCACCGTGGTCGATGTCGCGGCGATCGCGCGCGGCACCGATGTCCCCGTGCTTGTCGACGGCAGCCAGGCTTCGGTCCATATGCCGGTCGATGTCGCAGCTCTGGGCGTCGATTTCTACGCGATCACCGGGCACAAGCTCTACGGCCCCTCGGGCTCGGGGGCGATCTGGATTTCGGCAGAACGCCAGCAGGAAATGCGGCCCTTTCTGGGCGGCGGCGACATGATCCGCACCGTCACCCGCGATGCCGTGGAATATGCCGCGCCGCCCCTGCGGTTCGAGGCGGGCACGCCGGGCATCACCAACCAGATCGGTCTGGGGGCGGCGCTGGAATTCATGATGGATCTGGGCATGGACAGGATCGCCGCCCATGAACGCAGCCTGCGCGACTATGCCCGCGACCGGCTGCGCAGCCTGAACTGGCTGCAGGTTCAGGGCGATGCCCCGGACAAGGGCGCGATCTTTTCGATGACGATGGACGGCGCGCATGCCCATGACATCTCGACGATTCTGGACAAGCGCGGAATCGCGGTCAGGGCAGGGACCCATTGCGCGATGCCGCTGCTCGAGTTCTTTGGCGCCAGCGCCACGGCACGGGCAAGCTTTGCGCTTTACAACACCCATGCCGAGGTCGACGCCCTGATCGACGGCCTGACCTTCTGCCGAGAGCTTTTCGCCTGAATCCCATCGCGCCCCATTGCGATGCCCGGAGTTTGCGTTTAACAAGATCGCCAGATGCACCCATAGCTCAGCTGGATAGAGCGCTGCCCTCCGAAGGCAGAGGCCAGAGGTTCGAATCCTCTTGGGTGCGCCAGTAAATACAGGACATTAGCTGATTTCCTGATTTTTCGGTGAAGGTCTGCGCACAGATTCGCGTTTGTCCAGTGTAGCGTGACACGAAGTCTTGCAGGGTGTGACACGAATATTTGCAGCAATTGGATTTTGATTTCAGGGGCCGTGAACACCTGTTTCAGAGCCCCTTTAATCGGGCAGCGGTAACGGCTCTGGCAGCGGGTCTGCGATGTCCGCCGCATCGACGCCGGCGGTGCCGCCGAAGCCCGCCATCCGCTCGGACTGAAGTGTATCCCAGGCGATCTGATCCACATCCCCGTCGCCCTCGCGCACAAACGGGCACCGCTCTTTCGTCAGGAACGAATATGTCAGATAGGAGACCCCGCGCGCATACTGGCTGGCCGCGCGCAGATGCAGGCCGTCGACGAAGATGTCGTCGCCAAACTCGCGCCGCAGCGCCCGCACATACTGGCCTGTCGGAATAACCCAGACAGGGGTGCCGAGGTGGTCGGTCAGCCACTGGCGATAATATGCAAAGGCTGCCACGCCGGTCCCGTCCAGATCGACCGCCTGCGGCGACCAGGGCTGGAACAGGATCAACTCTGCGCCGCGCGCGGCAGCCGCAAGCCCGTGCCAGTAGAGCGCCTGAAGGCTGTTCACCATGCTGGGGCCCGGCGCTGGAAACCCGGTGGCCAAGTCTGCCACATCCGACACCAGGACGAGGTCATAATCGCTGTTACGCGCATGGCCATTCAGGTCCCAGACCGCTCGGGACGACCCGAACGGCACGAAATCCGACAGGGTGCTACCCGGCCAGTCGGAATAAAGAATACCTCCGTGCTGGCCGTCAGATGTCACGCCGCCCCAGGCCGTCTGAACAAAGCTATGGCCTGCAAAAAGAAGCGTGCCGGTCGCCGGGGCAGCGATCCGCTGCATCGGATCGACCGGCTCGCCGCCGCCACCAGAGCGGATGCGCATGGGCGGCCAAAATCGGTCCAGATGTAGCCGCATCAGAAGCCCCGGATCACGGCCAGCGTGGTGCTGCCGCTGGACGTGCTGGCGCGCACCGATACAGCGTTTTCGACCTGAAAGGCCCCGCCGTCGCCGGGCAGGCGCAGGGCGGCATCGTCGCTCGCCGGATCCTGCGGATAGATATCGACGGGCACGGCACCCTGATTTTGCAGAACATCGCCCGCCTGCAAGGCAATTGGGTCGGACAGAATGGCGCGGATGATGTGGCGGGGCATTGGTGTCTCCTTGGGTCAGGTTGCGTCGGACGGCCTTTGGTGGCCTGAATGCTGGTGATCAGCCCGGCGCTGGACAGCTCATGCGTGACATTCTTGAGGTGCCATTCGCCGTCCAGTTCCGCCCGCAGCCCCGCCAACTGGACGAGGCCACCGCCGAACAGGCGCGGTTCGAGACCGGCAATCGTGGCGTCCAGCGTCATCGCCGCGCGTTCTGCACCGGTCAGGGCCGATTCGGCAGCGCGGGTCCAGCCGTAGTCATAGCCATATGTCACCGCGACCTGACCGAAATCCGAGCGGTTGCGGATGTCGAACCCGCGCGTGTCCCATTCCGAGACCTGCCGGACATCAATGTCGCGCAAGAGCCTGCTGTGGGTGTCATAGGCCGAGACCGTGAGGTCCAGAAACGGATTATCCGCCGGATCGAAGCGATAGCTGACCGAGGTCGAGCGCCAGCCCAGCTTCTGATCCTCGGGGACAGCATCGGGCAGGTCCGGCGGGATGCCGAAATTCGAGCGATAGGCCCGTCGCCCGCTGTCACGCCGCCAGGTGCTGCTGAAGGTCGGCTCATGCCCCTCGGCCGGGCGGAAGCGCAGCTTGACCAGCGCATCCAGCGGGTCGTTGCCGGTATCGGCGCCCCGGTTGCCATCACCGTCCTTGTAATCGTCGGCCCAGGATTTCGTCAGATGGACAAGATAGCCGAAACGCGCGTCCGGGCTGCCGTAGAAGGCCAGGCCGGGCGTCACACGCTTGCCATTGGTCTGGGCCGAGAGCTTCAGCATGTAGCCCTGGCTGCGGCCGGGCAGCAGCAGGTCCTCGGGGTCCTTGGTTTCATAGCGGATCGCACCGCCCAGTGCCCCCGGACCGGCCAGCGCCGAACCGGCCCCGGGCGCGACCTCGACGCGTTTCAGCAGGTCCGGGTCGATGCCGAAATTGCCGGAATGGGTATCGGGGTCGGCGATGGCCGTGGCGCGGAGCTCTCCGGCGAGGACGCGGCGAAGGTAGCGGCGGCGCTGCGTCTCGGTGCGGTAAAGCTCCAGCGCCCGGATCATCCCCGCCTGACCGATCACCGACAGCACCAACCCCGGATGGCGGATGGTCGACGCCAACCCTTCCAGCGCGGCAGTGAAGCTCCTGCAGTCCACGCCCCGGCCGCCATGTTCCGGCGGCACGACCATGCGCCACAGCCCCGCCTGCGCCAACTGGTCCCAGCGGCGGCGGTCGAAGGTGCCGGGCGGCGGCTCGCCCGGTTCGGGTTGCCCGATATGCGCATATTCCGCGCGGATCGCGGCCCGCGCCTCGTTCCAGTGCAGATGCATGGTCTTGCCTCCGACAAGCGGGTCAGGCAGGGCTTTGATATTGGGCGACGGCGGCCTTGAATTCCTCGGGCACCGGATAGGTCTTTTGCGCGTCGTAATCGAACATGACATGGGTCCAGCTGGCCCGCGCCACCTCGCGCCCGCTGTCGTCGGCGACCTGCATGACATGCTCCATCTCGAAGCTTTTGTTGCCGAATCTGGTCACGCGGCTGAGGATCGAAATGCGGTCGCCATAGACAGCCTGCGAGACATATTCGCAGGAGGTGCGCACCATGATATGCGGCAGCTTGCGGCTCTTGGGTAGCTCCAGCAGCGTATGCATGTATTCCAGATAGGCCGATTGCAGGTAATCATAATAGATCGGGCTGCTGACATGGCCCATGGAATCGGTGTCGCGGTAGCGCACCTCGATCTGCGTCTCGAACGGTTTTTCGTCCATTTCGTCCTCCGGTCGGTTGGGGTTGTCAGACATATGCGCGGCAGCATCTGGCGACAGGGCTGGAGGGGCCGTGGATGGTGAAGCCCATCGGCACCGGGCCGTAGCGGCGCAGGATGCGCAGCCCGTTCAGCCCGGCGGCGGCACCTGTCCCAGGCTGAACAGGATCACCGCCGGGATCAGATAGACCCATGGCGGCACGGTCTGCATGATATCGAGGATCGGGCACAACGCCGCCTCAAGACGCGGCCGACGCGACGCCATGATCCCAAGGGGGACAGCGATCGCCACAGCCGCGACGACCGCGGTAAAGACCAGCACGACCGTCTGCATGGATTGCGGCCAGAGGTTCATCAGCCAGCAGAAGCCGAGGCACAGGAATGCCATCAGCGCCACTCGCCAGTTGCCCAGGATGGCACTGCTGCGATGATCAACAGGATCACCACGAAGGCTGGCGGAGAGAGCAGCGGCGACTGGAAAGCGCCAAGAACGGCCTCGACCACGCGGCCGATGATATCGAACAGCCCGTGCATATTGGCATTCAGCCAGTCCACGAAGGGCGCAAGCCAGGTGCCGATGGAAAGCTGGTAGGTCATGCGCTGCGCCCTTTCTTTTGCGCCATGCTTTGGGTCAGGCGGTCGATGACCATGGTCAGGATCATGATGGCGATGGCGGCATCGATGGATTTGACGATATCCAGCGTGCGGATCGCGTCATAGATCGTTTGGCCCAACCCGCCCGAGCCGACGATTCCGGCGATGACCATCATGCCGAAGGCCATCATCAGCGTCTGGTTGATTCCGGCCATGATGCTGGGAATGGCGAAAGGCAGGCGGATCAGGAACATCTGGCCGCGCCTCATGCCGAGGGACTTGCCCAGTTCCAGAAACTCGGCCGGGATGCGGGAAATACCCAGGGCGGTCAGCCGGATCGCCGGTGGCATGGCAACCATCAGCGTCGCAGCCAGTGCCGTCGCCGGACCGCTGGCCGAAATTGCGGCAGAGGCCGGGTATGCCGATCAGGCCCATTTCAGCCGCGAGTTCCGGGAATTCGGCGGCACCACCCCGGCGGGCTGGCGCGCGCGACGGTAACATTTCCTCAAGACGGCGCGCGGGCGGCATGTCACCCTGAGCCGTCAGGCAAAGGAGGAACGCATGATGGAAGCACCGCGCATCTACCCGACCTTCCGCTTCCGCGACGCGGCGGCGATGATCGACTGGCTGGAAAGGGCCTTCGGTTTCACCACCCATGCGAAATACATGGATGGCGACAGGGTCGCCCATGCCGAACTGGCCTTTGGCGCGTCGATGATCATGTGCGGCGACGACAGGGACGACAGCTATGGCGAAATGGTGGGCCGGCCCATGGGGCAGGGCGGCAAGTCGCTCTATATCGCCGTGGACGATGTCGACGCGATGTTTGCCCGCGCCGAGGCCGCCGGCGCGGTGATCGAGGAAGGGCTGACCGACCGCGACCATGGCAGCCGCGAATTCATCTGCCGCGATCCCGAGGGCAACCTGTGGTGCTTCGGCACTTACTGGCCGCAGATGACCGACAAGGGCTGAGCCCCGTGGCCGCGCGGATATCGAACCGGATCGCGTCTGTCATCGACGCCCTGCCGCCGGCGCCGGGCCAGAGGGTGCCGGAGATCGGCTGCCGCCCGCGCGGTTTCCCGCCGCCAATGCCGACCATCGCGACGCATGGATGCTGGAGACCCGGCCCGGCCTGACCCTGCTGATCCCGGAACGCGCCACCTGGAACGAAACCGAACCTCTCACCGCCATCCGCGTTGCCTGCCGCCTGCGCATGACAGGCACGAACCGACGGCCTAGGCGCTTTGCAGATCGACGTCTTCCGGGCTCATCAGCACCGCGCGATCCGTCTGGCCCAGAAGTTGCGACGTGACCATGCCCGCCGTCATCGCGCCGCTGACATTCAGCGCCGTGCGGCCCATGTCGATCAGCGGCTCGACCGAGATCAGCAGCGCGACCAGCTCGATCGGCAGGCCCATCGCGGGCAGCACGATCAGCGCGGCCAGCGTGGCCCCGCCTCCGACGCCGGCAACGCCTGCGGAACTGATGGTGACGATGGCGATCAGCGTCGCGATCCAGCCCGGATCCAGCGGATTGATCCCCACCGTCGGCGCCACCATCACCGCCAGCATCGCCGGATAGAGACCCGCGCAACCGTTCTGGCCGATGGTCGCCCCAAAGGATGCCGAGAATGACGCGATGGTCGCGGGCACGCCCAGACGGCGGGTCTGGGTCTCGACATTCAGCGGGATCGACGCCGCGCTGGAACGGCTGGAGAAGGCAAAGCTCAGCACGGGCAGCGACTTTTTGAAGAATACCAGCGGATTGGTCCCGGTCAGCGTCAGGAAACCCGCATGAACCCCGAACATGATCGCCAGCCCGATATAGGAGGCGATGACGAATTTCCCCAGATTGAGGATATCCGCCGCGTTCGAGGTCGCCGCCATCTTCGTCATCAGCGCCATGACGCCATAAGGTGTCAGCGCGATGACCAGCCGCACAAGCTGCATGATCCAGCCTTGCAGCATGTCGATCAGCGACAGCAGGTTTTCGCCCTGTTCGGGCTTGCGCCGCATCAGCCGGATGGCCGCGATGCCAAGGAAGACGGCAAAGATCACCACCGAGATGATCGAGGTCGGATTGGCCCCGGTCAGATCGGCAAAGGGGTTGCGCGGGATGAAGGACAGGATCAGCTGCGGCACCGACAGATCGGCCACGCGCGGGGCATAGGTCGTCTCGATCGCGCTCATCCGGGCGGTTTCGGCGCTGCCCTGGATCAGCCCCTCGGCGGTCAGGCCAAAGGACAGCGCCATGACCACGCCGACCAGCCCCGCAATGGCGGTCAGCAGCAGCAGTGTTCCCAGCGTCAGCACCGATATGCGGCCAAGCGACGAGGCATCATGCAGTTTCGACACCGCCGCAAGGATCGCCACGAAGACCAGCGGCATGACGATCATCTGCAACAGCCGGACATAGCCCGAGCCGACGATGTCCAGCCAGTTCACCGTTGTCTGGACGGTTTCCGATCCGGTGCCATAGACCAGTTGCAGCCCGATGCCGAAAAGGGTGCCGAGGATCAGGCCGATGAACACCCGCACCGACAGCGAAAGAGAGCCGCTCTGAAGCCTGAACAATGCGAACAGAAGCGCCACGAATATGACAAGATTGACGATCACCGGTGTCATTGCGCGTCTCCTTCAAGGGTAACGGCGGGCCGGTTCACGCCACGCCGCCTGACGAATTGATATCAGGCGCAGACTGATCCTTTCACAGGCGAATGTCACGGCAAAGTGACGGGCATGCGCCAATCGTCGCGCAGGAATCATCCCCCGGTCCGTCCTGTTTCGCCGAACCCGCTTGTCGTCACGGCCCGGACAGGTGAAGGTTCCGCAATATGGGCATAACGGATCGGAGCCGGTCATGGATCTCGTGGCGCAACTCACTGCCGTCGTCGGCGGGACGATAGCCGCGCTGCGGCGCCTGACGGTGCCCCGGGTGCAGGCGGTGGGCGCGACGCCAGAGATCCCCGCGGCAAGGAGGCAGGGGATCATGACCCTGAAAATGCCCTCGGCTGTGGGCTGGCGCGTTGGGCAGCGTCCCGAAACCGCGCCGGGGCTGGCGGTCAATGCTCTTGCCTCCGGCCTCGATCATCCGCGCTGGATCGAGGTTCTGCCCAATGGCGATGTGCTGGTCGCCGAGGCGAAAGAGCAGCCATCCCGACCCAAGACCCTGCTGGATCGGGCCACGCAGGCCACGATGCGCCGCGCCCATGCCATCGGCGACAGCGCCAATCGCATCACCCTGTGGCGCGATGCCGACCGTGATGGCGTGGCCGAGATCCGCGAGGTGTTTCTGGACGGGCAGAACCAGCCCTTCGGCATGGCGCTGGTGGACGGCACCTTCTATGTCGGCAATACCGATGGCATCAGTGCGTTCGCTTATCAGGACGGTGCGACGCGGCTGACCGGGCCGGGCCGCAAGCTGGTCGATTTCTAGCCGGGCGGGCACTGGACCCGCAGCCTGATCGTCTCGCCCGACCGGTCCAGATCTGCGCCGGTGGTCGGTCTCGCTCAGCAATATCGGCGATCACGGAATGGAGGCCGAAGAGGGCCGGGCCGCGATCTGGGAGCTGGACCTTGCCAGCGGCGCGGCGCGCGTCTTTGCCTCGGGCCTGCGCAACCCCGTCGGCATGGCGTGGCAGCCGGAGACGGGCAGCCTGTGGACGGTGGTCAACGAACGCGATGGGCTGGGTGATGAGACGCCGCCGGATTACCTGACCTCGGTCAGCGAGGGCGGGTTTTACGGCTGGCCCTATTGCTATTGGGACCGGATCGTCGATGATCGCGTCCCTCGGGATCCCGGGATGGTGGCACGGGCGATCACGCCGGATTACGCGCTTGGCGGTCACACGGCGTCACTGGGATTGTGCTGGATGCCGCAGGGCACATTGCCCGGATTTCCCGACGGCATGGTGATCGGGCAGCACGGTTCATGGAACCGCTCGATCCTCAGCGGATACAGGCTGACCTTCGTGCCTTTCGAAAACGGCCGCCCGGCCGGCCCGCCACGCGATATCCTGTGGGGTTTCCTGTCCGATGACGAGCGGTTCGCCTTTGGCCGACCCGTTGGTGTCACCATCGGTCCCGACAAGGCGTCGCTGCTGATGGCGGATGATGTCGGAAACACCATCTGGCGGATAACCGGCGCGTAAGACGAGCCTGAGCCTTGCGTCACAAGCGCCCCTTCATGCACGAGGGGGCAGTCATGCATGATGCAAGCCCGCATGACCCGGCGCTGGCTGCCGCGACGTTCCGGTGCGTGGAGAGATTGTCCAGGATGACACCAGTGCCGGGGATCGGTTCCAGCGCCAGAACCTTTTCGACGCGGGCGGTGAAAGCAGGTCCGTCCATCGCCCCATGATGATCCGGCGGTCCGGATATCACGCCCGAAGTCGGATCGACGCAAGGATGCCCTCGCAGGTTCTCTTGAACCGGTGGCGTTCACCTGCTCGACCTCAAGGCCTTCGGCGAACGCATCGCATCACACGATCCGGACCGTCAAACAGCCGAAGCCCAGATCCGCATCGCGATTATGAAACGCTTCAATGCACTCGACCCCGCCGGGATCGAGGGCGTAGCCTGCACCAAAAGGGGAAAGGGGCACGCATGGCGCCGCGCTCTAGCATGGCCTTGTTCGCATCGTAGTCGGATCGGCGGCGCTCCATGATCAACGCATCTGCTTCTTCCGGCGTGCCCGGCAGATCGCGAAAACGGCCGTCGGGGTCATTGACCTTCAGCGCGCCGATTTTGTGCGACATGCACGGACTGAAGATAGGCGGTGCCGTCCATGACACCATCTGACGTCCCTCCGCGCATGTGATAGGCATAGAGCGCGTCGGCAGCCTCGATGACCATTTTCAACAACCCGCTTCCCGAAATCGTCATCTTTCGGAAACAGCGCCTGCCCGTGATCCTCTATTTTCCTACACACTTTTATTGACGCGCTGAATTAAGGTGTGTGTGCAGTTCCCATGGAACTGGACTGGGACGAACAGAAGCGCGAACGCACCCTGCAAGAGCGGGGCATGGACCTTGCCAGCGTAGCAGAGGCCGATTGGGACGAAGCTCTGACGGTCGAGGACAGCCGCACCGACTATGGCGAAGCGCGCTTTGTCGGTCTGGTTCCGATCAATGAGCGGCTTTGCGTCGTGGCGTGGTGCGTTCGGGGCGACAAGCTCCGGGTCATCAGCCTGCGCAAGGCCAATGACGGGAAAGGAAGCGCTATGACGAAAGCTAAGCCCTGCATCGGTGAAGATGGCGAGGTCGGGGAACTGGAGGATCATTTCTTTGACCATGCCCGCCGGGGTCGCCCGCCGATGCCGAGCGGCACGAAGAAAATCCGCCAGAACTTCATGATCGAGCCGGATATTGCGGCGCAGTTGGAAGGCATCGAGAACAAGAGCGCCTTTGTCAACGAGGCGCTGCGCAAGGCCCTGGGCGCGGCCTGACCGTCACCCCCTTAGCCGCAGCACGTGCCCGTTCGAGACTGTCCGATATTTTGTGTTCTGACGCTATTTGTCAGGCCATTGGGCAACGTTCTTCGAAGATGTTGGCGATCTGGCTTCTGACAGCATGCCATTCGCGCACCGATCTCTTCCACTCGGTCGATGTCGCATTGGGCGCCAGCCAGATCAATTTCGCCGCTGCGTCGTCGCTTGGGAAGCGGCCCCGGGCTCTGACGGCGCGGCGGATTTTCAAGTTCAAGGCCTCAATGGAATTCGTGGTGCAGATCACCGGTCCGAACTGATGGCTGAGGCTCCTGCGTCTCGCGCGGGTAGGCCCGGACAAACAGCATCCGGCTGTGGCAGAGGCGCGAAGATCAGCGGCACATAGGCGACGGCCGAAGCCTCCTGTTCCTCCTTGGACCACGAGGCCGCGTAGCGCCGGACAGCATCGTGGCCACCGTCATGGCCGAGGGACCGGAGTTCCTCGAAGATCCTGATCAGGGTCAGGCGCTCGCGCTTCGGTTTCCGGGCGTTTGCCGCCAGCATCTCGTCGAGCTTGTTTTTCCAGGGGCCGATCTTCGGCAACGGCTGGATTGTCCGTTCATAGGTCAGTTCCGTTACACCGGATCGGATCACCTTCCGCACCGTGTTCCGAGAAACCCGCAACTCCCCGCAGATCTGCTTGATCGTCTTCTGCTCCTGGAAATACGCCCGACGGATCTTCGCAATCGTCTCCACAACCAGCATTCCGCACCGCGCCTCCAATGACCTCAGGGGCATCATGAACATCAGTGTAAGGGGGGCAGTTTTGGAAGTCGATCACCCCGTTACAGGGTCAGTTGTCCATGCCGGTTCACAGCGTGGACAGCAACTTGCCGAGGCGTCGCGCCAATTCGCTTTTGCCAATGCCGGGCGGGCCGGTGAGCTGGAGTGGCGGGATCGTGAGACCCGGATCCCCTCGCGCCACGAGCGGCGCATGGCGTGCCAAACCACCTCGGTGGCGGGGGCCATCCAGGGCATGTCCCCGTGCAAGGCCGCGGCCAGTTCGTCGGCATGATGCTCATTCCGGATGGAGATCAGCCGCGCACCACCCTTCAGCACCTCAAGCCGCTCACGGTCATCGCGCTTGAGATGTTCAAGGCCGGAGGCCGCCTTGCGACATTCCAGGATCCGCTTGACCCGACGCTTGATGCGGGCCTCGTCGTCATCGCTGAACCTGATGATACCCATCAGATCCGCGTCCGAGATTTCGCCTGGCGCATCGACCTCGTCCGGCGAGGCCGGAAGGTCCGGGCGGGTCCTCCTTCTGCGCAACCTGTGCAGATGCCGCGCGAGGCGGGCTTCGAGTTCGAGACGGCCCTCAATGAAGGGGATGGTGGACATGGGAATACTCCGGGCATGAGGGGGCTATCGGCCGGAGAAGATCAGGCCGCGCAGCAGCAGTTCGGCCTCACCGTCCTCGGGCACCTCGTCGGGATAGCCGAGCGAGACGTTGATGACCGGCGCGCCGCGGATGCGTGCCGAGAGCGGCCGGTGGGTATGGCCGAAGAACCAGCAGTCGGGCCGGTGCGCCTCGATCCAGCCCTCCAGATCGGACGCGAAGGCCGGGCTGAGCTGGGACAAGGGGCCGGAGACCGCTGCGCTCGGAGCGTGATGGGTGACGATCACGGTTTGGCCGGGCCAAGGCCGGGCAATTTCCCGCGTCAGCCAGTCGAGGTGATCGCGGTGGATCTCGACGGTATCCTCGGGACTGATCAGGTCACCGCCCGCCCGGAAGATCCGGTCGTAATCCGGCATTGCCAATGCCGCCCGTTCCATCGCAATGGCCGGATCCCCAAGCAGGGCGAAATCCGTCCAGAGCGTGCAGCACAGCAGTCGGCATCTGCCGAAGGTCAGAACCAGCTTCTGGGCAAGGCTCACCCCGGCGGCTTTGGCAAGCTCATCGAGCGGTCCATCATCGAGCGTGGCGCCATAATAATCATGGTTACCCGGGATCACCCAGACCCGGGCGGGTGAGACCAGCCGCACGATCCGGGTCAGCGCCCAGGGCCAGTTCCGCTGCGGATCATTCGCCAGGTCGCCCGCGATGATCAGCGCATCAAGGTCGCGCAACACCGGCAGGGTGCCTGCGAACGGATCGCGCCCGGCATGCGCCCAGAGGTCGAGATGCAGGTCGGCTGTGATCAGGATGGTCATTGGATGTGCTCCTCTGCGGCGGGAGTGAGTTCGATCCGGCCCTCGTTGGGATCGAAGAGGCGGGTCTCGAAAAATGGGACACGGGACATGAGGGGTTCCTTTTGGCAAAGCGGCGCCAGCAGCCGGAAACCGGCCGGGCCGTTACAACGGAGGTGGGACGGGGCAGGGGCCGTCGTTCGCCTCAGCGGGGATGGGCGGGCATCCGGGCCGGGCAGGGCGATGATTGCGCCCGGGCGTCTTGCACCGGATATTCGCTCTTTGCGGCGCCGGCATCGCCCCGGTTGGTTTCATATCGCGACATCGTGTCGACCTTTGAGGCATGGCTCCGCCGTTCGGAAAGGCGGCGCTTTCCGGCGGAAAGGTGGTGGTCAGGAGGTTCCGGAGATCTGGCGACGCTCAGGCCGTTCCATCGCTCCGGATCGGATTGAGGCGACCTTGCCGGGCCGCATCCCGACGGTCAACGGGTCAGGCTCAAAGCCCGATGACGGAGCACGGGCTCGGACGTCATCCGGAGAGATTCCATCAACTGATTGAAATCAAAGAGTTTCAATCATGGACAACTACGGCAATGGCCAGCAATTGGTTGTATAATGGTCAAAAAGGGGCCCGAATGGCCATTATTTCGGTTGTTCGACACTTTCAACCGCGAGGCATAAAACATGCCGATAATCCGTATTATGTAAATTTAATATCGTCTTTCGTAGCCGGACATTCGTCCCGAAATATCAGCCACGCGCCGCGATGGAAATCGCCTCAGCTTGGCTACAGGTGCAACGATCAGGAAGCGATATCAGCCCGGACGGGTAAGCGTTGAAGGTCGTGATGCTTATCTGCATAATCCCGACCAGATGCGGAGCAATGTTTCGCTGCCGGGACAAGGAGAAATCATGGCCGTCACACCCCCTGTCTGCGATTTTGGTGCAGAAGCGCCTGATTTTTCCCTGCCGGATCCCGACGGCCGCATTCACCATCTGAATGACATAAAGGGAAAGAACGGTACTCTGGTGATGTTCATCTGCAATCACTGTCCCTATGTTCAGGCCGTGATCGACCGTATTCTGCGCGACGCTCAGGACATGGCAAAGGCCGGGATCGGGGTGGTTGCGATTTCGTCCAACGATGTCGCGGAACATCCGCAAGACGGCCCCGAACAGATGCGCGAGGAAGCGCGGAAACACGGCTTCACCTTTCCTTATCTTTATGATGAAAGCCAGTCTGTGGCAAAGGCTTACGGCGCGGAATGCACACCGGATTTCTTTGGCTACAATGCCGATGGCAAGCTGCAATATCGCGGCCGGCTGGATGCCTCGGGCCGCCAGCCCGGTCCGCCCGATGCACGCCGTGAATTGTTCGAGGCGATGCTGATGATCGCCGAAACCGGGCAAGGCCCGCAAGATCAGGTGCCCTCGATGGGCTGTTCAATCAAATGGAAACGCCAGTGACTGTCTGCTACGCCCCCTGCCCGATTGTTTTCGACCTTGACGGCACGCTGATCGACAGCGCGCCCGATATACAGGATTGCGTGAACAAAACCCTTGCGACCCAATCGGTTGAGCCGCTTTCCCTGCAAACCGTGCGCAGTTTCGTCGGCGGTGGCGTCGATGTGCTGTGGCAGAAAATCATCGCGGCGACCGGGCTGCCGCCGGCGCGCCACGCCGATCTGGTTGGCGATTTCATGAGATCTTATCATACGGCGACCTCGCTGACCGTGATGCTTCCGGGCGTGGCCGAGGCGCTTGAGGTGCTGGCCGCGCGGGGTCACCCTCTGGCGATCTGCACGAACAAGCCGCTTGGCCCGACCAGGGCGGTCATCGAACACCTTGGACTTTCAGGATATTTCCAGTTCATCATCGGCGGCGATCTGATGGCCGAGAAAAAGCCCGATCCCGCGCCGCTGCGCGCGGCCTTTACCGGGATTGGCGCCGATCCGCAAAAGCCCGTGGGCATCTACGTCGGCGACAGCGAATATGACGCGACCTGTGCGGCGCGCGTTCCGGTGCCCTTTCTGCTTTATACGCAGGGCTATCGGCAAGCGGGGCTAGAGCAGTTGCCGCATCTGGCGGCCTTTGACAACTGGGCCGATCTGCCGGGTCTGGTGGCGGCATCCGTGGAATGACCGGCGGCCTGCGATTTCTTGATCGGGTCGCCTGCATCGACCCTTGACAGCGGCATCACAAGCGCCGACCAGTATCGGCCAGTCAACAGAGGGAACCCAGATGGATCTGCGCCAGCTTACCCCCGATATCGCCGTATCCGCCCAGATCACAGCCGAGGATGTTGAGGCCCTTGCCAAGGCCGGTTTCAAGGTGCTGATCAACAACCGCCCCGACGCCGAGGTCGAGCCGGGGCTGGACAGCAGATCCATCGGCATGCTGGCCCAGGACGCCGGTCTGGAATACCGCTATATCCCTTTACCCCCGGCGAAATCACCCCGCAGATGATTTCGGCCTTTACCGAGGCGATGAGCCTGCCCGGCCCCAAGGCGGCCTATTGCCGTTCGGGCAACCGCTCGACCGTGCTCTGGGCGCTGTCGCAGGCCCATCTGCGCCCCGCCGATGAGCTGAGCGAAACCGCCGCGCGGGCCGGATATGATCTTTCGGGGGTTCGTCCCCTGCTGGAATCGCTGGCACGCTGAACCGCCACATGGCCCCACGCCACGGAACCTGAAACGGATATCCGGCGTTCTGTGATCATGGCGGAACCCAAGCGGTTTCCGTGCCTTAACGACAGGGGGAATATATGCATTCGATCATCTACATCGTCGGCTTGGTTGTCGTCGTCCTGTTCATTCTGGGACTGCTTGGCCTGCGCTAGCGAACGGCCGGTTCGTTTCTGCTGGTCATTCCGGCGTCTCTGGGTTACGGGGGCGCCAAGATCTGAAAGGCCAGAAACTGATGGACATTCGCAATATCGCGATCATCGCGCACGTCGACCACGGCAAGACGACCATGGTCGACCAGCTACTGAAACAATCCGGCTCGTTTCGCGAGAACCAGGCCGTGGCCGAGCGGGTCATGGACAGCAACGATATCGAGCGGGAACGCGGTATCACCATCCTTGCCAAGGCGACCTCGGTCGAGTGGAAAGGCACCCGTATCAATATCGTCGACACGCCCGGCCACGCCGATTTCGGCGGTGAGGTCGAACGCATCCTGTCGATGGTCGACGGCGTCTGCCTGCTAGTCGATGCCGCCGAAGGGCCAATGCCGCAGACGAAATTCGTGACCTCGAAGGCGCTGGCGCTCGGGCTGCGCCCGATCGTCGTGCTGAACAAGGTCGACAAGCCCGCAGCCGACCCCGATCGCGCGCTGGACGAGGTGTTCGATCTGTTCGCAAATCTTGGCGCAAGTGACGAACAGCTTGATTTTCCGCATCTTTATGCCTCTGGCATCGGTGGCTGGGCGGATGAGGCGCTGGACGGCCCGCGTCAGGATCTGTCGGCCATGTTCGACCTGATCACCCGCCACGTTCCCGCCCCGAAACAGCTTGAACGCATCGACCAGCCCTTTCAGATGCTGGCGACGACGCTTGGCGCCGATCCCTTTATCGGTCGCATCCTGACTGGCCGCGTCGAAGCGGGCCGGGCCAAGGCAGGCGACACGATCAAGGCGCTGTCGCGTAATGGCGAACGGATCGAGCAGTTCCGGATTTCCAAGGTTCTGGCCTTCCGCGGCCTGACCCAACAGCCCATTGATGAGGCCGTGGCCGGTGATATCGTCACCATCGCGGGCATGGCCAAGGCGACCGTGGCCGACACCCTGGCCGCGCTGGAGGTCGAAACCGCCCTGCCCGCCCAGCCCATCGACCCGCCGACCATCAGCGTCACCTTTGGCATCAACGACAGCCCGCTGGCCGGCCGCGATGGCAACAAGGTCCAGTCGCGCGTCATCCGCGAACGCCTGATGCGTGAAGCCGAGGTCAATGTCGCGATCAAGGTCGAGGATACGCCGGGCGGCGACGCCTTTGTCGTTTCCGGCCGGGGCGAATTGCAGATGGGCGTGCTGATCGAAAACATGCGCCGCGAAGGCTTTGAACTGTCGATTTCGCGTCCCCGCGTGATTTTCCAGGACATCGACGGCGTGCGCCACGAACCCATCGAGGAAGCCATCATCGACGTCGATGACGAATATACCGGCGCGGTGATCGACAAGCTGACCGGCGCGCGCAAGGGCGATCTGGTCGAGATGAAGCCCGCAGGCCATGGCAAGACCCGCATCGTCGCGCATGTGCCGTCCCGTGGCCTGATCGGCTATCAGGGCGAATTCATGACCGACACGCGCGGCAATGGCGTTCTGAACCGCATCTTTCATAGCTGGGCCCCCTATAAGGGGCCGATACAGGGCCGCCGTCAGGGCGTGTTGATTTCTATGGAGGATGGCGTTTCCGTCGCCTATGCGCTGTGGAACCTGGAAGAGCGTGGCAAGATGTTCATCGGCGCGCAGGAACAGGTCTATCAGGGCATGATCATCGGCGAACATTCCCGCGACAACGATCTAGAAGTGAACCCGCTGAAAGGCAAAAAGCTGACCAACGTCCGTGCCTCGGGCACGGATGAGGCGGTGCGCCTGACGCCCCCGGTCCGCATGTCGCTGGAAGAGGCCATCGCCTATATCGACGACGACGAACTGGTCGAGGTCACGCCCAAGAACATCCGCCTGCGCAAGCGCTATCTGGACCCGCACGAACGCAAGCGGCAATCGCGCGAAGCTTCGTGACAAATCCCCTTTACGCCACGTCAAAACGGACTTTTGTTGGCCCGCAAACCTGTTAAGGTTGAAACACCAACAGGGATTCCTACGATGTCGGGTAAGGGAAACAATTACCAGCAGATCATTCTGATCGCGGTGCAACTGCTCGAAAAAACCGGAGAGTTTCCGACATCCCTCGGCGCGCTCTCCGGTGAGATATCTGGCCTGTCGGCGAAAGAAGTGGCCGGCGATTTCCAAAACATCGAGGCCCTGCATACCGCGGTCCTGGATCACGCCACCGTCCTGCTGGCCGATGCAATGGGACATGCCATGGCCACGGCGGATGCCGATGATCCCCGCGCCCAGCTTCTGGCACTGGGCACGGCGTTTTTCGATTGGGGCTTTGCCAATCGGACCCTGTTTTCGCTGCTGGCCAAGGCGCTTTTCGACCCGCGCGCTTCTGAAGGCGAAGTGCTGGCGAGGCATCGCCATGCCATCCGCGATCTGGTGGAACGCAAACTGCACGAAAGCCAGACGCGCGGGCTGATCAGCGATGAATTGCCGGTGCCGATCCTGCTGACCAATACGCAAAGCCTCATTCTGGGCATCAGTTCGATGCTGGTGCAGGACCGCCTTGATCCCTGGTATAAGGGCGACAAGATCGATCTGCACACGCTGTGCCACAGGATGGTAGAGTTGCAGATCGACCTGATGTTTCACAACCGCGACTGACACCGCGCTGTAGCACGACAATCCCTGCCCGCATCGCGGGCAAGGCCATTCCGGTGGTGGCCTGTCAGATATGGGCCTGTCAGATCTGGCGTTCAGGCAGGTTCACCACCAGACCGTCCAGTTCCTCGGTGACCTTGAGCTGGCAGGTCAGGCGCGACAGCACGGGATCGGGCTGCCAGGCGAAATCCAGCATGTCTTCTTCCATCGGGTCCTTGGCGGGCAGGCGGTCAACCCATTCTGCCGCGACATAGACATGGCAGGTCGAACAGGCGCAGGCGCCGCCGCAATCCGCCTCGATCCCGGGGATGCCATTGTCGCGCGCGCCCTCCATCACGGTCATGCCGGGCTGGACGTCGACTTCATGTGCGGTGCCGTTGTGCTCGATATAGGTAATCTTCGCCATGGGTGCCTTCCTTCGCTATCCTTGGGCAGATAGGCCAAGACGGAGGCCAAGGAAAGACCCGCCCCCATCCGCGCCCGTCAGGCCCGGCGGCTCAGACCTTGCGCAGGGCCAGAACCGCGTTCAGCCCGCCAAAGGCAAAGGCATTCGACAGGACCGCATCGACCTGCGCGTCACGCGCGACATTCGGCACCACGTCCAGCGCGCATTCGGGGTCGGGTTCCTCATAGCCGATGGTGGGCGCGATCACGCCCTCGCGCAGCGCCATGAGACAGGCCAGCAGTTCCACCGCGCCGGTGCCCCCGATCAGATGGCCATGCATGGATTTGGTCGACGAAATCATCAGCCGGTCGGCATGGTGGCCGAAGGCATGGGCGACGGCGGCGCATTCGGTCTTGTCATTGGCGGCCGTGCCGGTGCCATGGGCGTTGATATAGCCGACTTCTTCAGGACGCATGCCGGCATCCAGCATCGCCCCGCTGATCGCCCGTTGCGCCCCGATGGCCGAAGGCATGACGATATCCTGCGCGTCCGAGGACATGGAAAAGCCCACGACCTCGGCCAGAATATCGGCGCCGCGCGCCACCGCATGATCCCAATCCTCGAAAACGAAGATCCCGGCGCCCTCGCCCTGAACCATGCCGTTGCGGGTTGCCGAAAACGGGCGGCAGGCGTCCTTGGACATGACCCGCAGACCTTCCCATGCCTTGACCCCGCCAAAGCACAGCATCGATTCCGAACCGCCGGTCAGAACGACCTTGGCCGAACCCGAGCGGATCATGTTGAAGGCCAGCCCCATCGCATGGTTCGAACTGGCGCAGGCCGTCGCCACCGTGAAACTGGGGCCAAGCAGGCCATATTCCATGCTGACATGGCTGGCTGCGGCATTGTTCATCAGCTTCGGGACGACAAAGGGGTGGACGCGGTTTTTCCCTTCTTCGTAGACCGTGCGGTAGTTTTCATCCCAGGTGTTGACCCCGCCCGCGGCGGTTCCAAGGATCACCCCCGACATCAGCCCCAGATCGCCGTCAAAGATCAGGCCGGACTGTTCCACCGCCTCGCGCGCGGCCAGCAGGGTGAACTGGGTGAACTTGTCATACAGGACGATCTGCTGGCGGTTGAAATGGTCTTCGGCCTTCCAGCCCTGAACCTGCCCGCCGATCCGGATGGTCAGCCGTTCGACATCGCGGAAATCCAGCTGACCGATGCCGCAGCGCCCCTCGCGCATCGCCTCATAGGTCTGGGCGGTGTTCAGGCCAAGCGCGTTGACCGTCCCTGCCCCGGTGATCGCGACCCGGGACAGGCCAGAGTTGGCCTTGCCCATGATCGCGCGGCCGATCATCACACGCGCGAACTTGGTGGCTTTCTTGACCTTGCCCGGCTTGCGCTGCTTTGCGACCTTGATCTTCTTGGCGTTCATGCTTTGTCGGCCACCAGCTTTTCGACGGCCGCGATGATCGAGCCCATGGTCGAAATGTCGAAATCCGACTTTTCCGGCTCATTGGCGTTGAAGGGAACCGAGATGTCGAATTCCTCCTCGATGGCAAAGATCGATCTGACCAGCCCCAGACTGTCGATGCCGACATCCTCGGGCGTCATGTCCAGCTTGACCTGTTCGGGTTCCAGCATCGCCTGATCGGCAATGATACGGATGATGCGCGCGCGCACGTTGTCTGTCATCTCGGCCTCCAATCAACCCCGGCGCCTTGTCCTGCCGGGTCGGCCCTTATCGAGCATCTTCTTAACAGTTTCCTGAAGCTGCGCCACCTGCGCATAGAGTCGCGGCAGACGGCGGATCCCCTTCTGGATTTCGACATGGGTTTCCATCTTGACCGCCGGGCTGCCCAGAATGACGCGGCCTGCGGGGACGTTGGTATAGATTTCCGTGCCGCCGCCCGCGATCACATCGTCGCCGACAAAGATATTGTCGGACACGCCGACCTTGCCGCCCAAAACGACGCGATTGCCGATCCGGGTCGAGCCCGCGACCCCGGCCTGCCCGCAAAGCATGCAATCCTCGCCCAGGATGACGTTGTGGCCGATCTGGACCTGATTGTCGATCTTGGTGCCGCGGCCGATCCGGGTGGCACGAATCGTGCCCCGGTCGATGCCCGCCAGCGCGCCGACCTCGACATCGTCACCGATCTCGACCCCGCCAAGCGAATGGATGCGGGTCCAGTGCTGGGCCTTGATATCGCCGCGCAGGCCAAGGCTCTGCGCGGATTTCCTCGACCCCCGAAGGTTCGGGCGTGACAAAGGAAAACCCGTCCGCCTGATCGAGGCATTGGGATGCAGGATGAAACGGTCGCCGATGATCACATCATGGGCGATGCGCGCGCCCGCATGGATCAGCGCATCATCCCCGATCACGCTGCGGTCGCCGATGCTGACATGGGATGCGATGCGCGCACGCGCGCCGATCCGAACCCTCGCGCCGATGGTGACAAAGGGGCCAATGGCCGCGCCCTCGCCGATCACGGCACTGTCGTCGATGACCGTCATCGGATGGATGCCCGGCGCAGGCTCTGGCGCGGGGTCCAGCCTGCGGGTCAGCCCCGCCAGCGCCAGCCGGGGCCGCTTGAGCAGGATGGCCGCCAGCAGGCCGTGGGTTTCCGGGTTCATCCCCTCGGCCAGCAGGGCGATGCCGCCGGGGCGCAGCTTTTCGGCGTATTTCGCGGCCGTCGCGATGGCGATGTGATCCGCTCCCGCCTCGTCCGGCTCTGCCGCGCCGGCCACGACCAGCGACCCGTCGCCCCAAAGCGTGCCGCCAAGCGCCTTGGCCAGTTCCGCCACGGTGAATGTCATGGTCATCCCCTTTGCCATTCCTTGCCCCTGGCTGAGGACTTACTCTGCCGGGGCGATTTTTGCCAGTGCCGCGCGCTCGAATGCCGCAAGCAGCAAGGGGTCACGGTCATAGATGTCGGGATAGCGCCGGATCGTGCCGCTGTCGTCGGGAAAGGCCGTGAAATAGACCAGATGCACCGGCACCGGTTTTTTCAGGTTCAGATAGGTTTCCCGACCGCTGTCGATGGCGCGTTGGAATGCCGCCTCGGGGTTGTCGAAATTGCCGCGCATCAGCTCATGCGCCAGATCAAAGGGGCGCGCGATGCGGATGCAGCCGTTCGAGGCCGCCCGCGCGCTGTTGTTGAACAGCCCCTTGCTGGGCGTGTCGTGCAGATAGATATTCCAGGGGTTCGGGAACATGAATTTCACCAGCCCCAGGGCATTGTCGTCACTGGGTTTCTGGCGCAACCGGAAGGGGAAATTGCGGGCGTTGTAATTGTTGAAATTGATCCTGTCGCGCGACACGACATTGCCGTTGCCGTCCACCACATCCAGATGCGACACCGCATGGCGGTTGGCCTGCAGCTAGGGCAGGTAGTCGCGCACGGTCATCGAGCGCGGCACGTTCCAGCGCGGATTGGCGACCAGATATTCGATCTCGTCGGAAAATTCGGGTGTGCGGTAATCCGCCCCCGGCTTGCCGACGACGACGCGGGTGTCAAATACCTCGGCGCCGTTGTCGCGGATCTGGGCGGTGTAGCTGGTCAGGTTCACCCAGACATGGCGGGCGTTCAGGTCATGCCCCGCCAGCCAGCGCATCCGTTCCAGCGATATCGCGATATCGGGATTGCCGCTGTCGCTGAGACGGTTGATCATCGCCACCGTGCGCGGCCCGGCCACGCCATCCGCGCCCAGACCGGCCCGTTGCTGATAATCGCGCACCGCATCGGTCAGCGCCGTGTCATAGACCAGCGTAGCCGGGCCGGTGTCGATGCCGATGGCCGACAGCCGGGCGCGCAGGGCCAGCACATGCGGCCCCTCGGTCCCGGGTTTCCACAGCCCTTCCGGGACCAGCGGCAGGGTCGCAGGGGCGATCAGTTCGGATCTGGCGCCAAGCGCGCGCTGAAGCACCTTGTAACGCGGATCCTGCGGCTCGACTGCGGCCAGAACCGCGGCGGGGTCGTCGTCGGTGACGAAGTCCCGCAGGATATCGGCCGCGGGGCGGCGCAGCACCTCGCGCTTGATCGTCGGCTCGACCTTGCGCGGGTCGACCAGACCGCCGCCGACATCATGGGTCCAGCGCGCAAAGACGCGGGCAAAGGCCAGTTCGTCACGCGGAGGATCCAACCCGCGCGCATCCAGACTGCGCAGCCGGTCGATGTCATAGCGATGCGGCGGCAGGCCATGTTCCCCCGCCCGCCCGACGGCAGCGATCAGGGCCTGACGCAGGGGCGCGGCCTCGGGGCCGGAAAACACCGTCTGCAGCCCGTTGCTGCCGTAGAAATCCGCCAGCTCGGGCGAATTCGCCACCGCGCGGGCCAGGGCCATTTCTGCCTCGCTGAAGGTCAGGCGTGGCGCGGGGGCCGCAACCATCGGGCCCGTGCCCAACCCCTGCCCCATCGTTCCGACGGGCCAGATCGCGATGGGCCAGATCGCGGTCGAGGATACAACCAATACACGAATCAACCTGTTCAACATTTTTCGCTGCAGCCTCGATTTCTTTTCAATCGACTATACCGCAAACCGGGGAAAACTTGCCACGGCGCCCGGTTTCACCCCAATGAACAGGGGCATTTTTGCAAAAAGCATGGTGCAAATTCGCCACGCACGACCAACAATCAATAGGTTGCGCAAGGGTTGAACCGGGGGTTCGGCAGAAATTCGCCGAAAATTTCCGCATAACAACGCAAATGGAACTATATGGTTCCGCGCGACGCGGCGTGGTGACATATTGTTAGCAAGTTCGGGGTATAGCCGGACTGCCACCGTCGATGAGTGGCAATCGCAAAACGAAGCAGGACAGGCGATCAACATGACGTTTGACAGCATTTCCCGGCGCGGAATTCTGGGTGTTTTCGCGGCGACGACCGTTGTTGCCGCCCCGGTGATGGCCAATGCGTTTGGCATTCTGCGCGGAGCTGGCGACATTCGCCGGATCCGCATGTATTCCGGCCGAACGGGCGAAAGCATCGACACGGTCTATTGGGTCGAAGGCAAATATATCCGCGACGCCCTGAACGAAATCAACGTGTTCATGCGTGACTGGCGCACCGGACAGGCCATCGGCATCGATCCCCGCACGATCGACATCGCCGCCGCCTCGCACCGCCTGCTGCAGACGGATGAACCTTACATGATGTTGTCGGGCTACCGCTCGCCCCAGACCAACGCCATGTTGCGGTCGCGGTCGTCGGGCGTTGCGCGCAACTCGCTGCACATGACCGGCAAGGCCGCCGATCTGCGGCTGAAATCGCGTTCGGTCAGCCAGGTGTCGCGCGCGGCGATTTCCTGCCGTGCGGGCGGTGTCGGTCGCTATTCGCGTTCGAACTTTGTCCATATGGATTGCGGCCCGATCCGCAACTGGGGCGCCTGATCTGATCCACCGGGCGCGTGCTGGGTTTTCCTGGCCCGGCCCCGCCTGACAGGCAGATGCTTTAGATGACCGGAATGACTTGAGGGCGCGCTATGCGCCTTTTTGTCGTTCGGGCCCTGCCTGTCCTGTTACCCTGACGGCGCCCGGTCCGCATTCGCCCGGATCGGCAAACCGGCACGGACAGCCATCAAGGTGCAGATCATCCCCGAAAGCCATGTCTGAAAGCCATGAAGAAGCGCGCCGCAACGGGCGCGCTGATTGCCTATAGGACCCTGCCGCCGCGACATGCGTCACGGCAGCAGAGGCGTTGCAGCTCAGCTTACCTTGACTTGCTGAACCGCTTCGTTCAGGCGACGACCGCGCAGTTCCTCGGCCACAAGGAAGGCCAGCTCCAGCGACTGGCTGGCATTCAGGCGCGGGTCGCAGGCGGTGTGGTAGCGCGAGGACAGATCCTCATCCGTCACGGCGCGGACGCCGCCGGTGCATTCGGTCACGTCCTGGCCCGTCATCTCGAAATGCACGCCACCTGGGATCGTCCCTTCGGCCGCGTGAACGTCAAAGAATTCGCGGACCTCGCGCAGCACGGAATCGAAGGGCCGGGTCTTGTAGCCCGAGGCCGCCTTGATCGTGTTGCCATGCATCGGGTCGCAGGACCAGACGACGCTGGCGCCCTCTTCCTGCACGGCCTTGATCAGGCGCGGCAGGTGGTCGCCGACGGTGCCCGCGCCGAAACGCGCGATCAGGGTCAGGCGGCCCGGCTCATTTTCCGGGTTCAGCCGCGACATCAGCAGCTTGAGATCGTCGGCCGTGGTCGAGGGGCCGCATTTCAACCCGATCGGGTTCTGGACGCCGCGACAGAATTCGACATGCGCGCCATCGGGCTGGCGGGTGCGGTCGCCGATCCAGATCATGTGACCCGACCTCGCGACCGGCAGGCCGGTGGTCGAATCGATGCGCGACAGCGCCTCTTCATATTCCAGAAGCAGGGCCTCGTGGCTGGTATAGAATTCGACCTGCGCCAGCTCATGCGCGGTTTCGCCGGTGACGCCCGCCGCCGCCATGAAGGCCATGGCATCGCTGATGCGGTCGGCGATATCGCGGTAGCGCGCCGCTTCCTCGCCGCCGGTGAAATCGGAAATCCAGCTTTGCACGCGATGGATATCGGCATAGCCGCCGGTCGAAAAGGCGCGCAGCAGGTTCAGCGAGGCGGCAGCCTGCGTATAGGCGGCCAGCATGCGCTGCGGATCGGGCACGCGCGCCTCGGCGGTGAAGTCGAAGCCGTTGATGATATCGCCGCGATAGCTGGGCAGTTCGACGCCGCCGACGACCTCGGTCGCGGCGCTGCGTGGCTTGGCGAATTGACCGGCCATGCGGCCGACCTTGACGACCGGCAGTTGCGCGCCCCAGGTCAGGACGACCGCCATCTGCAGCATCACCTTGAAGGTGTCGCGGATGTTGTCGGCGGAAAACTCGCTGAAGCTTTCGGCGCAATCGCCACCCTGCAGCAGGAACGCTCGGCCCTGCGCGACATCGGCCAGATGGGCGCGCAACCGGCGTGCCTCGCCGGCAAAGACCAGCGGCGGATATTTCGCAAGCTGCGCCTCGACCGCCGCCGCGGACGCGGCATCGGGATAGTCGGGCATCTGCACACGCGGCCGGTCGCGCCAGCCACGCTTGTCCCATGCCTGCGTTGCGGCTGCGGGGGTGCGGGGGGTCTGTGCCATGATCGGGTCCTTAGCTCTTTCCGCGCCTGATATAGTGACCAAACCGCAAAAGGGAAAGCCTTGCGCGACAGGCGAATGACTGCTGTGGTGAAACATAGTCAAACGCGCGAACGCCATGTCACACACAGCACCCCTCGCCCCGCTCGGCGCCGAGCGACCACGGCGCTACATCTTTCTGCTTCTGGACCGGTTCACGATGGTCGCCTTCGCTGCCGCCATCGAGCCTCTGCGTCTGGCCAATCAGATCTCGGGAAAACAACTATATAGCTGGGTTCTGGTGGGCGAAAACGGCCGCGAGGCGGTCTGTTCCAACGGCGCCCGGCTGGTCCTGAATGCCGGTCTGGACGAATTCCGCCGCGACGACACGATCCTGATTTGCGGCGGGGTCGAGATCGCGCGGACCGCGACTCGGCCGGTTCTGGGATGGTTGCGACGCGAGGCGCGACGCGGTGCGCGGCTTGGTGCGCTGTGCACCGGGGCCTGGGTGCTGGCTGAAACCGGTCTTCTGGATGGAAGACGTGCGACAATTCACTGGGAATACCAAGACGGCTTTGCCGAGGATTTCCCCGAGGTCGAACTGATCCGCAGCGTCTTTGTCGAGGATGGGCCCTTTCTGACCGCGGCGGGCGGGACGGCGGCCATTGACCTGATCCTGCGCCAGATCGCCCGCGATCAGGGGCCGGAACTGACCGCCAGGGTTGCCGATCAGATGATCCACACCGCGATCCGCAACGAAGACGACCAGCAGCGCCTGTCGATCCCGACCCGGATCGGCGTGCGCCACCCGCGTCTCGCCTCGATCGTCGCCCGGATGGAGGCGAATCTCGAAGACCTGGTCAGCCCCGCCCGGCTGGCCGCCGATGCGGGCATGTCGCCGCGCCAGCTGGAGCGGCTGTTCGCGCGCTATCTGGGGCGCTCGCCGAAACGCTACTATATGGAAATCCGGCTGGAGCGGGCGCGCAACCTGCTGATGCAGACCGATATGAGCGTCATGGAAATCGCGCTGGCCTGCGGCTTTGCCAGCGCGGCGCATTTTTCGAAATGCTACCGCAGCGCCTATGACACGACCCCCTATCGCCAGCGCGGCACCCGTTCGGCCGATGCGGTCGGGGCGGTTTTCCCGGACGAATTCGCCCCGGAACCAGGTGCGGATCCGGGCATGGATCCGGGCCTGGATCTGGGCGACGAACAGCCCTTTGACGACCCGTCCGGCACGGCCGGCACGGCCGGCACGGACGCCCTGCCCCGGTGGCGTCACGGCTGAGCCGAAATGCCTTAACGTTCCGGCCCCGATCACCCGCGACGGGGCCGGATGCGGCGCCTAGACGCTTTTCTTTTAATCAAACCGCTTATAGCCTTGAGTGCAGGACAACGATCCACTCAGGGGGAAAAGATGAAGAAGTTCCTTATGGCTACGGCCGCCAGCGCAATTCTGGCCGGTGCCGCCTCGGCCGAGGACATCAAGCTGGGCATTTCGATGGGCTTTACCGGCCCGCTGGAATCCATGTCGCCGAATATGGCAGCATCGGTCGAGCTTGCCGTGAAGGAAGCCAACGACAGCGGCAAGCTGCTTGACGGTTCGACCGTCAGCACCGTGCGCGCCGACAATACCTGCACCGACGCTGCCGCCGCCGTCGCTGCGGTCGAACGCATCGTCACCGGCGACCGCATCAACGGTCTGGTCGGCGGCATGTGTTCGGGGGAAACCATCGCCACGCTGGAACGCGTCGGCATTCCGAACGGGCTGGTCATGATCTCGCCCTCGGCGACCTCGCCCGCGCTGACCGATATCGAGGATCAGGGCCTGTTCTTCCGCACCTCGCCCTCGGACGCGCGTCAGGGCGAAGTCATGGCCGATCTCACCCTGGAAAAGGGCGTCCAGTCGGTCGCCGTGACCTATACCAACAACGATTACGGCAAGGGTCTGGCCGACAGTTTCGCCCAGTTCTACAAGGAAAAAGGCGGCACCGTGACCGTCGTTTCCGCCCATGACGACGGCAAGGCCGATTATTCGGCCGAGGTCGCCGCACTGGCCGCGGCGGGCGGCGATGCGCTGGTCGTGGCGGGCTATGTCGATCAGGGCGGTTCGGGCATCGTGCGCGGCGCGCTGGATTCGGGCGCGTTTTCGACCTTTGTCTTTCCGGACGGGATGATCGGTCAGGCGCTGGTCGACCGGTTCGGCGCTGAACTGGAAACCTCCTTCGGGCAGAACCCCTCGTCCGAGGGCGAAGGCCGTGACAAGTTCAACGCGCTGACCGAAGCCGCCGGTTTCGATGGCAACTCGGCCTTTGCGGGGGAATCCTATGATGCCGCCGCGCTGCTGATGCTGGCGATGGCCGCGGCCAATTCCTCTGACCCCAAGGTCTATAAGGACAAGGTCATGGATGTCGCCAACGAACCGGGCGAAAAAATCTATCCGGGCGAACTGGCCAAGGGGATCGAGCTGCTCTCGCAGGGTCAGGACGTGGACTATGTCGGCGCCACCTCGGTCGAGCTGATCGGACCGGGTGAATCGGCCGGCGTCTATCGCGTGCTGGACTTCGCCGGCGGCACGATGAATGTCATCGGCTTTCGCTGAGATCAAACTGGAAAGGACCCGGTCACTCGGGTCCTTTCCGTATAATCAATAAGTTAACAAGATAACTTCGCGCAAAAGCGAAGACTGGGGAGAGACATGATTCAGGTCCATGACCTGCATATGCACTTCGGCGGCTTTCGTGCTGTCGATGGTGCAAGTCTGACGATCGAAACGGGTTCGATCACCGGGCTGATCGGCCCGAATGGCGCAGGAAAGTCAACGCTTTTCAATGTGATCGCCGGAGTTCTTGAACCGACTTCGGGCCGCGTCACGATGGCGGGCGAAGATATCACCGGACTGCCGCCGCATGAGTTGTTTCACAAGGGCCTGTTGCGCACCTTTCAGCTTGCCCATGAGTTTTCCTCGATGACGGTGCGCGAAAACCTGATGATGGTTCCCGCAGGGCAAACCGGTGAAACGCTGGTCAGCACATGGCTGCACCGCGCCCGCATCCGGGACGAAGAACGCGCGCTTCGCCAGAAGGCCGATGAGGTGCTTGATTTCCTGACGATTTCCCATGTCGCCGATGAAAAGGCGGGCAACCTGTCGGGTGGTCAGAAAAAGCTGCTGGAACTGGGCCGCACGATGATGGTCGATGCAAAGATCGTCTTTCTGGACGAGGTCGGGGCCGGCGTGAACCGCACCCTTCTGGGCACCATCGGCGATGCGATTGTCCGGCTGAACAGGGAACGCGGCTATACCTTCTGCGTCATCGAACATGACATGGATTTCATCGGCCGCCTGTGCGACCCGGTGATCGTCATGGCGGCGGGCAAGGTGCTGGCGCAGGGTTCGGCCGATCACATCATGCAAAATGAATCCGTGATCGAGGCCTATTTGGGCACCGGCCTGAAAAACAAGGTGCTTCAGGAACAGGGGGCCGGCGCATGACCCAGCCCTATCTTTCCGCGACCCATATGCGCGGCGGCTATGGCAAGGCCGATATCCTGAACGATTGCACGATCACCGTCGATCGCGGCCAGATCGCCGTCATCGTCGGCCCCAATGGCGCCGGAAAATCCACCGCGATGAAGGCGGTTTTCGGGATGCTGAACCTGCGCGAAGGCACCGTCCTGCTGAACGGCGAGGACATCACCCGCCTGACCCCGCAGGAACGCGTCCACAAGGGCATGGGCTTTGTCCCCCAGACCCATAACATTTTCCCCACCATGACGGTCGAGGAAAACCTTGAAATGGGCGCCTTCACCCGGGGCGAGGATTTCAGCGACACGCTGGCGCAGGTCTATGACCTGTTCCCCGCCGTCGCGATGAAGCGGCGCCAGCGCGCGGGCGAATTGTCGGGCGGCCAGCGCCAGCAGGTCGCGGTGGGGCGCGCGCTGATGACGAAACCCTCGCTCTTGATGCTGGACGAACCCACGGCGGGCGTCAGTCCCATCGTCATGGATGAGCTGTTCGACCGCATCATCGAAATCGCCCGCACAGGCATTTCGATCCTGATGGTGGAACAGAATGCCCGGCAAGCTCTTGAAATCGCGGATATCGGCTATGTCCTTGTCCAGGGCGCGAACCGTTTCACCGACAGCGGCAAGGCCCTGATGGCCGACCCCGAGGTCCGCCGCACCTTCCTGGGGGGTTAGGGCATGGATATCCTGAACGCCCTTGTGGCAATCCTGAATTTCGTCGTCATCCCTGCCGCCGCCTATGGCGCGCAACTGGCGCTTGGCGCGCTTGGCGTGACGCTGATCTATGGCATCCTGCGTTTTTCGAACTTCGCGCATGGCGACACCATGGCCTTTGGCGCGGCGGCCTGCATCATCGTATTCTGGGGGCTGCAGGCGCTTGGCATCAGCTTGCATCCGCTGCCCACTGCCCTGCTGGCGCTGCCGGTCGCGATTGCCGTCACCGCGCTGTTGATGATCGCAACCGACCGTGTCGTCTACCGCTATTACCGCGCGAAACGGGTCGATCCGATCATCATGGTCATGGCCTCGGTGGGGGTGATGTTCGTGATGAACGGGCTGACCCGTATCATCATCGGCGTCGATGAAATCCGCTTTGACGACGGCGCGCGCTTTGTCATCAATGTCGCCGATTTCCGCGCCTGGACGGGGCTGTCCGAAGGTCTGGCCCTGCGTCAAAGCCAGGTGGTCACGCTGGTCGTCACCGCGCTGGCCTGCTGGGCGCTGTTCTGGTTCCTGAATCGCACCCGTTCGGGCAAGGCGATGCGCGCCTATTCCGACAACGAGGATCTGGCGCTGCTGTCGGGCATCGACCCCGACCGTATCGTGCGCATGACCTGGATCATCGCGGCGGCGCTGGCGACGACGGCGGGGGTGCTGTATGGTCTGGACAAAAGCTTCAAGGCTTTCAACTATTTCCAGATCCTTCTGCCGATTTTCGCGGCGGCCATCGTCGGCGGTCTGGGCAATCCGGTCGGCGCGGTGGCGGGCGGGTTCATCGTCGCCTTTTCCGAGGTCGCGATCACCTATCCCTGGCGCAAGGTCGCGGGCTATCTGTTCCCCGGCTGGCAACCCGAAGGCCTGCTGCAACTGCTGTCGACCGAATATAAGTTCGCCGTCAGCTTCGTCATCCTGATCGTCGTCCTGCTGTTCCGGCCCACCGGCCTGTTCCGCGGAAAATCCGTCTGAGAAAGGGGCAGATCATGTCAAACACACGTCAACATGACGCCTCATCCGCCTGGCGCGCGCCGGTTCTGATCGTCGTCCTGATCGCGCTTTTCGTGCTGGAGGGCACGACCCGGAACGCCATGTTTTCAGGCAGTTGGAACACATCCCTTGCAATCCTGAACATGGGGCTGATTTCAGCCGTCATGGCGCTTGGGGTGAATATGCAATGGGGCTATGCGGGGCTGTTCAACGCGGGCGTCGTGGGCTTTGTCGCGATTGGCGGGCTGGCGCCGGTGCTGATTTCGACTGGGCCGGTCGCCGGGGCGTGGGGTGCGGGCGGGCCGCGCCTGCTGCTGGCGCTGGCCGTCGGGCTGGGCGCGATTGCCCTTGCCGCCGTGCTGTGGCGGCGGCTGATGCGCCCGCTGAACGGGGTCGCCGTTCTGGTCGTGATCATCGCCGGTTTCGTCATTTACCGCGCGCTGTTCGACGTTGCCGTGACGGGGATCGAGGCGAATAATTCCGCCGCCGCCGGCAATATCGGCGGGCTTGGCCTGCCGGTCCTGCTGAGCTGGCCGGTCGGCGCGCTGTTCGCCGCCGGTGCCGCGTGGTGCATCGGCAAGGTCGCGCTTGGGCTGCGCTCCGACTATCTGGCCATCGCGACGCTTGGCATCGGTGAAATCATCGTCGCCGTCCTGCGCAACGAGGAATGGCTGGCGCGCGGCGTCAAGAACGTCACCGGCATCCCCCGCCCCGTGCCCTATGAAATCGACCTGCAACGCGATGCCGGTTTCGTCGCAAAGGCCGCCGATTTCGGGCTGGACCCGGCGACGGCATCCGGCATCTGGGTCAAGCTGTGCTATGCGGGCCTGTTCACGCTGGTTCTGGTCGCGCTGCTGGTTCTGGCGCAGCTTGCGCTGAATTCGCCCTGGGGCCGGATGATGCGCGCGATCCGCGACAATGAAACCGCAGCCGAGGCGATGGGCAAGAATGTCACCCGCCGCCATTTGCAGATCTTCGTCATCGGCTCGGCCGTGATCGGGCTGGGCGGCGCGATGATGATCACCATGGACGGGCTGATGTCACCGAACAGCTACAACCCGTTGCGCTATACCTTCGTGATCTGGGTGATGGTGATCGTCGGCGGATCCGGCAACAATCTGGGTTCGATCCTTGGCGCAATCCTGATCTGGTTCATCTGGATCAAGGCAGAGGTCTGGGGCCCGGAATTCATGGGCTTTGTCACCTCCTTCATGTCGGATGGCGCGCTGAAAAGCCATCTGATCGGATCGGCACCGCATATGCGCTTTGTCGCGATGGGGCTGGTTTTGCTGCTGGTCCTGCGCTTTTCGCCACGGGGCTTGCTGCCCGAGAAATAGCAAAAGGGGCCAGCCGGCCCCTTTTTCATTCCGCGATCAGAACGGGCGTCCGGTCGCCCGACGCAAAGCGGCGCAGCACCTGCGGATACAGGCGATGTTCCTGCACCAGCACCCGCGCGGCCAACCTGTCGGCATCATCGCCCGGCAGGACCGGCACCCGCGCCTGCCCCAGAATCGGCCCGGCATCCAGTTCCGGCGTGACCAGATGGACCGTCGCCCCGGCCTGCGCGTCGCCTGCATCCAGCGCGCGCTGATGCGTGTGCAGCCCCGGATATTTCGGCAAAAGCGAGGGGTGGATATTCAGCATCCGGTCCTGAAAGCGGCTGACGAATTCCGGCGTCAGGATGCGCATGAACCCGGCAAGGCACAGGATGTCAGGCTCGGCCCGGTCCAGATGCTCCAGCAGCGCGGATTCGAACGCGGGGCGGTCGCCCCTGTAGGCGCGGTGATCGACGGCAAAGGTCGCGACCCCGGCGGCTTCGGCCTTGGCCAGCCCGGCGGCAGCGGGATCGTTCGAGCCGACCAGAACCGCCCGCGCGGGATGGTCGTCCGTCATCGATTCCAGCAGGCGGACCATATTCGACCCGCCCCCCGAAATCAGAATGGCGACGCGTTTCACCGCAGGCTGCCGCTGTAGCGCACGCCCGCACCCGGCACGACATGGCCAAGGCGCAGGACGGTTTCGCCCGATTGCGCCAGCAGCGCGGCGAGTTCCTCGGCCCGGTCGGCTGCTACGGCCAAAATCATGCCCACGCCCGAGTTGAAGGTTTTCAGCATTTCGGATCCCGCGATCCCGCCCGCTTCGGCCAGCCAGTCAAAGACCGGGGGCAGCGTCCAGGCGTTCAGATCGACCTCGGCCCCCAGCCCTTTGGGCAGGACGCGCGGCAGGTTTTCGGTGATGCCGCCGCCGGTGATATGGGCCGCCGCATGGACGCCCCCCGCGCGGATCGCCTGCAGGACCGGGCGCACATAGAGCCGCGTCGGCACCAGCAATTCCTGCCCAAGCGTGCGCGTGGCAAAGGGCGCCGCGTCATTCCAGCCCAGCCCGGCATGTTCGGCAACCCGGCGCACCAGCGAAAAGCCGTTGGAATGCACCCCGTCCGAGCTCAGGCCCAGCAAGACATCGCCATCCGCAACATCGCGCGGAAGTGCGGTTCCGCGCTGCATGGCACCCACGGCAAAGCCCGCAAGGTCGAAGTCGCCGCCATGATACATGCCCGGCATTTCAGCGGTTTCGCCGCCGATCAGGGCGCATCCGGCGCGGTGGCAGCCCTCGGCGATACCTGCGATGACGCGCGCGGCCTCATCGACGGACAGCTTGCCGGTCGCGAAATAGTCCAGGAAAAACAGCGGCTCGGCACCCTGACAGACCAGATCGTTGACGCACATGGCGACCAGGTCGATGCCGACCTCATCGACATGGCCGGTATCGATGGCGATGCGCAGCTTGGTGCCGACACCATCGGTCGCCGCGACCAGAACCGGGTCGTCATAGCCCGCCGCCCTGGGGTCGAACAGCGCGCCAAAGCCGCCAAGCGCATCCATCACGCCCGAGCGCGCAGTCCGCGCCGCCGCAGGTTTGATCCGGTCGACCAGCGCATTGCCCGCGTCGATATCGACCCCTGCCTCGGCATAGGACAGGCCATTCTTGCGCTCGGTCATCTTTTCAAAACCCCTTTGCTGGACTGCTTTACTGGATTGCGCCTGCGATAGCGCAACCCATCCCGACAGGCAATCGGGTCATGGCTCAGCCGGGCCCGACGCGCTGCTTTTCCTTGAGCTTGGCCGCCTGTGTCACGCCCATGCCAGGGCCGGGACGGCAGGTCAGCAGGAAAAGCAGCCCCATGCCACGCCGGGGGCCGCCAGAATCATCCCTCGATCAGGACCACACGGACCAGCACGACCGGCCAGAAAACCCGCCTGTCGGCCGCCCCCTTCAGCCGGTATTCGCAGTTTGCCCCGTCTTGCAAGCCCGGGCACCCTGCTGCAGGCTTGACCTGATCCGCGCGGCTGACTAGTCAAAGCATGACCTTGCGGCGGGCCTGTAGCTCAATGGTCAGAGCAGGGCGCTCATAACGCCTTGGTTGGGGGTTCGAGTCCCTCCGGGCCTACCAATATCCTAATTTTATCCATCAATATCAACACGCTGAACGCAAAGTGCCCCCAGACCAGACGGCATTGGGGGCACTTGCCGTTTTCACACACCCGGATTGCCCCCAAGAAACGAAAAAAGGCGCCCCCGACCGGGGCGACCGGGCGGGGGCATTGCGCAATTCTGCCGATTCGGCCAGAATCACGATATGATCAAGCGACACATCTGCATCGCCCTGCTGTTCGCGGGCCTGACGGCACCGGCCACGGCGCAACAGTTCCGCACCGGCAATGACCTCTGGCCGCAGTGCATCGGGGATCGCGCCGCCGTGAACCGCTATGCCGCGGGCGCGTTCGATGCGATCATCTTCGCCCAGACCAATTTAGGCGAAGGTCAGAAATCCCGCCTGTGCGTTCCCAACGGGATCGTCGTCACGCAGGTTTCAGACATGCTCTGCAACCACCTTCGCGACACCCCAGAGGAACGGCACTATTCGGCGGCCGCGACGCTCTGGGTTGTGATGCGCGATGAGTGGGAGTGCCCGGCCGAATAGCCGGGCATCTGGTCATTCCCCGATCAGGCTTTCCAGCGCCTCGATGGTGGCGTCATAGGCCCCCATCGCCTTCGGAAACTTCTCGCGCTGACCGCGATACCATTCCAGCATGGCGGGTAGATCCGCCATCGGGAACGTCCCTGACCAATACCGCCCCCGCAGGGTGAACGTGTCGCCGTCGCGCTCTGCCTTCATCGCGCGCTTTTTTCGGATCGGTATCGATTCTGCAACCCGGTGGGGCGCCGTCATGGCGCCCCCTCGAACGGCGTGCCGTCCAGCCTGTTGACCTGATCCCCGTCGAACAGGACGTGGAACGACGGCAGGGACCGCCACAGCGTCCGGTCGGGATAGAACCGGCTGGCCCGCGTTTCGCTCGGAAACAGCGTGGTGCGATGTGCGGACTGGTTATAGGTCAGCCCGCCCGATGGCACGCCATAGGCCAGCACGTCTTGCCGCTGCATGGCGAACCGGAACCACGTTGCCGATGCGCTGGCCAGCGTGACGACGACCGTGTTGCCGTCCAGATCGGGGACCGCCGACACGATGCCGCCGTCCGCCTCGAACCCGAAGTTCGGGGCCGTGACGGCCGCCCCGCCGTGATCGTCGTAAAAATCCGACCGGTTGACCAGCGTTTCGCCGGGCCGCAGGTCGAACGATACGGTCACGGTCGCGCCGGACTTGGTGATGCTGGCCCAAGGGGTCCATTTGCGCGCTGCGTCCCGCTCCTCGCGGCACCAGTCAATGACCTCGCCAATCATCACCGACACATCAATGTCGGTGTGGATATTGTTGTCGTTGATGGTCCAAATCCGCTGGCTGGTCGCAATCTCGCCGCCGCGGTCGCGGACAGCATCATACTGCGCCATGGTCACGTCGTAGGGATCGGGCGCGGTGTTGCAGTCGCCGCCCGTCTGGCCCGCGATGATGCCGGGGCGCTGGCCCCATGTCGTCTCGCACCAATCCTGCTGCTGATCCCAAACCAGATTGATATTGCCGAGCGCGACGGCATAGGATTCGCTTTTGCTCGACGTGCCGATGTAATGGATGATCTCGCCACAGGTGACGTCAAGGTCTTGATCGACCGCCAGCCGTGCGACCTCACCCAACATGTAATAGTAATTATCTCCCTGCAACTGGCCGATCAGCATCTTGTCGAGATTCAGACCGCCGACCCCGGCATCCATCACCAGCGCGCCCTGATCCGGGTTGGCGCCAATCGTGCGGTGCAGGTAGCAGGACTGCGCCGACAGCAGGATGCCGCCTCGACCGCCAAGCGCTGGGGCGATATCGGTGATGCCGGTCGCCGGGATCGCCATATTCAGCGGCTGGTCGCCCGGCCCCCACGGCGCGACGACAGCCCCGCCCTCGGTGCGCAGGCCCGCCAGATAGGTCATCTGCCCCGCCAGCCCGTCGATCATCGCCGTTCCCATCCCGGTCCGCGCTCCACCCTCGGACTGCCGATTGTGGAGGGAAATGCGCAGGCCGGTCAGGGAAAAGGGGGCGTGATCCCCGCGCCGTATTCGTTCAGCGCATCCTCGAACGACACGGGCCATGCCGCCCCGCTACCGCACGTGATGACGTTGGCGCGCGTGACGGCGCCGGTCAGGCTGTTGCCGATGTCGATCTGCCCGAAAGACAAGCCCGTCAAGGTCTGGCCTGTGACGGTGACGATTTTTTCGCCATCCCAATACCGGACCGTCTCCGCAACCGGATCCACCTCGATTGCCGCGATGGGCAGCGCCGGGGCCGTGACGCCGTTCCAGTTTACGTTTCCGCTGCCGAAATTGCAGTTGTATTGCAGGCGGTTCGCGCTGCCGTCCCACCTCATATTGAGGGTGATGCCAGTTGCCAGCGCCAGCGGGGTGTCTGTTGCGGACGCCTCATCAACCTCAAACTCGACCAGCGCGATAAACCCGTCCGCGATGCTGGCCGTGTTGCCGGTGTTTCGGGCGTATTTGCCCGATGCAAACAGCGGCCCGCGCGCCGGATCCATCCCGACCTCCGCGCCGGTCCCGACGATGGTAAACGCACGCGCGCCAGTGCCCTCTGCCGTAAACCCGGTGATCGCCGCCGACGTGCCGGTGAAGGGCAGCGCGCCGTCCAGATGCAGGTAGCTGACGGCTTCCAGATCGACACCGGGCGTCGGCGCATCCTCGACCTCGATCACGGCAGGCGTTGCAACCGTGCTGTCATGCGCATTGCTCCACGACACCGCCAGCGTCAGGGTGCCCGCCGCCGTGGTCTCATAGGCCAGCGGATCGCCAATCGCCTGCGCGGTCACGTCAGTCGATCCAAGCATCAGCGTCCACGTCGGCGGTCCATCTGCGCCCGTCGCCGCGCCCAGGTTGATCGTCACGCTGTCCCCCACCGTCGCGCTGGCCGGGCTGATGCTGGGCTGCTGCGTAATGATGGGGGCTGTGCCGGGAACTGGGGCCGATACCGGGACGGTGATCGCGATAACGCCGGTCGCCGGGTCGTAGCTGCCCCCCGGTTCAGACCCGATCTGCACCTGCACGCTCAAGCCATTGATTTTGGTCAGCGCCTGTCCCGCCGCCGTCTCGGCCGCGCTGGACGCAAGGGCCGCCTCTTGTGATTGGGCGCGGGCGGCAGCGACCGACGTCGCCATGCTCGTGACCTCGCGGCGCAGGTTGCCAGATTCGACGTTGAAATCCGCCACGACAATCCGGAAGGCAAGCAGTTCGGACGCCAGAGCGGCCAGTTGCTCGGGCGAAACGGGTTGGCGGGATGCCTGATCGATCGACCGGATGATCCTATACATCTGGACCAAGGCCGCAATGATATCGGCACTGATCCCCGCGGCGCGAAGCCCTTGGGCCTGCGCCTCAAACGTGGTGACGTCCATATTTACGGACCCCCTAGAGAATGAAAAAGGGGGCCGATGGCCCCCTGCTTGCTTGGTGATTAAGTCGGCACGCTCTCGGCCATCACGGCCCTGATGCTGGCGCGCTCTGCCGGGGTCGGGATGCGGTCATAGACCACGAGTTCCGCGACGTCAGTCGCCACCGGATCGCCCGCACCGATGACGGGATGCAGCCATAGCGTTGTGGTCTCTGCCAGTGTTGCGCCCACGGCGTATGGGGCGGCTGTATCGCCGTAGTCGGTGTTGTCGTGGATCACGCGGACAGTCGTGCCGACCGCATCCCAGAAGAACTCGACAACATGCCAGTCACCTTGGACATAGCTTCCCTCGGGCGCTCGGTTGACGGTCGGTGCCGGACCTGACTGGAAGTAGTTGGCCTCGAAACGTGACCCTTGGTTCGGGCTGGATGCAGCGGTCTTGTTCGGGTTGTCGGTCCAAGGATCATTTGTGCGGTTGTTGGCGGTCATCAGATCCGTGTTGCCGGTCCCGGTCGGGCGAACAGCCATGCAGAGATACATCTCCGTGGCCGTCAGAGCCACTCGCGGAGCGTCATCGACAGCGGCGTAGCGGGCAAACCGCAGCACCCCATCAACAGCGGTCGGAGCGGTGCCGGTCAGCGCCGGGCCGTCATGATCCGTCGCTGTCATATGCAGGACGTGATCCGAGGGTAGCGCCGCAACCGTGTCGTCGACAACAGGATCGGTGGGCAGCGAGTGCACCGTGGTGGGGCCGACGCTGTTGGTCGCGGTCGCCGAATAGCGCAACACCAGCCCCACATGCTCCAGCAGCAGGGTGATCGTGGTGCCGGTCTCGGTGGTCGGCGTCCATGTCACGCCGTCCGGTGACGTGGACCACAGGCCGGATGTGGACGTCGGCGCGGGATATCCGAGCCAGTTCGGCGGGGTTGCGGTCAGCGTCTCGCCCAGCAACGTATCACCGGAGATAACCGGCAGGCCGTCAGCCTCTGGCGCGCCGGTGACGACATCGGTGCCGTCGAAGGTCCAGTCCGGCAACCAGTCGGGGGTGATGAGCGGGTCATATTCGATCTCGCCGCCCTCGGTGCCGCCCCATCCGGCAGGCTCATACTCCTGTGCGACCCGCAGGGCCAGCGCCCAGTAATATTCGGCCTGTTGCCTGGTCATGCCCGCAGGGATGCGGACGCCCCCGTGCAGCGCGTCATAGGCGGCGATATCGAGTTGATACAGGCAGGTCAGGACAAAGCAATGCAGGCCGTATTCGGATGCTGGCGTGGGATGGATGCCATCGGTAAATGCGTCGGCAATCGTCGTGTATCCCGGCGCGATCTCGGCGGCGATATCGTCATACAGGTGCCGCATCCACAGGTGACCGGGGATGATCCAGATCCGCCAGTCCTCGGGCAGTCCCGGATAAAGCTGGCGCATTTTCCAAGCCGCATAGTCGGTCATGTGCCGGAAAATCTCGCCGTATTTGACCAGCGCATCGCGGAAATTGGGGTAGTTCGTGCGCCACCAGTTGTAGTCCGACGATGGGTCACTGGCCCAGACCTGCGCATCCGGCCAGATCGACCAGAATACGACCTCCGTACCGAAATCAGGCTTGCCGTTTTCGATGGCATTGGCCGAAAATCGGCACAGGTAGTCGAGTTGCCGCAGCCAGATATCGCGCGAGGCGGTGTTTTCGATGGGCACTGGCGGCCCGGCCTCGGTGATCATCAGGGTATCAAACCCATAGATGTCGGTGCGACCATTTCCGAAATATCCACCCTCTGGCCACGTCACGTCGAAACCGTGCCCCCACCGCGCTGCCATGGACGATCCCGGCATGGTCGCAATCGCGAATTTTGCACCGTGCGGATCGGTGATGCCGAGCGTCTGCATGGTGTCGCGGACAGACGTGTGCCACGCCGCATAGGCGTCGGTCAGGCTGTGGCCCGAGTTGATCGTGGTCGAGGCATCGGTGGAGGCCGCGCGCAGTTGGCCCGGCAGGCCCAGCACCTCGACCGGCCCCGACATGGCGGTATTGAGCACATGCCATGTGCCCGCCGCCGTGCCGCTGATGGTCTGCGGCAGGGCCGTGCGCTGGACAAAGCGGATGGTGTCTCCGGTCAGGTCGGCGTCGGTGACGATGATGCGATTTGCCATGTCATTCCTCGATTGTGATTTCGCCCTCGCCGCCCGTGCCGATCAGGGCAGGCACGGCGGGCATGGCTGTGATGATGATTTCGCCCGCGCCGCCGGTCAGGGTCCATTCGGCGGGCGGCTCGGGCGCGTCTGCGATGATGGTTCCTTCCAGTGTCACAGCCGCAGGGTCTCCGACGCCGTTGGCCCAGGTGACCGTAACCGTCCAGGCGGTGTCGGCGCTGACCTCGGGCCAGACGATCAGCCCGCCCCCTGTGCCGGTCTGATCCGGCCAGCCGTCGATCTGTGCCACCCATGTGGCTTCCGGGGCCGGGCTGCCGGTCGCCGCGCCAATGTCCAGCGTGGATGTGCCGCCGGTCGCTGGCGCAGGGCTGATCGCAGGATCATCGGTGACGACCGGGCTGGTGAGCGCGGCTGTGATCGTCGCGCTGGCCGTGCTGACCGCCGGGGCCCCGTAGCCGTTTGACGCCGTCCAGGTCACCACCAATTCGCCCGGCCCGGTCCCGACGAAGCTGTCTCCGACGAGAGCGACGGGCTGGCCGTCAAATGTGGCGCTGCGGGTCACGGTCGGGGTGGGCGTGCCCGAAAAAACCGGGGCCGTCAGGTCAAAGACGGTCCCGAACGGGCCGGTCACCGGGCTGATCACACCGGCCGTCACCAGCGACGGCGCCACGCCCGGCTGCGGCGTCTCGCCACCCTCCAGCGCCTCGATCCGCGCCAGCGCCGCTGCCAGCGCGGTTTCCAGATCGGCGATCCGGGCCAGCGTTTCGGGGGCAACGGGACCGCTGCCGGTCGATCCGGCGACTGCGACGCGCAGGCGATGAACTTCGGCAGAAATCCGGGCAAGATCCTCCATCGTCGCAGGCTTGAGTGTGTTGCGCAGCGCGGAAAATGCAGCGTTGACCGCATCGAATGCGGCAATGACCGTCGGGTCGACCCCGGCTGCGGCCATATCGTCAGTTGGAATCGTCATCGGCCAGCACCATCCAGATACGCGAAAAGGGCCGCCCCCGTTTTGCTCGGGGGCGGCCTATTGTGTTCGGTGAGTTAAGCCCCTGCCCGTTTCAGGGCTTCGGTCAGCTTATCGACGGCCCCACCGGCCAGATCGCGCGCCTTCTCGGTCACGGCCTGTTCAAGGTTCGCCTTAGCAAGATCGACCAGCACATCGGGGTCAGGATTCAGGTTGTTGATGGCATCGGGCACGGACTGGCGCACATAGTGCAGGATGATGTCCAGCGCCTTCTGGCCGGTCAGCTCATGGGCCAGCGCCAACCGCGCGCCGGTCATCAGCGCCGATTGCAGCGCCTGGCGGTGCCGGGCCTCGATGTCGATGCCCCATTTCTCGCGGGCCTTGGCCGAAGCCCATGCAATGATGCCGGTCAGCAGGACGCCGAGGATTTCGACAAGGCCGGGGGTGATCGCGGTCACGATGTCGCGCATTTCTCTATCCTTTCAGGAGGGCGGCCCATGTGGCCGCGTTGATGATGCCGGTCGCGGGGATGCCACGCGCGGTTTGGAAGCTGATGACGGCGGTGCGGGTGCGCGCGCCGAAATTGCCATCGACGCCCTTGGGGTCGTGGCCCTTGGCAAGCAGCAGCGCCTGCGCCTTGCTGACCAACGTGCTGATATCGCCGCGTTGCAGGGTCGGATGCTCGGCGGTGCGGATGGTATCCGCCGACCCCATTGCGGCGGCGATGCGTTCGCGCAGCATGTCACCCACCATCACCGGATCTCCGGGGCCGCCCATGCCGGGCAACCACGCGATGTCCCATTTTCCGCGCTGAGCGATGCCCAGCGAGGGCTGAACTTCGGCATGGGAAAGGACGGTCTTGCGCGTGACCGGGATCCCGTAGCGGCGGCACAGATCGGCGCAAAGCCGGACCAGCGCGGAAACCTGCGCCTCGGTGATCGGCGCGCGGCCGGGTGAAAATGGACGCTCGACGGCGCCCGCCATAGCGGCCAGCGCAACCCCGATGCTGTCGGTATTGGCGTTCAGGGTGTGCGCGGCATATGCGCCGGATCGCAGAAACCCAGTATTTGCTTCGGGCCGGTGCGCGCCTTCGTGGACCGCCCCGCCACCGTCGATGATGAAATGGTAATGCTGACGGTCCAGCGCGGACACGGCATGGCCGCCCGCAGACCAGTGCAGGATGATGCGTTTCATGATTTTCCCATGGGAAAGCCCGCGCGCGGGTGGTGCCCGCGGCGGGCGTGAATCGGTGTTTCAGCCAGCTATTGCCGGGTGAAAGGGTGGTGTCAGAGGTGGTGGAAATCGGTCAGGGCAATATCAAAGAAATTGATATTGCTCAGCGCCAAGGCAGCAGCCTGATCCGCGTCGGATGCAGCCAAGCCCGCCAGACCGGCCAGTAAGGCCGCTCAATTTCGGGAATCATCATCTGGCGGCATTTCAGGGCGCAGTAGAACGCGGCCATCTTCATCAAACTGAAAACGATGTTGATGTAGCGGCCGATGTTCTCGGTTTGCCATGCAGCCGCACCGGGGAGCCACATCCGCATCAAAGGCATACCGACATCCCAATACAGCCCCCGGAAGATGATCGCCCCCGCCAGTACGGCGAATCCGACCGCAAACCACCAGGTTGCGGTGCTGAACTCGCGGAAAGATCCGCGAAAGGCCCAGATCACGGCCAGATATCCGGCGGCATTGACCAAGGCCATGAGTGCGATAGTCAGTGCCATGCTGTCGTATCCTTTCCAATTTCAGCGACAAGGCGCTCCAACACGAGCCGTTGCGCCTTGACCTCTTTCTCGCCCTTTTTCAGATCCTGACGCAGGCACTCGGCCAGCCGGTCGCCTTCCGCCTCGCGGCGGCTTTTCCCGATGATTTGCCGGATGATGCTGATCATTTACGCGCCCTCATCTCTCGGACAGCCTCGCGAAGAGGTTCCGCAAGGGTGCCCATGGCCAGATTGGTCTGTTCAAGAAGGGCGCGGGTCTCTCTGCCCATCTCGCGCACTTCCTCGATCCGCTTTTCCTGGACCGAAACAAGGCGTCGGAACAGAACCGCGATCACTATGCCCATCGCCACAATCACCACGGCGGCAAGACCGCCGCCAATCTCTCGGATAATGTTCTCGGGGTTCATGTCGCGGCCTCCGTAGTTTCCTGCGGCACGTCCGGGTTCTCAATATGCAGGCTGGTAATGAATCCTTCGCGGGACAGCGAATGCGTCACGGTCTTGATCCGGTAAGTCCCGTCGACGCCCTGACGCAGACCGGACAGGACGCAGGCCCCGCCGGGGATCGCGTCAGGCTCGCCCTCGATCACGACGATACCCCCACCGGCGCTGGCCTTGATGGCCGCCGCGCGCGCATCTGCCTGCCGCTGCGCATCGTCCTTGTCACTGCCGGGCGGCGTGACTTTGAAAACCGCATCGCTGGTCAGGCCGGTCGAAACCTCGACCTTGTCCCATTTTCCGCCCTTCTGGTCGTAGAACTCGCACACGACCTTACCGAAGATTCCCCGACCGAGGATCGGGGCCACGTCCTAGGACTGCACATTGCGGCCCCATGCGGCGGTGATCGAGGGCGCGTAGGCCGCCCCCTTGCGCGACATGACGGCGGCATCACCCTGAATCGCGAATTGGCCGCCGATCCGCTGTGCGAGGCGCTGGCCCATCGCCAGAAAACTGTCGTCGGTCATCGCCCAATATTTCAGGGTGATCTTCGCCAGTTCGGGATCGACCTTGACGGTGGCAATCTTCGCATCGCCGCCAGCGTCCTGCAGGATGGTCTGGACGGTCGCGTTGTCCCAATGGCGGCGCTTGCCTGATTTTGCCCCGCCCCGGCTGTCAAAGCCCCTGGCGCTGACGTTGAGCATCATGCCGCTATGGCGGCTGCAGCTGGACCGCACGTCGTCAATCGTGCCTTTGAAAACGTCCCGCATTCCGCGATCTGCCCACCCCAACGAAACGGTCATCACCTCGCCGACACTCGGGAACGCGATCTGCGCGTTCGTGTCGTCCAGAGATATCGACACGGTGTCGCCCTCGTCACCCGCGTTCAGCGTGACGCTCAGGTTCTGCAGGATGCTATTGAGGCGGGTGGTGACGTCGCGGTCGCCGACCGTGATCTTGAAAATGGATCGCTTCGACATTCTTGCATCACCACAGTTCGATTTTCGATGCCGGCGCGGCGTCCTCGACGGCGGCGGGGATCGGCATGTTGACCACCGTCCCGACCGGCAGGAACATCCCGAGGTCTGCAAGGCCGGGATTTGCCGCCCAGACCCGCTCTGCAAGACCGGGCATGTGCTCGCGGAACCGACGCCAGATCAGCAGCGGGACGGTGATCCCGTCACCTGCCACCCGGATCTGTTCGATATGCTCAGACATTGAACAGCCCCCCGACCGCGCCGCCCATCGCTTGGAAATAGCCGGTTGCCGATGGGCGACCGCTGCGTTTCAAGCCGATCTCGACGTCGATCATGCGACCGACGCCGGCGCCGTTAAGATATGAGCTGCTTTCGGTCACCGCCTCGACCACAACCCAGCCCATCAGCAGGCCGTCGCCCCGCATCATATATTGCGGGGCGCCAGCGAGGCGCATCAGGTTCAGGATGGTCAGGCTCGACATGCCCCCGAATTTCTCCGGGAACAGCTTCGCGCTGATCGACCACGCCTGACCGCCGTCGCCAACAAATTCGAGCGGAGGCCGCGCCCCGAGAACGGCCTTTTCCGCAAAACCCGCCGTTGCCGTGCTGGTGATGGCGGTTGCGTTGAAAGGCGCGACCTCGAATTTCAGCGGGCCGATAAGCATAAGCATGAGGGTGATCCCTTCTCAGATATCGGCCAGCGCGGCGCGCATGGACGCGCCAAGTTCGCGGTCAAGGATTGCCTTCACGCGGCGGGCCAAGGATTCTGCGCTCTCGCCCGGCACCGCGTTGATGGTGATCGGGGCGCTGACGGTGATCGGCGCCCCGCCCGGCCCCTTGCCGGTGGGGTGGACGTAGCCGGACCGGGTGGGGGTGATGATCTCGGGGCCATCCTCACCAACCTGATAGGTGCCGCCCGCCGAAACCGGGCCGCCGGAACGGCGGGCGCCGTCAACGCGCGGATCGCGCATCGTCGGGTTGCTGTTCATGTAGGAGGATGCGGCTTCATCCTGCGTCGTGAACACGATGTCCCCAACCGCATCCTTGATGCGGCCCGGAATGGCGCGAACCCACTCCATCAGATCCTCGAACTTCTGGACCATGCCGTCCCAGAGCTTCTGGATGATTTCGAGACCGGCGTTGAACATCTCGGCGCCCGCCGCGATGATCCCAGCGGGGATGGCCTTGATCCGGTCGATGACGCGCTTCGCAACATCGCGGGCGCGTTCCTCAAGTTCCGCGGATTCCTCGGGCGTCAGGACCTCGCGCGAGAACAGGCCGGAAAGGCCGCCCATGACGAAATCCACCACGCTTTGCATGGCGTCCTTGACCCGATCCCACGCCGCGCTGAAACCGTCGAGGATCGGCGTGAGAGGCGACAGCCATTCCCCGACCGCCTCGATTGCAGGCCGCAAAGCCTCGCCAACCGCGCGGGCAACACCCCGAACAATCGCGCTGATCCGATCCCAGTATTTCCACGCCGCGCCGACCGCGACGATGGCCGCCGCGATCCCGGCCCAGACAGGCGCGCTGATCGCGCCCAGGGCGGCGGTGACCGCCCCGATCGCAGGCCCGACCAGGCGCAGGCCCGGCGTCGCCCCGATGATGCCCCGCAGGCCAGCACCGATCTTGGCGAGGTTGCCAAGGCGAACGCCCGACATCGCGGCCAGGGCGGTCTGCAACGCCATGGACGCCCGCGCCGCGCCGACAAGGCGGGCGGCGGTGCCGCCGATGCCGTGCAAGCCCATCGCGGCAAGGTTCAGCACGCCAGACTTGCCCAGCAGGCCCGCGAACCGCAGGGCGGCGATGGCGCCCCGGAAAGCGATAACCCCGGCCGTCGCCATCAGCAGCCCCCGGATCAGTTCGGGATCTGCGCGGGCGAAATCCGTGATCGCCGCCACGACCGGCGTCAGCCGCTCGATCAGTTCGTTGATGGCCGGAATCAGCGCCTCCCCTATCACGACCTTGAGCGCGTGCATCCGGTTGTTGAAGGTGATGACCGCGTTGTCGAAGGTCGCGGCGCGCACCTCGAATTCCTTGAACGCCGATCCGGCATATTCGGATTCCTTGGCCACAAGTCCGACGCTTTCACGGATCAGGTTCAGGTTCGTCAGCAGCGGGCCAAGCGCCCGCGCCTCGTCACCGAACAGATCGGACGACACAGAGGCCCGCATTTCGGCGGGAAGCTGGCTCATGCGCTCCATCACGTCGATGGTCGTGCCGACCGCATCCTCCTGCATCCGGCGTGCAACGTCCTCGGCATCGAGGCCGAGTTTCTGGAATGCCGCGCTTTGGCGCTTGGTCGCGCTGGCGCCGCGCGTCAGGGCGCGGCCCATGTTCATGAAGCTGGTCGCGGCCACCTCGGTCTGCGCGCCCGACGCGACCATGGCCGAACCGAAGGCGGCGGTTTCCTCAGCGGTAAAACCGTATTGCTTGCCCATCGCGCCGACGCGACGGACGATGTCCAGAACCTCGGCCGCCGTCGCCGCCTGGTTGTTCGACAGGTGGTTCATGGCGTCTGAAAGGCGGATCACCTCGTCCAGTGTCAGGCCCAGGCCGGTCTGCAGTTTGGCCATCGCCAGACCGGCATCACCCGCCGAGATATCGAATGCCACCCCGATCTTGGCCGCCGCCTCGGTGAAGGCGACCAGATCCTCGGCGGCAACGCCGTTCTGACCAGCCGCCGCCGCAATCTCGGCCAGACCGTTGACGGTGACCGGGATGCGGGTCGAAAGCTCCATCAGGTCTTTCTGGAACTGCTGCAGCCCGTCGGGCGTCGGGAAATCGACGACCTTCTTGACGTCGGCCATCGCGCTTTCGAACTCGCGCGCGGCCTGCACAGGGCCGCCGATGGCGCCCTTGAGCATATACCACGACCCGACCGCATCCACGATGCCCCCACGGGCGCGGGAAAGCGCCTCGTCGGTGCGGGCGATGGACGCATCGAGGCGGCGGGATGCCTCGGGAAATCCGCCGCCCCATGCGCGCTGGTTTAGCCCCTCAAGCGATCGGGCGACCGCACGCGCCGGTGCCGTAACCCGATCAACCAGAGAGACGATCAGGCTGCTGGTTTGCGTTGCCATGATGATGACCTCAGCGGTTCATGGCCCGCGACAAGCTGACGGCCTCGTTGTGGTATTCGACCAGATCGACCCAATCCATCGCCTCAAGGGCGGGGATCGGGGTGCGCAAAATGGCCGCCACGGTGGCGATCATTCGGCGGGCTGATCCGGCGATTTGCCCTTGGGAAAAAAATCGACGGCCTGCTCCGAAATCTCGATCAGATCCTCGGCGTCCATGTCCGACGCCTCATCGAAGGTCAGGCCGGTGACCGCCGCGACGGTCGCAACGACCATCGCGAACCCGGCATCTGCGCCGCTCTCGCCCCGGTGCTTGTCAAAGATCAGCATGTCGCGCCCCTTGGGGCGACGCAGGCGAACCTCTTGCAGGCTGACCTTCGCGCCATCGACATTGACCTCGACCGGCTCGCGCAGGGCGATGGTGTTCTCTTTTGCCACGTGCGATCCCCCGTCAGATCAGGCGCAGAATGCGCTTTTCCTGTGCATTTTCGTCACGACCGTTGATGCGATAGTCGGACGAGAAGAAATCCCAATAGAACTTCTCCCGGCCCTGCCAATACAGTTCGTAATGCAGGATTCCGTTGATGGCGTAGTCGTGCGACTGGAACTCGCCACGAGTGAACGCCTCGCCCTCGATCTTGCCGAGACGACCGGCCATCACCGCCTTGACCTCGATCAAGCCGCCGGTGCGCTTGTTGCGCACAACGCCGTAGCTGGTGAAGTTCTTCGTGCCGACACGGCCAAGACCAAACTCGTTGAGCATATCGGGGTCCCATCCGCCCAGCTTGAAGGTGCTGGACAGCTTGGAAACACCGACGTTGACCTCGATCCCGACCAGCGATCCGCCGGGGTGGTGGTCTTGGTAGTTTTCTTCCAGCACCGGCAGCGCGATTTCGGTCAGCGTCAGGTGCTTGGATTTGCTCGGATCGTCATCGCCGCAAAACAAGTTGGCGGCTTCCATGACAAAAATTCGCGGCCATATCGAAACCTCATGCGCTCGCGTGAATGTGGATGCCGCGCGCCGTCAGGGGCGCGCGGTCGCGGTTCGATCAGCCGGCGGCGGATGCCAGTTCCTCGATCATGCCCTCAAGGGCCGAACGATAGCGGCCCGATTTGATGTTGATCCGGCGCAGGACCGGCGCCTCCTCCGCCAAGAACGAAACGGTCAGGTGGCCGTTGCGCAGATCCTCGGGGCTGTTTTCGTCGGGGAAGAAATCGACCTTGAAGTCGATGATGTCTCCCGCCGCCTTGAGTTCGTTCAGGGCGCTGCGCAGCGTATTCAGGATCGCCTGAATCGTCTGACCCGTGATGTTGAACCGGCCCAGATAGGTCCGCAGGGTCTTGAGGCACATCAGATGGATGTAATCCCGCCCTCGCGTCACATTGTAGAAGCGCCACAGGTCATCGCTGCCCGCCGTGTCGGTGCCGATGAAGACGAACCCGCCATCTGCGATGCCGCCATCGACGCCAAGCTCCCCCCGCGTGAGGATGCCGACATTCGCCGCCAGCAGCATCTGGCCCTCGGTCGTGTCGTCGGTCATCGAGAACTTGACCGGGCGCGACGGGCCGACGATGCCCTGAACCGCCTGGTTTGCCCATGAATGGAACGGGCGCCCCTCGAACTCTGCGTCACGGCGAACCGCGATCCCCAGAACAGCGGGCGAGAGCGGAGCGGTGTAAGGCTCGCCGTCCGCGTCGATCAGGCGAACGCCGGGTTCAACCGGGATGATGCGCTGGCTGCTGATGGCTTCTCGCCACGCCTGCGCGGCGGCAAAGGTGGTGCCGGGGCCATCGACCACGGCATGGGCCAGCAGGCGCGGGCAGATGCCCGCCAGAGCGCCGACCACGGCGTTGCCTCCGCCGCCCTCGGCCAGTTGCGAGGTAAAGCCCGGCGCGGCCAGCAGGCGCGGCGTGTAGCCCAATTCCTCGGGCGCGCGCAGGAAGGCCGAAACGCCGGTCAGGGCGCCGTCGCCGACAATGTTGGCGATGGTGGCCGCCGTGTCGACGCCAGCGGCAACCCGGACGACGACGGCCAGCGCCGAAGCCTTGAGTTCCCCAGCTGCGAGTTGACCATCTTGACCGCATCGGCCAGCGTGCCGGCCGCACCAAGGGCGGTGATCATGGCCGCGTCAGAGGTGCGGACCAAGACGGGTTCGTCATAGGGAAAAACGTCGGGATCGGCATCCGGCGCCACGCCGATGATGCCGAGAATCGAAAGGTCACCCCAGGTAGCGGGGCGCGGTTCGCCGTCGATCATGCTGATCGTAAGGCCGAAAGTGGGCATGACTGCCTCCTTTATGTGAGGTTTTAGCGGAAGATGATTCCGGAGCCGGAGACGCTGTTGGTTGCTTGAGATGCGCCGCCAATCGCGCCCGAGGCAAAGACAATGCCCCCCTCTGCAACAACGATGTCGGTCGCGGAGGGCGAAGTGCCGGCCTGGGTGTTGGCGGAAATGGCGCTGACCTGCGCCCCGCGCGTGGCGCGGATGCCGCCTTGGACAGATCCCGCACAGTTAGCCAAGACGGCGTTGACCACCGCGCCGTGCGTTGCAAACAGCCCCCTGTCAGCAGCCCCGGACAGATCGGCACCGTGCACGGTGCCCGACACACCACCCGCAAAGTGCGCGCCGTGACTGCCTGCGCCAGAGAAAATGGAATTCATGGCAAAAATTTCGCCGGAATGGGTCACCAGAATTCCCTCTGCTCCGGCGTTCTTCACCCCGGCCCCCGCCGAAACGCTCGCGAAGCCACCACCCCAAACCATAACCCCGGCCCGATTGGCGGCAGCACCCGTTGCCATCATGGAAAAAAGCGCGGAAATTCGGGGAAGCACACCACCCATCATTGCGGCGAATGCGGGGTATCGCTCACCAGCCATTTCCGTCAGATAGGCCCGGTCAATCAGAACTTCCGGTTCATCGGAAACGATCTCAATCCAACCGAGACTGACCCCGGAAACTATGACCTGCTCACGCATTACATACCCCGACAGAAGGCGGATCGTTGCGGTGAACCCACCCGAGCGGAATGCGGGGCGGCGGCGCGACAATTCGGCCAGCGCCTCGTTGATCGACGCATACTGACCACCGGCCCCGACCGTCACCTCGACGTCAGCGACCTGACGCAGGTCATCGACGGCGGCTTTCAGGTAGGATGTGCGGTTGGCGAGTTCTTGAATCGGCCAGTTCAACAGGCCCTCATCCGCGGCCGGATTTACCGGGCCACCGGACGGAATCCACCCGTTTTGAAGCGCGGGAATGGTGGGTGCCCACACACCGGTCTCGGCAATGGGCGGAACGCTAGGAACATCGACCATGGTCCTTAATCCTCTTCGTAGATGTAGATATTGCCGATGGCGACATCGTCGCCGATCAGCCAAAGGCCATCGCCGATGGTGTAGAACTCACCAGCTAGGGTGATCGTCCGCAGGCGGCATCGCGCGGGGGCGACCTCGCGCAGGCGCTCGCGCAGGCGAGTGGCGGACCAGCGCGGAACTGGCTGCATCAGATCAATCCAGTAATCCGCCCAACCATAGCCATCGGGGCCGATAACCCACGATCCGGACGGAATCCGGGCGCCGCCCACGAGGATATCGCTGTCACCGATCTTTGGGACCGACCCCATCTCGGTAATAACCGCATCGCCGTAGCCCTCAAACCGCAGCATCTCGCGGACCGCCCAGACGGTGCCCTTCCGGGCATGCCGCAGGACAGACTGCGCGATGGCCTCGCGTTTCTTCGGGACCAGCCAATCGGGGTTCCACTCATCGACCGACAGGTGCCATGCCAGCCACGGCAGCACGGCGGCCGGGGCGGTGGACGCCGACATCAGGTGGCGGATCGGGATGTCGATATCGAACGCCCTGATCACGCCCTCGGCCAATGCGATTTCCGCCCGCCCGCTGTGGGGCGGCAGGATATCCTCTGCACGATCCATCGGGCGCTACCTCTCAAACCGCAGCGTCAGGCCGGACGCCACCGGGAACCGGATCGGCGTGGTCTGGAAATCCTCGGTCGGGCGGATCAGGTCGACTCGACTGACCCCGTGGCGATGTAGCGCGGCCATCAGCGCGGACAGCGCAACCCGCGCGCCCGGCTGTCGGACCTGCGCGAAATACGCATCCAGCGCGGCCCGCGCTTCCGCCTCAACCACGTCGGCATCAGGCCCCTTCTCGATGTGGACCGTAGCCTCGACATGGACGCCCTGCGCGGACGATCCGAACACCGTCACATTGTCGCACAAGGGGCGCACCTCGTCGGCGTTCAGCGCGGCGGTGACCGCGTCCAGCACCTCGGACGGCGGCGCATCGTTACCCTCGCGGGCCATCACATAGACCCAGACGTTGCCGCTCGGCACGCCCAGACCGGGCGTGTCCGGGCCCCCCACAAAGACGCCGCCGATATCCTCGTGCGCGGACAGCGCGTGAAACTCATATGCGCCGCGCGACCCCGCGCTGGTGTATCCCTCGGGCGCAAGCTGGACCCGGCGCCGAAACTCGTCATCGCCTTCATAGGTCATAACGCCGGTGGCCAGATCCAGCGCGATGACGCGCCGCTCGATGCCAAACAGCGCGCCAAGGTGATCAAGATCGGTGCCGGTCGCATAGGCCAACATCACCGATTTCGCGGCGTCGTTGACCCGCGCCCGCGTCAGCAGCACATAGGCGGCGCAGGTTTCGAGGATCTTGACCGCCGTCTCGCTCGACCGATAGCACGGGCGCGAGTTCGGGCATGTTCAGCGCGACGACCTCTTTCATCTCAGCGAGGATCGCCTCGAAACTCAATTCCTCGATCACCTTCGGCGCGGGCAGACCCGACAGATCGACTTGGGTGTAGGCCATGCAGGGTCACCTCACAGTAAGATTTTCATCGGCCCCAAGGCTGATGGACAGATCGCGGCGCGACCGCACGCTGACATCGCCAAGCAGGGCGCGGGGCCGATAATGGCCCCTGATGATCAGGGACAGTTCGCCGGACCCGGAATCGCCGCCGTCAATCGCCACCTCGATCACCTCAAAGCGCGGCTCCCAAAGGTCGATGGCTGATGTGATCGACGCAAAGACCGGCAGCATCTCGCCCCGCGTGATGTTGCGCCCCAGCGCGTCCGGCAGGAACGTCCCATACCATTCCCGCATGAGGCGCGCGCCGAAACGGGTCATCAGCATGTCTCGGATGCAGCTGCAAACATGCTCCCATCCGGTCAGGGCGCGGCCGGTGTGCGGGTCGATGCCAAAGCTAGGATCTTGCGCCATGGGTCGCGCCCCTCAGGTTATCGGGTGGTCAGTCGTTCGACGCCGGTTTTTCGGCGGCGGGCTTGCGCGCGGGCTGTTTGGCCTGCTTGTCGGCCTCGGGTTCGACGGCGGCGGGCGCAACGGTCGACTGCCCCTCGGGCACGATGGCCCCGTCACGCAGAGGCTGCTCGGCCTGCTTGTCGGTCAGGGTCAGGACCGACCCCGCGCCGGGGTTTTTGCGGCCAGCAACATGCGTTCCGGCCTTGATGGTGATCTTGTAGCGTTTCGCCATGAGACGATCTCCTGTGTTTGAAGGGTTATTCAGGCGGGTCGGTGGCGCTGGATCCTCGATCCACCCCGCCGTGGCGGTGCGTATCACCGATATCGGTGCCGTTATGGGTGACCCGGCCGCCCGTGATCGCGACGCCGGATCCGGAAATGACCATGGTCACGCCGCCGACGGTGATCGTGGCGGCATCGGATGAAAGGTCGATCCTGACCGCGCCGAAGGTGATGGTGTTGGAATCGCCCGCCGATGACGGCGCAGCGTTCCCGCCGCCGAAAGATGTCGGGATCGCAAGGCCCTGTTCCATCTCGCCGCTCGGCGCGGTCAGCGTCATAAGCTGGCCGGCCGTCGGCGGGGTATGGACCTTGAGCGCCCCCGCGAACTGCGCATATGGGATGGCGGGTGACAGCATCCCGTCACCCAGATCAAGCCGCACCAGTGCCGGCGGCGGCGTCAACCTCGGCCACAACGCCCCGCCGCGACGAAGCCGCGTTCTGGCGTTCGACCTCGGCAAGGCGGGCCGCAAGGTCACGGACCGTCTGGATCAGGCCATTCGCCAATTTCGACTCCCTCCCCACCAACCAGCGGCACAGGATCAGGCGCGGTCCCGCGCGGGCCGATCCCGATCCCGTCTGCTACGTCAAGGTTGATGCCCAAGCGGGCCGCCTCTCGGCGCCAGTCGGTCAGGGCGTCACCCTCGATCACCGCGCGGATGGCTGACATGATGCGCTCTGCACCAGTGGTTGGCGCGCTCGATATTGACCTCGTGCCAAAGCATCAAGAGCCCTCGCCCACGCTGTGCCATCCTCGAGCGGCGCGCCGGGCGGCGGATCAATCAGCAGTTCACAGGTCAGGACAAGCTGACGTGCGGCATAGCGCGTTGTCTGGTCCTCGGACGCGCCGCGCCGGGACGAAACAGCAACGATGCGCGGCACGAACGCTTTCCAGAGCGCAGGAAACTCGTCGTGCGAGGCTGTCAGCCGCCGGATGACCTGCGCCTCGATCAGATCTAGGGTCAGTTCCAGACCGGCGTCTGTTTCGGGCGTGACAACCGTCTCGCCGTCGCCATCTGGCATGGCAACTAGGCCAGCCGCCGATATCTCGATCACCAACTCCTGGGTGCCTTCCTCGAGCGCGTCTCCGCGCCCGGTCGGCTGACCCGCCCTGTCGTCGGTGTAAACGACGATCACCGGCGCGCTGTCGGTCGTGACCCTGTGGTCGAGCGCGGTCAGCGAGGAGTCCTCGACCATCGTCCCGGCCGGGCGGTGCCCGCGCAGCGCCTCGACGGTGACCATGCGCAGCAAGGCGCGCGTGATGCTCATAGTTTTGTCTCCGTCAGGACGAGTTCAAGGTCGCCCAGGTCGGTCGGCTGAACCCGCGCCACCCGATAGGCGTTCGGCGTCGCGGCGAACGGGAAGGAAACCCGGTCGCCAACCGCAACCGCGAACGGTGCGTCGTGGACGTCGATCGCTTTGATCCAGAGGGTCGAAACCTGCCCCTGAACCTCGGTCGCGCCGCCGAAATCGCTGCCGCGCGCCTTGCCTTGCAGCGCCGCCTTGCTAGGGCCGGAGGAATGGACGCCGCGGATATCCCACGGCGCAACGTCGGGGTCCGGGGCGGGGTTGGCCAGACCGGAGCGCGCGGGGGCCATCTTCTGGATGCGCGCGACAACGGCAAAACCACGGTTGACCGCATCGCTGACGATCCGGTCCAGACGGTCGAAGGGATTGGAAAGGTCCATGACCATGGCGGCCCCTGAACGCAAAAAACGATGCCCGGCCCATTGCGGGGCCGGGCGTTGATCAGGCGAATTCGCCGCGACGCAGGGCACCGGGGCGCGAGCAATACCGCAGCGCGTTCATCTGCACCTCGAACTCGCGGCGCTTGCCGTTCGCAGAATCCCACTGCTTGTTGTAGAGGCGCTGGCCCAGCGTGTTGACCGTCTCGATGTAATCAGCGGGCGCGTAGACCGTGCGGAAAAGACCCGGCACGCCGACCGGGAAGAACGCAGCTTCCTGATCGGGGATGCCGAAGTCGGTGCCGGTCAGACCGCGATAGTTTTCCCAGACGATCCCGCCGAATTCGAATACGCCCCGAGTCCCGCCGCCGGGGTTGTGCAGCACGCGCTGAGCGCGCAGCCACTCGGCCTGCGACGTGTTCTTGTAGCTTTCCCGGACCTCAGGCGATTTCAGAAGGTTGTCGAAGAACTCATCCCCGACGAAGGCGTGGATGTGGTCGTATCCGATCCCGCCCAAGCTGTCACCGATCGCGCGGGTCAGAGTGCTGCACGACTGGATCAGATCGCCGTCTTCGGCCGCCGAGGTGAAATCCCACTCGACCGCCGCAGGCTCGGTGATCCCGAAGGTCTGGAACAGGTCCAGCGGGGCCTGCGCCTCGTTGCCGTCGTCGTCATCCGCATAGACAACCAGACCGCGAACCGCGCCCAGACGGGCATATTCTTCGGTCAGGGCCATGCTTTGCGCGTGCTGGCGCTGACGCTGCGCAACGCGATTGATGACGGTTTCAAGGGTGGACTCGGTGCCGAAGGCGCGCACGCCCTGAACTTCGTCGGCGTTGATCGCGTCGTTGATTTCGAAGTGCGGGACGATCAGCGGCACCAGATCGCGCTTGCCCTTCTCAACCGTCCGGCCGGGGCCGCCGCGCGGGGTCGGGGCCACGATCTTGAGCATATCGCCTTGGCGCTCGACCGCGACGATGGTGGTATCGACCCGATCCGCTTCAAACAGGCCCATCTGTTCGATGCGGCCCGGACGGTATTCGATGTTGTTGATCGCCTGCGTGAGGCGGAACACCGAGAACGCGTCATTGTCAAAAATATTCAGCATGTGCTGTCTCCCATCCCGGTGTCCGGGTGTTTCAGAGGCGCGCCATCAGCGCGCGATGATGCCTTGCGTCGCCAGCTTGGCGATCAGGCCGGTGCGCACCTCGGCGGTGACGGCGGTCGCAAAAACCAGCGTGTGGACGTTGACCTCGGCATCGCGGACCAGCGCGGCGATGCGAACATCCTCATCGGTCGCATCGGCGGCATAGAGCGCGATAGCCAAGGTGGTGTTGGCCCCTGCGGCTGCGGCGGCAGGGGCATAGCCGCCCTCACCCGACACCAGCACCGTATTGGGGGCCACGATGCCGCTTTCCTCGGCCACGACGATGTTTTCGCGCGACCGCTTGCCGCTGGCCTCGCTCAGGATGCAGGCCGTCGCGCGGCCGCCTTCTTCAAGAATGGCCATGGAGGCCTCCTGTTCTCATTGAGTTTCGTTCTGGCGGGCCGGATCAGGCCTTGCCGCTGACCTTGGCCAGTGCCTTGCCCCAAGCCGCATCAACCTGCGCGGACTCAGCGGCGGCGGCATCAGCGCCGGGCTGCGGCGCCCCGTTGTCGGCCCCGAAGCCGTTGGCCGCATTCAGGGCCGCGCGCTGGTCGAAGGATTGCGACGCCGTGGCCTCTGCGGGCAGCGATGCGAGGAAGGTGGCGGCGGCCTCGGCCGTCATGTCCGTTGTCAGGGCAACCTGACGCGCCGCGACCGGGCGGGCCTTCGCTTCCGCGCCGTCCATGATGGAGGCGATGCGGGTCCGTTCGGCTTTGGCACCCTCGGCACGGGCCGCGCTGACGGCGGCGGCGTGGGCTTCCGGGGTAATTTCGGTATTGGTTTCCACGCTCATGCGAGGGTTCCTTCTGTTTGCGCCGGGCGCGGAACGGCCCGGCTGTTGCACTTCGGCAAGCACGCTTTCGAACGTGCCGATCCGGTCGGCCAGACCGGCATCAATCGCCGCCTGCCCCCTGAAGACGCGCGCCTCGGTGGCGCGCGCCGAATCTGCTGAAAGCCGATTGCCCCGCCCGGCAGCGACCGCCGTGACGAACTGGCCGTAAAGCGCGTCGACCGACGCCTGAATGTCGGCGCGGACATCGGACGGCAGCGGCCCGAGGCTGTGACCATCGACCTTATGCGCCCCGGCATGGATGAACGTCGCATCCAGCCCCTTTTGTTGGAGTTCGCCCGCGCGGTTGACGTGCAGGACCAGCACGCCGATGGACCCCACGATGCTGGTTTCCGAGACGACGATTTCGCTTGCCTGACTGGCCATCCAGTAGCCGCCAGACGCAGCCGTGTCGTTGACCAGCGCGATCACGCGCTTGGTCTTGGACAGTTCGCGGATCGCATTACCAACGCTCGTGATGCCGCCCGCCTCGCCGCCCGCCGTGTCCAGATCGAGGATCACGGTATGGACGGACTGATCGGCCGCCGCATCCTTGAGCTGGGCGCCGATGCCCTCATAGCTGACCAGACCAGAGTTCGCCCCGATCCAGCCGCCGCGATTGACCAGTGTCCCGGCGATGGTGATCACCGCAACCCCGCCCCCGGCCTTGACCAAAGACGTGCTGCCGTCATCGCGCCGATGCGAACCCCAGAACCGATTGGCCTCGGGCTTGAGCGCGGACAGATCCGGGGCTGAAACCTTGATCCGACCGGCCAGCACATCAAGGATGATTGAGGCCTTGTCCGGGTGGATGATCAGGGGCCGATTCAGCGCCCGATCCGCAATTTGAAAAAGCGACGGGCCAGCCGTCACTTGTGGTTCTTCTGTCATTTTCCCTGATCCCTACCAGATGCCGCCGGTGGCAAGACCGAACCGTCGCGCCCGGCGCCCGCCGTTCATGGCGTCGCAAAGGCCCTGATAATGGTCGATCAGCTTCTGCAGCCGGGACGCATCGCCCTTGGCGAAGCTGACGCGGCGCTCGACCCCGTTCGGCCCGGCGCGAAACATGATTTCGCCCTCTTGGGTGCCCGCAACCATGTTCGCATAGGCCTGCCGAAGATCAGCCGCAGCTTGGCAAGGGTTGGCTTCGTCAATCGTTATCATCACGCCCTTCATCGTCAGCGTCGTCTTGATCTTCTGGTGACAGGGCCGCGCCCTGCCCGCCCGCGTTGCCGTGGACCGGCTCGGGCAGGCTGTATTGCTTGCGCAGGTCCTGCTCTTGCTGGCGCGCGGAATAAACGTCCTCGATGTCGTAACCGAACGCCTCGCTGATATGCGCGGCGGGCACGACGCCCAGCTTGTCCAAGACCTCGAAGGCCTTGGCCGATTTCAGGATGTCAGCCAGCGGTTTCGGATCACCGATCCAGACCGATCGGGCCGCCGCCGCGCGGTTGGCGACGAAACCGTCGTGACCGCCGGGGAACGGCACAAGCCCCGACCAGATGGCTTCCTCAAGCCACAGTTCGTAGACCCAGGCGCACCAAGGGGACAGCATGTTCGCCCGGCGCCGCTTGGTGATGTTGTAGATTTCCGCCGAGCCATACCCGAGCGAGTAATAGGTCGCGCCCTTGTAATCGCCCGTCAGGCTTTCATAGGCCACACCCAGCGCCCGCGCGATTTCACGTTTCAAATCTGCCGCATAGGCCTCGTAATCGGATCCGGGTGACTGCACGCCCGCAAGGTTCAGCTTGTCGCCCGGCATCAGATGACCGATCCGGCCGTTCAGGTTCAGGTCAAGGCGCGCCCCCTCGTAATACCCGGCAGACATGTCCATCAGATATTCGAGGCCGGACGGCGGCGCCCCACCGCGCCGGGCGGCAGGCTTTTTCCTCTGCCGTGACCAGCCCCTGCCAGGACATCCATCGTCGGCATTTCGCTTTCGATGGTGGCCGCCCGAAGCGTCTTGACGATCTGTCCGGCAAGCGTGGCGTCCGAAAGCTGGTCGAACTGCCAAAGCACCTGCAGGACCGGCACCAATGGGCCGATCCCGCGCACCGCCCCAAGCGGCCGTCGAAGAAATGACCCACAAGGCGCCGACCAAGTTGGTCGCGCGCCGCAACCGTGTGGTCGTGCTGGACGCCCATCCGATCCCGACGATAGGTCAGGTAACCGACCGGCAAGCCGTCGACGTCCTGAAAGACGCCGGTGTTCAGACCGCGCATCGGATCGCTGTCGCGCTGGAGCCGCATCGGCGGCAGGGCGCGGATCTTGGTGCGCTCCCTGATGCCGGGCCGGACGCGCCACGCCACCTCACTCAGCATTTCGCCCGTCGCAAGGCTGGACCGGAAAACTGCATCCTGCATCTGGCCGAAGCTGCGGCGGCCCTCGATGTCGAAGACGGCGGGGTTGCTGGCCCAGATGCCGAAATGCCGCTCGACCATCGTTCCCCATTCCTGCGCGGCCTTGTCCGACATGCCGAACAGGCTGTTTTCAGGAATCGCCTTGAGGCGCATACCGACGCCGACCGTGTTGGCCGCCGCCTGTTCGATGGCACCGGACAGCCAGCCCGAGTTGATGATCGCATCGGCAGACCGGGCGGCGGCGATTTCCCATGCCGCGGCAACCTGATCATCTGCCTCGGCCAGAGACGGACGCCAGCGGTTCGGCGCAATGCTGCGACCGCCCCGCATATAGCCCGATGTCTGCGCCGATCCGTTGGAACGATGCGCGCCGGCACGGGGCGCTGAGACACCCCGACGCCACCGAAAAGCCGTTTAGAAACGACATGGTCACCCCATTTTCTGGGTTTACCGGCCCTCAAAGGCCGGACCGGCGTCATAGGTTTCGGCGCATCGCGCGCTGCATCATCCGCTCCCGAACCGATGACCCCGACCGACCCCGACCCGCAGGCGCGGCAGGGCGCTCATGATCCGGCGCATCGTCGCGCTGACGAACCGCGACCGCGACGGGCCGCACCTCGTCGTCATCGGCATCATCGTCATGGCCGCCCATGCCCGGCAGATGCTGGACGTTCAGAGACCAAGCCATCGCCTCGCAGATCGCCTCGGCATCCAGATAGTGGTTGTCCTTGTATCGCTGGACCCACTTCGGCTTGCCATCGACCACCGTCCGCACCTCGGAAACGAGCTGCTTGCAGTAATCCTCGGGCGGGTTCTCGTGGACGTAGAACGCGCCATTCGCGCCTATCGGCGTCCGGATCTTCGAATAGACCAGAGACTTGAAGAAATCCGACGACAGCCAGGCAAGGCCGATCGAATATTTGACCTTCTGCCCGTCCGGCTTGACCTCGATCTTCGACACCCGGTACGGCGTCGGCGCCACATCCTTGCCCTTGCAGGGGATGCAAAGCCAGTCATACCGGCGACAGAACTCATAGACCTTGTGCTCATTGGCGCCGTCGACTTTGTTCGGGCGAAACCCTGAGTCGATGCCGACGCGCTGGATCATCATCCCGGCAATCGGGGTCAGGATGATATCCGACAGGTCGTCCCAGATCGCTTCCTGATCCGTCGATCCGTAAAGCTGCCCGGCCCGGACAAGCCAGCTTGTCCCGCGCGCGCCATAGGCCCGGATCGTGTAGAGCATCGAGAACTTCTGCACGTCCACGCCCATGATCAGGCGCACCGCCTCGGCCGGAACGTCACCGGCCTGATAGGGCAGCGCCCGCGCGCGGATGTCGGATTCGTCCGATTTCTCGCTGTCCTGAACGATCGAATAGCACTCGCCAAAGCGAGAGTTCAGGATCGTCTGGATCTTCGACGGGTCGCCCGTCGCCAGCGCGCCAAGATAATCTGCGGCCCGATCACCCCGAGTCTTGAACGGGCTGCACAGGCCAGATGACCAGCACGACCACGTTTCATTGTCAGGTTCATTGCGATCAGCCTTTGCATCCTCGATACTTTGGCCGGGCGCGACCCGGACGCCGGCGGCGACCATCGCCTTCTTGGTTTCCCCATTCGGCCCCTCATCAATCAGCACGCCGCAGGCCGGGCAGCACAGGCGGGCCTCGCGCCGGGCTTGCGCCGGCGTCGAGTCCTTCGGCCACCACAGATGTTTGAACATCGGCACGAAATACTCGCCGCAGTCAGGGCACGGCCATGCGAAATGGTGCCGCGTGCCCTGCTGCCAAAGCCGCCAGATCGGGCTTTGGATAACCTCCTGGTCACCCACCGCCCACATTTCGAGGCCGTTGACCTCGTCAATTTCGGTCTGGACCAGCCCCTGAGACGGCGTGGAAATGGCGGCCAGCACGAAATCGGCATAGGTTTCGCCGCGGGCCTCAAGCAGCCCGATCGGATCGCCCTGACCCCGGATGTTGGCCATGAGTTCGTCAACCTCGTCCGCGATCCCGATGGCCGCGCTGTCGGATTTCAGGCTCGAGGATGACGACGCCGACCCGAGCCGGATCTTCACGCCCGCCACCCACTTGACGGTTTTTTTCATCCGCGATCCCGGCGCGATCTTGGCGGCCAGCGTTTCGGACTGCTCGAACAGGTCGACCAAGCGCGGCTCGGACTGGTCGGACACGAAATCGAATGACGGGCCGACATAGATGATCGGCGCCGGACGCTGGTCGAGGCGCGATCCGATCACGTCAAGCAGGGTGTCCGTCTTGCCGGTCTGCGCACAGGTCACCGCGACCACGCGCTTGTGCGCGCGGGCGTGGATTTTCCGCCCGAACGGCACCATGAAATTCGTCAGGCAGGGGTTGCGCGGGCCGGGGATACCGGCCGTCTCGGGATACGCCCGGTTCCGCGCCGCCCATTCGTCAGGCGTCTCAACCGGCGCCGGGCGGATCAGTTCGACCCGTGCGCGCAGCATCGCCCGCTTTGCCGAGGGCGTCGGCAATCCGTGTTTTTGCGCCATCGCAAAGCTTCTCAGTGCGGCGGCGATCCGCCATGTCCCGCGTGAAGGCCGCAGGAAGGCCGTCCAACTCGCGGCGCACCGCCGCAATCAGGATGTCGTATTCTGCAATCGCATCATCGAGCGGGATCAACAGCCGCTCTCGCATCGCGATCCGCTGTTCGATTTCGCGTGTCCGCGCATCCGTGACACGGCTGGCCGCCGCGACCGAACTGCTCGCCTCACGGGATGCCTCGTAATGCCTGACCACCGCGACGCCGACGTCGCCAAGCCGATACCGGCCACGGCCAACGCGCTCGAGGTGGCCGTTCTTCACCAAATCAAGGACCCATTGCTTCGTTCGACCGAAAACCGAGGCAACCTCTGTGGGGCCAACGGTCTGGTCGGCCAAGGTGGGGGCGGCTTTTTCGCTAGACGACATCGAAATTTGCCTCTCGAAGGAAAGTAAAACCCGTTTTGAAATCGTCCAAAACCATGCAGATATCGGGGGCGGCGATGCCCGCGCTAGATCGGCCCCCTGATACGGTCCCTAGAGGGGAGGTGTTGCACATCAGCCACACCACCACCCGAGCGCCCGCCCTCACCCATAGGTCACCCCCTGCGCCCCGGCCTCGCCCACCCCTCGAGGATGACGCGGATCTCATGGGCGGCACGGTCGGCCAGCCCGTCGGTGCTGCGCATGAAGGTCTGCAGGCTCTCATCCTTCAGCATCTCCTCGGGGACCGATGGACCGAACAGCGGACGGATGGCGTTCTTTCGTCCTGACCTCGGGTTCAGTTCTCTGGTGTTGATGAAGACATTGCCGTCGAGCGACTTCACGATGAATGCGTGATTGAAACGCTGCGACCTGTTCCACGGTCGGGCACGCACGCCGTATTTGAACTGACGCGCGCCGAACTTCCTCAACCACTCTTTTCGCCCGGTTGCCCGGATTGTGGATTGAAGGCGGTTGGTGGTGGCCTGGCCATATTTGACGGCGTTGTTCACGTCATAGGCTTTTAGGCCTGTCTGCTTTCGAAGAACCCGCTTGATCGCCGTGAACGCTTTTCGGCCCTCATGGTTCAGGGCTCGAGAAAAGGCGCGCTTTGCATCGGCTTTACCGATGCGGGTAATTGCCGCCTCGTAATCGACTAAAAGGCTGTCACCGGCCTTTAATTCGATCATGCCGCGAACGGTTTTAAAGTCGCCCGCCTTACCGCGATCTCTTTTAGGCGCCATTGGTGCGGTCTTTCTCTTTTCGGCTCGGCACGATTGAGAAAGGGGAAGGCGTTTGATCGCCTTCCCCCTTGGGCAGTCTCGTTTCTGTGATTATGGGCGCGAATCCGCGAACCAGTCTCGATCACGCGTTTCGTGATCTGCTGGGTTCCTCTCTCTAGAGAACATTGCAATGTCTTAGGTAACGACGGTGCCGAGTGGGTAAAGGGGCTGGAGGATCGTCGTAAACGACGACCTCCCCCCTGCCCCCTCAGTCCTAGCGTCCGAGGCGCAATTCTGGCTGAGTGATTTTTCGTCGCCCGAGATTCGGCGCTTTGTCCATACACGTTTTCGTGTTCGCCCGATCACGAAGCTCGTGAGATTGCACAGAATACCCTTGTTTTGCTGGCGATACGCGTTTTTTATCGCCGCCATCACAAACACGTCATTGGAAATAACCACGGCACATGCTACGGCACATATCTGCCGAACAACTGTATGCGTTTTGTCGCGGAGACTATTCTTGCCCTCGAACGAACATAACCCCGAAAACGAAACCGAATACGCCTCTGAGATCAGTAGGTGCATTCGCAGAGCGAAATCTGAATCTCTCAGATTGATGCACAGACTTGCTGTTATCAACGGTTATGACACACATATGGGCACATACAAATATCTTGGCCCTGTGCAAAAAAGGATCATGAAGGGATTTTTGCAGTCCACCATCAACGAAATGTGTTTATGCATCTATAGGCTGCTCGACTACGACGATGCACGCCTACCCAAGGAGCCTCAATTAGGTGACCTTACCGCGGCTCGTGCTGCGAAGCTTTTTCTAAAGGCAACGGAATATTACCCGGACTTTCATGCAAATTATCTTGTGGCATTTAGAGCGGAGTGCACTGGCAAGTTCCCCATGATAGATGCTTGCCACAATATCATTTCGCTAACGGAAAGCGGTATTTACCGTGGGATTTGTTGTTATCGAAACGAATATGTCGCGCACAGTTCCGAGGTGTCACGGTATCGTTCGGCGCAAGCTAAACTTGGAAACACTGAAATACCCGATCTAACTGTAAGCCAAGTGGTTGACTACAGTTGCGTTTTAATAGACGCGGTGAAGGATCTCACTGAGGCTTGGAGTCCTTGCTAGGTACTAGGATCCCAAGCCGTAGCCGGGGCTTACGGTAGAGAGTTTGAAAAGTTTTGGGAAGAACAGAGGCTCGTTTGGGGTGACCTGCGCGTTACTCCTTAAGGCCAATGCGTCTCCTGCCCCAATTCACCCTCGTTCAAAAAATCCCGGATGCGGCTGGTTGACGCCATATGTGATGGTGCCCGCGCCGAAACGCTGATTTATGAAATCGGCGGCGCGGGCGGCGCGCTCGCCATTGGTGCGTTCGCCCGGCCTGACCGGCAATAAAAGATCGCCAGTCCTCGCGTCCAGAAGATCGACATCCCCCAAATGGATACCTATCCCGGCCAGCTTTGCGCGCCTTATCACCGGCCACGCGCTGCGCCAAAGCGCGCGGTTGATCCGCAAGAATTCAAGGGTGTCTTGCGTTGGGGCGCAGCGCATCGAGGCCGCCCATGTCGTGCGCCCCATGGGTGACAGTTGCAGGCCAAAGCTGGCGGCAACACGGCCGTCGCGGCGCAGGCGGGCAGCCGCCTTTTCGACCAGCCAGCGCGAGACCAGATAGGCCTCTGGCGGTGCCCGGAACGCGGGCGCCAGGACCTTGCTGTTGCCGTATCCGCCGCGTTTTGTCTTGACCAATGGGATGGCCTCGCCCTGCAAGGCGCGGACAAACCTTTCGCCCTCGACCGATCGCCAGATGGCGCGGGCGTGTCGTGGGTCGAGACGGCAAAGGGTGGGCACGTCATGGATGCCTGCGTTTTGGAGCCGGGCCGACATGGCGCGCGATATGCCGGGCAGATCGTCAAGCGCCAGATGGGCCAGCCGGTTGGGCATGTTGTCCGGGCCAAGGTGCTGGCAACCGTCGGGCTTTTCTAGCTTACCCGCAATCTTGGCCAGCAGATGGTTGGGGCCAATCCCGGCTGAAAACCGCAGGCACTCCCCGACCTCGGCCGTCAGAAGGGGGGCAAGATCCTCACCGGATCCGGCCCGATCCGCCGCGTCGATCAGCAGGTGGGCCATTTCACGGGCCTCATCCGGCGTCATCTCGCCCATCGCGTCGATGTTGTCGTCGTCGTCCGTCAAAAACAGGACAACGGCCCGGACCATCCCCATCGGTGAGCTAATCTCGAACGCATCCACGCTGACGCCGCTGGACGTCGAAATCACATCGTCCATCACACCAGCCCCCGCGCCTGATCGGCAGAAATCACGGGGCGAGGCAAACTCCCCTGCGGATTCGTGCGGGCCGACATGAACGAAACGCCGTCGCCACAAAGGATTTCGTGGTCATCGGTGTAGATTTCGACAAGGGTGATCCTGGACCAATCCACGGATCGGATGATCCCCCTGCTGCCCGCCGCATGGACGTCTCGGGCGCGGCAAAGCTGACCATCAGGACCGGTGGGCAGAAACAGCAGCGTATCGCCGTGCAGGAAGATGGATCCGCCATCCTCGGTTGCAAAAAGGAACGTCTCCATGTCGCGATTGGCCTTGATTGCCTCCGGCCCAAGGTCCAGCCGGACGATGCCGGTGATCGGCTTCGGGCCGTGATCCATGGTCAGCACCTCCTGACCGACAACCAGTTCCTCGACCGGGACCTTGTGCCCACCCGCGACGGTGATCCACGTCCCCGCCTCGACATACCCACGATTGTAATCACGCATTGCCTGCGTCCCTCTGCTTTCGATGGTCTCGGGATGGCCGCCCGTCAGGCGGGCGGCGCACCGGATGCCACCGTTTCAGGGCCAGCCGCATTTCCCCGGCCCGGTGCCACGATCCGCCTCAAACCAGCGCATGAAGCGACCGATCGGCGACAAGGTGACCTCTGCGGCAAAGGCGGCGACGATGAGGGCGACGGCGATCATCAGCGCACCCTGCGGGCGTTGGGGTATTTGACGGCGCAGGCAGCTTTCGCTTCCGGCGTTTTGGGTTCGACCTGCGCGTTCGCGCCGACCATGATGCAGGACGTGAAAGCGCCGGGGGTCACCGAAACCGTGACCTCGCGGGTGGCGGAAATCACTTGGCTGGGGCTGACCTGGACGGCCCGCAGGGTCGTGGTGACGGTGTAGGTCTGCGTCGAGCGCGATGGAGTCTTTATCAGGCCCGCGGCCAGCAGGGCGCGGTGCGCATTGGGGTCCATCGAAGCGAGATAGGCCAGCGCCGCCCGCTCGCCGCCGATGGCGTAGATCGCGCAGACATTGGACGCTTTCATGCTGCCCGCGCTGGCACCGAACAGCAGGCCCTGCATGGCTGCGCTGAACGAACCAGAGGGGTTGGTGTCGCCCCAGCAGTTGCCCGCGCCGTAACCGCCCAGACCGGGCGCGATGGCCGTGTTCGCGGACTGGCGAATGCGGGTGCTGGCGTCGATATTGTTGACGTTCGAGGCTTGGTTGCGGTTGCTGCTGTTGCCCGAGCCGCGCACCGTCGAATTGCCCGACCCCGTGACGCCAGACACCGACCGGCTGTTTCCCGATCCGGTGACGCTGGACTTGCTGCCCGACGTCACGCTACCGACGCTGGCCGTGCCGCCCGTCGCGTTGCCCCCGGTGGCGTTTCCGCCCTGCCCGCCTGCGCCCCCATGCCCGCCTGCACCGCCGAACCCGGTCGCAATCGAGGACCCGCCCTGACCGCCATGCGCCGTGGCGTTGCCGCCGGTCGCATTAGAGCGAGACCCGGAAATCGCGCCGGCAACAGCACCGGACGTCGAGGACGATCCGTTATCGACGTTGTAGACGGGCGCCGGTTGAGGATCGGGCTGCGGGGCGGGCTTGGCCTCGCATTTGGACCCGTTCCAGACGGTGTTCGGCGCGCAGTCATTCGCGGACGCGGCACCCGCGCCCAGAGAAAGCGCGGCAATGGCGCTGGCAGAAAGCAAAAATCTCTTGATTGCGATCTTCATGGCAGCATATTCCTTTTGATGATGATGAGAGTCGTCTGGGGCGGGGGCCAATCCCGCCCCTTTTCTTTTCGGAGCGTGTCCCGTTCAGGACCGACAGCGCGGAAATCTCGGGCGGATCAGAGGATCGACCATTCACGCGGGTTCACCCCGCCGAGGAAGGCGATCAGTTCGTCCTTGGTGAAAAAATGGGCCTCTTTGGTCACATGGCTGACGGCCAGATAGGTCTTGGCGTCGTCGGGCGCGGACTGGCGCGGGCGAAACGGGATGATATTGCCAGACATGAGCGTCAAAGCCCCACACGCTGAGCGAGGCTGTCCTCGAATGTCTGACAGGAGGTAGGCGCGACGACGCACCGTGCCGGGATATGGCTGGCCGTCGCCGTCCAGAACCACAGCATCAGGACAAAGATCACGCCGAGAAAAACGCCCGCGATGGAGAGATTCACAAGGGCGGATCCCTTGGCGGCACTGTCCGCAAGCCGCCGATGAATATCGGACTCGGTTGCGCGGAAATCATGCGCTTCCTCGAAGGTCACGCCCTGCCCCAGGATGGGGCGTAGCTGACGGGGTGCGCGACCGGCCGCAGACGACGCGACCAGCCACGCAAGGCGGCGCTGGCTCTCGGACGCGGCCCGGGCGGCATCGGGATCGCTGATGATCCGGCGCGCATCCGTCAAGGCGACGGGGGCCGCGACCGATCTTCTGGTTTTCTGGTTCATCTGAAAATTCCTTTCAGACATCGGGTTGGTGTGAGGTTGGGTGGCTTCTCGGACGCCCGACGCTCTGGGCCGCGTGCGCGGCGAGGTTTGAAGTTCCTTGGTCATGTCTGTCTTTCTGTTGGTCGCGGGTTGGTTTGTTTCGCGATAAGTTGGATATAATGCCACTACCCAACCAAATGCAACAGTTAAGTTGGCTTTAATCCAACATTACCCATGAACGCGACGTCATTTAATGACGACACCCAACAAAAAACCGCTTCCCTAACGTCCCCCCGCCCCTATCGTGAGACCCATAACCACATGGAAAAACGACAGGAATTCTCCCGTGGCGAAACGACGTATCAGGCTGAAAGAATGGGCTACGGGATCGCGGTGGTTCGGAAGGCATATCGCCCGCCATCTGGTGGGCTGACGGGCTGGCCTGTCTATTGTGCTGACAGCCGGGCGCTTTGCTCGACCGCGTGTCCGCCCCATTGCGCGGCGGCGGCTGCCATCATGCCGGGATAGGACCGGCTGCGCAGGCGCGCGCGTTCCGGGCCGGGCGACATCCGGTGGACGCGGTTCCAGCGTTTCCATTCATCCGATCCGCGCGCCGGCTCAGGCAGCGTGTCCGTCGCGACCAGCTGCGGCAGGCCGCGCAGATACCAGCCCGTAGCTTTGTATTCGGGGTGGCCAAACCAATAGGGCTGGACCATCTGCGGTGCGGGCAGATCGGCCGGCATGCGGTCGCGAGCAAGGTCGTTCATTTCGGGATTTTCGATGGCAACTAGATCAATGGGCGCCTGCCAGCAGGCCGTGAAGATCGACACGCCTTCCTCGAACTCGGCACGCATATCGGACCATGTGCGGCCCTTAGGCAGTTTCTTGGGTGGGGTCCATTTTCCTGGTCCGCTCATCCATTGGCGACCAGACCTGCACAGCCGGGTGCAGGGCGGGTGCATCACGGCCAGCAGGTCCCAACCGTCATGCAGGATGCCGTCGCGGATGTCGCAGCGGATATGGCGGTTTGATCCATCCTCTGCGGCCTCGGTATCGCATGACCAGACATCATGGCCGAGCGCGGCAAATGCCCGGCGCCCGATGCCAGAGGTTTCGCAGCCGATCAGGACGCGCATTTCTCGCCCCTCCGCAGAAAACGGATCACCGGATCGCCCTCGAAACCGTGCAGGAAAACGAACCACGCATAGTCCTTCGTCCCGCCACCTGGCTTTTCGCCCGATTGGATCATGTGGCCGGGGAGACATGAGGGGCGCGGGCTGACCAGATAGACGCGATACAGCGGCAGGGCGGCCAGCCAGTCCTGGCGGGCCGCGCCGTTCATCCACGACGCATGCAGGAAAACCGCCACCTTGCGCCGGGTGCGCTGCAACGCCAGTTCGACAAACTGTTCCTCAAGCCGGGGCCGTTCGCCCGGCTGGTCGTTGCGGCCATAGGGCGGATTGCTGATGATATTGTCGCAGGGCCACATGCCGGGAAGCTGGTGGGGCGCGAAGAAATCCCGCCCTGCAGCGACGGCGCGGTTGCCCCGGTCCCGAAGGTCATAGCCCTCGATCTGGACACCAGCAGCAGCGGCACCGATGACGGTGTGGCCCATGCCCGCGCAGGGATCGACCGTGCGGCCGGGGAACCCCTCAGCGCGACACAGCGCCGCCGTCACGTCGGCAGGCTCGACATACCAGTTATCAGCCTCGCGTGCGAAGGTGTGCGCGGCCTTGGTGCGTGGTTCGGTCATGCGGCCACCCTGATCGTCGCGACGGTCGTATTGATGTTGGTGCCGCTCTCGGTGAACGATCCGACCGGCAGGTCGTCCCAATGCGGGCGCAGATCATCCAATTCGCCATGGTCGTAACGGGCCGATGCGGGCAGGATCGCGGTGAGCGTCCCGCCGGGCTTGAGGAAGCGCAGCGCGTGGCGGACGTGCTTGGCATAGTGCCGCCCATAGAACGGCGGATTCATCACCACGCGGTCAAAGTCGGCGGTCGGAACTGTTTCTAGGAAGTTGGTGCGCATGACGCGGTGCCCCTTGGCCTCGCACATCGCCGCCCGGACAGGGTCAACCTCGATCCCGACCACATCGGCGCCAGCCGCCCGCATCGCGTCCAGGAACCGCCCGCAGCCGCAGGACGGCTCCAGCACTCGCTTGCCCTTGATGCCGTAAAGCATGTCAGCCAGCACGCGCTCGACCACCGCGACCGGCGTCGGGTAGTATTGCAGATCCTTGCTGACCGCCGTGCTGGCTCGCTGCTTGGTCGGACGATCCTCGGGGCAGTCCGGCAGCACATCGCCGTAGTATTCGGCCAGCGCCGCGTTGATGTCGCGCAGGGCGTCCGGACCGAAAAACAGGTGGCCGTTGCCGTTCTGAAACCGCTTGAGCCAGACATCGCGGTCGGCTTTCAGGGCCTCGCCGTCGTCCAAAATCGCGGACAGATCGGCATACTCGACCAGGCGCAGACCCTGATAGGATGCGAGCGCGTTGAGGATGTCGCGCAGCCGGTCCCGGCCATAGCTGCCATAACCTCCGACGCTCGACAGGACGACGCGCTTGGGCAGGCCCTTGACGCCGATCTTCATCTTCTCGTGCGACTTGAACGCCGGGTCCAGCTGGCAGAAAACCTCTGCCATGCCGCGAAGGATCGCGGCGCGCGGGTCGCGGTATTTCTCGAAAGCCTTCCACAGGTTCTCAGCCGTGAAAGCCGGAGGCGCGGCGAAAATCTGCCCGAAACGGCGCTTGTCGTCGGCGCTGGCGATCCTCTCGAACCCGCCGACCTCATAGACGTGCCGCCACGACGATTGCAGCAGCGCCTGTTCCAGCGTCGACTGATAGGGCGCGCGAGGGTCGATGGTGACATTGCCCTGTGTTCCGCGCAGTGTGGCGGCCGATTTGAGTGCGGTCGTCGCAGCATCGAATGCAGCCAGGGCATCGGGCAGCGCCGCGCGCTTGGCGTCATATTCCGACACCAGCTCAGCGACATTCAGGCTGGCGCGCTTCTGGGCGATTTCGGTGCCGGTGAAAATGTGCGCTGTCATGCCGCCGCCCCCGAAACCACGGTGACGCGCTCGGACGCTCTGGTCAGCGCGGTATAGAGCCAGCGCCGGGCATCATCGCGGAAGATGCCGCTCTCGTCGTAGATCACCACATCGGGCCACTGACTGCCTTGTGCCTTGTGGCAGGTCAGCGCATAGCCGAAATCGAATTGCTGCGTTCCCTTGAGTTCCTTCCAGTCCAGATCCTCGGGCGCAGGGCCGAACAGATCGCGGTGAACCTTGACCTTGATCGACGGGCGGCCGGGGAAATCGTCGGACGCGACCACCATGTCGAAGGTTTTGCCGCGACGGCCTTGGGCATCATCCATGGCCGTGAACAGACCGCCGTTGAAGATGCCTGCCTGATTGTCGTTGCGCAGGCAGACCAGACGGTCGTCACGCTCGGGCAGGCTGCTGTTGCGCCCCAGAAGGCGGCGGATCTTGGCGTTGAATCCGCGGCGGGTGGCGTTCTTGCCGACCAGCACCTGACTGGCGGAAAGGACTTCCTCATCCTCAAGCGTGCCACGCGAGACAACTCGGCTATCGCCATACGATCCGATGCCCAAAGCCTCGCCCTGACGGGCGGCGGTGGCGAGGCGGATAATGGGGTTTTCCTCGGCCTGACGGTGGATTTCGGTCAACATCACGTCGGGCTGGGCCTCGGTGAAGAACCCTGCCCCGCTCACGGGCGGTAGCTGCGCGGGATCGCCCAGAACAAGGATAGGGGCGCCGAAGGACATCAGGTCGCGGCCGATTTGCTCATCAACCATCGAACATTCGTCAATGACGATCAGGGCGGCGCCATTTGCCGCGCTGTCCGGGTCTTTCAGAAAGGTGACGCGCCCGTCCGGCAGTTCGACCACCTGATAGATCAGGCCGTGGATCGTGCTGGCGTCGTGGCATCCGTTGCGCGCCATCATCAGCGCCGCTTTGCCGGTAAAGGCGGCATAGCAGGTGTGACCGCTGATGCCCTCGGCAAAGGATCGGGCCAGCGTCGTGTTGTGCGTGACGATGAAGTCGTCGGTCAGGTAAAGTCTGTCGGACGAAGATACCTTTATGCATACCTGATCTTCTTCACCATCCGGTTCGATCGACCAGATACACCGCGAAGGCGGGTTCTTGCGCGACGCCGACCAACCGCTGGCCTTTTCTCGACAATGGAAAGGGCAAAACTCGGCAAGTTTTACATTGACACCCCACTCTGATGCGCCGCGTCGATCCTGCCTTGAAATTATTGCGGTTCCGCCCAGAGAGCGGGTGAGATACGCCACGGCCTCTGCCAACTTCTTCGATGACGAAGAAAAACCAATGCGGTTTCCGCGCGAGGTCCCGTCGGTGTCCATGAGCCCGCGCAGCAGATCGAGGCGCTGGTTAACAGATGCGTGCAGATAAACGTCTGGGACGAACCGGTCCGGCGATCGCACAAGCAGACCGAGGTCTCGGAGCGCTCGGCGAAGAGGATTGGGCGTTCCGCAACCACCGTGGCACAAGATAGCTTGGGGGCATGGCGGAGCGCTGTTGATGCTCGCACTGTATCCCGACCCAAGTTCGGCCATGACACGATCCAGGACATCTTCCTTGTGCTTCGGAACCGATAGCGCAACGATTGAGCCAGACAGGTAGCCGTCACCAATGAGCGCCCCCAAAACGTAGGGCGGAACAGGAAGGTCAGCTTCCGGGAACTCTACAGGTCGGCATAGGGGGATGCGGAACTTGTGAGGCCCCGATTCAAACCGAAGCCCTGAGGCAAGAATCTCCTTTGTAGACATGACACGATCTACACCTTTGTGCGTCGTGACTGACCATAAATGGTCCGGGCAACAGCGCGTCGTCGCCCCGTCGCGGAATGTAATCCGCCATACCGGTTTTACCCCTTGGGGGAACACGCCCTCGACCGTGCATGGCCTTCCGTCGCGCCCGAAAACCTGATCGCCGACCTTAAGGTCGCCAATCCTACGCGGTCCATGGGGCGTATAGACGATCTGACTGATCGGCTGGGCCTTGCCCGTCCCTGCATATCCGAAAACACGCATCACGGGGGCAGACAGTCTTTTTCCCGCCCGTCGCTCGGCCTCGCATTCCTTGTGCCATGCCGAAACCGTCTCCAGCGCGGCAACCTGCTGTGGTGACCATTTTACCATTTTCCCGGCCCTCCGTTGACCAGTTCCCTAAGGACAAAAAGTTGTGTTTTCCCAAGTCGGTAAGCGATATCGAGGACCGAAAACCCCGCCGCATACATGTTGATGATCGCGGTTCGGCAGCGGATGTTTGGGTCGATGACGGCGGCCTCGCGCCCCTTGCGGCTGGTGACCTTGCGCCGCACCATGCCGCCGCCGGAAATATAGAGTTGTTCCCGCATGCTCATTGGCCGGACCTCTGCTTTTTCTGCTTGGCGGATTCGGCCTTGACGAATTGGTCAGCCTTGAAGAGCGACATGACCCGCAGAGTTTTCGAGATTGTGGTCAGGTCATCTATGTGCTGCTGGCACAGCCAGACCATCGCATCGCCGGATCGGGCATCGCCCGCGCGCCGAATGATGTATTCGATCAGCTCGGCCTGATTGAGCAGCGTCATCGGCTTGGGCTTTGGCATCTCGGCCGAGGTGTTAACCCCGCTCATAGCGCACCCCGTCCTTGGTCAGGCCCTGGGCGATCAGCGACAAGCCACGGTCGCGCAACCGATAGGCATGCGTGCGGCTGACACCCGCGCGCTTGATCGCCGCGTTGAACCCGCCGTTGCCCCTCCCGCCGCTGTGGGCCATCCAGCGGCTGACCATCAGGCCAGAGCCGCGATGGTTGGCGTTGATCAGATAGACCGCGACCCAAGACAGCGACCGCATCAGGTAATCGGCGCGCTCGGGCGTGACCGGCAGTTCGATCTTGCGATCATCGTCCTCGTCATCGCCCGCGACCTCGGGCAGGCCCCATCCTTCTTCAAGGTGATCCTCAAGGGTCGGAATATAGGCGGGCATCGAGCCGCGAATACCGGACGGACCAACCGGGCCGGTGCTGCGCCGGACCCATTTCACGGCCTCGGCAAGGACCTCTTTGACGCGCTTCGGCGTCCAGACATCATCGGGTATCTCTCTCTGCATCATCCTATGAAATCCTCGGGGTCAAATGGCAGGCCCGTGGCCTGATCAATCATTGCGTCTTGCTGGACGTCGGGTGGTGGGGACGCTCTGGGGCCAGTTCCTGGCCCCGATCTTCGCCTTCGGGTCATCGCGGCATCGCCAAGCCCCGGAGCCTCCGGGAAGCCCTTCACAGGCTTGCCTGTCAGCCAGATCCACCTGTCACCGGCCTTGATGACGCCCTTCTCGAACAGGTAGCTGCGGGAGTGCTTCACGCGCTTGCGCACGTCCTCGATGCGTCTGGCGCGGGCATCTTCTTCGGTCTCGCCCTTTTTCAGGTCTATGGGGTCGCCGTGATCCACCATCACCGAAAGAGCACGCTCCCAAAGCACGTCGCGCGTCACGGCCATAGCGCCGCGCGAGAGGCCCAGAGACGACGGCGCCAGTTCGCCGTGCTCTTTCACCGCGTCATAGATCAGCCGCAGAACCGCGCCGTGGCCGCCGCCAATCGTGATCGCGCCGCGCTCCTGAATGCCGTCATCGTCGGCGCCAGTGTTGGGGGGCGCGACGGTGCATGATGTGATGGGATCGCCATCGGAATCCTGACCGATGATCAGGGACGGCAGGACGAATTTCGCCCCGATCCCGTCTTCGCCGTCCTTCTGTTTGGACAGCACCCATTCGCGGACCTGACGGTTATCGGCATCGGTCTTGTCGGGGATCTTGCGGACGGTGACGACGTTATCGACGTTCCCGAAAAGGCTGGTGTGGCCCCTCATCTTCGTGCCGTCGGCGTTCATGTGATGGACCAGCATCACATGCGCCCCGGTGGCGCGCCGGACGCGCTCGCAGCGCGCGAGAACCGACCCCATATCCTTGCCGTCGTTCTCGTTGGCGCCGGGCGTGGCCTTGTTAAAGGTGTCGATGATGATCAGTTCGAGGGGGTCGCGAAATTTCTTCTTCCAGTGCAGGCATTCCTCGATAAATGCGTCCACATCGTCGTCGCTGTTGTAAAAATCGACCGGGCGCTCAAGCAGCACGACGGACAGAGGATCAGCGCCGCAGTCGTATTTCTGGCGATATGCGGGAAAGCGGCGGCGTCTGACGCCCGCTGCGCTCTCACCCGCCTGATAGATCACCCCGCCCCTTCTAACCTTGTGGCCGAACCACTCGACCCCGCGCGCGACGGCCATGGCCATGTCGATCGCTATGAAGGATTTCCCCGACTGGCTGGCTCCGGCCAAAAACGACAGTTCGGACCGCGTCAGGACGCCCTTGATCAGGTATTCGTATTTTGGTCCGGGCGCGTCGAAGTTCTGCCATTCGACCGCGCCGAACCGGCTTTCAAATGGGGCTGCCTCGAACGTGCGCGCATCACTGTCGACCAGATCATAAAGCTGTTCGACATCACCGCCGGCGGGAAACCAATCATCGACGCCACCCTTCGGCGGCAGGCCGGGCAGGTCCAAGACGCGGATTCGCGATGCGACCCCGTCCAGCTTGCGGCCGATTAGATTGGCGTGGTCCCGGCCCGGGTCGTCATTGTCGGGCAGGATGATGACGTCGGCGCCCTTGAAGTGCGCGATCAGTTCCTCGGGAAACTTCCCTGCCCCGCCATGGTTGCAGGTTGCGGGCACGCCCTGGGCGCGCAGAAGATCGACCTTCTTCTCGCCCTCAACGATGAAAATGGGGCGACCATCGGCCAGATCCTCGATCAGTTCCGGCAGGCGATAAGGGACCGGCGTGATCCGGTCCTTGACCTTGTAGCTGAACCCGTCCCGCTTGCTGCTGTCTGGAACGCGCTGCGTGAATGTCTTGTCGTGGCCTTTGGGGTTGATGCTGGGGTCGACGTCCCAATCAAACCGCACGACCTGATAGGCCAGCTTGCCGCGCGCATCGAGATAATCATGGGTCGCGGTCAGGCGACCATTGTCCGGGACGCGCTGCGGCAACCAGTTGCCATTCGGATCAACCCGGCTGCCCACGCCCTGCGGTGCCGAGCCGCCATTCGCCGCGCGCTGCTGGGGCCTATGAAAGCCGTCGTCCTCGACATAATAGCCGTGGTCGCGCAGCCACTGGACCGCCTTGCCGCCCGCAACGGTCTGGCCGGTTTGCTTCTCGATAAACCACAGGACACCGCCGCCCTGGTTCTCGGAATGATCAAAAAACGCGCCCCGTTGCAGGTCAACGCTCACCGATCCCTGCTTGCCAAACCTCAATTCCCGGTTCGGCGTCGATAGCTGTTTGTTTTCCTCGCCCAGCAATTCGCGGGCGACCGCAGCGGCGTGCTGCGAAAACTTGTTCTGGTCAGACATGTTCGCCCGGATGGGGATGATTTGATGCGCGACGCGCGGGGCCGGGCCGCCTATCCGGCGGCCCTCGGCTCGATCATTTGCGGCGCGTGGCCGCTTTTCGGGGTTTTGTTGTATGGTCCGACAGCAGGGCGCTGGCGTAGAAATAGAGCGCCAGCGCGTCGGCCTCGTTGTCGTCAGCGGGATCAAAGCCGCGCGCCCGCATCTCGGCCATGACGGCGGCCTTGGGATTTTCGGGGCGACCCGTGCCAAGCACCTCCTTACGGATGGTCGCGGCGCTGGCTTGATAGACCGGAACATTGTGCAGGTAGCAAACGGCCTCGACCGCTTTGCACATGCCAACGAGGCGGGCCATCGTCTTGAAGTTGGTGCGGCCCGCCATGCCAGGGCCGACCGGGGCCTCGAAAACAACCATGCCGAAATCCGTGGACGTGATGTAATCGCCAAGCCACTGCATCAGCTTGCCGATCACCTCGCCATCATCGGCGCCGGTCTTGCCGAACCGAACCTTGTGGCTGACCGGGCGCTCGCCCGGAACACCGGATGCCCAGCCCGTCGTCGTGGCAAGGTCAAGGCACAGGATCGGGCGGGCGTTCATGCTGCGAACTCGCGCGGGTCGTGGATGGTGTTGCCGTCGCCGTCCAGCAGCACGCACATCAGCGGCGCGATCTGCAAAACAAGCTCGCGTGACAGCGCAACCTCGGCGCTCGACATGACGCGCCGGATAGCCGGTTCCTCGCCCGCCGCATAGGCCTCGGGCGCGGTCCAGTAGCGGCGGCCGAGGATGAAACCATCCTCGTGCATGGTCGCCATCAAATCGGCCAGATCATCGTCATCATGGGCAAAGGTGAAAATCGCCTCACCCTTTCGCCCGCCGGCATGGGTGCGTATCGTGATCTGGTAGAAGGTTCTCGACATCGGGATCCTGTCCTTCTGAAAATTTCGGGGGGTCTCATAAAAAGGGGGAGAGGCTGCCCACCTTCTCCCCTTGCGGACGCGATCACGAAGACCGGCGCCCTATCCGCCTGCGATCCACGCGCGCCGTCGGTGAAAGGAGGGCCGAAGGCGCGGGATCTAGCGGGCGAAATCAATGCGCGACTTCTGCGTGGTCCTCGATGGGCGCGGGTTTCAGGAATGTGCCCTTGCCGGGCTTGCCGTCATCGACGGCATCGACCACCTGACGCATGATCTTGATGTGATCGTCGAACAGGTCGGACTGGTCGAAGGCGCCCATCGCATAGGCGTAGAGCACGAAGGCACCGACGGTCGCGCGGACCTCGTCAGGATCCTTTTTCAGGACCGACGTGATCATGCCTGCGGCCTTCTTGTTCAGCCCGTGATCCTCGATCAGGGCCTTGACGGCGGCACCGGATCTGCCGGTCGCGGTCGAGGCTTTCTCGCGCGCCGCCATGATCTTCTCGATGGCGGCTTTGGTCTTCTTGGGGTCAAACCCATTGTCCAGCTTCGCGCTGGAAAGATTCTCAGCCATGTCTGGCCTCCGATCTGTTGCGGTGTTTTGCGAGGCGCTCGGCAACCGCTTCGAGGTCGCCGGCGTAGACGGATAGAGGCGCGGGCCGGGGGATATCCGACGGCCATGCGATGTCGTCAGGCCACATCCCGGACAGCTTCGCGGCCACCTTGTCGTAGGTCGCCACCGTGAAATTCCGGGTCCTGTAGTCGCGGGTCCACGCGGTATCGTTGCGCACGACGACGCTCACGAAAGTTCGCGATAGCCCATGCGTTTCAAGGACATGCAGAAGCCGGTCCATCCGCTCGACCATGGTGTCCTGGTAGGTTGGGGAGAAATCTGCGTTGCTCATGCAGTTGGTTTAAGTTGGATAGCGGCCAGTTGTCCAGCAGAATTTGAGCGGCGCCGCGCCTACTATCCAATCAAACGGTTGGATATGCACCAGCTTTGATGTTACATTCTGCGCACGAAGCCAGTAATTGCTGGCTCTTTCTCTGCACGAAGCGACAGCAAGAACGACACAGGATTTTTTTCTGATGAAACGACCGAAGAGCGCGGAGGCCGCCGCTCGCCTCGAAATGATGCGCGAACGCATCGCCAAACGCCTTGATCAGCTTGGTAAAGATCAGTTCGCAGCCGCCGAGGAAGCGGGCTTTGATCGCGGATATTTTTATGAGCTTTTATCGGGCCTTAAAGGCGCACCGCGCAAAAGCAATATGAGCCGCATCGCCACTGTCCTCGACTGCGATCCCAGGTATTTGCTGGGCCTGATCGACCAGCCCCGACCAGACGACGACGATGCGGACGCCCGGCAACCGGCCTCCCTGCCCCTTTCCGGGACGATCGAGGCAGCCGTGTGGTCGCCGCCGTCACGGGGCGGCGACATTGGCATCCAAGTGCCGGCCGACATCCGCCACCTGGGGCGCAACCAGACGGCGCGCATCGTCAGGGGCAACACCTGGCGTGACCTCGGCATCACCGACGGCATGATTGTGATCAGCACCGCCGATGTCCCAAGCCGCGACGGCGACCTCGTCGTCGCGCAACGACGCCGCGAGGGTGATTCGGGGACCGAAGTTGTGACGACGATTGCCGAGATCAAGCGCGGTGATCTGGTGTTTTTCGAGCCAGATCAGGCCCGAATCGCCGGAGTAAAATCCGACGTGATCGGGATCGTCGTCATGGTGGTGAAAGTTTTCTGACGCAGCATCATCTAGCGGATAGGTTGGTGCTAGGACGGTCGTAAGCGATGCCAGTGAAGTGGGGGCGGGTATGAACCCGCCCCCTTCTCACAACCTGCGCCAGCTTCATTTCGCGCCATATATAGAAATTATATATAACTTCCGCGCGCGGGATCATTATCACCGCGTGCGCGCGTAGTATTTCCGTGCGCGCGCAGGAAAGGTTTCGACCTTCTACGCAACCCGGGGCCGACCACAAACCAACTTGATCCAGATCAATTTTGGCGTTCGTTGGGTTTTATCCATTGCCAAGTTGGCTAGTGTTGGTTTATGACCAATCTATACCGGTGGGCGCGGCCCCCGGCAGAATGACTGAGGAACAGCCAGCATGACCGACTGCCCCGACAGAACCGCCGCCGATTTCACGCTTGCCGACAGACGGATTGCCGTCCGTGAAGCCCCCCACCATGTCCGTGAGGCGGTTCATGCCCTCCTTGTCGGCCAGATGGCCGGTGATCTGATCCTGCACCGCGCCGACCTCTCGAACACCGTCGATTGCCGTGACGTGCTGGTCGAGGCTGGTTACGGGACCGACAGCATCAACAACCTGCTGACGCGCGCCATCCAGGCGGCGCGATCAGCCTGACGGAATGCCGCCTTCGGGCGGCGGGTGGCGGGCCATCACAGAGGAGAGAACCGTCAGCTCCGAGCCCCCACCCAACAATCCCAATCCCCGAAAGGGGCAGCGGGGCGTGCCGTGTTCGCCTAGCAAACCGGAACCACGCAGCACCCCCGCAAATTTTCAACCGAAGGAATGACAGAATGACCCGTCTTGCAGTTTCACAGACCGACAGACAACTTGCGGTCCGCAGCCTTCACGAACTCGCCAAGGAGGCGCTTGACCGCGCCGGTGGCGACCTGAGAACGGCCACCGACAGCCTGAACGCCGCGCTGCGCGATGACGAACACCTGCGCCTCGCGCTGATCGAACCCGCGCTTGAGGAAATGGCCGCTGCCCGCGCCTACAAGTTGGTCAGGGCCAATCGGACGGACATTCTGGAGGCCTCGCGCAAACCCCTGCCCAACCGCGCCAAGGTTAGCCCTTTCGCCATCGTGCCGTCGATCCGCGCGACCCTTCTGGACTTCCCCATCGCAGGCGGCATGAAGCTGCGCGATGCCTGCCTCGAGGATGTGCAGAAACAGTCCTCGATTTACCTGACCCAAGGAACCGAAATGATGCGTCGCGGGCGCTGGATGGCGATGATCGCCGCCGCCCTGCCCGACGCCGATACGCCGGTCGGCGATGTGCTGGCCGCCGAGGATCTGGACCGTCTGGAAAAGGACGCGGCAGATGCTTGACCAACAGAATTTCACGGATGCGGCCTCGGCCGCGCGGGCGTGCCGGGTGACGATAGTAAACCGGAAAAGTACAGCACCCCGCAGATACCCCCCCCGCCGATCAGCCCGAGGATCTGCGCTTTGCCGATCCGCTGGTCGCGGAAATCGTCGCGATGCACCGCCAGCGCCGCCGCTGGATGAAAGCGAAGAACGCCCTTGTCCTGCAAGGCAAGGCCGCGTGCGCGCGATGACGGACGGTGACAAGGACGCAGCGAACAAGCTGTATGACAAGGCCGCCAAAGGCGAGATCGACTGGTGGCCCCGGAAATGGCCGTCCTGCTGCCGTTCCTCGCGACCGCCGAAATCTTCGGTAACCTCGTCACGTCGGCGAAGCGCATTGAAAAGCTGGCGAAACAGCTTCCCATCGCTCCGTGGGTCGCGTCCGTTCGCGGCTTGGGCTGGGGATCGGTTGCGGCCATCGTCGGGGAAGCGGGCGACCTGTCGCAATACCCGTCTGTCGCGGGCGTCTGGAAGCGCCTCGGGCTGGCCGTTTTCGACGGCAGCAGGCAGCGCAAATGCGCCGACGCCGAACTGGCCCTGATGCACGGCTACAACCCGGAACGCCGGTCGGTCGTGTGGAACATGGCCGACAGCCTCGCGCAAGCAGCAACGGACCTGGTGGGACGACAAAGACGCCGGGACGGTGAAGAAAGCCGCCGATCATTATGGCGAATATCTGGAAGCCGAGAAGGCCCGCCAGATCGAAAAAGGATGCACGCCGATGGCCGCCGAAAATCGCGCCAAGCGGCACATGAGCAAACGAATCCTCCGCGACATGACTGTCGAATGGAGGCGTGCGGTCAGCCAGATAGATGAAGAAGCCCACGGTATCTTAGCTGACCGCGCAACCTATATGATGGCGGCGGAATGACCATGCGCCCCGCAATCGGGTACCGTCACCCCCAGGACCGGCGCGCATGGTTGCGCGCCCGCCAGCAAGTTGTGACTGCCTCGGTTGTCGGGGCGCTGTTCGGCGTCCACTTCCTCACCGAGGCCGAGGTCACAGGGGCTGAAATCGGGTGTCCTGAAAGAGGACCCGACCCGAAGCCTTGAAGCGCGGGCGACTGCTCGAACCCGTCGCGGTCCAGCTGATCCGCGAACAAAACCCGGCGTGGGATGTGACCCACAACGCCGCCAACGAATACTGGCGCGATCCTGAGGCGCGCATCGGCGCGACGCCTGACACCATCGTCAGGTGCCCCGAGCGCGGCCTTGGGACCGTCCAGATCAAGAGCGTCGAACAGTCGGCCTATCGCCGCAACTGGCTCGATGCCGAAGGAAACCCCGAGCCGCCGCTCTGGATCCAGCATCAAGCGACCCTGGAGGCCCACATGATCGGCGCGCAATGGCCGCCGTCGCCCTTGTGGTGGGTCACGGTATAGAATGCCCCCTGCTGGGGGTGGACCTGATGCCCGAGGTTGTCACCGCGATCCGTGATCGCGTGGCGGCCTTCTGGAACAAGGTCGAAACCGGCGACATGCCGCTCGATTATGACCGCGACGGCGGCCTGATCGACCGGCTGCATGCCATCGGTGATCCGGGCGATGAGATCGACCTGTCGTCGGACAACCGGATCCCATTCCTGCTCTCCGAGGTAGCGGACTCACAGGCTGCAATGGCAGCGAGTCGCAGGCGAAGGACGCAGCAGAGGCCGAGATAAAGGCCAGGATGGGGTCGGCGGTTGTTGCCCATATCGGGCGCGGCAGGCGCATCACCTGGAAATCCCGAAGGCGCCCCGCAACCCAGATTCCGGCCACGTCCTACCGGGTTCTGACCCTCCCACCGCCCGAGAACTGATCGGGCAAGGAAATCCCCCTCAAAGGAGGCATCAAAAATTAACATGACCAGTAAACCGGACACCGCTGCGGCGGCCCGGGTGGGCGTTGTTGACCAAATTTTCGGCCACAACAAAGCCCCCCTGCCCGATGTTCTCGCGGCTGACTTCGCCGATCTGCGCGCCGAAATCGAGGCGCTGATCGAGGAAGGGCGCGGGCTCTACAAGCCCGTGACCAGCGATGATGCGCAGCTTGCACTTGGCCGCTGGATCGTCCGCGCCAGGGCCCTCGCCAAGAAAGCCGACGGCATCCGCACCGACGAAGGGCGACCGATCCTCGAGGCGCAGCGCGGCATCAACGGCTTTTTCAAGGATCTGCTCGAACCGCTCGGAAAGGCGGAATCCTCGCTCCAAAAGCTGGCCGACGACTTTGCCCGCCAGAAGGCGGCCGAGGAACGGGCGAAAGCCGAGGCCGAGGCGAAGGCCGCGCGCGAAAAGGCCGAGGCCGAACGGATCAAGGCCGAACAGATGAAAACGTCCGACGCCGCCGCGCGCGCCGAGGGGCGGGCCGAGTTGCTGGACGCCAAGGCCGACGCCGCCGAGGAACGCGCGCTTTCCAGCGATGCCGATCTGACGCGGATGCGGTCCGAGGGCGTGACCGCCAGCGCCCGCCAGTCCTGGGACTTCTCGATTGATGACGAGGATGCGCTTTACGCCAGCCTCGGCGCCCTCGGTCCCTTCATCGCCGCCGCCGATGTTCGCAAGGCCGTCGGCGCCATGGTTCGCGCCCACAAGGGCAGAACGCAACTGCCGGGTGTTCGGGTGTTCCCGAAGACGACGGCCAATTTCAGGGGGTAATCATGTCTTTTCTCATCATCGACACCGAAACCACCGGGATCTTCGATTTCAAGATCCCTGCCGACTCGCCCGGCCAGCCACGCATGGCGTCCTTCGCGGGTCTTGCCGTCAATGACCCCGACGACGAACCCGAAGTTTTCGAGCGGTATATCCGCCCGGACGGCTGGCAAATGGACCCCAAGGCGGGTGCGGTCAATGGCCTGACCGACGAGTTCCTTGAGGCAAATGGCGTCCCGGTTACTGAGGTGCTGGACGAATATGTCCGTCGCGTCGAGGCGGGCTATGTGATCGTAGCCTACAACGCGCAGTTCGACCTCAAGATGATGCGGGCGGAACTGCGCCGCGCCGGTCGTGATGACATGTTCGAGCGGACCCCGAACATCTGCGTCATGCGGCCCCTGACGAACGTGCTGCAACTGCCCGGCAGGTATGGGTTCAAGTGGCCGAATCTGGCCGAAGCCTGCGCCCATTACGGCATCACCAACGCCAAGGCCCACGATGCTGTCGGTGATGCACAGGCGGCGCTCGAGGTCATGCGCAACCTGCGGCGCGACGGGCTGCTGCCCGAGGCCAAGGTCCATTACTCGAAAGGGGGGAAAGCCTGATGGCACAGATTTCCATCTCCGCGCTACGCGACCTCAAGGATCGCCTTGGCGCTGGCTTCGACATCAACAGGTTTATCGACGTGGCCGAATGGGGCGCTCAGCTAGCGGCTGAGCCTATCGTCGCCCCGATGCCCTTCCACCCCGACCCGGACGATTTCCCTGATCCGGATCCTGATTTCGAGAACGATTTCGTGCTGGTCGATCCTGACACCATGGCCGAGGATCTGCACCGCGCGCTGGCGCCGATCGGTCGGGCCGGGCAGGCCTTGCGCCGGCAAAGCGGTTCCACGGCACCGACGACGATTTCGTGCGCGAGGCTGACGGTTCGGTCGATGTGGGTGAGGAGATCCCTGACCCCGCCCCGGTCGAAGCGGTTGCCCCGGAACCTGACCCCGAACCCGAGCCGGAACCGACGCAGCCCCCTGCGCCCGCCCCGGCGCCGAAACAGGCCACCCCGAGCGATCCGAGCGCGTGGACCGAGGATGAGGATCGCAAGATCCTCACGGGGCTGTTCCGCGATGGCCTGTCGCAACTGGCATGCGCGAAGCTGGTGAATCGCTCCGACAACGCCACAAAATTCAGGCTGCGTGTCCTGCAGGGTCTGGTCGATAAGCGGCAGGCGCCGCCCTATGCCGCCCAGATCATCGCGGAACTGACGGGCGGGGCGGCGCCGGCAAAGGCCCCCGATCCGAAGCCCGAACCGGCCAAGGTCGAACCTTCTGCCGCGCCAGCCCCGGCAGCGCCAAAGCCCTCAGAACCCGCATCGTGGACCAGCCTGACCCTCGCGCAGCGCGCGCTGGTCAAGCACCTCGAGCGGCTGAACGACGATTTTGCGCCGCAGGACGATCTGGACATCGCGACCGGCCTGTTCGACGGGCGCAAGGCCCCGACCATCGGGGCCGATCTTGGCGTCACCCCCGAGGAAGTCGTCGCCCGGTTCAAGCTGATGAAGCACCGCGACATCCTCGATCCGAAGGGTCACCTGACGATTGACGGGCAGCGCGATCTGATCGTGGCCTTGAGATACCGAGTTTCGGCCTATGAGGCCGCGCTGGCGGAGGTGGTGAAATGAGCATCACCGATGAACACCGCGAACAGCGCGCCCTGCTTTTCGATGCAATCGAGGAAACGCGGACCGCGATCAAAGCCATAAACGGGCCTTATTCGCTGACGATGGTTGCCCTGCGCGCCATCGATGAACTGAGCGAAATCGCGATCGACGCCGAGTTTCTGGGGCGGTGCCTCGACTGCAGCTCCCCGATTTGGGGTGACGACCAAGACGGCGCGGTTGCCACCAAGGACGGCGAACTCATTTGCGAAGATTGCGCCACCCTGCGCGCCGCGACCGGCGATCTTTACGCCGAAGATGACGACGGCGACCTCGATGACGAGGACGCCGACGAAAACCCCGAACCACAGGAGAACCCCGCATGAACAACCTTGTTCAGTCCCAGAACTATGACCCGATGACCGGCGAGGTTGGCGACGCGCTGAACCTCGACAGCGGCACAACGGTCGCGGTCCAGATGGCCCAGGCCGAATTGAACCAGGCCATCGTCACCGCCCGCGCCTATCCCCGCAATGTCCGGCGCGTGGTGCAAAACGTCGTCAACCTGACGATGCTGGACGAAGAAAGCGCCAGCGAATGCGTCTACGCCTTGCCCCGCGGCGGCAAGCCCATCAAGGGCCCGTCTGTCAGATTCGCGGAAATCGTGGCGTCGATGTATGGCAACTGCCATGTCGCCAGCCGCGTGGTGGCGGTGGACAAGATCGACAAGGTGGTGATCGCCGAGGGCGTTTTCATCGACTATGAAACCGGCCTGAAACGCACCGCGCAGGTTCGCCGCCGCATCACCGACAAGAACGGCCGCATGTTCAACGAGGATATGATCGTCGTCACCGGCAACGCGGCATCATCCATCGCCATGCGCGAAGCGGTCCTGAAAGGCATTCCGAAAGCGATCTGGCGCAAAGCCTATGAATCCGCGGAACAGGTCATTTCTGGCGATGTCAAGACGTTGGTCGAGCGGCGCGACGGCGCGGTCAAGGCCTTCGCGACCTTCGGCGTCACGCCGGAACTGATCTGTGCGGCGCTCGAAATCGAAAGTGTCGAGGAAATCGACCTCGACGGATCGGGACGCTGACGTCGATGTTCAAGGCCATCAAGTCTGAGCGGAAATGCCGGTCGAGGAATATTTCCCGACCATCGGCAAGAAGGACGCCACTCCGGTCGCAGGCAAGAAGCCGCAGAACCTGCAGCAGATTGCCGACGACAAGAAGGCAGAGGCGGCCCAGATCGAGGATAAGAAGCCCGACACCCCCGCAGAGGCCACCAGCGCCCCGCAGGAAGCCGCAGACGACGAACCGGACGCTCACACCGGGGAACCCGCCACTGACAGCCCTGACGCGGCACAGGGCGCCGCAGACGACGCCCCGGCCCCCGATGATGCCCAGATCGACGCCGCATACCAGCGCGGCAAACGCGCCGGCGCACGCGGCACGCGCGAGGATGCCATCCCGCCCGATGTGAAGGGCGTGCCGGTTCTGGCCGATGCGTGGCTGGACGGCTGGCGCGAAGGCGCGGCCAAGGCGGAATGATCGAAGGCCGGGCGGCCCGAACCGCCCGGCGCCACTGCATTGAAAGGCGAATAAAATGGCGCGTCCTAGATCGGTTTCAACGACTGACATTGCGCGAGTTCTTGACGCTCTTTCCAAGGCGGGCGTCCCGCTTTCCGGCATCGAAATCGTCATGGAACCGGGCAAGGTCACGATCTGGCCTAAAAACGATGTGGCCCCCGAAGTCACGTATGATACTCTCAAACCCAAAGAGTGGCCCCGTGAGTAATGAAATGAAGGTGACCTTTCCGGGTCTTTATTCCGAGAAGCGCGGTGCAAAAACGCGGTATGTCGTCCGAAAAGAGGGCGATAAAACCAAAAAGATCACCCTCGCCATTGATCCATCTCATCCGAAATTCGCCGAGCATTACCATGCAGCGCGTTCGGGTATCCGGCTGGACCCAGAGCCTGTCGCGGCGCAGATGGTTATCCGGGGCTCAATCGGCTGGTTGGTGGATCTATATATTGCTGAAATGGAGCGCGCCGTCGCCAGCGGCCAGATGCACAAGTCTACCTGCCAGCAACGATCGGTATTTCTGACTTGGATGCGCGCAGAGGTCGGGGAATACGGCGTTGGTATTCCCCAAACCCAACTTATTCTGTTGCGCGACATGAAGGCATCGACGCCTGGCGCGGCCGACAACTTCATCAAGGCGGTGCGGGCAATGTTTACTTGGGCCGTGGATCGGAATCTCGCCAAAGCCAACCCTGCGACCGGCATCAAGAAAATCAACGAGGGAACGGGCGCTCGGGCGTGGACAGTGGCTGACCTCGAAGCATACCGAAAGCGCCATCCCTTTGGCTCAATGGCGCACCTCGCCTTGACGCTATTCATGTTCACAGCCTGCCGGATCGGCGATGTGGTGACCCTCGGACGTCAGCACGAGGTCAAGCGCGCGAACGGCTCTGTTTGGCTTGGATGGCAGCCAGAAAAGCGCGGATCGAAAAAGGTTGTCATACCTATCTTGCCGCCCCTTCTGAAAGCCGTTCGCGCGCAATCAGTAATCGGCCGGACCTATCTGCTGCGGGAAGACGGCAAACCATTCGCGTCTAAAAACAGCTTCGGCAACAAGTTCTCGACATGGATGGATCAAGCCGGTCTTGTCGGTCTATCGGCTCACGGCATCCGCAAGGCGGCTGGTGAGCTTCTCGCGCTGCACGGTGCGAGCCAGTACCACATCATGGCCGTTCACGGTCACGCCAGCGCCAAGACCAGCGAGATTTATACCGAGGGCGCCGACCGGGCGCGCCTTGCCGAACAGGCAATGCAGATGCTTTCAGCCATGGATTGGTGATGGCTTTTTCTGGGGGCACAGAGAACATAACTGATTGATTCACAACCAGAGTGAATTCTGCCAATTGGTGGCACCCGCCGTTGAAAACAAACGAGAAAACGACTTTATTGGCGTCCCTCCGGGCCTACCAGACCCATCCCCTGACATCAGGATGTTGCTTCCGCTTGTGCCGGTTCGACGTCGGCAATGGGTCGGTTGATGGCGGGGCGGCGGGATATTGGAATGGGTCTTCAGACGAAGCGGGCGGAGATATCCCCGCCCGGTTGCCTTATGCCATGACGGCCCTGCGCCTGCACTCTCGTCGTTCGCCCATCAGACCCTTGACCAGCGCCCAGCAGGCGCCAAGCAGCACCAGCGTAAAGGGCAGACCCGTCGATACGGCCATCGCCTGCAGCGCGACCAGCCCGCCGCCCAGCAACAGGGCGATGGCGACCAGCCCCTCGAACAGGCACCAGAAGATGCGCTGCGGCACCGGCGCGTCGACCTTGCCCCCCGCGGCAATCGTGTCGATCACCAGCGAGCCGGAATCGGATGAGGTGATGAAGAAGATCGCCACAAGCAGGATCCCCAGCAGGCTGCTGATCGCGGTCAGCGGCAGTTGCGACAGCATCTGGAACAGTTGCAGTTCCAGCGCGGCGTCGCGGATACCGGAAAAGCCCGACAGCGTCGCCGTGATCGCCGTGCCGCCCATCGCGGTCATCCACAGCACCGAAATCAGCACCGGCACGACCAGCACCGCGATCAGGAATTGCCGCACCGTCCGCCCGCGTGACACCCGTGCGATGAACATGCCGACAAAGGGCGACCAGCTGATCCACCACGCCCAGTAGAACGCGGTCCAGCCCTGACGAAAGTTGTCATCGTCGCGGCCGATCGGGTTCGACAGCGGCAGAAGCTCTTTGGCATAGGCGCCGAGGTTCAGGAAAAAGCCCGACAGGATGGCCCAGGTCGGCCCGGCGATGATGACGAACAGCAGCAAAAGCATCGCCATCACCATATTGACTTCTGACAGGACCTTGACGCCCTTTTCGACCCCCAGCAGGACCGAGGTGGTCGCGACGGCGGTAATCGCCACGATCAGCACGACCTTGGACATGTTCGAGGCGGGCAGACCGAACAGGAAACTCATCCCCGCCGAGATCTGTTCGGCCCCCAGCCCAAGCGAGGTGGCCAGCCCGAACAGCGTCGCCAGCACCGCCAGAATGTCGATGACATGGCCCGGCCAGCCCCAGACACGTTCGCCGAAGATCGGGTAGAACACCGCCCTCAGGGTCAGGGGCAGCCCCTTGTTGAAGGAAAACAGCGCCAGCGACAGCGCGACCACCGCATAGATCGACCAGGGATGCAGCCCCCAGTGAAAGATCGTCGCGGCCATCGCCAGCCGTCTGGCCGCAGCCTCGTCGCCCGCGGCACCGTTCAGCGGCGCCCAGTCCGTGCGGATGCCGTTTTCCATGACCGGCCCGGCCAGCGCCGCGTCGAAATGGCCAAGCGGCTCGCTGACCCCGTAAAACATCAGGCCAATGCCCATCCCGGCGGCAAACAGCATCGCAAACCAGCCGGTCAGGGTGAAATCCGGCGTCGCCTTGGGGCCGCCGAGGCGGATCGACCCAAGCGGCGACAGGATCAGGCCGATGCACAGCAGCAGAAAGATATTGCCCGACAGCAGAAAAAACCAGTCGAGGTTCGTGATGATCGCCTGCCGCATTCCGGTAAAGACCGGCTCCAGCCGGGTCGGAAACAGCATGGTCACCAGCGTAAAGCCCGCGACGGCCGCCGCCGAAATGGCAAAGACCGGGTTGTGGATGTCAAAGGCAATGGGTTTGCGGCCTTCGACATTGTCCTGACCGATCTCGTAGCTGGTCTGGATGAGTTCGGTCACGCCTTCGGGGTTGCGCTGCGATTCCGCACCCGACGCGTCGTCGTCAGGATAGCGCCCGTCAAGCGCGTCGCGTTCCCGCCGGATGTCTCCGGGGTGGCCTTCGTGCGTGATGCCTTTGGGTCTGGTTGAGCGAGGATCTGACATGCGTCCCTTTCCAAGATGAATTGCGACGGGGCGTCCGGGCAGATGCTGCGACAACTCGCGGCAACCCGGACGGGCGGTTCTGGGATCTGGATGGTCACGTTTCTGTCAGAATGGCGGTCAAATCGTCGCAGGGGTACCCCTGTTGCGACAGATAACGTGCCTTTAGCGACCAAAACTGTCGCGACGGGGTATGAAAATGGCATAATCTGTCACAGCCCCTGGTCTGGGGCTGCGGCGATCCTGTCATGTGGATGGCTGTCGCCCCCCTGCCCTAGCCTGCCCCGGTTCGCCCCCGGCGGTCACTGCGCAGGTTGGAATACAGGACATGGTTGCGCCAGCGCCCGTTGATCTGCAGATAGCTTTGCGCGACGCCTTCGTATTTGAAGCCGCTTTTTTCCAGAACCCCGCGCGAGGCGGCGTTTTCGGGCAGGCAGGCAGCCTCGATCCGGCTGAGATCCAGCACCGCGAAGGCGTGATGAACCAGCGTCTGGATCGCTTCGCGCATATAGCCCTGACGGGCATAGGGTTCGCCGATCCAGTAGCCGATCGTCCCCGATTGCGCCGGGCCACGGCGGATATTGTCCAGCGTGATCGCCCCCACCAGCACACCGTCGCGGCGCAGCAGAAACAGCGGCAGCGCCGTGCCGTTGCGGCTGGCGCGCTGCGCCCAATAGACGCGGTTGGTGAAGCTTTTGCGCGACAGGTGATCGACCGCCCAGGACGGCTCCCACGGGGTCAGGAAGGCGCGGCTTTCGACACGCAGCGCCGTCCATGCGTTGTAATCCCCGTGCTGGGGCAGACGCAGCACCAGCCGCTCGGCCTCGAGGCGCAGAGGACGGCGGCGGATGAACATCAGGCGGCCAGCCTTTTGGCCAGCTCCTCGCGGTCGGGGGCCTTGCCCACCGGACCATAAAGCGCAAGCGCCGGGCGCGCGTCCGAGATCAGCCGTGCCGCGTGGTCGCGCACATCGCGCATGCTGACGGCGTCGATGCGCCCGGCCATTTCCGTGGCATCGGGAATGCGGCCCCAGATCGCCAGCGACCGCGCCATGCGTTCGGCCTGCCCCGAGGGGCTTTCCAGCCCCATCAGCAGCCCGGCCTTCATCTGGGCCTTGGCGCGCGACACCTCGGCCTCGGTCAGGGTGTCGATGCTGCGGCGGATTTCGTCGATGGTGATGGACGCCAGATCGCCGATCTGTTCGGACGAGGTGCCCGCGTAGATCGTGACCATGCCGGTGTCGTCATGAAACCCCGATTGCGCAAAGATCGTATAGCACAGCCCGCGTTCCTCGCGCACCTTCTGGAACAGCCGCGACGACATGCCCCCGCCAAGCGCCGAGGTCCAGATCTGGGTCGCGAAATAATCGGCGTCCTTGTAGCCCGGACCTTCCAGAGCCAGCGCGAAATGCGCCTGTTCCAGATCCTTGACGCGCCGCATTTCGGCACCGCGCCAGTGCGCGGGCTGGCGGTCCAGCTTGGCCAGCGGTTTCCTGTCGCCGAAAATCTCGGTCGCCTGCGCCACGATCAGGTCGTGATCGACCGCCCCCGCCGCCGCAACGATCATCTGGCCGGGACCGTAATGTTCGCTGACGAAACCCGACAGATCGCCCCGCCCGAAATGCGACACACGTTCGGACGGGCCCAAGATGGTGCGGCCCATCGGCTGGTCGGGATAGGCCGCCTCTTGCAGCCAGTCGAAAATCACATCGTCGGGCGTATCCAGCGACTGCCCGATTTCCTGCAGGATCACGCCGCGTTCGACCTCGATCTCGCGCGGGTCGAACACCGGGTTCAGCACGATGTCGGAAATCACGTCCAGCGCCAGCGTCACATCGCCCGCCAGCACCCGCGCGTAATAGGCCGTCACATCGCGCGAGGTATAGGCGTTGATATAGCCGCCGACATCCTCGATCGTTTCAGCGATCTGCAGGGCCGACCGCCGCGCCGTGCCCTTGAATGCCATATGTTCCAGAAAATGGGCGATGCCGTTCTGTTCCAGCCGTTCGTCGCGGCCGCCGGCATTCACCCAGACCCCGACCGTCGCGGAATGCAGCCCGTCCATGCGGTTGGTGACAATGCGCAGCCCGTTGGGCAGGGTCGTGATATTGATATCGCTCAAGCTGATCTCCGTTCAAGGATCAGGGACTTAATCGCTTCCGCGTCGTTTTCAACCTGTGTCACACGCTCGGGTCGGTCGAACAGATCGGCCATATGCGGCGGCAGGTCAGGGCGAATGCCAAGCGCGGCCTGAACCGCATCGGGGAATTTGGCGGGATGAGCGGTGGACAGCGACACCATCGGCACGCCGGGGCGCAGGTGTTGGCGCGCGACATGGATCGCGACGGCGGTATGGGGGCAGATCACCTCGCCCGTTTCGGCGCGGATGGTTTCGATCATCGCGCTGGTTGCGCCCTCGGACACCCGGCCCGAGGCATAGACCTCGCGCAGATGCTGCAAGGCACCCTGACTGATGGTAAAACCGCCCGATTTCAGCTCATCCATCAGCTGACGGATCGCGCCCGCATCACCCGCGTAAGCCAGATAGAGCGCGCGTTCAAAATTCGAACTGACCTGAATATCCATCGAGGGGCTGATCGAAGGTTCGACCGTGCCGACCCGGTATTCGCCCGTGGTCAGCGCACGGTGCAAAATGTCGTTCTGGTTCGTCGCGACAACCAGTTGCCCGATGGGCAGGCCCATGGCCTTGGCGATGGAACCGGCAAAGATATCGCCGAAATTGCCGGTCGGAACGGTAAAGTCGATCTGACGTGCAGGCGCACCAAGGCTGACGGCTGCGCTGAAATAATAGACGATCTGCGCCAGCACCCGCGCCCAGTTGATCGAATTGACCCCTGCCAGCCCGACGCCGTCGCGGAAATCATGGTCGTTGAACAGGTCCTTCAGCCGCGCCTGACAATCGTCGAAATGCCCGTCCAGCGCCAGCGCATGGACATTGCTTTCCGATGGCGTCGTCATCTGGCGGCGTTGCACCTCGGACACGCGGCCATGCGGGTAAAGGATGAACACATCGACATTGGCCAGACCGCGAAACGCCTCGATCGCCGCCGATCCGGTATCGCCAGAGGTCGCGCCGACGATGGTGATACGCTGCCCGCTGCGCGCCAGCGCGATCTGGAACAGCTGGCCGATCAGCTGCATCGCGAAATCCTTGAAGGCCAGCGTGGGGCCGTGGAACAGTTCCAGCAGGTGATGGCCGGGGGCAAGCTGGACCAACGGTGCGCGCGCGACATGGCCAAAGCCCGCATAGGCGGTGGCAATCGCCTGACGCAATTCGGTTTCGGAAAAGCTGTCGCCGGTAAAGGGCGAAATCACGCGCCAGGCCACTTCCTCATAGGACAGCCCTTCGAATGCGGCGATCTGTTCGGCGGTCAGGGTCGGAATGCTGTCCGGCAGATACAACCCGCCGTCGCGGGCAAGGCCGGTCATCATCGCCTGGTCGAAACTCAGGGCCGGGGCCTGACCCCGCGTCGATACATATTGCATGGCTTTTCCTAGAATTTGCGCTGCCTGATACGCCAGATCAGCGCCACTGTCATCCCCGCCCAGATCACCGCCAGCATGAACCATGTCGCGGCATATTCGAGATGCCGGTTCGGCACCCCCTGGATCGAGATCGGGATCGGCATCACCCCCTGATCGTCCCCCTGCACCTCGCGGGCGACGACCAGCATGTCCTCGGTTCCAAGCTGGCTGGCCATGCGCGGCACCTCGCGCGCGAACCAGATGCCTTCGGTCAGGTTCGGTTCTGGGGTCGAGCCGCTTTTTTCCTCGGGCCAGTGCAGGTTGCCGGTGATCCGCAGATCGGTCGCGGGACGCGGTTTGTGGCGGTCGTCCTGCTGGATGAAACCGCGATCCACCATGATCCGGCGGCCGTCATCGGTTTCAAACCCCGAAATCACCTGATAGCCGCCGCCCAGATCGCGGGTGCCGGACAGGACCAGAATTTCCTGTCCCGTGGTGCGGCCCGCAATCTCGACCGGCTGATATTTCATCTGGGGCTGATAGCTGGCGGGCAGCGTGATCGCAGCGCCGTCGATCCTGGCCTGAATTTCGGCCAGCATGTTTTCCTTCCAGCCAAGGCGCTGCACCTGCCAGACCCCCAGGCTCAGCAGAATGGCGCAGCCAAGAATGCCGGTGATGATGGGGAACAGATAGCGTTGCATGTGCGGGCTCGGTGAAAGGATCGGGATACGGGCAGACCCCGCCCCATCCCTATAGGCGGGATTGGCGCAGGGGCAAGCCCGACGCGCGGATTTCGCAATCGGGACGGATGGCAAAAGGCGCGCAAAGGCAGATCCCTTGCGCGCCTTGTTCGTGTCAGCCACGGGGCCGGTCAGCGACCTCGCTGTCTGCGCCCGCCCGATCAGCGGCCCCAGACATAGATCGAGACGAAGAGGAACAGCCAGACCACGTCGACGAAGTGCCAATACCAGGCGGCGGCTTCGAACCCGACATGAGCCTTGGGCGTCATCTGGCCCTTCATCAAGCGGAACATGCAGATGGCCAGAAAGATCGTGCCGATCAGAACGTGAAAGCCGTGGAAGCCGGTCGCCATGTAAAAGACGCCGCCGTAAACGGTATCGGCCAGACCGAATGCCGCGTGGCTGTATTCATAGGCCTGCAGGATGCTGAAGCAGATGCCCAGGAACACGCCGACGGCCAGGCCACGGATCGCCACCTTGCGGTCGCCTTCGTGGACAAAGGCGTGGTGCGCCCAGGTCACGGCAACGCCCGACAACAGCAGGATCAGCGTGTTGATCAGCGGCAGGTGCCAGGGGTCGAAGGTCACGATCCCCTCGGGCGGCCAGACGCCGTCCTTCAGCGGGCTGTCCGGCCCCATCGGATACATGGCGTTCTTGAAAAATGCCCAGAACCACGCGACGAAGAACATCACTTCGGAAATGATGAACAGGATATAGCCATATTGCAGGCCGATGCGCACGACCGGGGTATGGTCGCCCGCCTCGCCTTCGCGAATGACGTCGGCCCACCAGCCCCACATGACGTAAAGCACGCCGACAAGGCCGATCAGGAACATCCACGGACCTTCGACCGGAAGACCCAGGATCGTGATGCCCCTCATCCATGCCACGCCACCGACAAGCATGACGAAAGCGGCAATCGCGGCGATGAAAGGCCAGATTGACGGGGGCAGAATGTGGTAGTCGTGGTTCTTAGCGTGCGCCATTGTCTGATCCTGGCTATTGGTTCGTCTTGATTTGGCTCAGTTTACGTTCGTGTTCCGCCCTGCGTCCAGAGCAGCCTGCGCGGGGCGCGCAGGCTTGTCCGTCCTGTGAAAGGTATAGGACAGGGTGATGTCGCGGATGCGACCTGCATCACGGTCATTGACCAGTTCGGGGTCGACAAAGAAGCTGACCGGCATTTCGACACGTTCGCCCGGCTGCAGCGTCTGTTCGGTAAAGCAGAAACATTCGATCTTGCTGAAATAGTAACCGGCAAGATCGGGGGCGACATTATAGCTGGCCGTGCCGGTGATCGGCTCGTCGGTGTTGTTCACGGCCTCGTAGAAGGCCAGACCGTTTTCGCCGATGTTCAGCATGACCTCGCGCTGCATCGGACGGAAGGTCCAGCCCATGTCGGGATCGACATTGGCGTCGAAGCGCACGCGGATCTTTTCATCCAGCACGACATCGGGCGCGGTTTCGGCTGTCATGGTCGTGCCGCCATAGCCGGTGACCTTGCAAAACCACGAATAAAAGGGAACCGCAGCCCAGGACAGGGCCCCCATCACGACGACGACACCCAGAAGCTGCAGCAGCGTGCGGTTGTTGCGGTTCATTGATCCTCTCCGGTAATGGGCGTGGCCGGGGCGGTGGTGGCCGCATCGGTCGCGGGGGGCGCCGGGGTTTCCTCGCGCGGCAGGACAGAGGTGCGCGGCTGGTGGTCGAAACCTTCCATCATGTCGCCATTGCCGATCTTGGCGATGGTCAGGCCGAACACCAGCGCGGCAAAGGCGACCAGCACGGCCAGCAGGCCCATGTTGCGGCCACGGCGACGGTGGTGCAGCTCGTGTTCAGGACGCAGCGCCATCACCAGCCCCCCATCGCATGCTGGACCAGCAGCGCTAGGAAATGCAGGAAGGTGTAATACAGCGAAAAGCGGAAATAGCGTTTTTCGACGCGGTATCCGTCACCTTCGGCCGCCGTTTCATCCCGGCGCATGATCTGCCAGCCGCCCCAGATGAACATGGCGTTCAGCACCACCGACACCGCCAGATACAGCGGCCCGCCGACCGAGGTCACGCCCAGCCACAGCGCAAAGGGCGCCAGCACCAGCGTATAGGCAAAGATGTGACGCCGGGCCGAGCGGCGGCCATGGGTCACGGTCAGCATCGGCACGCCCGCCTTGGTGTAGTCGTTGTTCATGAACAGCGCCAATGCCCAGAAATGCGGCGGAGTCCAGAAAAACACCAGCGCGAACATCAGCAGCGATTCAAGGCTGATCGACCCGGTCGAACAGGCCCAGCCCACCATCGCCGGGAACGCGCCCGCCGCGCCGCCGATGACGATATTCTGCGGGGTCGAGCGTTTCAGCCAGATCGTATAGACGACGGCATAGAAGAAGATGGTAAAGGCCAGAAAACCGGCCGCGAACCAGTTCGCCGTCAGCCCCAGCATCATCACCGACAGGATCGACAGGGCGATGCCCAGGCCAAGCGCCTCTTGCGGGGTGACCCGGCCCGCGGGGACCGGGCGGCTTTGGGTGCGGCGCATCACCGCGTCGATATCGGCGTCATACCACATGTTCAGCGCGCCCGAGGCGCCGCCGCCGATGGCGATGAACAGGACCGAACAGAATGCGATGAAGGGATCGGGATGCCCCGGCGCGATCCACAGCCCGACAAAGGCCGTGAACACCACCAGCGACATCACCCGGGGCTTCAGCAGGGCGACGTAATCGCCGAACTGTGCCTCTTCCGGGCCGACATATGCGCGCGTTTCAACCACGTCGGAACCTTAGTTGGCCGAAGCGAACTGCAGGGGTTTCGCGGGCAGGTAGTCCGAGGCGTCGGCGGCGAATTCTTCCTTGGCGCCTTCCAGCCATGCGTCGTATTTCTCCTGGCTGACCGCCTTGACGACGATCGGCATATAGGCGTGGTTGATCCCGCACAGTTCCGAACACTGGCCGAAATACACGCCCTCTTCGTCGACCGAGAACCAGGCCTGCGCGATACGGCCGGGAACGGCGTCCTGCTTGATCGGCAAAGGCGGGGATCGGTCCAGCTGTGGATCACGTCGGACGCGGTGACCTGCATCAGCACGGTCTTGCCGACCGGCACGACCACGGCATTGTCGGTCGCCAGCAGGTATTCGGTTTCACTGTAGCCGGCGTCGGCCAGTTCGTCCTTTTGCAGCAGCAGCGCGTCGAAGGCGATGGCGTCGTTCGGGATATTCATAGGACCAGTACCACTGGTGGCCGATGGCCTTGATGACCAGGTCCGGGTCGTTCGGCATTTCCTGGCTGCGGAACAGCGATCGGCAGCGAAAAGGCGCCGATGGCCACCAGGATCAGCGACCGGGACCAGCGTCCAGATCACCTCGCAGCGGCGTGTTGTGGGTGAAGCGCGCCGGGACGGGGTTCACGCGGCTGTTGAAGCGGACGATGCAGATCAGCAGCAGCAGGCAGACCAACGATCGGTCACCGCGGCGATGATGATCAGAGCACGAAATGATCCAGCCACTGCTGGTCATGCGCCAGCGGCTCGACGCGGGCTGGAAGCCCATGCCGCCGTTGACGCGGCTTGCCGGATCACGGGCAGGTCGCCCAGCACGTCCTGCGCCATGCGCCGGCATCGGCCGTCAGCGCCTGCCAGACACCCAGTGCCGTCAGCCAGCCGTTGCCACTGTCGCCCCGCGCGCGCATCGTCAGCAATCGCCATCTTCCCATCCCGTTGCCTACAGTCATGCCAGCCCGGCCGCGAGCCATCACCCGGGCCGACTGGTATTCGGTGTCCTTCACAACCATATCTTACACTGACGGGCAAGCCATACCTATCGACTTACGACCAAAAAGCCCCTAGTCGAGGCTCACCTGCCAGAAGAGGATGACCATGCCGGACGCAGCCGTTTTCCCCGTTTGAAACCCATCTCGACCAGGATCACGCCGCTGCGTGTCCTGCAATCGGCACTGGCAGGCGGCGGACGACGGCAGAGCTGTATCTGGAACGCGCCCGCTCCGAGGCGTCTGGTCTTTGACGATGGCCGGCTGCGCAACGCGGGCTACAGCGCCGATCAGGGTTTCGGCCTGCGTGCGGTGCGCGGCGACGTGACCGGCTATGCCCATTCTTCGGAAATCAACGACCGCGCGCTTGGCGCTGCCGCCGAAACCGTGCGGCTGGCCGTCGGCAATGGCGGCGGCACGCTGGCGCCCGCACCGACCGGCGCGACGCCCGGGCTGTATGCGCCCATCGACCCGGCCGAACATGTCGGCTTCGGCCTGCGGGTCGAGACCCTGCGTGAAATCGACGCATATGCCCGCAGCCTTGACCCTCGGGTGGTTCAGGTCAGCGCCTCGATTTCCAGTTCCGTGCAGGAAATCGCCATTCTGCGCCCCGAGGGCGGGCTTTCGACCGATATCCGCCCCATGGCACGGATCAATGTCAGCGTCACGGTCAGACCGAACTCGCGCCGCAGATCGGGAAATGCCGGTGGCGGCGGGCGGATCGCGCTGGACGGTCTGGTCGCGCGCGAACACTGGCAGGGGCTTGCCGATGAGGCACTGCGGATCGCGCTGGTCAACCTGCGTTCGGTGCCTGCGCCTGCGGGCGTCATGGATGTCGTCCTTGGCCCCGGCTGGCCCGGCATCCTGCTGCACGAGGCCGTGGGCCACGGTCTGGAAGGCGATTTCAACCGCAAGGGTCATTCGGCCTTTTCCGGCCTGATGGGCCAGCGCGTCGCCGCCCCCGGCGTCACCGTGGTCGATGACGGCACGATCCCCGACCGGCGCGGCTCGATCACCGTCGATGACGAAGGCACGCCGCCCGCGCGCAATGTGCTGATCGAGGACGGCATTCTGACCGGCTATATGCAGGATCGCCAGAATGCGCGCCTGATGGGTGTGCCCGCGACCGGAAACGGCCGTCGACAGGGCTATGCCCATACGCCGATGCCGCGCATGACCAACACCTTCATGCTGGCCGGTGACAGCGACCCGGCGGCCATTCTGGCCGATCTGAAGGACGGCATCTATGCCGTCGGTTTCGGCGGCGGCCAGGTCGATATCACCAATGGAAAGTTCGTCTTTTCCTGCACCGAGGCTTATCGCGTGAAAAACGGCATCGTCGGCGATCCGATTCGGGGGGCGACGCTGATCGGCGACGGCGCGACCGCCTTGCAGCAGATCCGCGCCATCGGCAACGATCTGGCGCTGGATCCGGGTATCGGCAATTGCGGCAAACAGGGCCAATGGGTGCCGGTGGGCGTCGGTCTGCCGACGCTGATGATCGGCGGGCTGACGATCGGCGGCTCGTCTGTTCGACCCCGCCTGAAAACCGTGCCTGACAGAACCGTTTTGTCCGCAAAATGGTTTCGGCTGGTAACCTTATATTAACCAATGAGGTGCAAACCTGTCCCTGCGGATGAGGCGAGGACAGGGAATTGCATATCAGGTCGTTTTCCTTCGATCCCCACCACACACCACCACCGGAGACCGGCGACCCGTTCGATGTCCTGCGTCTCATCCGTTCCCGGCGCGTCGGGCCATCGACCTTTCATCGGCTGATCGCCGAACACGGCTCGGCGGCGGCGGCGCTGGTCGAACTGCCCGCGATTGCACGCGCGGCCGGTGTCAGCGATTAGGCGCCCTGCCCGACCGGCGTGATCTCGGCCGAGCTTGCCGCCGGTCGTCGCGCGGGTGCGCGGCTGGTGACATGGGGGGCGCCTGATTATCCCGCCGCTCCTGTATGATGTCGCGGATGCCCCGCCCGCGCTCTGGCTGCGCGGCAATCTGTCGGTGCTGGCGCAGCCGCCGGTCGCGGTGATCGGGGCACGCAACGCATCCTCGCTTGGCCTGCGCATGGCGCGCGGTCTGGCGCGTGGTCTGGGCGAGGCCGGGGTGGCCGTCGTCGCCGGGCTGGCGCGTGGCATTGATACGATGGCGCATGAACAGGCGCTGGAAACCGGCACGATTGCGGTCATGGCGGGGGGGATCGACGTGATCTACCCTTCTGAAAACGCGGCGCTGGCCGCCTCGATCTGCGAAACCGGGCTGCTTGTCACCGAACAGGCGCCCGGAATCGAACCCATCGCGCGCCATTTCCCGGCCCGCAACCGCATCATCTCGGGCCTCAGCCGTGGCGTCGTCGTGGTCGAGGCCGCGCATCGGTCCGGCAGCCTGATCACCGCCCGCAACGCACTGGATCAGGGGCGAGAGGTCATGGCCGTGCCCGGACATCCGATGGATGCACGGGCGGGCGGCTGCAATGCGCTGATCCGCGATGGCGCGACGCTGGTGCGCAATGCGGCCGATGTTTTGCAGCAGCTTGGCCTTGAGGTCGTGACCGGGGCCGGGGACGTGACGAAGGCCATGACCGGGACCGAAACCATCCCCGCGAAAACCGCGGCGCCCCGTCCCGTCGCGGCAATCGCGCCGGATCAGATCGCGCAGCGGATTCCGGCCTGCCTTGGCCCCTCGCCAATCGACGAAAACAGTCTGATCCGCGATCTGGGCGCCAGCCCTGCGGCGGTGGCGCCGGTCATTCTGGCGCTGGAACTGGATGGCAAGGTCCAGCGCGTTGCGGGTGGCGGTCTGGCACTGGCCTGAAACGCTCCGACCCGACCCGACCTGACCCGAACGGCGGTTTCGGTCGGCTTTCGCCTATCACGCAGCTGTCAGATGCGGTCGGGGAACCTTGGGTCCGGCCCATGGCTTACTGCCCCAGAGACTGACTGCTCCGAAACCGGGCCGTTTGCCTGAAAGGATATCATATGCGTCGCATATTCCATGCCACGACCGCAATTGTCGCAAGCCTGTCGCTGCTTGCCCCCGATCTTGTCGCCGCCCAACAGCCCGGCGGAAACGGTGAAGCCGAGGCAGGGGCCGAGGTCGCACCGAAAAAGCCGCGCAAACCCGGCGCTGCGAGATCAAGCTGCGGATCAAGGGGTCGCCCAACAGCAGGGGAATGGCAACGGCGGCGCAGCCAGCCGACAACGCCCTGCGCAACCCGAACCCGAAAACGCCGGGGCGGGCGACGCGGCGGAACAGCCCCGTGCCGAACGTCGCCAACGCGCCGAACCGGCGGCAGAGGATGCGGCCGCCGCCCCCCGCGCCCGCAACCGCGCGGCGGATGCCGAACCCGCGCCAACGCCCGAGGAATCGCGCCCCGCGACCGAACCTCAGGCTGCGGAACAGGACACCCCGGCGCCCAAACCCCGTGCCGTGCGCGAAGCCACGCCCGAACGCCCCGCGCCCGTGCAGCGTCAGGTTGACGACACCGCACCTGACGCCGCCCCCCGCGAGGGCCGTCAGGGCGTTCGCGCCCCTCAGGCCGCGCCCGATGCCGCGGCGCTGCGTGAACGGCTGCAGGAAGACAGCGATGGCGCCCCGGATCCGCAGGCCGGGAATACGCGGGCGGGTGGTGACGGTGCCGCGTCCGGGAATGCCGAACCCCAGGCAGAGACCCCTCGGCCACGCCCGCGCATGCGGAATGCCGATCAGCCCGCAGCCGACGGTCAGGCTCCAGATGCTCAGGCCGCAGACGGGCAGACGCCCCCTGCGCCGAACCGCGCCCGGCCCAATCGCGGGGCGGCACAGGATCAGGCTGGCAATGCCGATGACGCGCCGGTCGGCAATGACCCCGACGCCCTGCGCCGCGCGCTTGGCGATCAGGATCAGCGCCCCGAAAATCCGGGCCGGGCAAATCCGGGCCGGGCGGCGGATCGCCAGAACCCCAATCCGAACCGCGCCCGCCGTGCTGCGGATGACGCGCCCGAGGTGGGGGCCGTCGAAACCGATGCCGCCCGCGAAGCCGCAGATCCCAAGCCCCCTGCCCCGAGCGAGGCCTTGCGCGCCTTGACCGATGACGACGGTGATGCCGACACCCCGCGCGGTCAGGTCAGCGACTTCACCGTCGGCGCGGATGATGCCCGCCGCTCGGATCAGGATTTCGAAACCTCGGTCGGGCGCAGCTCGGACGAAGACCAGATCCGCGAATTGCGGGCAGAGGCGCAGCGCGACGATGACGACGACGACCGTGGCCGCGACATCGCCCGCCTCGCGCTGGCGGGTCTGGCAGGCTATGCGATGGGTTCGTGGATGTCGAACGACCGTCAGGTCGCGCTGAACACCGGCGACCGGGTCGTTGTCACCATGCCCGACGGCTCGCAGCAACTGATCAAGAATGACGACGCCCTGCTGTTCCAGCCGGGTTCCAACGTGCAGACCGAACGCTATGATGACGGTTCGTCCATCACCACGGTCCTGCGCGAGGATGGCAGCCGCGTCGTGACCATCCGCGATGCGAACATGAACATCCTGCGGCGTTCGGTCGTCTGGCCGGACGGGCGTTCGACCATGCTGATCGACGATACCGCCGATGTGACGCCGGTCCGCGTGGCCGAGCTGCCGCCGCCGGCGCGGCCTGTCGATTACACCGATCAGATGAGCGAAGAGGCGCTGCGCGATGCGCTGATGCGCGAAAGCAGCATCGACCGGCGCTTTACCCTGGGCCAGATCCGCAACATCGCGCAGGTCCGCGCGCTGGTCGCGCCGCTGGATATCCAGTCGATCACCTTTGACACGGGTTCCGCCGCGATCACGCCCAATCAGGCCGAACAGCTGAGCGCCCTTGGCCGCGTCATCGCCCAGAGCGTGCGCGACAACCCCGGCGAGCTTTACCTGATCGAGGGCTATACCGATGCGGTCGGTTCGGATGCGTCGAACTCGGCGCTGTCGGACCGGCGCGCGGAATCGGTGGCGCTGGCGCTGACGGAATATTTCGACGTGCCGCCGGAAAACATGGTCGTTCAGGGCTATGGCGAACAGTTCCTGCGCGTCCAGACGCAGGACGCCGAACGCACGAACCGCCGCGTCGCGGTGCGCCGGATCACCGATCTGATCGAACAGAACTGACCCGGTCCCCAAAGAAACAGAAAAAGCCGCGAGAGGTCGCCCTCTCGCGGTTCTTTCAGCCGGTGCCGGAAGGATCAGCCCAGGGCATAGCCTGCGCCGCGCACCGTGCGCACCGGATTGTCGCCGCCATTGATCATCAGCGCCTTGCGCAGGCGGCCGACATGAACGTCGATGGTGCGGGTGTCGACATAGACATCGCGGCCCCAGACCCGGTCCAGCAATTGTTCGCGCGTCCAGACCCGGCCGGGTTTTTCCATCAGCGTCGACAGCAGGCGGAATTCGGTCGGCCCCAGATGCAGCGACTGGCCCGCGCGAAAGACGCGATGTTCGGCGCTGTCCAGAATGATGTCCGAAAAGCTCATCCGTTCGCCCATCGAGGACGGGCGCGTGCGGCGCAGCTGCGTCCGCAGCCGGGCCATCAGCTCGACCACGGAATAGGGTTTCACCATGTAGTCATCGGCCCCGGTTTCCAGCCTCCGCACCCGGTCCACTTCCTCGGACCGGGCGGAAAGCATGATGATCGGGATCTGGCGCTTGCCGGGATCGGCCTTGATCCGGCGGCAGATTTCCAGACCGCTGACATTGGGCAGCATCCAGTCCAACAGGACCAGATCGGGCTGCTCTTCCTCGAACAACAACAGCGCCTCGTCACCGTTTTCGGCCAGCACCACGTCAAAGCCTTCGGCTTCGAGGTTATACTTCAGGACCTCGCGCTGCGCGCTTTCGTCCTCGACCACCAGAACACAGGGTTGATGCTGCGAAGCCATGGATCAGTCCTCGCCCTCGTTCAGGTTGACGCGGGTGACGCTTTCGCTTTTCGGGCGCGCGTCGTCGGGCAATTCGCCGGTGGTCAGGTAGATGACCTGTTCGGCGATGCCGGTGGCATGGTCGCCCATGCGCTCGATGTTCTTGGCGATGAAATGCAGATGCATGCAGGCCGTGATGTTGCGCGGGTCTTCCATCATATAGGTCAGGAATTCGCGAAACAGCGCGTTATACATCTGATCCACCTCGATGTCGCGCTGGCGGACATCGGCGGCAAGGGCGGCGTCGCGCTGGATATAGCTGTCCAGCGCGTCCGTTCATCATCGTCTCGACCGTGGCCGACATGCGGCGCAGCGCGATCCCCGCACCGGCAATCGCCGGCATATGGGTCACGGCATGGCTGCGCTTGGCGATGTTTTTCGCATAATCGCCGACGCGCTCCAGACTGGCCGAGATCTTGATCACGGTCAGCGCGGTGCGCAGGTCCGATGCGATGGGCGCGCGCAGCGCGATCAGCCGTGCGGCCTCTTCGTTGATCTGGGCTTCCAGCGCGTCGATGGCCTTGTCGCGCTGGCAGCGACCTCCATGGCCAGTTCCTCGTCGCGGGTTTCAAGCGCGCGGCTTGCGTCCTGGATCGCGCTTTCGACCATGCCGCCCATCTTGACGACCAGCGCCTGAACGGTTTCCAGATCGCGGTCAAACGCCGACGCGATGTGTTCTTCGGTATTCATGCTCATGTCTTTCCCCGATCAGCCGATCTTGCCCGAGATATAGCTTTCCGTGCGCAGATCCTGCGGCTTGGTAAAGATGTCGTCGGTGTCGTCCGTCCTCCACCAGGTTGCCGAGGTGGAACAAGGCGGTGCGCTGGCTGACGCGCGGGCCGCCTGCTGCATCGAGTGCGGTGACGATCACCGATCGAGAAATTGGAGCGCAGCTCGTCGATCAGTTCCTCGACCTTGGCTGGTCGCGATCGGGTCCAGCGCCGAGCAGGGCTCGTCCATCAGCATGACTTCCGGGCTGGACGGCGACCGGCGCGTGGCGATGCACAGGCGCTGCTGCTGGCCGCCGCGACAGGCCGGTCCCCGGCTTCGTGCAGGCGGTCCTTGACCTTCGTTCCACAGGCCGGCGCTGCTGCAGGCTCTGCTCGACAATCGGCGTCCATGTTCGGCCTTCGCCTGTGGCGAGGCCGTGGATGCGCGGACCATAGGCCACGTTCTCGTAGATCGACTTAGGAAACGGGTTCGGCTTCTGGAACACCATGCCGACGCTGGGCGCGCAGTTCCACCGACGTCGATGCGTCGGATCGTAGATATCGTCGCTGTCGAGCGTGATCTGGCCGGTCGACGCGGCAGATGTCGATCGTGTCGTTCATGCGGTTGATGCAGCGCAGGAATGTCGACTTGCCGCAGCCCGAAGGGCCGATGAAGCGCGGTGACGGTGTTTTCGCGGACGTTGAGATTCACGTCGTAGATGGGCGCGCTTCGTCGCCGTAATAGACCGGAAACGTCCTTGCCGATCATCTTGTAGGAAATGTCGTTCGTTTGTCCGTCCATGGCTTTCTCGACTGCTGCTTCGACATCATGTTCATATGACCGGTCCTTCCTACCAGCGTCGCTCGAAACGGCGGCGCAGGAGAATGGCACCGACATTCATGAGGATGAGGAAGACAAGCGAGCACGATGATGGCTCCAGACGGCGCGTTCCACGAAGGCGCGTTCGGCCTCGTTCGCTCCACATGTAGATCTGCACCGGAAGAGCCGTTGCCGGGATCCATCGGCGTTGCCGGGACGTCGGCGACGAAAGCGACCATGCCGATGAGGAGCAGCGGCGCGGTTTCGCCGAGCGCATGGGCAAGGCCGATGATCGTGCCGGTCAGGATGCCCGGCAGGGCCAGCGGCAGGACGTGGTGGAACACGGTCTGCATCCGCGACGCACCGACCCCAAGCGCCGCGTCGCGGATCGAGGGCGGAACCGCCTTGAGCGCCGCGCGGGTCGAGATGATGATCGTCGGCAGCGTCATCGGCGTCAGCACAAGGCCGCCGACGATGGGCGCCGATTGCGGCAATCCGGCAAAGTTGATGAAAGCGGCCAGGCTCGAGGATACCAAGAGACGATGGACGGCACGGCAGCGAGGTTCGATGATGTTCGACCTCGATGATATCGGTCCATTTGTTCTTGGGCGCGAATTCTTCGAGATAGATGGACGCGGCGACGCCGATCGGCACCGACAGCAGCAGCACGACCAGCATCATGTACAGCGAGCCGAGGATCGCGATGCCGACACCCGCCGCTTCGGGGCGCTGGTCGGATGCGTCGGGCTGGTCAGAAAGCTCCAGTTCCACAGGGTTTTCAGCTCGCCGCGTTCGCGCAGCGTATCGGCCAGCGTCGGCTGCGCGGGCGAGGTGTTCGAGATCCTGTGCGCGGCGCCGTCCAGCGTGACGCTGGCCCTTGTAATGGCCATCGACGCGGCCATTGGTCCAGGACAGGGCCTCGATGGTCTGGCCGAGCAATTCGGGATTGGCCAGCACCATGTTGCGGATCTGGGCCGGGGCCTCCTTGGAAATCAGGTCGTTGACGTCCTTGTCCGTCAGCCCGTCGATCTGGATGTTTTCATTCGCGATGACATCCGCCAGCGACTGGCTGAGCAGCCTGCCATAGGTCAGGTCAGCACCTTTCTGCATCGCTCTCGACATCGCCGGTCCCCGAGGGGTCAAGCTGTTCGGCATTCAGCGTGACCGGGATGGTCAGATATGGTCTGGCGAAAGGCGCCCGTGCCATTCGACAGGATGGTGGCCAGCAGGATCACCAGCGCGATGATCGCAGCGGCGATGGCCGCGATCCCATAGCTGGCGAAAGCGGCGCTCGGCGGCATTGCGTTTCTTGGTGCGCTGCCCGGGACATGCAGCGACCCGGCGCTGGGCGCGGCAGCAGCTGGCGCCCGATGCGGTAAGATCGGTCATTGCCTGACTGCTCCCGGTATTTGCGCACGACATACAGCGCGGTGACGTTGAGCCCCAGGGTGATGACGAACAGCGACAGGCCAAGGGCAAGGCGACCAGCGTTCCAGGGGCCGAAGAATCGGTGTCGCCGGTTAGCTGGCTGGCGATCTTGACGGTGATCGTCGTCATCGCCTCGAACGGGTTGAGGTCCATTCTGGCGGCGGCGCCGGCCTCCATGACCACGATCATGGTTTCCCCGATGGCGCGCGAGGCGGCCAGCAGCATCGCACCGACGATGCCCGGCAGCGCGGCCGGCAGCGACGACCTGTTTCACGGTTTCGGACCGGGTCGAACCCGAGACCAAGCGCACCGTCGCGCAGGGATTGGGGACCGCGTTGATGATGTCATCCGACAGCGAGCTGACGAAGGGGATCAGCATGATGCCCATGACCAGACCCGCGGTCATCACCGACGACCCCGAGGTGCCAAGGCCAAGCGGCTGCGCGAAATAGTCGCGCAGCATCGGGCCGACCGTGATCAGCGCGAACAGACCGTAGACGATGGTCGGGATCCCGGCCAGCACCTCGATCATCGGCTTGACGACCGAGCGCACTCGGCCAGAGGCATATTCCGACATGTAGATCGCGGCGAACAGACCGATCGGAACCGACACGATCAGCGCGATGAATGAAATATACAGCGTGCCCCACAGCAGCGGCATGATGCCAAGCTGCGATCCGCCACCAAAGCGCGGCGACCAGGTGCTGCCAAAGAAGAAATCGGTCCAAGGATACTGGCGGAAGAAGTTGCCGGTTTCAAAGACCATCGACAGGACGATGCCTGCGGTCGTCAGGATGGCGATGCTGGAACACAGGATCAGCACGCCCTTGACGAAGCTTTCGACCGTGTTGCGGGCGCGATAGTCCGGACCGGTCTGCTTCATCGCATAGGCAAAGCTGGCGGCGGCCAGCAGCAGCACGGCGATGGTCATGACCAGATTGCCGGTCGCGGCCTTCTGGCGGTAATCGGCGGCCAGCGCGAACATGTCGGCATTGGCGGTGCCGGGGGTGCGGATGCCCGCCCCGTCCAGCTTGGATTTCACGGTTTCCGACAGGGCGGCGGCGTCATTCGCCTCGGCGCGGGTCAGCACGCCCTGGGCGATGCCATCGCTCAGCGCATAAGAGGTGCGGCGCACGTCCTGCACCACGATCGAGGTGTTCACCCCCGACGAGGTCAGGCTTTCGGGCAGCGCGCTGGCTGCGGAATTGTTCAGCACAAGCGGTTGTGCGATCAGCCACAGGGCCATCAGGACCAGGGCGGGAACGGTCGAGAACAGTGCTACATACCAGCCGTAGTAGCCTGACCGGGAATGCGGGCGGCGGCTGTCGCCACCCGCCAGTGCCAGCGTGCGACGGGTGCCAAGCACATAGCCGGTGACGGCCGAGTGCAAGCAAGATCAGCACGATCCAGAGAACGGGCATGAGGGCCTCGGTTTTGCGGGGATTTCAGGGGAGATGAAAGGCAGGGATGGGCAAAGGACGCGGGCGGGACCTGGGTCCCGCCCGCATTTTCGAATTTATTGCATGGTCTCTTCGGCAGCCACGGCGGCCTGCACGGTGGCCAGTTCCGGGTCAGCCACCAGACCGTATTGGGCCAGCGGGCCGCCGGCACCGGCGATTTCGTCCGAAACGAAGAATTCGGCGAATTCCTTCAGGCCGGGGATCGTGCCGATATGGGCTTTCTTGACGTAGAAGAACAGCGGGCGCGACACCGGATATTCACGCGAAGCGATCGATTCGGTCGACGGAACGATGCCCGAGATGGTGCCGACCTTCAGCTTGTCGGTGTTGTTTTCGTAGAAGGCCAGGCCAAAGACGCCGATGCCGTTCTTGGCCGACTGGATGCGGGCCAGGGTCTCGGTATAGTCGCCGTCGATATCGACCGATTTGCCGTCGGTGCGCAGCGCCATGCAGGCGGCGTCGCCGTCGTCTTCGCCTTTTTCAGCGACCAGAACGGCATGAGCGCCCGATTCTTCGCAACCGGCATGGATGACTTTTTCCTCGAACACTTCGCGGGTGCCGTGCTTGGTGCCCGGAACGAAGGCCAGGATTTCCTGATCCGGCAGATCGGCGCGGATTTCATTCCATTTGTTATGAGGGTTCGCGACGACCTTGCCGTCGACGACGACCTCGGCGGCCAGCGCGTTGAACCAGTCGGCCGGGGTGAAGGCGAAATCATTGCCCGCGATGTCGCCTGGCAAAGACGATCCCGTCATAGCCGATGCGGACTTCCATGATGTCGGTCACGCCGGCGGCGCTGCAGGCTTCGCGTTCGCTGTCCTTGATCGGACGCGAGGAGTTCGCGATGTCGATGGTGTTCTCGCCCACGCCTTCGCAGAATTTCTTCAGGCCCGCCGAAGAGCCGCCCGATCTGACCACCGGGGTCGGGAAATCGGAATTTTCGCTGAAGGCTTCTGCCGCAATCGTCGAATAGGGCAGCACCGTCGACGAACCTGCAACCTGGATCTGGTCGCGCGCGCTGGCCATCGTGGCGGTTGCTGCGATGACGGCAAGAGCCGAAACGGTGTATTTGACGCAAGTCATGGATCACTCCTGAATGTCTTGAGGTCTTGATCGACCCTGTCAGTCACCTACGGGCCGGATGTGTCGCTAATCCGAAATTTTTGTGACAGTGACATGACAATCGCGGCCCGGATGGGGGAAGGGACAGGGGTGAACCTGTCAACGCATTGAAATTATGCTAAAATACCTCAGGTTGAAGAATACACGGCTGCTACCCCCTATCGGAAAGGACAGGCCGCCACGGTCGCAGGGAACGGGTTTTTGACGCGGGATCGGGGGATTCGCGCCGGGATTACTTCCGGGGAATGTCACATTGGATCGTGGCACGCGCGGCTGCATGCGGCGGCGCGCGGGACGACAATGGGCGCGGCCATCACCAGCCCGCGCCCCTTCGATCACTGCGGCGTCGGTTTGCGCCGATCAGCCGCCGATCCGTCCCCGGATGCCGCCGGTCTGGGCGCGATCCATCAGCAGATGGTCCAGCACCACGCAGGCGGCCATCGCCTCGGCGATGGGGACGGCGCGGATGCCGACGCAAGGATCGTGGCGGCCCTTGGTGATCAGTTCGATTTCCTCGCCCTGCGCATTGATCGAGCGGCGCGGCGTCAGGATCGAACTGGTCGGCTTGACGGCAAAGCGGACCAGAATGTCCTGCCCGGTCGAAATCCCGCCCAGAATGCCCCCGGCATGGTTCGACAGGAACACCGGCCCGTCATTGCCCATGCGGATCTCATCGGCGTTTTCGGTGCCGGTCAGGGCGGCGGCGGCCATGCCCTCGCCGATCTCGACGCCCTTGACGGCATTGATCGACATCATCGCGGCGGCCAGATCGGTGTCCAGCTTGGCATAGACCGGCGCGCCCAGACCCGGCGGGCAACCTTCGATCAGAACCTCGATGGCGGCGCCGACGCTGTCCTGCGCCTTGCGGATGCCTGACAGGTAATCCTCCCACGCGGGGACGGCCGAGGCGTCGGGCAGAAAGAACGGGTTTTGCAGGATCTGCTGGCTGTCGAAATTCGCGCGGTCCAGATGCAGGCTGCCCATCTGGACCATATAGCCGGTGATGCGCAGATCCGGCACCAGATCGCGCAGCACCGCCTGCGCGACACCGCCCGCCGCGACCCGCGCCGCCGTTTCGCGCGCGCTGGACCGCCCGCCGCCGCGATAATCGCGGATTCCGTATTTCATCTGATAGGCGATATCGGCATGGCCGGGGCGATAGGCCTGCGCGATGTCGCCGTAATCCTTGGACCGCTGATCGGTGTTTTCGATCATCAGCTGGATCGGCGTGCCGGTGGTTTGCCCCTCGAACACGCCCGAGAGGATGCGCACCGCGTCCGCTTCCTGCCGCTGCGTCGTGTGTTTCGAAGTGCCGGGGCGGCGGCGGTCCAGAAACTGCTGGATAAAGGCCTCGTCCAGCGCGACCCCCGGCGGGCAGCCATCCACCGTCGCGCCAAGCGCAGGCCCATGGCTTTCCCCCAGGTGGTAAAGCGAAAGGCGCGGCCAAAGGTGTTGAAGCTCATGGATATGCCCTTATCTCTCGCGGATTTTCCCTGCGATAGCGGCAGGGGGCGGGCTTGACAATGCCTGCCTGCCCAATGCCCGCCCTGAAAGCCGCCCGCGCCTAGCGGGCGAAGCGGGCCGGGTCCAGCGCGCGCGCCAGATGCGGATCGACCCCGCGCCCGCCCAGCAGGTCGCCCAGAAACCGGGCCGAACCAAGCGAGGACTGAAAGCCATAGCCGCCCTGCCCCGCGAACCAGATGAAACCGGGCTGCGCCGCATCGCGGCCATAGAGCGGCACGCCATCGGGGGCAAAGCTGCGCAACCCCGCCCATGTCGCCAGCAGGCGCTGGACGGGCACGCGCACCATCGCCGCGTAGCGCGCCAGCCCCTCGGCGATGGTCATGTCTTCGGCCCGGGCATCATAGGGTTCGACCGGGTCGGCATCGGCGGGCGAGACGATCATCGCGCCGGCATCGGGCTTGGCATACCAGCTTTCGCCCAGACCCAGCATCATCGGCCAATGCCTCATGTCATGTTCGCCGGGAATCGCAATCCGCGCCATCGAACGGCGCCGCGCCACGATCCCCAAAGGCGCGATTCCGGCCATGGTCGCGATACGGTCGGCCCAGGGACCGGCGGCATTGACCAGGACCGGGGCCGCGATATCGCCTCTGGGCATCGTCACCTGCCACGCGCCCGCCACGCGACGGATCGCACTGGCCGGGGCACTGGTCAGGATATCGGCGCCCCGGCTGCGCGCGGCGCGAGCCAGCGACTGGATCAGCAGATCGGTGTCGATATCCTGCGCATGGCCGCCGAATGCCACGCGCCCAAGCGCCGCAGGCTCCAGGATCGGCACGGTCGCCACGGCCTGCCCGATGTCGATTTCCTGCAACCGCATCGATTCGGCTTCGGTGGCAAAGCCCCGATCCTCGCCCGCAGGGGCCAGCAGCATCACCCCGCGCGGCGACAGCACGCCCGCTTCCGCCAGCCCCGGCCCCGAGGCAAGGCTGAGTTCGACCACCGGCGCGGGTCCGTAAAAGGGTTCGCACAGCGCCGCCGACCGCCCCGAGGCGTGACAGGCCAGCGCGCTTTCCGCTTCGATCAACGTGACCTTGGCCTGATGCGACAGCTCGGCTGCGGCCGCGACCCCGGCGATGCCGCCGCCGATGATGATGATATCCGACATGTTCATGCGCGCCGTTCTGGCACGGCGGCTGGCCAAGGAAAAGACCGGGGCGAGGAAAGACGGGGAAAGGGTTAAAGACTGGGCGGGGCTGTCCGAACAATCCGGGCCAGATCGGGAAACCACGCCGGGCGATCCGTGGCCCCTTGATCGCCGCGCCGTCCATCCTTGACGGCTGCAAGCCCCTCTGCGCGGCCTGCGCGCTTGCCCCAGAGAGCGGACCGGCCTAGGCTTTCACCCAGAATTGCCGGGCGTGGCAGGGATGGATGCGCCGTCCCGCGCCCTTGGCACAGCGCCGCAACCCACCGGATGATCGCAACAGGATGACGCATTCCGCCCTTTCGCCCAATCCGGCCGCCCGCAAGCGGCCCGCCGTGGCCGTCGATGTCGATGCGGCGGCGAGGCGAGGCCTGCGCCGGATCTGGCCGGGCCGGATCTCGCTCGGGGCGCTGGCCCTGATCGGGTCGTCGCTGACCGGGCTGGTGATCGGCGCCATCGTGGCCTGCATTCTGGTCCTGCACGCCCGCAATGCCGTGCGCGAGGAAACCGACAGCGCCTTTCATCTGGCCAGCGCCATCGCCACGGTCCGCCTGCCCACCGCCTTCATGCGCGAGGACATGCTGTATCGTGCCACCGAACTTGCCAATGAAATCGACGGGTTGCGCCATGTTTCAGCACGGCTGGTCGATGCGCGCGGGCAGGTCCTTGCGGGCAGCGACGGGCAAAGGCGCGGGGCAAACCGCGCACCGGAATTCCTGTATCACCTGCTGACGCCCACGCCGCGCAGCTTCATCTTTCCGATCCGGCAATATCCGAATGTCGTCGGCCTGCTGTATCTGGAAACCGACCCTCCGATGAAATCGCCAAGACCTCGGCGCAATCTTCCGGGTCATCCTGCCGCTGCTGGCGCTGGCCGTCGCGGCGATGATCGCGGTGTCGGTGTCGGTCGCGCTGGTCGTCCAGCGCCGCCTGCGCACCTTTGGCCGCGTGCTCGAACGCATGCATGGCCAGGACCTGACGCAGCGCGCGCCCGACAGCAGCCTGACGGAACTGTCCGCGCTTGGCGGCGGCGTCAACGCGCTGGCCGCCCATCTGGATCACGAACGCGCCGAGAACCGCCGGTTGCAGGGCCGCATCGTCACCCTGACCGAAAACGAACGCGCCCGCATCGCCAGCGACCTGCGTGACGACATGGGCCCCCAGCTCTTCGCGCTGCGTGCCGCCGTCGAACAGGCCCGCGCCGCCGGCGGGCGCGAGGACGAGGCCCAGCATGGCCAGATGCAGGACGCGCTGGACGCCATCGGCCGCCACGCCGCCGAGATCCAGAAATCCGCCCGCTCGGCCATCGAAAGCCTGCGCCCGATCGGCATGGACGACGCCAGCCTTGGCGATCTGCTGCATGAACTGGCGGTCGAGTTTTCCGAAATCGCGCCGGGGACCGAAATCCGGCTCAGCGCCGATCCGGCGGCGGCGGCCAGCGATGCGGCGGAAATCTCGATCTACCGTTTCGTGCGCGAAAGCGTGCTGAATGCCATGCGCCACGCCGCACCCGGCCTGATCCTGATCGAATTGCGCCGCGAACCCGGCGGGTTGCGCGCGCGGGTGACGGACAATGGCAGCGGGGCGGGGCTGGACCGCCCGCCCGGCACTGGGGCAAAGCGGCATCACCGAACGCGCCGCCGCCGTCGGCGCCACCTATCTGCCGCCCCGGCGCGACGGAACATCGACGATCACCGAGCTTTGGACACCGACATGAACGCCGCCTCTCCCAGCACGCAAACGGATATGGAACCGGCCACCGTCGCGGCAAAGCCTTTGCCCCGCGTCCTGATCCTGGACGACCATCCCGTCGTGGCCGAAGGCTGGAACCGCATCATCCGCGACACCATGCCCTGCGATGTGGTGATCGCCACAACCCCGTCGCAGGCATGGAAGATCTGGCGCGAGACCCAGCCCGATGTGATGGTCGTGGACCTGACCATCGGCGATTCCAAGCTGGCGGGCGTGCGGCTGGTCACGCGGCTGCGCCGCGCCGGGGCCGGTCTGCCCATCCCGGCCTTTACCATGCACCGCAGCCCGCTGATCGCGCGCCGCGCGCTGCAGGCGGGATGCAATGGCATCATCAACAAGGATTCACCCGCCGCGGAAATCTGCCATGCCTTTGTCGAGGTTGCTGCGGGGCGGGGCTATGTCTCGCCCGACATGGCGCGCAAGATCGCGCTGATGAACCAGCCCGGCATGGACCCCTCAGGTCCCCGCCTGACCCCTCGGGAAGAAGACATCCTGCGCGGCATCGCCGAAGGCCTGTCCTATCGCGAAATCGCCGAACGCGCGCAGATCAGCTACAAGACGGTGACCAATGTCAGCATGACGCTGAAGGACAAGATGCGCGCCACCGGCTTTGCCGATCTGGTCGCCAAGGCGATCCGGCATTTCGACATCAGCTAGCGGGCGCGGCCGGCCATCCGGCAAATCGCCCCGCATCCTGCGGCCACACCGCCGGAACCGGCAGCGGTGCGGTCAGGTTTCAGACCGTTCAGGCCCGCACACCGCCATCGGCGCGCATCCTCACCGCTTCCAGCCGGTCGATCGCGGCCTGTTCCCCGCGCGAGGTGTAGCCGGCCTTGAGCAGGCGGACCAGTTGCGCGACGAACAGCGGCGAGATCTGATTCAGCTCGGCCAGCTGGCTGTCCGATTTCAACTGCACATATTCCAGCGCGACATCGTCGCTGTCGGTCCAATGCGCCTTTTCCAGCCGGTCGAAGATGCGGCCAAGACGGTCGGTGTTGTTGCCAAGCTGGTGGCAGAACTGGGCCAGTCCCTTTTCGTCCATATTGACGGTGACGCCCCAGCCCCCGGTGCGGAACTTGTTGACGATGAATTCCGCGTCATAATCCTTGTAGAGTTCAAAGCGGTGGACCAGCGGGTTCAGGCCATGCGCGAATTTATAGCCCACTTTCGAACTGCTGAAATCCATCGTCCCGTCCAGAAAGGACACGCCGTCAAAGGTAAAGGCGTTGTTGGTGCGGCGCAGCCCGGCGGGCCAGCCCTGCGCGGGCGAACCGTAGCTGACCACCTCCAGCCCGGCAATCGCACCCAGACCACGGGCCAGCGCCACCCCGGTCAGCGCGTTCGAGGTGATCAGGTTGCCCTGGCTATGGGCATGGATCGGCAGTCCCAGCAATCCGCCGGGCTGCGCCAGCAGCAGCGCATAAAGCGATTTGGTCGCCGGATTGCTGCCCAGCAGGGTATAGACGTAATCATCCTTGGACAGGGCCGGCGCCTTGGCCTTTTCCGCCTGATAGGCCAGTTCGACAAAGCCGGCCCAGGTCTGGAAATCGCCGCCGAATTTCGGGATCCTTGCGATGACGGTCTGGTCGGCCGCTTGCCCCGATGCGAATTTGAACTTGTCGGTGATGCATTGCCACAGGTCGGTCAGCCCGCCGCGCGTCGCGTTGTAGACGCCATAGACCCTGGATCCCAGCATCTCGGACAGGAACAGCGCGCCGCCGCGATGGCCGTCGCCGTCGTTCAGCATGCCGTTGACAAAGATCACGGGGCGCGCGGGATTATACCGGGGTTTGCCGATGATCGCCTCTGCGACATAGCAGGAAACCGTTCCGTCCACCTGTGGGACGCCGTCTGTCCTGATCTGGGGCAACTGCATCACAAATCTCCGATCCTGTGCGATTGTCTGGGCGCATTAAGCATCCGAAGCGGAGGGATGCCAACCTCTATTCGTCTGCGATTTCGAGAACGCCGGGGATGGCACGCAACGCTTGTCGCGTCGGGGTTGTCAGCGGGGCATCGCCCGCAATCTCGACGTCGACCAGATCGTCACCGTCACGAAAACGTAACAGAATCGGGCCTCTGGCGCGCGGGGGTGCCTTGACCTCGGCGCGGATACGCTCCAGCGCGGAGGCGATTTCGGGGATGGGCTGGGGCCCGGTGATATGGACCGCCAGCCGGTCGGCACCTGCGTCCAGAACATAATCCTCCAGCCGGGTGACGCCGCGTGCCAGCAGCTTGACCTGATCGCCCGATGGTTCGACCTGCACCTGCAAGACGACGTTTTCGCCCGGTTCCAGATGCTGACGATGGGCATCCAGCGTGTCGGAAAACACCGTCACCTCGTACAGGCCGGTCGGGTCAGACAGGCTGACAAAAGCATAGCGCGTGCCCTTGGCCGATTTCTTTTCCTGACGCGACGACACCGTGCCCGCAAGCGAGGCGACCATCGCCCCGTCCATCGCGGCCAGCGTGATTTCGGCCAGCGTGCTGACATTCTTGCGCCGCAGCGCGGGCTGGTAATCGTCCAGGGGATGGCCCGACAGGTAAAAGCCGATGGCGGCATGTTCCTGCGCCAGCTTTTCGGTGGGCAGCCACAGGGGCGCGGTGACCGGGCGCGGCGGCGGCAGATCCTCGCCCCCGCCGAACAGGGACGACTGGTTCGACCCGGCGGCCTCTTGCACCGCAGCCGACCACGCGACCAGCCCGTCCAGCGATTTCAGCACGCGCGAACGGTTGGGTTCCAGCAGGTCAAAGGCCCCTGCCCGCGCCAGCATTTCCAGCGGGCGCTTGCCGACCCGGCGCATGTCAACGCGGCGGGCAAAGTCGGTCATGTCGCGAAACGGCTGGTCGCCGCGCGCGCCGACGATCAGCCGCATCGCCTCGACCCCCACGCCCTTCAGCGCGCCAAGCGCATAGACGACACGGCCCTGATCGACGGTGAATGTCGCGTCCGAGCGGTTGACGCAGGGCGGCACGACCTCGATGCCCATGCGGTCGACCTCGCGCTTATAGACCGCCAGCTTTTCCGTCAGGTGGATATCGCAGTTCATCACGGCGGCCATGAATTCCACCGGGTGATTCGCCTTCAGCCATGCGGTCTGGTAGCTGACCACGGCATAGGCCGCCGCGTGGGATTTGTTGAAACCGTAATTCGCGAATTTTTCCAGCAGGTCGAACACCTCGCCCGCCTTTTTCGCGTCGATCCCCTGCGCCTTGCAGCCATCGACGAATTTCGGCCGTTCCTTGGCCATTTCCTCGGCGATCTTTTTACCCATGGCGCGGCGCAACAGGTCGGCGCCGCCAAGCGAATAGCCCGCCATGACCTGCGCGATCTGCATCACCTGTTCCTGATAGACGATGATGCCCTGGGTTTCGGCCAGAATCGGGTCGATGGTCGGATGCAGCGATTCCAGCGGCCTTTCGCCGTTCTTGACCTCGCAATAGGTCGGGATGTTTTCCATCGGGCCGGGGCGATACAGCGCGACCAGCGCGACGATATCCTCGATGCAGGTCGGTTTCATGCGCCGCAGCGCATCCATCATCCCCGAGCTTTCGACCTCGAACACGGCAACCGTGCGGGCGCTGGAAAACAGGTCATAGGTCGGGCCGTCATCCAATGGGATGGCGTTGATTTCATCGACCGCGCCCTGCGGCGGGGTGTAAAGCTGGCGGCCGTCGGGGCCGATATGCAGATGCCGCCCGCCGCCCCGGATCAGGTCCACGGCGTTCTGGATGACGGTCAGGGTCTTCAACCCCAGAAAGTCGAATTTGACCAGCCCGGCCTGTTCGACCCATTTCATGTTATACTGCGTCGCGGGCATGTCGGAGGCCGGATCGCGATAGATCGGCACCAGACGGTCCAGCGGCTCGGGCGAGATCACCACCCCCGCCGCATGGGTCGAGGCGTTGCGATAAAGCCCTTCCAGCTTGGCGGCGTAATCCAGCAGGCGCTTGACCACCTCCTCCTTGGCGGCTTCGCGCAGGCGCGGCTCATCTGCCAGGGCCTTGGTGACGCTGACGGGTTTCACGCCTTCGACCGGGATCATCTTGGACAGCCGGTCCACCTGACCGAATGGCAGTTGCAGCACCCGGCCCACGTCGCGCACGGCGGCCTTGGACAGCAGCGCGCCAAAGGTGATGATCTGCCCCACCTTGTCGCGGCCATATTTGCCCTGCACATAATGGATCACCTCCTCGCGGCGATCCATGCAAAAGTCGATGTCAAAGTCCGGCATCGACACCCGTTCGAGGTTCAGGAACCGTTCGAACAGCAGGCTGTAGCGCAGGGGATCAAGGTCGGTGATGGTCAGCGCATAGGCGACCAGCGACCCCGCGCCCGAGCCCCGGCCCGGCCCGACCGGAATACCGTGATCCTTGGCCCATTTGATGAAATCGGCAACGATCAGGAAGTAGCCGGGAAAGCCCATCTGTTCGATGATGCCCAGTTCGAAATCCAGCCGATCATTATATTCCTGAACCGTGACGGCATGGGGTATGACCTTCAACCGCGCCTCAAGACCCTCGCGGGCCTGACGGCGCAGTTCGACCACCTCGTCATCGGCGAAACGTGGCAGGATCGGCGCGTGGCGGGCGACGGCAAAGGCGCAGCGGCGGGCGATTTCGACGGTGTTCTCGATCGCCTCGGGCAGGTCGGCGAACAGCGCGGCCATTTCCTCGGGCGATTTGAAATAATGCGCGGGGGTCAGGCGGCGGCGGGGCTGGGACTGGTCGACATAGGCGCGTTCCGCGATGCAGATCAGCGCATCATGCGCGGCATACAGGTCTGGTTTCGGGAAATAGACGTCATTCGTCGCGACCAGCGGCAGGTCCAGCGCATAGGCAAGGTCGATCATGCCGCCTTCGGATGCCGCCTCGGCGACCATCAGCGCGCCGGATTCGTCGTGGTGGCGCTGCAATTCGACATAAAGCCGGTCGGGCCATATCCGGGCCATGCGTTCCAGCAGCAGCCGGGCATCCGCCGCCTGACCATTGGCGACCAACTGGCCAAGCGGGCCGGTCGCGCCGCCGGTCAGGCAGATCAGCCCCTCGGCACGTTCGGCCAGTTCGTCCAGCAGCACATGGGGCAAGGCGCCGCCTTCGCGCAGATAGAGGCAGGAAGACAGGCTCATCAGGTTCAGCCAGCCCGCCTTGTTCTGGGCCAGCAGAACGATGGGGCCACTGGCCTTTTCGGTGGTCAGGGCGATCTGGCAGCCGATGATGGGCTGCACGCCTTCGCCCTGCGCCTTGACCGAAAATTCCAGCCCCGCGAACAGCGCATTGGTGTCGGTCAGCGCGACCGCAGGCATACCCATGGCCGCCGCCAGCTTGGGCAGCTTGGCCGCGTGGATCGCACCTTCCAGCAGCGAATGTTCGGAATGGGTGCGCAGGTGGATGAATCGGGGGGAAGCATTGGCCATGGCGGCAATCCAGGCGCTGCCCCCCGCAGCCTCAACGGGGTTTATTCCAGATGGCTTTCGACGAACCACAGATCCTTGTCCAGATCGCGCGAGACGCCGGTAAAGATATCGGCGGTATCGGCGTCGCCCGCATCATCGGTCACGTCGATGGCATTGCGGATCTTTTCGCCATGCGCGCGCAACAGCCCGGCGATTTCGCGCAGGTGGTCGGCGGATTTGGTCAGGTCGGTCGGATAGGCCGGCAGGGAACTGGCCTTGGCGATTTCATCCGCCGTGCCGATGGCCACGCCGTCCAGCTGCTGCACACGCTCGGCCATCGTGTCGTTCTGAAGATCGACACGGGCGCGGATCTGGTCGAACAGCTCGTGAACCGCGATGAAGTTCGGCCCCTTGACGTTCCAATGGGCCTGTTTGATCGCCAGCGCCAATGCGATGCCGTCGGCCAGCCTTGCGTTCAATTCCTCGACCGAGGCCTTGCGCGCATTGTCCTTGATCCCCTTGAGCGAGACACCCATGACATGTTCCTTCCGTGTTCAGGTTCGTGATAAAACGTTCGAAACCTGCCGAAGGTTGCGCAAAGCCGCTTTGCCGCCGGTGCAACCCGAAAGGTGGGCAAAAGAAAAGCGGCGCCTGCCCTGCTTGGGGAAAGCGCCGCCGGATCGTCCAGTAGAACGGGTCGTCTCAGACCGCGCCCTGGATGAAGTTCACGGCATCGCCGAAGGTCTGGATGGTTTCGGCTGCGTCATCGGGGATTTCGATGCCGAATTCTTCTTCGAAGGCCATGACCAGTTCGACGGTGTCCAGCGAATCCGCACCCAGATCATCGATGAAGGAAGCGGCTTCCGTCACTTTGTCTTCGTCCACACCAAGGTGCTCGACAACGATCTTCTTCACGCGATCAGCGATATCGCTCATATCAATTCCTCATTTTCGCGGGCATCCGCCCCTGAATTTGCCAGCGGTTGCCAGCGACAGCCGAGGGCGGTTCCCCCTGCAGCTTGTTCGCGGGATATAGCACGGGATCGTGATCTTGCAACCGCATAAACCACAATCACACCATCGCCATGCCGCCATTCACATGCAGCGTCGTGCCGGTCACATAGCCCGACTCGGAGCTGGACAGATACAGGGCGGCAGCGGCGATTTCATCGGCGGTCCCCATGCGGCCCGCCGGGATCTGGGTCAGGATGCGGCCCTTCTGTTCGTCGTTCAGCTTGTCCGTCATCGCGGTTTCGATAAAGCCCGGCGCGATGCAGTTCACCGTGATGCCACGGCTAGCGACTTCATATGCAAGGCTTTTCGACATGCCGACCAGCCCCGCCTTGGCGGCGGCATAATTGCCCTGACCGGGGTTGCCCGTCGTCCCCACGACCGAGGTGATGTTGACGATCCGGCCCCAACGCGCCTTCATCATGCCGCGCAGGACAGCCCGGCACAGCCGGAAGCTGGACGTCAGGTTGACGTCGATGACCTGCGTCCATTCTTCGTCCGACATGCGCATGAACAGGTTGTCACGGGTGATGCCCGCGTTGTTCACAAGAATATCAAGACCGCCCATCGCCTCGGCGGCGGTCTTGGGCAGGGCCTCGACCGCGGCGGAATCAGCCAGATTCGCGGTCGCGACATGGGCGCGTTCGCCCAGTTCGGCGGCCAGCGCAGCCAGCGGTTCCGCGCGCGTGCCCGAAAGCGTGACGGTGGCGCCCGCCGCGTGCAGCGCGCGCGCGATGCCGCCGCCGATGCCGCCGGATGCGCCGGTGATCAGCGCCTTTTTTCCTGTCAGATCAAACATGTCTTTTCCAATCCCTATGGGCTTCAGCCCTTCAGCGCGGCGATATCGGCAGGGGTGCCGATGTTGCGGGTGGTGGCGTCCTTGTCGATGCGCTTGATCATGCCCGACAGCGCCTTGCCCGCACCGATTTCCCAATATTCCGCGACGCCCGCGCCCGACAGCATCTGAATCGATCTGCGCCAGCGCACCGCGCCGGTGACCTGTTCGACCAGCAAACGCCGGATCGCGCCGGATTCCAGCACGGGTTCGGCACGGACATTGGCGACCAGCGGCACCTCGGGGTTCTGGATGTCGACACCGGCCAGCGCCTCGGCCATCGCGGCGGCGGCGGGCTGCATCAGCGCCGAATGGAAAGGCGCCGAGACCGGCAGCATCAGCGCGCGTTTCGCGCCGCGTTCCTTGGCGATGACGGCGGCGCGTTCGACCGCGTCCTTGTGACCCGAGATCACGACCTGCGCCGGGTCATTGTCATTGGCGGCCTGACAGACCTCTCCATCCGCGGCATCGCGCGCGATCTGATCGACGGTCGCGAAATCAAGGCCAGGGATCGCGGCCATCGCCCCCTGCCCGACCGGCACGGCTTCCTGCATGGCCTGACCGCGCAGGCGCAGCAGCCGCGCCGTATCGGCCAGCGTCAGCGCGCCCGCAGCACATAGCGCCGAATATTCGCCAAGCGAATGGCCCGCGACGAAATCGGCGTCCTTGATGCCGAAGCCCTCGGCCTCCAGCGCGCGGAACGCCGCCAGCGAGGTCGCCATCAGCGCGGGTTGCGCATTCTGGGTCAGCGTCAGGGTTTCGATGTCACCGTTCCAGATCAGATCCGACAGCTTTTCGCCAAGCGCCTCGTCGACCTCGTCAAACACGGCCTGCGCGGCCGGATAGGCCAGGGCCAGTTCGCGCCCCATGCCGATGACCTGAGCGCCCTGCCCTGGAAAAACGAATGCCCGCATCCGGGTCCCCTTCCCTTTTACCGTTTCTTTCCTGTTCGTTCCGGCTTATCGCGCCGCGCAGATCGCCGCAACCGCGCGATGCGCCTAGCGCGGCAGCACGATTTCGGCGCGCAGGCCCCCTAGCCTGCTGCCTTCGGTCAGGCGCAACTGCCCGCCATGGGCGCGGGTGATATCGACGGCGATCGACAGGCCCAGCCCCACCCCTTCGCCCATGTTCTGATTGCGCGCGGCATCCAGCCGGGTAAAGGGCCGCAGCGCCTCGTCCCGGCGCTCGGGGGCGATGCCCGGTCCGTCATCCTCGACCGAGATGCGGAAATAGCCGGGACCAAGCGCGGCATCTACCTCGGCCTTTGTCCCGTAATGCACGGCATTGCCGATCAGGTTTTCGACGGCGCGGCGCAATGTGTCGGCGCGGATCGTGACCAGCGCGTTTTCGTCGCCCTCGACCCGATGCAGGGTCACGTCCTGCCCGCCGCGACGGGCGTCGGCAACGATGCCCGTGACAAAATCCAGCGCCCGCAGCCGCGTCGGCGGCGCGTCCTGCGCCATGCTGCGGGCATGGGCCAGAAAGGCATCGACCATGCGGCTCATGGCATCGACATCGCTGACCAGCCCGTCGACCTCCTCACGCTCGGGCGGGAAATCGGGACCCAGCATCGACAGGCCAAGCCGCAGCCGCGTCAAAGGGGTGCGCAGGTCGTGGCTGATCGCAGACAGCATCAGCCCGCGCTGTTCATTCTGGCGTTCCAGCCGGTTGCGCATGTCCAGAAAGGCCTGCCCCGCCTGCCGCACCTCAGTCGCGCCAGAGGGGCGATAGGGCAACACCTGACCGCGCCCGTAAGCCTCGGCCACCTTGGCCAGCCTGCGAATCGGGCGCATCTGGTTGCGCAGGAAAACCGTCGCGATCGCGGTCATCAGCAGCGATGTCCCGATCAGCAAGACCAGCAGTTGGTGCGGATTGGCGGCCGACACCAGCCTGCGCGAAAACTCCAGCCGATAGGGGCCGTGGCGGCTGTCCATGACCAGAATCACGTCGCGCAGATTGCCCAGATCGACGGCATCGACCTCGGGGACCAGATCCTGCAGCGTGGTGATGACGATACGGCCGGACAGGTCGTAAAAGACCCGCCGATCCTCTGCCCGCCGTGCGGCGGGCATGGTCAGCACCATGTCCAGCTCGCCGGCGATGTCACCGGCACTCAGCCGCGCCCCGTCCAGATCCGGGGCATCGTCGATGCGGTCGGCGATCAGCGCGATCTCTCGCGACAGGGCGGTGGTCATCTGCCGCGTCACATCCTCGAAATGGCGCTGGACGAAAACCACGGTGACGACGATGGTGACGACGGCAACCGGCAGGAAAAGGATCAGCGCCGCCCGCGCATACAGCCCGCGCGGCATCACCTGTTTCAGCCATTCGAAATTCATGGAAAACCCCTGCCCGATGGGGGTAGCTTAACCGGATGACCAAGACCGAGAAAACCCCAAGGGTCATTCTGGCCCCGAACCCCTCGCCCCTGACCGGGCCCGGCACGAATACCTTTCTGCTCGGCGAAAGAGAGATCGCCGTCATCGACCCCGGCCCCGACATCGCCGGGCATCTGTCGGCGATCATGGCGGCGGCGGGCAAGGGCCGGATCACCCATATCTTCGTGACCCATGCCCATCTGGACCATTCCGCCGGCGCCCGCGCCCTGGCCGATGCGGTCGGTGCCCCGATCCTGGCCTATGGTCCGGCGGCGACCGCGGGCCGTTCGCCCGTCATGCAGCGGCTGGCCGATCAGGGCTATCTGGGCGGCGGCGAAGGGCTGGATGCCGGTTTCACCCCCGATATCGCCCTGCGCGACGGCGATGAGGTCGCGTGCGATGAATGGAGCCTGCGCGCCCTGCACACCCCCGGCCATTTCGGCGGTCACCTGGCCTTTGCCCAGGGGGATGCCGTCTATTGCGGCGATCTGGTGATGGGCTGGTCCTCGACCCTGATCTCGCCCCCCGACGGCGACCTGACCGATTACATGCGGTCGCTGGCGCGGCTTGATGCGCTGTCGGCGGCGCGTCTGCTGCCCGCCCATGGCGATGCCATCGACGCCCCCGCCGCGCGCCTGGCCGAGCTTGCCACCCATCGCAGGCAACGCACCGCCCAGATCATGACCGCCCTGTCCGAAGGTCCCGCCGATGCCGAAACCCTCGCCCGCCGAATCTATGACGTGGCCCCCCGGCTGATGCCCGCCGCAACCCGCAACGTCCTGGCCCATCTGATCGCCCTTTCCGAAACCGGAGCGGTCTCCGCACCGCCCCGGATCACCGCAGATGCCGTATTTTCAGGGGTTTGAGGGTCATGCGAAAAAAATGCGACAACCCTCTGGACGCCCCCGAAAGCCGCAGCTATATACCCCTCGTGTTCCGGCGTAGCTCAGCGGTAGAGCAGTTGACTGTTAATCAATTGGTCGTAGGTTCGATCCCTACCGCCGGAGCCAAAAATCCCTGAAAATCCAGAGATTTATGAGCAAGCCCCTACAAGGGGCTTTTCTCGTTTCCGCTCGGGGTAACATCTGGGGTAACATTCGGCACACCAGATCTTGTGCCCATGTCCGCCTTGGTCAGGCGTTCATGCGCTGGCGCAGCGCGTCAAGGATTGAGAAAGGGCGCGGCCAAGACCGCGCCCCTTGATGCTGCGTTGGAATGGTTCAGCGCGCCCGCGCCGCCTCGATGGCGCGCGTCAGCAGGTTGTTGATGCTGTCGGTTCCGTAACCGACCCCGACCAGCACGTCGCGGCAGGCGGCTTCGTCGGCCGAGTCGGCGCGGTCCTGGATCAGCGATGCAGCCATCTGGCCGACGATGATTGTCTTGACGGCATCGGCGACATGGGGCGGCGCTTTGCGAAAGATGACGCCGTTACGCACCACGTCGGAAGGGTCGGCGGCGGGTTTGGTTTTGCTGCGGATCGCCATTATGCTGCCATCCCGAGGGCATGGCGCGTCTCGGCCCAGAGATCATGATTCTTTGCGAGATCCGCATCGTCGGCATTGACCCCAAAGGCGGCAAGGGCGGCCCATTTCGCCACCACATCGCGCGGGCAGGTCACAGGCATGCCGACGATCTGGTCGGCAAGCCCCTTCATGGTCAGCCAGACGTCAAGCGCGGCCTCGGGGGGCAGCGCAGCGCGGTCGATCCGTTCAAGGGCAAGCCACGCCCGCATGATGATCATGACCGGGCCGCCGGCATCGTCGTCGGCCATCAGCTCCGCGCGGGCCTCGGCGAAAAGCTGATCCGTGTCGATTGTATTGTAGCGGTTCCCGAACGGATCGTCCCCGTTGCTGGTGGTAAGGACAATCTTCGCCAGACCGTCGAGGGGACCGGACGCGGGCAGCAAGCCGATTTCGTTCTCGATGCGCCACATCTCGTCTGCGGTGATATCATTCACTTCATTCGAGATGCCGTGAATCGGCGATTCATGCAGGTAAAACCATGCGGCGAACAGGGTCTGGATGTCGTGGTCGGGGGTGGTCGCATTGGACGGCGCGCAGCCGGGCATGCTAGGGTCTGGACTCATTGAGTTTCAAAGCCAGTAGATGACGAGGGCAGCAAGTGCGATTGCTGACAAGAATACCTTGGGGCAACGGTCGTACCGGGTCGCCACACGCCTCCAATCCTTGAGCCTGCCGAACATGATCTCGATCCGGTTGCGCCGTTTGTACCGGCGCTTGTCGTACTTGACGGTTTTCTTCCGCTGCTTCCGGCCTGGGATGCAGGCGCGTATCCCTTTGTCTTTCAACGCTTCTCTGAACCAGTCGGCGTCATAGCCGCGATCCCCGAGCAGCCAATCGACATCCGGCAGGCTGCTCAGCAATGCCCGCGCGCCGATGTAATCGCTGACCTGTCCGGCAGTGACGAACAGGTTGAGGGGGCGCCCTGGCTGTCGCAGATGGCGTGCAACTTGGTGTTCATGCCGCCCTTGGTGCGACCAATCAGGCGCCCACGCCCCCTTTTCACGCCCATGCTGGTCGCGGTGCGGTGGGCCTTCAGGTAAGTGGCGTCGATCATCACGGTCTTCTTCTTCGCCGTGCCCGGCCGCCAGACCCGCCATCATTTGGGCAAAGATGCCCTTGTCGCTCCACCGCTTCCAACGGTTGTATAGTGTCTTGTGCGGGCCATAGGCTGCCGGGGCATCGCGCCACCGTAAGCCATTGCGATTGATGAAGATAATCCCGCTTAACACGCGTCGATCATCGACGCGAGGCTTGCCGTGGGACTTGGGGAAGAAAGGCTCAAGACGCGCCATCTGCGCGTCCGTCAACCAAAAAAGATCAGACATGGTCACCGCTCGCTTTTCGAACCGTGAATCACGCCGCCAGTCGGAAATCAATGGGTCCTGAGCCTAGTTTGTTTGCAAAGCTTTTTTCGTCTGTCAGATCAGATTCAAGCACCTTCTTGATGAACGCCTTGTTGCGGATATCATTCTCAAGGCCGAATGCTGTTAGTGCAACCTTCAACATGCGATAGTCCGAGATCAAATCATCTGCCGAGTTCACATTTTCCGCGCCTGCAGTGAAATAATCGCGTGAAATCTGCATCTGAGGCTCGTTAGTGAGGGCCTGGCGCTGCGCATCAGCGGTGCGCTCAAGAAGCTTCCAACCCGCATATCCACCATTGCCTACCATCACCGCATAGGTCATGCTACCGTCCTTCCCAACAGGCGTGCTTCGAGCTCCAACAAACGGCGCAAGCGCCGAAGACCAGGATAGGCACGATCGGCGACAAACTCTGCGCGTGCCTCGATAAGCGCATCTTGGCTCTCTGCATTGCGGAAAACATCGCTCAGCTGATCCAATCCTATCAGGATTTGTTCGCGCGCTTCAGTTGGATCGGCATCGCCGGACAGGATCAGTTGGGCTATATAACAGATCCGGGCGACCGGAGTGGTTGCGTCCTCCGGATGGATCGCATCCTTCAGCCGCAGTATGTTGGCATTGGCTGTGCGAATGGTGATCCGACTGCGGCGATCGCCGTTTTCAATGACCGCGCCATTCACGAGAACCCGTTCAAAAGGTGCCAGTTTGAGGACGAGCCCAGTCATAGGATCACATCCCCTCGCAACCCCTTCATGATCCGCTGGTTGATATCAATCAACGGATCGACCTCAGCTTCTCCGATCAGGACACGATGTCCATGCCGCAATGAAAAAATCGCCAAAGAAAGCAGTCCGGCACGCAGTTCATCAGGCATACGGTTCCCGGACAGAGCCAGATCATTGGCGAGAATGGTCCAAAGCTGGTTGTTTCGATCAACAGCCAGGATTTCAGCCTGCCGCCCCTCGGCTGCCTGTGCCTGGTGAAGCATATGCGTGACGCGCGAAAATGCTTCATATTCATTGTCGCGATCGGTGCGAACAATATCAGAGCCAAATCCGGCGATTGTCGTTCTGAACGGTGCGGGATTCAATATGATAACCTGTCAAAGTTGTTTGAATGGGCGCGCGGGGCGCCCAATGGACGCCCCGCTCAGGATATTAGCGGAACAGCGACAGGATCGACGACGGAGCCTGGTTCGCGATGGACAGCGACTGGATGCCCAGTTGCTGCTGCGTCTGCAGCGCCTGCAGGCGGGCGGACGCCTCCTCCATATCGGCATCGACAAGCGCGCCGACGCCGACTTTCAGCGAGTCGGACAGTTTGCCGACAAAGGTCGACTGGTCGCTGATACGCTTGGCGGTCGCGCCGAGCGTCGCTGCGCCGGTCAATACCGCATCCAGTGCAGTATCAACAAGTGCGAGCGAAGCTGCTGCAGTCGCGGTGTCCGTGATGGTCAGCGCGATCGCCGGTGCGAGAGTGCCGGTCAGATCAATACCCGTGATCGAGATATAGTGATCGGCGGCGACAGCAACGCCAGCGTTGGCAGAGGCAAGGAATTGACGCGCTGTGTTGTTGCTCAGCAAGTTCACGCCGTTCATCTGGGTCGTATTGACGATCGACGTCATCTGTTCAAACTTGCGAGTGATTTCCGCCTGAGTTTTGGTGCGCGCGGGCGCATCCATCAGGTCGCTGGTCGCACCGGCAACCAACTCCTTTACCTCTTTCAGCAGTTCGGCGACACTTTCCGCACCGGCCTGACCGGTCGCGACGACCGAGCCGGCAGCGTTCAGGTTGCTCTGGATGGTTTTGAAGGTCGTCTGTTCGCCTTCCATCACCTTGGAGATCGCCCAGATTGCGGCATTGTCCTTGGCCGTAGCGATGGATTTGCCGGTCGAGATCTCGTCCTGGGTCTTTGCCAGGTTGTTGTTGATGCTTTTCAGCGTTTGCAAGGCAACGATGGCGCTGTTGTTGGTCAGAATGCTGGACATATAGTCCTCCTGTCAAATGGCTTTAGCCATGTTTCTGAAATATTGGCCTTCTGACCAGCGGAAGATGTTTGAACTTCCGTGCTTCCTGCATTCGCCCGGTTTCGGGCTGATATCTTGAAATCATGGAACTGGCGCAATCTCAAGAAAATACCAGATCAATTTTTATTCAATACTTCCACACCAGTTCACCCCCGACCTCAGGGCTGATTTTTTCTCCCAGCTTGTCGTAGACATCAATTCGACCAGCTTCCGAAATTATTTTTTTCATCTGCTTGCGCGCCGCACCGATGCCGTCATGTGTCGATTGCGCGAGCGCCAGAATATCATCAAGCGCCCGCTGAATCTCAGAGTGGTCGGATTTGTCGATTTCACCATCTCTCAACTCACTTTCAAGTTGGTCGAACAGATATATCGCTCGATTCAGATCCAGATCGGAAATGGCAGTCCGGATTTCGGAAATATGTTCCATCAAATTCATCTGTGATTCCTTCAGATAGTTACCAGATCTATTTTCCTTGCTACGACCTCCGCGTAAGCGTCAATCAGAAAGCTGGCGAACTGCTCCTCTGCGTTGCCGCCCGAGAAACTTCCGCCTGATGTAAGCGGCCCCATCAATTTTAACGATTCGGAAAGGAATAGCTTATTCATGCCGGCCGCCGCATCGGATTTTTGCATTTGGACCCGTGTTTCCGTCACTGTCCTCAGGTCGATCATCTTAACTCCCTGTCAAGGATTGGCTCATTCCTTCTCATAACCGGAAGCAGTAAATATTTGGTAACCTTCGCCTGATAATCATCACTCAGAATTTGGAGCATCGCATGCAAATGGACCGCACCCTCGCCCTCCCCGCTGCCCAACCTCTCCATGAGCGAAGGCTGCCTTCAGAAAGCCGTCAAGAGTCTGTATCGGCAGAGGAATTTTCCACCGCTTTGTCCCGGAATTCGACGAATGACGTCGCCAAGTCTGCAAGCAGATCTACTTCGATCAATGAAGAAGAGAGGACAACCGGCAAGCGCGAAGATCATGTGACCGATGATCAGGATCGAGACGATTCCGTCGAGGAGGAAACCTGTCCACCAGAACAGATGCTTGAACAGAATCGACATGTCATTTCTTCGCCGCAACCAGCGAACCCTGCAGGTTCGGAAAGCATGGTTCGCGCGAACGGAAGCTCTGCCGAAGATGAATCTGATGCAGATGTTGTGCCGCTCCCCAGCCTTTCAACAGTCGCCGTCGGCGGACAAAGCAATAAAGACCTAACGTCGCATCAGCCTGCAGATCGTGATGGTGAGATCATCTCGCGATCGGGTGTTGATGAAATCAGGGCATCTCGAAGTGATTCGATCACGGCTGTCGGCTCTGATGCCAATGGTCATATTCTGGAATATTCTGCCGCCGAGGACCTCACGAAAGGTTTCAGCAATCAGAACGGCGAAGGCGATCAACAAAGCCTGGCCGATGACGGCGCGACACAGGGCGGAGGTCATCAGGATTTCGACGTCCTGATGACGGTTGAAACAGCGCAAAGGTCCTCGATGCCCTTCGCCGACATGTCTGCGACGGCCGCAAGCAGGTTCAGAAACCTTGCCAATCGAATCATCGTTCAGGTCGGAAAATCTGAAAACGGGGATCTGGATGTCCACATGTCACCAGACGAACTTGGCGCCTTGCGGATATCCTTTTCAAATGGCGACAGAACCACGTTGGTCATCTATGCAGAGCGCCCCGAGACGCTGGATCTGCTGCGCAGAAACGCTGACAGCCTTCACAGAGAACTGAGGGATGCAGGATTGTCCGATTTCAATCTGGATTTTCGCTGGAACGACAGTCAGCCGGGTCAGAACGATCAACGTCCGGCAATTCTTTTAAACAGTATCAGGCATGAAAGCCACGACGAGATCGATGCTGCCGGACCTCGGCATATAGCACTCTTTTACCCACTCCAAGGCGGCACCGCCAATTCTGAAAATATCGACATAAGGCTTTGACATGACTAGCATCAGCCAGGTTAACAACTTGCAGAATCAACAACGAACCAATTCGACCGCGACCGGCAGCGTTCTGTCCAATGGTGATTTCCAGACGTTTCTGACCATGCTGACGGCGCAGATCAAGAATCAGGATCCCCTCAATCCAATGGAAGGGACCGATTTTGCCGTGCAGCTTGCGACATTTTCGGGGGTAGAGCAGCAGGTTAAAACCAATACATTGCTGACAGCGCTGGCTGAAAGCTCGATTCTTGGTGATCTGTCGAAATACAGTGACTGGATCGGCCGCGAAGTCGCATCCAGCGCCCCGGCAAGCTTTGACGGCACGCCTCTGGCCATCAGCGTGGCGCCGCCCGCCTCGGCGGATACCAGCTTTCTTGTGGTCAAGAATACCTCTGGCATTGAAGTGGCCCGGCTGCCGGCCTCGACGACAGCCACCGAAATCACATGGTCCGGCGAGACGGCCTCTGGCGGCACGCTTGAACCCGGCACCTACAGTTTCACGGTCGAATCCTTCAAGGACGGCAGCCTTGCCTCGACGTCCCAAGGTTACACCACGGCTCAAGTCACGGGTGCCGAACTCAAATCGGATGGCGTCGTTCTGACGTTGGCAGGCGGCTCATATGCCTATGCGCACGAGATCATTTCGATTCGATAGGGCGTCCGATGGAACGCGCGCGACAACCATATTTGTCAGTGGCTTTTTGTCAGGCGGCAGGCAACCAGATGGTGAACGTGCTTCCCTGCCCCGGCGCGCTCTCGGCGCGGATCTGACCTTCATGGCGGTTGACCAGCGTCTGGCAGATGGACAGCCCGAGCTCGGTGCCCCGGCGGCCTCTGGTGGTGTAGAATGGATCGAATATCTGCGCGACGGTTTCGGGCGCCATCCCCTCTCCATTATCGCGCAGGGTCAGGGCGATGCCCGGGCGCTCGCCGAGGGTTTGATCCTTGCAGCCCAGGATCAGCGTCCCGCCATTCGGCATCGCCTGAATCGCATTCGTGGCAAGATTGACCAGAATCTGCTGCAGCTCATGAACATTCATGGCAATCAACCCGGTCGAGTGCAGATCCGTCCGATAGTCGATCCCGCTCAGGAGATGCTGGATCAGCGGGCGCAGATCGGCCGCGACCTGCGACGGATCGTTCAGAACCGTTGCGCCGGCGAATTCTTCGGGGCGGGCGAATTGCAGAAGCTGACTGACCAGCGCGCCGATCCGGTGAACCTGCTCATCAATCAGCGCAAGCTCGGCCGGCGTCTCGCAGCCCTGTTCGTCAAGGATCAGGCGCAGCACGTCGACATTGCCCTGAATCACCGCAAGCGGGTTGTTGATTTCATGCGCGACGCCCGCCGTAACCTCGCCGATGGTGGCGAGTTTTTCCGACAGGACCAACTGCCGCGTCGCCTCGGCCAGGGCCCGATTGGCCTGTGTCAATTCGGCAGTGCGTTCCTCGACCCTTTGGTTCAGTCCCGCGTTCAGCGCGCGCAGATCGTGATCGCGCTGCTGCACAAGATCCAGCAAACGGTCCAGATGTCGGGCGAGACGCAGGATTTCATCCGCCCCCCTGCGCTGTTCCACCACCGCGCCGGATATGGTGCGCGCCCCCATATCGCCGTTTTCGACCCGCGAAATCGTGCGCCCCATCGCTTCGAGCGGGCGGAATATGCCCCGCGCCCAGGACAGGAACAGCGGCAGAAACAGCAGCAAGGCGATGAGAAAGGCGCCACTGCTGATCGCCCAGGTCACCCGCCGCGCATCGCGATAGGGCGCCTTGGGGATCCCCGCGTAAAGCATCCCGACCCTTGCGCCGGAAACATCCGTCAAAGCCTCATAGGCCGAGATATAGGGCGCGTTCACGACCATCGCCGTGTCGTGCCAGCTGCCGCCCTGATCCAGCACCCGCGCGCTGACCGGCGCCGACGCACGGGTGCCCAGGGCGCGCGCGCCGCCTTCGGGTCGCAGCGTCGTTGCGATGCGGATATCGTCCAGAAACAGCGTGGTGACACCCAGATCGAAGCCGCGCGCGATATCGCCTCGTGCCCCATTCGCCGATGCCGGATAGACCAGTTCGTTGATCCGGTCGACAAAACCGGTGTTGTTGTTCAGCAAGATCCCCCCGACCAGCCGCAGGCGTTGCCCATCCGGCAGGATGACGGGGGCCGAGGCGTGGATGACCATGCCGCGCGCCTCGGTCCGGGCTGGCTGCCGGGGATCGGCCAGCAGAACCAATGCGCGGCGCGGAAGATCGGGGGAAAGTTGGCTCAGGGTCTGGGCTTCCAGCACGACAATGCCGGTTTCTTCGGGCAGCGCCGGGGTTCCGTTGCGGTGTCGGGGCTGGTAGGCATCAGCCAGCAACAGCAGGTAATCCAGCCCCAGCCTGTCCCGGTTTTCGGCCAGAAACCCGGCAAGGTCGCTTTCGATCCGCTCACGAAACGCCACCGAACCCGCCAGCGCAGCAAGCTGGTCATCGGTGCTGGCGATCAGATGCATCAGATATTGCTGGGCCACGGTGAGGTCGCTGGCCACCCGCGCGGCAAGGATCTGGTCCGTGCGCCAGATCCAGCGCTGCATGGTGATGCCGATCAGCAGCGGCATCAGGATCAGCATGGGCAGCAGGGCAATCATCAGCAGCCGCGCCCGAACCGAACGGCGGGGCGTGGATTCAGTCCCGGTCAAGCGGAGGCTCTGCGGGGGGCGGGATTTCGGGCAGGATTTCGGGCGGGAAGCGGCCAAGGATCAGGGCGCGTTCGATCAGATTGCGCAATTCGCGGACATTGCCGGGCCAGGTCATGGCCTGCAGCGCGGATTGGACCTCGGGCGGGATCGGGATCTGCGGCAGGCCCAGATCGCGCGACTGGCGCTGCATGAAAAGCCGGGCCAGTTCGATCACGTCACCGCCACGCTCGCGCAACGGCGGCATCCGCAGTTGCACGATATTGATGCGGTAATACAGATCAGCGCGGAAACGCCCTTGCGCCACCCGCGCCTCCAGGTCGGTGTTGGTGGCAAAGACCAGCCGCAGATCGGTCGGCAATTCGCGTTCCGCGCCTAGGGGACGGATCCTGCGATCCTCGATCACGCGCAGCAGCTTGGCCTGCGTGGCCAGCGGCAATTCGGCGATTTCGTCCAGAAACAAGGTGCCGCCCTGCGCATGCAGAAACAGCCCCTCGCGATGGGTGGTGGCGCCGGGAAAGGCGCCCTGAAGATGGCCGAACAGTTCGGAATCGACCATTTCCTCGGGCATGGTTGCGCAGTTCACGGGGATAAAGGGACGCTCGCGGCGGGGGGACAGATCATGGATCAGCCGGGCAACGACCTCTTTGCCGGTGCCCGACTCTCCGGTCAGCAACACGCTGGAGGGCAAGGGGGCGACGCGGTCCACGGTGGCGCGGATCTCCTCGATCGCGGGCGAGGTGCCGATCAGGCGGTCAAGGCGCAGGCTGGCATCGGCACCGCGCCGCAATTCCTGTCGCAGGGCCTGATTTTCGGAACGCAGCCAGCTTTGTTCGACCAGACGCGCCACCGCCGACAAAAGCTGGTTCGACCGAAAGGGCTTGAGGATCAGATCCGCCGCCCCCGCCTGCATCGCCTGAATGGCGGTTTCCAGATCGGCAAAGGCCGAAATCAGCACGACCGGCGGCACGAAACCCTTCTCGCGCTGCAGCCGCAGCCAGTCCAGCCCGCGATCATTGCCCAGAATATTGTCGAGAACGATCACGTCGAAATGTTCGACGGCCAGCCAGTCGGCCGCCTCGCCGACGGTGGCGGCAAGCTCGATCCGGCGGCATTGCGGGCCAAGGATCCGGGCCATGAAATTGCGCATGCCGGGTTCGTCGTCGACAACCAGCACAGAGGCCTGCGCCAACTGCCTGCCAAATGCGGCATTGGCCCTTGGGGCGGCCGTGATCGTGCTGGCAGCGGACATCATCCCTCCTGTCCCCGAAACGGGCATCTGGGGCAAAGCCCGTATAGGCCGCATTTTGCCCTCTGAGGGCCAAGGGGGTCAAGGCGTCCCCTGCCCCGCAACGCCATCCCCAAGCGCGGCAATGCAATCGGCCAGCGCATTGACCATCGGCGACGGCGGGTCGCGCTGCGGCAGCAGGACGGCATGGGCCAGTCGCAAGCCGCCGCCCGCGATTTCGCGCAGGATGATGTCATCGTCCGGGGCCAGCAGCGCCGCGAAACATTCGGGCACCAGCGCGCACCATTGACCCAAACGCAGATGCGCCAGCACACCGTCCAGCGTCGCGCAGGCAATGGATGCGGCGACCTGCCTTGCGTCGAGATGCGCGGCAATCGCGCCGTCGACGCTGCACAGGGGCTGGGTGATCGCCTCGCGCCAGGTGATCGTCGGATCATCGGCAAAGGGGTGACCCGACGGGCAGGCGAAAATCAGTTTCTGCGGTCCAAGCGGCAGGGCGCGCAAGCCCGGCACGGGACGGCCATCGGTTTCGCTGACTGCGCCGTCAATGTCGAAACGGCCGATCGCCCCGGCAATCTCCGGGGCGGGCAGCAGGCTGATCGCGATCCGGGCCAGCGGGTTGCGTGTTTCGAACAGGGCCGAGATCTGCGGCACCAGCGGCATGGCGGAAGCCACAACCCCAAGCCGCAGCCGCCCGGTCAGGCCGCCCTTGCGCCGCCCCATCAGATCATCGCGCAGATGCCCGTAATCCGCCAGGATCTGGCGTCCCCATTGCAGGACCTTCTGCCCTTCGGCCGTCAGCCCCATGAAACGCTGGCCGCGCAGGATCAGGGTCGTGCCCAGATCCTCCTCGAGCTTGCGGATCGCCAGCGACAGCGCGGGCTGGCTGACACCGCACAGGGCCGCCGCGCGACCGAAATGCTGCTCATCGGCCAATGTGACAAAGAAATCCAGATGGCGGATCAGCATGATGCGCTGCCGTTCTGACAGGCTAGGCGGAGGCTTTCGTTATGTATATATAAACATAACGAACAGGGGGCGAATCGCCCTGCCCGTCTGGTTCCCAAGGCTGGTAACGCCATCGCCGCGCGCCCTTTTGCTGTCGTGGGGCCGGTCAGCGGCCTTCACAGTTTCATGATATGCGTTGCATATTGCACGATAATTTCAGTTAATCAAAAAATAAACTCGTTGCACCGCAATGGATTGCCAATTCATTGTAAAATGGTCGGATTTTCTGTGGCGGCGCTGTGCTGCCATTTGTCGCTGCACTGCAACAAAACCGTCCAAACCCCGTCTTGCCCGAAGCATCGGCCTGCGACTACTGCCGGAATGGCGCGGTGTGCGATGGCACACAATTGCCGCGCGTCAGACGTCCGACACAGGGAGGCAGGCACCATGAATGGCACCGGAATGAAAATGGGCAGGCGGCGGTTTTTGCAGATCCTTGGGGTCGGCGCGGCCTCGCTGTCGGCGACGGCCATGGGCCTGTCCACCGCCGAGGCGCAGGTTTCGGCAGGCGTGCGCCCGTTCAAGCTGCTGCGCGCCAAGGAAATCCGCAACAACTGCACCTATTGTTCGGTCGGTTGCGGCATTCTGATGTATTCGATGGGCGACGGGTCGAAAAACGCCGGGCCCCGCATCTTCCATATCGAGGGCGACCCCGATCACCCGGTCAGCCGTGGATCACTGTGCCCCAAGGGTGCGGGGCTGATCGACATGATCCATTCCAAGGGCCGCCTGACGCAGCCGGAATATCGCGCGCCCGGCTCCAGCGAATGGGTGCAGATCAGTTGGGATGACGCGACCAAACGCATCGCCCGCCTGCTGAAGGACGACCGCGACGCCAATTTCATCGCCCGCAACGAACAGGGGCAGTTGGTGAACCGCTGGCTGACTTCGGGGATGCTGGCCTCGTCGGCCGCCTCGAATGAAACCGGCGTGCTGGATTTCAAATTCGCCCGCGCGCTTGGCATGCTGGGTCTGGATTGTCAGGCGCGGCTGTGCCACGCGCCCACCGTTTCCGCGCTGGCCCCCAGCTTTGGGCGCGGCGCGATGACCAACCACTGGGTCGATATCAAGAACGCCAATGTCGTCATCGTCATGGGCGGCAACCCCGCCGAGGCCCATCCGGTCGGCTTCAAATGGGTGATCGAAGCCAAGACCAAGAACAAGGCCAAGGTCATCGTCGTCGATCCGCGTTTCAACCGCACGGCGGCGGTCGCCGATATCTTTTCGCCGATCCGGGCGGGGTCGGATGCGGCCTTCCTGATGGGCGTCGTGCGTTATCTGCTGGAGACAGACCAGATCCAGCACGACTATGTCCGCGACTACACCAATGCCGCGCTGATCGTGCGCGACGATTTCAGCTTTCACGACGGCGTCTTTTCCGGTTTCGACGCGGAAACCAACAGCTACGACAAATCAAGCTGGACCTATGAACGCGGTGCCGACGGGATGGCCCTGCGCGATCCCTCGATGACGCATCCGCGTTCGGTGCTGCAACTGCTGAAACGGCATGTCGACCGCTACACCCCCGAAATGGTCGAGGAAATCACCGGCGTCAAACAGGCCGATTTCCTGCAGATCGCGGATATCATCGGTTCCTGTTCGGCGCGCGACAAGACCATGACCTGGCTTTACGCGCTTGGCTGGACCCATCATACCGGCGGCGCCCAGATTATTCGCGGCGCGGCCATGATCCAGTTGTTGCTGGGCAATATCGGCATGGCGGGCGGCGGCGTGAACGCGTTGCGCGGCCATTCCAACATTCAGGGCTATACCGATCTTGGCCTGCTGTCGCTGCGCGTTCCGGGCTATATGAATCTGCCGTCCGACAGGCAGCAAAGCCTTGCGCAATATCTGGACGAGGTGACGCCCAAAGACATCCTGCCCGGTCAGGTCAACTACTGGAAGAACACGCCGAAATTCTTCATTTCGATGCTGAAGAACCTTTATGGCAAACATGCCACGGCGGCGAATGACTTTGCCTTCGACCTGCTGCCGAAATGGGATCGCAGCTATGACATGCTGGCCTATTTCGACATGATGTATGACGGTCAGGTCAACGGCTATATCGCACAGGGGTTCAACCCGCTGGCGGCGATGCCGGACAAGAACAAGACATCCAAGGCGCTGGCCAACCTGAAATTTCTGGTCGTGATCGACCCCTTGGTCACCGAAACATCGAATTTCTGGCGCAATGAGGGGCGGTTCAACGATGTCCCCACCAGCGAGATCATGACCGAGGTCTTCCGCCTGCCCTCGAACTGCTTTGCCGAGGAAGACGGGGCCATCGTCAATTCGGGCCGCTGGCTGCAATGGCACTTTGCCGGTCAGCAGCCCCCCGGTCAGGCCCGTCACGACCCCGAAATTCTGGGCCGCATCATGATGGAGCTGCGCCACCTTTACGAAACAGAAGGCGGCGCCTGCCCCGAACAGGTCCTGCACATGACCTGGGACCATGACACCTATCACGACCCCTATTTCCCCCACCCCGAGGAAATGGCCAAGGAAGCCAATGGCTACGCGGTCGAGGATGTCTTTGACGAAAACGGCGTCCAGATCCTGCGTAAGGGCCAGTTGCTGGACAGCTTTGCCCAGTTGCGCGACGACGGCACGACACAAAGCTTCTGCTGGGTCTTTACCGGGTCCTGGACGGAACGCGGCAACCAGATGAACAACCGCGACAATACCGATGTGGGTCTGGGCAATACGCCGGGCTGGGCCTTTTCCTGGCCCGCGAACCGCCGCATCCTGTATAACCGCGCCAGCATGGATATGGACGGCAACCCCTGGGACCCGAACCGCCAGATCCTGCATTGGGATGGCGAAAAATGGACCGGCGCCGATATCCCCGATTTCCCCGCGACCACGCCGCCGGGCAGCCCTGCGGCGCCCTTCATGATGCTGCCCGAAGGGATGGCGCGGCTGTTTTCGGCGCAGGGCATGAACGACGGCCCCTTTCCCGAACATTACGAGCCGGTGGAAAGCCCGATCGCGAAAAACCCGCTGCATGAAAAGGTCACCCACAACCCGACCGCGCGGATTTTCCAGAACGATGCCGAACGCATGGGCAACCGCCACGACTATCCCTATGTCGCGACGACCTATTCGGTGACGGAACTGTTCCGCCACTGGACCAAGCACAGCCATATGAACGCCATGCTGCAACCCGAGCAATTCATCGAGATCGGCGAAAAGCTGGCCGGGGACAAGGGCATCGCCCATGGCGACACGGTCAAGGTCACGACCAAACGCGGCTATATCACCGCCAAGGCCGTGGTGACGAAACGCATGCGCACCCTGAATGTCGCGGGCCAGGAGGTCGAACAGATCGGCATCCCCTGTCACTGGGGTTTCGAAGGCGCGACGAAAAAAGGCTATCTGGCCAATACCTTGGCGCCCGGCGTCGGTGACGCGAATTCGCAGACGCCGGAATTCAAGGCCTTTCTGGTCAATGTCGAAAAAGCCGAAGGAGCGTTGGCATGAATTCGCAAAACATCGTCCGCAGTTCGGCCACCAGCACCGCCACCCCTGCCCCTCGCATCCGCGATCACCAGATCGAGGTCGCCAAGCTGATCGACGTCACCACCTGCATCGGCTGCAAGGCCTGTCAGGTCGCCTGCAACGAATGGAACGATCTGCGCGGCGAGGTCGAAACCAATGTCGGCGTCTATGACAACCCGCGCGACCTGTCCCCCGACAGTTGGACGCTGATGCGCTTCACCGAACACGAGGATGAATCGGGCAGGCTGGAATGGCTGATCCGCAAGGACGGCTGCATGCATTGCGAGGATCCCGGCTGCCTGAAGGCCTGCCCGATCCCCGGCGCCATCGTGCAATATGCGAATGGCATCGTCGATTTCCAGTCCGACCTGTGCGTCGGCTGCGGCTATTGCGTGGCGGGCTGTCCCTTCAACGTGCCGCGGATTTCGAAACAGGACAACAAGGCCTATAAATGCACGCTCTGTTCGGACCGTCTGGCGGTCGGACAGGCGCCCGCCTGCGCCAAGACCTGCCCTACCGGGGCGATTTCTTTCGGCTCGAAACAGGAAATGCAGGATCTGGCCGCGACCCGCGTCGCCGAACTGAACGAACGCGGTTTCGATCAGGCGGGGCTTTATGACCCGGCGGGGGTCGGGGGCACCCATGTCATGTATGTGCTGCAACATGCCGATGACCCGGAACGCTATGCCGGCCTGCCCAAGGATCCGCAGATCAGCCCGCTGGTGTCCGGCTGGAAAGACGTGCTGAAACCTGCGGCCGCCGTCGCGGGCGCCGTGGCCGTCGCAGGCATGGCCGCGCATTTCATCGGCGTCGGCCCGAATGTCACCGATGAAGACGACCATCCCGAAGGCGCGCAGGCACCGCGCCCCGCCCAACGACCCGATGCCGGGCCTGACGACCGCGCGCCCGAGCCGCAGCGCCACGCAGCCGAATGAACGGAGCCTTGAAATGAGCCGCAAATCCGACCAGATCCTGCGCACGAAATTCGCCGAACGGCTGTGCCACTGGATGATTGTCCTGTGTTTCTTTCTGGCCGCGACCTCGGGGCTGTCGTGGTTCTTTCCGACATTTTCCTGGCTGTCGGCCTTTCTGGGCACGCCGCAGATGGCCCGGCTGCTGCACCCCTTTCTGGGGATCGCGGTCTTTGTCGGGCTGTGCTTCATGTTCGTGCGTTTCGTGAAATACAACCTGCCCGCGCGCAGCGACTTGATCTGGTTTCGCAATATCCGCGGCGTCCTGATGAACCGCCACGACCAGCCCTTGCAAATCGGAAAATACAACGCGGGCCAAAAGATCCTGTTCTGGGCGATCATGGGGGCGATTCTGGTGCTGCTGGTGTCGGGGCTGATCATGTGGCGCGCCTATTTCGCGGAATTCTTTTCGATCCCGGTGCTGCGCATGGCGATTCTGGCCCATTCCGTCGCGGGTATCGGGCTGATCCTGCTGATTGTCGGCCATATCTATCTGGCGATCTGGGTGCGCGGCTCGATCAGCGGCATGGTCACGGGCTATGTGTCCAGGGCCTGGGCACGCCAGCATCACGACCGTTGGGCGGCCGAGATCGAGGCCCGCGAAACAACGCAGGGGGTGCGCAAATGACCGCTCCGGACCTGCGCCCCTCTGTCCCGCCCGAAACCGCCTCGCGCCATTTCGACCCGGTGCTGCGCCCCGATCTGGCCGCGCTTTACGCCACCCGCGCCGCGCGCCTGCGCAGGCTGGCGCCGGGGCATGAGCTGTCGGCCTATCTGTCGCTGGTTGCTGATATCACCGACGGTCAGGCCGCCTGCCTGCGGGACGGGGGCCGCGTCGATCCCGACCCGCAGGCGATGGCCACGGATGGCGACTGGCCGCAGATGCTGGATCATCTGATCGCGCATCTGGACCGCGACGCCCCCGGACAGGTCGCAGAGCTTTTGGCCGAATTGCGTGCCATGCCCGACACCGCGCGTCGTCAGGCCGCGCTGGCTTTGGTGCAGGGGCGTTTCGATGCTGTCGCGCCCGGCATCGCGCCCTTTGTCTGGGCGGCGCTGTCGGTTGCCGTGGCACAGGCCGCGCGGCTTGCGCCCCTGCCCGCCCCGGCGACCCGGGAACCGACCGCCTGCCCGGTCTGCGGCACAGCGCCGGTCGCCAGTCTGATCCACACCGGACAGCGTCAGGGGCTGCGCTATCTGCATTGCGCGCTCTGTGAATGCGAATGGCATATGGTGCGGGCGAAATGTTCGGATTGCGGTGATAATGCGCGTCTGGATTATCTCAGCTTTGACACGCCCGAGGCTGCGATCCGCGCCGAATCCTGCGGCGCTTGCGGCGGCTATCTGAAAACCGTCAGCCATGAATCCGACCCCGAGGTCGAGGTCGTCGCCGACGATCTGGCCAGCTTGGTCCTGGACGATGCCGCGAGCGCCGAAGGCTATGGCCGCAGCGGCTTCAACCCCTTTGCCCTTCCGGCGGGCTGATCGGGTTACAGCAGCGCGTCATGCTGCCGGACCGCCCGGCAGGCACTGGCTTTGCCATCCTTGCAGGCGGCACAGATCTCTCCCAGAGATTTCCCGCCGGTCGAACCAGAGGAACAGGCGGAAACGAACAGGGCCAAGGCCAGGGCGATCATGCGATACATGCCCCATCATGGCCCCAAAGCCCGCGTTTTCGCAATGCCTTACGTCAGGTCAATGCGGCGGCTCGGCCGGAACGGCCCAAGCCGCATTTCACATGATTTCCGGATTGAACTGGTAGGGGTGGTCGGACTCGAACCGACACTTCTTGCGAAAACGGATTTTGAATCCGTCGCGTCTACCATTCCGCCACACCCCCGACATCGGATCTGAATCCGCTGCGATGTTCGGGCCGTCAGGCCACGCAGAACAAGCATTGATCGTCAGATAAACGTCCCGCCTGCCATGAGCAAGCGGGAATGTTTCACGGCTCAGGCCCGGCCCAGCTTTTTCAGGCGCGCATCGCGCAGCTGCGCGAAATCGTCGCCCGCGTGATAGCTGGAACGGGTCAGCGGGGTTGCCGAAACCATCAGGAACCCCTTGCCATAGGCGGCGCGCTGATAACCCTCGAATTCCTCGGGGGTGACGAAGCGGTCGACGCGGTGATGTTTCGGCGTCGGCTGCAGATACTGGCCGATGGTCATGAAGTCGATATCGGCGGCGCGCATGTCGTCCATGACCTGCAAGACGCCCTGACGATCCTCGCCCAGACCGACCATGATGCCCGATTTGGTGAACATCGCGGGGTCCAGTTCCTTGACCCGCTGCAGCAGGCGCAGGCTGTGGAAATAGCGCGCGCCGGGCCGCACCGTCGGGTAAAGCCCCGGCACGGTTTCCAGGTTGTGGTTGAAGACATCGGGCCGCGCCTCGACCACGGTTTCAAGGCTGCCGGGCTTCGATTTCAGGAAATCCGGGGTCAGCACCTCGATCGTGGAACCGGGCGAGCGGTGGCGGATCGCGCGGATGGTCTGGGCGAAATGATCCGCGCCGCCATCGTCCAGATCGTCGCGGTCGACCGAGGTCAGCACGACATGGTTCAGCCCCAGCTTCTGGACGGCATGGGCCACCCTGCCCGGTTCGAACACGTCAAGCGCATTGGGCTTGCCGGTCTGGACGTTGCAAAAGGAACAGCCGCGGGTGCAGATCTCGCCCATGATCATCATGGTGGCGTGGCCCCGGCTCCAGCATTCGCCGACATTGGGGCAACCCGCTTCCTCGCAGACGGTGGACAGGCGATTTTCACGCAGGATGTCGCGGGTCTGCTTATAGCCTTCGCTGGTCGGGGCCTTGACCCGGATCCAGGACGGCTTCTTCGGCTGCGACTGGTCCGGGCGATGCGCCTTTTCCGGGTGTCGCAACTGCGGTGGCTGGTCGGCCATGGCTGGTCCTTCGCGTGAGTTGTCGCCGCCAATCTAGGACCTTCGGAGGGGATGTTCAACGACTGTCATCGGCCCGTCGCCGCGCAGCTTTGTCAACGTCACATGAAAAGCGCGGCCTTCCGCCGGGAATGGCGCGATGCAGAGGAGGCCCGGGCCCGCTGTCCCGGCGGAAAGGCGCGTGAGGTCGGGCCCGGCCTAGCCGATCAGCGGCGCGCCCTTGCCATAGGTTTCGGCGTAATGGCGTTCCAGCCGCATCAGCGCCAGCCGCAGCACGATCTTGCCCGAGCGCGCGGACCAGCCAAGGCGGCGTTCCGTGATCTCGATCCCTTCCAGAAAGCAGCAGACGCGCAGGCACAGATCGCCCATGCCCGGCCCCAGCTCGCGCAGCGCGGCACCGACGCGGTTGCGCGCCCCTTCGGAGCCGCCGCCATAGCCCGCGCCAAAGCCCCCCGCATCAATGCCCGAGGTCAGGAAACGGTCCCAGATCTGGGTCACGCGCGGGCCGATCTGCGACAGTTCGAAATCCTCGCGCAGCCGTTCGCCCGCCGCCACCATCCCGGGCGTCAGAAAGGGGCGACCATCGGCTTCGCGGCGGCGGGCCAGGATCTGCAGCGGGCTTTCGGCGATATTGACGCGGGTGCGGCGACGGGTGCCATCCTCGGGGTCGGTGATCTCGCGCTCAGCCCAGATGCGGTGCCGGTCGCCGTGGTGATAGGGCGCGGCATCCTCGGCCATGCCGGTGGCCGCCTCTGGCACGTCGATCACCGGCAAGGCGGTGATGAAATCGGCCTGACGCGGCAAGACCCCGCCACGCCGGGCCGCGATCATCTTTTTCAGCGCATCGCGCCCGGCCCCCGACAGCACATAGCGCACGACCCGCCCGCTGGACCGCATCGAAACCCAGCCATGCAGCGCGATCTTTTCCGCAATGCGGCGTTCCAGAATCGCGGTGCGGATATCGTTGCGAACGACGATGGCCTTTTCCATGCCTTCGGCCAGAACCATTTCCGCACCGGATTCGGCCAGCCTGCGCAGGATGCGACGGAACTGTTCGGTCTCGCTGCGGGTGAAATGCGGGGTGCCTTCGTCAGCCGCGCGTTCCAGCGCCTGATCGACCAGCGGATCGTCGCGGCGTGCCTCGATCCGGCGGATACGGCGCAGGATGGTCGAGGCATGGCACCCCGCTTCCCGCGCCAGGGCGCGGATGCTTTCGCCCCCTTCGACATGGCGCAGATACAGCTGGTGGTCGTCGCACTCGCGCGCCTCCGGCGTTTCGGGTTCGGTCTGACTTGCCGGAATGCGGGAGCTTGCGGCTGGCAGGCAGGCCACCGGGGCATTCAGGTCAAAGTCACCCGTCATAGCAGTCATGGCAATTCCCTTTTGATCCTGTGGACGAGCGGGCAGATACTCATCCTTGGGTTGTTTCAATTCCGGCAGGAAAAGACCGGCCGGAATTTACGAATTGCGTAAGAATTGCTAACAAAAGATAAAGAATCCTTGCTGCTGCGAACGCTTTATCAGGCGATCACGCAACACACCCATAGGTTGCGTTTTTCTGGCCGGGTCTCAGCCAGAGGATTCACCCATGACCATGCACAGCAACATCATCGCCTTTCAGCCGGTCCTGCGGCCCGAGGCGATCCGGCGCCCGATGACACTGATCCGGGCGGCGCGGGCCGGCCAGCAGGGCTGGCGGCGCAAGCGCGATCTGCGCGCGCTGTTGCGCAGCGACACCCTGCCCGATCCGCAGCGCGCCCTGCCCCTGCTGCGCGATCTTGAGAACCGCCAGAACAAGGCACGGCTGGAGGGCGCGGCAGATTACGACCTGCGCCGCCATGTCATGCTGCTGATCGCGATCCTGGCCGAAACCCGTGCCCTGCGCGCCGCGCCTATTTCCCGCGAAACAGGGAGCCAAGCACGCCCCTGACCAGCGCCTGCCCGGTCCGGGTGCCCAGTTGACGCGCAAGGCTTTTGCCAAAGGTCGTGGCGATGGAATCGCTTTGCCGCGCTGCGGTTGTCCGAGTTTTTGCGGTCTTCGTCGTGGTCTGGCGCGCCGTGCCCGCGCCGCTGTCCATGCGCGGATCATAGCGCCGGGCGCGTTTGTATTCGCGGTCGTCCATCTGCCACAGATCGTCATCCGCACCCTTGGCGCCCGCGGCGGCGCTGGCCTGCGCTGCGGCCTCGGCGCGTTTGGCCAGCAGCTCATGGGCAGATTCGCGGTCCACGGTCTTGCCGTATTTCAGCGCCATCGGTGATGCCGAAATGATCGCCTGACGCTCGCCTTCCGGGATCGGGCCAAGGCTGGCAAAGGGCGGGCGGATCAGACACCGCTGGACCATCCCCGGCACGCCCTTGTTTTCCAGAAGCGAGGTCACCGCCTCGCCCGTGCCGACATGCTGGATCGCATCCGCCGTGTCGAAATCGAGATTGGCGCGATAGTTTTCAGCGGCCTGCCGCAGCGCCTTTTGATCCTTTGCGGTAAAGGCGCGCAGGGCGTGCTGGATGCGGTTGCCCAACTGGCCCAGCACGCTGTCAGGCACATCGGCGGGGTTCTGGGTGATGAACCACAGGCTGACGCCCTTGGACCGGATCAGCCGCGCGACCTGTTCGATCTTGGCGACCAGCGCGGGCGGCGCGTCGTTGAACAGCAGATGCGCCTCGTCAAAGAAAAAGGCGACCTTGGGCTTGTCGGGGTCGCCGACCTCGGGCAGTTGCTCGAACAACTCGCCCATCAGCCACAGCAGGAAGGTTGCGTAAAGGCGCGGCGAATTCATCAGCCTTTCGGCCGAAAGGATGTTGATCATCCCCTTGCCCGAGGCATCCAGCCGGATCAGATCGGACAGTTCCAGCGCCGGTTCACCGAACAGGAAATCCCCGCCCTCGGTTTCCAGAACCAGCAAGGCGCGCTGGATCGCCCCCACCGAAGCGGTTGAAATATTGCCGTATTTCAGCGAAAGATCCTTGGCGTTCTGCCCGACCCAGACCAGCATCGACTGCAGGTCCTTCAGATCCAGCAGCAACAGGCCTTCTTCGTCGGCGACGCGAAAGGCGATGTTCAGCACGCCTTCCTGCACATCGGTCAGCCCCAGCAGGCGCGACAGCAGCAGCGGCCCCATTTCAGCCGGGGTGGTGCGGACGGGATGGCCCTTTTCGCCCCAGATGTCCCAGAAGGTCACCGGAAAGGCCTGATAATCCATCTGGATGCCGATCTGTTCGGCCCGCGCACGAAAGGCCGTGTCCAGTTTCGCATCCGCCCCGCCGGCTTTCGCGATGCCCGCCAGATCGCCCTTGATATCGGCCATGAAGACGGGGACCCCCGCCAGCGACAACGATTCGGCCAGGGTCTGCAGGGTCACGGTCTTGCCCGTCCCGGTCGCCCCGGCGATCAGCCCGTGGCGATTCGCGTATTTGAACAGCAGGTTTTGCGGCGTGGCGTAGCCTTCGCCACCACCCCCGACAAAGGCGATTCCCGCCCCCAGATCGACGATTCCAGTCATCCAACCTCCGCCGTATCGGCAAAAAAGCGCAAATAGCAACTTATGTACAATACAAGTGCGGACAGTTTGTGCCAGTCTTTGAGGGTCGCCCGCAATTTTATATCGCGGGGGATTCTTCCTCCCTGTTGGACTGTCGCGCCTTCGGGCGCGACTTTTTTCTGTCGCGAATAGTTTTCCAACCTGACGTTTCGGATAGTTGACGTTGCCGTGAGGCGATTCTAGCCTTCGTCGCAATATGACCGGCGAGTCCGGCAGGGATGGTAAACATGGGTCCGGCAGTTCTTGCCGGACCTTTCCGTTTTCGCGCGACGCCCCGCGTAGCGCCCCCGGCCGAAAGCGGCATCGCCATCGGGCCATTCCAGCAGGTCCCGCCATTCCAGCAGATCCCGGTGAAACCTGCATGACGGTTCATTCGCGCAGGCAGGCGCGACAGGGTGCGACACAGGGAAAATTCCCCGCCCATTGGCGGCACCATGCCTGAAAATCCGGTTTTCAGGCCGCGTGACCGGCAGATTATTACCATTACGCCATCTTATTGCGTTGCATGTCACATCTGTGATGCTCCACCTTCCGATCCGCACTGACAGCCAGGAATCGGCATGATACGACCATGCCCGACACCATTGACCAAAGGATAAGGACCATGGTTGACAAAACCTCCACTGCGCTGATCGCAGCCCTGTTCTCTGTCGCGGCTGGCGCAGGCATGGCATTCGCCCAGGAGGCCGCCACCACGACGGAAGCCCCCGCAGCCGAAGCCGCCGCCCCCGCTGAAGAAGCCCCGGCCGCGCAAACCCCCGCGGCAGAAGCCCCGGCAGCAGAAGCTCCGGCCGCGGAAACCCCGGCTGGCGAAACTGCCGAAGCGCCCGCAGCCGAAGCGCCTGCCGAAGGCAGTGGCGACCCGCAACCCGGTCAAAGCTATATCCGCAGATCCTTTGGCGACTGGTCGATGCGCTGCATCAAGACCCCGGACGACAAAGACCCCTGCGAACTGTATCAACTGCTGCGCGACGCAGATGGTGGCGCCGTTGCCGAGGCCTCGGTCGTCCCGGTCGAGGGCGAGATCAAGGCCATCGTGACCTTTGTCGCGCCGCTGGAAACCGATCTGCAGCAGGGTCTGCGCATGCAGATCGACCAGAATGCGGTCGTCGGCTACCCGTTCATGGTCTGCGCGCAGATCGGCTGCATCTCGCGCGTCGGGCTGAATGAATCGGAACTCGGCGCCTACAAGCGCGGCAATGCGGGCAATATCACGCTGCAACCCTTTGGCGTGTCGCCCGACCGCGCGGTCAAGCTGGGCGTGTCGCTGAAAGGCTTCACCGCCGGTCTGGACGCCGTGACCAAGGCGCTGGCAGAGCTTGGCCCCGCGCCGACCACCGAACCCGCACCGGCCGGCGAACCGGCAGCCCCGGCCGCAGCGGCGGAATAAGCAACCGACACCGAACAAGAAAGGGCGCCCGACGGCGCCCTTTTCACATGCCCAGGCGGTCCGGATCATTCGTCCTGCGCGATCGGCAGGGCCAGGAAACGCGGCTCTCCGGCGCGGCGGACCAGCACAAGGATCGACTTGCGACCGGCATCGCGCGCGGCCTGAACCTGATCCTGCAGTTCCGCCAGCGAGGTGACGGGCTGCTGCCCGGCCTCGGTGATGACATCGCCCGCAGCCAGCCCCTTGTCGGCGGCGGGGCCGTCGGGATCGACCGGTTGCACCACCAGCCCGGCCATGTCGCGCGACACGCCCAGTTCAGCGGCGATTTCCGGGGTCAGCGGCGCCACGGTCATGCCCAGCATGTCGGTCGCGCTTTCGGTGGCGGAATTCACCTCGGCATTGGCGGTGCCTTCAGCCAGTTCACGACGGCCAAGCGTCACCTTCAGATCGACATTCTCGCCATCGCGCAAGACGACCAGCGCCACCTCTTCGCCGACCGGCGCATCGGCCACGCGGCGCACCAGTTCGCGCACATCCTTGACGCTGCCGCCGTCGAACGACACGATCACATCGCCCGCCTTCATCCCCGCATCCAGCGCGGGACCGGCGGGCACATCGGTGACCATCGCGCCATCGGTCGAGGTCAGGCCAAGCAGATCGGCGATATCGGGCGACAGGTCCTGAATCTTGACGCCCAGCCAGCCGCGCCGGGTTTCACCGAATTCCTGCAACTGGTCGACGACCTTTGACACGACATTCGACGCCATCGAAAAGCCGATCCCGATCGAGCCGCCATTCGGCGACAGGATCGCGGTGTTCACCCCGATCACCTCGCCCTGCATGTTGAACAAGGGCCCGCCCGAGTTGCCCCGGTTGATCGCGGCATCGGTCTGGATGAAATCGTCATAGGTCCCGGTCAGCGCGCGATTGCGGGCCGAAACGATCCCGGTCGAGGCCGAAAAGCCCTGGCCAAGCGGGTTGCCGAGCGCCAGCACCCAGTCACCGACGCGGGCCTGGTCGCTGTTGCCGAACTGGACAAAGGGCAGCTTTTCATCGCTTTCGACCTTCAGCACGGCAATGTCGGTATTGCTGTCCTTGCCGATCACCGTCGCGGGCAGGCGCTTGCCGGAATAGAATTCGACCTCGATTTCATCGGCGCCGTCGATGACATGGTTGTTGGTGACGATCAGCCCCTCGGCCGAGATCACGAAACCCGAACCAAGCGCGTTGGAACGCTGCTCGGCGCGGGGGCCGCGCGGATTGCCGAACGGCCCGCCATCGGGAAAGCCGAAATCGCGGAACAGATCGCCAAAGGGGCTGCCTTCGGGAAAGTTCGGCCCGCCACGGGTCGGTGCGGCGACGGTCGCGGTCGTGGTGATGTTCACCACGGCGGAGCTGACCTGTTCGACCAGATCCGCAAAGCTGGGCATGATCGGCGCCTGAACGACGTCGCCAAGCGGCTTGTTGTCATTGGCGGCGGCGACCGCCTGATCTTCGGCGGCGGTCGCCACATCCGTGCGCGCCGCATCCTGTGCGAGGGCCGGGCTAAGGGCCAGCGTCAGCGCCAGGCCCGAAGCCGTCAGCAGATAACGCGGAGAGTATTTCTTCATAAGGATCAGCTCCCTCAACAGGTCGGACATCCGGTCCGATGAAGCACCGGCACCGGACGCTGTGCAACAGATGAAAAGCAATTGGGGATGAGTTGCAAATAAATCACCCTCTCGGACAGTGAACAGATTGTGACTTGCGCTGACGGGCCGGCAGCATCCGCAGCGATGAAAAAGGGCGGACCGCGCCTTGCGGACCGCCCCCTGACTGGTCTGTGCAAGCCCTTAATCCGCGGGGACCGCGGGTTCCTGCTGCGGCGGCACGGCCAGCGATTCCGGCATGGGCGACAGGGTGACGCCCGCGTTCTCGCCAAGCGGCGTGCCATCGCTGGAGGTGGCGACCGGCGCCTGAGGTTCTTCGGCGCGCGATGCGGCATCAGATGCGCCCGCATCCGATGAACTGGTCGTGGCCGGCGCGGGCGCCGGATTGGCGCGTTCGGCCCCGTCGCTGCGCAGATAGTCAAAGAACTCGCCTTCCGGGCTGATGACCAGCGAACTGTTTTCGCCACGCAGGGCGCGTTCATAGGACGTCATCGACCGGGTAAAGGCAAAGAATTCTGGATCGCGGCCAAAGGCTTCGGCATAGATCGCGTTGCGGCGGGCATCGGCTTCACCGCGCACGACTTCGGCCTTGCGGCGCGCGTCCGAGGTCAGCTCGACCACGGTGCGGTCGGCAGCGGCGCGGACACGCTGCGCGGCCTCGCCACCACGGGCGATTTCGTCGGCGGCCTCGCGTTCGCGTTCGGCCCGCATCCGCGCATAGGTCGCGGCAAGGTTCTGTTCGGGCAGGTCGGTGCGGGTCAGGCGCACGTCGATGATCCGCACGCCAAGCGATTCCGCCTCGGCGCGCGCACCGTCGCGGATGCGGTTCATCAGGGGCGTCCGGTCATCCGACAGCACGGCGGTCGAGGGAACCGAGCCCAGAACGCGGCGGATCGCATCGTTGATGATGCCGTCCAGACGTTCCTGCGCCAGGGAAAGGCCAACGCCCCGCGTCGCCTCATACAGGCGCTGCGCGTCCTGCACCTGCCAGCGGGCAAAAGCGTCGACGACCAGACGGCGGTCGTCCAGCGGCGTGACCTCCATCGCATTGGTGGGCAGGCCCAGAATACGGGCGTCATAGCGCACGACGCGGTCGATGAACGGGACTTTCAGCCCCAGGCCGGGCTCCTCGCGGACCTCGACCACCTCGCCGAAGCGCATGACCAGCGCCTTTTCGCGGACATCGACGATATAGACCGCGCCCATCACGACCACGGCAATGACCACCAGCAGCGGCAACAGGAAATATGAAAGCGCCTTTTGCATCAGTTCGCCCCCCCGTTCTGAGTGGCGTTCCGCGCAGCGTTCTGCGCGCCGCCCGTGCCGCTGCGCAACTGGTCAAGCGGCAGGTAGGGCACCACGCCCCCCTGTCCCTGCGCCGAACCGTCGATCAGCACCTTATTCGCATTGCCAAGAACTTTTTCCATCGTTTCCAGATACATGCGGCGACGGGTCACGTCCGGCGCCTTGACATATTCATCATAGACCGAATTGAAGCGCGCGGCCTCGCCCTCGGCGCTGTTGACGGCCTGTGCGCGGTAACCTTCGGCTTCCTCGATCAGGCGGGCGGCGTCACCGCGCGCGCCGGCCAGAACGCGGTTGGCATATGCGTCAGCCTCTTTTTCCAGCCGGTCGCGTTCCTGTTGCGCGGCCTGGACCTCGCGGAAACTGTCGATGACCTCGCGCGGAGGGTCGGCCCGGGCAAGGTTCACACGCTCGATATTGATGCCGGATTCATAGCTGTTCAGCGTTTCCTGCACGGCGCGTTCCAGTTCCGAACGGATCTGTTCGCGGTCACGGTTCAGGATCGGCGCCATTTCCGAACGCGCTACGATGTCGCGCATCGCCGGTTCGGCAACGGCGCGGATCGTGTCGTCCGGATCGGCAAGGTTGAACAGGAACTGTTCGGGGTTCGAGACGTTCCAGACCACCTGATACTGCATGTCCACGATGTTCTGGTCGCGCGTCAGCATCAGGCCGCTGTCCATCGGACCCGCCTGCCCCGTGCCGATTTCGGTCACCCGTTCACCCGAGGCGTTGACGATCTGCTTGGTCACCACCGGCCAGGGGGCAAAGTTAAGACCCGCGCCGGACACCGAATAGGGTTTGCCGAACAAAAGCTCGACCGACTGCTCGCCTTCGTTGACGGTATAGAAACTCATCGCCGCCCAACCGACCACGGCCACGGCGGCTGCGATGCCGATCGTGCCACGGTTGATGGAAAGGCCCGGCCCGTCGCGCCGTGGGCCCTGCGGGCCACGTCCGCCGCCCTGATTGCCGCCGCCGCCGCGACCGCCCATCAGGACGCGCAGACGGTCCTGGCCCTTGCGGACCAGATCCTCGATTTCAGGGATATTGTCGCCCTTGCGCGGACCGCCGGGTTGATTCCGGTTGTCATCGCCCGGATTGCCCGAGGGGCGCCCCGGCCCCGTTTGAGGAGGGCGCTTGTCGCCGCCCTGCCCGTTGTCTCCGCCGCTGCCCCAGGGGCCATTTCCCGCCATACGCCTCTTGCCTCGTCAGTTCTGTCGTTCGTCTATGGTGAAACTGGGGGCAAACCCCCGAATGTCAAGCAATTGCGCCTTGGCGCGATGCGGCCCCCGTTTCGTCCCCGGTCGCGTCCACGGCGCGTCGGGTCGGCTTGCGCATGGTCACGAGTTCCTCGGCCAGTGTCGGATGGACCGCGATGGTGCGGTCGAAATCGGCCTTGGTCGCGCCCATGCCGATGGCAATGGCGACCAGCTGGATCATCTCTCCGCCTCGGGGGCGAAGATATGGCAGCCCAGCACCCTGTCGGTTTCGGCATCCACGATCAGCTTCATCGCCGAGCGCGCCTCGGACCCGGCAAACAGCGTCCGCATCGCCCGGAAAGAGGTTTCGTAGATATCGACCGGGCCGCGCGCGCGCGCCTGTTCTTCGGTCAGGCCGATGGTGCCGATTTCGTGCGGGCGCATATAGACGGCGCTGGCGACCTGGCTCAGGTCGTTCGGCCGGGGTTTGCCGCCGAAAACGGTATCGGCGAAATTATGGCCCATGCGGATCGCGACCGGGGTCAGGTTGACCTGATCGGTGACATCGCCCACCGCATAGATCGAGGGAACCGAGGTCTGCGACCATTCGTCCACCCGGATCGCGCCGTTCCGTTCCAGCACGACACCCAGCCCGGCCAGCCCCAGATCCTGCGTATAGGGCGCGCGGCCGGTGGCAAAGATGACCTGATCCACGACTTCGACGCCCTTGCCATCGGCAAGCACCATGCGCAGCCCCTGCCCGTCACGCCCCTGCCCGTCACGCTCCAGCCGTTCGGGGCTGGTGCCAAGGCGCAGGTCGATGCCGCTGGCAAGAAGCTGTTCGGTCGCGCGCCGCCGCATGTCGCCGTCAAAGCCGCGCAGCACCTGATCCGCCCGGCAGATCTGCACGACCTGCGATCCAAGCCCGTTCAGGATGCTGGCGAATTCGCAGGCGATGAAGCCGCTGCCGACGATCAGCACCCGGCCGGGCAGTTCCGGCAGGGTGAAGATATCGTCCGACACGATGCCCAGTTCGGCGCCGGGGATCGGCGGCAGCGCGGGACGCCCGCCGACCGCGATCAGGATATGGCGCGCCGTGAACCGCGCACCGCTGGCAAGCTGGACGGTATGGGCATCGACCAGCACCGCGCGTTCGTGGTGGATTTCGACATTCGCGCTGACAAGGCCAGAGGTATAGGCCCCTTCCAGCCGGTCCAGTTCGCGGTCCAGCTTGCCGCGAAACGCCTGCCAGTCGAACCTCCCGTGATCCGCGCCTTGCCAAGCGTAGCCGCGCGCCAGCGCCGCCGCCTCGGGCATTTCGGATGCGAAGACCATCAGCTTTTTCGGCACGCAGCCGCGGATGACGCAGGTGCCGCCCATGCGCGATTCCTCGGCAATCGCGACGCGGGCGCCATATTCCCCCGCCGCGATCCGCGCCGCCCGGACCCCGCCCGAGCCGCCGCCGATCACGAACAGGTCAAGATCGAATGTCATAGGTTCTCCTCGGTGACCAGTTCGGCCGAGGTCCCGTCCTCGCGCCCGATGATCGCAAGGTGGCAGATATTCAGGAAAAGCCCGTGTTCAACCACCCCCGGAATATCCGCAAAGATCGCGGCCAGTTCGTAGGCGTTCGGAATCGCCTCCAGCGCGAGGTCGAGGATCAGGTTGCCTTCATCCGTCATGAAGACGCGGTCCTCGCGTTTGCGCAGGGTGATCGGGCGTTCGGTCAGGCCCAGATCATCCAGCCCGCGACGGATCTGCGCCTCGGTCGAGCGCCAGCCGAAGGGGATCACCTCGACCGGCAGATGAAAGCGGCCCAGTTGTTCGACGACCTTGCCGGGATCGGCGATCACCACCATCCGGTCAGAGGCCCGCGCCACGATCTTTTCGCGCAGATGCGCGCCGCCGCCGCCCTTGATCAGGTTCAGGTCGGGATCGACCTCATCGGCGCCGTCGATGGTCAGGTCCAGCCAGCCCAGTTCGTCCAGCGATTCGACACGCAGCCCAAGCGATTGCGCGAGTTCCGCGGTCGCTTTCGAGGTCGCGGCGCAGCGCAGTTCGAACGGGTCCTCCTGCATCCGTTCGGCCAGCCGATGGACAAAGACATTGGCGGTCGAGCCGGTGCCAAGACCCAGCTTCATGCCGGGTTTCACCAGCTTGACGGCGGCCTGCGCCGCTGCGTCCTTTGCAGGGTCAGATCTGGGCGTGTCGGTCATGTCCTTGCTCCGGCTGAAATGGCACCTGCCTTGTCCGCAATCCTTATAGGACGATGTTGCGCCCCGCACCACCATTCGCGCCACCATCCGCCCCCGCCGGCCGGGGCGATTGCCTTGGAGGGGCGGCTCGCCTAATCAGGGGCCATGACAGAACAGCCGCACCCCGCATTTTCCGCGCCCCCGCAGGTGGATGGCGATATCGCCGTGATCATCACCGCCGCCGGGCGCGGGACGCGCGCGGGCGAAGGCCAGCCGAAACAATGGCGCGATCTGTGCGGCGACAGCGTGCTGGCCCATGCGATCCGCGCTTTCGCGGGGTTTTCGCGCATTGTCGTGACCCTGCATCCCGATGACATGGCGCGCGGCATCGCCGATTTCGGCGGCCGCGTCACGCTGGTCGCGGGCGGCCGGACGCGGTCGGAAAGCGTGCTGGCCGGGCTGGAGACGCTGGAGGGCAGCGGCATCCGCCATGTGCTGATCCACGACGGTGCGCGGCCTTGTGTCGCACCCCGGGTCCTCGCTGGCGTCGTCGATGCCTTGCGCGGGGGCGCCCCTGCCGCTGCACCGGCGCTGGCCGTCACGGACGCTCTGTGGCGGGTGGAGGACCGCTTCGTCACCGGGACGCAGGACCGGGCGGGCCTGTTTCGCGCCCAGACCCCGCAGGGCTTTGCGCTGGACGCGATCCTTGCCGCCCATCGCGCCCACCCGCAGGGCGCCCCCGACGATGTCGAACTGGCCCGGCTTGCCGGCCTGCCCGTCACCGTCACGCCGGGGGACGAGGACAATCTGAAGATCACCTGGCCACAGGATTTCGCGCGCGCCGCCCTGATCCTGTCGCGCAGCCGGAAAGAGGAACCGATGGCATTAACCGATATCCGACTTGGCAACGGCTTCGACGTCCATGCGCTTGGGCCGGGCGATCATGTCTGGCTGTGCGGCATCCGCATTCCCCATGACCACGGGCTGATCGGCCATTCCGATGCCGATGTCGGCATGCATGCGCTGACCGATGCGATCTATGGCGCGCTGGCGATGGGCGATATCGGGCGGCATTTCCCGCCCTCGGACCCGCAATGGAAGGGCGCGGCCAGCCATATCTTTCTGAAACATGCCATTGATCTGGCCCGTGAAAACGGGTTCGATCTGGGCAATGCCGATGTCACGCTGATCTGCGAGCAGCCCAAGATCGGCCCCCATGCCCAGGCCATGCAGATGCGTCTGGCCGGGATCATGGGGGCCGATGCGACCCGGATCAGCGTCAAGGCGACGACCTCGGAACGGCTTGGCTTTACCGGTCGCGGCGAAGGCATCGCCGCCATCGCCACCGCAACCCTCGTAAAAGGTTAACGCGCATGGAACGTCAGATCGCAACGGTGTTCGGACTTGGCAACCTGCGCCCCGCGCCCGGCACCTGGGCCTCGGCTGCGGCGATCCTGCTGGGCGTGGCCCTGCACCGCATCGGCCATTTCCCCCTGCTGGCGCTGGCAACGGTTGTCGTCACCATCATCGGTTTCTGGGCGATCCGCCGGTTGTTCGCCGGGCTGGACAACAAGGACCCGTCGGAATTCGTCATCGACGAGGTCGCCGGGCAGTGGCTGGCGCTGTGCTTCCCCTCGGCCGGGTTCTGGCTGATGGGCCTGTCATCGGACAGATTCCCCTATCCGGGCTGGCTGGCCGCATTCATCTTTTTCCGGCTGTTCGACATCTGGAAACCGTGGAAGGTGGGCCATGCCGACCGGCGCGGCGATGCGGACGGGATCATGCTGGACGATCTGTGGGCGGGCATGTTCGCGGGCGTCGCGACGATGATCGCGGCAGGCGCGGCGCATGGGCTGTTCATGTAGGGCGATTTCCGGGCCGGTCATGCAAAATCGGTCGTTCATCCCGATCCCCAGGGGGCGGATGCCGTTTTCACGATGAAACGGTTCTGGCCCAATCTTGGCTGCGCGTTTCCCTGACCTTGGGGAACGGTAAGTTTTTGAATTTGGATCCATCGCCCGGTTTTCGTGGCGGCGATATCTGGAAGCATCCCTTGCCCACCATCCAAGCTCAGCGGTGAACTTGTAAAAGTCACGCCTGTTTTTGATGTTTTGACGCAGGCTTTCATGCCTGATATCCAGCAATATATCTATGTGACCAAAGAAATGCTTGGTTACCTTGGCAACCAGCCCACGAACCCGTCCGGAATCAATCAGGGCGAGGAAGGCTTTGGCCTTTATGCGCCGGATGTGGTCGATCTCGGCACGGCCCAGGGCCTCGGCTCTGATTACTATCGCCTGGGGGGCTGGCAACTTGGAGACAGCGAGCAGTTCGGCAATGGCCAGTGGTGGCAGCTTGAGGCCTATATCGGCACCGGCGACCCGCGCGAGGATGACGATCCGGCGAACTGGCAGATGGTCTACAGCCAGTTGACCCCGAAGAACGATCTTGTCAGCAACCTTGGCATGGGGGACGATTACATCGTGTTTGAACAGGGCGGCCAGCATATCATTCTTGATCTGGCAGCCCCCTTCAGTTCCGAGCCGACGACCAGGACCTATGGCCCCGAGACCGATGTCAACAATCAGGGCGTGCCGACATTTCAAGAGGCCGATGATGCCTTTGATCAGGCATTCTGCTTTGTCCGGGGCACGCTGATCGCCACGCCCCAGGGCATGGTTGCCATCGAAGACCTGCGTCAGGGCGATCTGGTGCTGACCAAGGACCACGGTCCGCAGCCGGTGCGCTGGATCGGCAGGACGCGTCTGGATGCGACCCGCCTTGCGCGTCAGGCCCATCTGCGGCCGATCCGCATCAAGGCGGGCGCCTTGGGCGATCAACTGCCCGGGACCGACCTTCTGGTGTCGCCGCAGCACCGGATTCTGGTGCGCTCGCGGATTGCGCAAAAGATGTTCGGCACCGACGAGGTTCTGGTCGCCGCCAAACATCTCTTGCAGCTTGATGGCGTGGATGTGGCGGCCGATATGGACGCGGTCGAATATTTCCACATCCTGTTCGACCAGCACGAAGTCGTCTTTTCGAATGGCGCCGAAACCGAGTCGCTCTATGTCGGTGCCGAGGTGCGGAGGTCCCTGCCGGCGGCGGCGGTCGAGGAAATCCTTGCCCTTTTTCCCGGCCTGCTAGCGCGTGATGACGTGCCCGATCCGGCACGGCTGCTGATTTCGGGCCGTCACGCCCGCAAACTGGCCATCCGCCATCAGCAAAACGAAAAGCCGCTGGTTGCGGCCTGACGATTGGTGAGCAGACGACGGGGGCCGGGCGAAAGGTTGCGCCCGGCCCTTTCATTTTGCCGCACCCGCCCTTGAAAAACGCCCCGCTATTTCCGCAGCCGCGCGATCAGCGACGAGGTGTCCCAACGGCCGCCGCCCATCTGCTGCACCTCCTTGTAGAACTGGTCGATCAGTGCCGTGACCGGCAGGCTTGCGCCGTTTTCATCGGCGGCGGACAGGCAGATCGCCAGATCCTTGCGCATCCAGTCGACGGCAAAGCCAAAGTCAAAGCGGTTTTCGGCCATGGTCTGATAGCGGTTCTGCATCTGCCAGCTGCCCGCCGCGCCCTGGCTGATGACCTCGACCACATCGGCGATCGACAGCCCCGCCTTTTCGGCGAAATTCAGCGATTCCGACAGGCCCTGAACCAGCCCGGCAATGGCGATCTGGTTGCACATCTTGGTCAGTTGCCCGGCGCCGACCGGCCCCATCAGGCGGCAGATCCGGGCATAGGCGGCGATCACCAGCTCGGCCCGGGCGAAATCCCCGGCCGCGCCGCCGCACATCACCGACAGGGCGCCGTTTTCGGCCCCCGCCTGCCCGCCCGATACCGGCGCATCGACCAGAGCGATCCCGGATTTCGACGCGATGTCAGCCAGTTCCCGCGTGACCTGAGCGGAAACCGTGGTGTGATCGACATGCACCGCCCCCGCAGCCATCCCGGCATAGGCGCCCTGCGGAGCCGGGCAGACCTGCCGCAGATCGTCGTCATTGCCGACGCAGGTCATGACGAATTCCGCGCCCTCGGCCGCCTCGCGCGCGGTGGCGGCGGCACGGCCGCCATGCTGCGCGGCCCAGGCCTCGGCCTTGGCGGGGGTGCGGTTCCAGACGGTGACCTCATGTCCCGCCGCCACCAGATGCCCCGCCATCGGAAAGCCCATGACCCCCAGTCCCAGAAATGCCACGCGTGCCATGAAGCCTCCCTCTCGTGATGCGGCGATACGTTGATCTGCGCCGCGTGCTGTCCTATCACGCCGATGAATTCCATTCCGGGGCGATGCGGTCAACCGTGATCGCGCCCCGGTCACCGCGACGGGGACAGATGCTGACTTTCTTTCGCTGGCTGGTGCGCCTGACCGTCGGTCTGATCCTTGCCTGTCTGGCGATCGTGCTGCTGGCACGGTATTTCGCCATCCGCTCGGTTCCCGATTACGGCGACAGCTACAGCGTCAGCGGCATCACGGCCCCGGTCGAGATCGTGCGCACCACCGAAGGCGTGCCCCATGTCTTTGGCCAAAGCGATGCGGACGTGTTTTTCGCCCTTGGCCTTGTCCATGCGCAGGACCGGCTGTTCCAGATGACGGTCCTGCGCCGCGCGGCGCAGGGGCGGCTGTCGGAAATCTATGGCGTGGGGGCCTTTGCCTCGGATGATCTGGCGCGCAGGCTGGGACTGTATCGCAATGCCGCCGCCTCGGTTCAGGCGCAAAGCCCCGAAACGCTGACCGCGCTGGAGGCTTATGCGGCGGGGGTGAATGCCTGGATCGAACAGGTCAATCTGGGCGCGCGCGGTCGCGGGGCACCCGAATTCTTTCTGTATCCCGACAATATCGCCTATTGGGAGCCTGCGGATTCGCTGGCCATCCTGAAGCTGCTGGCCGCGTCATCCACGGTGCAGCTTCGGCGCGAGATCCTGCGCGCCCGCCTGTCGCTGGCCGCGCCGACGCGCGGGCAGGAAATCATGGCGACGGTGCCCGAACCCGCCATGCCCACCTATGCCGCGCTGTTTCCCGGCGCGCGGTTCATGCCGCCCGAACGCAATGCGCGGGCGCCGGATTGGGCGGCGGGGATCGCGGGCTATCTGGCCCCTGCGGTGGGTGCCAGCGCCAATAGCTGGGCCGCTTCGGGCAGCCGGACGGCGACGGGGCGCGCGCTTTTGGCCAATGATCCGCAATTCGCGCTGACCGCGCCAGGCATCTGGTATCTGGCGCGGCTGGAACTGCAGACCGGCGGCGTCATCGGCGGCAGCATTCCCGGCATTCCGGCGATCCTGTCGGGGCGCAATACGAAAATGGCCTGGGGGATCACCCCGGCCCAGATCGACGATCAGGATCTTTTCATCGAAGAGGTTCAGCCCGGCGATATCAACCGCTATCGCGGCCCCGACGGCTGGACCGAGTTCGCCACCCGCCGCGAAGTCATCCGCATCAAGGACGCCGATCCGCAAACCATCACCCTGCGCGACACGATCAACGGCCCCGCCATTCCCGCGGGTCACCTGGATCTTGCCTCGATCCTGCCCGAGGGCCATATCGCCACCCTGTCCTGGACCGGCGGGCGCAATCAGGATCGCAGCATGACCGCGCTGGTCGCGCTGATGTCCGCAGGCACCCGCCGCGATGCCGTCGAGGCTCTGCGCGACGTGACCGCGCCTGCGATGATCTATACCCTGGCCGACGAGGATGGCGTGGCCGAAACGCTGGCGGGGGCCATTCCCGATCGCCCGGCAGGCCATCAGACCGGCGGCCGGATGCCCGTGCCGGGCTGGATGCGCGACAACATCTGGCAGGGCATCACCCCCGCCCCCGCCACCCTGACCGCGCTGGATCCGGCCGATGGCATGGTCTCTGCCACCGGCGGCCGTGCGCTGGCGGCCGAGGGGCGCGCGCTTGGGCATGACTGGTCGGACGATCATCGCCAGACCCGGCTGGATTTCCTGATCTCCAGCCGCGAGGTCCATTCGCGCGACAGCTTCATCGCCGCGCAGAACGATATCGTCAGCCCGGTCGCCCGCCAGCTTTTGCCGCTGGTCGCCGCCGATCTGTGGTTTACCGGCGAACCCGCCGCACGCGGCACGCCCGAACGCCAGCGTCAGGATGCGCTGGCGCTGCTGGCCGATTGGGATGGCGCGATGAGCGAGCATATGCCCGAACCGCTGATCTATGCCGCCTGGATGCGTATCCTGCAGGAACGCATCATCCGCGACGAGTTGGGGCCGCTGGCCGATGAACTCACCCGGCTGTATCCCGATTTCATCGAACGCGTCTTTCGCAATATCAGCGGCGCCGCCGAATGGTGCGACATCCGCCAGTCCAGCCCGGTCGAAACCTGCGCCGAAATCGCCCGCCAGTCGCTGGATGCCGCGATCCTGGAACTGACCGCGCGTTTCGGCCCCGATGTGACAAGCTGGCGGTGGGGCGATGTCCATCTGGCCCGCCATGTCCACCCCGGTCTGGGCGATATCCGCGGCCTGTCCTATGTCGTGAACCTGATGCAGCCGACCTCGGGCGCCGATTCGACGGTGGCGCTGGCCGGGACGCAGGGCACCGGCTGGAACCCCTGGCTGAACGTCACCGGCGCGACCTATCGCGGCGTCTACGATCTGGCCGATCCGGACAGTTCGGTCTTTGTCGTCTCGACCGGGCAGTCGGGCCATCCGCTGTCGCGCCATTATGACGACATGGCAGAGTTGTGGCGGCGCGGCGAATATGTCGTGATGTCGCTGGACCCCCAGCTTGCCCGCGCGGCGGCGGCCGGGATCACCCAGCTTGAACCCGCAGGAGAGTAAGCGGCGCATAAAGGATAAGCATGGCACGCAAGATCATCATCGACACCGATCCCGGTCAGGACGACGCCGTGGCCATCCTGCTGGCGCTTGGCAGCCCGGAACTGGATCTGCTGGGGCTGACCGTTGTCGCGGGCAATGTGCCGCTGGCCCGCACCGCCGGGAATGCGCGCAAGGTGCTGGAACTGGCGGGCCGCCGCGATATCCCGGTTTTCGCGGGCTGCGACCGGCCGATCCGGCGCCGGCTGGTCACGGCGGAACATGTCCACGGCGCATCCGGTCTGGACGGGATCGAGCTGCCGGAGCCGACCATGCCGCTGCAATCCGCCCATGCCGTCGATTTCATCATCGACACCCTGCGCAGCCATGATCCGGGCACCGTCTCGCTGGTCCCGATCGGGCCCCTGACGAATATCGCCACCGCCTTTCAGCGCGCGCCCGACATCATCGCCCGCGTGCAGGAAATCAGCCTGATGGGCGGCGCCTATTTCGAGGTGGGCAACATCACCCCCGCCGCCGAATTCAACATCCATGTCGACCCCGAGGCCGCCGCGCAGGTCTTTGCCTCAGGGGCCGAGATCACCGTCCTGCCGCTGGATGTCACCCACAAGGCCCTGACCAGCCGGGCATGGGTCGAACGGATGCGCCGCCTTGGCCGCATCGGCGAAGCGGTGGCAAGCTGGACCGATTTCTTTGAACGCTATGACAGGGAAAAATACGGCAGTCTTGGCGCCCCGCTGCATGATCCCTGCGCCGTGGCCTGGCTGATCCGCCCCGACCTGTTCGCGGGCCGCTTCATTAATGTCGAGATCGAGACAGAGGGCACCTATACCACCGGCATGACCGTCGCCGACTGGTGGGGCGTCAGCGGACGCGCCCCGAATGCGACCTTCATCCGCGATGTCGATGCCGGGGGGTTGTTCGACCTGCTCAGCGAAAGGATCGCGCGGCTTTGACCTAATCGCCGGGGTTTGCGGGCGTTTCCGCCGGTGCCCCATCCTGTGCGGCCCCATCCTGTGCAGCAGGGGGGCTGGTCAGGCCCGGCCCTTCGCCCAGTTCGGCATCGACACGCGCGATCAATTCATCCGTCATATCAATGGATTGCGCCTGTATCAGCACCAGCCGCTGATCCAGAACCACGACCGCCTGACGTTCCTGCATCAGCTTTGCCAGAATCGGCATGATCTGCGCATAAAACGTCTCGCGTTCCTTTTGCGGCAGCTGCTGCAGTTCCTGCCGTGCCGTGTCGCGCTCGTGCCGGATCTCGACCACCTTGCGGTCGAATTCATCGGCGCGGATGCGGAATTCATCCGGCGGCAAGGTGTCGCGCAGCCGGGTCAGCTCTTCTTCCTCGCGCGAGAACTGCTGAAGCAACCGCTCGTTTTCTTCGGAAAGATCATTGCCCTGACGCGCCAGTTCGGCCTGAACACGCCGCCCCCAGGCCGTTCCCGCGAACAGCCGGTCCTGATCTATCGTCATGATCGGCAGTTCTTCAAGGCTGCCATCCGAAGGCACGACCAGCGCGCCGATGGTCGGGCTGTCGCCGCCTTGCGTGTCATCCCCGGCCCCCGTCTCGCCTTCGCTTTCGATGCGCACCGGGTCGGCGGGTGCGGCGACGGATGGCTCGGGGACAGATGGTTGCGGGACAGGCGCAGCAGGCGGGTCGTCCTGCGCCAGCGCCTGACCTGTCAGAAGACAGGTCAGACAAGCCGCGATCAGCGCCCGTTCCCGCATCAGAAGCTGGTCGAAATCGTCAGGTCGAAGGGCTGCTCTTCGTCGTAATCTTCTTTCTGAAGCGCCTTCGAGAAGTTGAAGCGCAACGGGCCGATGGGCGTCGTCCAGAACAGCGAAGCGCCGATTGCCGCGCGGACATGCATGGAATCATCGACTTCGATATTGTTGGCGCCGTTGCGGTCGTCCAGCCCCCAGACCGACCCGACATCGGCGAACAGCCCGCCCATGATCCCGTATTCCTCGGGCAGGCCAAGCGGGAATTGCGCCTCGGTGCGCAGCGCCCAGTAATAGTTCCCGCCAAGCGCATCTTCGTTCGGGGCGTTCAGATCGCGCGGGCCGATGCCGTTGTATTCAAAGCCGCGGATCTTGTTATTGCCCGAAAACCGGTCAAAGCGGCGGCTGTTTGCGTCGTCCAGCATATGCAGCGCGCCCAGTTCTAGTTCGGCGCGCAGCGTGACCTCTTCGCGCCAGGCATTGCTTTCGACACCCGCATAGACATTGGTGGTGATCATGTCGATGTCACCGCCCAGACCGGCGTAATCCTGACCGAAGGTAAAGCGATAGCGGGTCAGCGGGTCCAGCCCGGTGATGCGGCTGTCATAGGTATAGGTGTAGCCGATGGCCGAAGAATAAAACCCGCCCTGATCGCGATAGAGGATCGGCGACGACCCCGCCAGCTCCCCCGATTCCGGATCGACATGGATCGGCAGAACGCTTGACAGCGTGTCCTTGCTCAGCTTGTAGCGGATTTCCAGACGGCCGTTTTCGGAAATCGGCGCCTCGATCCCGGTCAGGAAACCGACGCTGCGCGTGTCATAGTCCGAATTATAGCTTTCGGTCGTGTTATACCAGATCTGGAAGCGGCCTTTCAGATCGCGCCCGAACAGATAGGGTTCGACAAAGGTCAGCCCCGACGAACGCGTCCCCGACCCGGTCGCAAAGCTCAGGCTGACGGCCTGACCACGGCCCATGAAATTCTGCTCGCTCAGCGAGAAGTTGAGGCCGACCCCGGAATTGACGCCGTAGCTGACGCCAAAGTTCAGGCTGCCGGTCGGCTGTTCCTCGACGTTGACATCGACGATGACCTGCTCGGGCGAGGTGCCCTCGCGGCTTTCGACCTGCGCATCGGCGAAATAGCCAAGCGCGCGGATGCGTTCGGCGGCATTGCGGATTTCGCGCGGGTTGAAGGGGTCGCCCTCGACCGTGGTGAACTGGCGGCGGATGACCTCGTCCAGAGTGGTGGTGTTGCCCTCGATGTCGATACGCTCGACAAAGACGCGCGGGCCGCGGGTCAGGGCAAAGGTCAGATCCAGCGTCTGGTCGCGCATGTTGCGGGTGATGCGCGGCTCGATATTGACGAAATCCAGACCCTTTTGCAGGGCGATCGCCTCCATCCGGCGGATGGTGTTGTCGATGACGGCGGGGTTATAGACCTCGCCCGGGCGGACGCGGTTCTGGGCGCGGAAATCGGTATCATCGACGCCCGGAATTTCGCTGACCGTCCGGACATTGCCAAAGGTGTAGCGCGGACCTTCCTGAATGTTGAAGGTGATGTAGAAGGCATCGCGTTCGCGCGCCACCTCGGGCGAGATCGCCTGAACCCGGAAATCGGCATAGCCGCGCGAGCGGTAGAAATCGGTCAGAAGCTGTTCATCGACCGCCGTGCGTTCGGGCGCGAAGGTGTCGCGGCGGATGAACTGACGCAGGATGCCCGCCTGTTTCGTCTGCAACACGTTGCGCAAGCGGCGGTCGGAAAGGCGCGGTTGCCGACGAAGCCGATGCGTTCGATTTCGGTGACATCGCCCTCGCGGATTTCAAAGACCAGATCGACGCGGTTGCCCGGACGGCGGATGATGCGCGGCTCGATCCGTGCGGCCAGACGCCCCTGAGAGGCATAGACCTGCGAAAGCACCTCGGCATCGGATTCGGCGGTCGAAGGGGAATAGACGCGCCGTGCCTGGCTTTTGATCACCGAACTCAGCTGTTCATCCTTGACCCGGCGGTTGCCTTCAAAGCTGATGACATTGATCATCGGATATTCGCGCACCGAAATGACCAGCGTGCCGCCCTGCGGCGTCACCTCGACCGTTTCGAACAGGCCCGACTGCTGCAGCCTTTGCATCGCGGCATTCAGGTCGCCGGCCGAAACGTTCTGGCCCCGCGGGATGTTCGCATAGGACAGGATCGTCGCGCTTTCGATACGCTCTGCGCCGTCGATCCGGACGCTGTTGAACACATAGGCCGAGGCCGGGGTGGCCATGAAGCTGGCGGGCACCGTGACGGCCAGCGCCGAAATCAGCGCAATGGCGCCCTTGCCAAGTTTCCTGTCAGTCATTGCTGCCCTCTACCCAAGCCTTGCCGATTTCATCGGTCCGATTGGCGTTGTGGATACATCCAACTTGGGCAGAGGTCAAAACAGAAGCGGCGTCACGGGCAGAAAAGATCGTTCGAGAGGCCGAAAACCATCAATGTCAGCACCAGCGCCAGCCCGACAACCGTCAACGCATTGACCACACGGTCGGATGCGGGCCGTCCGGTGATGCCCTCATAGGCGAAAAACATCAGATGCCCGCCGTCCAGAACCGGGATCGGCAGCAGGTTCAGAAACCCGATCGCCGCCGACAGGACGCCGATCCACCAGATGAAATTCATGCCCCCCGCCGATGCCGCCTCACTGGTGGTTTCGGCGATGGAAATCGCCCCGCCCAGATTGCAGGTCCCGATCTGTCCGGTGATCATCGCCCACAGGCCCTGAATCGAGCTTGCGATGATGAACCAGGTTCGTTCGACCCCGGCGACAAGCGCCTCGACCGGGGTTGCGCCGCGGGTGGCGGGCTCGAACAACTGGCCCGCATTGATGCCGACCAGCCAGCGCCGTTCATAGCCGCCATCGGCGGTGGGCAGATCGCGTTCGGCGGCGGCAAGGGCATAATCCGCCTCTCCCTCGCCATCGCGCCAGACGCGGAAGACGACGGGGCGCCCCTCGGCGGCGGTGACCGCCGCGCCGATCTGGGCAAAGCGTTCGACCGGCTGGCCATCGACCGACAGGATCACATCCCCGGCCCGCAGCCCCGCAGCCGAGGCCGCGCTGCGCGGTGCGACCCCGCCGATGACCGGGGGCAGCAGGTCGGGCGCGCGGACGACCAGTTCCGTCCCGTCGCGCCGCACCGTCCAGTCCAGCCCGTCCGCAGGGGTTTCATTCAGCGCAAGTTCCCCAGATCGCGCCAGGTCGCGACCGGCTGGCCGCCGACGGCAATCACCTCGTCACCGGCGCGCAAACCGTTCTGCATCGCGGGCGGCAAGGCGGTGACACGGCCGATCTCGACCCGCTCGACCGGGACACCCTGCCACAGCAGCATGCCGCCAAAGATCAGGATCGACAGGGCAAAGTTGAAGAACGGCCCGGCCGCAACCGTCGCGAAACGCGCCCAGAGCGGCGCACCCGTCAGGCTTTGGCGGCGCAAGGCCGGATCGACCTCGGTGCCGGTGCCCGCGCTGGCCGCATTGGCATCGCCCAGAAAACGGACATAGCCGCCCAGAGGCACCGCCGCGACCTGCCACAGCGTTCCACGGCGGTCGCGGCGCGATATCAGTCGCGGCCCGAACCCGAGGGAAAACACCTCGGCCCGGATGCCCGACCAGCGGGCAACGATGTAATGGCCATATTCATGGACCGCGACGATGATCGACAGCGCGATCACAAAGGCCAGAATGGTCCATAACAAACCGCCGATTTCACCGATCAAAGCCATTATGCCGTCACCTTCCACGCGCCTGCCGCAACTCTTGCCATGTCATCCCAGTAAAGCACGGTTTCAAGATCCCCCGGGCTTTTGGCAAAATCGCTGGCCCGCGCCACCTGTTCCAGCGCGTGTTCGACGGCCGGGGCCATGTCGGTAAAGCGGATCCGGCCCGCGATGAAATCGTCCAGCGCCTGTTCCTTGGCCGCGTTCAGAACCGCACCGGCGGCGCCACCAGCCTGCATGACCTCGCGCGCCAGACGCAGCGCGGGCCAGCGCCTTTCGTCGGGCGCCGAGAAATCGAGCCGGCCGACCTGCGCCAGATCCAGCGCCGCAATCGGCAGCGCGTGGCGTTCAGGCCAGTTCAGGGCATAGCCGATGGCATGGCGCATATCGGGCAGGCCCAGATGCGCGGTGGAACTGCCGTCGCGGAAGCTGACCATCGCATGGACGATCGACTGCGGATGCAGCAAGACCCGGATCCGTTCCGGAGGGATGTTGAAAAACTCATGTGCTTCAATCAGTTCCAGCGCTTTGTTGAACATGCTGGCGCTGTCGATGGTGATGCGCTGCCCCATGTTCCAGTTCGGGTGACACGAAGCCTCTGCCACCGTCGCATGGGGCAGCCGCTCCAGCGGCCAGTCGCGAAAGGCCCCGCCCGATGCGGTGATGGAAATATGTTCGACACATTCTGCCTTTTCCTGTCCAAGCAACTGAAAAATAGCGGAATGTTCGGAATCGACCGGCAGGATGCGGGCCCTGGTTTGCGCGGCGCGGTCCATGACCAGACGCCCTGCGGCCACCAGCGTTTCCTTGTTCGCCAACGCCAGAACGCCGCCGCGTTCGATCACCTGCAGGCCGGGCGCAAGCCCCGCCGCGCCGACAATGGCCGACAGGGTCCAGTCCGCCGGACGGGCCGCCGCTTCGGCCACGGCCGCCGCACCCGCCGCAGATTCGATCCCCGTGCCGGTCAGGGCGGCCCGCAGATCCGGCAACAGCTCCGGCCATGCGGTCACGGCGATTTCGGCACCAAGCGCCTGCGCCATTTCCGCAAGCCGGGCGATATTGTGCCCGCCGGTCAAGGCGACCGTGCGGATCGGCTGTTCCGCACTGGCACGCCGGATCAGGTCGAAGGCGCTTTCCCCGACCGAGCCGGTGGCGCCAAGAATCGTCACGCTTCGCATGGTTCAGCCTCCGATCACCGGCAGGATACCCATGAAGATGAACAGAAGCGCGGCCAGAAAGGCGCCCGACATCGCGTCGAACCGGTCCATCAACCCGCCGTGGCCGGGGATCAGGTTGGAACTGTCCTTGACCCCGACGCGCCGTTTCAGCCAGCTTTCGGCGATATCGCCCGCCTGGCCGAACATAGCAAGGACAGGGCCAAGCAGGATGACCGGCCAATGCGCGGCACCGCTGGCGATCAGGATCAGCGCCAGACCCACCGCGCCGACCCATCCCGCGACCGTCCCGCTCCAGGTCTTGTTGGGGCTGACGGCGGGCCACAGCTTGGGGCCGCCGAAATGGCGCCCGGCGAAATAGCCCGAGATGTCGGACAGCACCACGGTCGCGACGATCCACAGGGCGGTGGGCAGGCCCATCGCCTCGCGCACATAAAACAGCGCATAGCCGGCAAACAGGATGGCGATGGTCGTCGCGGCATAGGTCGGGCGTTCATGCGCATGGGTGCCGCCCCAGCCCAGAACGATGGGCAGGACGACCAGAAGCAGCGCCCAGTTTCCGGGGATCATCAGCATCGCAAACAGCGTCAGCCCACCGGCGATGCCGATCAGCACCGGATGGCGCGGCCCCTGAAACTCCGGGTGGCGCCAGGCGGTCAGCCGCGCGAGTTCCCACATCATGCCGCCGGACAGCAGCGACAGCCCGGTGGCAAGCCAGATGCCCGAGGACAGGATCAGGATCGCGCCCAGAACGATCAGCACAACGCCCGAGATCACGCGCGGCCCTAGGTCGGACCATCGCTTGCGGGCGGATTTCTTTTCGCCCGCGCCCGTCATGCGCCGCCAAATCTGCGGTCACGCATGCCGAAACGGTCCAGAATTTCCGCCAGCCGGTCGGGCGTGAAATCGGGCCAGAGCGTTTCCGTGAATTCATATTCCGAATAGGTCGCCTGAAAGGGCAGGAAATTCGAGGTCCGGGTTTCGCCCGAGGTGCGGATCACCAGATCCGGGTCGGGATGGCCGGCGGTGTCCAGACAATCGGCCAGATCGGCTTCGGTCGCATGGCTGATCTCGCCGCGCGCCAGACGCGCCGCCAGACGCGTCGCCGCGCGGGTCAGTTCGTCCCGGCCGCCGTAATTGATCGCGACCGTCAGGTTCAGGCGGCTGTTGCCGGCGGTCCGCGCCTCGATCCCGGCCATGAGGTCCTGCAGCTTCTTGTCCAGCCGTTCGCGCGCCCCGATAAAGCGCAGGCGCACGCCTTCGGCAGCCATGCCATCGGCCTCGCGTTCAATATAGCGCGCGAAAATCCCCATCAGGCCCAGAACCTCTTCGGTCGAGCGCTTCCAGTTTTCGGTCGAAAAGGCATAGACGGTCAGCCAGTTCACCCCAAGGGACGGACAGGCCCGGACGATTTCCTTGACCCTTTCCGCGCCCCGCCGATGGCCGACCAGCCGCGGCCAGCCCCGGTTCTTGGCCCAACGGCCATTGCCGTCCATGATGATGGCGACGTGCCGGGGACGCACTTCGCCATCCGCGCCGGAAACGACATTGGCTGCTGTCTTGGCCACCCGTTCAGACCTGCATGATTTCGGCTTGTTTCGTTTCCAGCGCCTTGTCCACCGTGGCGATGGATTTGTCGGTCAGTTCCTGAACCGAGCTTTCCCAGAATTTCTGATCGTCCTCGGACATGCCGGCGGATTTGGCTTTCTTGATCTGATCCATCCCGTCGCGGCGCACGTTGCGGATCGCGACACGGGCGCTTTCGGCATATTGGGCGGCGACCTTGGTCAGTTCGCGGCGCCGTTCTTCGTTCAGCTCGGGGATCGGCAGCATGATGATCGTGCCGTTCAGCTGCGGATTGATGCCCAGACCCGATTCGCGGATCGCCTTTTCCGCCTTGCCGACCAGCGCCTTGTCCCAGACATTGATGGTGACCATGCGCGGTTCCGGGACGTTGACGGTGCCGATCTGGTTCAGCGGTGTCGGAGAACCATAGGCATCGACCATGATCGGCTCGACCATGCTGGCCGAAGCCCGCCCGGTGCGCAGCGATGCGAATTCGTGACGCAGGGATTCCATCGCACCTTTCATGCGACGCTCCAGATCGTCGGTGTCTATCTCGATGTCCTCGGCCATGTTGGACTGCCCCTGAATGAAATTTTCTGTGCTTTTAACCGCAATGCCCATGCTTGGCAAAGGCTTTGCCCTGACAGCCGCGTGACAGGCGGGCCTTGCAACCCGGCTGCGCGGCAAACCGCCCGGTTCGCCCCAGGATCACCCCTGCCTGATTCCTGTCTCCTATCCTGACCTGGGTCCTGGATAGCAGCGCGGGGTTGAGACAAGGTTAACACCATCGGGCCGCCCGGACAGGATCGCCCCCGGACTAGCCCTGAACCCGCGTATAGGTGCCCTTGCCCGCCAGAATGCCGCGGAAACCGCCCGGCTCGTCCAGCGAAAAGACGATGATCGGCAGATCGTTGTCGCGCGCCAGCGCAATCGCCGAAGCATCCATCACGCCCAGATGCTTTTGCAGCACCTCGTCATAGCTGACGCTGTCGTAACGCTTGGCGTCGGCGTGTTTTTTCGGATCCTTGTCATAGACGCCATCGACCTTGGTGCCCTTGAAAATCGCCTCGCAGTTCATTTCATTGGCGCGCAGGGTCGCGGCGGTATCGGTGGTGAAATAGGGATTGCCCGTGCCTGCGGCGAAAATGATCACGCGCTTCTTTTCCAGATGGCGGACGGCGCGGCGGCGGATATAGGGCTCGGCCACCTCGTCCATGCGGATCGCGCTGATCACGCGGCAATGGATGCCAAGCGATTCCAGCGCCGCCTGCATGCCAAGCGCGTTCATCACCGTGGCCAGCATCCCCATGTAATCGGCCGTCGCCCGCTCCATCCCCTGCGCGCTGCCCTGCAACCCGCGAAAGATATTGCCGCCGCCGATGACCATGCAGATCTCGACACCCATGTCATGGACGGATTTCACCTCTTGCGCGATGCGCGCGACGGTGGGCGGGTGCAGGCCATAGCCCTGATCGCCCATCAGCGCCTCGCCCGAGATCTTCAGCAGCACGCGCGAATAGCTTTTGGTCGTCTCGGTTCGTTCATCGGTCATCGCGCGCACCCACTGGCTGTTTCATTGCCGTGCAAAATGTCGCAAAGACTGCACATGTTCAACCGCCAGAAATTGCCCAGATGACCAGTTCCCGCCCGGACCTGCCCGCAGATATCGCCGCCGACCGCCATGTCGTCATCGCGGGGCCGACGGCCAGCGGCAAATCGGCGCTGGCCCTGCGCATCGCCCGGGAACAGGGCGGCACCGTCGTCAATGCCGATGCCTTGCAGATCTGGGACTGCTGGCGGGTCCTGACAGCCCGCCCCTCGGTCCACGACGAGGCGCGCGCGCCCCATGCGCTATACGGCCATGTCGCACCGGGGCGCAGCTATTCGGTGGGCGACTGGCTGGCCGATGTCGCGCGCCTGCCGGGGCGGCTGATCGTCGTGGGCGGCACCGGTCTTTATCTGAACGCGCTGACCCGCGGGCTGGCGGTGATTCCGCCGGTTCCCGCGGATATCCGCGCGCAGGCCGATGCGATTCTGGCGGCGGGCGATCTGGCTGGCATGATCGACCAGCTTGATCCGCGCAGCCGCGCCGCCATCGACATCCGCAACCCCGCCCGCGTCCAGCGCGCGTGGGAGGTTCTGCGCGCCACGGGCCGGGGCATCACCGATTGGCAGGACGACACCCCTGCCCCGTTGATCGGTCCCGAAAGCGGTCAGTTCCTGCTGCTGCAGGCCGACCGCGACTGGCTGGCCGACCGCATTGCCCGGCGTTTCGACCAGATGCTGGATCAGGGCGCCGCCGAAGAGGTGCGCGCCATGCTGCCCGTCTGGGATCCCCGCCAGCAATGGACCAAGGCCATCGGCGCCCCCGAGCTCGCCCGTTGGCTGGGCGGCAAGATCGACCTTGCGACGGCGCGGGAGCTGTCGGTGATCGCGACCCGGCAATATGCCAAAAGCCAGCGCATCTGGTTTCGCGGCAGAATGCGCGACTGGCGGAAAATTGACGCTGCGGCTCTTAATTGAAATTTAAGAATTTTGCGCAAACCTGTCTTTATTAAATCACATTTGTCGGAGCAAAGTGGACCGGCACAGAATCGCCGACACCGATCAGAATGGACGACGTCGTTTTAACGAATAACTCGTTACCCCAATGGATTTTACGCGAACGAATTGCGTCCCGCGACGATCCCATGATGCAACGCCTGCGCCGCGCGCGCATCGCCGAAGGGCAGATCCTGCGCCCCGGTCAACGCGACCCGCGCGCCGCTGACAGCGGATCTGCGCCTCTGGCTCTGGTGGCGAACAGCCTTGTCCCGCCCCATCGCGATCCACCGTTTTCGATCCGCCCGGACCGGCACCACGGCAGGCTGGCCCATTTCCCGCTGGCGGGTTTCACCTGGGGCGGCGCGATCCGGGGCACCGGGCGCGGGATCGGGCGGGCCAGCGCGCCAAGGGTCTGGCCCGACCACCTGCTGATTCATGTCACCTCGGGCAGCCTGCGGTTGGAACAGCCGCGCCTTGACCGGCTGTTGCAGGCCGATACGCTGACCTTCATTCCGCTTGGCACCGCCTTTTCGCTGCTGCACCTGTCAGAGGTGCGGGGCGATGTGCTGGCGGTTCCGGCGGCACTGGTGCGCAAGCTGGGCACGATCCTGCCCGATGGCATCGTCAGCGGCCGCCCCTCGGATGAGGATGGGGCAAGGATCGGCCATGCGATCGCCCGGCTTTCGACCATGGGCATGCTGCGCGACAGCGCCCTGCTGGGCCTTGCCGGGCAGCAGTTGAACCAGCTTTCCCTGACCCTGTCGCGGCTGCAGGAGGCGCCGCAGCCCGATGCCCGGTCCCCGGCCCATTCCCGCAACGCCCGTCCCCTGACCGACAGATTCATGCGGCTGGTGCAGCGCGAAATGGAAAACGCCCCGACGCTTGGCGATCTCGCGCAGGAACTGGGCGTCACCATCGGGATGCTGGACCGCGCCTGCCGTGCAGCGCGGGGCCGTTCGGCGCTGGATCTGATGTATGACCTGCGGCTGGAACGCGCCGTCACCCTGCTGAAAGAGCGCCGTGCCAGCCCCGCCGAAATCGCGGTCAGGCTGGGCTATGTCGGCCTGTCCCATATGAAACGCGCCTTCATCGCCGCGACCGGACGGGGACCAGAGGATTTCGTGCTGATGAACGCCCCGCGCCGGTCGCCAGAGAGTGCGCCGGACTGGTTCTGACCCCACGTCCGGCCCGTCAGAGTCATTTTGCCCCGTCGGTGTCATTGATGACGGCCCACCCGTCGGGACCGGAATCTCTGTCGAAAGGCGCGTATCCCGCCAGCCATCGCACATCATGAAACCGGTGTTTTCCGAATGTCTGCGCTTTTACATGGCGAAATGCGGCATGGATTTTCCGGATTTGCGGCGAACGGGACGGCGTGCCGACAGCCCGCCGCCGCTATTCCTCTGTTTCTTCGGTCATCTCATCCGTGACACGGCCGCGGAACCCCTGCGCGACCACGAATTTCTCGGACAGATCGGAACGGCTGGCCGGCGGTTTCACATTGGCGACCTTGCGGAAATTGCGCTTCAGCATGGCCTGCATTTCGTTTTCCGCGCCCCCCGCCAGAACCTTGGCGACAAAGGTGCCGCCCGGCTCCAGCACGTCAAAGGCGAATTGGGCCGCCGCCTCGACCAGGGCCACGATGCGCAGGTGGTCCGTCCCCTTGTGGCCGGACGACGCGGCAGCCATGTCCGACATCACCACATCCGCCGTGCCGCCCAGCCATTCCTTGACCCTGGCATCGGCATCATCGGACAGGAAATCCAGCTGATGGATTTCCGCCCCGGCGATCGGTTCGACCTCTTGCAGATCGACGCCCAGCACCCGGCCGACCTTTTTGCCGGATTTTTCGCCAAGCGCATTGACGCGGCCCACGGCCACCTGACACCAGCCCCCCGGCGCACAACCCAGGTCGACGACCCGCGCACCGGGCACGAGGAAACGGTATTTGTCGTCCAGTTCCAGAATCTTGTAGGCCGCACGACCGCGATAACCCTCGCGCCGGGCGCGGGCGACATAGGGGTCGTTCAACTGCCGTTCCAGCCAGAGCGTACTGGACAGCTTGCGCCCCTTGGCGGTCTTGACCCGCACCCGCAGGTCGCGCTGACCGCGCCCCGAACTTCCCTTGCCGGTGCGGCTGCCGCCCGGCTTGTCATTATTGGCCATCAGGCAACCCCGTTCAGACTGTCAGGGACAAGCACGCCGTCCCTGACCATTTGCGAATATAGAATACCCTCGCGCAGACCGCGATCCGCAACCGACAGTTTCGAGGTCGGCCAGACCCGCATCAGGGTCTGCAGGATCGCGACCCCGGACATGATCAGCGCATGGCGTTCGCGCCCGATGCGCGGGTCGTTGCGCCGCCCCTCGGGGCCAAGCAGCAGATAATCGCGGATCACCCGGTCAATCTGGGCGGTGGTCATGGTCAGCCCGTCGACCTTGGTGCGGTCATAGCGACGCAGCCCCAGATGGCTGGCCGCGACGGTCGTGACCGTGCCCGATGTGCCGATGATCTGGAAACCGTCATCCGGCGCGCCCGCGTTCACATAGGGCGCGAAATTCTGCAGCATTTCCTCGAAATGCCAGGACATCAGGGCGAAACGGCCCTGATCGTCCTCGACATCCTCGAACTGGTCGCGCAGCGTCGCGACGCCCAGAGGCACGCTGATCCAGTCCACGACCCGCGCGCCGCCGGGCTGGGGTTTGTCGAAACCATCGGCCAGGCGCATGATCGCGCGGGACCGTTCGGCCAGCGGCGCGTCCTCGAGGTCGATCCAGACCAGTTCGGTCGAGCCGCCGCCGATATCGACGACCAAAAGCTGTTCGGTCTGCCGGCTGACCAGCGGCGCGCAGGAGATGACGGCCAGCCGCGCCTCTTCTTCGGCGCCGATGACCTCGATCGGCAGCCCGGTTTCGCGCCGGATCATCCGCATGAAATCGCGGCTGTTGCGCGCGCGACGGCAGGCCTCGGTCGCGACAAGCCGCATGTGGCGGACCTTATGCGCTTCGAGCTTGCGCTTGCAGACCTGCAAGGCATGGACCGTGCGCGACATCGACGACCGCGACAAACGGCCAGACGCTTCCAGACCGTGCCCCAGCTGGACCGGCTTGGAAAAACTGTCGACGACCTGAAACTGACTGCCCTTCGGACGGGCAATCAGCATCCGGCAACTGTTGGTGCCGAGATCGAGCGCGGCATAAAGCTCGCCCTCCTCGGTTGGGCGGGTGACGAAAGGCTCAACCGTTGGATTCGGGAACGCGTCCGCACCCGCAGGACGCTTGGGCGTCATGGACACGCCCTCCGATTTGAAGTTGCAACCAAGGTAGCGCCCCTGTCCCTGCCGTTCAAGTGGCGCCGTCACGGTCATGCGACAAAACCGCAGCGCGGCAATCGGGCGCGCAAACGCCCCGCAATCCGGCCTTTTCCCCGCGCGGGCGATGGGGTAACCCAAGGGCATGATTATCATCGCGACCCTTGTTCTTGGTGGCCTTTACGGCTTTGTCCGCGCCCGCAGGCTGAACGGCAACCGCGCCGATCAGGTGCAATATGCGCTGGCCTTTGCGCTGGCCTTTGCCATCATCGGCCTGCTGCTGACCGTCTTCATCGACCGGATGGTCTGATGTTCCGCCCCTTCCTGTCCAGCCTGCGCCGCCACGGAGTTCCGGCCAGTCTGCGGGAATATCTGGACCTGCTGGCCGGGATGCAGGCGGGCCTGTCGGATTGGTCGGTCGATGATTTCTACCACCTTGCCCGCGCCACGCTGGTAAAGGACAGATCCCATATCGACCGTTTCGATCGTGCCTTTGCCGAAAGTTTCGCGGGCATCGAACAGGTTCCGATCGAATCCCTGCTGGAAGAACGCGAGATCCCCCGCGACTGGCTGGAAAAACTGGCCGAGAAATTCCTGACGCCCGAAGAACGCGCCGAAATCCAAGGCGCGGGCAGTTTCGACGAATTGATGAAGCGCCTGCGCGAGCGGCTGGCCGAACAGCAGGGCCGCCATCAGGGCGGCAACAAATGGATCGGCACGGCCGGGACCTCGCCCTTTGGCGCCTATGGCTACAACCCCGAAGGCGTGCGCATCGGCCAACACGAAAGCCGCCATCGCCGCGCCGTCAAGGTCTGGGACAAGCGCGAATTCCGCGACTTCGACGACCGGGTCGAACTGGGCACGCGCAATATCAAGGTGGCGCTGAAACGCCTGCGCCAATGGGCCCGCCACGGCGCGGCCGAGGAACTGGACCTGCCCGGCACCATCCGTTCCAGCGCCGAACATGGCTATATCGACGTGAAAACCCGGCCCGAACGCCACAATGCCGTCAAGGTGCTGCTGTTTCTGGATGTCGGCGGATCAATGGACGATCACACAAGGCTGCTGGACGAATTGTTTTCCGCAGCCCGCGCCGAATTCAAGCATCTGGAGCATTTCTATTTCCACAACTGCCTTTACGAAGCCGTGTGGAAGGACAACCGCCGCCGCTGGAACGAAACCATCCCGACATGGGATGTGCTGAACCGTTTTGGCAGGGATTACAAGGCGATATTCGTCGGCGACGCATCCATGTCGCCCTATGAGATCGTGGCGCCCGGCGGCGCCAACGAACATTGGAACCCCGAACCCGGCGAACTGTGGCTGCGCCGCGCCCGGGAGACATGGCCCGACAATGTCTGGCTGAACCCGGTGCCACGGCAATATTGGGACCAGACCCGCTCGATCCAGATGATCGGTCAGGTCTTTGACGGGCGGATGGCGCCCCTGACGCTGCAGGGGCTGACGCAGGCGATGAAACTTCTGGGCTAGGCGGTTGACGCGCCCCGGCCCCGTCCCGATATTCAGGATATGATGCGCTTTTTGCCGATCATCCTGCTGGTCCTGTATCTGGCCGCCATGTGGTTCTTTTCCTCGTGGCGGTTGCGGCAGGAACTGGCGACGAAATCGACGCCGCTGACCCATCCCCGGCTGGTGCCGATGCTGAACCGGCTTGGCGCCGCGATGGATCTGAAAACCATCAGCGCCCATGTCTACGAAGTCGCGCCGGTCAACGGTCTTGCCGCGCCGGATGGGCGGATTTTCCTGACGCGCGGCTTTATCGACAAGCTGGACGAGGGCAAGGTCACCGAGGCGGAACTGGCATCGGTCATCGCGCATGAGCTGGGCCACGTCGCCCACGGCCATGCGCGGCGCCGGATGATCGACTTTGCGGGCCAGAATGCGATCCGTGTCGCGCTTGGGACATTCCTGCGTTTCGTGCCGTTTTTCGGCCCATGGGTCGCCAATCTGGTCGCCACCGCCATCGCCGCCCGCCTGTCGCGTCAGGACGAATACGAGGCGGACGCCTTCGCCAGCGCCCTGATGATCAAGGCCGGTCTGGGGACCGGGCCGCAGAAAAGCCTGTTTCGCAAACTGCCCGGCCTGACCGGGGGCGGTTCGGCCGGTCCGGTCTGGTTTCTGTCCCATCCCCCGGCCGAGGCCCGCATCGCCGCCATCGAAAAGCTGGAAAGCCGCTGGCGAAGCCGTTGATCCGGCATATATATTCAGCGCAGCCTTGCCCGCCCCGCCGATATGATTATGCTGGCGCAAAGAATGGCCGGACTGGCTTGCATGGCGCCCCCTTTTCGACGCAGAATCCTGTATATTCCGGGCTATGACCCGATCCCGCCCCGCCGCTACCGCGAGCTTTACAAGCGCGAGGGCGCGGCGCAGGCGGGTATTTCCGGCTATCGGCTGGACTTCGGCGCAAGACAGGACCGCAGCGGCTTTGGCTGGGGCGTCACGGGCGATTTCGGCGATGGCGCTCAGGCGCAGTCGGAATTCGAGGTGCTGATCTGGGCCGATATCGTGCAGGATTCGATGGGGCATTCGATTGCCGCGACCTATGGCCAGCTGGTCCGCACGGCATGGGCCTATCTTGGCTCGGGGGCGCTGTTGCGGCTGATGCGCCTGCGGCGCGGCCCGGTGATTGCGGCGCTTTACCCGGTGGTGGTGTTGGGGCTGCAACTGCTGCTGGCGCTCAGCCTCGGGGCGCTGGCCGGGGTGGCTGCCGGCTGGATCGGCGCGCATGTCGCGCCTTGGGGCTGGTGGCTGGCGCTGCCGGTGTTTCTGGCCGTGACATGGGCCACGCTGCGGCTGTGGCAGCGGCTGGATGGCCGGTTCTTTGCCTATTACCTGATGCATGATTATGCCTTTACCGCGCAGAACGGCGGTGCCTATCCCCCCGCGCTGGAGACCCGGATCAACCGCTTCACCGACCGCATCGCGCAGGTTCTGCAAGACGGTTGGGATGAGGTTCTGGTCGTCGGCCATTCCTCGGGCGCCTATCTGGCGGTGTCGGTTCTGGCCGATCTGCAACGCGCGGGCCGCATTCCCGCCGGCGCCAACCTGTCGCTGCTGACGCTTGGCCATGTCGTGCCGATGGCCAGCTTTCTGCCCCGCGCCGACCGGCTGCGGCGCGACCTGCGCGATCTGTCGGTCAGCGACCGCATCACCTGGGTCGATGTCACCGCGCCGGGCGACGCCTGTTCCTTTGGCCTGTGCGATCCGGTCGCCGTGTCGGGCGTCGCGCCAGAGGGCCAGTGCTGGCCGCTGGTCATCTCGGCGGCCTTTACCCTGTCGCTCAGCCCGGCGCGGCTGAAAAGCCTGAAATGGCGCTGGTTCCGGCTGCATTTCCAATATCTTTGCGCCTTCGACCGGGTGCGGGACTACGATTATTTCGCGATCACCGCCGGGCCGCTGACGCTGGCGCAGCGTTACGCGGACCGCCCCCATTCGCCGGGGCGCATCACCACGCCCGCGAACCGCCATGTGACGGTGGCGCCATGATTCCGCCGAAACCCGCGGCGCGGACCGGCAAGGCCTCGGTCCGCAGGTTCGTCCGCGATTTTCGCAGCGACATCCTGTCGGCCCAATCGGCGCGGCTGTATCGCGCATGGATGGCGGAATTCCGTGGGCCGTTCATCCACAGCTTTACCTGCAACGACCCGAAACTGGTCGATCTGATCCTGCGCCGGCGCCCGATGGATTTCCCGAAATCACCCCGCATGGCCGCCGGTCTGACGCCGCTATTGGGCAATTCCAGCTTTATTTCCAATGGCGAGACATGGCGCCACCAGCGCCGCATCATCGACCCCGCATTCGAACGTGGCCGCCTGCGTCAAAGCTTTGCCGCCATGCTGGCCGCGTCGGATGCGGGCGCCGCACGCCTGCTGGCGCTGGCCGATGGTCAAGACATCGACATCGAGCCGCAGACCAGCCATCTGGCCGCCGATGTGATCTTTCGCACGCTGTTTTCGATCCCGATCCAGGACCGGATCGCGGCGCAGGTCTTTGCCGCCTTTCGCGACCATCAGGACAGTCAGCCGATGGTGAACGCGGGCGGGCTGCTGACGCTGCCGCGCTGGCTGCATTTCCATTCGCGCCGCACGAAACGCAGCGCGGCGCGGATCCGCGACCTGATCGGCCAGTTGGTTGCGGCGCGGCAGGAACGCATTTCGTCGGGCGATGCTCCCCCCGATCTGGCGACCAAGATCATGACGACGCCCGACCCCGAAACCGGCGAGACCTTTACCCGCGCCGAAATGATCGACGAGGTCGCGACATTTTTCCTTGCGGGTCATGAAACGGCCGCCTCGGCGCTGGCATGGGCCTTGTTCCTGCTGGCCGAACATCCCGAATGGCAGGACCGCATTCTGGCCGAAGGCACGGCGCGCGATTTTGCCGACATGCGCAATCTGAACGCCGCCCGCGCCGTCTTTCGAGAGGCCCTGCGGCTGTATCCCCCCGTCGCGATGACGGTGCGCGAATGCGCCCATGCCGAAACCCTGCGCGACCGCCCCGCGCCCAAGGGGGCGCAACTGGTGATTTCGCCCTTTCACCTGCATCGCCATGAACGGCTTTGGGACAATCCCGACGGTTTCGACCCGGATCGTTGGGACAGCGAAAACGGCAAGACCTGCCAGCGAAAGGCCTTTATCCCCTTTTCCTCGGGCCCGCGCGTCTGTCCGGGCGCCGGTTTCGCGATGATCGAGGGGCCATTGCTGCTGTCGGCGATCATCGCCGCCTGCCGGATCGCGCCGGGCGACAGCCGCCCCGTCCCGGTCATGCGGCTGACCCTGCGCGGAAAAGACGGGATCAGGCTGCGCCTGACCTCCCGTTCCGGCTAAAGCCGGTAGATGTCGCGGAATTTGGTTTCCAGATAATCCAGCAGCGGCGCTTCGGAAATCGCCGCGCCGGTCGCGCCTTCGATCAGGGCGCGCGGTTCGTAAAGCGCGCCGTGGCGTTGCAGGTTTTCGCGCAGCCATTCGACGCCCGGACCCGCATCGCCCTGCGCCAGCGCCGCGTCCAGATCGGGCACGGCCTCGCGCAGCGCCACATTCAGGCAGCCCGCATAGACATTGCCAAGCGCATAGGTCGGGAAATAGCCGAACAGGCCCACCGCCCAATGGACATCTTGCAGGACGCCATTCGCCGGACGGTCCACCGCCACGCCGAAATCGCGCTGAAAGCGGGTGTTCCACGCCTCTTCCAGGTCGTTGACGTCCAGACGGCCCGAAACCAGATCACGTTCCAGATCAAAGCGCATCATGATGTGCAGGTTATATTGGACCTCGTCCGATTCGGTGCGGATAAAGCCCGGCGTGACCCGGTTCACCGTCGCATAGAAGGCTTCGGCATCGGCAATGTCGATCCCGTCAAAGGCATCGGACATGCGCTGGAACAGCCAGCCGGTAAAGGCGCGGCCCCGGCCCATCTGGTTTTCATAGATGCGGCTCTGGCTTTCATGGACGCCCATCGACACCCCGGCGCCAAGCGGCGTAAAGGCGTAATCCTCGTCGATCCCAAGCTCGTAGCTGGAATGGCCGACCTCGTGGATGGTCGAATACAGGCAGTTGAACGGGTCGGTTTCGACAACGCGGGTGGTGATGCGGCTGTCCTGCCAACGCCCCGAACTGAAGGGGTGGACGGCCAGATCCATCCGGCCGCGCCTCCAGTCATAACCGAATGCCGTGGCGCAGGTCCGGGCCAGACGCAACTGGGTTTTCTGCGGGAAATCGCCCGACAGAGGCACGGGCTGGTAATCGGCACCCAGAATATCATCGCGCAATTCGACCAGACGCGGGCGCATGGCGTCGAACAGCGTGGCGATCTGCGCCTGTGTCGCGCCCGGTTCGTAATCGTCCAGCAACGCATCATACAGATCGCCGCCATCGGCCAGACAGGCCGCTTCTTCGCGCCTCAGGGCCAGCACGTCATGCAGCGTCGGCAGGAACTCGGCCGGGGCCTCCTTGGCGCGGGCATCGGCCCAGATCCCTTGCGACAGCGATGTGACGCGGGCAATTTCGGTCGCCAGTCGCGCGGGAATGCGGGTCGCGCGGCGGAAATCGCGGGTGATCAGGGCGGTGATGCGTTCCTCGACTTCGGTGCGGGGTTCGGCGGCATCCAGCCATTCGCCGATGCGCGGATCGGTGCGGCGTTCGTGCAGCACCGATTCCATCGCGGCCATTTCCTCGGCCCGCTGTTCGGTCGCGCCGCGCGGCATGACCGTTTCCTGATCCCAACCCAAACGCCCCGCGACCGAGGCCAGCGCCTCTGTCTGGCGCTGGAAGGCAAGCAGATCGTCGAAAGCGCTCATCGGATGGTCCCCCTGACCGAGGTTTCATAAGGATAGCACGCATTGAAGCGGGCGCGAATGATCAGCGTGAACAGGGCCACCGCCCCGACCTGATGGGTCAGCGCCAGATGCAGGGGCGAGGCATGGACGACATTCATGATCCCCAGCACCACCTGCAACGCGACCATCGCCAGCATCAGGCTGTAGGCGCCGCGCGTCACCGCATGGGGCGAGCGCCGCGCGCGCAGCCAGACGACCACGGCGAAAATCGCGACCAGATAGCCGATCATGCGGTGGATGAACTGCACAAGCCCCGCGTTTTCAAAGAAATTATGCCAGATAGGTGTCAGGTCAAAAGCAGTCGCAGGGAACCATTCTCCGCCCATCTGCGGCCAGCCGGTGAACTGCCGCCCGGCGTCGATCCCGGCGACCAGCGCGCCATACAGGATCTGGACGAATGCCAGATGCATCAGCCCGGTGGTCATGCGAAACAGCTTACCCTCGCCCGCGCGGCGGGCACGCAGAAGCTGCGCCTCGGTCCAGCCAAGCAGCAGCGCATACCAGGCGATCAGCCCCAGAATGGCGAATGCCAGCCCCAGATGGATCGCCAGCCGATAGGAGGCCACCCGGATCATGTCATTGCCAAGCCCCGAACTGACCATCCACCAGCCGATCGCGCCCTGCGCCCCGCCCAACAGGCCCAGCCCCAGCAGGCGCGGCGTCCAGCCGGTCGGAATACGGCGCGTCGCGGCAAAACCCACGAAGCCCACCGCCCAGACCAGCCCGATCAGGCGGCCCAGCAGGCGATGCGACCATTCCCAGTAATAGATCCATTTGAACTCATCGACGGTCATCGTCGGGTTCACTTCGCTGAACTGCGGGATCTGCTGGTATTTCGCGAATTCCGCATCCCATGCCGCCGGATCCATCGGCGGAATCGCCCCGGTGACGGGTTTCCATTCGGTGATCGACAGGCCCGACCCGGTCAGCCGCGTCGCCCCGCCAAGCGCGATCATCGCCACGACCAGCACGAACAGCACGATCAGCCAGACCCGGATCGCGCCGCGCGCGCCCACGGGTCCGCTGTCGATCATTCCGGCGGTTGCTGCGGGTTGGGGGGTCGCGTCCGAGACCTCTTGAAAGACGGGTCGCTTGGCCATGATCTGTCCTTGCTGAATAACGCGCGGAACTTGGCCGTTTCGGGGGGAAAGGTCAATCTTGGGGTTTTAATCGGCCTTGCGGATCAACTGGCGCAGCATGCCGTGAAAGATCCGGGTGTCGGCGCGGGTCAACGGCAGGCGCGACCACAGGTTGCGCAGCGTCAGCTTCATCGCCGGGGCCTTTTCGGCGGGAAAGAAGAAACCGGCGGCGTCCAGACGTTCCTCCCAGTGATCGGCCAGCTTTTCGATCTCGATCCGCGTGGCGGTGGCCTCGCCATCCGGGCGGCGGCCGTGGGGGGCGGGTTCGGGCGGCAGCGCGTCGCGCGACCATTCGTAACCGACCAGCAGCACCGCCTGCGCCAGATTCAGTGACGGGAAATCCGGGTTCACCGGGACGGTGATGATCGCATTCGCCCGCGCCACATCGTCATTTTCCAGCCCCGCGCGTTCGGGGCCGAATATCAGCGCGATCCGCCCGCCCGCCGCCGTGCGCGCCCGCCCGTCCTGCATCGCCTGCGCGGGCGTCAGCACGGGTTTCGTCAACTCGCGCCCCCGCGCGGTCGTGGCATAGGCGTAATCGACATCGAACATCGCCTCTGCCAGCGTCGGAAAGACCCGCGCGTGATCCAGCACCTTGCCCGCCGCGCCCGATGCCATGGCAATGGCGCGCGGATTGGGCCAGCCGTCGCGGGGATCGACCAGACGCATTTCGGTCAGGCCGAAGTTCAGCATGGCGCGCGCGGCGGCGCCGATGTTTTCGCCCATCTGCGGGCGCACGAGAATGACGACAGGTTCCATGCCGCGCGCATATCCCCTGCCACGCCCACTGGCAAGCCGCGCGCGCCTGCGCTATCTGCCTGTAAAGAAGTGATGACAGCGAACGAACCGGGGTAAACAGCATGACCGATCAGACCAACGCGCCGCAGCTTTACCTGATCACGCCGGTCGGTGCCTCTGCCTCGGCGCTTGGCCCCATGCTGGCCGAGGTGCTGGACCGCCTGCCCGTCGCCTGCCTGCGCATCCCCGGTGCCGGATCCGAGGCCGATCTGGGCCGCATCGCCGATCTGGCCCGCGAGATCGCCCATGCCCGCGACGTTGCCGTGGTGATCGAGGATCACGTGCAGCTTGCCCTGCGCCACGGTCTGGATGGCGTCCACCTGACCCATAACCTGCGGGAATTGCGCAATATCCGCAAAGAGTTGGGGGCGGATGCGATCATCGGCGCCTATGCGGGCCAGTCGCGCCATGACGGGCTGAACGCGGGCGAGGCGGGCGCCGATTACGTCTGTTTCGGCCCTTGCGGCCAGTCGGCGCTTGGTCATGGCGACATCGCCGATCACGAGCTGTTCGCCTGGTGGTCCGAGATGATCGAGGTCCCCGTCGTCGCCGAAGGTGCCCTGACCCCTGCCCTGATCGCCGACCTGGCCCCGGTCACCGATTTCATCGCGCTTGGCCCTGAAATCTGGTCCGCCGAAGACCCGCTGACCGTCCTGACCGAACTTTGGCGCTAAGGCGACGGATTGGCGCTCTTGCTATAGGACGCGGCGGGACGTAAAGCCGGGGCATGACCCAGCATCAGCGCCTTCTTATCATTGATTTCGGCTCTCAGGTGACGCAGCTGATCGCGCGCCGCCTGCGCGAGCTGAACGTCTATTGCGAAATCCACCCGTTCAACGCCGTGGATGCGCATTTCCTTGAAAAATTCGCGCCCCGGGCGGTGATCCTGTCGGGCGGCCCGGCCTCTGTCACGGCGGAAGGCTCGCCCCGCGTGCCGCAATCGCTGTTTTCCATGGGCGTGCCGCTGTTCGGCATCTGCTATGGCCAGCAGGTGATGATGGAACAGTTGGGCGGCCGCGTCGAATCGGGCCATCACGCCGAATATGGCCGCGCCTTCATCGCCCCCGCCCCCGGCCATACCGGAGACGGGATTTTCGCGGGCCTGTTCGGTGATGGCCGCGAAGAAGTCTGGATGAGCCACGGCGACCGCGTCACCAAGCTGGCACCGGGCTTCGAGGTCATCGGGACCTCGCCCAACGCGCCCTATGCGATGATCGCCAATGAGGCCAAAGGTTTCTACGCCGTCCAGTTCCACCCCGAGGTGCATCACACGCCCCACGGCCGGATCATGCTGGAAAACTTTGTCCGCATGGCGGGTTTCACCGGCGACTGGACCATGGCCAGCTATCGTTCCGAAGCGATCCGCAAGATCCGCGAACAGGTCGGCGACAGGCGGGTGATCTGTGGTCTGTCGGGCGGCGTCGACAGTTCGGTCGCGGCGGTCCTGATCCACGAGGCGATCGGCGACCAGTTGACCTGCGTTTTCGTCGATCACGGCCTGTTGCGCCAGAACGAGGCGGAAGAGGTCGTGACCATGTTCCGCGACAATTACAACATCCCGCTGATCCACGCCGACAGATCCGACCTGTTTCTGGATGCGCTGGATGGCGTCACCGACCCCGAGGTCAAGCGCAAGACCATCGGTCGCCTGTTCATCGAGGTGTTCCAGAAATACGCCAATGACATCGACGGCGCTGAATTCCTGGCACAGGGCACGCTTTACCCCGATGTCATCGAATCGGTCAGCTTTTCGGGCGGCCCTTCGGTCACGATCAAAAGCCACCACAATGTCGGCGGCCTGCCCGAAAAGATGGGCCTGAAACTGGTCGAGCCGCTGCGCGAGCTGTTCAAGGATGAGGTCCGCGCCCTTGGCCGCGAACTGGGCCTGCCCGACAAGTTCATCGGCCGCCACCCCTTCCCCGGCCCCGGTCTGGCGATCCGCTGCCCCGGCGAGGTCACCCGCGAAAAGCTGGATATCCTGCGTCAGGCCGATGCCGTCTTCATCGACCAGATCCGCAAACACGGGCTGTATGACGATATCTGGCAAGCCTTCGTCGCCATCCTGCCGGTCCGCACGGTGGGCGTGATGGGCGACGGCCGCACCTATGATTACGCCTGCGCCCTGCGCGCCGTCACCTCGGTCGATGGGATGACTGCGGATTATTACCCCTTTACCCATGATTTCCTTGGCGAAACCGCCACACGGATCATCAATGAGGTCAAGGGAATCAACCGCTGCACCTATGACATCACCTCGAAACCGCCGGGAACGATCGAGTGGGAATGATCCCGTCTGCGGCAATCGCCACCAACGGCGCGCGATAGCCCCCCGGACGGGTGCGCTAAAGCGCCAGCATCCGGGAATAGAGGTGGTCCAGAAACCGCTCTGCCTCGGCAAAGGGGTCGCGGGTCTGGCCCAGAACGGCGCGGACCTGAACCTCGAAATCGGCATAATGCTGGGTCAGCGCCCAGATCGAGATGATCAGGTGATGCGGATCAACCGCCGCGATCCGCCCCTGCGCGATCCAATCCGCGATGATCGCGGCCTTTTCAGCGACCAGATCATGCAGCCCGCCCGCCATGATCCGTTCCAGATGCGGGGCGCCCTGCAGGACCTCATTGGCGAAAAGCCGGCTTTCCTGCGGATAGTTGCGCGACATGTCCAGCTTGCGCCGCATATAGCCCATGATCTGCTCGCGCGGCTCGCCCGTGGCCGAAAGCGCGCGCAGCGGGTCCAGCCACAGGTCCAGATGCGTTTCCAGAAGTTGCAGGTGAATCGCCTCTTTCGAGGGGAAATAATACAGCACATTCGGCTTTGACAGGCTGGCGGTTTCGGCAATCCGGTCGATTGTCGTGCCGTTGAATCCGCGCGTCGAAAATTCGCTCAGCGCCGCCTGCAGGATCACACGGCGGTTCTTTTGCTGGATGCGGCTGCCTTGCCGGGGTGCCGCAGTCATGCCCAAAACCGATGCAGTTGCCGTCCCTTTCCATGTGCCGCGCATGCGGCGCTCGACTGACTTTCGCCCCGTGCTAGCCTGATCCTGACCATTTGGTCAACAATTCAGGACATGAGTGATGGCACGCGCCCGCAAACCCGCCCTGCCCGCCCCGGCCCCCGCCACTGGCCGCCCCCGCGCCGTGGCGCGTGGCAGTGCGGGCAGCAGACCGGGCCGCGCAACAGGTGTCGCACCACGGCCATGACCTGAACCGGACCCATTCAGCCGACCGCCCGACAGAAGGCGGCGGTCAGACAGGAAGGACGACAGATGACGGGCGAAAACGGCTCTTTGGCGGGCGAGACGGTTGCCAATTTCCGCGTGGATGGCGCGCGGCTGTGGGACAGTCTGATGGAGATGGCGCGGATCGGGCCGGGCATCGCGGGCGGCAACAACCGCCAGACCCTGACCGATGCCGATGCCCAGGGCCGCGCCCTGTTTCAGACATGGTGCGAGGCTGCGGGCCTGACCATGGGCGTCGATCAGATGGGCACGATGTTCGCCACCCGGCCGGGCGAAGACCCCGACGCCCTGCCCGTCTACATCGGCAGCCATCTGGATACCCAGCCCACGGGCGGCAAATATGACGGCGTGCTGGGCGTTCTGGGGAGGCTGGAGGTCATCCGCTCGTTGAACGATCTGGGCATCCGCACGAAACATCCCATCGTCCTGACCAACTGGACGAATGAGGAAGGGGCGCGTTTTGCCCCCGCGATGCTGGCCTCGGGCGTCTTTGCCGGGGTGCTGGATCTGGATTATGCCTATGCGCGTCAGGACCTTGAGGGGCTGACCTTCGGCGACGAACTGGCCCGCATCGGCTGGCGGGGCGACGAACCCGTCGGTGCGCGCAAGATGCACGCCTGCTACGAATTGCACATCGAGCAAGGCCCGATTCTGGAGGCCGAGGGTCGCGATATCGGCGTCGTCACCCATGGTCAGGGCTTGTGGTGGCTGGAATTCACCCTGACCGGGCGCGAGGCACATACGGGGTCAACCCCGATGGACATGCGCGTGAATGCGGGCCTTGCCATGGCGCGCATTCTGGAAATGGTGCAAGAGGTGGCAATCGCCCATCAGCCCGGCGCGGTGGGCGGGGTCGGCCAGATGAAGTTTTCACCCAACAGCCGCAATGTCCTGCCCGGCAAGGTGATCTTTACCGTCGATATCCGCAGTCCCGAACAGGCGAAACTGGACGCGATGCGCGCCGCCATCGAAACCCGCGCGCCGGGCATCTGTGCCGAGCTGGGCGTCGATTGCGACATCGAGGCGGTCGGCCATTTCGACCCGGTGACCTTCACCCCCGAACTGGTCGAAAACGTCCGGCAGGCCGCCGGGGAACTGGGCTACAGCCATATGGATATCATCTCGGGCGCGGGACACGACGCCTGCTGGACCGCCCGCGTCGCGCCCACGACGATGATCTTCTGCCCCTGCAAGGACGGTCTGTCCCATAACGAGGCCGAAGACATCACCCCCGAATGGGCACGCGCCGGGGCCGATGTGCTGATGCATGCCGTGCTGAAATCCGCCGTCGTTCTGTGACCCGAACAAGGCCGCGACACAGCGGCCGGAAACCAACAGGGAAACCAAGATGTCCACCACCGTCATCCGCAATGGAACCATCGTCACCGCCGATCTGACCTATAAGGCGGATATCCTGATCGAAAGCGGGCGTATCGCCGCGATTGGCGAAAACCTGTCCGGCGACAACGAACTGGACGCGACCGGCTGCTATGTCATGCCGGGTGGGATCGACCCGCATACCCATCTGGAAATGCCCTTCATGGGCACCTATTCCGCCGATGATTTCGAATCCGGCACCCGCGCGGCGCTGGCCGGGGGGACGACGATGGTCGTGGATTTCGCGCTGCCCTCGCCCGGTCAGGGGCTGATGGATGCGCTGAAGATGTGGGACAACAAGGTGTCCCGCGCGCATTGCGACTACAGCTATCACATGGCGGTGACCTGGTGGGGCGAACAGGTTTTCAACGAGATGGAAACCGTGGTGAAGCGCGGCATCACCAGTTTCAAGCATTTCATGGCCTATAAGGGCGCCTTGATGGTCAATGACGACGAGCTGTTTTCCAGCTTTCGCCGCGTCGGCGACTTGGGCGGGCTGGCGATGGTCCATGCCGAAAACGGCGATGTCGTGGCCGAACTGTCCGCCCGCCTGCTGGCCGAGGGCAATACCGGCCCCGAGGCGCATGCCTGGTCGCGCCCCCCTCAGGTCGAGGGCGAGGCGACGAACCGCGCCATCATGATCGCCGATATGGCGGGCGTGCCGCTGTATGTGGTCCATACCTCTTGCGAGGACAGCCACGAGGCGATCCGCCGTGCCCGCCAGCAGGGCAAAGGGTCTGGGGGGAGCCGCTGATCCAGCATCTGACGCTGGACGAAAGCGAATATTTCAACCCCGATTGGGACCATGCGGCGCGGCGCGTCATGTCGCCGCCGTTTCGCGACAAGGCACATCAGAACAGCCTGTGGGCCGGGTTGCAGGCGGGCAGCCTGTCCTGCGTCGCGACCGATCACTGTGCCTTTACGACCGCGCAGAAGCGCACCAGGATCGGCGATTTCACCAAGATTCCGAATGGCACGGGCGGGTTGCAGGACCGCATGCCGATGCTGTGGACACAAGGGGTGGGCACGGGGCGGCTGACGCCGAATGAATTCGTCGCCGTCACCTCGACCAATATCGCCAAGATCCTGAACATGTATCCGAAAAAGGGCGCGGTGCTGATCGGATCGGATGCCGATCTGGTCATCTGGGACCCCGAGGCGGAAAAGACCATCAGCGCCAGCGACCAACAAAGCGCCATTGATTACAATGTGTTCGAGGGGAAACATGTGCGCGGCCTGCCCCGCTACACCCTGTCGCGCGGCGTGGTTGGCTGGGGCGATGGCAAGATCCGTGCCGCCGAAGGCCATGGCGAATTCGTCGCCCGCGAACCCCGCCCCGCCGTCAACCGCGCGCTGTCAGCGTGGAAAGAACTGACCTCGCCCCGCCCGATCGAACGCGCGGGCATTCCGGCAAGCGGGGTGTGACATGCCGATATGCGAATGCGGATGCGGCGAACCGACCAAAGGCGGCGATTTTCGTCCCGAACATGACCAGGCATTGAGAAGCGCCTTGGAAAAGGCGGTCGGCGGCCTGCTGAACCTGCGCGATCTTGTCGAAAAGGAAACCGGTGGGCAGGTCATCTGCCAGGGCAAGGTGCAGTCCAGAGATGCCTGAACCCGTTATCTCTGCACAGGGCATCGACCTGACATTCCAGACCGCCGATGGCCCGGTCCATGCACTGAAGGACGTCAACCTGACCATTGACCGGGGCGATTTCGTCAGTTTCATCGGGCCTTCGGGCTGCGGCAAGACGACATTCCTGCGCACGATTGCCGCCCTGGAAACGCCCACCGGGGGCAGGATCAGCATCAATGGGCAGGCCCCGGACGAGGCGCGCCGCGCGCGGGCCTATGGTTATGTCTTTCAGGCGCCGGGGTTGTATCCGTGGCGCACGATTTCGGGGAATATCGCGCTTCCCCTGGAAATCATGGGGTTTTCCAGAGCGGAACGGGCGGAGCGTGTCGCCCGGGTGCTGGATCTGGTCGAACTGTCGGGTTTCGGCGGGAAATATCCCTGGCAGCTTTCGGGGGGGATGCAGCAGCGGGCCAGCATCGCGCGGGCCCTGTCCTTTGACGCGGATATCCTGCTGATGGACGAGCCTTTCGGCGCGCTGGATGAAATCGTCCGCGACCGGCTGAACCGGGCGCTGCTGGGACTGTGGGCCAAGACCCGGAAGACCATCGCTTTCGTCACCCATTCCATCCCCGAGGCGGTCTATCTGTCGACGAAGATCGTCGTCATGTCGCCCCGTCCCGGCCGCATCACCCGGGTCATCGACAGCCCTTTACCGCGTCACCGGCCGCTGGAAATCCGCGACACGCCCGAGTTCATCGACATTGCCCAGCAGGTCCGCGAAGGTCTGCGTCTGGGGCATTCCTACGACTGATGCGGCGGCGCAAACAAGCGGTGGGGTGAACCCCACCCTACGGACCGCGCTGCCGATTCTGATGGTGCTGCTGGCGATCATGGTGATCTGGTATCTGGCCGCCGTCTGGATGAATGCGCCATGGGTGCGCGATCAGGCCGCGCGGGCCGATACGGTTCTGACCACGGGCGATCTGATCCGCCAGACGCCGAGCCTTGACCGCCCGGTTCTGCCCGCGCCGCATCAGGTCGCGATGGGGCTGTGGGACGGGATCGCGGGGCAGAAGGTCACCACGAAACGCAGTCTGGTCTGGCACGCCTGGGTCACGCTGTCGGCCACGCTGGCGGGCTTTGCCATCGGCAGTCTGGCGGGCATCCTGCTGGCCGTGGGCATCACCCATAACCGGGCCATGGACCTGTCGGTCATGCCCTGGGCCGTGGCCAGCCAGACCGTGCCGATCCTGGCGATTGCGCCCATGGTCATCGTCGTCTTTGCCAGCATGGGCGTGACCGGGCTGATGCCCAAGGCGGTGATCGCGGCCTGGCTGTCGCTTTTCCCGGTGCTGGTCGGCATGGTCAAGGGGCTGCGCACGCCCGACGCCATGCAGCTTGACCCGATGCGATCATGGAGCGCCAGCGCGGCACAGGTGTTCTGGCGGCTGCGGCTGCCCTCGGCCATGCCCTATCTGTTCGCCAGCCTCAAGGTCGCGGTCGCGGCGGCGCTGGTCGGCACCATCGTCGGCGAATTGCCCGCAGGGGCGACGGCGGGTCTGGGCGCGCGGCTGCTGTCGGGCAGCTATTACGGCCAGACCATCCAGATCTGGTCGGCACTGTTCATGGCCGCCGGGCTGGCCGCGGTGCTGGTCGTCGTCATCACCGCGGTCGAGCGCGTCACCCTGCGCCGCATGGGGTTGGCACGATGATCGCGGCGCTGCCCCTGATTGCGGTCTGGCTGGCGGCACTGGGCGTGAATGCGTGGCTGTCCCGACTGCATGCCCCCTGGATCGGGCCGCTGGTCGCGGCGATCTTTGGCGCGACGATCCTGCTGCTTTGGGAAATGGCGGTGCGGATCTATGCCGTGCCCGCCGTCATCCTGCCACCGCCAAGCCGGATCTGGGCGGCATTCACCGGCAACATCCCCCTGCTTTGGGGCGATTTCGTCCAGACGATCATCAAGGGCGCGCTGACCGGCTGGATCATCGGCGCGCTGGCGGCGATCGCCACCGCCATCGCCATCGACCGCTCGGCCTTTTTGCAGCGCGGGCTGCTGCCGATCGGGAATTTCGTGGCCGCCCTGCCCATCGTCGGCATCGCCCCGATCCTGGTGATGTGGTTCGGTTTCGACTGGCAGTCCAAGGCCGCCGTGGTCGTCGTCATGGTGTTCTTTCCGATTCTGGTGAACATGGTCGCCGGGCTGGCCGCCACCGATCCGCTGCAACGCGACCTGATGGCGACATGGAGCGCGGGCTATTGGCACGCGCTGGTGCATGTGCGCCTGCCCGCCGCTTTGCCCTTTTTGTTCAACGGGTTGAAGATCACCACGACATTGGCCCTGATCGGCGCCATCGTCGCCGAGTTCTTTGGCAGCCCGACGCGCGGCATGGGCTTTCGCATCTCGACCGCGGTGGGGCAGCTGAATATCGCGCTGGTCTGGGCCGAGATCCTTGTCGCGGCCCTTGCCGGAACCGCCTTCTATGGCATTGTGGCATTCATCGAACGCCGCGTGACATTCTGGCACCCGTCGCAACGCAGACAACAGGACAGATAACAAGGCGCCACCAAACGCGCCCCAACAGGAGAGAGAGTATGAAGACACTGGCAACCACTGTGGCCACGCTGGCACTGCTGGGCGGCGCGGCCTGGGCCGAAGATCCCCTGCCCCTGACCCTGCAACTGAAATGGGTGACGCAGGCCCAGTTCGACGGCTATTACGTCGCCAAGGACAAGGGCTTTTACGAAGAGGAAGGTCTGGATGTCACGATCAAGCCGGGCGGTCCCGATATCGCCCCGGTGCAGGTTCTGGCAGGCGGTGGCGCCGATGTCGTGGTCGAATGGATGCCCGCCGCGCTGGCCGCGCGCGAAAAGGGCTTGCCCATCGTCAATATCGCCCAGCCCTTCAAAAGCTCGGGGATGATGCTGACCTGCCTGAAGGAAACCGGCATCACCGACCCGAAAACCGATTTCAGGGGCAAGACCCTGGGCGTCTGGTTTTCCGGCAATGAATATCCCTTTCTGTCATGGATGAACCATCTGGGCCTGTCGACCGATGGCGGGCCGGAAGGCGTCACGGTGCTGAAACAGGGCTTCAACGTCGATCCGCTGCTGCAAAAACAGGCGGCCTGCATTTCGACCATGACCTATAACGAATTCGGTCAGGTGCTGGATGCGGGGATTTCGGCCGATGATCTGGTGACCTTCAAATACGAGGATCAGGGCGTCGCCACGCTGGAAGACGGGCTGTATGTTCTGGAATCCACCCTGCAGGACAAGCCCAAGGTCACCGCGCTGGTCCGTTTCGTGCGCGCGACCATGAAAGGCTTTGAATATGCCGCGGCCAACCCCGAGGAGGCCGCCGAAATCGTTCTGGAAAACGACGAAACCGGCGCGCAGACGCTGGAACATCAGATCCGCATGGCACAGGAAATAGCCAAGCTGACCGAAGGCTCGACCGGGGTTCTGGACGTGGCCGATTACCAGCGCACCGTCGATACGCTGATGTCGGGCGGCTCGGACCCGGTCATCACCAAGGCGCCCGAAGGGGCCTATGTGACGACCATCACCGACCGCGCCTTTGACTGATCGGGGATAACCCTGGCCGGGCCGGAAATTCCGGGCCGGCCCCCTTGCGGTCGCAGCGGGGCCGCGCCAGAAACCGGTCATGGCAAAAGACAGCGCCCATCCCGAATTCCACAGCCTGATCGACGATGCGCAGGGGCTGGCCTTTGGCAGCTTCATGGCGGCCGTGGGGGTCCTGATCCTGACACATCTGGGCTTTGTCACCGGCCAGACGGCGGGGCTGGCGATCCTGATTTCCTATTCGACGGGATGGGATTTCGCGCCGATTTTTTTCGCGGTGAACCTGCCCTTTTACTGGCTGGGCTATCGCCGTTTCGGGCTGGGTTTCACGATCAAGTCCTTTATCGCCGTCAGCGCCCTGTCGCTGATCGTCACGGTCCTGCCGCAGGGATTGCAGTTCGCGCATCTGGCGCCGGGCGTCGGCGCCTTGCTGTTCGGCTTTGTCACCGGGGCGGGGCTGCTGGCGCTGTTTCGCCACGGCGCCTCGCTTGGCGGGATCGGCATTCTGGGGCTGTATCTGCAGGACCGCACCGGCTTTCGCGCGGGCTGGACGCAGATGATCTTTGACGCCTGCCTGTTTGCCTGGGCCTTTGCCATCCGCGACTGGCGGATCGTGGCCTGGTCGCTGATGGGCGCGGTGGTGGTCAATCTGGTCATCGCGATCAACCACCGCCGCGACCGCTATGTCGTCTAGGCAGGCAGGCCAAGCGCGCGTTTGACATTGGCGGTCCAGCCCAGCAGGCGCAGATCGCCCGCCGCAATTGCCGGACGCTTGACCAGCGACGATTTCGCCAGCAGCATCTGAACCGGGGGCTGGGCGCGTTCATCCTCGGACATGCCGCGCCATGTCAGGCTGGCGCGATTGACCAGCTTTTCGCCGAATTGGGCCAGCAGGTCGTCCCATTCCTCGCCGGACAGGGGCTGTTTCTTGACATCGCGGAAATCGACACTCCAGCCCGCTTCTTCCAGCGCGGCCTGCGCCTTCTGGCAGGTCGAGCAATAATCCAGCCCATACATCCGCAGCAGTTTCGACATGACATCCCCTTTCGTTTCCGTCGGGATCGTCATGCCAAGCACGCCGCGACCTGTCTAGTGGTGGTCGTCCCCATCCTGATGCAGCCGCGCCTTGATCCGGCGCATCGCCAGCCAGACCCCCAGAATGACCAAGGGCGTCAGAAGGGCGATCATCACGCCCTTGTCCACGCCCAGCTCATGCGCAATCGGCGCGATCGCATAGCCCGCCAGCCCAAGCGCGTAATAGCTGATGGCGACGACCGACAGGCCTTCGACCGTGTGTTGCAGACGCAGTTGCAGATCGGCGCGGCGGTCCATGCGTTTCATGATCAATTGGTTCTGTTCGCTGCGCTGAACATCGACGCTGGTGCGCAGCAATTCGCCCGCGCGCTCGGATCGGTCCAGCATGACATTCAGCCGCTTTTCCGCCGATTTCACGGTCCGCATCGCAGGCGCATAGCGGCGGGCCATGAATTCCGTCAGCATCTGGCGCCCGGCAAAGCGGGTCTCGCGCAGGACGCGGATACGGTCCATGACGATGGCCTCATAGGCGGCCGTCGCGCCAAAGCGGAAATCATGTTCCGCCGCCGCCGCCTCCAGCTTGCCCGACACCGAGAGCAGGCTGTTCAGCGTCGTTTCGGGGCTGCGGTTTTCCCCGCCCATGCCCTGCACGATCTCGTTCAGTTCGGGGTCCAGCGCGTTCAGCTGCGCGGTCAACTGCCGCGCGCGGCCCAGCCCCAGCATCGACATGGCGCGGTAGGTTTCCAGTTCCAGGATGCGCTGGACGATGCGGCCGACGCGCCCCGGCCCGACATCGCGGCGCACGAACAGCGCAAAGCGCATCCAGCCTGCCGGATCAATGCGGAAATCGCCCGCCACGATGGCGGCCTCATCGACGACCCAGACCGCCGTGGTGCTGTCGCGCACGAACCACTCGGCCAGTTTCGGCTGGATGTCGGCAGGGTCGTCGGGCAGGAAATCGACCTGGACCATGACGGCGGCAATGCGCCTGCCCGGTGCCGATTGCTGCCAGTCATCGGGAAAGACCGCCGCCACCGCCGGGTCAAAGGGGCGCTGCGGCAGCCCTTCGGTAAAGGCGGCATAGGTCACGAATTCGGTATGGCTTTCCCATCGCAGCTCATAGCGGCCAAGCCGCGTCATATGATGCCCGGCGGAAATATCGGGCATCGGCGCCCCATGCCGGCGGCTGAGATCGGTCAGATGCGCCGCATCGCGCGCGCGGTCGCGGTTCGCGGCATCGCGCGGTTCCTTGAAGGCCAGATAGACGACCGTCGTCGGCGCCGTCAGCCGGGGCGACGGGCGCGCGTGCAATTCGTTGACCAAAGCGTAGCGAAGCGGGTGTTCTGCCGAAGTATCCATGCGCTGCATTATCCAGCAGCCCCGCCCAAACAAAAGCGAAATTCGCAGCGCGGGCACGGGCGGTCGGGCGGTTGCGGTATTTTATGTCACAGATGGGCGGGAAGGTTGCGCGGCTTCCGGCTTTGGGGTGGCGAAGCCCTGCGGCAGATCAGGAATTCGTGATCTTCGCATCATTGCAGCAGCAGCCCGCAACGGGCAAATTGGAACAAAACAAGGGACAGGCGGATATCACCATGATCACGACGCGCAGGACTTTGCTGGCGGGGGGCGTATTGGCCGCGCTGACCGCCTGCTCGCCCACGCCAAGCAGGTTCAAGACCTATAACGGCCCCCCCGTGACCTCGGTTCTGGTGAACAAGGGGCAGCGCAGGATGTATCTGCTGAACGGCAATCGCGCACTCAAGGTCTATGATGTCGGCCTTGGCTTCGCGCCCGCCGGGCACAAGAATTTCGAAGGCGACGGCCGCACGCCCGAAGGCGTCTATTACATCGACCGCCGCAACCCCAACAGCCGCTACCACCTGTCGATCGGCGTGTCCTATCCGAACGAACAGGACACCATCCGCGCCCTGACACTGGGCCGCAACGCCGGCAGCGATATCTTCATCCACGGTCTGGGCCCCGAAGGGCGCGTGCTGGCAAAGCAAAGACGCGACTGGACCGCAGGCTGCATCGCCGTCACCGACGAAGAGGTCGAAGACATCTATGCGATGGTTCAGGACGGCACGCCGATCATCATCACCCCCTGATCTGAACCCCCGTCAGGTCGCGGGACGCAACGAAAGGGTGGGCGCAAGCCCGCCCTTTCCATATCCGCACCACCTGCCCGAACCGCCACGCGGATCGAAACCGCGCCGCTTTCCCCCGACGAATCCCGCTGCGGAACGCTGAGGCGTCTCACAGGGTTTGATGCGCAGAACCCCAGCCGGGCTGTTTTCTCGCAAATCGACGGGCGACACATCATTAAAAATCAATGGATTATTGTCAAGAGTTCGGGCTGTTTCGTCCACGCCCCACAGCTTGTTCTTCAGAAATTTTTCCGAGTTCCGAGAGGTTTTCGCACAATGGCGACAGCTTCGGCCAAATTCAAATGGCGTGGCAAGGCTAAGGGTCAGCCCGGTGTGAAGCCGTTGGGCGTCTGCTACCATCTTGGGATCGATCTGACATTTGCGATACCGAAGAACGCGCGGGCGAAGATCGCGGAGCGGACCTTCGCCACCCTGTCGCGGGTGATCGACGACCGGCCGGATTTCAAGGGTGCCCATGCTGGCCATGTGCCCCGCCACGATGTGGCCCCGGTGCCGTTTTCTATCTTGGAAAACGTGGTTCGGCGCGAGATCGACCGCCACAACCGCGAAGGGCAAGGCGCGGGCGGGCGATCCTATGAACAGGTTTTCCAGTCCGGTCTTGCAGATCGCATTCTCCGCCGTCCAACTGCGACATGACCTTATTATACCGGGCTGATCTATATGCCCGCCTCGGTGGGCCGTTGGGGGCGTGTTCAGATCGACCATTGGACTTATGGCGGGCCGGAAACTTAACAGGACATGATGGCATGGCACGGCAAAGGCCAGATCCTGATTGGTCGCGATCCTGACAACTTCGACGCGCCCGCTGTCGCCTTCGATGATCGCGGGCATCTGATCTGCAAGGATATCATGCCGGTTAAAGCGGGTGTTTACGGCAGCGTAAACGGCGCAGGGGATGCGGCGAAGTATCGAAAAGCTGCGCGTGTTGCAGTTTCACAGGCGGAGGTCGCCAACGGCCATCTCGCCGACGCCGAAATGCGGGCCGCAGGGACTATCCTGAATTTTGTGCGCTGACGTGGTAACTGCTCTGAGAGGAGACCCACATATGAGCATCGACAAAGACCTGCTGGACCTGCTGATGGAAGGTCGCTCGCCTGGCGCTCTGTTTGGCAAGGCCGGCATCCTGGCGGAACTGACGAAGGCGCTGGCGGAACCTGCGTTGAACACAGAGATGGCATCCATCTCGATGAAGAGCAGGCAGAAGAAGCGCCTGAGGGCCAGACCCAGCCTCTCAACCGCCGCAATGGGCGCAGCCGGAAGACGGTGACCACCGACAGTGGCAAGGTGGTCCTGGACATTCCCCGCGACCGCAACGGCAGTTTCGATCCGCTGCTGATCGCCAAATATCAGCGCCGCTTTCCCGGGTTCGACCGCAAGATCGTCAGCATGTATGCCCGGGGGATGACGACCCGCGAGATCCAGGGTTACATAGAAGAAATCTACGGCATCGAGGCGTCGCCGGGCTTGATTTCGGCGATCACCGACGCGGTCATGGAGAAGGTCAGCAGCTGGCAGAACCGCCCGCTGGAGCCCTGCTGTCCGATCGTCTTCATGGACGCGATCGGGGTCAATATCCGGACCGACGGGGCCGTGTCGAACAAGGCGGTCTTCGTGGCTCTGGCAGTTTTGCCGGACGGCACGCGGGACGTTCTGGGCCTGTGGTTCCAGGCCAATGAGGGCGCGAAGTTCTGGGCCAGGGTTCTCGGCGACCTGCGCAACAGAGCTGTCCAGGACATTCTCATCGCCGTCGGGACGGGCTGAAGGGCTTCCCTCGGGCTATCCGGGGCGGCCTTTCCCCGGACGCGGATTCAGACCTGTATTGTTCACCTCCTGCGCCAGTCCATGAACTTCGCCAGTGACAAGGACCGCAAGGCCGTCGCCGCCGCACTCAAAGCGATCTGCACCACGAATTCCATTGAGGCCTTGAACTCGAAAATCCGCCGCGCCGTCAGAGCCCGCGGCCACTTCCCAGGCGACGACGCAGCGGCGAAATTGATCTGGCTGGCGCTCAATGCGACATCGACCGAGTGGAAGATATCGGTGCGCGAATGGCACGCTGTCAGAAGCCAGATCGCCATCATCTTCGAAGAACGCTGCCCAATGGCCTGACAAATAGCGTCAGAACACAAAATATCGGACAGTCTCGTCAGTTCGGGGATGAGGATCGCGGCATCCCCGCCCGCCCATCCCTTGGCCCGCCCGTTCCTTGGCCTGTCGGATGACGACAGGGGGCGAATCGAGGATCTGGTTATCGGTGATCTATCGGAGTTGCTCGCATGAGTAAGTTTGATCCCCTTACCTCCATCGACATGGCCCTGACCGAAATCAGCATCGCCTGTGCATCGCTCGACCGTCTCGCCCATGCCATGACCGAACTGCGACAATCGCATCTGGAAAGCCGCCTGCCGGATCTGCGGCCCTGCGACATGCCTGTGACCGAGCATCGCCGCCAACACCGATCCGGCGTCCCGTCGATCATCGACAGCAATCAGGCGCTACAAGACTTTATCCTCACCCGAATCGACCGCCTGACCTAACACCAGATTGCCGCCAAGATCGCCGCTCACTTCCCGCCCGCGCACCGCGTCCACCCCGCAACGGTCCACCGTTGGGCGCAGCGCCATCGCGCTTCCGCAACAACCCGCGACCGTCTCCGACAACCGCGAGACTTCCCGGCTCTTCGCGTATCAAACCATCTGAAACGCCGGTATCAAACCCAATGAAATATAACCGACGCAACGAAAAAGGCGGGCCGCAGGGCCCGCCTTTTCCTTTTCCCTGCAACCGGCGATCAGTCGATCATCGGCAGCAGCGCATCGATGGATTTCTTGGCATCGCCATAGAACATGCGCGTGTTTTCCTTGTAGAACAGCGGGTTCTCGATGCCCGAATAGCCGGTGCCCTGACCGCGTTTCGACACGAAGACCTGCTTGGCCTTCCACACTTCCAGAACCGGCATCCCCGCGATGGGCGAATTCGGGTCCTCTTGTGCGGCCGGGTTCACGATGTCGTTCGAGCCGATGACGATCACCACATCGGTCGAGGGGAAATCCTCGTTGATCTCATCCATCTCCAGCACGATGTCATAAGGCACCTTGGCCTCGGCCAGCAGCACGTTCATGTGGCCCGGCAGACGGCCCGCGACCGGGTGGATCGCAAAGCGGACGTTCTTGCCCTTGGCGCGCAGCTTGCGGGTCAGTTCGCTGACCGATTGCTGTGCCTGCGCCACCGCCATGCCGTAACCCGGAACGATGATGACCTCATCGGCATCGTTCAGCGCGGCGGCGACGCCATCGGCGTCGATGGCCACCTGTTCGCCCTCGATCTCCATCGCGGGGCCGGTTTCACCGCCAAAGCCGCCCAGGATCACACTGATGAAATTGCGGTTCATCGCCTTGCACATGATATAGGACAGGATCGCACCCGAGGAGCCGACCAGCGCGCCGACGACGATCAGCAGGTCATTGCCAAGCGTAAAGCCGATGGCCGCAGCCGCCCAACCGGAATAGCTGTTCAGCATCGACACGACGACCGGCATGTCGGCGCCGCCGATGCCCATGATCAGGTGATAGCCGATAAAGAAGGCCAGCAGCGTCACGATCACCAGCCACAGCACGGGCGAGCCGATATCGGCGCAGTAAAGCACGCCGAAGACCACCGACAGGATCGCCGCACCGGCGTTCAGCGCATGGCCGCCCGGCAGTTTGCGCGGCTTGCCGTCGATCTTGCCCGCGAGCTTGCCAAAGGCGACGATCGAACCGGTAAAGGTCACCGCACCGATGAAGATGCCCAGGAAAACCTCGACCTTCAGCATGGCGATTTCGGCGGCGGTCTTGTGGGCCAGAACGGCGGTGAAGCCGGTCAGCTCCTCAAGCCGTCTGGTCAGACGCTCGATCGCCGCCGGATCGGTCGCCGCGGCATTCATCAGCGCATCCGGCGACAGTTGCGCGCGCAGCGCGTCGATCCAGCCCAGTTCGAACTGGGCATTGAAGCCGATCAGAACGGCCGCCAGACCGACAAGGCTGTGCATCGCGGCAACCAGTTGCGGCATTTCCGTCATCTGGACGCGCTTGGCCACGACCCAGCCAAAGGAGCCGCCGATCAGCAGCATGACCACGGTCACCAGCCAGTTGCCCGAACCCGGCCCGATCAGCGTGGCGACAACCGCCAGCGCCATGGCGGCGATGCCATACCAGACCGCGCGTTTCGCGCTTTCCTGTCCCGAAAGCCCCCCAAGCGAGAGGATGAACAGGACGGCCGCGACCACATAAGCGGCGGTGGAAAATCCGTATTCCATCAACCTCTCCTTACGACTTCTGGAACATGGCAAGCATCCGGCGCGTGACCAGGAAGCCGCCAAAGATGTTGACGCCCGCCATCAGCACCGATGCGGCGGCCAGCACCACGACCAGCCAGGACCCTGAGCCGATCTGCAGGATCGCGCCGACGATGATGATCGACGAAATCGCATTGGTGATCGCCATCAGCGGCGTGTGCAGCGAATGGCTGACGTTCCAGATCACCTGGAAGCCGACGAAGCAGGCCAGCACGAACACGATGAAATGCGACAGGAAGGACGCGGGCGCATAGATGCCGACCAGCAGCATCAGCGCGGCGCCGACCGCCAGCAGGGTCACCTGCGATTTGGTCTGCGCCCTGAAGGCGGCGATTTCCTTGGCGCGTTTTTCCTCGGGGGTCAGTTCCTTGACCTTTTCCTCGGGCTTTTGCGCGGCAATCGCGGCCACTTTCGGCGGCGGGGGCGGCTGCGGTCACATCGCCGTCATGGGCCACGGTCGAACCGCGGATGACGTCGTCTTCCATGTTCTGGACAACCTGCCCGTCCTTGCCGGGCGTCAGGTCGGCCATCATGTGGCGGATGTTGTTGCCGTAAAGTTCCGACGACTGCGCCGCCATGCGCGACGGAAAATCGGTATAGCCGATGATCACCACGCCATTGTCGGTCACGAAACGCTCGTCCGGGACGGTCAGTTCGCAGTTGCCGCCGCGTTCGGCGGCAAGGTCGACGATGACGGAACCCGTCTTCATCGCCTCGACCATGTCGCGGGTCCACAGGACCGGCGCATCGCGGCCCGGGATCAGCGCGGTCGAGATGACAATGTCCATCTCGGGCGCCAGTTCGCGGAATTTCTTCAGCTGCGCTTCACGGAACTCCGGGCTGGAGGGCGCCGCATAGCCGCCCGTCGCCGCGCCATCGGTCTGCTGTTCGGCGAAATCCAGATAGACGAATTCCGCGCCCATGGATTCGATCTGCTCGGCCACTTCGGGACGAACGTCAAAGGCATAGACCTGCGCGCCAAGGCTGGTCGCGGCGCCGATCGCCGCCAGACCGGCCACACCCGCGCCGATCACTAGAACCTTGGCCGGCGGCACCTTGCCCGCCGCCGTCACCTGACCGGTGAAGAAACGGCCGAAATTGTTCGCGGCCTCGATCACGGCGCGATAGCCCGCGATATTGGCCATGGACGACAGCGCGTCCATTTTCTGCGCGCGGCTGATGCGCGGGACCATGTCCATGGCGATCGCCGTGATGCCCTGCTTGCGCGCGGCTTCCAGCAGATCGGCATTCTGCGCCGGCAGGAAATAGGAAATCAGCGTCTGGCCGGCACGCATATTGCCGATTTCCGCCTCGCTTGGCGGGCGAACCTTGACGACGACGTCGACATCGCCAACCAGCTCTGCGGGCGTCCGGTCGACAGTGACACCGGCATCCTCATAGGCCTTGTCGCTGAAACCCGCACGCGCACCCGCGCCGCTTTCGACGAAAACCTCATACCCCAGTTTCTTCAGATGGGCCGCAGAGGATGGCGTGATCGCGACACGATTCTCGCCGTCCTGCAGTTCCCTAAGTGCACCGATTTTCATCGCGCCCCCCTTTTGTCCGCAGTCCGGCAAGCTGTAGCACCGCCTGTAGCGCCATCACAAGGCCGCGACTGACGTGACGGCAGTCAAAACGGCCCGATTTTGCGGGAAAACCCCTGTCAAATAGTCCTAATCCCAAAGTTTGCGAAAGAGTCGATTACCACAAAAATTTAATATCATTCAGATACTTGCACAACGATTATAATGCAAATTACCAGATACATGGTGCAAACCGGGCCATGCGCGCGCAGCCAGCGCCCGAGCGCGCTGCTGCAGATCGCCGCATGAATATCCGCCGATAAGCCGAAAGCGACGCAGAATCTGCCATAGACGACAGCAATGACGTTTCAGATCCAGCGCCGGACCCGCGCCGCATAGGCGTCATAGGCGCTGCCGAAGGCCTGCCGGGCTGTCGCCTCTTCCTGCAGGATAAAGCGCTGCGTCAGGAAAATCACGAACATCGGCAGCAGGATCAGGCCCCCCGCCGCGTCGAAGATCAGCAGAAAGCCCCCCAGAACCAGCAGATCGCCCAGATAGATCGGGTTGCGCGAAAAGCTGAACGGTCCCCATGTCACCAGCCGCGACGGCACCTGTCCCGGCATGAATGTCGTCCCGGCCCAGGCCATCGTGGCGGTGGCCCAAACCATCAGGGCGATGCCGGTCACAAAGACCGGCCAGCCCGGATATTGCGCCCATAGCGGCAGGCGCAGGTCCACCGACCAGCCGATCAGCAGGCTGGTCAGGCCGAAAACGGCCAGCCAGAGCTGCGGCAGCGCGGCAAGCCGGCCGATCACGCGCGCGTCTCGGCCTTGGCCTGCAGGCGGCGGGCATGCAGGACCGGTTCGGTATAGCCCGAGGGCTGGACGCGGCCCAGAAACACCAGATCGCAGGCCGCCTGAAAGGCCACGCCGTCATAGCCCGGCGCCATCGGGCGATACAGCGGATCGCCTGCGTTCTGGCGGTCCACGATCACGGCCATCTTGCGCAGCCCGTCCATCACCTGACCTTCGCTGACCACGCCATGCAGCAGCCAGTTCGCCAGTTGCTGGCTGGAGATGCGCAGCGTGGCGCGGTCCTCCATCAGGGCGACATCATGGATATCGGGCACCTTGGAACAGCCGATGCCCTGATCGACCCAACGCACGACATAGCCCAGAATGCTCTGGCAGTTGTTTTCGATTTCAGCGGTGATTTCGGCCTCGCTGTAATTGCGGCCGGCGGTCAGCGGGATGTGCAGCAATTCATCCAGTTGCGGGCCGCGCGGGTTGGCGGCCAGTTCGCGCTGGATCGCAAAGACATCGGCCTGATGGTAATGCGTCGCATGCAGCACTGCCGCCGTCGGGCTGGGCACCCATGCGGTATTCGCCCCGGCCCTGGGCTGGGCGATCTTCTGCTCCAGCATGGCGGCCATCAGGTCGGGCGCGGCCCACATGCCCTTGCCGATCTGCGCGCGGCCCGACAGGCCGCAGGCCAGACCGATATCGACATTGCGGTTTTCATAGGCGGTGATCCATGGCTGCCCCTGCATCTCGCCCTTGGCCAGCATCGGCCCGGCCTCGATCGAGCTGTGGTATTCGTCGCCCGTCCGGTCAAGGAAACCGGTGTTGATAAAGGCGATGCGATCCTTGGCCGCGCGGATACATTCGCCAAGGTTGGCGCTGGTGCGGCGTTCTTCGTCCATGATGCCCAGCTTGACGGTGTTGCGCGGCAGGCCCAGCAGATCCTCGACCCGGTCGAATATCTCGACGGCAAAGGCGACCTCTTCGGGGCCGTGCATCTTGGGCTTCACGACATAGACCGACCCGGTGGCGCTGTTATGGGTGCCGCTGTCGCGTTTCAGGTCATGCAGCGCGCAAAGCGTGGTGACGGCGGCATCCAGCAGCCCCTCGAACACCTCATCGCCGTTGCGGTCCAGCACGGCGGGCGTGGTCATCAGATGGCCGACATTGCGCACCAGCATGACGACGCGGCCCCGGAAGGTCACGGGCTGGCCGTCAGGGCCGGTCGCGGTGACATCATCGGCCAGCCTGCGGGTAAAGGTCTTGCCATTCTTTTCAACGGCTTCGGACAGGGTGCCCTGCATCAGGCCCAGCCAGTTGCCATAGGCCAGCGCCTTGTCCTCGCCATCGACGCAGGCCACGCTGTCCTCGCAATCCATGATCGCGGACAGGGCGGCTTCGATGACCAGATCGGAAATCCCGGCCTTGTCCTGCTGGCCGACCGGGGTCGTCGCGTCAAAGCGGATGCGGATCAGCAGCCCGTTGTTGCGCAGGAACACATCCGAAGGATTCGCCGCATCACCGATATGGCCCGCGAATTTCGCCGGATCGCGCAGCGCCGGTTCCAGCGCCCCGTTCGCGACCGAAAGCCCCGCGACATCCGCCCAGGAGCCGCTGGCCAAGGGCGCGGCCTTGTCCAGAAAATCGCGACCCCAGGCGATCACGCGGGCGCCGCGTCCGGCGTCATAGCCCCTGCCCTCAGGCAGATCGCCAAGCGCATCGGTGCCGTAAAGCGCATCATACAGGCTGCCCCAACGCGCATTGGCCGCGTTCAGCGCATAGCGCGCATTGGTGATCGGCACGACCAGTTGCGGGCCGGCGATGCTGGCGAATTCCGGATCGGTTTCAGGGGTGTCGATGGTGAAATCCGCGCCCTGCGGCACCAGATAGCCGATGCTTTCCAGAAAGGCGCGATAGGCGGCAGGGTCGATGTCCCGACCGCGATGTTCGACATGCCAGGCGTCAAGCTGCGCCTGCAGGGTTTCGCGCCGGTCCAGCAGCGCGCGGTTTTTCGGGCCAAGATCATGCAACAGGGCCGACAGGCCCTCCCAGAAATGGCGGGGGTCGATGCCGCTGCCCGGCAGGGCGCGGTCGGTGATGAAATCCGCCAGCACCTTTTCGACACGCAGACCGGCCTTTTCGACGCGTTCCATGGCTTTGCCTCCAAACGAATTGACGCCGCCTTGCTAGGACAATCGGGTCAGGCTTGCAACAGAACGGTATACGATTGTGAACAATTCGCTGCGCCCTGCGAAAGGCCGGGCAAAGCCGTGATCAAAACAAAGGCACCGCGCCGGTTTCCCGGCACGGCGCAAAGCGTTCAACTGTGCCCCGGGGCCTAGTTGCCCGGCGCCGGAGTCGTGGTGGTCGAGGTCGCATCATCGACGGCATCGGCCGCGTTTTCGACGGCGGTCTGTGCCGCATCAGCGGCATCATCGGCGGCCTGACCGGCAGCATCCGCCGCTTCGCCCGCAGCCTGCGCCGCATCGCTTGCCGCATCTTCGACGGCGGTGCCCATGGTCTCGGCCGCGTCCTCGGCCGCCTCGACGGCGGTCTGGGCGGCGGCTTCGGCATCGGCTGCGGCCTCTTCTGCGGCGCTGGCGGCGGCATCGGCCGCCTGACCCGCAGCCTCGGTGCCTTCGGTCACGGCCGTTTCGGCGGCATCGGCGGCACTTTCGGCAGCGGCGGCTGCGTCATCCGCAGCCTCGGAAGCCTGTTCGGCGGCGGGTGCGGGATCCACGGCCGGGGCCTCTGCCGCCGGGGTTTCGGCAGGCGTTTCTGCGGGCGTTTCCGGTGCGGTCACGGCGGCAGGCTCATCGGTCGTGACAACGGCATCCTTGTTCAGGAAATACTGCAGCACGAAATAGGCCACGGCCAGCGCCAGCAGAATGCCGATGATCAGCGGCAGAGGAGAGGAACGGGTTTCCACCGGCTCGACATAGGTTTCGGTCGCGGGCGGCGTGCGGTCACTGGGATCGACAGGCCGATGGGGCTCATTCGGATCGGTATGAGTCATCTTCTTCCTCTTGTGTTTTCAACAGGTCAGCTACCGTGCTGCCCGAACAAGCGGCACAAGGCAACAGAAAAGCTGCACCCTTTCGACGTCTTGCGAGCCTTCCTGCCTGGGGGTAACAGTCTGGCAGGGCGCAGGTTCCCGACCCGCGTGACATAAATTGGCAATCCCCGGCGGAGATCCGACATGGCCGAAACCCATTATCTGGCAGATTGGCAACCCTATCCCTTCCGGATCACCGAAACCCGTCTGGAGTTTGACCTTGCGCCACGGGGCACGCGGGTGCGGTCGGGCATCGGGTTTCACCGCGAATTGCCGGGCGATCTGGTTCTGGACGGCGTCGGGCTGAACTCTCAGGTCATCGCGATCAACGGGCTGCCGCTGACCGAATCGCAATTCCGCATTCAGGACGAACAACTGATCATCGCCTCCGACGCGCTGCCGGGGGATGATTTCACCTTCATGGCCGAGGTGCTGATCGACCCCGAAACCAATACCGCGCTGGAAGGGCTGTATCTGTCGGGCGGCATGTTCTGCACCCAATGCGAGGCGCAGGGGTTTCGCAAGATCACCTGGTATCCCGACCGCCCCGATGTGATGGCGCCCTTCCGCGTCACGATCCGCTCGGACCTGCCGGTGCTGCTGTCGAATGGCAACCCGGTCAGCCAGCAGGATGGCGTCGCCACCTGGCACGACCCATGGCCCAAACCCGCCTATCTGTTCGCGCTGGTCGCGGGCGATCTGGTCGCGGTTTCGGACAGCTTCACCACCGCATCGGGCCGCCATGTCGACCTGCATGTCCGCACCCGTCCGGGCGATCAGGAATATGCCGGTTTCGCGATGGAATCGCTGAAAAAGTCGATGAAATGGGACGAAGAGGTCTATGGCCGCGAATATGACCTGGATGTCTTCAACCTTGTCGCCGTCGATGATTTCAACATGGGCGCCATGGAAAACAAGGGGTTGAACATCTTCAACTCGAAACTGGTTCTGGCCAGCGCGGAAACCGCGACCGATCTGGATTACGAACGGATCGAGGGCGTGATCGGGCACGAATATTTCCACAACTGGACCGGCAACCGCATCACCTGCCGCGACTGGTTCCAGCTCTGCCTGAAGGAAGGGCTGACGGTGTTTCGCGACCAGCAATTCACCAGCGACATGCGCAGCGCGGCGGTCAAGCGCATCGGCGATGTGCAACTGCTGCGCGGCCGCCAGTTCCGCGAGGACGCGGGCCCGCTGGCCCATCCACCGCGCCCCGATCACTATCAGGAAATCAACAACTTCTATACCGCGACTGTCTATGAAAAGGGTGCTGAGGTCATCGGCATGCTGAAACGGCTGGTCGGCGATGACGGTTACAGATCCGCGCTGGACCTGTATTTCGACCGCCACGACGGTCAGGCCTGCACGATCGAGGATTGGCTGGCGGTCTTTCAGGACGCGACCGGCCGCGATCTGTCGCAGTTCAAGCACTGGTATACCGACGCCGGCACCCCGCGCCTGACGATGGTTGAGGACTGGCAGGACGGTCGCCTGACCCTGCGGTTCGCGCAGCATACCGCGCCGACGCCCGGCCAGCCCGACAAGCCCGCCCGCGTCATCCCCATCGCGCTTGGCCTGATCGGCCCGAATGGCGATGAGGTCCTGCCGACCACGGTTCTGGAAATGACCGAAGCGCAGCAGGAATTCAGCTTTGACGGGTTGGGCGCGCGTCCGGTGGTGTCGCTGCTGCGCGGCTTTTCGGCGCCGGTGACGGTCAGCCGCCAGATATCCGCCGATCAGCAGGCGCTGTTGCTGGCCCATGACACCGATCCCTTTACCCGGTGGGAGGCGGGCCATGATCTGGCGCTGGACAGCCTGATCGCGCGGATTTCAGGCGCGGCGGCGGAGCGTCATATCGAGGCGACGACGCAGGTTCTGGCCGATGCCCTGACCGATCCGGCCTTTGCCGCGCTGTGCCTTGGCCTGCCCGGCGAGGATGAGATCGCCACCGCCATCGCCGCGCGCGGCGACACCCCCGACCCTGCCGCGATCCATGTCGCGCGCGAAACCTATCTGCGCGATCTGGCCAGCCGCCACGGCGCCGCGCTGTCGGCGCTGTATGATGCCACGATCGAGGAAGAGCCCTATCGCCCCGATGCCGCCGGTGCGGCGCGGCGCAGCCTGCGGCTGGCCTGCCTGTCGCTGCTGTCGCGCATCGACGGGGGCGAGCGGGCCTTTGTCCTGTTCGGCACCGCCAGCAGTATGACCGAACGCTTTGGCGCGCTTGGCCAGCTGGTCGCCTGCGGCAATGACCGCGAGGCGCTGGAACTGCTCCGCCACGAATTTTCCGACAACCGGCTGGTCATGGACAAGTGGTTCATGGTCCAGCCCCTGCGCGCCAACCCCGAAACGGCGGTCGAGCGCGCCCGCGATCTGGCCGCGCGCCCGGATTTCGACTGGAAGAACCCCAACCGTTTCCGTGCCCTGCTGGGCGGCCTGTCGGCGAATCATGCGGCTTTTCACCGGGCAGACGGGGCGGGTTATGATTTCTATGCCGACTGGCTGATCCGTCTGGATCCGGTCAATCCGCAAACCGCCGCCCGCATGTCGACGGCCTTTGAAACCTGGACGCGGCATGACGACAACCTGCGCGCCCGGGCCCGCGCCGCCTTGCAGCGCATCGCCGATGTGCCCGGCCTGTCGCGCAACACGTCGGAAATGGTTACGCGTATCCTTGCCGCCGGGGCGTGACATGACCCGGATCGCTCTTGCGACTGTCACAATGCAACGGCAATAGTGGTGACATGAAAGCCCAGGACGAGATGCGCGCCCGGATCGAACCGCTTATCCACGAGCGGGCGCCCTGGCTGTTTTCCGGAAAATGGCACCATGGCGTGGCCCGCCATGTGCTGATGCGCCTGTTGCGCTATCCCCGCACGCTGAAGCTGGCCGAGGAATATCGCGACCTGCCCACGCAGGAGTTGATGCGCCGCGTCGCCATGCTGATCGCCCATGACATGCGGGTTTCGGGGCTGGAAAACATCCCGGCCTCGGGTCCGGCGCTGATCGTGTCGAACCATCCTACGGGCATCGCCGACGGGGTGATCCTGAATCACATCATTTCTGCGCTGCGCGACGATCTGTTCATCTATGCCAATCAGGACATCCTGCGCGTGCTGCCGCAGATGGCCGATCTGATCGCGCCGGTCGAATGGCGGCTGGAAAAGCGCAGCCATGCCAAGACCCGCGCCACCATGGATTACACCCGCGACGCGCTGGAGCGGGGGCGGATCGGGCTGATCTTCCCCTCGGGTCGTCTGGCCAAGCGCGAGGGGTTCGAGCTGCAGGAACGTCCCTGGATGGCCAGCGCGGCGATGATCGCCCGAAAATTCGCTGTCCCGGTCATTCCCCTGCGCATACGCGCCCGCAATTCGCTGCTGTTCTATCTGCTGGATGCCATCCACCCGACCGTGCGCGACGTCACCCTGTTCAACGAATTGCTGAACAAGGCCGGTCAGACCTATCGCGTGACTGTCGGCGCCGCAATCGACCCGGCGACGATCCCGCTGCGCAGCGAGGAGGGGATCGAGTTCCTGCGCCAGCGGGTCCTGTCCCTGCCCGAACCCGGCCCCGAGGCAGTGCATCTGTCCCAGTTGCGGCGTCTGGAACGGCATCGCCGTTCGGCAGTCACCCTGGCCTGAGGGCGTTTCCGGCGGATCTGCCGGACCGGGGCGCTGCCCCGGACCCCGGGGTATTTTGGTGATGAAGAAAGCCGGGGTCAGATGACCATGTCGTCGCGGTGGATCAGCGCGGCGCGGCCGGGATAGCCGAGGATCGTGGTGATTTCGTCGCTGCGGTGGCCTGCGATCTCGCTGGCCTCGGTCGAGGAATAGCGCATCAGGCCGCAGCCGATATGGTTGCCGCGCAGATCGAGGATGGCGACGGGTTCGCCACGTCCGAAATCGCCGCTGACCGCGGTAACGCCTGCGGGCAGGGGCGATTTGCCGCGATTCAGGGCGGCGGCGGCGCCGTCGTCGACGCGGACCTCTCCCCTTGGTTTCATGGCGGCGATCCAGCGTTTGCGGGCGGCCCGGGGGTCGGTGTCGGGCAGGAACCAGGTGACGCGGGCGCCTGCGGTGACGGCGGCCAGCGGATTGGCGACCGAGCCTTCGGCGATGGCCATGGCGCAGCCCCCGGCGACGGCGGTGCGGGCGGCCAGCAGTTTGGTTTTCATTCCGCCTTTCGAGATGCCCGAGACGGGATCGCCGCCCATCGCCTCGATCTCCGGGGTGATGTGGTCGATCACGGGCAGGTGGCGGGCGGTCGGGTCGGTTTTCGGGTTGGCGGTATAGAGCCCGTCGACATCCGAGAGCAGCAGCAACTGGTCCGCCCCGCAGGTCACGGCGATCTGGGCGGCCAGCCGGTCATTGTCGCCATAGCGGATTTCGTCGGTCGCGACCGTGTCGTTTTCATTGACGATGGGCACGACGCCAAGGCCCAGCAGGGTTTGCATGGTGGCACGGCTGTTCAGGTAGCGGCGGCGGTCGGTGGTGTCGTCCAGCGTCAGCAAAAGCTGGGCGGTCTTGACGCCATGCGGGGCCAGTGCTTCCTCGTAGGCGCGGGCAAGGCGGATCTGGCCGACGGCGGCGGCGGCCTGCGATTGTTCAACGCTGAGCGCGCCCGCGGGCAGGCCCAGCACCTTGCGGCCAAGCGCGATGGCGCCGGACGAGACCAGCACGACATCGGTGCCGCGCTGGCGGGCATCGGCGACGTCGTCGCACAGTGCCTGAAGCCATGCACCGTTCAGCCCGTCCGGCCCGACCAGCAGGGCGGAGCCGATCTTGACGACGAGGCGGCGGGCGCGGGACAGATCCGGGGTCAGGGCTGCCATTTCTGCGGCTCCCGGGATCCGGCGGTCTTGTGCCGGGTCGGCTCGATCCGGGTCCAGAGGGCGCGCAGCACCTCGGTCACGCCGACCTCGGAGACGCCCGACATCATCAGGACGGGGGCGCCGGTTTCGCTTTCCAGCGCCGCGCGGGCCGCATCGCGGGTGTCATCGTCCAGCGCGTCGATTTTATTCAGCACCGTGATGCGCGGTTTCGCGGCCAGCACCGGGGAATAGGCCGCAAGCTCGGTCAGGATGGTGCGGGCGTCGGCCGCGACATCGTCCGATGTGCCGTCGACCAGATGCAGCAGCACGCGCGAGCGTTCGACATGGCCCAGAAACTGGTCGCCAAGGCCCCTGCCCTCGGACGCGCCTTCGATCAGGCCGGGGATATCGGCCATGACGAATTCATGGGCATCGACGCCGACCACGCCGAGGTTCGGGTGCAGCGTCGTAAAGGGATAATCCGCGATCTTGGGCCGGGCGTTCGAGACGGCGGCCAGAAAGGTCGATTTCCCGGCATTGGGCAGGCCGACCAGCCCGGCATCCGCGATCAGTTTCAGCCGCAGCCACAGCGTGCGTTCCACCCCCGGCAGGCCCGGATTGGCATTGCGCGGCGCCCGGTTGGTCGAGCTTTTGAAATGCAGGTTGCCGAAGCCGCCATTCCCGCCCTTGGCCAGCAGCACGCGCTGGCCGGGTTCGGTCAGATCGGCGAGGACGGTTTCCTGATCCTCGTCCAGGATTTCGGTGCCGACCGGGACCTTCAGCACGATATCGTCGCCCGAGGCCCTGGTGCGCTGCGCGCCCATGCCGTGCTGGCCCGATTTCGCAAAGAAATGCTGCTGGTAGCGGAAATCGATCAGGGTATTCAGCCCCTCGACCGTTTCGGCCCAGACATCGCCGCCGCGCCCGCCGTCGCCGCCATCGGGACCGCCGTATTCGATGAATTTCTCGCGGCGGAAGGACACGCAACCCGCGCCGCCCCCGCCCGAACGGATATAGACCTTGGCCAGATCAAGGAATTTCATGGTGCTGTCGCCCGTCAGATAGCTTGTCGGGCCAAGGGCCGCGACCGTTGCAACCTGCGATACGCGCTGATGGCCCTGTCTTCAAGGCCCCTGTCTGCTGTCTTCGAGGCACCTGTCGTCAAGGGCCGGGGCGGGTGTTGCGGCCCCGGTCTGGCTGACCGCCCGCCGATCTGCGGAATTGTTTTTCGCGCCGCACCCTCTACATAGAAGGCAAGAGGATTGCCATGATCGCCTTTGACAACAGTTATGCCCGCCTGCCCGCAGGTTTTTTTACCCGGACCGCGCCGACGCCGGTGGCCGATCCGCAACTGGTCGCGCTGAACCGGCCGCTGGCCGAAAGGTTGGGGCTGGATCCCGACTGGCTGGCCGGGCCCGAGGGGCTGGCGATGCTGTCTGGCAACAGCCTGCCGGATGGGTCCGCACCGATAGCGCAGGCCTATGCCGGCCATCAGTTCGGCGGCTTCGTGCCGCAACTGGGTGACGGGCGCGCGGTCTTGCTGGGCGAGGTCGTGGCCCCGGACGGCGGGCGCTTTGACATCCAGTTGAAGGGTGCCGGGCTGACGCCGTTTTCGCGGCGCGGCGACGGGCGGGCCTGGCTTGGGCCGGTGCTGCGCGAATATCTGGTCAGCGAATTCATGGCCGCGGCCGGCATTCCTACGACGCGCGCGCTGGCCGCCATCACCACGGGCGAAAGGGTGATCCGCGAAACCGTGCTGCCGGGCGCGATCCTGACCCGCGTCGCCGCCAGCCATATCCGCATCGGGACATTCGAATTCTTTGCCGTGCGCGGCGATGTCGAACGCCTGCGGCTGCTGACCGACCATGTCATCGCCCGCCATTATCCGCAGGCCGATGGCGCGCTTGGACTGTTGCAGGCGGTCGTGGCCGCGCAGGCCGCGACGATTGCGGGCTGGATGGGGCTGGGCTTTGTTCACGGGGTCATGAACACCGACAATATGTCGCTGTCGGGCGAAACCATCGACTATGGTCCCTGCGCCTTTATCGACGCCTTCGACCCGCGCGCGGTCTTTTCCTCGATCGACACGGGCGGGCGCTATGCCTGGATCGAGCAGCCGAATATCGCGGTCTGGAATCTGGCGCAGCTGGCGTCCTGTCTGGTGCCCTTGATGGGGGCGGATCAGGATCAGGCCGTCGAACAGGCGACCCGCGCCGTCCATGCCTTTCCCGCGATTTACGAGGCGGAATGGCTGAAGCGTTTTGGCGCGAAACTGGGGATCGCCGCGCCGACGGCCACCGACGGGGCGCTGGCCGAACGGCTGCTGACCCTGATGGCGGCAAGCCGCGCCGATTTCACCCGAACCTTTGCCGGGCTGTCGGATGGCACGGCGCGCGCGGAATTCGCCGATCCGGCGGCATTCGATCCGTGGCACGCCGACTGGCAGGCGCGCATCGCGACCGAAACCGATCCGCAGGCCCTGATGGCCGCCGCGAACCCGCGCCGCATTCCGCGCAACCACCAGATCGAGGCGGTCATCAGGACCGCGCGCGACGATGACGATTTCGCCCCCTTTCACCGGCTGGACGCGGCCCTGCATGAGCCATTGCAGGATCGCCCGGAATGGGACGAATATGCGCTGGCACCGACCGCTGACCAGATCGTGCGCCGGACCTTTTGCGGAACCTGATCGAAAAAGCCCACAGAAAGCCTGATGACCCCGACCCAAAGCCTTCGCATCGCCAGCTACAACCTGCACAAATGCCGTGGCGTGACCGGCCCCCATGCGCCGGAACGCAATCTGGAGGTCATCGCCGGACTGGACGCCGATATCGTCGCCCTGCAAGAGGTGGACTATCGTTACGGCGCCCGCCCCGAGGCGCTGCCGCGCAAGCTGATCCATGAAACCACCGGGCTTCTGCCCGTGCCCTTTCTGGGGACCGGGGAAAACTCGCTTGGCTGGCATGGGCAGACGATCCTTGTGCGCCCCGAACTGGCCGATGGCGCGGTGATCCGCCGCCTGCCCCTGCCCGGCGTCGAACCCCGTGGCGCGCTGGCCCTGCGGCTGAAGGCCATGACCGTCATCGCGGTCCATCTGGGGCTGATGCGATCCTCGCGCCGCGCACAGCTTTCGCGGATCATCGGGCAGGCCGAACGGATCGGAAACCGCGAGCTGGTCGTCGTCGGCGATTTCAACGAATGGCACGATAGCCGCGGACTGGAAGCCCTGTCGCCGCTGCGCCCGGTCACGCTTGGCCCAAGCTGGCCCGCACCCTTTCCCCGGCTGCGCTATGACAAGATCATCGTGTCGCCCGGCATCGAGGTCGGCGAAAGCGGCGTGCTGAATTCGCCGGTCGCCCGCATCGCATCCGATCACCTGCCGGTCTGGGCGGATCTGTCCCTGCGCCACTGACGCAACGTCACAGGTATCTGTTAGCGCAACCAGTCCCAATGGCCGATGCGGGCAGAAAACGGCTTTCAAGACGTTACATTCCCCGGTAAACCTTCGCCGACCGCTTCAAACCAAGGGGAGAAGGCAGAGATGACTGCCATTATCGACATTTTCGCGCGCGAGATTCTGGACAGCCGTGGCAATCCGACCGTCGAGGTCGACGTGACCCTGGAAGACGGCACCATGGGCCGCGCGGCCGTGCCCTCGGGTGCCTCGACCGGCGCGCATGAGGCGGTCGAAAAGCGCGACGGCGATCAGGCGCGCTACAAGGGCAAGGGCGTGCTGGAAGCCGTCGCCGCCGTCAATGGCGAGATCGCCGAAAACCTGATCGGCGAGGACGCGACCGAACAGCTGGGGATCGACCGGCTGATGTGTGATCTGGACGGCATCCCGAACAAGGGCCGCCTTGGCGCCAATGCCATTCTGGGCGTGTCGCTGGCCGTGGCCAAGGCCGCGGCCGAAGCCTGTTCGCAGCCGCTGTATCGCTATGTCGGCGGCACCGGCGCGCATGTCCTGCCGGTGCCGATGATGAACATCATCAACGGCGGCGAACATGCCGACAACCCCATCGACATCCAGGAATTCATGATCATGCCGGTCGCTGCGGAAAACATCCGCGACGCCGTGCGCATGGGCTCGGAAGTGTTCCACACCCTGAAAAAGGAACTGTCTTCGGCGGGCCTCTCGACCGGGATCGGCGACGAGGGCGGCTTCGCCCCGAACCTCAGCAGCGCCCGCGACGCGCTGGATTTCATCCTGAAGGCCATCGAAAAGGCCGGCTATGCGCCCGGCGACGACATCATGCTGGCCTTGGACTGCGCGTCCACGGAATATTTCAAGGGCGGCAAATACGAGATGAAGGGCGAAGGCAAATCGCTGACCCCCGCCGAAAACGTCGCCTATCTTGAGGCGCTGGTGAACGACTATCCGATCCTGTCGATCGAAGACGGCTGTTCGGAAGATGACTGGGACGGCTGGAAGCTCTTGACCGACACGCTTGGCGGCCGCGTCCAACTGGTCGGCGACGACCTGTTCGTGACCAACCCGGCGCGTCTGGCCGAAGGCATCGCGCGCGGCTGCGGCAACAGCCTGCTGGTCAAGGTCAACCAGATCGGCACCCTGACCGAGACGCTGGACGCGGTGCGCATGGCCGACCGCGCCCGCTATACCAGCGTAATGTCGCACCGCTCGGGCGAGACCGAGGATGCCACCATCGCCGACCTCGCCGTCGCGACGAACTGCGGCCAGATCAAGACCGGCAGCACTGGCGCGCTCAGACCGGCTCGCGAAATACAACCAGTTGATCCGGATCGAGGAAATGCTCGGCGCCAGCGCCGTCTACGCCGGCCGCTCGATCCTGCGCGGCTGATCGTTTCCACCGACAGACGACTACAGGCGCGCCACCCGGCGGGCCCTTTTCATATCCACCAGCGCATGCGTCAGCGCAAACCGCGTCAGGGCGAACCAGCCGCTCGTGGAACTCGGATGCGGCAATGCGCGGCGAGCCAGCGCTGATCCCTGCGGCGTCGCCGCCAGCACCGCCTTCACCGACCAGAACCGCGAAACAGCACCGGCGCGGCAACGACGCGCGGCACTGCGCGCCGCGCCGGCGCGCGCTCGGTCCAGCCGCCGCCCGCGCCATGGCGGCGATCAGCCCCAGCACCTCCGGCGCCGCATCGCGCAGACCGCAGCCGCAACCCTGCAAGCTGCCAGCGTCATCCAGCCATTGCACCAGCCCGACCCTCCAGCCAGTGCGGCAAGACCGCCGCCGACCGCACTTCGATCGCCGAATACCCCGCGGGCTGTCGGGGCGTGCAGCCCCGGCGACATCGCCCGCCACGGCCTCGGCCGCAAACAGGGCCAAAGGCACCGCTGTCGCCGCGCACATAGACCCGCGACCGCATCCGGCGCCCTCGATAAGGCACCCGCTCGGCAATCGCGGCGCCGCGCCTCGGCCAGCATCCGCGAGAGCCGCCGCGTCCGCGCCCCATGCCTGCGGCCAGCGGCGTCAGAAGATCCGTGCGTCCGCTTCGCCCTGTCCTGCCGCGACCCTCGCCAGCTGCTCGACCCACCATTGCAGCCGCATCTCCGGCGATCAGCGGCTCGTTCGCGGCTGCAAGGGCGCCCGCGCCAGTTCGTGTTCAGCGCATACAGCGTCCAGCAGCTTCGGCCGCGCGTCGGGCCGGGCCAGCAGGCAGATGCCGAAGCGGTCGGGGTCAGTGCTGCGCGCAGCGCCTCGGCGATCAGGTCCAGGGCATCATCGCCGTTGCAGCGACCTCGTCGCGGGTCAGCTTCCAGCGTGATCGCATCGACCAGCGCCTCGAAACTGGCATCGACGATATTCGGGCGACACCCCCACCGTCGACCAGCGGTTGCCGCGCCCGTCGGTGCTGTCGATGATGACGCGGGTGGTGGCCTCGGTGCCGCCGCCGGTGATGCGGACCCGGAAATCGACCAGATGCATGTCATCGACCTGCGTCCTGATAGGGGCCCAGTGTCCTTGGCCAGCGCCCGCCACAGCGCGTTCACCGGGCCACGGTCATGGCCGTCCTCGTCCACGGCTTTCGCTGACCGACAGCATGCGGGTGCCGCCGATCTGCACCACCACCACCGCCTCGGACGCCGAGATGCGCCGCCCCAGCGCATTGCGCCGCCGCTCGACGGTGACGCGGTAGCGCTCGATGTCGAAAAACGATTGCGCCCGGCCCAGTTCCGCCAGCGCCAGCAGCTCGAAACTGGCCTGCGCGCCGTCATAGGCATAGCCCTGATCCTCGCGCAGCTTGACCAGGTCAAGGATACGCGCCAGCGCCGGGTCGTCGCGCCCGACCGCGATCCCCGCCCCCGCCAGCCGGGCGCGCAGGTTCGACTGCCCGGCCTGGTTGGACATCGGGATCACCCGCTCATTGCCGACCATGGCCGGGTCGACATGCTCGTAGGTCGCCGGGTTCTTCAGGATGGCGCTGGCATGCAGCCCGGCCTTATGGGCAAAGGCCGAGGCCCCGACATAGGGCAGCCGCGCGCTGCGGAATGCCGGTTCCAGGATCTCGTCCAGCCGGCGCGAAATCCGCATCATCCCGGCCAGCGCGTCGCGCGCGACCCCGGTTTCCAGCGTCGAGGCGTAGGGCTCCTTCAGCAGCAGCGTCGGGATCATCGAGGTCAGGCTGGCGTTGCCGCAGCGCTCGCCCAGACCGTTCAGCGTGCCCTGCACCTGCCGGGCGCCGGCGTCGATGGCGGCCAGCGTGCAGGCTACCGCGTTGCCGGTGTCGTCATGGGTAATGGATGCCCAGGTGCTGGCCGGGAATACCCGCCGCGATCACCTCGGCCGTCATGCGGCCGACCTCGTGCGGGCAGGGTGCCGCCATTGGTGTCGCACAGAACCAGCCAACGCGCCCCCGCATCCAGCGCCGCGCGCAGACAGGCCAGCGCGTAATCCGGCATCCGTCGCCGTAGCCGTCAAAGAAATGCTCGGCATCCAGCATCGCCTCGCGCCCCTGCCCCACGACATGGGCGATCGAGGCGCGGATATTGTCGATATTTTCGGCGTCAGAGATGCCCAGGCGCCTCGCGGACGTGGAACGGATGGGCCTTGCCGACGATGACAGACGCGGGCGGTGCCGGCGTCCAGAACCGCCGCCAGCACATCGTCATTATCCGCCGAGCGCCCGGCCCGCTTGGTCATGCCAAAGGCGGTCATCGTCGCCCGCGTGGCCGGGGCCGCCGCAAAGAAATCGCTGTCGGTCGGATTGGCGCCCGGCCAGCCGCCTTCGATATGATCGACGCCAAGCGCGTCCAGCATCCGCGCAATCTCGGTCTTTTCGGCGGCGGAAAACTGCACGCCCTGGGTCTGCTGCCCATCGCGCAGCGTGGTGTCGTATAGGTAAAGGCGCTGGCGCGTCATCGGGATTGCCCCTTTGTGCTGGCGGATCGGTGTTCAGTCTGGCAGGCGGTTCGCGTCGAAATCGGGGCCGGGAACCAGTTCGACACCGTCTTTCGGCATGCGCACCTCGACCCCGGCCGCGATCAGTGCGCTCTTGAAGGCATCGACCTGCGAAAAGTCCTTGGCCGCCTTGGCCTCTGCCCGCAGGCTGTCCATCCGCGCGGCCAAAGCCGACAGATCCGGCCCGTCCACGATCCAGCCGTCCAGTTCAGGGGTCAACAGCCCGATCAGCCGCGCGCTGGCCAGCAGCAGGGCCGCATCCCCACGCCCGGCAATCTCGTGCAAGGCCGCGATTGCACCCGCGGTATTGAGGTCATCGGCAAGCGCGGCGGTGACTGCGGGTGCCGGGCTTGGCGCGGGGTCAATCCCGCGACAAGGCCGCGCCACCGACGCAGCACAGCCTCGGCCTCTTGCGCCTTCTTCTCGGTCCAGTCCATCGGCTTGCGGTAATGCGTCGACAGAAAGACAAAGCGGATCACCTCGCCCGGCACGCCCTGATCCAGCAGGTCGCGGACGGTAAAGAAATTGCCAAGCGACTTGGACATCTTCCTGCCCTCGACCTGCAACATCTCGTTATGCAGCCAGATATTGGCGAAATGTCCCTGCGGATGGGCGCAGCAGCTTTGCGCGATCTCGTTTTCATGATGCGGGAATTGCAGGTCGATGCCGCCGCCATGAATGTCGAAACTCTGCCCCAGCAGCTTTTCCGACATGGCCGAACATTCGATATGCCACCCCGGACGCCCGCGCCCCCAGGGGCTGTCCCAGCCCGGCAGATCGTCGGTCGAGGGCTTCCACAAGACGAAATCCATCGGATCGCGCTTGAAGGGCGCGATCTCGACCCGCGCGCCCGCGATCATGTCATCGACCGACCGGCCCGAAAGCCGGCCGTAATCCGCATAGGATCGCACCTCGAACAACACATGCCCTTCGGCCGCATAGGCATGGCCGCGCGCGATCAGGGTCTCGATCATCGCGATCATTTCCGCGATATATTCGGTGGCGCGCGGCTCGAAATCCGGGCGCGCGGCGCCCAAGGCATCCATATCGGCATGATACCAGCCGATGGTTTCCTCGGTCCGCTGTCGGATTAGCTGTTCCAGCGTGCCCGGCGCCCCGGCCTGCTGGCGTGCCAGCGCGGTCGCGTTGATCTTGTCATCGACATCGGTGAAATTGCGCACATATGTCACCGCATCCGCGCCATAGACATGGCGCAGCAGACGATCCAGCACGTCAAAGACGATGACCGGCCGGGCATTGCCCAGATGCGCGCGGTCATAGACCGTCGGGCCGCACAGATACATGCGGACATGCCCCGCGTCGATCGGGGTGAAATCTTCCTTGCGGCGGGTCTTGCTGTTTGTCAGACGAATCTGAACCATGACGTTCCCTGTCGACCTTTCCCTGTCGCGGGCGTCATCTGGTCACGCTGATACGCCCGCCTGAATGCTCAGCCGATAATGCAGCAGATGGTGGCGGTGCTTGCGCTCATGAAAAGCCGCTTAACGCATCGGCTTGCCAGTGCCAAGCCATCCTGCAAATATTCCTGCATGAGCCGCGATCTGGTCAATGAAATCTGTGCCGCGCAACCGGGGGCCGAATGGTCGGATCCCTGGGGCGATGGTCATGATTGCTGGAAGATCGGGGGAAAGATCTTTGCCGTGATCGGCACATCGGGCGACAGCGTGTCCGTCAAGACCCGCAGCCCGGCAGAGGCCGCCATGCTGATCGAAACCGGACTTGCCGAACGCGCCCGCTATCTGCATCGCAGCTGGATCGCCCTGCCGCTGGACAGCGCCCCTGACGAACTGGGCCATCGCATCCGCGTGTCCTATATGGTGATCCGGTCGGGCCTGACGCGCAAGATGCGCGCCGAACTGCCGCCCGCCTGAACAGCGGACGAAAAACGGGCGCGCCACCTGACCGGCAGCGCGCCCTGAATATCGGTTGCTAACGGCGATCAGCCCGGCAGTTGCGCGCCCAGTTGCTGGATCATCGCATCCATCTGCTTGCACAGCGCCTCGACCGTCGAACCCTGCTGGGTCGCGGCATCGGCCAGCGACATTTCGTTGCCCATCGCGGAAACCGTGCCTGCCGCGCCTTTTTCTTCGGCGGCATCGCCCTTGGCGGTGTCGCCTTCGGGGATCATGGTCATCAGCTTTTCCTGGATCTCGACGGCCGTGGCGTCGATGTGACCCTCGGCCTGACAATATTTCAGGACGCCCAGTTGATTGCGGGCGCTTTCATAGGCCAGGCCTGCATCCATCTGCGCCTCTGCCGCCGGGGCTTCGGTCGTCGCTGCCTCGGGGGTCGCGCTGTCTTGCGCGAAAGCGACGCCAGCGGTCAGGGCAATGGCGGGCAGGATGCTAAGAGCTCGGAACATTTCAATCTCCGTGGTTGAAGTGGCCAGAGCGTGGCACGGCGTTCAGACAGGCGCAACCCGGGCAGGCGGGATTTCGCCCCAACCGCCCAAGGCGCGGTGCAACTACCTGAAAAGAAACAGACTTCCCGGAGACCAGCTGATCCTTGTGCGGGTGCCGACATCCTGCACCTCGCGGCCAAAGACATTGCGCATCGAAATGCGCACCGGCCGCGCCAGCCCGTCGAACCCGGCCGATCCGTCCAGCCGGACATCGTAATAGGTCATGTCCCCGTAATAGACGACCTCGTCGATGACGCCGGGGGTGACATTGGCCGTGGCGGGCTGGCTGGCGGTCAGCAGCGTCACCGCCTCGGGGCGGAAACCGATCATCGGACCCTTGTCGCCTTCGTCGGAACGGCTGATGTTGCGGGCGGGAATTTCGACCACGCCGAAACCCGGCGCCTCGACCCGGACACCATTGGGCGTATCTTCGATGACATGGGCGGGCAGGAAGTTCATCACGCCGATGAAATCGGCAACCCGGCGGCTGGCGGGGCGGGCATATAGCGCCTCGGGGCCGTCAAGCTGGGCGATCTGGCCGTCGAACATGACGGCGATGCGGTCGGACATGACCAGCGCCTCTTCCTGATCATGGGTGACCAGAACGAAGGTGATGCCGACCTGCCGTTGCAGCTTGATCAGTTCGACCTGCATCTGTTCGCGCATCTTGCGGTCCAGCGCCGACAGCGGTTCATCCAGCAACAGCACCTTGGGCTTCAGGATCAGGGCACGGGCCAGGGCAACGCGCTGGCGCTGGCCGCCCGACAGGGCATGCGCCGCGCGTGCGCCATAGCCTTTCAGCCCGACCATCGCCAGCGCCTCGTCAACCGCCTGCGCCTTTTCCGCCGCGGAACGCGGATCGCGGCGCAGACCGAAACCGACATTTTCCGCGACCGTCAGATGCGGAAAGATCGCATAGGACTGAAACACCATATTGGTCGGGCGCCGGTTCGCGGGCACATCGGCCATGTCCTGACCGTCGATCAGCACCACGCCGCTGGAGATATCCTCGAACCCCGCGATGGTGCGCAGCAATGTCGTCTTGCCGCAGCCCGAAGGGCCGAGCAGCGAAAAGAACTCGCCCGCGCGGATGGTCAGGTCGATGCCACGCAGCGCGTGGTAATCGCCATAATATTTCTGAACCTGCCGGCATTCGATCATCGGTTTGCGGTCGGCGGTGTCGGTTGAACTCACAGGAAGCCTCCGCTGTCTTTTGCGCCTGTCCGGGCAACGCCGCGGCGGCGGTAGTATTCGGCCAATGTCAGCAGGATGATCGAAAACAGCACCAGCACCGTGCCAAGCGCCATGATCATCGGGATGGATTTCGGGAAACGCAGCTGGCTGAAGATATAGGTCGGCAGCGTCGGCTCGTTCCCGGCAAGGAAAAAGGCGATGATGAATTCGTCCAGGCTGATCGTGAAGCTCATCAGCAGGGATGACACGATGCCCGGCATGACCAGCGGCAGGATCACCAGCCGAAAGGCCGAAACCTTGCTTTCGCCCAGATCATAGGCCGCTTCTTCCAGCGAGCGGTCCAGCGAGTTGAAGGCCGTGGTCAGGATCACCGTCGCATAGGGCATGCAGATCAGCGTATGGCCCAGAATGACGGTAAAGACCGTCAGCTTGATCCCGATCGCCAGAAGCACGACCAGCAGCGACATCGACACGATGATTTCCGGCAGGACCAGCGGCAGCATGATCAGGCTGGTGATCGCCCCCTTGCCCGGATAGCGGAACCGCGTCGTCGCGCGCGCCGCGAAAATCCCCAGACAGGTCGCCAGAATGGACGAGCTGACCGCGATGATCAGCGAATTGGTCAGCGCCCGGCGCAGCGTCGCATTGCCATACATCTGCGCGAACCAGTCGGTTGTGAACCCTTTCAGCGGAAAGGCGATCACCGTGCCGGAATTGAAGGCAAAGAGCGGCAGCAGCAGGATCGGCGCATACAGAAACAGCAGGTAAAAGACGGCATAGGCCCGCAGGCCGCCACCCTTCGCGAATGGGCCCTTCATTTCTGCCCCCTCAGGAAACGTCGGTTCAGGAACAGGAAGATCAGGCTGAGAACCGCGACGATCAGCATGGAGGTCACCGCCAGCGCCGAACCAAGCGGCCGGTTGTCCAGCGCCAGCATCTGCGCCTGAATCAGGTTCGCGATCATCGGAATCTTGCCCCCGCCGATCAGCTCGGGCGTGACATAATCGCCGATGGTCGGGATGAACACGATCAGCGAAGCCGCGATCACCCCCGGCATGGCCAAGGGCAGCGTCACCCGCCAGAAGGTCATGATCCGGTTTTCGCCCAGATCCCGCCCCGCTTCCAGCAGCGAACGGTCGATCTTTTCCAGCGCGATGAAGATCGGCAGGATGGCAAAGGGTGCATAGGCATGGGCCAGCGTGATGACCATCGAATTGACGTTATACAGGATGAAGGTCAGCGGCTGTTCGATCAGCCCAAGCGATTTCAGCCCGGAATTGACCACCCCGTTATAGCCCAGGATCACCTTCCACAGGAAAACCCGGATCAGGTAGCTGGTCCAGAACGGGATGGTGATCAGAAACAGCCACAGCGCCTTGCGTTCGGGCGGCACCACGAAGGACAGGAAATAGGCCACCGGAAAGGCCAGCGCAACCGTGACCAGCGTCACCAGCCCCGCAACCAGCAGCGAACGCAGCATGATCCTGTGAAAGATCGGATCGTTCCAGACCGCGATGTAGTTTTCCAGGGTGAATTCGCGAATGACCGTCAGATAGCCGTCTTTCAGGAAGGAATAGGCCACGATCGTCGCCAGCGGCGCCGCCAGAATCAGCAGCGCATAAACCAGCGGAGGAGAGATCAGCGCAAGTCCTTGCGCAGTTTCGGATCGGTTCCCTGCCGCCATCGTATCATCCCTGCGGGGCTGTCATGCTTTTCATGGACGTTCCCACAAAGCGTTGGGAAGGAAAAGGGGTTTGGTGAACCTGCGCCCGGCAAAACGATCCTGCCCCCGGATCAGGCAGGTCGGGACTGCCCCATGCCGTCGGGAACCCTCACCGGAAAAGGAAACAGGCAGGCGCCACATTTGCACACCTGCCCGGTCGTCATCCAAAAGCTCTGCATCTATGGGCGCAGTCTGCCCCGGATTTGTAAAGAAAACATTGCAGCAGATCATTTTTCCGCGTTTTCACGGAAATTTCCGGGCCAGATCAGAAATCCCAATCAGAAATCCCAGTCTTCGTCCTCGGTCGCCACGGCCTTGCCGATGACATAGGACGACCCCGACCCCGAAAAGAAGTCGTGATTTTCGCTGTCGGGCGACAGCGCGGCCAGAATCGCCGGGTTCACCTCGGACACCTGCGGCGGGAACAGCGCCTCATAGCCCAGATTCATCAGCGCCTTGTTGGCGTTGTAATGCAGGAATTTCTTGACGTCTTCGGTCAGGCCGATGCCGTCATACAGTTCCTCGGTATATTTCGCCTCGATATCGTAAAGGTCGAACATCAGCGAAAAGGCGAAATCCTTCAGCGCGTCCTGTTCGGCTTGCGGCAGGCGCTCGACGGCGCGCTGGTATTTGTAGCCGATGTAATAGCCATGCACCGCCTCGTCGCGGATGATCAGGCGGATGAGGTCGGCGGTATTGGTCAGCTTGGCGCGCGAAGACCAGTACATCGGCAGGTAGAACCCTGAATAGAAAAGGAAACTTTCCAGGAATACGGATGCGATCTTGCGCTTGTTCGGATCCTCGCCCGCGCGGTATTTGTCGACGATGGTCTGGGCCTTGGCCTGCAGATGGGGGTTTTCCTCGGACCAGCGGAAGGCCGCGTCCACCTCGGGCGTGGAACACAGCGTCGAAAAGATCGAGGAATAGGACCGCGCATGGACCGCTTCCATGAACGAGATATTCGACAGCACGGCTTCCTCATGCGGGGTCTGTGCGTCGGGCATCAGCGACGGCGCGCCAACGGTGTTCTGGATCGTGTCCAGCAGCGTCAGCCCGGTAAAGACCCGGATCGTCAATTCGCGTTCGGCGGGCGTCAGCGTCGCCCAGCTTTGCACGTCATTCGACAGCGGCACCTTTTCCGGCAGCCAGAAGTTCACGGTCAGGCGGTTCCAGACCTCAAGGTCCTTGTCATCCTGGATGCGGTTCCAGTTGATCGCCTTGAGGACGGTTTTCGGGGTCATGTCTTTCATTTTCCGTCCTTACAGCGAGCAGGAAACGCAGCCCTGCACCTCGGTCCCTTCAAGGGCCATCTGGCGCAGGCGGATGTAATAGATCGTCTTGATGCCTTTTTTCCAGGCGTAGATCTGGGCGCGGTTGATGTCGCGCGTCGTCGCCTCGGCCGGGAAGAACAGGGTCAGGGACAGGCCCTGATCGACATGTTCGGTCGCCGCCGCATAGGTGTCGATGATCGGCTCGGGACCGATTTCATAGGCGTCGCGGTAATAGTCCAGATTGTCGTTCGACATGAAGGCGGCGGGGTAATAGACCCGGCCGATCTTGCCCTCTTTGCGAATTTCGATTTTGGAAACAATCGGATGGATCGAAGATGTCGAATTGTTGATATAGCTGATCGAGCCGGTCGGAGGCACCGCCTGCAGGTTGCGGTTATACAACCCGTCGCGCATGACCGCCTCGCGCAGCGCGGCCCAATCCTCGCGGGTGGGCAGGGTCACGCCGTCGAACACCGCCTTGACGGTATCGGATTCCGGCAGCCAGTCGCGGCTGACATATTTGTCGAAGAAACTGCCATCGGCATATTTCGAATCCGCGAACCCCTTGAAGCTGGAACCGCGTTCGCGGGCGATCAGGTTCGAGGCGCGGATCGCGTGATAGGCGATCGCCGCGAAATAGACGCTGGTGAATTCGACGCCTTCGGGGCTGCCGTAATGGATGCGTTCGCGCGCCAGAAAACCGTGCAGGTTCATCTGGCCCAGACCGATCGCATGGCTTTCGTCATTGCCGCGCCGGATCGAAGGCACCGCGTCGATGGCCGACATGTCCGATACAGCCGTCAGCGCCCGCACCGCGGTTTCGACGGTCTGGCCGAAGTCCGGCCCGTCCATCGTTGCGGCAATGTTCAAGCTGCCGAGGTTGCAGGAAATATCGGTGCCCAGATGGTCGTAATTCAGATCCTCGTGATAGGTCGAGGCCTCGTTGACCTGCAGGATCTCGCTGCACAGGTTCGACATGGTGATGCGGCCCGCGACGGGGTTCATCCGGTTCACCGTGTCCTCGAACATGATATAGGGGTAGCCCGATTCAAACTGGATTTCGGCCAGCGTCTGGAAAAAGGCGCGGGCATTGATCTTGCGTTTGCGGATGCGCTTGTCGTCGACCATTTCCTCGTATTTCTCGGTGACCGAGATTTCCGAGAAGGGCACGCCGTAAACCTTTTGCACGTCATGCGGGGAAAACAGGTACATGTCCTTGTTTTCCTTGGCGAGTTCAAAGGTGATGTCGGGAATGACCACACCTAGGCTCAGCGTCTTGATGCGGATCTTTTCATCGGCATTTTCGCGTTTGGTATCCAGGAAACGCAGGATATCGGGGTGGTGGGCGTTCAGATAGACCGCCCCTGCCCCTTGCCGCGCGCCAAGCTGGTTGGCGTAGCTGAAGCTGTCTTCCAGCAGTTTCATCACCGGAATGACGCCCGATGACTGGTTTTCGATGCCCTTGATCGGGGCGCCGGCCTCGCGGATGTTGGTCAGCATCAGGGCGACGCCGCCGCCGCGTTTCGACAGTTGCAGCGACGAATTGATCGCGCGGCCGATGGATTCCATATTGTCTTCGATGCGCAGCAGGAAGCAGGAAATCAGCTCGCCGCGCGACATCTTGCCTGCGTTCAGGAAGGTGGGCGTCGCGGGCTGGAAACGGCCCGCGATGATTTCCTCCATCAGCCGCATGGCCAGTTCTTCGCTGCCCTGCGCCAGCGCCAGCGCGACCATGACGACGCGATCCTCGTAGCGTTCAAGGTAACGCTGGCCGTCGCGGGTCTTCAGCGTGTAGCTGGTGTAATATTTGAACGCGCCCAGGAATGTCGGGAACCGGAACTTGCGGCGATAGGCCTCGTCCCAGATCTTGCGCTGGAAGTTTTTCGAATACTGGTCAAGGACTTGCGGCTCGTAATAGCCTTCCTCGACCAGATAGCCCAGTTTTTCGTCCAGGCTGTGAAAGAAAACCGTGTTCTGGTTGACGTGCTGCAGGAAATACTGACGCGCTGCCAGCCGATCCGCGTCAAAGCGGATATTGCCGTTTTCGTCATACAGGTTCAGCATCGCGTTCAGGGCGTGATAATCCAGCCCCTGCGCATCCTTGGCTACGCCATTGTCAAGCATTCGGTCCCCCAGAAAACAGCAAGACCCGCGCGGGTGCGGGCAAGATCGGTGTCGGTTCCGGCCAGTTCCAGTCGATACAGGACCGGCACGCCGCATTTTTCGGATATGACGCGCCCCGCCAGCGCGAATGTCGCGCCGAAATTGCGGTTGCCCGTCGCGATGACGCCGCGCAGATGCGCGCGACGTTCAGGATCGTTCAGAAAGCGGATCACGGGTTTCGGGACGGCGCTCCGCCCCTGCCCATCCGCAAAGGTCGGGCAGATCAGGACAAAGGGGCCGGTCGGCCGGGGCATCTCATCGCCGCGCATGGGAATGCGGGCGGCAGGCAGACCAAGCCGCGCGACAAAGCGCGCGGTATTGCCCGATGCGGATGAGAAATAGAACAGCCCCGACACGTCACGTTTCCCCGAAAAGCCTTTCCCGCGCCGAATATTCCTGCGCCGGTGATGGCCCGCCCCCGTGAACCGGGTCCGGGCCGCATGACATCAGGACAAGCTGCCGATCAGATCGGGACGGAATCCGGCCCAATGCGCCTCGCCCGCGATGACGACGGGGGCCTGACGATAACCAAGCTGGGTGACCAGTTCCATCGCCGAGTCGTCCTGGGTCAGGTCGATGAGTTCGTAATTCAGGCCACGCGCCTCAAGTGCGCGGGTCGTGGCGGTGCATTGAACGCAGGCGGGTTTGGAATAGACGGTGATGGTCATGGCTCGGCCTCGGTCCCCTTGGTTTTATGTCGTCCGTCGGGAACGGGGCGCGCAGGAAACGGCGGCCAAGCGGGGCCACCTGAAACAGACACGCACCCGGACCCTCCGTCCGTGTGGTTTTCAAGCAGCCTTGGCAGGTTTCCTGACTTGTGGCTCAGGCACCCCGGTCAACCTTCCCGGCGCCGAAACGCCAGTGGCAGAAAAGACAAGGGCTCACCACTTACAGTTGCGGGGGCAGTGAGGGCATTTCACCCTGCTTCCCATTTTTCCACTTATGAGTCGGCGGCACCAAAGCTACGACATATAGATGCCACATCTTAAAATTCTGTCAATATGTGGTGTGTCCGAATTCTTCGGATAAGCCTGTGGATAAGCCTGTGGTCACTTTTCTGCCCAGCATCCGGGCAACCCCCGCCCCTATCCCGAGGCGACCTGACCAAGCGACAACTCTCCCGCCGCGCGAGCAACCTCTGCCCCGATCAGGGCCAGCCGCTCATCCGTCATGCGATGCGACGGCCCCGAAACCGACAGCCCCGCCACCGCGTCGCCCATATGGTCAAAGACGGCGGCGGCGATGCAGCGCATGCCCGGCGCGCGTTCCTCGTCATCGACGGAATAGCCGCGCTGCCGCGTCAGGGCCAGATCCTGCTGCAGATCGGCCGGGTCGGTCAGGGTGCGCGGGGTGAAACGCTGCAACGCGACCTCGCGCAGGAAACGCGTCAGCGCATCGGGCTTGGCATGGGCCAGCAGCGCCTTGCCGATCCCCGACGAATGCATGGGCGACCGCGTGCCGGGGGGAAAGAAGGCGCAGATCGTCTCATGCGTCTCGACCTGCCCGATGAACAGCACCGCGTCGCCATTGGCGATGCCCAGGTTGGCGGTTTCGCCGGTCACCTCCATCAGGCGGCGCAGCAGCGGCCGGGAGCGGTCGATCAGCCCCGACCGCCGCATGAAGGCCGAGCCGTGACGAAAGGCCGTCGGCCCGATATACCAGCTTTGCGTCACCGGATCGCTTTCGATCACCCCCCGCGCCGCCAGCGCCATCAGCAGCCGATGCACGGTCGAGGGCGCCATCTGCATCTCGGTGCCGATTGCGCTGAGCGTCAGCCCCTGCGACCGCGCCAGCAGGTCCATGATGTCAAAGGCGCGATCCAGCGCCTTGACGCCCCCGCGATCATCCAGCGCCCGGTTCGTCGCCACGCCGGAACCGCGCGGACGGCCCCTTTTCCGGGGAATCACCTCATTTTTAGATTTCATTAATACAGCACCACCAAATCATTGAAAATCTGCATGACCCATCCGGAAAATGTCATCACTCTGATATACATACGGAATTTAGTATTTTTCCGCAATGAGGAAATATTTTTCAGAAAAATTGCCCGTTGCCCGGACCAGGTCTAACCTGTCACTCAAGCAGGAGGATATGCCATGCACAGTCAGAACCCGATCTTCATTCCCGGTCCCACCAACATGCCCGAAGACCTGCGGCGCGCGGTCGATATTCCGACGATCGACCACCGCAGCCCGGAATTCGGCAAGATCCTTCATCCCGCGCTGGATGGGGTGAAACAGGTGCTGAAATCGCGCGATGCGCAGATTTTCCTGTTCCCCTCGACGGGAACGGGCGGATGGGAAACCGCCATCACCAACACGCTGTCGCCCGGCGACAAGGTGCTGGCCGCGCGCAACGGCATGTTCAGCCATCGCTGGATCGACATGTGCCAGCGCCACAACCTGGACGTCACCATCATCGAAACCCCCTGGGGCGAAGGCATCCCCGCCGCCCGCATGGAAGAAATCCTGACGGCCGACAAGGGTCATGAAATCCGCGTGGTTCTGGCCACGCATAACGAAACCGCGACCGGCGTGAAATCCGACATCGCCGCCGTCCGCCGCGCGCTGGACGCCGCAGGCCACCCGGCGTTGCTGTTTGTCGATGGGGTCAGCTCGATCGGGTCGATGGATTTCCGCATGGACGAATGGGGCGTCGATATCGCCGTGACCGGCAGCCAGAAGGGCTTCATGCTGCCGCCGGGTCTGGCCATCGTCGGCTTTTCGCCGAAAGCCATGGCGGCGATTGAATCGGCCCGCCTGCCCCGCACCTTCTTTGACATCCGCGACATGGCCACGGGCTATGCGCGCAACGGCTATCCCTATACCCCGCCGGTCGGGCTGATCAACGGGCTGTATCACAGCACGCAGCGCCTGCTGGCCGAAGGCATCGAGAATGTCTTTGCCCGCCATCACCGCATCGCCTCGGGCGTGCGTGCGGCGGTCGATGCCTGGGGGATGCAGCTTTGCGCCCTGCGCCCGGAACTTTATTCCGACAGCGTCAGCGCGATCCGCGTGCCCGAAGGTTTCGACGCCAATCAATTCGTGTCCATCGCGCTGGAAAAATACGGCATCGCTTTCGGCACCGGCCTGGGCGAGGTCGCGGGCAAGGTCTGGCGCATCGGCCATCTGGGCAGCCTGACCGACGCCATGGCGCTGTCGGGCCTGTCGGTCGCGGAAATGGTCATGGCCGATATGGGCATGGCGGTCAAACCGGGCTCGGGCGTCGCCGCCGCGCAGGAGGTCTACCGCCAAAGCGCCGCCACCCTGGCGCAGAAAGCCGCCTGAGGATGAAGGACGCCATGTATATCCCTTCCTATCAGGACATGCTGGATGCGCATGACCGCATCCGGGCGCATATTCGCCGGACGCCGATCCGGACCTCGGATTATCTGGATCAGCTGACGGGCGCGCGGCTGTTTTTCAAATGCGAGAACTTTCAGGAGCCGGGGGCGTTCAAGGTCCGGGGCGCGAGCAATGCCGTCTTTGGGCTGTCGGACGAACAGGCGGCGCGGGGGGTGGCGACGCATTCCAGCGGCAATCATGCGTCCTGCCTCAGCTATGCGGCGATGTTGCGGGGGATTCCGTGCCATGTCGTGATGCCGCGCACCGCGCCTCAGGCGAAAAAGGACACGGTGCGGCGCTATGGCGGGGTGATCACGGAATGCGAACCCTCGACCAGCAGCCGCGAGGAAACATTCGCCCGCGTTCAGGCCGAAACCGGGGGCGATTTCGTCCATCCCTATAACGACCCGCGGGTGATCGCCGGTCAGGGGACCTGCGCGCGCGAACTGGTCGAGCAGGTCGCCGAACTGGATGGCGGCGCGCTGGACGCGGTCGTGGCGCCCATCGGCGGCGGCGGGATGATTTCCGGCACCTGCCTGACCCTGTCGACGCTGGCGCCGAACACCCGCGTCATCGCCGCCGAACCCGAACAGGCGGACGATGCCTATCGCAGCTTCCAGGCCGGTCGCATCATCGCCGACGATGCGCCGAAAACCATCGCCGACGGGCTGCTGGTGCCGCTCAAGGACCTGACCTGGCATTTCGTCAGGAACCATGTGTCCGAGATCTACACCGCATCCGACCCCGAAATCGTCGATGCGATGAAACTGATCTGGAAACACCTGCGCATCGTCATGGAGCCGTCCAGCGCGGTGCCCTCGGCGACGATCCTGAAAAACCCTGAAGCCTTCGCCGGCCAGCGTGTCGGCATCATCATCACCGGCGGCAATGTCAATCTTGACCGCCTGCCCTGGATCTGAGGATACCCACATGAACGCGAAAGCAGATTTTGCCCAGACCGACCTGTCCGCCTATGAGGTCGGCTTTGACATCCCCGCGCTGCCCGGCATGGACGAGGCCGATATCCAGACGCCCTGCCTGATCCTTGATCTGGACGCGCTGGAACGCAACATCAGGAAAATGGGCGATTACGCCAAGGCCCACGGCATGCGCCACCGCAGCCATGGCAAGATGCACAAATCCGTCGATGTCCAGAAACTGCAGCAATCGCTTGGCGGCGCCGTCGGCGTGTGCTGCCAGAAGGTGTCCGAGGCCGAAGTGTTCGCCCGGGGCGGGATCACCGACATTCTGGTCAGCAATCAGGTCCGCGACGCGGCCAAGATCGACCGCCTGGCGCGGATGCCGAAACTGGGCGCGACCGTGACGGTCTGTGTCGATGACGTTGCCAATGTGGCGGATCTGTCGGCAGCTGCGCAAAAACACGGCACCGAACTGGGCGTCTTTGTCGAAATCGACTGTGGCGCCGGTCGCTGCGGCGTCAAGACCACCCCCGAGGTGCTGGAAATCGCCCGCGCGGTGGCTGCGGCCCCCGGCCTGACCTTCAAGGGCATCCAGGCCTATCAGGGCGCGATGCAGCATATGGACAGCTTTGACGACCGCAAAGCGAAACTCGACGCCGCCATCGCGCAGGTCAAAGACGCCGTTGACGCGCTGGAGGCAGAGGGCCTGAAACCCGAATTCGTGTCCGGCGGCGGCACCGGATCCTATTACTTTGAAAGCAACTCGGGCGTTTACAACGAATTGCAATGCGGCTCCTATGCTTTCATGGATGCCGATTATGGCCGCATCCACGATCAGGAGGGTAAGCGCATCGACGCCGGCGAATGGGAAAATGCCCTGTTCATCCTGACCAGCGTGATGAGCCACGCCAAGCCGACGCTGGCCGTGGTCGATGCCGGACTCAAGGCGCAATCGGTCGATAGCGGGTTGCCCTTCATCTACGGTCGCGACGATGTGAAATACATCAAATGCAGCGATGAGCATGGCGTCGTGCAGGACGATGCCGGCGTGCTGCAGGTGAATGACAAGCTGCGGCTGGTGCCCGGCCATTGCGATCCGACCTGCAACGTCCATGACTGGTATGTCGGTGTCCGGAACGGCAAGGTCGAATGCGTCTGGCCGGTCTCGGCACGCGGAAAGGCCTATTGATGCTGGTCGTTGCAGAGAAAGACATCGCCAGCCTGATGACGCCCGAGGCGGCATTCGAAGCGATTGAATCGGTGTTCGCGGCAATGTCCGCGGGCAAGGCGCGCAACTTTCCGGTCGTGCGCGAGGCGATCGGGCACGAGGATGCGCTTTATGGCTTCAAGGGCGGCTTTGATGCCGCCGGCTTGACCCTTGGGTTGAAGGCCGGGGGATATTGGCCGAACAACGGCAAACACGATCTGATCAACCACCAGTCGACGGTCTTTCTTTTCGACCCCGATACGGGCCGGGTCGCGGCGGCGGTGGGCGGCAACCTGCTGACCGCGCTGCGCACGGCGGCGGCATCGGCGGTGTCGATCAAATATCTGGCCCCGAAAGGGGCCAGGGTGCTGGGCATGATCGGGGCGGGCCATCAGTCGGCCTTCCAGATGCGCGCTGCGGCCCGCGTCCACGCCTTTGAAAAGGTTATCGGCTGGAACCCCCATCCCGAGATGCTGACCCGCCTGGCCGAGACTGCGGCCGAGCTGGGCCTGCCCTTCGAGGCGGTGGAACTGGACCGTTTGGGCTCTGATGCCGATGTGATCATCTCGATCACCTCGTCCTTCGGGCCGCTGCTGATGAACGATCACGTCAAGGGCCCGACCCATATCGCGGCCATGGGCACGGATACCAAGGGCAAACAGGAACTCGACCCCGCGCTGGTCGCCCGCGCCCGCGTCTATACCGACGAGATCGCCCAATCGACCACCATCGGCGAGGCCCAGCACGCCATCGCCGCAGGGTTGATCCGCGCCGAAGACATCCACGAACTCGGCGCCGCCGTCAACGGAACGGACCCCGGACGCGGCACCACCGAAGTCACCATTTTCGACGGAACAGGCGTCGGACTGCAAGACCTCGCCGTCGCAAAGGCCGTGGTCGAAATCGCTAAAAACAAAGGGCTGGCACAACAGGTCGATATCTGAACGCCAAGCTCGAGTCCTGACAAGGGAGGATAAGGACCGATGCAAGAGACTGTCGCCAGCCGGGGGTTCGACCCGGTCGAGGAGATGCTGCCAGCCCCGCGCCTCGTGGCCCTGGGCTTCCAGCATGTGCTGGTGATGTATGCGGGCGCGATTGCCGTGCCCCTGATCGTCGGGCGGGCGCTGCAGCTTGCGCCGCAGGATGTCGCCTTTCTGATTTCCGCCGATCTTTTCGTCTGCGGGATCGTCACCATCATCCAGTCATTCGGCCTGACCCAGTATTTCGGGATCAAGCTGCCGGTGATGATGGGCGTAACCTTTGCCGCCGTCGGGCCGATGGTCGCCATTGCCTCGTCCAATCCGGGCAACGAAGGCGCGCGGATGATGTTCGGCGCGATCATGGCTGCGGGTCTGCTGTCGATCTTTATCGCGCCGGTGATCGGGCGGTTGCTGCGGTTTTTCCCAAGCGTCGTGACCGGCACCGTCATTCTGGTCATCGGCGTCAGCCTGCTGCCCGTCGGCATCAACTGGCTGTTCGGCCTGCCCGTCGGCCCAACCGCGCCGAAACTGGTCGATCCCGCCGCCACCGCATGGCTGGAAACCGCGCGGGCTGCGGGTTCCGTGCCTGACAGCGTCGTGTTGCAGGCGACCGTGCCGAACCCGGAATATGCCTCGCTGGCGCGTATCCTGATCGGTGTCGTCGTGCTGGGCTCGATCCTGCTGATCGCGAAATTCGGCCGTGGCTTTGTCGCCAATATCGCCGTTCTGCTGGGCATCGTCATCGGCGGCATTCTGGCCGCGATGATGGGGATGATGAATTTCCACGGCGTCGGCGAGGCGAAATGGTTCGCGATGATCACGCCCCTGCATTTCGGCATGCCGATTTTCGACCCGATCATGATCCTGACCATGCTGGTCGTGATGTTCGTGACGATGATCGAATCGACCGGCATGTTCCTCGCCCTGTCCGATATCTGCGGCCGCAAGATGACGCCCAAGGCGCTGACCGCGGGCCTGCGCGTCGATGGTCTGGGCACGGCGATCGGCGGTTTCTTCAACACCTTTCCCTATACGTCCTTCAGCCAGAACGTCGGGCTGGTCGGCGTGACCGGCGTGCGTTCGCGCTTTGTCTGCGTCGCGGCGGGGGGGATTCTGGTGGTGCTGGGCCTGACGCCCAAGATGGGCACCCTGGTCGAGGCGCTGCCGACGACCGTTCTGGGCGGCGCCGGTCTGGTCATGTTCGGCATGGTCGCCGCAACCGGCATCCGCATCCTTGCCAATGTCGATTTCAAGGGCAACAAGCACAACCTGTTCATCGTCGCCGTATCCCTTGGGTTGGGCATGATTCCGATGATCGCCCCTGACTTCAACCAGTGGCTGCCGCATTCGCTGCATACGCTGATCCACTCGGGCATCCTGCTGGCCGCGATTGCCGCCGTGCTGCTGAACTGGTTCTTCAACGGCGCCCCGCAGATCAGCGAAGAAGACGCCGCCGAAGCCGCCAAAGCCGCCGAGGCCCACTGATGACCGGACGTCTGCTGATACGAAACGCGGATTGCGTCGTCACCATGGACGGCCAGCGGCGCGAGATCGCAGGTGGCGACATTCTGACCGACGGCGGGGTGATCTCTGCCGTCGGTACGGGCCTTGTCGCCGAGGGCGCCGATATCGTCGATGCGCGCGGCTGCGTGGTGACGCCGGGCCTGATCAACACCCATCACCACCTTTACCAGACGCTGACCCGCGCCGTTCCTGCCGCGCAGGATGCGGCGCTGTTTGGCTGGCTGCGCACGCTTTATCCGATCTGGGGCCGGATGACGCCGGGCGATATCCGGCTGTCGACGCAACTGGGTCTGGCGGAACTGGCGCTGTCGGGCTGCACCTGTTCGTCGGATCACCTGTATCTGTTCCCGAACGGTGCGCGGCTGGATGACAGCATCGAGGCGGCATCCGACATCGGCATCCGTTTCCACGCCACGCGCGGCGCCATGTCCATCGGCGAAAGCAAGGGCGGCCTGCCCCCCGATGCGCTGGTCGAGGATGAAGCCGCGATCCTGCGCGACAGCGCGCGCCTGGTCGATGCCTTCCACGACCCGAACCCCGGCGCGATGGTGCAGGTCGGTCTGGCGCCCTGTTCGCCCTTTTCCGTCAGCCGCGAACTGATGCGCGATGCCGCCATCCTTGCCCGCGACAAGGGCGTGCGCCTGCACACCCATCTGGCCGAGAACGACGAAGATATCGCCTATTCGCTGGAAAATTTCGGCATGCTGCCCGGCGATTACGCCGAAAGCCTGGGCTGGACCGGGGATGATGTCTGGCATGCCCATTGCGTGAAACTGTCACCGGGTGAAATCGACCTCTTTGCCCGCACCGGCACGGGCGTCGCGCATTGCCCCTGTTCCAACGCGCGGCTGGCATCCGGCATCGCGCCGGTCCGGGCGATGCGGGATGCGGGCGTGCCGGTCGGTCTGGGCGTCGATGGTTCGGCCAGCAATGATTGCAGCCATCTGGGGCTGGAGGCGCGGCAGGCCATGCTGGTCGCCCGGCTGCGCGACGGGCCGTCCGCGCTTGGTGCCCGCGAGGCGCTGGAGATCGCGACCCTTGGCGGTGCCCGCGTGCTGGGCCGCAGCGATCTGGGGTCGCTGGAACCCGGCAAGCGCGCCGATCTGGTGCTGTGGGATGTCAGCGAATTGCCGGGCGGCGGGTCATGGGATCCGGTGGCGACACTGATTTTCTGCGCGCCGGTCCGTCCCCGCGCCGTCTATGTCGAAGGCCGCGCGGTGGTCGACGACTTCCACCTGCAAACCGCCGATCCCGCCGACCTTGCGCGTCAGGCGCAGGTCGCCGTCGCGCGGCTGGCCAATGGCTGATATCTTGAAATCACATCAGAAACAGGAAAACCAATGTCGGGCTATCTGACCACCCATGTTCTTGACACCGCGACCGGACGCCCGGCGCAGGGCCTGCGGATCGAACTGTTCCGTCTGGACGGCGACAGCCGCAACCTGCTGGCCGAAACCGATACCAATGCCGATGGCCGCACCGATGCCCATATCCTGCCCGCCGAAAAATTCGCCCCCGGCGAATATGAGCTGGTCTTTCACGTCGGCGACTGGCTGGACGCGCAAGGCACGCCGGGCGAAAGCCCGCGTTTCCTGAACGTCGTGCCGCTGCGGTTCGGCATGGCGCAGGCCGATCACTACCATGTGCCGCTGTTGATTTCGCCCTATGGCTATTCGACCTATCGCGGCAGCTGAGCGCCGCCGCGCGGGCGCCCTTACGCGTTAAAGGCGCCGCGCATTTCCCGCGCGGCAAAATCCGCGAACAGCCGCAATTTCGGGTCCTGCAACCGCCGGTGCGGCGTCAGCATCCCGAATTGCGCGGGCAAGGGCGGGGTGTCAGCCAGCACCTCGACCAGCCGGCCTGAATCGACATGTTCGGCGATTTCGTAACGGGGCCGGTTCGCGATCCCCTGCCCCGACAAGGCCCATTCCGTCAGCACATCGCCGTCATCGGCATCGAAACGCCCGTGCACCATCAACTTGCGCGGGCCTTCGGGCGTTTGCAGCATCCAGAAGAATTCCGGGCTGCGCGGATAACGCAGCAACAGGCAGTTGTGCCGCGCCAGATCCATCGGGTCCTGCGGCGCGCCGTGGCGTTCGACATATTCGGGCGAGGCGACCAGCATCCGCCGACATTCCGCGATGCGCCGCCATTTCAGGGCGGAATCGCTGGGTTCGCCCAGAAAGAACGCCAGATCAATGCCATCGGCGACGATATCGACATTGCGGTCCGACAGCCGCAGGCGCACCTCGACACCCGGATATTCGTCGCAGGATCGCGGCACCAGCGGCGCGATGATCCGCCGCCCCAGACCAAGCGGCGCGGTCACGCAGATCGTGCCATGGGGCGTTCCGGAAAAGCCCGACACCACGGCCTCGGCCTCGTCCAGGGTTTCGATGACGCGGCGCGCGCTGTCATAAAATGCCCGGCCGATTTCCGTGGGCACCAGCTTGCGCGTCGTGCGGTTCAGCAGGCGCACGCCAAAGCGCGACTCCAGGTCCTTGATCCGATTGGAGGCAACCGCTGGCGACAGTCGCAGATCCCGCCCGCCCGAGGTGATCGAACCCAGCTCGACCACCCGGACAAAGACCCGCAGACTTTCAAGATATGACATTGGATCCCCCCAGACTTTCAACGCTTCGTGAAAAGTCTTATGCTCATTCGGGAATTCCGCAAAAGAAAAATCACGCTAAGCTTCATCCTACCCAGCCCGAGGACGCGAGGACGGAATGGCATCCGAACTGAAATTTCTGCTGAACGACACTGAAATCCGCCTGACCGAGGTCGGCGCCTCGGACACGCTGCTGGATTTCATCCGCCTGAATCGCCGGATGCATGGCACCAAGGAAGGCTGCGCCGAAGGCGACTGCGGCGCCTGCACCGTTCTGGTCGGCCGCCTGCATGACGGCGCGCTGCGCTATGAACCGATCAACGCCTGCATCCGCTTTCTGGCGACCTGCCACGGCTGCCATGTCGTCACCGTCGAACATCTGCGCGGCACGAATGGCGGGCTGCACCCGGTCCAGCAGGCGATGATCGAACAGCACGGCAGCCAATGCGGTTTCTGCACGCCGGGCTTTGTCATGTCGCTTTATGGGCTGTGGATGCAGAACGCGCGCCCTTCGGTGGTCGAAATCGAAACCGCGCTGCAGGGCAACCTGTGCCGCTGCACGGGCTATGAGCCGATCGTCAAGGCGGCGCTGGCCGCGGCCGAGGCGGGCGGTCAGGCAATGGATGCGCTGGCCCGCGAACGCGACAGCGTGACGGCCTTTCTGACCGCGATCCCGCGCGAGCGTGTCGAAACCGCGCGCGGCGACGAACGCGCGATCCTGCCCGCCGATGCCGCCGATCTGGCGGCTGTGCTGGCCGAAAACCCGAAAGCCACGATCATCGCGGGCGCGACCGACGTCGGGCTGTGGGTGACCAAGATGATGCGCAAGATCTCGCCCGCCGTGTTCATCGGCCATCTGGCGGATCTGAAAGGGATCACCCGCGACGCCGACGGGTATACCATCGGCGCGGGCGTCACCTATTCGGAATTCGAACCCCATATTGCCGCCGATTTCCCGCAGGTGCTGGATTATTGGCAGCGCATCGCGGGTTGGCAGGTCAGGAATGCGGGCACCATCGGCGGCAATGTCGCCAATGGCTCGCCCATCGGGGAAACGCCGCCCCTGCTGATCGCGCTTGGCGGCACGGTGACGTTGCGCAGCACGGCGGGGCGCCGCGATGTCGCCTTGCAGGATTATTTCATCGAATATGGCAAGCAGGACCGGAACCCCGGCGAATTCGTCGAATCGATCCGCATCCCGCTGCCGCAAACCGATCTGATCGCGGCCTATAAGGTCAGCAAACGCGCCCATTCCGACATCACCGCCACCGCAGCGGCATTCCGCATCCGCGTCGATGGCGGCGTGATCCGGGATGCGCGGCTGGCCTATGGCGGCATGGCGGGGACGCCCAAGCGCGCCTCGGGCGCCGAGGCCGCGCTGATCGGCCAGCCCTTCACCCGTGCCACGTTCGAGGCCGCAGCCATCGCCGCCGAAAGCGACTTTCAACCCCTGTCCGACTGGCGGGCCAGCGCCGATTATCGCCGCAGGCTGGCCGGAAACCTGATCCGCCGCTTCTGGCTGGAACAGGCCGGCGGCACCCATCGCCTCGATCGCGCCGTATAAGGATCACCGACATGAAACAGGATGTGGAAATCAGGGGCGCGGCACATAGCCCGATCCAGCATGATTCAGCGATCAAGCATGTGACCGGCCGCGCCGAATATACCGACGACCTGCTGGAACCCGTGGGCACCCTGCATGGCGCGCTTGGCCTGTCGCAATGCGCCCATGGCAAGATCACACGGATGGATCTGGACCCGGTGCGCAACGCCCCCGGCGTCGTCATGGTGATGACGGCGGATGACATTCCCGGCGCAAACGACGTCAGCCCGACGGGCCTGCATGACGATCCGATTTTTGCGCCCGGTCTGGTCCAGTTCTGGGGCCAGCCGATGTTCGCCGTCATCGCCGAAACCCGCGATCAGGCCCGCCGCGCGGCGGCGCTGGCCGATATCGAATACGAACCCCTGCCCCATGCGCTGGACCCGATTGCCGCGCGCGATGCGGGCATGGGCTATGTCACCGCGCCCCTGACCCTGAAACGCGGCGATGTCGCACCCGCCATGGCCACAGCCCCCCGCGTGATCGAGGGCCGCTTTCACGTCGGCGGGCAGGATCACTTCTACCTCGAAGGCCAGATCGCCATGGCCATTCCGGGCGAAGACGACGAGGTCATCATCAATGTCTCGACCCAGCACCCGACCGAGGTGCAGCATATGGTCGCCCATGCGCTGAACGCGCCTTCCAGCGCGGTCGTCGTGAACGTGCGCCGCATGGGCGGCGGCTTCGGCGGCAAGGAAACGCAGATGAACCTGTTCGCCTGCTGCGCCGCCATCGCCGCCAAGAAACTGCACCGCGCCGTGAAATTCCGCCCCGACCGCGACGACGACATGGAAGCGACCGGCAAGCGCCATGATTTCGTCATCGACTACAAGGTGGGCTTTGACGACAACGGCCGGATTCTGGCCGTCGAAGGCGACTGGTATGCCCGCTGCGGCTTTTCGGCGGATCTGTCCGGCCCGGTGACCGACCGCGCGCTGTTCCATGCCGACAACGCCTGTTACTACCCCGATGTCGAGTTGCGCAGCCATCCGATGAAGACGAATACGGTATCGAACACCGCATTCCGCGGCTTTGGCGGCCCGCAGGGCATCATCGCCGCCGAACGCATGGTTGAGGAAATCGGCTATGCGCTTGGCCGCGACCCCCTGGAAATCCGGAAACTGAACCTTTACGAAAACGGCCAGCTCACCCCTTATCATCAAGAGGTCGAGGATCAGATCCTGCCCCGGATCTTTGATGAACTGGAGGCCAGTTCCGACTATCACGCCCGCCGTCAGGCCGTGCTGGACTGGAACGCCAAAGGCGGCACGATCCGCAAGGGCATCGCGATTACCCCGGTCAAATTCGGCATCAGCTTTACCGCGACATGGTATAATCAGGCGGGCGCGCTGATCCATATCTACAGCGACGGCTCGATCCACCTGAACCACGGCGGCACCGAAATGGGTCAGGGCCTGAACACCAAGGTCGCCCAGGTCGTGGCCGAAGCGATGCGGGTCCCGATCGACCGCATCAAGATCACCAAGACGACCACCGAAAAGGTGCCGAACACCTCGGCCACGGCGGCGTCCTCGGGGACGGACCTGAACGGGATGGCGGCGCTGAACGCCTGCGAACAACTGCTGGCGCGGCTGACCGCCTTTGCCGCCGAAAGCCATGGCGTCACCCCCGATCAGGTCACCATCGGCGAAATCACCCGCATCGGCGACACGGAAATGACCTTCGCCGAATTCATCAAATCGGCCTATATGGCCCGCATCCAGCTGTCGGCCGCAGGCTTTTACAAGACCCCGAAAATCCACTGGGACCGCACCACCGGACGCGGCAGGCCGTTCTATTACTTTGCCTATGGCGCCGCCTGTTCCGAGGTTTCGGTCGATACGCTGACCGGCGAATATGTCATCGAACGCGCCGATGTGCTGCATGACGTGGGCCGCAGCCTGAACCCGATCCTCGACAAGGGCCAGGTCGAAGGCGCCTTTGTCCAGGGCACCGGCTGGCTGACCTGCGAAGAACTGTGGTGGGATGCCAAGGGCCGGTTGCGCACCAATGCGCCCTCGACCTACAAGATCCCGCTGGCCTCCGACCGGCCCAAGATCTTCAACGTCAATCTGGCCGACTGGTCGGTGAACCGCGAAAATTCAATCAAACGGTCCAAGGCCGTGGGCGAGCCGCCCTTTGTCCTTGGCATCTCGGTTTTCGAGGCTCTGGGCATGGCGGTCGCCTCTTTCGACGACTACCGCACCTGCCCGCGCCTTGATGCCCCCGCCACGCCCGAACGCGTGCTGATGGCCATCGAAAGGCTGCGCGGATGATTCTGGTCACGGTGTCCTCGGCAAGGGGTTCGGCACCCCGCGACGCGGGAGCCTGGATGGTGGTGACGGAACACGGCACGCGCGGCACCATCGGCGGCGGCCAACTGGAATACATGGCCATCGACCGCGCCCGCACCATGATCAGCAAGGGCGAAACCCGCGCCGAAATGGATGTGCCGCTTGGCCCCGAAATCGGCCAATGCTGCGGCGGAAGGGTGCGGCTTGAACTGTCGGATGTCGAGGCGACCCCACCCGAACCGGAAAGGCCCCATGTCCTGATCTTCGGCGCGGGCCATGTCGGCCGTGCGCTGGCCCGCGCCCTGTCCCTGCTGCCGGTGCAACCGATCCTGATCGACCAGCGCGCGGATGAACTGGCCCAGGCCCCTAATCTCGCGACCACGAACCTCGCGACCCGCCTGACCCCCCTGCCGGAAGCAGAAATCCGCACCGCCCCCCAGGGCAGCGCCTATGTCATCCTGACCCATGACCACGCGCTGGATTTCCTGCTGGGCGTCGAGGCCCTGAAACGCCCCGACGCCCCCTATATCGGCATGATCGGCAGCATGACCAAACGCGCCAAATTCATTCGCTTCGCCCGTGAAAACGGCATCGACCCGGGCCGCCTGACCTGCCCCATCGGCGCAGGTCCCGACCGTGCCAAACCCTGCCTCGACAAGCGCCCCGAAATCATCGCGGCCCTGACCGCCGCCGAGCTGATCACAAGGCTCACGACCCCGGTTTCTTCATCACAGAAATACCCATGAAACAGCTCATCCGCGGACGCCTTCTGACCTTTCACGCAGACCCGGCCACCACCGACGACAACCACCGCTATATCGAAGACGGGGCGCTGATCACCGAAAACGGCAAGATCACCGCCATCGGGGATTATGCCGATCTGGCCGATCCCGCGATCCCGGAAACCGATCATCGCCCGCATCTGATCCTGCCGGGCTTCATCGACACGCATATCCATTTCCCGCAGGTGCAGGTCGTGGCCAGCTGGGGCGCGCAGCTTCTGGACTGGCTGAACACCTATACCTTCCCCGAGGAATCGCGTTTCGCCCAACAAGGCCATGCGCCCCAGATGGCGAACCACTTCCTGAACCTGCTGCTGGCCCATGGCACGACCACGGCGGTCGCCTTCTGCTCCAGCCACCCGCAATCCGCCGAGGCGCTGTTTGCCGCGGCCGAATCGCGCAATATGGCGATGATCGCGGGCAAGGTGATGATGGACCGCAACGCCCCCGAAGCGGTGCTGGACACGCCCCGATCGGCCTATGACGACAGCCGCGCGCTCATCGAAAAATGGCACGGCCGCGGCCGCCAGCGCTATGCGATCACGCCGCGCTTCGCGATCACCTCGACTCCCGAACAGATGCAGATGGCCGGCCAGCTTGTCCGCGAATATCCGGATTGCCACATCCAGACCCATCTGTCCGAAAACCGCGACGAAATCGCCTATACGCTGGAACTCTATCCGCAGGCCCGCGACTATCTGGATATCTACGAAACCTACGGGCTTTTGTCCGACAAGCTGCTGCTCGGCCATTCCATCCATCTGGAACCGCGCGAAATCGCCCGCATGGCCGAAACCGGCAGCCGCGCGGTCTTCTGCCCGACCTCGAACCTGTTTCTGGGATCAGGCCTGTTCGACGAGGCGGGGTTGCGCGCGGCGGGCGTCACCTGCGGCATCGCAACCGATATCGGCGGCGGCACCAGCTATTCGATGCTGCAAACCCTGAACGAGGGCTACAAGATCCTGCAATTGCGCGGCCAGAAACTGCACCCGCTGACCGCCTTCCACTGGGCGACGCGCGGCAATGCCCTGGCACTTGGCATGGCCGACCGCATCGGCACGCTGGACCCCGGCACCGATGCCGATTTCATCGTCCTGAACGCAGGCTCGACCCCGGCCATGTCGCTGCGCATGGAACGCGCCGAGACCCTGGCAGAGGAACTCTTCATCCTGCAGATCATGGGCGACGACCGCGCCATCGTGCAAACCTATGTCGCGGGCCAGGCGATGCTGCCCATATCGTCATAATAGCCAGAATGCCAAAAAAGGGGAAACATGCGCAAACGCAAGCAATAGCATGCGCAAAGGCGTCAAGCGAAATCCGCGCAGGGCGCTGATTTAAATGAGCAGATCGGCGATGTCAGCGCGGGAATAGATCTTCGCGCTGCCGCCCGTCGGGCGTATTCCGCCGGCGTCCAGCCGTGCTCGAAGCTCGCTCCACCCCAGGCGTGCTGCAACGCCCAGAGGGCGAAAACTGATGAACCGAGCGTAGAATGCCTCACGGTCGGCGGCGCTCATCCGCAGCTGCGCCCCGCCTCGCGGCCCGCGCACCTGCTGGCACGACAGGTCATTTCGGCGAACAAAGGTCAGGAGCTCGCTCGGCCGTAACCCTTGGAAATAGGCAAAGGCATCCAACGAAGTCGTCTCGCGTTCCTGTCCGACATGCCCGAGATTCACCAAGACCGCAGCAAAACCCGACCGTTGGAGATATTTTCCTACCCGCACCATACGTCCTGATCGAATATCTTCAACGAGGTCGGGAAAGGTCGTTCGCAACCGAACAGCAGCCTCGGACAAGCTGCACCAATCATGCATGGCGACGTAGATCGGCTCGGCACCGAGTAGCAAATCATCGACAAGGTCCTGTGCGGCCCAAGCGCTCCAGCGCAGGTTATCAGTGCGCTCGAACAGCCCCGCATCCCGCGCCTGTGCAAACTGGTCCGCCCTCAACGACATGGCCTGCAGGAAATCGGATTCGTTCAGCCCCTGCGGGAACGCTGCCCGCGCCTCAGCGCGATCAATCAGCGTCCATCCCGATGAAGATCGATCACCAACTTTCAGTGCCGCGCGAACCTCAACCTCAGGCACTTGCAACAGGTGCGGTAATAATGTCCGTGGGGATAGTTCCCGTCGCAGTCACATCCAAAAGCATCCAAGGACACAGATCTCGCCCGGCTCGTTGAGCTACTCCCCGGAAATCGGACAGTGACGGAAGCTACGATCTGACGTTTGCTGGTCTCCAATGACGAGGAGATCAGGGATGCGGAAACGCAGGAACCATGACGCGGGCTTCAAGGCTCGGGTGCCCATGGCGGGTTGCCCCCCGCCGTGGTCTACTTCAACAGGATCGAAACCGACCGGCAGACACAGGCAGTAGCTTAAATATCCCCGAAATCTGTCCAAGGAGCGGGGAGTAGCTCTGTCCGTTTTCGAAGCCGTGAACCACGCAGAAAAAACGGAAATCAATGCATCCTGACGCTAGTGCGGCGATCCGAATGATCCCTGACGCTGATGCGCCGGGCGCACCGCCAGCCCCAATGGGATCTGCGAGCAGAAGGACACCTGCAACCAGGTGCCCCTGCTTATCTCAGAGAATAAAGCTGTTGGCATTAAGTTTTAGGCTGTCGTCCAACAAGATCGCCAGATCCGTTATGCGATCGCCATTCACATCGGCCACGATAAGGGTGCCCCCCGCAACACTACGATATGCCAACTCACCGGCATTTCCAGTAAAGCCGCCGGTGCCGATAAAGCTGAACGCCTGATTTCCAGCAACGGTGGTGCGGGCGTCCAATGCGCTCAGGTCAATACGGTCGCCTTGGGCGAAATTGAAGTCCGTGATGACATCCCGGCCGGATACGGCTGTAGTCGAGTCCGCAAGCGTTTGGAACACAAACATATCTGCGCCCGCTGAGCCGGTCATGCGATCTGCGCCATGCCCGCCGATAATACGATCCGCGCCGGCACCGCCGATCAGGATGTCATTTCCCAGTCCGCCATGCAGCGTGTCATTGCCCGCACCGCCCTGAACATTATCATTTCCCAATCCTGCGTAGATCAGGTTGCTCCCGGCATTGCCAACGATCTGGTTGGCCAGCGCATTCCCAGTGCCATTGAGATGAGCCATGCCAGTCAGCGTCAGATTCTCGACATTCGCTCCCAAAGTGAAGCTGACCGAGGATTGCACGCGGTCGACGCCCGCATTAAGCCCCTCAAGCACACGGTCACCAATATTGTCCACGATATAGGTGTCGTTGCCGGCGCCACCCTGCATGATATCGGCACCCAGCCCGCCATTCAGGATGTTGTTTCCGGCATTCCCCGATATTTGGTTGGCCAACGAATTTCCAGTGCCATTCAGGTTCGCAGTGCCGGTCAAGGTCAGGTTTTCGACATGTGCGCCCAATGTATAGTTGATCGCCGACAGAACGCGGTCAGTTCCTGCATTCCCGCCCTCGATCACAACATCGCCAAAATTCTCCACAACGTAGGTATCGTTCCCTGAACCACCCCGCATAGTGTCGGCACCAATCCCGCCGTTCAGGACATTGTTTCCGGTGTTGCCGACAAGCAGGTTAGCTAAGATATTGCCGCTGCCGTTGATATGACCCGAACCAGTCAGGGTCAGGTTTTCCACGTTGGCCTCGATCGCGCGGTTAAACGAGCTATGAACCGTATCGATGCCACCATCAGCGGTCTCGAATACCAAATCTCCCGGCGTGACATGGTAGATATCATCGCCCGCACCGCCGGTCAGCGTATCCACCCCACTTGTGCCGTAAAGCACGTCGCGACCTGCGCCGCCAGTGATACGGTTGTCATCGGTTACCCGGATCTCGACGACCTGCATGGTGCCACCGTCCGGGAAGGTCATGTTGCCGCTAAGTTCAATCACCAGATAGGCGGTTTCTGTCGCCTCCATCACCCCGTCGCGTGTCGCCGAGATGGTGAAGCTTTGCTGGCGCGTCGTCGGCATGGTCGAGGCGACGCTAAGATAGCCATTGCCCGACGTCGCCCCGATGTCGCCCGCACCTGCCGTGCCGCCCGAGGTGGTGGTGTAGTAGCTATAGTTGACCCAGTGGTTGGTCATGCCGACAAAGTTCAGCGCCAGATTGGCCGTCTGCCCTTCGCGCAGCGTAATCGTGTCGGGCAGTGCCGCGACATAGGTCGTTGGTGTGGGAGCTCGAGTGCCGACCAACTCAAACGAGGTGTCAAAGCCCAGTTCGCGCAGTTGGTCATTCGTATAGACCCGCCGATTGCCATATTCGTCGGTGATCCAGATCTGCTCGACATCGACGGTGCCAGAGTGGTTTGCGGCGATGATTTCCCGAAATGCACTGCCATTCACTTCGCCGGGGGAAAAGGTCACGTTATTAAAGCTGTAGCTGCCGACGGTGCCGTAACGAACCGTAATATCTCGGTCGAATATGATTGCGATATCGCTCACCTGATTTGTATCGCTGCCAACGGCCACAAACTCAGCCATGACATTGCCATCTCGCAGATCCACGCGATCGGGCAGGTGCAATGAGGTCAACTCGGGGGCCGTGGTGTCGGGATCAATGCTGCGAACAATGATCGAGGTATCAACGCCCATATCCCGCAAGGTTTCGCCCGAAATCGTGGTGCGATTGCCAAGATTGTCGCTGACTTCGACGTGGGTAATGTTCAGCGTGCCGCCGATATTATGCGGCAGGATCTGAGCCGTGTAACTGTGGCTGCCATCTTCCCAATCACCGCCCCAGCCATGAATGATCTGGAACGCATAGGCCCCGGTTTCCGTGGCCAAGGGGCGGTCGAAATAAACCGTGACCTGCTGGACGCCATCGGGGTCGCTGACGCTGGCTGCAAAGAGCGCCTGGATTTGCCCTGCACGGAGATCAAGCACCGAGGGCGCATCAAATGAAAGTAGGCGGGAAGGGCCGGTATCGGGCATAATTGCTCCAAGCAGATCGTTACTGTAAAATGGGAAAAGTTCGCAGATCGGTTTTGTTGACGTAGCCGTGGCACAATTCGCCGGGCAAGTTGTTCTTTCAGTCAGGTGATCGGGTGCGCGCGTCCTACTTGGCCAGCCAGCACGATGCGACTGGCAGCTCATTGTCAGAACAAATCGGCGACATGCCATGTGACAAGCGCTTAGGCCTGCCGATGCGTTGCCCCGATTTTTTGGCCAACGGCAACTTTGATCGACCCTATGGTGCAAGCGCTGCTGAGCTGCCCAATGTCAGCTATGGGGCTTTCGCGACTACGGCGGTAGGGTCAACATTGCTGCCCGTAACACATCCTCCAAGTCCTTGCGTGCATATAGCTGGCCGAAGTCCCTTCCGTCGACCTGAACCCGGGGCACCCGCTTGACCTTCAGCAGATGGCTAACCCCCTGCCACGCTCGGCCAAGCTCGGCAGAGAGGGTCAACAGTGTCGCATATCGCTGATGGAAAGCACGAAGGTCCGCCGGCGTGATGTATCGCTGCATCGCCCCCGAAGCCGGGTTTCGCAACTCCGTCGACGGGGTCAGCCCTAACATGACCAGCCGACGGGCTGCTGGCCAGCGCAGTCCAATGGCTTTCGCAAAGGTTTCCATATTCAGAAGATCGTCTGTGCCTGTGCGCGCGTCAATCAGGTCGTTCGTATTCACCATAAGGCTTCTATACCCGGCTGCCCCCCTTAGCTGGCCGAGGCGCGCGAGACGTCCATCGAGGCGCATCTGAAGGATTTCGCCAGGCGGCACACGAAGCCGCAATCCTGCAGCACTCACCTGCTCCCATTCCGGATCGCCGTTCGATACCTGAATCGCATCATGCAGAAAGCCAGACAAAAACGCCTGTGCCTCGTCCGGATCCCAAAGCGGGGCCAAGCCCTCGCCCTCGAAACTGGGCTTCAGGAACCCCGCCGCGCGCAGGGTATCGACCTGAGACTTGGACATGTTCAAGAGCACCAAGATATCCTTTAGCGTGACCGCCTTTGCAGCACTTGTCAGGAAGTCCTTAGCTTTGTCCGCGTCGAACAACTCCCAAGCCGCAAAGGTGCCCTGGCCGCGCGGCGTCACATACCCATTCGTTGCCAGCATCGCACGCAATCTGTCGCGAGGCACTCCCGTCTCCTTGGATGCAGTCACCACCGAATGCAGGCGCCGCGCCGGTAGGATTTCCCCAAGGACGGCTTCGGGAACCATCTGCCAGTCCGAAAAGATCAGCGTCTTTGTCAATCTGGACCCGCCCGCGAGATAGGGCAACGCAGGAGGCAGCCAGAGGCGGCGGTGCAGATCCGTCTGGCCCAGAACCTCGTCCATCAAGGCGCGCATCCGGCCATTGCCCGCCGGGATCGCCTCGAAACGGCGCCGCTTGTCGTCCGGCACCATCGCTCCCTTGCCGAGCCTGGCGAAACTCGCGCGATCAGGATGCGCCCTCAGCCTCCGGGTCAGGTCGTATTCGTTCATGAAACTGAACAGATAGGGCGCGGACTTCCAGTAATCGGCCCGATCATTGCCACCGATCCTGCTCGCAACGTCATGCACGGCGCGCGCCTGACGAAGATCGTTTTCCTCGACAGGGACCGGCAGGACACGGCGCCGGATGCCCGCGTCGCCGGTATCGGTCGATACCCGCTCGGTCCGGCTCATCACGCGGCGCAGTCGATCCTCGACCGCGCGTTTCGCCGGGCCCGCCGCCGGATCCAGCCCAACCCCGAATGCGCGAAGGTGGCTGCGGAAGTGGCGCATCTCCTCCCGCAGACCGGTGACGACGTTGCGCCCTTCTGCGCCATAGAGGACCGCGATGGTCTCGAGGAAGTCGGCGTGATGATCGCCGGCCTCCGTATCCTCTCGTGACAGGGTGAGCATTTTGTAGGGGGTCGCTGAGAGGAACAGGACATGGGCGCCGTCCGCTTCGGCCTGAAGGAAGCGGCGCATCAGGGCCTGAGCCTCGCTGTCGCCTTCGGTGAAAAGGTTACGGAAGCGCTGGAACTCGTCGAAGATCACCAGCTTCGGCCGCAGTGAGGTCAGTGCATGGCGACCAAGCCGTAGCAGCAACTCACGCACGATTGGATTGCGCTGCCAGCTGTCTTCCAGATCCGCGGTCCGAACGCGTTCCTCCATGCCGTCGGCCAGCAGGATGTCGGCGACGGCATCGCCAGGCGCTCTTCGACAGGGGCGAAGGTCAGCTCTGGCTGCGCCGCGGAGATCGCATGACGCGCATCGCGCACCGCGCGGTCGAAATCGCGGGCAGCCTTCTCCTCGCTCTGCAGCTCACGCGGCGTCCAATCATGCAGAAGAGGGCCAAGGCCATCCTCGCCGAGGATGCCAGGGTTCCCGTCATCCCCGATACCGCCAACAGTCGCCGTCTCGCCCCGAAGTGTCACGAAGATTTCGACATTCCGGGGGCCATTCGCCCCGAGGCCGGCGGCCGTCGCATTGCCGGACCCCAGCGTGATCCGAGTCTGGTCGCCCTCTTCGACGATGAACAGCTTGGCATGGAGGCCCGCGCGATCCTCGGGCGTCGCCACGGCTTCGGGGTCGGGTTGGTGCGACGAAACTCCAGCCAGTCGACCAGCCCGACCAGCGGCGCATTCACCTGCTGCCGTTTGCCCTGTTCCTCTCCCTCAAGCCGCAATGCCACGCCCCAGGATCGGTCGCGGGTCAGATTGCGCGACATGATGATCAGGCGCTGGCGCATGACAAACTTCGAGTTTCCTGAGTATCTCCTAGTCACGAGGCACAAGCCGCATGACACGGCGGACCTCTCCTTGCTGAGGGTGGAGGCACAGCTTGACGGCCGGATGGGCAAGGTTCCGCCACGCTTTATCGACCAGGCGGCGCTGATCTGCCTGATGGCACACTGCTCCGGATGCCCACAGCAAGGATGTCGTTCGACGAACATCTATTCGCGGTGCAGTCGATCTCGATCGATCTCGCCTCTTGCAAGGTGAAGCTGGCGGCTGCCGCCTGTGACGGCACCGATGTCTGACGGCATTCGATCTAATTAACCTTGCGACGCGGCTACCGCACCCGTGTGGGTACGCCCCCATTCCCAGCATTCGTTTTGACGAGCACGATGGAAGTTATGTTCGTCATGCACTGCCATACCGAGTCTGCGAGCGCCGTCAGCGAAACCAGAAAGTGAGGTGGGGTCGAGATGGGCGTTGTTGCGCAACTATCGCTTGAGGCGTGACTGCCCCTTCCCCCACTCAACTCAGGCTACGCGGACGATGTCGGCTGTGCCGAGGGCGTTGAAGCGGTTCATGAGTGCGACGCGGATGTGGACTTCGGCGGTCTGGCGATCCGGGTCTCTCGCCATGATGCGTTCGCCGAAGGATTTCAGGCAGCGCATCCTCGCCTCGATCCGGCTGCGGGCGTGGTATCCAGTCCAACGTTTCCAGAAAGCCCGACCGTAATGTCGGGTGGCGCGCAGGGTGTCGTTTCGGGCGCGTGCTGCCGGGCAATCTTCCTTCCACAGCCGCCCGTTCTTGCGGATCGGAATGATCGGGGTGGCCTCACGCGCGAGGATAGGCTTGAGTTCGATTTCAGTTCCACTTCGCGAATGCCACCGGCATCGAAGTGTTCAGCCCGTTTTCCAAGAAAATCATCTCATTTCAGACGCCTAGGGTCTGGACTCATTGAGTTTCAAAGCCAGTAGATGACGAGGGCAGCAAGTGCGATTGCTGACAAGAATACCTTGGGGCAACGGTCGTACCGGGTCGCCACACGCCTCCAATCCTTGAGCCTGCCGAACATGATCTCGATCCGGTTGCGCCGTTTGTACCGGCGCTTGTCGTACTTGACGGTTTTCTTCCGCTGCTTCCGGCCTGGGATGCAGGCGCGTATCCCTTTGTCTTTCAACGCTTCTCTGAACCAGTCGGCGTCATAGCCGCGATCCCCGAGCAGCCAATCGACATCCGGCAGGCTGCTCAGCAATGCCCGCGCGCCGATGTAATCGCTGACCTGTCCGGCAGTGACGAACAGGTTGAGGGGGCGCCCCTGGCTGTCGCAGATGGCGTGCAACTTGGTGTTCATGCCGCCCTTGGTGCGACCAATCAGGCGCCCACGCCCCCTTTTTCACGCCCATGCTGGTCGCGGTGCGGTGGGCCTTCAGGTAAGTGGCGTCGATCATCACGGTCTTCTCTTCGCCGTGCCCGGCCGCCAGACCCGCCATCATTTGGGCAAAGATGCCCTTGTCGCTCCACCGCTTCCAACGGTTGTATAGTGTCTTGTGCGGGCCATAGGCTGCCGGGGCATCGCGCCACCGTAAGCCATTGCGATTGATGAAGATAATCCCGCTTAACACGCGTCGATCATCGACGCGAGGCTTGCCGTGGGACTTGGGGAAGAAAGGCTCAAGACGCGCCATCTGCGCGTCCGTCAACCAAAAAAGATCAGACATGGTCACCGCTCGCTTTTCGAACCGTGAATCACGCCGCCAGTCGGAAATCAATGGGTCCTGAGCCTAGAGGCTAAGCACCAAATCGGCGCAGTCATGAGGTCCGGAGAATATCGGCCCTGAGAGACCGCTTTCGGGCCACCTGGCGGCAGCGGCAGTGCTCAGCCCCTCCCGCATAACCCTCGAAAACAACGGAAAAATCCGGCCGCAGCCGGATCGGGAGAACGCTTTCGCGAGGGCAAGTGGCGGAGACGAAGGGATTCGAACCCTCGATACCGTTCCCGGTATACTCCCTTAGCAGGGGAGCGCCTTCGACCACTCGGCCACATCTCCGCTGACCCGTATATGGATCAGGACAAGGAGAGACAAGAGCTTTCTGACGCCCCTTTTGCCGCGACGCTCGTGCGCCGTGACGCTGACGTCCAATGATTTGAAAAACAAGGTTCCGGGCCGTCTCCGGCGCTTGTCTGGCCGGTCTCATCACCGGATCGGCGCGCCGTCGATGGGGTGTCGTCGGCCGACGTCAGGGAATATTTTGCATGGCATAAAAGAGCTGTCAGCCTGTCGGGAGCGCCCATCGCTGACGGTTCTTGCACAAAGCGTTCGTGATCGAAACGAGCGTTCCGGCAACGATCCTGCAGCTTTTTGCAAGGCATCACAGGCGCAGGTTGCGACGAGTAGCAACCAATTCAGGGACTTGCTGATCTGGAGTAAACTTTAATAATATCAAAGCATTACGCAATATATCTTGGAATTTTATAGAAAAACCCCGTCACACACAGCAGAGGCTGCTGGCAGGGACGTAGTTCTGAAGGCCGGGCGATCACATGCCCGCTTTTCTTCATGCCAGCGGTCCCGACGGCCCGGCTGTCGCGCCCGCACTGAAGGACCGCAGGTTCAGCGACTGGTGCCGTAAAGTGCCTTGGCCCGGTCTTCGAAGGCGCGGACGATGCGCGACATGGCTTCGCCGAAGACGACGCCGATGACCTTGCCGCAGATGGCGTTGCGGAATTCGAAATCGACGAAGAAATCGACCCGGCAACCCGGTCCTGCGGGATCCTCGGGTCCAAGGTCGGTGAAATGCCAGCCGCTGCGCAGGTAGCTGAAGGGGCCGTCCAGATATTCGGTGTCGATGCGGTTTTCCGCAGGCCACAGCGTCACGCGGCTGCCGAATTTCTCGCGAAAGACCTTGAAGCTGATGACCAGATCCGCCTCGATCACCTCGGAGCCGTTGTCCTGGGGGCGGCGCGTGCGGATACGGGCCGCGCTGTTCCACGGCAGGAATTTCGGATAGCTTTCAACATCGGCTACCAGATCATACATCTGGGATGCGCCATAGGGCACGATGCGGCTGTCGCTGTGATGGGGCAAGGTGTGGTCCGTGACTCGACAGATTCATGGCGGAAACTAGCAGGAGAAGGGCTTGATGAACAACCTGGGATGGCTGATCCGCGCGTCGAGATGGGCGCGCAATCCGCCCAGTGCGAAAATGGTCGTGATGGTGCTGGCGATCATCGCCTTCGGGCTGCTGTTGCTGGGGCTGGAACATTTCGGGCTTTGGCCGGAATGGGCCACCGTCGAACGCCAGCCGCGAATCCGGTTGCAGAACTAGGCTCAGGACCCATTGATTTCCGACTGGCGGCGTGATTCACGGTCCGAAAAGCGAGCGGTGACCATGTCTGATCTTTTTTGGTTGACGGACGCGCAGATGGCGCGTCTTGAGCCTTTCTTCCCCAAGTCCCACGGCAAGCCTCGCGTCGATGATCGACGCGTGTTAAGCGGGATTATCTTCATCAATCGCAATGGCTTACGGTGGCGCGATGCCCCGGCAGCCTATGGCCCGCACAAGACACTATACAACCGTTGGAAGCGGTGGAGCGACAAGGGCATCTTTGCCCAAATGATGGCGGGTCTGGCGGCCGGGCACGGCGAAGAGAAGACCGTGATGATCGACGCCACTTACCTGAAGGCCCACCGCACCGCGACCAGCATGGGCGTGAAAAAGGGGGCGTGGGCGCCTGATTGGTCGCACCAAGGGCGGCATGAACACCAAGTTGCACGCCATCTGCGACAGCCAGGGCGCCCCCTCAACCTGTTCGTCACTGCCGGACAGGTCAGCGATTACATCGGCGCGCGGGCATTGCTGAGCAGCCTGCCGGATGTCGATTGGCTGCTCGGGGATCGCGGCTATGACGCCGACTGGTTCAGAGAAGCGTTGAAAGACAAAGGATACGCGCCTGCATCCCGGGCCGGAAGCAGCGGAAGAAAACCGTCAAGTACGACAAGCGCCGGTACAAACGGCGCAACCGGATCGAGATCATGTTCGGCAGGCTCAAGGATTGGAGGCGTGTGGCGACCCGGTACGACCGTTGCCCCAAGGTATTCTTGTCAGCAATCGCACTTGCTGCCCTCGTCATCTACTGGCTTTGAAACTCAATGAGTCCAGACCCTAGGCCCGCCTGCCCGCGCGTCGCGGCGCGGCGGGAATGTGCCGCTGGCCGGTGCCTCGCGGGCCGGAAGGCGGATCGCCGCCGGCGATCTGGTCCTGCGCGCCGATGCGGCCGACGCCATTCCGGGACCGTCACCGGCGCAATCCCCGCCGACATATGCGGCACGATCCGCTGCGGTGAAAACATGCGATTCCGGGCCATGTCCACCTGAACCGGGTCGCCCCGCCCCTGTGCGCCCGCAGATGATGGCCCCGCCCCCGGCCCCCCGCCAGCGCGACAGCGGCTTTCTTCTCCGCGCGCCGGGCGCGACAGCCGGTTTGCGCCATTTCGCCATGGTTTTTTGGAATGGCCCCAAGGGCCGGGTTGCCTGTAAATATCCCTATCAATCTGATCGTCTTTTCACGATGCATGAGCCCTGCCCCGCAAATCCCCCCGTGCGGCGGTCGGCTATCCCGAACAACCAAAGGGCGATGCCCTTTCAATGCCAAGGTGCGACCCGATGACAGGCCAAGCGACTCCGGAAACCGAAAAAAGCGCATTATCCTCAATGCTTTCGACATGACCTGCGTTGGCCATCAGGCGGCTGGCACCTGGCGTCACCCCGCAAGTCAGGCCGCGCGCTACAACGATCTGGAATACTGGACCAACCTGGCCACCGAGCTTGAGCGCGGGGCCTTCGATACCCTGTTCATCGCCGATGTGGTCGGCGTCTACGACATCTATCGCGGTTCTGCCGAGGCGGCCTTGCAGGATGCGGCGCAGGTGCCGGTGAACGACCCGCTTGGCGCGATCTCGGCCATGGCGGCGGTGACCCGCCACCTCGGCTTCGGGATCACCGCCGCGGTGACCTTCGAACACCCCTATCTGCTGGCCCGCCGCCTTTCGACGCTGGACCACCTGACAAAGGGCCGGGTCGCGTGGAACGTGGTGTCATCCTATCTGGACAGCGCCGCGCGCAATATCGGCATGGAACGCCAGATCGCCCATGATGCCCGCTACGATCTGGCCGATGAATATATGGAGGTCACCTACAAGCTGTGGGAAGGTTCGTGGGAAGATGGCGCCGTCCTGCGCGACAAGGAAAAGGGCATCTTCACCGATGCCGCCAAGGTCCATCCGATCCGGCACGAGGGCGAATATTTCAAGGTTCCGGGCTTTCACCTGTGCGAACCCTCGCCGCAGCGCACGCCGGTGATCTTTCAGGCCGGGGCATCGTCGCGCGGCCGCGAATTCGCCGCGCGTCACGCCGAGGCGATGTTCATTCTGGCCACCAGCCCCGAAACCGCGAAAAAGCTGACCGATGCCATCCGCAACGACGTCAGACAGGCCGGGCGCGACGCCGACAGCCTCAGGATCTTTGCCCTGCTGACCGTCATCACCGGCCCGACCGATGATGCGGCGCAACGCAAATATGACGAATATCTTGATTATGCCAGCCTCGAGGGCGTGCTGGCGCTGTATGGCGGCTGGACCGGGCTGGATTTTTCGACGCTGGATCCCGATCAGCCCCTGACCGCCGTGGAAAACGACAGCCTGCGCACGACACTGGAATCGCTTGCCGCCGATGGCGAGACCTGGACCGTGCGCGATGTGATCCGCAAACGCGCGATCGGCGGGCTTGGGCCTGTTCTGGTCGGCGGGCCGCAGAAGATCGCGGACGAGCTTGAAAAATGGGTCGATGAGGGCGGTGTCGACGGCTTCAACCTTGCCTATGCGATCACGCCGGCCTCGACCACGGATTTCATCGACTTCGTCGTGCCGGAACTGCGCAAGCGCGGCCGGGCGCAGACGGAATACGCGCCGGGCACGCTGCGCGAGAAACTGTTGGGCGACAGGGGCGGTCGGGTGCGCGACAGCCATCCCGCCGCGACATGGCGCAGCCATTACATCGGCCGCGAAAGCGTGGCCGACAGCTCGCGCCCGTCCCGGTTCGAAGGGATCAGCGCCCGCTATACCGAGGCGGCGGAATAGGATCCGGCAGCGGATCCCCCGCGCGCGCCCCGGCGGGCGATCCCGGTCGCCGCAAACCGCAGGGCATCCGATGTCAGGCCGCGACGCCTTCGGGCACCCGCGCGCCGGTCATATAGGCGACCGCATCCGACATCGTATGTTCCCGCGGGTTGATGACGCACAGCCGCCGCCCCAACCGGTGGATGTGGATCCGGTCGGCCACCTCGAAGACATGCGGCATATTGTGCGAAATCAGCACGATCGGAATGCCGCGCGAACGCACGTCAAGGATCAGGTCCAGCACCCGGCGGCTTTCCTTGACCCCCAATGCGGCGGTCGGCTCGTCCAGAATGATGACCCGGCTGCCGAAGGTCGCGGCGCGGGCCACCGCGACGCCCTGCCGCTGGCCGCCTGACAGGGTTTCGACCCGCTGGTCGATGTTCTGGATCGTCATCAGCCCCAGTTCCGTCAGTTTCTCGCGCGAGAAGCGATCCATCGCGGGCTTGTCCAGCATCCGGAACCAACGGCCCAGAACACCGGGGCGGCGGATCTCGCGGCCCATGAACATATTGTCCGAAATCGACAGCGCGGGCGACAGGGCCAGTGTCTGATAGACCGTTTCGATGCCCGCGCGGCGCGCCTCCAGCGGGCTGGCGAAACCGACCGGCTGGCCGTCCAGCCGGATTTCACCCTCATCGGGTTGTATGGCGCCGGATATCGCCTTGATCAAGCTGGATTTCCCGGCGCCGTTATCGCCGATCACGGCCAGGATCTCGCCGGGATAAAGGTCGAAATCGGCGCGGTTCAGGGCGGTCACGCGGCCATAGCGCTTGACCAGGTTGCGGGCGGAAAGCAGCGGTTCGGTCATGACGAAATCTTCCTGATCCATTGGTCGATGGCGACGGCGACGATGATCAGCCAGCCGGTCGCGAAAAGCTGCCACAGCACGTCCACACCGGCCAGCCGCAGCCCCGAATTGAAGACGCCGACGATCAGCGCCCCGATCAGCGGCCCGAGGATCGAGCCGCGCCCGCCGAACAGCGAAATCCCCCCGATCACCACGGCGGTGATGGATTCCAGATTGGCCTCGAAGAACGAGGTCGGGCTGACCGATCCCACGCGCCCGATTGATGACCACGCGGCCAGCCCGCAGATCACGCCCGCGACGATATAGACCGACATCAGCACCTGTCTGGTCTGGATGCCGGCCAGCGCCGCGGCCTCGGGGTCGTCGCCCACCGCATAGACGCGCCGCCCCCAGGCCGTCTTGTTCAGCGCATACCACAGCACCGCAAAGACGATCAGCATCAGCACGACGCCCCAGGTCAGCACCGCCCCCCACAGGTTGAAGCGTTCGCCGAACAGTTTCAGCAGCGGCGCCTCGGCGTCCAGGGTCTGGCTGCGGATGGTTTCGCGCCCCGACAGATAATAATTCAACGCAAGGAAGATATTCCATGTCCCAAGCGTGGTGATGAAGGGCGGCAGCTTCAGCCGCGTCACCAGAATCCCGTTCAGCATGCCGGTCATGCCACCACAGGCCAGCCCGATCAGGATCGCAATCGGGACCGGAATGCCGAAATCGACCGACAGCTTGCCCATGATGACCGAGATCATCACCATCACCGCCCCCACCGACAGGTCGATCCCGGCGGTCAGGATGACCAGCGATTGCGCGGCGGCCAGCGTGCCGACCACCGCGACCTGCTGCATCACCAGCGACAGGTTGAAGGCCGAAAAGAAATTGGGCGAGATCATCCCGAAGACGACCAGCGACAGGACCAGCACGATGACCGGGACCATGGTCGGATAGCGATGCAGGAAATGCTGCAGCCGTTGCACGGGGCCGTGGGCGTGGTGGTCGAACCGGGCCACCTCGTCGGCCGGGTTGCGTTCGACCACGGGGTCGGGACTGTCGGACATCAAAACACTCCTGAGGGCAAGGCGGCGCGGCGGGGTGCCCCGCCGCCGCGCCGGGTCTGTCAGGCGGGCAACGGGCCGGGGCGCGTCAGCCCCAGCACTGCGCGGTGCCGTCCTCGACGCTGATCGAAGGCACCCCGTCCACGGCTTCGCCCGTCACCAGATTGACGCCAGTATTGACGAAATCCAGCCCCTCGGAGGTTTCGGGCCTGGTGCCGTCCTTGGCGAAAGCCGCAATCGCCTCGATCCTGTGCGAGGCCATCAGCAGCGGATATTGCTGCGAGGTCGCGCCGATGATGCCCGCCGCGACATTTTCGACGCCGGGGCAGCCGCCATCGACGGAAACGATCAGCACATCCTGTTCCTTTCCAAATGATTTCAAGGCCTCATAGGCACCCGCCGCGGCCGGTTCATTGATCGTATAGACGACGTTGATATTGGGGTCGCGCTGCATCAGCGCCTCCATCGCGCCACGCCCACCCTCTTCGTTGCCCGAGGTGATCTCGTGGCCGACGATGCGCGCGTCGTCTTCATCGCCGATGACGTTTTCGTCTTTCACATCGACGCCAAAGCCTTCCAGAAAGCCCTGATCGCGCAGCACATCGACCGTCGCGCCCGCCGCCGACAGGTCCAGCATGGCGATCTTCGCATCCGCCGCCGCATCGCCCAACCTGCCCGCAGCCCAGTCCTCGATCAGGCGCCCGGCCTCACGGTTGTCGGTCGCGAAGGTCGCATCCGCCGCGTCGATCGGCTCCAGCGGGGTGTCCAGCGCGATGACCAGAATGCCCGCATCACGCGCCTGAGTGACGGATTCCACGATCGCCTTGGTATCCGATGCGGTGATCAGAATACCCTTGGCCCTCGCCGCAATGCAGCTTTCCACCGCCTGTTGCTGGGTTTCGTGATCGCCGTCGATCTTGCCGGCGAAGGTCATCAGCTCGATCCCCAGCTCCTGCGCCTTGGCCGTTGCGCCTTCCTTCATCTTGACGAAGAAGGGGTTGATGTCGGTCTTGGTGATCAGGCAGGCCTTGACCGGCGCCTGCGCCTGTGCCGCACCGGCAGCCAGAGCCAGTGCGGAAGCGGCCAGCGACAGGCGAAATACGGTCTTGATGGTCATGGCTGAATTCTCCTCCCAGATCTGCGGATCCCCTCGTCCGCTTCGATCCACAGAAAGCCCGATGAAAAGACGCTTGTCAATAAATCAATCATGTTGATTAATATGCGGAAGGAGGGCCACCACATGGCGAATGACAGCCCGGCACGCGATCTCAGCCGGAACGAACGGCTGATCCTGTCGCTGATCCGGCGGCATGGTCCGCTGGCGCGGACGGCACTGGCACAGCGCACGGGACTGTCGGCCCGGGCCATCACCAACCTGACCAGAAAACTGATTTCCGACGGTTTTCTGGATCCGGGCAAGGTGGTGCGCGGCAAGGTCGGCCAGCCATCGACCCCGCTGGCGCTGGCGCCGGACGGGGCGTGGTTTCTGGGGCTAAAGCTGGGGCGGCGCCTGATCGAACTGGCGCTGGTCGATTTCACCGGCGCGGTGCGGATGCACCGGCAGGAGGTCTGCCCCTTTGCCCACCCCGACCGGGTCATCAGCTTCGCGCGGCAGGGCATCGGCACCCTGACCGCCAGCCTGCCCGCCGAATCGCAGGGGCGCATCACCGGGCTGGGCATCGCCGCGCCGTTCCGGCTGTGGGATTGGGGCGACGAAATGGCGCCCTGGCGCGGCCGCGACCTGCGGGCGGAACTGGCGCGCGACCTGCCCTTTCCGGTCTTTCTGGAAAACGACGCCTCGACCGCCTGCGCGGCGGAACTGGTCTTTGGCCGCACCCCGCTGCCAGCGGATTTCCTGCATCTGTATATCGCGCATTTCGCGGGCGGCGGCGTCGTTCTGGACGGGCGGCTGCGGTTGGGTCCGCGGCGCAACGCCGGCGCACTCGGGTCGCTGCCGATGCCCGACGGGCGGCAGTTGCTGGAGCTTGCTTCGGTCGCGACGCTGGAAACACGGCTGGGCCATGCCCTGCCCCCCGACGATGCCGGTTGGAACGTCCCGCAGGCCATCGAGGCGGAATGGGTGGCAGAGGCCGGGCGCGCGCTGGCCTTCGCCGCGATGTCCGCGACGGCGCTTCTGGACCTGTCGCTGGTGGTGCTGGACGGCGCCGTGCCCGCCGCCACGCGCCTGCGCCTGACCGAGGCCACGCAGCACGCGCTGACCGAGATGCCCGCCGCCGGGATAGACCGCCCGCGCATCGTCGAGGGCAGCCTGGGCCGCAGCGCGCGGATGCTTGGCGCGGCCGCCCTGCCCCTGTCGCATTTCTTCCAGCCCGACGGCAAGCTGGGCTGATACCCCAAAGGCCTGCATTCGATGACGATCTGTGCCACGGGCGCCCTGCCCAGACCAGCATCCTGCGGGTATGGAGGACGCAACTGTCCGATACAGGCACTGATCGTCATGGCGGTGCGGGCGATCCGGAACCTGTTGCATCCGGCAAGGCCTACGGCGGGCGGCTGATCCGTGGGGTGGCCGGAGCGGGACAACAGGCGGATGGCTGGCTTGCCGCGCATATGAGGGCCGCGACCACCTGTGCCGGGCGCAGTCACCGGTCGAGGCCGATCATCGGGCGCTCAACCCGCGCCATCCGCGAACTACGGCGGTCGGGGTCCTGGGCGCCAACGTCATATCCGCGCCCTATATATCCGGCAGGTCCTGATATATACAGGCCCGCGATCAGTGATCCATACGCATGGAGTTCGCAATAGAACTCAGCACATCTCTCCCGCGACTGAGATCTCTGAACCGAGATGTACGATTTTCATGCAATCCGCTGCAATTCCCTTTACATATCATTGATTTTCTTTTGAATGGGCGTTGTTGCAGCAGTCAGGGTGTTGGCGCCGGTGCCCCTTTCCCCGTTTGTTTCATGCCACGCGTTCGATCTCGGCGGAGCCGAGGGCATTGGATCGGTTCATCAGAGCGACGCGGATATGGATCTCGGCGGTTTGGCGGTCCGGGTCTCTGGATGCGATGCGTTCACCGAATGCCTTGAGACACCGCATCCTGGCTTCGATCCTGCTTCGGGCGTGATACCCGACCAGCGCCTCCATATGGTCCTGCCCGGGCGTTGGGTTGCCCGGAGGATCTCGTTGCGGACAGCGGCGGCAGGGCAGTCCTGCCGCCATCGTCGTCCGTTCTTGCGTATGGGTATGACCGCCGTGCCACCGCGTTCGAGGATCGCAGTGTGGCAGCGTCTTGTGTCGAAGGCGCCGTCCCCGGTCACGGTGCCAATCTGCTCATCAGGTGGGATCTGGTCGAGCAGGTGAGGCAGAATGGGGCTATCGCCCTTGTCGCTGGAGGTGAATTCCACCGCCCGGATGTCACCGGTGACAGGGGCCATCGCCAGATGGACCTTGCGATACTGGCGTCGGCGGCGGGTGCCATGCTTGCGCGCCAGCCATTCCCCGTCGCCGGGGAACCTGATCCCCGTGCTGTCCACCAGCAGGTTCAGCGGCCCCGGTGCACGGCGGCTCGATATCTGCACTTCGATGCTCCTCTGCCTGCAGCTCAGGGTCGAAAAATCCGGAACCGGCCAGTCGAGCCCGGCCATCGACAGGATGCTCGCCACCATCCCGGTTGTTTGCCGAAGCGGAAGCCCGAACAGGACCTTCACCATCAGGCAGAACTGGATCGCGGCATCGGAGAACACCGGCGGCCGACCATTACGACCAGCCCTGGGCGCCAGCCACACCATGTCCTTGTCCAGCCAGATCAGCAACGACCCCCGACGCCTCAAGGCATCCTTGCAGGATGTCCAGTTCGTCCTGCGGTAGCGGCTGCGCTCAGGATTACTCATCCCAGGGGCGTAGCCCACTGGATTCACGATGGGAACCCCTCAGGGAAGAGAGTTCTGCAACAACGCCCAATGGCTGCCTCAACAACCTTTACGAATGGCGCGCGGGAATTTTCACCCCCATCGGAAAATTTATTTTCCCGCGCCCTCAAAGCGCGGTGACGACCGTCACCCAGTTCGAGACGCGGCGCAGTTTCGCGCCATGCGGGCTGACGGCGGCCAGCAGGGCGTCATCGGGGCGCGCCATGTCAAAGACCCCGCTGACCAGCCTGTCCCCCAGCCCCGGATCGGCGATCACCACGCGGCCGGGCATCCAGCGCGCAATGCGGGCAACCACCATGGACAGCGGTTCGGCATCGACCGTGACGATCCCCTCGCGCCAGGCCGAGGCGTCGGCCGGGGTCAGGCCGACCCTGCGGATGATGCGCCCGCCCCGATCCAGTTCCAGCCAGTCGCCCGCCGTCAGCGTGACCTCCTGACCGGCATGGCCGCCGATTGTCGCCGCGCCCCGGTCCAGCGCCACGGAAATCACGCCACCTTCCCGCGACAGGGCCAGTTCGGCGGCATGGCTGTCGATCCGCATATCCCCGCAACTCAGCCGGAAATCACCCGCGCCCGGGGCGATGCGGCACCAGATCATGCCCGAAAGCAGCGTCACGCCCCGCCGTTGCGCGGCAAAATCCAGCGCAATCGCACTGTCGGGGCCAAGGCTGATCCGGCTGCCGTCGGGCAGCGCGATATCGCGCAGTTCCGCGGTCGCGGTGACATGATCCGCCCGCGCGGTCAGGACCATGCCCGGCGCAAGCAGCCCGGCCCCGCCCGCCAGACCAAGGCCCAGCACCCCCAGCCCTGCCCCCACCCCCAGCACCTTGCGGCGGCTGGTGCCGCGATCCGGCGGCACAGGGGCCAGCAGGGCGCCGGTCATGCCGTGGATCTCGGCGATTTCCGACCATGCGCTGTCATGGGCGGGGCTGCGGGCGCGCCATGCGGCCAGCGCCTGCAGGGCGGCGGGGCTGTCGGGGTTGGCCTGCAGCCGGACGGCATGTGTCACAGCCTCTTCGAACAGGCTGTCATCGGGGGGCGTGGCCATGGCTCAGCCCTCGTGCAGGGTGTGGCGGATACGGCGGTATGCGTCATGGATCAGGGCCCAGCCCCGGCTGGTCGATATGCCAAGCTCTGCCGAAACCTCGGCGATGGTGCGCCCCTCGATCCGGTGCAGTTCAAAGGCGCGGCGGGTGCGTTCGGGCAGATCGGCCAGGGCCTTCGCCGTCAGTTCCAGCCGCTGGCGGTCATGGATGCGCTGTTCCGTCAGGGGCTGCGGGTCGGCGATCAGGTCAAGGTCGCGGGGCAGCATCGCGATCTGCGGCAACACCTTTTCGCGCCGCCACTGGTCGATCATCAGATTGCGCGCGATCCGCAAAAGCAGCGGCGAGGGATCGCGTCCGCCCTGCGGATCGGGCAGGCGCCGGTCGGTGTCCAGCAGGCGCAGAAAGACATCCTGCGTCAGATCCTCGGCCACATCCATCGCCACACCACGGCGGGTCAGCGACCGGGTGACGCGGGCTGCATGGCTGCGGAACAATGTCTGAATATCCCAGGTCACACGCCGATGTCCGTATCCCGATGAATGCGCCGCGCGCAGAATGCGTCATGTGCGGGCCGCACGCAACCGGGGCCCCGCGACGACCTGCGCGAAAGGACAGGTATGGCCGTGGCCATTTCTGGCAAGCTGCCCCGCGCGCATGCCCGGCAAAGGGGCAGCAACCGGCGCCCTGCCGGTTTGCCGCGACGACCCGCGCCGCTGCGCAAGCGATGACGGCGACGCCTTTCGTCAAGGACCCGGCCCGCGCCTGCGCCAGCCGGGTCACGGATATTTGCCGCCACCTGAACGGTGGCAGCTTTCGCGTTGGTTCACGAGGTTACGCGCGATGTCAGAAGGACATTTTCGCGCCAAGCGTCACCGTCCGGCCGGGGGCGTAAAGCGGATCGATGATCCGGCTGCCGGCGACGCGCTGCACATAGCTGGAACGCTCGTAATAGGTTTCATCGAACAGGTTATCCACGCCCAGGCGGATGACGACATTTTCGTGGTTCTGCGGCTGCCATTCGCCATAGACATTCACGACCGTATAGGACGAATGATCCTCGAAACCGTTATCGGTCAGGTAGTCGCCCGCAAGCTTGCCGGCCCATTCGATGGTGCCGCCGACCTTCAGGCCGTATTGCGGAATTTCCTGGTCGATGAACAGCGTGGCCAGCTTGCCGACCGGCATGACGGTGCCGCCATCGGGGATCTTGTCCTCGCCGTTCTGGGTCACATCCGCCTTGGTAAAGCTGGCGCCGACGCGGCCGCTGCCCCAGCTGTAGCTGCCCTGCAGGGTAAAGCCTTTGCTGCGGTATTCATCGGCATTGACCAAAGCGTAAACCTCGCTGGAGGTGTCGTATTCCCCCAGATCCTTCAGCCTCGTGTCAAAGAAGGTAAGGTTTCCGGTCCAGTTGCCCTGATTGGCGTTCAGGCCCAGCTTGATATTGGTCGCTTCCGCCGCCTCGAAACCGTCCGCCACGGCAAAATCCGAGGTGCGGGCGTGCAACAGCCCGTATTCGCCGAAATTATAGCCCAGCCAGGTGCGCGAACCGCCGGCAAAGACCTCGAAACCTTCGGCGAATTCATAGGCAACCGTGCCGTTCACGCTGGCGCCGGTGTCGCTGTGGCGATCCCCGTTCCAGTCGGTGAAACGGTGATGATCCAGACGCATGCCGGTCGACAGGTCGATGCCGTTGTCGAATTCAAAGCGGCCCTGAACGAAGGCGCCGACCTGCATCGTTTCCATCGACCAGTAACGGCGATCCGTGTCACCGTAATTGTCGATGTCATAATCGTTATAGGCCCAGTCCACCCCGGCGGTAATCTTGCCCTGACCCAGGGTATAGGTGTTTTGCAGCTTGCCGCCGATGGTCTGGGATTCCAGATCCATGTCGCCGTTGGTCCGGTCCTCGGCGTAATCGTTGCGCCAGTATTCGTTGCGGCTGACATAGAACATCGCCTCGGGGTCCCAGGCATCGGTCGGCGCGGTCGAACTGTATTTCAGCGACAAGGTGTTGCGCGTCACCTTCAGCGGATAGACGCTGTCATCCGCGTTCAGGTCCATGTTCATCTTGATGACACGGTCGGCATCATCCTTGCTGTATTCATAGGCCAGTTCAAGGCGGTGATCCTCGAATTCATAGCCCAGCTTGGTCAGCAGGCCTTGCGTCGCGGGTTCGGTGCCCGGCATCTCGCGACCGTTCGCGGCCTCGTAATTGTCGCCATTGGCGGCATGGACCATCATGAACCAGTCAAAGCCGCCATAGACCCCGTAACCGGCCAGAGACCCGGAAAAGCCGCGCCCGTTGCTGCCATAGGACAGGCCGACCCGGCCGCCCATGCTCTGACCATCGGCCAGCAGATCCTTGGCGCCGACAGTTTCATAACGCACCGCACCGGCGGCCGCGCCGAAACCGGAATCGGCGGCGGCGGCGCCCGCCTCGACCTCGACCGATTTCAGAAAAGCCGGGTCGATCACGTTCGAGCCGGTATGGTGCCAGCTTGTCACGCCCTGCGGCACCCCGTCCACGGTCACGGCAAGGTTCGACTGTTCCATGCCAAAGACGTGGATACGCTTGGACGGGCCCGCCCCGCCCGAAACGGTGATCGCGGAATCGCGGGCGAAAAGCTCGGAGACATCGGCGGGCGCCATGGCCTCGATATCCTCGGCGGAAACCGAAACGCCGCCGGTCGCCTCGACGTTTTCCTCGCCTCCGGCGATCAGGGTGATCGTGTCCAGCACAATGACCCCTTCGGTGCCGGTGTAAGTCTCTTGAGCCTGAAGAGATGCCGCCATCGCAAGCGCCGAGCATCCCCCCAGCGATAGAATCGCGGTGAGTTTCATATATGACTCCAAAAGTCGTGTGTTCGGGCTTGCTGATGGCTGGCGGCCATCGGATTACGAATCTTTCGCGGCGGCTGACATCGGTTTTTTGTGACGAAATGTGTCTGTGTTGAATTTGCCACAGGGCATTTGCGGCAACAGGATCGGCACCTGCTGCCGGACGCGCCCTGCCCGCGCTGAAAACAGCGGGAAAGGGCCGGACCCCACCCAGAAAACGGTCAGATATCGGCGCGCGGGTCGGAAATCGCGCGTCGGCCGGGCCGGGTCAATTCGCGAAGGCGTTCGAGTTCTTCCAGGGCGTGAATTGAAATTTCGCGGCCGGTTGTCGCCGGGCCCAGCAACAGCATTTCAAGGCAGGCCAGCGTGGGAACATGCGATGCGACGCGCCCGCTTCGCCCTCGGGGTATCTCAAGCACAACGGTCGATGCCCGCGCGGTCTTTTCTTCGGGCAGGTCCGTCACCAGAACGATGGGGAGGTTCTGCCGGCGCGCCTCGAAGATGGTTGCTTCGGCTTCGCGATAGGATCTGCCGAAGGACAGCATCACGACCGCGTCACCTGCCGACAGGTCCAGCAACTGATCCGCAAGCCCCGCCCCCATCTGATCCAGCACCAGGCTGCTGCGCCCCTTGCGACGCAATCTTGCGGCGAAATGCGCCGCGACATGCGCGGTCGGACCAACGCCGAAAACGGCGATCCGGTCCGCGAGATGCAGCACCCTGAGCGCGTCCATCATCGCATCGCGCATCGCGCCGCCGGCATCCAGTGCCGCCTGCGCATCGGCAAGGGATGCGATCACCTCATCCATCGCCGCCTCGGCGTTTTCGCCCAGTTCTGCCCATGTCCGGGTCAGATTGTCGGCGGGCGTGTCCCGCCCGGTCAGGCAGGCGGACAGTTCGGCCCTCAGATCATGCAGGCCATGAAAACCCAGGGCCTGAACCGCCCGGATCACGGTCGCATCCGACGTCCCGGCGGCCCGCCCCAGTTCAATCGCCGAAAAGGTCAGGACATCGACGCGATTGGCGTCGATGAATTCCGCAACCCTTCTGAACGATGGGGACAGGCGCTGACGATACCGCGCGAAACGCTCTGCGAAAACATCCCTCGTTCCCGAGTTCCTGCGGCGCGGATTTGGCGAGGGTGTTGGCGACATGGCGGGCTTGTATATCCTCGGCGACAGCGGTAGCGTTCACTACCATAACACCAGAGATCAGCATATGCTACCCTCTCCCCGAAGAATGCAGTCAGGCTCTGTGTCCGCGGCGCCGGATCCGACGGAAGCCCTGCACATCGCCAATGTGTCGAAAGGCGCGGGTTTTCCCGCCCTGACGCTGACCATCCCCGCGGGTGAATGTGTCGTTCTGTCCGGGCCGTCCGGCGTGGGGAAAAGCACGCTTTTGCGGCTGATCGTCGATCTGGATCCCGGCATTGGATCGGCCCGGATCGGGAACCGCATCCGCGAGGAAATCCCCGCCTATGAATGGCGGAAGATGGTGGCCTATGTCCCGGCCGATTCAGGCTGGTGGGCGCCCCGCGTGTCCGACCACATGTCCGACGAAAGCCGCGCCAGAAGCCTGCTGGCCCCTCTGGGGCTGCCGGAAAGACTGATGGCATCCTCGCCCGACGACCTGTCCAGCGGAGAGCGCCAGCGGCTGGCCCTGATCCGGGCGATGATCCGGCAGCCGCGCTTCATGCTGCTGGATGAGCCGACGGCTTCGCTGGATCCCGCGACGGCCCGGCTCGTCGAAAACGAAATGATCAGGGCCACGAAAAACGGTCTTGGCCTGCTGGTGGTGTCGCATGATCCGGACCAGATCGCCCGGCTGTCCGACCGCCATTATGTGCTTTCCGCCACGGGCGTCGCAGGGCCGCTGCCATGACTCCGGTCGAGCTTTCGTTTTCAGATTTCCTGATCGCGGCAAGCAGCCTGCTGATCGCCTCGGCGCTGTCCGTGCGGCTGTCGCTCAGGATGCATGCGCCGCTTGTGGTGGCGGCGCTCAGAATGATCGCGCAGCTGGTGCTGGTCGGGATCGCGCTGCGCTATGTTATCGCCGCGTCCAGGGCGCCGGTCACCCTTTCGGTCGCCGCCCTGATGATCGCCGCCGCAGTCCGCGAGGTCCATTCCAGACAGAAGCATCATTTTTCCGGCTGGCGCCGCTACGGTCTGGGCGGGCTGCCCGTCGCCGTTTCGGCGGTTTTCATCACCGGGCTGGCCCTGACCACGGCGCTTCGGCAGGATGAATGGCTTGCGCCTCAGCACGCCATTCCCCTGATCGGCATCATTCTGGGGACGGTCCTGAACAGCACGAGCCTGGCGCTGAACACGATGCTGGATAAAATCCACCGCGAAAGACGCGCGATCGAAGCGCAACTGTTGCTAGGCGCGGATCGCAGAACGGCCCTGCGCGAGATCAGTTCAGCCGCAGCGCATAACGGGCTTATTCCCGTGATCAACCAGATGGCGGGCGCAGGTATCATCACCATGCCGGGGATCATGACGGGGCAGATCCTGGCGGGGATGGATCCGCTGGCCGCTGCCCGCTACCAGATATTGCTGATGCTGCTGCTTGCCGGGGCGGGGGCCTTGTCGGTGGTGATCGCAACGCGGCTTTGCATCGCGTCCGTCACGGATCACCGGCACCGTCTTCGCTTGGGGCGGGTCGCGCAGGACTGAACATCCCCAACGCCCTCATTCTACATCAGCATCGCCAAGATCAGCACCCAGACCGAGATGACGCAGCCCATCACCACCGCGTAAGGCCCGTTCCAGCGCATGCCCGCCTGCCGGGCCGAGACCTTGCCATAGCTGCCCACCAGCAGGACCGAGGCCGTGAAGGGCGAGGTCACGCCGCTCAGCGCCCAGCCCCCCGTGATCGCCGCGACCAGGACCGCCGGATGAACCCCCATCGCGGCGGGCGATGGCAGCAGCGGCACGATCAGCGACACGGAAAGAATGGGATTCATCCCCAACTGACCGCTCAACGGCACCAGCCAGACCAGCGCGACCAGAATCGCCCAGGCCGGGACAGCCGAGAAATCCAGCCCCAGACGGCCCATCAACGGCACCAGCAGAAAGGCACCCAGACTGCCGATGAAGGCCGCCATGAACAGCAGCACCATCTGATTGCCATAGGCCGGCAGGTCCCGCCCGACGAATTCGGCGATGCGACGGCCGACATGGGCCGGACGTCCGCCGGGCATCCCCGCGCCCTGCTGCCAGATCCAGATGATGGCGACCAGCGGCACGAATGACATGACGCCGCCGATCACATCCACCCCCGTTGCCATGCTCAACAGGACGACGCCGACGATCACCGCCCCAAGCAGCAACAGCAGCGGCCGCAGATGGGTCAGCCAGCCCCCCGCCACCACCGGGGAAACGGGGGCGGGCCGGGCCAGGCGCGGCTTGAAGACCGTGTCCATGCCCCAGCCCACCAGGATCATCATGGCCGCGTTCAGCAGGCAGGGCAGCGCCACCAACCCCCATTCGGTGCCCGGCACCAGCGACAGCGTGATCGCCATGGAAAAGCCCAGTGGCGACCAGCACAGCGTCGAGGCAAAGCCCCGGTTGATGGCAACCAGCATCCGCCGCAGCCGGTGGCGGCGCAGTTCCGCATCGGTTTCCCGCGCGGTGCTTTCGGCGGCCAGCGACCCCAGCAGCGCGATCGAGCCGTAAAGCAGGATCAGCCCGAACAGATGGCCGCCGATGGTCAGCGCGATATAGCGCAGGCCGGGCCTTTGCCCGGCAAGGAAGCGGCCGCATTCCAGAATTTCGGCGGAGCCCGAGGCGGCGGCGCGGATCGCCATCAGCGCCGTATACAGCGCAATGACAAAGCTGCCGCGCTCGACCGCGGTCCGAGTCCCGGCGAACCAGTCGGGCCGGGTGCCTATCGCGACCCCCGCCATGACCATGCCGACCAGCACGAAGACGACCGGAGCCGTCCGGTCGACAAGGCTGAAGGCGACGATGCCGGCCAGCGCCGACAGGCCTGCGACCGACGCCGCAGCCGGGCTGGCGCTGTATTCCCACAGGATGGTGGCAAGCATCGCGCCGACGGGAAACAGCCCGGAACATGACAGGATCCGGGCGCGCAGATCCGTGTTCATCTGGTGTCGTATCCCGTGGCCGGTCCGGAAATCCGGGCTTCCGCAATGAAATCCTGTCCTGCGATCCGCATCTGCCCTGTTTCCCCGGATTTCACATCCCGCATCTGTGCCCGGCAACAACACGATCCGCCCGTGGTTCTCAAGCCTCTGCGCCCCTGTCTTGCAGGAATCATGTCTTGCCCCGGCCGCACTGTCGCGCGATGGCGACAGGATCATCGGTGCCTGCCCCTCTCATACAGGCCAATGCCGGGATGGGCCATCGGCCCCGATCCGCCTCATGGCACCCAGGATCCGGCAATCTCGGCAACGCCGCCGACCAGCGCGGCAATCATGTCGTCGCCGGTCGGGGCAACAAGGCTCGTCCCGGTCAGCGGGGGGGCGGCGGCATGGATCCGTCCCCGGGGCATTGCGCACCCCGTCCCTCCGGCAGCGCGAAAAGACGGGCATGCCCCGCCGCCGCCTGCGAGACCAGCCGATGCCGCCTACCCTGAATTTCATCCGCAACGATCACGAAGCCACGCCCCTGCCGCCAGTTACCGGGCGGCAATGGCGACAGCTACCTTTCCGGGGAAAGTTTCCGGGGAATGGGCCGCCCAAATCTCGGGGCAACCCGGCAGGCAAAGCGTCACAGCTTAACGCGGGCGGATTTCGGATCGTAAAGCGGGGCCAGGCTGACCTCGGCGGGCACGATCCGGCCCGCGACGTCGATGGCATAGCCCGATTCCAGCATTTCCACCGGGGTCTCATCGCTGCGGCAGGGCACATAGCCCAGCCCGATCGCGGCCCCGAGCGCATGGCCGTAATTGCCCGAGGTCAGATGTCCCACGATTTTCCCGTCGCGCAGGATCGGTTCATTGTGGAACAGCAGCGGCTCGGGGTCGCGCAGGCGGAATTGCATCAGGCGGCGAGTCAGCCCGGTTTCGCGTTTGCGCAAGACCGCATCGCGGCCGATGAAATCGCCCCTGGCCGTTTTCACCGCAAAACCCAGGCCCGCCTCCAGCACATGATCCTCGTCGGTGATGTCATGGCCGAAATGGCGATAGGCCTTTTCGATGCGGCAACTGTCCATCGCATGCAGCCCGCAAAGCTTCAGGCCGACCTGTTCGCCCGCGTCCAGCAGAGTTTCAAAGACATGGGCGGCCTGATCGGTCGGGATATACAGCTCCCACCCCAATTCGCCGACATAGGTCACGCGATGGGCGCGGGCCAACCCCATGCCGATCTCGATTTCCCGCGCGGTGCCAAAAGGATGCGCAGCGTTCGAGAAATCATCGGGCGACACCAGCGCCAGCAGTTCACGCGCGCCCGGCCCCATCAGCGGCAGCACGGATTCGGCGGCGGTGATGTCGGTAATCGTGACGAATTCATCGCCCAGATGGCGGCGCAGCCAGGCCAGATCGCGCTGCAAGGTGGCACCCGGCACGACCAGCAGAAAACCGGTTTCCGACAGCCGCGTCACGGTCAGGTCGGATTCGATGCCGCCGCGCGTGTTCAGCATCTGCGTATAGGTGATCCGCCCCACCGCCACGTTCATCTCATTCGCGCAAAGCCACTGCAAAAAGGCCAAGGCATCGCGCCCCTCGACCCGGATCTTGCCGAAGCTGGTCATGTCCAAGAGGCCGACGCCCTCGCGCAGCGCCATATGTTCGGCGCGCTGGTTGTCGAACCAGTTCTGGCGACCCCAAGAATAGCGGTATTCGCGCGGCTGGCCGGGATCCGCGAACCAGTTGGCGCGTTCCCAGCCCGCGACCTCACCAAAGACCGCGCCGCGCGCTTTCAGATGTTCATGCAGGGGCGAACGGCGGATGCCGCGCGACGTCGTCATCTGGCGATAGGGGAAATGGTCGGCATAAAGCAGGCCAAGGGTTTCGCTGACCCGTTCGCGCAGATAGTGGCGGTTGCGCTGAAAGGGTTGGGCGCGGCGGATATCGACCTCCCACAGGTCAAAGGGCGGCTCGCCGTCATGCATCCATTGCGCCAGCGCCATGCCTGCCCCGCCCGAGGACACGATGCCGATGGAATTATAGCCCGCCGCGACCCAATAGCCGCACAGTTCCGGCGCCTCGCCCAGATAATAGCGGTCATCGGGGGTGAAACTTTCCGGGCCGTTGAAGAAGGTGTGAATCCCCGCAGTCGCCAGCAGCGGCATCCGGGCCACGGCACTCGCAAGGATCGGCTCGAAATGGTCGAAATCCTCGGGCAATTGGTCGAAGCAGAAATCATCGGGGATGCCGGACATGCCCCAGGGCTTGGCCTTGGGCTCGAACGCGCCAAGCAGGATCTTGCCCGCGTCCTCCTTGTAATAGGCGCATTCGTCGGGCACGCGCAGCACCGGCAATTGCGCCAGTTCAGGGATGTTTTCGGTGACGATATAGAAATGTTCGCAGGCATGCAGCGGCAGGGTGACGCCGTTACGCGCGGCCAGATCGCGGCCCCACATGCCACCGCAATTCACCACGTTTTCAGTGGCGATATGACCCTGTTCGCCGCCCGCTTCCCAGTCCACGCCGGTCACGCGGCCATTCGCCGTGACAACGCGCGTGACCTTGACCTGTTCGACGATCCTTGCGCCCATCTGACGCGCGCCCTTGGCCAGCGCCAGCGCGATATTGCCCGGATCGGCCTGACCGTCGCCGGGCAGATGCACGCCCGCAACCACATCGGAGATTTCCAGATGGGGATAAAGGTCCAGCACCTCGCGCGGGGAAAGCTCGTTCACGTCCACGCCAAAGGCGCGGGCCAGCGCGGCCTGACGCAGGATTTCCTCGCGCCGCTCATCGGTCAGGGCGACGGTGATGGATCCGCATTGCCGCAACCCGGTCGCCAGCCCGGTTTCGGCCTCCAGCCGCGTGTAAAGATCGGCGGAATATTTCGCCAGCCGCGTCATGTTCTGGCTGGCGCGCAACTGTCCGATCAGCCCTGCCGCATGCCATGTCGTGCCGGAGGTCAACTGCTTGCGTTCCAGCAGCACGATATCGGTCCAGCCGAGTTTCGCGAGGTGCCAGGCGACAGAGCAGCCCGAAATACCGCCACCGATGATGACGACACGGGCCCGGGTGGGGAGATCGACCATTTTCCTTACTTCCTGTTGGGGGCCGCCATCCTTGGACGGGGCGCCATCATTGTTCTTGTCCGCCCCCCGGCATCGGGGGACGCAGATCAGGCCTTGATGCGGGTGTTTTCCGGATCCCAAAGCGCGCCATCGCCCGCAATCTTCGCGGAATAGCGGCGGTCGAAAATCTCGACCTCGACCGCTGTGCCGGGGGTGTTCAGCGCGTTTTCGATCATGCCAAGCCCGATACAGGCCCCGACGCGGTGGCCCCAGGCGGATGAGGTCAGTTCGCCCACGATGCGCCCCCGGTGCCAGATCGAGGCCATATAGGGCGCATCATAGGCATCGCAACCGATCACCAGCGCGGCAAAACTGGTCGGGCGCGGGTTGTCGCGTTCGGCCAGCAGGGCGGCGCGGCCCCGGAAATCGGGCTTGTCCCAATCGACAAAGCGCCCAAGCCCCGATTGCAGCACCGTGTAATCGGTGGAAAGATCGCCCTTCCACGCGCGATAGCCTTTTTCGATGCGCAAACAATCCAGCGCGAACATGCCAAAGGCGCGCAGCCCAAGCGGCTGGCCCGCCGACCAGACCGCATCCCAGACCGCCGCCGTATCGGCATTGCGCGTGTGCAATTCCCAGCCCAGTTCCCCGGCAAAGCTGACGCGGGCAAGCCAGACCTCGCGCCCCGCGATGCGGCCCCAGTGATGGGTCAGCCAGCCCTTGGCCAGATCGGCATCCGCCCCGGCAGCCAGCAGGATATCGCGCGACAGCGGGCCGGTCAGCATCTGGGTTGACCAATCGGCGGATTCATCGCTCAGGGTCAGGCCGGGGTCCAGATGCTGGCGCAACCATTCGCTGTCATGGGACTGGGCGGCGGCGGCAGTGATCAGCAGGATTTCATCATCATCCAGCCGTGCCAGCGACATTTCCGTCACCACCCGGCCCGCGTCATCGGCGAAATAGCCCAGCCCCAGCCGCCCGACCGCAGGCACCCGCCCGGTGATCTGGCGCGACAGCCAACCGGCGGCCCCTGCCCCGCTCAGCCGGAAACGCGAAAACCCCGGCAGGTCAAGGATCCCTGCCGCATCGCGCACCGCCGCGCATTCCCCGGCCACGGCATCGAACCACGGACCTGCGCGGCGCCATGTCCGTTGCGCCGCTTCGCTGGTGTCATCGCCGGGACGGGCGAACCACAGGGCGCGTTCCCACCCGTTAGCGGGGCCGAATTGCGCGCCAAGCGCCGCCACGCGGTCATGGAGGGGCGACAGCTTCCGCATCCGCCCCTCGGGCCAGGTATGATGCGGGAAATGCATCGCATATTCATTGGCATAGATTTCCTTGCCCTTGGCGATGGCATAGTCGCGATCCTCGAATCCGGTAAAACGGCGGGGGTCGCAGGACCACATGTCCCATTCGGTCGCCCCTTCGGTGATCCATTCGGCCAGCACCTTGCCCGCGCCGCCGCCCTGACAGATGCCAAAGGTAAAGACGCAGGCCTCAAAGGCGTTGGACACGCCGGGCATCGGGCCGATCAGCGGGTTGCCGTCGGGCGTGTAGGGGATCGGGCCGTTGATGACGCTGCTCAGCGCGCCTTTTTCCAGCAGCGGCACCCGTGCCATGGCATCCGTCATGTGCCATTCGAGCCGGTCCAGATCGTCGGGATAAAGCTGGAAGCTGAAGTCTTCCGGGAACGGATCGTCCGGGGTGATCCAATGGGCGCGGCAGTCACGCTCATAGGGGCCAAGGTTGAAGCCGAATTTTTCCTGCCGCAGGTAATAGCTGCTGTCCACGTCGCGCAGCAGCGGCAGCTTGTGGCCGGTCTCGCGGGTCCAGGCCTCGATTTCGGGGATGGTGTCGAACAGCAGATATTGATGGCTCATCACCACCATGGGCAATTCGCGCCCGAACCAGCGGGCGACCTGACCGGCGTAGTAACCCGCCGCGTTCACGACATATTCGCAGCGGATTTCGCCCTTGGCGGTTTCGATGACCCATTCGTCACCTTCGCGCCGGGCGCCGGTCGCGGGGCAGAAACGCTCGATCCGGGCGCCCATCTGCCGCGCGCCCTTGGCCAGCGCCTGCGTCAGCTGCGCCGGGTCGATATCGCCGTCATGGGGGTCGTAAAGTGCGCCGGTCAGGTCATGGGTCGAGACAAAGGGATATTTGCCGCGCAATTCGTCCGGGGTCAGGATTTCCAGCCCCATATCCCGCCGCCGTCCCATGCCCACGACGCGGCGGAATTCGTCCAGCCGTTCGGCGCTGTGGCCAAGGCGGACAGATCCCGTGACGTGATAGTTCATCGGATAATCGACCTCATCCGCCAGCCGACGATAGAGATCGGCAGAATATCTCTGCATGTTCATGATCGACCAGCTTGCCGAAAAGGTCGGCACATTGCCCGCCGCGTGCCAGGTCGAACCGGCGGTCAGTTCGTTCTTTTCCAGCAGGATGCAATCGCGCCACCCCGCCCTGGCAAGGTGATACAGCGCCGAGACGCCGACCACGCCGCCCCCTATGATGACGACACGGGCCGAGGCTGGAAGTGATGACATGCGGGCTGTCTCCGTGGTCTGTGCGATGCGCTGCGGGGCGTGAATAAAATCATGCTCTGAAACTCTATAATGAAAATCAAGACAAAAATTTCATTTTTGCAGAATATCGAAAGGCTACCATCATGAAACTGATGGAAGCCGCCTGATGAACCTTGTCATTCGCGGATCGACAGGTGATGCTGCGCCCCGCTTCTCATCGGTTAGGACCGCTGCCTTTGATCTTGAACAGTCTTGTCGGGAACGACATCAGGGCGCTGCGAAAGTCGCGTGGCCTGACCATCAAGGAATTGTCGGCCGTGCTGGGCAGGTCCGTGGGCTGGCTCAGCCAGGTCGAAAGGGGGCAGGCGATCCCGTCCATTCAGGATCTGTCGAGCATCGCCACGCATTTCGGCGTGAACATCAGCTTTTTCTTTCGCTCGGCGAATCAGAGACCAGAGGAAAGGGGGCTGATCCTGCGTTCGGCCGACCGCACCTCGATCGGTTCCAGCGGATCCGGTCTGGTCGAGGAACTGCTGTCGCCCACCCTTGGCGGCAGCTTCGAGATGATCAAATCCACCTTCGCCCCGAAATCCAGCAGCGGCGGGCTGAAAGCGTCCCGGAAAACCGAGGACGGCGGCGTGCTGATTTCCGGCGAACTGACCCTGTGGATCGGCACGCTGGAGGTGCAGCTCAAACCCGGCGACAGCTTTCAGTTCGTCGAACAAAAGTACGGCTGGCGCAATGACGGGGCGGAGCCTGCCGTGGTGATCTGGGTCATTTCACCGCCGATCTACTGACGAAACGCGATTTTCAACGCGCTGGCCGGGCAGCTTTGGACACCCGGCCCGAGACCCCGGCCACAGAGTTCATAAAGAATTTACAGAACGGCCATGCGCCTGTCACGCCGCCGCTGCATCAGTCGCGCCGGAATGACAGGAAAGGGACAGCGCGGCATGACGGGTTTGCGGCTGTCGAACATCGGCAAGAGCTATGGCGAGACCAGGGTTCTGGCGAATATCGACCTTGATATCGCGGCGGGTGAATTCGTGGCCGTGCTTGGCCCCTCGGGCTGCGGCAAGACCACGCTGCTGCGGCTGATCGCGGGCTTTGACAAACCCGATGAAGGCACGATCACCCTGGGCGACCGGCAGGTGGCCGGTGGCAAGGTCATGGTGCCGCCGGAAGCGCGCGGCATCGGCATCGTGTTTCAAAGCTATGCGCTGTGGCCGCATATGTCGGTGGCCGAGAATGTGGGCTATGCGCTGAAGGTCGCGCGCCTGCCCCGGACCGAACGCGAAACGCGGGTCGCCCGCGCGCTGGACATGGTCAACCTGACGCCCTTTGCAACCCGCCGCCCGGCGGATCTGTCGGGCGGGCAGCGTCAGCGGGTGGCGCTGGCGCGCTGCCTTGCCGCCGGATCGGATCTGGTGCTGCTGGATGAGCCGCTGGCCAATCTGGACGTGCATCTGCGCGCCGCGATGGAGGAGGAATTCCACCGCTTTCACCGCGAAAGCGGCGCAACGCTGGTCTATATCACGCATGACCAGTCCGAAGCGATGGCGCTGGCCGACCGTATCGCCGTGATGGACAAGGGCCGGCTGCTGCAATGCGCCAGCCCCCGCGATCTTTACCGCGAACCCGCCGATGCCACGGTGGCGGGTTTCATCGGCGGCGGGCTGGTGCTGCCGGTCGACGACCTGCGGCCTCTGGGCCACGGAATCGCCACGGCCGACCTGCTGGGCAGGCGCCTGCGGCTGCGCTGCCATGCCGGGGAAACGGCGCGGAGCCTTGCCATGGCCTCGACCCATCCCGCCGATATCCACATCGCCGCCCCGGACGAAACCGGCATTCCCGCGCGTGTCATCGCCCGCACCTATCGCGGCGGCAGCTGGTCCTATGAGCTGCGCCCCGAGGCCGACCCGACATTGAAGCTGCCGATGTCCCTGCCCGACACCGCCACCCCGCCCGAACCGGGCGCGTTGCTTGAACTGGCGTTCCGCGATCTCTGGGCCATTCCGCTGGCCGATGCTTCCCGATCCCACGGGGCGCCACCCTCTTCTTTCCCCTCCCCGCATCTTACGGAGCAATTCCAATGCGCCTGACCGCCACCGCCCTTGTCCTGACGCTGTCCGCCGCCGCGGCCTCGGCGCAGACGACGCTGACGCTTTACACCTCGCAATCGCCGGAAATCGCGCAGCAGACCGCCGATGCCTTCATGGCCAAGCATCCCGAGATCACCGTGGAATGGATGCGCAACGGCACCTCTCAACTGATGAACATCCTTGCCGCCGAACAGCAGGCCGGCGACATCAAGGCCGACGTGCTGCTGGTCGCCGACAGCATCAACTTGGGAACGCTGAAACAGCAGGGCCTGCTGATGGCATGGCCGGATGCGCCGCTGGATGGCATCGACCCGCTGACCTATGACGCCGACAAGACCTTTTTCGGGACCAAGATTTCCTCGACCGGGATCGTCTACAACACCACGATCGCCGAGCCGGTCACGGGCTGGGCCGATCTGTTCAGCGACGCCAATGCGGGCCAGATCGTCGCCCCCAGCCCGCTATATTCCGGCGCGGCGCTGGTCCATATGCATTCCCTGCTGCAGGATCCGGCGCAGGGCTGGGCCTATTACGAACGCCTGAACGAGCTGGGCGTGGTCCCCGAAGGCGGCAACGGCCCGGTGCTGAAGGCCGTGGCCGGGGGGCAGGTCAAATATGGCGTCAACATCGACGCCGATGTGCTGCGCGCCCAAAAGGCCGGATCGCCGGTTGAATTCATCTATCCGACCGAAGGCGCGACCTTTTTCACCGAACCCGCCGCGATCCTCGCCAATACCGATCAGGTCGAGGCGGCCAGGGCCTTCGTCGCCTTCGTGCTGTCCGAGGATGGCCAGAAACTGGCCGCCGAACAGGGCTATATCCCGGTGAACCCCAAGGTCGCCTCGCCCGAAGGCATGCCCGCCCTGTCCGAAATCAAGCTGCTGCCGCTGGATGCCGACCGCGCCGTGGCCGAGGACGGCGATGCCCGCGCCAGATTCACCGAGATCTTCGGCGGCTGAACCGGATGACCCTGACCCTGCACAGCAAGGGGGCGCCGCGCGCGCCCCTTTTCCGGCTGTCCGCCGAAACCATCGTTCTGGCGCTGCTGGCCCTGCTGATCCTGTCGGTTTCCGTGGCGCCGATGCTGCGGCTGGCGCAGGCGGCGCTGTTCGATGACGGCGGGCTGGCGGTCGAGCGGCTGGCCAGACTGTTCGCCCGCCCGCAAACCACGGCCGCGATCTGGAACACCATCCAGATCGCGCTGGCCTCGACGCTGGTGTCGCTGCTGGTCGGCACGGTTTTCGCGGTGATCGTGGTGCAGACCGACCTGCCCGGCAAATCGGCGCTGGTCTTTGCCTTCGTGCTGCCGCTGATGATCCCGCCGCAGGTGACCGCCATGGCATGGATTCAGGCCTTTTCGCCGTCCAGCCCGGTGCTGGGCGCGCTTGGCCTGTCGATGGAGGCGGGCACGCGCCATCCCCTGTATTCCAAGGCCGGGATCATCCTGCTTCTGGGCATCTATAACGCGCCGCTGGTCTATCTGGCGATGCAGGCCAGCCTGCGCCGCATCCCGCTGGATCTGGCCGAGGCGGCACGCGCGGCGGGTGCCGGTCCGGTCCGGGTCCTGCTGACGGTGATCCTGCCGCTGGCGCGGGGCGGCATGGTGGCGGCGGCCAGCCTTGCCTTCGTTTCGGCCATCGGCAATTTCGGCATCCAGGCCATGCTGGGCATTCCCGCCCGCGTGCCGACGCTGATTACCCAGATCTACCAGCAGATCAACGGGTTGGGACCATCCGCCCTGCCGAATATGGCCGCCCTGTCCATGGTGCTGACCGCGCTGACCGTCGCAGGCGTGCTGCTGGCCGCCCGCGCGGGCGAGCGCAACGACACCCGCGTCGATCTGGGCAGCCGCGCCCTCGTGCTGTCGCCGGGACGCGGCGGCCCGGTGATTCTGGCGCTGCTCTGGGGCTATCTTGTGCTTTCGCTGCTGCTGCCGCTGTCGGCGCTGCTGCAAAGCTCGCTGGTTCCGGCCTATGGCCTGCCGCTGACGGCGGAAACGGTCACGCTGAAAAACTACGCCGCGGCGCTGTTCCGGCAGGTCTCGCTGCGCGATGCCTTTCTGACCTCACTGTGGCTGACGCTGGTCACGGTGGGCTTTCTGATGCTCGCCTCGGTCTTTCTGGGCTATTTCCTGACATGGCGGCGCGGCCCGCTGGTGCGGCTGCTGCATTTCGGATCCGAGGCCGCCTATACCCTGCCCGGCATCACCCTGGGCGTCGCGATGATCCTGCTGTTCCTGCGGCCCCTGCCGGGGATCGGTGTCTCGCTTTACGGCACGCCCTGGATCATCCTTGCGGCCTATGTCGCGGGTTTCCTTGCGCTGGCGCTGCGCCCGGTGCTGTCGGGCTATGCCCAGATCGACCGCACGCTGGAAGAAGCCGCGCAGGTCGCAGGCGCGGGATTCCTGCGGCGGATGCGCGATGTGATCTGGCCGCTGATCGCCCCCACGGCCATCGCCGCCGGCGTCATCGTCTTCATGACCGCGATCAACGAAATCCAGACTTCGATCCTGCTGATCTCCTCGGGCACGCGCACCATCGGACCGATGATCATCTTTCTGGAGGAAGGCGGGGCATCGACCCTTGCCGCCGCCGTCGGCTGCCTGATGATCTTCGGCATTCTGCTGCTGATGCTGCTGTCGGTGGCGCTGTCGCGGTTCCTGCCGAAAGGCGTGCTGCCATGGCAGTTCTGACCGCCTTCAGCGGGCTCGGCGGCAAATCCCCGGCGGCCTTTCTACTGCAGATCGCCGGCCGGCGCATCCTGCTGGATCTGGGCGAAGGTCCGACGCCGGGACAACGGCCGGACCTGACCGGAATCGGCCGGGTCGATGCGATCTTTCTGTCCCATGCCCATATCGACCATGTCGGCGCCATCGACCTGTGGCCGGATCTGGGCCGCCCGCCGGTCTTTGCCAGCCGCGCCACCTTTGACGCCCTGCCGCTGCTGGACCTGCACCTGCCGCCCCACGCCCAACACGAACTGCCCCTGCAAGGGCCTGCGGCGCTGCTGGACCTGCCGGTCTCGACCGGCCGCAACGGTCACGCCGCAGGCGGCATCTGGCTGCATCTGCAGCCCGAAGGCGGCGCGCTTTACATGGGCGACTGGAGCCGGAGATCCGGCCTTTTGCCCTTTGACCTGCCGCCGCCCGCCGATCTGGTGATCACCGATCTGTCCTATGGCGACCGCGACCAGACGCTTGTGTCGCAGGTGCTGGAACTGGCCGCGCGGATCACGCCGGGCACCGTGCTGCCGGTGCCGATTCTGGGGCGCGGCGCGGATATGGCGCAGCGGCTGGCTGCCCTTGGCCTGACGCCGGTACTGTGCCCGCAGATCCGGGCCGAGATGCAGGGCGCCCTGCCCGGCCTGCGCTGCATCGCCACCCCGGCCGAAGCACGCGCCAGCGACGTGATCATCGCCGCCGATACCGAGCGGCCGGGCGATCTGGTGGCGCGGCTGATCGACGCCCCGCAGAGCTGGCGTTTCATCTTTACCGGCCATGTCGCGCCGGGCAGCACGGCAGCGGCGCTGATCGCCGCCGGGCGCGGCAGCCGCCAGCCCCGGAACGTGCATCCCCGCGCCCGCGACCAGATCTGGCTGGCCGAAACCACCGGCGCCAGACACCTGATCCCCGCATTCGGCGCGCTGGACGCGGCACCCGGCCTGACCCGAAGCCTCGCCGCCATCTGGCACAGCGACCGCACCTGCCCCTGAAGGAAACACCCATGCCGGTCAAGGAAACCGCCCGCGAACGGGCCGAAAACAACACCCCCATTCTGGTTCCCGTCCATGATCTGATCCTGCCCGAAGGCCGGACCTGCCGCCTGCATGTCGGCAATCTGGCCGGCGCCAGCGATGGCGCGGCCCTGCTGGCGGCAGGCATCACCTCGTCGCTGAATGTGTCGCTGAACATCGACGTTGCGCCGCTGCAACTGCCCGACGGCACGCATATGCGCCGCGCCAAGGTCGGGCTGATCGACGGCCCGGGCAATAGGCCCGCCCATCTCGCCGCCGCCGTGCTGGCGTTGGAGGGGCTGGTGACGCAGGCCAGCCCCGGCAAGCCGACCTATCCCGCCCATCGCGCCGGGCATGTGCTGGTAAGCTGCCGTGGCGGGCGGTCACGCTCTGTCATCGTGCTGGCGCTGTATCTGCATCTGAGGGCGCACCAGAACTTTCCGACGCTGGACAGCGCGGTCCGCCACATCCGCGAGGCGCGCGGCAATTCACCGACCTATCCGCTGCCCCCGATGCTGGAACTGGCACGCGCCGTTCTGGCCAGCGGCGGCCTGATGGCGCTGCTGCAGTCCTAGACCCGTCACAATGCGCGACCGGCGCCTTGGACATCCACGGGAATGGGGGACGATGTCCAAGGCACATGAAAAAGGCGCCAAGCGGCTGTTTTGCCTGCCTTGGCGCCTTTTGAAAACATGGTGGGCGATAACGGATTTGAACCGCTGACATCTTCGATGTGAACAAACGGACTATCCGCTAACCACCTGCAACTATGTGAAATGAACGCTTTTTACGATGCCGTGAATAGCCGTTTGCCGCACCTGTTGCCGTCCTTCGCAGTTCTCCGAACCAAGGAGCGCTTCGTATGACCGACACCCCCACCCGAGACGCCGGGCCTGCGACCGAGCACATGACGCCAGGTGATGCGCCTGCGTTCCCCATCACCGCAGGAGAGAGAGTATGAAGAAAGCAATGAGCAAGTTTTTCGCGGACGGCGGTGGTGCGCAGCATTTCAGCCTGTCCTACTATTCGCCGGACGTAGATGCGCGCTGGACCATCGACATTGAGGCCGATGACAGCCTGCAAGTGATCTACCAGCGCAAGGATTTGCCGCAGACCTACGATCCCGAAACCAAGGGGCCGAAGGACAATCCCGACGAAAATTTCTGGCTTTACCTGTCCCCGCATGACGCCGCCGTGATCGGTGCGGCGCTTTGCGCATGGGCAGCGGCGCATGGAGAAAAGACATGACCGCCGACACCACGACCGCGCCGGAGCTGCACCGCTTCACCAAGAAGCCCGTCACCATCGAGGCGTTCCAGATGACCAAGGAGCGCCGCATGGACAATTCTGACTGGCCTGCTTGGCTCAATGAAGCTTGGCAAAACGGCACCCTGCATCGCTTAGATATGGATGCGGAACTTCCTGATAGGCTGGTGACTAAAACCCTTGAGGGACAGCATATTGTTGCGTGGGATGACTGGATCATCCGTGGCGTGAAAGGTGAGCTTTACCCATGCAAGCCTGACATCTTCGCTGCGACGTATGAGCGCGCCGACCTCTGCCGCGCCCCCGAGGCGCAGGACGCTGATCCGGTGGCAACCACCCCCGCCCCACAGCCGAGCGATGAAGCCGCCACCCTGTGCGCACAACTGGCAGAGGCGAAGACCGCGCTGAAATCCCTCGGCCACCATGCGGATCTCCTGTGTGACTCTATCGTCGAGGCTACCGACCCTGATTTTATCTGGGGCGCGCTGGACAATGTGCATGACGCCGAAACCACGCTGGACGAATACGCCAGCGCGGTGTCACGCGCCATCAGGGCGGCTGTCGAAGCAAGGAGGGCATCCCAATGACCCACGACAACGATCTGGTGAGCCGGGCGGAGGTGCTGGAACTGGTCAAGGCGATGGGCAAAGACTGGGCCGAAAACGGTCAGCCAGTCGCACGCCTGTTCGCCAGAGACCTTGCTGACAGTATCGACGCCATCCGCAGCGCCCTGACCACAGAGGCCGGGGACGTGATGACCCACCCGCATCGCGACGACAAGCTGCGTGAGGCGATGGAGGCGCTGGAGCAGATTGCGGATCGTCCAGATTATCGCCTGCCATCGCCGCAAGACATCGCCCGCGCCACCCTCCGCAAGCTGAAAGGGGAAGAATGATGACTGACGACGCGACGAGAGCGGCCCACTGGAAACGCTGGTATGACATCGAAAATGCTGTTTGCAAAAAGCAGCAGGCGCAACTTGACGCCAAAGACGCCGAAATCGCCCGCCTGACCCGCGAGCGTGACGAGGCGCTGGCTAAGGTGGCTACGCTTGTCGGGGCGATAAAGGCGAAGCGCCCTAGGTTGAATAGTTCCCATGATTATTCTCGCGGCTGGAATGCAGCATTGTTTGCGATCGGTAATACTGACCCAGACGCCACCGCAGCCCTGAACCGCGTCCGGGCGGGGGAACGGGCTGCATTGGGTCGCGAAGTCCTGGAACGCCTACGCCATGAAATAGCGATCAAGCCGACGCTGACCTATGCGGACGCTATCGAATGGGTCGAGACCATCCTCGCGCGGGCCGATGCGGTCGAGAGGGGCGAGTGATGGGTGACAGCATCACCGTCGAGGGGTTTGTCATCGTCCCGCCGCTGTCACCATGGGACGAAAAGCACCGCGACGAAATTTGGTCACATATGGGGCCGCCGATGTTTGGAACGTCCGAAGCGGAAGCGTGGCGGCGGCACCATTTTAAGGGCGGCGATGCGCAGGCGTTCAGTCAGCATGTGCAATATTGGTTTGGGCGCGGCTACCGGGTCAAGAAAGCGCGGATCGAGATTGACCCCTAGGCAATACTACCTATGACGAAACCGCCAACTATGCCCGTCGCGCGGGAGTTGCTAAACTGGCGGGGTAACGAGTGACGCTGATGATTGTGATGCTGAGCCAGCGGGCCGGGTCTTGTGCAGATCGGCCCGCTTTGCTTTTTGACGTGGAACCAATCCATGACAGTCCGGTTGAGTTTCTGCCGGATCATGGAACCATTCGGGCAGCCCGCCTGCAACAATGCCACCACACATTCGCAGGCGGGTTTCAATCGTCATCCACCAATATAAGCGCGTCATCCGGCAGCGGCCTCTGCAGCTCGGTTGCGCTGACCCCGTCCAGCCACGCCTGCCATTCATCCTCTGCCGTCAGGATCACCGGCATGGCCTTTGGATGGATCTTCGCCACCTCTGCATTCGGCGGGCAGGTGAGAAAGGCATAGAGGTCATCGGTGGTTTCGCCGTCCTTGACCTTGCGGACGCTTTTCCAGTCCCGGATCTCGATCCCTGCGAAAAACATCACCGCGTCAGGATCCGCCGCCGCGAACCACTGGTTTCCTTTCCCCTTCCCGCGCGGCTCGGCAAAGCTGGTCAGGGGCACAAGGCAGCGATGCTCCTTCCCCAACCACCGGCGCCAGTGCGGCGATCCGAGATTGCGGATGTTTGTTACGCCGGGGTCGCGGGCGGTCTTGAGGACCGAGGGCGGGGACGGCAGGCCCCACCGTGACATCGCCAGTTCGAGGCCGTCATCGCCATGCCGAATGATCGGGGCCAGTTGGTCGGGATAGACCCGGCCGGGTTCGAGGTTCCCGACGAGGTCGGTCAGCGGAAACAGGCGCCTGATGGCCTCTTGCGTGGTGGTGTTGCTGTAGAGGTTGCACATCGCCGCCGCCCTTTGTCAGATCATCCGCCCGATGATGACCTGATCCGCGCGCCAATGCCAGCGCGCAGCGCACCCGCGATCCTGCGCAACTCGGCCGACCGCAGCCCGGCGTTGGTCAGGCCCAAAGCCTTGCCCCAGGCATGCGCCAGCATGTCGCCCTTGGGGTGCCATTCGCAGGCGAAGGCCAGCGCCTGCCTGACCTCATCAAAACCGCGCAGATCCTCGTAAAGCGTGTCCTTGACCGCCTTGTCCAGCCGGTCCAGCGCGGCGGCCAGCGCCTCATCGCCCGCGATCTGCTCGGACCACGCGCCGCCAAAGGCGACGTTCCCCAACTGCTTTTCCCTGTCCATTTCGCCCCCTTGCCGGATGAGAACGATTGTAGAACATTTGAGGCCGAAATCTATCCGCAGGATCTGGGCGATGGGGCCATACCGCACACTATACCTCGACATGAACAGCTTTTTCGCCAGCGTCGAGCAGCAGATCGACCCGTCGATTCGCGGGCGTCCGGTTGCGATCACGGCCATGGAGAATGAAAAGGGCTGCTGCGTCGCGGCCAGCTATGAGGCCAAGGCATACGGCATCAAGACCGGCACCAGCGTTGCCGACGCGCGCCGCATGTGCCGCAACATCGTGTTTCTGCCATCACGGCACCGGCTCTATGTGCGGTTCAATCTGCGGGTTGCTGCGGTGCTGGACCGCTATGCCGAGCTGGAGCGCATCCGCAGCGTCGATGAGTTTCAGCTTGGCTTGTCGGGGTCCGCAACCACGCTGGACGGCGCCCGCGAGCTGGTCACGCGCCTCAAGGCGGCGGTGGCGGCCGAGGTCGGGGAATGCCTGCGGTTTTCGGCAGGGATCGGCCCCAACCACCTGCTGGCCAAGATTGCGGGCAAGCTGGAAAAACCGGACGGCTGCCAGCACCTTGGCCCGGACAACATGCCCCACCGGCTGGCCCATCTGGCGCTGGATGATCTGCCCGGCATATCGCGCGCCATGTCGTCCCGACTGCACAGCGCCGGCATCCATGACGTGCCCGCCCTTTGCCGCCTCGATCCGCGTCACGCGCGCGCCATCTGGCGTTCGGTCGAGGGGAGCGGTTTGTCCGCGCCTTGCAGGGCGAGGCCATCCCATTGGTCAAGACCAAGCGCGAGGGCTACGGCAACAGCAAGGTCTTGGCGCCAGCCTTCCGGGCACCGCCGGAGGGCTATCTGGTCTCGCGCTGGCTTGTCGAAAAGGCCGCTGCCCGCCTGCGCCGAGACGGTCGGGTTGCCGCCAGCTTTGGCCTGCAACTATCCCCGATAGGGCGCACAACTTGGGCGGCGTCGATGCGATGCGCCCAGACACAAGACACCCTCGAATTTCTGCGGATCAACCGGGCGCTTTGGCGCAGCGCGTGGCCGGTGATAAGGCGCGCAAAGCTGGCCGGCATCGGCGTCCAGCTAAGCGATGTCGACCTGCTTGACGCAAGGACCGGCGATCTGCTGTTGCCGGTCAAGCCGGGCGAACGCACCAACGGCGAACGAGCGGCCCGCGCCGCCGATTTCATCAATCAGCGGTTTGGTGCGGGCACGATCACATACGGCATCAACCAACCGCATCCGGGGTTTTTCGAGAGGGGATGACAGCATCAATCCGGCCTATGCCAGCCCCCTTTCAGGATCAGCAGGACCACAACGAAGGCGACGACGGCGAAGCAGATCATCGGGCCGTGGCGTCCTTGAGGATGTCTAAGGCCCCTTGGCAGACCTGTTGACCGACCTCTGCATTGCCGGATCGTGTGCGCTAACTTCGGCGAAGATTTTCCAAGTTCTTGCACAATTCGCACCAGCCCGATGCCGGAAACGAAAAGACCCTCGGCAGGCGATCCACCGAGGGTCTAAAATCTATTTTGGCGCGGGCCGCGTCGCGCAAATCCGCCTCACAAGCAAAAGATGGGGCGTCCTCACGGTAACATGCCAATATTTCAGGCGTTACCCAGTGCGTTAAAATGGCCGTTCCAAGTGTGGTCGCTTTCTCTTGGGCGGGCCAACCTTGCAGGCAAACACTCGGTTACATCAAGTGCATCAACTGCGCGGTCGAACAGGGCTTCAACCAGTTCGTCGGCGTTCGGAAGAATCTAAGGCGCCAACTGCAGACCTCAATCTGTCGCCCTCGCTTCGGAAGTTTTTCGGGAAGTGGACCATGTTCTGGTCCTCCATATCACCGCGTCCAGAATCGGTGCGGATGTTCATGTGTAGCACAGGCCGACCACATTAGCTTGACTAATCGTGCGCGGGTTCTCGGCCCGCCTCAATCCGGCCTCTGCCAGCCCCCTTTGAGGACCAGCAGGACCAGAACCGCAGCGACGAGTGCGAACCAGATCACGACGCGCCCGCCCGTTTCAGCGCATCGGTCAGCTTGTCCACGGCACCGCCCGTCAGATCGCGCGCCTTTTCCGTCACGGCCTGTTCTAGCTTCGCCTTGGCCAGATCCATCAAGACGTCCGCATCAGGATTCAGTTTGCCGATGGCATCGGGCACGGACTGGCGCACATAGTTGAGGATCAGGTTGATTGCGTCCTTGCCGGTCAGCTCATTGGCCAGCGCCAACCGCGCGCCGGTCATCAGCGCCGATTGCAGCGCGTCACGGTGCCGGGCCTCGATGTCGATGCCCCATTTCTCGCGCGCCTTGCTGGCCGCCCATGCGATGATGCCGGTCAGCAGCACGCCGAGGATTTCGACAAGGCCGGGGGTGATCGCGGCGATGATGTCGCGCATCTCTTATCCTTTCAGGAATTCGGTGCAGGCGGCGTTGATGCCCGCAGCCAGTTGGTGGAAATGGCGGTCAGCAGCGGCGCAATCGCCCGCGTTACTGCCGAAATACGGCTCGATCAGGACGGCGGGCGCCCGGCCCGCCCACAGGCTCTCACCGCCGCGCGCCTTGCGATCGCGGACGATCAGGCCCCGGTCGCGCAGACCCGGGGCCTCGACCATCGCGGCCTGGACCAGTGCGGCCAGGCGGCGGCTGCCCTTGGTGCCGCTGGTCAGGGTTTCGGTGCCGGTGGCCGATGCCGACGCGACCGAGTTGAAATGCAGTTCGATGGACCCGGCCGCGCCCCATGCGTCCACCTCGGCATAGACCTGCGCGATTTCACGGGTGTAGCCGACGCCAGCCGGTCGCCGGAACACCCGGTAGCGGCCCGGATTGGCGGCGAGGATCTGGGCGGCAAGGTCACCCATCCAGTCATATTCAGAGCGGCCATCCGTCACGCGGACAGCCCCCTGTGACCGGGCATTGTGCCCGACCACCAAGGCGATCTTGGTCATGTCGATTTCCCATGAAAAAGCCCGCGCGAGGCGGGCGGTTTAGTTTCGTGCGTTAACCGTATGTTGCGAGATAGTTGGCGGCTTGCCGATGTAATCGGTCCGCCGCATAGCCACTTTATGATTATCCGGTTGGTATTCCCTCGCCGGATCTATGGAGGTCCCGACATGGGCACCGATCAAAACAAAGACAAAGCGAACGAACAGACTCCCCCGAAGGACGAAGGGGGTCAGGGTCAACGGCATCAACCGCCGCAGGGCCAGCCCGATCAGGGCGAGAAGGCCGATGAAGGCAGCGAGAAAAAGGGCCGCCTTCCTGGTTGACGTGACCAACAAGAAGGCATTCGTTTGCTGAGGAATTGGGCTGGGGAAACCTCGCCCTTTTTTCATTGCATGAAGTGATCGGATTCCGAACGGCCTCAGCGCGGCGGCAGGGTCCGGTCGGTGTGGTGCACCACCGTCGGCTTGCCATCGACAATCCACCCTTCAATCCGATCCACGCTGCGCTTGATTTCCGCAGTCTGTTCCCGATCTTCCTCACGCTGCTTTTCCCGCGCCCGCAGATCGGCTTTCAGCAGTTCGATTTCCTGCTGATTGGTAAAAACTCTGCGGATCAGAAAGATGATCCCGCCCAAGGCAGATGCCACAAGCCATGTCAGCGCGTTGTCTATGGCGTTGTTTAGCTTATCGTTCATGCGCCCACGCCGTAATTGAGGTCAAGGAGCGCAGTAGCAGCCAAAGCACCGCGAGCCCGTTGCGTTGCTTGGTCATAGTGCAGGTTGTCTGCAATGAATGTAGCCCCTTCCGGGCGGGGGATGTATCGGCACAGAGGCATGGACAGGGGATCGCCGCTATTGCTGTCCAGCTTGGCTTGGCTGGCAACCATATTTGCAACATCGGCGCGTTCCCTATCAGACCAGCCGATTTCATTGATGACGATGGGGAAATTTCCATAACGCCCCCGAAGAAGCTCGAAATCGCCACGGATCATCTGTGTATGCTGGTCCCCGGTAATGTCAGCCAAATCGGCTTCACCTTGGCAGAACAGGCACCCGGCCACGGTCGAACCTTCCGGCGCGCGGGCAACCATGGCATCCACCTGCTTGAGCGGATTGACCCACGCCTCGCCGTCTGGCCCATCACCGTCATGATACCAGACATCGCCCGGCTGACTGCGGCCGCCACCAGAATATCCGGCTGCGACATAGATCAGCACCTCATCCTCGCGCAGGCCGTCGCAGAATGTCCGGGCGAACGCACCGGCTGGACCGCCGCCCACGTTGCCGGACAGGTGCCAGACCGGATCGCACATGAGAATCGGAACACCGATACCATCGCCATCAAGGCTGTATCCGTAGACGTTGTTCGCAGATGACGGGATGGTAATCGCGCGCGCTTCGGGCGGATCGTTTTCGACCCAATCGGATGCGTTTCCAGATCCAACCCAATTCGATTGAGAATAGACAAAAACAATGCGCCATTTCTTTTGTAGAATGGTCGTCAGATCGTAAACGCGGAGGTAATCAATATCCAAGATCGACCCTGCCGCCACAGACATCCGTGCAGTCGTGTAGGCGCCTGTAGCGGTCAATTGCCGCGACCAATTACCAACTCCCTGCACCCCCGCGCCAACCGTGTTGGTGGCGGGAGACTGCGCGCCCGGAAAGACCGATCCGGCTGATCGGCTGGCAACAGACAACAGGAACCCATACTGGTTTCCGGTAATCGCAACCTGTTCAATAGGGATCGTCATGTTGCTTGTGGCGGCGCTCGATCCGTCCCACCGCGCCAACCCGGCCTCTGTGTCGATTGTCAGCCCGGCCAGAGAGTTCCAGCCGACCGCAGATCCAAATTCGCCAGCCGGTTGCGGAATGAGATTGGGCGGCAAAGATTGCGGCGTCTCCGGATAGGTATCACCCGAAAGCCTTGAAACCGTGCCGGGCGTGGGGCCGCCCCCGTCAAGAATCGACTCGCCCAGATAGTCCAGAACATCGCCCTGCGTCGCAACGCCCGCAGCGTCGGTCACATAGACGGCAGAGATATGGGTGCTGATATAATCGCGCATGATTACCCCCGGATCAGATAGACGGTGTTGGGGTCTTTGGGCGTCAGAGCGTCGTATTGCGCCTGCGTCAGGATGCGCAGAGCGTTCGGCTTGACCGCGCCGCGTGCCTGATTTTCAAAGACCACATCCTCGAGCGTGACCGGCGTGTCCGAGTGCGACACGACCAGCGCTTTCGGCATCGTCATGGTCGAGCCGTCCGAGAACCGGAACGAAACCGCGTAGCTGGTGCCGCCGGTCATCCCCCGGTCGTTGGGCCAGAGAGTGACCGTGAAATCGCCGTCCTCGGTCACGACCGCAGCCGTCACCGTGTTGGCGGTGATCCCCTCACCGCCCTCGAAATCCGACCCGGACAGCTTGAATGTCGCATCGGTCAGTTGCGCGTCGGCGTTGACGGGCGTCTTGAACGACCCCGTGATGGTGGTTTGAGAGATGGGCATGGCTGTCTCCAATTAAAAAAGCCCGCCAGAGGCGGGTTGGGGTGGTCATGTTGGCCCGCGCGCGGCGGGGGTTAGCCGACGCGAATGTCGAGGATGTTGAAAACGCCAGCGCCAGATGACGACGCTGCGCCGATCCAGACGCCCGGCGCGATGTATTCGGTATCGGCTGGCAGGGTCACATCGGCTGTGGCCGAGGATCCGTTACGTTTGAATGTGCGGCTGACCCGCAGCCGCCCGGCGCCGGGCGTGGCCGGGCTGGATCCCGGCGCTGCGATTGACGAAGTTGTAAACACGCGGCCATTGTCATAACACCAGCAGAATGCGCGGTGCAGGACGCCGGTAGCATCCAGCGCCATCACCTCATAATCGACCCTGACCACGCCATCGACGGGCAGTCGCACCAGATGGCGATGACCCATGAGGAATGCCGTATTGGCCTCAACACGATAGGCCCATCCCAGCGTGCCGTTATTGACTTCCGAGACGACGGGCGACTCAAGGCCGACAGTTTTGCGGGCGTCATAGTCGGCGACCCCCGAATAGACGAGACTGGTAGCCCATCGCAGCGATCCATCGACAGAATAATCTGTGGCGTTGACAGTCAGGATCTCATCGGGCTGCGTGGCAAACACTGCATCGGCGTATCGCTGGCCGAGTGAGACAAGGCTGGCGCCGGTAAAATGCACATCACCCGACGTCACCACGTCCAGTCCCTGTGACGTCGCGATTTTGCACTGTTTCCACCGGTCGAATCCCCATGCCTCCTTGAAGCGTCGGATCGCATTGCGGTGCCGAGTCCAGTTGGTCGCCGTCGCGCCCGCCGCAATCTCACCCAGAACGACGGGCGTGCTTTCGCGGTTGATGTAGCCCGCCGTTTCAAGGCCCAGCAGGACTGCCTTCATTTTGCGGGCGTAAAGTTCGGGGCCGTCGGCGGCGCTGGCCTCGCCCTGATGAACCATTACCGCATCCACCATGGTCGGCGAGCCGGGCACCAGCGGCAGGGCGGTGGACAGCGCCAGAACGGCCTGCGTGTAAAGATCCTGATTGCTGCCCCGCGGCCAGCCGTTGGCGGCCAGCGTTGCGTCCGACATGAACGCTTCCAGCTGCTGACTACCCCGCGAAATCATGATGACATAGACCGGTCGCCCGGTGCGGGCGCGGATCTCCTTGGCCGCGTGCAGCAGGAGGTTGTTGGCATAGGCACCAGCTGTAGCGTTCCAGTTATCCAGCGGAGGCGTCCCGAATGCAGCGGGCAACCACTGCGTCCCCGGCGAGACCGGGACACCATTTGGGGCGTTCCAGAAATATACCCCGTCGCCCGTATCATGGCTGCCGGTGACAGAAGTCTGAAACCCCCGCATGTTTGACTGCCCGAACCCGAATATAACGAAGGGGGCACTAATGGCCGCGTTCAACTCGTCCAGCCGCTCCTGCAATTCGTCAAGGAGCGCCTCCTGTTCGGGTGGCCCCATCTGCGCCAGCACCGCCGCGTCCCAAATCCGCGACAGGACGCGGTTGACCTCAGCGTCGAGTCCCGACTTGGTGGCGACTCGCCGTTCTGAACTGCCCAGCAGGGGCAGGGAAAACACCGGTTTTGTCGGCATTGGTATCTCCAAATTATGCAGTGGTGGCGCTGATCGAGGCGCTGAATGGCGATGGCTGGCCGTGCCGGTCGATGGACCGCGCGAAATAATACCGGGTGGCGCCAGACCCGAGACCGGTGTGGGTTTGCGTCACGGTCGCGTTCGGAGCGCCGTAGATCGGGCCGAACAGTAAAACCGCAGATCCGGGATCATCGCTGAGCGCGCGCCATATCTCCATGGCGCGGTAATTGGCATTGTTCGGGGCGCGGAAGGTCACGGCGATCTGGCCAGCCCCACCAATCGCGCTGACCGGTGTCGGCGCCGGGGCAAGGGCCGCACCCGCGCTGCCGGTGATCGTTGGACTCTCAACCCATTCGGACGCGCTGCCCCCCGTCACCGCGCGAACACGAATGCGGTAATCCTGCCTTGCCACGACCGGGACCAGATATCCGAAAACATCACCACCATCGTCCAGCACATCGGTGTCGATGGCGCCGCCCTGCTGCCACGCCCGCCAGACCAAAAACGGGCCGCCAGCCTCGTGGTCGCGCTCGCTATACTGCCACTCGTATCCAACGACCGTCTTGGACAGCGACGGGGCGAACTCAAACCTGATGCGCAGGACGCTGGTATCGCCCGACACAAGTGTCGTGGTGGCATCGCTGACGCCGGTGACGGCGCCAGGAGGGCGCACCCGGAAATCTCGGCCTCGAAATCTTCGACCGCAACATCCTGTTCATCGGTCGCCGGGTTCCACGCATAGATCACGGGCCGGTATTCGCGCAGGGTCAGGGCGCAGCGCAGCGCCACACCATCCAGCCCCAGCACGTCCGCGCCGGGGTTGGCTTCCTCGACCACATAGGTTCCATTGCGCCCGGTGTAGGGCGCGGGCAGATCCAGCGTGACCACCGAACCGCCGACCAGATTGAAGGCCTCGGGCGGGAAAACCCCGGTCACGGATTTCTGCATCCGGGTCTTGAGGCCCATGATCTTGGCCACGCGCTGCCCCTGCCGATGGTCGGTGACAAAGCGCAGGTCATATTGTCCAAGTTTCACGACCCCGCCGTCCTCGATCTGCGCATTGGCGATGCGATAGACGGGTGTCGTCGCATCTTCATAGGCACGATCCGGCGACACATAGGTGGCCGAAACCGCCGTCACCAATTCCGTTGACGGGCGATATCGCCGGAACTGCAAAGGCGCATCGTCCAGCACGTTCGACAGGGTCATGACCGGCGCGCGATAGATCCCTGGCACCAATCCAAGACGCCCGCCGACGCGGGTGAACTCCGCTGCACCGGCATTGGCCAGAGGGATAACCTGATCCTCGATCTCGGACCCCTCGGACCAGACCAGCACCCCGTTAACCTCATAGCGCGGGATCGTGCCCCCGGCTTTGACCTCGACCCGCTCGTCAGCGACTTGAGCCGCCCATGCAAAGGTTTCCGTCCACAGATGCGCATCGCCATAGGGCCGCAGCGGGTTGGTGCGCAGCGCGTCCAGCGTGCAAAGCGCCTGATTGGCTGACCACTGCCATGTGCTGGCATCGGTCGGCGATTGCGCCGGGTCTCGCGGGTCCCAGACCCGTGACCAATAGCCGTCCACCATCACCTCGGGCGGGGAAGACGGCCAGCGCTCATTCATATCGTCACTGGACCCAGCCCGAAACTTGACCCACAGGACAGTCAGTCCCTGCCATCCATCAGTCGCGCGATATAGTTCAGGCGCTTCGTCCAGAAACATTTGCGGCGGGGCACTCCGGTCGCCTCGACTGATCCAATACCACAGGTGCGGACCACCAGACCCCGGACCGAATTTTCCATTCGTTCCGGTCGCACCACCCCCGGAAAAATCATAGGGATCGCCGGTATATTCCACGCGCCGCTTATCAAGATACAGCGTAAACGGCCCCTCCGACGGGCGGCTGTTGAGGATATAGCAGGCATAGATGATATCGTCCTTGACCCGCACCGGCGCGGGCGAACCCGGCGCCCAGCACTTGCCATAGACATAGCGATAGGGCGGCAGACTGGTTGGCATGGTCAGCTCGCGCATCATGTCGCCCTGCTTGGGCTTGCCCATCAGCGCCTGCGCCGCGACGGACAGCAGGACCGATCCGCCTATGTTCATGATCGCGCCCGCAGCCGTCGCGCCAAAGGTGGTGGTCAGCCATGCGCCTGCCGCCTTGATCACCCCAACAACAGGTGCCATTCACACGTCTTTCCGATTAAACACGCCAGCACCTCTCGGCATTCGGCAGGATGACAAAGCCGTCCACGGCCTTACCGGCCCATGCCCCCGGCTGGATACAGATCAACAGCGCCCGCCCCTCTGGCCCCTCAGCAAAGCCCGGTGCGGAAAGGCCAATATCGCCGGTTGCGCCATCGGATGCGGACAGGTCGGACGCCGCCGCCAGTCCTTCGGCCATGGCCACCATGCCGCCCCATGACTGGATCAACCGCACCGCACCCATGGCCGTATTATAGCTGCCCCGGACGGCCTGCATCGGGTCGATGCCATGCAGACGCGCGAACACATCGCAGGCCGACGCACAGCAATCCGTCGCGCCCCACACCCAAGGTTCGGACATGACATCGTCGACCACCGCCATCACTGCATCCGGAGTCAATTCGCGGGCCATTGCAGCTTTTGCGCCTTGGCATAAGCAAGGATCACATGCCGCCCCGCCGTGTCGGTCAAGTATTTCGACCGCTGATCCTCATCATTGTGGGTCAGGCTGGCCCGCGTCCGGGCGCTCGGGCCGGTGATTGCGGTCACGCGCGCCTCGTGCCGGACCTCGCCATCATCCGCCGACGCATCAAGGTCAAGGATATCCATCAGCCCGGAAAACATCTCGACCGGCGCCCCGACCAGCACATTGCCGGGGCCAGAGGTCGCCATGCCATCCGCGCCGCCCGGACGCCCCTGCACCACGCCCAGATGCAAGGTTACCGCGCGCCCCCGGATCTGATCATCGGCAAATCCGTCAAGATCAGCCGGGACGCCGATCAGGGACAGGATCGCCTCGGAGGCCACCACACTGCCCATCGACTCGGTAGGTATCTCGACATTGCCAAGCGGCCCGACGCCCGTCCATGTATGCCCGCCCCATGCGATCGGCCCGAAGCCGGTATGGGCGCGGACGGGCGCATCCGGCCAGTCGATATGCGCAAACAGCAGCGGGAAGAACGGACGCTGGATCGCCGCCAGCATTGGCGCGGAAAGGCCTCGGATCAGGTCCATGGGTCAACCTCGACGAACCCGTCCGTTTCGTCCTCGAAGACCTCGCGAAACGAGAGGCTGTAATTGTCCGTCCCTCCCAACCGGCGCATTGCCTGCGGCCAATCGGATTGTAGCCGAAAGACCCCGGTATCGCGCGTCCCGATGGAAATGAGCGCGCCGCTGGTGGTGGGCTGAGACACCAGCCGAATCCTTACGATTCCCGCCGCGTTGCTGCGCGCTGGCGCCGCAATCATATGCGTTTCTCCGGGCTGATTTGCGCTGCTCCCGTAGATCGTGACGAATTCTCCGGGGATCGCGACAAGAGCGTTCGGGGGAAGGCCGGGCACAGTGACGATGGCCCCGCCGGTGGATACGCTGGTTAGCGTAAAGGTAAGCTCCGCCCCATCGAACCACTCAAACGTTGCATAGTCTCGCCACGGGAACCCCTCAGGCGGAACGGTCCAGCGGAATAGATCACCACGACGCTGATCGGGGCGAACATCAACTTTGCCCCAAGGCACCCGGCAGGAGTTAAGGCGAACAAGATGGACGCCGCCGTCCATGAGCCGCCATAGCGCCTCCATGTAGCCGGACCCATAATCGCGCCGCCCGCGCACGTCCAGAGTCGCAATCCTGCGCCGTCGCTGTGCCGCGCTGACATATTCGCGCCCGTCTATCATGCTGCGCGAACGGCCGGTTGGCTGCTCCATCGTCCAGGATCGACCGACAACGCTAACCGGGGGCCATGCGATGACATTGACCATTACCTCCGCCCCCCGAAAGCCTTGGTGCTGCTCATGGCGCGACCCGATGCCTGAACCGACTGCCCGACGATGGAAGGCGCCGAGCGGCTAACCTCATCGGACGCCACCTTGCGGAATCGCGCGACCATCTGCCCGTCGTCGCTGGCCGACAGATCGGCGACATATGGCTGCGGGACATAGACCACGCGCGGCTCCTGCTGGCGCGCCATCGACGGGATGACTGGCGCACCAACATAGCCCCCGCTGGCATAGCCTTTCAGGCCCCGGCGCAGCGCGTCGAACGCCGCAGGACCGCCAGCGCGGCGAACTGTATCCGCATCCATGACATACTCGCCCCGGTGGACTACTCCCGCCGGTTCCAGCTTGCCGCCCGCGCCGGTATAGCCGCCCTTGTCGAACGCCCCGGCGAGCCGCAGCGCACCGGTCAGTTTGTCGCCGCCGCCCAAGAACGACTGGAACAGCCCCGTTCCGCCGAACACGCTCATCAGCGACTGGCGAATGCCCGAGGTCAGGATATCCGCCGCGATCTGCTTGAACACATTGGCCAGCCCATCCCGCAGGCTCTCGCCCGCGATCAGCGCCCCGGCGAATGCGTCGGCGATGCCGTCCACGGCTTCCTCGAAACGCTGCTGGCCGATTTCGGCGCGCCTCAAGCTGCTCGGTCAACTCGCCGACCTGCGCGGCTTGCTGCTGGATCTTGGCGTTCAGCGCGTCATTGACGGGAATCCCCCGCTGCTTCGCCTCATCCAGCATCGCCCACTGCGCGCGCAGCTTGGCGACCTCTGCCGTTGACATACCGACCAGACGAATTTCGCGCTCAAGGTTCAGGAGTTCGCGCTCTGCATCCTCGAACAGGCTTGGCTCTTCTTTCTGGGCCGAACCCTTGCCACCACCGCCAGACTTTCCTTTAGAGCCTCCGCGCCCCTCAGCCGCGCGACGCGCATCTGCGGCCATATTAGCCTCCGCAAATGCGCGGATCTGATCGTCCGAAAACCTGGCGCCGAGTTCGGCTGCACGCTTGCGCACATCCGCCATTTCCCGATCCAGCTTCAATGCCGCAGCGGTCGCACTATTCCGCGCATCCTCGGACGCCGTGAAATCCTTGTTCGCCTTCGTCTGAGCCTCTAGCGCATCAAGGCTGCGCTGCTCAGCCTCCATTTTCTTGTCAGCCGCCGCTGCACGACCGCCAGAACCCCCGACGCCTGCGATAGCTGCGGCCGCCGCCGATGCTTCAGAGCGAAGCACGCCAAGAACCCCGATAACGCCCATGATGCGGCTAATCACCCCCGAGAAATTCGGGTTTGCGTCACCTATCGCCTGAATAGCCTCCCGCGTTTCATCAGCCGACTTTTCGCCATCTTCAAAAGCGTCGATGACCTCATTGATTGCGCGGGTGATCTCTGCGTCGAACTGGCCCGCCTCTGTCATCCGATTAAGAGTTTCCAGCATCGCCTCAAGCTCAGCATTGGCTTGCTCAAGTTCAGCAGACCCACCAGCCGCCGTAAGGGCTGTATCCAGCGCCCCGGTATACCCAATGAGGTCAATGAGCTTGTCGCGAAGCTCTTCCGCTGGCGTGGACAGGTCCATTGCTTCCAGGGGCCGCAATGCATCTGCCGCCTGTTGAGCGGTGATTTCAGCATCCCGAAGCTTGGCCGCGATATCCTCAATGACTGCCAGCGCAGGGGCGTCCGTTTCCAGAAACTCTGTAAACAGACCCCGGCGCCAGCCCTGACCGCGACGTGCCGTCGCTTCGATGCCTACCAGATCATCAGACCCACCAAAGGCTGCTGCCATCGAATCGCCATTGCTGATCTTTTCTAGTTCGGCACGGATTTTTGCGATCCGTTCGATCCGCTTCGCGTCCGTCAGATTGTCGAGAGACTGGGTCACCTCATCAACCGCCGCTGCCGCGCGAGGTGTATAAAGCCCGAGTTCCTCCATTTCCTTTCTAAGCTCAGCCGTGCGCTCTTCGGCTTTCCGGCTGGAATCGGCATAAAGAACCATGGCGGTAGCCGCCGTTGCGCCAAGCAGCAAGCCAATCGGACCCGCCGCCGCCGACAGCCCGGACATGGCCGTCGCAAGACCTGTGATCGTGGTTGCCGCGCGCGCCGCTGCTGTGAACCGGATGATCGCGCCCGTCGCCAGACCCAGCTTGGCAATCATACCGGCGATGGATCGCCCCACCAATGCCGCCGCTATCACCGATGCCACCCGCAGCGTGACGTCGGCGACGTTGTCAAAGTTATCCGCCAAAGCGGAGAGGCCCGCGACGAGCCGCTGCGACGCAGAAAGACTGGCGTCGGTTTCGCCGACGTAACGCAGGAAAGCGTTGTTTACCTTGGTCATGCCTTGGTCGATGGTCGTGACGGCGCCCTCTGCCATCTTCGCGATTTGCGGCATCCCTCTAAGGTAAGCGCGAAAAAACTCCTGCCCGCTGACTTTTCCCTCATTCACAAGCTGTTTCAGCTTCGACACCGAACCGCCCGCTTCGTCCATGCCGTGCGCAACTGCCATCAAGATTGGCCGGGCGCCCTCATTGATCGAATTGAATTCCTCAGCCTGAACACGGGCGCTGCCAAGCAACTGACCCAACTGCGTCAGGGCACCGGATGCCTGTGTCGCCGACACCCCCGCGACCCGAAGCGAAACAGCAATCCCTTCGGAAAACCGGATCAAATCTTCTTGCGACGCACCAAGGTTGTCGTTTGCCTGCGCTGCCTTGCCGTAAAGGTCGATAAGGGCAGTGACCGGAGCGCCGTTAGCCTGCGCAGCTTCATAGAGCGAATCCATCACCTGCTTTTGCTGTCTGCCTGTTACCCCCGCCACAGCCAGCGCGTTCGTCGCCTGTGTCCATGCATCAGCGTATCGCATGACCTCGCGCACCGACAGCGCGGCACCGATACCAGCCAGGGGTGCGACCAATGACCGCGCAGCGCCGCGCCCGATGCCATCCAGATTGCGCTGCATCTGACGAAATCGGTTCTCGACGTCACGCGCCTGCCGGTTGGTAACGCCAACAGCCTTGCGCATTTCGCGTTCATAGCCCTTGATATCGGCAGATAGCTGGACAACCAGCTTTTCAAGATCAGTTGCCATTTTTACCGGAGGCCCTCTTGGAGGAAAGACAGAAGAGCGCAGCAAAATTCGCTGCGGCTGTAGTTGTTGTTGGCGCGATGGCGTTCTGGTGGACGCAATCCAGTCCCATAAGATCGAGCGAAAAATCATCCTATGGAAAAGAATGCGAGCAATGGATCGCGAAAAGATTCGCTGATGGCGAGCGAACTCGCATTACCGACTCATGGCGCAAGCGGGGATCGCCAGTATTTGAAATCGCGGTCTATGATGCTGACAAGAGCTACTACTCGACCTATCTCTGCGTCGTAGACAAGAAAAAAGGCACTATGAAAAAGCCAAGTGTATTTGATCAATCATGGAAAAAGTAGTCACATCCGCTCCATGACTCCCTGCCACAGATCGTCTGCTTCATCCTCGGTGACGCCCTGATCATCGCCGCTGCTATTTGCGGAAATCCATCCGCAAACGGCGGCACTGAACTCCCACCACGAACACGCCTTGACGTCAGCCGGGCTTAGTCCGGCTGCGCATCCGACGCCAAAGACTTCCGCGAACCTGATTTTCCCGCGCGGGAGCGGCTCGCGGCCTTCTTTTGTCCCGCCTCGGACTTTTCCGGCTCATCCTCAGGAACGCCCTGCAATGCCGCGCTGAGCACAGCGAAGGCCGGGGCCATGTTCTCATAAAGCTGCCCGGGGCCTGCGTAGGCGCGGACTTTTTTCATGGCCTCGACCGCTGGCATGCCCCCGCCAATGAGACCCAGCCTAAGCGGCTCGGTGACATAAGGGTGGATCAGGTCTTTGGGTGGGGCCGACCCGATGGCCCGTGACATAACCGCAGATTCAAGCGCCCATTGGATATACCACGGGCCTGCATCGCACTTTTCCTGCAATTCGGTCAGTTGCTCGATTTTCAGGGCGAACGGGTAAGTCCCATCCGCCCAATCCAGCGTCACCTGTGCGGATCTGGTCATTATTCAGTCCGCGCGTGGATGATTTCGCCGTCCGACTGCATGCTGACCGAGACCTGAACCCGCTCACCGATGGCGGCGTTGATCTCGAAGCTTTCCAGATGAAAGCGGCCGGTATAGACGTCCGTCACCCCATCAGGAAATTCGATTTCGACCTCGCACTCAACGCTGTCCGTGCTTGCCAAAGCAGCTTCCCAAGTAGGAACGGATGCCTGCGCAAGAACACCGGACCCGCTGATCGTGGCCGACATGCTCTGCACGTCACGCTCTTGCCATGCGGCGGCATCCGGATCGTCGCAATCCGGGACCGTGACCTCGTTCAGCGACTTGTTGCGCGTGAACGACTTCGACGTAAACCCGCAGGGGGCGATGAACTCTGCCGGGGTTCCGCCATCCGAGAGGCGAACGAAGAACTTTCCGAACTTCGCAGTGATGGGCTTTGCCATTGTATTTTCTCCATGAGAAATTGCCCGCCATGGGCAGGTGAACGGCACGAAGCCGGATTAAGGGTTAGGGTTTATCTTCCCGCCGCGACCTGTCTGGCAGAGTCACGGACAGCCTTTCGGACCTTGTTGCGCGCCTTGCGGCGATTTGCCCGCCACGACACATAGAAAAACGGTTGCGCTGACATTTTTGACGTCCCGAACTCAACCCATCGCGCATAAAAGGCATCATCCACGCCCTGCGATTTGTCGCGCGATCCGGCATAAAGCGTGATGGTCAGGTCGCCACCAGCGCCTGCGCCTTTCATCGTCGCGATGACCATTGATCCTTTCGGCGCCTGCCCCCAGGTCCAAGCGATACTGTCCCGCAAAGCACCGGCCCGGCGCCTTTCGTCCGGGGTTTTCAGCACCGGAACGAGGCTTTTCATCATTGCGACGATTTCGTCAGCAGCCTCGGCCATCTTCTCGCGGATATGGTCTTTTGCGATTTTCGGCAGCCGGTCCAGCTTCTTTTGAAGCTTGGCCAGACCGATGATCGTGGCCGATTTAGCCATTATCGCGGCCTTTCGGGTTTTCGATCCGCACCGCCGCGCCTTTTGCTAGTGCAGCCGCCGCACAACGACGGGTGACGCGCAACCTCATGCCGGGTTCGTAGCGGATTGAGACGCTCGATTTCGGGCGCCAGCGAAAGACGGCAGTGAACTCAAGCCACATTTTCGACTCCACGAATCAGCCCACATGCGCCACCGTCATCGAAACGGGGGATTGAAATGGGTTGGCTTTCTCGACTTTTCGGCGGCGAACCATCGCCACAACCTAATCGCTCCATGCACCTTGAGGGTGATGGATCATTCGAATTCGATATCGTTGGCGAAAGCCACTATCAGGATGCTTTGGCGCGAATTGTCGGCGGCAGATCCGACGAAAGCGCCGAATTTGACTGTATCGCCGCCATCATTTGCGAAGACGACAACCCCCATGATGAAAACGCGGTTGCAATTTACATCAACGGACAGAAGGTCGGCCATCTGGCCCGTCCAGTTGCGGCAGGATATCGCGACATGCTGAAAAAGCATGGTTGGGTTGGATGGTCCATCACCGCAGACGCAATGATCGTAGGGGGATGGGATCGCGGGGCGCGAGGAAGGGGTGACTTCGGAGTTAAGTTGGACATTTGAAAGGCCCCACCGAAGCGGGGCCAGTTGGCAGTGATTTCAGTTAGTTCAGGCGGCGACCAGCGCGCGGGCTTCGGCCCAGAGCGCCCGATCCTGCCCCTCGTCTGGCAACCCATTCTCGCCAAAGACGGTGTAGGCCGTGACCTTCATCGCAAAGTCTCGGGCGCTTCGCGACGGCAGTTCCATCATCCGATAGGCGATATCGCTGACACGCCCGCAGATGGCCTCCTGTTCATCCTCGGTCGCGTCGTCCCATCGGTCGCTGATCAAGTCAGCGTGGGCTATCTCCCATTCGCGGAACAGTGCCTCGACCGGGGTTTCGCTGACAGGCGGCAGGACTTCCCCCGACAGCGCGGCAGCCGGGACGACAGCAAGCGCAGGGGCCAGTTTCAGAAGGGCGCGGCGGTTGAATTGTGCGGACACGCCGCTATCTTTGGTCAAAGCCATGACTTGATCCTCTGATGATCAGGTTTGGGTTAGGCCTCCGATGCGGCTGCTACCGCGCCGGGGGCCGTTTGGATTCAGATAGACGGATGCGTGGCCGTTAAGCCGCTGACGAACTCATCCTCACTGTAGTAAGTGGCCTCGTTGGCAATGCGGTCCAAAACATCACCCAGATTACGTGAGTGATGAAGGCCACCTGCTTTTTCGATCAGCGCCGACCACGCCATCAGCACATCGCTGCCCGACATGCCCGGCTTTACCTCGAAAGCAGCCTCAGCTTTCGCTGCCGTTTCAGACAGTGCGACCATGATCTCTGCCATGATGGGTATGAACGCAACCTTAACAGACCATATCTGCGCCTCACGAACCTGATCCGCAGTTGCGACAGGCAATAGCTTAAACCCGAAGCGCGCGAACTGGTCAGTGACCCGGGAGTCAGCCCCTTCTGCAAACCCGTCAATCTGGTTCACTTCAATAGGCGCTTTCATCGCCGCTATTGCTTGAGGCAGGAACCACTCCCCCTCCAAGCGGATTGACGAGAACCGGGCGTGGAGATCCATCTCTGCGCGACGGGCGTCATAAGCCTGTTCGGCCATCAAGATGAAGGCTCTTTCCAGCATCCGCCCCGATGTAGTTGAGAGTGAGCGGAGCCGCTCCTTTGGGTTGATGGATATGCCGATCTTTACTGCATCGGCAAAAACCCCAAGATAGACAACGCTCTCACCCTTACGTGTTTCCGTATCTGGGGTCAGTGGGAGCCAATTAGCTTTCATGCCCGGCCCTCCACAAGCCGGAGGCGACCTTGCCCCCACTTTTCCGAGCAATAGACCTTCGCCTTGTGGTGAAGGCCATTCTTCATGCATGCCGCAGCTTTATCCGGGTCATAGATGCGGATGGCCTTGTTGCCGCATTCGGCCTTCATCACGCCGCAGCCCATCTCGTCGAGACGATTGCCGAGCCAGAGCGTTGTTCCCCGCATCTTCTCGGGTAGCCCGTGGCTGTCCCAGATCTGTTTTGCCGTCTGACCGCGCCGATACAGCAGGTTTTCATCGGCCATCTTCGCAGCGACGGCGGCGGCAGTCATGGCCTCCAACATCACTGGCAAGGAGTGTTCGATCTGCGTCACCTTGTGCGCCAGCATCTTAACGATGCCGAGGCTGCGCTCAATGGCGTCGGCCACCTCGGGCGACAAACCGACATGCGCAGCACGGCCTTCCATCTTCTCGCGGATGGCTTGGTTGCCCCACATGTGGAAGTCGTGGCTCAGGTATTTCGCATAGGCGATGCCTATCTGCCAGTGGCCGAAGGTGCCGCCGTTCTTGCCGCGCTTGGATGCCATAACCTGACTGGTGGGCAGGTTATGGGCTAGGGCCACAGCATCGATGAACGCCGACCCCTCTTTGCGTGACCAGTTGAACGGCTCGCGATTCTTCCGGCGAACCCGCCGCCTTCCACATGTCCGTCAGCGACAGCATGTCGCCTTTGTCCCGGATCAATGTCCCATTGTAGACGAGACCCTTGCCCGAAGGCTCCATGAGAGTCATATGATTGTCCAGCATGCTGATCCTTTCAAATCTGTCAGCGTGTTGAGGTTTTGCCGCGTTACCGCGCGGCGGCTTCACTTCCGGCAGCGGGGGCTTGGTCGCCAAACGAACCCCCCGCTGCCGCTCGCAGGATCATCGCCACGTGGGTGTTCAACGAACGACCCTGACGACGAGCCTCGATTTTCAATTCATCCCGCAGCGACACAGGAACACGGAGCGCGATTTGCGCGATGCCCTCTGTCGTGTGCGAAGGGATGATTGCTTGCATGTTCAACCTCCGTTCTTAAAGCATGAAGCTATAAAGCATCAAGCTACGTATTGCGTCAAGCCAAAAAAATAAAGCATGTAGCTAGCCAAAGGAGAATCCCATGGCGCGCCCACCAGCTTCCGAACAGGTTCAGGTCAATTTTCGTATGCCTGCCGACCTCAAGGCGAGGATCGAGGCAGCGGCAGAGGCCAACAGCCGAACAACCACAGCGGAGTTGGTCGCCACGCTGGAGGAGAAGTATCCGGCACCGGAGATAGATGAGTTGCAAGTCGCCCATGACGCGTTGCAGCGGTTCTTGTCAGCAATCCGAAGCGGAGAAGATCCAGACAAACCGACGCCTCAAATTGATCAGCCTGGTCGATGAGTTCGTGAGGGCGATGAACAATGTTGACGTTGTGGCAGAACCCGGCGACCCCGGAATGGTGAACATCGCATTCAAGCGGAAGCCTCGCCCCACCGACGACTAACCCCCGTTCTCCTTTGTTCCCCTAGGCGATCAATCTTCCACCATCGCCTCGACCATAATCACCGCATGGACGGTCTTGCCGTCAGGATCGTCCATCACGCGCGGCGTCTGCACTGACAGCGGGTGCATGGTGACCTGATCGGTATCGGACCAGCCTTTCAGCGCGCGCCGCACCTTGCCAGCCAGTTCGGCCATGCTCAGCTTGTTCCAGTCCGGGATCTGGCCCCAGATATCCAACTGGACGGTCCATTCGTCGGCCTCGATGCATTCCACATCACCCTCGACGCCGTAGATCGGGCCAAGGGTGCAGTAAGGGAAGGCCAGCCCCAAGGTCGCGCGTTCCTGCACCCTACCCCCGAGTTCCGGCACCTCTGCCGCCACGCGGTCAAGGATGATCTGCCCGAGGCGGCGAATGTCGGTCATTTCCCCTCCACCAGCACCTCGAAGAACGCCCGGTCATCGCTCTCGCGCGGGTGTTCTTTCACATCGAAATCGCGCCCGTCGATACGCATCCGCCATTCGCTCGTCACGCGTCGGGACAGGCTGGACGCGCGCACCGTCACGATGGCGGGGCTTTTCGCCCTCATGCGCGCCTGCATCACGCTTTCGCCCCCACGCAGCCAGCGGACGTTGCACCAGACGGTGCCCTGATCGTCATATCGCTGGATCGGCTGGCGATCCTCGTCCAGATACTCGACCGGCATCAGCAGCGTGGCCCGCTTGGTCAACTGGCCTGCGGTCAGGGGCTTATATGACCTAAGCAAGGGCGGGGTCTCGCAGCGGATAGAGCATAGCCGTGACCGGCATGGGCAGGTATCCGCGATCAAAGGCTCGTTCGGTGTCGTTGTCCGGGTTCCGCATCAGCACGCCGATCAGATAGATCGTGGCGATCTGCACCTCATGCGGCGCGGTGCTTGGGCTGATGATGCTTTCGCCAGAGGATTTCAGGTAATTCAGGATCGCACCGGACGCCGCAGGGATCAGCAGATCCAGGGCGATATCATCTTCATTGCCGTCCAATTTCAGCGCGGCCTTGACCTGATCCTTGGTGACCAATTCGACCATCACGCACCCCTCCCGTCGCGGCCCTTCTTGACCGCAAGTCGCCAGCCATCGCCGCCATCCGGCTTTGCGCTGGTGCCCGCCTGCGCGATCCACAGCGAGCCGCCATAGCTGACCGCATCGCCTTTCTCGTAAGCCTCGCCAGCCTTGAACGGCCCGCGATCAACGATGCCCGGCAGGCGCACCGATTTGACCAGATCGCCGCGCTGGAACCTGGCAGTCACCCGGCCATGATCGTCAGTGACGAAATCCAGATCCTCGAACCCGAGGCCGTCAGAACCGTCCTTACCATCTTGACCCGGCGCACCATCGGCCCCGTCAGAACCGACAAAGACGCCCAGATCCTTGGTCGTACCGTCGCTCATCACCGCGACCAACCTGCCGCCATCGGCGCGAAACAGGTCTTTGACGTCCAGACCATCGCGCCCAGGCTCTCCCGCGGCTCCGGGGGCGCCATCCTTGCCCGGCGCGCCATCTGCCCCATCACGCCCGTCCTTCCCGTCCTGCGGCACTGGCGTGGCGTCCAGATACGCTTTCACCTGTTCTTGTAGTGCGGGCAATACATCCACGACCGTTACGCTTGCACCCGGCTCACCATACTTCGCGACAGGCAGCGCCTTCACAGCCTCATCGACCGCGACCTCGATCAACGCGGGGATATCTGGCAATTCCGGCTGTTCGAGGATCAGCCCCTTGATCGCGTCCAGATCGGCCTTGACCTCGGCCCGGACCAGCGCGGCGATTGCAGCTGCATCGGCATCCTTGCCGTCGCGCGGGACCGGCAGGGCCTCTATGCGCCGCTCCATGGCCTCGATCCGCGACAGGATCGGAGCTGTCGCCGCCTTCACGATCCCGGCCAGTTCTGCGCCGAATTTCTGCGGGTCAATCATGCCGCCTCCATATTCTTGCGCAGCGACAGCAACGTTTCTGCCATGAAGGCGCGTTCTTCAGCCTGTTCTTGTGCCGATGTGTCGGGGGCGGGCAACGCAATCGGCGCCGGGTTGTTGGCCTGCTCGATCAGAACCTTGTCGCGCGCCGCAATCGCCTCGATGCTGTGATCCTGCTGTTGCAGATAGACCGTCGCACCGCCTGTGATCGGGGCCGCGTCCAGCTTCTTGCGGCGCTCGTCCAGCGTCAGGACCGACTTTGATTTCTCCAGCACGTCCATTTGCGTCAAGCTATCCAGCCGCCACAGGCTGTCTGTGTCGAACTCGACGCCGACCGTAACCCCATCCAAGCCAAGGCCCTCATCCAGACAGGATTCCGCATCCTCCATCGGCCCATGCAGGGCGTCGATGTAATATCGGATGTTGCTGGTCTGGACCGTTTCCCCGGACGGGATCGCGGCCAGCCCAAGTTTCGACAGCGGGATTCCGTAGGTCGCAACGATGGTTTCCGCCGTCCATTTCAGTTGCTCGACAAGCTGGCTGTCATTGGCTGTCACCGTCAACTGGCTGAACGTCAGCCCATCGCCGACCACAGCGATCCGGCCCGCGTTCTCGCCAGAATAGCCCTGTTCAAACGCCTGTTTCAGCTGCGCCGCCGTCTCGTCCGAAATCGCTCCCGGCGCCGTCAGGATGCCGCCGGGCCGCGATTGGTTCGCGAAGAAACTGGCCGCGCTCTCGCTGATCTTCTGCGCCTGCGTGGCGTTCAGGGCGTTGGCCCACAGCGGCGGAATACCGACCAGTGGGTGAAACAGGCAGTTCCAACGGTCATGGATGATTTCACGCGCCGGGACCGTCAGAGCATCGGGCAGCCGCGCCAGGTTGTCACTCGACAGGCGGTAGAAAACCTCGCCGCTCTCGCTGATCAGAGGCTGAACGCGCATCGGGTCCAGAACATACAGCGCCACGACGACTCCGCGCTGGTCACGCTGTTTCAGAACATAGGTGTTGCCGCGAGACAGCTTCGACAGAAAATAGCTTTCCCAGAACTGATTTCGCGTTTGGAAATGGTTCGGCTTGCGAATGACGGGCGAAAAGGCCGGGATACTGACCTCGGACCAGATGCCCGCGTCTTGCTTCACCAGCTTCACCCGCAGCTTGGCAATGTCGCGCGCGATCATCGACTGGCAGCGAAAAATATACGGGTTCGACAGCACAGATTCGCGATCCACGACCACATTTCTCTGCCACGCGCCCGTGAAGCTCTCAAGCACGCGCCATCCGCCGCCGTTCGGCGCGGGCGACAGCGCCTTTTCTTTGCGACGGAAAGGCCACATGCGATTATTCCCCGCCCGCTGCCGCTGATGCGATCTTCTCGCGCAGTTCGTCAGCGCCCCAGCCCATATACGGGCGCTTGCCGATCAGCGCCTCGTATTCCTTGCGCAGTTCGGCCAGATCGTCGGGCTGCGAGGCTTCAGCAACCATGTCACGGCGCTCATAGCCCAGCTTGCCCAGAACGCGGGCAAAGCGAGGATCGCGGGACTTCATGGCCCGGTCCATATAGGTCGATTTCTTCATGTCAGCCTCCGCAGGAGTGGAAAGGGGCGACCTGTGCCGCCCCTGCCATCATCAACCCTCGTCGGGCTCACCGCCCCAATCGACGCCGGACAGAACCTGAACCGACGACGCGCGACGACGCGCCCAGCTGATCGTGCGCTCAGCGAGGAAGCCGACCAGATTGCGCTGCCACAGCGAAACCAGAACGGTCGTCGCGGTCGTCGGGTTGTCCGGGGAATCGTCCATCTGAACCGACGCTTCGCGCGAGAAGTCCACCGAAAAGCCGCCTTCATCGCCCAGATAGATATCCGAGGTGTTGACCAGCGCCACGGTTCCCGACGGGACGTGTTCCGAAACGATCACCGGCAGGCCAAACAGAGTGCCGCCGTTCATCCCGATCCCAGGAAACTCCGGTTGCCCCAAGCGGGTTGAGCATCAGGGACAACGACAGCGCCTGAGTCGCGGCCATGATCCAGACACCCGAGGTCGGCGCGTTGTTTGCTGCGATGAACGCCGCGAAAATCGCGCGGATATCGGCGCGAACCGCATCCGCATCAACGCCCGACGAGGGGATGGCCGTGATGCCATTCGTGATCGACGCGGGCGAGACACCGGAAACCGCCGATTTGGTGGGGTCGATGAAGTCGATATCCAGACGTTCGCGCAGGGCCGCAACAAGGCTGTCGCGAATGATGCCATCAGCCGAAGGGTTGGAATATTCCAGAACCTCTTTCGACGCGATGGCGATGTTCGCAACTTTGAGCGGTTCCAGCGTGGTGCGGCTGAAATCGAACTTGGTCAGAGGCTTTGCCTGACCTTCGCCGACCCAGTAGCCCGAGCCGCCCGTGGTCTGGCCGATCAGGGGCGTGCGGAAACCGACATTCCGAAGGGACGGGATACCGTTGTTGCCAAAGCGGCCCAGAATGGTCTGCGGGCGCAGATACTCGATAAAGTCGGCATAGACAGAGCCTTCATCGCCAACCAGATTCCCCGCCCAACTTGGCGTGGTCGTGAGAGCCGGAGCAACCGCCGCCTTGGCAAAAACACCATAGGTCGAGGAGTTTTCACCGTAGAGGGTGGCAGCCGCTTCGCGCTGTGTCATGCCTTTGACCGCCGCGACAGCCTTTGCACGGGCAATCCGCGCAACAGCGATGCCAGGATCCAGCTTCTCAGCGGCCTTCACCTGAGCCGGAACGCGAGGATCGCGCGAATCCGACGCCGCCTTCGCAGACGACCCGTCAACCGGCTTGGCGGTCGCGCCCACCATTGCCTCGATCTCTTTCAGATCGGCAATCTGCTGGTTCAGCGATTTGACTTCGCCTTTCAGCGTGTCAACCTCCTCGCGCGCCTCGGCGTCGAAGGTCTCGCCCTTTTCGGTAGCCGCATCTGCCAGCGCCTTCAAGCGCGTGACACGCGTTTCCAGTGCCGCCTCGAAGGCAGCGATTTGTTCGGCATATGGTGCCATGATATTCACCATTTTGTTGATGTGCCCTGCCCTCGGGCGTCAATACAGGCGGGCCGTTCAGGTGTGGATCTTCCGCACCACAAACGGTTGTGCCCGGACGCGGGCTGGGTCGTTCAGCTTCACCACAGGCAGACACTTCTTGCCGGACGCGGCAGGTTGCTGGGCAGGCGGAACGATTGCAGCAGCCGCCAGAGGCTTCGCTGCAAATTCTTTGACCATGGCGATGGACGCCTCGGCATTGGCGGGGATTGTGACGGCCGACAGTTCAAGCCATTCCCACTCTCGGAACTCGACGCCCCAAGACCCCTCGATCTGGGCCACTTTCAGGCCCCGAAAACCGATAGACAGGCCCCGGACAAGCCCGGCTTTCATCAGCTTCCAATAGCGGTCGATTTCGTCCGCGACGCCCAAGGCGACCTTTGCGACGACCTCGATCCCCTTCTCGGTCACCTTCGCCTCGACCACTTCACCAATCGGGTCGGAATGGTTGTGCTGCCAAAGCAAAGGGAGCGGCAGGCGATACTTGGCACCCTCGGGCAGAACGATATCGTCCATGCGATCCGGCGACGGCGTGCTGGCGATGCCGGTAATCGTCCCGGTGTCATCGTCCAGCGCCTTGATTTCCAGCGTCGAAAAGGCGCGATCCATAGCCGCCTCCTAGATAATGTGAATTTGGTATTGCGGTTCCGCAGCCGCTTCTCGACCGATGAACCAACCGAGCGCCATGATCAGCGCAATCGCGCCGTCGATCTTGTTCGCGGGCATTTCCTTGCGCGGATAGACGTTTTCCTTGGCGTCGTAGTGCCCAACCACGTTGCCGATCATCCAGTTCAGCACCGCGTTGCCGGGATGATGAATCCGCCCCTCACGCATCAGGGCGTCCAGCGTCTTTGTCGCCTCGGACATATTCGCGACCGTCTGCCGGTATTCCTCGGCTGGCATCCCGTCCTTTTTCAGCGACTGGATCATCTGTTGCGCCTGCCATGGGTCGGTCGCGACGGCCAGCAAATCCATGCCCGGCCCGTCCGCTTTGATCTCGTCCTCGATGATGCCGAAATCCGTCGTCTCGCCCGGCGTGGCGTAGATATCGCCCTGCATTTCCCAGCCCCGATACATCGGGTGTCGATCATCTTCGATTGCCGAGCGCGGCAGGTAAAAGCGCGGGAACGCGTAGTAATGTGCCTTGCCGTCAATCATCCTGCGATACAGGTTCACGCGGGCCGCGATGTCGATCTTGCTGGCCAGATCCAGCCCCATCACGCACTCGTCGCCCGCGAAATCGGCCTCATCAAGCGCGCGGTCCTCGCACTTGCGCCACCATTCGGTGTCATAAAGCGCGGAGTTCGCATCCACCCACACGTTCAGGTGCTTGGTGAGATAGTTCACCCGATCCTTGACCACCTGCCGGGCTTTCGCCGCCGTTTGCATGACGATTTTCGGGTCAACCGAAACGCCCCAGTTCGGATTGGCCTTCCTCAGCGTTTCCTCTGAATAAGGGTCGTCCCCCTCGTCCACCGTGTAGACAATTCCAAACGTCGAATCTGCCGCTTCGCCGGTCACATCGCCCGACAGCACCTTGAGCGCAAAATCCCGCGTTTGGTAACAGATCCCGTGCTTGTTGAACCCCGCCGTCGTGATCGCCCAGATCATCGACTGAGGCCGTTTGCCCAACCCGGTTTCCAGAACCTCATAGACCGCCGGTGTCTTGTGCGCGTGAAGCTCGTCCACGATGGCTAGGTGGATGTTCAGGCCGTCCAGCGTGTGCCCCTCGGCCGAAAGCGCCTTGAAGCTACTGGACGACTTCAACTGAACGATGGCCTGCGCCGTGACTTCGATGCCGAACTTTTTGCACAAGGCAGGCATCTTGCGTGCCATTGCCTGCGCGTCCCGGAACACGATCCGGGCCTGATCCCTCGTCGTGGCGGCTGAATAGACCTCTGAACCCGCCTCGCCGTCGAATGCCAGCATGAACAGACCGACCGGCGACGACAGAGCGCTTTTCCCGTTCCCGCGCGGCACCTCGATATAGACCCGGCGAAACCGCCGATTACCGTCGGCATCGACCCACCCGAACGCGGTAGACAGGATGAAGACCTGCCACGGTTCCAACCGCAGCAACTCGCCCCTGCTGGCCTTCTCACCCTTGATATGAGGGGCCAGTTCCACAAACCGGCATACCTTATCAGCATGGGCCTCGCTGAACCGATAGCCGGATGGCGGGCTTTCCAGATCATCCAACTGCCGCTGGCACGCCTGCTGGACGTATTTGCACGCCGGGATCAGGCCCGAGACGACGCCACGGGCATAATCATGCGCAACATTCGCGAAACTCATTGCGTCGGCGCGTCCAGAAAACCGAACGGATCGTCGTCATCGTCCTGCGGCGGCTGGTAAACCTTGGTCCGGTCAACCGGCGTTGCGCCGAGCGATGAAAGCGCCATCCGGTAAGTGCTGTAAAAGCTGGCGGGCGTTTCAGGCGGCAGGCCCGCCATGATCTGCGCCCGCATCAGGCTTACAATCTCGACTGCGCCACGGTCCTCGTAGGTCAGCCATGGGATTTCATCAGCAAACACCGACCAAGCCTTCTTCGCCATGGCTGGTAAATAGGCGGGCGGCTTACCTAGTTCGCGCTTAGACGCCTTCGGCTCACTCCGGGCGCGGTATCGCTGCGGGTCGTGCTTGTCGGCCCCGGTCAATGCCGCCTTGGCCATTGGCGTGCGGGGTCGTGCCATCAAATTGCCTTTTCCTGAATTGCGGATGCGTGCGGAAACCGGGGCCGCGGGTCCTGAGGCTCGTCCCCTCTGGCTTTCCGACCACCCCCCCCTGTCAGACTGGATACCCATCCAGCCCCACCTGCCGGGGGCGCTTCCACCCCTCGTCTGATGCGGTCTTGTCGCGGTGGCAGTCGCGGCATATCGCTTGCAGGTTGCCGAGGTCGTCCGTCCCGCCTTGCGCCTTGGGCGTGATGTGATCGACCTCGTTGGCCTCTGTGACGTGTCCGCGCTTTAGGCAGGGCTGGCACAGGTAGCTATCACGCTTGAGGGCGTGCAGCCTGATGCGGTCCCAACTGGCGCCATATCCTCTGGCGTGGCGGCTTGGCTTGTCCGCCCATCGTTTGCGGGTCATCCGCGCTTGGGTGGCATTGGCGGCTTTGCTGACCGCGCGCTGGCCATCTGCGGACCAGCCTTGCGGATCATATCATCGATGTCGTTGACAAGCCGCAGTTTCTCAACCACGCGCTGCAACTCGTTACGCTCGCGGCTGACCTTGAGGTAGGCAGCGGCTAACTGTTCCGGGGCATAGCGGCGCAGCAGTTCGGCAATCTTGGCGTCATCTGTCATGGCTCACCTTCCCGGCGGCGGTATCGACGGCGTGCGCAAACGCAACATCGGCGGCACGCCGAGCTGTCTCGTCTCTGGCTCTGACCGCCATGGGCCGCAACGCCCGCATATGCACTCCATCCGCCAGCGCGGGGCAAGGATGCCTGACCTGCGCCACGTCATTATGTCGCCGCACTCGCAAGGCGACTTGGTTGGGACAAACGCGGGCGCAACCATGCATCACCTCATGAAATCGCAGGCCCTGCACTCACTCGCTTGCTTGCTTGCTGGCCACTGCTCGTAGATCCGCTGCTAGACGCCAGTGACGACGGCGACAGCAACGGCTACCGCCACCATGACAGCATGGGCCAGCTTGATAAGCTGCGCACGCCTGCGGGATCGTCGCTCCTGAACGATTGCAGCCACCGCGTCCTGTCTTTGCCGGTTGATCGGCTCATACACGCCCATGCGCTGCGGGTGGTCGCAGTCGGAGACGAGCGCCTGATCGGGCCATTGGCCTGATGCTTGGGTCATGGCCAATGATACCCTGATGCGGACACCCTATCAATGCGAACGCCCCGCTATGCGTGATGCACGGCGGGGCGGTGATCCCGTCTGTTTCCGGGCTGTCACTTGGGCCAGTCAGCTTTGCGGGGTTGCCAAGATTATCGCACCGCAGCCGTGTTGTGCCGTCTCTCCGGCTGTCACCAGTTGACCGTAGGTCGCGGGCCGATGGCCTTCCCGTGGCCCATGCACGGACTCGAACCGTGGGCTTTCGGCTTGCGTTGAGCGTGACCCGTTATCGCAGCGTCCGGGCCGGTCCATTGCGGGGCTTGCGCTACCGCTCTGCGTGTGACCGCGCTCAGGTGGATCATCTGGCGCTCCAGGCGCTCGACCGGGGGGAGCATTCCATCAACGTCCCGGTAGATGATCCGCCAAAGAGCGGTTGAGCGCGACCATTACCCGAAGGTGTGCAGCCGCATTGCGTCGCTCGGCTTGGCCTATTGGTTTGCTATGCTGGCTGTATGGCCGTCCAGCCTGTGACCACTTGCCGCGCTCATCTGGGTTGACTGCACGCAATCATCCCAGAAAAGCCCGGAATCAGAAAAGCGCCAAGGTCCCCCAAGGCGCAATTCTTCGATGATCTATTCCTAGCAGGTCCTCGATTTCCGCGCAAGCCCTTCGATTCGTTCGGAGAGTCGATCCAGCGCAATTTTCAGGTGCGCCTTTCCATCCTCGTGCTTGCGGCCCCGGTATTCGCGCAGGGCGCCGATTGCATTGCCGTCGCAGCACACGCAACTGACGATCCTCTCATCCTCGACAGGGACCATGCGGCTGACCTTGAGCAACGCAGACACCCGGTCGATCTGGATCGCCACAGCCGCGTCGGGCTTGGGGCTGCTGTCCACCCGCTCACGCAGCCACGGGGGGCAGGTGCCGACCGACACCTTGAGCCACGCCATGCGCAGCAGACAGCCCGCGTTGTAACCTGCCGTGCTGATCCAGCCGCGCTTGTGGTAGATTTCTAGCATGTCATAGCGCCGCACGCCTGTCACGCAGTTGGGGTTTTGAATCTTGCCAGTCTTGGGGTCCACCTCGCCGCGCTCCTCGATCACCAGCCCGTGCCGGTTGGCCTGCCCCATGGCGCCGTGATCCCACGGGGATGCTGCGATAGTAGGGGCGATGTTGCGCTTGCGGCCTGCGCGGCGGCGCTGTGCTTTGCTGGTCATACTTTGCCCCATTGTGCTGTTTTCCAGTCATTCGCGGAAACCGACGCGACCAGTATGCGCGGGGGCGGATGTCGAACATCTCTATCCCGCGTCACATAGGCGTTGAGGTCTCCGGTCTCTCCGACCTCCCACCAATGGCACTCAATCAGCATGGTGCCGGGTTCTCGCTCGACGACAAGGGTGCGCAGGGGCGGCGCCTTCACCGGGACGCGGCTCATCGCGATAGCTAGTAGCCCTCCCATGAGGAGAACGACCATTAATCCAAAAACAACCCATGCCGCTGCATCAATGCTCATTCCTGCCCCTTTCGGATCATCTGCGCGTCCTTCTGTTTCTGCGTTCTGCGGTTGGATCGGATGGCCTTGCGGGCCATGTCTCGGATCTGGGCCAATAGGCGGCGCTTCTTGCGGCCAGGGTGATCGGGCCTCATGCAGCGCCCTCCATCGCCAACCCCGCCCATTGCGCCATTGCCCGGCCAATGCCGGGGTATGTCTGACTGCGCGCCAGCCATCTGTCTGCGGATGGCGTCACGCGGTTCTGGCCGCTATCGGTCTGGTTGGCCCACCGCTCGACCATTTTCCCGCGCCACTGAACCACGCGGCCAGGGCGTCGATCTGCAATACGGATGACCAACGGCGGCAGGCGGTCCAGCCACAGGCCCGTGGCCTTGCTGGCGTCATCGCCAAATTCGTAGGGCTGGATCACCTGATCGGGGCGTCGAATGGCCGCGCTGATGAAGCTGGTCGCGGGATTTTCGATAGCCTTGGGATAGGGTAGCGCCATGATGCGACGAACATCGGCCAAGGCGCTGGCCCTAGCCTCGCGCCGCTCCACCCCTGTCAGCGTGCCGGGCTTGATCCGCTGGTGATACCCGACACCAGGGTAGCGCGTGAAATCCGGGTCACAGAAAGCCCATGCCGCGCTGCACGTCAGGTAGGTGCACATGGGGTGGAAAATACCCCAATCCCACGCCTGCCCTGCGACGTCCCAGATATCGCCCTGAATATGCCAAGGATGATCGGCGGCGCGCAAATCGCAGGTCCACGCCTCCACCCCGCGCTGACGAAGCAGCGTGACAGTGATCGGGCAGCGAGAAAATCCAATGAGAACCTTCATGCCCCTGCCCTCGCCTCTGCGGCGCGGACGCCGTGCATGACCGTGGTGTGGTCGCGGTCCCAGAACCAGCCGATCACGGGATAGCTGAAACCCGCCTCGCGCTGACGGCGCATCGCCTCTTGCCGGGGCTGTGCGATGAACTGGCGACGTGATGGCGACGTGATTTCATCAAACGTCATGCCGTGTTCCGCTGCCGTTTCCTCGGCTATGCGGCGAAGGGCGGCGCGGCTCTTGAGGATTGTCATGCCTGCGCCCTCCCTGACTCTGCACGCATCATCGCTGCCATCAGCATGTCGCGCATTGCGGCGCTGGCGTTTGGATGGATCCAGCGTTTCAGTTGGCTGACGCTGATCCCAAGGTGTTTTGCAGCTGCAACCCGCGACGGAAACTCGCGACCGAAAATCACGGTGGCCTTTGAAGCGTTCTGGCATCCGGGGCGCGCCTTTCCGCGTCCGAGACGGGACAGATCGCCGTAGGTATCGAGATGATAGGCCACGGTTCTGCGGCTGACGCCATGGGCGCGGGCGGCTGCGCGGATCGAGGGGTGCACGGTGTTGGTGGTGTCGATGGTGCGGACGTAGAGCGGATGTGTCATGCGTTCACCTCTGCCCGGATCGCGGCAATCACCGCGTCGATGCGGCTGGCCTCGGGCGTGACGCGGACCAGCGAAAAGCGCGGCGTCGTCTCGTGGCGCGGATCATGGCCCGTCTCGACCTCCCACGGGGCGCGGTGCAGGCTGATGCCACGCGGGGCAGCCACGGGCGCAGGGGGCGCGACCTCAGGCTTGGACAGCAGGCCCTCACGGCGGGCGCGGCGCATCAGGTCTTTCAGGGTCTGGACGCGGATATCCAGCGCGGCAGCGATTGCCTCGGTCGAGTGACCAGCGGCCAAGGATTGCTCGATCCATGCCAGACGGTCATGCGCGCGCTGGACGACGTGGGGGGCGCTGCCGCCGGGCATGTAGCCGGTGATGTGCTTGGGGGCGGTGAGGGTCATTCTGCGGCCTCCGAACGTGGCATTTTATTGACGGCGAACGGGTCGCGCAGGCCGATTTCCGCCATGATCGCGCGGCGGGCTTCGTCACTGACCCGCTCTTTCGGGGCCTCGACCGGAGCAGCCAGCGCGGCAGCAACGACCGGCGCATTGCGCTTGCCCCACGCCTCTTTCAGCAGGGCAACGATGTGGCCGGGGTTCGGCTTGCGGTTCGGGTTTTCGCGGCGGTGCTTGCGCAGCGCGGCCTTGATGCTTTCGACCGGCCAATCTTCCAACTCGTCGCACCAGTCCGCCAGAACATCGGCGCGAAGAGCGGCGGGCATGTCGTCGCGCCAGTAGCCGGTAAGAACCACCTCAACCGAACTCAATATTTGCGCCCGATGGCGCGCGATTTCGGATTGCGGCCTCGTAGATCCGGCGTTGGGCGTCAGAGGCGGCAGCTTGGCGATTTTGCTGGGGAGATTGGCGGTCATGGGCAGATCCGTTGATGACTGTGAAGTTCGGTTGCGGCTGTATTTCATCCTTCCAGCCCTGCTGGTTCAGCCATGTCGTTGGGTCTCGGGCATACCCGTCCCTGACCCGCTGATCGGTATGGGCGCGTCCAGCCCCATCGATAATTTCCTGCTGAGAAGCACCAGCTTTGATCGCGGCGCGATACTTGTCTTCGGCGCCCGACCTGTTGCGCTTGGTCCCACCACGGTGGGGGTATGCGTCCCAGAACTCTTGGAATCGCGAAACATCGGGGGAAGGCGCTGTCGAACGCGCGGATGCGTTAGCATCCTTCTTACCTTCTTCCCTTATTTCACCCTTATTCTCGTTTGTATCGCCGCTGTATCGCCGCTGTATCGACGCTGTATCGGATGCTTTACCCGATGGCTGATATTCATCATAATTACAGATCGTTATGATGGTCACACCTGTATCGGCATCAGATCGGATCATTTCCATCTTTTCGAGGCGTTTTAGGTATCGCTGGACCTTCGGCGCCGTCCATTTCCACGCCGAAGCAAGGAACCGGACCGATGCCGCAAGTTGACCGCGCTCGGTCGCAGCAACCACGTTCCCAACCCGCTTGACTCGGGACTTCCACGAGGCTTCCATGATGAGCCAGATCCACGCCTCACGCTCTGTCTTCGCCTCATCGGCAAATACGGCATGGTCAAAAATGGATCTGGCGATACTGACTGATCCGCTCATTTGCACGCCTTCTCAGCTATGAGAACGACATCTCCGACCGGACGGAAAAACCAATCTCCTTGATCTCGGCAGTAATCCAGCTGATCACATATTGCCTGCTCTGCATCGAATGCGGCAAACTCGCATGACAGCAGCTTCTTCCAGTGCACGACCAGATCGCGGCGCGTCTTTTTACGATGTTGCGCTAATCTTTTAGATGCGCTTACCGATATGCCGACCTTTACAGACCCCGTTCCGTCACGGTTGCCAACGACATAGACAAAGGTGGGCTGGCACTTTCCCTGATCGCATAGGGTGCATTCTTTGCTCATGTCGCCTCCGATACTGTGATGATGACGGCGCCGCCCTTGACGACAGGGCCGCGTGACAGGGCCAGCGTCCACCGGCTGTCGTCTATGCCGGTCGCGTCGGACAGGCCGTCCAGCAGGCTCTTGCAGCGGGCTACGGCATTGTCCAAATCGTGGCGGCGCGCGCTGGCGGGCTGGAATTCGATAGCGACGTGCATCCGGTCCCACGGCAGGGCGCGGACGCCTGCGCCTTGGCACAGATAGCAGGCGTCCTTGCGCACCTTGGCGGCGATGCGGGCCTTGGCTGCCCAATGGACGCGCGCGTTGGGCGACAGGCTGGACGGGGGCCACGGCAGGGTGACGGATTTCATGCCACGACCCCCACATAGCGAAAGCCCGGCAGGTCGTCGCGGATCATCAGGCGCCCGGCCTTGAAGCCCTCTGCCCAGACCTGCAACACGCGATCGAATGGGACGCCGGATGCCTCGGCAATCTCTCCGAACATCATCTGATTGCGCTGCACCACGTTCCAGACGGCGCGTTTCTCGTCGGCAGTCGCGGGCTTCATTTCTGCCCCCGGATTTCCGCCTGCATCAGATCCAGCGTGACGCGGCGCAGGCGCTCGGTCAGGACGGTGTGATTGCGGCTGTTGGGCTGGCACAGGGCCAGACGGGCGATGATGCTGTCGCGGTCAGCGCGCAGGCGTTCGATCTTGGTCATGCCGCCCTCGCCTGCCGGATGATGGATTTCAGCACGCCGGTGCGGCGCAGTCGCTCGACCAGCGCGCGAACGTCAGCGACGGGGAAGCCGCCGCGAACGGCGATGTCCTCGACGCCAAGCCCGGCCAGAAGGCCGCGCGCCGTCTCGATGTTGATGCGCGGTGGCTGTGTCATCGCTGCACCACCCGCGACCGCTTGACGCTTGCAATGCCAGCCAATTGTTCGGCAAACTGGGACAGTAGACATTGCCCGGAGAGCAGAACTTGGACTTCACGCCAGAGAACTTTCAGGCCGCGATACAAGGGGCCGGAACCCTCGCTGACGGCCTCGGGAAGGTTGCCGACCTGAGTGCCAAGCTTAAGGGACTGTTCGGAAAGTCTCAGGGCGGTGCTGACCCTGATGTCATAGCCACCCTCGACAAGCTTGACGCGGAGGTAAGATATACGAAGATCGCGTGCGACCTTCTGCAAATGCAGGTTGCCCTCATGCAGCGCGATCTGGCAGCGGCGAATGCTGTAGACGCCAAACTTGCGGATTACGAACTTCACCGGACGGAATCCGATAACTGGGTATATGCGCACAAGGACCCCTTGGCACATCATCAGAACGAGCATTTCCTTTGCCCGAACTGCGTTGAGGAGCGGAAATTTTCGATCCTTCAGGGGCTGCGGTTCATGAAGAAGTGCAATGCGTGCAAGGCGACGTTCGATTTTGACAGGAACGACGACCCCCTGCATCGGGGATTGGACTTCGCGTGACATTAGCGCACCGCCTTCCTGCCAATTTCGGCAGGTGCAGGTTGTTGCGTGGGGGTCGCGGGCACATATCCTCTTGAGCGGATACGACTACGCTCCGACAACATGAAGGATATCGCCTTTGCCTCAGTCTCCGGCCAGACCCGGCGATTTTGCCGCAGCCGGGAAACCAATTCCGAGTTTCCGACAGATTTCTTGCCGAAATAGCTTTCGCCCATCCCTGTTTCTGACAGGAACGCCTCGATCTTCTGTAGGAGCGTGGGGGATTTTTTTGCCATGACCCGCATTATATCCTCTTTCGAGGACACAGCAAGCATCTTCTATCGAGGACGTGCATTAGTATCCGCTTTGGCGGATACTGTGCGCATGGCAAATGACGACTGGAAAAGCAGGCTCCGCGCCGCGATTAACGCGGCAGGTATGAGCGACCGACGCGCTTCCTTAAAGGCGAATGTCGGTCCTGGCTACGTCCATTCAATTCTTGTCGAAGGCAAAGACCCCACCATCGGCAAGCTGATGGCCCTATGCGAAGCCATAGGCGCAAGCCCCACATTCATTCTCTATGGCGTGGATGTAAGCCCAGAGGACGCCGAAATTCTTCGCTTGATGAAGGCAAGCCCACGGAAGCGGGACGCGGTTCTTGAGCTTCTTGGTTCACGGGGTGAAGGGACGCCACGCGACGAATGACTTCGATCTTCTCGCCGCTCGTCATGTCTGACAGCACCCCCAAGAATTCTGATAACCTCATCCCGCCCCCGATTCATAAGAACAATCCAAGAACACCTTAGGCAAGAGTCCGCCGCCGTGTCTACTGACGGGAAAGATAGTTGACAGGGGCGATTTCGGGTCTGCGCGGGTAGCGTCTAGGGGCTGCGGTTGACCGCGATATAATGGCGGGCGAATCGAGGCGGATTGTTGGCTGAAAGGACAATGGGATGACCTACGATCCATCAATGGACGATGCGACTGCCCTGCGCAAATTCCTGCTGGAATTGCTGATCGAGGTTCCGGCCGAATTGCTGAACACGCCCGAGGGGCGGGCGCAAGCCATGGCAACCTATGAGGCGCAGGCCCAACGCGCCCATCCGGCGGTTGCGGCGGTGCTGAGAGAGGCTGCGGGCGTGGTGCGCCGGGGCGATGGATGAGTGGGCGGAGAGGGTCGAGGGGATGGGGAAGGGGTGAAGTCGCAACCTTGACCTGAGCGTTCAGGCTTGCGATATATAGGCTAATCGCGGCAGAATTTGGTGAAGCTATGACGGTTTCTGTGAACGCTGCTGCACAGTTCATTTGCCAAAGGTCCGGCTGGACTGTCACGCAGCTAAAACTTCAGAAAATACTCTACCTTGCCCACATGGTCCACTTGGGCCGAGGCAATGGTCCGCTAGTCCCCGGCGCATTCGAGGCTTGGGACTATGGCCCTGTTCACCCTCAGTTGTACCAGAAGGTGAAGGCGTTCGGATCAAAGCCGATACCCAACGTGTTCTGGTCCTCCGAGAACCTCGGGCCATCTGCCTTTGATGTGCTATCCGAGGCCTGCGACAACCTTCTTCACCTGACGCCCGGACAGCTAGTCCAGAATACACACTGGAACAACGGGGCTTGGGCCAAAAACTACACAAAAGGCATTCGCAATACGGTAATTCCAGAGGAAGATATTGTCAGAGAATACCAAGCCCGAGTGGCTCCCGCCGCAGCTTGACGGGGGTCGCGACGGCTTGGCTCCAACGGCTCTTGACCGAAGTGCAGCCCAGCTTGAAGCCGATCTTCAAAACGAGAGAGACGCGCGGAAAGAGGAGAGGTTCTACTGGATTCTCGCGCTTGTGATTGTGGGGAATGTGCCCCTACTCAACAGCATTGAATCGTCTTGGGCGCTGGTCCCGCTCTTCCTCTTGGAACTGGTTTTGCTGATCGGGATAGCTGACTGGCTAGGCGTGGACAGGGTTAAGGTCTTGCTTGAAAAAGTGTTCGCGAGGTACTCAAAAGACGAATAACCCAAGCCCCGCTCCGGCGGGGCTTCTTCATGCGCCGGGACTCGACTCCTGCGCGAATGGTGCGGCACAATCCTCACCCGCCTATGAAACCCGCGACTCGGGCACGTCGGATGCGGTCAGGGGGTGGCTCCCCTATGTGGCCCCGCTCGGGCTGCTAAGGCAGAACGTAACGAAAGGGCCTCATAAGCCTCGTTCTGTCGCCCGGCTGTCGGTGAGCGCTCACCTAGGCCAAGCCGCCGCGTCGGGCGGGATATAAATACTGGGTATGGCTTCAACCATGCCCGACCGGTCGAGCACCGCACCAACGGAGAAATCCATGCGGCACCGTTCGACGGCGGCTTTGATGGCTGATCTGATCACCATTCTGGCCGGGCTTATCGTCATAGCTGAAAAGCTGTTCTGAAAGCCAGGGGGAGGTTAGCGCCTCCCCTTCCACACTCCGAATCACACCCCCAAATTCACGCCGTTCATCGAGTCCCGGCCCCAGCAGCATAGCACGGGGGAGGCGGGTGGGAAAGAAAACATCCTCTATCGGGGATATTTGTCTTGACTATCCGCTATTGAGGATACAATATCATCCCATACCCGACGACGACCCCTGACCGCCTGACGGCAACGAGGGTGAGGCTCGGGACAACAAAGGGATGAAACAGATGAACATCAGCATGAAGGAAGCCGCACGGGTCGCCAACGAGGCGCTGTATTTCGCCGCCCGCGCCGCCCGCAAATCGGGCGATCCCTCCGCCGCCGCGTGGATCAAGCTGGCGCTGGAATCCGACGCCATCATTGACGGAGTCGCGAAATGATCGGCGTCCACCACAGCCCCACGACGACAGCTTGGGACAGGCTGAACGAGGGTCAGGCGCTTGAGGTGTTCGGCATCTTCGCCAGCGCCCCGACCACGCCCGCAGCCCCTTGGTCCAGCCGGATCGACGGCATCGAAATCGACCCCGTTATCGCAGACATGATGATGAACGGGGGTGTGAAATGATCACCGCTGACGAACTGCAAGCCATGCTTGATGCGGCAACGCCGGGACCATGGAGCGCGGCGCGCAATAGCGCTTACTGGGAGGTCGCGCCAAAACGTGAACCACTGGACTGCACCATTCCGCTTGTCTTGGCTGACGTCTGCGCATCTGACCCAGATCACCCAGATGGCGGGCTTCAAGAGGCCAACGCCCGCCTGATCGCCCTTGCCCCCGACCTCGCCCGCAAGGTGATCGCAGCCGAGAAGCTGGTGGAGATTGTCCGCCTCGTTCACGGCAGCTTTGGCGGTGGCCTGACCATGACATTCGACGAAAGGGATCCGGGAATCTTTGCCGAAGCCATCGCAGCATGGGAGGCCGCCCAATGACCCTCACCCTCGACACCGCCCGCGCCATCGTGCGCCAGCCCGGCCTGCACCTGTCCTCTGTCGCGGACGACGCCATTGACCGCATGATGCGCAGCCCCGACTGGGCCGACCAGAACGAGGCCACAGCCCTGCAACGCGCGATCCGCCGCGAAGGGCGCCCGGTCAGCCACGAAGAAGCGCATGACTTCCGCAACGGCAATATGGATGCGCTGCACTGGCCGTCCGTTCTGGTGTGGGGTTCTATGGCTGCCCTGACCGTCTCGGCATGGGTCTACGGCCTGCCGCTGGTCCTGCACGGCCTGCGCGCCGTCGCCCGCTTTGTCTGGGGGTTGTGATGGCCGATTACAACGACGGCGGCGCTGCGTTCCCCGGATGCGTCAGGGAGAATCGTAATAAGCTGACCCGCAACCCCGGCATGTCCCTGCGTGACTATGCGGCAATCGAGTTCATGGCCTCACTCCTTTCTAGCCAAGAAAGCCTGTCCAATATCAGCAAGCTATCGAGGCAAGAGGGGGTCACGGCTTCGCGATATCTGGCTCTTGCCGGATATGAGTATGCCGACGCGCTGATCGCCGCCCGCTCGGAGGCATCGCAATGACCACCGCCATGCGCATCGCCCTCTCGGACCTGCTCGCCCAGACCGACGACGCGCTGGATATCGCCAAGAACGAGGGGGCCAGTCAGGACATCCGCGTCACGCTGAAAACCTACGCCCACAATCTCGCCCTGCTGCTGGAGGGGAAATGATGGACTACCACCGTGGAAGCCTGACCATCGACACCGATGACGTGCTGATTGACGGCGTGGACGCGGAATACGCTGTCGATGCTGTCTGGTCGCGGCGCAACTCGCGCAACCTGCGCTCGGTCGATCACGTCCACAGCGTGACGCTGATGTGGTGGGGCAAGTCCCGCTATTCACGCGCCGTGGCGGTCAGCATCGCAGGCGAAACCGCCATCGAGGCCGAGGAACAGCGGGCCTACGAGGAGTGGATCGCCACCGCCGTCATGGATGATGCCAACGCCTATGCGGATTACCGCATGGACATGGCCGCCGAATGAGACACCGCGCCGGGCGGCCCCCGGCATCCCCGGCGCTTGATGCGCGCAAGGAGACCCCAAATGACCGACATGAACAAATCCGCCCTGATCGAAGCTGTCGCGGGCAAGACCGCGCTGACCAAGGCGCAGGCGCGCGAGGCGCTGGACGGCATCATCGCCGCCATCAACGCCACGACGCGCAACGGCGGCGCGGTGAAGCTTCCCGGCTTCGGGCTGTTCCGCGAGAAAACCCGCCCGGCCCGCACCGCCCGCAACCCTCAGACGGGCGAGGATGTGCAGGTGCCAGAGCGGCAGGCGCTGCACTTCCGCCCCGCGAAACTGAAATCCTGATACCGCGCGCCAATCCCTCGCGCGGGAAGCCTGCCGGGCGCCCTCCCACGTTCGGCCCGGCAGGCACAGACACCGAAAGGAAGCACCATGCAGACCTATGACCCGAAATACGACGTGGCGCTGCCGATCCATGAGGTCCGCGCGCTGCTGCGTATCGCCACGATGCCGCACGACCCGCGTCTTATCAACGATGTGTGGATCCGGAACATGGCTGCGAAATGCGGCCTCGATCTGGACGACCCGGAAGGGGCGAACGCGCGGAGGGCGGCGGCGTGACCGATTACATTTACCTCGACATCGAGACGCTACCGGCTCAATCCGACAAGACGATTGATTACCTGACCCGCTCGGCAAAAGCCCCGGCGAACATCAAAGACCCGTCGAAGATCGAGGCCGCAAAGGCAGAGGCGGCGACCAAGGCGGTAGCGTCCAGCAGCTTCGACGGCTGGCTTGGGTCCATCTGCTGCATCGGCTTCGCGGTCAATGACAGCGACCCGATCACGTTGACGGCGGTGGACTGGACCGAAGCCGAAATCCTGCGCACGTTCTTCAAGCGGTTCAGCAATTACGACCGACCCGTGATCGTCGGGCATCATGCTGCCGGTTTCGACGTGCCGTTCCTGACCCGGCGCGCAATCGCGCTTGGCGTTGCCCTTCCGCCCGCTGTTGCATGGCCCCGTGACCCGAAGCCTTGGAGCGACAAAATCGCCGACACAATGGTTATGGCCGCAGGCAGCCGCGACACGATCAGCCTGGACAAGCTGTGCTTTGCGCTCGGCATCCCCGGCAAGGCGGGGTTCGACGGCTCGATGGTGGCGGAGGCGTGGAAGCGCGGCGACCATCACATCGTGGCGGAATACTGCGCCGACGATGTGCGCAGGGTTCGCGAAATTCACAAACGCTTTCTGAATGTGGGGTGGTGACATGACCGCGAAGAACATCCACCAGCGCCTCGCCGCCGTCATGGCGGAAGTGACCTATATCCGCAAAGAGAAAAAGACGGGCATGAACTACACCATCGTGTCGCACGACGCGGTGACCGCCAAAGTCCGGCCCGCCCTGCTGAAACACGGCATCGTCTATTACCCGGTGCGGTGCGATCACCACCACAACGGCAACCGGGCCGAATGCAGCCTGACCGTGCGCTTTGTGAACGTGGACGATCCGGCCGATTTTTTGACGTTCCTACCTTCGGATACGGCATCGACGGGCAGGACAAAGGGCCGGGCAAAGCCATGTCCTATGCGGTCAAATATGCGCTTCTCAAGGCTCTCGGCTTGGAGACCGGCGACGACCCGGATCAGGACAGCGTGGATCACAGCCCGGTCGATGTTGCCGGAGGTGCTGCTGATGACGCCAAGGCGAAACTGATGGGGTGCACCAAAATCGACCAACTTGCCGCCGTTTGGAAAGCCCTGCCCCCCGAACTTCGCGGCATGCCCGAAATCGAAGCGGCGAAAGACGTCCGCAAGGCTCAACTCACTGAAAGCAAGGAAGCCGCATGAAGAACATCACCATTGCAGGCCGCATCACGCGCGATGCTGTCACCCGCACCACACAGCAAGGCGACAAGGTGACCGGCTTCTCGGTCGCGGTCGATGATGGCTACGGCCAGAACAAGCGGACGCTGTATTTCGATTGCAGCCTCTGGGGCAAGCGCGGCGACAGTCTGTCGCAATACCTGACGAAAGGCGCATCTGTCACCGTCGCGGGCGATCTGTCCACGCGCGAACACGAGGGCAAGACCTACCTGACGATCCGGGTTTCGGAAATCACCCTGCAAGGCGGCAAGTCGGGCGGATCGCGCGACGACGACCAGCGCAGCGGCGGCTATGCCGGGGGCACCACGGGCGGCGTCGATGATTTTGACGACACAATTCCATTCTAGATCAATGGGTTACAAAATGACCATCCGCCACGGAAACGCCATTGTCGATGCGATCCACCAGACGCTTGTCGAGTATCCGAAATCCGACGACCAGACGATCATCACCGAGACGGCAGACCGGACGGGCTTTCCGCTGGCCAGCGTGCTTGCCGTGTTTGACGCCCGGTTTCGGATCGTGGACGCCTGACGATGAGCGAGGCCGTCACCCGCCCCATTAAGCACGAGGCCGACGCCGTGTCTGTCTGCGCGCTGATCGGCAACAGGACGCCGCCGTTCACGGTGACGATCAGTGATGGCCTGCCCCGGTCGAATGACCAGAACCATCTGCAACGCCTGTGGTGCAAAGAGGTCGCCGCGCAAATGGGTGACAGGACTGCCGAGGAAGTGCGCGGGCATTGCAAGCTGCATTTCGGCGTCCCGATCATGCGCCGCGATCACGAGGGGTTTGCGGAGAAATACGACCGGATCATCAAACCCCTGCCCTACGAAACGAAGCTGGAAATGATGATGGAGCCACTGGATTTCCCGGTCACGCGGCTGATGAGCCGGAAGCAAAAGACGGAATATCTGGACGCTTTCCACGCCTACTGGTCGCAGCAGGGATGCGTTTTGACCATGCCGAAAGAGAAGGGCCGGAAATGACGCTGAACATTCAGGGATGCGCCGGGAAGGTCGCCTATCGGACGCCACAGGGGGCGTGGGACAAGCTGATCCGGTCCGAGAAGAAACCGATCCGCCGCCTGCGCAAAGTCTGGGTCAAGCCGGAACACCGCGAGGTCTACCGGTGCGAGGTTTGCGGGCTTTACCACCTTGGGAGGCCCGCATGACCGTCCGCATCGGCGACTCTATCCGGGCGCGGTCCGCTCGGGCTGAAACAGGACCGGCCCGCAACACGCAAGCGCAAGCCGGTCGGCCAGTGTGACGCGATCCGCCAGAGCGCACGGGGCGAACCCTGCACCCTGCGCCTCATCGGCACCTGCAACGGCGATTGGACGACGACCGTGTTTTGCCACCTGCGCATGTTTGGCGCGGCTGGCATGGGCCAGAAACCCGCCGACTACGCCGGGGTCTATGGTTGCAGCGCTTGCCACGACGCGCTGGACCGCCGCGATACATCGGGCCTGTGGGGCTATGAGGATGTGCTGCGCGCACTGATGGAGACACACCGCAGGCTGGCCGCAAAGGGCCTGCTGCATATGGGCAAGATCGAATGACGAACCCGCCGCCATCTTTTCACTGTTTCGGGGCGGCGCAACTGGCCCCGGTGGTCTAGGCCATCGGGGCGCCTTTGGAGGATGATGGAATGAGCGTTTACTCTCCGGAGACGCTTGCGGAAAGATGGGGCGTCAGCGCAAACGCCGTTCGCAAGAGGTGCGCATCAGGTGAGTTGCGGCACTTTCGCTTTGGGAAGCTCTATCGAATTCCGGCAGACGTAGTAGAGGAAATGGAAAAATGCCCGATTTCAGCATCGGCAGATTGCGCGGCGGATACTGCGTCTACTGGACCGGCCCCGACGGCAAGCGAACTCGGTATCAGCTTTCGGCACGCACCAGAACGGCGGCGGAAGCAGAAGCAATAGACGTTTACCGGCGCCAGCACTTCACCGTGACCCAAGCCGGAATGACGGTTGCCGGGATCTGGGCTGAGTATGTCAGAGACCTTGGAGACCGGCCTACCGCGAAAACCATGGGCTACACCGGGAAAGCCGTTCTCGCGCATTTCGGCCATTTCCGCCCCGATCAGATCACGACCGAATTGTGCCGGGCCTACACCCGCGCGCGAACGGATGCCGGGATTTCTCAGGGCGCGATCCATACAGAACTGGGCCACCTGCGCAGCGCCATGACCTTTGCCGAGCGGTCGCGGATCATCGACGCGGCCCCGCACATCGAGCGCCCGGCCAAGCCCATGCCAAAAGAACGGTTCCTGTCGAAGGATGAGGTTGCCCTTCTGATCGAAAGCGCGGACGCCCCGCATATCGCCCTGGCGATTCACGTCCTGTTCGGGACCGCAGCCCGCGTTGGCGCTGTGCTGGACCTGACATGGGATCGGGTAGACCTTGATCGCAGCGTGCTCAACTTGCGGCTGGACGATGCAAAGACACGCAAAGGCCGGGCCATTGTCCCGATCAATCGCGGACTGCGCGCGGCCCTGCAAACGGCGAAGGATGCAGCCCTGTCGGATTACGTCATCGAATGGGGCGGGAACAGGGTTGCCAGCATCCGCAAGGGGTTCGAGGGCGCGGTGAGGCGGTCTGGCCTGAAAGAGGTCACGCTGCACACCATCCGTCACAGCGCCGCCGTGGCGATGGTATCAGGGGGCATCCCTATCGTTCAGGTGGCCCAGTATCTCGGTCACAGCAACACGACGATCACTTATTCGACCTATGGCCGATTCTTCTCCGGCCACCTCACAGAGGCAGCGGAAGTGCTGGATTTTGTGAAACTGAAAGCGCGGTCTTAGGTTCGTGGAACCCGAGAACGCTTTGTATTTCCTGCCCAAATGGGCTATAACCAACTGGAATTGCGGAAGGAAATGGTGGGCGATAACGGATTTGAACCGCTGACATCTTCGATGTGAACGAAGCGCTCTACCGCTGAGCTAATCGCCCGGTTCGCGGTAGATAGCCGGGCCGGGCTGGTTGCGCAAGGGTTTCCCGACGCAAAAATCAGCGTGGCTGGCGAAAAAGCGCATGGAAAAAGCGCGCGGGGTCAACCCGCGCGTTTTCCGGTAACCTAATGGGCGACGGCCGGGCCGCTGCCGCCTTTTTCGCGGGCGGCTGCGATGCGGCTGGCTTCGGCGGCCTCTTCGGCGGCCTCGTCCCATTCAACCGCCTCGGGCATGCGGACCAGCGCCTGTTTCAAGACCTCGCGGACGTTCGAGACGGGGATGATCTTCAGCCCCTCCTTCACATTCGCAGGAATCTCGGCCAGGTCCTTTTCGTTGTCGGCCGGGATCAGCACGGTCTTGATGCCGCCGCGCAGCGCCGCAAGAAGCTTTTCCTTGAGACCACCGATCGCCAGCACATTGCCGCGCAGGGTCACCTCGCCGGTCATGGCGACATCCTTGCGGACCGGGATGCCGGTCATCACCGACACGACCGAGGTCACCATGGCGATCCCCGCCGAAGGGCCGTCCTTGGGCGTGGCGCCTTCGGGGACGTGAACGTGGATATCCACGGATTCGAATTTCGGCGGCTTGACCCCGATTTCGGGGCTGATCGAGCGCACGAAGCTGGAGGCCGCCTCGATCGATTCCTTCATCACGTCACCAAGCTTGCCGGTGGTCTTCATCCGCCCCTTGCCGGGCAGTTTCAGCGCCTCGATCTGCAGGAGATCGCCGCCGACCTGCGTCCAGGCAAGCCCCGTCACCACGCCGACCTGATCGTCCTTTTCGGCCAGACCATAGCGGAAGCGGCGCACGCCCAGATATTCCTCGGCCTTGTCGGCGGTCACTTCGACCGTCTTGACCTTGCCCTTGAGGATTTCGGTCACGGCTTTGCGGGCCAGCTTGGCAATTTCGCGTTCCAGCGACCGCACGCCCGCCTCACGGGTGTAGTAGCGGATCACATGGGTCAGCGCCTCGTCCGTCACCGAGAACTCGCCTTTGCGCAGACCGTTCGCCGTGACCTGCTTGGGCAGCAGATGCTGGCGCGCAATCTCGCGCTTTTCGTCCTCGGTGTAGCCGGCCAGAGAAATGATCTCCATCCGGTCAAGCAGCGGCCCCGGCATGTTGTAGCTGTTGGCCGTGGTCACGAACATGACGTTCGACAGATCATATTCCACTTCCAGATAGTGGTCCACGAAAGTCGAGTTCTGTTCCGGGTCCAGCACCTCAAGCATGGCCGAAGCCGGGTCGCCACGGAAATCCTGCCCCATCTTGTCGATTTCATCGAGCAGGATCAGCGGGTTCGTGGTCTTTGCCTTTTTCAGCGCCTGAATGATCTTGCCCGGCATCGAGCCGATATAGGTCCGGCGGTGGCCACGGATTTCGGATTCATCGCGCACGCCGCCCAGGCTGATGCGGATGAATTCGCGTCCCGTCGCCTTGGCGACCGAGCGGCCAAGCGAGGTCTTACCGACGCCCGGAGGGCCGACGAGGCAGAGGATCGGACCTTTCAGCTTGGCCGAGCGGTTCTGCACGGCCAGATATTCAACGATCCGTTCCTTGACCTTTTCCAGCCCGTAGTGATCGGCGTCCAGCACCTGTTCGGCCTTGGTCAGATCCTTGCGGGTGCGCGATTTCACACCCCAGGGCAGGGCAAGCAACCAGTCCAGATAATTGCGCGACACCGTCGCCTCGGCCGACATCGGGGACATCGACTTCAGCTTTTTCAGCTCTGCTTCGGCCTTTTCACGGGCCTCCTTGCTGAATTTGGTGGCGGCGATCTTTTCTTCGAGTTCGGTGATTTCGTTCCCGCCCTCATCGCCTTCGCCCAATTCCTTCTGAATGGCCTTCATCTGTTCATTCAGGTAGTATTCGCGCTGCGTCTTTTCCATCTGGTTCTTGACGCGCGACTTGATCTTTTTCTCGACCTGCAGGACCGACATTTCGCCCTGCATCAGGCCATAGACCTTTTCCAGACGTTCGGCGACGTTCAGGGTTTCCAGCAGATCCTGTTTCTTGGCGACCTCGATCCCCAGATGGCCGCTGACCAGATCGGCAAGACGGGCGGGTTCGCGCGCCTCGCCCACGGCATGGACGACTTCCTCGGGGATGTTCTTGCGGACCTTCACATAACGCTCGAACTCTTCGGCGACGGTGCGGGTCAGGGCGGTCAGGCTGTCGTCATCCCCCGGAATTTCGGCCGAGGATTCGGCCGTCGCCTCGAAATAATTGTCATTCGGCACGAATTGCGTGATGCGCACGCGTTCGCGCCCTTCGACCAGAACCTTGACGGTTCCGTCGGGCAGTTTCAGAAGCTGCAGGACATTCGCCAGCACGCCGGTGGTAAAGATGCCATCGACGGCGGGCTCATCCACGGATGCGTCCTTCTGGGCCGCCAGAAGGATCGGGCGATCCTGTTCCATCACGGCTTCCAGAGCGCGCACCGATTTTTCGCGCCCGACAAAGAGCGGGACGATCATGTGCGGAAACACCACGATATCCCGCAACGGCAGGACCGGATGGCTGGTGTGTGCGAGGTCGTTCATACAATCAGTCCTTTCTCGCCAAGGAATGCGGCCCCATGATCGGCAACGCGCAATCCCTGCTGACTGCTTAGATAGGAAACAGGTCTTTCCGGTTCAATGGCCTGACGTTCGCCTGATGTTCCAGTCAGAATGGGCTGTCCTTTCATGTCGCTACCCGGCTTTGGGTGGTTGATCGCGGGCGAAAAGCCGGAATCGCCGGATTATCGGGGATCATAGCAACCTTGCGCGGATCAGCCAGTGCGAAGTGTCATCGCGGTAAAAGCTTTATTACAGCCCAGAAGGGCCGGCCCCTGCCCTGCCGGCGCCCGCCTCGTCAGCCGCGTCCGGGCCCCTGTCCGCGCGCGATTTCCTGCGCCACAAGCTGCTGCAGATCCCAGATATATTCGTCGTGGATGCCCGCCTCATCCAGCCCCAGAACTGTGCGCAGCAGGTATTCGGCCCCCGAACCGGCCGGGCCTGCCGCACGGGCAAGGCGGCGGGCCTGTTCCTCGATCGACAATTCGACCAGCGCGGTCCCGACCGGATCGGCGTAAAAGGTCAGCGCCTCCTGCCGCCCCTGCGCGGTTTCGACCTCGATCCAGCAGGCATTGCTGGCCAATTCATGCGCGACCAGTTCCCGGCGCAGAATGGCGCGCAGCGAGTCACGCTCGGTCCCTTCCGCGATTTCCAGGATCAGCCCGTCGCACCGCCCGCCCGATGCCAGCGCCAGCATCAGGCCCGGACGGTCGGGCGTGCCGCGAAAATGGTCCAGATGGATCGAAAAATTGCGATGCCAGCCAAGCGCCGTCGCGCGTCGCCGCGCCTGCACCGCAAAGCCCGGATTCCAGATCAGCGAGCCATAGGCAAAGATCGGGATCGGACGCGGCCGCCCGCCGGTCAGGCGATTCGCGATCTCGTCCAGATCGGCGTCTTCCAGAAAGCTCCAGTCAGGGCCGTGCAGGGGGCCTTCGGCTGCGGCCTCGATACAGGCGAGGTGATCGTGGGTCAGCAGGATGGAACAGCGGTCGGACATCTCGGCTTCGTGGCTTTCGGCAAAGGTTCGGGCGACAATCGTGGCAAATGCAGGGTTTCCGCTGGACAGCCGCAGGTCAAGACCGGGCGGGTCGATTGCACGGCATCGTCATGATGTCGCCCGAAAGCCCCAGGATTGCGGCCCGCAAGACAGGCAATCCGCCCAAACTGCACCCAAACCGCCGGTGCGATCCTTGCCGTTGTCGCGGGTTCATCTGCCAGATTGATCTGCGTCGGATTTTGCTGTAGGGTCGTCTCGCTACGTTATTTCTTGCTGCATCCTGTCTCCTTCCCGGCTTCAGTCTTGCCCGACGAACTGACCAAGCCGAGCCATCGCATCCCGCGGATGGCACCTTACAGGAGAATTCACAATGGCCAAGGGCACTGTGAAATGGTTCAACGCAACCAAGGGTTTCGGTTTTATCGAGCCTGAAAGCGGCGGCAAGGACGTTTTCGTCCATATCTCGGCGGTCGAACGCGCTGGCATCCGTCAGCTGAACGACGGTCAGGCCGTGACCTTCGAAATCGAATCGGGTCGTGACGGTCGTCAGTCGGCTCGCGATCTGGCGCTGGCCTGATTTCGGTTTTCGACAACAGGGCCTGAATACGGGTCCTGTTGCCCGTATGCGCATCAAGGGGCCGTCCGGCCCCTTTTTCATTGCCTGCACCCATTGCCTGCACCTTGTCAGGCGCCTTGCCGGGCGGTCAGGCCATTCCGGCCCTGATGGCGCTGTCATAGGCGTCGATCAGCGCGCGGGCCTTGTCGCGGACCTGCGCGGCGCTGTCGCCGGGGCGATAGACATTGGTGCCAAGGCCAAAGGTCGTGATGCCGACCGCGACGTAATCCGCCATGTTCTGCGGCCCGACGCCGCCGACCGCGCCCGCCACCGTCCCCCTGGGCAGGACCGCCAGCAGCGCCGCCAGCCCCTGCGGGCCAAGCAGCGATGCCGGAAAGAACTTCAACCCCGAAGCGCCCGCATCCAGCGCATCAAAGGCCTCGGTCGGGGACAGGACGCCGGGCATCGTGACCATGCCAAGCGCAGCCGCATGGGCGATCACGGCGGGGCGCATGTTCGGGCTGACCATCAGGCGGCCGCCGACCCCGGCCACGTCATCGACATCGGCCACCGTCAGCATCGTGCCACCCCCGATCAGCGCCCGGTCGCCATGGCGGCGGACCAGACGCGCAATCGACTGCAGCGCATCGGGCGAATTCAGCGGCACTTCCAGCACCTCGAATCCCGCCTCGATCAGGGCGTCGGAAACCCCGTCCACCTCGGGCGGGGTGATGCCGCGCAGGATCGCGACCAGATTGCGGCGCATCCTGGGCCGTGGAATGTGAACGGTCATCGGAAGCTCCAGATTTCAAGGGCGGCGGCCAGCAGCCCGCAGCGGCTGGCAGTTTCGGCATCGACATGGTTCACCCGCGCGCCTGCCCGCGCCAGCGCGGCGGCGTAAAGCGGGCCGGGACCGGGCTGGCCGATCAGCGTGACCCTGCCCCGTGACGCGGCATCGCCGCGCAGCGCCAGCCCGACATCGGCGCCGATCAGCAGCCCCGACAGATGGGCGCGGCTGTCCGACGGATCGGCAAAGCCCAGCAGATGGCCCGCGCGGATCCCGAACAGCCCGGCCACAGCCTGCGCGGGATCCGGCAGGGCCCGGTCCAGCGCCCGCAGAAAGGCCGGGCTGCCGGGGTCGACGGAACCGCCCTTGTCCGGCATGGTATGGCGCAGGATGCTGTGGCGCGCCAGCAGGTCGAAAAGCTCTCCGGTCATGGCGCTGTGGAATGACATAACCGCGCCACCCTGCAGCACCGCCCATTTGCAATGGGTGCCGGGCATGCAGACCAGCCCCTGATGCCCCGGACCGGCCAGCCCCAGAAGCTGCGTTTCCTCGCCCCGCATCACATCGGGATGGGCGGGATCGCGGCGGGCAAGGCCGGGCAGGATGCGGATATCGCGATGACCGCCCAGCCCCTGCACCAGTTCCGGCGGCAGGCGCAGGGCACGACACGCCAGCGCGGAAACCGGGGCGGGCAGATCGGCATAGGGGGCCTCGGCCCAGCCCTGCCGCGCGCCCGCCATGCCGCAGATCAGGATCGGCAGGTCATCGGGCGCCTGAACCTGCGCCAGATGCCGGGCCAGCACCGGGGCAAAGCCGGTTTCGGCGCAATGGGCCATGCCCTCGGGGCCGTGGCTTTCGCCCAGAACCGCGCCGTCACGACGCATGACCCACAGCCGAAAGCTGGAGGTGCCCCAATCGACCCCGACAAACCCGCCCCTCATGTCGCGGCCTGCGCGAAACAATAGCGGGTGATGGCGCGCCAGTCGTCGCCGGGGCGCAGCACGGCATCCGGAAAGCCGGGCCGGTTCGGGGCATCCGGCCAGTTCTGGGTTTCCAGCGCGACCCCGGCATGGGGGCCATAGCGCCGCCCCTCCAGCCCCGATATGCCGTCGAAATGACGCCCGTCGTAAAGCTGCAGGCCGGGTTCGGTCGTTTCGACGGTCATCGACAGACCGCTTTGGCCTTGCAGCCGGGCGACGGGGCGCAGGGCGGCGCGCATATCGGACAGGCAGAAATTATGATCATAGGGATGATCGCCGATCGGGCGCATGGCGCGGAAATCAAAGCCCGTGCCCGCGACCGGGGCGATCCTGCCCGTCGGGATCAGTGCAGCATCGACGGGCAGGTAACGCCCGGCATGGATCATCAGCCGATGCCGCCGGATATCGCCCGCATCATCCAGCGTGAAATAGCCGTGATGGGCCAGATTGCACAGGGTCGGCGCATCGGTTCGCGCGCTCAGGTCAAAGCCAAGCGCGTCATCCGTGACCGAAATCACCGCGCGGATATCCAGCTTGCCGGGAAAGCCCATGTGACCGTCGGGCAGGCTCAGGAACAGTTCGACCTGATCGAGGGCCAGTTCGCCGATGGTCCACAGATGCAGGTCGATGCCGTCCGGGCCGCCATGCAGCAGATTCGCGCCTTCGTTCGGCGTGACGTCATGGCGCCGCCCGTCCAGATCAAAGCGCGCACCGCCGATGCGGTTGGCGTAGCGCCCGACCAGCGCCCCGACATAGCGCCCCGGCGCCGACAGATAGGGGGCCACCCGGTCAAACCCCAGAACCAGCGGATGGGCGACCCCGTTGAGCCGCAGGTCCTGAACGATGGCGCCAAGGGTCAGGACGCGCGCCGTCAGCCGGGCGCCCTGCAGGGTGATCGCCTGCACCTCGCGGCCATCGGGCAGCCTGTCGGGTTGGGAAATCCGAACACTCACAAAATCACCCTTGGTTCCGGCAATCCGCGAAAGCCGGGGTTGAGCAGATAGGGCAGGCCCTGCGCGGCATCGGGCGCCGCGATCCCTTCGCGCGCGGTGGTGACCAGCATCACATCCATCGCCGCCCCGCCAAAGGCCGGGCAAGAGGCATGGCGCCCGCCCACCGTCAGGACATGGCTGCGCCGGCCGTCCGGGGCGTAGCGCATCACCGCGCCCTCGCCCCATTTCGCGCACCAGAAACCGCCTTCGGCGTCGATCACGGCGCCATCGGGGCTCAGCCCCTCGGCCCGCAGATCCAGAAAGACGCGGCGCGGGCCCGTGGGCCAGCCCTGCGCATCCAGCGCCTGCGCCCAGACAATCCCCTGCGCGGTATCGGCGAAATGCGCCAGCCGCCCGTCGGGGCTGAAACAGATCGCATTGGGGATCGAGATGCCGTTGAACAGCCGCGTCACCTGACCGCGATAATAGCGATAGATCGCCCCTGCCCCGTCCTGCGCCTGCTTGCCCATCGTGCCGAACCAGAACCCGCCCTGACGATCCGCGCGCCCGTCGTTGGAACGGGTTTCCGGCCGGTCCGCCTCGACATCGGCCAGCGGGTCCAGCGCGCCGCTGTCCAGATCCAGCACCGCAAGCCCGGTTTCCGTGGCGATCAGCAAACGGTCGCGGTCGATCCAGCCCGCAGCCGAAGCCATGCGGTCGAAATGCCATTCGCCCCCGCCTTCGGCCAGCAGGCGCCGGCCCAGAATGTCGAACCACAGGAAATGCCCGCGTTCGGGGTGCCACAGCGCGCCCTCGCCCAGTTCGCAGATACGGGTGTCGAAGATCTCGCTCATGGCTCACCTGCATTGAGACGCGCCTGCGACAGCCGGACCAGCCCCTTTTGCAGCAGGATAAAGGCCAGGATCAGGATGCCGATGACGATTTTCGTCCACCATGACGACAGGCTGCCGTCAAAGACGATATAGGTCTGGATCAGCCCCATGGTCAGGACGCCGACCAGCGTGCCGAACATATAGCCCGCGCCCCCGCTGAGCAACGTCCCCCCGATCACCACGCAGGCGATGGCGGTCAGTTCGGTCCCGACCGTGCCAAGCGAATAGCCCGAGCCGGTATAGATCGAAAAGACGATCCCCGACAGACCCGCCGTCAGCCCCGAAAAGGCATAGACCAGCACTGTCGTGCGGCCCTGTCGTACGCCCATCAGCCGCGCCGTCGCCTCGCCCCCGCCAAGGGCAAAGACGCTGGTGCCGAAACGGGTCTTGTGCGCGATCACGATGCCGGCGGCGACAACGGCCAGCATCAGCACGCCGATCAGGGTCAGCCGCCCGCGCCCCGGCATCAGCCAATAGGCGCCCTGCAGCATCCTGTAGAAATCATGCTGGATCGGCACGCTGTCCACCGACAGCAGATAGGCCGCGCCGCGCGCCAGAAACATCCCCGCAAGCGTCACGATGAAGGCGGGCATCGCCAGCCAGTAGACCAGCCAGCCCATCGCCGCGCCGAATGCCGTGGTCAGCGCCAGCAGCAGGGCAAAGACCAGCAGCGGATGCAGCCCGCTGTCGCGCAGCATCACCGCGATGAAGACACCGGAAAAGGCGATGACCGATCCGACCGACAGGTCGATGCCGCCCGACAGGATCACCAGCGTCATGCCCACCGCGACGATCCCCAGATAGGCATTGTCGGTCAGCAGGTTCCCGACGACCCGCGTCGACAGGATATTCGGATATTGCAGCCAGCAGATCAGATAGCCGACCAGAAAGATCGCGATGGTGACGTAAAGCGGCAGGGTGCGCGTGTTCATCGCCCGGCTCCTTTCAACTGCGCCTCGCGCTTGCGGCGGGCTTCCTGCCGCCAGAATGCGTATTCGCTGGCGATGCGCGGCGATTGCAGGACAAGGATGACAAGAACCAGAACCGCCTTGATGACCAGATTGTATTCGGACGGAAAACCTGCCAGCCGGATGCCGATGGTGATGGTCTGGATGATCAGCGCCCCGATGACCGCGGCCGCGATGGAAAACCGCCCGCCCAGCAGGGAATTGCCGCCGATGACCACGGCCAGGATCGCGTCAAGCTCCAGCCACAGGCCCGCGTTGTTGGCGTCGGCGCCGCGGATGTCGGCGGTGATGATCAGCCCGGCCAGCGCCGCGCACAGCCCCATCGCCATATAGACCGCGACCAGCAGCACGGTCGCGTTGACGCCCGCAACGGCCGAGGCCTTGCGGTTGATTCCCACCGCCTCGATCAGCATCCCTAGCGCGGTGCGGCGCAGCAGGGCCACGGCCAGCACGGCTGCCCCCAGCCAGATCCAGACCGGCACCGGCAGGCCAAGCGCCGTGCCCGAGCCGATAAAGGCAAAGGCCGGATCGGTAAAGGTCAGGATCCGCCCTTCGGTGATCAGTTGCGCGATGCCGCGCCCCATGGTCATCAGGATCAGCGTCGCGACAAAGGGCTGGACGCCGATCACCGCGACCAGCACCCCGTTCCACAGCCCCGCAGCCAGCCCCGCGACCAGTGCCAGCGCCAGCGCCAGCGGCAGCCCGTAGCCCGAGGCGATCATATAGGCCGCGACCGCCCCGCAGATCGCCACGATTGCGCCGACCGACAGGTCGATGCCGCGCGTGGCGATGACCAGCGTCATGCCGATGGCCAGCAGCGCCACCGGCGCGCTGCGTTTCAGCACGTCGATCATCGGCCCGACCAGCCGCCCGTCGCTATAGGAAATCGACAGAAAGCCCGGATAGAACAGCGTCACCAGCCCCATCAGCACAACCAGCGCGATCAGTTGCGGCGCAAGGCGCGTCAGAACCTGCGGCATCATTCGCCCCCCTTTTCGACAGGCACATCTTCGACGGGCATATCCTTGACGGGCGCATCTTCAACCGGCGCAGTTCCGACAGGTGCCGCTTCGACAGGCGCATCCTCGACGCACCCCTTTTCGACAGCCCCCTTTTCGACGGGCGCATCGACCCCCGCGATGGCGCGCATGATCGTCGGCCCCGACACCTCATCCCCGGCAAGCGCGGCGATATGGCGGCGGTCGCGCAACACGATGATGCGGTTCGACACGGCCATCAGCTCGTCCAGTTCCGATGAAATGACCAGCAGGGACATGCCCTGTTCGACCAGTTGATGGATCAGGTGCAGGATTTCGGCATGGGCGCCGACGTCGATGCCGCGCGTCGGTTCGTCCAGAATCAGGAAACGCGGGTTCATCGCCAGCCAGCGCGCCAGCACGACCTTTTGCTGGTTGCCGCCGGACAATTCGCCAATGCGCTTTTCCGGGCCGGAGGTGCGGATATCCAGCCGCCTGATATAGTCAACCGCAATGCGGGCCTGTTCGGCGCGGGCAATGGGCCGGGCCCAGCCCCGGCGGGCCTGCAGGGCCAGAATGATATTCTCGCGGATCGACAGATCGGCGACGATGCCATCGGTCTTGCGATCCTCGGGGGCGAAGCCGAAACCCGCCGCGATCGCCTTGCGCGGGGATGACAGGTCCAGCACCCCGGATCTGTCGCGCGCCTCGCCCGTCTGGGCGGGTTGCAGGCCGAATATCGCCTCGGCGCTTTCGGTGCGGCCCGATCCCAGCAGACCGGCCAGACCCACGACCTCACCGGCACCGATGTCCAGATCGAAGGGCTCGATCCGGCCCTTGCGGCCAAAGCCGGTAAAGCGCAGCAGTTCGGGGCGCGGGCCACGGTCGGGCGGGCGCGAATGCAGCACCTCGTCCTGCAAGGACCGGCCCAGCATATGTTCGATCAGACGCACCCGGTCCAGCGTCGCGGTTTCTTCGGTGACGATATGGCGGCCATTGCGCAGGACCGTCAGGCGGTCGGTCAGATCAAAGACCTGATCCAGAAAATGCGACACGAAAACGATCCCCAGGCCCCGGTCACGCAGGTTGCGGACGACGCCAAAGACCATTTCGATCTCGCGCGCGTCAAGGCTGGCGGTGGGTTCGTCCAGGATCAGCACCTTGCCCGACAGCGACACGGCGCGGGCAATCGCGATGATCTGCTGGATCGCGACGGAACAGGTCGCCAGATCGCGGTCGACGTTCAGATCCAGCCCGTATTCGGCCAGCATCGCACGGGCGCGCAGACGCATGGCGCGGCTGTCGATCAGGCCCATGCGGCGCGGTTCATGGCCGAACAGCAGGTTCTGCGCCACGGTCAGATTGGGCAGCAGGTTGACCTCTTGATAGACGGTGCCGATGCCCAGATCCTGCGCCTCGACGGTGGAACGCGGCGCGATCTCGCGGCCCTCCAGCGTGACGGTGCCCGCGTCGCGCTGATAGGCGCCGGTCAGGCATTTGATCAGCGTCGATTTGCCCGCGCCGTTTTCGCCAAGCAGGGCATGGATCTCGCCCGCGCGCAGGTCGAAATCGACGCTGTCCAGCGCCTTGGTGCCGGGAAATTCCTTGGTCAGCGACCGGATAGACAGCAGCATCGTCCGGGTATCCTCATGCGAAGAAAGACGGTCCGGGCAACTTCGACGCCGCCCGGACCGCGTCATTTGTCAGTAGCCCAGACCCTTGCGCGCCTCATACTGCCCGGCCGGATCGTCGGACTGCGTGAACAGCCTGGATTCGGTCTGCAGGAACTTGGCGGGTTCGCTGCCATCGGCCCACCAGGCTTCCAGCGCGTCAAAGGCGGGGCCGGCCATGTTCGGCGTCAGCTCGACCGTGGCATTCGCCTCGCCATCGGCCATCGCCTTGAAGATATCGGGCACCCCGTCGATCGAGACGACCAGGATATCCGTGCCCGGCTTCAGCCCGGCTTCCTTGATCGCCTGAATCGCGCCGACCGCCATATCGTCGTTATGGGCGTAAAGCGCGCAGATATCCTTGCCGCCGTTTTCGGCCTGAATGAAGCTTTCCATCACCTCCTTGCCAAGGCTGCGGGTGAAATCGCCGGTCTGGCTTTGCACGATCTGCAGGTTGTCATGGCCCGCGATGCCCTGCTCAAAGCCCTTCTTGCGGTCGATGGCCGGGGATGAGCCCGTGGTGCCCTGCAATTCGACGATGCGGCAATCCCTGTCGCCGACCGTCTCGGCCAGCCATTTGCCCGCAACCTCGCCTTCGTGAACAAGGTTCGAGCCGACCGCCGTCAGATACAGCGACGGGTCGCTGTCCACCATCCGGTCCAGCAGGACGACCGGGATTTCCGCCTCTTTCGCCTCTTGCAGCACGGAATCCCAACCCGTCGCCACGACCGGCGCGATCAGGATCGCATCGACGCCCTGCGCGACAAAGGACCGGATCGCGGCGATCTGGTTTTCCTGACGCTGCTGCGCATCCGAGAACTGCAACTGATAGCCGCGTTCCTCGGCCTGCTGGCGGGTCAGCGTGGTTTCCGCCGCGCGCCAGCCCGATTCCGAACCGATCTGCGAAAAGCCCACGACCTTTTCGGCCATCGCCGAAGTTGCGCCCAAAGCGACCAGCGCCGCCGTCGAAAGCAGTGTTTTCATGTTCATATGTCGTCCTCCCTCTTGGTTCATCCGCCGGGTCCCTGGCCCGGTGATTTCAGGTCACTGACCCTCATCGGTCAGATCATCCGGCAGCAGATCGGTCGGGATGTTCTGATAGCAGACCGGGCGCAGAAAGCGCCGGATCGCCATCGTCCCGACCGAAGTCGCGCCGAAATTCGTGCTGGCCGGGAACGGGCCGCCATGCACCATCGCATCGCAGACCTCGACCCCGGTGGGCCAGCCATTGGCCAGAATGCGGCCGGCCTTGCGTTCCAGCACCGGCATCAGCCGCCGGGCCAGATCGCTGTCGCCGCCGTCCATGTGCAGCGTCGCGGTCAACTGGCCTTCCATGGCGCGGGCCAGCGCCAGCATGTCGTCATCGCCATCGACCGTCACCACCAGACCAAGCGGGCCAAAGACCTCGGCCTGCAGGGCGTGGCGCGACAGGAAATCCGCCGCCGTGCTGCGCAGCAGCATGGGGCTGGCCTGACGGTGTTCCGCGCCGCCCGCCAGCACCACCTGCGCCTGATCCGCCATGGCCTGCGCGCCCTGCGCATAAGCTGCGGCGATGCCATCGGTCAGCATGGTCTGGGCCGCGACCCCGGCCAGCGCCTGATGCGCGGCGGCGACAAAAGCCTCGGCAGCCGCCCCCGCAGCCAGCACCACGACGCCGGGATTGGTGCAGAACTGCCCCGCCCCCATGGTCAGGCTGGCGGCCCAGCCTTTGGCCAGCGCATCGCCTCGCGCGGCCAGCGCATGGGGCAGGACGAAGCACGGGTTGACCGCGCCCAGTTCACCGAAAAACGGGATCGGCTCGGGCCGCGCGGCGCACAGGTCGAACAGCGCCTTGCCGCCCGCCGTGCTGCCGGTGAAACCGACCGCGCGGATCAGCGGATGCCGGACCAGCGCCGCCCCGACCTCATGTCCGTCACCGTGGATCATCGAGAACACGCCCGCAGGCAGGCCGCAACGGGTGATCGCGGCATGGACGGCTTCGGCCACGATTTCCGAGGTGCCGGGATGGGCCGGGTGGCCCTTGACCACGACCGGACAACCCGCCGCCAGCGCCGATGCCGTGTCGCCGCCCGCCACCGAAAAGGCCAGGGGAAAGTTCGAGGCGCCAAAGACCGCCACCGGCCCGACCGGACGCTGGATCAGCCGCAGATCGGGGCGCGGCATGGGCTGGCGATCGGGCAGCGCGGCGTCATGGCGGCGGTCCAGATAGTCACCCTGCCGGATATGGGCCGCGAACAGGCGCAATTGCCCCGTGGTGCGACCGCGTTCGCCCTGAATGCGGGCCTCGGGCAATCCGGTTTCCTGCGTCGCTATCTGGGTGATCGCCTCGGCCCGAGCCTCGATTTCATCCGCGATGGCGTCCAGAAAATCGGCACGGCCTGCGCGCGTGGTCCAGCCATAGGTTTCAAACGCCTGTTCGGCGGCACGGGCGGCGCGGTCGATCAGATCGGCATTGCCCGCGCTGAACACCTGCCCCGTCCCCATCGCCGGGGCCGAGGTGAATGTCGCATCCGCGTCCAGCCATTCGCCGGCGACCAGATGCTTGCCATGGGGAACGAAGGTCATCACAATCCTCAGAATTCAAAGGGTTCGACAATGGCACGGCGGCCAAGGGTAAAGGCGTCGGCGACCAGCACCATCGGGCGCAGATCGACATCGGATGCACCTTGCCGGACCAGTTCGGCCATGCGCGCATAGAGCGCCGGATATTCACCCATGATCGAGTTTTCGCCGCCCGCAGGCTGGCCGTCGATCTCCAGCAGATTGCCGCCCATGCGCAGCGCCAGATGGCCGCCGTCAGTGTCGAATTCCATGTCCCAGGTCTGCGGGCCTTCCTGACGGAAATCGAAATCGGCGGTGATGGCTTGGGCAAATTGCAGCCGCGCGGCAATCGGCGCCTGACGGTTTTCGGGAAAGTCCAGTTCGGCCCCGGTCAAATGAACGGGCATGGGCAGGATCCCGGTCAGGATCGACAGGGCATTGATGCCGGGGTCAAAGACGCCCATGCCGCCCGCCTCGAAAATCCAGTCCTGACCGGGATGCCATTTGCGCACATCCTCGCGCCAGATGATGCGGCCGCTGCGCACCACCCGCCCCGCCAGCCAGCGCCGCGCCGCCTGAACCGCCGCCGCCTCGCGCGAATGCCAGGTGGTGAACAGCGTGACGCCCCGGGTCGCCGCCAGATCGGCCAGGGCATGGACCTCGGCTAGGGTCGCCCCCGGCGGCTTTTCCAACATCAGGTGACGGCCCGCGTTCAGGACAGCCTGGGCTGCGGCAAAGCGTGGCACCGGCGGCAGCGCCAGCGAAACCGCCCCGATTTCCGGTCTTGCGGACAGCATGTCCGCAATCGCCGGAAATCCCTCGACCCCATCGACACGGCCCGCGCGCGACACCGTCGCGGCCAGCCGCCAGTCCGGGCTGGCCTCCAGCGCGGGGACATGCTGGTCGATGGCGATCTTGCCGATGCCTGCAAGTGCGATATCCATCAGTGACTGTCCTTGCCCACGTCGCGGCCCCGGCAGCCGCGCAGGAAATCCAGATCGGCGCCGGTATCGGCCCCTTCGACATGGGCCTGATGCAACCATGCGTAACCCGAGGCCGGCGGATCGGGCAGCGGGACCCATGCGGCCAGACGCGCGGCCAGTTCAGCATCGCTGATTTCCAGTGTCAGGCTGCGCCCCGGCACGTCAAGGCTGATCATGTCGCCATTCCGCACAACCGCCAGCGGCCCACCCGCCGCCGCCTCGGGCGAGGTATGCAGAACCACTGTTCCATAGGCCGTCCCCGACATCCGCGCGTCCGATATGCGCACCATATCGGTGATGCCCTTGCGCAGGATCTTGGGCGGCAGGCCCATGTTGCCGACCTCGGCCATGCCGGGATAGCCCTTTGGCCCGCAGTTCTTCATGACCATGATGCAGGTCTCGTCGATATCCAGATCCTCGTCGTTGATCCGGGCCTTGTAGTCGTCGATATCCTCGAACACGACGGCGCGCCCGCGATGGGTCAGCAGATGCGGGCTGGCAGCGGATGGTTTCAGCACCGCCCCCCTGGGCGCCAGATTGCCGCGCAGCACCGCGATGCCGCCCTGTTCGGTCAGCGGCTTGTCGGCGGGCAGGATGACATCCTCGTTCCAGTTGCGCACATCCCTGACCTCATCCCAGATCGTCGCGCCGGATACGGTCAGCGCACCCTTATGCAGCTTGCCCGCCTCGGCCAGACGCTTCAGCACGACGGGCAGGCCACCGGCATAGAAGAATTCCTCCATCAGATACTTGCCCGAGGGCATCAGGTTCACGATGGTCGCGACATCGCGGCCGCAGCGGTCCCAGTCATCCAGCGTCAGATCGACGCCGACCCGGCCCGCGATCGCCAGCAGATGAACCACCGCATTCGTCGACCCGCCAATCGCGCCATTGCAGCGGATCGCGTTTTCAAAGGCGTCCTTGGTCATGATGTCCGAGGGCTTCAGATCGTCCTTGACCATCTGCACGATGCGCCGTCCCGACAGTTGCGCGATGACGCGGCGGCGGCTGTCAACGGCCGGGATCGCGGCATTGCCGGACAGTGCCATCCCCAAAGCCTCGGCCATGCTTGCCATGGTGCTGGCGGTGCCCATCGTGTTGCAGGTCCCGGTCGAGCGGCTCATGGACTGCTCGGCCTCCAGAAAATCCTCCTGCGTCATCTCGCCCGCCTTCACGGCTTCGGAAAATTTCCACAGATGGGTGCCGGAACCGACGCGCTCGCCCCGGAAATAGCCGTTGAGCATCGGCCCGCCGGTCACGACAATCGACGGAATATCGGTCGAGGCCGCCCCCATCAGCAGCGAGGGCGTCGTCTTGTCGCAGCCGACCATCAGCACCGCGCCGTCGATGGGCTGGCCGCGCATCTGTTCCTCGACCGCCATGGCGGCGATGTTGCGATACATCATCGCGGTCGGGCGAAAGGTGTTTTCGCTGGCCGAGAATACCGGCACCTCGACGGGAAAGCCGCCGGCCTCCCAGATACCGGCCTTCACCTTTTCGGCCAGTTCGCGCAGATGGCCGTTGCAGGGCGTCAGGTCGGACCAAGTATTCATGATCCCGATGACCGGGCGGCCATCGAACAGGTCATGCGGATAGCCCTGATTTTTCAGCCAACCGCGATGATAGATCGTGTCGCGGGAATTGCCGCCATACCAATGCTGCGAACGCAGTTGGCGGGGCCAGGGTGCGGGTTTGAACGTCATGGCGCCCCCTTACAGACGGTGGATGGTGACCGGCGCAGCCTGTTCGGGCGCCTGATCAAGCGGGTTCGACAAGGGCAGGCCAAGCGCCGGGCAGGTGATGCGAAAGACATCGCCCTGCTGCACCCTGACCCCGTCGGCAAAGCTGAGCGTGGCCGTGCCGAAGAAATGCACATGGACATCGCCCGGCTGGCGGAACAGCGCATATTTGAAATGGTGGTGTTCCAGATTGGCGAGGCTGTGGGACATGTTGTCCTCGCCCGACAGGAACGGTTTTTCCCAGATCACCTGACCGCCGCGCAGGATCGCGCTGCTGCCCTGAACATGAGCGGGCAGATCGCCGACCAGCATTTCCGGGCCATAACTGGCCGGGCGCAGCTTGGAATGGGCCAGCCACAGGTAATTGCCGCGTTCAGTGACATGGTCCGAAAACTCGTTGGCCTGCGCGAATCCAAGGCGGTAAGGCGTGCCATCATCCGCGACCAGATACAGGCCCGCGACCTCGGGCTCCTCGCCCGCGTCCAGCGCGAAACCGGGCGATTGCAGGGCGGCGCCGGGGGCTGCGGCATTGGCGCCATTGCCTTTCCAGAACCATTCGGGCTGAACCCCGATGCTGCCCTGCGCGGGCTTGCCGCCCTCGATCCCCATGCGAAACATCTTCATGCTGTCGGTCATCGCCTCGGGGTCGGCCTTGGCGTGCATGGAGTTGCGGGTCGCGGCGGAACCCAGATGCGTCAGCCCGGTGCCGGTCAGATGCAGATGCGCGGGATCGGGATGGTCCAGCGGCAACAGCACGCGCCCCTCGGCCAGTGCGGCGGCCAGATCGACGGTCTCGCCCTGTCCGCGCGCGGCGATTTCGGCGGCCAGCCCATGGCCCGCCGCAATCGCGGCCAGCGCCAGTTCGCGGGTCGTGGTCGCGCCGGGAACGATGCGGGCGGTGTCGCCTTCGCGCCAGACGGTCGCGCGCTGCCCCCGGGGCGTCAGGATTTGGGACAGGAACATGTCAGCCCTCTTTGCGTTTGTTGTAGACGTCGAAGAATACGGCGGCGAGCAGCACCAGCCCCTTGATGACCTGTTGGTAGTCAATGCCGATGCCAAGGATCGACATGCCGTTGTTCATCACGCCCATGATAAAGGCGCCGACCACCGCGCCGATCACCTTGCCGGACCCGCCAGACATGGACGCGCCCCCGATGAACACCGCCGCGATCACGTCCAGCTCGACCCCGAAACCGGCCTTGGGCGTCGCGGTGTTCAGCCGCGCGGCAAAGACCAGCCCGGCCAGCGCCGCCAGCAGCCCCATGTTGACGAAAGCCAGAAAGGTCAGCCGTTCGGTGCGGATGCCCGACAGTTTCGCGGCCTTTTCATTGCCGCCGACGGCATAGATGCGGCGGCCGATGGTGGTGCGTTCGGTCAGAAAGACATAGATCACCGTCAGGATCACCATGGAAATCAGCACGTTCGGCAGGCCACGGAACCACGCCAGTTTCCATGTCACAAACAACAGCGCCGCCGCCACGATCAGGTTGCGCAGCCAGAACAGGCCCGAGGGTTCATCCTCGATCCCGTAGCGGGCATTGCTGGCGCGGGCGCGCAGCCCCGTCCAGATCATCACGGCCGAGGCGATGACGCCCGCCGCCAGCGCAACCGCATTCGGTTTGCCGATGCCGAAGATATCGGGCACAAAACCGGTGGACAGCAGTTGGAAACTGCGCGGGAAAGGCCCGACCGACTGCCCTTCCAGCAGCCACAGCGACAAGCCGCGAAAGACCAGCATCCCCGCCAGCGTGACGATGAATGACGGGATTTTCCAATAGGCGATGAAATAGCCCTGAACCGCGCCGATGGCCATGCCCGCGATCAGGCACAGCGGCACGGCCACCGCGACGGGCAGCCCCCATGTCACGATCAGCACGGCGGCAAAGGCGCCGATGAAGCCCATGACGGAACCCACCGACAGGTCGATATGGCCGCTGACGATGACCATCAGCATGCCAAGCGCCATGATGATGATATAGCTGTTTTGCAAGAACAGGTTGGTGATGTTCACGGGCCGCAGCAGCGTGCCGTCGGTGACGATCTGGAAAAACACCATGATCGCGATCAGCGCCAGCAACAGGCCATAGTCGCGCATGTGTTTCGTCAGATAGCCGCCGATGCCGGGCGCGGCCTGCGGGGTTGTGGTCGTCTGGCTCATTCCTGCCCCCTATTCCTGCACGATCAGCGACATGATGCGTTCCTGCGTCGCCTCGGCCGCCGGGAATTCGCCGACGAATGTGCCCTCGTTCATCACGCAGATGCGGTCGCACATGCCCAGAAGTTCGGGCATTTCCGACGAGATCATCAGGATCGCCTTGCCCGCCGCGCTGAGTTCGTTGATGATGTTGTAGATTTCATATTTCGCGCCGACGTCGATGCCGCGCGTCGGTTCGTCCAGGATCAGGACCTCGGGGCTGGTGAACAGCCATTTGGCCAGAACGACCTTTTGCTGGTTGCCGCCCGACAGGTTGACGACACGCTGATGCACCGATGGCGTGCGGATGCGCAACGATTTGCGATAGCGTTCGGCCACCTCGGTTTCGCGGGCATTGTCAATGATGCCGCCGACGGAAATGCCGGGCAGATGCGCCAGCGTCGTGTTGCGGGCAATCACATCGTCAAGGATCAGGCCCAGGGATTTGCGGTCCTCGGTCACATAGGCCAGCCCCGCGTCGATCGCGGCGGGCACGCTGGACAGATCGGCGGGCTTGCCATGGATCAGCACCTCACCCGAGATCCCCCGTCCCCATGACCGGCCGAACAGGCTCATCGCCAGTTCGGTGCGGCCCGCGCCCATCAGCCCGGCGATGCCCAGCACCTCGCCCGCGCGGATGTGAAAGGACAGGTCGCGGATGGTCTGACGGTCGCGGTGTTCGGGGTGAAAGACGTTCCAGCCCCTGACCTCGATCACGGTTTCGCCCGCGCGGCGGGTCCGGTCGGGGTAGCGGCTGGCCATGTCGCGGCCGACCATGTCGCGGACGATGCGGTCCTCGGTGATCGGTTCGGCATGGGCGTCGATGGTGGAAATGGTCGAGCCGTCGCGGATCACGGTCACGCGGTCGGCGACGCGGCGGACCTCGTTCAGCTTGTGGCTGATGATGATCGAGGTGACGCCCTGCGATTTCAGTTCCAGCAGCAGCGTCAGCAGCGCCTGGCTGTCGGATTCCGACAGCGCCGCCGTCGGTTCGTCCAGGATCAGCAGGCGGACGTTTTTCGACAGCGCCTTGGCGATTTCGACCAGTTGCTGCTTGCCGATGCCCAGGGATTCGACGGGGGTGCCCGGCGCCTCGCGCAAGCCCACCTTGGCCAGCAGGCTTTCGGTCTGGCGGAAGGTTTCGGGCCAGTCGATGACGCCCCGCGCGGCGCGTTCATTGCCCAGAAAGATGTTTTCGGCAATCGACAGCAGCGGCACCAGCGCCAGTTCCTGATGGATGATGATGATGCCCAGATCCTCGCTGTCGCGGATCGAGCGGAATTGCGCGGTCTGACCGTCAAAGACGATATCGCCGTCATAGCTGCCATGGGGATAGACCCCCGACAGCACCTTCATCAGGGTCGATTTTCCGGCGCCGTTTTCGCCGCAGATCGCGTGGATTTCGCCGCTCTGCACGACCAGATTGACCTGATCCAGTGCCTTGACGCCGGGAAAGCTTTTACCGATCCGGCGCATTTCCAGAAGCGCAGTCATCTGGGGTTTTCCTTTTGGAACCTGGGATGCGTCCTTGCGCATTTGCGCGCGGAGCGGCCGAACCGCCCCGCGCAAGGCGATCATTTCACCTGATCGGCGGTGTAATAGCCCAAATCGATCAGCACGCTTTCCCAGTTCGACGCATCGACCGTGACAGGCTCCAGCAGGTAGGACGGCACGACCTTGACGCCGTTGTCATAGGTTTCGGTGTCGTTGATTTCCGGCTCGCTGCCTTTCAGCAGGGCATCGACCATGCCGACGGTGACGCGGGCCAGTTCGCGGGTATCCTTGAAGATCGTGGAATATTGTTCCTCCGCGAGGATCGACTTGACCGAAGGCACCTCGGCGTCCTGACCGGTCACAATCGGCATCGCCAGATCGCCAGAGCCATAGCCCACGCCCTTCAGCGACGACAGGATGCCGATCGACAGCCCGTCATAGGGCGACAGCACGCCCTGCACCTGCTTGTCGGTGTAATTCGCCGACAGCAGGTTATCCATCCGCGACTGCGCCACCGCGCCATCCCAACGCAGGGTGCCGACCTTGTCCATGCCGGTCTGGCCCGAGCCGATCACGATGGAACCGTCGTCGATCAGCGGCTGCAGGACCGACATCGCCCCATCATAGAAGAAATAGGCGTTGTTGTCGTCGGGCGAGCCGCCGAACAGTTCGACATTCCACGGTTTCACATCGGGAAAGCGCGCTTTCAGACCATCGACAAGGCTGGTCGCCTGCAGGACGCCGACCTTGAAATTGTCAAAGGTCGCGTAATAGTCGACATTGCCGCTGTCGCGGATCAGCCGGTCATAGGCCACGACCCTGATATCCGCCGCCGCCGCGTTTTCCAGCGCATTCGACAGGGTGGTGCCGTCGATGGCCGCGATGACCAGCACGTCGACGCCCTTGGTGATCATGTTTTCGATCTGGGCCAGCTGGTTCGGGATATCGTCCTCGGCATATTGCAGGTCGGTGTCATAGCCTGCGGCCTTGAACTGTTCGACCATCGAATTCCCGTCCGAGATCCAGCGGGCCGATGATTTCGTCGGCATGGCGATCCCGATGGTTTCGGCCATGGCGCCAAAACCCATGAACGACGCGCCAATGGCCAGCGCCGCGGTAGCGAGCTTGAGTTTCATCCTATCCTCCCCTGGAAACGCGCCTCTCTGGGGCTGTTCCCGATCCTGTTGCCGCCTCTCCGGCCCGAAAGTGATAGCTTTGGAACAACATCATGGTAAAATGATAAATATGCCAATCTGCATAGCGAAATTGATATGTCGAAACCTGCCGCCCGCCTGATGCTCAAGCCCGCCTGGCTGGCGCTGGTGCGGGAAATCGCCGATCAGGGACAGTTGCAATCGGCTGCGGTGACGCTTGGCATGACGCAGCCCGCCGCCTCGCGCATGCTGGGCGAGATCGAGCGTCAGGTCGGCGGGCCGCTGTTCCTGCGCCAGCCCAAGGGGATGGAACCGACCGAGACCTGCCGGACCGTCCTGCGCCGCGCCCGCGTCATCCTGCGCGAGATGACCAGCATGGCGACCGATCTGCAGAACCTGCACAGCGGTTTCGCGGGTTCGGTCCGCGTCGGCGCCGTCACCGGCCCCGCCGTGCGCCTGCTGGTCCGCGCGGTGCGCGACATCAAGCAACAGGCGCCGGACGCGGATATCACCATCGACGCCATGCCCTCGCGCGATCTGCTGACCCTGCTGACGGCGGGGGAACTGGATCTGGCGATTGGCCGCATCCTGCCGGAATTCGATGTTCAGGCCTTCAACATCCTGCCGATGAGCGATGAAAAGGTCAGCCTGCTGGTGCGCGGCCAGCACCCGCTGGCGCGGTCGCCCAGTGTCACGCTGACGGAATTGCACGGCTATGAATGGATCATCCAGCAGCGCGGCGCGCCGATCCGCGAAGCGACGCTGTCGGCCTTCGCCGGCCTTGGCCTGACGGAACCCGCGAATGTCATCAACAGCCCCTCGGTCCTGCTGACGCTCGCCTATATCGCGGGCAGCGATGCGGTGGCGCCCCTGTCGGACGAGGTCGCGCAACTGCTGATCCGCCCGCCGATCGGCGCGGGTTTCGTGATCCTGCGCATCCCCCACGACATCCGCGTGCCGCCCTATTACCTGCTGGACCTGCGCCGCCGCCCGCTGACGCCGCTGGCCCTGCGCCTGCGCGAAAGGCTGATCGCGCTTTCCAGGGCCTGAACGGCCGGCCCGCCGCGCAGGATCCGGCCCATGTCGCCATGCCCGATTGCCGCCACCCTGCCCCGGATGATATCCTGCCCCCAAGAAACAAGAACCCGCGATCAGCGGGGAAAGGGCAGTGATGGCTAATCCCAGGGTGAAATTGCGCATCGCCGCGATCTGCGCCACGGCGCTTTTCGTGCTGAGCGGCTGCGGCATCGGGCGACATTCCGAACAGGATTGCATGGAACGCGCGATGTATTTCGAATCCAACCGCTCCAGCCGCGACGGCATGGTGGCGGTCGGCAGCGTCGTGATGAATCGCGTGCAATCGGGTCAATATCCGCGTTCCGTCTGCGGCGTCGTCGGCCAGCGCGGGCAATTCGCGCCGGGCATCATGTCGAAAAAGATGAACGACCGATCCGTGCCGATGGTCCGCGAGGCGGCACGCTCGGTCCTGCGCGGCGAACGCCACCCCTATATCCAGAATGCGATGTTCTTTCACACCGCCGGGCACCGCTTTCGCTATGACAATATGCACTATGTCCTGGTGACGGGCGGCAATGCCTTTTACGAGCGCCGCAAAAGCCATCTGGTCACGCAACCCGTCCCGCCCCGCCCGATCGAAGGCGTGACCGGCCGCCGCTGGTAGGCTGCGGCGGTATCGCCGCCGCCCCGCCCCCCCCTCTCTCATTCCGACCAATCCCGGCACCCTTGCGGCGCCGGGCGCGCAGCCATGCGCGATGCGATCCGGCATGTCGCAAATTTATGTCGACAAACAAAATGCAACAAGTATTATTTCGGACAACACGACCGCCATCTCATGAGGATCCGATGCAATCCGATATCTTTTCCGGCACCATCCCGGCGCTGATGACCCCCTGCACCGCCGACCGCCGCCCCGATTTCGACGCGCTGGTGCGCATGGGCAAGAAGCTGATCGCCGATGGCATGTCGGCGGTCGTCTATTGCGGCTCGATGGGGGACTGGCCGCTGCTGACCGATGCCGAGCGGATGGAGGGCGTCGCGCGTCTGGTCGACGCCGGCGTGCCGGTCATCGTCGGCACCGGCGCGGTCAACACCCGCATCGCGGTCGAACATGCCGCCCATGCCCGAAAGGCCGGCGCCCATGGGCTGATGGTCATCCCGCGCGTCCTGTCGCGCGGCAGCGTCATCGCCGCGCAGCGCGAACATTTCAAGGCGATCCTGTCCGGCGCCCCCGACCTGCCCGCCGTGATCTACAACAGCCCCTATTACGGCTTTGCGACGCGGGCGGATCTGTTCTTCGCCCTGCGCGCCGAACATCCGAACCTGGTCGGCTTCAAGGAATTCGGCGGCAATGCCGACCTGTCGCTACGCCGCCGAGACATATCACCAGCAAGCGATGACGGCGTAACGCTGATGATCGGCGTCGATACCGCCGTCGTACCACGGCTTCGTCAACTGCGGCGCCAAGGGCGCGATCACCGGCATCGGCTGCGTCCTGCCGCGCGAGGTCTTGCTGCTGAGCGCGCTCAGCCGTGCAGCGGCTAAGGGCGATGCGACCGCGCGCCGGCTGGCCAGGGAACTGGACGATGCGCTGCAGGTTCTGGCGACGGTCGATGCCGGGCCGGATCTGGTCCTGTTCTTCAAACATATGATGGTGTTGAAGGGCCACGCCGAATATGCGCTGCATTTCAACGCAACCGATGCGCTGTCCCCCAGTCAGCAGGGGTTCATCGAGGCGCAGCTTGCCCTGTTTGACGCATGGTTCGCCGATTGGTCGAAGCAGGACTGCCTGCGCCCCTATCTGAACTGATCGCGGCGGGCAGAGCGGTTTGCGGCACCGCGACCGCTCTGGCCGCAACCGCTTTGGCCGCGACCGCTCTGTCCGCAACCGCTCTGGCCCACGACATCAGCGGCCGAACCACAACCCCTGTTTCTTCAGCTCTTGCCGGATCGCCTTTTCCTTGCTGGGCAAAGGCTTGCCCGCGAAAATCGGGCGGATCAGGCCCCGCCCGCGCCCTCGCGGACCAGCTTGTCATAGCCTGCATCCTGCTGCACCAGCGGGCGCAGTTCGGGCAGGTCCAGCACGCGTTCCATCGCGGCGACGGCCCTGTCGGATCTGCGGGCGTAAAGCAGCGAAAGATTGCGGTAATGGCAGGTCACGCCATTGTCGAAACCATCCAGTTCCGGCCCCGGACGCCCGCCGCCAAGCGCGTGGACGACCAGCGGCAGGATCGCCTGATCCAGCCAGGGATCAAGGCTCTGGCTGGCCAGCACCTCGCCCGGTTCGTTGCGCAGGGCCAGCGACCAGTCCAGAAAACGCCTGCCGAATTCGGCCGGATCATCGCCCAGAAACCAGCCTGCGTTGAAATACAGATAGCGTTCCCAATGTTCGTCGGGCTGGTCGGGGTCCAGCGAGCTTTCGAAATCCAGCCCGAACCGGTCATAGAGCGAACGCCAGATATCGCTGTAGCCCGGCCCGTGAAGCGGCGGCTCGGGCCAACTGCCCCTGCGCCGCATCGAGGCGGTCGGGCGGCTGAAATCGATCGCGCAACGGCCAAGCGGGCCGGTGATGATCGTGTCCGAATCGAAAAAGACAAAGGGCTCGCCCGCGGGCAGAAGCGACAGGGCCTCGATCTTGTTGCCATAGGGGTAGCCGCGCCCGAAATGCACGGCGGTAAAGGGCAGGATTTCCGCACCGAACCCCGTCAGCAGATCGCGTTCGACCGCGCCCATCCGCGTCGATGCGCCGCTCCGTGCACCTTCGCCGGGGTTCGGCGACGATCAGGCGGCCGCGCCATTTGGGTGAAAACATCCGAAGGCTGGCCGCAAAGATCACCGCCTGCCGGGCCAGCGCACCGGCCTGACCAATCAGCAGGATATTGAAGGGCGCGCTTTCGACATCATCCAGAGGCGCCGCGACAACCGGGACGGGGTCGGCATCGGCCACCGGCACAAAGGGCACAAAGCCGCGCGCGCCCGGTTTGTCGGCCCGGTCCTTCTTGCCCCGGACGGCTTGCTTGTCGCCGATCCGGTTCTGGCCGTTCCGGTTCTTGCCGGGCTTTTCGCGCCCCCGGCATCGGCCGCCCTTGCCGCGCCATCCGGCCGGTCGCGTTTCTTGTCCGCAGGCTTTGCGCCGTCGTCGGCGCTGCCCGCTTTCCGGTCGGCCCGTTCCTGCTTGCGCTGCGCCCGTTCGGCCTGACGTTCGACGCGGGCGGCGGCGCGGGCCGACTGGTTCAGGGCGCGGCGCGCGGCGCGGGCCTGTTCCTTGCTTTCGGCAGTCTTGGCGGGCGCGGTTTCGGCATCGCCAGCCTGCGCGCCGGCCTGATCCTGTTTGCGGATGCGATTCTGGTCGCGCTGCTGGCCCCGATTCTGGCCCCGGTTTCTGTCGGCAGCCTGACCACGCCCCTTGTTCTGGCCGTCCTTGTGCTTGCCTGCGGCTTTGCCGTTCCCCTTGCCTGCGCGCTCTTGCGCGGGCTTATCGTCCCGATCGGTCACCAAAATGCACTCCACCAAGAAATTCCAGACAATTCTGCCCCATGCTTAGCCTGCGGCATGCCCAAGGTGAACTGCCCACCGGATCAATTTTGCACCCTGGGCGGGACCGCACCTGTCCGCCCCCTCCCCCGCGATGGAAAAAGGCGGCCGTGGCGGGCCGCCCTGTCGGGGATGCTGTCTGCGCCCTCAATCGCTGCCGCGATAGGGTTCGACATATTGCAGCGCCATGTCCCAGGGAAAAAAGATCCAGGTGTCCTGACTGACCTCGGTCACATAATCCTGCACCATCGGGCGCCCCTTGGGCTTGGCATAGACGGTGGCGAAATGCGCCTTGGGATACATATTGCGCACCAGTTCCAGCGTGCGCCCGGAATCGACCAGATCGTCCACGACCAGAATACCGTCGCCATCCTCCATCAGCGCGGGATCGGGGGATTTCAGAACCTCCAGCCCGCCCTGTTCCTGCTTGTTGTAGGATTTGACGGAAATCGTGTCGATGGTGCGGATGTCCAGCTCGCGCGCGACGATCATCGCAGGCACCAGCCCGCCGCGCGTGATCGCGACGATGGCACGCCAGTCCCGACCGTCAAGCCGCCACGCCAGCGCCCGCGCATCCCGGTGAAGCTGGTCCCAGCTGACATGGAAGCCCCTTTCATGTGGCAGGCGGTCGGTCATTTACGGTCCTTTCAAGGTTTCCAGAATCAACAACAGGCCAAGGCTCGCCATCGCGACGGATGCCGCGCGGTCGATCCAGGTCTTGGCCGAAAAATAACGCGCCCTTGCCCCCGCTGTCGACATGGCGATTGCGACGACCGCATACCAGAACAGTTCCGTCCCCAGACAGACGGCAAAGATCACCGATTGCTGGCCAAGGCTCAGCGCGCCGGGAAAGACCGACAGAATCAGGGTGGCGTAGAACAGGGCGGGCTTGGGGTTCGACAGGTTCAGCGCGATGCCGCCCATGAAGCCCCGGCTGGCGCCGCCCGCAGCCTTGGGCAGGTCCTGCATCGAGGCACGCCACAACCCCCAGGCAAACCAGAACAGATACAGCCCGCCAAAGATTTTCAGCGCGGAAAACAGCGCCGGATGCAGCCGGAACACCGCCGCAAGCCCGGCCAGCGCGAACAGGCACCACAGCGCCGCCCCCGCCCCCAACCCCAGGGCATAGGGCAAGGCCCTGCCGCGCCCGTGATTGAACGCGGCCTGAATGGTGGCGATGATGGCGGGTCCGGGGCTGAGAATGGCCAGCGACAGGGCCGTGATCAGCGCCGCGAATTGATCGATATTCATCTGGGGCGCATGTCCCGGTGTAATGCCGGCCCCGATACCGGGGCCGCGCGTCAGGTTCAGTCTTTCCTCGCCGCGTCGATATCGGGCGCATCGACGGCCTTCATGCCGACGATATGATAGCCCGCATCGACGTGATGCGTTTCGCCGGTCACGCCGCTGCCAAGATCCGACAGCAGATACAGCGCGGACCGCCCGACATCGTCCTGATTGACGTTGCGACGCAGGGGCGAGTTCAGCTCGTTCCATTTCAGGATATAGCGGAAATCGCCGATCCCCGAGGCGGCCAGCGTCTTGATCGGCCCGGCCGAGATTGCGTTGACGCGGATGCCATCCTTGCCCAGATCCTCGGCCAGATAGCGCACCGACGCCTCCAGCGCGGCCTTGGCGATGCCCATGACGTTGTAATGCGGCATGACGCGTTCGGCGCCGTAATAGGTCAGCGTCAGCATCGCGCCGCCATCCGGCATCATCGCTGCGGCATGGCGCGCGACCGCGGTAAAGGAATAAACGGAAATATCCATCGTCATCAGGAAGTTGTCGCGCGTCGTGTCGGCATAGCGGCCGCGCAGTTGTTCCTTGTCGGAAAAGCCGATCGCATGAACGACGAAATCAATGCTGTCCCAACGCCCGCGCAGCGCGTCAAAAAGTCCCACGATCGACGACTCATCGGAAACATCGCATTCAACGACGAAATCCGAACCAAGCTGCGCCGCCAGCGGCTCGACCCGACGCTTCAGCGCATCCCCTTGATAGGAAAAGGCAATTTCTGCGCCAGCATCCGCCAGGGCCTTGGCGATTCCCCAGGCGATCGACTTGTCATTCGCAAGGCCCATGATCAGCCCGCGTTTGCCCTTCATCAATTCCAACCCGCCATTGCTTGACATTTCTCAGTCCCTCGCGGTTTCTTCAACTCCGCAGGATTAGGACAACTGCGTCGGGGCATCAAGGGCAGGAGTATTTCCACAATGAGCGACCGTGACGGCATTTTCGCGGGCGACGACCCCTTTCAGATCGCCCGGGCCTGGCTGGCAGAGGCAGAGAAAACCGAGCCGAACGACCCCAATGCGATGGCGCTGGCGACGGTCGACGCCTCTGGCCTGCCCGATGTCCGCATCGTGCTGCTCAAGGAAATCGAGGGCCAGGGCGATTCTGGTGCCTTCGTGTTCTACACCAATTACGAAAGCGCCAAGGCCACCCAGATCGCGGAAACCGGCGTCGCGGCCGTGGTCCTGCACTGGAAAAGCCTGCGCCGGCAGATTCGTTTGCGCGGCGATGTCAGCCGCGTCGACGGCGCCCTGTCCGACGCATATTATCAATCCAGACCGCTGGAATCGCGGATCGGGGCCTGGGCATCGGCACAAAGCCGCCCATTGCAGAGCCGCGATGCGCTGGCCGCCGAGGTCGAGCGCCAGAAAAGCAACCTTGGGTTGAATCCCCCACGTCCGCCGCATTGGGGGGGCTACCGGATCACCCCCAGAGAGATCGAATTCTGGAGTGACGGAGCGTTCCGGCTGCATGATCGCTTTCGTTGGGTGAACAATAAATATATCAGCGAAACCAGCAATTTGGGCGCGGATCCGGAAAATACTACAGGAAGTTCGTGGCAGATATCGCGTCTTAGCCCTTGATTCCTGCCCTTAATGAACTCATGGTAAGGAAAACCTGACCATGCGCTCTATCGTATCCGCGCTATCGTCGCGTCGGCGGCACCGAGTGTCCGGGCAATGGTTGCGGCCGGGATCTCTGCCGGTCATTTAAGGGTAACATGGGGAAATGAGCGAATTAGAAGGTCAGAAACGCCAATTAGCGGGCGTCATAAAATGGTTCGATGCAGCACGGGCTTTGGCTTTCTTCGGCTGACGAAAGCGAATGCGACGTGCTTTTGCACGCCAACGTCCTGCGCAACTTCGGACAAAGCTCGGTTGCCGACGGCTCCGCGGTCGAGGTGATCGCCCAGCAGACCGCGCGCGGCATGCAGGCGGTCGAGGTTCTGTCGATCGAGCCTCCTGCCGGCGGGCAGATGCCCCCGATTGCCGATCTCAGCGGCGCTGCCCCCGAAGAGGTCGAGCGGCTGCCCCTGCTGCCGGCCCGCGTCAAATGGTTCGACAAGGCCAAGGGTTTCGGCTTTGCCAATATCTTCGGTCAAAAAGGCGATGTCTTTTTGCATATCGAGGTTCTGCGTCATTGCGGCTTTGCCGATCTGACCGTGGGCGAAGCGATTGCGCTGCGCGTGGTCGATGGCCGCCGTGGCCTGATGGCCGCGCAGGTGCTGAGCTGGGATCGCGTGGGCGAAGACAGCCGCCCTTCGGCCGCCGCCGCATCGCTGCTGCTGAAACCCCGTCTGGTTGCCGGCGCGCTCTGACCGCCGCTGTTCAGAATCACAATTCCATGGCGCCGCACGACTCTGTGCGGCATATGGTCGTTCAGCATGGGCCTGACCGCGCGACCGGATCAAAGGCCCGATCAGAGGCCCGATCAGAGGCCCGATCAGAGGAAGGATTGGCATGACCTCGCTTGCCGCGATCTTTGCCTTGCTGTTTTCAGCGGCGCCTGCCGCGCAGGATGCCGTCGCCTGCAGGCCCGATCAGGTCACATTCACGGATGGCCAGCGGCAGGTCAGCGTTCGGGTCGAGATCGCGGACGATCCCCGAGAACGTGCCCGCGGCCTGATGTTTCGCGAACACCTGCCCCGGGGCAGCGGCATGCTGTTCATCTACGAAACGCCTGCTCCGGTCAGCTTCTGGATGCGCAACACGCTGATTTCGCTGGATATGATCTTTCTGGATCAGCATGGCGTGGTGCGTCACATCCATCCGGACGCCCGCCCCCATGACGAAACCTCGATCCCCGGCCACCTGCCCGGAGACAGCGCGCCCGACCGCCTGATGGTGCTTGAAGTGCCCGGCGGCGACGCCGCGCGGATGGGGCATCGCGCATCGGCATGGCGCATGGCCCACCCCGATCTGCCGCAAAGCACGGCCCGCGCGCCCTGCGACTGTAGCGCGCGTTTTCGCTTTCAACCGCAGCGCGGTGCGGCTATGACAGCCGGGTTCGGGGCGTAGCGCAGCCTGGTAGCGCGACGGTTTTGGGTACCGTAGGCCGGAGGTTCGAATCCTCTCGCCCCGACCATGTTTCACGCGAAATGAACAACTAGCCGCCGCGCAACTCCCGCACCAGCCCCGCCAGCCGATTGGTCGAAGGATCGTGGCCGGGCACATCCTTGCCTTCCAGCAGGGGCGCGACCTGCAAGGCCAGTTCCTTGCCCAGTTCGACCCCCCATTGATCAAAGCTGTTGATGCCCAGAATGACCCCCTCGGCAAAGACGCGGTGTTCATACAGCGCGACGATCTGCCCAAGCGTGCGCGGCGTCAGTTCCGATATCAGCAAGGTGGTCGAGGGGCGGTTGCCCGGAAAGACCCGGTGCCGCGCCTGGCGTTCCAGCTCATCCCCGGTCAGGCCCTTTTCCGCCATCAGCGCGCGCGCCTGATCAAGGCTGCGGCCGCGCATCAGCGCCTCGGACTGGGCAAGGCAGTTGGCGACCAGCAGCAGATGATGATGCGCCAGATGCGGCTCGTGCCCCTTGGCGGCAAGGATGAATTCGCAAGGCACGACCGCCGTGCCCTGATGGATCAGTTGGTAAAAGGCATGCTGGCCGTTCGTCCCCGGCTCGCCCCAGACCACCGGTCCCGAAGGGCGGGTCAGATCGCTGCCATCCATCGCAACGCGCTTGCCGTTCGATTCCATCTCAAGCTGCTGCAGATAGGCCGGAAGCCTTGCCAGACGGTTGTCATAGGGCAGAACCGCGCGGGTCGCATAGCCGCAGATCTGATGATGCCAGATCCCGATCAGCGCCAACAGGACGGGCAGGTTTTCCGCAACGGGCGCGGATTGGAAATGCGCGTCCATCGCGGCACCTCCGGCCAGAAACTCGTCGAAACGATCGGCGCCGATGGCGATCATCAGCGACAGGCCGATCGGTCCCCAGACCGAATAGCGCCCGCCGACCCAATCCTCGAACCCGAAAACGCGATCGGCGTCGATGCCCCATTGCGCCGTCCGCCCCTGCGCCGACGAAAGCGCCGCGAATTGCGCTGCGGGCGTCCTGACCTTTTCCGCCATCCAGCGCCGCGCGGTAACGGCATTGGTCATCGTCTCGATGGTGGTAAAGGTCTTTGACGCGACGATGACCAGCGTCGTTTCCGGGTCCAGAGGTTTCAACACATCGGCGATATCGGCGCCGTCGACATTCGACACGAAATGCACGCGCGGCCCGTCATGCCGGGGCGCCAGGGCCCGCACGGCCATCGCAGGCCCCAGATCCGAACCCCCGATGCCGATATTCACGACATCGGTGATCCTGCCGCCCTGCCCCGTGAACCTGCCATCACGCAGGCGGGTCGCGAAATCACGCATATGGGCCAGCGTGTCGCGCACACCCGCCATGATATCGCGCCCGTCCACCTCGACCCTGCCGTCGGGGCTGCGCAACGCGGTATGCAGGACGGCCCGTCCTTCGGTTTCATTGATCCTTTCACCCGCAAACATCGCCGCACGGCGCGCAGCAACCGGGGCGGCCAGTTGCAGCAGCAGGTCACGCGCCCCGGCGTCGATGGTGGTCTTGGACCAGTCCAGCACCATCCCCAGTGCCGAGGTCGCAAAGCCCTGCGCCCGCGCCGGATCCTGCGCAAACAGCGTCTCGATCCGCGTATCGCCCTGCCCCTCGCGGTGCCGGATCAACTGGTTCCAAATGTCGTTCTGGTCTGTCATCTGCCTCACTCGGCCCAATGTACCGTCAAACCGTTCAGAAAGGTCTTGATCGGGGCCTCCAGCGGCGAAAGCTGCCGCGCCCGTTCCAGCGCCTGGCGTTTTTCGGGGCCGGTGATCATCAGATGCAGGCTGATCGCCTGTTTCAGCGCGGGCGCGGTCAGGGTGATGCGCGGCTCATCACCCGCATCCCGAACCGCCATGACCGCAGGCGCGTCGGACTGCAAGGCCGCCTCGGTCGCGGGCAGGTTCGGAAACAGGCTGGCGGTGTGCATGTCATTGCCCATCCCCAAAAGCAGAACCGTGATCGGCAAATGATCCGCGATCCGGTCGCTCAGGCCCGGCGCCGCATCCTCGGGCCCGGCATCGCCGGTATAGAGATCCAGATATTGCGCCCCCGCCGCACGGTCGCGCAGCAGATGCCGCCGCAAAAGCCGCGAGTTGGAACGGTTATGCCCGCCATCCACCCACCGCTCGTCATTCAGGAAAACGGTGACCCGCGACCAGTCGATATCACTGCCCGACAAGGTATCGAAAAGCGGCGCGGGCGTGGTGCCGCCCGGCACGCACAGGCTGGCGCGGTCATTCATCCGCAGATGCTGGGCCAGTTGTCCCGCAATCCTGTTGGCCAGCGACAGGGCCAGCATCTCGCGGTCGGGATATTCGATGAATTCCATGGTCATGCCCGGATCTCCCGCCAGCGGCGATTGTCGCGATGCAGCAGGCGCAGCGCCTCCTCCGGACCGCTGGAGCCCGGATCATATGGTTCGGGACGCGCCGGTCCGGCCTCCCACTCCTGAATGATCGGGTCGGTCCATGCCCATGCCGCCTCGACCTCGTCGCCGCGCATGAACAGGGTCTGGTTGCCCCGGATCACATCCATGATCAGGCGTTCATAGGCATCGGGCATTTCGGCGCCATCCTTGCCAAGCGCATCGGCAAAACTCATGTCCAAAGGCACCTGCACCAAACGCATGCCACCCGGCCCCGGTTCCTTGATCATCACGGTCAGATGCATGCCTTCATTCGGTTGCAGCTTGATGACAAGCTGGTTGGGACGCGGCACGGCCTCGTCGAAAATCGAATGCGGCGGCTCCTTGAAGGTGACGACGATCTCGCTGGTCCGCGCCCGCAGACGCTTGCCGGTGCGCAGGTAAAAGGGCGTCCCGGTCCAGCGCCAATTGGCGACATTCACCTTCAGCGCAACGAAACTTTCGGTGCGCAGATCCTGGTTTTCTGCATCATCCAAATACCCCGGCCCATCCGGTCCCGCAGCATACTGACCGCGCACGATATCACCGGCGCCAAGCGGCTCCAGCGCCCGGATCACCTTCAGCTTTTCGTCGCGCACGGCATCGGGGTCGAAATGATAGGGCGGCTCCATCGCGATCAGACACAGAAGCTGCATCATGTGGTTCTGCACCATGTCGCGGATCGCGCCCGAGTGATCGTAATATTCGCCGCGCCCGCCGACGCCCACCGTTTCGGCCACGGTGATCTGGACGTGATCGACATATTGCGCGTTCCACAGCGGCTCGAACAGAATATTGGCGAAACGCACGGCCATCAGGTTCTGGACGGTTTCCTTGCCCAGATAATGGTCGATCCGGTAGATCTGGCTTTCGTGGAAATAGCGCGCCAGCGTCGCATTCAGCGCGCGCGCCGTGGCCAGATCGCGGCCAAAGGGCTTTTCGACGACGACCCGGCTGTCATCATCGGCAATCTTGTGACTGACCAGCCGTTCCGCGATATCGCCGAACAACGCCGGCGCGACCGAGAAATAGAACGCATGGACCAGCCCCGGCCGCATCTTGTCCGCCAGTTCGGGCCAGCCATCCGCGCCCCGCGCGTCGACCGCGACATAGCACAGATGGTCCAGAAATTCGGCCAGCCGCGCCTTGTCGACGGGGGCGCCCATGAATTCATGGATCGCGGCAGCGGTCTCGGTGCGGAATTCGGCATCGCTCTGGCGCGTGCGCGCGGCACCAATGATGCGTGCATCAGCGGGGATCTGTTCGGCCAGATAGCGCCGGAACAGGCCCGGCAAAATCTTGCGCCGCGCCAGATCACCGGTCGCGCCAAAGATCACGAGGTCGAAATCATCGACCGGAATGACTCGTGAAACCATCGCTGCCTCCTCATCGCTTGCCTGCCGACTACCGGATGTTAGCGTTAACATCAAGTCTTGCAACCTTATCCCCATTCACTGCGCATCATCTTCGCCCGTGGCCAAAGCCTTGGCCAGCCGCGGCAGGCGGGCGCGCTTGAACAATGCCTTGCTCGTCACCCCGGCGCCAGCCGCTTGTGCCCGAGCGAACACGCGATGGGCCGCCTGCGCAACCTCTGTCGCGTTCTGCGACCACAAAAGCACGGCGAATTCATCGGGCGAGATGGCGCGCAGACTCAAAGCAGCCATGACGGCGCGCGGAAAATCCTTGCGGTTCGCAGTCACGATCATATCCGCGCCGCCGCGAATGGCAGATATGATGACATGCCTGTCCGACGCGTCCGGCAAGGCGATGGATTGCAGGATCTTCAGGCGCTCCCCGGTCGGGGGCTGCGCCATGCTTTCAGCCACGGTCGCATTTGGAAACCGGGCCCGCATCGTTTCGATCTCGACGCTCGCGATCGCGGCGGCGTCTTCGCCCAGTTTGGTCAGAACGGAATAATACCATTCATCCAGGATCCTGTCCGACCAAAGCGGCGTGTAAAGCTGTCCGGTTTCCAGAAAGAACTCGCGCTGGACCGTCGGGAACAGCACGCAGGCATCCAGAATTACCCTCATCCGTCCAGCCGGAAGAACAGGGATTTCAGATAGCCGGTTTCCGCCAGTTGCGGCAGCGTCGGATGGTCCGGCCCGGCCTGACCGCTGTAGAGCAGTTGCATCCGCCGCCCGCCCCGCCCGATCCCGCGCGCCGAGGCGTTGCGGAACGCCGTCAGATCGGCGGCATGGCTGCATGAACACAGGCCCAGATATCCGCCCGGCGCGACCAGCGGCGCGGCCGTGCGCGCAATGCGTTCATAGGCACGCAGGCCCGCCTCCAGCGCCTGTTTCGACGGCGCAAAGGCGGGCGGGTCGCAGATCACCACCTCGAAACGCGCGCCTTCTTGGGCCAGCGCCTCAAGGGCGGCAAAGGCATCGCCCTGCCGGGTTTCGAAACGGTCGGCGACGCCCATGCGTTCCGCCCCGCCCCGCGCCAGTTCCAGCGCGGCGGCCGAACCATCGACGGCCAGCGCCTGCGCCGCACCCCCGGCCAGCGCGGCCAGGGAAAAACCGCCGACATGGGAAAACACATCCAGCACCCGCGCGCCTTTCGACAGGCGCTGCGCAAAGGCGTGGTTCGGGCGCTGGTCATAGAACAGGCCGGTTTTCTGGCCATGTTCCAGATCGGCCATATAGATCGCGCCATTCATCGGCACGGGGATCGGGCCGGACAGGCTGCCCGCCAGAATCTCGCTGCGTTCGCCCAGACCTTCCAGCCCGCGCGCCCGGCCCTGCCCGTTCAGAACGACCGTGGCGACGCCCGTGACCTCGCGCAGCGCATCGGCGATATCGCCCGCCATCCGGTCCGCCCATGCCGCATTCGGCTGAATCACGGCCGCATCGCCGAACCGGTCGATGATGGTGCCGGGCAACCCGTCGGCCTCTGCGTGAACCAGCCGGTAAAAGGGCGCGTCGAACAGGTCTTCGCGCAGGGCCAGCGCACGGCTGATGCGCGCCTTCAGCCAATCGGCGTCAACCCGCGCCTGAGGATCCGCATCCATCATCCGCGCGATGATCTTGGAATTCGGGTTCACGGTCACGACGCCAAGCGGGCGGCGCTCACCATCCTCCAGCGCGGCAAAGCTGCCCGGCGCGATGGCGCGGGTGCGCCGGTCGGTCACCACCTCATCGACGAAAATCCAGGGAAAGCCGTGGCGGATGGCACGGGCATTGGCCTTGGGGCGAAGTCGGATCACGGGAAGCTCGGCGGTCATCTTTACCTCGAAATTGCCTGTGAGCTTTGCCACGGGCTGCATCTTGGAACAAGGGGCGCGGGCTTGCACTGTTACCGCTAACAGGCTATATCGTCAAGAGACGGAGGAAGCCTCATGACATTGCACGCCACCATCCAACGCGTCACCGACCGCATCCGCGAAAGATCGCACCAGACCCGCAGCGCCTATCTGACCCGGCTGGCCCACGCCGCCGAGGAAGGCCCAAGGCGCGCGCATCTGTCCTGCGGCAATCAGGCCCATGCCTATGCCGCCATGCCCGACAAGCAGGATCTGGCCGGAAACCCGCAAACCGAATATCGGCATCGTCACCGCCTATAATGACATGCTGTCGGCCCATCAGCCCTATGAAGCCTATCCCGACAAGATCCGCCGCGCCGCCCATGCCGCCGGGGCGACGGCGCAGGTCGCGGGCGGCGTGCCCTCGATGTGCGACGGGGTCACGCAGGGCCGTCCGGGGATGGAACTGTCGCTGTTTTCGCGCGACGTGATCGCCTTGGCGACCGGCGTCGCGCTGAGCCATGACACATTCGACGCGGCCATGTATCTGGGGATCTGCGACAAGATCGTGCCGGGGCTGATCATCGGGGCGGCGACCTTCGGCCATCTGCCTGCGGTCTTCGTGCCTTCGGGGCCGATGCCCTCGGGGATCAGCAATGACGAAAAATCCAAGGTCCGCCAGCAATTCGCCGCCGGTGAAATCGGCCGCGACCGGCTGATGCAGGCCGAAATGGCCAGCTATCACGCGCCGGGCACCTGCACATTCTACGGCACCGCGAACACCAACCAGATGCTGATGGAATTCATGGGCCTGCACCTGCCGGGCGCCAGTTTCGTGCAGCCCGGCACCCCCCTGCGCGAGGCGCTGACCGATGCGGCGACGGCGCGGGCCGCCGCGATCACCCGGCTGGGCAACGACTATATCCCGATCGGCGAAATTCTGGACGAACGCGCCTTTGTCAACGGTATCGTCGGGCTGATGGCGACGGGTGGCTCGACCAATCTGGTCATCCACCTGCCCGCCATGGCCAAGGCTGCCGGGATCGTGCTGGATGTCAGCGATTTCAACGACCTGTCGGAAATCGTGCCGCTGATGGCGCGGGTCTATCCGAACGGTCTGGCCGATGTGAACCATTTCCACGCGGCGGGCGGGCTGGGCTATATGATCGCCCATCTGCTGGAGGCGGGCCTGCTGCATGACGATGTGCAGACGATCATGGGCACCGGCCTGTCGCAATATACCCGCGAACCCAAGCTGCGCGACGGCCGCATTGACTGGGTCGATGGCCCGCGCGAATCGCTGAACGGCAAGATCCTGCGCCCGGCCTCCGATCCCTTTGCCCCGACCGGGGGCCTGCGCGAGTTGTCGGGCAATCTGGGCCGCGGCGTCATCAAGGTGTCCGCCGTCGCGCCGGAACGCCATGTCATCGAGGCCCCCGCCCGCGTCTTTTCCGATCAGGAGGAGGTCAAGGCCGCCTTCAAACGCGGCGAATTCACCGGCGATACCGTGGTCGTCGTGCGTTTTCAGGGGCCGCATGCGAACGGGATGCCGGAACTGCATTCGCTGACCCCGGTTCTGGCGGTCCTGCAGGATCGCGGGCTAAGGGTCGCGCTGGTCACCGACGGGCGGATGTCGGGTGCCTCGGGCAAGGTGCCGGCGGCGATCCATGTCTCGCCCGAGGCGGCCCGGGGCGGGCCGCTGGCGCGGCTGCGCGACGGCGATATCGTGCGGCTGGACGCGGTGGCGGGACGCATCGACTGTCTGGCGGATGATCTGGATCAGCGCGAACCGGCCAGCTACGACCCTGACAGAAACGCCCATGGCATGGGTCGAGAGCTGTTTTCGATGTTCCGCGCCCATGCCGGTGCGGCGACCGAAGGGGCATCCGTCGTGGTCTGACGGGTGATCCGTCAGGCCGCCTGTTCCAGCGCGGCGGGCAGCGGCATCGCCTTGACAGGATGTCCGGTGTCGCGCCCGATGATGACGACGCCCGAAAGCCCGGCTTTGCCGTTCAGGGGCAGCAAGACGGCGGCAAGATTGCGGACATCTCCGGCAAATCCGCGAAAAGCCAGATCGACATGCGCCAACTGACCGCGCTGCAGCAAGGACAGGGCATGCAAACGAGCCTGCCCGCCGTCCATCTCTTGCAACACCGCAATCGGCTGTCCGATCAGGTCCTTGCGGGCATATCCCGCCATCCCCAGAAACCGGCGATTGGCGTCGATGATCCGCCCGTCCAGATCATGGGCCAGAATGGCGCGATCCGGCATGTCCTGATCCAAATAAACGCGCGGGCGGGCGCGGCCGGGTTGCGGGATATGATCGGCGGGCATCTGAAATCTCCGGTCCTGAATGGGCGGGAGATACGCGCGAATTACGAATAATTTGTTACGAAAACTGCGGCGGCCCTCATGCCCCGGTCAGAAAGGCGTTCCGGGGCTGTTCGACGCGGGGCGGGCCGAAACGGTCAAGCATGCGGTCGCGGATCTGGTCGCGGGTGGCGCGATAGGCGGCCAGCTTGGCCTCGCGCCCCTCGGCCAGACCGGTCGGGTCCATGATCGGCCAATATTCGACGTCCAGATGAAAGACGCGGGTCAGTTCCAGCGCCTGTCGCTGGCTGGCGGGGGACAGGGCCACGATCAGGTCGAACCCGCCCAGATCATCGCCCCAGGCCTGCATTTCCTCGAAGGATCGCGAACGGTGCTGGGACAGTTCGATCCCGACCTCCTGGCAGACGGCGATGGCGAAACCGTCGATCTCCATATCATTCTTGACGCCCGCCGACTGCACATAGGCGGCGCGTCCGTAGAATTGTTTCATCATCCCCTCGGCCATCGGAGACCGGATCGCATTATGGTCGCAGCAGAACAGGATCGAATGCGGGATGCTGTGCGACACTTATTTCCCCGGGACCAATACGCAGATCAGGGTAAACAGGCGCCGCGCCGTGTCGATGTCGATCACGGCCTTTCCGTCCAGCCGTTCCTGCAGGGTCCGGGCGCCTTCGTTGTGGATGCCGCGCCGGGCCATGTCGATCGCCTCGATCTGGGCGGGAGGCAGCTTTTTCACGGCATCGAAATAGCTGGTGCAGATCTGGAAGTAATCCTTGACCGTCTGGCGAAAGGGGCCAAGCGACAGGTGGAATTCGCCGACCTTGTCACCGGATTCGGTAGTCAGGTCAAAGACCAGCCGCCCTTCGCGCAGGGCCAGGACCAGCGCATAGGGACCTTCGGGGACCTGCTGGCCGTCGCGGCCGGGCAGGACGAAGCTGTTGTCCTCGATCAGGTCAAAGATCGCAACGCGGCGTTCCTGTTCCATTTCCGGGGTCGGCGCGGGCAGGCCGCTGTCATCGACCTCGATCCGGGTCAGCCTGCCGGCGCTGGTCACTTGCGTCATTTCAGCCCGCCTTTCGATCCTGTTCCCTGCGACTGCTCATTCAGGCTCGCCAGCCGAGCCGAAACCGAAAGCCCGTGCGCGTCAAGCCCCTCGGCACCCGCCAGCCGCACCGCAGCGGGACCGATGGCGGCCAGCGCGCCGGGGGTCAGCCGCGACAGGGTGGTGCGTTTCAGGAAATCCATCACCGACAGCCCCGACGAAAACCGGGCCGAGCGCGCGGTCGGCAGGACGTGGTTCGGGCCGGAAACGTAATCGCCCACCGCCTCGGGCGTCCAGCCGCCCATGAAGATCGCGCCCGCATGGCGGATCTGGTCGCACAGCGTTTCCGGGTCGCTGACGCAAAGCTCCAGATGTTCGGGGGCGACGCGGTCGGACAGCGCCGCCGCCTCGGCCAGATCGCGGGTGATGATGATCGTGCCGTAATCGCGCCAGCTTGCGCCCGCGATTTCGGCGCGGGGCAGCACCGGCAGCAGGCGGTCGACCTCGGCCATGACGGCGCGGGCCAGATCCTGATCGGGGGTGACAAGGATCGACTGCGCATCGGCGTCATGTTCGGCCTGCGCCAGCAGATCCAGCGCCAGCCATTCGGGGTTCTGTTCGCCTTCGGCGATGATCAGCACCTCGGACGGGCCCGCGATCATGTCGATGCCGACGCGGCCAAAGACATGGCGCTTGGCCGCCGCGACATAGGCATTGCCGGGGCCGGTGATCTTGTCCACGGGCCGGATCGTGGCCGTGCCATGGGCCAGCGCGGCAATCGCCTGCGCCCCGCCGATGCGGTAGATTTCATCCACCCCGGCAAGCTGGCAGGCCAGAATGACCAGCGGGTTGACCACGCCGCCCGGCGTCGGGACGCAGACGACCAGCCGCCCGACCCCCGCGACCCGCGCGGGAATCGCATTCATCAGGACCGAGGACGGATAGCTCGCCTGCCCGCCCGGCACATACAGCCCCGCCGCCGAAACTGCGGACCAGCGCCAGCCAAGCGTCGCACCCTCGGGGTCGGTCCACAGCATGTTTTCGGGCATCTGGCGGGCGTGATAGGCACGGATGCGGTCGGCGGCCAGGGTCAGCGCGGCGCGATCCTCGGGCTGGACCAGCGCGACCTGCGCCGCGATTTCATCGGGGGTAAAGGCCAGCGTCGTCGGGGTGATGTCCAGCCGGTCGAAACGCGCGGTATATTCGGCCACCGCCGCATCGCCGCGCGCGCGCACATCGGCGATGATCGCGGCGACCGCGTCATTCACGTCGCTGGCATCCTCGCGCTTGGCCGACAGCATGTCGAGGAAACGCGCTTCGAAATCGGGTTGGGCCGTGGTCAGATAGGTGGGCATGGCTTGCTCTCAAAGGTTGCCCCTTGTTAGCGGCTGGTTCGGCCATGCTCAAGCGACCGTGATGACGGGTTTCATTGAATTTGATACCGGCGGGTTTTTCGACACAATAAAATCAATGGCTTACAGGGGAAAAATCTCACAGGGTTTGATACCAAAGGACTGAAAGTGGCCGATTTGCCAGAATCCGCCAATTTCGCGACCATAAAAATCAATGAGTTACAGTCGAGGGTGTGGGCTGTTTTGCCCACACCCCACAGCTCATTTCTCTGAAAGCTTCCCAAGGTCAGATAGAACTTTTCGGACATCAGCGACTGCTTCGGCGTCGTTTTGTAACTCCGCATGCATTAGGAGAGCGAAGGCCGAGCGAACCTCTTTGCTTCCATCGTCCATCTGGCCCACAAGATCACGGCGTGCTTTGGTCATAACATCCCAGAAGTATGCCCAGGCTCCGCCAAATGCCTGCATAGTCGAGCGAAATTCGCCGGTCGCTGTTTCGGGAAGCAGCGCCCGCGCCATACGAAACATTGCTAGATCAAATGCTGCGCGCTCATGCTCATCCCATCGCGCGGGAGGGGTCATTATGCTTTGAGGATCGCCCACCTGCGCGATGCTCTGATACCTAGCTGGGACCGCACCTCGGGCACGCCACGCGGATACGGTGCGCTTGTCGATCATCAGCTGCTTAGCCAGATCAACGTCTTTTTCAACTCCAAAGTGCGCCTTTAGTTGCTCCATCTGCACGTCAATATCGCTCATCATACCCCCTTGACCGTTTTAGGCGGTCTGCATAAAGTCCACATGCAGACAAAGAGGACTGCATGAGCGTTCCGCATCAACATACACCGCCGGATGACCTGTTCAAAGCCGTTAGGCTTCCTGATTCTGCGCGGCCTATCCTTCGCTGGCTACTGCCGGGTCAAGGGGCTGACACGCCAAAATGCCGCCTCGGCTATTCGCGGTCTTTGGCGCGGCAAGAAGGCGTCGGCATTAGTGAACGAGATCTTGGCCGATCTGGGGATGATCGAATGATGGTCCCTATCAAAGCTCTTTGCGGCGTCGGCATCGTCCCAAGCGACCGCACGGCCGCCGCACAATGGCTTCGGCGCGCTTGCATTCCGCTCCATATCGGAACCGGAAATGGCGGGCGATTTGAGTTTGTCCATTCCCAAGACCTGCCCATCGACATACGCCGCGCTTACGAGTTGCGCGAGATCGAGGCGGTAGGCTTCCGCCGGTGATTGCGATGAGGCGGCGCATGACCGCTTTGCTGAAGCCACTCCAGCCATGCAAGCCGTCGCTCTGCGAAAGGCCGAGATTGCTCGGTTTCTGGTGAAAGGCGGGGCCAGCAGCAAGAGCTTGCCCGGACCGCTATGCGACACCACGCGCGCAAAGTTCGGTGCGGACGGCACCGACAAGATGACCCTGCGGCGTATTCTGCGCGCAGTTGATGGCGTCGATCCCATCAACTTCGCTCCGGCTCTGGTTCCCGGCTACGCCCGCAAGGGCGCGGGCGCAGTGGAGATTTCGGAAAAGGCATGGGCGTTTTTCATGACCACGATCCGCGATGCCGGGCCGCAATTCCCACTCGAGTAGCGTTTGGCGCGATGTGCGCGATGTGGCGCGCAGGCACGGCTGGCAGTGGGCAACCTATCAGACGGTTTGGCGGCGCTGGGATGCGCTGCTCGAGGCCCGGAACTGGTTGCACGCTTCGGGCGCGAAGAAGTCGTCAACCGGCTGGCGATGCCGATCAAGCGGGACAAAACCACGCTTAAACCCTTGGAAGTCGTGTCGCTGGACGGACGCACACAAGACTTTTGGGTGGATTTTGGAGACGGCGAGCCGGTGCGGCCGGTCATGCTGGCGCTGGTCGATACGGCTTCTAATTTTGTCTTGGGCTATGAGATTGCCTGCTCTGAAAATGCGGTGGCAACGGCGCGCCTGATCCGCAAGGTTTGCCAGAAGCATGACATCTTCGACCGGCTCTATACCGACAACGGCTCGGCTTTTGCCGGGCATCTGGTCGCGGGCGGCACCAAATTCAAATGGCGCGGCAAGGGCAAGGGTCAGCCCGGCGTGAAACCGCTCGGCGTCTGCTACCATCTTGGGGTTGACCTGACATTTGCGATTCCGAAGAACGCGCGGGCGAAGATCGCGGAGCGGACCTTCGCCACCCTGTCGCGGGTGATCGACGACCGGCCCGAGTTCAAGGGTGCCCATGCTGGCCACGCACCTGGCGCTGCCCCCGGCCGCGATGTGGTCCCGGTGCCGTTCTCGGTCATGCATTGCGAAACATTGAGCATGTTCTGTCTCTTGCCCTTGATTTCGCTGGTGGTTCGATCATTACCGGGCACCATGTGCGCGCGCGGCGATTGTTGATCTGAAACTGACGACGCGATTGATGGGGGGCAAGTGATGTCCTGCGCCTATATTCTCAAACGCCCGGAATTTTCCAATGTCGGTGAACAGTTCGCCTGGGAAATCGAACACCGTCAGACGCTGTATGAACTCCCGATTGTTCTGCCGGAAGCGGCATGGGATGCATTGCCGGATGCGATATCCGAGTTGAGCCACGTGGTGCGGTGCGCACAATCAGCACTCGATCATCTGTCAGGGGTCATGTCGCAGAGCTTGAGTAGCGATCCCGGCATGATCGCCATGGTCGATCTGGCCAGCCGGGGGCTTCAGCATGTCTCCGAACATGAAGCTGCCTTGCTTGACGATGTTGAAATGGTCCCGCGCGCAGCTGTTGGCCGGATGGTGCAGGAGCGGGCGGACAATGAAGCGAAGGGAAAAACGGCATGACGATCAGCAAGCCGCAGAAGGCGATCCTGCATGTCGCCAAGGGCAAGCTTGGTCTGGACGATGATCTTTACCGGCAAGCGCTGGTGCGCATCGCGGGTGTGACCAGCTCGACCGAACTGGATCAAGCCGGGTTCGAGGCGATGATGGGGTTTTTCGAGTATTGCGGGTTCCGCCCCCTCGGGAAAGGGGCCCCGCGCTATGGCAACCGGCCCGGCATGGCCACCTTTGCCCAGCTTGAACTGATCCGCGAGCTTTGGCGGGAGGTGCATGACGCCCGCGAATGCGACGATGCCGCGCTTTTGGGCTGGCTGCACAAGTTCTTCAAGGTGGACAGTATGCGTTTCCTGACGATGGATGCCGCGCGCAAGGCAATCACAGCTTTGAAAGCGTGGAAAGCGCGGGCGCGCAACGGCACCGCAGCGTGATCCGGACTGCAAGAGCGGCGCTGCAAGGTGCCGCCTTTTTCATGCGCCCCAAATTTTTGCGCCGTGAGTGGCCTTTCTTGCCTTTCGGCTACCTGCACCCTCTGAAAGCTCGCACCCCGTTTAAAGACGCCGGAAACCCGTTTAATTATTCGATTGCGGTCCTGACCCTCGCCCGCATGTCGAAAGGGACTTGATCCGACGCCGATCCGGGCGCATTTCTGACCGCGCGACCCGAGCCATGGCTTACCGGTCTTGAACCGCGAGGTGTGCCGACCTCCGGGCGCATCCCCCGAATATCTTCAAGGCCGAACGCCTTTCAGGGTTGACGGATATTCGCTGCATGACCAGCGATCCCTATCCTCTTCTGATGTCTCCCACCTGTGCGGAATGCGCGGGTATCGGGTTGTCCAAAATGCCGCCCATGCTTTGGGACATGGAAGATGATTGCGGTCATGACGTGCTGCGGGCCTTTCTGCTGGCCCATGGCGGGCGGCAGGTTTCCGTTGCATCCAAACCGATCGGGGAAGTGCCTGGCGATCTGGTGAATACGGCGCTGCGCTGGCTGCAAACCCATATCGGCCATGGCCGGATCACGGTTCCCTCTGGCCTGATGGCATATCATGCCCGTCTGGCCTGGACGATCTATCATCGGCTGATGCGGGGACAGTCGCTTGCCGAAATCTCGGCGGCGCTTCACGTCCACAGCCGCACCGTCAGCAACCACCGCGCCCGGCTGATCAACATCGGCGTCGTTCCGCAGGATATCGGCGCGGCCCGCCCCCAAACCCCCAACACAAAGGACCCGCGATGATCATCAACGCGGAAACCATTGCCCTTGCCTTCAAGGGCTTCAAGTCGATCTTTGGCGATGCCTATGGACAGGCCCCGGTCTACTGGGACAAGATCGCCATGAAGGTGGAAAGCAGCAGTCGCGACGAAACCTATGGCTGGCTTGGCCAGTTTCCGCAAATGCGCGAATGGCTGTCGGGCGAACGCGAGGTGAAATCGCTGGAAGCGTTCAGCTTCAGCATCACCAACCGCAAGTTCGAAAGCACCGTTGGCATCAGCCGCGACGATATTTCGGATGGCAAGCTCGGGCTGTTCAAGCCGATGATCGCGGAAATGGGACATACTGCACGTCAGCACCCTGATACGATCATCTTCCCACTGTTGGCGGCTGGCTTCGCATCGCCCTGCTACGATGGTCAATATTTCTTCGACGCTGAGCATCCGGTGCCGGATGAGGACGGCGAAACCGTCAACAACGGGCGGAACTACACGCTGGTCAGCAACCTGCAAGACCCGGAAGACGTAACGGACCGAACAGAAGCGTGGTATCTGCTGGATACGACGCGTTCGATCCGCCCCCTGATCTGGCAGGAACGCGAAGGCTACTGAATTCACTCCAGATCACACGCCACGACGACGAGCGCGCGTTTCTGACAGATAACTATCTGTATGGTGTCCGGGCGCGGGCGAATGCCGGTTACGGGCTGTGGCAGCTGGCTCATGCCTCTCGTGTGCCGCTGACCCAAGAATCCTATGCTGCGGCCCGCGCCACGATGATGAAGCGCAAAGGCGACAAGGGCCGCATCCTCGGCGTGAACCCAAACCTTCTGGTGGTTCCTGCCTCTCTTGAGGCGACTGCCCGCAAGGTGTTGAAGGCAACCGAGGTGGACGGATCGTCCAACGTCTGGGCCGGATCGGCGGAGCTGATCGTTTCGCCCTATCTGGAGGGTTGATCATGGATCTGGTTTCCTCCTGGTGCGCCGAATCCGAACTGCCAGCCGCATCCGCTGCCGGACAATGGGTGCATCTGTTGCCTGCGGGGCGGTTTCAAGGTCGCGATGGGCGCAGCTTTGTCCTGAACAATCCGCAGGGTGTGATTGCCGAAAGTCTTAATCGTGGTGACCTTCCGGTGGACTATAACCACCAGATTGATGATCCAGAGGTTCGGCCCGCCTCCGGTGACGTGCGGGCGGCTGGCTGGATCAAGCAGGTCGAGGCGCGCGAGAGCGGCATCTGGGGGCTTGGTCGAGTGGGACCGAAACGGCGCGCAATGCGATCATGGCCCGCGAATATCGCTCATCAGCCCGGTGATGAACCACTCCCGGATGGAAGGATTGTCCGGATCATAGGTGCCGGTCTGGTTCATCGTCCGATATCTGATGCTCAAGGCCCTTCCAGCGAACAGCCCGGCGCCGGGCCGTCGCAGGTGGCCGCCGCGCTCGGCCTGCCTGCCGAGGCCGATACGGCGGCGATCCTGACAGCGGTCAACGCGCTCAGGACGTCAGACCCCGCGTAACACGTTCCCGTTGCCGTTGCCGATCTGCTGAAGGATCGGCACCAGCATGTGGCGCTGATGAGCACGCGCGAAGCAGATGCCAAGGTCGAGACCGCGCTGAATGGCGGTTACATCACCCCGGCGATGGTCCCATGGGCGACCGCGCTTTGCAGGCAGAACCCCGAGGCTTTCGACGGCTTCATGCAGTCCAGCGCCCCGGCATGGGCGCATCTGTTCCACCGACGCGCGTTCAGCAATCTGCCGCAAACAGCTTCGCGCGAAAGGGCGGATGCCGCCGCCGAGATTGCCGCCCAACTGGGACCCTCGCCCGACGCGCTGGACTGATCATCGCATATCGCGGCTCCGGTGGGGTGCCGCGATCCGGCCCTGAGACGGTCGGCAAGGGGCCGTCTCGGGCGCTGTGGAAAAGGAGGAGTGCCATGACGGTTTCCGCTCAAATTGCCTTGGATGTCGCAAGCGCCGGATGGAGGCGAAGGCTCGACAAGCTCGATGATTACCAGCTTGCAGCGCTGGCAGATGCGATTGGCGCCTTGATCACGGACAGCACGGTCAATCGCCTCGTAAACAGCAAGCAAGGCCCCGAAGGCGAAACATGGCCTGCTTGGTCGGATGAGTATGCCCGGACCCGCCATGCAGGCAATTCGCTGCTGATCGGCGAAGGCCATATGCGCGACAGCATCCAACACGAGGTCTTCGGCAATCGCAGCGCCCCGGCGGTCGGCGTGGGTGCTTGCGTGCTGCAAGGTGCGACGCATCAGTTCGGGGATGAGGATCGCGGCATCCCCGCCCGCCCTTTCCTTGGCCTGTCGGATGATGACAGGGTGCGAATCGAGGACCTGGTTATCGGTGATCTATCGGAGTTGCTCGCATGAGCAAGTTTGATCCCCTTACCTCCATCGACATGGCCCTGACCGAAATCAGAGTCATGCAAGCCGCGTTCAAACGGCTTGAAACCACCCTTGAAACGGTGCGTGAAAGGGCTGTTCAGGGTCGGACAACCATCCTGCCGCCCTGCGACGTGCCGGTGACCGAACATCGCCGCGAACACCGATCCGGCGTCCCGTCGATCATCGACAGCAACCCCGCGCTGCAAGCCTTCATCCTTGCCCGAATCGACCGAATGACATTCAAGCAGGTCGCGGACGAGATCGCGCAGCACTTCCCGCCCGGCCTGCACATCCATCAATCGACCATCCACAGATGGTTCCAGAAGCGCCGCCGACCCGCCCGCAACAACCCGCGACCATCTCCGATAGCCTCAAGACCTCTGTGGGTCTTCGCGTATCAAACCCTCTGTTACGCTGGTATCAAACTCAATGAAAGCGGGCACGTGAAGCCGGGGGAGGAAGGGAGGGGGGCGATCAGGCGCCGGTCAGGTGGCGCAACAGGATCGTGGTGCCAAGGGCGATCAGCGCAAGCCCGCCCAAAGCCTCGATCACGCGGCCGAATTTGCGCCCCAGCAAACCGCCCGCGGCCAGCCCCACCATGCTCATCACCATGGTCGCCGTGCCGATGGCGCCCGCGATGACCAGAATGTTCACATCAAGAAAAGCCAGCGACACGCCGATCGCCATCGCGTCGATCGAAGTGCCGACAGCCGTCGCAACCAGCGCCCAGAAGGTCACGGGCCGGGCACAGCTTTCGGCATCCGCCGACAGCGCCTGCAGCAGCATATGCGTGCCGACGGCGGCCAAGAGGCCAAAGGCGATCCAATGGTCAAAGACCTGAACATATTGGCTGGCCGCGACGCCAAGCGCCCAACCGATCAGCGGGGTCAGCATCTCGACCACGCCAAAGATCGCACCGGTGCCGATGACGCGGCGCAGGTTTGGCCGCTCGCCCCCCGCGCCCCGCGCAAGGCTGGCGATAAAGGCGTCGACGGACATGCTGAGTGCAAGAATACCGATGGCGATCGGGTTCATGGCAATTTCCTTTTGGGCTGACCGGGCGAAGGACGGACCCCGCCCGCAGGATCCGGTCGCCACGGTCTCGCGAGGCCCGATGGGCTGGCACGCCACGCAGAAAGAGCCTGCGAGAATGTTGACGCGCCCCTGCCCCTGATTGGGCGGTCGCTACTCCCGACAGGGCACCCATCGCCCGCAGGACATAAAATGTCAATCAAAACAATAAGATAATAATGAAACTCATGTGCAACTAGGATAGCGGGCTGATTTCATTGCGGTTCCGCGCCACGCAGCCGCGAGTCCAGTGGCAGATGCATCACCGTCTCTGCCGCGCTGTCCGGCGCTGGTCGCGGCGCAGGGCCGACGGCGCGGAATCCGATCTGATCATAGAGCGCGCGGGCATGGTGATTGTCGTCGCGCACATGCAGCCCAAGCGAACGCATGCCCGATTGCGCGGCATCGCAAGCGATCTGGTGCAGCACCGCCTGCGCATAGCCCCTGCCCCGGGCCAGCGGGCGCGCATAGACGGACATCACCCATCCCCGGCGCGGGTCGGACGGGTCCATTCCGGCCTCCCAGCAGGCGATGGCCAGCGGCGTGCCCATGGCCTCGCCGGCTGCGAAATGTCGCATCTGTTCCAGACGGTTTGCGAAATCGGACAGCGGACGGTCGCACCAATCGGCGTGATGCGCGCCAAAGCGCGTCACCGTCCAGCAGCAGCGCCTCCAGCCGGATCTCGCGCCATTCGGCAGCCCGATCCGGCCCAAGGGGCCAAAGCATCATTCGGGATGATGCGGCGCCCGACCCGAGGGCGCGATAGAGGGACGCGTCACGTCGCGCAGATCGATGTTCAGGCATTCGACATCGACGGCCAGCGTGCCGTCACCCGCAAATTCCAGCATGATGCAGCCAGTGCCATCCTCGCCCGGCTGCCAGCGGATAGTCAGCAATTCCAGCACCAGATCGCTGTCCGCGCGGTCGATCCCGTCCGAACGTACCCGGACCACATCCGACACCACCATCAGCGCGCGCACCCGTTCATAGGGGCGGCTTTCGCGGCGGGCGAGTTCGGCATCCTCCCACCGGAAGCGGTTGAGCAGCAGCGCCAGATAACGCTGATGCGCGTCATAGGAGATTTCCGACAGGGGCAGGACCGCATCCTGCACCAGCGTCGCCAACACCTGCAGGTCTTCGGCATCCTCGGCGCGCAGGGCCAGCGGCCCCGGATCGACGTCGTTGAAACTGGCGTCACTCATCTGAAGTCACCTCCTTGATGCGTTCGATCCGGGCACCGACCCCGCGCAGCTTGCGCACGACTTTCTCATAGCCGCGATCCAGATGGTAGACGCGGCCGACGATGGTTTCGCCCTCGGCCGCCAGACCGGCCAGAATCAGGCCGACGCTGGCGCGCAGATCGGTCGCCATGACCGGCGCACCGCGCAGTTTTTCGACGCCGTGGACGGTGGCATGACCGCCGTGAACCTCGATCCGGGCGCCCATGCGGGTCAGTTCGGGGGCGTGCATGAAGCGGTTTTCAACGATGCGTTCCTCCAGAACCGAGGTGCCATCGGCGGTGCACATCAGCGCCATCATCTGGGCCTGCAGGTCAGTGGGGAAACCCGGGAAAGGCTCGGTCACGACATCGACCGCGCGGATGCGGCCATTCTTGCGGCTGACCTTCAGCCCGCGTTCGGTTTCGACGACATCGACCCCGGCCTCGTCCAGCTTTTCGCAGAAGGTGGCAACCAGGTCGATGCGCCCGCCCAGACATTCGACCTCGCCGCCGCAGATCGCGGGGGCCAGCATATAGGTGCCCAGCTCGATGCGGTCGGTGACGACGGGATGGGTGGCGCCGTTCAACTGGGTCACCCCCTCGATGGTCATGGTCGATGTGCCCTCGCCCTCGATCCGCGCGCCCATGCGGCGCAGGCACTGGGCCAGATCGACGATCTCTGGCTCGCGCGCGACATTTTTCAGAACCGTCGTGCCCTGGGCCAGCGCCGCCGCCATCAGCGCGTTTTCCGTCGCCCCGACCGAGACGATGGGGAATCCATGAGCGGCCCCGCGCAACCCGCCGGCCGGAGCCTTGGCGAAAACATAGCCGTCGCGCAGATCCAGCTCTGCCCCCATCGCCTCCAGCGATTTCAGATGCAGATCGACGGGACGGGCGCCAATCGCGCAGCCCCCCGGCAGCGACACCACCGCATGGCCATAACGCGCCAGCAGCGGACCCAGCACCAGGATCGAGGCACGCATCTTGCGGACGATGTCGTAATCGGCCTTTTGGCTGGTCAGGTCGTGGCTGGACATGGCCAGCACCTGACCGTCCTGCAGGCTGACGACCTCGGACCCAAGCGATTGCAGCAGGCTGGTCATCGTGCGGATGTCCGACAGCCGCGGCGCATTGGTCAGCGTCAGCGGCTGGTCGGTCAGCAAGGTCAGCGGCATCAGCGTCAGGCAGGCGTTCTTGGCTCCCGCAATCGGAATCTCTCCGTGCAGCGCGCCGCCGCCCCGGACGATGATCTGGTCCATTCGTTTACTCCTGCCTCGGTTCGGCTGCTGGTCCGGCGGTCGATCTGCCGCCTTGGTCACCATTTTGCGCCCCGGCGTTGTCGTCCGGATCATCAATGGCCCGCGCCCTGCCCTGCGCCTTGCGGCGGGCAAGATTGGCGCGAAGCGCGGCGCGAAGCCGATCCTCGCGGCTGGCGGCATCGGTGCTGGATGTGGGGCGTTTGCTCATGGCCCCTGTTAACCCGATCGTCGCAATCCGTCCAGAAGTCCACTGCACGGGACGCCGGAACGTCAGCAGCGGCCATCGCGCGAATTGCACCCCCAGGACGGTTTTTTCGCCTTTCCCTCTTGCGTGCTGCGCAAGACCGGTCTAAATCGCCCTCCACACGGCGCTGCAGTAGCTCAGTGGTAGAGCACTCCCTTGGTAAGGGAGAGGTCGAGAGTTCAATCCTCTCTTGCAGCACCATCTCACTTTTTGCCCTGAAATTCCCGCTAAAGCCTTGAAAGGGAATGATAATTCAGGAGTTCGATAACCTTCATTTCGCTGGTATCGCAGAGGCTCCGCGAAGGCCAACCGCAGCACCGTCTGGCGCAGTTGGCGTTGTTGCGCAACTATCGCTTGAGGCGTGACTGCCCCTTCCCCCACTCAACTCAGGCTACGCGGACGATGTCGGCTGTGCCGAGGGCGTTGAAGCGGTTCATGAGTGCGACGCGGATGTGGACTTCGGCGGTCTGGCGATCCGGGTCCCTCGCCATGATGCGTTCGCCGAAGGATTTCAGGCAGCGCATCCTCGCCTCGATCCGGCTGCGGGCGTGGTATCCAGTCCAACGTTTCCAGAAAGCCCGACCGTAATGTCGGGTGGCGCGCAGGGTGTCGTTTCGGGCGCGTGCTGCCGGGCAATCTTCCTTCCACAGCCGCCCGTTCTTGCGGATCGGAATGATCGGGGTGGCCTCACGCGCGAGGATAGCGGTGTGGCAGCGGCGCGTGTCATAGGCGCCGTCGGCGGTGACCGTGCCGATCTTCTCGTCCGCCGGGATCTGGCCGAGTAGGTCGGGCAGAACAGGGCTGTCGCCGTCGCGGCTAGGGGTGAATTCCACCGCGCGGATGTCGGACGTGGCCGGGTCCATCGCCAAATGCACCTTGCGCCATTGGCGCCGCCCCTGCACCCCGTGCTTGCGCGCCCGCCATTCGCCGTCGCCGAGGAACTTGATGCCCGTGCTGTCGACCAGCAGGTTGAGCAGCCCGTCGGCGCGGCGATAGGGGATCTGCACGGCCAGGGTCTTCTGTCGGCGGCACAGCGTGGAAAAGTCAGGCACCGGCCAGTCCAGCCCCGCCAGCTTCAGCAGGCTCGCCACCATCCCGCCTCGCCAAGGTTCCTCGAACCAGTGGCGGAACCTGGCTCGATCTGGCGAAGCGGCAGCTTGAACAGGACCTTGATCGACAGGCAGAACTGTATCGCCGCATCGGAAAACACCGCTGGCCTCCCAGGCCTCCCATCACGCGGCGCAAGCCAGGTCATGTCCGTGTCCACCCAGATCAGCAGCGACCCCCGCTTGCGCAGCGATGCGTTGTAGATGGACCAGTTCGTCGTGCGATAGCGGGCGGGTGATGGCTTGCTCATGCAGCGCGTCTAACGGCATGGATTCGCAAAGTGAATCACTTGTCGTCAGGCTTGTGCAACAACGCCCGTCCTGATTCATGAACACGGCGCGACCGTGTGAATCGCGGGCTGCGCGTTCGTCTATCTGCGCGATGGCTTTCGTGTCCGCTTCCCAAAGGCGGCGGGCATCCTCGTTGATCTGGTCAAGTTCGGTTGACACCTGCCGCAAAGTCTTCACGGCATTTTCGTGCAGCGCCGCATATTCAGGATCGCGCATCATCATTTGCAGGCGCGTCAGCATTTGCTGCTGGTGTTCGGCCTTGCGCTTTTCAGCGGCTTCGGGATTACGCACATCGTCAGGCAGGAAGCGGGCAAGCCGCCCAACGTCTACCCCGGCCACCTCGCGTTGCAGATCGTCAAAGTCTTGCTGCCGCGCACTCGCCGCGCGTTCCCACTTCTCCGAAAGGCTGTCATCGAAATTCATATGTCATAATCTATATGAATTTGGTTAATTTGACGTTAAGATTTACCCTCCCAAATGGCGAGCGGGGTCCATGGCCTGGTGAAGAATGCGCAGGATAAGAATCGCGCCGTCCACGCGCCGATAATATACGGCATGGCTTCCTTGATTTACGCGGAATGCGCCGGGATAAATGTCGCTGTAGTCGCGGCCAAGGTCTGGTATCTTGGCTATCGTATCAAAGCGTGTAAACATTTCGGCGAAATATTTCTCCGCCTGCGCCAACCCAAAATGCTCTAGAGTAAATAGATAGATGTCGATCACATCGCGTTCGGCATCTTCCGTCAGCTTGTAGCTATTCGTCACGCAGCAATCCATTCTGCCGCGCTTCAGTGCGGGCTGCGCTAAGCAGTTCATTCATCGAACGGTTCCCGATCCCGCTGGCCTCGGCTTTGGCCAGAAGCGATCTCAACTCACCTATCGCGGCGGTGCGGCGTTCCTGATCGCGGCGAACGAGATCACGGAAAAACTCGCTCACATTCCCGTAGCGCCCTTCGGAAATCTGAGCCTCGACATAGGCGGTCATCTGTTCGGGCATTGATATGGTCAGTCTGGTCATGGCGACTCCTTTCATAACCAATCATACCAGTTATGATGACGCCGTGCAAATTTTACCACGGCACGTCATCATCGCCCTGCGGCGCGGGTGGTGCCGTTCGGGCGGCCTCGCACTCGGCAAGATGAAACTGGATGCCGTTCCACTCGTGATGAACGGCCAGATAGATCGCATCTTCCCAAGATGCGCCATAGTAACCGGCCACTGCCGCCAGCTTGGCGCGTATGCTGGCGTTCAGTTCAAGGGTGAATGGCTTCGTTCCGCGTCGTTTACTCATCATTCTCTCCTTACTCGTTAAAGGTCAAAATCCGGCGCATCGCCCCGCCACGCCCCGCGTTCCCGTTCGCGCCCGTCCTTGCGGGTTCTGGCGCGTTTCGGCTCTTTGGCGGGGGACGGAACGGACGGCGCATCCCGCCCCAGCCGGACATAGTGCGCAACGTCGCGGGTCAGTTCCTGCATGGCCTCATTCTGCTGCGCCCGCGCGGCCTTCACACGCCCTTGCAACTGGCGGCGTTCGGCAAGTTGTTTCTGGATCATGGATTCGCGCTCTGTCCGGTCGCGTTCCTGCGCCCGCTGCGCGTCCAGTTCGTTCTGAATCTTGATCTTGCGGTTCTGGCCTGTGACCCAACCCCACACCCCCCTGACGCCTTTCGGCACACGCGCCGCTCTTCGGCGCTGTTCGGCCTCTTGCCGCTGCGCCTGCACCATATCCTGTTCGCGCCGCAGCGCCCGCTGGCGCTGCACCATCTGTTCGCGCTGGAATTTCACGGCGAGCGCCTGTTTCTCATGGCGGGCGGCCTCATCCCGCGCCCAGCCTGCCAGCTTGCCCGCCATCCGCTGCGCCAGCCAGCGCTGGCGTTCGGCGACGGACGGCAGATGCGCGGCATCGCCCATCCGCACCGCGACATCCTTGGCCTTCACCCCGCAATAGCGCGAAAGCGCATAGGCTTCGCCGCGCCAATCCAACGCCACCACGCCGCGCCGATCACCACGGGCGAGGAAGTATCCCTTTTCTTCCAAGGCCGCTTGCAGGGCATCGGCATTGTCCGAACGCTTCCAGCAGTCCTGAAAACCCGCCTTGAGCAAGCGCGGGTCGATCTGCGCCCGTTTGGCCTGTTGCCATTCTTCGCGCGAGAAGTTCAGCGGATTGCGCAAAGCGCGATCCAGCAGCCCGCGCGGCATCTCCCAACCGTGTTCAAGGTAAAGCTCGCGCGAAAGTTCTGTTAGCCTCTGCTTGTAGAAGGGCAGATTGCGGGCGGTCATCGTCTCCGCGTCGATCCGCGACCACACCGCATGGGCATGGCGGCGGCCTTCCTTCTCATGAAAGACGATGGCGCGGGGCTGGCCGTCCAGCCCAAGGCGCTGCTCCGCCATCTCCACGGCGACCTCGAATACCTCAAGGGATACGGATTCCTTCTCTGGCGGATTCAGACTGAGCGAAAACAGGAAGTTCTTGCAGCGCGTTCCCTGCGAGATCGCATCGGCCTCCATCAACGCCCCGGCCAGATCACCCGACAGAAAACCGCGAATCTCATGCAGGGTTACATGGTCATTGTCGCGGGTGTTCATCAAATGCCGCGCCAGTTCGGCGGCATTGCCACGTTCCGAAGCCTTGAGGATCATGGCGCACCTCCCGGCGTCTTGCCGAGCGCCCGCAGCAACTCATCGCGCAGTTCTGCCACCGCGCGGCAAGCATCCCGCAATTCCGAGTCGGTTTCGGGCGTGACGGGCAGAGCGCCGATGTTCACGGCGCGGGCAAGCTGGTTGAGGTTCTGCGAGAGCCGCGAGGCACCCAGCGCCGCCAGCACCTTCGCCAACGCCGCCTGATCCTTGACCGGAAACTTGCCCCGCGTCCGGCGCGGCGGCACATCATCCCCAAACAGCCTTGAGCGGATGTAAGCGCCCAGCGACATCCCCGCCGCATCCCGTTCCAGCCGCGCCCGTTCCACGAAGGTCAGGCGCAGCGAGAACGGCGGGGGATATTTCGGCGCTTTGACCTTGGCAACCTCGTTGAAATCATGGTGCGGGCTGGTCATCGTCGCACCTCAGATCGGCTAGATCATACTGTGCGAGATGGCGTTCCCAATCCTCGAAAACCTCGAAAAGAGCGTTCAAATCAGCTCCTTCTAGGCGCACCATTAATCATGACAATATCAATATAATACAATCTATTAGCAGGCATCCGGTCGGAACAGTCCACCCTTTAGCCCACCTTCCAGCGCTTGCTTGCCCGCTCCTATTGCGCCCGGCTGCGATGCAGATCCGCCACGCGCTGGGCGCTTTCATTTCACGCTGAGCGTCCCGATGCGCTCCAAGGTCGTGACCACAGGACGACCGGAAAGGAAAGAACCTTGACCGCATCCACGCCAGATCTGGTGCTGACCATCGACGGCAATCGGTTTCGCGACATTCCGGGCTTCTATGCCGAGATGAACAGGGTGTTCATGAGCGCCGAGGATTGGTAGCTTGGCGAAAGTCTGGATGCGCTGGACGACATGCTTTATGGCGGCTATGGCGCGCTAAATGAAGCTGGCGCCGTGCAGGTGCGCTGGCAGGCGATGGACAAGAGCACCGCCGATCTGGGGATTGCTGAAACGCGGCGCTGGCTGAATGACAAGCTGCGCCATCCCGATAGGTTCAACATCGACGCGATCCGCCGACAGTTGGGCGCGCTGGAATCGGGCACCGGTCAGGATTTCTTTCAGATCGTGATGGAAATATTTGAGGCCCACCCCGAAATTGAGTTGCTGCCAGCATAGTTGGGACAGGTTAGCCTGATAGCAGTCCGACCATGCTCTTGGGGGCGCCCCTCTGAGAATGTGCGCGAACTTGGGAAATTTATTGCCAAAGCTCAGCCCGCCGCGCGAACGCCAAAATATTGCCTGCGGCTCGACTGACGAGAAACGTCAAGATCTTGCCATCCCTCGTCATGGTCGCGCGGTTGCCAAAGCTACGGTAGTGCCCAGCTTTCGACCCTCAGCGGACGTTGACAATAGCAGTCAACTGCCGTGCTCTTAAATCCGGATCAAGTGGAGCGAACGCGTGACAGGTGAAAACCACATTATGTGCATCCGCTGCATCCACGTTTTCAGACGTGAACGACCGGTCTTGTATATTTGTCGGGCTAATGATGAAGGCGACAACATCGCCGAGTACATGTGCGGTCAAGAAGATCATTTCAGTGTGGCCGATGGAAAAATTGTAGGTTTTTCCCACCTGAAAGATGCGGACCCCTCAATACTTGATCCATGGCTTGTTCCTTCTGGCGCCGCCTTTGCAAGGTCTGCTGATAAAGATAGCTGGCACGCGGCGGATTTAGACTGAAAAAGGCAATATCGTGACGACTGCGGTGTGCCACACAGCAACTTGCCCTCGACCGAAGCCGGGGGCGCTGTGGTCAGGCAACCATCGCCCGCATTTCAGCCCAGATCCGGCTGGCCTGCTCGGTGCCGTGCAGATCGGGATGGTCGCCGTTGATGCTGTAGTCCATGATTTTGCGCAGCATGTCGTCGGCATTCCGCGCGGGAATATCCACGATGGCATTGCCCATCTCTACCGTTGCCATGTTGAAGGCGTCGAACGCTTCCTCAGACAGGCCGTGGTTCCCTTCCAGAACGGCATGTCTACGCACGATTTCGCGGTGCATCGCAGCGATGGGCGTCTCGGGCGCTACCTGCGCGCTATATTCGGCATCGTGCAGTTCTTGCGCTTTCGTGACGCGCTCCGCGATGACCTGAATCGTGTTGAGAACGCCCGAGGCTATGGGGTTGTTGTCTTTCGTCAGATAGTTGAAACCCGCTTCTTCCAGAACGCATAGCAGCGCGCCGATGGTGTGCAGTTCTGCCTCGGTCTTGGTGTGGTCGTTGAAATAGCTCATTTCAGCGCCCATTTCGGCAGGTTCACGCTGTCCAAGGCAGCGTTCAGGTCACGGCTGATCCACATGGCCAGTTCGCTAAGATCGGTCACCAGCACTCTGGTAAAATCATCATCGCGGGTGGAAATGGCGCGCAGGCAGCGGGCTATTGCCTCAAGGGCGGCTGCGGCGTCCTGCTGTTCTTGCAGGTGATTTTCGAGCGCGTTCATGATTGAGCGCCGCTTGCAGGACGCCCAATTCGCGACGGACCGTCGAAGGACCGGCCGAAAGCTCGCGCGTCATCTGCCTGCCGGTCTTGGTCGTGGTCGTGACAGCCCGAGGCTTCGCCCGCTCCTTCTGGTATAGACGGCAGGTCGAGCCTTTCACCGCGTCACAGGTCAGATCGCCCCAGAACGGGGCCAGCGCCTGAATGGCATACACCAGCGTCCCCACGGATTGGATTGCGCCGTTCTTGTCATCGGCATACCGGGCCAGCACCTCCCCTACGGTCAGCTCCCCGGATGTGCCGGGCCTCTGCGGTCGGGCGGTTTTCGCGCCGAGAGGTATTCAGCGAGTGCCGTTTCAGCCTCTCGGCGCTGGCCATGGCTAAATCCTGTCCGCCGCTGGGTGCCGCCGTCACGAATGACCCATTGGCGTTCGTCGGCGCGGAAATAGAGGCGGGCGGGCTTTCGGTGTCGGGGCATTCCAGAAACTCCAGGACGGCATGCCAAGTGGTGAAGTATCGCTTGCCGAGCTTCTTCGCCCACAACTTGCCTGCAATACGGGCGCGGCGAAGAGCCGAAGCCGAGACCGCGCCATGCAGCCGCCCCGCCGCTTCCTCGAAGGTCAGCAAGGCGGGATCCGTGTCGCTGGAATAGAGCGGTCGGGTCATGTCAAAACCCCTTGCTGTTGGTGAAGCGGACCATTGCGGGCCGGGGGGCGGAAGCGCGGGCAATGCGCGCTTCCAGATCGTTGATGGCGTCGGACATTTCGGCATCGGTCTTGTATTCGATCAGCTCCGATCCGACGCGCAGGGATTTCACGCCCTTTGCGCGCGCCCGCAGCAGGGCATCGCGCATCTGGGCAAGGTCTTCGACCGGGACGGCCATATCAGTTCACCCGATGCCAACCGCGATAGTCGATCCAGCCGCCGCCGAAATCCAGACGGACCTTGAACAGGATGCCATCAACCTCGAAACCAACCTTGGTTTCATGCTGCGGGCCGGGCGCGCCTTCCAGATAGGCATATTCAAGGCCGTCCACGCTTGCCGGATCGGCTACGACATAGAACTGTTCGTCATCGGTCAGGCGCGGTTCGACCAGCAGCGTAAGATTTCCAAACGGGTTCACATCTTCCGTTTTGGTGGCTGCAATCTGCGCAAGAACCTGTTCCGCGACCGTTTCCATTTCCGGCGAAACCAGAACAAAGCGCGGGGTCGCGGCGATCAGCATTCCGCCGGGGGCGGTCTGGCGGCGCATGGCGAGGCGCGCGGCGGACAGGGACGACATGTCCAGCGGCAGAATGGCGGCGGATTGCCCTGCTGTCAGGTTGCCGTGGCTGGCGTGGAAAACCGCGACATTGTCCGACATGGCCGGGTTGCTGGTGATCATCTTGACGATGAAATCATCCTCGAACGCGCGGGCGGCGATGCCCTGCTTGCGGGGAACATCGGTGAACGCGCCCAGATCGTCATTGATCAGGGCTTGACGGGACGCGCCCCAGATTTTCCCGAAAGTGTCAATGCGGTAGCTTTCCCGACCTTCGTCAATGGTGCCATGTTTGAACTCACCGGCTTCATTGACCTTTTCCAGCTTTGGGGCATCGCCAAGGGTTAGCTTGTGCTTGGCCCGGAAATCGCGGTTGGTGGTCTGTCTGGCCAACTGGCGCGCGCCGGACGGCGCGGATTCATAGGCGCGGCGCATTTCCCGATGCGCGGAATCGCCCAGGATCAGCGGGAAATCCGATGTCGTATGCAGTCCGCCCAGGGTGCGGGCGATGATCGTGTCAGGTGACAGGCCGGACACGCTGGCACCGCTGCGGCGCAGGCTGTCGCGGGCATGGTCCACAAGCGACATATGCGCATATTGACGGGCCGGGGCGCTCAACTCGTGGTCAGGGTGCGCGCGGGCAAAGATCGCTTCGCCGGCGCGTTCTGCGATCACGGCAGGGTCGTTGTGATCCATGGTGATCGTGGCGCGCGTGGTGCGGGGCGCGGTCTGGGCGCTGCGGGCCTGCATGGCGGTGAATGCGGCCTCGCGCGCGGCGTCCGGGGTCGCTTCGCTGTCGATCTGGGCATCAATCCAACCCTGATCCAGCCCGGCGGTCGCCGCAATGCTGCGGATCTCCGCGTTGATGGTGGCGCGGTTCAGCGCCTCGTTACCGGTTTCCGGCATGTCAGTTTCTCCGTTGCGAAAACGTGCCCCGGGGTCAGCCGGGATCGGAACAAGGGAAACCTCAAGGGCTTCCCATTTGGTGGCGGTGCGGATGCGGCGGTCGCCCTCGCGGCTGTCCTTCCACTCGGTCACGCGGTAGCCGATGGAAAGGCCGCGCAGAATGCCGTCGGCAATGTCGGTCAGGATGGCGCGGGCCGCATCGGTGCTGCGAAATTTGATGCGGACCTTCAACCCTTCGGCGGTCAGTTCGGCGGTGTCGATGATGCCCAACTGGTCGCGGGTCGAGCCGCTGCGGTGGCCGTCCAGCACCGGCGCGCCGATCAGGCGGGCGGGGTCCATGCCACCGGGGTTCAGGCGCTCGATAAAGCCCGCGCGCTGCACGTCCGCGAAGGTCGAGGCGATGGCCTCGACCGTGCGGGCGTCATGGTCCACGGTGGAAACGCGCGGGGCGATGCCGCGCAGGTGAATGGTCATTCCTGATCCTTTCAATGAACCGCCGCCGATGCGAGGCGGACGCAATACGGTGGATAGGTATCGCCCGGATAGCGGCGGGCCATTTCCAGCAGCAGCGCGTCCAGAAAATGGCGCTCGGCCTTTGTGCGCGGCTCGCCATAGTTCAAGAGGGTCATCGCTCGGGCGGCATTGGTGCGGCCTTTCTTGACGAACCCGTGCGCCTCGCAGAAACCGATGATCCACGGGCCGATGGTGGCGGCCATCTCTTGGGCGTGTTCGCCGGACATGGCGATGCTCGCGGGGATGTAGTTTGTCATTTCTGATCCTTTCTGTCTGCGCGGGCCGCATCGCGGGCGCGTTCAGCGTCCAGTTCGTCAATGTCGCGGCCACGTCCGGCAACGACTTCCTCGCGGGATTTCAGCCCGGCGGCGATTGCCGCAACATCGGCCTCAACCTCGTTTCTCGGGTCAACCCACTGCCACCCCGGCGGCACGAAGCGGACGGGAAAGGAGGAAACGCCTGCCTCGCCCGCCGGGGTCATTCCTGCCATTTCCCGAACGGCCAACCAGCGAAGCCATAGCGGGCGCAGGAACTGCATTTCTATCAGGTTGATTTGCAGCATTTCGGCGCGGCGGCGAAAATCCAGCAAGCCGACGCGGGCGCTGGAATAATTCGCCTCGCCCAGATCGCCGGTCAGTTGTTCAAAGGTCATGCCGACGCCAGCGGCGATTTCGCGGTCCTGGGCGCGCAGGAATTCGATGGCCTGCGTCAGCCCCTGCCCCGGCTGCGAAAAGGTCACATCCGTTCCGCCAGGCAGGATGCGCATGGCACCGGGTTCCAGCGCCACATTCAGGGCGTTGCCGGAAACGTCGCCAGCGTAACCGTCTGTGCTTCCGTCCATTGTCTTGATGAAGCCGGTCAGCAGCGATGCCGTTTTCAGCTGCATCAGCAGGGCGTCGGACGCTTCGTCACGGTCGCGCAGTTTCAGCAGCACGGGGGCCAGCCATGACAACCCGCGCACCTGCCCCGGAAACAGCCGGTCATAGATATGCAGCATGTCCACGGCAGGGATGCGCAGGGTGTCGCCATAGCTGGCGAAAGCCGCGCCGGGGGCCTCGCGCAGGATGTGATAGGCGGTCACCTCATCGTCGGCGTCGAACTCGATCCCGGCGATGATGCGCGCGCCGTTGCCCAGATCGCGGGTCAGGCTGGCGTCGATCTGGTCAGCCGGGATCAGCTTGGGGCACAGATCGCCAACGGCACCGATCCGCAGATGAACGAAAACCTCGCCGTCGCGGATCAGGGCGCGGGCAAGGGTCATCATCAGCGGGCGGGTCAGGGCCTCGAACGCATCGGCCAGATCGTGGCGGATGGCGGCGTCGGGATGCTGCGGGCGACACTGCCAACCCTTGCCGATCAGGGCGGCAACCCATGATCCAACGATGCGGTTGCCCTGCGGGGTGTTGAGATAGGCGGCTGCGGCGCGTTGCTGTGCCGCAGCGCGGGCGGCAAGGGTCGATTGCTGCGGGGCGTGAAGGTGGCCCGCACCCTGCCAACGCGGCCTGCTCGCGCTCGCCTCGATCCGGCGCTTGTGCGGCACCGGATCAGGGCGGAAGAAGTTTGCGAGGATGCCGAAGGGGAAGGCCATATCTGAACCTTAGCGCGTTTCTTCGATCAGCCAGACGGGGCGGGCCTCGCCTTCGCGCAGAATGCCGAATTCGTCGGCACGATTGAGCACGAAGCGCGATGCACCAGAGGCATTGACCAGAACCACGCGCGGCGGGTCGGATGGATCGGACTTGTCACGGATCAGGGCCGGAATTTCGTCCAGGCAGCCAGCACAAAGGGCGCGGGGGGCAAAATCAAGTTCGCCAGGGCGGTTCTGTATGAACACAAGCCAAACGTCATGATCGCGGCCAACCCGCTCACTCGCAAGCGCCAGATGATGGAAGGCGTTTCCAGCCGAATACTGCGCTGCGTCGATGGCGACTCCGCCATGGTCCACGAACTCCATCATCAGGCGCAACAGGAATGCGTCTTGCAAACTATACTCGGCGCGGCGGCGCGTATGGGCGTCATCCTTTTCGCCGGACAGCGGCAGTTCCGGCACGAAGGGAAGTTGATTGCGGAAATAATAACCGTCGAACCGCTTTTCTTCGCAGTCGGCGGAATACAGGATGGCGCGGCGTTTCATGGTCTGTCCTCGATTTGACAATTCACTTCTGTTGCAGTGAATATACCGACCCCGCACCGCCCTGTCAATTTCACTTCTTTTGGGGTGAAAATTTCCGCACCGGCTCCCCCCGCCGCCATGCTGTCACGGGATCGAAAAGCCAGTTGAGATTCAGGCCAAGCCAGACCGCGACACGGGCGATGCGCCACATCAGGGGCGGTTTCATGACTTGCCCCAAACCGGCCTTTCTGCCTGATGGATCACCTGCATGAAAACCGCTTCGGCGGCCCTGTCGGGACGGTGATAATCGCCGTCTCGGTAAACGACGTCATGGGTGATCTTGCGCAAGTCGTAAAATGTCACAGGGCGGCGATATGCCCGCCACATGCGAAAACGTTGCCAGAGGGCGCGCGGGCTGCGTCCGGTGTAATAGAATTTTCCGCTCATGCCCGCACCTCGATCAGCTTGTTGACCTGGCGCAGGGCGCTGCGGACGTAGCTGCGGGCCTCGCGTTCGGGCTGACTGCAGCCGCTTGGGCGCTCGGTGGCGTCCAAGGCAAGGGTCAGGCAGTCGTGGATTTCGAAGAGGCGGGCCGCAGCCTGATCTCAATGACGCAAACCGAACTCGCCAAAGCGGCGGGCTTGGGGCAATCAACGGTTATAGATTTCGAGAAGGAAAGGCGCGTGGTTTCAGATCAAGCCATCGCGGCCATTCGCGGCGCCCTCGAATCCGCCGGGGTGATCTTCATCGACGAAAACGGCGAAGGGCCGGGCGTCAGGCTGCGGAAATGACCCTGATCTGCAACGAACGAACCAAACTGCTGGCGAACGCCCTTGATCGGGCATCAACAGCCTGTTTCACGGTCGGCATCGCCACGCCGGTTGCCGGGTATATATATAATATCAGCAGCTTGCGGGAAAGCCTGCCTGTCTGGACGATGATCACCGGCGGAATCGGTTGGATTTCGGCCTGTGTGCTCTTACATTTACTGGCAAGACGACCCCTTGGAGGGCTGACATGAGCGGCTTCATCCTTGCTTTCATCATTGCGCCCATCGCCGTTGTCGGCGTAGGGTATCTTGCCGTTCGTCTGAACGAACGCGCGGTAGAGCGTGACAAGGCTTCCCACGTCCCGGCGGAATGACGTTGTTCGACATCATCGTTCCGCTTGCCGCCCTGACCATTGCAGGCGTGGGCGTTCTCATCGTTCGCGCCACCGACAAGCCCCACAAAACCCGGCAGCATCCGGCGGAATAGCCCTCCCCAAATTCGGGGCGGCTATCGCCGCGCCATCCATTCCGATTGCAACACCGGCTTGGCTGCGACCTTGACCGGCTCGGCCTGGGCCAGATCGGCGCGGCGCACCTCGGGCACGATATTGACCAGGGCGCGGGCGGCGATGGCATAGGCCACGCAATCCAGCGCCTCGGCCCGCCTGCCGGGGATCCGCACGAACTGGCGCACCGGCTGGCCGCGCGCATAGCGGATGACGGCGCGTTCACTGGTCGCCTGTTCGAACCAGACGGCGGGCAGGCTGTCCGAGAACCGCGCCGATGAGGCACGGGCGAAACGGGCGAATATCTGGGTCTTGATCGTGTCAACGCCAACGATCCACAACCGCGCCCCGGTCTTGGTCCTGGACCCGGCGCGTTCGATCACCGGGCGGTTGCCTGCCGCGCCCTTGATTGCCACGATCTTGCGGCGGGTGCGGGCACGGCAGAAATCCGTAACGCGGTTCATGCTCGTGCCGTCGCCTGCGTCGATGGCGGTTGCATCAATGGCGATCCTGCCGCCCAGCTGGTGCGGGAAGCGTTCGGCAAGCATCGTGTCAAGCTCGGCCCATGTCTCGGCCGCGTCCCACGCGCCCCAGATCACCCGATGCGCAAGGATCAGCATGCAGCCCGTTTCCGTCCAGCCGATATAGGTCAGTTCCAGCCGGTCATGCTGGACGTCGCAACCCACGGTCAGGGCCAGCACCTCGGCAGGGACCATGTCCAGCCCGAACGGCTCGGCGCGGGCCTGCATGGCCGATTCGTCCAGTTCTTCGCCATCCGCGCGCCAGCCTTGGCCCAGAATGGTGTTGACGAAGGTTTGCAGCGTCGTGGGATCGTCCTTCGCGCCGATGAACTCGGCCGCCAGATTGGCCCATGAGGCGTTCGCGTGAAGGCTGACAAGGGCATTCATGCGGAAACCCGCATGGCCCGCCACATCGGGGCGCAGCGCCCGCCAGCGGCCATCCGCGACCATGGCGGGCTTGTGGCGCTCCTCGATCTCGGCGGCGCAATGCGGGCAGCGCCAGCGGGCCGTTTCCGGCGCGCCTTCGTCCCATGTGATCGCGTCCCAGGTGATTTCCGCGAAGGTGCCGCATTCCGGGCAAGGCACCTCGAAAATGCGCTGATCTGACTGGGCATAGGCGCGCAGAACGTGGCTGGTATCCTCATGCACCGGGGTGCTGCCCAGAACGATCTTGCGATCCGGGAAGGACAGGGTGCGGCGCTCGGCCAGCAGGATCGGGGACCCCTCGGCGGTGGCCTCCATGCCGTCCGCTTCGTCGATGAACAACAGGCACCAGACCATTCAACGCGGGCGATGCCCGCATCCTGAACGGAGGTTAGAATCGCAGAAGTGGTTCAGTTTTCCAAGGCGGGCGCGCAAAGGCCCGAACCGGGAACATTCGTGGTGACGGAGGTCGCGCGGGATATCCTGCGGTCCCTGCACCTGATCTATGAGGGCGATGGTGCGCGCTTTACCATGATCGCGGGCCTGCCCGGTTGCGGTAAAGCCATGTCGCTCAAGCGGTTCGCCGCCGCCGAAAGTGAGGCCATTACATCACCTTCAAGAGCGGTGAAGATAAACCCAGCGACGTTTCCGAGGTTCTGTTTCGTCATTTTCTGCCTTGGGAGAACCCGAACGGCAAGTCCATCCCTCTGCGTCGGGAAATGCTGATGGGGCAGATTGAAACCAGCGAATGGCGGCGTAAGCACACCTTGCTGGCTGACGAAGCACAGCATCTGTCGGAGGACGGCATCGAATGGTTGCGGGGGTTGCAGACGCTGTCCCGTCGCCAGGTTTCTGTTCGATCCATCAGATGCGATGCGGCCCGCCGATGGCGGGCCGTTGTCGGTGACGGGTTGCGTCGCGATCAGAAGTGGACGGACTGGCTGTCCAGCGGTTTTTGCACCGGCGGGGCGAATTTGGTCAGGTCGATACCTTTGACCGCGGCCTTGTATTCGTCCAGCGTCGGCGTCCGGCCCAGAACGGCGGACAGGACGACAACCGGGGTCGAGGCCAGCAGCGATTCACCTTTCTTCGTCTCGCTGTCAGCGACCACGCGGCCCTGGAACAGACGGGTCGAGGTTGCCAGAACCGTGTCGCCCTTTTCGGCCTTTTCCTGGTTGCCCATGCACAGGTTGCAGCCGGGGCGTTCCAGATACAGGATGTTTTCGTATTCGGTCCGCGCCTTGGCCTTGGGCATCATGTCGTCGAATTCAAAGCCCGAATATTTCGCCAGAACGTCCCAGTCACCTTCGGCCTTCAGCTCGTCGATGATGTTATAGGTCGGCGCGGCGACAACCAGCGGGGCCTTGAATTCGACCTTGCCGGCGGTTTCCTCGATGTTTTTCAGCATCTGCGCGACGATCTTGATATCGCCCTTGTGGACCATGCAGGACCCGACAAAGCCCAGATCGACCTTCTTTTCCGCGCCATAATAGGAAATCGGGCGGATCGTGTCATGGGTATAGCGCTTGGACACATCGGCGTTGTTCACGTCGGGGTCGGCGATCATCGGCTCGTCGATCAGGTCCAGATCGACGACGACCTCGGCAAAGTATCTGGCGTTGTCATCGGGTTTCAGCGCCGGCTTTTCGCCCGAGCGGATCTGCGCGATGCGGGTATCGGCCAGAGCGATCAGCCGGGCCAGCATGCCGCTGCGCTGTTCCATCCCCTTGTCGATCATGATCTGGATGCGCGACTTGGCCAGTTCCAGCGACTGGATCATCGTCTCGTCTTCGGAAATGCAGATCGCCGCCTTGGCCTTCATCTCGGCGGTCCAGTCGGTGAAGGTGAATGCCTGATCGGCCAGCAGCGTGCCGATATGGACCTCGATGATGCGGCCCTGAAAGACGTTGTCGCCGCATTGCTTCAGCATCTGCGCCTGCGTCGCATGGACCACATCGCGGAAATCCATATGGGGGGCCATCTGGCCCTTGAAGGTCACCTTGACGGATTCCGGGATCGGCATTTCCGCCTCGGCGGTGGCCAGCGCCAGTGCGACAGTGCCCAGATCCGCGCCAAAGGCCACGCCCTTGGACATGCGGGTGTGGCTGTCGCCGCCGATGATGATCGCCCAATCGTCCACGGTGATGTCGTTCAGCACCTTGTGGATCACGTCGGTCATCGGGTGATAGACGCCTTCGGGATCGCGGGCGGTGACAAGGCCAAAGCTGTTCATGAAAGACATCAGCCTGGGGATATTGTCCTGCGCCTTCTTGTCCCAGACGGAAGCCGTGTGGCACCCCGACTGGTAGGCGCCGTCGACCAGCGGCGAAATGACGGTGGCGGCCATCGCCTCCAGTTCCTGCGCGGTCATCGGGCCGGTAGTGTCCTGGCTGCCGACGATGTTCACGCGCACCCGCACGTCGGACCCGGCGTGCAGCACCTTGCCGGGGGCGACGCCGCGGGCATTGGCGTTGAAGATCTTTTCGACGGCGGTCAGGCCACGGCCTTCGATGCTGATTTCCTTCGAGGGGGCAAAGACGACCGGCGGCTCGATCCCCAGAATTTCCGCCGCGACGGTTTGCAGCTTCTTGCCGAAGACGATGGCATAGGACCCGCCCGCCTTCATGAATTCGACCTTTTGCGGGGTAAAGGACGACGACAGATCGGCCAGTTCCTCGCCGCTTTCGCTCAGCAGCTTCTTTTTCTTGGTGTCGATGCGCAGAACCGTGCCCGTCTCGACCGAGAATTTCTGTTCCAGCACCGGGTTGCCGTCATTGTTCAGGATCGGCTTGCCATCGGCATCGGTTTTCCTGACCCAGTTTTTCAGGTTCACGCCAATGCCGCCGGTGACGTCAACCGTGGTCGCAAAGATCGGCGAAATGCCGTTGGTCCCCGCGACGACAGGCGCGATATTGACGAAAGGCGCATAGGGCGAGGCCTGCTTGCCCGTCCACAGCGCGACGTTGTTGACGCCCGACATCCGCGACGAGCCGACGCCCATCGTGCCCTTTTCCGCGATCATCATGATGCGCTTGCCGGGGTGCTGCAGCTTCAGTTCCTGAATATGTTTCTGCGCGGCCTCGTCGCACATGCACAGCCCGTGCAGTTCGCGGTCGGCGCGCGAATGGGCCTGATTGCCGGGCGACAGCAGGTCGGTCGAAATATCGCCCTCGGCGGCGATAAAGGTCACGACCTCGACCTCATCCTCGATATCGGGCAGGTTGGTATAGAATTCGGCGCGGGCATAGCTGTGCAGGATGTCGGTCGCGACCGGGTTGCCGGCGGCATGCGCCGCTTTCAGGCGGTCGGTGTCGGCATCATACAGGAAAACCTGGGTTTTCAGCACCTCGCCCGCCTGTTCGGCAATGGCGCGGTCCCGCTTCAATGCCAGATCCAGCAGCACCCGCACCGACGGCCCGCCCTTCATATGCGACAGCAGTTCCAGCGCAAAGGTCGGGGTGATTTCCGGCACCACCGCCTGACCCTGCACGATTTCCTTGAGGAATTCGGCCTTGACGCCTGCCGCGCTGGTCGTGCCGGGCAGCGTGTTATAGATGAAATATTGCAGGGAATCGGCACGATGCGGATGCGAGGCATCGCGGATCTGCGCGACGATTTCCGCCACCAGCGCGCCGTCGTCGATCGGCTTAGGGCTTAGTCCCTGCGCTTTGCGGGTGGAAATCTCATCGAGATAGCGGGCATAGAGACTCATCTGCGTTCCCTTTGGCTGACTGACATCATGGCTGCCGGTTTTGGGCCGGGCCGGGCTTGGTATACTTCTGTATACATTCCTGCCGGAAGGTCAAGTGTCGGTGCAGACGATATGCGGATTTGGTGGCATCATAATCGCAATCCGGATGCGACGAAACGGCGGCTCTGAATTGCCCCGATCCGGAACCGGCCATGCCCTGCACCGGCGCGATTTGCATCCCGGCGCTGCGGGTAAGCGCAGATCTGCCGCGCATGACGGTCGCGCCGATACTTGAAAAAACACATGCTGGCGGCGCAGAATGAACAGGCGCCCTGACGCAGAGATGGAGAGTTTCGATGAATGCGGCGGAACTGCTTGAACTTGCAAGACAACACGGGGCGATGATCGCCACGGCGGAAAGCTGCACCGGCGGGTTGATCGCCGCCGGCCTGACCGAGATCGCGGGTTCGTCCGATGTCGTCGATTGCGGTTTCGTCACCTATTCGAACGCCGCCAAGACCGCGATGCTGGGCGTTCGCCCCGAAACGCTGGCCCGTCACGGCGCGGTCAGCCGGGAAACCGCCGCCGAAATGGCCAGCGGCGCGCTGGCGCGGTCGCAGGCCAGTGTTGCGGTTTCCGTTACCGGCATCGCGGGGCCGGGCGGGGGATCGGCGGAAAAGCCGGTGGGCAGGGTCTGTTTCGGCCTTGCGACAGCGGCGGGCACGCGGACGGAAAGCGTGGATTTCGGCGATATCGGGCGTGCGGGGATCCGCGCGGCGACCGTCTTACATGCCTTTGAGCTGATCGCCCGCGCTTTGCGTCAGGATATCCAGTAACGCCTGAACATCCTGCGGCTGCGTCTCCCAACCGCAGACCAGCCGCACCGGTAAGGGCCCCTGCCCGTCGTCGATGTGATCGCCGGGCCAAAGGTGGAACTGCGCGCCCGCAGCACGGGCGGCGCCGACCATCGGGCGCGGCAGGGTCGCGAAAACGCTGTTGGTCTGCACCGGCGCCAGCAGGCGCGCGCGGGCAACGCCTTGCATCCCCTGCCCCAGCATTGCCGCCATGCAGGTGTCGCATGGGCGGCGATTTCCAGCCACAGCCCGTCTTCCAGCCATGCAAGGATCTGCGCGGACAGGAAACGGTGCTTGGACAGCAGATGCCCGCCGCGCTTGCGGCGATATTCGAATTCCTCGGCGCGGGCGGGATCAAAGATCAGGACCGCCTCGACGCCCATGCAGCCATTCTTGGTCCCGCCAAGCGTCAGCACATCGACCCCGGCACGCCAACTGAGATCGGCGGGGCTGACATCCTGCGCAGCCAGCGCATTGGCGAAACGCGCACCGTCCATATGCGCGGCCATGCCCGCGCGATAGGCCGCATCGGCCAGGGTCGCGACCTGATCGGGGTCATAGACCGTGCCCCATTCGGTGGCATTGGTCAGGCTGATCGCCGCATTCCGCCCCGCGTGAACCGAGGACCGCCCGAATTCGTGCAACGCCCCGGCCAGCGCATCGGGATCGATCCGGCCATGCGCCCCGGCGACCGGCACCAGCTTGGCGCCCGAGGTGTAAAATTCCGGCGCGCCGCTTTCGCTGGTCTGGATATGGCCGCTCTGGTGACAGAACACCCGCCCCCAGGGCGGGGTCAGCAGCGACAGGGCCAGCGCATTCGCCGCCGTGCCGGTTGCGACGAAATGGACCGCCGCCTCGGGCGCATCAAAGATCCGGCGCAGCGCATTCTGCGCCGCCCCGGTGATCCCGTCGGCGCCGTAAGAGGGCAGGTTCCCCGCATTCGCCGCCGCAATCGCCTGCATGATCCGGGGATGGACCCCGCCGGTATTGTCGGATGCGAAATTCACGACAGATCCTCTATCAGGTGATCTTCCCAGTCTTCTTCGGCCACGGACAATTCGCTGACCGTCCAGCCGCGCACCGACATGCCCGCGCGATGGATGCTGTCGCGATCGCCCGAGATCAGGTAATGCCAATCGAACAGGGGCTTGCCTTCGGAGCGCAGGCGATAGGCGCAGGTGCGCGGCAGCCACCACGCGATTTCGCGCAGCTTTTTCGGGGTCAGGACGACGCAATCGGGGACATATCGGTGGCGGTTGGCGTAGTTCGAACATTGACAGCTTTCGCCATCCAGCAGCCGGCAGGCAACGCGGGTAAAGGCGATTTCACCGGTGTCTTCGAATTCGATCTTGTTCAGGCAGCATTTGCCGCAGCCGTCACATAATGCTTCCCATTCCTCGCGGTCGAGGTTTTTCAGCGGCAGTTTCCAGAATTCGGCCCGCATCAGTGATCGGCCAGAATGGCGCGGGCCTGTTCGCTGTCCCGCCCCATCTGGGCGACCAGCGCATCAAGATCCGTGAATTTCAGTTCCGGGCGCAGATAGTCGACCAGCGCCACCGACAGATGTTCACCATATAACGACCCCGAGAAATCAAAGATGTAGCTTTCCAGATTGGGGTTATTGACGCCGAAGGTCGGGCGCACGCCCAGACTGGCCACGCCCTTGTAGCTGCCCTTGTTCGGGCCGGTCAGCACATCGACCAGCACGGCATAGATGCCGAAGGCCGGGCGGTGCAGACGGTCCAGCGCCATATTCGCGGTGGGAAAGCCAAGGTCGCGGCCGCGCTTGTCGCCGTGCAGCACCTCGCCGTCGATGCGGTGCCAATGGCCCAGCATCCGCGCCGCGTCACGCACCCGCCCTCGGCCAAGGCCAGGCGGATGGCCGAGGAACTGTAATGCGCCCCCTCGCCCAGCAGAGGCACGATGGTCGTGCCAAAGCCCAGTTCCTGCCCCAGATCGCGCAGGGTTCCGGCATTGCCCGCCCGGCCCTTGCCGAACTGGAAATCCTGCCCGACGGTGACATGGCGGATGCCAAGCCCATCGACCAGAACCTCGCGCGCGAAGACCTCGGGCGCAAGGCCTGCCAGAACCGCGCCGAAAGGCATCTGGAACAGATGCCGGACCCCAAGCCTTTCCAGACGGTTGGCCCGCGATTCCGCATTCATCAGGCGAAAGGGCGGTGCATCGGGGGCAAAATATTCACGCGGATGGGGTTCAAACAGGATGACGCCAAGCGGGGCGTCGCAGGCCGCGCGGGCGGCGTCGATGACCGCGCGATGTCCCAGATGGACCCCGTCGAAATTGCCCATGGCAACGGTCGCGCCACGGGCATCAGCGGGAAGGCCTGTCCAGTCGTGATGGATGTGCAAGTTCGGTCCCCGGCATCGGGACCGCCTGTGGCCCCGTCAGTCTGTCTTGCGGCTTGGCGCCAGAACGGTCGCCTCGCCCTTGAGGACGACCGTATCGCCCACGCGGCAACTGGTTGCAAGTATCACCCTGCGCTTGGCCATGTCCACATCCGTCACCGTCACCTCGGTCACGACGACATCGCCGGGGCGCACGGGGGCCATGAATTTCAGCGACTGGCCCAGATAGACGGTGCCGTGGCCCGGCAGTTGTTCCCCGATCACCGCCGAGATCAGGCCGGCGGTCAGCATGCCATGCGCGATGCAGCCCTTGAACATGGTTCCCGCCGCGTAACCATCATCCAGATGCACCGGATTGCGGTCGGTCGAAACCTCGGCGAACAGTTCGATATCCTTGCGCGTGACCTCCTTGGTCAGCGAGCGGGTCATGCCGATTTCCAGATCCTCGACATAAATGGTCCCGCGCTGCACCTGATCCAGCATCATCCCGCCCTCCATTGCGAATTTCCGCTGCGTAGCAGCGCGAAATCCTGAAAGCAAGAAAATAACAACAGGTGACCCAAAAGTGTTAGATAATTACCAAGCCATCACCGCAGCCGCCCGATCGCATAGGAGGGGTTGCGCACCCGCTCGGCCAGCCAATGGTCCAGAGCGGCCTGTTCAGGAGCCTCGACATCGGGGCCGAACTGGTCATGGGCCAGACCGCCGGTGACGAACAGGCAATCAATCCCCTCGGCCTCGGCGCCCAGAACATCGGTGTCGATGCCGTCGCCGATGGCGAGGATGCGGCTGTCGGAGCGCAGGTTCAGCTTGCGCCGGGCAAGGTCGTAGATCGGGGGATGGGGCTTGCCGAAATACAGCGCCTCGCCATCCATCGCCTGATAATATTCGGCTAGGGCACCCGCGCAGATGATGCGGCGGTCACCCATGTCGACGACGATATCGGGATTGGCGCAGAGCATTTTCAGCCCGCGCGCCTTGGCCAGCAGGAATTCGGCGCGGTAATCCTGTGGCTTGTCATTGTCTTCGTCAAAGGGGCCTGTGACGACGATGCCCTCGGCCTCGTCCAGAGGCACGCGGGTGATCTGCGCGCGGCCCTGCCATTCAGCGGGAATATCGGTGAAAAAGCCGTCATCCTTTTCGGGGGCGATGGCCCAGACCTTGTGACCGACGGCGCCGGCGAACATCGCATCCTGTGCCGCATCGCCGGAACTGACGATCATGTCCCAGGCATCGCGCGGGACGTTCAGGCGTTCCAGCTGCCCGGCCACGAAAGGCGCGGGACGCGGGGCATTGGTCAGCAGGACGACCTGCCCGCCACCCGCGCGAAAACGCTGCAACGCCGCGACCGCCGCCGGATAGGCGCGCTGGCCATTGTGCAGACACCCCCAGAGATCGCAGAACAGCACGTCATAAAGCGTGCCAATGTCATCGAGCGTCTGGATGATGCGGGTCATCGGGATTGCCTTTCAATATGGAAAAGGGCGGCCCGCTGGCCGCCCGTATCGGGTCAGGGCGCAGGATCAGTCCGCAAGGGCCGGGATGATCTGTTTCTTGCGCGACATGATGCCGGGCAAGACGACGCTGTCGCCGGTGACGACGGCGCCAAAGCTTTTCTCGGCGATCTGCTTGACGAAGTCGTTGGGGATCAGCAGCGTCGCCTCTTCCTTCAGGATATCGATGACGAACAGCAGGACCTCGTCGGCGCCATCGGCGGCGGCAACGCCCGGCATCGCGGCCATCAGCGCGGCCTTGCGGTCCAGCAGGATCTGCGGCGCGGTGGTTTCCAGAACCGAAATGCGCAGCTGCTTGCCGCCCAGCTCGTATTCCTTGCTGTCCATGCGCAGCAGGTCGGCATCAGCGAAAGCCGAGACATCGGATTTCGCCGCAAACATTTCCGCCGCATATTCCGGGATCGAAACGCCCAGATCCTTCGCCAGCTTTTCAGCGACGAAACGGTCATGCGGCGTCGTGGTCGGGCTGCGGAATTCCAGCGTGTCAGAGAGGATGCAGGTCAGCATCGCGCCCTTGATCGCGGCAGGGGCGCGGTTCAGGTCCTCGTCGCCGATCAGGTCATGCATGATCGTCGCGGTGCAGGCCAGCGGGCGGATGGTGATGTTGATCGGCGTGCGGGTCTTGATACCGCCCGCCAGCAGGTGGTGGTCGATGATTTCCAGCACCTCGGCCTCGTTGATCGAGGCGGGCAGTTCGGCCGGGTTGTTGGTGTCGACGATGACGCATTTGTCGCCCGCCGCCACATCCGCGATGATCTCGGGCTTGTCCAGACCCCATTTCTGCAACAGCCATGCCGCTTCTGTATTGGGTTCGCCCTGCAGGACGGCCCCGGCGGGCGTCTTGCGCACTTCGGAAAGATACCAGGCCCAGATGATGGGAGAGCCGGTCGAATCGGTGTCTGGGGCCTTGTGGCCGAAAACCTTGATCATGGGATACCTGCGAAATGCTTTGAAGGTCGCGGGCGTTATAGGTGCAGCGGCTGCGGATGTCTATTGATCCCGCGGCGGGCGCGACTCGCTTAACCAAGATGCCTGGTTCGCATTGCATCGCCCGCGCGGACACAGCAATTACGAAATCGTGACCTTCTCGACCTCAACTCGTGAACAATGGGATAACGGACAATGGCTGTTCTTGCACGCGGCAACGGTTTTACAATCTCAAGCAACTTTGGCCGGACCGTCGTGGAAGGTTCGGTTACTTCCGGGTCACAAGGCGGCGGAAATTTCCTGAATTTTACCTTCGATCAGGCCCCGGTCCAGTATCGAAACGTATATGTGCAAATTGTGCCGATGACCGGCCAGACAGGTGATTTCTGGGATGATTTCTGGTCCAATCTGGTGAACGGCGAGCCAGCGGATCAATTTGCTCTGTCCAGCTTCGTTTCCGTTGAATCTCGGGGGGCGTTCACGGTCAGACTGAATGCTGATACCTTTCAGGAGCGCGACGAAAGGTTCGAAATCAGAGTCTATGAAAGTGTTACGGACTCCGCTTTAGGTCGTCCCGCACTGCTGTCGGCTAGCTTTACCGTCCAGGATGACGACATCAACGGAACCGCAAGGGCCGACAATCTGGTCGGCCGTCTCCGGGCCGATCACCTCGGAGGGTATGGTGGCAACGACACGCTGAACGGCGGAGCCGGGGCCGACACCTTGAACGGTGGCGCGGGCGCGGACAGGATGCTGGGAGGCTTGGGCAATGACATCTATATCGTCGACAATGCGGGCGACCGGGTGATCGAACTGGCGGGTCAGGGCACCGACACCGTCCGTTCGACCGTGAATTTCACGCTTGGGGCGAATGTCGAAAATCTGGTGCTGTTGGGCAATGGCGATCTGGCGGGCACCGGCAACGCGCTGAGCAACAGCATCACCGGCAATGCCGGGGACAATATTCTGCGGGGTGGTCTGGGGGCCGATATCCTGAATGGCGGCGCGGGCGACGACCGGCTGACCGGCGGGCTGGGCGCGGACCGTCTGACCGGCGGGGCGGGGGCGGATGTCTTTGTTTTTGAGCATCTGCTTGAATCCCGGCCGATGGCTGCGGCGCGCGATGTGATCGTCGATTTCAACCGCGCACAAGGCGACCGCATCGACCTGAGCGTGATCGACGCGAACACCACCCGCGCCGGGGATCAGGCCTTTTCCTATATCGGCAGCGCCGCATTTTCCGAAACGGCCGGAGAGTTGCGGGCGGTGCGGCTGAATGGCGCGCTGTTCGTCAACGGCGATGTCAATGGCGACGGCAAGGCGGATTTCTCGGTGCAGGTGAATATGGCCGGCCCGCTGCTTGGGACAGATTTCATTCTGTAAGAACCATCAGCCCCGTGCGCCAGCGCGGGGCTGACGTTTGCAGGCCGGTCTTGCAGGGACTGGCGGCATTCGTCGCCAGTCCCTGCATGGCCCGATATCAGCCAGTTCATCCGCAGATCCATGGCAAAGAGCGCATCAGCGCCCGGTCGATGGGCGCAAGCCCGTAGCAGGCCAGCCCGACCGCCATCCCCATCGCAAATGTCGCCAGAAAGATCGCGTGACGGCGCAGCTCGGGCAGCATGTCAGCCGCCGTTCGGGGTCAATTCGCGCGGTCGGGCAAATTCAGGTTCAGCCGCGTCAGGGTCCAGCCATCCTGCTGCAACAGGTTCAGCACGCCCTTTTCGCCGGGCAGATGCAGCGCGCCGAAGGCCGCGATGACATGCCCCCCCACCCGCTTGTCCGCCGCCTGCTTGTCCGCCGCCTGCCTCTCCGCCGCCTGACGCGCGGCATCGGTCAGGGGCGCGATCCAGCTTTCGTTGCGTTCGTCCATCATCTTGGTCTGGGCCAGCACGAATTGCTGGTCGATCCGGTCGCGCGGCAACCCGCTGTTTTCATAGGCGTCAATGCGTCCGAATTCCCAGATGCGCCAGACATCCTGCTGGAAATAGGCGTTGACCAGCGTGGTGCCGTAATCATCGGCATGTTCGGCGGCGGGCAAGGCGGCGACGATCATCTCGATTTCCTCGTCCGGGGTCAGGCCCTGAAACAGCGAAAACAGCGTGTCCCAGGGTTCCAGCGCGGCAATGGGCGTGTCGCTGATTTCGGCCCGATCCATCAGCAACTGATCCAGCCCGCCGGTCTTTCCGGTTTCCGCCACCTGCTGCAACATGCAGGGCGACAGGCCCATCATCATCGACACATACCAGGGCCGCATCTTGGACACGACAAAGGCGGGAATGCCGCGCGCGCCCATGGTCTGCGACACCGAATCCCATTCCCCCGGCGCAAGGCGTTCCGGCAGGGTCGGGCCATCCTGATCCATCAGCAGATTCGGGTCGTCGATCATCGCCTGCTGAAGCCGCGCCATTTCCTGCGGCCCCGCCTCGACCAGCAGGCGGTCGGCCTCGTCGATCATCGGGCCGAAACGGTCCAGCACGGCATCATGACGGGGATCGCCGAAATGATAGGTGCCGATCAGGGTCAGGCGCATGTCATCCTTGCGCGCCTCCCAGAACAGGCCGTGACGAAAGGGCACGCCCTCGACCGCCGCATCCAGCGCGGCGCGCTGGTCCGGGTCCATCCGGGCGATCAGGTCCTGCCCCACGCATTCGGCGGCGGAAACCGGCGCGGCAAGGGCAAAAACGGACGCGAAAACGGAAAGGGCGGCGGCGGTCAGGCGAAGGCGCAGGGCAGCAAGGCGCATGGCGGCGATAGGCTCCGGTGATTGGGCACGGGTCGCGGCAGGATGGCACGCCCCCGCGCCAAGTGCCAGCGCAGGCGGGGTTTGCCGGCGATTTTCGGAAAGCCACGGGCGGACGGGGAAAATTAGCGGTTGCAGGCTGTTGACAGCCCCTGACGCCAAACCTAGATAGCTCGTCATTGGCACTCGCATCAGGTGAGTGCCAACAGCAACACTGAAACCTGAAACACCGGAGTGTTCACATGGCATTCAAACCGCTGCACGACCGCGTTCTGGTCCGCCGCGTCCAGTCGGACGAAAGAACCAAGGGCGGCCTGATCATCCCCGACAGCGCCAAGGAAAAACCCGCCGAGGGCGAAATCGTCTCGGTCGGCGAAGGCGCGCGCAAGGATTCGGGCGAGCTGATCGCGCCGAGCGTGAAAGCTGGCGACCGCATCCTGTTCGGCAAATGGTCGGGCACCGAGGTCACCGTCGACGGCGAAGAACTGCTGATCATGAAGGAAAGCGACATCCTCGGCATCATCAGCTGAGCGAACGTCCATCCTTTCAACGAAACGAATTCAGGGAATTGAAAAATGGCTGCTAAGGAAGTCAAGTTCGGCACCGACGCCCGCGACCGCATGCTGAAAGGCGTGAACATCCTCGCGGATGCCGTCAAGGTCACTCTCGGCCCGAAAGGCCGCAACGTCGTCATCGACAAGTCGTTCGGCGCACCGCGCATCACCAAGGACGGCGTTTCGGTCGCCAAGGAAATCGAACTGTCCGACAAGTTCGAAAACATGGGCGCCCAGATGGTCCGCGAAGTCGCGTCGCGCACCAATGACGAAGCCGGCGACGGCACCACCACCGCGACCGTGCTGGCCCAGGCCATCATCAAGGAAGGTCTGAAATCGGTTGCAGCCGGTCTGAACCCGATGGACCTGAAGCGCGGCATCGATCTGGCGACCTCGAAAGTCGTCGAAGCGATCAAAGGCGCATCGCGCCCGGTCAGTGACAGCGACGAAGTCGCGCAGGTCGGCACCATTTCGGCCAACGGCGAGGCCCAGATCGGCCGCTTCATCGCTGACGCCATGCAGAAAGTCGGCAACGAGGGTGTCATCACCGTCGAAGAAAACAAAGGCATGGAAACCGAGGTCGAAGTCGTCGAAGGCATGCAGTTCGACCGCGGCTACCTGTCGCCCTACTTCGTCACCAACCCCGACAAGATGGTCGCGGATCTGGAAGACGCCTTCATCCTGCTGCACGAGAAAAAGCTCTCGTCGCTGCAGCCGATGGTTCCGCTGCTGGAAGCCGTCATCCAGTCGGGCAAGCCCCTGCTGATCATCGCCGAAGACGTCGAAGGCGAGGCTCTGGCCACGCTGGTCGTCAACAAGCTGCGCGGCGGTCTGAAAATCGCTGCCGTCAAGGCTCCGGGCTTCGGCGATCGCCGCAAGGCCATGCTGCAGGACATCGCGATCCTGACCGGCGGTCAGGTCATCAGCGAAGATCTGGGCATGAAGCTGGAAAACGTCACCATCGACATGCTGGGCCGCGCGAAAAAAGTTTCGATCAACAAGGACAACACCACCATCGTCGATGGTTCGGGTGAAAAAGCCGAGATCGAAGCCCGCGTCAGCCAGATCCGCCAGCAGATCGAGGAAACCACCTCGGACTACGACAAGGAAAAACTGCAAGAGCGCGTGGCCAAACTGGCTGGCGGCGTTGCCGTGATCCGCGTCGGCGGCATGACCGAAGTCGAAGTGAAAGAGCGCAAGGACCGCGTCGATGACGCGCTGAACGCGACCCGCGCCGCCGTTCAAGAGGGCGTAGTCGTCGGTGGTGGCGTTGCTCTGGTTCAGGGCGGCAAGGTGCTGGAAGGCCTGAAGGGCGAAAACCCCGATCAGGAAGCCGGCGTCGCCATCGTGCGCCGCGCGCTGGAGGCTCCGATGCGCCAGATCGCTGAAAACGCTGGCGTCGACGGCGCTGTCGTGGCCGGCAAGGTCCGCGAATCGAGCGACAAGGCATTCGGCTTCAACGCGCAGACCGAAGAATATGGCGACATGTTCAAATTCGGCGTCATCGACCCGGCCAAGGTCGTGCGCACCGCGCTGGAAGATGCGGCCTCGGTTGCTGGCCTGCTGATCACCACCGAAGCGATGATCTCTGAAAAGCCCGAGCCGAAACCGGCTGGCGGCGGCATGCCCGACATGGGCGGCATGGGCGGCATGATGTAATCATCCCCCTGCCTCTGGCAGATCGGGGCGCCCCATCGGGGCGCCCTTTTTCATGCGCGATGGCCCGCTTTCGCCTTGACCGCCGCAGGTCCATTCCGGAAGGCACCCAAATCCGCCCGCCCCTGCTGAAACAGCGCATCTTGTGCGACAACCCCGAACAATGGCTGGGCGCCCCGCGCCGCTGGCCCGTCGCTGGCGGGACTGGCGCTGGCGGGACTGGCGCTAGCGGGGCTGATGCAGGGCCCCCTGCGTGAAGGCACCCTGCCCGCAGGCTGGCGTGACCGAGACAGGATCGCCATGCCGCCCGCGCCGCTCTGCGACCTATTGTCCAAGCCTTGGGCAAAGCTTTGCCCTTTCATTTCCCGGCAGGATCTCTATCTTTGCCGCAGCACAGCAATGGACGCTGCAAAGGACGCTGCGATGTCGGACACATTCCCCTCGGAAACGCACCATGACCGCTCGGTCAAACAGGCGCTGCTGCGCGGTTTCATGTGCCGCTGTCCGGCTTGCGGCCAGGGCAGGATGTTCGACGGCTATCTGACCGTGAAATCCGAATGCCCGAATTGCGGCGAGGATCTGCACCACCAGCGCGCCGATGACGGCCCCGCCTATCTGACCATCCTGATCGTCTCGCATCTGGGTGCGCCCCTGCTGCTGGCGATCTATCTGGCCTATCGCCCCTCGGCGATGTCGATGCTGATCGGCTTTTCGATTGGCGCCGTCGTGCTGTCGCTGGCCCTGCTGCCGCGCTTCAAGGGCGGTTTCGTCGGCTTTCAATGGGCGCGCCGGATGCACGGCTTTGGCGGCCATGCCGATTAAGGCCGGATACGCGTGACCGACCATCCCAACCCCAACCCGGTTCCGATCCGCGACGCCGCAACCATCGTCGTGCTGGACCGCGATGCGGCGGGGGGGCCTGCGGTCCTGATGGGCCAACGCGGCAAGAAGGCGGCCTTCATGCCGTCGAAATACGTCTTTCCGGGGGGCGCGCTGGATGCCGATGATCTGGGCATCAGCTTTTCGTCGCCCCTGACGCCGTCATCCCTGCAACGCCTGCTGGCCGAACAGCGCGACGCCTCTGTCGCCACGCCCGAGGGGCTGGCCGCCGCCGCCCTGCGCGAACTGGCCGAGGAAACCGGGCTGCTCTGCGGCGCGGCGGGTGCGGCGCCCGCGACATGGCCGGGCTATGTTTCGGGCGGCATCAGCCCGGATCCGTCGGGGCTGATCTATTTCTTCCGCGCGATCACGCCCCCGCATCAGCCCCGGCGTTTCGACACACGCTTCTTTCTGCTGGATACCGCGATGATCCACGGCGATCCGCACGATTTTTCCCGCGCCAGCGACGAGCTGTCGAACATCCATTGGGTCCCCCTGGCCGAGGCGCGCCGGCTGGACCTGCCCTTCATCACCGAAATCGTTCTGGCCGAAGTGGGCGCGCTGCTGCGCCGCACCATCGGCACCCCACAGGACGACCCCGAGGGCGTGCCCTTTTTCGACAATCGCGGCACCAGCCCGCGCTTCATCCGCATCGCCTGATTACGGCTGACGCGCGGGCCGGATGGCTCAGGCGCCGGTTGTGTCAGGCGCCTGATATGTCAGGCACCGGTGAATTGCGCCGCGCGCTTTTGCAAAAAGGCGCTGACGCCTTCGGTGAAATCGGCGCTTTGGCCCAATTCGCCCTGCAGACGCGCCTCGACCTGCAACTGACGGGCAAAATCATTCGCGGCGGATGCGGCCAGCGCCTCGCGCACGGCCAGATAGGCGCGGGTCGGCCCCTTGGCCAGCGCAAGCGCACGCGCCGCCACGACAGCGGCGAATTCCTCATCCGCGACGGCTTCCCAGATCATGCCCCAATCGGCGGCCTGATCGGCGGTGATGCTGTCGGCAAACAGCATCGCCCCCATGGCGCGCGCCTGCCCGACCAGACGCGGCAGGACATGGGTGCCACCCGCATCGGGCATCAGGCCAATGCGGGTAAAGGCCTGCACGAAACTCGCCGAACGCGCCGCGATCACGACATCGGCGACCAGCGCCAGATTGGCCCCCGCCCCCGCCGCAACCCCGTTCACGGCGGCAATCACCGGCACCGGCGCATTGCGCAGGGCGTGGATCATCGGTTCATATTCGTCGCGCAGCGTGCCTTCCAGATCGGCGGCGGCACGGGCATCGCCCAGATCCTGCCCCGAACAAAAGGCCCGCCCGGCGCCGGTCAGGACCAGACAGCGCGTGCCCGCAGGCAGCGCCGTCGCCGCATGGGTGATTTCGGCGCGCATGGTCGAACTCAGCGCATTCATCACCTCGGGGCGGTTCATCGTCACCGTGGCGACACCGTCCTGCATGGCAAAAAGAATTGTCTGGTAATCCATCCGCTTGCTCCCCCGCGTGATCTTGCGCGAGGGGCAGTTTTTCAGTCGCGCATGAGACTGTCGAGCCTTTTGCGCTCTTCGGCGGAAAGGACGTCGGGTGCCTTTTCCTCACGCGCGCGCGAAGCCATGAATCGCCATGCGATCAGCAGCGCCAGCACCGCCATGATCGGCCCCGCCAGATAAAGCAGCCAGTTCAGCCCGCGCCGGGGCGGCTCGAACAAAACGATTTCGCCAAAGCGTTCGGTGATCGCGTCGATGGCCTGCTGGTCGGTGTCACCCGCGACCAGACGGTCACGCACGAACAGGCGCAGGTCGCGGCTGATCGGCGCATTGGAATCGTCGATGTTTTCGCCCGCGCAGACCGGACAGCGCAACACGCGCGAGATGTCGCGCGCCCGCGCCTCCAGCACCGGATCGTCCAGAATCTCATCGGGCTGCACAGCCAGCGCAGGCAGCGCGATCAGCAGGGACAGGCACAGGATCAGGGCGCGCATGGGCTTTGGGGTCCGTCGGTCAGTCATTATCATTCGGCGGGCATCGTCATTCGGCGGGTGTCGTCATTCGGCGGGTGTCGTCATTCGGCGGGTGTAGGGCGCGGCGCGGCAGGACCGGCGCGGCGGGCACCGGCTGCGACACGATAGCGACGGTCCGACAGCGACACCAGCGCACCAAACGCCATCAGCGCCGAACCCAGCCAGATCCATGCGGCAAAGGGTTTGACATAGCTGCGCACCGCCCAGCCCCCGCCCTGCTGCGGATCGCCGATCACCAGATAGATGTCGCGGAAAAACCCGCTGCGGATCGCGGCTTCGGTCGTCGGCATCGCCTGCACCGGATAGATGCGTTTTTCGGGATAAAGCGTGCCGATGGCGCGACCGTTCCGCGCCACGCTCATGGTCGCGACGGTGGCGTTGTAATTCGGGCCGGGATGGTCCTCGACCGCGTCCAGCGTGACCTGATAGCGGCCGACCGGGAAGGTCTGGCCGACCTGCGCCACGCGGATATCCTCGACCTGCCAGGCCATCAGCAGGCTGACCCCGATGAAGGTGACGCCAGGGCTCGCATGGGCAATCGCCTTGCCCCAATCGGCGCGCGGCAGGCGCAGCAAGCGCGCCGCGCCGGAATTGCCGGTGCGCTGCCACAGGTCAACCGCAGCCCCGGCGATCAACCAGCTGCCAAGCGCGGAACCGATCACCGCCAGCCCCGAATTCCCGGTCGAGACCGCGTAAACCAGCGCCGCCACGGCCAGCGCGAAAAGCAGCGCCCCACGCAAGGGCCTGGCGGTCCGTTTCAGGTTGCCACGCTTCCACGGCAGGATGGCGCCTGCTGGCAGGATCACGGCCAGCGCGATCATGAAGGGGGTGAAGGCCTTGTTGAAAAATGGCTCGCCCACCGACAGTTTCGCGCCCCAGCCCATTTCCGCGACCAGCGGCCAGACCGTGCCGACAAACACGACCAGCGCCGAAACCGCCAGCAGTATGTTGTTCATCACCAGCGCACCTTCACGCGATACCGGCGCGAACAGGCCCCGGCCTGCATCGCGCTGGCCCGCATCGCGAACAGCACCAGCGCGCCGCCGACGAAAAACGCCAGGATCGCCAGAATGAACACGCCGCGTTCCGGGTCATGGGCAAAGCTGTGGACCGATGTGATCACGCCCGAGCGCACAATGAACGTGCCGATCAGCGAAAAGCCAAAGGCCATGATCGCCAGCAGGATCGTCCAGCTTTTCAGCACCTCGCGCTTTTCGACGACGATGGCGGAATGCAGCAGGGCGGCGGCCAGCAGCCAGGGCATGAAGCTGGCGTTTTCGACCGGGTCCCAGAACCAGAAGCCGCCCCAGCCCAGCTCGTAATAGGCCCACCACGATCAAGCGCGATGCCGATGGTCAGGAACATCCGAGGCGCTGAGGGTCCAGGGCCGCACCCAACGCGCCCATGCCGCATCGACGCGCCCCTCGATCAGGGCGGCCAGCGCAAAGCTGAAGGCCATCGAAAGGCCGACATAGCCCAGATAGAGAAACGGCGGGTGGAAGGCCAGGCCAGGGTCTTGCAGCAGCGGGTTCAGGTCGCGCCCATTGAAGGGCGGGTTGACCAGCCGCAGGAAGGGGTTCGAGGTGAACAGGATGAACGCATAGAAGGCCGCGCCGATCGCGCCCTGAACCGCCAATGCGCGGGCGCGCAGCTTGGGCGGCAGGTTCGGGTCGAAGCTGGCGGCCGCCGCGCCGAACAGCGCCAGGATCAGCACCCACAGCAGCATCGAGCCCTCGTGGTTCCCCCAGACCCCGGAAATCTTGTAGATCATCGGCTTGGCGGTATGCGAATTCTCATAGACGAGCTTGACCGAGAAATCCGAGGTCACAAAGGCAATCGTCAGCGCAACAAAGGACACCAGCACCAGCCCGAACTGCATCAGGGCGGCGGGCCGCGCGGATTCGATCCAACCGGTCCAGCCCTTATGCGCCCCGATCAGCGGCACGAATGTCTGAAACAACGACACCGCAAAGGCGATGATAAGGGCAAAATGGCCGATCTCTGCGATCATCTGGCTACTCCCGTCTGATCGGCGAAGAATAGCCGCGCGCGCGGTCCCGGACCAGCCCCACCATTGGGTCAGATGGTCACAGCCGCGTGGCCCCCGGGACCGGCGGAATGCCGCACCGCCGCAATTTTTGTCGGAACCTTCGCAAAGCCGGGGGGTTTTTTCCGCATACTGCTCTGAAACAGGAGAAAGCCATGAATTGGGATATCATCAAAGGCAAGTGGACGCAGCTTACCGGCTCGGTCAAGGAAAAATGGGGCGAGCTGACCGATGACGACCTGACCCAGATCGAAGGGGAACAGGACAAGCTGGCCGGCAAGTTGCAGGAAAAATACGGCTGGACCAAGGAAGAAGCGAACGATCAGATCAACAACTTCTTCCGCGACAAAAGCTGACCTGCCCGATATGGCAAAGCCCCCGACGCTGGTCGGGGGCTTTTTTTATGGTGGCGGCAATGGTCGCGGCTAAAGAGTGGCCGCCCAATCGCGCAGCGCGGCATTATCGGCGAAATCGTCATTGACCGGCACGCGCGACGCCAGCGCCTTCGGGCTGGCCGGCGATCGGGTTGTCTCCGGCCTGTTCCTGGCGACGGTCCGGTTGAAGCCGCGGACGCGGTAATAATGCGCCTCTCGCGCGCCGAAATAAAAGCTGATGATCGCCCCCAGAAGCCACCACAGGGGTTCCGGCACAAGGTTCAGGTTTTCCATGCGCAGCCCGAAACCTTCGGGTTCGGTCATCGCATAGACGAACAGCCCAAGCGTCCCCATCGTCAGGACCGGGCGCGGCAAGCGGTTCAGGCCATTGACGAAACTGTCGAACCAGCCGCCGCGATGGGACTGGAACTCAACGCCCATCTGGGTGATGGCGCGGGCATAGGCTTCCTCGTCCAGCTCCATCCGGCGGGTCTGGTTGACGTTGAAGATTTCCGCGATATTCGTGGCCGCCGTCCCCACCGCCGCCGCCGTGCCGCCAATGCCGGTAATGCGTTCCATCATGCCCATTTCGCGATCCTCATCCGGTGTTCGGCCGCGCTGAGGTGATAGCGGTCCGCGATGAACTCCTCGGCGCGGGTGATCCAGCCCCCCTTGCCGCCGGTCGTGGTGCGGGCGTATTTGCGGCTGGCCGGGCGGCTGTCGGCCAGGGCGTAGTAATAGTTGCGCCGCGCGACGCCATAGGCATCGGCGATATGGTCGGGCGCGGCAGCGGCGGCGGCATTGACGGCGGCCAGCGTTTTCGGCCCGATGATGCCGTCATCCTTGGCTGCAAAGCCCATGCGCGTCGCCAGCCGCTGCAGGATCCGGATCGCATTGGCGCCCGCATTGACATACATGTCAAAGACCGAAGCCTGCAGGCCGGCAGGCAGTTCGGCCAGCCCCGGCTTGCGAAAGTAATGTTCGACATAGACGTCGCGCGCCTGTTCGCGGGTCAGCGCCCCGACATCATTGACATCGACGCGCCCGTCGCGGTTCAGGTCCAGCCCAAGCCGCTGCATCGTGCCGATGGTGACGCCGTATTTCGTCGCCCCGCCCGGATCGTCGGGATCGTTGACGTAGCCCCCTTCGCGCGCGATGATTTCGGTCGCGATCTGTTCGACGGTTTTCATTTTTGCCCCCGGTTTTACCAAGGGCAACAGGGTCGGCGGGGACCGTTAACTCTTCGTTAACACTGAGTGCGTTGCGTCAGGCGTTCGGATCAACGTAAACGCCGGTTGCCTTCAGTGTATCAATGACCTCTTTGGGCATGTAGCTTTCATCATGTTTCGCAAGCAGGTTATCCGCCTCGAACATCCCGGCGCGGTAATAGCCTTTGACGATGGTTCCGTCACCTTCTGCAAAAAGGTCGGGCTGGGGATCGCGCCCGACATACCGCACAGGAACCTCGGTCACCCCATCCGTGATGACGAAATCGAACTCTACGCCCTCTCGTTCGACAATCGAGCCATCCAGAACCAGCCCACCCAACTGAAAATATTCGTCGGGATCAGGCGTTGCAGCAGCCAGTTCACTGGGCGAACGATACAGGTTGATCCCGTCGCGGAACCCGTAACCCACCAGCGCCGTGGCCAGAACCAGCGCCAGGGCAGAAGCGCCGATGATCTGCTTGCGGCGGGTCTTTTTCAGGTTCTTCATCTGTTGCCTTGCCTTTTCAAGCTTGGTCGAAACTGATCCCGTGACGCAGGAATTGCGTGGCCTTGCCGGAAACCCGCACCGGGTCGCCCGTGGTCAGAAACCGCGACCGCGTGCCGCTGCCCAGCATTTCGGGCCTGCGTTTCAGATAATCCTCCAGGCTTTCCGCGACAAGGTTCGCCTGCGAATAGACCGTGACATCGGGGCCAAGCGCCTTTTGGAACGCGGCCTGCATCAGCGGGTAATGTGTGCAGCCCAGGATCGCCGCCTCGGGGTGGGGCATGCGGCGTTTCAGGGCCTCGACATGGCTGGTGACCAGCGCCTCGGCCAGCAGTTCGTCGCCCTGTTCGATGGCATCGACCACCCCGCCGCAAGGTTGAGCTTCGACGTCTACCCCTATGGCGCGAAAGGCCAATTCGCGCTGAAAGGCGCGGCTGGCGACGGTCGCCGGGGTGGCGAACAGCGCGACATGTTTCACCTGCACCTCGCGCGGGGGGCTGTTGTCGCCCCAACGCCGTTCGGTCAGCGCCTCGATCATCGGGACAAAGACGCCCAGCACCCGCTTGCCTTCGGGCAGCCAGCTTTCCTGCATGCGACGAAGCGCCGCGGCGGATGCGGTGTTGCAGGCCAGGATCACCAGATCGCAGCCTTCTTCCCACAGGCGTTCGACGCCCCGGCAGGTCAGATCATAGATGTCATCGGCATCGCGCACGCCGTAAGGCGTATGGGCATTGTCGCCCAGATAGACCAGCGGCAGATCGGGCATGCGTGCGGCGATGGCCTGGTTGACCGTCAGCCCGCCCAGGCCCGAATCGAAAACGCCTACCGCCATGTGATCCTCCGTCATCCCCGTGCCGTTGTGGTTGTTTAGGGCGGCGGCGGGAAAATTGGAACGGCTTTGTCACTCGGCAGCCCGAAGGTAGGGGGTGCCGCCGGCGTGGATCAGCGCCAGCAATTCATCGCGCCGGGTCGCGGCGGCTGCGGCAGCGGGGGTGCGCACCGGGCCGTAACCGCGCACCGACAGGGGCAGTTCGGCCAGTTCGCGGATCGCGGCCAGCGTGTCGGGCGCAATATCCGGGGCGATCAAGGGCAGAACCGCGCGCATGTCGGTTTCATATCGCGCGATATCGGCGCGTTCCTGACGACGCTCGGCGGCGTAGCCGAACGGGTCCAGCATGGTGCCGCGCAACCGCTTCATCCGCGCCAGAATGCGAAACAGCGGCACGACCCAGCCCCCGAATTCGCGTTTCAGCGGGCGGCCATCGGGATCGCGTCCGGGCAGCATCGGCGGGGCAAGGTGAAAGGACAGTTTCGCGCCATCCTCGAACTGTTCCGCGACGCCTTGGGCGGTTTGCAGATGCAGCCGCGCGACCTCGTATTCATCCTTATAGGCCAAGATCTTGTAATATCCCGCCGCGACGCTGTCGCGCAGATCGGCGGGGGCCAGCGCGACCAGATCGCGAAAGCGTTGCGCCAGCGCCTGATCCTGATAATCGACCAGCCGCGCCGCGCGGTATTCGACCGGATCGGGACGCGCGGCATCGGCGCCCGGCGCGGCACAGGCGGCTTCGGCATCGGCGGCATGGGTGATCGCCCAACGCCCGATCCGAAAGGCGCGCTGGTTTTCCGCGACCTTGGCACCGTTCAGCGCAATCGCCTGCAAAATCGCCTGTTCGGACAGCGGCACCAGCCCGCGCTGCCATGCCGCGCCCAGCATCAGCATGTTCGAATAGATCGAATCGCCCAGCAACCGCAGCGCCAGCGTCGAGGCATCGAAAAACGCCACATTGCCGCCAAGACGCGCCTCCAGCGACAGGCGCAAGCGGTCGGCGGGGATCTGGAAATCACGCTTGCGGGTGAATTCGCCGGTCACGATTTCGTGGCTGTTGACCACCGCGCCGCTGCGACCCTTGGTCATCAGGCCAAGCGTCCTGGCCCCCGCCGTCACCACCAGATCCCCGCCGATCACGCCATCCGCCTCGCCCACGGCGACGCGGATCGCGCTGATATCCTCGGGGCGGTTGGCCAGACGCAGGTGGATATGAACCGCGCCGCCTTTCTGGGCCAGCCCCGCCATTTCCATCATGCCCGCGCCCTTGCCGTCGATATGGGCGGCCTGCGCCAGCACCGCGCCGATGGTCACGACCCCGGTGCCGCCGACCCCCGTGACGACCAGATTATGCGTGCCGCGAATCTCGGGCAGATCGGGCGCAGGCAGGTCGGGCAGATCCAGCGCCGCGGCCCTGGGACGGCGCAACCCGGCCCCGCGAACCGAAACGAAGCTGGGGCAAAAGCCTTTGACGCAGGAATAATCCTTGTTGCAACTGGACTGGTCGATGGCACGCTTGCGGCCCAGTTCGGTGTCCAGCGGCACGATCGAGACGCAATTCGACTGCACCCCGCAATCGCCGCAGCCTTCGCAGACCTCGGGGTTGATCCAGATGCGGCGGTCGGGATCGGGAAAGGCGCCCTTTTTGCGGCGGCGGCGTTTTTCGGCGGCGCAGGTCTGGATATAGACGATGGCGCTGACGCCCGGCACGGTTTCCAACTCCTTTTGCACGGCCAGCATGCTGGCGCGTTCTTCGAACCGCAGGCCGTTCGGGAATTGCGCGCGGTCGATATCTTCCTTTTCGTCGACAACGGCGATGACCGGGCTGACGCCCATCGCCTGCAATTCGCGCACGATCTGTTGCGCGGTCAGCCCGCCTTCGTTCGGCTGGCCGCCGGTCATGGCCACGGCGTCGTTGAACAGGATCTTGTAGGTGATATTGGTCCCGGCGGCCAAGGCCGCGCGGATCGCCAAAGAGCCGGAATGATTATAGGTTCCATCGCCAAGATTCTGAAAGACATGATTTCTTTTTGAAAACGGTGCCTCTCCGACCCAGTTGACGCCTTCGCCGCCCATATGGGTGAAGCCATTGGTGTCGCGGTCCATCCACTGCACCATATAGTGACAGCCGATCCCCGCATAAGCCCGCGCGCCTTCCGGCAGGCGGGTCGAAGTATTATGCGGACAACCCGAACAAAACCAAGGCGTTCTGGTGACAATCTCGGGTGAATTATCACTGCGGCGAACCTCGGTCAGCCGGTCGATGGCGACCTTGATCGCTTCGGTGCCGCGCCCTTCCTCGATCAGGATGCCGCCGATCCTTTGGGCGATCATCACCGGATCCAGCGCGTAGCGGGTCGGGAACAGTTCTGCACCGCTGCGGTCATGGTGCCAGCCCAGCACCCGGCGCCCGTGACGGTTGTCAAAGATCGCCTCTTTGACCTGCACCTCGATCAGTTTGCGCTTTTCCTCGACCACGACGATCAATTCAAGTTTTTCAGACCATTCCTGAAAGGACTTCATGTCCATCGGAAAGGTCTGGCCGATCTTGTAGGTGGTCAGGCCAAGCCGGTCGGCTTCGTGTTCGTCGATGCCCAGCAGGCTCAGCGCATGGACCAGATCCAGCCAGTTCTTGCCCGCCGCGGCAAAACCGATCCGCGCGCCGGGCTTGCCCCAGACCTTGCGGTCGATGCGGTTGGCGCGGGCAAAGGCCTCGGCAGCAAAGCGTTTGTAGTCGATCATCCGCGCTTCCTGCGCGACGGGGGTATCGCCTAGGCGGATGTTCAGCCCACCGTCCGGCATCGCGAAATCGGGCAGGACAAAGCGCATCCGCGCCGGATCGCCATCGACGATGCTGGTCGCCTCGACCGTGTCCTTCATGGTTTTCAGCCCGGTCCAGACGCCCGCGAAACGCGACAGCGCGAAACCGTAAAGCCCGTAGTCCAGGATTTCCTGCACCCCGGCAGGCGACAGCACCGGGATATAGGCATCGACCATCGCCCAATCCGACTGATGCAGCACGGTCGAGCTTTCGCCCGTATGGTCATCGCCCATCGCCATGACGACGCCGCCATGACGCGACGATCCGGCCATATTGCCGTGGCGCATCACATCGCCCGAACGGTCGACCCCCGGCCCCTTTCCATACCACAGCGCGAAGACACCGTCATATCTGCCCTCGCCCCGCAGTTCGGCCTGCTGGCTGCCCCAGATCGCGGTGGCGGCCAGATCCTCGTTCAGGCCGGGCTGGAACAGCACGCGCGCGGCCTCCAGCGCCTTGTGCGACTTCATCATCTGCAGATCGACCCCGCCAAGCGGAGAGCCGCGATAGCCGGTGACCAACCCTGCCGTGTTCAGCCCGGCAGCATGATCGCGCTGAGCTTGCATCAGCATCAGCCGGACCAGCGCCTGCGTGCCGTTCAACAGAACGTGACGCTGCGACAGATCGTAGCGGTCTGACAAGGAAAACTGCCGGGCACCCATGTGGCTTTCCTCCATAGCTGATGGATAAGCCATTATAGGTCAACCTTGCTGACCGACAAAGGGGTTTCTTGGGCGATCTCCGCTATATTGTGCTGCACCCGCATTATGGTAAGGGTTGCAAGTCATGCATGGCAGATAAGACAAGAAAGCAACCAGATGGACTGGGACAAGCTCAGAATATTTCACGCGGTCGCCGATGCGGGCAGCCTGACCCATGCCGGCGAGACGCTGCACCTGTCGCAATCCGCCGTCAGCCGGCAGATCCGCGCGCTGGAAGATCTGCTTGGCACGACGCTTTTCCACCGCCATGCACGCGGGCTGATTCTGACCGAACAGGGTGAATTGCTGTTCGATGCGACCTCGTCGATGGTGCGCAAGCTGGACACGACCGCCGCGCGCATCCGCGACAGCGAAGAACATGTATATGGCGAACTCAAGCTGACGACGACCACCGGCTTTGGCACGCTGTGGCTGGTGCCGCGTCTGGCCAAGCTTTACGAACGCTATCCGGACCTGAAGATCGACCTGATTCTGGAAGAGCGCGTGCTTGACCTGCCCATGCGCGAGGCGGATGTCGCCATCCGCATGAAGGAACCCAACCAGCAGGACCTGATCCGCCGCCGGTTGATGAGTGTGCGGATGCAGCTTTACGCGACGCAGACCTATCTGGAAAAAGCCGGCACCCCCACCAGGGTCGAGGATCTGGCCAACCACCGCATCATCTGCCAGAATCCGACGACGCCACAGGTCGCATCCGGCGCGGTGCTGTCCAAGATGATCCTCAGCCAGAACACGCCGTCCACCCTGCTGGTCAACAGCTATTTCGGGGTCCTGCAGGCGGTGATCAGCAATGTCGGCATCGGCATCCTGCCCGATTACGTCGCCCCCGACGTGCCCGAACTGGTGCGCGTGCTGCCCGATCTGGAATCGACCGATGTGCCGGTCTTTCTGGCCTTTCCCGAAGAGCTGCGGGCCTCGCGCCGCGTCTCGGCCTTCCGCGACTTCGTGCTGGAGGAAATTCAGGAAATGCGGCGCGGCCAGCAGGGCGGCCTGCCGGTCGCCGAGACCGCCTGATCGCTGCCATGCTGCAACTGCATAGCGGCCATGCCCATGAAATCGCAGTTCCTTCTTGAACGGTTCTCAAACTGCCCATATCTCAGGCTGCGAAGGGGATGATCTGAGGAAACTCTCATCAACTTCAACCTCCCTGTTGGACTTGAGCCGGGCCTTGTGCCCGGCTCTTTTTTACCCAAATGCCGCGCTTTCGCCATGGACGGGCCCGCGCCCCCTTTCCTAAAGCCCGCGCGCCGCATAAAAGGCCGGGGAATGCGAAGGCCCGCAGTTTTTCCGGCAGAAAGGCAGCCCATGACGCCCATCAACGACCCCGAGATCACCCCCGATCTGATCGCCGCGCATGGGCTGAAACCCGATGAATACCAGCGCATTCTGGACATCATCGGCCGTCAGCCGACATTTACCGAACTGGGCATCTTTTCGGCGATGTGGAACGAACATTGTTCCTATAAATCGTCCAAGAAATGGCTGCGCACCCTGCCGACGACCGGGCCGCAGGTGATTTGCGGGCCGGGGGAAAACGCGGGCGTTGTCGATATCGGTGACGGTCAGGCCGTGGTCTTCAAGATGGAAAGCCACAACCACCCCAGCTATATCGAACCCCATCAGGGTGCCGCGACCGGCGTCGGGGGCATCCTGCGCGACGTCTTTACCATGGGCGCGCGGCCCATCGCCGCGATGGATGCGCTGTCATTCGGCCGCCCCGACCATCCGAAAACCGCGCATCTGGTCAAGGGCGTCGTCGAAGGCATCGGCGCCTATGGCAATGCCTTCGGCGTCCCGAACGTCGGCGGCGAGGTGCGTTTCCACCACAGCTATGACGGCAACTGCCTGGTCAACGCCTTTGCCGCCGGTCTGGCCGATGCGGACAGGATTTTCTATTCGGCGGCCTCGGGCGTCGGCATGCCGGTCGTCTATCTGGGCGCGAAAACCGGCCGCGACGGCGTCGGCGGTGCGACCATGGCATCGGCCGAATTCGACGACACCATCGAGGAAAAGCGCCCCACCGTTCAGGTCGGCGACCCGTTCACCGAAAAATGCCTGCTGGAAGCCTGTCTGGAACTGATGCAGACCGACAGCGTGATTTCCATTCAGGACATGGGGGCCGCGGGTCTAACCTGTTCGGCGGTCGAAATGGGCGACAAGGGCGGTCTGGGGATCAGGCTGGTGCTGGATGCGGTGCCGCAGCGCGAAACCGATATGACAGCCTATGAAATGATGCTGTCGGAATCCCAGGAACGGATGCTGATGGTGCTCAAGCCCGAAAAAGAGGCAGAGGCCCGCGCGATCTTTGAAAAATGGGATCTGGACTTCGCCATCGTCGGCGAAACCATCGCCGAGGACCGTTTCCTGATCCTGCATGGCAATGAGGTCAAGGCCGACCTGCCGCTGTCGAAACTGTCGTCTTCGGCGCCGGAATATGACCGCCCCTGGATCGAAACGCCTGCGGCGGCGGCTATGCCCGCCCTGCCCGCGATCACCCCGATTGCCGCGTTGCGCGCGCTGATCGGCAGCCCGTCCCATGCGCATAAGGGCTGGGTCTGGGAACAATATGACACGCAGGTCGGCGCCGATACGATCCGCCGTCCGGGCATCGGCGCGGGCGTGGTCCGCGTCCACGGCAGCGACAAGGCGCTGGCCTTCACCAGCGATGTGACGCCGCGCTATGTCCGCGCCAACCCGTTCGAGGGCGGCAAGCAGGCCGTGGCCGAGGCGTGGCGCAATCTGGTGGCCGCCGGCGCGCGTCCGCTGGCCGCGACCGACAACCTGAATTTCGGCAATCCCGAAAAGCCCGAGATCATGGGCCAGTTCGTCGGCGCGATCAAAGGCATCGGCGAGGCTTGCGCCGCGCTGGATTTCCCGATCGTGTCGGGCAACGTGTCGCTTTACAACGAAACCGACGGCACCGGCATCCTGCCCACTCCGACGATTGGCGGGGTCGGTCTGATCGACCGTCTGGATCAGATCATCTCCGGCCTGCCTTCGGCTGGCGATGTGGCGGTCGTGATCGGCGAGACGCGCGGCCATCTGGGCCAATCGGCCCTGGCGGCCGAGGCCTTCGGGATCGAGGCGGGCGACGCCCCGCATGTCGATCTGGCGGCTGAACGCCTGCATGGCGAATTCATCCTGGCCGAGCGCAAGCGTTTTTCGGCGGCGGTCGATCTGTCGGATGGCGGGCTGGCGCTGGCGGGTTTTGAACTGGCCGAGGCGGCAGGTATGGGCGTCACGCTGGAAAGCGCCGAGATCGCGACCCTGTTCGGCGAGGATCAGGCGCGCTATCTGCTCGCCTGCCCGGCTGACGGGCTGGACGGGCTGCTGGCCGCGGCGGCGGCCGCAGGCGTGCCTGCGGCGGCGGTCGGGCGCTTTGGCGGCGAGCAGGTGGCGCTTGGCGGCGATGCCGCGCCGCTGGCGGAACTGTCCGAATTGTTCCGCACGGCTTTCGTCCGCGCAATCGGGTTGGAGCCGGCCTGACCCCAATGGCAGCGCCGCGCCGGTTGCCGGGGCGGTGTTTCGGGTATTTGGATGATGAAGAAAGCGCAAGGCGTCGCGGGAATGATCCTGCGGCGCCTTTGCCTTTGCCTGGGGTCCGTCAGATCGAGGCGGGAACAGCGTGGTTGCTGATGACGATGTTCAGCGCATCGCGTTCGACCTGTTCCCCGTTGATATCAAAGAAGGTTTCGCCATCGTCGCGCGTGAAGCCCAAGGTCATGCCGGGGTTTTCGGGCAGGATCACGGTCTGCTGGCCGTCGATGAAGAGGATGCTGGCGCCGTTCACCTCGGCCAGTCCGATGCGGGCGGCGAAGGCGGCGGCATTGGCGCTGTTGTCCTGAATGCTGATCCAGAGGCTGTCTTCGCCCGCGTTGAAATCGGTCAGCCGCGCGGCGTCACCGGGGTCGAGTTCGGCGCGCAGGTCGTCGGCGCCTTCGCCGCCCGTCACGATATCGCGGTTCGAGAAATAGATCAGGTCGCCGCCCGCGCCGCCGTCCAGCGTATCGACCGCATCATCCATGAAATTGCCAAAGCGGTCTTGCCGGTTTTCGGCAAAGGCGTCGTTTTGGACCCCGCCGTAAAGGACATCGTTGCCCGGACCGCCGATCAGATGGGCCGCGCCGCTGTCGCTGTCGCTGTCGCTGTCGCTGTCGCTGATCAGGGTGTCGTCGCCCAGTCCCCCGCGCAAGGTGGCGCCATCGCCAAGGGCGGTCGCCGTTTCATCCGCCGTGCCGCCCCGGAATTCGCCGCGGCCATCGACAAAGGCCTGAATATCGACATCATCGCCCTGCTGATTCGAGCCGGTGACGATATCGCCGCGACCCGCGAAAACCGTGGCCAGACGGGCGCCCGACAGATCGACCCGGTCGTTGCCGTCGCCCGTGTCGATATGGGCCGCGCCGGAATCGACCGTGATCGTGTCATTGCCCGCACCGCCGTTCACCACCGTCAACCCGCGCGGGAAGTTCGGCGCGTTGCCCGGATAGCTGCTGCCCGGCTGGTTGTCGTTGGTCCACTGGACCTGATCAATGCCGGTGCGGTCCAGATCCAGCCCGTCGCGGACCGGGCCGGTATCGACCGTGATCGTATCATTGCCGCGACCGCCGTTGATCGTGCCGGTGAATCCGGTATCGGCGGCGATGTCGTCATTGCCTTCGGTGCCGTTCACGACATGGGCCTGATCGCCGCCATTGTCGTCGTCGTCATCGTGATCGCTGCTGCCGCCGCTGAACAGCATGACGAGCAGAAGCACGCCCCCAAGGGCCAATGCCGGAAATGTCGACGGGTCGATCGCATTCGGATCGAATTGCATGCTGCCTACCTCGGGTCTTGTTTGTGTTTTGCGGGCAGAATCGCCGATCCGGGCAGGGATGACAAGCGCGCATCGCGCCTGTCGGGGTGCGTCAGCCGTCGTCGCGGGCGGCGAGGTCCAGCCATTCTTCTTCGGCGGCGGCAAGGGCTGCCTGACGTTCGGACAGGCCTTCGCTGGCCTTGGCGAATTTCGCGGGGGCCGAGGTGAACAGATCGGGATCGGACAGGAATTCGCCCAGTCTGGCGATTTCCGCCTCAAGCCGTTCCATGACCGCCGGCAGGGCGTCCAGCCGCTTTTTTCGGTAAAGCTGAGACCGGTCGGTTTGGCGGCAGGTTTCGCCGCGGATGCGGCCAATCCGGCGTTGGGGCGTGCGGCGTTAGGGCGCGCAGCGGGTTCCGCCGCCGCACTTTCGGGGCGTTGGGCGCGATAATCGGACCAGCCGCCGGGATAGGCGGTGGCAAGGCCGTCGCCTTCCATCGCGATGGTCGTCGTGGCGACGCGGTCGATGAAATCGCGGTCGTGGCTGACCAGCAGAACCGTGCCGTCGTAATCGCCCAGCAGGTCCTGCAGCAGGTCCAGCGTTTCCACGTCCAGATCGTTGGTCGGTTCGTCCAGCACCAGCAGGTTCGAGGGTTTCGCCATGATCCGCGCCAGCAAGAGCCGCGCCTTTTCGCCGCCCGACAGGCTGCCGACCGGCGCGCGGGCCTGCGCGTCGTCGAACAGGAAATCCTTCAGATAGGCGACGACATGGCGGGGATTGCCGCGCACCATGACCTGATCGGCGCGGCCCGACACGCGCATGTCGCTGTCATTGGTCAGCGCGTCCCACAGCGTTGCATTGGGGTCGAGCGCACTGCGGGTCTGGTCGAAGACCGCGATCTCCAGATTGGTGCCCAGCTTGACCTGCCCGCTGTCGGGGGCCAGTTCGCCGGTCAGCATCTTCAGCAGCGTGGTTTTCCCCGCGCCATTCGGCCCGACAAAGGCCACGCGGTCGCCGCGCAGCACGCGCAGGTCGAAGGGGCGCAGGATGACGCGGTCGCCAAAGGATTTCGCGATCCCCTGCGCGTCGATCACCCGGCGGCCCGATTGCTGGCCTGCGTCCAGCTCCATCGCGGCCGTTCCCTGACGGCGGATCTGGCCGGCGCGTTCCTCGCGCAGGGCGGCCAGCGCGCGGACGCGGCCCTGATTGCGCTTGCGCCGGGCGCTGATGCCTTCGACAGCCCAACGCGCCTCTGCCTTGATCTTGCGGTCCAGCTTGTGGCGGGCCTCATCCTCGGCGGCCCAGGTGGTTTCGCGCCAGTCCTCGAACGCCTCGAAACCGCGTTCCTGACGGCGGACCTCGCCCCGGTCGATCCACAGGGTGGCGCGGGTCAGGGCGCGCAGAAAGGCGCGGTCGTGGCTGATCAGGACAAAGGCCGCGCGGGTCGTGGAAAGCTGGTCTTCGAGCCAGGCGATGGCTTCGATGTCCAGATGGTTGGTCGGCTCGTCCAGCAGCATCAGATCGGGCGCCTGCGCCATCAGCCGGGCCAGCGCGGCGCGGCGGCGTTCACCGCCCGATGCGGTAGCGACGGTGCGGGCGGGGTCGAATTTCAGCCCTTCGGCCGCCATGTCGATGCGGTAGCTTTCGGCCTCGGGCAGGCCCGCGCGGGCGAAATCGCCAAGCGTGTCGAAACCCGACAGATCGGGGTCCTGCTCCATATAGCCGACCGAGGTGCCTGCGGGGGTCACGACCAGCCCGCTGTCGGCCTCGACCAGACCGGCCAGGACCTTCATCAGGGTCGATTTGCCCGAACCATTGCGCCCGACCAGCGCGACACGGTCGCCCTGCTGGACGGTCAGGGACAGGTCCTGAAATACGGGATTTCCGCCGAAGGTCAGCGAAATGTCGGTCAGTTGTAACAAGGGTGCGCGTGCCATGCGGGCCGGGTATCCTGCGCCACGGGTGCCGTCAATCGCTTACAGCGCGGCAACCAGCCGTTCCGCCAGCGCATGCAGCCGGTTGCGATAGCCCGTCGCCCCCGATGGCTGGTCGGAGTCCGAGGTCATGGCAATCGCCAGCGGCGGCCGCGAGCCTGTCGCAGGCGCGACATAGATCATCTGGCCGCCGTAGCCCCAGCCATAATTGACCGCCCTGCCCGCCATGCGGGCCAGAAACCAGCCGTAGCCATAGCCCGCGCCGGTAAAGGCCGATTGCGTCCGGCGCCGCCAGCTTTGCCCGATCCAGCCTTCGGGGATGATCAGCCGCCCCCCGGCCATGCCGCCGCTGGCATAGGTCGCGCCAAAGGCCATCAGCGCGCGTGTGGACATCGCCATTTCATTGCCGCCCAGATAGATGCCCTGCGGGTCGCGTTCCCATCCCGCGATCTGAAAACCGGGGATGCGCAGCCAGTCCCGCGCCAGATCCAGCGTCGTCCGCCCCGAGGCCCGCGTCAGCGCCGCCGACACCAGATGCGTCGAGGCCGTCGAATAGAGCATCGGCCCACCCGGATCGCCCACGAAAGGCGCGGCCAGCGCGCTGCGCACCCAATTCGCGCTGTTCACCCATTGGCCGTAATTGGCACCGGATTTCCGCTCCATCCCGGTTTGCATCGACAGCAGGTTGCCGATGGTGACGCGCGCCAGCCGAGGGTCGGGGTCGTCGGGCAGATCGCCCCTCAGGATCGTCGCAACCGGTTGATCCGCGCCACTGAACAGCCCCCGCGCAATCGCGATCCCCGCCAGCGCCGAGATCACCGATTTCGAGGCGGATTTGATATTCGTCGGCCGGTCGGGCGTCCAGCGGCCATAGCCCCGCGCGGCCAGTTCCTGACCGCCCGACCAGATCGCAATGGCGCGCAACTGCGACAGATGGGCGGCATCGTCCAGGATCACCGCCGCCTGCCCCGGAACCGCATCCTGCCCCCTCACGCGGCTGGCGATCAGGATGGCGGGGGCGGCAAGGATCAGGCGGCGGGATGGTCCGGATGTCATGCGCGCAATCTAGCACCGCGTCAGGACCCGCGACAGCAGGCCGCAGATCACTTCGCTGTCAGGGGGCAAAATTCATTGACAAAAAAGATCGGAAAATCCAGAAGATTCAGAAGCCCTTAAACCTGACAAAAGGACTGAACCATGCGCAAGCTTCTTGTGACGACCCTTCTTGGCGCCGTGGCCATGCCCGCCTTCGCCGAAGAGGTGAATGTCTACTCACACCGTCAGCCCCAGCTGATTCAGCCCCTGATCGATGCCTTCACCGCGGAAACCGGCATTCCGGTGAACATCGCCTTTGTCGACAAGGGCATGGTCGAACGTCTGCAGGCCGAAGGCGACCGTTCGCCCGCCGACCTGATCCTGACCGTCGACGTCGCCCGCTTGGGCGAGGTCAAGGACGCAGGCGTCACCCAGGAATTCCGCAACGAGGCGCTGGATGCCGCCGTTCCGGCCGAGTTGCGCGATGCCGACGGCCAGTGGTATGGCCTGACCACCCGCGCCCGCATCATCTATGCCAACAAGGAACGCGTGGCCGATGGCGAGGTCACCACCTATGAGGATCTGGCCGATCCGAAATGGAAGGGCCGCATCTGCACCCGTTCCTTTACCAATGATTACAACGTCGCGCTGACCGCCGCCTATCTGGCCCATCACGGCGCCGAGGCAACCAGGACATGGCTGGAAGGCGTCAAGGCCAACCTTGCCAAGAAACCCGAAGGCGGCGACCGCGATCAGGTCAAGTCGATCTGGGCGGGCGAATGCGACATCTCGCTTGGCAATACCTATTACATGGGCCAGATGGTCGCCGACCCGGAACAGCAGCCCTGGGCCGAATCCGTCCGCATCGTCTTTCCGACCTTTGAAGGTGGCGGCACGCATGTAAACGTGTCCGGGATCGCGATGACGAAATCCGCCCCGAACAAGGACGCCGCGATCAAGCTGGCCGAATTCCTGGCCGGTGACGAGGCGCAAAAGATCTATGCCGAAACCAACCACGAATTCCCGGTCAAGGCAGGCGTGGCGCGTTCGGAACTGGTGCAGGGCTGGGGCGAATTCACCCCCGATGCGCTGGCGCTGTCGGAAATTTCCAAGCTGCGCCCCGATGCCATCAAGCTGATCGAAGAAGTCGATTTCGACAACTGATCATGGCACAATCGCACAGCATTGTTCCGACCGAAAACGCCAGCCGCTACCTTCAGCAGTTGGCAAAACACTGGGCGCATAAATTCGCGGTCGATTTCACGCCCGAGGCGGGCAGGATCGACGCGGGCGAAGGCCGGGTTGTCGACATGGCCGCCCTGCCCGATGCGCTGCAGGTGACGGTCAGCGGGCCGGACCAGCAGGTCATGCAGGGCTGGCGTCAGGTCGTGCAGGACCACCTGACCCGCTTCGCATTCCGCGAGGAACTGGTCTTTGACTGGCAGGACGGCTGAAGACCGCCACCAGCCGGTTGCCGATACCCGCCCGCGCCGCTAATGTGGCGCGGGTTTTCCATTCAGGCGGGGACATGACCGGGAGCGGACAGAATTATCAGGTGCTCGCGCGGAAATACCGCCCGGAAACCTTCGCCGATCTGGTCGGTCAGGACGCCATGGTGCGCACGCTGAAAAACGCCTTTGCGGCGGACCGGATCGCGCAGGCATTCATCATGACGGGAATTCGCGGGACCGGCAAAACCACCACCGCCCGGATCATCGCCAAGGGGCTGAACTGCATCGGCCCGGATGGTCAGGGGGGACCGACGACCGAACCCTGCGGCACATGCGAACATTGCGTGGCGATTTCCGAAGGCCGCCATGTCGATGTGATCGAAATGGACGCCGCATCCCATACCGGCGTCGGCGATATCCGTGACAGCGTGCTGGACAGCGTCCATTACGCACCATCCAGCGCGCGCTACAAGGTCTTTATCATCGACGAAGTCCACATGCTGTCGAACAGCGCTTTTAACGCGCTGCTGAAAACGCTGGAGGAACCTCCGGCGCATGTGAAATTCATCTTTGCCACCACCGAAATCCGCAAGGTCCCGGTGACGGTCCTGTCGCGCTGCCAGCGGTTCGACCTGCGCCGGATCGAACCCGAGGTGATGATCGCCCTGCTGCGCAGGATCGCGGGCGGCGAAGGCGCGCAGATCGCCGATGATGCGCTGGCGCTGATCACCCGCGCCGCCGAAGGCTCGGCCCGCGATGCGACCAGCCTGCTGGATCAGGCGATCAGCCACGGCGCGGGCGAAACCACCGCCGTGCAGGTCCGCGCCATGCTGGGTCTGGCGGATCGTGGCCGGGTGCTGGACCTGTTCGACATGATCCTGCGCGGTGCCGCGGCCGAGGCTTTGGCCGAATTGCAGGCGCAATATGCCGATGGCGCCGATCCCCTGTCGGTGCTGCGCGATCTGGCGGAAATCACCCATTGGATTTCCATCCTGAAAATCACCCCCGAGGCGATCGAGGACCCGACCGTCGGCCCCGATGAAGCGACGCGCGGCAAGGATTTCGCCGAAAACCTGCCGATGCGCGTGCTGACCCGGCTGTGGCAGATGCTGCTGAAATCCATCGAGGAGGTCTCTGCCGCGCCGAATGCCATGATGGCCGCGGAAATGGCGATCATCCGCCTGACCCATGTCGCCGACCTGCCCGACCCGGATGCGCTGATCCGCAAGGTTCAGGCCTCGATCAAGGCAGGCGAGTTCGCGCCGCCCATGGCAGGCACCCCGGCATCCGGTCAGGGCGCGCCGCGCGCCGCGATCCCCGCGCCCGCGCGTGGCGGCATCCGGCAGGACGGCGCGGCGCTGGCGCTGGCGGTATCGCCCGATGCCTTTGCCGCCTATCCCGATTTTCAGGCTGTCATCGAACTGATCCGGCGGATGCGCGACATGCGCCTGCTGCTGGAGGTCGAGGATCACCTGCGCCTTGTCCGCTACCAGCCCGGCCGGATCGAGTTCCAGCCGACGCCTCAGGCCCCCGTGGATCTGGCGCAGCGCCTTGGCGAAAGGCTGCGCGGCTGGACCGGCGGCCAGCGTTGGGCGGTCAGCGTCGTGAACGAAGGCGGCCAGCCCACCATCGCCGAGGCCCGCGCCGCCGAACAGGCCGCGACCCGCGAACGCGCCATGCTGAACCCGGTGGCGCTGGCGATCTTTGCCGCCTTTCCCGGCGCGAAGATCACCGAAATCCGCAAGGCGCCAGTCGCGGCGGCGGTTGAAATGCCGGTCGGCGAGGATACATCACCCCATGACCTGACCGATGGCCCCGTCGCCGAGGTCGAGGAATGGGACCCGTTCGAGGATGAGGAATAGACGATGATGAAGGGACTTGAGGGCCTTGGCGACCTGTCCGGCATGATGAAGGCCGCGCAGGACATGCAGGAAAAGATGGCCGAGATGCAGGCAGATCTGGACCGCCTGATCGTCACCGGCGAAGCGGGTGGCGGGCTGGTCAAGGCCCGCGCCACCGCCAAGGGCGAATTGACCGGGCTGGACATCGACCCGTCGATCTTTCGGTCCGACGACAAGGAAATCGTCGAGGATCTGATTCTGGCCGCGATCAAGGATGCGCAGAAACGCGCCTCGGACAAGGCGCAAGAGGAAATGGCCAAGCTGACCGGCCAGTTCGGGCTGCCGGCCGACATGAAATTCCCCTTCTGACCGAATGGCCGAGGGCAAGGGCGATATCGAGGCGCTGATCGGCCAGATCGCGCGGCTGCCGGGGCTTGGCCCCCGCTCGGCCCGGCGTATCGTCCTGTATCTGATCCGCAAGCGTGCGGGGCAGATGGCGCAGCTTGCCAGCCTGATGGGCGCGGTCGCGGAAAATTCGCGCGAATGTCTGGTCTGCGGCAATATCACCGAAAGCGATATCTGCGCGATCTGCCACGACCCCACCCGCGCCACGGGCGAAATCTGCGTGGTGACGGATGTCGCGGATCTGTGGGCGCTGGAACGCGGTCGCGCCTTTCGCGGGCGCTATCATGTGCTGGGTGGCAGCCTGTCGGCGCTGGACGAAATCGGCCCCGAGGATCTGCATATCCCGCAACTGATCCAGCGGATTGCGGATGAACGGATTTCCGAGGTGATTCTGGCGCTGGCGGCAACGGTCGAGGGCCAGACCACCGCCCATTACATCGCCGAGGCGCTGGCGGGCAGCGATGTCGCCGTGACCGGGCTGGCCCAGGGCGTTCCCATCGGCGGAGAACTGGATTATCTGGACGACGGCACCATCACCGCGGCCCTGCGCGCCCGACGCAAGCTGCAATGAAAAAGGCGCGGGAATCCGCCCCGCGCCACTCGCAACCTTAACCATGCGGCGTGCGGGCTTGGCCCGCACATTGCTTTGAAGTGGCCGGATTATCCGGCCACGGCGGTTGCACCCTGACGTCAGGCGTCCAGCTTTTCGACAGGTTTCGCGGGTTTCGCGATTTCGATCCGGCGGGGCTTCAGCGCCTCGGGGATTTCACGGACGAGGTCGATATTCAGCATGCCGTCGACATGGCTGGCGCCCTCGACCCGGACGTGATCGGCCAGGGTAAAACGGCGTTCAAAGGCGCGGGTCGCGATCCCGCGATGCAGAAAGCTGCGGTTGTCATCATCGGCGGCCTTGCGTCCCGTGACGATCACGGCGCCGTCGCGCATCTCGACCGAGAGGTCGCTCACCGAAAAGCCCGCGACTGCGATCGAGATGCGATAGCTCGTCTCTCCGGTTTTTTCGATATTGTAGGGGGGATAGCTGTGCTGGGGCAGATCGGTTGCCAGCGCGCGGTCCAGCACATCCGCCACACGGTCAAAGCCCACCGAGGCACGATACAGGGGGCTGAGGTCAAAATTACGCATTTTCGCATCCTTTTCAAAGCGATACAAATCCTGCCCCCAAACTGGCGGGCAGCGTTCCGGCGCCCGTCATGGGCCATCCGGTCCTGTTCAGATGGGGGTGAGGCGAAGCGGTTTCAACCATCGTCGGCTTCAGGCGGCATCGGTTTCAGGCATCATTGGGGGCGATTGCTTCCATCGGTTGCAACGCGATCAATCCCCCCAGCTACCCCCAACCGGCTAGCCCAGAAAATGCAGCCCCGCGACGATGACGGCCCCCAGAAAGACCGTTTCAGCCACGATCAGGGCGATGGCGCTGCCGCCGACCCCCAGCATCTTTTTCAGCGAGGTCCTGATCCCCACCGCCGCGATCGAGGTCAGGAGCGCCCAACGTGACAACTGCCCCGCCAGATCCGACAGCGCCGCAGGGATCACGCCAAGGCTGTTCAGCACCGCCAGCGCCAGAAACCCCAGCACGAAGCCCGGCAACAGCGGCGGCGCGCTGCCGCTGTCCGGACGCGCCCGTCCCCCTGTGCGGATCGCCAGCGAAATCACCAGCACCACCGGCGCCAGCATCGACACGCGGATCAGCTTGACCAGTGTCGCGGTCTCTCCGGTTTCGGGGCTGATCGAGAAACCCGCGCCGACGACCTGCGCGACATCATGGATGGTCCCGCCCAGAAAGATGGCGGAATCGCGTTCGGTGAAGCCGAACAGCGCCGCCAGCATCGGGTAAAGCACCATGGCGACGGTGGACAGGACGGTCACCGACAGGACGGTAAAGACCAGATCACGTTCCGATTTCTCATGCTTTGGCAGAACGGCGGCAATCGCCATCGCGGCCGAGGCCCCGCAGATCGCCACCGCGCCGCCCGTCAGCAGGCCAAAGCGCCAGCCCCGCCCCACCATCCGCGCCATCGCCAGCCCGCACAGGATGGTCAGGACGACACCCGCGACCACCAGCAGGATCGACCGCGCGCCAAGCGCGGTCAGCATATCGACCGAAATCCGCGCGCCAAGCAGCGTCACCCCCAATCGCAGAACGGTGCGGGTGGTGAAATCGACCCCGGCCGCAGTGCGCGTGCCGTCCTCTGCCAGAAAGTTCAGCGCCAGCCCCAGAAGCAGCGCCAGCAACATCGCGGGCGCGCCATAATGTTCCGACAGGAACTGCGCCGTCGCCGCGACCAGCATCGACACGGCAAGGCCCGGAAAGATCGTTTCCACGCCCCGGCGAGAGGGGATCAAAGACAGCATCGACGTCACCAAGGGCAGACAGGCACAGGCATCATGGCGGGACCGCAGGGTTTGCGAAATCCCCCGAGGGCAGTTTTTCGGGGCTTTTTCTTGGGGGTGGTTTTCAGCGTGGTTTTTCAGGGCGCCCCTTGCTTGCTCCGACAGGGCGATGGCGCGATCCTTTTCGCGAAGAATGGCAAGCCATTTCGGACAGGTTCGCCCTGCAGGCGCCACGGGGTTCGGGGCGTCAGGGCAGAACGGCGAGGCCACCACTCAGCGACCATCGTTCAGCCTTGCTGCCATCCGGCCCGCCATTTCCGCATGTCCCGAGGCACGCAGCCCGTCTACAGCACCCAGATAGTCACGCGCTTCCCTGTTCTGGCTCAGTTTCGACTTGGCCAGAACCTTGGTCACGGCAATGTTGAAAGCGACGATGCCGCCCAGCATCTGCGCCATGTAATCGCGCGGCGCATCCGCCATCCGCCACGCATCCGCCCCATTGAGCCGACGCTCGTGGTGGCGTGTCAAAAGCCCGACAGCCGCCCGCTTTGCATGCTCGTCATGCTGGAAGGTGATATTGCCGTAAGCATGGACGACCTCGTAATTCCAGGTCGGCACATGCCGATGGTGGTCTTGCTTGGTCGGGTAGAAGTTCGGGGAAATATAGGCATCGGCGCGCCGGAAAATCGCCAGGACCTGCTGACCGTCCGCGATCAGCCGATGCATATCGTTTGCGAGCGCGACATGACCGATGAAATCGCCTTTCGGCGTTTGCAGCAGGGGCAAGTGGTTCGCGATCAGCCCGTTGTCGGTTTGCGCCACAAGGCAGGCCAGCGGCGCATCCTCGAGGATTTCGGCAATCGTCCCGGGATTGATCTCCTGAAAGTGAGGGGGCGTATACATGTGCGGGCCTGCCTTGCTCCTGCGATCCAAAGACTATGGCGCGGCCATGCCCTGGGTTCAACATGCGTCCGTTACCGTATCGCGGCACTTGGGTGGAAGCCGATGGCTGCGATTCTTTCCGCGACGCCACAACGAAAACGAAACGCGAATGCGGGAAATCGTTTCATCGCGCTGGATGCCCGAACGGCAGGTGTGGTCTGACATATAAACGCCAACTTGACCGGAATCCAAGTCGTTATATATCAACAAGTTAAGTTTTCACCCGACATCCTGGATACCAATCTGCCGACACCCCAAAAGCAACTTCCGACATCCCAAAACGAACCTGTGTTTCAACGATCCTGGCGCCTGGCCATGAACAAGCCGCCCAAAAGGGCGGCCATCTGATCGACGAGGCCTTAAAAGAAGGAGCTATTTCCGTCGCTTCGACGCAGGTCGCCCCTTCTTTTCATCCATATATCTTTGCATCGCCAAGGTGGTGTCATGGGATGGTTCAGTTGGAGGCTGGTGACAGCATCATGCTCGATTACGAGGCCGCAATTACCCGCATCGGTAAATCCGATGCAAAGCGCGCCTTTTCCCGCGCTCTGAACCATGAAGGCCGTAAAACCTTCACTGCGATGAAGCGTGCTGTCCGCAGGCAGACCGGTCTGAAAGCCTATGACGTGAACAACGCCGTCAAATATGGCCAAGCGACGAAAAACCGCCTGAAAACCACAGTCCGGGCGACCGGACAACGGGAGTGGTTGAGGAAGTTTGGGCCGCGCCAGTTCAAGTATGGCGTGCGCGCCCGGCCATGGAACAGGTCGCAGCGATTCAATCACGCGTTCATCGTCAAGTCGCTCGACGGCAACGTGTTCATCAATACGCAGAAGTTCGATCCAAAGTCGGGAAGGAAGAACGCCATCCGTCCGCTGTTCGGCCCCTCCATCCCTGAAGAAATCATGAAGGACGAAAGCCTCAAGGAGTTTATGCGCAGCACCGACGGGCTGGCCGACCGCGCCGCCCACGAGATCCGCGTCATCCTCGAAGGGTGGGCGAGGCCGGGGCGCAGGGGGTGAGAGATGCTGCCCGGATTTTTGGTGTTTCACGGGCAGACGCCGGGTGGTTCCTTCCCCCGGCACAGCGGCGGCGCGGGTGGTGTCCGGCCCGCGTCGTCGCGCCCTTCGGGCGGTGTGGCCTTCGTGCAACACCACCCCCTCTAGGGACCGTGTCAGGGGGCCGATCTAGCGCGGGTCTTGCCACCCCCGATGTTTGCGTCTCTTCCAGCGTTTTTAAAACGCATTTCCATTTCATTTTCTCTGGGAATTACCCATTGAAAATAAACATAAAAAATTGACCCATGGTCGATGTGCCTAGGGTCTGGACTCATTGAGTTTCAAAGCCAGTAGATGACGAGGGCAGCAAGTGCGATTGCTGACAAGAATACCTTGGGGCAACGGTCGTACCGGGTCGCCACACGCCTCCAATCCTTGAGCCTGCCGAACATGATCTCGATCCGGTTGCGCCGTTTGTACCGGCGCTTGTCGTACTTGACGGTTTTCTTCCGCTGCTTCCGGCCTGGGATGCAGGCGCGTATCCCTTTGTCTTTCAACGCTTCTCTGAACCAGTCGGCGTCATAGCCGCGATCCCCGAGCAGCCAATCGACATCCGGCAGGCTGCTCAGCAATGCCCGCGCGCCGATGTAATCGCTGACCTGTCCGGCAGTGACGAACAGGTTGAGGGGGCGCCCCTGGCTGTCGCAGATGGCGTGCAACTTGGTGTTCATGCCGCCCTTGGTGCGACCAATCAGGCGCCCACGCCCCCTTTTTCACGCCCATGCTGGTCGCGGTGCGGTGGGCCTTCAGGTAAGTGGCGTCGATCATCACGGTCTTCTCTTCGCCGTGCCCGGCCGCCAGACCCGCCATCATTTGGGCAAAGATGCCCTTGTCGCTCCACCGCTTCCAACGGTTGTATAGTGTCTTGTGCGGGCCATAGGCTGCCGGGGCATCGCGCCACCGTAAGCCATTGCGATTGATGAAGATAATCCCGCTTAACACGCGTCGATCATCGACGCGAGGCTTGCCGTGGGACTTGGGGAAGAAAGGCTCAAGACGCGCCATCTGCGCGTCCGTCAACCAAAAAAGATCAGACATGGTCACCGCTCGCTTTTCGAACCGTGAATCACGCCGCCAGTCGGAAATCAATGGGTCCTGAGCCTAGCGTCCCGAACATCGCGGAAAGCGCGATCTGGGAAGAAAACATTCCTGAACTTCAAAACGGCTTCCAGATCACGGGGGCCCACCCGATCCAGCCGCCGACGAGGGCCTTGCGAACTGGCCGATTCAGAAGCTGGCCAACCGCACATCCTACCTGAAAGCCGCCGTCGATGACCTGCGTCAGGTCGCTGACGTCGAGGTGACGGTCGGGGCCGGTGGTCAGTATGCGTCGATCAACGAGGCGCTGGCCGAACTGTCGCGCCGCCGCCCCGCATTCCGCTCGGGTGGGTTCACTGCGGTGATCCGCCTTCTGGCGGGCTTCATCATGTCCGAACAGGTCGTGGTCTCGGGCATCAATCTGGGCTGGGTCCAGATCACGGGCGTCGATGCACTGACGATCATCCGTCGCAATGCGCTGACCGGTGTGGTTTCGGATCGTTACCCGGCATTTTCAGCAGTCAACGGCGGGGTGATGCCCACGATTTCGCAGGTGTTCCAGATGGATACCACGGGCGTCGCGACGAATCGCGACGGTATCCTGGTGAACGGTCCCGACGCGGGTGTCAGGGTCGGCGGCGGCGGCGTCCGCAACGCGGGCGAGGACGGCCTGCATGTGCGATCTGGCGGTGTTGCCTCAGTGGGTCTCGGCGATTTCCGAAACGCAGGCGGGCGCGGTCTTTATGCGCTGTCCGCCTCGGTTTCGGCGCAGGGTGTCAACCTTTCCGGCGCGATGAAGGGCGGGCTTTACGCCCAACACACGGCGATGGTCTAGGCCAGGCGGCGAATATCTCGGGCTGCACCGAGTCCGGGGTGCAGGCCACGCACGGAGCCACGGTGTCCGCGCAGGGCGCCAACTGCCGCATGGGCGGGACGGATGGCCCGGCGGATATCATCGTCGCGGGCGGTGGGATCGTTGCGACGATCAACGCCACGGGCGGCACCTCGCAAACCATCAACACCATCACCGGGGCGGGGATCATTTTCCGCTGATCGAGAGGATTGCACCATGGCGAAACGCTACATGATCACCGCGAAGGGCGCGGAACCGCAGGTCGCAGGTCGGCACTGCCCGAAGGCGCGACCGTCACCTTGACCGACGCGCGGGCCGCGCAGCTGGTCGATGCCGGGCTGATCGAGGTCGCACCCAAAAACTATACGCCGGTCACGGTCCGCGTTCGCGGCACCGATGCGGCGCCGGGATCGGAGGGCTGACATGGCCGCCCTGCTGGCTGATCGCGTTCTGAACCGTCCGCTTCTGCTGGATCCGTCGAAAGCGGCCGTGATCCTCGACGTTCTGGCGGGCCGAATCGGGGTTGCCGGTCCCGACCTTTCCGCGCTTCCCGCCGAGGCATCCCGTTTCCGGGGATCGTCGCGCGGTGCTGATGGCGCAGCGCGGCCCTACAACACCGCGGGCGGCGTTGCGATCATCAGCATCGTCGGATCGCTGGTGAACCGCGGTGCGTGGATCGGGGCGCATTCCGGCCTTGTCTCCTATGAGAGCATCGCGGCCCAACTGCGGGCCGCCGGCGCCGCCCCTGATGTGAAGGCCATCGTCCTTGATATCGACAGCGGCGGCGGCGAAGCGGGCGGCATCGCCGGGCTGGCCGCGATGGTTCGAGAGGTCGGCGCGCGTAAGAAGGTGGTGGCCGTCGTCAACGATACCGCGTGCAGCGCCGCCTACTGGATCGCAAGTCAGGCCGGTTCTGTCGTTGTGTCGGAAACCAGCATGGTCGGATCGATCGGCGTCCTGCTGCTGCACATGAACCGCGCCGAGGAAATGAAGAAGAAGGCGATGGAGCTTGACCTACTGGAGGCGATGCGCGGCGAGGTTCAGAGGGCGCTGGATGAGGGGCTGCCGTTCGACGCGTTTCAGAAAAACTGGAAATCGAATCCGAATCTGGCCGAGTGGTGGGGCAAGCGCGAAATGGTCGATCCGGTGACCGGCGAGACCGAGCTGGTGCAGCTGGGCAGTCCGCGCCGCCTGCGCACCATATATAATGCCAACATCCGCAGCGCCCGGGCGGCAGGCCAGTGGGAGCGGATCCAGCGCACCAAGCGCGCCTTTCCTTATCTGGAATACCGCACGGGTCCGAGCGAAAACCACCGGCCGCACCATCTGGCAAAAGCCGGGACGATTCTGCCGGTGGACAGCCCGTTCTGGGACGAATGGTTTCCGCCGAACGGCTGGGGCTGCAAATGCTGGGTCCGTCAGGTGACAAGGGCCGAGGCCGCGCGGCGCGGGGTGTCCGTCGAACCCGAGGTGGCGGACACCGTTGTCGAAAACCAACGCACCGGCGAGGTGCGGATCGTCCCGCAGGGCATTGATCCGGGCTGGCAGCGCAATCCCGGTCAGCTGCGGCTGGATGGTATGGAAAGTTTCCTGGCCGAGAAGCTGGATGAGCTGCCCGAGGCGGCACGTCAGGCCGCATTGCGAGACATCGCGACCAGCTGGCGGGTTCGGCGGATCATGGATGGTGCCCCCGGTCGGGCGCCGGTCGGTCAGTTGCCCGCGCAGATCGCGGCCGAGGCCGGCCCGGATGACCGTATGATCTGGGTCAACCACGACACGTTCGGGCATGTCGTCATGGATCACGATCCGAAGGACGCGGAATTCCGCAAGGCGCTGATGTCGCTGGTGGCGAATATCGACGGCGCCACGCTGGCGGCCGTGGAAGAGCGCGGTGATGGATTGAAGACATTGCGTGTCCTGATCCCGTTCAACCGATATTTTCATGTTGCTGAAAGCGCGCGTCCGGGAAAGGCCGAACGGCCGACCGCTCTGATCGTGTGGTTCGATGACGCGATGCGGGTGCGTTCGATCATGCCCAGCACAGAAAGGGGCTTTCGCAAGCGCGCTTCCGAGCAGGGCAATAAGATTATAGATCTGGATAAATCGTGACCCGGAGGGACGGCCCTCCCTCGCATCCCGAAGATGGCAAGCCGTTGGCTCGGGTCACACTATATATATGCGCTTGTTTAATGCGGTTTTCAACCCGGCCTTAAACCCCTCGACAGGCACCCTTCCATCTGGATAGGGTTGTCGCACGGGCGCGGCCCGCCATCCCCCGAAATGTTTCAAGGTCTATCCGGCAGCGGGCAACTGCGATGGTGCCCGCATGTCGAAACGATCCGTCTTTCAATCCATGCCGCTGGCGCTCTGCTCCGAAGAGGGGGCCGTGCCCGATTGGGTCCAGCTGACCCCGCAAGGGCCGCATCTGCCGTCTCGCGATGGTCGGTCGTGGTCCTTGCCCGACCCTGATGCCGTGGTGCAGGCCTATGCCGAGCGTGCCGCCTCGGGCATGGAGGCCCCCGTCGATTTCGAACACGCGACCCATGTCAAGGGTGACAAGGGCGAACGCGCTGACGCCATTGGCTGGGTCAAGGAGCTTGCCAATCGTGATGGCGCGCTGTGGGGCCGGATCGACTGGACCGAAACCGGCCGTGCCGCGATCGCATCGCGCGGCTATCGCTATCTCAGCCCGGGCTTTTTCTTTGCGGGGCCGCAGCGCGTCGTGTCGCGCCCGGCATCCGTGGGTCTGACAAACCTGCCGAATTTCGACCTTCCCGCCCTCAACCGCGAAACCTCTGAAACGGAGAATGACCCTATGGACCCCGCCGTCCTGGAGGCCCTTGGCCTGACCCCGACCGCCACCGCAGCCGAAGCCGTGCTGGCGATCAATGGCCTGAAATCGGCCGAGCAGCTGGCGCTGAACCGGATCACCGAATGCGAAACGGCCGAGAAAGGCCGCGCCGAACAAGCCGCAACCGATGCGGTGGATGCGGCGGTTGCCGAGGGCAAGATCGCCCCGGCCAGCCGCGACTATCACCTTGCGACCTGCCGCGCCGAAGGCGGTCTGGACCGCTTCCGCGCCTTTGTCGCGGCGCAGCCGGTGATCGCGCCCCTGACCGACCTCGGCAAGAAAGACCCGGGGGCAAAGCCCGGCCAGCTGAATGCCGAGGAACTGGCCGTGTGCCGCCAACTCAACATGAGCGCCGAAGATTTCGCCGCCGCCCGCGCGGCTGAAGGCAAGGAGTAGCCCTTATGGCCATCGTTGACCGCGCCAGCCGAATCGCGTGGCCAGAAGAAGACGCCCGGATCGAAATTGCCCTGGGCTTTCAGGGCCAGCCCCTGCACATCTTGGGCATCTTTTCCGTTGACGGCCTGTCAGGCACCGGCCCGGCGCTGACCTTGCGTGTCACCGCGACAGCCGCCGACATGAAGGGCGAAATCCGCGCCCCGAAAACCCGGTCCTGGGAAAACGTCACGCTGGCCCAGATCGTGCGCGATATCGCGGCTGCGGTCGATCTGCGGCCTGTCGTTGGCGCCAGCATAGCCGCCACCCGCTGGCCATGGCTGGCCCAGACCGCCGAAAGCGATCTGCATTTCCTGTCGCGCATCGCCGCCACGCTGGACGCCACGGCCAGGCCAGCGGGCGGCGCGCTCCTCGTCCAGAAACGCGGTGAGGGCCAGACGGCGGCGGGCGCGCCTGTCGGACTGGTCCTGGGCGGTCGATGGCCGCACCGTCTATCGCGCGGCCGAGGCCGAATGGACGGACACCGCGACGGGCATCACCCATAAGGTCAAGGCCGGATCCGGCACGCCCTTGAAGAAGATCCGCCACCCGTATCCGACCGAGGCCGAGGCGACCCGCGCTGCCGAATCGGCCCTGACCGGTGCAGAACGCGCGGCGATGACGCTGGACGCCACGATTGCCGGTCTCGAACCGCGCCTGTTCGGCGGTGGCCTCGTCCAGTTGGCGGGGCTGCGGGCGGAACTGGACGGCGAATGGCACCTCAAGAATGTCACGCATGAGCTGTCCAGCGCCGGGCTGATCACCAGCATTCAGGCCACCAAAGGCCGTCCTGACGCAACCTGACCCAAGGAGACACCAATGCCCCGCCACATCATCCGCGCCATTCTGTCCGACCCAATTGCCTTGCAGGCGGGCGATGTTCTGCAAAATCAGGGTGCCGTGCCCGTCGATATCTATCCGCAGGATCCGGCGAGCGACGATGCCGCCCTGCGCCTGCCCGGCGACGGCGGGGCCTTTCAGGTCGAAACCGCTGTATCGGTGCGCGCCAGCACGTCCAGCGGCAGCACCACGCTGGCCGTGATCCGGGGCTTCTGATGCGGCTACATCTGGACCGATTTTGGCCGCCCATGCGCATCCGCTCTGGTGGCGGCGGCGAGCCGGTCGATCCTCTTGCAGCCAATCATGGCACCGGCCTTGGTCAAATCCCGCTGCATCTGTCACCCGACGATGCTGCGGTGGACGGCAGCGGCTTGGTCACCAGCGTGCCAAACCGGGGCGGCGCGGGGCGGCGTTCGATGCGACGGCGGTGTCCGGGCTCAATCAGAATGGCGCATCGACAACGCAGCTGACCGCCCGTGGCTTTGTCAATTCCGGGTCGCATGGCGGTCTTCTGCTTGCCAATCCCGCCGATTTCAGAGGCACCCGCATCTTCGTCGTCGCGCAGATGGACACCGAGAACACAGCCAACAACTTCGCCGGTTACGCCGCGCAAGATACGAATGCGGCGGGCGGGCGCAATAACCTGATGTGGTATTCAGTGCCGAGGCGCTGGGACACCCTGCGCTGGAACGGCACCGGAAACGATACAGAGACCGTCGTCAGGGGGCGCTCCTCGGCACTGGAACGTGGCGCCTGTTCGCATTCGTGCTAACCAATACCAGCGGGTTCAAGGTCTGGGAGAACGGCGTGCTGTTTGCCGGCGACGGGACCGCAGCCTATCCCGATTTCTATCTCCAGCGCATCCTGTGGGGCTATCTGAGCACCTCCTTCGTCGGGGCGGCAAAGGACATCATTTCGATGGTCACGGACGGGTCTGCCGCAATGGATGCAACCGTCACGGCGATCCGGGCCTATCTGGCCAACAAGCACGGGCTGGCGGTGACATGATCCGCGCCATTTGGGCCTATCTGCGCCAGCCCGACGCCTATCCGGATGACTGGTATCGCTGGATGGGCGGTCAGGCGGGGCACGCTGCCATCATCGGCGGGCCGCTGGCACTGATCGGGGTCGCGGCCGGCATCTGGGTCGGGATCGTCGGCACCCTGGTCGGGCTGGCCTATTGGCTGGGCTGGGAGGTCCTGATCCAACGCGGCGCCGACTGGCGCGATAGCCTGGACGATGCGACCCATGTCACCCTGGGCGCGTCGATCACCAGCCTGCCCTTTGCCTTCGTCCCGCCCGCCGACCACAAGGCAGCCGCAGCAGCGATGGGCGCGGTCTGGTTGATCTGGCTGGCGGTGTTGGCAAGCGGCATTCGGAAACGGCTGAAAGGGGACGATGATGGCCCCATTTAAAAGCGGCGTTCACGGCCCCTGAAATCAAAATCCAATTGCTGCAAATATTCGTGTCACACCCTGCAAGACTTCGTGTCACGCTACAGCAGGCGCAAGATCTGGTGTGCCGAATGTTACCCCAGCGTTCCCCAGGATGGAAACGAGAAAAGCCCCCTTGTGAAGCCTTGCTCATAAATATCTGTAATTTCGTGGTTTTATTGGTGCCGGCTACAGGAATCGAACCCGTGACCTTCTGATTACAAATCAGCTGCTCTACCTGCTGAGCTAAGCCGGCACGTCGCTTTCTGCGATAGCCCGAGCGCGCGCATTGTGCAAGCCAAGGTTCGACCGCGCCAGCAACAGAACCGCGACCATGCTGACCGCCATGACCAGAAGCGCGGCGGGCGCGGCATTGCCCAGATCCTCGAGGCTGGCGCGTTGGTGGACGCGGGTCGCCAGGGTTTCGTAGTTGAAGGGGCGCAGCAGCATGGTGGCGGGCAGTTCCTTGGCGCAATCGACAAAGACCAGCAGCAGCGCCGACCCCAGGGAACCCTTCATCAGCGGCAGATAGATCCCGGTCAGCACCTGTGCCCGGTTGCGCCCCAGCAACCGCGCCGCCATCGGCAGCGAAGGCGAGACGCGGGTAAAGGCCGAATCGACCGTGTTCTGGGCAATCGCGAAAAAGCGCACGACATAGGCCAGCACGATGGCGAAACCCGACCCGGTCAGGATCAGCCCCGGATCGCTGCCGGTGATCGCCGTCACCGCATCGGCCAGACGGTGATCCAGCGCGGCCAGCGGGAACAGGATGCCGACGGCCAGCACGGCGCCCGGCGCGGCATAGCCGACCATCGTCACCGGCAGCAGCATCGACGGCAGGCGGCTGCGCGACAGGCGCACGCCGTAAACCATCAGCAGCGCCAGAACCAGCGTGATCGCCGCGGCCAGCCCGCCAAGCGTGACCGTATGGGTCAGCGCGCGCAAAAGCCCCGGCCCGAACCAGCCCTGCGGATAGGCCAGCGCATATTTCAGGATCACCGCGACGGGCAGGACAAAGCCCAGCAGGAACGGAAACAGGCAGGCCGCCGTCGCCAGTGCCGCACACGCACCCGTCAGGCGCTGGCGGATCAGCGGACGGTTCTGCCGCGCGCCCCGGTGGAAACGCGCCCTGCCCCGGCTGATACGCTCGAGGCCGGTCAGAAGGACGACGATCACCAGAATGACCATGGCCAGTTGGGCGGCGCCGCCTGCATTGCGCCCTTCGAGCCAGGTGGTGAAAATGCCGGTGTTCAGGGTCTGGACGCCGAAATAGGCGACCGTGCCGTAATCGGCGACGCTTTCCATCATCACGATGGTCGCGCCAGCAACGATGGCCGGGCGCGCCAGCGGCAGGCCGACGCGGCCAAACAACCGCCAGCCGCCGATGCCCAGGGCGCGCGCGACCTCGTAGATGCCGCCCGATTGCTCGCGAAAGGCGGCGCGCGACAACAGGTAGACATAAGGAAAGGCCGAGGCCGCGATCACCACCACGGCCGAGGGCAGCGACCTGATGCGCGGAAACCAGTAATCGCGCGCCGAGGTCCAGCCAAAGGTCTCGCGCAGCGCGATCTGGACGGGGCCGGAATAGTCCAGGAAATCCGCCAGCGCATAGGCGCCGACATAGGCCGGGACGGCCAGCGGCAGCACCAGCAGCCATTCCAGCCAGCGGCGGCCGGGGAATTCATACATGCTGACCAGCCAGGCGGTCCCCGCCCCCATGATCGCGGCCAGAATCCCGGTGCCGACCGCCAGCTTGACCGTATTGCCGAAATAGCGCGGCAGCGTCGTCGCCATCAGATGCGGCCAGATGTTTTCGGTCGGGAAAAGAGCGATCCAGCCCACCGACAGGATCGGCGCCAGCACCAGCGCCGCGACCGCGATGGCGACCAGCGACCAGATGCGCCCTTCGCCGATACGGCGGCGCTGCGGCGGGGCTTTCGGCGGTTCCTGGGACATGGTCCGTGACCTAGCACGAGGGCGGTTTCCCTGTCCACGAATGACGTCTAAGGTGCGCCCGTCTTGGATGGAGTCTTGCCCGATGCAGATCGTTTTTCACTGTGGCGTTCATGGGACGGATCACGACGGGCTGCTGAAAACATTGCTGCAAAACCGCGAATGGCTTTTGCAGAACGGGGTCGAGGTGGTCTCGCGCAACCGCCATCGCGGCGTCTTTGAAAGCGCGCTGAATTCGCTGCGCGGCGGCCCCGCCACCCCCGACATGGAAGAGATGATGCTGGACGCGATCCTCGACAATGACGGGACGCAGCGGGTGATCTGCAGCCAGCCGGGCTTTCTGGGCGTGCCGGACCGCGCCATCACGCCCGAAGGGCTGATGCGGCTGTCCGCCGAACGCATGGCCGCGCTGGCCAACCTGTTCCCCAGTGCCGAGGTCGAATTCTTCATCGGGCTGAAAAACCCCGCCACCCTGATCCCCTATTGCATCAGCCGGATCGAGGACCGCTCTTATCAGGATATCATGGCGGGCGTGCAGTTGCAGGACATGCGTTGGGCGCCGACGGTGCGCGACATGGTCAGCGCCGCGCGGGGCCGCAGGCTGGTGATCTGGTCGCACGAAGATACGCCCCTGATCTGGCCCGAGGTCGTGCGCGCCATCGCCACCATGCCGGGCGACGTGCCGCTGAAGGCCGGCCTGCTGGTTCTGGGCGAGATCCTGCAACCCGACGGCATCCGCTTTATCCGCGACGAAATGGCCGCGCAGGAACGGGTCACCATCGCCGGGCGCCGCGATATCTTTGCCCGCGCGCTGGAACAATATGTCCGCCCCGAGATGATCGAGACCACCGTCACCCTTCCCGGCTGGACGCAGGACACCATCGACGAGCTGACCGCGATCTATGACCGCGACCTTGCGGAAATCGCGGGCCTGCCCGGCGTCGAATTCATCGTTCCCTAGGTCGCTCCCTGCCCGGCTTTCCTACCGGGATGGCTCAGTTTTCGCGGATGCTGCGCATCAGCAGGACGGCCAGCGCCGAACAGATCAGGGTGGCGACGACCATCGGCCCCAGGCTGCCGTCATAAAGCTGGCCGATGGGGGCGGCGATCGCGACCGCGCCAAAGGTCGACAGCCCCGACACCACCGATGCCGTCGTCCCCGCGATATGGCCCATATGTTGCAGGGCCAGCGCGTTCAGGTTGCCAAACGTCACCCCCGCCATGGCAAAGACGCTGACGGCCCAAAAGACGAACAGCGGAAAGGCCAGCACCTCGGGGATCAGATCGCCATAGACCAGAACGACCATCACGCCGGAAATCACCGTCTGCATGACATAGGCCGCCCGCGCGATATGATGCATGCCAAGCCGCACCACCAGCCGCGCATTCAGCAGGTTGGCGCAACCCGCCAGCAGGGCCATGACGGCGAACCAATAGGGAAAGGTCGCGGCCCGGCCATAGGTCTCGCTGAACAATTGCTGCGCGGTGTTCAGCAAGATGAACATCTGGCCGAAACCAAGCGCCAGGACCAGCGTGATCAGGCGGACCTGCCCATTGGCGACGACCTCGGCCATGCCGGTGCCGACCGAACGCAGGTTGAACGGGCGGCGCAGCGCGGGGGGCAGGGTTTCCGCCTGCCGCAGGTTCAGCCATCCCGCGCCGATCAGCGCCATCAGCACGAACGACCCGAAAACGCCATGCCAGCCAAAGACCGCGATGACCTGCGCCCCCAGCATCGGCGCAATCGCCGGGATCAGGATAAAGACCATGCCGACAAAACTGGTGATCCGCGCCATCTCGCGCCCCTGATACAGGTCGCGCACCAGCGCCATCGTCGCGATCCGGGGCGCGGCGGCACCCAGCCCCATGACGAAACGCAGCATCAGCAGCACATCCAGCGAACCGGCAAAGATCGCCGCAAAGGCCGCCAGCGCATAAAGCGCGAAACCGATGGTCACCAGCCGCTTGCGGCCAAGCGCATCCGACAGCGGCCCGGCAAAGAAGGTCCCGCAGCCCATGCCCAGCATGAAGGCGCTCAGCACCAACTGGGCGCGGTTCGGGTTTTCGGGGATCAGATCCGCGGCAATATCACCCAATGCGGGCAGCATCGAATCGATGGAAAAGGCCACGATGGCCGAAATCATCGCCATCAGCGCAATGAATTCGGGCAGCGGCAGCCGGCGGATCTGGGAACTGGTGGTCATCTGGGCTTCCTGTTGCTGCCCCTGCGGTAGTCCCGCCGCGCGACAGGCGCAAGGCCTGCCCCCTGTTCCCGCCCGTCCCCCGGGGCTATATCGGTGTCATGACCACGACCCTGAACATGATGAAGCTTTGCGTCGGTTGCGACAGCCCCGCCGAACTGGAGGCATGGCAGGCGCAGCGCTGGCAGGGCGCCGCACCGCGCCATGTCACCCGCATGTGGCCCAAGCGCGACAGCGAGCTGCTGAATGGCGGCTCGATCTACTGGGTTTTCAAGGGGATGATGATGGCCCGTCAGGAATTGGCGGGCTTCGAGGAGGTCATGGGCGAAGACGGCATCCGCCGCTGCGCGATCATCATGCGCCCCGCGCTGATCCGCGTCGCCGCCACCCCGCGCCGCCCCTTTCAGGGCTGGCGCTACCTGCAACCCGGCGATCTGCCCCCCGACCTGCCTGCGGGCCGTGACAGCGAACCGACCCTTCCCTCTGACATCGCGCAGGCCCTGTCCGAGATGGGGTTGCGCTGAAGCCGCCTGATAAACCCATCGCAATTCATTGATATAAATCACATTATATCAGAATTATCCCGTTTGATCGGCGCGGTTGCGGTGGGCGGCAAACTCGGCTAACCCATAATGGTTATATAATAACATAACGAATCATATTCCCGACCAGACAAGGGCCCGACTCATGCAAAGAATCACTTTCTGGAACATCCCGGCACTGGCGCTGGCCTCTGCCCTGCTGGCAAGCGCCCCGGTGATGGCCGATGATACCGCCAAGGCCGATGATCACGGCCATGACCACAGCCATGATCATGCGCACGATCATGATCACACCCATGCCGAGGGGCAGGACGACAAAAGCCGGATCTATCGCGGTTACTTCGACGACGCGCAGGTCGCGCCGCGCCCCCTGACCGACTGGGAAGGTGACTGGCAATCGGTTTACCCCTATCTGCAGGACGGCACGCTGGACCCGGTCATGGCCCACAAGGCCGAATCCGGTGACAAGAGCGCCGCCGATTACCGCGCCTATTACGACACCGGCTACCAGACCGACATGGACCGCATCACCATCGCGGGCGATCAGATCACCTTCCATCGCGGCACGGCGCAGGCGGTCGCGACCTATGCCCCGGACGGGTTCGAGGTGCTGACCTATGAAAAGGGCAATCGCGGCGTGCGCTTTGTTTTCAGGAAAGTGCAGGGCGACGATGCCGCGCCCGGCTTCATCCAGTTCAGCGACCACAAGATCGCGCCCGAGGCTGCCGATCACTATCACCTTTACGCCGGTGACGACCGCGCGGCCCTGCTGACCGAGATGACCAACTGGCCCACCTATTACCCCGCCACGCTGGACGGCGCCGCGATCGTCGCGGAAATGCTGGCGCATTAGGCCGCAGCACCCCTGCGCCGGGCCGGTTTGTCCCTGCCCGGCGCAATCCCCCGCTTGACGCTGGCGCGCGCACAAGTTAGGCGAACAGCATGCGGGTGTAGCTCAATGGTAGAGCAGCAGCTTCCCAAGCTGAATACGAGGGTTCGATTCCCTTCACCCGCTCCACCCACCATTCCCATAAGAGTCTGATTAATCGGGTTGATTACCGATTTTCCGACATTGCGACGATCAAAGTCGGACCGGAACGAACCGACAACAATGGACAGATTTCGCCAGAATCTCCCATTGAGTCCCGAATTAATCCCCGAACAATGTTCTCGATCTCTCCCCTCATTCTTCCGGGGAGAATACGCATGACCGACCCCCACCCCACCCGAGACGCCGGGCCTGCAAAGACGGACGATGAATGGCAGCCCATCGGCACGATGCCGGAAGGCGTCCGCGTCGATGTTCGCCGCGACGACTGCCCGGGTTACGACACGACTGCTGTCCGCAACGGATCGCGGATCGACTGCGCCTCTTGGTTTGTGCGCTCCGACATGGTGATGATCATGCGTCCGACACCCTGGCGCCCCTTGCCCGCCCCTCCCGCGACAGAGGGGGAAGCGTGATGGCCTATCCCCATGTGTGCTATGTGTGCGGCAACGACCTTGGCGGCTCATACTCGTTGGATTGGGGCCGTTATTGCCATATCGAGTGTCACCCTGACACTATCGCGCGCGCTGCGGAAGCGGAACGCCATTACAACCGTGGTAAGGCGGACTCCCAAGCCGAAATCGCCCGCCTGACCCGCGAGCGTGACGAGGCGCTGGCTAAGGTGGCGGCGGCGTATGAGGTCGCAGAACCCATCCGCTCGCTTATCGAGTTAATCGAGGCAGGCGAAATCACAGGTTTGCATTGCTCAGACGAGTTCGGGCTTTACCTGCTGGGCGATGATCGGGAGCCGGTCTATTGCGCCGTAACCATGACGCTTGAGCAGCTTGGCAAGATCGGAAGCACTAACCCTTCCGCCGACGCCACCGCAGCCCTGAACCGCGTCCGGGCGGGGGCGATGAGAGAGGCGGCGGGGATCAACGTATCGCGCACCGGTCGGGACTGGGTAGCAGACAGCCTCTGGGACCGCATAGCGCAGGACCATCGTGACGCCATCCTCGCGCGGGCCGATGCGGTCGAGAGGGGCGAGTGATGGGAATCAGCCTATCACAGCCCCGTCTGGCGGCTCAATATTGTCCCATCTCTCGGCAATCGTTGCGCAGGCGGCCTCCATATTTTGGAATCGTCTGGTCGCGTCCGATGGCGCCGGGATGAACCTCCCGCTTGCGCAGTCCAGTGTGACACACAGCTTTGCCTCCGGCGCATCATCATCATGGACATCCATCATCTTGCGAAATCCGAAAAGCATGGAGGACTGATAGGAGCCAGCCTCTACATCCAAGGGCTTGTTCTTGGCATATCGGATAGTGCCAAGCCCGGTGCGAAGCCGGTTTGTTCGGGTTACCCGCACCAGCCCAAACCTTATGTCGGGCCTCACGTCGACCCCATTTATAGACGCGCGGAATGAAGTATCTGCATCAACTATCTCGCAAGTCGACGGAAGCGTTTCCATGCTAAACACCTCTGCGTAGGCAAGCAGAAAATCACCATTGTTATCAATTTTCTCACGCTCAAAATCCGTGTCCGCCATCATATTCAACATCCGGTCACCTTCCTCACGCAAGGACATCGAGCTTAGCTCCCCCGACCTCAACGCATTGGTGATGAACGATTTTGCCAAATCATGCTGCATAACCCGAGCAATCCTAGGGAACTTGCAGTCGCGGATTATCGTCCGCCTTGCACGTTCCGAGGCCACCATGTAGTCGCTCAGGTAGCGACTATTGATTTTAGGCGTCTTGACCAGCTTGTGGGTCGGTGATTCACTCATTCCAAAACCTCAGAGGCGAACATGGCACATCTCTACCTTACCGGGACAGCGCCAGATGGGAAGCGCCTAGTGATTGCGCCCATCACTTCAAGGCGTCTGGCTCGATGTCCGGAACCCCCGGAAGATACAAGCGGATACTTCCTCATGGAGGACGAAGGCGATGGACCTTGCGAGGCACTAACAATTCTCGCGCGCATCGCGGATGCCGATTCTGCCTTCAGGATCGGGCGCATGTTTTGCATGACATAGCCTTTGACTCGTCACACCCCCAAAGCCCGTCCCATAGGCAACTCTACCTATGACGAAACAGCCAACTTTTCCCCTCGCGCGCGGGTTGCTAAACAGGCGCGGTAACGAGTGATGTCGTGAAGCCAGCGGGCCGGGTCTTGTGCAGATCGGCCCGCTTTATTTTCCGCAGTGGAACCAATGAGCTAACGTTATGGTTGTGTGGATGCCCGGTGTTGGAACCATGCGGGTAGCCCGCCTGCGGACGTTTACGCCACACAGATGCAGGCGGGTTCTATTCGTCATCCAGCAGGACTAGCGCATCGTCCGGCAGCGGCCGCTGCAACTCAGTCGCGTTGATACCGTCAAGCCATGCCTGCCATTCATCTTCTTTTGTCAGGATCACCGGCATGGCCTTCGGATGGACTGCCGCCACCTCTGCATTCGGCGGGCAGGTCAGGAAGGCAAACAGATCATCGGTGGTTTCGCCGTCCTTGACCTTGCGGACGCTTTTCCAATCCCGAATCTCGATCCCGGCAAAGAACATCACCGCGTCAGGATCCGCCGCCGCGAACCACTGGTTTCCTTTCCCCTTCCCGCGCGGCTCGGCAAAGCTGGTCAGCGGGACAAGGCAGCGATGCTCTTTCCCAAGCCACCGGCGCCAGTGCGGCGATCCGAGATTGCGGATGTTGGTCACGCCGGGATCGCGGGCGGTCTTGAGGACCGAGGGCGGAGACGGCAGACCCCACCGTGACATCGCCAGTTCGAGGCCGTCATCACCGTGACGCAGGATCGGGGCCAGCTGGTCGGGATAGACCCGGCCCGGCTCCACGTTACCCGCGCGGTCGGTCAGCGGAAACAGCCGCCTGATTGCCTCTTGCGTGGTGGTGTTGCTGTAGAGGTTGCACATCGCCGCCGCCCTTTGTCAGATCATCCGCCCGATGATGACCTGATCCGCGCGCCAATGCCAGCGCGCAGCGCACCCGCGATCCTGCGCAACTCGGCCGACCGCAGCCCGGCGTTGGTCAGGCCCAAGGCTTTGCCCTAGGCATGCGCCAGCATGTCACCTTTAGGGTGCCATTCGCAGGCAACGGCCAGCGCCTGCCTGACCTCATCAAAGCCGCGCAGATCCTCGTAAAGCGTGTCCTTGACCGCCTTGTCCAGCCGGTCCAGCGCGGCGGCCAGCGCCTCATCGCCCGCGATCTGTTCGGACCACGCGCCGCCAAAGGCGACGTTCCCCAACTGTCTTTTCCTGTCCATTTCGCCCTCTTGCCGGATGAGAACGATTGTAGAACATTTGAGGGCGAAATCTATCCGCAGGATCTTGGGCGATGGGGCCATACCGCACACTATACCTCGACATGAACAGCTTTTTCGCCAGCGTCGAGCAGCAGATCGACCCGTCGATCTGCGGGCGTCCGGTTGCGATCACGGCCATGGAGAATGAAAAGGGCTGCTGCGTCGCGGCCAGCTATGAGGCCAAGGCATACGGCATCAAGACCGGCACCAGCGTTGCCGACGCGCGCCGCATGTGCCGCGACATCGTGTTTCTGCCGTCGCGCCACCGGCTTTATGTGCGCTACAACCTGCGGGTTGCTGCGGTGCTGGACCGCTATGCCGAGCTGGAGCGCATCCGCAGCGTCGATGAATTTCAGCTTGGCCTGTCTGGCCACGCAACCAAGCTGGAGGGCGCCCGCGATCTGGTCACGCGGCTCAAGGCGGCGGTGGCGGCCGAGGTTGGGGAGTGCCTGCGGTTTTCGGCAGGGATCGGCCCCAACCACCTGCTGGCCAAGATTGCGGGCAAGCTGGAAAAGCCCGACGGTTGCCAGCACCTTGGCCCGGACAACATGCCCCACCGGCTGGCCCATCTGGCGCTGGATGATCTGCCCGGCATATCGCGCGCCATGTCGGCGCGGCTGCAAAATGCTGGCATTCACGACGTGCCAGCCCTTTGCCGCCTCGATCCGCGTCACGCGCGCGCCATCTGGCGTTCGGTCGAGGGGGAGCGGTTTGTCCGCGCCTTGCAGGGCGAGGCCATCCCATTGGTCAAGACCAAGCGCGGGGGCTACGGCAACAGCAAGGTTTTGGCGCCAGCCTTCCGGGCACCGCCGGAGGCCTATCTGGTCTCGCGCTGGCTTGTCGAAAAGGCCGCTGCCCGCCTGCGCCGAGACGGTCGGGTTGCCGCCAGCTTTGGCCTGCAACTATCCCCGATGGGGCGCACAACTTGGGCGGCGTCGATGCGATGCGCCCAGACACAAGACACCCTCGAATTTCTGCGGATCAACCGGGCGCTTTGGCGCACCGCATGGCCGGTGATAAGGCGCGCAAAGCTGGCCGGGATCGGTATCCATCTGGGGGATGTCGATTTGCTGGACGCAAGGACCGGCGACCTTTTATTGCCGGTCAGGCCGGGCGAACGCACCAATGGCGAGCGCGCCGCCCGCGCCGCCGATTTTATCAATCAGCGTTTCGGCGCGGGCACGATTACCTATGGCATTAACCAACCTCATCCGGGTTTTTCGAGCGCGGATGACAGCATCAATCCGGCCTATGCCAGCCCCCTTTCAGGATCAGCAGGACCACAACGAAGGCGACGACGGCGAAGCAGATCATCGGGCCGTGGCGTCCTTGAGGATGTCTAAGGCCCCTTGGCAGACCTGTTGACCGACCTCTGCATTGCCGGATCGTGTGCGCTAACTTCGGCGAAGATTTTCCAAGTTCTTGCACAATTCGCACCAGCCCGATGCCGGAAACGAAAAGACCCTCGGCAGGCGATCCACCGAGGGTCTAAAATCTATTTTGGCGCGGGCCGCGTCGCGCAAATCCGCCTCACAAGCAAAAGATGGGGCGTCCTCACGGTAACATGCCAATATTTCAGGCGTTACCCAGTGCGTTAAAATGGCCGTTCCAAGTGTGGTCGCTTTCTCTTGGGCGGGCCAACTTTACAGGCAAACACTCGGTTACATCAAGTGCATCAACTGCGCGGTCGAACAGGGCTTCAACCAGTTCGTCGGCGTTCGGAGAATCTAAGGCGCCAACTGCAGACCTCAATCTGTCGCCCTCGCTTCGGAAGTTTTTCGGGAAGTGGACCATGTTCTGGTCCTCCATATCACCGCGTCCAGAATCGGTGCGGATGTTCATGTGTAGCACAGGCCGACCACATTAGCTTGACTAATCGTGCGCGGGTTCTCGGCCCGCCTCAATCCGGCCTCTGCCAGCCCCCTTTGAGGACCAGCAGGACCACGACGGCGGCGATGATGCGCGCCCTGATCATCGGCCGTAACGAAAGCGGAATCCGATAGATTCTTGGAACATTCTTCTGCCTTGATGGTTGATTGGCACAGCCCAACAGCACTCAGGAGGATAAGAATGTCAGTATCTCTGAAAATTCTGGTCACCAGTCTGGCCCTTGGTTTCGCGGGCAATGCTTATGCGGACTGTGCAGATGAGTTGGCGCGGCTCGAAGGGGTAACGTCCAGCCCCGCAACGGACATTTCAACAACGGACGGCGCGGCGGCACCTGCCGATGACAACAAGATCGCCAAGGACGGAACGACTGCGCCGCTCGAAACGGAGCCAGGCTCCAGCGCAGATACAGCAATGTCGGGCCAGGATGTCCAAGCCCAGCAGGAAGGCGCCCCGACCGCTGCCGAGGAGGCAGCCATGCCGGCGTCTGATCGCGACTCCGCCATTCAAGATGCCCGTGCCGCCCTCGAAAGCGGCGATGAGGCTGCCTGCCTTGAGGCAATAGGTAGAGCATCCTGATTGCAGTCCCTCGCATGCCATAGGCCCGGTGATTGCCGGGCCTATTTCATTTCAAAGATCACGTCGCGCCTGCCTGTTTCAGCGCCTCGGTCAGCTTGTCCACGGCACCGCCCGTCAGATCGCGCGCCTTTTCGGTGACGGCCTGTTCCAGCTTGGACTTGGCCAGATCTATCAGCACGTCGGGATCGGGGTTCAGTGTGCCGATAGCGTCGGGCACGGACTGGCGAACATAATTCAGGATCAGGTTGATTGCGGCCTTGCCGGTCAGTTCATTGGCCAGCGCCAACCGCGCGCCGGTCATCAGCGCCGATTGCAGCGCCTCGCGGTGCCGGGCCTCGATGTCAATGCCCCATTTTTCGCGGGCCTTGGACGCGGCCCATGCGATGATGCCGGTCAGCAATACACCGAGGATTTCGACAAGCCCGGGGGTGATCGCGGTGATGATGTCGCGCATGTCAGTTCCTTTCCTGTTTGGTGGCAGCCTTCACGGCCCACATGGCGGCGCTTTCGATTTCCGTCTGCGCAACCGCCTTGAGGCGCCCGGCCTCGTTGCCGCGTTCGCTTTCCCGGTCGGACGGAATGCTTTCGATCAGGTCGATCAAATCAGCGGCCTTGCGCTTGATTTCATCGACGATGCCGGACGCGCTCGGATTGAACGTGATACCGACGCGGTATTCACCTTTGGTTTGCATGGTTTATCCTTTCAAGAACTCGGTGCAGGCGGCGTTGATGCCCGCAGCCAGTTGGTGGAAATGGCGGTCAGCAGCGGCGCAATCGCCCGCGTTACTGCCGAAATACGGCTCGATCAGGACGGCGGGTGCCCTGCCCGCCCACAGGCTCTCACCGCCGCGCGCCTTGCGGTCGCGGACCAGCAAGCCCCGATCACGCAGGCCGAGCACCCCGACCATCGCGGACTGGATCAGCGTGGCCAGACGGCGGCTGCCCTTGGTGCCACTGGTCAGGGTTTCGGTGCCGGTGGCGGTCGATGCCGCCGCTGCATTGAAATGCAGCTCGATGGACCCGGACGCGCCCCACGCATCGACCTCGGCATAGGTCTGCGAGATTTCGCGCGTGTAGACGACGCCAGCCGGTCGCCGGAACACCCGGTAGCGGCCCGGATTGGCGGCGAGGATCTGGGCGGAAAGGTCACCCATCCAATCGTATTCAGAGCGGCCATCCGTCACGCGGACAGCCCCCTGTGACCGGGCGTTGTGCCCGACCACCAAGGCGATCTTGGTCATGTCGATTTCCCATGAAAAAGCCCGCGCTAGGCGGGCGGTTTAGTTTCGTGCGTTAACCGTGTGTTGCGAGATAGTTGGCGGCTTGCTGATGTAATTGGTCCGCCGCATAGCCACTTTATGATTATCCGGTTGGTATTCCCTCGCCGGATCTATGGAGGTCCCGACATGGGCACCGATCAAAACAAAGACAAAGCGAACGAACAGACTCCCCCGAAGGACGAAGGGGGTCAGGGTCAACGGCATCAACCGCCGCAGGGCCAGCCCGATCAGGGCGAGAAGGCCGATGAAGGCAGCGAGAAAAAGGGCCGCCTTCCTGGTTGACGTGACCAACGAGAAGGCATTCGTTTGCCGAGGGAATTGGGCTGGGGAAACCCCGCCCTTTTTTCATTGCATGAAGTGATCGGATTCCGAACGGCCTCAGCGCGGCGGTAGGGTCCGGTCGGTGTGGTGCTGGACGGCACCCCGGCCTAGCAACAACTTGATGTCGCGCTGCATTTCCCGAAGCATATCGTTCTGTTCGGCGCGGTTGGCGCGGGCCTCGGCCCGGTCGTTCTCGATCTGTTTTTCGAGGCGCGTCAGTTCCCGGGCGTTGGCATTCACCCTGTTTTCTAGCCGCATCAACCAAGCCACAGGGGTAACGATGAACGCGACGACGAATGCAAGAACCTTTCCGATTGTTTCCAGCTCTGTCATGCTCCCTCACCCTCGACCGGCTCCGGCGGCACAAACACCCCACCCACATAGGTCCAGCCGATCCCGACCGTATTTTCGGGGCCGATGACCACCCATCCCTCCGGCGGCTCGATGCTGGCCGGGGACACCACGACGCGGATGACGATGCCGTCCTCGATCTGCGCCACATAGATCATACTACCATCTCCACATTGACCTGATCTGCACGGACCACGAGGAACAGGAACCCGTCCCCGCCTTTGCCAACACTGGCCGCGCCGAGCGTATACGCGCCGCTGGATCCGTTGCTCCAATCCTCATCCGGCGAACTGACCTCTGTGACGCCAACGGTTCCAGCTCCGCCCCGGCACACCGTCCGGGGGGTTGCGATCCAGTCAAGCAACCGGCCCGCGCCGCCTGCACCGCCTATCCCGGACTGACCCGCTGCACCAACACCGCCAGCACCGCCGCCACCGCCGCCTGACCGCAGGGTGTTGACGCCCCCGAAACTGTCGCCGCCGTTAAACCCCTGACCAGCAGTGCCGGCGCCGCCCACGAATGGCCCACCACCGCCAGCCGACGCGCCGCCACCAGACCCGCCGGGCAGACCAGCAATGGAGCCTACAGACCCGCCCTTGCCGCCGCCGGTCACGGTCACCGTCCCGTCGGGCATGGTCAAGCTGCTGTCAGACCCCGACGATGTCGCACCCACCGTCGCAGTAGATGGGGCGCCCGCCCCGATTGAGACAGTATGGATCCCTGCGGCCAGAGTGCGGATGGCGTCATACAATCCGCCAGCACCGCCGCCGCCGGCAGTCCATCCAATGTTACTCAACCCGCCAGCACCCGCGCCCGCTGCCAGCGCGATGTGAGCGTCTATCTGGTCGCTGACCTCAAACGACCCGCCCTGACGCCACAGCACCTCGACATAATCGACACCGCCCCGCGCAAACGGGGTGATCGTGCCGCCCGTAACGGTCAGGGTGGGGAGAGGATCGACGGGCGGGCCGTCACCTGCCGCCCGCCCCATGCCCATCGTCATCCCGATACCGATGCCGATAAACATCAGACCCATCCGGTGATCAGTGTGGCCGTCGTGCCAGTGGCAAGGATGCGCACAGCGCTGACCGGATAGGTGCCTGCGGGCAAAGCGGCGGTGACATAGTCAGCCCCGTCCCTGCCCCGCCAGGCAAGGCTGCCGCCGCCCCCGATTGTCACAGCGCGCACAACCTCGGGCAGGTCAGCGCTGTCGCTTGGCGTAACGACAAACGACCCGATAGCCGGGCCATTGACCCCCATCAGGTGGGCGGCGAAACGATCATTGGGCATGGGATTCTCCATGAAAAAGCCCGCCAGAGGCGGGCGGGTTGAGGTTGCTTGATTGCGGGTCAGATCGGGCTGGGTGCCTAACCACGACAGATTACAAGATTCAGAATGGGCATACAGACAGAAGCTGCTGTGACATAGCTTTCAAATCCGTCCTTGGTGCACAAAGCTCAAAGTCATAATCATTCGCCACAAACGGAAACTGCGCTTTTTGGGCGTCCTTTGCGCGGGCTTTGGCACCTATTGACATGAAATAGTCATCGAACTTCGCGCCATCGCCACTCAACTCGCTTACGCAAGGCTCAATCCAAGCGCAAGGAATGCCATATGCGTGAGACACAATAACGCCATGGAGAGAAGATGATATAGTACGTTCGCAAGATGTGATTTCATCAATCACACTTTCGAAACCCTGATCGAGATGGATGATTTTTACACCATCCGGAAGAAATCTTTCAACGGACCTCCAAAACACACTGTCAACCACATGGGCGATGACACCCAGTGAATGAGTTTTTTCCGAAGCGCCCTCGTAGAAAGCAGGCAGGCAAAGCCCAGGATCTCCGACAACTTCTGGCACGTCATAACCGTGACGCTTCAGCCTCTCCTGCGTCACTGGCCCCCGCACCGCCAAGGTACGCTTGGGACGAGAGAAACGCTTGGATGCGGTGATGACCCCAGATCCCCACACAATGGCGACATCGTTTCGCGTCAACAAATGCAGGATGCTACCGCACGTGTAAAAGACCGAACGGCCTCCTCCTGCCTGATGTGCATGAGCGAGCCGAGGCCTTACCCCCGTCCGCTTCAGATAGATGTAAGGGCCTATCCAATCACCGAAATTCGTCCGGTTGCGGGGCCAAGCCCAATACATGTTATGATCGTCAAGGCCGCCGTCGAGCAGAGACTTGAGATCTTCTTTCGATGGTCGATCGATTCCAAACATGCCCGCCCCGGCCGCAGCTACCGCACCCGCCAGTACATCTCATGCGCACAACCTTCAACCCCAAGGCAGCGACTCCGCTCTTTGCCAACCCGGCGCCGGCCCTGCACGAAGGCCGGTCGACCAGGAGGCTGTCCGCATCGTAGCAAAAAACTGCTCATTGCCCTTACTGCGCGAGGAAGCTAACTGTTCCGCCCAGTTAGACACCTCGCAGAGAGGGCTTCTGCCTACGTGCCCAGCCCGCGAGACGGAGGGATTATGACAAAAATAATTAGTATTTTTGAGCGGTTAGGCGCTGGCGGCGGCGGAAAGATCAAGGCGGTGTACCACCGACTGAACGCCTTTTCCGAGATGCCGGATTTCGAACCGATTCTTCTCAATCTCAGCCACGCCACAGCACAAAAAGAGAACTTCTTGAAGCTCCAGGCGGATGGCACCATCTTTCCCAAGGTCAAGTATCTGACCCTACCAGAAGCATGTGCGGCCACAGATGCATCAAATTCTTTACCATTATTCGATATCGCCGCAGAAATAGGGCAAGCAAATGCCTCTGTGCGGATGAAGAACACTGGAATTGGACGCGTATTAAAGTACACGATTCATGAGAAAGATGTACGGCGCATCTATACGATGATTAACGATGAGATATTTCAGCTATCGGTCAAGAAGCCGGACGGAATCAGTGAAACGACTGACTATGCGCAAAACAGAGCCATTCGCTGGACAAGAACCAAAGGTGATAAGTTCCTAGTGGGCCGGAACCTCATCAACGGTAAATCATATGGAATGAACCGAGCCTTTATTCGCAGTTTCTACGAGATAGTTCCATGGGGACCAGCAATAACATTTTTTGACGGCATAACTTCAGCATATCTGTCTGCGGCAACGAAATCTCCAAGAGTCCTGTTCCTTCATGCTGATCACATGAACTACGCTGGAAAAACTCTCCATCGAGCGAAGCTGCTTATCGAGGGGTTCGCAGGAGAGGCAATCATAACCGCAACCAACGCTCACAAAAAGCAAATCGCATCAGATTTGAAACCATCCGCCGAAGTTCACGTGCTTCCGCATTTCTGCGAGATAGAGCCAGGCGCTAAACTGCCGAGAAAGGACTTGGTAACAGTCTCGCGGCTTGATCTCGAAGGAAAACCTATCAATGAATGCATCGACGCCTTCGACCTGATCAAGGAAGAATTCCCAGAAGTAAACTATCTGATCTATGGGGAAGGCGCTGGGCGAGATCAATTGATCAAGCAGATCGACAAATTAGGCCTCGCGGACAGGGTTAAGTTGATGGGCTATACAACCGCCCCTCTGGATGTTTTCCGGGGAGCAACGGCCTCGGTTTATCCCACCATGACGGAAGGTTTCGGGCTTTCCATATTAGAAGCCCTTTCATGCGGATGTCCAGTTGTCTCCTATGACGTCAATTACGGCCCTCGTGAACTGATCAAGCCGGGCAAGAATGGTGACTTGGTTTCGCCCGGAGATATCGATGCCATCGCGGCATCATTGCGCCGGATCCTAAAAAATCCAAAGCGATTTCAGAGGAACACCGGATATCAGTTGGAACGGTATACTAGAGATTCCTACGTTAATAACTACAGGGCTATCGCAGACAAGTTGACCGCGAGCACCTGAAATGGCAGCACCGTTTCTGGACAAGGGAAATGGGGCTATTCCGAGATGCCCTGATTGTGGCGAACGCGTTTATCCTGACGCAGACTTTGAGTGGGGCAGATTTGGCGCACTGATATGCACAGAATGCGGATGGGAGCAAGATGATGCCCCCGACAGCCTATTGCCTCCGGAGGTTTGTGGCGATGTGTCATCGCTCAACGAGGGCGAGCGACTGGTCTTGGCGTGTATCGCCGCAACGCCATATCCGTTCAAATCCCTAGCCGAATCGGTGGAGCAACATTGCCAAGCCCTATGCTCAAAGGGCTTCGTTCGCGTCGTATTTGTAGCGGGTGAGTTTCGCTATACCTTGGCCAGCGCATAGAAATGTGTCCTTGTCCTGTGCCCAGATCGGCACTGGATCGTCTGTCACTGACCGATCCACGCATTGATCGCAGCCCGTTGCTCTGGCGTGACGTCGCCTGACCCGAGCAAAACGATCCTGCGCACATCATGCTCGGCGCTAGTCGATGGCACGGTGTCTCCGATGGTCAAATAGTTACCGGACAGCGCCGTTCCGGCCGACCCCAAAGGCCGAGGCCCGGATCCGTCCGCATCAATCTGCGCAACGTCCACCCCGCTCTTGCTGAAGGTGAAACGATGCCATCCCAAAACTGGCGCTGCAATCGCCGTAGAGCCTGATGTCCCCAATCCCGCAAACTGCCAGGAAGGCGTCCCCATGGTCGAGCGGAAATAGAACTCCGGCGTGCCGAAATCGAGGATCTTCTGAAAATTGGTCGTGTCGTTCGAGAAATAGGCCCGACAGGCATATGTCAACTCCGACAAGGGCAGCGGTTCGCCCGCGCCGGAATTCACAAAAGCCTTGCTGTTGATCGCAAAGCGCAGGACCGGCGCATTGTCTCGCGTGGCTGGAACGGGCATCGACCCCGCACCAGATGGAAGGATGGAAGCCCCCGAACCGACGCGCGGCATCCAAGCTCCCGATCCTGCATAATCCACCGCGTCCCACGCCCCCAAAAGGCTGGGGATCGACGCGATAATATCATCCAGCAGCGGTTGATCCGAGAAGAATGCCTGCTCGGGATAGGACGATGCGTCCGCCAGAAAACTCAATGCCATCTCGCCCTCACAACTGAATGGTGCCGCCAAGGGCAGCACGAATAATCCGCTCGCCGGACAGAAACAGGGATGGCGCCTCGAAAGCGTCCCGAACCGCCCCGGTGCTGATCGGCCAGACGTCCGATACATCCTGAGCGTCTTGCTGCCGCCAAGCATACGCAAGGGTCTGACCCGCAGGGCTTGCGCTGCATTGCAGGGTGATCTGCCGTTGCCCGGTCTGAGTGACCGATTGAACGGTGATCGAGCCATCGCCCACCTTGAAACCCATATCCTGCCGGACTTTGCAGAAACTCGGGTCCAACCGTATGGGCGTCAGGCTATCGAACTCGACCGTGATGCTGTTGCCATCGACCGCGCCACCCACCATTTGCGGACAGCTCCATTCCCGGCCTTCCATGACCTCGCGCATGGCATGGGCATAGGTTTCACCCTGCAGGATGCGATCATAGTAGGCGTGATGGATATCTTCGAGCGATCCGTTATTGATGCCGAAACGCATGTGATAGCGCGGCATAACCATCGTGGCGTTCGCCCTTGCCTCAACAGCATCCACAACGGCCAGCCGCGACGGCCAAGCCCCGCCAAGATAGCTACCGGACCTCAAGCCGGATCCGCTGGCCTGATCGCAAAACCAGCGCACCGGCATGCCCGGCATGTCAGTCTCGATCAGTGCCTCGCGATCCGCCATCATTTCCAGCAGATCCGCGGAATATGAGGCGCGGGGTGTCTGCCAATCGGCCTCCTGGTGGGTAAAGCAGATATGGACCGCATCGACCTCATAGCCGCGAGCAGTCAGCAAATCATGCATGTATTTCAGGTCAGCCGTCCAGTTATTCCAGGACTGCACATAAGCGCCGGTGCTGTCCTTCCAGATTCCTGCCCCGGCTGTGTTCCCGACAAGTTTGTTCCCGCCCACTGCCGATGAGCGGCAGGCGAAAACCGGATAGGGTGCGCCGAGCAGGGCACCGAGCCGCGCAGCCGCAGCGGTCGAATAGGTCTGCAACGTGATCGCCGACCACGCGTCCGCATGGGCAGGCACCAAACGCTTCACCCCGGTTGGAGCCGCAACCCCGAGCCAACCGCGAAGCCCGCCACGGGGGCCTGAGACATCGTTGAGGGTAAAGATATGGTTTGGCATCGGCGGCAGCACCCACAGGAGCGGGTCATCCATCTCTGTGCAATCCGCGTTTGACTGGCCATAGACGCTGATGATGATCGCCCGGCGCGCGGCGCCGTTGACCACAGCGACAGGATATCGCACCCCGTCGACAGTCTCGAACTGATCCATTGCCATGATGCCGCGATCACCGGCCTGGTCCCACCCGCCACTGCCGCCGAGCCCCGACAAGCGCGGCCCATCAGGATACATGCGCATGATGTCGCGACCGCCGAATCTCATCAGCGCGCGGCTACCATCCGCATAGGACGGCGCATCCTCGAGAATGGTCAGTTTGGTGTCCACATAATCCCGGCCCGCAGCTTGGTCGACCAGATCCTCCGCCCGCGTTTTGGGATAGGCAAAGAGTCGCAGGAATTGCGAACCATAGGTCTCGAACACATAAGTCCGCCCCGCCTTCAGGACCGGCGCCGTGAAGGCAGAAAGATCAGTGTCACGGATCGTGCGCGTGACGCCTGCAACTGTCAGCGTAGCACTGGCGATCGTCGCATCCGTAACCGGAACGATCCTGACCAACCGGCCAGCCGTGAACGATTGCGTCCCGGCGCCTGCGGCAAAATCCGCTGTGATCGCGTCGGGCGTTCCTGCGACATTGACCAGGTTGATGACACCAGCATCCGCCGCAACGGCCCGGTCGCCACTTGCCCGGAGAGCGGCCTCGGCATTGGTTTCAGCCATCGTCACATCGCCGGTCGACACCCGCAAGACCGAGTTGCGGCGGCGCAGCTTGTAGGACCGGCCAGTGACAAATCCTTGCGCTGGCCACGCCTCGCCGTTTGGCCCCCGAATGTCATATTCCACGCCCGCAATCGTGATCTTGGGGTTGGCGGCGGCGTTGGTTTGCGCCGGAATATATTCAACCTCGGACAGCGCGCTCAGCGCCGTCACGCCAGCATCCAGAATGGATTGATGCAGCTCAGCTGTGATCGCGTCACCCGTGCCCGCGATATTGACCAGCGGCAACACCCTGGAATTGCGGATCGCCGCCGCCGTATCGACACGGGTCGCAACGCCCCACTGCGGATAGGTGCTGAACAGCGCGTCCGTTGTGGATCCGGGGCCACGGTAGACAATCGAGGACCCTTCAATCGTGACAATCCGCCCAATTGCGGGCGCCAGCGCGGCCTGACCAGCATCAACCGCCAGCTGGCGGGTTGCAAAGATCGGACCCGAATTGGCCGCGTCCGCCTTGCCCGCAATATCGCTGCGCACAAGTCCGGATATCCGCCATGCCCCCTGAAACCGCCGCAGCAGCAGCGGCGCGTTCGGCGACAGGTCGCCCGGCTCCAAAGGCTGGCCGCGATCACGAAACACGTCCCGCACAGCGTCACCCGCGATCGACAGCGTGACCGGGCCGGTGTTTGTCCCATTCGGCGACAAGATCACCTTGGCCAAACCGGTCACACCGACATCGACGCCGGACAACACCGAATAGACCTCTGCCGTGATATCATTCGCGGTGCCGCCGATGTTTTGCAATTCGAACAGGCCCATGATCTGGTTCGACGTGATGCGGCGATTGTCCAGAGCGGCGGAAAGGCCGTTGGCGGCGGCCTCAAGCCCTTCCTCGGTCGCATATTGGTTCGGCGCGGACCCTTGGACTGGCAGATTAAAGGTCGGTGCAGGCATTATCGGCCCCTATTTCAGGTGGTGGTTGCGCTCGCCGATGGCGAGAATTCAGACAGGTTGCCCCACTGGTCGCGCGCTCGCGTCCAGTAATATCGGGTGGTGCCGCTGGTCAGGCCGGTTTCCGAGGCCTGCACGGTCACAGATGCCCCCGCGTTGATCGGGGCGCCAAGCTGGGTGGCGGCCAGCGGGTTATCGACAGCGCCCGAATAGATCAGCAGCGCGCGGGCATTGCGATCATTGGACTGCTGCGCGGTCAGGTTGATCCGCAAAGGTCCCGGCGCCACCGCATTTGGCGCGGGTGGGGCGGCAATCGTGACCGCTGGTCCCTGCGCGGTGATCGCATCAGACACAACCCACTCGGATCGCCCCTGACTGCCGATCGTCTGGACCCTGATCTGATAGCGCCTGCCGACCTCAATCCATGGGATAGACGCGACATAAACGCCATCCGCATCAGAGGCGCTGCGGTCTATGACGCCTCCGGCGCGCCAGGATGACAGCACACCGTCCCCACTGACCGGCAGGAGCTTCCACTCCCACTGATACCGGGCCGCCGAGGCGGACGGTGACGCCGTCCATGCACCTACGACGCCCGGCACCGTCTCATCCCCGCTCGGATGCGCGGCGGCGGTGCCTGTGGTCATCACGGGCTTGGGCGGCGGCAGAACCCGGCCACGATTGCCGGTGAAACTGCCTGCAATCGTGTCCTTTTCTTCGGTTTCCGCATCCCGGGCATAGATTTCATCTGCGGTTTCGGTCAGGGTGACAGGCAGCCTGATCGTGATGGCATCCTCGTCGGCCAGGCCCGCTGTCGGGATGATGCTTTCGATCTCATACTTTCTGTTCCACGCCGTATATGGGGCAGGAAACTCCACCCGCGCGACCGATCCGGCCACCAGATCGAAACAATCCGGAAACAGTTCTGCGCTGATCTGGCGCTGCATGCGGCTGCGCATAGCCATGATTTTCGCCAGCCGCTGCGCCTGACGATGATCCGTCACGAATTCCAGGTCATGGGTCAGCCGCTTGGCGACGCCGCCATCTTCGGCCTGTGCGCCCACGACGATATAGGCCGGTGCCTCGGCGCTTTCATAGGCGCGGTCGGGCGCGGTGAAACGCACAACGGCCTCGGTATACAGGTCATCTGATGATCGCCACCGGACCAGCTCGACAGGCTGGCCATCGGTGACATCGCTGATCATCTTGACCGCAGGCCGGGCAATGGCCGGGATGATCGCCAGCTTGCCGCCGATCCGCGTGAAACGGGACGCGCCAGCATCCAGCAGCGGCTGCAACTGCCCCTCCAACTCGCTGCCCTCGGAAAACACCAGAATGCCATCGGCGCGATAGCGGGGGATCGTCCCGCCACCCTTTACGGCGACTTGCTGCCCCGCGACATCCGCCGCCCATGCGAAGGTATCCAGCCGCAGATAACTGTCGTCATAGGCCCGCAGCAGGTTGCTGCGCAGCGCATCCAGCACGATCAGCCCCTGATTGCGGGTGAATTTGGTCTGCCCGTCTCGCGGATCTTCGACAAGCGACCAGTTGCCATCGACGTTCAGCTCCGGCGGGCTGGCAGGCCAGCGTTCGGCCCGGTCATCATCGCTGCCAAGCCGGAAGCGCGCCCACAGCACCGTGCGACCGCGCCACCTGTCCATTGTGCTGAAATAGCCGCCCGAATTCGTGACGATATAGTCCGGGCATTTGGTCTGTGTGCCGTCACCGATCCAGATCCAGACATGCGGCCCGTTGTCCCCGGAATTGAACGGCCAGTTGGTGCCATTCGCGCCCGGCCCATCAAAATCAAACGGATCGCCGGTCAGATTGACCTGCCGCTTGTCCAGATAGACCGTAAACGGCCCGGCGCTTTGACGGCTGTTCAGCAGGTAACAGATATAAAGATCACGCCCCTTTACCGTCCAGCCAACGGGCGTTCCGGGCGCCCAGGTCTTGCCATAGACAAACCGATAGGCAGGCAGCGATGTCGGGCGGGTCAGCTCCTGCCGCATTGCATCCTGCCCGATGCGCTGGTTGATCAGCCGCTGCGCAATCATCGACAGACCGATGGACGCCGCCATTGATACGACGCCCGCGACGACGGCAAATGCAGCGCTGCCAGCAGCGCCAGCACCAAATATAGCTGTCGCAACCCACGCCCCGACCGGCGCGGCACTGGCTGGACCGGCAAAGGCGAATCCGACCAGGGCGGTCGAAATCAGCAAGAGCTTACGCAAGATACCACCCCTTGGCCGCCGCCCGCACCATGGCGATGCCGCGCGGCGATTTTCCGGCCCAAAGGCCCGGCTGAATGCAAATCAACAGCGACTGCCGCCGCCCCGGAAAGCAGGACAGAGCCAGCCCGCCCGTTCGATGCCCGTCACAAAGACCGACGCGCCGCGCCAGCACATCCGCCAGGCCGCCAAGGCCGCCATGACGCGCCATCAGGCGATGGGCTGCCAGTGCGCCGCTGTAGCCGCGAACAGAGGCCATCGGATCGACACCCCACAGCGCCCCGAACACGTCGCAAGCCGCCGAACAGCAGTCACATGGGCCCCATGCGAAAGACCGCGCCATGATCCTTTCCGCCTCGGCCATGACCCTTGCCGGGGTCACGGCTCTGGCCATTGGGTTTTCTGCGCCTCTGCCTGTGCCAGGATCAAATGCCGCCCCGCCGTATCTGCGGGATATTGGCGCTGTTGATCCTCGTGGCTGTGGGCGATGGCAGCCATCGACCGATAAGATGGGCCGGTCGAAAACGCGACCGTCAGCGTGTAGATCGTGACCACCTGATCACCATCCGCCACCTCGGACCGCAGCACCATGCCGTCGCAGGTGCCCGATATCACGTCAGCAGCGCCGATCAGATCGGTCCCGCCGCGCGATGCCGTCGCGCCCAGATAGACAGTCCCACGGCGCCCGCGGATGACGGTATCCGCATAGGTGGCAAGCTCTGGCAGGTCGCAGGCGATCGACATCGTGAATTCTTCGGGGATGCCCGCGAATGCCTCGCCCGGCAGATCGACCGATCCGAATTTTCCGACGCCGACAAAGGCCTGACCGCCAAAGGTGATCGTGCCCGCATTGCTATGCGCCCGCAGGCGCGCGCCGGGCCAGTCAACATCGACCAGCACCACCGGATAAAAAAACGGCCCCGAAAGGGCCGTGAGAAGCGCCGGGGGCGTGCCGCGCGTCAGGTCCATGGTGATCGCTCCGTAAATCCACCGACCTCATCGGCAAAAACCTCGCGAAACGACCAGGTATAGGACCAGTCGCCGGTGACCGGCTGCACAGCCCGGGGCAATGCGCCATCGACCCGGAAAACGCCCTCATCCTGTCCTGCCAGATTGACCCGCCCGCCGCTGATCGTCGGCACCCGGTCCAGCCGCAGGGTCACCGCACCCGATCCATCCGTCACGGCCGGACGCACCACGCGCGCAACCTCTGTTATCGAGACATCGGCCAGATTATGGATGCGGATGAAATCGCCGGGCCGCGCGACCAGCGTGTTCGCCGGGGCATTGGTAATCGGCAGCAGGCCCCACATCCCGGAAGCCGACGGCACCCCGCCGGTAATCACAGACCCTGTGAAAAACAACAGCCGGTTCGGACCTGCCCCGGCCTGCCACGCAAGCGGATTGCCGCCCGTTCGCCAGGCTAGAGGATCCCCGTTGAGTGCAGCGCCACTCCGATCCACCTCATCAAGCCACCAGTTGATCGGCGACGATTGCAGCCGCACCGCATGGATTCCGCCTTCCAGAAGCTGCTTGAGCATTTCGCAAAATCCGGCACCCATGCGGCCATTTGCCAGCGCGGAAACCACCACCGTGGCAATCCGACGCTTGCGCTGGCTGGCCTGCATCTGATCGCGCCCCGTCAGGGCCGAACGGAGCCGCGCGACCGGCGCGATTTCGGTCCATTCGGCCCCGACCGCACCCACAGGTGGCCATGGATAGACATTGATGGCCATGGATCATTTCCCCAGGAATCTGCTGGATTTGCGGTTCATTTTCACGGTCTGCTGCACCGCGCCGCTCTGGATCGAGGGCGCGGCTTGAGTGACCACATTGCCCGCGATGTCATACATCGTTGCGGTCAGTGACCCCGTGGACCTGTCAAACCCGATCGAGATATTCCCGCCGCCCTGTCTGGCCGCCCCCTTGCTATGGTCAAGGACTGTCTCATCAGGATGCAGCATGGCGAGGAAACCACCCTTGCCATCCAATCCGCCGGAACGGGGCGCATCCCCGTATATCCGCCACCATCGAACGACAGCAGGCCGCCGACCGTGCTGATCAGATTGCTGCCGAAAGATGTCCCGCCCAGCAAACCAAGGGCGGCTTTCGCGAATTGAACCTTGGCGATCTCCATCAGCAGGTTCGCCAGGGCCTTCTTTGCGCTGTCGGAACCTTCAAGGATCGAACCGAACATATCCTTGAACGCATACCTACCACGCTCTGTCGCGGTGCGAATCCGCTCAAGGGCTTCCTCGGCGGTCACATGGGCCTCGGCCATTTCCTTGATGCTTTGGGTCAGCTCTGGGGTGATCGCGACTCCGGCCTTTTGGGCAGCGTTCAGAAGTTTTTGCTCTTCCTCGATGACGGCCAGCGCATGCTCCCAATCGCCGCCCACAGACACGATCTGCGCGATGGCATCCGCCTGCCTCAGATAGGCGTCCGTTTCCGACTGGATGTCAGCGACGGCGCGCTCAAACCCGTCGATGCGCGCGGCCTTCCTGCCGCCACCCGACGCCTTCCGCCGGGATCCAGCACCGCCGGATTTCCGATCTGCCGTGATCAGCGCGGACCATTCGCCCTGCAGGGCAGCGTCAAGGTCGACCTGGTCGAGATGTGCCTGCAATTCAGCATCCGACATGCCAAAATATTCAGATCCGAACGTATTGCGGCCATTCAGAATTTCTTGCTTGCGACCTGCGATTTCACCGGCACGGCGCGCGTCCAGGGCAGAGCCTCCGGCTTCACGAACCGCCCTGGCCGCGTTGATCTTGGCATTCATGATCATACCGCCGCCGATGGCTGAAATCAGTGAATAAGCGCCCTGCAGCTCCGCATTGACCTGCGCCATGGCACTGGCCCATGCCAATGTCTGGCTTTCATTGTCATGCAGCGCCGCCAGCGCGTCATACAGGGCATCTTTCTGTTCGTCGGTGATATTCAGGCTTTCGATAGCGGCGACCTGCTTGTCATATTCCGCATCAAGTTCCGCCTGCCGAACCACCAGGGATTCCTCGCCATGTTCGGCGATCAGCTGGTTCATGTACAACTGCTGTTCCAGCGTCCCGAGCATTTCCTGCGCCTTGGCCTCATCCGCCGCCCGGATCTGCGCGCGCCCGGCCTCGCCTTCCAGCAGCGCCTGCTGCAAGGGGATCATCTTTTCATCGATCGCGACAAGGGCAGCCTCATCGGCCCCGGCGTCCTTCAGATCGCGCAGTTGCTGCGAATATTCGTCCAGCCGCTCACGCAGACCCGTGAGGTAATCATCCAGCCCGCCCTCTGCGATGGGCTGGTTCACATAGGCATAGATTTCGCGCAGCGTGTTGCCAAGCGCCTCGGCCATGGCAATGTTTTCACGGTTGACACCGCCCACACCGAAAAGCGTGTCTCCCCACGTTTTGTTATCCAGACCAAGCCGGATGGCGGCCTCGGCGCTATTGCTGGACTCGATCCGCCCTGCACCGTCGATCCCACGATCCCCGAACGCATCAAACCCAAGATCGCTATAGGCCTTGGATATGATCGACGATACCGCTCCCCTTGTCTTGTTCGCCTCCATGATCATGACGCGGCGGGCGATTTCGGCACCCTTCTGTGCTTCTGCGCCGTATTTGCCTTCCGAGGCCCCGGTGTAAAGCAACGACAGGCTCAGCGCGTCATTATAGGTCGACATGCTGTCCGTCAGCTGATCGAACGCGGATTTGGCGTTCTTGGCTTCCTCCTTGGCTGGCATCAGCCACTGCACGGCGGCAGCCCCGAATCCGATGACGCCAATCGTGGCCAGGGAAATGGGGTTGAGCATACCGACAAATGCAGACCCAAGCGCCCTGAGCGCGCCGACGCCACCACCCATCTGCGTCAGGACCTGACTGATCTGGGTGCCCTGCTGCAGTGCCAGCTGCAGCGGGTTTTGACCCGCAGCCAACATCACGCCAATATCGTTGAACTGCGAAACCAGGTTGGCATTTGCGGCAGACGCGGACCGCATGTCCTTGCTGGCAGATACCGCCGCGCCCTTGATCGCTCCGATTTCGGCTTTGGCCTTGGTCGCGCCCGCCGTAAACCCTGCCGTATCAAGGCCAAGCGTGGCCTTCAGGACGCCGATATTGGAGGCCATTAGCTAAATCCCAAAAACATGATGTCAGGCGATCAGACCGCGCCCCAGGTGGCAGCAAGGACCCGCAAGGCGGCTTCCTGCTGTTCCGGGCTTTGCGGACCCCGGTCCACAGCGGTATCGCTGCGGAAAAACTCATCGAAACGCGGAAGTTTCCCGGCCATCGCGGACCCGACCAGCGCGGCAGTGTTCCATGCGCTGCGGTTGCGCATGGTCATTTCGATCTTCAGGCGGGACATCGCCCCATGCATCTGTATCGCGTAAAGTCGCGGTGTCAGATCCCAGAAATCAACCGCCCGAAAGCCCGCCGCGACATAATTCCGATAGAGCTGCGGCAGGCTTATTTCGCGCGGCGCCTCTTCGGGCGCCGGCGCTTTCCCTCGCCACCGCCTTCCTTGGGCACGTCGCCGTCCTGCGGTAAGGAGGACTGAAGCGCCCTCACAAGCGCATCCGGGTTGGAATCGAGGATTTCACCGGCAAGCTCGATGGTGACATCCGCATCATGCGTTTTCAGCCCGCCAAAGATCAGCGCGCGCAGATCCCGCGCACTGACCAGACCGGCCTGCAGGCCGCCAGCGGCAAGCAGGTTCAGCATTGCAAAGCCGTTCTTGCCGGTCTCTTCCTCGAATGTGCACAGCGCCGCATAGTTGATTGTCAGCCCATAGGACCGCCCATCATGGCTGAGCGTGATCTTGCCCTGCAGGTTCATGGCGCGACCTTACGGGGCCGGAACGGCAACAAGCGCCGGCTTGCCGGACGGCTTGATGGTCACCGACGCGGACAGCTTACCTTCCGGCGAAATCTCGCCCGGCCTGAATTCTGTCACCACCCCCGCGAACTGCATCGCCACGGTGCCCGACGGGAAAGTCAGTTGGAAATCACCCTTGCCAGCCTCAAAAGCCGCAAGCAGGGGATCGGATGCGGCCGGAATCCAGTTCACGTCGAACGTGCAGTCCGAAGCGGTTTTCAGGCCAGCGATGAACTCGGCCCAACCGTCCGGGCTTTCGAGATGCGTGGCATCGACGGTGTTGCGAGACCAGCCCGCAGGCGTGATGCGCGTGACTTCGGCCACCGCCGTATAGGTCGCGCCGCTCTTGATGCCGAACTTGGCACCAAGCCCGATCTGAGCATTGGTTGCAGGCATGATCAATTCTCCATGTCGATATGTTGGGGACGCGCGGCATGAGCGGCCCGGATTGGCTGTTTCAGGGGGTTTCCGGCAGGGTGGCCTCGGGCCGCATCGTGGCGACCTCGAAGGTCATCACCAGCGTGCCGATGTTCCGGGCGCCGTCGGTGTTGCTGACAACGGTGGTTTCGCGCAGAAAACAGAACCTGTTCTGCCCCCGGATCGCTGCCAGCACGATGGCCTCGATAAACTCGCTGTCTTGGTCAAGGATATCCTCGACATCCTCACCGCCTTTGCGCCGGACAGCCACCTGCACAAGCGTCTTGCGTTCGGTGCTGGTAAAGCTCTCCATGCGGCTGGTGTCTTGCGGCGTCAGAACGCCGATGACAGGCAGGCTGGCGTCATCGACAGCACCGGGCCAGACCTTGGGCGCGGTAAAACCCGCAAATCGCGAATGCGCAATAAGTGCTGTGCGAGCCAGCGCCCGGATATCAGTGCGATAATGGCTCATGGAGTGTCCTCGATCTGACATTCGCAGATGTAAAAAGCATCAGCCGCTGGCGAACCCGTCGGGTGAACGACCATGACGCGGAACATTCGCCCATCCGGAACCTCGATCCGGTCACCACGCGCAACCCCCGGCGCCAGATCACGACGCACCCGCCAGGTGGGCGCGTCGATCCGAACGATTTGACCATCAGCGCCATCGACTTCGATCGGGGTTTCCCGAAAAATCGACTGGATGGCGCCACCCGGACCTAAAGCCGGATGCCAGATGACGGGGGACCCGAACACGTCGGACAGAATCCCCGTCATCCCGTCGAAGATCGAGGCCATCAGCGGATGGTGCCGTCCAGCAGCACGATGCCCGTGGCCGAGGGGTTCGCCGCAACCTCAACGGCCGCGCCGATCAAGGTGTTGCCCGATGCCGTGGTCGTGACCACCTTGTTGGCCGCATCCCAATAGACCTTGGCGCCCGCCGTCCAGGCCTGGGCCGAGGTCTTCGGCAACTCGAAAACGCCGCGGCGAACCAGAACGACCGGTTCGCCCAGGTCAGCATCGCCCTGCGCGACACCGAAAATGGCGCCGACCAGAACACCCTCGCCGCCGGTGACAGCCGCCGCCGCTTCTAGGGTGATATGCTCACCCGGCTGAATCCAGTTTTTCATGTCATGTCCTTTCCCGAAGGGTTGAAACGACGAAGGGCGGCTAAAGCCGCCCCTTCGTCACAGGTGTTTGGCCGACATCAGGCCCCGTTGTTCTTGTAGGAGCCCTTATATTCGACGGCGGCAGCGCCGAAGATGTGGCGCGCGTTCATCGTGACCGCATCGGGGTTCATCCCTTCGATCGTCTGCACGGTGGGCGCGTTGTAGCCTTCCAGATAGGCATGGGCGATAGGCGGCAGGTCGCTGGAAATCAGATACCACGCCGTGTCCGAACCACCCGCCGCCGCGCCGAGGTTCGGCACCACGCTCGGCTCCAGGCTCGACTTGTAGGGGTTCACCGATCCATCCGTGGCCGGAACGGTGTTCAGCTTGAACTGCAGCGCCAGCAGTTCCAGCGCCGGGGGCACGATCAGGCGGTCGGGTTCGACCTGCATGAAATCGTCCTTGTCCTTGCTGCCGAAGACGCGCTGTTCCCACATCGCTTTGCGGGCCGCAGCGACCGAGGTAGCCGAGATCGGCGCTGCCGCCGCGCCCGAACCCAGGTTGCCGTGGCTGGCGTGAAACAGCGCGGTATTGTCGGATTTCAGCGCCGCGTTTTCCCGGATCAGCGCCCAGACCATCGAGTTTTCCATGGACCGCGCCGCCATGGCGAATTCGGTGGGGATGCGCTGGAACGCGCCCATGTCATCGTTGATCACCGCTTCAAAGGTCAGCTTGATCGTGCGACCACGGCGCTCGACCTTCAGGCCCTCGGCTTCATCTGCCAGCGTTGCCGACTTGTATTCGCCGTTTTCGGCCACCGGCTTCAGCGAAAAATCACCGCCGAAACGAACCGAATGCAGCTCGCGGAAATCGGTGGCAAGCAACGGCGCACCGGTCACCAGATGCCAGGTTGCCGCGCGGCGCTGATAGGCCGCCAGCAGGCTGCGGTTCATGACCTCGGTGGTCACATAGGCGAAATCGCTGATGCCATAAGCACCGCCCATCATGGTGGTGGCCCGCATCCCGCGACGGATTGTCTCCGCATCGTTGAAGCCGCGACCGGGGCCGGCCAGTTCCATCGCCAGGTGACGCAGGCGCATACCCCGGAACTGCTGCGCGGGGCCTTCGACCTGCCCCATCATGGCGCCGATCATGCCCTCCATCCGCGTTTCGGTCTCATCGCGGGTGATGGTCGCGCGCTGGCCGCCGGTGCGACCGGCAGGTTCAGCCGCCGCCATGGTGGCCATCAGCCGGGTTCCGGCGGCATCCGCCGTGACGCCCTCGTCAATCAGGACATCGACGTCCGCCTGCATCAAACGGCCAGACCCGACAAAGGGCGATGCCATTTCGCGGATCGCCCGCACCCGCGCCCGTTCGGCGCTGATAACATCTGCTGCCGACAGGGCGGACATTTCCGGCGCGACCGGCGCAGGCCGCCGCGCAGCAGCGGCGTTGGCCGCAGCGGGCGCAGCAGCCTGCATCTCGGCGGGCGTGCCGCCTGCAACCGGCGCGGCGGCTTCCGGCGCGGCAGTCGTGTTTCCTTCGGCATGACGCCCTCCTTTCGCTGTTTGCCGCGCGCAGCGGCGGAGGAAAAATTCGGATCGTTGCTTGCCTGCATGCGATCGAGCAGCAGGCGGCCGCCATCCATGCAAGCGGCCTTGGCCGCGTCCAGCGTGGCAGCGGCCGGAATGGCCGGGGCAGCGTCGACAAGGCCGTCGGCAAAGCCTTCGGCAATCGCAGCCTCGGGACCAAACCACATTTCGGCCTTCATGATGGCCCGCGCCTCTTCCGGGGACTTGCCCGAGGCAGCGGCATAGACCGTCGCATAAGTCGTGGCGATGACGCCGAGCTGGTCGGCGTGGCGCCGGGCTTCGTCTTCATTGCCCCAGATCGCACCGGACGGATCGTGGATCATGATATGCGATCCCGCCGACATCAGCCGTTCCGCCCCGGACATCAGGATCAGGGACGCCGCCGAGGCCGCGATCCCTTCGACAATGATGCGGCAACCGCCCGGATGCCCCGCCAGGGTGGCCCGGATCTGTTCGCCCGCATCCGCATGCCCGCCGCCGGAATTGATGCGGACGGTCACGCGACCATCGCCCAGCTCATTCAGGGCAGCGCGCACCATCGACGGGCTGAAGAAGACGTCTTCTTCCCACATCCAGCCAACATAATCGTCAAGGATCACGTTGCCGCTCAGGATCAACTCATCATTCACGATCAGATCACTGCCGGTTCTCATCCTGCCCATCCTCTTGCTGTTCTTTTCCGCGAGACGAGCGGGACGGCTCTTTACTGCGCAGCCCAGCCCGCTCATCGTCCGTTTCGTCTGCAACTCGCTCCTCACGGATGCGGTCGGGGTCGCGGCCCAGCTCACGCTGGACGCCTTGCCGACCGTTCAGACCGGCGTCGATTTCCTCGATCATGGCCGGGATTTCCCTGGTCGGATCGACAAGGATCCGCCGGGGCGGCGTCCAGTCCATGGTGAAAGCAATTCCGCCATGTCCGACCAGTCGCAACCCGTCCCGGAACCAGCGTTCCATGCCGGCGCCGAACTGGGCGATCATCAGGCCGCGCTGCCACATCCGGACCAGTCGATCCATTTCGTTGCGGCCAAGCCTGCCGGAAGAAAAGTTGACCTTTTCCAGATCCACGGCCAGCGATTCATATGTAATACCGATCCCCGCCGCGACGGCCCGCAGGCCCTGCTTCATGAAATCAGGATACCCCTCGACCGTGGGCGGATTGACCGGGACAGGCTCGGCACCTTCCGGCAGCTCCACCACCGCACCCGGCGCCAGTTCCTCAAGCCCCTTTCCGGCCGATGCCGGGCGGGGCGCGCCACCTGTCCACTTCAGCATGATCGCCATCAGCGATGACATCCGCTGCTTGAGGATCTGGGCCTCTTGGTAATCCGACAGCTCACCCAGGGTCATCATGACCGGGGCAAGCCACGGGACGCCGCGCAACTGTCCCGGCCTGTCGAAACGGCGCATATGGATGACATCCGACCAATGCACCCGGGACGATTCCTGCGGGCGCCGATGCCGAACGGCACCGGGATGCTCGGGCAGAAAGTGATAGGCCTCGATGGCGCCCGTCGGGCCGTATTCGACGCCCTCGACAACAAGGTTTTCGCCGTGGTTCTGGACCGTGAGGTCCAGGCAATCCGCCTCAAGCATCTCGACCTGATAGGGCAAGGCCAGCCCTGCCCCATACCGGGCGTTTCTGGCGCGGCGGCGCAGAAAGACCTCGCCGTCGCTGAACACCGTGGACATGCAGATCTGCTGCATCTCCTGAAGGTCATATTCGCCAAGTGCGTCAAGATCGTTCGACAGCAAGTGCCGGCGGATCAGATCCTCGATCACCGGCTTGGCGTTTTCGTCGGATGATCGGATCGAGGGCAAAATCCCCTCGCCCACTACGTTCGCAACCACCACATCGCGGGCGCGGGCGGCATAGGCGCGGTTGCGGATCATGTCACGGCTGAGCTGCCGCAGACGCTCGCGCTGGCCATATGCCGCAGCATCGGCTGCCGTCGACGGAGCTTTCCAGCCGTAAGCCCGGCGCCCGCGCGATGCCGCGTCATAGTTCATGACGACCGATGTCTGCGCCCGGGCCGTCGCCCTGCGCAGCCCGGCCTGCGGGCTGAAATATCCGACAACGCGGTCGATGATGTTCATCACAGGCCCCGCGTGGTCAGCGGATAGCTGACACGAAAAGACGATGCAGACTGGCCCGCAAGCTCGGCCTCGATCATGTTTAGCGCCTCGCGCATCTCTGCCAGCGAACGAAAGCGGACCCGCTCGCCGTTGACCTGCACTTCTGCAGCGCCCTTTGCGATGGCTGCGCGCAGCTGGTCCGCATCGGCGCGGGTATATGGCATGGCTCACCGCCTCCTTAGAAAGTTGATACTGCGCGGCAGTTCCGGTTCTGGCCGGACGCGCGCGCTGTCTGGATCGCCCGGGCGTTCCAGCTGGACGGCATTCGGGTTCGAAAGCCCGGCAAGGCACCATGCCGGGGGTGCTTCCCAGTTCACCCGGTTCAGGCCCAGATGTTCGGCCAGCGCGAGGCCCTGCACCGAATGGTCGAATCCTTCGTTGCGCAGGATGCCCTTGCGCGGCTCCCAACCTTTTTCACCACGCCGCTCGGCCAGATGCTCGGCGACATGCTCAGCGTCCATCCAGACCGGGATGTGCTGGGCCCCTACCGTCGTATCAAAGCGCCCGAGGGCGGCGGAAACCGAATCCTTCAGCCTGTCCACGGCCATGTTGAGCAACTTGATACCGCGGGCTTTCTTGCCGCCCGATGCCCGTTCGGGCGCCTCATGCCAAACCCGGTCGCGCTGGTTGAACCCAGGGCGACCTATCGACAGAAAGAATCTCCTGCCGCGCCCTTCCCGCGCCTGTCGACGCCAGAACTTTTCGGCATTGTCCGACCAGCCCTTGGGGCCGTTGAAGTCGATCACCACCGCGACCGGCTTCAGGCCCCAATCTGCCCCATCGACCGGATAGACCCTGTCCACTAGTTCGGCCAGGACCCAGGCATCTTCTGCATATCGCCCCGGATCGACCGCCCGGTATTTGCCATCATCACCCTTGGCACTGGGGGCCTCGTCCGGCGGCTGATGGATTGCAAACCGATCTACCGCTACCCGTTCGCCCTTCTGCCCCCAGGCCATGACCATGACCTCGAAACGGTTGCCCTGCACGTCCACCATGACCGTGACAAATCGCGCCCAGGACGGGGCGACCCCCTTCGGCAGTCGCAGGGCGTGATCGCGCAGCGCCTCGACCGTCAGATCATCCTCATCGCCATCTTTCGGCCGACGATAGGGGACGCCGATTTCCGTGTAGTGCACCCCGGCAAAATCCAGATCGTCGCCGTCGATTTCGAACGACCTGCGCGCCGTCTCGTAGCGCTCGACCAATCCTGACCACGACGAAAACGCTGCCGCAACGCCGTTGAAGCCGTAGCTGGCGAAAGGCGTGTTGCGGATATCCGCATCATCTATCCTGACCAGACGGCGCTGGCCCGTGGCCTCGTCAACGCTGCGCCCTTCATGCAGCCACCCGCCATGATGTTGCGCGGCGCGCCGGTTCAGTTCGGCCTTGTGCCGATGCGGCAGGACCGACCCGCAATGTGGGCATACCATGACGGCGGTATCACCCGCCTCGCCGGGGTCCAGATCGCGATTGCAATCCAGCCGGTCATACGTTGGTTCGAATAGACCATCACAATCCGGGCATTGCCAATACCAGCGCCCGCGCGTGCCCTCGTTATACAGGTTCACGATGCCGCCCGTGGTGGCAGGCATCAGATGCGGCTCAAGCGGGTTGGCCGCGCGAAACTTGCCCTCATCCACCGGAAAGGCGGGTGTGCTTTCGGCAAAGACGCAGCCCCGGCTCAAGAAGGTCCTGATCCGCTGCAACGCCATACCCCAGGGCGATGCTTCCGGGGCATCCTTCGGGCCAAGGCGTTGCGGCATGTGGTCGTAATCCGTCAGCAGCACCATGCGCTGCGACCGCGACGAAAGCTGGTTGGGCACCGGATAGCCGATTCCCCAGGCGCATCCCCTTGAACCGCTTCCGGCTGAAGGTGCTGTCATCACGGGCCTTGCCCAACCGCTCGTAGAGCAGCGGGCTGTTCATGATCGCCGGGTCCAGCTTTTCCTCGACCCAGGCATCCGCATCCGTCTTGGTCATATGGATCAGCTGCACCGGCCCCGGCGCGCAGGTGATCGCATGTGCCGAAACCGACAGCAGCATCTGGCTTTTCCCGCTCTGCGACGGGCCGACGAAGATCACGCCCTTGAATCGCCGCGACTGCGAAATGTCCTGCGGCTCGATCGTATAGGGCGCGACACCGCGATCATAGGCGCTCCAGCGCCCGGCCACCGGCACACGCAAAGCCCTCTCGGCGGCATCGGTCACCGAAATCCGGCTGGGCGGATCAAGGAGCGGCAGCGCATCGGCAACGATTTCCTCGGCCGTGATGAACGGCGGCAGGGGCGGAATCTTGCCGCCACCTGACCAGCCCTGCATGACAACCATGTCAGCCCAGGTCCATGGCCGATTGTGTGCCGGGCAAGGCTACAACTGCGCCGCCGCGCCCGATCCGATCCTCGACCAGCCGCCGCGCTTCACCGCGCGCCTGGTCGCAATAATCCTGCATCTGCGCGACCTGCGACGGCGACAGTCCGAAATTCATCTCGGCGAAGTCCGGCAGGTTGTCCATGGCGGCGCCGAAGGCCACCAGAAGATCCTCGATCAGCGCCCGCGTCCTGTCCGCGCGCAGCAGGTCGCCCCGCTGTTCGGCCACCCGGTTGCGGTGATATTCGGCCTCGGACCATTTCCGCAGATCGTCGGCGGTCAGCTCGGCCTCTTCCTCGGCCTGGTCATCATCCAGATTCCGAAACGCAAGGGCCGCCTGCGCCGCCAGCTGATCGCCGCGCAATTTCGCCGCTCGGGACCGTTCGTCGCGATCCTGCCGCCACGCCCAGCAATGGGCGAGGCGGAATTCGTAGGACACGCCGTTCTGGCCTGCGCTCTCGACGGGCATGCCCTGAGAAAGCCATTTGGTGATGGTGTTTTCCGAAACAGCGAAGGCCTTGGCCAACTGCGCGCGGTTCAGCGGCGTGCCATCATCGACCACACCATCCGGCAACGGATAGCGCGCGACATCCAGCACGCCCCCATCCGCCAGAGTGATGGTGGTCATGTCAGCATCTCCAAGATCAAGATGAACAACAGCAACCCCAACCACAGCATCAGGTTGAAATTGCTAGCGTAAATGTAACGGGGCCCGAATTACCCCCGTGCGCGACCTCGCGGGGAAGGACCCAAGGGGGTGTTGCACGGGTGCCACAGGTTGCGGATCGGCACCAAATCGCGGTCAGCCCTGCCCCCGCGCCGCCGCCCGCGCGATCCGCGCCTCGATCTGCTGCCGCAGGTGGATGGGCAGGCGCATCTCGAAGACCTCATCCGCGCCCTCATAAAACCCGAGCCTCTTTTGATATTGAGGCACAACGCGAGTGAACCGCAGGACCTGGTAAATCACCCCGTCAGGGTCGCGCTTCCAGATCCCCGCAGGCAGGCGACTGTCCTTGCCCGGCACGAAAAAGCCCGCCCTCTTGCGATTGCGGCGGCGTGACGCCCGGGTCGTGTTCGCCGTCGCATCCCGCTGCGCCTGCACCGCCGACAGGGCCTGATTTCGCTCGCCTTTCGACCAGTTGCCATAGGCATCGAGGGTGGCGAAGGGCGCAGGCACGGCGGCGGTGATCAGCCCGTCATAGGCCAACCTTGAATTCAGCAGTTCCTCCAGCCCGGTGCGCGGCCTCAACCCGCCCGCTTCCTGAACTTTGAGATAGTCACGGTTTGCCTGTCGTGGCCGCTCAAAGACGGTGGCCTCAAGCCGCTCGGTATGAGCCTTGCGCATCCCGAAGGCGTTGCGGGTGAAGCTGGTTGGACGATCAAAGACCGCATCCACCCTGCCCCGCACATGGGCAAGAACATCAGCCGCTGTCAGGTCCAGCGCGTCCTTGGCCGCCCATTTGACTTTCTGCCCGGACAGGCCGGACAGCCCAATCTGAAGGTCCCGATCATCAAGCTTGAGCGTGATCATGGCACCCCCGGAAACGAAGAACGCCCGCGCGGGGATGATCCCGCCGGGCGCACGTCTAGATGATATTCAGATCCTTACACGCGTGTGACTTAAGCCGTCAAGATGTTTTGTCGCCCTCCATCCTCGCCAGACAGCGCCGCAGCGCGTCAACCAGCAGGCCAGCGTGCCGCGCGTTCACCCCCCAACCATGGCGGCGCAGAACGGCCCTGAACGATTGCCCGCGCAAACAGATCGCATCGACAAGATCACGATCAGTTATATTCCGGGCCAGATCACCACTGCGCGCAGAGCGCCGCGCGCGCCGAACCTCGATCGCGACACCCGACCCGATGCGCCGGCGCAACCATTCAATCTCGCGCCCCTCATCCACATATGCATCCATGAACTCGCCGCCGGTGGACGGCCCCGCAGCATTGCGCACCTCAAGACTGGCGCATTTCATCCCGGCCGCGTCATGACGCTCGACCAGATCACGATACCGCCGCGCAACCGCAACCTGCCCCTTGGTGAACGGAGAGACACAGGGGGTACCATCCTTGCCTTTGATACGCTCCGCCCGGCGCGCAAGATCATCAAAGATATCGATCTGGCGCGTTGCCATGAATCCTCGCCAGCCCGTGCGCTCGACCTTGTATCCATCCGCCGTCTTTTCGTCCGGCATCACGACATGAGGAGCGAAAGCAGACTGCGGCCCACGCGCCGGCGCAACCGGGATAAGCGGGCCGCAGCCATCGGGCGGGACAGCCCGCGCCTTGATCGCCGCCAGCCGCGCCCGCTCTGCCGCAAGCCGCTTTGCTCCCAGATCTGGATTATACGCCGTCATGCCGCGCCCCCTTCCGTGATATCCCTGCACTTCTGCAATGCAGCCAGACGCCGCTCCCGCCATGCCACCTCGTCCGGTGAAAGCGTCTCCGTGCGGGCAAGCCGCGCATCCAGATCCCGCATCCGGCGCACAGCATCACCAGCCGCATCGCGCACCGTTTTCAGCGACCACGATCCCGGCCAGCGGCGGGTTTTCCGGATCTCCGCCAGCAGCTCGGGGCCCCAACCCTCGGCGATTGCATTCTGCCCGATCTGATGGGCAAACACCGCCCGCATCAGCGGCGAGGCGCTATCACCCGGCGGCTGAATTTCAGCAGCCCATTGCAGGATCTGGTTGGCGATCGGGAAGCGATCACGGTCCTTGCCGCCCGGATTGGCCGCCACCTGTTCCTCCAGCGCGGCCAGACTGATTTCGCTCATATAGGCCAGCTTGGCGCACATGGCCGATACCATCTCATCAAACCCCGTCACCGTCAGGGACGAAGGCTTCGCCAGCCCGCGCGCCTTCAAAGGATCGACCAAAATACGCATCACGCGCTTTTCGCCCTCGGCTTGCTCTACAGCGTCCATCATCCTTCCTTTCTCAGCAAAGTCCCGACTTATCCACAGGCGATGCGCCCGACAGTCCGGGGATGGGGTGTGTTTTGTCTTTTCTTTTCATTGTCTATGTCCCTGTCGTGCAGGACAGTCCGAGACTGTCCGAGACTGTCTTAAAGTGTCCTTCGGACAATTCAGGACAGTCTTAGCGCCGCCCTGCCGGCCCTTTTCCAGCCAATGAAAATGAATGATCCATCCAGCGCTGAATGCCGCGCTCGATCCATGATGACGTGCGATATTCACAGCCTTCGCTGATCAACCATTCGTCAATCCAGCGAACCGCAGCATCATTTGCCGCAAGGTCCTTGTGATAGCCCGCGACCGTGATGCGCAGCCGCTGTAAACGTTTCGCGGCATTCGCCGCCTCATTCTTGGCGCGGTTATCCTCGCGCCGCGCCAAGGCATCCTGCAATGATCTGACAACCATCGGATGCATCAGGCGAATTTCCGCGCCGCAGCGGACGTGAACCCACTTGTGCAACGGGCCGAATTCCAACCGGCAAATCTGGCGGAAATGCGCAGGATCGACCATCAGCATCTTTGCCAGTAGATCCTGATCATCCGGCAACGTGCCAATGGGCGCCTGATCGTAAGATATATTGATCAGATCAAAGAAAAGCGCCCGGCATTCGGGCGTACCGCGCAGGCGCATTTCGCTGTTCAGCCAGCGCCGCCGTTCCCATGCCATGAAGTAGTGGCTATCCAGCCGATCATCCAGGGTGAACGGATATTCCGGCAGGTCATCGGTCGACACGGGGCCAACCACGCGCAGCGTGGAACTCATGCGTGCGCCCCTTCCTGCGGATCGCTATCGGTTGCCAGCTCACCACCACAAGCGGCGTACCCGGCCAGATCGATCCAGTTGTCGAGATGCGCGGGATTGCCCCATGCCCGGCAGGTTTTCAGATCCGCCAAAAGGATGCAGACCTTGGCGGGCGTCAGATCGACACCGATCCGTGCGCTCCAGACGCTGGCAATCATGCCGAACGTATCCTCTGGTCGGCCATGGGTGGCGGCGCGGTCGCGCGTTACGCAATCCTTTGCTGTGTCAAGAATCGGGCCGCGCTTCATATCAGGACCTCCTGGCGCAAAGCTTCACCATCAGCCCGGTCCATGAAACGAAACGCAGGCTCCGAGCCCTCATAATCCCGATCCCACACGAACCAGGCATTGCGCTGCGGCGGGCTGCCTTCGCCGGTGAAATCCAGCTTCCAGCGCATCAGATAGCAGTAGGAAAACGGCCGCTGATCCAATAGCGCACCGAGGCCATTCGCCCGCGCCGCCGGCCAATCCCACGACAGAAGAAGCGCGAGATAGCGCCATCCGGGCATATCCAGGGTGTGGCGCAGCCAGCGCCCGTGGCCATCCCGCGCATTGATCAGGTTGAACGGCGGATTCGTGATGACCGCAGGCGCCCGGGCGCAATCGCATTCAAAGAAATCCGCCTGATCACTATCAGGGCAACCCCGGTCGATCAGGTCGGTGGCAATGCAGGGCAAGCCGAAATCGCGGATCTCGCGCACAAGCGCCCCATCCCCGCAGGCCGGTTCCCAAACCGAACCGCAGGCACGGATGGCATCACCATCACGCGCCAGCAGCCCCCGGATCGCCTCAGGCTGTCCGGTGGGATAGAAATCATGCTCGCGCCGCACCTCGACACGCGGACGGGTGCGCACAGGCGCATCAGGCAGCAGCGGCAGCGGCTCTTTGACTGTCGATCCTTGACCACTGATGGCCCGGAAAAGAGGCTTGGCAGAAAGGGCGGTCATATACACTCTCCGCTCACCGGCATGGCCACGTTCGCAGATCGCGCCGATATCTCGCGCGCCGCAATTTCTGCAATCAGTACAAGCGCCATTCTTGACCGGTCCCCCTCTCCCATCGCCAAATAAGTGGTTGTCAGAGACCGGCAAAAATCAGCAGGATTGGCAAATCGGCTCAGCGCCTTATCAATAATGGATGCAGCATCAGACATGAGACAGATCCCCATAGATTGCCCGCATTGCTCGACGCGCAACGTTGCCGCGACAGTGCGGGCGGTATCGCCAGAAACACCCACCACCTCGTCCGCATTCGCGACCTGCAACAAGTGTCGCGTAGGAGTGGTTTTGTATTGTGAAAACCCCCCGCTGCCGGACACCCTGCTTACTGGCAGGGACTTGGATATTTCCACCGCCGAGGGCGTAAGACTGGTCAACACGCTGGCCGTCGCGCGAATGGAACCCCAGTACCCCAGCCCAAGACCTATCCTGCATATGCCGCAGCCAGTCCAAAACGCGTTTGAAGAGGCCGAGGCCAACTTTGCCGACCAGCGATGGCCAAGTGCTGCTACCGGATACAGACGCGCGATTGAACGCGCGCTCAAGGTTTTGCACCCCGAGGCGAGGGGCATGCTGAACGAACGCATTAGGGCACTCGAGAAGCAGAACTCGCTGCCCCCATCCATGATTGCCCTCATGGACAATATCAAATTTCTTGGGAATGACGGGGCCCATGAGATGGAGGACCCAGAGGCGAATGATGTCGCAGTAGGTCGTGACTTTGCCACGCTGCTGCTGACTTACCTCTTCGAACTGCCCGAGCGCGTTCGCTTGGCGACAGTAAGGCGAAACAAGGCTGCCATGACTGAACAGTAACGAATCCGACATGATCATCATACCGCACCCTCCTTTGCCCGCGCCTTCGCGGCGGCGGCCATGCGCGCGGCATCGGCCTGCATCAAGGCCATATAGATGCGGTCATATTGGCCAGACGACAGCCATCGATAGGCCGTGGTGGGGCTCACGCCAAGCGCCACATAAAATGCCGATCGGGAAGGCCATTCGCGACCGAACAAGGTGACAGGTCGGGCGGGCGCGCCGGCGCTCCTGTTATTCGGACCGGTCCCCGACCCGACACCCAGAAATTCGAGGCTACCGTGCCGGGCCAGATGCCACTGGACGGTTCGCAAGTGCACACCCGCCGCCTCAGCCACCGCTCTCGCCCCAACATACTCGTGACCGCGCCAAAAATAGACCCCCGGGCCACCCCGGCGATCTGGCATGTCGGGCGGGCGGTTCGTCCCCACCACCCGCCCGACAACATCACCGGCGCAGGGAGGTCGTGACCGCCGGTGAATTTTCGCCCCGCCGCCATTCTGACGGCTCTCGGCCGGGCCAGCCGCAGGTTTCGTGATCGCCGTGGTTCCCCTACCCGGGGCGGCGGCAATCACGGCGGGCTTCCCGGCTGTAAGTCCGGCGGACAGGTGCTGCGCCCCGCCCGTGTCATGCCCGCCCCGGGCAACCTGAAACCCCGCGACCGTCATCCGCGCATCACCCGCTGATAATCAGGAAGCGCGCGCATCGCGAAATCGACCACATCGCCATAGGGGCGGTGGGTGGCGTCCATCCAGTTGCAGGCTGTCTGCTTGGTGACGCCGAAAAACTGGCCGCACTGGGCGGCGCTGGAAAAGCTGACGATCATCAGCGCAGACCAGCGGCGCATGAACCCATCGGGATCAGGGCGCGCGCTGGCATGGGCGCGGCGGGTCGACCGGACGCACCGGCCGCGACCGCCCCGCGGCGGCAAGGACTTTTTCGCGCAGACATGCGCAGGCTGACCGCGATCAGCAGCCTTCAGAGGATTCGACATGACAGGACTCGTTGGAAGGGGCCGCAGATGCGGCGGGTTGAGGGATGGAAGCACCGAGCGCAGACGCCAGATCGGGGCGAACGTCCCGAACCTGAACCCCAATCGCCGCAGCGAAGGCAGCAGCGCGAGCTATGCCAATGCGCCGCTGCCCGCTTTCGATCAGGCTCAGCATCCCCGGAGAGATACCTACTTCGCGACAAATTTCAGTGCGCGAACGCCCGCTGGCGGCGATATGATCGGTGATTTCCATGCGCGATGGTTTACACACAGTAAACGCAAGATCAAGCAGAAATGTTTACACACAGAAAGTTTCCAGCCGATCGCGCGAATGGCATCTTTGTAAACACCATGAAATTTCGCATAAAAGAACATCGAGACGCACGGGGGTGGTCCCAACTTCACTTGGGTCAACTGGCAGGTCTATCAAAGGGATACGTGTCACTGCTGGAGAACGGGCGCCGTGATCCTAGCGCCGAAGCCTTGCGGTCGATAGCTGCGGCGTTCGGCATCGACGTCACAGAATTGATTGAGCCTAGCTCTGATGGGGCGCAGAAGCTCATCGATCACCTTACTGTTTTTCAACAGCTTTCCGAAGATGATCAGGACGCGATTGCCCGGATTGCTCGAAAGATGCTTCCAAACGAAGACGGTTAACATCGCGGATCAATTCGTCTTTTTTGACAGGATCGAGCCCCATCAAGATAATCACGTAATCGAACACATCTAACCGCAAGACATCCTCCCTCGCCATCAACCCGAACAGACCTAGAGAACGTTAGCAGAACAAAAATTGACCTGTCTCAACCATGACGCGATTCGCGACCTGTCCTTTCAGGCAGTCAAGACGGAATTATCGCCAATGCCCCAGAACCCTGATGCCGACGATCTGACCGCCCTGCGCGGGTTCCTTCCGGGCCAGATGGTAGAGGCTCCGGTCGAACCAACGAAAGGTTGAGAAATGACTGACAAAGATAGAATTATTGCCCTAGAAGAGCAGTTGGCGCAGTTGACCGAGAACGCCCGGCAAGCCGACGCAACCCTGGCTCTCTTCCTTGGGATGCTTATCGAGCTATCACCGTCAACATTTTCGTTCGACCCGACGGCAACGCTGGGGACGATAGGTGCGCCGGGGTGGCCCGATACATTGATCGAGCGGATATCCGAAGGTCAAGAGATGATACGCCGGTCTAGGAATCATCATCATTAGCGACCACGGAAGCCTTTAGGGTTCCGTCGCTACCCAGCCCTATATGGATCGTGTAACCTTTGTCTCCTGGGGTGATATTGCCGCCGGCGCGTGTGCGCGCTACCCGTTCCCAATGCCGCACACCGTTATCTTCCCAGGCACCGATCAACAGGGCGTCGCCCTCAATCGATAGTTCCCACTGGTCTTGCGGAAGCAGTTTCATCTTCTCTCCTTGCCCGCCCCACGGCGGGCTTTTTCATGCACCGCTGCCCGGCGCTGGCTTTGTGCGGCGGGACTGGACAGCAGTCCCGCCGCAACCCCATCATCAGGTCACCACAACCAACAGATGAAAGGGAACTGAATGGAAAAGCTTATCGAAACCATCCTGTGCCGTGACGACAGCGGCAATGAATACAAGGTCGAGGTCCGCCAGAAGTTCACTCTCAGCCGCCATATGCAAGGCGAAGACTGGATTCCCGGCCTAAAGCGGGCGTCCCTGCCCACAGGTGAGAACGTCAACTACATTGACGAATTCACCTTTAAGATCGTCCCAACCGGGATAATCCTCCATCGGCTCTGAAGGCACGAACTTGACCCAGTGAAGAAACCCGTAATCTTGCCAGGCACCAAGCAAAAGACAACCGCCCTGAAGGCTGACGCACCACTCCTCGCGCGGTAACAACTCCATCGCACCCCCTCAGCCCGCCCCACGGCGGGCTTTTTCATGCGCCGCTGCCCGGCGCTGGCAGGCGGACTTTAGCACGGGCGAATCGGTTCAGCTATCGGAAGTTTACACACAGTAACTTTTCGGTTGACCCGTAAAGTTTACATATAGTAAACATAGCCCCAGCAACCCGATGGAGCGACCCATGTCCCCAATCCCTCACAGCCGTGCCCCTTGGTGGGCAGAATATGACGAAGACGCCGCTGCTTGGTTCGTCTCTTCGACCGAAAGCCGCCAGGAAGGCAGCACGATCTGCCATGTGTTCCGGGGTGAAGCCGACGCCCGCCTGATCGCCGCCGCCCCGGATATGCTGGCCGCGCTGAAGGCCGTTGTTGCGGGCGATCCTCATGCCGTGGATCTGGCCCATTCCGCCATCGACAAGTCGCGGGGGGCCTGACCATGGAGACCCGCCACCCCGATCCAGATGTTGGCCCCTGCCTGCCCCTGATCGGCGTCATTGCCACCGCGATGCTGGTGGTGGTCGCAACCATGGGTCTGATCCTGATCGCCGCCAGCATCGACTGGCAGGCCGTCGCGGATTTCATCGCCCCCACCGCCGCCCAGTCCCGCGAAACCGGCTGGCAGCAGATCGCCGAGGGCCTGTGATGATCGTCAACGGCATGCACATCCTGACCAACTGGCGCACCAACCGGACGGTGGTGCTGACGCGCACCGAACTCGATCGGTTTTTCGACAACCGCGACCCGCGCGACTGGATCGTCTGATGCATTGCGCGTCCAACCGAAACAACAGGAGGCCTGATGGCACCCTTTCTCACAATCATTGGCGGCGTCGTCGTCATTGTCCTGATGGTCTGCGGGGTTCTGTGGATCGTCGAACGCTCAAATTCTGACGAATAAGTCATGAGGTATCAGATGGTAGGATTTCCACAAATCGTAGGTGCCACGGCAGTAATCTGCGCGGTCATCGGCATCGGCGGGCTGTTCGGGTCATATTACACCGTGGACGAAGGGGACCGTGGGGTCGTCGTCAAGCTCGGGGTTGTCAAAGGTACATCCGAGCCGGGCATCCACTTCAAGGCGCCCTTTGTCACCAGCGTCTACCACATTCCGGTGCGCAATCAGATCAAGTCCTATGAGGGCTTGGAAGCATACACGACCGACCAGCAAATCGCGACAATCGAGGGGATCAGCATCAGCTACCGCATCCCGACAGATCGGGTAGAAGACGTATATCGTGAATACAGGACCCCGGATGCGGTTGTTGATCGGTTTGTCGGGCGGCGCGTCAATGCCGAGCTGGAAAAGGTTTTCGGCCAGTATTCGGCCGAGCGTTCTGTTCGCGAACGGTCCGCGCTTTCAGCCGACGTTTCTAATGCTCTGAAAAAGCTGCCAGACGGCGCCCCCATTGAAATCCTGTCCGTCGAGCTGACCTCGATTGCCTATTCCGAAGAATACAGCCGCAAGATCAACGAGCGCATGGGCGCCGAGGTCGAGGTTGCCAGGAAGATGCAGGAGGTTCGGCAGGCCGATCAGGATCGGCAGGCCGCACAGCATCAGGCAGATGCGCGGGCGTACGAAATCAAAGCCAACGCAGACGCGCAGGCCCACTCTATCCGCGTCAAAGGTGAAGCCGAGGCAGAGGCGATCCGCCTGCGCAGCACAGCACTCGCCAACAATCCGGCGCTGATCGAACTGACGAAGGCCGAGAAATGGGACGGCGTTTTGCCGACCAGCATGCCACCGCAATCGACGGTCCCGTTCCTGAACGTGAAGTGACCATTCGGCCCTGCGCGCCCCCTCTGCTTGTCGCGCGCCCGGCCATAACTGCCCCCGGTCACTGCTCGGACCGGGGGCCTTTTCCAAAGTTATCTCTAACCTTGAAAGGCACTCAAGTGGACGAACCCCGAAAACCGCCCGAACTTCGCAGTCTCGATCAGATGCTGTCGCTGGCCGATGCTGGTGATTATCTGCCTGACCTGCTGTCCAGGATCGAGGCGAACAACGTCGAAATGCGCAGCTTCGCTCAGCAGTATTCCACTACTGCGAAGGGCAAGATCACACTGACAATCGATGTGAAGGTCGATCCTTTCGGCGCCACCGAAATGGTCATCGACGACAAGATCGTCGGGCCGAAACCACCCAAGCGCAAAGCGGTCGCATGGATGACCGGCGACGGCGCAATCACCACCCACAACCCCGCGCAATCCCGAATGGAAATCCGCGATGCCGGGAACGGCCGCCGCGAATTGCGCGCCGCTGAATAAGGACCAGCACCATGACCGAGACCCCCAAGAACATCGCTGAAACGATTATCGACGAACTGCGCCGCGTCGGTTCTTACGAGATCGTCAGCCACGCCACCAGCGAACAGCCCCTTGCCCCCTACATCGTCAGCGCGCCGCAGGACATGCAGCTGCATGACCTGACCGATAAGGTTCTGGCGGCGGCACAGTCGCTGAAACCTATTCAGCGCACCGGCAAGGCCCATCTGGCAGACCTCGACAGCCTGATCGAGTGGACCAACCGCTTTAAGGGCGCCGACACGGTGATCTTCGGCCAGATCCATCCCGCGCCCCGACTGACCACCGTGATTGATTACCATGGCCAGGGCGCACCCATCAATTCGCCCACCGACGCCGATCCGCTGGCAAATTACGGTCGCCACCGTGCGGTCTACGACTTCCCGGTGTCCGAAGAATGGAAGCGCTGGACCGCCATCGACGGCAAGGCCCTGGACAAAGACGTGTTTGGCGAATTCATCGAGGCACAGGCCGGTGACTTCCTCGACCCCACACCCGCTCTGATCGGCAGCACCGTCAAAGATGACGACATCGAGGCTTGGGAACGTCGCATGATAGAGGTCGCGGCCAAGATCCAAGGCCGGTTCGGCCAGTATTCCGCGATCAACCTGCTGTCGCGCGAACTGAAGATCCACGAGGTCGGCCATATCGAGGTCAAGACCAACCGAGACACGGGCGAAGCGCAGGTGCAGTTCCTGACCGAACACCGCAGCCCTGACGGGACGCCCCTGACACTGCCAAACCTGTTCATGATCGCGATCCCGGTATTCGAGGAAGGCGCCCTGTATCGGTTGGCTGTCCGCTTCCGCTACCGCAAAGCCGGTTCGGACGTGAAATTCATCGTCTCGATCTACAACCCCGACGCCGCACTGCGCGATGCCGCGCGCGAAGCCATGGCCACTGCCAAGGAGGCGACCAATGTCCCGCTCATGATGGGCATCCCCGAAATTGGCGCGGCCTGATCCTTCCGGTGCGCAGCGCTGCGGCGCTGCCATCCCGAACGATCAAGAGGTATCCAGCATGAGCAGCAGCTATCGCGGCATCACCATCCTGCGCCCCGAAGTGCCGGGCGCTCTCTACATCTGGGCGCACGATGAAACAGACGCGCACGGCGCCGCAGAGACGATAGACGAAGCGAAAACCCAGATCGATCGGCATCTGGGTTGGGATGACGCTCAGGGAGAACCTGCCTGATGCCGATCTATCCTCCCCATCCCGATCCCTTCGACTGCGCCATCTGCGGCAAGGTGCGCCCGCTGCAATGGCAAGACCCGTCGCATATGGACTATCCACCGGTCTGTTGGAGGTGCGAGCAATTCGGGTGGAGGCTGGGGCCGATCACCCGCAAGCCCGACATGCGTCTTGCCAAGCAGATTGCGGCGCTGGCCGAGGCGCTGGACGAAGAAGCCAGCCGGAAAATCTATGAGGCTCGCCATGGCTGAGCGGGACTATGTCAGCACACCGGTCGCGGACAGCCTTGGGCTGCGCGATATCATCCTCGGCCTTGCCGCCGACCTCCAGCAGCTGCGCGACGGAAAGATCAGCCCGACCGAGGCGCTCGCGCGTGCTGCACTGGCCAAGCAGATGTTCAACGGCGTCCGGCTCTACATGCAGGCGGTGAAGACAATCGAGGCCGCCGCGAGAGATGTGACCGCGCCGCGCGCGATAAAGGGCGCAGACCAATGACCTTCCAACCCCACCTCCCCATGATCATCGACAGCTTCGCGGGCGGCGGCGGCGCGTCGACCGGGATCGAGATGGCCCTGGGCCGCTCGCCCGATGTGGCCATCAACCACAGCGCCAAGGCGCTGGCCCTGCACGCGGCCAACCACCCCGAGACGCTGCACTTGGACAGCAATATTTGGGACGTTGACCCGCTGACCGTTACGCAGGGGCGCCATGTCGGCCTGCTCTGGGCCAGCCCGGATTGCAAGCATTTTTCGAAAGCCAAGGGCGGGGCCCCGCGCGACCGCAATATCCGGGATCTGGCGTGGATCGTGGTGAAATGGGCCGAGGAAGCCAAGCCCGACGTGATCGCTATGGAAAACGTCGAGGAATTTGTGACATGGGGGCCTATTGATGATGACGGCCGCCCCATCAAGGAATTTGCTGGCGTCACGTTTGAACTCTGGTTGTCCCGCCTGAAAAAGGCCGGATACAAAGTCCAGTGGCGCGAACTGCGCGCCTGCGACTATGGCGCGCCCACGATCCGCAAGCGGTGGTTTCTGGTAGCGCGCCGCGACGGGCGCCCCATCACCTGGCCTAAGCCGACCCATGGCGACCCGAAATCGCCCGCAGTGCGCAAGGGCAAGCTGCTCCCTTGGGTCGGCGCGCATACCTGCATCGACTGGTCGCAGCCCTGCCCCTCGATCTTCGACACCGGCCCCGAAATCATGGCCAAGCACGGCCTGCGCGCGGTGCGACCGCTGGCCAAGAACACCATGGCCCGCGTGGCGCGCGGCATGGGCCGCTATGTCATCGAGGCGGACCGGCCGTTTCTGGTCAACCTGACCCACGGCGGGCGGGTCGAGGATGTCACCGCGCCCATTAAGACCATCACCGGCGCGCACCGGGGCGAAAAGGCTGTTGTGGTGCCGACCATCGTCGGTTGCGGCGGCAGGGCCGGGCAGAGTCGCCCGCGCGGCGGGGATGAGCCTTTCGCGACCGTGACGGCCAAGGCCGATGCCTGTGTCACCACGGCCCACCTGATGAGCCTCAAGGGCACGGCGCGGCGCGACAGCGCGATCAGCACGCCACATCCCACGGTGCTGGCCGGTGGCGGGCATAGCGCGCTGATCGCGGCCAGCCTGCAGCGCTTCAACAGCGGCGCGACCGGGCAGGATCTGCGCGATCCACTGGCGACCATCACCGCGAATAGCTGGATCAAGAAACCGGGCGGCGCGGCACCCCTTGGGCTGCTGGCGCCCTATCTGGCCAGCATCGCGCACGGCGACAGTGGCGGGCGGCGCGAATACCCCCTGACCGATCCGCTCGGCACCGTCACGGTCGGCGGCATCCAGCACGCGGTTATTTCGCCCGTGCTGACCTATGCACAGCAGGGCGGCGGCAATCGCTCGATCGAGGATCCGCACCATACGATTTGCGCCTCGAAAAAGGATCAGAACAGCTTGATCGCGGCTACCATGGTGCAGACCGGCTATGGTGAGCGTCAGGGCCAAGCCCCGCGCGCGCTGGACGTGCAGGCACCGCTTGGCACGGTGGTCGCCGGCGGTGCGAAGCACGCGCCCATCGCCGCATTTCTGGCCCAGCAGAACGGCGGGCCCCGCATGAGCGCGCACGCGGGCCACGATCCGCGCGACCCGATCAGCACCATCGCCGGATCGGGCAGCCACCAGACCCCGGTCGCAGCCTTTTTTGCCAAATACTACGGCACCGGCGACGGCGCGCGCACGGACGATCCGCTGCACACCGTCACGGTCAAGGATCGCATGGCGCACATGCAGGCCGAGCTGGCCGCGCCGCCCTTCGCACCCGAGCATCACGCCCGCGCGCGCCAGGTGGCCGAGTTCCTGCGCGATCATGGCGCATGGACCGGGGGCGAGTTCGTCACGCTGGAAATCGACGGCGCGACCTATGTCGTCATCGACATCGGCATGCGGATGCTGACCCCACGCGAACTGTTCCGCGCCCAGGGTTTCCCGAACGATTACGTAATCGAGGGCGTTTGGCAGCAGGATGAGGCCGGGGAATGGGTCTGGCAGGGATTTGCCAAGGACGTGCAGGTCAGCTGCTGTGGCAACAGCGTTTGCCCACCCATCGCCGCCGCCATCATCAGCGCGAATTGCCAGCATCTGGCCGCCGCGCGCGAAAGGGTGACGGCATGACCGAAGCACCGCACGGCGTCCTCGATCTGATTATGACCGGCCCGGTCTGGGTCCTCGCCAGATCCGATGACTGGACCGATTTCCTCGGCCGCGAAATCCACAGCCGCCTGACCTGGCGCGAGGCGCTGCAGATCCGCGCCGAGCTGCTGACCACTGATCCCGACCGGATCATCCACATGACGATTTGCCAAAAGGAGCTGGACAGATGCCGACAATGCAGCTGCTGACACCCACCGAAGCGGCCGCCATGCTGCAGGTTTCGACCAAGACCCTCACCCGCCTCAGGTCAAAAGGTTTGGCCTACGTCATGCTGACCGGTGGAACTATCAGATTCAGAAGCGATGATCTGGCATCATTCATCAACAACCGGACAATACAATGCCATACCGTCCCAAAAACTCGTCCTACTGGCACTACGACTTCCAGATCCGGGGTCGTAGATTTCACGGAAGTTGCGGCACAGCGGACTTTGAAGAAGCGAAAGCGGTAGAGGCGCAGGCTCGCGTTGCTGCCAAAGCATCGTCATCCGTCACAGGCAGGTTCACCCTTGCCGAAGCCCTCGGAACATACTGGACCGATGTCTGTCAGCACCAAAGCAGCGCCAGGACCGCGAAAAGCCAGGCGGCGATGATCCTCGAAACGATGGACGGAAGGAAATCAATGGCGGACCTGTCCAACGCTGATCTGGCACGATTTGTTGCGACACGACGCGCACATGCATCCAATGCAACCGTAAACCGTCATCTGCAAATGCTTGGCCGGGCGCTGCGCTACATGGGCCGCGTCCACAAGGCGCAGATGCCAGACATCGACCTCAAGGCGGCCGAGACGCCCGAACCGGTCGAACGAATCCGCGAACTGTCACAGGACGAACAAAAGCGCCTGTTCGAACACCTGCGCCCCGATCTGCATGCCTTTGTCAAATTCGCACTGATGACCGGCGCGCGCCTGTCCACGATCACCGAGCTGCGGTGGAGCGATATCGATCAGTCTACCCGCAGAATGACTTTCCGCCTGAAAGGCGGCACGTCTATGCAATTCCCGATCAGCCCCGAAATCTCCGCGCTGCTGTCAGCCCTGCCGAAGTCTGAACTGCCTGAACATCGCCGGTTCGTCTTCACGTTCGAAGTCCAGAACCGCAAGGGCAACCCACGCCGCAAGATCGTGCCGAATGGCGGCGGTCTCATGGAGGATTTCCGGGCCGCGCTTGATGCAGCAGACATCGAGAATTTCCGATTCCACGATCTGCGTCACACATTTGCAACCCGGCTGCTGCGCCGCACAGGCAACCTCAAGCTGGTCAGCCGCCTGTTAGGCCACACCAGCGTCGATACCACCACGCGCTATGCCCATGTGCTGGACAACGACCTTGCCGACGCCCTGGACGATTTCAGCGTCTTGCAATCAGCCGAATCCCGAAGTAAATCCCGAAGGAGAAATAAAAGTGCTTAATCACAAACCCCTATGCGTGGTGTCCGCAGCTTCCCAAGCTGAATACGAGGGTTCGATTCCCTTCACCCGCTCCAACATCCTTTTCGGGCGGGACCTGCCAGATGAGCGTTACGATTCTGCGCGCAGCCGATCATCGGCGAATGCCGTGGAAAAACGGCAAGGGCGAAACCATCGAAATCGCGATCCATCCCGAAACCTCCGGGATCGACAGTTTCGACTGGCGCATCAGCACCGCATCCGTGACCGAAGACGGGCCGTTTTCGGGTTTTGCCGGGATCGACCGCAACCTGTCTGTGCTGACCGGGGACGGCATCCTGCTGACGGTCGGCGGCGATGAAACCCGGCTGACCCAGGGCAGCGCGCCCTCTGGCTTTGCGGGCGACCAGCCGACCTTTGCCCGGCTGATCGGGTCGGCCATCACGGATCTGAACATCATGACGCGGCGCGGGCGTTACGACGCGCAGGTGACGCGGATCGACCTTGACGGCGCGCGCCTGATCGAGCCGCAGGGCACCGCCTTTCTGTTCATGGCCGAAGGCGCGGCCAGCATTGGCGACAGCCCGGTCGCGCCGCTCGATTGCGCGAAACTGCATGGCCCGGCGGGGGTCACCGGCCGGGCAAGACTGTTCCTGATCGAGTTCACCCCTGCCGCGCCCCAAAGCTGACGCATCCCGCGCTTGCCCTTGCCCTTGCCGGGCCGCGCTGCCATTCTGCCCAAGGTTTCAACAGAAAAAGGGGCAGCCCGCGGGTCGCCTTTGACATGTCAGATCTGATCCTGCTTTTCGTCGCGGGCCTTGTCGCGGGCATTCTGAATGCCGTCGCGGGCGGGGGCACCTTTGTCACCTTTCCGGCGCTGGTCGCGACCGGGGTGCCCATCGTCATGGCCAATGCCACGGCGACGGTGGCCGCCCTGCCCGGCTATCTGTCGGGCACCATCGGCTTTCGCAGCGACATCGCCCAGACCGACCGCCGGCTGATGCTGCGCCTGACATGGCTGACGCTGATCGGCGGCGTGATCGGGTCGCTGCTGCTGCTGGTGTCGTCGAACAAGGTCTTTGCCGTGCTGGTGCCGTTCCTGCTGCTGGCGGCAACGCTGATTTTCGTCTTCAGCGCCCCGATCCGCAGTTGGGCCGCGCGCAACCGCAATCTGGTCGTGCCCTTTGGCGCGGCGACGATGATTCCGGTGGCGATCTATGGCGGCTATTTCAACGGCGGTCTGGGGATCGTGCTGCTGGCGCTGTTTTCGCTGTGGGGCATGACCGACCTGCATGAGATGAACGGGCTGAAATGCTGGCTCAGCTTTGCGCTGGCCCTGATCGCCACGGCGATCTTTGCCGTAGGCGGCCAGATCGCGTGGTTTCCCTGTCTGGTGATGTCTGTAGGCAGCATCATAGGCGGGCTGGTCGGGCCGCCAATCGCGCGACGCATTCCGATTCCCGTCCTGCGCGCATTGATCGCGGCCATCGGCTTTGGCATGACGGCGCTATTCTTCTGGCGGATCATCAACTGAAAGGAATCCCCATGTCCGATATCAAGCGTATCGAGGTCGGCCCCCGCATGAGCCAGGCCGTCGTCCACAACGGCATCGCCTATCTGGCCGGTCAGGTCGCAGAGCCGGGCGCCTCGGTCACCGAACAGACCACCGCGATCCTTGCCAATATCGACCGGCTGCTGGCCGAATGCGGCACCGACAAGACCCGCATCCTGACCGCTCAGATCTGGATGGCCGACATGGGCGCCTTTGCCGACATGAATGCGGTCTGGGATTCCCGGGTGCCGCAGGGCCACACGCCTGCCCGCGCGACCGGCAGATCGGCGCTGGCGACCCCGGATTACAAGGTCGAAATCATCGTGACCGCGGCGCTGTGATCGCCTGAATGACCGAATGCGCGGCGCGCAGGCCCGGAGCCTCGCCGCCGCGCCCCAAGCGTTCCATCGTCAGATCCATCGCGGCGAATTGCGCCTTGCGGACGGATTCGTTTTCCAGCACGTCGAACAGCGCATTGGCCATCGGTCCCGGCTGGCAGGCCTTGCCCAGGAATTCCGGGCACCACGCGGGTTTCACTGACCAGATTGACCAGCGTCACCGTATCGGTTTTCAGCAAAAACCCGATCAGCATCCGGCTGAGCGGCGCGACGTCATAGCCGATCACCATCGGCACATTGTTCGCCGCCAGTTCCAGACTGACGGTCCCGGATGCGGCCAGCGCCAGATCGGCGGCGGCGAATGCGGCGCGCTTGGCGTCCTCGCCCTCGACCACGATGGGCGTGGTGGGCCAGCGCGAGGTCATATCGCGCACCAACGCCGAGACCCCCGGCACCGTCGGAATGACCACCCGGATTTCCGGCACGCGGTCGCGCAGCCGGATCAGCGCCTCGTCGAAACGCGGGCCAAGGCGACCGACCTCGGTCCGGCGCGAACCGGGCAGGCACAAGATCAGCGGCACATCGGGCGCAATGCCATGTTCCAGACGAAAGGCGGCGGTGTCCTCGGGCGAGGCCACGGGTTCCGCGACGACCGGATGGCCGACGAAATCGCAGCTCATCCCCGCCGCGCGCATATAGGGCGGCTCAAAGGGCAGGATCGCAAGCACATGGTCGATGACCGGCGCCATCCTGGCCGCCCGCCCCGACCGCCATGCCCAGACCGAAGGCGCGACGTAATGGATGGTTTTCAGATCCGGGCGCAGGGCACGCGCGGCCCGCGCCACGTGCAGGCAGAAATCGGGGCTGTCGATGGTGATCAGCGCATCGGGATTCATCTCGGCCACGGCAGCGGCGGTTTCCGCGATGCGGGCCTTCAATTCGCGGTATTTGGGCAGCACTTCCATGATGCCCATGATCGGCAGTTCTTCCATCGGAAAGCGGCTGTCCAGCCCATGGGCGGCCATGGCCTGACCGCCGACGCCCAGGAATTGGGCATCCGGGTCAAGCTGGCGCAGCCCCGCCATCAGGGCGCCGCCCAATCTGTCGCCCGAAGGCTCTCCGGCAATCAGGAAATAGCGCATGATCCAACCTTTGCCGCGTTCAACAGGCGGGGGTCGTCAGCCCCGCGCCCAAAGGAATAGCCCCGCTGCCTGCGCGTCCTGAATGGCACGTTCGCGTTCCAGCAAGATGACACCGCCCGCCTCCCAGGCAATACCGGCAAGGTCGGCCTCGACTGCCTGACGCACGGTATCGGGACCGATGGTCGGCAGGTCGATGCGGCGATCCTGAGCGGGCTTCGGCGCCTTGAACAGAACGCCTTTGGACCCGTTCGGGTTCGGCCGCAGGTCGCGGTGATCGCGCATGAATTCCAGCATCGCCTGCGTGCCGGGCAGGGATTCGACCGCCATGCACAACCCTTGCGCGACGATCGCACCCTGCCCGATGTCCAGACGGCCCAGTTCCGACACGATACCCGCCGCCTGATCGGCGTCCTTGCGGTCGCGATCCGACGGCTCACCCGCCAGAATCCCCGGCCTGCGGCACCAGTTCGGGCAGGATCTGGTCGACGGACAGGACGCGCAGCCCGCTTTCCTCGAACACGGCCAGCACCTCGCGCAGGGCGGCGTCATCGCCGGTCTGCATGGCCATCAGGATGCGCGGCACGATCTGCAGGGTCTGCGGGTCGAACAGGTCGGGTTCCAGCCGGGGCCGGCGGATTGCGCCCGCGAAAACCACCTGTTCGATGCCATCCGCCACCAGCTTGTCCAGAAAAGGCACCAGCCGCTCCAGCCGAAAGGGCGCGGCCTGAACCAGCGGGTTCAACCCGTCCAGCGCATAGACGGCGGGGCCGTCCAGCGCGCCGACGACGGCGGGGGCCAGCAGCCCCTCGCCCGCGATGACGGCGGTGCGGCTCATGGGTGGGGCGCCAGAAAGCTGCGGTCCGAAGGGCCGAGGATGAAATCCAGCACCTCGCGCACCATCGGGCCGTGTTCGCCTGCGGCCAGGTGGCGGGCGGTGTCGCGGAACGACCCCTTGCCCAGTTCCCCCAGCATGTCGCGCAAGGCGTGGATTTCGTCGCGCGAGGCCCCGCGCCGCTTCAGCCCGACCAGATTGAGCCCGTCCAGATGGCCGCGCGGACCCTGCACCAGACCAAAGGGGATGACATCGGCCGTGACCATTGTCACCGCCCCGATCATCGCGCCGCGCCCGATGCGGACGAATTGATGCACGCCCGACAACCCCCCGACGATCACGTCGTCTTCCAGATGGCAATGCCCCGCGACCGAGGCATTGTTGACCAAAATCACGCGGTTGCCGATCACGCAGTCATGGGCGACATGACTGCCCGCCATGAACAGCCCGTCATCGCCGATTTTGGTGACGCCGCCACCGCCTTCGGTGCCGGGGTTCATCGTGACATATTCGCGGATGCGGTTGCGCGCGCCGATCTCCAGCCTTGTGTCTTCGCCGCGGAATTTCAGATCCTGCGGCACCTCGCCCACCGAGGCAAAGGGAAAGACCACGGTTTCATCGCCGATAAAGGTCTGTCCCGCGACGACGACATGCGATTTCAGCACGACGCCCGCGCCAAGCCGGACCTGCGCGCCGATGACGCAAAACGGGCCGATGTCGCAGCCGGGGCCGATCTGGGCGCCCGGTTCGATCACGGCCGAGGGGTGGATGCGGGTCTCAGCCATTGTCGGAACGGTTCAGCATGGCCATGACCTCGGCCTCGGCGGCAAGCTGGCCGTTGACGATGGCGCGGCCTTCGAATTTCCAGATCTTGCCGCCGCCGCGCAGGGTTTTCATATGCAGTTCCAGCACGTCGCCCGGCACGACCTTGGCCCGAAAGCGGCATTTGTCGATGGACATGAAATAGGTGCCCATCCCCTTGTCGGCCAGATCCAGCGTCGCGCCGACCAGAACCGCCGCCGATTGCGCCATCGCCTCGATGATCAGCACGCCCGGCATCACGGGTTCCTGCGGGAAATGGCCTTCGAAATGCGGCTCGTTCGAGGTGACATTCTTGATGCCCACGCAGGACTGGCCCGGCACGATGTCGCGGACGCGGTCGACCAGCAGAAAGGGGTAGCGATGCGGCAGGATGCGCTTGATCAGTCCCGGGTCTGCCTCGGTCGGGGGCACATAGGCGATATCGTCGGCGGCCATCGTCGGTCCTTTTCGGAAGATTTTCATCTGCCTAGCAACGGGGCGTTTGCTTGGCAAGTTTCGCGGCGGGATCGCGGGTGGAAATCGGGGGCGGAATGCGCGGCTAGCCCTGCGCCCCACGCAGCCGCGCCCGCCCTTCGGACAGCCATCCGGCCAGCGCCAGACCGGCGATCAGCGCCAGCCAGGCCCATCCGGGCAGCAGCGGGCGGTGGGTCAGACCCGCGACGCTGGCCGCGTCGCGGGGCGTGATCGCGATCCAGTCGCCGGTCATGCCTTCGCCATGGGCGTCGCGGTCGGGACGCACGGTGCGCACCGCAGGTACGCCATCCGACAGGTTCATGATCGCCCCCCGCGTCGCCTCGGTCACGGCGCGAAAGGCATCGCCGCCGGCCACGGTCTGTTCGAATTCGCGCGGGGCGGCGGGGCCAAGGGCCAGCACCCGCGAAACCTCGCCATCGCGCAACTGGTAGATCCCCGGCCCCGGCGCCTGCCATGTCGCGGTGAACCGGCCCGGCCCGGCTTCGGTCAGGGGCAGTTCGCTTTGGCTGCCATCCGGGCCGGTGATGGTGATCGGCCCGGCCTCGTCCTGCATGGTGCGGCGGGTGACGGTGACGCGCAGATCGCGCCCGACATCGGCCAGCAGGGTTTCTTCCTCCAGTTCGGGTTCCTTCATCGACCAATGGGCAATGCGGCGCAACAGTTCCAGCTGCGGCCCGCCGCCTTCGAAACCGCGCCCCCACAGCCAGACCTGATCCGAGGTCAGCTGCGCCACCCGCCCCTGCCCGACCCGGTCCAGCACCAGCAGGGGCTGGTCGTCGCGCCCCGACAGCACGACCTGCGCGCCGGGACGCGCGCGGGCCTGCGACATGCGCAGCCAGCGGCCCCAATGGTCTTCGCCCTCGGCCCCCGTCGGTGCGCCGGACAGGCCGGAGGTCACGGGATGGCGCTGACCTTCGTCGGTCAGTTGCGGCAGGAAGGCGCCGTCCAGCACCCGCCCCGTCGGCATGGCGGGCAGGATGCCGCCCAGAGGCGAGAGGTTCAGGCTTTGCACCGTCGCCATTTCCGGCCCGGCAGAGACCAGCAGCGCCCCGCCTTCTTCGACATAGTGCTGGATATTGAGGTAATATTCGGGGGGCAGGATGCCGCGCACGCTGTAGCGGTCAAAGATGATCAGGTCGAAATCCTTGATCCGCTCCATGAACAATTCGCGCGTCGGAAAGGCGATCAGCGACATTTCATCGACCGGCACGGGGTCCATATTGTCCGGAGACCGCAGGATGGTGAAATGGATCAGGTCTACATTCGTGTCGGATTTCAGCAGGTTGCGCCATGTTCTTTCACCGGCATGGGGTTCGCCCGACACCAGCAGCACCCGCAGCCGGTCGCGCACGCCCTGAATCTGGATGGCGGCGGAATTGTTGCGGTCGGTCAGTTCGGCCGGATCCGATTGCGGCGCGGCAAAGCCTACCCGGACGACATTCTGCCCGGCATGTTCCGGCACGAATTGCAATTCCAGCGACTGGTCGGGGGGCGCGGCCAGCGATTGCGCGACCTGACCATCGACACTCAGGCTGAGCAGCGCGGGCGTGCCCTGGATCTCCGCCGGGACCGCGCCCTGATCCTGCACCCGGACGCGGATCGTCACGGGCTGGCCGATGATCGCGAAGGCCGGGGCTTCCTCGATCACAAGACGGCGGTCCCAATCGGCTGGCTGGCCGGTCAGCAGGACATGGACGGGCGCCGGAACCTGCGCGGGGATCATCGCCGGATCATGGGCCAGCCCGTCGGTGACCGCGATCACCCCGGCCAGACGGCTGTCGGGTTCGGCGGCGATCGCGCGGGTCATCGCCTGCCCCAGCAGGCTGCCCGCATCGTCGTCACCGACCGTCACGCGGCGGATTTCGGTGTTCGGCAGCGCCTCGATCCGGGCGGTCAGCTCGTCAAGCGCGGCATCGGTCTGACCGGGCCGGCCCGGCAGCGACTGGCTGGCGCTGCGGTCGTCCAGCAGGATGACGATATCGGACAGGGCCAAGCGGATCCCCGACTGGATGACCGGCACGGCCAGCGCCAGTGCGGCGGCCAGAATCGCCAGACCGCGAAAGGCCCAGCCCTTCAGCCCGTTCCATGCCGCCCATCCCGCCACGGCCAGCGCCAGCACCGCCAGCGCAGCCAGCACCGGCCAGGGCAGCAGCGGATCGAAACCGAGGCGTGTCATCGTATCCCCTCTTCGCCGCGCAGGCGGTCGAGCAGCGCAGGCACATGGACCTGATCGGATTTGTAGTTCCCGGTCAGCACATACATGATCAGGTTGATGCCGAAACGCATCGCCATTTCGCGCTGGCGCTGGCCGTCAAAGCCGCTGCCCACGGTGAACATCGGATTGCCGCGCCTGTCGACGGCCCATGCCTCGGCCCAGGCATTCGGCCCGATGATGACCGGGGACACGCCGTCGTTCAGCGTGCGAAAGGGCACGCCCTCGACCGCCGTGGCATCGGCGCGCGGGGCCTCGGCCCAGATCTGATTGCCCTGCCAGCGGCCGGGGAAATCCTGCAACAGGTAAAAGCTGCGGGTCAGCACATGGTCATGCGGCACGGGCGCCAGCGGCAGAATGTCCAGCGGTGCGGCCAGCGCCTGCAGGCTGGCCTGCCCATCCGGCCCGCCAAGCCCCGCGATGTCGCCGTCGCGCGTGTCGAACAGGATCATCCCGCCCGAGCGCAGGAAATGGTTCAGCCGCACATAGGCCTGCGGCGAGGGCGCGGGCTGGTCGTCGGTTACCGGCCAATACAGAAAGGTCAGCAGCGATAGGTCGTCCTGATCCAGATCAATGCCGATGGGTTCGCCGGGACGCACGGTCGTGCGCCGGATGAGTTCGCCCGAGAGGCCGCGCAGCCCTGCCTCTGACCCTTCGTCGATGCGGGGATCGCCGGTCACGACATAGGCCAGCGCGACCTCGTCCGCGGCGCGGACAAGGCGGGGGTCGGGGTCGCCGTCCTGCGCGCGCAGGGGGGCGGTCAGTGACAGGACGACCACGGCAATGGCCAGCAGCAGGCGGATCATGGCGCCCCCTTCGTGACCAGACGGCCACCCCGCGACAGCAGCGCGCTGCCAAGCGCATCCAGCGCAAACAGCACCGCCGCCAGCGCGATCAGCCAGCGCAGCAGCGCAATGCCCGGCTGCGCCCCCGCCGTTTCGACAAGCGCGCCGGGCCAGTCGGCCGGTTGCAGGGCACCGCCCGCATTCAGCGCGCTGCGCCGCTCGCCCGAGGTATAGACGCCCGCCGGCGCAAGCGGCCCCGGACCCTGCGCGAAATCGGCCCCCGACACGGGCGCCAGATCGGTTGCGGGCGTGGCGCGGCCAAAGCCGTCCAGAACCGTTTCTGCCGTCCAGAAACTGACTTCGGTTTCCGAGGCGGGATCGGATGCGGCATCCTGCGCGCGGGCGCTCTGGACCAAGCGGTCCAGCATCTGCACGAACAGCCCCGACAGCGGCAGGTTCGTCCATTCGGCATTGGCGGTGGTGTGGAACAGCACCAACTGCCCGCGATCCAGCGCGGCGCGCGAGACCAGCGGCGTCTGGTCGCTCAGCCGGGCGATGACATGCCGGTCCAGTTCCGGCCCCGGTTCGGGCAAAAGCTGGGCGCGGATGGTGACGTCTTCGGGGATGGTCAGCCCCGCGAAAGGCCCCGCCGCGTCAAAGGGCGCGATGCCGCGCGGTTCACCCCAGCTCAGCGCGCCGCCGATATCGCGGCCGCCCTCGCGCAGGCGCAGGGGCAGCAGCGGTTCGGCCAGCAGCCCCTGCGCGGCGGCCATGCGCGGCCCGGCGAAACGGATCAGCAGACCGCCTTCGGCGACCCATTCGGCCAGCGCGGGCGTGTCGGGCATGTCGGTCTGGTCGACGATGACGATGACATCCGGCGCAGCCTGCAAGACATCGCCGATATTGCCCGAAACGACGTCATTCGTCGCCGCGATCGCCTGACGCAGATAATGCATCGGGGACAGCAGTTCCTGACCTTCGGATGCGCGGTCGTCACCGACCAGCGCCACCTTGCGGCGGCGGATGCGGTCATCGGCCAGCACCACCGCCCCGGCCGAAGGCTGGCCCTCGATTTCAAAGCGGGTGATGCGGTTGCGCAGTTCCGACGGCAGGTCGATGGGCACGGGGCGGGTCACGATACCGGCATCCTCTTGTGCCTCGGCCGGGGTCAGGCGGGCCAGTTCGCGCAACACGCCCTGCGGATCGGGGCCGACGGCGCGGATCACCGGATCGGCGGTCGGGCCGGTCGCGCGCCAAGTCAGCCGGGGCTTTTCGCCGCCGATCAGCTCCAGCGATTGCACGGCGGCTTGCGGCGTCACCACCGTTACCGGACCACGCGTCGACAGCGCCGCCAGCCAGTCGGCGCGGCCCGGATGATCCAGCCCATCGGCCAGCCAGAGCGTGCGCAAGCCGCCCCCGGGCGCGCCGGACAGGGCCGCCTGCGGGTCGTCGGGATAACGGCTGTCCCAGGAGACCGGCTGGACCGCGCGCATCCGCGCCGCCAGATCGGTGCCCTGACCAAAGGGCAAGGCGCCCTCGTCGCGGCCATCGGCGACCAGCAGGGCGACCGGGCGCCCCGCGGATCCTGCGGCCTCGATTTCGCGGGTGGCGCGGGCCTGAAGCTGCGGCCAGCCGGGGGCATTGGCCCAACCGGCATCGACGACGAGCAGCAGCGGCAGGTCGGTGCCCTGCCCGGCCGAAGGCTTCCACACCGGCCCGGCGAAACCGATGATCAGCGCGGCAATCGCCAGCAGCCGCAGCAGCAACAGCCACCAGGGCGTGCGCTGCGCGATGGGGTTCGGATCGGCCAGCCCCAACAGCAGCCGCGTGCCCGGAAAGTCGACCAGTTTCGGCGAAGGCGGCAGCGCGCGCAGGATGATCCACAGCACCGGCAGCGCGGCCAGCGCGGCCAGCAGCCAGGGCGTCACGAAGCCAAGAGGACCCAGGATCAGCATCAGCCCTCCAACACCGAAGCGATCCACAACAGCGCCTGCGCGGGGGCGTTCGCCGTGTCATGCGTGCCGAAATGCCAGCCGCTGCGCGCGGCGGCCTGACGCAGCAGCTCGCGCCGCTCGGCCAGCCGGTTCAGATAGGCCGCGCGCAACCCTTGGGCATCGCGGGTATCATGGCGGGACGCGCCGCTGAGCGTGCGGAACAGGACCGCGCCGGAAAACGGGAATGTTTCCTCATCCGGATCAAGCACCTGCAGGATCGCGCCGCGCACGCCCATCCCGGCGGCACGTTCCAGATAGGACAGGACCGGGGCCGGATCGCCCAGAAAATCGGCAATCAGCAGGACGCGCTGACCGGGACGCAGGGCATGGATCGGGGGCACATCATCATCCGGCCCCGCGCTATCAGGGCGCAGCACCAGCCCCTGCGCGATGCGGTCGATCTGGGCGCGGCCCGCGCGCGGCGGCTGACCGGCCAGCCCGACCCTTTCGCCCCCGCGCAGCAGCGCAACCGAGATGGCCAGCGCCAGCAGATCGGCGCGGTCGCGTTTCGTGGCGCGATTGGGCGCACCCGAATAATCCATCCCCTGTCCGCCCGAGACCCAGACCACCGCCGCCTGCGCCGTCTGCAATTCGCGGTCGCGGACGAATTGCGCATCCGACCGGGCCGAGCGGCGCCAGTCGATGCTGCGCAGGCTGTCGCCGGGGGCGGCCGGACGGTATTGCCAGAACTCCTCGCCCGAACCGGCGCGGCGCAAGCCGTGGCTGCCCGCCGACAGCGCCGTGCTGAGCCGTTCCGCGGCCAGCATCAGCGCGGGCAGCCCCGCCGCCGCATCCTCGGCACGGGCGCGAAGCCGTTCGGGGGTGGCCTGTCCGGTCATAGGTCCTGCGGTCGCACTCACGCGGCGGCCTGCATCCGGTCTTGCAGCAGGCGCGCGATGATCGCATCGACGCTGTCGCCCTGCGCGCGCGCCGCAAAGCTCAGCGCGATGCGGTGGCGCAGCACCGGCGCGGCCATCGCCGTTACATCGTCCAGCGTCGGCGCGAACCGGCCCTGCAGCGCGGCACGGGCGCGCGTCACCATCATCAGCGCCTGCGCGGCGCGCGGCCCCGGCCCCCAGATCAGCGCCTCGGTCGTCCAGCCGGGCGCCTCGGGCGCGCCGGGACGGGCGGCGCGGACAATATCCAGAATCGCATTCAGCACCGATTCCCCGACCGGCATCCGCCGGATCAGCGCCTGCGCCGCAATCAGCCCCTGCGCGTCAAAAACCGCATGAGCCTGACCGGATTCGGTGCCGGTGGTCGCGATCAGGATGTCGCGTTCGGTGTCGCGGTCGGGGTAATCGACATCGACCTGCAACAGGAAACGGTCAAGCTGCGCCTCGGGCAGCGGATAGGTGCCTTCCTGCTCGATCGGGTTCTGGGTCGCAAGAACGTGAAAGGGACGGCCAAGCGGGCGGTGCTCGCCGCTGATCGTGACCTCGCCTTCCTGCATCGCCTGCAACAGCGCGGATTGGGTGCGCGGGCTGGCGCGGTTGATTTCATCCGCCATCAAAAGCTGGGTGAAAACCGGGCCTTCGATGAACCGGAATGCGCGGCTGCCGTCGGATTTCACGTCCAGAACCTCGGAGCCCAGAATATCGGCGGGCATCAGGTCGGGGGTGAACTGGATGCGCGCGCTGTCCAGCCCCAGAACCGTCGACAGCGTATCGACCAGCATCGTCTTGCCCAGCCCCGGCTGGCCGACCAGCAGCGCGTGCCCGCCCGACAGGATCGCCGCAAGCACCTGTTCCACAACCGCCTTTTGCCCGACAAACCGCCGCTCGACGCTTTGGCGGGCCTCGGTCAGGCGGCTGGTCAGCGCCTCGACATCGGAAACGAGTTTCTCATCCACGGCCATGACAATGCCCTTGTTCTGTTCTAGGACAGCATAAAGACAGGTGGCAGAAGGCTCCACAAGGAATGGCCGACAAGACTGACAAAAGCGTGAAATCGCTGGCCGAGGCGGCAAGCCAGGCCGGAAAGGGCGGATTGCCCCCGGTTCACCTGTGGAATCCCCCCTATTGCGGCGAGATGGACATGGAAATCCGCGCCGATGGCCGCTGGATCCACGAAGGCGCGCCGATCAACCGGCCGCAGATGGTGCGGCTGTTTTCGACCATCCTGAAACGCGAAGGCGACCGTTACTTTCTGGTCACCCCTGTCGAAAAGGTCGGCATCCGCGTGCAGGATGCGCCCTTTCTGGCCGTCGATGTGGATATCGACGGCACCCGGATCACCTTCACCACCAATGTCGGCGACAGCGTGACGGTCGGGGCTGACAACCCCATCCGCGTTGCCGGCACCCCCGATCAGCCGCGCCCCTATGTCCATGTCCGCGCCGGGCTGGACGCGCTGATCGACCGCAAGAGTTTCTACCGCCTGGCCGACATCGCCGAAACCGCCCCCGACGGGCGGCTGGCTGTCCGCACGGATTCGGGCTGGATGTCATTGGAGCCCTGACATGGCGCGTTTTGCCGCGAGCCTGACCTATCTGTTCACCGAATTGCCGATGCTGCAACGCTTTGCCGCCGCCAGGCGCGCGGGCTTTGACGGGGTCGAGATCCTGTTTCCCTATGACCTCGCGACCAAGGACCTCAAGGCCGCCGCACAGGACGCCGGGCTGGAATTCATCGTGCTGAACACGCCGCCCCCGAACTGGGCGGGCGGACCGCGCGGCTTTGCCGCCGAACCCGGCAACCAGTCGCGGTTCCGCAGCGATTTCGAACGCGCCCTGCGCTTTGCCGAGGCGCTGAAGGTCCGCCATATCCACATCATGTCCGGCAAGGCTCAGGGCGATCAGGCGCGGCAGGTGATGATCGACAACCTGACCTGGGCCTGTCGCCGCGCGCCCCATGCCAGCCTGGTGATCGAACCCGTGAATGCGGGCGATATCCCCGGCTATTTCCTGAACAGCTATGCGCTGGCGGCGGATATCATCGAACAGGTCGCCGCCCCCAATCTGGGGCTGCAATTCGACGCCTATCACGCCCATCTGATCAGCGGCGATGTCGTGGCGACATGGCACCATTATTCAAATCTGGTGCGCCATATCCAGATCGCGGGCGTCCCCGACCGGCATGAACCGCGTCACGGCGATATCGACTATGTCCGCTTTTTCCGCGAAATCGACGATTCCGGCTATATGGGCTGGGTCGGCGCGGAATATACCCCCCAGACCACGACCGAGGCCGGGCTGCGCTGGCTGCGCGAATGACCGAACGCAGCCGCGCGACGTAACGGGTGGACGGGGCGAACGGTCGCGCAAATGGGTCGCCCAACAGGTCAATCAAGTCCTGAATGACGCCCCCGACCAACGCGCCGCCCCCGGCAACCCGTGCCGATCAGCCATCAGCCATCAGCCATCAGCCATCAGCCATCAGCCATCAGCCATCAATAGCTGGTGCTGCCGGTCCCGGCGGGCAAGGCGCCATAGGGCAGCCAGATCGTCTTGTCGCGGCTGGCGTGACGCAGGAATGCCCGGCCCTGCGCAGCCTCGCGCTGCCAGTCATGGGCGGGCACGGCCCAGACCGGCTTGACGGTTTCGGCCGCCGCCATCTGCACCGCCTCCAGCCCCGCGCCGCTGTACCAGATCGCCTGCACGTCGTCATGCGCGGCCAGTTCCGCGATCAGGGGATCGCGCGCGCCGGTCACGATATTCACCACGCCCCCCGGCACGTCCGATGTATCCAGCACCTGATACAGCATCAGCGCCGCCAGCGGGTTCGACTGCGACGCCACAGCGACCACGGTATTGCCCACAGCGATCGCGGGCAGGACCAGCGACAGGAACCCCGCCAGACCCGAGCCATTCGGGCAGGCGATCCCCATCACCCCATGCGGTTCCGGCTGGACATGGACCAGATGGCCGGGCCTGGCCGCGATGGTCGTGCCGTCGAATTTATCGGCAAAGCCCGCGTAGAAAAAGCAGCGGCGGATCGCGGTATCGACCTCGGATTCCGATGTCAGGGCGGCGAATTCGCGGTGGCGCTGCGACAGGTTTTCGGCGATGAAATACAGCACCTGCGCGCGGCCATGCGCGCCCAGCCCCAGCCATTTGGCGCGGCCTGCATGGGCGGCCTCGACCGCGTTGCGGATGTCCTTGCGGCTGCCAAGCGGGATCAGCGCGCCCTGCGCCTGATAGCTGGCGCCGCCATCAGGGCGCTTCTGCGCGCCGCCGATATACAGTTTCGGCGTGCGGTCGATCTGGCCCGGCGTGCCGTAACCTTCGGGCAGCGCGGAAATCGGTTTCGGGGCGGGGTCGCGCTTTTCGCGGACCTTGGGCGCGGCCAGATAATCCAGCATCCCCGCGCGCCCGCCTTCGCGACCGTAACCGCTTTCACGCACCCCGCCAAAGGGCGCGGCGGCATCGAAGATATTGGCGCAATTCACCCAGACCACGCCCGCCCTGACCCGCGCGGCCATATCGGTCGCGACGGTCGCGCTTTCCGACCAGATGCTGGCGGCAAGGCCGTAGCGGGTGTTGTTGGCCAGATCGGCGGCTTCGTCCGGAGTGCGGAACGTGGACAGGGTCGCGATCGGGCCAAAGATTTCCTCGGACATGCCGGGGTTTGCCGGGGCGATGTTGCGCAGATAGCCGGGCGCGATGAAACAGCCCTCCTCTGCCGCGCCGCCGACCAGTTCAGCACCCGCCGCGACCGCACGGTCGCAAATCGACAGGATGCGGGCCTTTTGGATCGGATGAACGATGGCCCCGACATCGGTGGATTTGTCCAGCGGCGCGCCGACCCGCAACCGTTCCATCCGCGCGCACAGCAGCCTTTCGAACCGCGCCGAGACCGATTCCGCGACCAGAATCCGCGACCCCGCGCAACAGACCTGTCCCTGATTGAACCAGATCAGATCGACGACGCCCTCGACGGCGGCATCCAGATCGGCGTCGGGCATGACGATGAACGGCGACTTGCCGCCCAGTTCCAGCGTCAGCCGCTTGGCGCTGCCCGCCGTGGCGCGGGCAATCGCCCGGCCCACCTCGGTCGAGCCGGTGAATGCCACCTTGTCCACATCGGCGGAGACCAGCAATTCGCCGGTTTCCCCATCGCCGGTGACGATATTGACGACGCCCGCAGGCAGGCCGACCTCGGCGCAGATCTCGGCAAAGGCCAGCGCGGTCAGGGGGGTGAATTCGGCGGGCTTCAGCACGACGGTATTGCCCGCAGCCAGCGCGGGCGCGATTTTCCAGGCCAGCATCAGCAGCGGGAAATTCCACGGAATCACCTGCGCGCAGACGCCAAGCGACGTGTGGCCGGGAAATTCGCTGTCGCGCAATTCCGCCCAACCGGCGTGGTGATAGAAATGGCGCACGACCAGCGGCACGTCGATATCGCGGCTTTCGCGGATCGGCTTGCCGTTGTTCAGGGTTTCCAGCACCGACAGAAACCGTTCGCGTTTCTGGATCACCCGCGCAATCGCATACAGGAACCGCGCCCGTTCATGCCCGGACAGCGCCGCCCATTTCGGTTGCGCCTTGCGCGCGGCGCGGACGGCGCGGGCGACATCATCGGCGCTGCCCTGCGACACCTGCGCCAGCACGGCCCCGCTGGCCGGGTCGATGACCGCGAACGGCCCGACTGGCGCGGTAAAGGCGCCGCCGATGAAATGGCCGAAATCGCCGCGCGCGGCCAGCCATGCGCGCACCGCGCCCGCATCCTCGACCGAGGGGCCGTATTCCATCGTTTCCATGATCCCGCTCACGCTTGGCATGATATCAGCCCTTGTTCCCGTCAGCCCGCAGCCAGTCGATAAGAGGCGGCGTAGCGCCCGGTGACATGATGCGAGACCTGTCTTTCAATATCGCCAAGCAGCGACGAGGCACCGATGCGGAACAGATCCGGGGCCAGCCAGTCGCGGCCCAGTTCTTCCAGCATCATCACCTGCCAGTTCAGCGCATCTTTCGCGGTTTTCAGCCCGCCCGCCGGTTTGAAGCCGACGATATGGCCCGATTGCGCGCGATAGTCGCGGATCGCGCGCAACATGACCAGACTGACCGGCAGGGTCGCGTTGACGGGTTCCTTGCCGGTCGAGGTCTTGATGTAATCCGCCCCGGCCTGCATCGCGACATGGCTGGCGCGGGCGACGTTTTCCAGGGTCTTCAGCTCTCCGGTGGCCAGGATCGTCTTCATCCGCGCCGCCCCGCAGGCCTCGCGCATGGCGCGGATTTCATCGTAAAGCGCCGACCATTCGCCGCGCAGGGCAAGGCCGCGCGAAATCACGATGTCGATCTCATCCGCGCCCTGATCGACGGCATAGCGGATTTCAGCCAGCCGCAGATCCAGCGGCATCAGCCCGGCGGGAAAGCCGGTCGCGACGCTGGCCACGGGGATATCGGTGCCCTGAAGCGCGCGTTTCGCCGCCGCGACCATCGTCGGGTAAACGCAGACCGCGCCGGTGGTCAGGCCGGTGACGCCAAGCGCCTCCAGCAGTTCGGGCGCAATCGGCTGGCGCGCCTTGGCGCACAGCCGGGCCACGCGGTCATCGGTGTCATCGCCCGACAGGGTCGTCAGGTCGATGCAGCGCACCGCATTCAGCAACCACGCGACCTGCCATTCCTTTTTCAGGCTGCGCCGCGCCGTCAGGCTGGAGGCGCGGCGTTCGACCGCAGGCGTGTTGATTCGGATCTGGTCGAACCAGTCGGGCTGGAAACCGGTGCCCGGATTTCGTGTTTCGGTGCTCATGGATCGCGCCTTGCCCGGGTTGCGAAAAGCCTAGACGCAGCGGCCCGGCACGGCAAGCCGGGCCTTGCGGATGTGCGGCCGGGTCATTTGCGCCCCGTCAGCCCGGCCCACCAACGCCCGATCCGGCCCCTTGCCCGGTCGGCGCGGGCGTCGGCGCGGTCCCATGCCTGATCAATGGACCGCGCGGCCGGGTCGATGGTGCGTTCGCGGAACTGGTTCCACATCCGCCAGATCAGCACCAGCAGCAGCCCGATCACCACCAGCACGATCTGCGCGCCCCAGTTGACGGGCCGCGCATCCGGGCCGTCGACCTGCCTGATCGACACGGCATTGGGATAGACCGACAGCCAGTCGATCCGCCAGCCATAGGACGTGACCGACACCCACAGCGGATCATTGCGGTTCGAGACCAGATCCGCCGCCCGGCCCTGCAGGGTCGAGCTGTTGTATTTGAAATAGGGCGGCCAGACCCAGCCCGTATCCTCGTTGCGGTAAACCCGGACCTTGCCGTTCGGACGCACCACGTCGATGAACAGAACGTCACGCCGCCCGGTGGTGTTCTGCGCCGTACCGGTATCGTCGGCGGCGAAAAAGATGCCGTTCGCGCCGATCTCGATCTGGCGGTTATAGGTGTTCGCGATCCGCACCGTCTGTTTCGACGGCAGCGCGTAATCCAGAAACAAGAAGACGGCGATGCCGAAAGCCACGCCCAGCCCTGTCATAAAATAACGCATCCCGGTTCCTGTTCAGCGATAGTTGACGAAAATGATGATGGTCGAAATCGTGACGAAAGGCACCACGATGACCAGCAGAAACAAGGGTATGCGGATGCGCCCGCCATAACCCGACATCGCGCGGCGGACGAATTCCCGCCGTTCGGCGGAATGGCCCCTGCGGTCGGGGTGCCTGCGGTCCCATTCCCTTTCCAGCGATCTGCGGCGGGTGCTGTGCATGTATAGCCAGATCAGGACGAAAAAGATCGCCTCGATCAGCAAGATGACCAGTCCCAGCCTGAATAACGCAGCCATCCGCCGCTCCACCACCCTGCGAATCGCACTCGCGCCGAAACGGCGCCCTTCTTTGCAACATGGCGCGTGGCGGGGGGACACCGCAAGTTGGCAGGCGCGGAAATCTGCGTTGCCGGGCCAGCTGCGCAAGGTTAGCCTGACCGCATGAGCGATGATTTTCCCGACACCCTGACCCCGCTGATCGCAGAGCGGCGCGGCGACCTGATCCGGCTGACGCAGGATCTGATCCGCATTCCGACGCTGAACCCGCCGGGACGCAACTATCTGCAGATCTGCGAATTCCTGCAGGCGCGGATGGCGGCGCAGGGCTGGGAATGCGAATTGCTGCGCGCCACCGGAACGCCCGGCGATTGCGCCGAATATCCGCGCTGGAACCTGATCGCCCGGCACCGTGGGCCCCGCCCCGGCCCCTGCGTGCATTTCAACAGCCACCATGACGTGGTCGAGGTCGGCCACGGCTGGACCCGCGATCCCTTTGGCGCAGAACTGGTCGATGACCGGATTTATGGCCGGGGCGCCTGCGACATGAAGGGCGGGCTGGCCGCCAGCATCATCGCGGCCGAGGCGTTCGTCGCCGCCCACCCCGATCACGCGGGCAGCATCGAAATCAGCGCCACGGCGGATGAGGAATCGGGCGGTTTCGGCGGCGTCGCCTGGCTGGCCGCGCGCGGCGATTTCGCCCATGTCGATCACGTCATCATCCCCGAACCCCTGCACAAGGACCAGATATGTCTGGGCCATCGCGGCGTCTGGTGGGCGGAAATCGAAACGCAGGGGCGCATCGCCCATGGCTCGATGCCCTTTCTGGGCGATTGCGCGGTCCGTCACATGGGCGCCGTTCTGGATGAAATGGAACGCAGCCTGTGGCCGCTGCTGGCCGCGAAGCGCACCGAAATGCCGGTGATCCCGGAAGGCGCGCGGTCATCGACCCTGAACATCAACGCGATCCACGGCGGCGCGTCGGAACCGCCCGAGGGCTTTACCGGCCTGCCCGCGCCCTGCGTCCCCGACCGCTGCCGCATCACCATCGACCGCCGCTTTCTGATCGAGGAAGACATCGCCACCGTCAAAGCCGAAATCGCCGGCCTGCTGGACCGCATCCGCGCCACCCGCCCCGGATTTTCCTATGAAATCCGCGACCTGTTCGAGGTCCAGCCGGTAATGACCGACCGCGACGCCCCCGTCGTGACGACCACCGCCGCCGCCATTCGGCGCGTGCTGGGACGACAGGCGCGCTATGTCGTCAGCCCCGGCACCTATGACCAGAAACACATTGACCGCATCGGCAAGCTGCACAACTGCATCGCCTACGGGCCGGGCATCCTGTCGCTGGCCCATCAGCCCGACGAATGGATCGGGGTGCAGGACATGATCGACAGCGCCCGCGTCATGGCGCTGGTCTTGCAGGACCTGCTGGTCACGGCGGCCTGACCGCGCATCAACAGGGATTCCCTAAGCGCGGGGGATATGGCATGATCGCCGCAAAAGAATGAGCAGCACATGTCCCAACGCCTCTCGATCAGTGCGATCGTGTTCTTTATCCTGATGCTGGCCGCCGGGCTGTATTTCGCCTTTGCCGCCGTGCAGGGGCCTTCGGGCATCCTGCGCCGGGTGCAGTTGCAGTCCGAAACCCAGGATCTCAAGGCCGAACGCGACCGGCTGCAGGCCGAGGTCGACCAGATGTCGAATCTGACGAAACGCCTGTCCGACGAATTTCTGGACATCGACCTGCTGGACGAACGCGCCCGCGCCGTGCTGGGCGTGATCCGCGCCGACGAAATCGTCATCCGCTGACCCCCACCACCCGCGAAACGCCGGCGAAACGGGCAGTCGCGCGCGCCCTGACCGCGCATGCGCGTTTTCCTGCGGCATGTCGGCCGCGGATTGCAGATGGCCGGTTTACTTCCCCCGATTGCTTGCCATAGAATTAGTTTAACGCTGAACTATATTCATTTCGCCCCGGAGGAGGCCCTTATGGTCAGAAAGCCTGCAGCGAAGCAGAGCACATCCAACGTGTCCAAGGACGAGTTGCTGAAATACTATCGCGACATGCTGTTGATCCGCCGCTTCGAAGAAAAGGCGGGTCAGCTCTACGGGATGGGCCTGATCGGGGGCTTTTGCCACCTGTATATCGGGCAAGAGGCCGTCGTCGTCGGGCTGGAAGCCGCCGCCAAGGAAGGCGACAAGCGCATCACCAGCTACCGCGATCACGGCCATATGCTGGCCTGCGGCATGGATGCGCGCGGCGTCATGGCCGAACTGACCGGGCGCGAGGGCGGCTATTCAAAGGGCAAGGGCGGCTCGATGCATATGTTCTCGAAAGAGAAACATTTCTACGGCGGCCATGGCATCGTCGGCGCGCAGGTGCCGCTTGGTGCGGGCCTGGCCTTCGCCGACAAATATCTGGGCAATGACAACGTCACATTCACCTATTTCGGCGACGGCGCGTCCAACCAGGGACAGGTCTATGAGACCTACAACATGGCCGAGCTGTGGGAATTGCCGGTGATTTTCGTCATCGAAAACAACCAATATGCCATGGGCACCTCGATGAAGCGGTCGACCAAGTCGACGACGCTGTTCGGGCGCGGCGAGGCCTTCGGCATCCCCGGCGAACAGGTTGACGGCATGGACGTTCTGGCCGTCAAGGCGGCGGGCGAAAAGGCCGTGGCGCACTGCCGCGCGGGCAAGGGCCCCTATATTCTGGAAGTGATGACCTATCGCTATCGCGGCCATTCGATGTCCGACCCGGCGAAATACCGCACCCGCGAAGAGGTGCAAAAGATGCGCGACGAACGCGACGCCATCGAACATGTCCGCGAACTGCTGCTGCAAGGCAACCATGCGACCGAAGACGATCTGAAAGCGATCGACAAGGAAATCAAGGACATCGTCAACGATTCCGCCGAATTCGCCAAGGAATCGCCAGAGCCCGCGCTGGACGAGCTTTGGACCGATATCTACGCCGCAGAAACCAGCGCCGAAACGACCGCCTGAGCGAGGAGACAGACATATGGCAACCGAAATTCTCATGCCCGCCCTGTCCCCGACGATGGAGGAAGGCACGCTGGCCAAATGGCTGGTGAAAGAAGGCGACACCGTCAAATCCGGCGACATTCTGGCCGAGATCGAAACCGACAAGGCCACGATGGAATTCGAGGCCGTGGACGAAGGCATCGTCGGCCGCCTGCTGGTCGCCGAGGGCACGCAGGGCGTCAAGGTGAACACCGCCATTGCCGTGCTGGTCGAGGAAGGCGAATCGGCTGATGCCGCGCCCGCGCCGAAGGCCGAAGCTGCTGCACCATCCGCCGCCGAACCGGCACCCGCCCCCGCACAGGCCGCCGCACCATCGGCCCCCGCCCCCGACCAGTCCCCCGACTGGCCCGAAGGCACGCCGATGAAAACCATGACCGTCCGCGAAGCCCTGCGCGAAGCGATGACCGAGGAAATGGAGCGGGACGAAACCGTCTTCATCATGGGCGAAGAGGTCGGCGAATATCAGGGCGCCTACAAGATTTCTCAGGGCCTTCTGGAAAAATTCGGCCCCCGTCGCGTCGTCGATACGCCGATCAGCGAAATGGGCTTTGCCGGGATCGGCACCGGCGCGTCATGGGGCGGGCTGCGTCCCATCGTCGAATTCATGACCTTCAACTTCGCCATGCAGGCGATTGACCACATCCTGAACTCGGCGGCGAAAACCCTGTATATGTCGGGCGGCCAGATGGGTTCGCCCATGGTCTTTCGCGGCCCGAACGGTGCCGCCGCCCGCGTCGGCGCCCAGCACAGCCAGGATTACGCGGCATGGTATGCCCAGATCCCCGGCCTGAAAGTGGTGATGCCCTATTCGGCGGCCGACGCCAAAGGCCTGCTGAAAACCGCGATCCGCGACAACAACCCAGTCGTCTTTCTTGAGAATGAAATCCTTTACGGCCGCTCGTTCGAGGTGCCGGATATGGACGATTTCACCATCCCCTTCGGCAAGGCGAAAATCGTGCGTCCGGGCAAGGATGTCACCATCGTCAGCTTTGGCATCGGCATGACCCATGCGCTGGATGCGGCGGAAAAACTGGCCGAAGACGGGATCGAGGCCGAGGTCATCGACCTGCGCACCCTGCGCCCGATCGACTACGCCACCGTCATCGAATCGGTCCAGCGCACCAACCGCTGCGTGACGGTCGAGGAAGGCTTCCCGGTCTGTTCGATCGGCAACCACCTGTCGGCCTATATCATGGAAAACGCCTTCGATTATCTGGATGCGCCCGTGATCAACTGCACCGGCAAGGACGTCCCCATGCCCTATGCCGCGAACCTTGAAAAACACGCGCTGATCACCGCCCCCGAGGTGGTCGAGGCCGTGAAAAAAGTCACCTATCGTTAAGGAGCAAGCGCCATGCCGACAGAAATCCTGATGCCCGCGCTGTCCCCCACGATGGAGGAAGGCACGCTGGCCAAATGGCTGGTCAAAGAGGGCGATACCGTCAAATCCGGCGATATCCTTGCCGAAATCGAAACCGACAAGGCCACGATGGAATTCGAGGCCGTGGATGAGGGCACCCTCGGCAAGATCCTGATTGCCGAGGGCACCCAAGGCGTCAAGGTCAACACCGCGATTGCCGTCCTGCTGGAGGAAGGCGAAAGCGCAGATGACATCGGCGCGGCCCCCAAATCCGCCGCCCCGGCGCCGGCGGCAAAAGCCGAAGCAGCACCCGCAGCAGCGCCCGCGCCTGCTGCTGCGGCCCCTGCCCCGGCTGCGCCCAAATCGGCTGATGGCGGGCGCGTCTTTGCCTCGCCCTCGGCCCGTCGCATCGCGGCCGACAAGGGCATCGACCTGTCGTCCATTCAGGGTTCCGGCCCGCATGGCCGTATCGTCAAGGCCGATGTCGAAGGCGCGACACCCGGCGCGGCGAAACCGGCAGCCGCCCCGGCTGCGGCGGCCCCCGCCGCTGCGGCACCTGCCGCCGCGCCCGCAGGGCCTTCGGCGGAAACGGTGCTCAAGATGTATGCGGATCGCGATCACGAGGTCGTGCAACTGGACGGCATGCGCCGCACCATCGCCGCCCGCCTGTCCGAGGCCAAGCAGACCATCCCGCATTTCTACCTGCGCCGTTCGGCCAAGCTGGATGAGCTGATGAAGTTCCGCGCCACGCTGAACAAGCAGCTGGAAACGCGCGGGGTCAAGCTGTCGGTCAACGACTTCATCATCAAGGCCTGCGCGCTGGCCCTGCAAGCCGTGCCGGATGCGAATGCGGTCTGGGCAGGTGACCGGATCGTCAAGCTGAAGCCCTCGGATGTCGCCGTGGCCGTCGCCATTGAAGGCGGGCTGTTCACCCCGGTTCTGAAGGATGCGCAGATCAAATCGCTGTCGGCCCTGTCGGCGGAAATGAAGGATCTGGCGACCCGCGCGAAAACCAAAAAGCTTGCGCCCCACGAATATCAGGGCGGCAGCTTTGCGATTTCCAACCTCGGCATGTTCGGGATCGAAAATTTCGACGCGGTCATCAATCCGCCGCATGGCGCCATTCTGGCCGTGGGTGCGGGCATCCAGACCCCGGTCGTCGAGGGCGGCGAGATCGTCATCCGCAATGTCATGTCGATGACCCTGTCGGTCGATCACCGCGTCATCGACGGCGCGCTTGGGGCGCAACTGCTGCAGGCGATTGTCGAAAACCTGGAAAATCCGGTCGGCATGCTGGCCTGAGGATGAGCGATCCACACTCGCTGCATTCTTCACTACGCGAGACGATCCTGGAGCATATCATAACCGGCGAAATTCTTCGCCGGTTATGGCAAATGGAAATATATGACGCCGAAATCCTGCATTCTGAATTCGATGCTGGCGGCTTCGACATGGTGTTGAGCGTCGGCAGGATCACCCGGCACATTCAACTCAAGGCAAGCCGGGTCAGCGCGAAAACCGCCCGTCAAACGATTCATAGACGGCTGTTTGATCGTGCTGCCGGATGCGTCATCTGGATTGTCGTCAATGATGACCTGACCGCCAACCACTATCTGTGGCTGGATGTCAGCAGTTTGAACCCGGAACGTCTTGGCGTTGCCAAGCACACAAAGGGCAATAGCGAGGGTCACAAGGCAGAGCGCCCGAACTTGCGCACGGCACCCCGGTCGCTTTTTACACGCATTGCCACGTTGGACGATCTGTTGCACCTGCTCCTTGAAGAAAAACCCCTGCCCTGACGGCTAGTGCCCGCGCGGGCTGTTGATCCCGACCCCGTCCGCCAGCCAGCGCCCGATGCGCTGCTGTCCGCCATGGATCAGCGAAAACAGCGAAGGCACGAACAGCAAGGACAGCAGCGTCGACAGGATCAGCCCGCCGATCACGGCGATGGCCATGGGGGAACTGAACTCGCTGCCCTCGCCCGTGCCGATGGCGGATGGCACCATGCCCGCCGTCATCGCGATGGTCGTCATGACAATGGGGCGGGCGCGTTTGTGGACGGCATCCAGAATCGCCTGACCTTTCGGCACGCCCGCGTCGATGGCACTCAGCGCGAATTCGACCAGCATGATCGCGTTCTTGGTCACGATCCCCATCAGCATCAGAAAGCCGATGACCACCGACATGGAAATCGCGTTATTGGTCAGCGCCAGCGCAATGATCGCCCCACCGATCGCCAAGGGCAGCGACAGGACGATGCTGACCGGCGTGACGAAATTGTGAAACAGCAAGACCAGCACGACATAGACCAGCATCGCGCCCATCAGCATCGCGGTCGAGAAACTTTCGAACACCTCGCCCATGATTTCCGCATCGGCGGCGGGGCGGATCTCGGTGCCTTCGGGCAGTTCCAGCTCGCCCTGCAACTCCAGCACCTGCGCATTGACCGGGCCAAGCAGGGCGCCATCGGCAAGGTTTGCGGAAACCGTCGTGCTGAAGCGCCGGTCGTAGCGCCCGATCTGGCTGGCGCCCGCCGCGATATCGACAGCGGCCACCGCGAGCAGCGGCACCTGACCATTGGCACCGGGCAGGCGCAGGTTTTCAAGCTGGGTCAGATCCATCCGCGCCTGTTCGTTCAGGCGCACGACGATGGGGATCTGTTCATCCCCCGCGTTGAATTTCGCCAGATTCGATTCCGTGTCGCCGATGGTCGCGATGCGCATGGTCGTGGCCAGTTGCGCGGCGCTGACGCCCAGTTGCGCGGCCAGTTCCGGGCGCGGCGTGATCTGCACTTCGGGACGCAACAGGCTGGCCGATGATGTCACGCCTTTCAGCGTCGGCAGGGTGCGCATGACCTGGACCAGCCGGTCCGCCGCCTCGGCCGCCGAATCCTGCGTGTCGCCCAGAACGGTAATGGCGAAATCATTCTGACCCGCTTCGTTCTGGAAATTCACGCGCAGGTCGGGGATCCGGTCCAGCGCGGCCTGCAGGTCGGCCTCGATCGCGAAGCTCGAACGTTCGCGTTCCTTTTTCGGCCCGTAATTCACCATGAAACGCGAGACGTTGATATCCCCGTCCCCGCCGATCACGAAAACCGAACGGATTTCGTCATCCACCGCCAGAATGCGGCGCGAGAGGTCGCGGCCGGTATCCTCGGCCTCTTCGATGGTGGCACCGGGGGGCAGTTCGACCCGGATCTGGCTGCGGCCGACATCGCTGGCGGGCAGGAATTCGGTGGGCAGCAAGGTCGCCGAGAAAATCGAGACGGCAAAGACCATGAACCCGAACAGCAGCGTCAGCCAGCGGTGGCGCATCGTCCAGCGCTGCACCGCCATCAGCCGGCGCATGATGAAACCGTCCTGCGGTTCGGTGTGTTTGCCGTCGCGCATCAGATAGGCGCCCATCATCGGCGTGATGGTGCGCGCGACCAGCAGCGAAAACAGCACGGAAACCGCGACAGTCAGACCGAACTGCTTGAAATACTGCCCCGGAATTCCGCCCATCAGCCCGACCGGCGCAAAGACCGCGACGATGGAAAAGCTGATGGCGATGACTGTCAGGCCGATTTCGCTGGCGGCTTCCTCGCTCGCCTCATAGGCGGGCAGACCCATCTGGATATGGCGGTCGATGTTTTCGATTTCCACGATGGCGTCATCGACCAGAATCCCGGTGACCAGCGTGATCGCCAGCAGGCTGATGCCGTTCAGCGTGAAACCCAGCCATTCCATCACGAAAAACGTCGGGATGATCGACAGGGGCAGCGCGACGGCGGCGATCAGCGTCGCGCGCCAGTTGCGCAGGAACAGAAAGACCACGATGACAGCCAGCGCCGCGCCTTCATACAGCGTCTCCATCGTCGAGTGGTAGCTGCTGAGCGTGTAGGTCGTGGCATCGTCGATCAGGTCGATCCGGACCGAGGGGTAGCGTTCGGCAATCGCCGCCAGCCGCGCCTTGGCATTGTCGCCCGCGACCAGATCCGATTTCCCCGAGGCGCGATAGACCGCGAAAGCCACGACCGGGCTGCCGTCCAGCAGGGCAAAGCCGCGTTCCTCGCTGCCGCCATCCGTGACGCCGCCAAGCTGGTCCAGACGCACCGTCCGGTTTTCCGCGACCGTGATCGGGGCGGCGGCCAGCGCCTGAACCGAGGTCGCGGAACCAAGCGCGCGGATCGAATATTCCGTGCGCGCCAGATCGCCACGCCCGCCGCCAAGGTCGATATTGCGCGCCCGGAGCTGGTCCGAAACATCCGCCGCCGTCAGCCCCATCGCCTGAATGCGGTCGGGGTCCAGTTCGACATTGATCTGGCGATCCGCGCCCCCGATGCGGGTCGTGCTGGCCACGCCTTCGGCCGTGGACAGGTCGCGGCCGATCACGTCATCGACGAATTTCGACAATTCCTCGATGGTCATGTCGGGTTCGCTGACGGCATAGGTCAGGATCGGCATGCCTTCGACATCAATGCGCTTGACGACGGGTTCCAGGATCGATTCGGGCAGATCCTGACGGACATTCGCGACCGCGTCCTTGATGTCATTCACCGCCCGGTCGGTGTCGGTTTCCAGCTCGAATTCGATGCTCAGCGTGGCCGCGCTATCCGTCGCGGTCGAGGTGATGTGGCGGACGCCCGTGACATTGGCGATCGAATCCTCGATCGGCTGGATGACCTGCCTGATCAGTTCGGCGGGTGCCGCGCCGGGCTGCGAGACGCTGACGCTGACAAAGGGCAGGTCGATATTCGGCATGGCCGTGACCGGCAGGCTGCGAAAGCTCATCAGCCCCAGCACCACCAGCACCAGAAAGATTGCCATCGGCGGGACCGGATGGCGGATCGACCAGGTCGACATGTTCATCGGCGGCGGTGCTGCGTCGCCGTGGTCAGAGGGCTTGCCCGGCGCGCTCATTGCGCGGCCTCGGAAGTCGTCGCGGGGGTTGCAGCGGATTCAGGGGCGGATCTGGGCGTGATCGGCTGGACGCGGTCGCCGGTGCGGAAAAAGGCGCCCGCGCGGGCCAGAACGGTTTCGCCCGCAGCCACGCCCTCCAGGATCTCGCGCCGGGCCATCCCAGATCAGGCCCGCCGTGACCGGCCGGGTTTCGATCACGCCATCCTTGACGACCTGAACGTGGTTTTCGCTGCCATCCGACAGGATCGCGGTGGTCGGAACGGTCAGCGCCTCGCGCCGCTCAAGCAGGATCCAGCCGCTGGCGAACAGCCCTGTGCGCAGGCGCGGATCGGCGTCCAGACGCAGCCGGACAATCGCCAGTCGGGTCAGCGGATCGACCTCGGCCGGCAGCAGGCGGACCCTGCCGCTGATCGCGCCGATCCCGGCAATCCGCAGCGTCGCCGGGGCGTCCTGCACCAGTTCGGCCACGGCGCTTTCGATCACCTCTCCGGCCAGTTCGATCTGACCATCGGCGATGATCGTGAACATCGGCTGCGCAGCCGAACCCGACAGTTCGCCCAGGCTGGCATTGCGCTGCGCGACCACCCCGGCGACGGGCGCGGTGATCCGGGCATTGTCGAAATCCAGCCGGGCGATGCGGCGCGCGGCATCGGCCTGCGCCAGCGCGGCGCGCGCCACGCTCAGCCCGTCGCGGGCGCTGTCGGCATTTGCGCGGGCCGAGGCATCCGCCGCAATCGCCTGATCCAGCGTCGCCTGAGAGGTATTGCCGCTGCCCCGCAGCCGCCGCGTCCGTTCCAGCGTGGCCGAAACCTCGGTCAGGGTCGCATCGGCGCTGGCGATCTGGCTTTCGGCCTGTTTCACCCCTGCGGCGGCGCGTTCATGTTCGGCCTCGGCCTGCGCCAGCAGCGCCGACAGCGCGTCGGATTGCAGCGTCGCCAGCACCTGCCCCGCCTGCACATGGTCGCCGACATCCACCAGCAGCCCATCGACGGCATGACCGCTGACCTTGGCATAGACCAGCACCCGTTCGCGCGCGACCAGCGATCCGCTGACCGGCACCCGCTTTTCGATCGGGGCCGGCCGCGCGATATCGACGGTGACGGCGGGGGCGCTGTCCGGGGCTGCAGTTTCTTCTGTGGTCTCTTCTGGGGCGGCAAGGGCCATGCGTCCGGGCAAGGCTGCGACAGCGAGCATCCCGATCAGCGCAAGCGTCACGGCGCCGGGCACGGTCTGCATCTTCAAGCTCCTGTTTCGGATCGCGCGACATCAGAAACCGAATGGCGTGCCGCAGCAAGTGTCAGAAGTTCACAGTGACGCCGGGTAGCTGCAATTCGCTGATCAGATCGCGCAATTCCTGCCGCGCCGCGATATTCGACATGCTGAGCTGTTCGGTGCCCAGATCGCGCAGGTCCAGCAGCGTCAGACCGCGCGGAAACAGTTCGCGAAAGATGACGCGTTCGGAAAAACCGGGCGCGACGCGAAAGCCGATGCGCTTCGACAGGCTGTCCAGCGCGCCGCCGACCTTGCGTTTGTTGTGCATGGCCTGCGTGCCAAGCCGGTTGCGCAGGACCAGCCAGTCGATCGGCCCTGCCCCCGCCTGCGCCCGCATCTGCCGCGCCGCCCAGACCATTTCGGCATAGATTGAGGGGCCCAGCACCTTGCCTTCGGGCGACATCCGCGCCAGCAGGTCGAAATCGACGAAACTGTCATTCATCGGCGTGATCAGCGTATCGGCCAGCGTATGGGCCATCTGGCTGAGCTTGGTATGCGAACCGGGGCAGTCCAGCAGGACGAATTCGCAATCGCCATCCAGCGCGGCCACGGCGCGCGACAACGGGTCGCCATCCGCCCCCTCTGCCTCAAGCCTGCCAAGGATCGGCATGGGCAGGTCCAGATTTTCGCGCTGCGCAAAGCTCATGCGGTTTTCCAGATAGCGGCCAAAACTGCGCTGCCGCACGTCCAGATCAAGCGCGCCGACCCGGTGCCCCATCCGCGCCAGCGCCGTCGCGACATGCATCGAGGTGGTGGATTTGCCCGAGCCGCCCTTTTCATTGCCGACGACGATGATATGCGCCACGATTCCCCCGTTGTCCGTGATCCCAGAACCGGCGGGACCATAGGCTGACGCAAGCGCGAAGAAAAGCCGCGAATCCCCTGCCCGGACCGCATTTCCGCCACGCCGCTGCGCCTTTTCCCTTTCTGGCACGGACAGCTTAACAAACTGTTTCCGAAATGTTTTTTAATCACGACCGGACATGGCGATTTTATTCTTGCAAAACACGATTGAACGTGTCGTAATATAAACACCGAAGCCCGGAAACCACCGATGGAAAGGAGCAGCGATGACCATGTTGAATCATCTCACCGCCTTTGCGGAACGTGCGCGCCGGATCGCGATCCAGTCGGATGTGCCCTGCTACGCGATCCGTCTGGTCAACCGCCACACCGGCGAGGCGCACCAGGTCGACAGCGCCCCCCTGACCGTGATGACCAGCGACCCGATTTCCGCCGCCAACCAGCTAATGCGCAACCGCGATCCCAAAGACTGGGACGCCTTTGTCTCTTGCACCGACCGCAACGGAGCCATCCAATGACCTTCGCAGCATTTTCCGCCGTCCCGCAATCGGCCGGTTACGCCACCATCGCCCTGTCGCGTCATCAAAGCGCGCAGGGTCCGATCCTGCGCCAGTTCCGCGATGGGCGCGTGCAGATCGACAGCGGCAATGGCATCGTGACCGGCCATCCGCTGAACGCGGAGACCCCATGTCCTGCCCCGCGTCCCGCCGCGAACTGGCTGCCGCTGTTCGCCGGGATGCATTGAAGCCGCGCCGATAAAAGCAGCATCGGGTAAAAACGGCATGACGAAAAACGCCGCCCTGTCCGGGGCGGCGTTTTCAATTCCATCGGTCTTCCGCCCGTGGGGCGGAAAGGGCTAGAAGCCCAGGCCGGCGTATTTGTTCTTGAACTTGGAAACGCGGCCGCCGGTATCCATCAGCTTGGCCGAGCCGCCGGTCCATGCCGGGTGCGAGGTCGGGTCGATGTCCAGCGACATGGTGTCGCCTTCCTTGCCCCAGGTCGAGCGGACCTGATAGGTGGTGCCATCGGTCATCTTGACGTCGATGAGGTGATAGTCGGGGTGAATGCCTTGTTTCATGACGTCTCTCCTCAGGCCTTGGCTTCGGCTTTGGGCTTGTAGTTGGTGACTTCCTTGATCCGTGCCGATTTGCCGCGACGATCACGCAGATAGTACAGCTTGGCGCGGCGCACGCGGCCACGGCGCACGACGGTGATCGAATCGACATTGGTCGAATACAGCGGGAACACGCGTTCCACACCTTCACCGAAGGAAATCTTGCGCACAGTGAACGAGGCACCGATGCTGCCGCCCTTGCGCGAGATGACGACGCCTTCGTACATCTGGACGCGGGTGCGGGTGCCTTCGGTCACCTTGTAACCGACGCGGACGGTGTCACCGGCCTTGAAATCCGGAATTTCCTTGCCGAGCGAGGCGATCTGCTCGGCTTCGAGTTGGGCGATCAGGTTCATCGCTATTCCCCTTGTTGCTCGCGGTAGCGCCGCGATTGGTCTGATGCGCCCGAGAGCTGTCGGTCCTTTGTCGGGTCCATACCGGATTTGCGGTCCTGATATGCCCGCCACAGGTCGGGGCGGCGTTCCTTGGTCAGCCTTTCGGCCATGTCACCGCGCCAACTGGCAATAGCCGCGTGATTGCCCGACAGCAGAACCTCGGGGATCGCGCGGCCTTCCCATAGGGCGGGCTTCGTATACTGGGGATGTTCAAGAAGGCCGTCGGAAAAGGATTCCTCGGCCAAGGATTCGTGATTCCCCAGCACGCGCGGTATAAGGCGAACCGTCGCGTCGATCAAGACCTGAGCGGCCAATTCTCCGCCGGTCAGGACATAGTCACCAATGCTGATTTCCTCGATGTCATAGGCGTCCAGAACGCGCTGGTCCACGCCCTCGAAACGGCCGCAGATCAGCGTGACGCCCGGCCCCTGCGCCAGTTCGCGGGCGCGTCGCCGCGTCAGCGGCTTGCCGCGCGGCGACAGGTAGATCACGGGCAGCGCCTGCCCCACCGCATCGCGGCGCGCATCGTCCAGCGCGCGGGCCATGACATCGGCGCGGATCACCATGCCCGCGCCGCCGCCCGCAGGCGTGTCATCGACATTGCGATGCCGCCCCTCGCCAAAGGGGCGCAGGTCGATGGGGCGCAGGTTCCACAGCCCTTCGTTCAGCGCGCGGCCGGTCAGGGACAGGCCGAGGATACCGGGAAACGCCTCGGGGAACAGGGTGATGACCTGCGCGGTCCAGGCGTCCCGGACCTGCGGGCGGGCCATCAGGTCAGAGGGCTGGGCCGACAGCCGCACCGACAGGCGGCCATGCGAGCGCGGTTTTGGCTCGTCGCTCATGTTTCGGCGTCCTGCGCATCTTCGGGCGGGTCGGCGACGATGCGGCGCGCGCCCAGATCGACGGTCGGGACGAATTGCCGGGTAAAGGGCAGCATCAGCGGGCGCTTGCCCGTCACTTCCAGAATGTCGCCCGCGCCGTGGTCATAGATGGCCCGCACCCGGCCCAGGATTTCGCCGCCGGTATCGACGACCTCCATGCCGATCAGATCGGCATGGTAGAATTCGTCATCGGGCAACGAAGGCAGCGCCGTGCGTTCGGCCCAGAGGGTCACGCCCTTCAACGCCTCGGCCTCCTCTCGGGTCTGGACGCCCGACAGCCGCGCGCCGAGACCGCCGGTGACCGGGCGGGTCAGGCGGATCTGAAAGCTGCGCCGCCCGTCTTCGGATGTCAGGGGACCGTAGGTCGCGATATCTTTCGGCTCGGTGCAGAAGCTTTTGAGCCGCACCTCGCCCTGAATGCCAAAGGCGCCCGCGATCGCGCCCACGCAGACCTTGTCACTCATGGCCCATTCCCCCGCAGAACCCGCCGTCCAGCCAATTTCCGCCCGCCGTCACGCATGCGTCCCTTTGATGGCCGCGTTCGACCATCATACCGGCGAAAAACGCCAGAAACACAAAGATGAGCAGCCGGATCAGCCTGAACATGCGCAAAACGGACGATGCAGGCCCGGCGCGAATTGCGCGGGCCTGCACCGGTCACCTGTCTGGTGGCGATTATTCGGCCGATGCGTCTTCGGCCGGTGCGTTGGCGGCTGCTTCGCGGGCCGCACGCTTTTCGGCGCGCTCTTTCGCGGCCTTGCCCGGCTCGCCCTTTTTCAGGTTCTGGCGTTCGGTTTTCGGGGTCACGCCAGCGGCTTCCAGAAAACGGGCCACGCGGTCGGTCGGCTGCGCGCCCTTGCTCAGCCAGTATTGCACGCGTTCCATGTCCAGCTTGACGCGCTCTTCGGAATCCTCGGGCAGGAGCGGGTTGTAGGTGCCCAGTTTTTCCAGGAAGCGGCCGTCACGCGGCATGCGCAGATCGGTTGCGACGACAGCGTAATGCGGGCGTTTTTTCGAGCCGCCACGGGCCAGACGGATTTTCATTGCCATTGGGTAGTCTCCTTTGAAATGGCGAGGTGGTGGGGTTGAACCCCACCCTACGATTGAAGGGTTTCGTGGTGCCGGATCACTTCGGCGATCACGAAGTTCAGGAATTTGCGCGCGAATTCCGGGTCGAGGTCGGCCTCGCGCGCGAGGCGTTCCAGCCGCTCGATCTGCTGCGCTTCGCGCGAGGGATCCGAGGGCGGAAGGTCGTGGTCGGCCTTGAGACGGCCGACGGCCTGAGTGCGTTTGAAACGCTCGGCCGAGGTATAGACGAGAATCGCGTCCGGGCGGTCGATCGAGGCGCGGTGGTCGCGCAGCAATTCGGCGGCGCGGTTCACGGGGTCGGTCATGCGGCCTCCTGCGGGTTGACGGGGCAGCGCCGGGGGCTTCGCGCCCCCGGACCCCCGCGGGGTATTTCGGTGATGAAGAAAAGCGCGATCATGCGTCACCTGCCGGGTGGCGATAGATCAGAGCGTTTTTTCCCATAACAGTTGTTTCGCCTTCGATCCGCGCACCAAGGCGTTCGGCCAACGCGCGCGACGCAGCGTTTTCCGGGGCGATCAGGGAAATCAGCGGGCCAAGGCCCATGCGGGCGGCCTGCTTGCGGGCGGCCGTCGCCGCTTCATATGCGTAGCCCATGCCCTCGAAGCCATCGAACAGCTGCCAGCCGAGTTCCGGAGCAGGCCATTCGACGTCATGGAAATGAATGCCCGTGCGCCCGACGATCCGGCCGGTTTCGCGCTGTTCGACGGTCCAGTAACCATAGCCCCGCACCTGCCAATGTCCGAATATGCTCAGCATCTGGCGCGAGGATTCGTGGCGCGTCATCGGGCCGCCGACATAGGTGGCGCGCGGCGAGGACATGAAACCGGCAATCGCGTCCAGATCTTGCGCGCGTGGCTCACGCAGGATCAGGCGCGCTGTCCGCAGCACGGGAACGGACACGGACTGGACCGTGACATCTGTTGCCGGATGAAGGACGGGCGAGGTTGTCACTTATTTCTTGCCCTTGAACAGGCCCGACAGACCGCCGGGCAGGTTCATGCCACCAAGCTGACCGCCCAGCCCCTTGGGATCCTGCAGCATCTTGCTGGCCTCGGCCATTTTCGCGGGATCGACATCACCCATGTCGGGCAGCCCGCCGCCGCGGCCGGTCATGGCGCGCATGGCCTGTTTCAGCATGCCGCCCTTGCCCATCTTGCCCAGCTTTTTCATCGTATCGGCCATCTGTTTCTGCATTTTCAGCAGCTTGTTCAGTTCCGACACCTCCATGCCGGCACCGGCCGCGATGCGTTTCTTGCGGCTGGCCTGCAGCATGTCGGGATTGGCCCGTTCCTTTTTCGTCATCGAGTTGATGAGCGCGATCTGGCGGCGGATCGCCCTGTCGTCGAAACCGGCCTCTTCGGCCTGTTTCGCCATTTTGCCCATGCCCGGCATCATCGACATGATCGACTGCATGCCGCCCATCTTCATCATCTGTTCCAGCTGGCTTTTCAGGTCGTTCATGTTGAACAGGCCCTTCTGGAAGCGCTTCATCATGCGCTCGGCCTGCTCGACCTCCAGAACTTCCTGTGCCTTTTCGACAAGGGCCACGATATCGCCCATGCCCAGAATGCGGCCTGCGACGCGCTGCGCGTCAAAGGTTTCCAGCGCATCCATTTTCTCGCCCAGGCCGACGAAGCGGATCGGCTTGCCGGTCACCGCGCGCATCGACAGCGCCGCACCGCCGCGCCCGTCGCCATCCATCCGGGTCAGCACGACGCCCGAGATGCCGACCTTGGCGTCGAATTCCTGCGCGACCTCGACCGCGACCTGACCGGTCAGACCATCGACCACCAGCAGGGTTTCGCGCGGATTGGCGACGTCGCGGACGGCCTGGACCTCGTCCATCAAGACTTCGTCGATATGCAGACGGCCGGCGGTGTCCAGCATATAGACGTCGTAACCGCCAAGCGTCGCCTGTTGCTTGGCGCGTTTCGCGATCTGCACGGCATTTTCACCCGGCACGATCGGCAGGGTATCGACGCCGATCTGGGTGCCCAGAATCGCCAGCTGCTCCATCGCGGCGGGACGCTGCGTGTCGAGGCTGGCCAGCAACACGCGTTTCTTTTCACGGTCCTTCAGACGGCGGGCCAGTTTCGCGGTGGTTGTGGTCTTGCCCGAACCCTGCAGGCCGACCATCAGGATCGGCGCGGGCGGGTTGTCGATTTTCAGCGCGTCGGGTTCGCCTTCGCCCTGCAGGACCTTGATCAGCTCGTCATGGACGATCTTGACCACCTGCTGACCGGGCGTGACCGATTTCGTGACCGAGGCCCCCGTCGCCTTGGCCGTCACCGTCTTGACGAAGCTGCGCGCGACGGGCAGCGACACGTCTGCTTCCAGCAGCGCGACGCGCACCTCGCGCATGGCGGCGGTGACGTCATCCTCGGACAGGGCGCCCTGTTTCGTCAGCCGGTCAAAGACGCCGCCAAGGCGATCGGACAGGTTCTCAAACATCGGCAGCCCTCCTGTGGCCCAAATCGGAAGACGCCCCAAAGCGGTTACGCCCATGGTGTTTTGCCCCCGTGGGCGCAACGCGCTGACGGGGGGCGATCCCCGGCCTGCGGGGACCGGAAGGCTGACCTTCCGGGGAATCGACAGGGAAATAGACCGGGATGGCGGCAAAAGTCAACCCGGCACGGATTGCGCAGGGAGCCACGCGAAAATCTGCCGGCCGGGGGCCTGCGTTAACCGGCGGTTCATGCCTGCCGTGGCATATATGACGAAAGGACCGCGCAGATCAAAGCCATGACGACCGATGACCCGAAGACGACCATCACCCATGCCGATCATCGCGGAGGACCTGTTTCCGCCGCTGATGAGGGTTATCCGGTCATATCCGCAGTTGACGCTGAACTCTGTCGGCGACACGTCGCGGGCCGTCATCGAAGCCGGGTCCATGATCGCCGCATATCCCGACCGGCCCCGACGCGGCGGGGGCCGGGGTCAGATATGTCGGCGGGCTGCAATTCTGCCTGTCCGGCGCCTCTGGCCATATCGTGCAGCGCGGCCAGCCGCAAAGGATCGGGGATATGGAAAGGTTCACATTCATCAGTCAGGGCGAATACATCAACATGACTTTCAGGGAAGGCTGGCTGACGAGGAAGGCTGGCTGAACCGCATCGTCGCCGGTGCGCGCATCGGCATGCGCAGCGATTGCGGCATCGCCCAACGGCTGGCGTCCATCCGGATCAGGGGGATTCTGCCGATGTCGTCGCGACCTTACGACACCGATCTGGTCGCGACGGTGCCCGCGCCTGGCGCATGGACCGCGCCGATCTGGCCGATGGTTGACAGGCGATCATAGCGAAAACCGCTGCTGGCCGATCTTGCGGACAAGCGGCATCGGCGTCCGGCAGAACTGTGGAGCTGATCCCGCCACCTTGCCGCGCCCTCTGGCCGTTCCTGCCCTACGCGCTAAACTGCGTCGGATCGGCACCCATCTGCACGCGAGGAAACCATGTCGGACAAGCCCATCAGCCGCTTCCCCATTCCCGATCTGGCAGCCCTGCCGCAAGATATCGCCGACCGGATCACCGCCGTTTCGGAAAAATCGGGTTTCGTGCCGAATGTCTTTCTGGCGCTGGCCCACCGCCCCGAGGAATTCCGCGCCTTTTTCGCCTATCACGACACGCTCATGGACAAATCCGAAGGGTTGACCAAGGCCGAACGCGAATTGATCGTGGTCGCGACCTCGGGGCTGAACCAGTGCCAGTATTGCGTCGTGGCGCATGGCGCGATCCTGCGCATCCGCGCCAAAGACCCGTTCATCGCCGATCAGGTCGCGGTGAACTGGCGCAAGGCGGATCTGGGCGCGCGTGAAAAAGCCATGCTGACCTATGCCGAAAAGGTCGCGCTGGATGCGCAGCGCATCACCGACGCCGATCATCAGGCGCTGGCCGATGCCGGTTTCACCCAGGATGAAATCTGGGATATCGGCGCGATCACCGCCTTTTTCGGCATGTCGAACCGGCTGGTCAACGCAGGCGACATTCGCCCGAATGACGAATTCTACATGCTGGGACGACAATGAAATCGCCACCTGCTTCGCTGGAGCTGCCTGCACCGCAACTGGCGATCTCGGCCCGGATGGCGCCCTCCGATTGGGCGCAGTTGTTGCTGTTGTCGCTGATCTGGGGCGGGTCGTTCTTTCTGATCGCCGTCGCGGTCAAGGGCCTGCCGGTGCTGACCATCGTGGCGTTGCGCGTGTCGATTGCCGCGCTGGTCCTGTGGGGCGTGCTGTTGGTGACCGGTCGCCGGATGCCGCGCGGCCGCGCGGTCTGGGCCAGCTTTGCCGTGATGGGGCTGGCGAACAACGCGATCCCCTTTTCGCTGATCGTCTTTGCGCAGACCCAGATCCCTTCGGGGCTGGCGTCGATCCTGAATGCCACGACGCCGCTGTGGACGGTACTGGTCAGCGCGATCTTTCTGTCGGATGAACCGCCCAGTGCGGCCAAGCTGGGCGGGGTGGTGCTGGGCCTTGGCGGGGTTGCTGTGATGATGGGGCTGGACAGCCTGGCCGGTCACGGCATGGCGCTGCTGCCCCAGATGGCCATGCTGGGCGCCGCAGTTTCATATGCGCTGTCAGGTGCTTATGGGCGACGTTTCAGCCGGATGGGGATCGACCCGATGGCCTCGGCCACGGGGATGCTGACCGCCTCCAGCGTGATGCTGATCCCCATGGCCCTCGCCACCGGCGGCATTCCGGGGCCAGAGGTTGCGCTGCATGTCTGGGCCGCCGTCGCCACGCTTGGCATCATCTGCACGGGCTTTGCCTATGTGCTGTTCTTCGGGATTCTGGGGCGCGCGGGTGCGACGAATATCTCGCTGGTGACATTTCTGGTGCCGGTCTCGGCGATCATGCTGGGCTGGCTGTTTCTGGGCGAAAAGCTCAGCTTTGCCCATGGGATCGGCATCGCCATGATCGCGGGCGGGCTGGCGCTGATCGACGGCCGGCTGGCGGCGCGTCGTCGCGGATGACCGCGGCCACGCGGGCAATGTTGCCGTTTTCCGTGCCTGTCGCCGGATCCTTTCCCTTGGGCCACCCTTTCCCTTGGTCCTGCGCGCCGCCAATCTGATCGACCCGACCGTGACCGCTGGCACCCTTGCAAACGCCGCCGCGCTGATGTTGCTTTGGCGCGACGCAGAAACGGGCCACGGATCCCGACGACAAGCGACGCACCGCGATCAGGAACAGGCTGAATGACACTGACGATCACCCGCAGATCCCCCCTTAGCCCGGACCTTGGGCTGCTGTTTTCCCGCCACAACGCCGATATGCACGCCGACACGCCCCCCGAGTCGATCCATATGCTGCCGCGCGAGGATCTTGCCGCGCCCGGAATCGATTTCTTCGTCCTGCGCGACGCGGGCCAACCGCTGGCCATGGGCGCGATCAAGCGCCTGCCCGACATGTCCGGCTATCCGCCAGAGGCCGAGATCAAATCGATGCATGTCCTGACCGAAGCCCGGGGTCGCGGCCTGTCGCGCCGGATGTTGCAGGCCCTGATCGACCACGCCCGCGCCTCGGGCATCCGCAGGCTGAGCCTGGAAACCGGCATCCAACCCACATTCATCGCCGCCCGCGGCCTTTACGAACGCGCAGGCTTTGCGGAATGCCCGCCCTTTCGCGGCTATGAAGAGGATCCGAACAGCATCTTCATGACCCTGCATCTTGACGCATGAACCGCCTGCGCCGATCCGGCCCGGTGACTGGCGGCGAAAGGCGATGTCATGGCATCAGCACCGGAAATCGCATTGCGCGAACATGCTGGCCGTCGCTGGACATTTCCAAACCGATATGGAATTTTCGCCGTCGAACGCCGAGAGCATGGGCAGGAATCGCAACATTCCCCAAAGCTGTTGCCTTGGCGCATGAAGCAGAAACGGCAAACCGCTGTCAAAGCGAATACGGCCCCGTAGCTCAACTGGATAGAGCACGGACCTTCTAAGTCTGGGGTTGGGGGTTCAAGTCCTCCCGGGGTCGCCAATGCCGTGTTTCAGACGAACCTCATGAACTATGGCAAGGCGTCGGTTGCCGTTATACCGGCCATGCAGAAAGCGGGCTGCAATCACCGCTTCGGAGCGGACATATAATTGAAAATAGCCGAAATTCCGTCAAGGCAGCTTTCCGTATCCATATGCCGGGCGACGGGACGGATGCCTGCGATCACGTCGATCGCATCGCGCAGGCCCTTGGCATAGCCATTGTCCCAGTCCGAGGCCAGGGGGTCCAGTGGCTCGTGATCCGCATCCTGCCCTGCCCGCTTCCGATTGCGCGCGGCTTCGTCCAGGATGGATTGCCTGATCGTCAGCAGCTTGATGATCTGAGCGTCAGAATTACCGATATTGCTTGATCTGTCTGCCATGATTTTTCCACGACGAGGCAGCAGCCCCGGCTATTTCCTTGTTACCAACGACGATACGGCAGTTGCAGTTAACAAAAGATGTCGACCGCCCCGAAACATCCCTAAGATGTGCATCAAGAATATCGGTTCAGCCAGTTGGTGTTTTGGACAGGTCGGAAAACCGGATAGAATACAGCGCGTTTGCGCCGGTTTTATGTCAATAAATCAACGAACTAAAAAACATCCGCCGTCAGGTCGCCGAGAGCTGGACGCCAAATTGTGATCACCGTTCGGTCAGTTTCAGCTCGATCCGCCGATTCATCGCGCGGTCTTCGTCGGTATCGCCCGTCGCAACCGGGCGCGTATCCGCGAATCCGGTGGCCGCGACCCGATTGGCCGGAAAGCCCAGATCGTCGACCATATAGCGCACGACGGCCAGCGCACGCGCCTGGCTGAGTTCCCAGTTGTCGCGATAGCGCCCCTGCCCGGACAGGGGTTGGCTGTCGGTATGGCCGTCGACGCGGATGATCCAGTCGATATCCGTCGGCATCTCCGCCGAGATCTGTTCCAGCATCCCCGTCACATTGCGGATCTGTTCGCGGCCGGCATCGGAAAGCAGCGCCTCGCCGGTCGAAAACAGCACTTCGGACGAAAAGACGAACCGGTCGCCGACCACCTGAACGCCCTGCCGCCCTTCCAGAATCCGGGACAAACGGCCAAAGAACTCAGAACGGTAGCGGCCAAGATCCGCCGCCTCGGCCTCGGCCTTTTCGCGGGCCTCGCGTTCCAGATCGACACGGCGGCGCTCTTCCTCGGCGGCGCGCAGCAGCGCGGCGTTGAGTTGCTGGCCAAGGTTCTGGACCTGCAATTCGGCGGTCTTCTGATCCTCGTCCGCGATATTCAGGACGGCCTGCAAACTGCCCAGTTGCGCGGAAAGCGCCTCGACCTGCTGGCTCAGCGCGGCGATGCGGCGCTGTTCCTCGCCGGATTTTTCGGATTGGCTGGCCAGATTCCGTTCGGCCAAAGCCAGCAGCGCCGCCTGTTTTTCGGCATCGCTCAACTGGCGATCCACCTGCGCCTGCAAATCCTGTTTCGCGGCATCGGCGGCGGCCAGCAGGGTCAGCGTTTCCTCGGCCTCCTTGCGGGCGGCTTCCAGTTGCAGGGTCATGGCGTCCAGTTCGGCGGTCGAGCCTTCCAGCTTTTCGCGCAGGGCGGCGGCTGCGGCGGCATCGGCCAGACGGGCGGCCTCGGTCTCGGTCAGGCGCAATTCGGTCTGCGACAGCCGAGAGGCGCTTTCCGCGCCGGTGCGGCGCAGATTGGCGACCAGTTCCTCCAGCGCCTCGCGGCGGGCGGCGTCCAGACGCGCGGCTTCGGTCCAGGCGTCGATTTCGCTGCGCGCCGCGGCAATGTCGCGTTCCGCCGCCTCGGATCTGGCGCGTTCCGCCGCAAGATCGCGGTCCAGCGCGCTTGCCCGGTCGCGGGTCGAGGACAGCGCCAGGCTGATCTGCGCGATCTGGTCGCCCAACTGGGTCAGTTCGGTGTCCTGATCGTCGATCCTTTCGCGCAGCACGGCCTGCACGACCATGGCGATGGTCAGCGCGAACATGATGACCATCAGCAGCGTGGTCACGGCATCGACATAGCCGGGCCAGATATTCGACGAAAAGCGCGCGCCGCGGCCAGGTCGCATCGCCCTGCCCCAACAGGCGGATGGCGCGGCTGAGCGCGGCCATTTCGTTGCGCAATTCGCCCACCATATCGGCGCGGCCGGCGGCCATTTCCTCGACCAGGCGGGCAAGCTGATAGTCGATCGAGCGCAGGTGCATCCGCGCCTCGATCACGTCGGATTGTTCCTGTTCGCTGGTCGGGCGGTCAGGATCGGCGGCGAGAACGGGGGCGCGTTCGGTCAGCTTGATCAGGCGGTCCTGCCCGTCGATCAGCTGCGCCAGCAGGGGCGCGACATCGGGCATGGCGCGGGCCGCGTCTTGGGTCAGGCTGGCGGCCAGACGGTCCTGACCATCGGCCAGCCGGGTCAGCGCGGCGCCCATATCCGCACGATGGGCCAGATGGCCGGTCAGTTGTTCTTGCCCCTCGACCAGACGGGCCAGAAGCGGCGCGGTATCGGTCACGACGGGTTTGCGGCTGTCGTCCAGCAGGGTGTCGGCCAGCCGCTCCTGCCCTTCGATCAGGCGCGTCAGCAGGGCCGAGGGATCGACGACTTCGGGCGCCGGGTCGCGCCCGTCCCGCAGCAGCGTTTCCGCCAGCTTTTCCTGCCCCTCGGCCATGCGCAGAAAGGCCTGCCGCGTCACCTCGGACATCTGTCCGGCCGCACGACCCTGTTCCAGAAGCTGCGCCGCCAGACCGTCGATGCCCTGCGCCATGGCGCGGATGCGGGCCTCGGATGCCTCGGCCTCGCGGGCGCGGGTTGCGTCGCGTTGCAGGTAATATTCATGCAGATCGGCCATCTGGCCCGCGACCTGATCCAGAAAGCCCGCGACCGCATGGCCGTCCAGCGCCTCGCCACGCCCCTCGCCCAGATCGACGCGGGTGAAGCCGCTCATCCATTCTTCCAGTTCGCGGTAAAAGCGGTTCTGGCCATGGGTGGCGAACAGTTCCAGCAGGCCGACGACCAGCGACCCGGCCAGACCCAGCAAGGAACTGGAAAAGGCCGTGCCCATGCCGCCAAGCTGGCCTTCCAGCCCCTGCATCAGCTTGTCGAAAACCTCCAGCCCGCTTTCGCCTTCCTGCGGCTGCAGGCCCCGGATGGTTTCGACCACCGCCGGAACGGTGATGGCAAGGCCATAGAACGTCCCCAGAAGTCCAAGGAAAATCAGCAGGTTCGCCACATAGCGCGTGATATCGCGCGATTCGTCGATCCGGGCCGCGACCGATTCGAGGATCGAGCGCGACGAGGCGGTCGAGATCGCGCCATTCCCGCCCGTGCTGAGCAACGCGGCCAGCGGCAGCCAGCGCGCGGCGCGCGGCCTCCGCCTCGCCATCGGGCAGCGCACCCGGGCCGCGCTCGGCCGCGTTGCGGCGGCGGCTGGCGAAACGCTCGATCCAGCTGACCGAGGTGACAAGCTGCGCGACCTGCCAGAAACAGGTCAGCACGCCAAAGACGAAAACCGCAAAGATCGAGCCGTTCAGCGCCGGGTTGACCTGAAAGATCGGGACGATCCGCCCATAGGCCAGCCAGCCGCCAGCCGCCACCAGCCCCAGCACGATCAGCATCAGCAGGACCTGCCGCACGGGCTGCGAGAATTTCGGGGCGGCTGCCTGACTGACCGGGCTTCCGTTCGGGTTTTCGGCCGGGCGGGGACCGCTGCGAATCGCCCTTACCGACGGTCCGCACGCGGGTCATCGCCACCCGTGGTTGCAATGGCACCCTCAAGCCGACCCTGCGGGCCGTTGTCATCGGCGTCAGACATGATCCTGCCCCTTGGCCAGTTTTGCCGCAGAGTGTAGGTAGCCCCGCCGGAATTGCCAAGCACGCCCTTTGTCGGTCAGTCGCTTTGTCCGATCAGCGCGCGAACGGCACGGGCCAGATCGTCCAGTTCGGGGTCCGCGATGCCGATCTGGGTCAGGTGGCGGGTGGTGTTGAACAGATAGTCCCGGTTCGGCCCCCGGTCGCCCACCGCATGGGCGATGATCCGCGCCTGATCGGCGGGGCTGAGGTCGCGGACATATTGCGCATGGTCGCGCCGCATCACATAGGTCAGCCCCGGCACATGGCGACCGTCCGTCAGATGCAGGTCCAGCACGTCTTCGCGATAGGCATAGGTCGCAAGCTCGCGTTCGCGCAGGCCCGCGATGGTTTCGTCCCAATCGGGGGCGGCGACGCGCAGGGCAAGGCCGGTGCAATGGCCGCCGGGTTCTTCGTCAAGGGCAAGGACAAGGCCCGGTTCGTCCACGGTGCCGCGATAGACCACCGATTGCATGCAGAAGCGGCGGGCGGATCCGGTCACGCGGGCCTCGACGCATTCCGCGACCGGAAAGCCCGGATCCCACATCAGCGAACCATAGGCAAAGACCCAATGTTCGTGATGCGCGCCATGGGCCGAATGTGGGGGCGCGTGCAACATTGCGCGATCAACCTTGTCCGGGCTTACACTTTTGCAAAACTTAGGTCACCTTGGCCGCCGTTCCAAGCACCCAGAAGGGAAAGGCAACCGCAATGCGGAGACTGCTTATCACGTTGATCCTGCTTGCCCTTGTGCTGGGCACGATCTGGGCCGGGGCCGAGACGCTGCTGGCGCGCGAGCTGCGCCGGACGCTGGCGGGCGGCGCAGCGACCACGGATATCGCCATGCCCGATCCGATGGCAGGCTCTGTCCCGCCCGGATTTCTGGTCACCGACATGACGGCGGCGCGCGCGACACCGCTGCGCAACCCGGCCCGCTTCGGCGTCAACCTGCTGGATCTGCGCATCGATTCGACGCATGGGACGCTCACCCTGCCCCGTGTCGGAGCCTTTGCCCCGCTGCGCCGCCCGAATGAGCTGCGTCTCGAACTGCCCGGAAACGGGATCATCGAGACGGCGGGCCAGACGCTGCCGCTCGGCCTGCAGGCGCCCCGCGTCGTCGCGCGTCTGGACCCGCTTGGCGGTCTGGTTGTCAGCCGCATGGAAATCGACGCCGCCGGCCTGACGCTGGATGGCCGCAAGCTGTCCGGCCCGCTGGATCTGGATGCAAGGGTGGCGCCATCTGGCGCGGACAGCCCCGCGCAGGGTGGCATGGCCTATGACGTCACGGCCCATCTGTCGGGCGTCGATCTGTCCGCGCTGCCTGCGCTTGGCGGGGTCGATCTGCCGATCGAGGGTCTGCCGACCGGCCCGCTGTCCCTGCAGGAGAAGGCCCGGTTCTGGCTGGACGGAACGACCGCGCCGAGGGCGCTGGCCTCGGGCGTCTATCCGGCGATCACCGGCCTGCGAACGGGCGAGGTCGCCCTGTCCATGGGCGAGGGGCTGCAGGCGACCGTCATCGCCGATCTGCATGCCGATGCGCAGGGCCGGGCCGGGGGTCAGGTCATGGTCTATTCCCGCGACGCGTCCAGGTTGCTGGATCACGTCGTTCAGCTTGGTTATCTGACCGATGGTCAGCGCCGTCTTGCGATGGGCATGTTGCGGCTGATTTCCGACAGCATCGGCGACGCCACTCCCGTCGATGCGGGGCGGGAGGCGCTGATGACAGCCGACCCCGCGCAGGCGCAAGAGCTGCTGGCGCGGCAGACCATGTTCCGCCCCGCCCAAAACGGCGAGCTGCGCCTGCCCCTGAAATTCGAAGACGGCGTGATGTATCTGGGCACGATCGCGCTTGGCCCGGCGCCCTTGATCGGGGCCGCGCCGCCGCGATGACAGCCGCCCCGGGCGACCCGTTGGCCTGAGGCGCGGCGGGGCCTGCCTTCAGGTCTCGTCCGCCTTGGCAGCCCCGCCACCCCGGCCGAAATCCGGCGCGGCCGTGTCCTGGCCCGCATCGATGATGCCGCGACGGATGGCGCGGGTGCGGGTGAAATAATCGTGCAGATGCTGGCCGTCGCCCATGCGGATGGCGCGCTGCAGCACGAAAAGCTCTTCGGTAAAGCGGCCAAGGATATCCAGCACGGCATCCTTGTTTTGCAAGAACACGTCGCGCCACATCACCGGATCGGATGCCGCGATGCGGGTAAAGTCGCGAAAACCGGCAGCGGAATATTTGATGACCTCGGATTCCGTCACGCGCTTGATGTGATCGGCGACGCCGACCATCGTATAGGCGATCAGGTGGGGCGTGTGGCTGGTCACGGCCAGAACCAGATCGTGATGGGCAGCATCCATATCCTCGACATTGGCGCCCATCGCGCGGATCATCCCGGCCAGCCGGTCGACCTGCGCGCGGTCGGCGCCTTCGGGCGGGGTCAGCAGCCACCAGCGGTTCTGGAACAGCGTCGCAAAGCCGGAACGGGGGCCGGAATGTTCCGTCCCGGCAAGCGGATGGCCGGGAATGAAATGGACGCCCGCGGGAATATGCGGGGCCACGGCCTCGATCACCGCCTGCTTGACCGATCCGACATCGGTCACCACCGCGCCCGGTTTCAGATGCGGGGCGATTTCGGCGGCGATATCACCCATTGCGCCGACCGGCACGGCCAGCACCACCAGATCGGCGTCCCGGACAGCCGCGATGGCGCTGTCGGTGACGCGGTCGACCAGACCGATTTCCGCCGCCGTCGCGCGGGTATCGGCGGAACGCTGCATAGCCCGTCGACCTCGCCCGGCCAGCCCCGCCTGACGCATCGCCAGCGACATCGACCCCGCGATCAGGCCCAGCCCGATTCAGGGCGACGCCAGTCGCCGATCACGCTCATTGCGCGGCCCCGCCATCCGCACCGGCGCGGGCGGCCTTGAACAGCCCGATGGCCATGGAGCGACGCGGCGGCGGGATGCCTCATCGCCGATGGTGATGCGCAGGCAGTTCGGCAGGCCATAGCCGCCGACGCGGCGCACGATCAGCCCTTCGGCCTTCAGCGCCTCGTCACAGGCTTCGGCGGTGGCCTGATCGGCAAAGCGGGCCAGAATGAAATTCGCGCAGGAGGTATCGGTCGGCACGCCCTTTTCCATCAGCGCCTCGGCCAGCCAGGCGCGCATCCGGGCGTTTTCGGCGCGGCAGCGGTCGACATGGTCGCGGTCGCGCACGGCGGCCTCGGCCCCCTCCATCGCGGCGGTGGACAGGTTGAAGGGGCCGCGGATGCGGTTCAGCACGTCGATGATCGCGCGCGGGCCATATCCCCAACCGACGCGCAACCCGCCAAGGCCATAGATCTTGGAAAAAGTCCGGGTCATCACGACATTCGGCAGCCGCGTGGCCAGTTCGGCGCCGCCGTCATATTCATCAACATATTCCGCATAGGCGGCATCGACGACGACGATCGCCTGCGGCACGGCGCGGGCCAGCCGTTCCAGATCCGCCAGACCGACCATCGTGCCGGTCGGGTTGTTCGGATTGGCGACAAAGATCAGCCGGGTGTTGTCGGTGGCCCCCGCGATCAGCGCGTCGATATCGGTCACGCGGTCGCGTTCGCGCACCTGCACCGGGGTCGCCCCCGCCGCATGGGCACTGATGCGATACATCAGGAAACCGTGCTCGGTGAACAGAACCTCATCGCCCGGCCCGGCATAGGCCTGACACAGGAAATGGATGATTTCATCCGATCCGACGCCGCAGATGATGCGGTCGGGGTCCAGCCCGTGAACCTCGCCAATCGCGGCGCGCAGGCTGGCGTGATCGGTGTTCGGATAGCGGTGCAGGTTATGCGCGGCCCGGATCACCGCCTCGCGCGCCTTGTCCGACGGGCCAAAGGGGTTTTCGTTCGACGACAGTTTCACCGCATCGCTGCGCCCCGCGACATGGGCGGCGCCGCCCTGATACAGGGCGATTTCCATGATCCCCGGCTGAGGGGCGATATGTCTGGCCATGAGGGCAGCCTCCGGTATTGCGCCCGTCCTCTTATCCCTGCACGGGCGCCAAGAACAAGGGCGGCGTTACAGCGCCTTGCAGGCTTCGGGCATAAAGGGGATGTCGGTCGCCTGCGGCCGCGCCCCCGCCGCCGTCAGCATCGCATGGATCTGGCCGCGATGATGGGTCTGGTGGTTGAACATCTGCAGGATCGCCATGGTTCTGGGCAGGGTGATCCGGCGGCTGGCCGCGCCCGAAAACCACGTCAGATCCTGTGCGAACCAATCGCCGGTCAGCGCCTTGGCCCAGTCGAGGATGTCGAGGTCAAGCCGGCGACGCTCGACCAGATAAAGCTGCCAGTCCCCGATCAGCCCGGTCGATTCAGGGATGCCGATGCCCGGCAGCGGACCGTCGGTAAAACGCCCCAGCCATGTCCGGTCCGCCCAGAGCAGATGCGAAAACGTCCGCTCGATCGAGCCGAAAAAGGCGCCGCGATCCTTTTGGCGTTCCTCGGGCGACAGGGTGCCCGCAGCCTCGGTCAGGCTGTCGTTCTGCCACAGGTTATAGCGCGCCATGGTCTGCGCATATTCGGCATTCGACATGTCACTGACCTTCTGCGGCGATGGCCTTTTCCAGTTCGGGCAGGAAACGCGTGGTGTAATCCTCGCGGATCAGGGGACCGGCAAAACGGTAGAGGATGCGCCCCTGCCCGTCCAGAATGAAGGTTTCCGGCGGCGCGGTCACGCCCCAGTCAATCGCCGTGCGGCCGCGCGGATCGGTCGCGATGGCGGCAAAGGGGTCGCCATCCTGCGCGCAGAAAGGCCTCGCGCGGCATCTTCGGGGTCCTTCAGGTCGACGCCGTAGACGGGCAGACGCTTGGACAGTTCAGTCAGGGTCGGATGTTCGGCGCGGCAGGGCGGGCACCAGCTGGCCCAGAAATTGACCAGCTTGACGCCCGGCTGGCGCAGCATCTCATCGGTCAGCTGGGTCTTGCCCGGCAAGGTGGTCTGGCCGATAGCCGGGGCGGCGCGCAGGGCCAGCGCCGTGTCCATCTCGCCCGGGTTTTCGCGCATCAGGGCCAGACCGGCGATGCCCGCGAAGCCCACGAAAACCGCCAGCGGGATCACCATCATCGGGGAAAACCTAGCCATGTTTCTCATGCTCCTGCAGGGCGCGGCGGGCGCGGGCATTGGCGATCACGGTCTGGACGATGACGCCCACCAGCAGCACCGCAGACAGCCCGTAGGCGGTCAGCACCGGCACCGCATATTTGCCCAGATCCATCATGCGCGGTTTTCCCTTGCCAGCAATGCGGCCAGACGCCGCCTGCGGATTTCGGTGCGGGTGCGGATCAGCAGCAGCGCCAGAAACAGCAGGAAAAAGCCCAGCATCGTCAGATATAGCGGATAGCGGTAGACCGCCGACATGCGTTCGCCGGGCGCGACCGACAGGGACGCGCCCTGATGCAGCCCCTGATTCCAGAACAGCGTCGCATAGCGCGACAACAGCGCGAAAACCGAACCGACAAGGCACAGCACCCCCGTCAGATCGGCCGCGCTGTCGGCATCCTCGACCGAGGCCCAAAGCGCGATATAGCCCAGATAGAACAGGAACAGCACAAGGAAAGAGGTCAGCCGCGGATCCCATTCCCACCACGTCCCCCACATCGGCTGGCCCCAGACCGCGCCGGTGATCAGCGCGATCAGGGTCATGACCGCGCCGATGGGCGCGGCGGCCTTGGCGGCCAGCGCGCTGACATGGTGGCGGCGGATGATCCAGATCGGCGAGGCGACCAGCATCATCAGCCAGACATTGATCGCCATCAGCGCGGCGGGGACATGGATGAACAGGATCTTGATCGTCGATCCCTGCCGGTAGTCGTCGGGGACGCTCAGCCCCCAGATGATCCCGCCTGCGCAGCTCAGCACCGCCGCCGCCACGACAAAGGGCAGCACGGCGCCGGATGTGCGCATGAATTTGGTCGGGTTCGCATATTCCCAAAGTGACATGCAGCCTGCCTATCCCTCACAGGGGTTTCGCTCAAGTAGGACGGAAGTCTATCACCGCAGATTGACCCGCAAGGCGGCGGCTGCGGCAAAGGGCACAAGGGCCAGCGTGAACAGGGTGATCGCGGCCAGCAGGACCAGCGGCGTGGTGGTTTCGGCCGCTGCGGCGGATCGGCGCACGGCCTCTGCCCCGAAAATCAGCGTCGGGATATACAGCGGCAGAACCAGCAGCGACAGCAGCAAACCGCCGCGCCGCAGCCCGACCGTGACCGCCGCGCCAAAGGCGCCCAGCATCGACAGCGCGGGCGTGCCGATCAGCAGGGACAGGACCAGCGTGACATAGGCCGGCCCCGGCAGATGCAGCAGCAGGCCAAAGATGGGCGCGGCCAGCGCCAGCGGCAGGCCCGTGACCAGCCAGTGGGCCAGCGCCTTGATCGCCACCACGCCCTCCAGCGGCAGGGGCGATGTCGCCAGCAGGTCCAGCGAGCCGTCCTCGTGGTCCAGCGCAAAGATACGGTCCAGCGACAGAAGGCAGGACAGCAGCGCGCCGACCCACAGGATGCCCGGCGCGATCCGGGACAGCGTGCCGCCTTCGGGTCCGACGCCAAAGGGGACCAGCGTGCAGGTAATCAGGAAAAACGCCAGCGCAAGGCCGAAGCCGCCGCCCGCACGCACGGCCAGCCGCAGGTCGCGGATCAGCAGGGCGATCACGCGAAAGCCTCGTTGAAGCCCGCGGGTTTGTCGGCTGGGCGGCCGGGTATTGCGCGGAACGGGGACAGGTCCAGTTCCTCGGCCTCGGGCAGGCCAAGGTCGATATGGGTCGCGATGACCGCGCCGCCGCCCTGCCCCAGATGGCTGCGCAGGACATCGGCGAACAGCGCGACGGATGCGCTGTCCAGCGACACGGTCGGTTCATCCAGCAGCCACAGCGCCCGGCCCGTGACCAGCAGACGCGCCAGCCCAAGGCGGCGCTTTTGACCGGCAGACAGCATATGCGCGGGCCGCGCGGCAAGGGCGCGCAGGTTCATCCTGTCCAGCGCGGCATCGACCGCGCCGCCACCAAAGACCTGCGCCCAGAAACGCAGGTTTTCGGCAACGGTCAGCGCGGGTTTCAGCCCGTCGGCGTGACCGGCATAGGCATGGCTTTCGGCAGGCATCCCGATCCGGCCCGAAACCACCGGCTGCAACCCGGCCAGACAGCGCAACAGCGTCGTCTTGCCCAGACCATTGGGACCGCGCAGGATCAGCGCCCGCCCCGGTTGCAGATCGAATGTCACGCCTTCCAGCACCCGCAGCCCGCCGCGCGCGACCGACAGATCACGGACGGACAGAAGCGCCGTCATAGCGGCAGCAGCGCACAGGCGACCCGGCGCCCTTCGGACAGGGTGACGTTGTAGCTGCGCGCCGCTTGCAGGGTGGCCATGGCCTCGGCCATGATGCCGATGGCGTCAAAGCGCGCCTCGAGTTCCGGGGACAGGCGGACGATGTCCTTGCCCATGCCCAGAAACAGCACGTCGATCTGCCCGCCAAGCGCCAGCAGTGCGGCCAGATCATCCATCCCGCCCCAGGGCTGCGCGCCCTCGGCCGTGACGATCACCGGGCCGTAATGGATCTGCCCGCCGACCCGGAAAAAGCCGGGGCCGTAGCCGTCGACCGGCACGGCCCCGTCGGAGTCGGTGGGTGCCATCCCGACCATCAGGGCGCATCCCGGAAGGCCGAAGGGATGTCCTCTTTTTCAGGCTTGGACCAGTCGCGTTTGACGCCCAGCCACAGCACGATGCTTTTCGCCGTATACAGCGTCGAATAGCAGCCGACGAACACGCCCCACAGCATCGCAAAGACAAAGCCGCGGACCACGTCGCCGCCAAAGATCAGCATCGGCAGCAGCGCCAGCGCAGTCGTGACCGAGGTCATGATGGTGCGTGACAGGGTTTCGTTCACCGTCAGGTTCATCACCTCGATCAGCGGCATCTTGCGGAACTTCATCAGGTTTTCGCGCAGCCGGTCGAAGATCACCACCGTATCGTTGACCGAATAGCCGACGATGGTCAGCAGGGCCGCGATGGTCGACAGGTCGAAACGTAGCTGCAACAGCGAAAAGATGCCCACGGTCAGCAGCACGTCATGGATGATCGCGGCGACCGTACCGACCGCGAACTGCCATTCAAACCGCATCCAGATATACAGCATGATGCCAAGCGCCGCCGCCGTGACCGCGTAGATGGCGGCCTTGATCAGCTCGCCCGAGACGCAGGACCGACCGATTCGACCGCGACGAAACGCACATCGGCGTCGATTTCATGCAGCGCCGTTTCGATCCCGTTCAGTTCCTCTGGCGTCATCGCCGCCTCGTCATCGCCCGCCGCGATGCGGATCTGGACGACATGCCGGGTATCGCCGAAGGTCGGGTCATAGACATCGGTGACCGAGACATCTTCCAGCCCCAGATCGGTCAGTTTCTGGCGGTAGGCGCCAATATCGACGGCATTGGCGCTTTCCGAACGGATCGTGGTGCCGCCCTTGAAATCGACGCCGAAATTCAGCCCGTTGATCGCAATGACCACCACCGAGGCGACCATCAGCACGACCGAGATGCCAAAGGTCAGCCACTGGACACGGAACCAGTTGATATGCGTTTCGTCAGGGACGAGCTTGAGACGCCATGCCATGTTCGTTTCCCCCTACAGCACCAGTTCCTTGGGTTTGCGCCATTCGATCCAGAACACGATCATCAATCGCGTGAAATAGATCGCCGTAAAGACCGAGGTGACCAGACCGATGGTAAAGGTCACGGCAAAGCCCTTGACCGGGCCGGAGCCCAGAAAGAACATCACCATCGCCGCGATGAAGCTGGTCAGGTTCGCGTCGATGATCGCGCTCATCGCCTCGCGGAAACCGGTATCGACGGCGCGCACGACATTGGCCCCTTTGCGCAACTCCTCGCGGATGCGTTCGTAAATGATGACGTTCGCGTCAACCGCCGTGCCGACGGTCAGCACGATCCCCGCAATGCCGGGCAGCGTCAGCGTCGCCCCCATCACCGACATGATGCCCAGAATCATCAACACGTTGGTCAGCACCGCGACCGAGGCAAAGACCCCGAACAGCCCATAGCTGGCGATCATATAGGCGACGACGACGACGGTCGCGATGATCGTCGACAGCTTGCCCGCGTCGATGCTGTCCTGCCCCAGTTCCGGCCCGATGGTCCGCTCTTCCAGAAAGGTCATTTCGGCAGGCAAGGCCCCCGCGCGCAGCAGCACCGCAAGCTGGGTCGATTCCTCGATATTCATCGAACCGGAAATCTGCCCCGAACCGCCGGTGATCGCCTGCCGGATGACCGGGGCCGAAATCACCTGATCGTCCAGAACGATGGCAAAGGGCTGGCCGACATTCGCCGCCGTATAGATGCCGAATTTCTGCGCGCCCTGCGCGTTGAACCGGAAATCGACCGAAGGCGCGCCGTTCTGGTCAAAGCTGGGCCGGGCATCGACCAGTTCCTCGCCGGTGACGACGGGACGGTCTTCCAGCACATAGAACACGCCCGGCTCATCCACCGACGGAACCAGCGAATTGCCGGAACCGGGGTTAGCGTTTTCATCGGCGACGCGGCCGACGACCGGGTTGAAGGTCAGCCGCGCGGTCGTGCCGATCAGCGCCTTGAGCTCCTCGGCCGAACCGATGCCCGGCACCTGGATCAGCACGCGGTCGCTGCCCTGACGCATGATCGTCGGTTCGCGGGTGCCGACCTCGTCAACCCGCCTGCGCACGATTTCCAGCGTCTGCTGGACGGTGCGGTCGGCCATGGCCGATTTCTCGGCATCGGTGATGCGGATGGTCAGCCGGTTGCCGCTGCCCGCGACGTTCAGATCGTTCTGGCCGACACCGCTGAGCGTCGCGACCGGCGTGACGAAACGCCGCGCGATTTCGACGGCGCGGGTCATGCCTGCGGGATTGCCGATCTCGACGATCAGCTGATCCTCGGGGCTGGTGACGCGGCGCACCGCGCCGACCGTGTCGCGCTCCGCCGCCAGCGCATCGCGGACCTCGGGCCAGAGCGAGGTCATGCGGGCGCGATAGACATCCTCGACATGGACCTGCCCCAGCAAATGCGCACCGCCGCGCAGGTCAAGGCCAAGCGCAACCAGCCGCGAGGGCAGAAAGCCCGGCCAGCCAGCAATCGCCGCCTCATCCTCGGGCGTGGTGACCCCGGTCTTTTCGACACTCGCCAGCGCGTCGTTATGTTGCTCGACACGGGAATAGAATGCGTTTGGCATCGCGAGCAGCAGGCCAAAGCCCACCGTCAGCAGGATAGCGATGCGCTTCCAGAACGGGATCTGCAGCATGTGGAGGGTGATTCCTCAGTTGTTGGCGGCGACCGGCGCGGTGCGGTTGACGACCGACGCGATGGTCGAGCGCACGACGCGCACGTTGACGCCAGACGCGATTTCCACCTCGGCCTCGTTGTCACGCACGGCGACGACCTTGCCGATCAGACCGCCCTGGGTCACGATCTCATCGCCTTTTTTCAGCGCCTCGACCATCGCGCGATGTTCCTTCATGCGCTTTTGCTGGGGACGGATCATCAAGAAATACATGATGACGAACACCCGGAGTCGAAGCGGACAAAGGACGCAAGTCCCGCGGCGCCCGAAGGTTGGCCGGTGGCCTGCGCGAATGCGGGGGTGACGAACATGTGGTTTTCCCCTGGCATGTCAGAACGGCGTGTCGAAGGCGCCCGTGGCGCTGGCTGGCCCACATGGATCGGGGCGCGGATTGGCGCGCAACCTATCTGCGCGCCGGCGACAGAACGTGCGAGAAGCCGCGACAGGCCCGTGCGACAGGCATCCGGTCACCTCTTCGTGGGCATCCCGGCGACAGGTCCGACCCCAACCCTGCGTAGACAAACCGCCGCTCCTGTGGCACAGCCCTGACCAGTTCCCAAACCAGAAGGCCGGACATGCCGAACGCTTCCGCCACCCCGAAAAGTACCCTCTTGCCGCGCCGGACCACGCCGACCAGCTCCAGCGGCTGCGTGCCATCATGGCCGCCCTGCGCGACCCGGAACGGGGCTGCCCTTGGGATATCGAACAGGATTTCGCCTCGATCGCGCCCTATACCATCGAAGAGGCGCATGAGGTCGCCGATACCATCGCGCGTCAGGCCCGGGACGAATTCCCCGGCGAACTGGGCGACCTGCTGCTGCAGGTCGTCTTTCACGCGCAAATGGCGCAAGAGGCCGGGATGCTCGGCTTCGACGATGTCGCGCGCCGGATCTCGGACAAGCTGATCGCCCGCCACCCCCATGTCTTCGGCGACGAAAACCGCGACAAATCCGCCGAACAGCAGGTCAGGGACTGGGAAGAGATCAAGGCCCGCGAACGCGCCGGACGCGCCGAAAAAGGCGTGCTGGACGGGGTCGCGCTTGGCCTGCCCGCATTGACCCGCGCGATCAAGCTGCAAAACCGCGCCGCCCGCGTCGGCTTCGACTGGCCGGGCGCGGCGCAGGTGCTGGACAAACTCACCGAAGAAACCGCCGAACTGGTCGAGGCCCGCGACCACAAGGGCAAGGCCGAACTGACCGAGGAATTCGGCGATCTCCTGTTCGTCATGGCCAATCTCGCCCGCCACCTCGACCTCGACCCCGAAGAGGCGCTGCGCGGCGCCAATGCGAATTCACCCGCCGCTTCCAGTTCATCGAATCCGAACTCGCCCGTCAGGGCCGCCAGCCCAAAGACAGCGATCTGGCGGAAATGGACCGGCTCTGGGACGCCGCCAAGGCCGCGGAACGCAGATGAATCAGGCCGGGAACTATTTCTTCATCATATAAATACCCCCAAAAACCGATCCAGACCCACCGTACGCCACAAGTCGGCAAGCAGCGTTGCCACACCCGGCCGTTCATTCAGTCGGGATCGATCCGGGTCTGGGCCAGGGCCGCGTCACAGACCTCGATCCCGCCGGTGGATGCCCCCTCGGACAGCACCCGGCGCCATTGCCGCGCCCCTGGCCGCCCATGAAACAGGCCCGGCATATGGCGCGTGACCTGATGCAGCCGCCCGCCCCGTTCCAGATGCGCCAGAATCAGGGGCCGCATCGCCAGCGCCGCATCGGTGGGCGTCTCAAAGGGCGGCGCCTCGCCCCACAAACCATCCGCCGCCCCCAGGATATCCCAGGGCTGATGATAGGCCGCGCGCCCGACCATCACCCCGTCCATGACCCGCAGGTGGTCCTGCACCTGATCCAAGGTCGCAATCCCGCCATTGACCGACAGGTCCATATCGGGAAATTCGGCCTTCATCCGATGCACCAGCGGATAGTCCAGCGGCGGAATTTCGCGGTTCTCACGCGGGGAAAGCCCCTGCAACCACGCCTTGCGCGCATGAATCGCCATCCGCCGGACCCCCGCCGCGCGCATCCGGGCGATGAAATCGGGCAGCACGTCTTCGGGGATCTGGTCATCGACGCCGATGCGGCATTTCACCGTGATCTCGACCGGGCTGACCGCGATCATCCCGGCCACGCAATCCGCAACCAGCTCCGGCCGCGTCATCAGCACCGCGCCGAAACAGCCCGATTGCACGCGGTCGCTTGGGCAGCCGACATTCAGGTTGATCTCGTCATAGCCCCAATCCGCCGCGATCCCGACCGCCTGCCGCAACTGCGCCGGATCCGAGCCGCCCAGTTGCAGGGCCACGGGATGTTCGCAGGCATCATAATCCAGCAGCCGCGACAGATCGCCATGCACGATCGCGGCCGAGGTCACCATTTCCGTATACAGCAGCGCCCGGCGGCTGAGCATGCGGTGAAACCGCCTGCAATTGCTGTCCGTCCAGTCCATCATCGGCGCAACCGACAACAGGCTGGCCGGGGGGGAACCCGTCGCCATCCCGGCACTCATTGCAACACCACCCGCACCCGGAACCGGGTTTTCGCAGAACCGGTCACGGCGCAGGACCGGCGGGCAGACAGGGCGGGGTTATCGTGGATCATGCCGCGCATTACCGAAAGACGGCGATAGGGTAAAGACGGGGAAAGGGTAAAGGTGGCACGCCTTCCCGGCCCCTTTGCGATGCGGCCCGACCGGGATCATCCGGGACGCGGCGGCCATGATGGGCGCGGCCCTCGCGGCAAGATCGCGCCCCGCTATCCCCCGACCCGCAGGTGGCGCGAACCATCGTCACCATGTGCCAGCGCATAGCGCCGCGTGAGACCAGCGCGATCATTCCGGCGCAGGACAGGCCAACCCCGACCAGACCGGACGACCGCCAGCCCCAGCCCGCATTCAGCGCCAGACCGGCAACCCAGGGCCCAAGCGCATTGGCGGCATTGAAGGCCGCGTGATTCATCGCCGCCGCCATGGATTGCGCAGGCCCCGCGACATCCATCAGCCGCGTCTGCAAGGGCACCACCATCCCCGACCCAAGCCCGAGGATCAGCGCCGAAGCCACCATCAACGGCCAGCTTCCCACCGCGAAAGAGGCAAAGGCCTGCGTCGCGGCCATAAAGGCGATCAGCGCCGCCGCCGAACGGAACACGCCCAGCCGGATCGTCAGCCGCGCCGCCCCGATGCTGCCCAAAGTGCCGCCGATCCCAAAGGCCGACAGCGCCAGCGGCACGGCCCAGCCCGGCGCCCCGGTCGTGGCGATCATCGCCGCCGACAGATAGGCATAGACCGCGAACAGCCCGCCAAAGCCGATGGCCCCGACCAGCAGAACCTGAATGACGGCGGGGTTGCCAAGCGCGCGCAGCTCTTGCAGGGGGCGCGCATCGGGGTCGCTGCCGACGCGCGGCGCCAGCCTCAGGATCAGGACGGCGGCGATCAGCGCCAGCAGCCCCGGCAGGGCAAAGCCCCAACGCCAGCCCAGCCCCTGCCCGATGGCACTGGCCAGCGGCACGCCGACGATATTGGCGATGGTCAGCCCCAGCAGGATCTGCGTCACCCCCTTGGCGCGCTGTTCGCGTGGCAGGGCGTCGGCGGCAAACAGCATGGCCACGCCCAGAAAACCGCCATGCGGCAGCCCCGCCAGAAAGCGCATGCCGACCAGCGTGTGATAGCCCGGCAGCACCGCCGCCAGCAGGTTCGCGACCCCATAGATCGCGATCAGCGCCGCCAGATAGCGGCAGCGCGGCAGCCGCGCCCCGAGAATCGAGGTCAGCGGCGCACCGATCACCACGCCCATGGCATAGGCGCTGATGACATGGCCCGCCTGCGGTTCGGTCGCGCCCAGATCGGCGGCAAACCAGGGCAGCAGGCCCATGGCCGCGAATTCAGAGGTGCCGATCGCAAAGGCACCAAGGCCCAGCGCCAGAACGGCGAGTGTCAGGTTTGGCTGCGGCGGCATAGGGCACCTGCTAGGAGAATGAGGGATGTTCGCGATTGTTTGCGTTAACAGCGAACGGGCGTCTTGTCAGCCCGGCATTGTCGCATGGCACCCATTCCGCGCCTGCAGGGGCGGATCGCTGTGGGGCTGTGCAACCAGCGCCGGAAAGACGGATCCGCCCGAACAACATCGCGCGCCATCTCGGCCCTCGCCGCCTCCTTTTCGCTGCCAGAAAACTGCGGACGCGCGCGGGTCCCATCGAATCGCTTGCCCGACAAAAACGGGGCATCGCATCCGATCTTTTCATTCGTCACGGCCGCCGTCGCTCGTCCCAACGGGTTCACGGCCTGTTCCGTGCGATCCGCTGCGCCCGATCAACCGCACGAAGGGTCACGCCCGGTATCGTCGTCCACGCTGTCCCATGCCACCCGCACCGGCCCAAGTCCGATGTCGAAACAACCGCCCCGGACCATCTTGCGAAATCCCGGCATCGACCCGCGACCATGTCGCCAGAAAGGAACTTCGTGGTGAAATGCCGCCCCATCAGATCGATGACGGTTCAAACGGCGTCCTTGCCAAAGCCCTGCCCATCTGGATTTCCCGCGACGAATACCATCGGGTTAGCGGCCCGACGCGCCCGAGAAGCACCCTTGACATGCCCGGCGCTGCCTCAGCTCTGCCACGGCGGTTTGCGCTTGTCGAAAAAGGCCGCGATCCCTTCGGGCGCCTCGGCACCTTCCCAGACCGAGACGAGATCGTCGATACTGGCGTCGATCACCTCGGCGTCGATGCGGGGGCCAAGGCGGCGGGCGAGGCGTTTGGCGGCGGCCACCGCGCCCGGCGCGCAGGACAGATAGGGTTCGACCTCGAAGGCCACGGCGGCATCCAAATCCTCCGCGGTCGTCGCGCGGGCCAGCAGGTTCAGCCCCACGGCCTCCTCGGCGTCAAAGACCCGGCCCGACATGAAGACGCGGCGGGCGCGGTCCTCGCCCATGCGGGACAGGACATAGGGGCCGATGGTGGCGGGGATCAGGCCAAGGCGGGTTTCGGTCAGGGCGAATTTCGCGCCCTGCTGGCCGATGGCGACATCGCAGACCGAAATCATGCCGACACCGCCGCCAAAGGCATTGCCGTGAACCCGGCCGATCAGGGGTTTGGGCATTTCGTTCAGGGCGTTCAGCATCATGGCAAGCTCGCGCGCGCCGGCCCTGCGGGTCGTGGCATCGGCGCGCATCTGGTCCTGCATCCAGCCCAGATCGCCGCCCGCGCAAAAGCTGTGCCCCTCGGCGGCCAGAATGACGACGCGGGTGCGGTCGTCATCGCCCAGAGCCAGCGCGGCATCGGTCAGTTCGCGGATCATCTGCGCAGACAGCGCATTGTGTTTATCCGCGCGCGCCAGCCAGAGGGTGGTCACGCCGCGCGCGTCACTGTCGATGCGGATCGTCTCATAGCTCATGCGTCAATCCCCCGTCGTGCCGCGCATGGCCCGCGCCATTCGCGCGGCCTGCCCGATGATGTCCATGTCCAGCCCTGTCGCATGGCCCTGCGCGGCCAGATGCGCGGCGACCCGTTCGGTCGCGACATTGCCCCCGGCCCCCGGCGCATAGGGACAGCCGCCAAGCCCGCCCACCGCGGCGTCAAAGACCCGCAGCCCGCGCGCAAGGCTCGCGTCGATGTTTTCCAGCGCGCGCCCTGCCGTGTCGTGGTAATGCCCGGCCAGACGGTCCGCAGGCAGTTCGTCCAGCACGGCCGTCAGCATGGCGTCGATGGTTTCCGGCCGCCCCTGCCCGATCGTCTCGCCAAGGCTGATTTCATAGCAGCCCATGTCGCGCAGGGCCGCCGCGACGCGGGCGACGTTTCCGGGCGGCGTCGGCCCGTCAAAGGGGCAATCCGTCACCACAGAAACATAGCCGCGCAGCAAGATGCCATCGGCCAGCGCGGCCGCAGCCACCGGGGCCAGACGTTCCAGACTTTCGGCAATCGTCGCGTTCAGATTGGCCCTGGAAAACCCTTCGGAGGCGCTGGCAAAGATCGCGACCTCGGATGCGCGGGCGGCACGGGCGTTCTCATACCCCCTGATGTTCGGGGTCAGCACGGCATAGCTGACACCGGGCGCGCGGGTGATCCCGGCCATGACCCCGGCGGCGTCGGCCATCTGCGGGACCCATTTCGGCGGTACGAAACTGGTCACCTCGATCCGGCGAAAACCGGCGGTGGACAGCAGATCGACCAGCGCGATCTTTTCGGCGGTGGGGATCAGGCGCTTTTCGTTCTGCAAGCCGTCGCGCGGGCCGACCTCGAATATCTCGACCGGGTCAGACATCGGGCACCTCGTAAAAATCACGGGAATAGATCAGCTTTTCACCCGGCGCGGGCAGGCTGCGCTGAAACGCCGGGCGCGCGGCGCAGCGTTCGACGTAACCGGCCAGCGCGGGGCGGGGGTCCAGCGCGGTAAAGCGGCGCGCCAGCCAGACCGACCAGCCGACCGCGCAATCGACGCCGGAAAATTCGCCCATCAGCCAGTCGCGACCGCTCAGCGCGGTTTCGACCAGACGCAGCGCGCGCGACAGCCGGTGCCGATTCCAGTTTCATCACGGTGGGCGAACGCTGCCAATCCTCGCGCAGGACGATATGGTGCTGGGTCAGGTTCGCCAGATGCTGGCCAAGGGTTTCCGCGAAATGCAGCCAGTCCAGCCATTCCCCGCGCCCCGCCTGCCCCGGCCCGCGCATCAGCGCGGGCGCGCGGGTTTCGCACAGATATTCGATCATCGCGCCGGATTCGTGCAGGGTCAGCCCGTCGATCTGCAGGACCGGCACGCGACCCGCCGGATGCAGGCTGGCATAATCATCCGCCCGCATCGAGCCGTCAAAGAAATCGACCCGCCGCAGGTCATAGTCGCAGCCGATTTCTTCCAGCAGCCACATCACCCGCATCGAACGCGACAGCGGGACATGCCACAGGATCGGGATGTCAGGCATCGGCGTCCTCCTCCAGCCGGATCAGGGGGGCGCCCGCCTGAACCTGATCGCCGGGGCGGGCCAGAACCTCGGCCACGCGGCCATCGCGGGCGGCGGTCAGGGTATGTTCCATCTTCATCGCTTCCAGAATGGCCAGCCGGTCGCCCGCCGTGACCTCCTGTCCCGGTTCGACGAACACGGCCTTGACCAGACCCGGCATCGGCGACAGCGTCAGCCCCCGCCGATCTCATCCCCGCCGCGATCCAGCGGGTCCAGCGGGGTCAGCGTCACCGTGCGCCCGCCAAAGACGCTGGTTCCGGCGGCATGGTTGACGATGCGCGACTGTCGCGGGCCGCCATCGACCCACCAGCGCCCGCCGGTGTGGCGGATGTCATGGCTGGTGCCGTCCAGCGTGACGCGCGCGGCGCCGGGGCCCAGCACCTCAGGCACCGCCTGCCCGCCATCCCAGGCGATGGTGCGACGCAGGGGCTGCCACAGCGTCACCCCGCCCCGGATCTGCGGATCATCAAGGCCTGCAAGGCCGATCACCGCCAGCGCGCGGGCGCGCGGATCGGGTTCAGCGGCGGCGACCAGCGCGTCAAGGTCGCGGCCGATCAGGCCGGTATCCACCTCGCCCCGGTTGAAACCGGGATGCCGGGTCAGGGCGATCAGGAAATCGACATTGGTGACCGAACCCGCGACCTCGGTATCGACCAGCGCGGTTTCCAGCGCGCGCAGGGCGATGGCGCGGGTCGGGCCGTGGGTCACAAGCTTGGCGATCATCGGGTCATACCACGGGCTGATCGTGTCGCCCTGCCGCACGCCGGTTTCGACGCGGGCGCTGTCGGGAAAGACCAGATGCGCCAGCGTGCCGGTTGCGGGCAGGAAGCCTGCGGGGACGTCCTCGGCATAAAGTCGGGCCTCGAAGGCGTGGCCGGTGATGGTCAGCTGGTCCTGAGTTGCGGGCAGCGGCTCGCCGCTGGCGACGCGCAGCTGCCACTCGACCAGATCGACGCCGGTGATCAGTTCGGTGACGGGATGTTCGACCTGCAGCCGGGTGTTCATTTCCATGAACCAGAAGCCGTCCGGGCGCAGGCCGTCGCTGCCATCGACGATGAATTCGATGGTGCCCGCGCCGGCGTAGCCGATCGCCTCCGCCGCGCGGGTCGCGGCTTCGCCCATGGCCCGACGCATTTCGGGGTCATGCCGGGGGCAGGGGCTTCCTCGATCACCTTCTGGTGGCGGCGTTGCAGCGAGCAGTCGCGTTCGAACAGATGGACGGCGCGGGTGCCGTCGCCAAAGACCTGCACCTCGATATGGCGGGGCTGCTGGACGTATTTCTCGATCAGCACGGCGGGGTTGCCGAATGCCGTCGCGGCCTCGCCCTGCGCGGATTGCAGGGCGGCGGCGAAATCGTGCGCGCGTTCGACCAGCCGCATCCCCTTGCCGCCGCCGCCGGCGACCGCCTTGATCAGCACGGGATAGCCGATCTGCATCGGCCTGTGCCGCAAGGATGATCGGGGTCCTGATCGCGTCGCCGTGATAGCCGGGCACGACCGGCACGCCGGCCTGCTCCATCAGCGCCTTGGCGGCGTCCTTCAGCCCCATCTTGCGGATCGCATGCCGCCGAGCGGGCCGATGAAGGTCAACCTCGCCGGCAGTGACCGCATCGACGAAATCGGGGTTTTCGGACAGGAAGCCGTAGCCCGGATGGATCGCCTGCGCGCCGGTTTCCTGCGCGGCGGCGATGATCGCATCGCCGCGCAGATAGCTGTCGCGTGGGGCGGGGCCGCCGATATGGACGGCCTCGTCGGCCATGGCGACATGGCGCGCGGCACGGTCGGCGTCGGAATAGACCGCCACCGTGCGCAGGCCCAGCTTGCGGGCGGTGTCGATGATGCGGCAGGCGATCTCGCCCCGGTTCGCGATCAGGATCTTGTCAAACATCGGTCACCCGGCTGGCCGAGGCAGCAGGGCCGCCGCCCCCGGACCCCGCGGGTATTTTCGTGATGAAGAATGGGGATGCGGGCGATCTGTTGGCGGGACGGATCGGCATTGGCGCGGATCGCGGAGTTTGTCGGGCGGCCCGGCCGAGGTTGTTGGCGTGGTGCAGGTCGATGCTTGCGGCGATCGGGATGCGGCGCGTTTTGGCATGACCGCGTTCGGCGGGGCGATGTCGGGCGGAGCGATGTCGGGGCGGCGATCCGGGGTGTGCCGCTGAGGTGGCTGGCGCCGGGGATGACGGCGCAGTCGGTCAGGGGCGGGCGCGCGGTCCCTGTGTGGTCATGCGTATCTGCGGGGCCGTCCTGAGCAGCATTCCCGGCGCCTGCCGCGATCCGTTGGCGGGTGGCGGTGTCCTTGGCATGGGTGGCCAGCGGCAGCGCGGCGCCGTCTTGCGCGCGGCGGGTATTGATCGGGGTGTGTGAACGGGTGACGGGTGCCGCGTCACCCTGCGGGGCTGTGTTGAGCAAGACGCTTCCGGTCATCCGGGAAAGGGTGAACCTGCGGGTCATCCGACGACCTCGACCAGTTGGAAGCCGTGGCAGAGGATCGGCGTGCCGTCCGACAGATCGGGATTTCGGCCCCGCCATTCGTCATGGCCCGCATGGCCCGCGCGGCGGAGGAATTTTTCGGGGATGTCATCTGCGCGGCAGGTTTTGGCATGCGTGGTCGGGATCACGACAGCCGCTTGATCGTCGGCGTCAAGCAGGATGCCGACCTGACCGGACCGGATATCCTGACCGGGCACGGGATGCAGGACCGCCGTCAGGCCATCGGATCGGATACGGTCGAGAAGTTCGGCGGTTTCCGCATCGCTTCGCCCAAGGCGCAGATGCCGCGCATCGGGATGGCGTTGCATCAGGCTGTGATCGGCCTGTGGGTCGGTCGAGATGCGGCGGCGGGTGGCCTGCTGCCGTTCGTCCGGATCCAGCGGCGGGCGTCACGGCGACCAGCAGATGGGGCGCGCTCCTGCAGGCTCTGCCGTCAGGCAGTCGCGGGTTCGCCGCCTGTCGTCCACTTTTGTCACAAGGCGCGTCGCGACCTGCCGAGGTCGAACCTGTCACCCGGCACCGGCTGCTCGGCGGCAAGATGGGTCAGATACAGCCCTGTTTCTGACCCGGCGCCCGGTTGAAACTGTCCTGGATCGTCGCGGCAAGCATCCCCCTGACATCCTGAAGACGCCGAAACGCGTCGGCTGGATCGGAGCGTTCAGGCTGGCGCGGAGCGACAGGGCCAGCACCTCGCGTGTCTTGCGCGGGTCGATGATGCCATCGTCCCACAGCCGCGCCGAGGCATGGAGCGGGTGGCGCTGGCGGTCGAACATCTGAATCGTGGGGCGTTTGAATTCGGCCTCTTCTTCGGGGGTCCATGTGCCGCCGCCGCGTTCGATCCCGTCGCGGCGGACGGTGGCCAGCACGCCCGCCGCCTGTTCGCCGCCCATGACCGAGATCCGCGAATTCGGCCATGTCCGCAGGAATCGCGGCGAATAGGCGCGGCCCTGCCATGCCGTAATTGCCCGCGCCAAAGCTGCCGCCGACCAGCATGGTGATTTTCGGCACATTGGTCGTCGCGACCGCCGTCACCATCTTCGCGCCATGCCGTGCGATCCCTTCGTTTTCATATTTGCGCCCGACCATGAAGCCGGTGACGTTCTGCAGGAAAATCAGCGGGATACCGCGCTGGCTGCAGAGTTCGATGAAATGGGCGCCCTTCTGCGCGGCTTCGGAAAAGATCACGCCGTTATTGGCGATGATGCCGCACGGGGCAGCCCTGCAACATGGGCGAAATCCCGTGACCAGCGTTTCGCCGAACCGCGCCTTGAATTCGTCGAAACGCGAGCCGTCGACCACGCGGGCGATGACCTCGCGGATGTCATAGGGGGTGCGCAGGTCGGCGGGGACGATGCCGCAGGATCTCCTCGGGGTCGTAGGCGGGCGGTTCGGGGGATTGCCAGACCACCGACTGCGGCAGGCGACGGTTCAGGTTGCCGATGGCGCGGCGGGCCAGCGCCAGCGCATGGGCGTCGTCTTCGGCCAGATAATCGGCGACGCCCGACAGGCGGGTGTGGACATCGCCGCCGCCAAGATCCTCGGCGCTGACGACTTCGCCGGTTGCGGCCTTGACCAGAGGGGGACCCGCCAGAAAGATCGTGCCCTGCCCGCGCACGATGATCGTCACATCGGACATGGCGGGCACATAGGCGCCGCCCGCCGTGCAGGACCCCATGACCACCGCGATCTGCGGAATGCCCAGTGCCGACATCTGCGCCTGATTGTAGAAGATGCGGCCGAAATGATCGCGGTCGGGAAAGACCTCGTCCTGATTGGGCAGGTTCGCCCCGCCAGAATCGACCAGATAGACGCAGGGCAGATGACATTCCTGGGCGATTTCCTGCGCGCGCAGGTGCTTTTTCACCGTCATCGGGTAATAGGTGCCGCCCTTGACCGTCGCGTCATTGGCGACGACCATGACATCCTGCCCCTGAACCCGTCCGATCCCGGCGATCACGCCCGCGCCGGGGGCGGCTCCGTCATACATGCCATGCGCGGCCGTGGCGCCGATTTCCAGAAACGGGCTGCCGGGGTCCAGCAAGTTCGCCACCCTGTCGCGCGGCGGCATCTTGCCCCGGCTGATGTGACGTTCGACCGCCTTGGGGCCGCCCCCCGCCGCCGCAGCCAGCGCGGCGTCGCGCGCGGTTTCGATCATCTGCAGATGAGCCTGACGGTTGGCCTGAAACCCGTCCGAGGACGGCAGGGCTGCGGATTTCAGCTTCATGCGAGGCTCCTTGCAAGGCGGGGATGCTGCGGCGCGGCAACATCTGCGGACAAACTCACGGGCGCGTGATCCAGATCAAGGCGGGGGCGGCGCGCAGCGGGTGATTTCGCCTTGCGCGACGAAACAAAAGGTGAAAAATGAAACGTCATATCCTGATTGCCACCGCGCTTGCCGCCCTTGCCGCACCCGCCTGCGCCCAATCGCAGGGCGAATGGACCGTGGGTCTTGGCCTGGCACATGTCAGTCCGAAATCGAACAATGGCACGCTGGCTGGCGGCACGGTTCCGACCAGCATCGGCGACAGCACGCGCCCCTCGATCACCGTCGAATATTTCATCCGCGACAATATCGGGATCGAATTGCTGGGCGCCCTGCCCTTCAAGCATACGATCAGGTCGAACGGGACCGAGATCGGCACCGTCAAGCACCTGCCGCCGGTCCTGTCGCTGCAATACCATTTCGACGCGACGCCGCAGATCAAGCCCTTTGTCGGTCTGGGCGTGAATTTCACCGGGTTCTATGACGCCGATGCGCGCGGCCCGCTGGCGGGCAGGCAGGCTGCGGGTCAAGAACTCCTGGGGGCTGGCCGCGCATCTCGGCGCCGATTTCGCGCTGAATGAAAAAGCCGCGCTGCGCGTCGATGCGCGCTGGATCGACATTTCGGCGGATGTCGAGCTGGACGGGGTCAGGATCGGGTCGGTCGATGTCGACCCCTGGGTCGCGGGCGTCAGCTATGTCATGAAATTCTGATCCGCAGCCGGAAACAGATCCGGGGCGCCCCGACGGGCGCCCTTTTTCATGGGGCGCGGCAGGCCGGATCACTCCATCCCCGCGGTGATATCGCGCAGCCGCAGGGCCTGGGTCGCGGTCAGTTGCAACATGCAATCGGCGCTCGCAGGTCCGCCCATCGTGCCGCCCTGATGGCGCACGGCCTCGAATTCGCAGCTTTTGTCGCGATAGGCGATCCAGTTGCGCTGCGCGGCGCGCAGGGCCGGGGCGGCCTTGGGTGCGGCCGATCCCATATCCGCCAGATCGGCATCGGCGCTTTCCGCGTGGTTCAGCGCCTTGTCATACCAGGCGTTCAGCAGCATGTCCCATTGCCGGGTTTCCCGGCTCAGGCATTCGCCCATGCCATAGGTCGTATCGCCATCCGGCCCCTGCATGCAGGCAACCGCCGCCTGACCGATGCACAGGCGCAGGGGCTCTCCCTCGATATCGGTCTGGGCATGTTCGGCCATCCTGTCGTTCAGGCAGGCATCCAGAATCGAGTCGTCATAGCTGACCCCATCCTGAGCCAGCACGGGCGCGGCAATCACGGCCAGCGCGGTGAATATCGTGAAACGCATCACGCCAACCCCATCAACTCGCGACCGATCAGCATCCGGCGGATCTCGCTGGTGCCGGCGCCGATCTCCATCAGCTTGGCATCGCGGAACAGGCGGCTGACCACGCTGTCGTTCAGGAAACCCGCACCGCCAAGCGCCTGCACCGCCTGATGCGCCTGCACCATCGCCTGTTCGCTGGCGTAAAGCACCGCGCCCGCCGCATCCTGACGGGTCACGCGGCCCGCATCACACGCCTTGGCGACCTCGTAGACATAGGCGCGGGCGGTGTTCAGCGCGACATACATATCGGCGATCTTGCCCTGCATCAGTTGGAACGATCCGATCGGCTGGCCGACTTGCTTGCGGTCGCGGACATAGGGCATGACCTCGTCCAGACAGGCGGCCATGATGCCGGTGCCGATGCCCGACAGGACCAGCCGTTCATAGTCCAGCCCGGACATCAACACGCGCACGCCGCGCCCTTCGGCGCCCAGAATGTTTTCGGCGGGGACATGGCAGTTTTCAAAGATCAGCTCGCCCGTGTTCGAGCCGCGCATCCCCAGCTTGTCGAAATGCGGGCTGGTCGAAAAGCCCGCCATGCCGCGTTCGATGATAAAGGCGGTGATGCCCTTGCTGCCCGCATCCGGGTCGGTCTTGGCGTAAACCACCAGCGTATCGGCGTCGGGGGCGTTGGTGATCCAGTATTTGTTGCCGTTCAGCACATAGCCATCGCCGCGCTTTTCGGCCTGCAGCTTCATCGAGACGACATCGCTGCCCGCCCCTTCCTCGGACATGGCCAGCGCGCCGACCGCGCGGCCGCTGCACAGATCCGGCAGGTATTTCGCGCGCTGCGCATCCGTGCCGTTCAGCGTGATCTGATTGACGCACAGGTTCGAATGCGCGCCATAGGACAGGCTGACCGATGCGCTGGAGCGGGCGATTTCCTCGGTCGCGACGACATGGGCCAGATAGCCCATCCCGGCCCCCCGGAATTCCTCGGGAACCGTGATCCCCAGCAGGCCCAGATCGCCCATTTCGGTCCAAAGCTGGTTCGGAAAGGCATTGCTGCGGTCGACCTCTGCCGCCATCGGCCTGACCCGGTCCTGAGACCAGCGATGCACCATGTCGCGCAGCGCATTCACCTCTTCGCCCAGATCGAATTCCATCCCGCGCGTGAACATCCGAAAGCCTCTCCTCCTGCAGATCATCGCCGTTTATTGAACGATTGTTCAGTTAACCATCGCCTCAAGCCGCAGCGTGCGTCAAGCGGGTCCGCATGGCCACGTCAGGGAAAGTGACGCAGGCCGGGGGCGATGCTGTCAAGCGCGGTCTGGTTTGCGGGGGGTGAACGGCGTTCGAGATATTCGATGATTGCGGTGTATGAATTTGATTATGCCGAATTTTTCTAAACAAAAGGATTGCATCCCTTCCCGGAGCCGCATTTCACCTTGCGCTGCGGCGCGGGGATTGGTCTGGTGCGGGCAAGATGCAAGCACAGGACAGGCCAGGAATGACATCGGCGATATCAGCCCCGCCTTTCAAGGTCGCCCCGCGCGTTGCGGCAACTCCGAGGCGATCGTGACGCGGCTCTGGCTGGTTCGTCACGCGCCGGCGATTGCCGACGGGCGGATCGCGGGACGCCGGGATGTCGCGGCAGATGTGACAGACACACGACAAATCAACGCCTTGCGGCAGCATCTTGCCACGTTGAAAGAGGTGGATATCTGGTCCAGCCCGGCGCGGCGTTGCCAACAGACCTGCGCCGCCCTTGGCCTGACACCCCGTCTGGATCCCAAACCTGTGGGAGCAGGATTTCGGCCTGTGGGAAGATATTCCCGCGACCGAGATCCCCGATCTTGGCCCCCTGACGCCCCGCGAACTGGCCCGCTACCGCCCGCCGGATGGCGAAAGCTTCAACCAGATGTGCGCCCGCGTGCGCCCGGTTCTGGAAAAGGCCAGCGGGCGGGTGGTGGTGGTCGCCCATGCCGGAACCGCCCGCGCCGCGCTGTCGATGGTCGCCGGTCCCGCCGCGCTGTCCTTTGCCATCGCGCCGCTGTCGGTGACGCAGATGACCCTGACGCCGGCCGGTTGGGCGGTGGAATGTGCCAGCCGGACCTTCGCATGAACTGGCCTGCCGACAGCCTGACCGTGGCGCTGGTCGCGCTGGCGCTGGACGCGCTGATCGGCTGGCCCGATGCGGTTTACCGGCGCATCGGCCATCCGGTGACATGGCTTGGCCGGTTGATCGGCTGGCTGGACCGCAACGGCAATCGCGGCGGGCATCGGGTGTTGCGCGGCGTGATCGCCAGCCTGACGACCATTGCCGCCGCTGTCCTGCCCGCGCTGGCACTGCCCGCGTGGCTTGGGGCCCTGCCCTTTGGCCCCGTCCTGCTGGGCGTTCTGGCCTGGCCGCTGGTCGCCAGCCGGTCGCTGCACGACCATGTCAAGGCCGTGGCGGATCCGCTGGCACAAGGCGATATCCCCGCCGCCCGCGCCGCCGTGGCGATGATCGTCGGGCGCGATCTGGACGACCGCCCCGAACCGATTGCCCGCGCGGCACTGGAAAGCCTCGCCGAAAATGCATCGGACGGGGTGATTGCGCCATTGTTCTGGGCGGCGGTGGCAGGCCTGCCGGGGATTGCCGCCTATAAGGCGATCACCACGCTGGATTCGATGATCGGCCACCTGAACGCGCGCCACGGCGAATTCTGGCGCTTTGCCGCGCGGCTGGATGATCCGGTCAACCTGCCCGCCTCGCGCCTGACCGGGCTGCTGATCGCCGCTGCCGCATGGTCGCGCGATGCGCTGCGGGTGATCCGGCGCGATGCCGCCCGGCACCGCCCCCCCCAATGCCGGCTGGCCTCGAGGGCGCGATGGCGGGCGCGCTCGGCATCCGCTCTGCCGGGGCCGGCGCAGCCATGGCGGGGTGGTCTCGGACGAACCCTGGCTGAACGGCATGGCACACGACCCCGGCCCGCGGGATTCGCCGCGCGGGCTGGCGCTGCATCGCCGGGCGGTGGCGGAACGGCGGTCCTGGGATGTGGCTGTTGCTGGCTCTGTAGCCGCCCTCCGCGACCGGCAACCTGCGCCGATCCGACAAAGACCCGAGAGAACGCCCATGCCCGCCGGTCACATGCGCGGCACGTCAGACCAGCGCGCGCCCCGGGATCTCCTGTCGCGATCCGAATTCCCTGCGCAGGCAATGGCTTTTGCACAGGCAGGGCGGCGGGCCGCGCGAAGGACGTCAAACGCCCCGCAACCGGACGAGCAAAATAAGCCAGGACGAACTCCGCGCCTTGGCGGGCGCCCCTTCACGACCCGGTCAATGCCCGGCCAGAAAGCCCGGCCCGGCGCGTCCCAGCAACTCGCGCGCCAGATCGTCGCCCATCGCGGGACCATCGCCGACCGGCCCGCGACATTCCGCCGCAAGCGATTGCGAACCATCCGGCCGCAGGATTTCGCCACGCAGGCGCAGCTCGCCACCCGAAATCTCGGCCAGCCCGGCGATCGGAGTCTGGCACGACCTGTCCAGCCGCGCCAGAAAGGCACGTTCGGCGGTGACGCGCAGCGCGCTGTCCTGATCGCCGATCGCGGCCAGCAGGGCGCCGGTCGCGCCATCGTTCAGGCGACGTTCGACCCCGATACAGCCCTGCGCCACGGCGGGCAGCATCTGGTCCGGGTCAATCGCGGAACGCGCGACCCCGGGCAGGCCAAGCCGCGACAGCCCGGCCATAGCAAGGAATGTCGCGACGGCGACGCCTTCGTCCAGCTTGCGCAGCCGGGTCTGGACGTTGCCGCGAAACTCGACCAGTTGCAGGTCGGGGCGGCGATGCAGCAGTTGCGCGCGCCGCCGCAGGCTGGAGGACCCGACCACCGCGCCCTGCGGCAATTCGTCGATCCCGCCGACATGCGGGCTGACGAAGGCGTCGCGCACATCCTCGCGCGGCAGATAGCAGTCGATGACCAAGCCATCCGGCTGGATCGTCGGCATGTCCTTCATCGAATGGACGGCGATGTCGATGGTCCCTGCCGCCAGCGCCTCCTCGATCTCGCGGGTGAACAGCCCTTGCCGCCTGCTTCGCGCAGCGAGCGGTTCTGGATCTGGTCGCCGGTCGTCGTCATCGGGACGATCTGAAAGGCAGCCTCGGGCAACCCATGCGCGGCCATCAGGCGGTCGCGCGTCTCATGGGCCTGCGCCAGCGCCAGTTTCGAGGCGCGGGTTCCAATGCGAAGCGGGCGGGACGGGTCGGGCAGATGTTCCATGCCAAAGCCCATAGCCTCAGCCCGCGCCCTTGACAACGCCCACCGGCTGGCGATGAAGGAAAGCCAAGGAGAAGCCATGACCCAAAAGACCATCCTGCGCGCCCTTGCCGGTGAGCGCCTGCCCGTGCCCCCGATCTGGATGATGCGTCAGGCGGGCCGCTACCTGCCCGAATATCGCGCCACCCGCGCGCAGGCGGGCGATTTCCTGTCGCTGTGCTACACGCCCGAACTGGCAGCCGAGGTCACCCTGCAGCCGATCCGCCGCTATGGGTTCGACGCGGCGATCCTGTTTGCCGATATCCTGCTGATCCCGCAGGCGCTTGGCGCCGATGTCTGGTTTGTGACGGGCGAAGGCCCGCGCCTGTCGACCATCACCGATGCGGCGGGGGTGACGGCGCTGCGGCCCGCCGATCAGGTCCATGAAAAACTGGCCCCCGTCTATGAAACCCTGCGCATCCTGTCGCGCGAATTGCCGCGCGAAACCACGCTGATCGGTTTCGCGGGCGCGCCCTCGACCGTTGCGACCTATATGGTCGCGGGTCGCGGCACCCCCGATCAAGGCCCGGCCCATGCGATGAAAACGGCGGATCGCGTGGCGTTTTCGGCGCTGATCGACCGCATCACGGATGCGACCATCGAATACCTGTCCGCCCAGATCGAGGCCGGGGCCGAGGTCGTCAAGCTGTTCGACAGTTGGGCCGGCAGCCTCAAGGGGCAGGATTTCGACGATTTCGCGCTGGCCCCGGCGAAACGCATCATCGCCGCGCTGAAAACCCGCCACCCCCATATCCCGGTCATCGCCTTTCCACGAGAGGCTGGCCCGCGTTACGCAGGTTTCGCCAAGGCGACCGGCGCCGATTGCGTGGCATTGGACCAGTCGGTCGCTGCCGATTGGGCCGCCGCCCATGTCCAGACCGACGGCTGCGTTCAGGGTAACCTGAACCCCGCCCTGCTGGTCGAGAGCGGGCCGCGTCTGGTCGACGAAACCCGCCGCATCGCCCGCGCCTTTGCCGGTGGTCCGCATATCTTCAACCTCGGCCACGGCATCACGCCGGACGCCGATCCCGACAATGTGTCGCGCATGATCGAGGCGCTGCGCGGCTAGATGCTCTGGATCGCGGCAACCCTGATCGCAGCCGTGGCGCAGACCGCGCGCAATGCCGCGCAACGGCAGTTGACCGGCGAAGTGGGGACGATGGGCGCGACCGCCGTGCGCTTCATCTTTGGCGCGCCCTTTGCGATCCTGTTGCTGGGGCCGCTGGCGCTGCATCAGGCCCTGCCGCTGCCCGGAACCGGGACCCTGCTTTGGGCCTGCGCGGGCGCCCTGTCCCAGATCGGCGCCACCGCCCTGATGTTGCAGGCGATGCGCAGCCGGGGCTTCGGCGTCATCACCGCGCTGATGAAGACCGAGCCCGTGACGCTGGCCATCCTTGGCGCGATCATTCTGGCCGAACCGCTTGGCCCCCTGCGCATGGCAGCCATCGCGGTTGCGACAGCGGGCGTCCTGCTGATGTCCGGCGCCGATCTGCGGCGCGGGAGTTTGGGGCCTGCCCTGCTGGGGATCGGGTCGGGTGTGCTGTTCGGCCTGTCGGCCATCGGCTTTCGCGGCGCGATCCTGGCGCTGCCGGACGGCGATTTCCTGACCCGCGCCGGCACCGTCCTCGCGATCAGCCTGACCATGCAGGCCGCGCTGACCCTGATCTGGCTGGCCGTCACCGACCGGCAGGCGCTGGCGGGCATCGCGCGCCACTGGCGCCATTCGGTCGGAGCGGGGTTTCTGGGTGCCTTCGCCTCGCTGTTCTGGTTCATCGGCTTTGCCCTGACCCCGGCCGCGAATGTCCGCACCCTGGCGCTGGTCGAGGTGGTGCTGGCGCAGATCGTCTCGGGCAGGCTGATGCGGCAGGAAACCACGCCGCGCCAGATCGCCGGGATGGCACTGATCGTCGCAGGCGTCGGTGCGCTGATTCTGGCCAGCCGTTAGCTGATCGGTCCCGGTGTGCAGCGCAACGGGCCGATGATGACGCAGATCCATGCCAGTGATCTGGGCCAGTGATCCGGGCCAGCCGGACATCCCGAGCCTGCGGGAAAAATCGGCCGCGATAAAGTCTGCATGCGTCGCGGATCGTGACGCCCACCGCGAAAGCGCCTCGCGGTTTCCCCTTGATCGCGCGGTTCATCCCTTCGCCGTATCTGTCGTTTCAGGGCATAGTCCGCGCGAGGATCTTGCGCAAAGGCGCTGGTGTCGTCGCTGCGATTTATGGGCTCTGCCCCCTTCCCGACCCTGCCCCCGAAATCCAGCCTTCGCTTTTGCGCCCCTCCGGGCTAATGCTGGCGCATGAATGGTCCCTCGCTCTTTCCCGAACCCGACGCCGCCCCTGCCGACAGCGGGCGCGATCTGCCGACCCTGTCCGCCGATCAGGCCGAGGCCTGGGATACGCTGGCCGAGGCGCTGGCCGCATCCGGCGTCGATCTGATTTCCGAGGAACTGATGCCCCCCGCCCCCGGCAAGGCGCGCGTTCTGGCGGTGATCGGCAAGGCGGGGTCGGGCAAGACGCTGATCCTGGCCGAACTGACCCGCGCGCTGAAAGCGGCGGGGGTCGAGATCGTTTCCGGCGATTACGAGGGCAAGCGCCGCAAGGAGCGCCGCACCGTCGCCGTGCTGGCCCCGACCAACAAGGCCGCTTTCGTGCTGCGGATGCGCGGCGTGCCCGCGACCACGATCCACCGCATTCTGTATACCCCGGTCTGTGACCCCGAATATGAACGCATCGCCGAATGGCTGGCGGGCACGGGCGAGCGCCCCAGGATCGAGGGCCTGACCGATGAGGCGCTGGACCGCGCCAAGGCGTTTTACGACCAGCATGCCTCGATCCCCGGCGCATTGGCGGCGGCAGGGCTGCGCGGTTCGGATTTCATCAAGGGCTGGAAACGGCGCGAAGACCCCCTGGACATCGGCTTGATCGACGAGGCCTCGATGCTGGATGAGCGCCAGTTCGACGACCTGCGTGAAATCTTTCCGCTGCTGGTGCTGTTCGGCGATCCCGCGCAGCTCGCGCCGGTCGGGCAGTCGGGGGAAATGGTCTTTGACCGGCTGGCCGCGCCGCAAAAGCTGATCCTGAACCGCATCCACCGTCAGGCCGATGACAGCCCGATTCTGGACCTTGCCCATGCGCTGGCCGATCCCGCGCTGGATTTCGCCGGGTTCGAGCGCATGATCCAGGACGCCGCCCGCCGCGACCCGCGCGTGATCTGGGCCGAACGCGTCGACAGCGACCTGATGGCGCAAAGCCCGGTGCTGGTCTGGCGCAACGCCACCCGCATCAAGCTGATCCATGCCTTCCGCACCGCCTTTGGCGCGCCGGGCGATGCGTTGTTGCCGGGCGAGCCGCTGATCTGCGACGGGCTGGAACTGCCGCTGAAGCACCGCAAGAAACGCATCGACCTGGAAGCGCGGGGCCTGATCAAGGGCGCGCAGGTCGTCTATCTGGGCCCGGGCCGCAAGCCCGGATTTTCGCGCCTGCATGTCATCGGCGCCGAGGATCCGCGCCTGTCCGCGGCATCCATCGTGAAAATCGAACAGCCCGATGTCGAGGAACCCTTCATCCCCTTTGCCGCGCGCATGGGCGCGGCCTTTCTGCATGGCGCGGCGGTGACGATCCACAAGGCGCAGGGGTCGCAATGGCCCGATGTCCAGATCTTCGGCCCCGACATTTCCGCCGCCGCATGGTCGAACCGGACCGAGGCGGGCGTGCCCTTGTGGAAACGTCTGGCCTATGTCGGTATCACCCGCGCGCAGGAACGGCTGCACTGGATCGTGCGTTCCCGGCTGGCGCGTCCGTCAGGGCCGCTGTCCGTCGACCATCTGGAACAACCCGCGACCCGGCTGGAACTGTCATCGCCCACCGAAGACGACGCCTGACCCTCAGCCTTTCATCGTCCCGTCGCGGATCTATCCGGCGATCTGTCCGGCACTGGCGTTACGGTCGCGCAGCCCGCTGTGGCGAATGTTGAGCGGTGACACTTGGATTGATATATTTCGGCCCAACAGGGGCGAAATCATCACCTGCGGCATGTATGCCGTCATAAATCATTCAATGAAATCAATGGATGGAAAACAGGGATAGGCAGATAAAACCGACCACCGTTCACCTCTTCAGCTCGGGACAGGCTCTTTCTTACCGCCCGCGCGGAGACGATGGGCCTGCCGATGAGCACCCATGACGATGCCGCACATCTAGCGCTGGCAGCGAGGCCCGTGACGGTCCAGAGCACGGACTATGCTCGCGCGGAAACCATGATGTTCATCGCGACGCATGAGGCGGCGGGGCTGAAATGGTGGCAGATTTCTGCCCTGCTGAAGGCGGCGGTGAAAGATGGCGCTGCCGTTCTCGCTCCTTCATATAAGACCAAGCGCCGTTGGAATACGCTGATCGCGGATGTGGATACCGCGAACTGGGCACCGGCTCTGGCCCCGGACTGTCAGGGCCGCACCGCCACTGCGGAACTTTCGCCCGAGGCATGGGCAGGGTTCGAGACGCTGCCTGGCCTTGCCCGCAAGAACGGCACCGGCTGGCCCGTGAAAGAGGCGTGGCGGCGGATTGTGGATCAGAAGGCCGCGCGCAGTTGGATGTGCCCCGGCTATCGCATGGCAATGCGCCGTTGGGGTCGTCAGGACGAGGTTCATAAGCGCGCCCTGCGCATGGGTGTGGACGGGGCTGTGAAATCCCTGATCCAGTATCAACCGCGCATCGTCGAGGGCATGTTCGCCATGAGCCATGGTCGACTGGACGGGTGGGAGGTCAAGGACCGGTTCCGGAACGGCAAGATTGGTTACCCGTGGGGGATCGTCTATACAGATCGGGCGTCTTCGCGCATCTTGCGCTATGCAATCTCGGATTCCGAAAATAAGGAAGCCATCATTCGGGTGTTCGACAATTCGGACCCCGATGGGCTTTCGGCGCACGGTCGCTCGATCTGCCGATTGACTATGAGCATCAGAACGACCGGCCCGAGGCCCGGCTGAATGGCCCGGTTCCGGCGGCTGGCTGGATCAAGGAGCTGATGCGCCAGGCGAACGGTATCTGGGGCCGGGTCGAATGGACCGCCCGCGCCCGCGACATGATTGCGAACCGGGAATATCGCTATCTCAGCCCGGCGATCAGATACCTCATGGCCGGAGGCAAGGTGACGATGATCAAGGGCGCGGGCCTGGTGCATTCGCCTGCGCTGCATCTGACTGCGCTGGCCGAGGAAGGTGAGGGCGACAAGCCGACGATTGCCGCCCAGGTCGTGGCCGAGGCGCTGGGGCTGTCGCCCGATGCCAGCGAGGCCGATATTCTCGACCTGCTGCGCGGCAGGCGAGGCCGGGTGACGGGGGCGACAGGCGCGGTCGCGCAGCTGGCCGAACTCGACCACATTGCGCGCGAGTTCGGCCAGCGTGACCGTCCCGCGCGCCATGCGGCGGGCAAACCGGACCCGGCCCGCTTCGTCCCGGCCGAGCCCCTGCAAGCGGTCCTGACCGAACGCAACGAGGCGCAGGCCGTCTTGCGTGAACAGAATGTCAGGGCGCGGGTCGATGATGCTTTCGCGCGGGGCTGGCTCTCGCCCGCCATGCGGGGCTGGGCCAGGGCGCTCTGCATGTCCGAACCCGACAGTTTCGATCTGTTCATCGAAAAGGCGATCCCGCCATTCGCGCATCTGTTCAGGCCTGCGACCACATCGGCCGCCCCGCCGGACCTTGCGCGCGGCAACCACGCGGGCGGCGCGGCCGAGGAAATCGCGATCTGCGCGCAACTCGGCCTGAAACCCCGCGCGCTTCGGGACTGACCGGATCGGGCCGTGCCTTCGGCGGTGTGCCTGATGCGCCGTCGAAACCCTGCGCGCCGGCCGTCCGGGGAGCCGCGACCGGCGCGCAGACCCACCACAAAAGAACGGACATGACGCGAAACGCCGGTTCAACGCCTGATGAAACCCTGTTGCAGCATGTGGCGGCGCATCGTCCCGGCCGACCCGGAAAGATCGCGCTCGACCCGGAATTGCGCGCCTTCGTCGAGGCACGGCTTGCGCGTATGGCATTCGCCGGGATCGAGATCGAGGTGGCCGCGCATTTCCCGCCCGACCGCCCTCAGCGCAATTCATCGCTGGTGGCAGCGAATGCAGCGGGGCGAAACGTGAGCCAACACAACCGCCCGCCTGCACCGCGCCCAACCGCGCAGGTCGCGCCTTTCGTCCAGGTCCTCGGGCGTGGGGGCGCGATTCGCCTCATCCTCGCCTTCGGTGGTGCCGAGCTTTCCATCGGCAAGAACCCTCGCGACACAAACGAGCCGGTCGCAGATGTTCGGGCGCGAATCCGTCGAGGCGCTGGCAAACCTCGCCACATTGCCCCGCCGCATTCCCCTGGCAAAGCCATGGCGCGCCGCCAATTGCCACCCGCAGGACCTGCCCATCGCCCAAATCGCCCGCAAACTGCGGGTGTCGGGTGTGGCGGTCCGCACCTACCTGCGCCGCGAGGCCGAGAACCGCGAAAGGCTGCGGACCGACGCGGAACGCCGCGCCAGAAAGAGGACGTGAATCATGATTGAAGTCGAGTTCAACGACGCTTCCCGTTGTTGACTTTGCGCGTCATCAGGCTGCATCCTTCAGGTCGGAAGCCGTGTAACCCCGATGGGCAAGGGGATGCGCCGCGCAAGCGGCGGATTGATGTTGGTTCGAGTCCAACCCGGCTTCCGCATCCACCAGCCAATCAGCCCATGGCACCGGCAATCATCTGTAATCGGCTATTCCCATTTGTTCCCACGAAAAACAGGCGCAGACCAAGTAGCATTCCACAGAATGCGGCTCAAAGGTGGCCCCCTCCCCTGATCATCGCGGCCTTTTTCATGATGGCACCGGCCTTGCGCCCTTGGGGCCAAAGCGGCACATCACGGCCGCCATCTGCCCCGCGCAAAAGGAAACATCCCAAAGATTGCGCTTTGGGATGTGCGTTCCTGTATGTCCTGCGCGTCAGGCGGGTTTGCGGGTCAGGCTGAACCGCGTGCCCCAGGGATCGGTCAGTTCCGATGTGGCCAGACCCGGATCCAGCAGCAACTGAACCTCGGCCAGACCGGTTTCACCGCTGGCGCGCGGGCCCGCGCCCTGGCTGTTCCAGATATTGCCCGCCAAGTGGTGGTGATACCCGCCCGAGCTGAAGAACCGCGCCCCCGGCCCGCGCTGCATCACATCCAGGCCCAGATCGCCGGTCATGAAGCCCTCGGCCCGGTCCAGATCGCCGACCTGCAGGTGGACATGGCCGACGACCGAACCGTCCGGCGCACCCGCCCAGGGCGTGTTCGTCGCGGCCATCAGATCCGCCAGATCCAGCCGGATCGAGAACATCCCGACCTCCTTGCCGTCCCAGGGCCACTGGGCTTTTTCGCGGTCGACATAGATCTCGATCCCGTTGCCTTCGGGGTCGCGCAGATACAGCGCCTCGCTGACGCCATGGTCCGAGGCGCCGTCCAGCCGCAGCCCGCGTTCCGCGGCATGGCGCAGCCAGGCGCCCAGATCCTTGCGGTCGGGCAGCAGGAAAGCCGTGTGGAACAGCCCCGCCTGCCGGTGGTCGGCGATCCGCGCGGCCTTGTCGCCGCGCAATTCGATCAGGGTGCGGTCGCCCACGCCAAGCCGGACGGTTTCCGGGTCGCGGGCCAGTTCGGCCAGCCCGATGTCGTCGCGGTAAAAAGCCGTCAGCCGTTCCAGGTCGCGGGCGACCAGCGCCACGCGGCCGATTTCGACAGGTGCATCACTCATCGCCATCGCGATTGTCCTTTCAGAGTTTGGGGTAATCTATCAGGCGTCGCGGCGCAGCGCATGGGCGCCACTGCCCAGCAATGCGATCACGACCATGATCACCGCCCAGAAGACGGGATATTCCCAACCGCCGCCTTCGTTGCTGAAGAAAAAGCCGGCCTTGCCATGGCCAAAGATCGCGGCGCCCAGCAGAACCGGCACCAGCGCGGCCGCAACGACCCGCGTATAGACGCCCAGGATCAGCGCGATACCGCCAGCCAGTTCGGCGGCAATCGTCAGATAGGCCAGAAAGCCCGGCAGCCCGAGGCTTTCGAAATAGGCGGCGGTCCCGGCGAGGGTAAAGACCAGCGCCTTCATCAGGCCATGGGCGATGAACAGCCCGCCGGTGGACAGGCGCAGGATCAGCTTGGCCAGATCGGGGTTGCCGGTATTGGTGATTTGGTTCGACATCTGTTGTCCTTTCGTTTCCTTGCCCAACAGATAGCAGCTTTGACATTCCACGATTAGAAGGTTATTCAGCGGAATATTGCCGCCATTTTGTGGATAGTCATGGACCGGATCGACATGTTGCGCGCCTTTGTGGCGGTGGTGGATGCGGGGTCGTTCACCGCTGCGGGCGAACGGCTGCGCATGTCGAACAAGCTGGTCAGCAAATATGTCGCCGCGCTTGAGGACCGGATCGGCGCGACCCTGCTCTATCGCACGACGCGGGCGCTGTCGCTGACCGCCGATGGCGAGGCCTATCTGGCGCAGGCCCGCCGCGCCCTGTCCGCGTTCGAGGCGCTGGAAGGTGTTCTGGACCGCGATCAGGGCGCACTGTCGGGCAATCTGCGCATCACTGCCCCCGCCACCTTCGGCGAGATATTCGTCACCGACCTGACCCATGACTTCCTGCGCGACCACCCGCGCGTCACCATCGACCTGGAACTGACCGACCGCTATATCAACCTGCCAGCCGAGGCTTTCGACATCGCGATCCGCATCGGAAACCTGGGCGATTCCAGCATGATGTCGCGCAAGCTGGGCCAGACAGAGGCATGGGTCGTGGCATCCCCCGCCTATCTGGCGATCAACGGGGCGCCGCAGGTGCCGGGCGATCTGCGCGACCATCGCTGCATCCGCGACACCAATGATTCATCCTTTACCCGGACCTCTTTCGTGGTCGCGGGCAAGCCGGTCAGCCTGGCGCTGCAATCGCGGATTTCGGTGAACAGCGCGGGCGCGGTCTGCCGTCTGGCGCTGGCGGGCGAAGGCGTGGCCATCGTCCCGGCCTTTGCCGTTCAGGCAGAGGTCGCGGCGGGGCGCCTGATCCGCCTGCTGGCACCCTATGCGACCAGCCAGCTGGACATTCAGGCGCTGCACCTGCCAAGGCCCTTTCCGGTGCCGCGCGTCGCCGCCTATCTGGATTATTTGCGCGAACGGCTGAAACCCCGCCTTAACCCAGAACTGCCCCGGGGTTCATGATCCCAAGCGGATCCAGCGCCGATTTGATCGCCCGCATCGCGGCCAGCCGCACCGGGTCGCCCCACCGCGCCAGATCCCCGACCTTCAGCCGTCCCACGCCATGTTCAGCGGAAAACGACCCGCCGCGTGCGACGACCATTCCGTGGATCGCCGCCGATATCGCGCCGCGCTGGCCGTCATATTCCGCGCGGCTGCGGCCCGGCGCGGGAAAGGCGTTGAAATGCAGGTTGCCATCACCCAGATGGCCGAAACAGTTGATGCGGATATCCCCCATCCCCGCGACCATCGCCCCCGCATCCGTGATGAAGCGCGGAATTTCCGACAGCGGCAGGCTGATGTCATGGCTGGCAATCGCGCCGATCATGCGGTTCGCTTCGGGCAGGTTTTCGCGCAACTGCCAGAAGGCTTCAGCCTGCGCGCCCGGTTGTGCGATCACGCCGTCAAGGACCAGCCCGCGCGCCATCCCTTCGCCCAGCAGGGTTTCCAGCGCGACCTCGGCAGGCAGGCCTTCAGGCAGGCCGACCTCCAGCAGCACGCTCCATTCCGCGTTGGGGAAAGGCTGGCGGATCGCGGGCAGTTTTTCGGCCAGAAAGCCCAGCCCCTGCCCCGAGATCAGCTCGAAACCCGTGACCCCGCCCGCCAGATGCCCTTCGGCCGGGGACAGCAGCGACAGGGCGGCGGCGGGATCGGGGACGACCAGCATCGCCGTGCCTGTGCCCGCAGGCGGCACGACCATGCGCAGGCTGGCCGCGGTGACGATGCCCAATGTGCCCTCGGCCCCGATCAGCAGGTCGCGCAGATCATAGCCGGTGTTGTCCTTGCGCAGCCGTTTCAGGTCGCGCAGGACCGAGCCGTCGGGCAGCACCGCCTCGATCCCCAGACACAGCGCGCGGGCGGTGCCGTGGCGCAGGGCGCTGACGCCCCCGCATTGGTGGACAGGCAGCCACCGATCGCCGCCGTCCCCTGACTGGCCAGCGACAGCGGAAACAGGCGGTCCCGCGCGGCGGCGGCGTCGCGCACCGCTTGCAGGGTCATGCCCGCCTCGGCCAGCAGGACGTTTTCCTCGGGCCAGATGCCGCGCAGCGCGGTCATGCGTTCCAGCGACAGGACCAGCGGTGCCGGGCCGTCCGGCATGACCTGTCCGCCGACCAGCCCGGTCCCGCCCCCGCGCGGCACGATGCCGACACGGCGCGCGGCACAGGCACGCACCACCGCCGCGACCTCATCCGTGTCGCGGGGGGCGGCGACCAGACCGGCACGGCCGTGAAAGCGCCCGCGCGGTTCGTCCAGATAGGCGGGGGTGACATCGCGCAGCACGCCATCGGGCAGCAGCGCGGCAAGGGTATCGTCGGCGGGATTCAGTTCGGCGGGGTTCGGCATCGGGTCATCCTGTCGGACAAGATCGCCCGCGATCTTGGCGACAATCGGGCCTGATGTTCAAGCCCGCCCTCAGCCCGAGGCATCAGGCGCGGCGATTTGCGGTTGCACCGGCGCGCGGCTCTGTCAGGATGATGCCCCCGCCCCTTTGCCAGATGAGCGCGCCATGTCCTCCTGTTCCTGTGGAAACCACCATCACCACCATCTTCCGATCGAGGGCGGGCAGGAACTGGCGCTGGCCCAACCCCTGATCGCGGTCGAGGGGCGGCTGATCTGCGCCGACATGGGCCAGATGATGCTGGCGCTGAACCTCTTGCCCGATCATGTCGCCGCCAGCCGGGCCGAGCCGGGCAACCTGCGTTTCGACCTGTCCCAGACCGACGACCCGCTGATCTGGTCGCTGAACGAGCTGTTCACCGATGCCGGGGCCTTCGCCGCACATCGCGACCGCACGGCGGCCAGCCGTTGGGGGCAGGACAGCGGCGCGATCACCCGCGATTTCCACGAACGCACCATCCAGCCCCGCATCCGCCCCGAGGCGGCGCAGGACCAGACCGGCATCCGCGCGGTGCATGGCCGCGCCTTCGGCGGCGATGCCGAATCGCGGCTGGTCGACCGGCTGCGCGACGACGGCGATCTGACGCTGTCGCTGGTCGCGGATGCCAATGGGCAGACCATCGGCCATCTCGCCCTGTCGCCGATCACCGCGCCGGATGCGGGGCGCCCCGTGCTGGCGCTTGCCCCGGTCGCGGTCGAGCCGCGCCTGCACGGGCGCGGCATCGGCGCGGCGCTGATCCGTGCGGCGATCGAGGCGGTGCCGGGCCATATCATCACCGTTCTGGGCGATCCGGCCTATTACGCGCGCTTTGGTTTCCGGCCCGTGGGCTGGGATTCACCCTATGCCGGCCCCGCGCTGCAGGCGCTTGGCGATGATCTGCCCCGGACCCTGACGATCCGCCACGCCCCCGCCTTTGACGCGATGGATGCCCACTGACTGACGCCGCCCCGTCCTGCCCTGCTCCGCCCCGAGAGCATGGGGCGGCACGGCTGGCGGGATTGCCGACAACCCGGCGTGGGTTCTGCCTGTCAGACTTTGACTGTCAGGCAGAGCGTCCGGAAGCGCAACCTGTCCTGTGCCGGAACCGGCACCATCACCGCAGATCGTCCCCGTAACGCCAGAGACATCAACGCCAGGGGCATCCCTGCGGATCGCCTTCCGTCGCCTGGCGAAAGGGATTGGCGCTGACCGGATAAGGGGCGCAATCAAACCCCATGCGGCCCCTGCGCGACGCACCGACCGCAAGACCCGATCCGCAAGACCCGATCCCGCACCGAAACCGGCAAGGGATCATTCGCCGGTCGCCTCTGGCTCGGGGGGCAGAAGGCGCAGGCGGGCACGTTTGACGCGGCGGGGGTCGGCATCGACGATCTCGACCTCGGTGCCATTGTCCAGCCGGATGATTTCGCCCTGGGTCGGGACCCGCCCGGTGTGCATGAAGATCAGCCCGCCAAGCGTATCGACATCGTCATCGTCATGTTCGACGCCAAGGGGACGGCCGATCAGGGTCTCGACCTCGGCCAGCGGCATGCGGGCCTGAATCAGCCATTGATCGGGCTTTTCGGCCAGCCACAGCTCGCCTTCGACCTCGTCATGTTCGTCTTCGATTTCGCCCACGACCTGTTCGACCAGATCCTCGATGGTGAGCAGCCCGTCAACGCCGCCATATTCGTCGATGACCAGCGCCATATGGATGCGCTTTTGCTGCATCTGCTGCAACAAGACGCCGATCGGCATCGAGGGCGGAACATAAAGCAGCGGGCGCAGCAGCGGGCGCAGCGCGAAATCGGTGGGGGGCTTGGCGTCAAAGCCGTATTTCAGCGCCAGATCCTTGAGATGGACCAGCCCAAGCGGGCTGTCAAGGGTGCCGCGAAAGACCGGAAAGCGGGAAAACCCCTGTTCGCGGAACATCTGGACCAGATCGGGCAGGTCGATATCGACCGGAACCGCCATGATTTCCGCCTTGGGCACCGCGACGTCATCGACGCGCAGCCGCCGCAGGTTCAGGATGCTCGGCGCGGGCGTCGTGGAAAGTTCGCGGCCCTCGACCACGCCGCTGTTGCCATCCGCATCGCTGTCGCCAGATCCGAAAGCGTCCAGAATACGCCCAAGCAAACCGCGCGATTGCGGCAGGTCGCGCCCGTCCCCGCCTGTGTCATCCGCCCAACTGGCAGGTTCTTCGGAAACGGGCGTGTCGGGACTTCGGTCGCTGCTCATCTTTCTTTCTCGATATAGGGATCGGGAATATCCATCATATTCAGAATTTCGCGCTCGGCGCCTTCCATGGTTTCGGCATCCAGATCGTCGATATGGTCATAGCCTGCCAGATGCAACGCCGCATGGACCAGCAGATGCGTCACATGATCGTCGAAATTCTTGTCCTGTTCACCGGCTTCGCGCAGGCAGGTGTCATAGGAAATCGCGATATCCCCGATTTCCGGCACGGGCGGCGGTTCGGGCATCGCGCCGGGGGCGCGTTCCGCGAATTCGTGACTGGGCCATGACAGGACGTTCGTCGGCACCTCGCGCCCGCGGAACTGGGCGTTCAGCCCGGCGATGCGGGTATCGTCGCAGCCCAGCACGACCAGCCGCAGATCCGGCATGTCCAGCCAATCCGCGACGGCACCGATGGCGCGCTGCGACAGCGCATCCAGATCGGCGTCGAGCCAGCGATCATCCTCGATCACCAGCTCGATCATGCCGCTGTCGTCGTCCTCATCGGGCCAGTCGGGCATGGCGCGTTCCTTCACTAGGCAAGGCTGCTGCTGCCGGGCGTGCGGCGGGGGATGCGCTGGCCGCGGTCATCGGGCGTTTCGCCCCGCGCCAGCGCGGCCTCGTCCTCGGCGTCATAGGCATTGATGATGCGCGCGACCAGGGGATGGCGTACGACATCGCTCGCGGTGAAATAGCTGAAACTGATGCCCTTGACGTCCTTGAGGATCCGTTCCGCATCGACAAGCCCGGAATAGATCCCGCGCGGCAGGTCGATCTGGGTGCGGTCGCCGGTCACGACCATGCGCGAGCCTTCGCCAAGACGGGTCAGGAACATCTTCATCTGCATGGTGGTGGCGTTCTGCGCCTCGTCCAGCACGACAAAGGCATTCGACAGGGTGCGCCCGCGCATGAAGGCCAGGGGCGCGATCTCGATACGCTTTTCCTCCATCAGCTTCTGCATCTGCTTGGCGGGCAGGAAATCGTTCAGCGCGTCGTAAAGCGGCTGCATATAGGGGTCGACCTTTTCCTTCATGTCGCCGGGCAGAAAGCCAAGCCGCTCGCCCGCCTCGACGGCGGGGCGGGACAGGATGATCTTGTCGACATGGCCGCCGATCAGCATGGTGACGCCGACCGCGACCGCCAGATAGGTCTTGCCCGTGCCCGCAGGACCGATGCCAAAGGCCAGTTCGTGCTTGAACAGGCTGCGGACGTAATCCTTTTGCGCGTCGGTGCGCGGCTCGACGGTTTTCTTGCGGGTGCGCAGCTCGAACTGGCCGGACTGGAACATTTCCAGTTGTTCGGCCGGTGTGGGCGTTTCGCGGGCCTGATCGCTGCCCATGCGCAGGGCGGCATCGACCTCGGCCATTTCGACGGGACGGCCCTGTTCCAGACGCGCGTAAAGGCCACGCAGGATCTGCGCCGCCTCGGCCTGCGCCTCGGGCGTGCCGACCACGGACAGCAGGTTGCCGCGTCGCAGGACGTGGATCTTCAACGCTTCCTCGATCCGCGCAAGGTGCCTGTCATGCGGACCGCAAAGGTCGATCAGCAGGCGGTTGTCGGGGAATTCCAGCAGGGTTTCCCCTGCGGGGACATCGGCGGTCGTGGGGGTCAGGCCCAAATCTTTCTCCGGTCAGGGTGGGACCAATGGTCATTCCGATGGTGGCAACCCGGCGGGATTCGCACAAGGGGGTCGGCAACCGTTTTGCCGCCGCGACGGCATTTTTCGCGTAAACGTCACATTCGCGGGCAGTTCGCGGGAACGGGTCATTCGCGCCAGATGCCACGGGTGAAGTCCCGCAGATAGGCGTCCGGGGCGCTGTCCATCTGCCCCGGCTGTCCCTGCCAGCGGATGCGCCCCTGATCCAGCAGTGCCACCCGGTCGGCAATCGCATGGACCGAGGTCATGTCATGGGTGATGGTGATCGCCGTCGCCCCGGTTTCGCGCACGATGCCCCGGATCAGCGCATTGATGCGCGCGGCCCGGATCGGGTCCAGCCCGGTGGTCGGTTCGTCGAAAAAGATCACCTGCGGATCGGCGGCAATCGCCCGCGCCAGCGCCGCGCGCTTGCGCATGCCGCCCGAGAGTTCAGCCGGGTGCAGGTCGGCGACCTCGGGGCCCAGACCGACGCGCGCCAGCTTGTCGATGGCGATGCGGCGGGCGGGGGCGGCGGGCATGGTCTTCAGCAGGCGAAAGGCGACATTGCGCCAGATCGGCAGGCTGTCGAACAGCGCCGCATGCTGAAACAGCATCCCGGATCCCTGCATGAAGGCGTCGCGGTTGCGCCCGGCCAGCGGCTGACCCTGCCACAGGATCTGGCCGTGATCGGGGCGTTCCAGCCCCAGAACGCAGCGCAGCAGCACCGATTTCCCGGTGCCCGATCCCCCGATCACCACAAGGCTTTCACCCCGCGCCAGATCCAGATCGACGCCGTCCAGCACCTTTTTCGCGCCGAAATGCTTGGTCAGGCCACGGATCCGCAACATCAGAAAAACAGCCCCGTCAGGATGAAGTTCGCGGCCAGAATCCCGATCGAGGCTCCGACGACGGCATTGGTCGTGGCCCGCCCGACACCTGCCGCCCCGCCGCCCGCGTGCATGCCGAACCAGCAGCCCGACAGCGCCACGATCAGGCCAAAGACCGCGCCCTTGATCAGCCCGGAGACCACATCCCAGCTTTCCAGATAGGCCCATGAATTCGACAGATAGGCGGCTGAGTTGAAGCCCAGCACATTCACACCGACCAGCCAGCCGCCCATGATCCCGATGATATCGCCGACGCCGACCAGCAGCGGCACGGTCAGGGCCGCCGCCCACAGGCGCGGCGAAACCAGCCAGCGGATCGGGTCTGTGGACAGCGTCACCAGCGCGTCGATCTGTTCGCTGACCCGCATCGTGCCCAGTTCCGCCGCGATGGAACTGGCCACGCGGGCCGCGACCATCAGCCCGCCCAGAACCGGGCCAAGTTCGCGCGCCATGCCGATGGCGACGACGGCGGGCACGACGTCGCCCGCCTGAAAGCGCTGGCCGCCGGAATGCAGTTGCAGCGCCAGCGCCGCCCCGGTGAACAGCGCCGTCAGTCCGACGACAGGCAGGGACAGCCAGCCGATCTGCATGATCTGGCGCAGCAGCAGGTCGGGCTGCAGCGGCACGATGCCCGCAAGCCCCCTGCCCGCGAAAATCGCCACCCGCCCGGTCTGGCGCGTCAGCGCGATGACCAGCCGCCCGATCAGCCTGACAGGGTTCAAAGGTATTCCCCGGGATAGCGCGCGCCAAGCGAGGTCAGGATCTCATAGCCGATGGTCCCGCCCAAGGCGGCCAGATCATCGACCTTTTGCCGGTGGTTCAGAATCTGCAATTCGGCGGGAACCTCGGCCAGACCGGTGACATCGACGGTGATCAGGTCCATCGAAATCCGCCCGACCACCGGGCAAGGCTGATCGTCCGCCCACAGGACCAGCCTGCCATCGCGCGCCAGCGCCCGCATCAGCCCGTCGGCGTAACCCGCCGCCACCGTCGCCACGCGCGACGGGCGCCGCGCCGTCCAGCTATAGCCATAGCCCACCGATTCATCACGCGCGACATCGCGGGTCTGGATGACCGGCAGCGACAGGGTGACGACCGGCTGCGCATCGGCAAAGGGTTCGCCGCCATACATGCCGATGCCAAGCCGGACCAGATCGAAATGGTAATGCGACCCCAGCAGCGTGCCCCCGGTCGCCGCCAGCGAACGCGGGACATGGGTGTCGTGGGTCATGGCGCGAAACGCCTCCAACTGCTGGCGGTTCGCCGGATGGTCGGGTTCGTCGGCGCAGGCCAGATGCGACATCAGCAGGACCGGACCGGCGGCCAGCGCCTCGTCACGGATGGCGGCCCATTCGGCAGGCTCGAAACCGAGGCGATTCATGCCGCTGTCGAGCTGGATGCCGAAGGCCCCGCCCGGCCGCATGGCACGGTCGCGAAAGAACTGTTCGGGGCTGTTCAGCATCGGGATCAGCCCGGTCAGATCCGCGCCCAGCATATGGCCGGACAGGACCATGATGCGGGCGTCATCGGGCAGATGGGGGCGCAGGGCGCGCCCCTCGGATGCCAGTGCGACAAAGAAATCGCGCGCCCCCGCGGCATATAGCGCGGGCGCCACACGGGTCGCGCCCAGCCCATAGCTGTCGGCCTTGACCACCGCCGCGGGACGCGCGCCCGGCGCGCGCGCGGCAAGTGCCTGCCAATTGGCCACGATGGCCTGCAAATCAATGATAAGTCCCATGTGCCCCGCATGAACCGCGCCCCTGAAAAGGTCAAGAGATTTGGCGCGGCGGCAGTTTGCAGTTTTGCAATTTAGCAGATTTCACGCCCGCACAATTTTGCAAATATTCCGCTTTCTGCTTTCCGCAAGGATATCCTGCCTGTAACCTCTGCCCCAATCGAACGGAGGGACGCATGAAGGACATCCTGGACGAACTGGAAAACCGTCGCCGCGAGGCCCGCCTTGGCGGCGGCCAGCGCCGCATCGACGCACAACATGCGCGCGGCAAGCTGACGGCGCGCGAACGGATCGAACTGCTGCTGGACGAAGGCAGCTTTGAAGAATTCGACATGTTCGTCCGCCACCGCTCCACCGATTTCGGGATGGAAAACGACCGCCCCTATGGTGACGGTGTGGTCACCGGATGGGGCACGATCAACGGCCGCATGGTCTATGTGTTTTCACAAGACTTCACCGTTTTCGGCGGATCGCTGTCGGAAACCCATGCGCAGAAAATCTGCAAGATCATGGACATGGCGCTGCAGAACGGCGCGCCGGTCATCGGGTTGAACGATTCGGGGGGCGCGCGCATTCAGGAAGGCGTGGCCAGCCTTGCGGGCTATGCCGATGTGTTCCAGCGCAACATCATGGCCTCGGGCGTGGTGCCGCAGATTTCGGTGATCATGGGGCCCTGCGCGGGTGGCGCGGTCTACAGCCCGGCGATGACCGATTTCATTTTCATGGTCAAGGACACCTCTTATATGTTCGTGACCGGCCCCGACGTGGTGAAAACCGTCACGAACGAGGTCGTCACCGCCGAACAACTGGGCGGTGCCTCGACCCATACGAAAAAGTCATCCGTTGCGGATGGGGCGTTTGAAAACGATGTCGAGGCGCTGACCGAAATCCGCCGCCTGTTCGATTTCCTGCCGCTGAACAACCGCGAAAAGGCGCCGACCCGGCCCTTTTTCGACGATCCGAACCGGGTCGAGGCCAGTCTGGACACCTTGGTTCCCGACAACCCGAACCAGCCCTATGACATGAAGGAACTGATCGTGAAGGTCGCGGACGAAGGCGATTTCTACGAAATCCAGAAAGATCACGCGGGCAATATCGTCACCGGTTTCATCCGCATCGAAGGCCAGACGGTCGGCGTCGTCGCCAACCAGCCGATGGTGCTGGCGGGCTGCCTGGACATCGACAGCTCGCGCAAGGCGGCACGCTTCGTGCGCTTTGCGACGCCTTCGAAATTCCGATCCTGACGCTGGTCGATGTGCCGGGCTTCCTGCCCGGGACCAGCCAGGAATATGGCGGCGTCATCAAGCACGGCGCGAAACTGCTGTTCGCCTATGGCGAGGCGACCGTGCCGAAAGTCACCGTCATCACCCGCAAGGCCTACGGCGGCGCCTATGACGTCATGGCCTCGAAACACCTGCGCGGCGATTTCAACTATGCACGGCCCTCGGCGGAAATCGCGGTCATGGGCGCCAAGGGCGCGGTCGAGATCCTGTATCGCGCCGAATTGGGCGACACCGACAGGATCGCGGCGCGGACCAAAGATTACGAGGACCGTTTCGCGAACCCCTTTGTCGCCGCCGAAAAGGGCTTTATCGACGAGGTGATCCAGCCGCGTTCGACCCGCAAGCGCGTGGCCCGCGCCTTCGCCAGCCTGCGCAACAAGAAACTGACCAACCCCTGGAAAAAGCACGACAACATCCCGCTGTGAGCTTATGGACTGCCGCTTTTGCCCTGCTGGCGTCGCCTTTTCTGGCGGCGACCGGCGCGGGCTGCGCGGCAGCCGGGCCGCAGGCGATGATCGACCTGCCTTCGGGCGCGCGGGCCTATCTGCAAGAGCGGCTTGAGGACAATCTAGGAGACATGGGTTTGACCTATCGCTACCGCTACGTCATGCCGGACCTCGCCCAGAGGGTCGCGTCGACCACCGGCCCCGCCGGTGAATATCTGCCTGCGGATGGCGACCGCGAACCCCTGGACATCGACCTGGACGCGATGGGCGACGATGGGGTCGATCAGGGCGACTATATCGACGACGGTCTGGTCGATCCCGCGGAATTCGACTTTGCCCCCGTCATCACCCTTCCCGGCGCCGAAGAGGCGGCGGATGCAGCCATCGACCAGAGCCTGTCGGGCGATGATCACGACCGCCTGCCCGCCGCCCCGGTTTCGGTTTTCAGGGATCCCGTTCACGATGATATCATCTGGCTGTGCGAGACAATCATCCTGCCAGAGATCGTCAGGGCCGCCGCCGGGGGCGCGGGCAGACCCGGACAGATCGTCATCAGCATGGCCGACCGCAGATCGCGCTTTGGCGAATACGACCCTGATGTTCTTCAGATTTTCGAGGCTTTCACCCTGCCGCGCGACCGCGATATCTGCGATTGGAGACCGTGGTGATGTGCCCGCGACCGCAGCATCATTCCGCCTGTGATGCAACCGCGCCACAGGGCCGCCGGGCAAAACCGTGGCGCCGCCTGCCGCCCTGTCTGCCGCGCATTGCCAAGGCTATCATGCGCCATCCGCTGCCCGTCGCAGCGGGTGCCAACCCGAGCAGTCGCGGGACAATGTTCCCGCACAACTGGAGTATGACTCAATGTCCAAGAAACTTGCTTTCGCAATCGTCCTCGTCGGCTTTGCCGCAGCTTGCGCGCCGAAACAGCCCGAGCCGGTCGTTCCTGTCGTCCCCGTCACGACCGAGCCGGTCTATCAGGGCAAATACGGCGCCAACTAAGGCCTGTCGACGCGGGCGGGTTTTCTTGCCCGCGTCAGCCGCTGCACCCCGCTGTGCAGCCAGTCCCGGCGCCCGCCGCCGCCCTCGCAACTTTTGTCACAGGGGGCGCAACATGCTGAAGCATCGCGGCTTTCCGGGTCGTCTACCCTCTTCCGATTTTCAATTCACCATCCGCCGCGCCAATAAAAAGGGCGCGACGAAACTGGTTGCGCGCGAACGTTTCCGCGACCGTCAGCCGCCGGACCGCCGCGCCGATGCGGCATTCCTGCAGGCGCTGATCCAGCATTTCGGCGATGAACCCTTTGAACGGGGCAATCTGGACGCGGGCCGCCTGTCGTGGCTGCTGAACCGCGAGGTCGTCGCCATCGGCAAGCTGGACCCGACCAGCTATGAACAGTTGCTGCGCGTCGATCTGAAACGGGCCGAGGCATCGTTCCCCGAACTGTTCGCGACCGAGGCGCCGGACTTTGGCTGGGACGACGAAGACCTTGACGATTGGGACGACGAGGACGAGGCCTGATGCGCATCTCTTTGCCGATCCACGATTTGTCACGGCCATTTCAATTGGCGGGAATAAAATCCTGTGCCATTGCGTATGCATCTGGTATTAACCACGACCCCGAGGCGGTGCTCAAGCCGCTCAGGCTCACAACACGAGGCAGTACGACATGCAAACCCGCAACATCTTCCGTCTTTCGGCCCTTCTGGTCGTCGCATCGACCCTGGCAGCCTGCCAGCCCGGCACCCAGGTCAGCCCGAACGTCCGCAACGCAGCCATCGGCGCCGGTGCCGGAGCGGTCGCGGCAAAAGCCTGTGACGGCGACGCGGCAAAAGGCGCGCTGGCCGGTGCTGCCCTTGGCGCACTGTGCAACGACGCAGGCGTTTGCAGCGGCTACTGATCGCCATATCCTTTCTGGTCAGCCACTGGCCGGACAATCCATCGACGCCGTCCCCGCCATGCGCAGGGGCGGCGTTTTCACGTTCAACGCCGGCCTATAGGCCCAATCCAAGGGACAGCCATGTTCAAGAAGATCCTGATCGCCAACCGCGGCGAGATCGCCTGCCGCGTCATCAAGACCGCGCGGCGCATGGGCATATCAGACGGTCGCCGTCTATTCCGACGCCGACGCGCGCGCGCCGCATCGTGCAGATGGCCGACGAGGCGGTGCATATCGGGCCGCCGCCTGCGAACCAGTCCTATCTCGATCGCCGACAAGATCATGGACGCCATGCACGCCAGACCGGCGCCGAGGCCGGTGCATCCGGGCTACGGCTTCCTGTCCGAGCGCACCGGACTTCGCCGCCGCGCTGGAGGCCGAAGGCGAATGATCGCCTTCATCGGCCCGCCCAGCGCCCGCCATCGCGGTCGATGGGCGACAAGATCGACGTCGAAAAGATCGCGCAGGACGCGGGCGTGAATACGTCGTGCCCGGCTATATGGGCCTGATCGCGCGACGCCGATGATGCCGTCGAGATCTCGAGTGACAGATCGGCTATCCGGTGATGATCAAGGCCAGCGCCTGGCGGCGGCGGCAAGGGCATGCGCCTCGCCTGTGAACGAAACGGAGGCGCGCGAAGGCTTCGAGATCGTCCGAACGTGAAGGCGCTGAACAGCTTCGGCGACGACCGCGATGTTTCATCGAGAAATTCATGCCGCAGTCCGCGCCATATCGAAATCCAGGTTCTCGGCGATCAGCACGGCAACATCGCTCTACCTGCAACGAGCGCGAATGTCAGCATCCAGCGCCGCCACCAGAAGGTCGTCGAGGAAGCGCCGTCAGCCCTTCGTCGACCGAAGCGACCCGCAAGGCCATGGGTGAACAGTGCCGTGGCACTGGCGAAGGCGGTGGGCTACTACAGCGCGGGCACGGTCGAACTCATCGTCGATGGCGACCGCAATTTCTATTTCCTGGAAATGAACACCCGTTTGCAGGTGGAACATCCGGTCACCGAACTGATCACCGGCGTCGATCTGGTCGAACAGATGATCCGCATCGCGAATGGCGAACCCCTGCCCTTCAAGCAGGAGGATCTGAAGATCAACGGCTGGGCAATGGAATCGCGCCTGTATGCCGAAGATCCCTATCGCAACTTCCTGCCGTCGATCGGGCGGCTGACGCGCTATCGTCCGCCTGCGGAAATCGCGCTGGACGATGTCGCGGTGCGCAATGATACCGGCGTCTTTGAAGGCGGCGAGATCAGCATGTTCTACGACCCGATGATCGCGAAACTGTGCACATGGGCGCCGACCCGCGAGAAATCCATCGACGCGATGCGCATGGCGCTGAACGAATTCGAGGTCGAGGGGATCGGCCACAACCTGCCCTTCCTGTCGGCGGTGATGGATCACCCGCGCTTTGTCTCGGGCAATATCACCACCGCCTTCATCGCCGAGGAATATCCCGAAGGTTTCCTTGGCGCGACGCTGTCGGATGAGGTGCTGGACCGTCTGGCCGCCGCCGCCGCCGCGATGTTCCGCGTCGCCGAAATCCGCCGCACGCGCATCACCGGGCGTCTGGACAACCACGAACGCCATGTCGGCGAGCATTGGGTCGTCGTGGCGCAGGGCCGCGAAATCCCGGTGCGCATCACGGCCGACAAGGGCGGTTCCACGGTGCAGATCGGCGACCGCAAGCTGCGCGTCGAAAGCGACTGGCTGCCCGGCCAGACGCTGGCCCGGATCAATGTCGATAGCGCGCCGCTGGTGGTCAAGGTCGAACGCAGATCCTCGGGCTTCCGGATGCGGCTGGACGGCGCGGATCTGAAGGTTCATGTCCGCCGCCCGCGCGCCGCCGAACTGGCGCGGCTGATGCCCGAAAAACTGCCGCCGGATACCTCGAACCTGCTGCTGTGCCCGATGCCGGGTCTGGTGGTGAAGATCAATGTCGAGGTCGGGGACGAGGTTCAGGACGGTCAGGCGCTGGCCACGGTCGAGGCGATGAAGATGGAAAACATCCTGCGCGCCGAGAAAAAGGCCGTGATCAAGGCGATCCATGCCGCCCCCGGCCAAAGCCTTGCGGTGGACGAAATCATCATGGAGTTCGAGTAAATCCCGATGGGTTTCCACGTCTTGCCTTTCGTGGTGCGGAATACGGATGCGCAGGTTTTCCTGCGCATCGCCCTGGCACCCGTCGGGCCTGATGTCATCACGCGCATCTGGCGAGGGTTGTGGTAACCATGCCGCCTCTGGACCCATATCTCAGCCCTCAGGCGCAGCAGGCGGTCATCGCCGGGCTGTTTCTGGCTGCGGGCTGGTGGGTCGTGGCGGTCCAGAACCTGCGCCGCGACGCCAAGCGCCGGGCGGAACGGGTCAGCGATATCCAGCGCGCCATTCTGGCCGAAATCCGCGCCCATGTCGTCGCGCTGGAAAACCAGCGGCTGGATCTGCGCGACGCCCATGACGCCGTGCGTCATATCCGCGAAAACGGCTTTATCCAGATGCTGCCCGACAACAGCAACGACCGGATTTTCTCGGCGATCATCGAAGAGGTGCATATCCTGCCCGGTTTGGTCATCGACCCGGTCGTGACCTATTACCGCCAGATCGCGCTGATGCGGTCGTTCGAGACGCAACTGCCCGATCTGGCCGCCCGCAACAGCGACCGCGCGGCGGATATGTTTGTCGATTATCTGGAACTGTCCGAAGTCGCGCGCGAAACCGGATATGAGGCGATCCGTATCCTGCTGGCCAGCCTGCATGGCGGCGATGCGACGATTCTGGAATTGCATGAAAGCGATGAGCGGGCGCGCGTGGACGCCATCGCGGCCAGTCTGCCGTCAGAACTGGCGGAAATGCGTGATCGCCTTAATAGGCGATCTTTGGACCGGAGCGGCCTTTGATGGGTTTCAATCCGATCAGGCTGGTCATTTCATTCGCCGTGCGGGCCTTGGCCAGCCGGGCGACGAAGCTGTCATCCGACGCAGCGGGGCGCGAATCAGCCGGACGGTTTTTCGAGGGCCGGGCATCCGGTTTGCGCGGCGAAAGCGGCGTTTTCATGGGCGGCTCCTTTCAGGGCAGGCATGACATTCGCGACGGGCAGCACCCTGCCCGTGACACAAAGGTAGTCATGACGCGCGCATTTCGCAATATCCCTGCGTGCAACGCGCGCAACGGCAACGGAATGCGCCCAATCCGCCGGGCCGCGCCCTATGGCACCAGCCCGGCCCTGCCGATTTCCTGCCTGCGCAGCGAGAATTTGTCGATCGCGCGCCAGATTTCGCGCACCGACCAGGGCGAGGGCTTGCGCTGTTTCACCTGCCCGTCCTTGTCCAGCAGGACCAGCGAAAACCCTTCGGGGCGCAGGTTGCGCCGCCATGCGGAACCGGCCGCCGGATCGGTGTCGGTGACGATCACCACATCGCGCGCCAGAAGCTGCGCCGGATCGCGTTCGATCATGCGCAACTGTTCAACAAAGGCCGGATCCTGCGGCGTATCGGCAAAGATCACTACGGGCCGCTGCTTCCACAGGAACTGGTCGGGGTCGGCCTCGGACGCGGCGACGATTTCCAGCTCGGCCGGGGCCACGGGCGCCTCGACCGGATCCGCAGGGGTTTCCTGCCCCGCGCCGACAACGCCCCGCACATACCGCGAGCCCTGCTCGTCTTCCTCGGACCGGCCCCCCATCGCTGCAATCAGCGGAACGGCCACCAGCAAAATCAACCGATTGAATTTCATCATCCCCTCACTTGCCTATCCATATAGGTTTCCAGGGGTCGTGGGAAAGGACGCAAGATGACCGAAAACGCAAAACCCACCATGGACGACTGGCGCAAGCTGGCCGCAAAGGAACTGAAAGGGGCCGAACCCGACAGTCTGGACTGGCAGACGCTGGAAGGAATCACGGTCAAGCCGCTGTATACCGAAGCCGATGTCCGGGACCTGCCGCATATGGGCACCCTGCCCGGCATCGCGCCATTCACCCGTGGTCCGCGCGCGACGATGTATGCGGGCCGCCCCTGGACAATCCGCCAATATGCGGGCTTTTCCACGGCCGAGGAATCGAACGCCTTTTACCGCCGCAACCTGGCCGCCGGTCAGCAGGGCGTGTCCGTGGCCTTCGATCTGGCGACGCACCGCGGCTATGACAGCGACCATCCCCGCGTCGAAGGTGACGTTGGCAAGGCCGGTGTCGCCATCGACAGCGTCGAGGACATGAAGATCCTGTTCGACGGCATTCCGCTGGATAAAGTTTCCGTGTCCATGACCATGAACGGCGCCGTGATCCCGATTCTGGCGAATTTCATCGTCGCGGGCGAAGAACAGGGCCATTCGCGGGCCGTGCTGTCGGGCACGATCCAGAATGACATTCTGAAGGAATTCATGGTCCGCAACACCTATATCTATCCGCCCGAACCTTCGATGCGGATCATCGCGGATATCATCGAATATACCAGTAACGAGATGCCGAAATTCAACTCGATCTCGATTTCCGGCTATCACATGCAGGAAGCGGGCGCGAACCTTGTGCAGGAACTGGCCTTCACCATGGCCGACGGGCGCGAATATGTCCGCGCCGCGCTGGCCACCGGCATGGATGTCGACAAATTCGCGGGCCGGCTGTCGTTCTTTTTCGCCATCGGCATGAATTTCTTCATGGAGGCCGCCAAGCTGCGCGCGGCGCGGTTCCTGTGGCACCGCATCATGCAGGAATTCAACCCCAAGAAGGAAAGCAGCCTGATGCTGCGCACACATTGCCAGACCTCGGGCGTGTCGTTGCAGGAACAGGACCCCTATAACAACGTCGTGCGCACCGCCTTCGAGGCGATGTCGGCGGCGCTTGGCGGCACGCAGTCGCTGCACACCAATGCGCTGGACGAGGCGATTGCCCTGCCGACCGATTTCAGCGCCCGGATCGCGCGCAATACCCAACTGATCTTGCAGGAAGAAACCGGCATCACCCATGTCATCGACCCGCTGGCAGGGTCCTATTACGTCGAAAGCCTGACCGCCGAACTGATCGAAAAGGCCTGGGCCCTGATCGAGGAGGTCGAGGAACTGGGCGGCATGACCAAGGCCGTGGCGACCGGCATGCCCAAGCTTCGCATCGAGGAATCGGCGGCGCGGCGTCAGGCGATGATCGACCGCGGCGACGAGGTCATCGTCGGCGTGAACAAGTATCGTCTGGCCAAGGAAGACGATCTGGACATTCTGGACATCGACAACATGATGGTCCGCGATGCCCAGATCGCGCGCCTGAACCAGATCCGCGCCACCCGCGACGAGGCGGCCTGTCAGGCCGCGCTGGACGAAGTGACCCGCCGCGCCCGCGAGGGTGGCAATCTGCTGGAGGCGGCTGTCGAGGCGGCCCGGGCCCGTGCATCTGTTGGGGAAATCTCTATGGCGATGGAAAAGGAATTCGGCCGTCACCGCGCCGAGGTCAAGACCCTGGCCGGTGTCTATGGCGCCGCCTATGAAGGTGATGCGGATTTCGCCGCGATCCGTGCCGATGTCGAGGCTTTCGCCGAAGAAGAGGGCCGCCGTCCGCGGATGCTGGTCGTCAAGATGGGTCAGGACGGCCATGACCGCGGCGCCAAGGTCATCGCGACCGCCTTCGCCGATATCGGCTTCGACGTGGACGTGGGACCCTTGTTCCAGACCCCGGCAGAAGCCGCGCAGGACGCCATCGACAATGACGTCCATGTCATCGGGATTTCCAGTCAGGCCGCCGGTCACAAGACTCTGGCACCCAAGCTGATCGAGGCGCTGAAGGCGCAGGGATCCGAGGATATCATCGTCATCTGCGGCGGCGTCATTCCCCAGCAGGATTACGATTTCCTGAAAGGCGCCGGGGTCAAGGCGATCTTTGGACCGGGGACGAATATCCCCGCCGCCGCCAAGGATATCCTGTCGCTGATCCGCGCCGCCCGCGCCTGATATCCGGCGCCTGATTCTGGGCCCGATCCTGCGCCGGGGACGCCTGATGGCGCTGCCGCATGGGTATTTGAGTGATGAAGAAAGGCCTGCCGTTCCGGGACCCGGGCGGCGGGTCTTTTCCGTTCCGGCCCTTTCCTTGGGCGGATGGCTGTGAAAAACTCCGGGGCAAGGACGGGAAGGACATGCGATGGACGAAAGCGGCGTGAACGACGGGCGGAACGGCTGCGTCAAGCAGATCATCTGCATCAAATGGGGCACGAAATTCGGGCCGGAATTCGTCAATCGCCTGCATGGGATGGTGTCGCGCAACATCACCCCGCCGTTCCGGCTGTATTGTTTCACCGATGACGGGGCGGGTCTGCATCCCGATATCGAGGTGCGGCCGCTGCCCGTTTTCGACTATGAGCCGCCGAAGAATACCTTGGGGAAGTGGCCGAAGTCGCGGTTGTGGGGGGATCTGGGCGATGTGAAGGGGGTCGTCCTGTTTCTGGATCTGGACGTGATCATCACCGGCAATCTGGATGATTTCTTTACCATCGGCGATCCCGACGACACCTGGCTTGGGCTGAACCCGAACACGCCATTCGAGAAGATGGGGCAGACCTCGGTCTATCGGATGAAGGTCGGCAACCTGGCGCCCTTGCAGGAGATTTTCCGCGCCGATCCCCAGGGGGTGGCCGACACCTACCGGTTCGAGCAGCGGTTCGTGACGCGCCACGCTCCGGGTGGGGTCAAGTTCTGGCCAAAGGGGTGGATGGCGCATTTCCGCATGCATTGCGTGCCGAATTTTCCGCTGAACTATATCCGCGAGGCGCGTATTCCCAAGGGCGCGCGGATCGTGATCTTTGCGGGCAACCTGAACCCGCCCGATGCGGTTGCCGGGCGGTGGGATGAGCAGGACGTGCATCGCGCCCCTCTGGATCACATCCGCGCCGCTTTCGACGGGCGGCGACGCGAAAGCCTGTCGAAACATCTGCGTCATTATCTGCGCCCCGTATCCTGGGTGCAGCGGTTGTGGCGCGAATGAGCGCGGCGCCGGAAGCCTATCACCGGCTGCCCGCCGAATTCGCGGCAGCGCTTGGCCATGCCGTTGCCGCTTTCGGCTGGCTGGAAGAGATCATGAAGCGCACGATCTATACGCTGGACCGTGCCCGGCTGGCCGATGATCTGTCCGACGCCGAAATGCAGCGCTGGCTGCGGCGGATGAGCGATATCGCCGATGATTCCATGGGCACGCTGGTCGAGCAGCTGGATGCCGCGCTGCGCCGCCATCCGGGGGTTCGCGGGCGCGATGCGCTGAACGATGAGCTGATCGCGATCAAGCAGATGCGCAACCTGCTCTGCCATGCCTCGTGGCGCCCGACCGGGGATCCGGGGCGCTGGCATCCGGCCTTTGTCAATACGCGCGGCGAGGTTTTCCCCGAGGACATGGGGATCGGTGATCTGGACCGCCTGACGCGCGAGACGCATGACATCGGGCTGCGCATCACCGCGATCATGCGCGGCACCGGAATCGACAGCGTTTGGCCCGGCGACGATTAGGCGGCGCCGTCAAAAGCCGTGATCGGGCGCGCGCCTGCGTTGCAACGCCCCCCTGCTTCGGATAACACCCGCAGAAGTCGTCAGAACGAGAACCCTATGTCCTCCCAAAGCATTGCGAACGAAACGACATCTCAGCACCCCGGCCCTTTGCGCCTTGGCATTGCCGGTCTTGGCACCGTCGGGACCGGGACCGTCAAGATCATCCAGAAAAATGCCGCGATGCTGGCGGCGCGCGCGGGGCGTCCGATCGTCGTGACGGCGGTTTCGGCACGCGACCGGCAGAAGAACCGCGACATGGATCTGTCGGATTATGCCTGGGAAAGCGATGCGCGCGCGCTGGCGCGGCGCGACGATGTCGATGTCTTTATCGAGCTGATCGGCGGCGATGAAGGCATCGCCCGCGAGGCGATCATGGTCGCCTTGCAGTCGGGCAAGGATGTGGTCACCGCCAACAAGGCGCTGCTGGCCATCCACGGTCAGGAAATCGCCGAATTCGCCGAGGCGCAGGGCCGCGTCGTGCGTTTCGAGGCGGCCGTGGCGGGCGGCATTCCGGTCATCAAGACGATGACGGGATCGCTGGCCGCGAACCGCATCAACCGCGTCATGGGCGTGATGAACGGCACCTGCAACTATATCCTGACCCGCATGGAAAGCGCGGGCCTGCCCTATGAAACCGTCTTTGAAGAAGCCCGCCAGCTGGGCTATCTGGAGGCTGATCCGACGCTGGACGTGGGCGGCATCGACGCCAGCCACAAGCTGGCCATCCTGTCGTCCATCGCCTTCGGCACCCGCCCGGCCTTTGACGCCGTCGAGATCGAGGGGATCGAGCGGGTCAGCATCGACGATATCCGCCGCGCCGCCGATATGGGGTATCGCATCAAACTGCTGGGCGTCGCGCAGATGACCGCGCGCGGGCTGGAACAGCGCATGTCGCCCTGTCTTGTGCCGGCCGACAGCCCCCTGGGACAGTTGCAGGGTGGCACGAATATGGTCGTGATCGAAGGCGACAGCGTCGGTCAGATCGTCCTGCGCGGTGCCGGCGCGGGCGAAGGGCCGACCGCAAGCTCGGTCATGTCCGACGTGATCGAGATTGCGCGCAATGTCCGCATCCCGACATTCGGTCAGCCCGCCGCCCGGCTGGAGCCCGCGCAACCCGCCCGGACCGCCGTGCCCGCCGCCTATTACATGCGGCTGGAACTGCAGGACAAGCCGGGCGCGCTGGCCAAGATCGCCTCGGTTCTGGGTGATGCCGGGATTTCCATCGACCGGATGCGCCAATACGGCCATGCCGATGGCTCCAGCGTGCCGGTGCTGATCGTAACCGACAAGACGACCCCCGACGCCATCGACTTTGCCATCGAGACCCTGCCCAAGACCGGGGTGATCGTCGGCGAGCCGGTCGAGTTGCGCATCGAGGAAGTCTGAGGGCGGCAACTCAAGGCAGAAACTCCGGAAAAGGGGCGATGCGCGCCCCTTTTCTTTTCCGCTCCGGCCGGTGTGGCGGGGGCGCCCCTGCCCCTATCCCGCCGCCGGGTCCACGCCGATGACGATGTCGGCCTCGAAACCGCCCCGATCCTGCCCCTGCCGCACCTCGGCATAGGAACGCGGACCGGCGCGGCGGGCGATGCCGTCATTGGCGTTCAGCGTATCCTGCGCCCGGTCGCGGCGATATTCGGCGGATTGGTCGTAGATCGCCTGATTGAAGGTCTCGTCGAAAAAGATCTGGCCGGTCAGCGCCTGCCTTGGCGCGTCCTCACCCAGCAGGACCTTGAAATGGATATGGGTCGTGCGGCCGGGATACCAGCCGGGCCAGATCGTGCGGAACTGCGCCACGCCGCGCGCATCCGCGAATTGCGTGCCGCGCAGAAAGGTCTGGCCGCTGGTGTCCAGCGCGGCCTGTCGGGCATAGCCCGAATAATTCCCCTGCGCATCGCATTGCCAGATATCGACGCGCGCGCCGTCGATCGGGCGGCAATCGGCGGTGACGACCTGCATGCGCAGATGCAGGGGCACGCCGGGCCGATCCTCGCGGATGTCCTGACGGACCAGCGCGGGGTCGAAGTAAAACGGCCCTTCGGTCACGCGCGGCGTCAGGGTGCAGACATTGCCGGTCAGCAGCCCCGCCTGCCGCGCCTGTTCCCGCGCCGCCGCGGGAACCGCCCCCAGAACCGAGGCGGCCGCCAGATATCTCAGCAAGGCCCGGCGTGAGGTCATGGCCGCGCTACCTTGTCCTGTGCAGCTGCGGCTGCTCCTCGGTCACCGAAAGATGGCGCAGCCCGTGGGTCACATCGGCGCGCACGGCCAGCCGCAGCGCGGGTTCGTCCCCCGCCCGCAGCGATGCCAGGATCATCCGGTGGTGGCGGGGCGGTTCGTTGCGGCGCACCCGGCCATAGACGGCGCGCATGGTCGGGCCAAGCTGCAGCCAGACGGTTTCCAGAATCGCCAGCATCGCCGGGGCCTGCGCGCGCAGATACAGGATGCGGTGGAATTCCAGATTGGTGCGGATATAGCCCACCGCATCGTGATGGGCGACCGATTCCTCGATGGTGTTGTTGATCGCGGCCATGCGTTCGATCAGGGCGAAATGGGCGCGGGGCAAGGCGCGGGCGGCCAGTTCCGGTTCGATCAGGGCGCGCAGGGCGGCCAGTTCCTCGATCCGTTCGACCGACAGCGCGGGCGTCGTCATCCGCCCCGAGGACGACAGCGTCAGCGCCCCTTCGGCCTACCAGCCGCCGCGCCGCCTCGCGCACCGGGGTCATCGAAACACGGTATTGCGCCGCAAGACCCCGCAGGGTCAGCGGCTGGCCGGGCGGGATCTTTCCGACCATGATTTCCGCGCGAAGGCTGCGATAAAGCCTTTCGTGCTCATGCGGTTCGGTCGTCTTGGCGCTGCTCATGATGCCATGTGATCACAAAGGGCAAGGCGTCAATCCCGCAATGCCGGATTGGGGCGCGCGTCGCCCTGATCGGCAAAAATCCACGCCTGCAACTCGGCGCCATGACGCCGCAACCAGTCCCGATGCGATTCGTAGCCGGGCATCAGCCGCCCGGTCAGCCCCCAGAAGGCCGCCGAATGATCCATGTGCCGCAGATGCGCGACCTCATGCGCCGCGACGTAATCCAGCACGGCGGGCGGGGCCATGGCCAGCCGCCAGGAAAACATCAGCCGCCCGTCATGGGTGCAACTGCCCCACCGCGACCGCGTATCGCGCAGCGACAGCGCGGCATAGGACCGCCCGGCCATCGCGGCATAGCGGTCGCAGGCCACGGCCAGCGCCGCCCTTGCCCGGTGCTTCAGCCAGGCCGCGACCACCGGCCCCGCAGGCCGCCCCAGGGGCACCAGCAGCGCGCCCTCGCGGATCTGGACGGTGCGGGTGGCCGCAGGGGTGACGGCCAGCCCCTGCCCCGCCACCGGCAGCGTGGCACCGGGGCGCAGGATGCGCAGTTCGGGCATGCCCGCGCGGGTCTGTCGTAGCCAGGCGCTGCGGGATTCGGCAAAGGCCCGCCCCTCGGCCAGTGAAACCGAATGGGGCAGCGTCAGCACGACGCCGCCGCCCGCCCGCGCAACCCGCAGGGTCATCCGCCGCGCCTGTGCCGAACGCCGCAATTCCACATGGATATCCCCGTCGACGGTGAAACCGCCCGGCTCTGCCCGCATCCGCCCCGCCATGTCCCGCGCCGTATTCCCGTCCCAGAAAGCCTTTGACACCCTCCGCAGCCTGTGGCAGGGGTCACGCGATTTACCTAACCCCGGCTGAAAGAGATTGTCATGCCCAAAGAGGAATGGGGTACGAAACGTCTGTGCCCGCATTGCAACACGCGCTTCTATGATCTGCAGAAAGATCCGATGACCTGCCCGGCCTGCGGCGCCGAATTCACGGTCGAAAGCCTGCTGAGCGGTCGCAGCCGCGCGCTGATCGCCGAAAAGGCCTCGGCCCATGATGACCAGGATGATGTCGTCGATCACGAGGATCTGGACGATGACACCGACGGCGGCGATCTGGACGACGATCTGCTGGACGACGACACGGATGACGGCGACGTTTCGCTGGACGACATCGCCGATGTCGCAGGCGACGACGACGAGTGATCGCATTTCAAGGCGATTTCCGACCTGCGCAAAGGGGCCCCGACCAGGGCCCCTTATCTTTTTCACGAGAGGGCATTTTTCCTCTTGCACCCACCCGCGCCCAGCCATATACGACCCCCCACGCAGAGGGTGACACCCCGACGCAGACCTCACGGTGGGGCCATAGCTCAGTTGGTAGAGCGCTTGAATGGCATTCAAGAGGTCAGGGGTTCGACTCCCCTTGGCTCCACCAAAAAATCAAAGACTTGCAGAACAAACAGCCCCGCAGGCAAGCGGGGCTTTGCTTTTCGGGTAACGTCTGGGGTAACATTCGGCACACCAGATCTTGTGCCTGCATTGGCCTCGATCAGCGCCGCCGCCATCAGTTGGGGGCCGGTCATCGTCGCTGGCCTTCTCCGCTTCCAGTTCTTCGATGCGCTTCACCATCTTGTAGCGCAGATCGGCGCGGTATCCCGTGATCAGGGTGACGGTCAGGTCTTTCGGAAGGCGGTATTCCGGGTATTCCTGCCCGTTCTGGGGGTTGGTCCAGAACGGGCATACCCCTCATCGGGCACCCCGATCTGTTCCAGCATAACCTTGATGTCGCGCATCACGTGCTTGTGCTGCTTCTCGCACAGGTCCGCGACTTCACGGCTGCTGGTGATAGCGCCGTTGGAGGGCGCCCATGCGCCCGACGCGCGCGCGCGAATGGCGCGCTACGTCCCGCCGTCACTGTGAACGCTCACAGTGAGGAACCCCGCACCTACACCACGAAGCACGGCGCACTGGCGATGCGGATGGCCTGAACCTGCTGGTGTTTGGACATGCCTGCGTCGCAGGTGGCGTCTTCTCGGGTGAATTGAGTATGGGCGCCCACACCTAATTCAGGTTTTGGACCAGTTTTCCCCGGCTCGATCTGCTTGAGCAGTTCGCCCGCCCGGCGCGTGGCGCGGGCGCGGATGCGCTGCGCATCGAGAATTGAGAAAGGGCGCGGCCACGACCGCGCCCCTTGATACTGAGTTGGGAATGGTTCAGTGCGCCCGCGCCGCCTCGATGGCGCGCGTCAGCAGGTTGTTGATGCGATCGGTCCCGTAACCGGGCCGGACAAGCACGTCGCGACAGGCGGCTTCGTCGGCCAAGTCGGCGCGGCGCAAGATCAGGGATGAAGCCATCTGGCCGACGATGATTGCCTTGACGGCATCGGCGACATGGGGCGGCATTTTGCGAACGATGACCCTGTCGTGATCTGCGTTGGAAGCAACGGCGGCGGCGGGTTTGGTTTTGCTGCGGATCGCCATCATGCTGCCATCCCGAGGGCATGGCGCGTCTCGGCCCAAAGATCATGATTCTTTGCGAGGTCCGCATCGTCGGCATTGGCCCGATACTGTTGAAGAAGTCGCTATTCTTCTCGGCGCTGTCGGCGCGCTGCACCTCCGCCATCGTTGTTTCAGGTGGCGTTTGGCATCATCGGCACCAGTTTCGCCAGTTTCCGCAGGTTCTGGACGGTGGCAGCCAGGAGGAATTCGTCCTTCGCGCCGTTCGGTCCCCGCAGGCGCAGGCGGTCGAGCCGCATGATGCGCTTGAGATGGGCAAAGAGCATCTCGACTTTCTTCCTGGCATAGCCTGAAGCTATGCAAGCATCCGTCTTCGCCAATCCCCGGGCATAATCCCGGGCGTCCTCATGTTTGTGCCGGGCGATCCTGCGGGCCTCGACATTCGGTGTGCATTTCGGTTTCAGGGCGCAGGCCGAGCAATCATGCTTGCTGGCATAATATCTGGTCGCACCGTCCTTGCAGACCCCGGTTCGCGGCTGACGCATCTCCCGCCAGTATTTCTTCAGCTTCTTGCCACCCGGGCAGGTATATTCGTTGTCTTCGGGATCGAAGGAGAAGGCCGTGGCCGGAAAGGCGCCGTCGCTGCGTTCGGTCTTGTCGAAGACCGGGATGTGCGGATCGATGCCCTGTTCATCAACCAGCCAGCCCAACATCTCGCCCGCTCCATAGGCGGTATCGGCGACCAGCGTTTCTGGATGCAGGCCGAACGTGTCCTCGGTGCGCGTGAGCATATCACGCACCGATCCGACCTCGGCCTGACGCACCGGTGCGGTCGCCTCGACATCCAGGATAATCGCATGCTCCAGATCGACGAGATAGTTGGTGCTGTAAGCAAAGAAGGGACGATCACCGTTGGCCCCGGTAAAACGGGCGGCCGGATCACTGGGAAACAGCGTTTTGGGCTGCACCGTTGTCGCGCCGCCGAAGGCCGCATCATCAAGGGTATCGAGGTAATCTTGCGCAGCCCGGCTGATGTTCTCGCCTGCGGACCAGTCTTCGGCCTGCACCTTGCGGTAGCGGCTCGCATCGGCCTTGATCAGAGAGGCATGCGGATCATCAACTCCGGGTCTACAGAGGGCCGACCAGTCGAGCTATAGGAAGAGGCAAGCAATGGCCGAACCGCTGACAAATCAACAAAGCGATCCATCGACCGCAGCAGGTGATCAGGCGGCACCATGGCGTCGAGCGAGAACTCGTAGAAAAGCTGACCTTGAGCGATCTGACGAGGACCCATCATTGCCGCCACCCCTATGCTTTTCCAAAGTGAATCAGCTCAAAGGCCGAACGGCAACAGGGTTTTTCAACAGAATCCGGGACGAAGCGGACGGATCGCGTCTGCTTGCGCAACAGGCAGCAAGCCGTGCCGTCAAAAATTGTGGCCATGCAAGACACTTGAATGACAGTGTCACTCAGCGTTGTTGCAGAACTCTCTTCCCTGAGGGGTTCCCATCGTGAATCCAGTGGGCTACGCCCTCGGGATGAGTAATCCTGAGCGCAGCCGCTACCGCAGGACGAACTGGACATCCTGCAAGGATGCCTTGAGGCGTCGGGGGTCGTTGCCGATCTGGCTGGACAAGGACATGGTGTGGCTGGCGCCCGGGGCTGGTCGTAATGGTCGGCCGCCGGTGTTCTCCGATGCCGCGATCCAGTTCTGCCTGATGGTGAAGGTCCTGTTCGGGCTTCCGCTTCGGCAAACAACCGGGATGGTGGCGAGCATCCTGTCGATGGCCGGGCTCGACTGGCCGGTTCCGGATTTTTCGACCCTGAGCCGCAGGCAGAGGAGCATCGAAGTGCAGATATCGAGCCGCCGTGCACCGGGGCCGCTGAACCTGCTGGTGGACAGCACGGGGATCAGGTTCCCCGGCGACGGGGAATGGCTGGCGCGCAAGCATGGCACCCGCCGCCGACGCCAGTATCGCAAGGTCCATCTGGCGATGGCCCCTGTCACCGGTGACATCCGGGCGGTGGAATTCACCTCCAGCGACAAGGGCGATAGCCCCATTCTGCCTCACCTGCTCGACCAGATCCCACCTGATGAGCAGATTGGCACCGTGACCGGGGACGGCGCCTTCGACACAAGACGCTGCCACACTGCGATCCTCGAACGCGGTGGCACGGCGGTCATACCCATACGCAAGAACGGACGACGATGGCGGCAGGACTGCCCTGCCGCCGCTGTCCGCAACGAGATCCTCCGGGCAACCCAACGCCCGGGCAGGACCATATGGAGGCGCTGGTCGGGTTATCACGCCCGAAGCAGGATCGAAGCCAGGATGCGGTGTCTCAAGGCATTCGGTGAACGCATCGCATCCAGAGACCCGGACCGCCAAACCGCCGAGATCCATATCCGCGTCGCTCTGATGAACCGATCCAATGCCCTCGGCTCCGCCGAGATCGAACGCGTGGCATGAAACAAACGGGGAAAGGGGCACCGGCGCCAACACCCTGACTGCTGCAACAACGCCACCTGACTGCGGGACAACCCGTGTGGCAACATGCCTGATCGGTGCCAGACCAACGGCAGGCCGCGCGCCCAAGACTCCTGTCAGGCCAAGCGGCGTCATTCCCGTGCCCCGATCCGACGGATGACGGGGCCGGATGACGGGGCGGAACTGTCAGTGGTCGTCGTGGGCGTGGTCGCGGTCGATGACGTAGCGGGTATCGCAATAGCCGCATTCCACAAAACCGGTTTCCGGCGGGATCACCAGCCAGACCCGCGGATGGCCAAGCGCCAGATCCGTTTCGCCATCACAGGCGACTTTCCATGTCGTGACGGTCTTGACCGAGGGGGCCGGAATGGAAGAGGCCGGATTGGTCATGGCGATTCCTTGAGCTTTGACGCGAAACGGGTTTTAACCGCCCATAATCATAGCCACAGCGTGACGCCGATGCCAGCCCCCCACCGATTGAATGCGATCGAGATCGCGGATCTTGGAAAAACCTATGCCTCCTCGGGGCGCGACCCTGCGAAACGGGCGCTGAAGGGGCTGAACCTGAATATCCCGGCGGGCAGTATCTTCGGCCTTCTGGGTCCGAATGGCGCGGGAAAATCGACAACGATCAACATTCTGGCCGGGCTGGTCAACAAGACGGCCGGGCGCGTGATGATCCATGGATTCGATCAGGACGTGAACCCGCGCCAGTCGCGCGCCGCCATCGGCGTCATGCCGCAGGAGCTGAACATCGACCCCTTTCTGACGCCGCGTGCCAGCCTGAACGTGCAGGCGGGCCTTTACGGCGTGCCAAAATCCGAACGCTGGACCGATGAACTGCTGGATTTCGTCGGGCTGAGCGAACAGGCCGAAAGCTATTCGCGCCACCTGTCGGGCGGCATGAAGCGGCGCCTGTTGCTGGCCAAGGCGCTGGTCCACCGCCCGCGCATTCTGGTTCTGGACGAGCCGACCGCAGGCGTCGACATCGGGTTGCGAGAGATGCTTTGGGCCAATATCCGCAAGCTGAATGCGGATGGCATGACGATCATCCTGACCACCCATTACCTCGAAGAGGCCGAACAGATGTGCGACCATATCGCCATCATCGACCGGGGCGCGCTGATCCTGCATGACGAAACCCGCGCGATTCTGGGGCGAACGGATGCGCGGACGCTGGTGCTGGACATCGGCGAGCGCACCGACATTCCCGCCCTGCCCGAAGGCGTCCGTGCCGAACGTCGCGCCGACGGGCGGCTGGCGATCAGCTATGCGCCATCGAAAATGCGCGCCGACCGGGTGATCGACGCGCTGCGCTTGGCGGGGGTTCCGATCATCGACGTCGCGACCGAAAACCCCGATCTGGAGGATATCTTCCTGAAGCTGACCGCCAGAAACTGAGCGCCAGCAGCCGGCCCGTCAGCCGGCGAAATCGGGCAGCATCCGGCCCAGCACGCGACCGCCCAGAATGTGCAGGTGGAAATGCGGCACCTCCTGCACGCCATCCTCGCCGGTATTGGCGATGGCGCGGAACCCGTTTCCGGCGTCCAGCGACACGCCTTCGTCCCTGGCGACCCCGGCCGCCGTGCGCATGAAGTCGAGGATTTCGGCATCCGAGGCATTGGCGGCGAAATCGTCAAAGCTGACATAGGCGCCCTTGGGGATCACCAGCACATGGACCGGCGCCTGCGGACGAATATCGCGAAAGACCAGCGTGTGTTCGGTTTCGGCCACGGTATTGTTCGGGATTTCCCCCCGCAGGATCTTTGCGAACACGTTTTGGTCGTCGTAAGTCACCATGCCATTCATCCTCCTGGCGAAAGCCGATAGCGGCAGTTTTGCGTGATTCAGCGCCTAATCGCTGAACAGATGCTCGGTCGCGGCAAGATCATGCGCAAGCGCGGCGGGAATATCCAGAAACTTTGCCAGAACCGCGGCATTCGCTTCGACGCTGCGGTTGACGCCGATCGTGTGGAACTGCGGGAATTCCATGTCGCGCAGGCGGTCGGCCTCGTATTCCAGATCGCGCCGCACGGTCGGCAACAGTCGGCTGACCAGTTCGGGCTGGGTCGTCTTGCCCGCCAGACCGACGCGTTCGATATGGCCACGCAGATATTCGTCGTCGAAACGCGATTCGATCAGCAGCAGCCGGGTATCCGCCTTGTCGCCGCAGAAATCGGTGATCAGCTCCAGCGCCGAAGGGTCCAGACAGATCACCAGCTTTTGCGATCTGAACTGCTGGAAAAGCAGCCTGACCAGCGCGCGGCGATGCCTTTCGCGCTTTTCAACGGTCTTTTCGACGCCCCCCATGTCGGGCAGATGGGCGTTCTCTTCGTTGAACAGGTAATCCACCGCCGGGATCGAGGTGTGGTAGCGGACCGCCTGCGTCAGCCGCTTGGCGACGTGCCATTTTTTCGACACGATGATGTTGAGCGTATGGCCCCGGCTCAGCGCGCCTTCGGTTTCCCAGAAACGCGGCGCGAAACGCTGGCCGATGCGGCCCCGCCCGGTCAGGAACTTGAAAAGCCCCGTCGCCTCGTTCGAGATGGCAAAGGGAACCCCTTCGCCCGCCCAAAGGTCGCCCAGCCTTTCGCGCAGTTCGATCGCTTCGGGGCTGATCTTGCGGGCAAACAGATAATCCTGCCGCACCAACAGGTTATACTGGTCGTTATAGAAAGTGACCGGCATGCCGTAATCGGTAAAGATCAGATAGGTCAGCGTCCGCGACCGGATTTCCGTGCGCGGCACGACATGGGGCACGATGGTCTGGAAAAACGTCTCGTCCGGGATCCAGGTCGTGGCGAAAAACCGCATGACGTCGCGGCGCTGTTCACAGAACTCCAGCACCCGTTCGATGGTCTGGCGCCGAAGGCACCACCATTGCGAACCGATCATCATCTGCAGATCCGCCGGCACCTTGCGCGTCAGGTTCAGCCGCTGCTGGATCGCCAATGAGGCGTAATACAGTTTCGACTGCGTCCGTTCGTTGAACCAGAACCGATAGATCAGCCGTTCTTCCTTGAGCCCGGTCTTGATCCAGTCGGAATTGAAAAAGTCGTTGTTTTCAATATAATCGCAGTCGTCAGCATCCAGAAAGGCATGGGCGTATTCGGCCGATTTGATCGGCATGCAATCGCCCGACAGCATGTAGAAATGCGAGGCGGCGGGAAAGGCCTGAATGGCTGCCCTGACCGCTTCCAGCGTGGCGGCGACCAGCGACCATTCGCCCCAGCCGCATTTGTGCCGCCGCTGCGCAAAGGTGACCCCAGGGTTATCCGCCAGCGCCGCGCGGATCGTCGCATAGGCGGCCGGGTCGGCGCGGGCGTCGAAATGGATTGCGACGAAATCACCCGACGCGGTAAGACGCCTTGCCTGGGCGACAACCCCCGGCGCGTCCTTGTGACACAGCAATATGAAGGCGATCCTCGCCATAACCACCAAATCTTTAGCTATTTTGCACAATACGCGATCATCGCCCGACAACCTGACCGGTTCGATTTGCATTTTCTGTCTAACGATTTTAGCAGGTAGGGCAAGCCGGGCGGCGCAGAACCGGCGGAACGCGACTGAAAGGTAGAAAGTCATGGGATTTCCAGGAACTTGGATGACCGAAAGCGAGAGCCTTGTCTATCGCGTGGTCCCGAAATGCGCCTGTTCGTCCATTGGACAGATCATGTTTCATTCCGACCATGGCCGCTACTTCGACGGCGACATCCATGATCTGACCGAAGGGCTGCACAAATGGTCGCAGGACCGCAGCCAGTCGCTGATCGAGGATCGCGTCCACAAGGGCGGCGCCCTGACCTTCACCTGCGTCCGCAACCCCTATTCGCGCATCCTGTCGTCCTTCTTCGACAAGATCGCGGGCATCCAGCGCAACGGCAAACGCTATCGCGGCAATCTGGTGCCGCAGTTGATCCAGCGCTATGGAATCGACGTCGGCAGCCCGGAAAACGGCTTTGAATTCGACCAGATCGCCAGCTTCCGCCGATTCCTGCTGTTCGCGCGCGACACCATCCGCTGGCGTCGCCCGATGGAGCCGGACATCCACTGGTCGGCCATGTCGGGCCATATCTCGACCTTCATCGTGAACGGCGGGCGCTACGACCAGATCTTTTTCACCGAGAAATTCGACGAGGGCATGCAGAAGGTGCTGGATGCCGCCGCAACCCCGGTCAAGGTCGATGTCAGGAACGTGCCCAAGTTCAACGAATCCGAAGGCCACGGCCCCAAGCGCGCCCACAAGGTCAGCGACTATTTCGACGACCTGTCGCGCCACCTGACCTGGGAAATCTATAAAAAGGATTTCCAGCTGTTCCGCTACGACTTCGACGATCCCGACAACAAATTCCCCAAGGGCGAGGTCGATCTGGACGAGGTTCACAAGAAGCTGGGCCGCTAAGGCCGCCCGCACCCCGGCCGGTTTCCAGAACGGGCCGGTTACCGCGTTTTTTTGCTTGCCAAAGACGCGAATATGGTTATTTTCCCGCGTTCATTCGACCGGCGGGGCTGTCCCGGACCGTGGCCCCCTTTATCTCTTGCGGTCACCATGCGTCTGGCCTATCCCGGCGTCGATCCGAAACGCATAACTTGGAGCCGGGCCAGATTGCCCCTCGCTCCCCGAACCACCCGAGGTTGAGACATGGCCGTCCCTCAGAACCGAGTTACCCGGTCCCGCCGCAACATGCGCCGCTCGCATGACGCGCTGGTTGCTGGCAACCCGAACGAATGCACCAACTGCGGCGAACTGAAACGCCCGCATCACGTCTGTCCGTCCTGCGGTCATTACGCCGATCGCGAAGTCGTCGCTCAGGCGAATGAAGTCGATCTGGACGACGACGCGGCCTGATCAGACCGACTGCGGAAATGTCGTCGGCAGCATCCAGTCCTTCGCCACGCCCCGAGGAATCTGGCGGCATCGTGGTGATTTCCGTTGACGCAATGGGAGGAGATCGTGGCCCCGCCGTGGTCATCTCTGGCGTCGCGGATAGTGCTGCCGAACAGCCCGACGCGCGTTTCATTGTCCACGGCCCGAAAGCCGATCTGGACAGGCTGATCGCGCAGCACAAGGGGCTTGCGGAACGCTGCACCGTTCGCGATGCGGCGGGTGTCGTCACGATGAGCGACAAGCCCAGTCAGGTCGTGCGCAACGGCGACGGGACCAGCATGTGGTCCACCATCGAATCCGTGCGCACGGGCGATGCGACCGTGGCCGTGTCCTGCGGCAATACCGGCGCGCTGATGGCGCTGTCGATGATCCGCCTGCGCAAGCTGCCGGGCGTGAACCGGCCGGCGATTGCCTGCCTCTGGCCCTCGCGCAATCCGCAGGGCTTCAACATCATGCTGGATGTCGGCGCCGATATCCGCGCCGATGCCCCCGATCTGTTGCAATATGCACTGATGGGCGCGTCCTATGCCCGCAATGGTCTGGGCGTGGAACGCCCGCGCATCGGCCTGATGAATGTCGGGACCGAAGAGCACAAGGGCCGGGCCGAGCTGAAACTGGCGCAGGAACTGATCCAGAATGCCGCGACCAGCGCCAATTACGACTATATCGGCTTTGTCGAAGGGGGCGATCTGGCCTCGTCCAAGGTCGATGTCATCGTCATGGACGGTTTCACCGGCAATATCGCGCTGAAAACCGGCGAAGGCACGGCCAAGCTGGTCGGTGAATTCCTGAAGGAAGCCTTCAGCAACTCGATCCTGTCGAAATTCGCGGCCCTGCTGGCGATGACCTCGCTGAAACGCCTGCAGCGCCGGATCGACCCGCGCCGGGTCAATGGCGGGGTGTTTCTGGGGCTGAACGGAACGGTGGTGAAATCCCACGGCTCTGCCGATGCGACCGGCGTCTCCGCCGCGATCCGGCTGGCCTATCAGCTGGCCAGCTCGGGCTTTCAGGCCCGTCTGGCCGCCCGCGTCGCCCAATCGCTTGCCGCGACCGACGGTGACAAGACCGCCGACGCGCCGACCAATGACAAGACAGAGGCCCCCGCCAGCGATGCGGGCCGGACCTCTGCCACCGAGGAGCAGGAATGACACGTCGTTCAGTGGTCAGGGGCACGGGTCACTACCTGCCCGAGCGTATTGTCGCGAACGCTTTTTTCGAACAGAGCACGGACACCAGCGACGAATGGATCCGCACCCGCACCGGGATCGAGCGTCGCCATTTCGCCGCCGAGGGCCAGACGACCAGCGATCTGGGCCTGCGTGCCGCGCAGGCGGCGCTGGAGCGTGCCGGGCTGACGGCGGATGATATCGACGCGGTGATCGTCGCCACCTCGACCCCGGATCTGACCTTCCCTTCGGTTGCGACGATGATCCAGTCGGGTCTGGGGATGAAACGCGGCTTTGCCTATGACATTCAGGCGGTCTGCGCGGGCTTTGTCTATGCGCTGGCCAATGCCGATGCGATGCTGCGCGCGGGGCTGGCCGATCGCCTGCTGGTGATCGGCGCCGAAACCTTCAGCCGCATTCTGGATTTCACCGACCGCGCGACCTGCGTGCTGTTCGGCGACGGTGCCGGCGCCGTCATTCTGGAGGCGCAGACCGGCACGGGCGACAACAGCGACCGGGGCATTCTGTCGGTCGATCTGAACAGCAACGGCGATTACCGCGACCTTTTGTATGTCGATGGCGGCGTGGCCACCACCGGCACCTCGGGTCATCTGCGGATGCAGGGCAATTCGGTCTTTCGCCATGCCGTCGAAAAGCTGGCGGCGACCGCGCATCACGCGCTGGATCTGGCCGGGCTGACATCCGATCAGGTCGACTGGCTGGTCCCGCATCAGGCCAATATGCGCATTATCGAAGCGACCGCCAAACGCATGGGCCTGCCAATGGACAAGGTCGTGCTGACCGTGGCCGATCACGGCAATACCTCGGCGGCCTCGATTCCGCTGGCGATGTCGGTGGCCGATGCGCAGGGCCGTTTCAAGCCCGGTGACATTCTGGTCGCCGAGGCGATCGGCGGCGGGCTGGCCTGGGGCAGCGTCGTTCTGCGCTGGTAGGCGCCGCCTGTCCCGACCGCCTGTTTCAGCTGCAGATCCTTGGACCCGCGCCGGTTGATGCCGCTGCGCGTGCGAAAGCTTGCGGTCCCGTCCCTGCTGACAATCGACGCAGAGGGTGACGCCCGGCACGGCCTTGCGTCGCGCGGGCGGGATCGGTTCGCCGCATTCGGCGCATTCATCCAGCCCCTCGCCCCTTGGCGCCTCGATCTGCGCGCGCATCCGCGCCAGTTCGTCATTGATCGAGGCTTCGATCTGTTCGTTGACCGCCCCGTCCCGTGCCCATCCGCCTGCCATGATGCCTCTCTTTCACCAAGCCATCAAAGATAGGCACTGGACCGGAATCTTCAATCTTTGTGACAACGGCATGGCGCCGCACCGGTTTTGCCGCATCGCAGCACCGTGTCGCAGGTGGCAAACTTCTGCCCAAAAGAAACCATTCCCCAAGGTAACCCAACCAAATCAAGGAAAAACACCGTTCCGGGGGAACAGAATCAGGTGGCAAATGTTGACTCGAAAGATCAATATCAGCATCCTGACCTGCAATCGAAAGGTTGATATAATGAGCAGATCTACCCTGACACGCATGGATCTGGCCGAGGCCGTTTTCCGCGAGGTCGGGCTTTCCCGCCACAGATCGGCCCAGCTTGTCGAAAGCGTGCTTCGTCACATCTCAGATGCGCTGGTGCGCGGCGAGCAGGTGAAGATTTCGTCCTTCGGAACCTTTTCCGTCCGCGACAAGAACGAACGCATCGGCCGCAATCCCAAGACCGGCGAAGAAGTTCCGATCACGCCCCGGCGCGTCCTGTCCTTCCGTCCCTCGCATCTGATGAAGGACCGCGTGGCCGCCGGCAACAAGCGATAGCGACATGGTGAAATCCCCCGACGCCTTCCGGTCCATCGGCGAGGGTTTCCCGCCTCGTTGGCGTCGCGCCCCATGTGCTGCGCTGTTGGGAAGGGCAGTTCACCCAGCTTTCCACGGTCAAACGCGCCGATGGCAGGCGCTATTACCGTCCCGATGACGTGCGTCTGGTCGCGGGCCTGTGTCAGGTCCTGCGCGAAGAAGGGCTGAGCATCCGGGGCGCAAAGCGTCTGATCACCGCCGACCGCGGCGCCGGGTTGCGAGAGATCGGCGCCGCGCGTCTTGGCGAAGGCGCCGATATCACGGACGAAACACCGCGCATGCGCAGCGCCGCCGTCCGTCTGGCCCGGCCCCATGAAAGCACGCCCGAACCCGCGCCCGAACCTCCTGCGGAAAATAGCAGAACAGAATCACCCGTGGCAGCAGACGACAAGATCGAATCGCCCATTCAGGAACCGGCCCGCGACAGCGCGCGCCGCCGCACACGCCCGGCGGCCAGCACCGAATCGCTGCCCCTGTTTCCCGGTATCGACCACACGCCCCCCGCCGAATGGCTGGGTCGGCTGGTTACCGTTTCGGCGGCATTGCGCGGTGCGCTGGCCGGGGGCGGCGCCCTGCCCGCCAAGGCCGCGCAACTGCGCGAACGGCTGGCCAGCGGCCGCGTTTCGGCCAGCTGATCCCGGAATGGCGCGGGTTTCGCAGTCTGCCCCTTCGGCCCGTCGCAATCCCTGCACAAGTTTTTCATGATGATCGAAAAAACGGCCCCAAAGCCCTTGTGCTGGTCGCAGGCTTCGCTCTATATCACCGGCGTCGGGCCGTGGCGCAGCCTGGTTAGCGCGTCCGTCTGGGGGGCGGAAGGCCGCGAGTTCGAGATCTCGCCGGCCCGACCATTCCCGAAAACGCCCATCCTCGGCCGAGGATGGGCGTTTCCCCTTTTCCGGGCCATCCGCATGCCCTGATCAAAGGTGTTCCCGCATGAACGGCGTTCTTCCCGACAGCGCGCTGCGCAAGCTGATCGACGACGGGGCCATCCGGGCCGGCACGCCGATCCTGCCCGAACAGGTCCAGCCCGCCAGCCTTGACCTGCGCCTTGGCCAGACCGCATGGCGGCTGCGCGCATCCTTTCTGGCCGGTCGCGACCGCCGCGTGTCGGACCGGCTGGCGGATTTCGAAATGCACCGCATGGACCTGAGCGGCGGCGCGGTTCTGGAAAAGGGCTGCGTCTATCTGGTTCCCCTGATGGAACATCTGTCCCTGCCCCACGGGCTGGATGCGGTGGCGAATGCGAAATCCTCGACCGGGCGGCTGGACCTGCTGACCCGGCTGGTGACCGACAACGGCACCGAATTCGATCGCCTGCCCGATGGCTATGACGGCCCGCTGTATGCGGAAATCTGCCCGCGATCCTTTTCGGTGCTGGTGCGTCCGGGGATGCGCCTGAACCAGCTGCGGCTGCGCGATGGTCAGGCGGTTCTGTCGGATGCCGACCTGACCGCGCTGCACGCGACCACGCCGCTGGTGTCGGGCGAGGCGCTGATCGACGAAGGGCTGGGCTTTTCCGTCGACCTGCGCCCCCGTGCGGGCGATCTGGTGGGCTTTCGCGCCCGTCCCCATACCGGCGTCATCGACCTGGACCGTATCGGCGCCTATGAGGCGCGGGATTTCTGGGATGCGCTGCATGCCGAAAACGGGCGGCTGATTCTGGATCCCGGCGCCTTTTATATTCTGGTCAGCCGCGAGGCGGTGACGATCCCCCCCGATTACGCCGCCGAAATGTCGCCCTATCTGGCGATGGTCGGCGAATTCCGCGTTCATTACGCAGGCTTTTTCGATCCCGGTTTCGGCCACGGCACGGCGGGCCAGGGCGCGCGCGGCGTGCTGGAGGTGCGCTGCCACGAGGCACCCTTTGCCCTTGAACATGGTCAGGTTGTCGGCCGTCTGGTCTATGAACGAATGGCGGCGCGGCCTGACCGGCTGTATGGCACGGGCATCGCCTCGAACTATCAGGGTCAGGGGCTGAAACTGGCCAAGCAGTTCCGCTGATCAGCGCCCCAGACGGCGGGTGATCCGGGCGGCCTGACGGGCGCGTTTCGCCGCTTCGCGCGCGGCGCGGTTCTGCAGATTTCCCCGTCGGGGTCGCCCCCTTGCTGCCCGGTTGCCTGGCGCCGGTTTTCGAAATCTGGCGCGTCGCCTTGTTGATGCCCCAATTGATGCCGCGCCGCATGACCATACGCGTCAGCATATTAATAATCTGCTGCATGTTCATGCCGCAACCCTTTCATTCATCTTCAAAAAGATCATCCGCCGGGCCATCGTCCCGATCCTCGGGGGCGGGTTCGGGGAACAGCCCCGGCGCCACGACGCCCTCGGACGGGGGGCGCGATTCCAGCAGGCCCGCCGCCCGCAATTCGGTCAGTCCCGGCAGGTCGCGCGCGCTTTCCAGCCCGAAATGATCCAGAAAGCTTTCGGTCACGACAAAGGTCGCCGGACGGCCCAGAGTCATCCGCCTGCGCCCGATCCGCACCCATTCCATTTCCATCAGCTGGTCCAGCGTGCCGCGACTGACGGCGACACCCCGGATCTCTTCGATTTCGGCGCGGGTGACGGGCTGGTGATAGGCGATGACGGCCAGCGTTTCAGTCGCGGCGCGCGACGGGCAGCGGGTATCGACCGCCTGTTCCTGCATCAGGAAACCCAGATCCCCCGCCGTGCGAAAGGCCCAGGAGATCGCCGACGCGGGCCAGTTGCACGCCCCGCCCGTCATAGCGCGCGACAAGGCCCGCCATGACCTCTGCCGGGTCACAGCCGACAGGCATGCGCGCGCCGATCTCGCGCAGCGTCATGGGCGCGGCCGAGGCGAACAGGATCGCTTCCACCATGCGTTCCTGTTCGGGCAAGGGCGGCGGCGGGAAACGCGGTGCCTCGTCGATGATGTGAGCGTTTTCGGTCTGGTCGGTCATGGGGTTTCCCGCCCGCTGTTGTCGGGCCTGTCATCTGCGGTCCTGCGCCGGATCGAGATCGGCGCGAAGGTCTCGGACTGGCGAATTTCCAGCGCCCCCTGCCGCGCCAGCTCCAGCGTCGCGGCAAAGGTCGCCGCCGTGGCCGAACGCCGCCGCCCGCCCTGATCGGCCCAGCCATCGGGCAGGAAATCGGCCAGTTCGGTCCAGTCGCCGACATAGCCGATCAGGCCGCGAACCCGCTCCAACGCCTGTTCCATCGTGAAAATATCCCGCCTGTCAAAGGCATAGGGGCGGAATTCGTCACGGGTGCGCAGCCGCGCATAGGCGCGCATCAGGTCGATCAGCCCGGCCTGCCAGCGCGTCTGGCGGTTGCGGGTGATCTGTTCCGGCGCGCCGCGCACAAACCGCTGCTGGCCAAGCCGGTCCCGCGCCATCAGCCGCGCCGCGGATTCGCGCATCGCCTGCAGCCGCTCCAGTTGAAACGCCAGATGCGCGGCCATGTCTTCGGCGCTCGGGCCTTCGGCCTCGGGGTCGGGGGGCAGCAGCAGGCGCGATTTCAGGAATGCCAGCCAGGCGGCCACTGACCAGATAATCGGCGGCCAGTTCGATCCGCAGGGCGCGGGCCTGTTCGACGAAAACCAGATATTGTTCGGCCAGACCAGGGACCGAGATCTGCATCAGATCGACCTTTTGCGTCCGCGCCAGTGTCAGCAGCAGGTCCAGCGGGCCTTCGTAGCCGGAAACATCGACGACCAGCACCTCTTCGGCCCGCCGCTCCTCGACCGAGGGGGCGGTGGCGTGGATCAGCGGCGATTCCGCGTCGGGAACGGGCGTCGGATAGGGGACCTTGGTCATCTGCGGGCTTTGGACATCAGGCGTGCAGGATCGGGCAAGGCGGGGGGCAAGTCAACCAAAGCCGTGCGATCAGGCCATTGCGGCAAGTTCGGCCCGCAACCCCGCCAGATCCAGATCCTGCGGCGCGCGGCGCATGGCCAGCGCCGCATCGGCGCGCGCCACGGCGGCGGGGGTCATCGGCCCGGCAGCCGCGACAATCGCCTGCATCTGCGCGATGGTTTCGTTGCAGCTCAGCACCAGATCGCAGCCCGCAGCGACCGCAGCCGCCGCGCGTTCGCCGGGGCTGCCCGACAGCGCCTGCATGCCGATGTCATCGCTCATCAGCAAGCCGCCAAAGCCGATGCGCTCTCGGATCAGCCAGATCGCCGGGGCCGAGGCCGTCGCGGGCGCATCATCCAGCGCGGTCAGGCGGATATGCGCGGTCATCGCCATCGGCAGATCGGACAGCGCGCGAAAGGGCGCGAAATCGCTCTGGTCCAGATCCTCCAGCGCGGCGTCGATCACCGGCAGGTCATGGTGGCTGTCCACCCGCGTCCGTCCATGGCCGGGCAGATGCTTGATCACCGGCAACACGCCCGAGGCCAGCAGCCCATCCGCCGCCGCCCGCCCCATCCGCGTCACGGTTTCGGCGTCAAAGCCAAAGCAGCGGCTCATCAGAAAGGGGTGGGTGGTTTCCGTCGCGATATCCAGACAGGGCGCGCAATCGCTGTCGATGCCGCAATCGCGCAGTTCTCGGCCCATCAGCACATGCTGCAACCAGACCGCACGGGCGCCGCGCGCCGCCTGATCCATCGCGTTCGGCCAATCGGTCCAATGGGGCGCGCGCATCCGCTGGACACGACCGCCTTCCTGATCGATCAGGACGGGGGCATCGCGGCCGACGGCGTCCCGCAGATCGGCGGTCAGGCGGCGCAGGCGATCCGGCGTGTCGATATTGCGGCCGAACAGGATAAAGCCCCAGGGGTCGGCGTCACGGAAAAAGGCGCGCTCTGCCCCGGAAAGGTCGGGACCGGCGATTCCACCCAGAATGGTGGCGCCGGTCCCTTTGCTGGAATGATCGGACATCAAGGGCTTACTGGGCCGATGCCGGGATACAATCGGTGCCTTCGGCAACCAGCGCGGCGCAGAATCGGCGGGCCTCGTCGCGGCTGTCGAACCCTGCGACGCGCAGGCGCCAGAAGGTGCGGCCATTGCTTTCGGCGCGTTGGATCACCTGCCCCTTGCCGGAAAACAGCGCGCCGAACTTGCCCGAGATGCGATTCCATCCGCCCTCGGCCAGCGCATTGCTGTCGAAGGCGCCGATCTGGACCAGCGGCGCGCCGGAGGCGACGGCGTTCGGGGCGACGCGCTGGACGGGTGCGGCTGCAGGGGCGGCCACCGGCGCGGCATCGCTGACCACCGTGGGCTGCGCCGCGGCGGTGCGGCGCGGGCGCGGTGCGGGCCGGGCCGATGTGGCCAGACCGCCCGGCGTCGGCTGCGCCGCGGCGGCGGCGGCTTCGGCCAGAACGGCATTGATGGTTTCGGGGGCGACGACCTGCTGGCCGTCCAGATCGGTCAGCGCCTCGTTCACCGGGCCTTCGTTGGCCGGAGCATCGGAAAGCTGGGCCTGCGCGGCCGAGGCCTGCGCCTCGGCACGGGCGGCGGCGGCTTCGGCATCGGACAGGGCGACGATGCGGGCATTCGTCGCCTCCAGCGGCAATTCGGTTTCGCGCGAGGGCTGGCGGGCGGTCGCGCCCAGTTCGCCCATCGCGACATCTTCCTCGCCAAGGCCGGTCGCCTCGGGGGCGATGGCGACCTGGTTGGCGGGGCGCGCATCGGTACCGGCAGCGACGGCATTCACGGCCAGCCCGGTGCGGGCGACCAGTTCGCCGCCGGGATTGTCGGGAGCGGTGCGGGCCTCGCCCTCGATCGCGCGGATCACCGGGACACCCGAGACATCGCGCATCACCAGCTTGTAGCCCCAGACCGCCAGCATCACCATCAGCCCGACCGAAATCACCGCGCCCAGATAATGCGTCAGCCGACCGACACGCGCACCGACGGAAATATCGGCGGCGTAACGGGCATCGGAATCGTCATGGTAGCGTTCTTCGTCCCAATGGCCGTGTCCGGCCCATTCGGATTCTTCGGCCCGAGGGTCCTGTCCATAGGGGTAGTCGCGCACCTGACGAGGTTGCGCACCCACGAATCCACCGCCAGAGCGGAAATCAACCACTGCCATTGTCCTGCCTGCCTGCCGGTTGATCCGGCTTTGCTGTCACTGCTCGAAACCCGGCCCGGCGCTGTTCGATCAGCGCATTTCAGTTGCCGGAGTCACCCCAAGAATACCAAGACCGTTCGAAATGACAACGCCAACGGACCGCGCCAGCGCAATTTTTGCCGCCGTTTCCGCCCTGTCGCCATCCTGCACGAAACGCAGGGTCGTGTCGTCATTGCCCCGGTTCCACAGCGAATGCAGGTCCGACGCGATATCATACAGGAAAAACGCGATCCGATGCGGCTCGTTTGCGCGGGCGGCGATTTCGACCGTGCGTGGCCATTCTGCAACTTTGCGGGCCAGTTCCAGTTCGGCCTGATGGGTCAGGCGGCCCAGATCGGCATTGGACAGCGCGCTGTCAGTGGTATCGACGCCCATATCGGCGGCCCGGCGCAGGACCGAATTGATCCGCGCGCTGGCATATTGGACATACCAGACCGGGTTGTCCTTGGACTGTTCCAGAACCTTGTCGAAATCGAAATCCAGCGCCGCGTCGTTCTTGCGCGTCAGCAGGTGGAAGCGCGTGACGTCCCTGCCCGCCTGTTCGACGACATCGCGCAGCGTGACAAAGGTGCCCGCGCGCTTCGACATCTTGAAGGGTTCGCCGTTCTTGAACAGCTTGACCAGCTGGATCAGCTTGACGTCCAAGGGCACGCGCCCATTCGACAGCGCCTTGACCGCAGCGGACATGCGCTTGACATAGCCGCCATGATCGGCACCGAAGACGTCGATCAACTGATCGAAACCCCGGTCGATCTTGTCCCAGTGATAGGCGATATCCGGGGCGAAATAGGTCCATGCGCCATCCGATTTCCTGACCGGGCGATCCACGTCATCGCCATGCGCCGAGGACCGGAACAAGGTCTGTTCGCGCGGCTCCCAATCGTCGGGGATCTTGCCCTTGGGCGGGTCCAGCACGCCTTCGTAGATCAGGCCGGCCTGACGCAGCCGTTCGATCGCGGCCTCGATCCGGCCGGTGCCATACAGGGCCTTTTCGCTGGAATAAACATCCATTTCGACGCCCAGCAGGGCCAGATCATCGCGGATCATCGCCATCATGCGTTCGGTCGCGAAATCGCGGATCGGGACCAGCCATTCGCTTTCGGGCAGGTCCAGCAGGCTGTCGCCATATTCGGCCTTCAGCGCCTCGCCCACGGGGATCAGGTAATCGCCGGGATACAGGCCTTCGCGGATTTCCGGTTCCAGCCCGTTGGCCTCGCGGTAGCGTTCATAGGCGGAACGGGCCAGCACATCGACCTGCGCGCCGCCGTCGTTGATGTAATATTCGCGCGTGACGTCATAGCCCGCGAATTGCAGAAGCGCGGCCAGCGCATCGCCGAACACCGCGCCCCGCGTATGGCCGACATGCATCGGGCCGGTCGGGTTGGCGCTGACGAATTCGATATTGACCTTGACGCCCCGCCCCAGATCGGCGCGGCCAAAGCCGTCGCCGTCATGCAGGGCGGCGCGGATCACGTCACGCCACTGATCGGGCGCGATGCGCAGATTCAGAAAGCCCGGTCCCGCCACCTCGGCCGAGGTAATGCGATCATCTTCGCGCAGATGGGCGGCCAGCGTTTCCGCGATGTCGCGGGGCTTTTTGCCCGCGGGCTTGGCCAGCACCATCGCGGCATTCGTGGCCATGTCGCCATGCGCGGCGTCAGCGCGGCGGCTCGACCGCGACGGCGGTCATATCCAGCCCCGAGGGCAGTTCGCCCGCCGCAGCCATCTGGTTCAGCGCATCGATGACGAGCGCGCGAATATCCGAAAAGAGGTTCATTTCTGCCATCCGTTGTCGCCTGCGGGATAGCCCCTGCCCAAGGGGCGCGTCAACCACGGCCCTCGATTCCCCATGGCGGTTCATGCTATCATGGCTGACGAAACCTGAATGCTGCCCATGCCCGCGACACAATCTTTCGCATCAGATTGACGCAAGGCCGGTTTTCCTTTACCCAGCCCCATGTCTGCATCCGGCAGGCAAGGCAAGGGTGCGGAACAGGTCCCGGACAGCCGAGGAAAGCCGATCACCTTGATGATCGCGCCGACCCCGGCCATGGACGCTGAACGCTGCGGCAGAATGACCGCACAATATGACGAAAGCCCTGAATGACCAAATTTTCCGATCTGAAACTTGACCCCAAGGTCCTGAAAGCCATCTCCGAAGCCGGATATGACAGCCCGACGCCGATTCTGGCCGGGCGATCCCGCCCGCTCTGGAAGGTCGCGATGTGCTGGGGATCGCCCAGACCGGGACCGGCAAGACCGCAAGTTTCACCCTGCCGATGATCACGCTGCTTGGCCGTGGCCGGGCGCGGGCGCGGATGCCGCGCAGTCTGGTTCTGGCACCGACGCGGAACTGGCGGCGCAGGTCGCCGAAAACTTCGACACCTATGCGAAAACACACCAAGCTGACCAAGGCGCTGCTGATCGGCGGCGTCGGCTTTGGCGAACAGGACAAGCTGATCGACCGCGGCGTCGATGTGCTGATCGCAACGCCGGGCCGCCTGCTGGACCATTTCGAGCGCGGCAAGCTGTTGCTGACCGGTGTGCAGATCATGGTCGTGGACGAAGCCGACCGGATGCTGGACATGGGTTTCATCCCCGATATCGAACGCATCTTTCAACTGACGCCCTTCACCCGTCAGACGCTGTTCTTCAGCGCGACGATGGCGCCGGAAATCGAACGCATCACCGACACCTTCCTGCATTCGCCCGAACGGATCGAGGTTGCGCGTCAGGCGACGACCAGCGAAACCATCACGCAGCGGCTGGTCGAGATCACCCCTACCCGCAAGGACCAGACCGCGAAACAGAAACGCGAGTTGCTGCGCGCCCTGATCGACGCCGAAGGCGAGGCGCTGAAGAACGCCATCATCTTTTGCAACCGCAAGACCGATGTGGATATCGTCGCGAAATCGCTGAAGGCCCATGGCTATGACGCCTCGCCGATCCATGGCGATCTGGACCAGCGCCATCGCATGGCGACGCTGGACGGCTTCCGCGAAGGTTCGCTGCGTTTCCTGATCGCCTCGGACGTGGCGGCGCGCGGGCTGGACATTCCGGCGGTCAGCCATGTCTTCAACTTCGACCTGCCCAGCCATGCCGAGGATTACGTCCACCGCATCGGCCGCACCGGCCGCGCCGGGCGGCAGGGCACGGCGATTTCCATTTCGACGCCCGACGGATGAAAAATACCTGACCGCCATCGAATCGCTGGTCAAGCAGACCCTGCCCCGCGCGCCCCTGCCCGAAGGCTTCACCCTGTCCCCGGCCGCGCAGGATCGCCGCTGCAGCGGTTCGCGCGATGGCCGCGATGGCGCGCGATGCGGCGCGACCGTGATCGCGGTCGTGGCCGCGACAACGACCGCCGCCGTGGTGGCCGCGATCAGGCTGCTGGCGAACAGCCCGCCGATGCGCCCATGCGCGAGGAACATCTGGACAGCCGCCCGACAGCCAGCGAACAGCCCGCCCCCCGCGCGCAGCGCCACGATCACGACCAGCCGCGCGACAGTCGGCCAGAGGGTCGCACCGAACCCCGTCACGACGACCGCAACGATCTGCGGGGCGAACAGCGCAATGGCGACCGCCGCGACCGTCGCCGTGATCGCGGTGGCGAACGCGACCGCCACACGGTTCTGGGCATGGGCGATCACGTCCCCGACTTCATGCTGCGCAGTTTCCGCACCGATGCCTTCCCTGCCCGCCCCGAGCCGGAAGAGACGGTTTCGATCGTGTCCGAACCCGCGCCGGAACCGCTCCGCCAGCCTGCCGCAGAACCGGCTGCCGCTCCTCAGGCAACCATGGTCGCTGTGGCGCCTGCGGAACAGGCCAGCGTCGCGGAACCCTCTGCCGAGGCTGCCCCGGAAGTGAGCAGCGCGGCGGCAGGCGAAACCGCTCCGGCAGAAAAACCGAAAGCCCCGCGCAAACGTGCCCCGCGCAGCCGCAAAGCCGCCGAGGTCCCCGCAACGGAAGCCCCCGCAGCGGAAGTTGGCGCAACGGAAGCTCCCGCCGCCGACACCACCCCGCCCGAGGCCATCGCAACCACCCCGGCAGAACCCGAGGCCGGGAAAAAGCCGGTCCGCAAGCGCGTCTCGCGCGCCCGCAAAACCCGCAGCCGATGCGGCAGCGGCGACTGAGGCCCCCGCAGAATCCCTCGCAGAATCCCCTGCCGAGGCCGTCGCCGAAACAGGTGAAACCGCCGCAGAACCGGCCCCCGTCCGCAAACGCGCGCCCCGCACCCGCAAACCGGCCGCGAAAAAGACCGACACCGATCAGGCAGCCCCGGCGACCGAAGCCCCCGCCGGTTCCGAGGCCTGACGCAAAACCCAGCCATGCCGATGCAGCCCCGCGCGCGACGTGACAGCCTGCTTTCCGCGCTGCTCCATGTCGCGACGGGCGCGGCGGCGGCCCTCGGGCAGGCCCCCTGGGGGCTTTGGCTCGTCACCCTTCTGGCCCTTGCGCTGCTGTGCTGGCGTATCGCGCGCAGCCGCACCCCTCTCTCGTCCCGCCTTTCTGGCAGCGCCAGCGGCTATTTCGCCGCCAGCATGTTCTGGATCGTCGAGCCCTTTCTGGTCGAACCGGAGATCTACGGCTGGATGGCGCCTTTTGCGCTGGTGCTGTTCGCGGCGGGCGGCGGGCTGTTCTGGGCCGTGCCGGGCTGGCTGGCGGGGCGGATCAGCACCGGCTGGCAGGACCGCGCCACGGGTTTTGCCGCGGCGCTTGTCCTGTCCGACTGGATCCGGGGCTGGATCTTTACCGGCCTGCCCTGGGCGCTGACCGGCCATATCTGGATCGACACGCCCGCCGCGCAACTGGCCGCGCTGACCGGCAGCATCGGCCTGTCGGCGCTGACCATGCTGGCGGCGGCCCTGCCGATCCTGCTGTGGCGCGGCCCGGCGACCGACATGCGCGGCGCGTTGCGCGGATCGGTCATGGCTGCGCTGGTCATCGCGCTGGCCCATGGCTGGGGCCTCAACCGCATCATCGCCCCCCTGCCCGCCGACCGCGACTTTACCCTGCGGCTTGTCCAGCCCAATGCCGAACAGGCGCTGAAATGGGACCCCTATTGGTCGCAGGTCTTTTTCGACCGGCTGATCCGGCTTTCGACCGGCCCGACAGCGGATGACCGCGCGCCCGACGCGGTGATCTGGCCCGAAACCGCCGTCAACTTCCTGCTTGAACGCGCCGAAACCGCCCCGCAAGAGATCACCCGCATCGCCGGTGCCCCGGTCCTTCTGGGCATCCAGCGCAGCGAAGGCAGCCGCTATTTCAACAGCTTCGCCGAATTCACCGCCGATGGCCGGATCGGCCGGACCTATGACAAATTCCACCTTGTGCCCTTTGGCGAATATACACCCTGGGGCGATCAGCTGGCGCGCTTCGGCATCTCGTCCTTTGCGGCGCAACATGGCGCGGGCTATTCCTCGGGGACCGGGGCGCAGGTGCTGCGCGGTCTTGCCGACCAACTGCCCCCGGTTCAGGTCCTGATCTGTTACGAGGCGATCTTTTCGCGCCACCTGATCACCGGTCCCGACCGCCCCGAATGGATCCTGCAGATCACCAATGACGCATGGTTCGGCACGCTGGCCGGACCGTGGCAGCATCTGGCGCAGGCCCGGCTGCGCGCCAGAGCAAGCGGCCTGCCCGTGATCCGCGTCGCCAATACCGGGGTGACAGCGGTCATCGACGCACGCGGCGCCGTCCGCCAAAGCCTTGGCCTGAATGTCGAGGGTCGTATCGACGCCCGCCTGCCCGGCGCCCTGCCCCCGACGATCTGGAGCCGGACCAGAGACTGGCCGGTTGTCATCGCCACCCTGCTTGCCCTGATCGTGATCGCCACCCGCCGCCGCAAAAGCGTCAGCAGTGTTGACGAAACGCGGCCAGTGGCATAACGCTCGGATTTGACCGCCACAACGGCTTCCTGACGTGGCGGCTACATTTCACCGGAGCAACCCCATGGCCAGACAGAATTACGTGTTCACCTCGGAATCCGTTTCCGAAGGACACCCTGACAAGTTGTGCGACCAGATTTCAGATGCCGTTCTGGATGCGCTGCTGACCGAAGACCCGCGCGCCCGCGTCGCCTGCGAAGCCTTCGCCACCACCGGCATGGTGGTCATCGGCGGAGAAATCGGCTTGGCCGATCAGGACCGGCTCAGCCATTACATGGGCTCGATCGGCCAGATCGCCCGCGATGTCATCCGCGACATCGGCTATGAGCAGGAAAAATTCCACTGGAACACCTGCAAGGTGCTGAACCTGCTGCACGAACAATCGGCCCATATCTGGCAGGGCGTGAAAAACGACGCCGCCGGCGATCAGGGCATCATGTTCGGCTATGCGGTCGATGAAACGCCCGAACTCATGCCCGCGCCCATCCAATACGCGCATGCCATCCTGCGCCGTCTGGCCGAGGCCCGCAAATCCGGCGCCGAACCCGCGCTTGGCCCGGATGCGAAATCGCAACTGACGCTGCGCTATGAAAACGGCAAGCCGGTCGAGGTCACCAGCATCGTCGTTTCGCATCAGCACAAGGACGAAAGCCAGACATCGGACGATATCCGCGCCATTGTCGAACCCTATGTCCGCGAGGTCCTGCCGCAGGGCTGGCTGACCGAAAACACCGAATGGTGGGTGAACCCGACCGGCACCTTCGTGATCGGCGGGCCGGATGGCGACGCGGGCCTGACCGGGCGCAAGATCATCGTCGACACCTATGGCGGCGCAGCCCTCCACGGCGGCGGTGCGTTTTCCGGCAAGGATCCGACCAAGGTCGACCGCTCTGCCGCCTATGCCGCGCGCTATCTGGCGAAAAACGTCGTCGCGGCGGGCCTGGCCCAACGCTGCGTGATCCAGCTCAGCTATGCGATCGGCGTCGCCAAACCGCTGTCGATCTATGCCAATACCTTCGAAACCAATACCGTCCCCGAGGCGGAAATCGAAAAGGCGCTGGCCAGGGTCATGGACCTCACGCCCAAAGGCATCAGCGATCACCTGAACCTGTGCCGCCCGATCTACCGCCGCACGGCCGCCTATGGCCATTTCGGCCGCGCCCCCGAGGACGATGGCGGCTTTTCATGGGAACGCACCGACCTGATCGAGGCGCTGCAAAAAGCGATCTGACCCAAGCCCGCCACAAACGAAAGCCCGGCGGATCGACCTGCCGGGCTTTCTTCATCACCGAAATACCCTCGGGGGAAGCGCCGCAGGCGCGGGGGGCAAAGCCCCCTTCACCTCAATCCTTGAAGCTGCGGCTTTCCTTGATCTGATCCCAGGCCCAGACCACCTCCTGCAACCGATCCTCGTCCGAACGGTCGCCGCCGTTCATGTCGGGGTGCAGATCCTTGACCAGGGATTTGTATTGCTTGCGGATTTCCGCGCGCGTCCAGCTGTCCTTGGCCTCCAGAATATCCAGCGCCTTGCGCTCGGTCGGGGGCAGTTTGCGGGCGGCGCGGACGCGGACCTCGGGGTTGGTGCCGTTGGCGCCCAGGATTTCCAGCGGATCATCGACACCGTGACGCGCCCATTTGCTTTCCTGCGTGGCCCGGCGAAAGGGCTTGGTCGGACGTTCCCACACGGTCGCATTGTCCAGGAATTCCTGGAATTCCGCCTCGGACTGGCCCTGGAAATAATTCCAGTTCAGGTTGTATTCGCGGACGTGATCCTTGCAGAACCAGTAATAATCATCCAGCGCGCGGGGCGATTTCGGCGCGCGATACTGCCCCGGCTGATCGCATCCCGCCTTGTCGCATCTGCGTGTCGAAGTCTCGAACGCCCCCGACATGCCACGCCGTCCCTTGGCCCTGCGCTTCTTGTCCGAAGCCGCTGACATGTCGAAACCGAACGGATCGCTACTACTCATCATACTTGCCCTGTTCTCGGCCCTGTTCTCGTCGGAGGCAGTAGTTTAGGCTATTTCACGTAACAGAAAAGGTAAAAACCGATGATCGTCGATGAGATGCGCGACCGCCTTGCCGCCCTTTCCCCCGAACAGCTTGAAGTACTGGACGAAAGCGAGGGGCACCGGGGCCATTCGGGCTGGCGCGACGGCGGCCAGACGCATTTCCGCATCCGCATGACCAGCGCGCGCTTCAACGATCTGAACCGGCTGGCCCGCCACCGTCTGGTCCATGACACGCTTGGCGATATCGTGCCGCGCATCCATGCGCTGGCGCTGGAACTGTCGGGCACAGACAAGGGCTGAAGCGGCAAAACCGCCGATGCGCGAAACGACCGCCGCCGTTAGCGCCCCCACCCTTGCCCGATTCGGGGCAGGCGCGTAGAAGCGGCCCGAACATGTCATCAAGGATCTGACGATGAACGCCAAAACCGATTTCAACGACCGCATGCTTTCGCTCGGCCTTGCCCGCGTCAGCGAAGCCGCAGCCCATGCCTCGGCCCGGCTGATCGGCCGCGGCGACGAAAAGGCGGCCGATCAGGCGGCGGTCAATGCGATGCGCGAACAGCTGAACATGCTGGACATCAAGGGCGTCGTGGTCATCGGCGAAGGCGAACGCGACGAAGCCCCGATGCTGTATATCGGCGAAGAAGTCGGCTCGGGCAAAGGCCCCGAGGTCGATATCGCGCTCGACCCGCTGGAAGGTACGACCCTGACCGCCAAGGACATGCCGAACGCGCTGACCGTCATCGCCATGGCCCCGCGCGGCACGCTGCTGCATGCCCCCGACGTCTATATGGAAAAGCTGGCCATCGGGCCGGGCTATGCCAAGGATATCGTCAGCCTGGACATGTCGCCCGCCGAACGCGTCACCACGCTGGCCCGCGCGCGCGGCGTCCAGCCCGGCGATATCACCGTCTGCATCCTTGAACGTCCCCGCCACGAAGACCTGATCGCCGAGGTTCGCTCGACCGGGGCCGCGATCCGCCTGATCACCGATGGCGACGTTGCGGGCGTCATCCACTGCGCCGAAGCCGAACTGACCGGAATCGACATGTATATGGGTTCCGGCGGCGCGCCCGAGGGCGTTCTGGCGGCATCGGCCCTGAAATGCATGGGCGGCCAGATGTGGGGCAAGCTCCTGTTCCGCAACGACGACGAAAAGGGCCGTGCGAAAAAGGCCGGGATCACCGACCTGAACCGCATCTATGCGCGCGACGAGCTGGTCACCGCCGATGTGATCTTTGCCGCGACCGGCGTCACCAACGGCTCGATCGTCGCGGGCGTCAAGCGCGAACCGCATTACCTGCAGACCGAAACCATCCTGATGCGCTCGAAAACCGGCTCGGTGCGGCGCATGATCTATCGCAACCCGATCCGCTGATCGCGGTTTTGACCGGATGAAAGGGGGCGGGCCGCAGGACCCGCCCCCGCTGTCGTCTTGCAACCCTGACCGCCCTGCCCCAGAACCATGTCATGACCGCTTTCCTGAATGTGCAGAACTCCCTGACCGGACGGCGCTGGACGGCGCCCGATCCCGCCCTTGAACGCGGGGCCGAGGCCCTCGCGCTGGACAGCGGCCTGCCGCTGGCCGTGGCCCGCATCCTGTCGGCGCGCGGCGTGACCGCCCCCGAGGTGCCGGGCTATCTGGACCCCAAGCTGCGCGACCTGCTGCCCGATCCTCTGACCCTGCGCGACATGGACAAGGCCGCCGCCCGTCTGGTCGCGGCACTGCAGGGGCGCGAAAAGATCGCGATCTTTGCCGATTACGACGTCGATGGCGGCAGTTCCGCCGCGCTGCTGCTGGACTGGCTGCGCCAGCAGGGCCGCGACGCGACGCTGTATATTCCCGACCGCATCGACGAAGGCTATGGTCCGAACGTCCCCGCCATGACCCGGCTTGCCGCCGACCATGACCTGATCGTCTGCGTCGATTGCGGCACCCTCAGCCATGAGGCGCTGGCCGCCGCCGCTGCCGCCGATGTCATCGTGCTGGACCACCATCAGGGCGGCGAAACCCTGCCCCCCGCCGTGGCCGTGGTGAACCCCAACCGCATGGACGAAGACGGCAGTCCAGGCCATCTTTGCGCGGCGGGCGTGGTCTTTCTGACGCTGGTTCAGGCGAATCGTCTGCTGCGGCAGGACGGCCAGCCGCAGCCCGACCTGATCCCGCTGCTGGATCTGGTCGCACTGGCGACGGTGGCCGATGTCGCGCCGCTGGTCGGGGTCAACCGCGCCTTTGTCCGGCAGGGTCTGGCGATCATGGCACGCCGCGAAAGGCCCGGTCTGGTCGCGCTGGCCGATGTCGCGAAACTCGATTCGCGCCCCACGGCCTTTCATCTGGGCTTTCTGATCGGACCCCGCATCAATGCCGGCGGCCGCGTCGGCCGCGCCGATCTGGGCGCGCTGTGCCTGTCCACGACCGATCCGCGTCAGGCCGCAAAGCTGGCGCAGGATCTGGACGACCTGAACCGCGACCGCCGCACCATCGAAGCCGCCGTCCGCACCGAGGCCCTGGCGCAGGCCGCCGCCCATATGGACAGCGAAAGCGCCCAGAATCTGGCCTGGGCCGCGGGGGAAGGCTGGCATCCCGGCGTCGTCGGCATCGTCGCCGCCCGCATGAAAGAGGCGATGAACCTGCCCTCTGTCGTGATCGGGGTCGAGCATGGCATCGGCAAGGGCTCGGCCCGCTCGGTCCCCGGCGTTGATCTGGGCCGCGCCATCCAGCGCCTCGCGGCCGAGGGATTGCTGCTGAAAGGCGGCGGTCACGCCATGGCCGCGGGCCTCACGGTCGCCGAAGATGCCATCCCCGCCGCCATGTCCTGCCTGCAGGCCCTGCTGGCGCGCGAAATGGCCGAACGCAGCGGCGCGGGCGAGCTGCGCATCTCGGGCCTGCTGGACCCACAGGGCGCCACGGTCGAACTGATGCAACTGCTGGAACGCGCCGGCCCCTTTGGTCAGGCCGCCCCCGCCCTCCGCTTTGCCTTTGCCGACCAGCTGATCGACAGCGCCGCGACCATGGGCGACAGCCACCTGCGGCTGCGCTTTCGCAGCGCCGGATCGGCGCCGCTGGACGCGGTCGCATGGGGCGCCATGTCCGGCCCCTCGGCCCCGCCCTGCTCGGCGCCAAGGGCCGCCGGTTCCATCTGGCGGGCAAGCTGGAACTGTCGCACTGGGGCGGAAACGAACGCGTCCGCCTGCGTCTGGACGATGCTGCGGCAACAGGCTGAAGGGGTTTTGGGGCGTGCGAATGAATTTCACCTCGAAAGTGATTTTTCCTCTTGCACCCCCCCGAGTGCTGGCCTAAACACCGCTCCACGCCGCGCAGCCAAGGCCTCGAGCGGAACAAGAATGTGGCCCGTTCGTCTATCGGTTAGGACGTCAGGTTTTCAACCTGAAAAGAGGGGTTCGACTCTCCTACGGGCTGCCACTTCTGTTTTTATCCAAACAAAATCAGAAACATATCAGACGGTTTTGTCCTGCCGTGTCTAACGGGGGCAAAAATGGGACACTTTCGTTCGACCTCTGGGCCCGGTCATCATTGCCAGCACGGTTTCCGTGTGCTGGACAAATGCGGCATCCTGGTTTCGGGGATGCAGGTCACCGATTGGCCCGGGCCATCCCTGAACGACACGACGATCGGCTGCCAATCCCCGCGCCACCAGATAGCGCTGCCCGGCACAGGCCGGACATGTCAGCCGCGCCGCGGCACCGATTAGCGAAACTGATGGCTGGCGGCACAAGGCCCCGTTTCGATCAGAAACAATACACGGATTGAAACGGGTGTGAGAGCAGCGTCACCACAAAATCTCTTAACGCCACTAACTCATTATCCTCGGGGTGGCGATTTGCCCTCACATTGTCAAAGAACCATAAGACGGATTTAAGGGAAAGCCATTTCTGTCCATCCGGTAAAAGGGTCTGTTTTTTAGACCGCAGCCTAGGATTGAATAATCACGACCAGTTTACGCGGAAAAACGATGTGCAAAAACAACTGTTCAATTCTATTGCACTGAAATCATATCATATTTAACAGAACATTCGTTTCAATCCGCCCGACGATCCGAGAAGATCGAATGACCACCAACTCAACCAACAGCAGAAACCCCGCTGCGGAACACACAATAAATCTGTCGGGAGCGCAACAGGAAACCCGTTAAAATTCACAGTGTTAATTATTTTCACATCACCCACTTACGGGGAATGACGCGCCGGAACATTGATGATACCTGAACCGACCGCTCCTTGAGCGCAACGGTCGGCGCGGAATATAAAAGTTAGCGCCCACATTTATCCATATGCCGCAATTTCCGACATCTCAGATCGAAAAACGACAGCATGGCGCCAAAGATCGGATGCCCGATTGATTCGCGACGGGAATTCGCGCCCGGAAAATCCCGCTTAAAGGGTGCGATCAACAGGATGATCCTGCCAAGGCGGACCATCGGCAAAGGCCCGGACCAGATGGTCGACAAAGGCGCGCAGCTTCAGCGGCATGGGGGTGACGGGCGGCCAGACCGCGCAAATCGGAACGGTCTTGCTTGCGATTTCGGGCAGGACACGCACCAGCCGCCCCGAGGCAAGCTCTTTTGCGACGATGAAACCGGGCACGATCGCCAGCCCCAGACCTGCGACGGCGAAATCGCGGATCGCCTCGCCGTTGTTCAGGGAAATTCGGCTGCGCACCGGGGTCAGGACCGGGCGTGTCTCCTGCCCGAATTCCCACAGCCGCGCATTGGCAAGGTGGCTGTAGGCGATGACCTGATGGTTGTGCAGATCGTCCAGATCGCGCGGCGTGCCATGCCGGGCGATGTAATCGGGGCTGGCGCAGGGGACGCTGCGATCCTCGCAGATCTTGCGGGCGATCAGCGCGGAATCGCGGATCGCGCCGATGCGGATCGACACGTCGATCCCGTCCTGCACCAGATCGCGGGCGCGGTCGTCATAGTCGATGCGCAGTTCCAGTTCGGGGTTGGCCGCGGCAAAGCTGGCAAGGATCGGGCCCAGATACATGACGCCAAAGCTCATCGGGGCGGCGATCGACAGGCGGCCGCGCAGCGAGGTTTCGGCGCTGCCCTCCAGCGCGGCCGTTTCGGTCGCGGCGCGCAGTTCGGTCAGCGCCGGGCGCAGGCGTTCGGTCAGGCGCAGCGCCGCCTCGGTCGGGGCGATCCGGCCCGCGTTGCGCCGGAACAGCGCCGTGCCAAGCGTGCATTCCAGATCGCTGATCCGCTTGCTGATCACGGATTTCGACATGTTCAACCGGCTGGCGGCGGCGGTCACCGTGCCCAGTTCCATCACGGTCAGAAAGGCGTCAAGCTCATCCAGCGTATAGCGCATGACCAGACCATAGCATCGCCGCCGCCGTTCGCAATTCCAGAACACCGGTTCCGGCAGGGCCGCTCTGGCGACGGAACGCCGGGGCACCGATATCCATCCCGACACCACAGACAGGAGGATATGATGGACCTCACAGGCATCCACCATTTGACCGCAATCACCGCCGATGCGCCGGGAAACAAGCGGTTCTACACCGATACGCTTGGGCTGCGGCTGGTCAAGAAGACCGTGAACTCAGTGACGACACCAGCGCCTATCACCTGTTCTATGCCGACGGACAGGCGACACCGGGCACCGATATCACCTTTTTCGACTGGCCGGTGGCGCGGGAACGTCGCGGGACGCATTCGATCAGCCGCACGGGCTTGCGCGTGGCCGGGGACAGCCTGGATTTCTGGGCGGCGCGGCTGGCCGATCAGGGGCTGACGCGCGGGCGCATCACCACGCTGGACGGTCGCGCCACGCTGGATTTCGAAGATCCCGAAGGCCAGCGCCTGCGCCTGACCGCCGATCAGCCGGGCGAGGTGCATCCCTGGGACCGCAGCCCGGTCCCGGCGGCGCATCAGATCCGGGGGCTTGGGCCGATCACCATCTCGGTCCCCGATCTGGCCCCGACCGAAGCCGTGCTGTCCCGCGTGCTGAACATGCGCAGGACCCGCGACTATGCCAGCCCCGATGGCGAGGGTCAGGTCCACGTCTTTGAAATGGGCGACGGCGGCCCGGCGGCCGAGCTGCATGTCGCGGTCCAGCCCGGCCTGCCGGTCGCGCGACAAGGCGCGGGCGCGGTCCATCACGTCGCCTTCCGCACCCCGGATGTGCCCGCGATCCATCAATGGGCGCAGCGGCTGGCCGAGTTTCGCATCCCGTCCTCGGGCGAGGTCGAGCGTTACTATTTCCGCTCGCTCTATTTCCGCGAACCGGGCGGCAACCTGTTCGAGATCGCGACCGACGGTCCCGGTTTCGCCGTCGATGAGCCGCTGGAATCCCTGGGCGAACGGCTGTCCCTGCCGCCCTTTCTGGAATCGCGCCGCCAGCAGATCGAGGCGGGCTTGAAACCGCTAGATTAAAGATCAGCCCCCCGAAGACCGTTCTTCGGGGGGCTTTTTCATGCGAGTTTCGGCATTTCATGCGCCAGCCAGTCGCGGGCCAGCGCCTCGTCCTGCGGGGTCGGGCCGTGACCTGCGGTCAATTCATGCGGTTCGACCTGCGCGCCGCTGGCGACCAGCCAGTCCCGCAGACGCGGCGTGCCCTTGGTATAGGGGTCGGTGGCGCCGGTCAGCAGCAACACATCCGTCCCGGACAGATCCACCGCGGGCAGATCATCCAGCGCGGCCAATGCGCGCAGCAGGATCGCGCGGCGGATCAGGCCGGGATGCAGCGCCATCAGCGCGGCGGCGAAATTCGCGCCGTTGGAATAGCCCAGCACCCCCAGCCGGTCTGCGTCCAGCCCATAGGCGCGGATCGCATCTTGCAGGAAATCGGCAAAGGCCGCTGCCTCGGACCGGATATCGGCCTGATCGAATTCCATGTCGGAATAGCGGCGGAACCAGCGCGGATGGCCTTCTTCGGTGGAACGCCCCCGCACCCCCAGCAGGGTCGCGCGGGGCGCGATGTGATGGGCCATCGGCATCATGTCGGCCTCGTTCCGGCCGCTGCCGTGCAGCAGCACGATCACGCTGCCGTCCGGGTCGGCGGGCGTGTGAAAGCGATGGGTGAAATGCAGGTCGCGCTGCGGCATCCGTTCCGCGCCGGGTCGCGAAAACTGGGGCAGCATGACGCGCAGGTCCTGCGCCCTTGCGCTGTTACCGGGCGGGATGAACAGGGTTTCGCCCAGATGGTCCGCGTCTTCGTCCACGGTAAAGCCCGGCCCGTCGGTCGCATATTCGATCAGCGTATTGCCGGGGTCGCGGACGTAAAGCGACAGGAAATATTTGCGGTCATGAACATTGGTGATATCGACCGCGCCCTTCAGCGCGATGCGCATCCGGCGCACCGCCTCGACATCGGGTGCCCGAAACGCCACATGGTCGAAAACGCCCGTGCCGGGGATCGAGGGCACAAACCCCGCGCCATTGCGGACATCGACGATATCAGTGTCCGAGCGCATCCGGCGCGTGTTCCCCTGCACCTCATCGCCCGCATAGCCGAATGTCGCGATGAAATCGGCGGTGCGTTCCGGGGTTTCGGTCAGGATGGTGACGCCCCGGATGCGCGTCGGCGCAATCGGATCGGGCAGCGGCGCGGGGCCGGGCAGATCGACGCCGACCAGCTTGACGATCACCCCGTCCGGATCGCGCAGGCGCAGCACGGTTTCGCCGAATTCATGGGTCGGTCCTTCGACCTTGATGCGGGCGGTCATCGCGCGGGTCAGCCACTCGCCGATGCTGTCCGGGGGCACGGCAAAGGCGACTTCGCTGACCTGACCGTGACCCGTGCGGCCGGGCGCCCCATCCTCCCACACCAGAAAGCTGATGAGCGATCCGGGGCTGCCAAGCCTGTCGCCGTAAAACAGGTGCAACTGTTCGGCGTCCTCATAACCGCCGGTCTGCTTGATCAGGCGCAGGCCCAGAAAGCCCATATAGAAATCGACATTGGCCTGCACCTTGCGGGTAATCAGGGTGACGTGATGGATGCCGGTGGTCATCAGGCGCCTTTCAGGTGCTCTCGCCCATGCGGCTCATGCCAGTCGATCAGGGGGTTGATCGGGATGATGCCACAGGGATTGATGTTGCGGTGGCTGCCGTAATAATGCGTCACGATATGGTCGAAATGCACCGTATCCGCCACGCCCGGCCATTGGAAAAGCTCGCGCGTAAAGGCCCAAAGCGCCGGATATTCGCGCAGCCAGCGGCGGTTGCATTTGAAATGCGTGTGGTAAACCGGGTCAAAGCGCAAAAGCGTGGTGAACAGGCGCCAATCGGCCTCGGTCACGCGCGCGCCGGTCAGGTAGCGCTGGTTTGTCAGCAGGTCGTCCAGCCAGTCCAGACTGTCGAACAGCGGCCCCACAGCCTCGTCATAAGCCGCTTGGGTCGTCGCGAAACCGGCCTTGTAGACTCCGTTGTTGATCGTGTCATAGATGCGGGTGTTCAGCGCCTCGATCTGATCGCGCAGATCCACAGGCCGGTAATCAGCACGGTTGCCGGTCAGCCCGTCAAAGGCCGAATTGAACATGCGGATGATTTCCGCGCTTTCGTTGGACACGATGGTATCGGTCTGCCTGTCCCACAAGACCGGCACCGTCACCCGGCCCGTCGCGTGGGGATCGGCGCGCAGATAGATGTCGCGCAGAAACGGCGCGTCGAACAGCGCATCCCCGGTCGCGCCGGGAAAATCGCGCGCGAAGGTCCAGCCATCCGCCAGCATCAGCGGATGGACGGCGGATACCGTGATCAGATCCTGCAAGCCCTTGATCGCGCGAAAGATCAGCGTGCGATGCGCCCAGGGGCAGGCATGGCTGACATAAAGGTGATAGCGCCCGGCCTCTGCCTTGAAGCCGCCCTGCCCGCTTGGGCCTGCGCTGCCGTCGGGCGTGATCCAGTTGCGCCATGACGACTGGCTGCGTTGAAAACGCCCGCCGGTGCTGTCGGTGTCATACCACTGGTCGCGCCATTGCCCGTCGATCAAAAGTCCCATGACCTGCCTTTCCTTGTCATGCCCCAATGTGGCCGGTCCGGCGCGGGGGTGCAAAGGGCAATGGCGCGGATGCGGTGTTCGCGTTCATGGAACGGGAGCGCACCCGCCCCCGCGCCTTTCAGCTGTCGGATTTCAGCCCAAGCGCCCGCCCGATGCGCGAGGCAAAGAATTCCCCACGATGCCCCGGCGAAACACCAGCACGCAGACCATGAAGACGACGCCCATGATGATCGTCACCGGAAAATCCGAGGTGGCAAGGTTGTTTTGCAGCGCGATGAACACGCCGGAACCCACCACCGGCCCCGCCTGCGTGCCGATGCCGCCGATCAGGGTCATCAGCACGACCTCGCCCGACATCTGCCATGCGACATCGGTCAGCGTCGCCAGTTGAAAGACCAGCGCCTTCAACCCGCCTGCCAGTCCCGACAGCGCCGCCGACATGACGAAGGCGCCCAGCTTGTAGGCCTGCACCGAATAGCCAAGCGAAATCGCCCGCTGTTCGTTGTCCCGGATCGAACGCAGGATCATGCCGAAGGGCGAATTCACGAAACGCCAGATCACGAACATCCCGATCAGCACGACCGCCAGCACGAAGTAATAGAGATTCATCGCCTGGCCCAGGTCGATGACGCCGAACAGATGGCCACGCGGGCCAAGCTGCAGGCCGTCCTCGCCATGCGTGAACGGCGCCTGCAGGCAGAAGAAATAGAACATCTGCGCCAAGGCCAGCGTGATCATGGTGAAATAGATCCCGCTGCGCCGCAAGGCGATGGCGCCGATGACCAGCCCCAGAGCCGCCGCGCCAAGCGTGCCGACGATCAGGCCCAGTTCGGGCGTCAGCCCCCAGATCTTGACGACATGGGCGGTGAAATAGGCCCCGCCCCCGAAAAACGCCGCATGGCCGAAGGACAGCAGACCCGTATAGCCGAGCAGCAGGTTGAAGGCCGCCGCGAACAGCGCAAAGCACAGGAATTTCATCACGAAGATCGGATAGAACCAGAAGGGCGCGATCAGCGCCGCCGCCAGCGCGACCAGCGGGATCGCCATGCGGATCGTGCCGGCGCTGCGGATTTCGCGGATCTGCGGCCCCGCCGCGGGGCCGGATGTGGGATGCGCCATCTCAGGCCTCCTTTCCGAAAAGGCCCGCGGGCCGCAGGATCAGGACAATCGCCATGATGACGAAAATCACGATATTCGAGGCCTCGGGGTAGAACACCTTGGTCAGCCCCTCGGCCAGACCAAGCGCATAGCCGGTGACGATGGCCCCCATGATCGAGCCCATGCCGCCGACGACCACCACCGCGAACACCACGATGATCAGGTTCGACCCCATCAAGGGCGAGACCTGATAGACCGGCGCGGCCAGCACCCCGGCCAGCGCGGCCAGCGCCACGCCGAAACCATAGGTCAGCGTCAGCAGCAGCGGCACGTTCACGCCAAAGGCCTGAACCAGCGTCGGATTTTCGGTCGCCGCACGCAGATAGGCGCCCAGTTTCGTTTTTTCGATCAGCACCCATGTCGCCAGACAGACGATCAGCGATGCCACGATCACCCATGCCCGATAGCGCGGCAGCACCATGAAGCCCAGATTGACCGGCGGCGATTGCAGCGCGGCGGGCGCCGAATAGGGCAGGCCCGAACTGCCGAAGAAATAGCGGAACGTGCCCTCGATCGTCAGGGCAAGGCCAAAGGTGAACAGCAGCCCATACAGGTGGTCCAGCTTGTAAAGCCGCGACAGCATGGTGCGTTCGATGATGACGCCGAACAGCCCGACCAGCAGCGGCACCAGCACCAGCGCGAACCAATAGCCGATGCCCAGATGTTTCGCCAGCAGCAGCGCGGTGAACGCGCCCAGCATGAACTGCGCGCCATGGGCAAAGTTGATGACCCGCAAAAGGCCAAAGATCACCGCCAGCCCAAGGCTGAGCAGCGCATAGAAAGACCCGTTGATCAGCCCCAGCATGAGCTGACCCAGCAGCGCCTGCAACGGGACGCCAAAGATCATGGTCATGTCCTAGACCCCCAGTTGTTCATTGAGCATCGCCATATTCGCCGCCAGTTCGCCCACCGGGAATTCCGCGACCATCTGGCCGTGATCCATCAGGTAGAACCGGTCCGCGACCTTCGAGGCAAAGCGGAAATTCTGTTCGACCAGCACCACGGTCATGCCGCGTTTCTTCAGTTCGGCCAGAACCTCGCCGATGCGCTGGATGATGACCGGGGCCAGCCCTTCGGTCGGTTCGTCCAGCAGCAGGCAACGCGCGCCGGTGCGCAGGATGCGGGCCATCGCCAGCATCTGCTGTTCGCCCCCCGACAGCTTGGTGCCCGCACTGCTGCGGCGCTCCCTGAGGTTGGGGAACAGGTCATAGATTTCATCAAGGCTCATCCCGCCATCGGCGACCTTGGGCGGCAGCAGCAGGTTTTCCTCGACCGACAGCGTCGCGAAAATCCCGCGTTCTTCAGGCACGAAGCCCAGGCCCGCGCGGGCCGTCGCATGCAGCGACATGCGCATCAGGTCGCGCCCGTCAAAGCCGATCCGGCCCTTGCGCTTGCGCAGGATGCCCATGATCGTGCGCAGGGTCGTCGTCTTGCCCATGCCGTTGCGGCCAAGGATGCAGATCGTTTCGCCCTGTTGAACATGCATGTTCACGCCATGCAGGATATGGCTTTCGCCATACCAGGCGTGCAGATCGGATACGTCCAGTAATGCCGCCATCAGTCTTCGGTCCCCATATAGGCCGTGCGCACGCGCGGATCGGCGGCGACCGTGTCGTAATCGCCCTGCGCCAGAATCTCGCCGCGCTGCAGGACGGTGACATGGTCGCAGATATCGGCCACGACGCTGAGATTGTGTTCCACCATCAGAACCGCCCTTTCGCGGGCAACATCGCGGATGATCGCGGCGACCATCTGGACGTCTTCCTGCCCCATCCCGGCCATCGGTTCGTCCAGCAGCAGCACCTTGGGGTCCAGCGCCAGAGTCGTTGCGATTTCCAGCACCCGCTTGCGGCCATAGGACAGATCGCCCGCCCGCGTGTCGCGATATTCCGCCAGCCCCAGCCTGTCGATAAAGCTGTCGGCGTGGTCGTTCAACCGGTCCAGCACCCCCATCGGCAGCCAGAACTGCGTCGCCAGATTGTCGGGGCGCTGCAAGGCCACGCGGACGTTTTCCAGCACCGTCAGATTGGGAAACACGGCCGAGATCTGAAAGCTGCGCACCAGCCCCATCCGCGCCACCGCCTCGGGCTTCATCCGGGTGATATCGGTGCCCAGCAGTTCGATCTGTCCGCGCGTCGGTTGCAGGAACTTGGTCAGCAGGTTGAACACCGTCGTCTTGCCCGCGCCATTCGGCCCGATCAGCGCATGGATCTGCGCGTGGCGCACATCCAGATCGACATTGCTGACGGCGGTAAATCCGTGAAAGTCGCGCCCCAGACCGCGCGCCGTCAGAACGACGGGGGCACCCGCCTGATCAGAGGGCGCGGGCTGTGCCATGACGGGTGACGCGCTCATCCCGTCACCCCCGCGACACATGCGGCGATGCGCCCCTTCGCATGGACAAAGTGGATTGTCATATTATTGACCTGACCTGTTGTTTTCGTTTCTTTTTACCGGCGGAAAGCTGCGCCCTCCGCCGGGTTTTCCAGCGCGTCTGTCGGCGCTTATTGGACCAGCGGGCAACCGCTTTGGGCTGGGTCGGCATAGGCCTGATCGCCCGGAATCGTCGCCAGCAGCTTGTAATAGTCGAACTCGCCCGTGCTTTCGTCCGGGGATTTGACCTCGAACAGATAGACATCCGAAATCAGGCGGCCGTTCGGCCCGACCTTGCCGGTCTGGGTAAAGGCATCGCTGACCGGCAGTTCATGCAGCTTGGCCGCGACGGCTTCGGTCTCATCGGTGCCTGCGGCTTCGATGGCTTTCAGGTAGGACATGACCGCCGAATAGGTGCCCGCATGGTTCATGTTCGGCATCATGCCCGTCCGCTCCTTGAAGCGGGTGGCGAATTCGCGCGATTCGTCGTTGCGATCCCAGTAAAAGCTTTCGGTCAGGGTCAGCCCCTGCGCGACATCAAGACCCAGACCATGCACCTCGGCCAGGGTGAACAGCAGCGCCGCCAGACGCTGGCCGCTTGTCACGATCCCGAATTCCGCCGCCTGCTTGATCGAGTTCTGCGTATCCAGCCCGGCATTCGCCAGACCGATCACCTTCGCCCCCGAGCTTTGCGCCTGCAGCAGAAAGGACGAAAAATCCGTCGTCGCCAGCGGGTGCCGGACCGAGCCCGCGACCGTGCCGCCCTTGGCCGTCACGACTTCCGAGGTCGAACCTTCCAGCGCATAGCCAAAGGCATAGTCCGCAGTCAGGAAAAACCAGCTGTCGCCGCCCTGATCGACGATCGCGCCGCCCGTGCCCACGGCCAGCGCATGGGTGTCATAGGCCCAGTGAAAGCCAAAGGGCGTGCAGGCCGGGCCGGTCAGCTCGGTCGTCGCCGCGCCGGTGTTGATGGTGATCTTCTTCTTTTCCAGGCTCAGCGCCTGCACGGCCAGACCGACCGACGAGGTGGTCAGTTCCATGATCGCATCGACCTGTTCGGTGTCATACCACTGGCGCGCGATATTCGATGCCACGTCGGGCTTGTTCTGGTGGTCTGCGTTGATGACCTGAACCGGCGCATCCAGCACCTTGCCGCCGAAATCCTCGACCGCCATCTCCGCCGCGGCGACCGAATATTTCCCACCGAAATCCGCATAGACCCCTGACTGGTCGTTCAGGATGCCGATCTTGACCACACCATCGGAAACCTCGGCCATAGCCGGGACCGACAGCGCGCCCAGACAGGTCGCGGACATCAGAATCTTGCGCATGATTTTCTCCCTGATCATATCATTCACCGACATGTGGGAGCGGGCTTTCCAGCCCGTCGCTTTCCTGCTCCCAAATGCCGCGCCGGCTCTCCCACCCGGCTGACAGGGGGAATTGGTCCATGGAAAACACCCTATGGCAAGACCCAATACCAAAGGCCGATACAGGTTTCCCAAGGGTGAACGGCCTTTCCGGGCCATTCACACCACGCAAAATCAACCAATTAGACGAATAATGCCGAAAACTTCGGCACGGATGCCGCGCCTTTCCGGGCAAGCGACCCTGCCGGGGCTGGCTGCGACGGCAAATGACGTTGCGTCGCAGCATCCGTCCGGCATCAGGCCGACAGCTTCATCATCACGATCCCCGAAACGATCAGCGCCGCCGCCGCAATGCGCATCGGCCCGACAGGCTCCCCCAGAACGGCAATCCCGATCACAAAGGCGCCAACCGCACCGATTCCCGTCCAGATCGTATAGGCCGTGCCCAGCGGCAGGCTGCGCATCGCGACGGCCAGCAAACCAAAACTGGCCGCCATCGCGACCAATGTGACAACCGTCGGCCCAGGCAGGCTGAAGCCCTGCGATTTCTTCATCGAAAACGCCCAGAGGATTTCCAGCAGACCGGCAATGAACAGATAGACCCAGGCCATGATGTGCTCCGCACAAATGCCGGGCCGTCCCGGACCTTGAACCATGATGGAAAGGTCGTCCTTTACGCGAACCTAACCAGCCACGGCCCGCAGAGCAAGGTCGCGGTCAGATGCGACGCACGGGTGGTTGCCCGCCCGCCACAGCTATTCGGCGGGCGCAACATCCGTGACAGGCACATCCACAGCCGGGCCGTCCTGAACAGGCGTATCCCTTGCCGCCTCACCCTCTGCCATCGGCGGCAGGGTCGACGACCAGACGACATCATCCTGCCCCGCCCCCGAAGGCAGCATCGTCCCCTCTGGGAAATCCTCGGCACGCGGGACATAGGGCTCCGGCGCGGGCAAGGGCTCGTCCGCGATGGAATTGGCCTCTGGCCCCTCGGCGCAATACCACAGCGCCCCCCCGGTCGCCGCCGCACCGACCAGCACCGCCCCAACCCCGACCGGAGAACTGGCAAGACCGCTGACAACAGCCCCCGCCCCCTCGATCTTGCCCGCCATATCGCCGGTTGCGACGCTCAGCAGCGCCGCACCGGGACGCTGCTGCACCGCCTCGAATCCGGCGGCCGTCGCGGCCTTGCCACCCTGCAGGGCGGCGGCCTTGGTGGTATTCACCCGCTCGCAAAAACTCGCGCCGCAAACCGCATTGGCCCGGCGATGGCCGACCTGCGCGCCGACATAGGTGTCGCCCTGCCGATCCCACAACACGCAGTAGCTGCCATCATCCTCCATCCCGTTGCGCCGCAGGATCTCGCGCAGCGTGACATAGCCCGGACAGGACACCTTGCCGAAACGCGAGAAACGATGCTCGATCCGCCCGACATTGGCGAAATAGGCCGCATCCTGAACATAGTTGATCTCGGTGCGCACCCCCTGCAAGGATGTCTCGCAACTGTGCAGCCGCTCATCCTCCGGCCCCTCGGCCAGCGCCGCGCCCGCGCCCCCGCAGACCAGCAATGCCAGAAAACCAACCATCCCGAACCGCGCCCGCATCGCAACCTCCGTGCCTCGCCTGTCTCCGAATGTCCGGATCTGCCCCGGAATTTCAATCCTTGGCCCCGGCTTTCCGCAAATCGTGACCGGCTGCGATTTCTTCATCACCCAAATACCCATGCGGCCGCGCCACCGGCGATACGGGCGATACGGGCGATACGAACGAAAAAGGCCGCACCCGAAGGCGCGGCCCAATTCCGGCAGTCGCGAAGAAAAGGATCAGTTCTTCGCGTAATATTCGACGACCAGGTTCGGCTCCATCACGACGGCATAAGGCACGTCGCCCAGGGCCGGAGTGCGCACGAAGGTCGCGGTCATCTTGTTGTGGTCGGCTTCCAGATAATCCGGAACGTCACGCTCGGCCAGGGCCACGGCTTCCAGCACGATCGCCAGTTGACGCGAACGCTCGCGGACCGAAATCACATCGCCTTCCTTGACGCGATAGGATGCGATGTTGACGCGCTGGCCGTTCACCTCGACATGGCCGTGGTTCACAAACTGGCGTGCGGCAAAGATGGTCGGGACGAATTTCGCACGGTAGACGACGGCGTCCAGACGACGCTCCAGCAGGCCGATCAGGTTTTCACCGGTGTCGCCCTTGACGCGCTCTGCCTCGGCATAGATGCGGCGGAATTGCTTTTCGGTCAGGTCGCCGTAATAGCCCTTCAGCTTCTGCTTGGCGCGCAGCTGCGTGCCGAAGTCGGACAGTTTGCCCTTGCGGCGCTGGCCGTGCTGGCCGGGGCCGTATTCGCGGCGGTTGACCGGGGATTTGGCGCGGCCCCAGATGTTTTCGCCCATGCGGCGGTCGATTTTATACTTGGCAGCGGTGCGTTTGGTCACGGCTGATCTCCTTCGATATGATGACCTTGACGGCAGTTCCGGGAAGGGTAGCGTCACCCCGGACCGTCAAGGCGGCAGAAGGGCGTTGTCCTCTGGCATATAGCCCGACAGGAATCCCCTTGCGGGGGCCACCAACACCAATGAAGCCGCGCTTATAGTGCCTGTCACGCCACTGTCAAGCATGCCCGGCACCCCTGCATGCCCGACGCCCCTGCCACCCATTGACGCCATGCGGGCCTTGCGCAACCTTCGCGCGACCCAGCAGCAGGAACCGGCGATGACACCCCAGATGCCCAGCCACGACCCGACCCCGCGCATCGCCATCGTCACATCCTATGCGCCCGAATGGCAGGCGCTGCGCGCCGAACTGGCCCGGCAGGCCATTCCCGTCGCGATCCGGACCATCAACGGCATCGACTTTGCCACGGCGGATATCGCGGGCCGCGCGGTGGTGATCTATCTGTCGGGCATGTCGATGGTCAATGCGGCGATGAGCGCGCAGCTTGCGCTGGATCGCTTCAACATCTCTGCGATCATCCTGTCGGGGATCGCGGGCAGCGCCGATCCTGCGCTGAATGTCGGCGATGTCATCCTGCCCGCGCGTTGGGGGCAGTATCTGGAATCGGTCATGGCCCGCGAAACCCAAGCGGGCTTTGCCCCGCCCCCTTTTCTGGACGGCTTTCGCGTCGATGCCCCGAATTTCGGCATGATGCACCCCCTTTCAGTGGAAATCGCGCAGGACGGCCAGACCGACCGCCCCCGCCGCTTCTGGTTCAACGCCGCGCCCCGCCTGCTGGAGGCGGCCCGCGCCGCAGCCGGCATCGCGCTGGAAACCGGCACGGATGCGGGGCACCAGTTGTCGCATATCCCGCGCGTCATCATCGGCGGCAATGGCCTGTCGGGACCCGCATTCGTCGATAATGCCGCGCTGCGGATCTGGGCGCATGAGACGTTCGACGCGCAGGTGCTGGATATGGAAAGCGCCGCCGTCGCCCATGTCGCCCGCGCCAATGGCAGGGATTTCATCGCCGTGCGCTCTGTTTCCGACCTTGCGGGCGGCGGGGCGAGCGCCAATGAAATGGCGACCTTCATGGGGCTGGCCGCGACCAATTCGGTGCGGGTGGTGATGGCGCTGATCGCCGCCATCGACCCAACCCCAAGGGGGGCTTGAGCCGCGACCCGCCAGCCCCTATCTTTGGGATTGCAGGAAAAAGGCGCGCAACATGTTCTCGATCCCCGGAAAATCCCCGGTCACCATCACCCCCGCCGCGGAACGGCATATTGCAAGGCTGATGGCCGGGAAATCGGCCCACGGGCTGCGCATCGGCCTGAAAAAGGGCGGCTGCGCGGGCATGGAATATACCATGGAACTGGCCGAGGCGCCGCATGCCAGCGATGAGGTCGTCGAACAGGGCGAGGCCCGCGTGCTGATCGCGCCCACCGCGCAGATGTTCCTGTTCGGCACCGAAATCGACTATGAAACCGGCCTGCTGGAATCCGGCTTCAAGTTCCGCAACCCGAATGTCACCGAAAGCTGCGGCTGCGGCGAATCGGTGCGCTTCGAACCCATCGCAGGCGCCCATCCCCCGGCCTGAGGCGCCGCCCCGGCGGCTATTCGCCCCCCTGCGCTTTTCACAACGGTTAGCGCAAGCACCCCGCGCCCGCGCCGCGCGGCTCTTGATCGTGCGGGCTGCCCGGCCTAAGCCCCTGAACGAAGATCCAACAGGGAGAGGCTCATGGCCCCGCGCAAACTTGCCGCCGGCAACTGGAAAATGAACGGAACCCTGGCCGCGCTGGCCGAAATCGACCAGCTTCTGGCCGATCATCCGCAACCGGATTGCGATGTGCTGATCTGCCCGCCTGCCACGCTGATCCATCCGATGGTCGGGCGCGCGGCAGGTTCGGTGCTGAATGTCGGCGGGCAGGATTGCCATGCCGGGGCGCCCGGCGCGCATACCGGCGATATCGCGGCCGAACAACTGCATGACGCGGGCGCGAGCCATGTCATTCTGGGCCATTCCGAACGGCGCAGCGATCACGGCGATACCGATGCCGATGTCCATGCCAAATCCGTCGCCGCCCATCAGGCGGGTCTGGTCGCGGTGATCTGCGTCGGCGAAACCGAAGGCCAGCGCGACGGCGGCCAGACGCTGGACGTGATCGCCAGCCAGCTTGCCGGTTCGGTCCCCGATTGCGCGACCGCCGCGAATACCGTCATCGCCTATGAGCCGGTCTGGGCCATCGGCACCGGCCGCACCCCCAGCAACGACCAGATCGCCGAGGTCCACGCCCTGATGCGCGACAGGCTGGCCGCCCGTTTCCCCGATGGCGGCGATTTCGCGCTGCTTTACGGCGGCTCGGTCAAGCCGGGCAATGCGGCTGAAATCTTTGCCATCGCCCATGTCGACGGTGCGCTGGTCGGTGGCGCCAGCCTGAAGGCCGCCGATTTCGGCCCGATCATCGCCGCGCTGGCAGCATCCTGACCGAAGCGGCGAAGAATAATCTTCCAAAATTCATGAGATCTCCGTGATAAGGAACGCCGTTCCTGCTTTTCACCCAAAGCAGGAACGGCGTTTTCAGTTGCGTCACGTCGCAGCACTTGCCAAGCACCCGCACCCGCGCATAGCTCTGCGCTGATGAACAGGACGACAGCATGACCGAGGCGGCAATCTCATTTCAGGGCGTCACACGCCTTTTCCCGCAAAAAGGCGGCAGGGATGTCGTGGCGCTGGACGATATCTGGCTGGACGTGCCGCAGGGCGCGATCACCGGGATCATCGGCCGCTCTGGCGCGGGCAAATCGACGCTGCTGCGGCTGGTGAACGGGCTGGAACGCCCCTCATCGGGTCAGGTCATCGTCGCCGACCGCGATGTGACGCAGGCCGAGGGCGCCGACCTGCGCGCGATGCGCCGCGAAGTCGGGATGATCTTTCAGCATTTCAACCTGCTGGCCTCGCGCACGGTCGCGGGCAATATCGCCCTGCCGCTGGAAATCGCGGGCGTGCCGCAGAGCGAAATCGCCCCGCGCGTGGCCCAACTGATCGAACTGGTCGGGCTTGGCGCGCAGGCCGACCGCTACCCCGCCGAACTGTCGGGCGGCCAGAAACAGCGCGTCGGCATCGCCCGCGCGCTGGCCACCCGCCCCCGCGTCCTGCTGTCGGACGAGGCGACCTCGGCCCTTGATCCCGACACCACGCGGCAGGTGCTGGAACTGCTGCAGGACATCAACCGCGAACTGGGCCTGACCATCCTGCTGATCACCCATGAAATGGCCGTGGTGCGCGATATCTGCACCCATGTCGCCGTGATCGAGGGCGGCCGCATCGTCGAGGCGGGCGAAACCTATGCCGTCTTTTCGCGCCCCGAACATCCGACCACCCGCAGTTTTCTGACCGGCGTGACCGGCGTCGCCGTGCCGGGCTTTGTCGCGGGCCAGATGCGCGATGCGCCGCAATCGGATGCGGCGCAGGCGGTCTTGCAGATCACCTTTGTCGGCGATCACGCCACCGACCCGATGCTGTCGCGGCTGGCCGTCGAATGCGGGATCGAGACCAATATCCTGGCCGGCGCCATCGAGGAAATCGGCCCGAACCCCTTCGGCAGCCTGATCGTCAGCCTGCCCGCCCGCCGCCCGGCCGAGGCCCGCGCCTTCCTGGGCGAACATGGAATGATGACAGAGGTGCTTGGCTATGTCGGCTAACCTGATCGCGCTGTTGTGGGATTCGACGCTGCAGACCCTGTATATGGTGGCCATGTCGTCGCTGTTCGGCACGCTGATCGGCGGCCCGCTTGGCGTCTTTCTGGCCACCTCGCGCCGGGGAGAGCTGTTTTCCGCCCCCGCGCTGAACGCCGCGCTTGGGCTGGTGGCCAATGCCGCGCGCTCGACCCCCTTCATCATTCTGGTCGTGGCGATCATCCCGTTCACGCGCTGGATCGCGGGCACATCCATCGGCACGACCGCCGCCATCGTCCCCCTGACCATCGCCGCCGCCCCCTTTATCGCCCGGCTGGTCGAAGCCTCGATCCGCGAGGTCGACGGCGGCCTGATCGAGGCCGCCCGCGCCATGGGCGCCACACCCGGCCAGATCGTGCGCAAGGTTCTGGTCCCCGAGGCGATGCCGGGGATCGTGCTGGGCCTGACGCTCGCCGTGGTCAGCCTGATCGGCTATTCGGCGATGGTCGGCGCGGTCGGCGGCAAGGGTCTGGGCGATCTGGGCATCCGTTACGGCTATCAGCGTTTCATGCCCGAGGTGATGGCCGCCGTCGTCATCATCCTGATCGTCTTGGTCCAGATCGTGCAATCGCTTGGCGAATGGATCGCCGCCCGATTCGACAAACGCGCGCCGCGCAATCGCGGCCGCTGAGCTTTCATCACAGGAGATAAGCAGATGAAAAAGCTTCGCTTTGCAACCCTGACCGCCGCCATCGCTCTGGCTGCCGGCATGGCCTCGGCCGAGGATATCAAGGTCGGCGTCTCGGTTGGTGAACATGCCGAGATCATGGAAAAGGTCGCCCCCATCGCCGCCGAAAAGGGCCTGAACATCGAGGTGATCGAATTCACCGATTACGTCGTGCCCAATCAGGCGCTGAACGACGGCGACCTGAATGCCAACAGCTTCCAGCACCAGCCCTATCTGGACCAGCAGATCGCCGATCGCGGCTTTGAGCTGGTCACGGTGGCGAAAACCATCACCACGCCGATGGGCATCTATGCCGAAACGCTGAAATCGCTGGACGAACTGCCCGATGGCGCCAAGGTCGCGATCCCGAACGACCCGACCAACGGCGGCCGCGCCCTGCTGCTGCTGCAGGCCAAGGGGCTGATCACGCTGAAGGACGGCACCGGTCTGATCCCGACCCCGCTGGATATCACCGAAAACGCCAAAAAGCTGGAATTCCTTGAACTCGAGGCCGCGCAACTGCCGCGTTCGCTGCCCGATGCCGATATCGCGATCATCAACACCAACTACGCGCTGGACGCCGGTCTGAACCCGCAAGAGGACGCCATCGCCATCGAGGATGCCGACAGCCCCTATGCCAACGTCATCGTCGTGCGCAAGGCCGATGAAAACGCCCCCTGGGTCGCCCAACTGGTCGAGGCCTATCATTCCCCCGAGGTGAAATCCTTCATCGAGGAGGAGTACAAAGGCGCCGTCATTCCCGCCTGGTAAGCCCCCGATAACCAACAGCCCCGGCGAAATGACGCGCCGGGGCGACGCGGCCGGATATGCCGTCACATCCGCCCACACCGCGCAGACCCCGATATCCGCATCGCGGTCATGGAAAATGCGCCGGGCCTTGCCCGGTTTGCCCCCTTGGCGCAGGTTGGATATTTGCCTCGCCCCACAATAGCCCGGCAATCCAGCCGATTTCTGCGATACTGGCCGAAGTCGGAGCCGCTTTCGTCCCCAACGCCCTGCCCCTTGGCGTGTTTCCGCGACCAGGGACCCGGAACGGGGGCCTTGATGGCCAAGACGCCACCGGAATCTCGACGCCACCGCAACCTCATTGCGCTGCGCACCGGTCCCATGACATTCGACAGTTCCGAACCCTGTGCCATTTGCCGCACGAACCCGGCCGAAACCCCACGGATCGAACGACAAGGAACTTCGCCCATGAGATAACCCGGCCCCGGCCCGGATGAGGACGTTCAAGGGTTGCGGCGCGCTGGCAAAGGTCGCATCTTCCGGCGGGTCGGATTGAAAGGACTTTGCGATGATACCGGTCTTCGACGGCCACAACGATTTCCTGCAACGCATGGTGGCAGCGGGCAAGGCGCGGGACGCGCTGTGGCTGAGCGGCGACGGGACCGGTCACATGGACCTTCCGCGCCTGAAGGCGGGCGGGATGATGGGCGGTTTTTTCGCCATCTGGACCCCGTCCCCCGAAGGGCCGAACGACGCGGCAGCCGTCGCGCTGATGGAAAATCCGCCCTTTGCCATGGACCTGCCGGACCCGGTCGGCAGCGCCGAATCCCTGCCCCACGCGCTGGCGCAGGCCGCCAATCTGATGGCGATGGAGCGGACCGGAACCCTGAAACTCTGCCATACGGCCGCAGATATCCGCGCGGCAAAGGATGCCGGGCTGATCGCGGCCGTCATGCATATCGAAGGGGCCGAGCCGATTGCCGATCTGGATGCCCTGCATCTGTGGCATGCGATGGGTCTGCGTTCGCTTGGGCCGGTCTGGTCGCGTCCGACGCGCTACGGCCATGGCGTCCCCTTTGCCTTTCCCTCCTCGCCCGATACCGGGCCGGGGCTGACCGATGCCGGCAAGGATCTGGTCCGCGAATGCAACGGGCTGCGGATCATGCTGGACCTGTCCCACCTGAACGAATCCGGGTTCGACGACATCGCCCGGCTTTCCGATGCTCCGCTGGTCGCCAGCCATTCCTGCGCGCATGCCGTTTCGGCCAGTTCGCGCAACCTGACCGACCGGCAGCTTGGGGTCATCGCGGAATCGCACGGGCTGGTGGGGCTGAACTATGCCTCGGGGTTTCTGCGCCCCGATGGCAAGCGTCTGGCCTTTGCAGGCTTTGATATCATGCTGCGTCACCTTGATCATATGCTTGCCATTCTGGGTGAGGACGGTGTGGCCTTGGGGTCGGATTTCGATGGCGCGCTGATGCCGCGCGATCTGGCGGATGCGGCCAGCCTGCAAAACCTGGTCGATGCGATGCTGGCCCATGGCTATGGCACGGAACTTGTCGAAAAGATCGCCTGGCGGAACTGGCTGAATGTGTTGGAGCGGACCTGGGGCGGGTAATCATCGGATCACATCCGGTTTCGCGCCGGTGCAAGGACAGTCCCGAAACAGGACCACGCACCCGCGACCGGCGTTTTTCGCCGCATAAAGCGCCCTATCCGCGTCAAGCAACATCTGCGCCGCATCCGCCCTAGCATAATGGGTGGATTCGGTGATCCCCATACTGACCGAAATCCGGATTTCCCGCCCCATCACCATCATGGGCCGTTCGATGCGCGCGATGATGCGCTCGCCGAATTTGCGCAGCTGTTCCGAACCGCGCGGCGCGGCCAGAATCAGCGTGAACTCATCGCCGCCGATCCGCGACACCGTGTCGGTCGCCCGGGTTTCCTCGCGCAGGATCGCGGCGACGCGCTGCAACACCTCATCGCCCGCGGCGTGTCCCAGCCTGTCATTGACCTCTTTGAAATGATCGAGATCCAGATGCGCTATCGAAAATTTCATCTGTTCCGCCTGCCGCACGGCAATTTCCAAGGCCATCTCGAACCCCCGGCGGTTGTTCACCCCGGTCAGCGAATCAGTATAGGCCTGCATCTCGGCGACGCGGCGGGCGTTTTCCGTGTGCTGGTTGAAATTCGCGAGTTCTTTTTGCACGGCCGTGTTCGCCTCATGCAGAAACAACAGCTCCATCGCGAGATCGGCGGGCGTAAAATCGGTATCGGTCAGCGAAAACTGCCGCACGGCATCGGGCAGCCCCACGCCAAAGCCGAGGTTCAGCACAATCCCCCCGTCCTGCAGGCGGATGCCATGTCCGCGCAGCACCGTGCCGGGATGATCGCGCAGGCGCAGGAAAAACCGGCTGATATCGGGCAGATCCTGCGCCAGCCCGGCGAAACCATCGGTCACGTCGCGCGGCCTGTCGATCATGAAGGCGTGGTTGAAATGGCTTCGCCCCGGGATCAGACGGCGCATCGTCGCCCCCGCGTGATGGATCGCGCCCTCTGGTCCCAGGTGCAGCGCCATCGGCAGCAGGCGCGCGACGCAGTCGAAGCTGATGGAAACCATCCCGCTCATCCCTGCCCCGATATCGTCGCGGGCGCGAAAGCAAAGGGGCGGCCCTGGGTATATTCCTGCATCAGGACGCGCATTTCGACGCCGGCGCCGCCCGCTTCGATCAGGGCAAGCACCCCGTAATCATCGGCCATGCCACGCAGCGCCCCGGAAACGATCCAGAGCAGCCCGCCCCAACCCTCCCCGTAGATACGGTAAACGTCGGGTTCGATCTGGGCGACCATCAGGGGCGGGATTTCAAGGTCGGGCAGCACCAGACGCGCACGCGCCGGCAATTCTTCCAGCGCAAGGACGAATTCAGAGAATTTGCCGCCGCTGAAACGCAGCAGGCGGCGCATCGCCTCGATCTGCACAAGCCAGGCGCCGGTATCTTCCAGAATGTCGCAAGCCGTTTTCCCCAGGGTTGCGCTGGCCGCCTGCAGCATGGCCTGGGTGATGTCATCCGGATATTGACGCATCCCGTTGAAGCCAGCGGCATCAATCCCGCCCGCCTGCGCGATTTCATGCCAGATGGCGTCGCCATAGGTCGCGCGCAGGAAATGCTCGATCGAGCGATTGACCATACCATGCATGAAACTGCCGTTCTTGCTGACCCTTTCGAAAGGAAAGGGATAATCCATTTCCCTTTTATTTCATCAATTTCCTGAAGATGCGGTTAACGCCGCCATCATTCCCGCCGCCAAAGCCCGTCCTGCACCCGGTTGACCGGGTGACCAGTCGCGGCTTCCGCCGCGTTGGGCCGTCGTGGCAACGACCGGGCGCCCCCGGTCGAACCAGATCGCGATCGCGCCGCTTTGCTGCAGGATGGACAGGTCCAGCAGCAGGCATGCGGCATCGCCGGATTGCCCGGCGCGGTCATCCACAATCACGACGGTCGCGGGGCCGCAGGCTGCAGTCGCGGCATCCGGCGCGGATTTCCCTGTGGCGTGGACAAAGCGCAACGCCTGCCCGCCAGCATCGACCATCGCGCTGCGCCGGTTGCGCGGTCCCTGCCATAACGGGTCCGGCCCCGGTCGTGCGGCGGAACGCGCCTGGCTGGCGGCATCCCCGTCATCGGCCAGCCAGTTTTCGGCGTGAAAGGCACCGCCGCTTTCCTTGGACATGGCTCGCCCCGCCGGGGTCATGATGCCCACCGCATCACCCTGCGCCGAGATCAGGACATCGGGACGGCGGGCGCCGATCCAGATCATGAAACCCGCGGCAAGCATCAGAATTCCAACCGAAAACACCGGTGCGGGCAGCCGGCATCCGCGCCAGCGCCACATCCTGCGCGCTGTCAATGTCGTCAGCATCAGGCCGGTGCCGATCAGCGGCAGGACCGGGCCGGGCGGCAGGGGCACCAGCAGGTCCGCGCCATTCCAGCCCGCGATCCATTCGGCGACCCACAGCATCCATGTCGTGCCCAGCCCCATGACCCACAGCGAGATTCCCTCCAGCCCGAAAGGCGCCAGAAACAGGGCGATCACGCCCATGTTCATCACGAAAGCCCCCATCACCGGCACGACCAGCGCATTGGCTAGGAGCCCATAGGGTGCGATCCGCCCGAATTGCGCCGCAGCCAGCGGACCGGTCGCCAGCCCCGCAAAGACAGAGGTCAGGAACAGCAGCAGGATCGCATGGCTCCATCGCGGCAGATGGGCCGAAACCGCGCGCCAGGGATGGGACATCAGGACCAGCACCACGGTCGCGGCAAAGCTCATCTGGAAACCGGGCGTCGTCAGGGCCTCGGGGCCCAGAACAAGGACGATCACGGCGGCGATGGCGACGGTGCGCAGGGAAATCGCCCGCATGTCGACCAGAATCGCGAACAGCATGACCGCAACCATGATGAAGGCGCGTTCCGTCGCGACCCCGCCCCCCGACAGCCACAGATACCCCGCCGAGGCCAGAATCGCGCCCCCCGCCGCGATCTTGTGCAAGGGTGGCGCCATCGGGCCGCCGCGCAGATGCGCCATCACCGCGACCACGCACACCCCAAAAAAACGCAGCGTGCCATAGACGAAAGCCGCGAGCATCGTCATATGCAGCCCGGAAATCGAGATGATGTGGTAGAGGCTGGAAATCCGCATGACCTCATTCGTAGCCTCGGCAATGCCCGAGCGGTCGCCGGTCATCAGCGCCGCAGCCACCGCCCCCGCCTGCCCCCCGATGCGGTCCTGCATGGCCTGCGACAGCTGCATACGCAGCCGGTGCAGCGCCATCGTGCCGCCCCGTTGCGCCGGGCCTGCGCGCAGGATCGGCGTGCGGGTATAGCTCCACCGCCCCAAGGCTTTCGGAACCAGGCATTGCGCCGAAAATCGAAACCGCCCGGTTCGGACGGCCGGGCGGCGGCCCCAGATGCGCGGTCAGCATGACATGCTCGCCCGGTTCCGGCACATCCGGCGCGGGCGCATTCGCTGTTCCCATCAGGGAAATCCGCACCTTTTCCGGCGTGCGCGACGGGGCGGTATGGCGCAAAACCACATGGTCCAGCGTGATTCTCGACCTGGTCGCGGGCCGAGCGGTCGATCATCACCACCCGCCCCTCGACCGGGCCATAATAGCGGTAGGTCATCACCGGGGCGGCAACCATATGCGACCGCAGCCCGGCCAGCAGCGCGCCGCCCGTGACCAGGCAGACCACGAAACAGCCCAGGATGATCTGATCTGAACCCGCCCGGTCGTCAGGCAAAAACCGCACGAAACGGGGCAGAACAGCCCCGGCCAGCGCCAGAAGAAACACCAGCGACACGGCGGCGTAAAAGGCCGGCCCCGGTTCCTGCTGCAGCGAAAACCACAGCCCGATCCCGACCGCCAGCCAGAACGGCACCCAGACCACAAAGCCCGCCCTTGTGATCTGCGACACCCGAGGCACCACCCGCGCAGGCGCCTGCGCCCTGCCACTTTTGGCAGCCGGGATGTGCCCCGTTAACGGTTCGGCAACCGATGTCACGCCTTATCCTTGTCCTTCGCCCACGATATGCGTATTTTTGCGCCGAGTTTGACAGGCAGGAGTTACCAGATGGTTAACGCCCTCTGCGAGATCCCCGCCGCTACCCCACAAGGCCCAAATGACTGCAGACAAGCCCGTCGTCACCCGGTTCGCCCCTTCCCCTACCGGCTATCTTCATATCGGCGGCGCACGCACCGCACTGTTCAACTGGCTTTTCGCACGCGGCCGGGGCGGGAAATTCCTGCTGCGGATCGAGGATACCGACCGCGCCCGTTCCACCCCCGAAGCAACCGAGGCGATTTTGAAGGGTCTGGAATGGCTGGGTCTTGACTGGAACGGCACCCCCGTCAGCCAGTTCGAAGGCCGCGACCGCCATGCCGAAGTCGCGCTGGAGATGCTGGCCAACGGCAGCGCCTATCGCTGCTATTCGACGCCCGAGGAAATCACCTCGTTTCGCGAATCCGCCAAGGCCGAGGGGCGCAGCACCCTGTTCCTGTCGCCCTGGCGCGACGCGGATCCCGCGACCTGGCCCGATGCGCCCCATGTCATCCGGCTGAAGGCGCCGCGCGCAGGCCAGACCATCGTGCGCGATGCGGTGCAGGGCGATGTGACCTTTGCCAATGACCAGCTGGACGACATGGTGCTGCTGCGTTCGGACGGGACACCGACCTATATGCATGCGGTAGTCGTGGACGATCACGACATGGGCGTGACGCATATCATCCGGGGCGACGACCACCTGACCAATGCCGCGCGCCAGATCCAGATCTATCAGGCGATGGGCTGGGATATCCCGGTTTTCGCCCATATTCCCCTGATCCACGGCACCGACGGCAAGAAGCCGTCGAAACGCCACGGCGCGGTCGGGCTGCATGAATATGCGGCGCTTGGCTATCCGGCGGCGGCGATGCGCAACTATCTGGCCCGCCTTGGCTGGAGCCATGGCGATGACGAGCTGTTCACCGACGCGCAGGCCCGCGACTGGTTCGATCTGGACGGAATCGGCAAGGCCCCGGCGCGGCTGGACTTCAAGAAGCTGGAACATGTCAGCGGCTGGCATATCGCGCAGATGGATGACGCCGCGCTGATCGCGGAACTGGGCGCGCTTCTTGCGGAAACCGGCCAGCCCGCGCTGAACGGCACGCAATTGTCACGTTTGCGCCTCGATTCTGCCCCTGCTGAAGGAAAAGGCGAAAACCCTGCCCGCATTGCTGGACCAAGCCCATTTCGCGATGATCGAGCGTCCCGTCGCAATCGAGGAAAAAGCGCTGGCCGCGCTGGATTCGGTATCCCGTGGTATGCTGAAAGAATTGACTGCCGCGCTGCAGAATGCTAACTGGCAGCGGGACGAACTGGAAGCGAATGCCAAGGCGGTGACCGACGCGCAGGGCCTGGGCCTGGGCAAGATCGCCGCACCGCTACGCTCTGCTTTGGCCGGTCGCACATCGACCCCCAGTGTATTCGACATGATGACCGCGCTTGGCCGGGAAGAAACCTTGGCCAGGCTACAGGATCAGTTGGGCTGACCGCCCCATCCACCCACCGGCTTCGGCCGGTTTCAGGCGAAAGGGAACCCCGAATGGCAGATGCTAAATCGGCAAAGGTCAATATCAACGGCCAGGATTACGACCTGCCCGTGCTGTCGCCGACTGTCGGCCCCGATGCGATCGACATCCGCAAACTGGATGGCGAGGCCGATGTCTTCACCTTCGACCCCGGCTTTACCTCGACCGCGTCCTGCGAATCCTCGATCACCTATATCGACGGCGACAAGGGCGAGCTGTGGTATCGCGGCTATCCGATCGAACAGCTGGCCGCGAATTCCAACCATCTGGAAACCAGCTTCCTGCTGCTTTACGGCGAATTGCCGAATGCGGAACAGATGGCCGATTTCGACCGTCGCGTGACCCGTCACACGATGGTGCATGAACAGATGCACAACTTCTTTCGCGGCTTCCGCCGCGATGCGCATCCGATGGCGACCATGGTCGGCGTCGTCGGCGCGATGTCGGCATTCTACCACGATCTGACCGATATTAACGACCCCTGGCAGCGCGAGGTCGCGGCGATCCGCCTGATCGCGAAACTGCCGACCATCGCCGCCATGGCCTACAAGTATCTCCCGGGTCAGCCGATGGTCTATCCGCGCAACGACCTTGATTATGCGTCGAATTTCCTGCGCATGTGCTTTGCCGTCCCGACCGAGGAATATGTCGTCTCGCCGATTCTGGCCAAGGCGATGGACCGCATCATGATGCTGCATGCGGATCATGAACAGAACGCCTCGACCCTCGACCGTGCGTCTGGCGGGCTCGTCGGGCGCCAACCCCTTTGCCTGTATCGCGGCGGGCATCGCCTGCCTGTGGGGCCCGGCACATGGCGGCGCCAACCAGGCCTGTCTGGAAATGCTGCGCCAGATCGGCACCGTCGACCGCATCCCCGAATATATCGCCAAGGCCAAGGACAAGGACGATCCCTTCCGCCTGATGGGTTTCGGCCACCGCGTCTACAAGAACTTCGACCCGCGCGCCAAGGTGATGAAACAGTCCGCGGATGAGGTTCTGGACCTGCTGGGCATCCATGACAACGAAACCCTGAAGGTCGCCAGGGAACTGGAACGGATCGCGCTGGAGGACGAATATTTCGTTTCCAAAAAGCTGTATCCGAACGTCGATTTCTATTCCGGCATCATTCTGGAGGCGATGGGTTTCCCGACCTCGATGTTCACGCCGATCTTTGCGATCTCGCGGACGGTGGGCTGGGTCGCCCAGTGGAAGGAAATGCTGAACGATCCGCAGAACAAGATCGGCCGCCCGCGCCAGTTGTATATGGGTGCTGCGCGTCGCGACTATACCCCCGTGAACCAGCGCTGATCGCCGACTGACAAGATGACAAGGCCCCCATGGCAGCCGCCACGGGGGCCTTTTTGCCATGGGCGCCCTGCCCTGCGCCATGCTGCGACCCTGCGGGGGCTTGCTTGTCCGGGGGAGCGGTGCCAAAGGGCAGATCATGACAGATACGAATCCCGCATCCGAAAAAATCGCGCTGATCACCGGCGCATCGCGCGGTCTTGGCGCCGCGCTGGCCGAGGCGCTGGCGGCGCGCGGCTGGCATATCCTGGCCGTCGCCCGCACCACCGGCGCGCTCGAAGAACTGGACGACCGCATCCGCGCGGCGGGCGGTTCGGCCACGCTGGCGCCGATGGATGTCACCAACCCCGAGGCGATGATCCAGATGGTCAAGGCCGTTATGACCCGTTGGGGGGGCGTCGATTTCTGGGCGCATACCGCGATTCATGCCGCCCCCCTCAGCCCCGCCGCCCATATCGACCCCGGGGATTTCCAGAAATCCGTCGATCTGAACGTCAGCGCGACTCAGGGGCTGATCGCCCTGATCGAGCCGCTGCTGCGCGGGCGTCAGGGACAGGCGCTGTTTCTGGACGACCCGCATGTCGCCACGCGCTTTTTCGGCAGCTATGGCGCGACCAAGGCGGCGCAGATCGCGCTGGCCCGCAGCTGGCAGGCGGAAAACGAAAAGCTTGGCCCCCGCATCCACGTCGAGACGCCCGCCCCGATGCCGACCGCGATCCGTGCCCGCTTTTTCCCCGGCGAGGATCGCGACGCCCTGACCCCCTGCCGGACCGAGGCCATGCGCATCCTCGACCGCATCCTTGACGGCCAATCGCGTCACTGACGCCATGAAACAGGCCTGCGGCGCCGATCACGGATCACGCCGCCTTGCCAAGCCCGCATTGCGCGACTAGATAGACCCGTCGCTGAAAGAAAGGCCCGCCCCCGTGGAAAACATCGTTCTGACCGTGCATCTGCTGTTGGCCGTGGCGCTGATCGCGCTGGTTCTGCTGCAACGGTCCGAAGGTGGCGGCCTTGGCATGGGTGGTGGCGGCGGCGGTGTCATGACCGGCCGTCAGGCCGCGAACGCCCTGACCCGCGGTGACCTGGATCCTCGCCATCGCCTTTCTGGCGACCTCGCTGACGCTGACCGTGATGGCGGCGCGCAATGTTTCGACCGGGTCGGTGATCGACCAGCTGAACATCGGCGGATCGGCACCGGCGACGGATCCGACCATGCCCGCGCTGCCCGGCTATACGCCGCCGCCGCCGGCCGGCTCGCCCATCGTTCCCGGCGCCCCCGCTCCGACGACCTCTGCGCCCGCAGCCGTCGAAACTGCGCCCGCAGAGACACCGGCAGCAGCACCGGCCACACCGGCACCCGCCGATCCCGCACCCGCCGAAACGCCCGCAGCGGACAGCACCCCCGCCGCACCTGCGACCCAGAACTGAACCGACGAAGATAAGGGGCGCTTGCCGCCTCTTTCCAATACCTTGCGGTCCGTTGCGGCCTCGGGAAGAATCGGATATAGCTATTCTCCCGTGATGCCGGTCCAGATGGACCGCTTTCGACTTGATGAATAATCACGGGAGCCCCAATGGCGCGTTATATCTTTATCACCGGCGGCGTGGTTTCCTCACTGGGCAAGGGGCTGGCCTCGGCCGCGCTTGGGGCGCTGTTGCAGGCGCGGGGCTATACCGTCAGGCTGCGCAAGCTGGACCCCTATCTGAACGTCGATCCGGGCACGATGTCGCCCTTTGAACATGGCGAGGTTTTCGTCACCGACGACGGCGCCGAAACCGATCTGGATTTGGGCCATTACGAACGCTTTACCGGCGTGTCGGCGCGCCGCACCGATTCCATTTCATCGGGCCGCATCTATTCCAACGTGCTGGAAAAGGAACGCCGCGGCGCCTATCTGGGCAAGACCATTCAGGTCATCCCCCACGTCACCAATGAAATCAAGGACTTCCTGTCCATCGGCGATGATGAGGTCGATTTCATGCTCTGCGAAATCGGCGGCACCGTCGGCGATATCGAGGGCCTGCCCTTTTTCGAGGCGATCCGCCAGTTCACCCACGAACGCCCGCGTGGCGAATGTATCCTGATGCATCTGACGCTGCTGCCCTATCTGGCCGCCAGCGGAGAGTTGAAGACCAAGCCGACCCAGCACAGCGTCAAGGAATTGCAGTCCATCGGCCTTGCCCCCGACGTGCTGGTCTGCCGGTCCGAACATCCGATCCCGGAAAAGGAACGCGCGAAAATCGCGCTGTTCTGCAACGTTCGCCCCGATGCGGTGATCCCGGCCTATGACCTGAAATCCATCTACGAGGCCCCGATGGCCTATCACCGCGCCGGTCTGGACCGCGCCGTGCTGGACGCCTTTCAGATCAGCCCCGCGCCGCGCCCCGACATGTCGCGTTGGGAAGATGTCATGGACCGGCTGGACAATGCCGAGGGCGAGGTCCGCGTCGCCGTCATCGGCAAATATACCCAGCTGGAGGACGCCTATAAATCCATCGCCGAGGCCCTGACCCATGGCGGCATGGCCAACCGCGTCCGCGTCCGCGCCGAATGGATCGACAGCGAGATCTTCGAGAAGGAAGACCCCGCCCCCTATCTGGAAAACTTCCAGGCGATTCTGGTCCCCGGCGGTTTCGGCGAACGCGGCACCGAAGGCATGATCGCCGCCGCGAAATATGCCCGCGAAAAGCATGTGCCCTATATGGGGATCTGCCTTGGCATGCAGATGGCGGTGATCGAGGCCGCGCGTGATCTGGCCGGGATGCCGGATGCCGGATCCGAGGAATTCGACCACGAATCCGGCAAGACCCGCTTTACCCCGGTCGTCTACCACCTCAAGGAATGGGTGCAGGGCAATCACAAGGTCGAACGCAAGGTCACCGATGACAAGGGCGGCACCATGCGACTTGGCGCCTATACCGCGATCCTCGCGCCGGATTCCAACGTCGCCCGCGTCTATGGCGCGACCGAGATCGAGGAACGCCACCGCCACCGCTACGAGGTCGATGCCAGCTACCGCGAAGAACTGGAAAAGGCCGGGCTGCGCTTTTCCGGCATGTCCCCCGATGGCCGCCTGCCCGAGATCGTCGAGGTCGAAGGCCACCCCTGGTTCATCGGCGTCCAGTTCCACCCGGAACTGAAATCCAAACCCTTCGCGCCCTCGCCGCTGTTTGCCGATTTCATTCGCGCGGCCAAGGATGGCGATCGGCTGGTCTAGGCCGAAGCGGCAGGATCCGCCCTGCGGATCTTGCCTTTCCGGGCGGCTTGGGGCGATCATCGGCCATGCCCCTCCTGCGACCGGATGCTTTCATGCGCAGCCTTTTCCCGTTCCTGCTCTGCCTGACCGGCGCCCCGGCCGCCCCGGCGCTGGCCGATGCGCCGATCTTTGTCATCGACCAGACGCGGCTCGCCTTTGACCTTGGCCCCGGCGCGCCGGCGAATTCCCCCGCGCGACAGGCGAATTCACCGAATGCGGCGGCAAATTCGGCGGCGAGCGCGGCGAATTCATCGGCCTCTTACGCCAATTCGCCGGACAATCCGGCAAACGGGCGGCGCGTGATCTTTACCGGCGATGGCGAGGTCGTGGGCTATTACGTCGAAAACGGCGCGGGCACGCTGAACCTGTTCGACCGCGCGGGCAGGCGGATTGCCTATCGCCCGCGCGGCACCAAAAGCCTGTTTTCGGCATCCGGCCAATGGTGCGGCACGCTGGCCCAGTCACAGGGCCAGGGCTTTGCCTTTGGCGTCACCCGATCCTGCGGTGCGCGGTTTTTCGACTGACCTCGCCCCGGGCGCACCGAACTGTCACAATTCCCGGGATATACAGGCGCGACTCTGGCTCAGGACAAGACAATCATGGACAACCCGCTGCAACCAACCCCGAACCTCTGGCTTGAAAACGAGCTTCAGGACACGCTGGACGAAGATATCGAGATCGAGCTGGAAGATGCCGCCCTGTCCGAAGAAATCTCGCGCATCTATCGCGCCGCCCATCCCGACGCGCTGGACCGCAAGGTCTATTTCCACGAATTGCTGCGCCTGCAGGCCGAACTGATCCGCCTGCAGGACTGGGTCAGCCATTACAAGGAAAAGGTCGTGGTGATCTTTGAAGGCCGCGACAGCGCGGGCAAGGGCGGCGCGATCAAGCGGATCACGCAGCGCCTGAACCCGCGCGTCGCCCGCGTCGTGGCCCTGCCCGCCCCTTCGGACCGCGAAAAAACCCAGTGGTATTTCCAGCGTTACGTTCCCCACCTGCCCGCGGGCGGCGAAATCGTGCTGTTCGACCGCAGCTGGTATAACCGCGCCGGTGTCGAACGCGTCATGGGCTTTGCCAGCGAAGATCAGGTCCAGCAGTTCTTTGACGACGTTCCGGAATTCGAACGGATGCTGGTGCGCTCGGGCATCCGGCTGGTGAAATACTGGTTCTCGGTCACGGATGAAGAACAGCAGATGCGATTCCTGATGCGCATCCACGACCCGCTGAAACAGTGGAAACTGTCGCCGATGGACCTTCAGTCCCGCGTCCGTTGGGAAGATTACACCAAGGCAAAAGAGGAAATGTTCGAACGCACGAACATCCCCGAGGCGCCTTGGTATATCGTCCCCGGCAATGACAAGAAACGCGCCCGGCTGAACTGCATGGCGCATCTGCTCAGCATGATGCCCTATACGGATGTCCCGCACGAGGAAATCCACCTGCCCGACCGCGTCTTCAACCCCGATTACGAACGCGAAGTGCTGCCGCGCGAACTGTATGTGCCGCAAAACTACTGACGCCCGCTGACGGCCGGTTGCCGCGCCGCGATATGTCATCGTGGCGCGGTTTCCAGCGGGGACGGCAGGTGGCGAAAGCCGGTTGGACCCTTGATGTCACCAGCGTCGCAGCCCATGACCGGCGCGCTGCCCGATCCGACAGCTTGCCGCTGCCAGCCATTGCCGTAAACTGCGCCGATGTTTCGAAATATCCTTGGCCGCATGTTCGGCGATGACCCGCAATCCGACCCGCTTGATTCCTCTGATGCAGAGGTGGCGATCGCTGCCCTGATGGTGCGGCTGGCCCGCGCCGATGACCATTACGGCGAGGTCGAAAGAAACCGCATCGACCAGATCATCGCCCGCAGGCACGGCCTGACCACCGCCGAGGCCGCCGAACGCCGCGCGGCCGCCGAGCTGATCGAGGCCGAGGCCCCCGACACCGTCCGCTTTACCCGCCAGATCAAGGATCGCGTCGCGCTGGAGGACCGGCTTGGCATCGTCACCGCGCTGTGGGAAACCGCCTATGCCGATGGCAACCGCGCCGCCGCCGAGGAAACGCTGGTCCGGCTGGTCGCGGGGCTGCTTGGGGTCAGCGACCGCGATTCAGGGCTGGCCCGCAAACAGGTGCTGATCGATCTGGGGATCCGGGATGGCTGACCGGCACGGGGGCGCCCGCCCAAATGACCCTGCGGCAGGCCGCATGAATCCGTTGCAATCGCCCCGCAAATATCGCCTGATCGCAGCATGACACATGATCAGGCCCTTGCCGCATCTTCCCCAGCAGAGCACCCGGTCGCGCCGGACACCGCCGCGCGTCCGGTCATCGAAATCCGCGATCTGTATAAATCCTATGGCAATCACGAAGTCCTGAAAGGCGTCGACCTGATCGCGCCGCGTGGCCATGTCATCGGGCTGATCGGATCGTCGGGTTCGGGGAAATCGACGCTGCTGCGCTGCTGCAACCTTCTGGAAGACAGCCAGAAAGGCGATGTGATCTTTGACGGCGAGCCGGTGAAATGGACCAGCGCCGGGCCGGGGCGCCTGCCCGCCGACCGCGCCCAGGTCCGTCGCCTGCGCACGAATCTGTCGATGGTGTTCCAGCAGTTCAACCTGTGGTCCCATCTGACCATCCTGCAAAACGTGATGGAGGCGCCTGTCACCGTCCTTGGCCGACCCGCAGCCGAGGTCGAGGCACAGGCCCGCGCGCTGCTGGACAAGGTCGGCATCGGCGACAAGGCCGCGTCATGGCCTGCCCAGCTTTCGGGCGGCCAGCAACAGCGTGCCGCCATCGCCCGCGCCCTGTGCATGGGTCCCAGGCGTTGTTGCTGGACGAACCGACCAGCGCGCTGGACCCCGAATTGCAGCAAGAGGTCGTGCGCGTCATCAAGGATCTGGCCGCCGAACATCGCACCATGATCATCGTGACCCATGACATGCGCCTTGCCGCCGATGTCTGCGATCACGTCATCTTTCTGCATCAGGGCCGGATCGAGGAACAAGGTCCGCCCGCGCAGATCTTCGGCGCACCGCAAACCGCGCGGCTGCGTCAATTCCTCAGCGCCACATCGGATTGCTGAGTTCGACCAACAGGAGAGAAAAAGTGAAAAAACTGCTGCTTGCCGCTGCCCTGACCGCCCTGACCGCTGGCCTGACCGCCGGGGCTGGCATGTCCCAGACCGTCCGCATGGGGACCGAGGGCGCCTATCCTCCGTATAACTTCATCGACGACAACGGCCAGGTCGCCGGCTTTGAACGCGAATTGGGCGACGAACTGTGCAAGCGCGCGGCGCTGGAATGCACTCGGGCCAAGAATGACTGGGATTCGATCATTCCGAACCTCGTGTCAGGCAACTACGACACGATCATGGCCGCGATGAGCATCACCGAAGAACGCAAAAAGGCGATCTCGTTCACCCAGAACTACCTGCCGCCCGCCGCCTCGTCCTTTGTCGCGCTGGAGGACGGCGTCGATCTGGAAGGCGGCATCATCGCGGTGCAGACCGGGACGGTTCAGGCCTCCTATATCGCCGAAACCCCGGCCACGATGCTGGAATTCCCGAATATCGACCAGGTTTTCGCGGCCATCCGCAACGGCGAGGCCGATGCCGGCTTTGGCGATCACGAGGTCGTCCGCCCCTATGTCGAAGACAGCGACGATCTGACCTTTGTCGGCGAAGAGGTGTTTCTGGACGAAGGGATCGGCGTCGGCCTGCGTCAGTCCGACAATGAACTGCGCGAGAAACTGGATGCCGCCATCACCGACATGAAAGGCGATGGCAGCCTGAATGCGCTGATCACGAAGCATTTCGGCGACGCTGCCGCGATCCACGAATGATGATCCCGAAATGAACCCGGCGCCGTCGCGGGACATGCCCCGTGACGGCCCGACAGGGCTGACCGATGTTTTCCTACCGTAGCGATCCATCCGCGCTGGAAGGGCTTGTCTGGTTGTCGTGCTATCTGACGACCGGCACCCACATGATGTTCTACACCAGCTTCGGCACGGTCCTGCTGGTCCTTGCCATCACCGCCCCCATCGCGCTGCTGTTCGGCTTTGGCGGCGCCCTGGCGCTGCGTTCGGCCTTTGCGCCCCTGCGATGGTTCGGCAGGATCTATACCTCGATGGTGCGCGGCGTGCCCGACATCATCTTTTTCCTGTTCGTGCCCATCGCGCTGGATCAGGGCTTGGAATATCTGCGCAGCCGGGTCTATTGCGATCCTTCGGTGCCGGTCCGGCAGGGCAATGACTTCGTCGTCTGCGCGGCGGCGAAACTGCCCATGTCCAGCAGCCCGGGCTGGGTGCATGACATCTATGGCATCTTTCTGGCGATCACCGCCTTTGCCATCGTCTTCGGCGCCTTTTCCGCCAATGTCCTTTACGGCGCCATGCAGGCCGTGCCCCGCGCCCAGATGGAAACCGCCGAGGCCTACGGCATGACGCCCCGACAGGCGACACGGCGCATCCTGCTGCCGCAGATGTGGACCTATGCCCTGCCCGGCCTGGCCAATCTGTGGATGGTGCTGATCAAGGCCACGCCCTTGCTGTTCATCCTCGGGGTCGAGGATATCGTCTATTGGGCGCGCGAACTGGGCGGGGCCAAGACATCTTCCTTTGCCTATCCGCACCCCGACTGGCGGCTTTATTATTTCCTTGGCCTGCTGGCGTTCTACCTGCTGATGACATGGGTTTCGGAAAAGCTGCTGGACCGGCTGCGCCGGCGCCTCCGTCGCGGGCGGTCAGGCGACGATGGCGGGCGAAGCCGTGCGCAAGGTGGCGGCATGAGCAGCTGTTTCCAGATCATTCAGGATTACGTGCTGCGCTCGCTTGGCATTGGCCAGCGGGTGCCGCCGCGTTCCGATTTCACCCTCTGCCACGAATTGACGCCGATCGCCTCGGGGCTGATCTGGAACGTCTATTTCGCCTTTTCGCGCTGCCGATCGAAGCTTTTTCATCGCCAATGCCAGCGGCGCTGCGCGCGCCAGCGCCAACCCCCTGCCGCGCAAGCCCGCGGAATGGTTCATCTTTCTGTTCCGGGGCAGCCCCTTGTTCATCCAGTTCTTTCTGGCCTATGAACTCTTGGTGCAACTGCCCCGCGCGGGCATCGACATCCTTGGCCTGACCGTCCAGACAAGCTGGCTGACCAAGCCGCATGGGGCGGGCGCGTGCTGATCGTCCTGACGCTCAACACCGCCGCCTATTCCCGCCGAAATCTTTTACGGCGCGCTGCGCAACGTCCCAAAGGCCGATCTGGAAGCCGCCGATGCCTATGGCTTTTCCGGCTGGAAACGCTATCGCCGGATCGTTCTGGCCGATCACCATGCGCTTTGCATGGCCCGCCTATACGAATGAGGCGATCTTTCTGCTCCATGCCACGACGCTGGTCTATTTCTCGGCCTTTCCGGCGTTCCAGCAGCGCGGCGACAGCCTGTATTACGCCAGCTATCTTGCGGAAAAGACCTTCAACCCCTTTGTCGCCTATCCGATCGTGGCGCTTTTATTTCATCGCGTTGACCCTGGTGCCTGATCCGGCAGCTCGGGGTCGCAAACCGGCGGCTGAACCGCCACCTACCCGGAGCGGTGCCGCGCGCGCGTTACCGCCCCAACCTTTTCAGGTGATCCATGGACTGGCTACTCGACCACCCCGACGTCAAGACGATCCGCGTTGCCGCGGCGGATCTGGTCCGCATGGCGCGGGGCAAACGCATTCCGGCGCGCTTTTCGCACAAGATCCTCAGCGAGGGCACGAAATTCCCCTATTCCGTCCTGAACATGGACATCTGGGGCGAGGATGTCGAAGACAGCCCGCTGGTTTTCCAACCGGGCGACCCAGACGGGCTGCCGTTGCCGACGGAACGCGGCTTCATGCCCATGCCCTGGCTGGACGCGCCGACCGGCCTGTTGCCGCTGTGGATGTTCCACACCGACGGCACGCCCTATGACGGCGATCCGCGGCAGGCGCTGGCCCGCGTCGTCGAACGCTACAAGGCCGCCGGGCTGACGCCGGTCGTCGCGACGGAACTGGAATTTTTCCTGATCGACGATTCCTGGCGGGCAAGTTGCGCGTGCCCCAGCCCGCGCTCGGGCAAGCGCCGCACCGGGGCCGAAACCCTGTCGCTGCGGGCGCTGGATGCCTTCGACCGGTTCTTTACCTCGCTTTACGACGCCTGCGAGGCGATGGATATTCCCGCCGATACTGCGATTTCCGAAGCGGTGCCGGGGCAGTTCGAAATCAACATGATGCATCAGGACGACCCCTTGAAGGCCGCCGACGACGCTTGGCTGTTCAAGATGTTAGTCAAAGGGCTGGCGCGGCAATATGGCTTCGCCGGGTCCTTCATGGCCAAACCCTACGAAGAATGGAACGGTTCGGGGATGCATATGCATTTTTCCGTGCTGGACCGCGACGGCAACAACATTTTCGACAATGGCGGCGAGGAAGGTTCCGACATGCTGCGCCATGCGGTCGCGGGCTGTCTGGCGGCGATGCCCGGCTCGACGCTGGTCTTTGCGCCGCATGAAAACAGCTATGACCGGCTGGTGCCGAATGCCCATGCGCCGACGGGGATTGGCTGGGCCTATGAAAACCGCACCTCGGCCATCCGCATCCCGTCATCGGGGCCAAAGGCGCGGCGGATCGAACATCGCGTGGCGGGGGGCGATGCGAACCCCTATCTGTCGGTCGCCGCCGTTCTGGGCGCGGCCCTGATCGGGATCGAGGACAAGATGCAGGCGCCCGAACCGATCAAGGGCAACGCCTATGATCAGGGGCTGGCGCAACCGCCCGCGACTTGGGGCGCGGCCATCGACGCATTCGCGACCTGCCCGCATATCGCCCGCATTTTCCCCGCCCATCTGATCGAGAATTTCGTCATGACCAAGCGGCAGGAACTGCATTACATGGCGGAACTGTCCGACGACGAAACCGTCGAACTGTATTCTGGACACCGTCCTAGAAAACGCCCCCGCTGCCGTGACGCGCGGGGGCGTTTCGTTACAGAACCTTGTCGACGGCCTCTTGCAGGCGCGCGACGGCGGCATCGACATCCTTGAGCTTGTCCAGACCGAACAACCCGATGCGGAAGGTGCGGAAATCCGCGCCCTCGCCCACCTGCAACGGCACGCCCGCCGCGATCTGCAAGCCCTGCGCCAGAAACTTCGAGCCGTTCTGCACATCCGCATCACCGGTATAGGCGACGACCACGCCCGGCGCGCCGAAACCATCGGCGGCCAGCAGGCGGATGCCCTTGTCGCGCAGCAGCGCGCGCACGGCATTGCCCAGCTTCCATTGCGCATCGCGGGCGGCGTCGAAACCCCATTCGCGGGTTTCGTTCATCGCATCGCGCAGCCCGATCAGCGCATCGGTCGGCATGGTCGCATGATAGGCATGACCGCCGTTTTCATAGGCCGCCATGATCGCGCGCCATTTCTTCAGATCCAGGAAAAAGCTGTCGCCGGTGGTTTCCTCCAGCCGCGCGGCAGCCTTGGCCGACAGCATCACCATCCCGGCCGAGGGCGAGGCCGACCAGCCCTTTTGCGGGGCAGAGATCAGCACATCGACGCCGGTCGCCGCCATATCGACCCAGATCGCGCCGGATGCGATGCAGTCCAGCACCATCAGCGCGCCGACCTCGTGTGCGGCATCCGACAGCGCGCGGATATAATCGTCAGGCAGGATCATCCCGGCGGCGGTTTCGACATGGGGGGCGAAAACCGCATCGGGTTTCACCTCGCGGATTTTCGCCACGACCTCCTCGATCGGCGGGGGCGAAAAGCTGGCCTGCGGTTCGTTTCCGGTGGCGCGGGCCATGACCACGGTGGTTTCGCGGGTGAAGTTGCCGGCGTCGAAGATCTGGCTCCAGCGGAAGCTGAAAAAGCCGTTGCGCACGACCAGCGCATGGCCGCCCCTGGCAAACTGACGCGCCACCGATCCCATCGCGGCAGAGCCGCCGCCGGGCACCAGCGCCACCGCCTCGGCGCCATAAACCTCGCGCAGGGTCGCGGAAATATCGCGCATCGCCTGCTGGAAACGCTTGGACATATGGTTCAGCGAACGGTCGGTAAAGACGACGGAATATTCAAGCAATCCATCGGGATCGACGTCGGGGCGCAAACCGGGCATGGCATTCTCCTGTAACAGTCGGGGTGACGCTAGCACGAAGCCACAGGGCCGTCAGTCAGGACTTTCGGTTCAGGACCGCGCAGGGCTGCGACATTCTGCGGCAGCGCGCGAACATGTCGGGTTTGACGCAAAGGCCCCGCTGCCCGCCCTTGCCGCTGTCACCGCGCGGGATTACCTTGTGGTCAAAGCAACATAGGCCAATTCATGCGTATCGGCATCCTGAAATCCGGTCAGTCGCCCGAAGTCATTCGCGGAGATGTCGGCGACTATGACACCATGTTCGAAAAACTGCTGGCGGGGCGCGGTTTCGATTTCCGCAGCTATCACGTCGAAGCGATGGAGTTTCCGGCCAGCGTCCATGATGCCGATGGCTGGCTGCTGACCGGATCGCGCCACGGCGTTTACGAAACCCATGCCTTCATCCCCCCGCTGGAAGACTTCATCCGCCGCGCCTACGACGCCCATGTGCCGCTGGTCGGCATCTGCTTTGGCCATCAGGCCATCGCGCAGGCGCTTGGCGGCAAGGTCGTCAAAAGCCCCAAGGGCTGGGCTGTCGGCGCGCAGGATTACGATTTCGACGGTCAGAACGTCACGCTGAACGCCTGGCATCAGGATCAGGTCGTCGAACTGCCTGAAGGGGCGCGGATCGTGGGTCGCAACGATTTTTGCGAAAATGCCGCGCTGGTCTATGACGACCGCGCCTATTCGGTGCAGGCCCATCCCGAATTCGGCGATACGATGGTGCAAGGGCTGATCGACCACCGCGCCCGGGGTATCGTGCCCGACGACCTGCTGGCCCGCGCCGAAACCCGCATGGGTCAGGCCGATTCCGCCAGCATCGCCGACCGGATCGAGACATTCTTCAAGGCGCCCCGCGCCAGAGACACCGCCCAGAACAGGGGTGCCGCATGAGACCCGACTGGCTGGACCACACCCTGCAGGCCGCGCAGGATTACGTCGCCGGGCGCCGCATGGATGAGGTGGAATGCATCGTCGCCGATATCGCGGGGGTCGCGCGCGGCAAGGCCATGCCCGCGTCGAAGTTCGCCAAGCAGGAACGGTTCTACCTGCCGAATTCGATCTTTCTTCAGACGATTACCGGCGAATGGGCCGATAACCCCTCGGGCGCGTTCACCGAACCCGACATGATCCTGACGCCGGATTTTTCGACCACAGCCGCCGCGCCCTCGACGGCGGATATGACGCTGATGGTCATCCATGACGTCAGCGACCAGCAGGGCAATCCCGTCCCCGTCGCCCCGCGCAACCTGCTGAAACGCATCGTCGGCCTGTATGAAGCCAAGGGCTGGAGCCCGATCGTCGCGCCGGAAATGGAATTCTTTCTGGTCGCGCGCAACATCGACCCGAACCAGCCGATCATCCCGCCGATGGGCCGCACCGGCCGCCGCGCCGCCGCGAAACAGGCCTATTCCATGTCGGCGGTCGATGAATATGGCAAGGTCATCGACGATATCTATGACTTTGCCGAGGCACAGGGCTTTGAAATCGACGGCATCCTGCAGGAAGGCGGCGCCGGCCAGATCGAAATCAACCTGAACCACGGCGATCCGGTCCATCTGGCCGACCAGATCTTTTACTTCAAGCGCCTGATCCGCGAGGCCGCGCTGCGTCACGATTGCTTTGCCACCTTCATGGCCAAGCCGATCGAGGATGAGCCGGGCAGCGCCATGCACATCCACCATTCGGTCGTCAGCGCGAAAACCGGCAAGAACATCTTTTCCGACAAGCAGGGCCGCGAAACGCCGGAATTCCTGCATTTCATCGCGGGCATGCAGAACCACCTGCCCGCAGCGATTGCCCTGCTGGCGCCTTACGTCAACAGCTATCGCCGCTATGTTCCCGATTTCGCGGCGCCCATCAATCTTGAATGGGGCCGCGACAACCGCACCACCGGCCTGCGCGTCCCGGTTTCCGGCCCCGAGGCGCGGCGGCTGGAAAACCGTCTGGCGGGGATGGATTGCAACCCCTATCTGGGCCTCGCGGCCAGTCTGGCCTGCGGCTATCTGGGGCTGACGGAACAGAAACTGCCCCGCGCCGAATGTCTGGGCGATGCCTATATGTCGGCGGATGAACTGCCCTATAATCTGGGCGATGCGCTGGACCTGATGGACGAAAGCCAGGCCATGCGCGACGTGCTGGGCGCGGAATTCGTCGATGTCTACCAATCGGTGAAAAGAAACGAATTCAAGGAGTTCCTGCAGGTCATCAGCCCATGGGAACGCGAACACCTGCTGCTGAACGTCTGACCGGGACGGCGGCGCGCGGATCGGGCGCTCCTTGCGGCGCCCTTGATGCGGTCGCCGGAATTTTCAGGATGGCGAATGCAGCATTCGCCCACTTGTCGATGTCATGATGGCCGGGTCCTTGCCCACCCCTTGCGCGCCGGGCGATCCGGGCGCGATCCGGCTTTGACGGCGGCCCCGCAGGGCGCCTAGAATGGCCCAAGGCAAGCAAGCCAGGGGAGGCAAGCCATGACCAGGATCGACACCAGTTTTTCCGGCCAGACCGTCATCTGCACCTTCGAGGTGACGCCGGGCAGCGCCCATGACGTGCTGGACGCGCTGCAGGACGCCTATCGCGATGTCATCTCGAAATCGCCGGGCTATGTCTCGGGCGCGGTCCATCTGAACGACGCCCAGACCCGGATCGCGACCTATTCGCAATGGGATGCGCGCGGCGATTATCAGGCCATGCTGCGTTCCCCCGAAATGCGCGACAGAAACCGCGCCATCCATGCCATGTGCCGCAGCTTTGAACCGGTGATGTATGAGGTCGTCTCGACCTGGTGAGAATTTCGTGCTGCAGCCGCGAAAAAGACGTGCATCGACCGGGCGCACCACATAATCTGGTGTGAACAACCGCAAGGAGCGCAGGATGGCGGGACGCATCATCACCGTGGCGCAGCAAAAGGGCGGATCGGGCAAGACCACCGTGGCGGTCAATCTGGCCATCCGGCTGCGCGCCCTGGGCCATTCCGTCGCCCTGATCGACACCGACCCGCAGGGCAGTCTGGGCCGGTGGTTTCTGGAACGGCTGGACCGCGTCGGCGAAGATGACGATCTGGAATTCTCGACCTCTTCGGCATGGGGGGCCAGCTACGAATCCGAAAAGCTGAAAAAGCGTTTCGATTTCGTCATCATCGACACCCCGCCCAAGATCGACAGCGACCTGCGCCCGGCCTTGCGCGTGGCCGATCTGGTCATCGTGCCGGTCGCGGCCAGCCATGTCGATCTGTGGGCGACCGAGGGCGTTCTGGACCTTGCCCGCCGCGAAAAGGCCGAGGCGATGATCGTCCTGAACCGCACCCGCCCCAACACCCGGCTTGGCGCCGAAATCGCCGAAAAGGCGGGCGAGTTGGGCGCCATCGTCGCCACCGCGCAGCTTGCCAACCGGGTGGCCTATGCCGAAACGCTTGGTCAGGGCATGGGTGCCAGCGAAACGGCGCGCAACGGCGCCGCGCGCGACGAAATTCACAATCTGACACAGGAGATCTTGGCATTCTGGCCCTGATCCATACCGCCGCGCTGATGCTGGTCCTGACCGGCGGTGCCGAAGACCCCGCACAGAAAGACCCTGCCTGCGGGCTGGACCGTTTGGGCGATCTTGTCGGCCAGCAGGTCGACCAGATTGAAATCCCCGGCGATATCATGCACCGCATCTTGCGCCCCGGCATGCCGATGACGCGGGACTTTCGCCCGATGCGGCTGAATATTCTGGTCGATGATCAGGGTCTGGTGACCGAAGCCTATTGCGGCTGAGCCCTAGCCCGAACGCTTGCGCGACCGCTTGGTCCCGCCGCGCTGCCCCGCGCGCCCTGCCGTCGACCGCCCCGAGGATTTGACGGCGGCCTCTGCCGCTTCCTCGACGGCGGCTTGCCGGGCAAGCGGGTCGTCGGCAATGGCCAGTTCCACCGCCTCCAGCCGCTTGACCTCGTCGCGCAGGCGGGCGGCTTCCTCGAATTCCAGGTTTTCGGCGGCCTTGCGCATCTGGGCGCGCAAGGCATCCAGATGGGCGGCAAGGTTGGACCCGACCAGCGGCTTGTCGACCTTGGCCGTGATCCGCGATCTGTCGGTATCGCCCTGCCAGAGCCCCGCCAGCACATCGTCGACATTCTTGCGCACGGTCTGGGGGGTGATGCCATGTTCCAGATTATAGGCCATCTGCTTTTGCCGCCGCCTTTCGGTTTCGGCCATGGCGCGTTCCATGCTGCCCGTGATGCGGTCGGCATACATGATCACCCGGCCATCGACATTGCGCGCGGCGCGGCCAATCGTCTGAATCAACGAGGTTTCCGACCGCAGGAACCCTTCCTTATCCGCATCCAGAATGGCGACCAGCCCGCATTCTGGAATATCCAGCCCCTCGCGCAGCAGGTTGATGCCGACCAGCACATCGAAGGCGCCGAGACGCAGATCGCGCAGGATCTCGATCCGTTCGATCGTGTCGATATCGCTGTGCATATAGCGGATGCGGATGCCCTGTTCGTGGAAATATTCGGTCAGATCCTCGGCCATGCGCTTGGTCAGGGTGGTGACCAGCGTGCGCATGCCCGCAGCCGCGACCTTGCGGATTTCGTCCAGCAGGTCATCGACCTGCATCTCGACCGGGCGAATTTCGATCTGCGGGTCCAAGAGGCCGGTGGGGCGGATGACCTGTTCGGTGAACACGCCGCCGGTCTGGTCCAACTCCCATGTGCGCGGGGTGGCGCTGACAAAGACCGATTGCGGGCGCATCGCGTCCCATTCCTCGAACTGCAGGGGGCGGTTGTCCATGCAGCTTGGCAGGCGGAAACCATGTTCCGCCAGCGTCATCTTGCGCCGGAAGTCGCCGCGATACATGCCGCCGATCTGCGGCACGGAAGCATGGGATTCATCCGCAAAAACAATGGCATTGTCGGGGATGAACTCGAACAGCGTGGGCGGCGGCTCGCCCGGTGCGCGGCCGGTCAGGTAACGCGAATAGTTTTCGATGCCGTTGCACATGCCGGTCGCCTCCAGCATCTCCAGGTCGAAATTGGTGCGCTGTTCCAGCCGCTGCGCTTCCAGCAGCTTGCCTTCGTCCTGCAACTGTTTCAGGCGCACGGCCAATTCCGCCCTGATGCTCTTGGTCGCCTGCTGCAACGTCGGGCGCGGCGTGACATAGTGGCTGTTGGCATAGATGCGGATCTGCTTGAAACTGTCGGTCTTGGCCCCGGTCAGCGGGTCGAATTCGGTGATCGTCTCCAGCTCATTGCCAAAGAAATCGAACCGCCATGCCCGGTCTTCGAGGTGGGCGGGCCAGACCTCGACGACATCGCCCCTGACTCGGAAACCGCCGCGCTGGAAGGCCGCGTCAAGGCGGCGATATTGCTGCGCGACAAGCTGGCCCAGAAATTCGCGCTGGTCATAGCTTTCGCCGGTGATCATGTCCTGCGTCATCGCCGAATAGGTCTCGACCGAACCGATACCGTAGATGCAACTGACCGAGGCGACGATGATCACGTCATCGCGTTCCAACAGCGCCCGCGTGGCCGAATGGCGCATGCGGTCGATGGCCTCGTTGATCTGGGATTCCTTTTCGATATAGGTATCGGTGCGCGGGACATAGGCCTCGGGCTGGTAGTAATCGTAATAGCTGACGAAATATTCGACCGCGTTATCGGGAAAGAAGCCTTTGAATTCGCCGTATAATTGCGCGGCAAGCGTCTTGTTCGGGGCAAGGATGATGGCCGGGCGCTGCGTCGCCTCGATCACCTTGGCCATGGTATAGGTCTTGCCGGTGCCGGTGGCGCCCAGCAAGACCCGGATCGCGTTCCCCCTGACCTATGCCCTGCGACAGTTCGGCAATCGCCGTCGGCTGGTCGCCCGCAGGCTGGAATTCGCTTTGCATCACCAGACGCCGCCCGCCTTCCAGCTTGGGGCGAGTCACCTCGGCAAAGCGGGCGACGGGAGCGTTGGTGTTGTTGTGACCCATGGTTTCACCTTTGTTCTCGCCTCTCAATCTGGCGTTTTCGGGCGAGGATGCAAGGTCTGGTCGCTTTATTCCCCGGCAAAGACCCCGCAGGCGATGCGCGCGCCGGAATTGCCGGTGGGGGGCGTGGTATAGTCATCCGGGTCGGCGTGGATGACAATCGCAGACCCGTCGCCGTCCATCAGCAGATCGGCGGTGACGGCAGGCGCGAAATATTCGACCTTGAGCGCGCCGTTTTCCGGCACATGCAGGTTCGGCAGGTCGCCCGGATGCGCGCCGCCCTGCCCCATCACGCCATGTTCGTGCCCACCCGCGATATGCGCCCCGGCCGAGGTGAATTCCGGCCCCTCGCAACTGCCGGTTTCATGCAGATGGACGCCATGCGTGCCGGGCGGCAGACCGGTCAGGTCCAGAACGATCAGCGAACCGCCGGTCAGCAGGGGCGAAACCGTGACCGTGCCACGCGGTTCCGACGCGGCATCCATCACCTGGGCGGTCAGGTCCTGCGCATAGGCCGCCGTGCCCGCCAGGGCAAAGCCCGCAAGCAGCGCAGCAACCCGGCACGACGCCGCCACGCGGTCAAAGGATTTCGTCATCTGTAATACCTTTCAGTCAATGATTGCATTGACCAAACGTCAACCTTTCCCGCCGGTTCCGGCTTGAATGGCAAGCTGCGTTGCGCGATAAGATCTCCGCAGGATTTTCAGAGAGTCACGCCATGCGAGTTCGCATTTACCAGCCGGCGCGCAACGCCATGCAATCGGGAACCGCCAAGACCAAGGATTGGCTGCTGGTCTTTCCGCAGGCCGACGCCCGCGAAATCGACCCGCTGATGGGCTGGACCAGCAGTAACGACACCCAAGCCAGGTCCGTTTGCGTTTCTCCAGCCGCAAGCAGGCCGAGGATTACGCCCGCGAAAACGGTCTGGACTATGAGGTGATCGAAACGCACAAGCGCGCCCCGAACATCCGCCCGCGCGGCTATGGCGAAAACTTTGCCACCGACCGCCGCAGCCCGTGGACGCATTGATTTGGTAAATCGGGCGAAAGTTAGTGCCGGCTCTGGGTAGTTTCCGCCGAGTTTGGGGCATAGTTTTGTCAACCTGTTGATTTTTTGGGGCCGGATTTCCGGCCCTGCCTTATGATTTGCCGGATCGGCCGGACCGGACGATCCGACCGCACCAAGGAATGCCGACCATGACCCCCGCCTATCTCGTCACCCATTCCGGCGGCTTTCATGCGGATGAGGTCTTTTCGACTGTCATGCTGACGCGGCTTTTTCCGCAGGCGGAACTGGTCCGCAGCCGGGGCGCCGAATGGATCACCCCCGGTCCCGACCGCATCATCTATGACGTGGGCGGCGCCTATGATGCCGGTGCGGGGATCTTCGACCACCACCAGCGCGGCGCGCCCCTGCGCGAGGATGGCCAGCCCTTCAGTTCCTTCGGCCTGATCTGGCGCCACTTCGGCCGTGACTATCTGGCTGCCTCTGGCATCCCAGCCGATTATATCGAAACGGTTCACGCATCCTTTGATGCAAGGTTCGTCCTGCCGGTCGACCTGCTGGACAATGGCGCGCTCAACCCGGCCAGCGCCGGGTCGCTGCTCACAGGCATGCTCTTGCCCGAGTTGATCGAGAGCCTGAAGCCGGTCTTCGACGACAGCGCGCCGGGTGCCGAGGACAGCGCCTTTCAGACCGCCCTGACCATCGCCCGCGCCTTCGCCGAGGCCCGCATCGCACGCAGCGCCGCCAAGCTACGCGCTGAAGCCATCGTCCTTGATGCCATCGCCAAGGCAGGCACCAGCCGCATCCTCGAACTGCCCATGGGCATGCCCTTCCGCCCTGCCGTGGTCAGGGCCGGCGCGGATCACCTGTGGTTCGTCATCAACCCGCGCGGCGATGATTGGGTGATCGGCGGCATCCGCAAATCCGAGGATGGTTTCGAACAACGCGCCGACCTGCCCGCCTCATGGGCCGGACTGAGTGGCGCGGCACTGGAGGAAGCCTCCGGCGTGCCGGGGGCGATCTTTTGCCACAATGGCCGCTTCATCGCCGCCGCCGCAACCCGAGACGCCGCAATCGCCATGGCAGAGATCGCCGTGCGGGAAGCCGAGACGGCAGCCTGATACCGGGACAGCCCCGGCAGTGAACAGAGCGGCCTTGGGCGACGGGTGAAATGGGCCAACCGCCTTCGCCGCGCGCAGGGCGGATCAGGTCGCTCCCGCCCGCTCTCTCCTCCAGCGCCATACACTCGGAAAGCTGGTGAAAGCGCGGAAAGACCATGCACGGCAATTCCCGTGCCACCCCGCCGCGCCCTGCCCCCCCGGCATCCCGCCGCCGGTCATCGCCGCGCGCGAATGACCGCCAGCGCGCGTTCTATCGTCGTCGCGTAATGCACCAGCGGCCGTTTCAGGCCATGGGTCACAAAGACCCTGCGGATATCGCGGCTGGCACCGGTCAGCCACAGCGCCACACCGCGGTCATGTGCCTTGTGCGCCAGCCCCTCGATCATATTGGCGCCGGTCAGATCGAGGAAAGGCACGGCCGCGAAATCGACGATCAACGCCTTGTGGCTGTCCTGGATACGGTCCAGCACCGACCCGATCGAGGCCGTCGCACCGAAAAACAGCGCGCCCGTGATGCGATAGACCACGACCTCGGGATCCGCCGCCGCATCCTCGGTATAGGTTCCGCGCGGGTGGGCGCTGTCCGCCTCGTCCCGTCCGACGAAAGGGGTTTGGGTGTCGACGGCGGTGGCCCTGCTCATCCGCTGGATGAAAAGCACCGAACCGAGGGCGAAGCCGACCACGATGGCCTCGGTCAGGTCGCGGAAGATGGTCAGAAAGAAGGTGGCGCCCAGCACCGTCGCCTCGCCCCAACCGGACCGAAGCAGGATGGCGATGGCGGGCTTCTCGATCATGTTCCAGGCGACGACGGCAAGAACACCGGCAAGCGCGGCCAGCGGAATATAGGCGGCCAGCGGCGCGGCAACCAGCATGAACAGCAGCAGAAAGACCGCATGCAACATACCCGCCACGGGGCCGTGCGCGCCCGAACGCACATTGGTCGCCGTCCGCGCGATGGTCCCGGTGACGCAGAAACCGCCAAAGAGGGCCGAGCCGATATTGGCCGCGCCCTGGGCCACCAGTTCGCAGTTCGACCGGTGCCGCCGCCCGGTCATGCCATCGGCGACGACCGCCGAAAGAAGCGATTCGATTGCCCCCAGCAAGGTAAAGGAAACCGCCGCCGGCAGCACCGCCATGATCCTGTCCGGCGACAGGTCTGGCAATCCGGGCGTCAGCAGGGTCGAGGGGATGCCGCCGAACTTCGTGCCGATGGTCTGCACCGGCAGGGCCAGCGCCGCTGTCGCAACCGCCGCCACGGCGACCGCGATCAGCATGCCGGGCCAATGTGGCCGCCACCGGCGCAGGCCAAGGATGATGCCGATGGTGACCGCGGAAACCAGCAGCGCGGCGGGCGTCAGACTGTCCCGCACCGCCCAGAGCGCCGGTATTTTTTCAAAAAGCTCGCCCGGCTCATGTTCCAATGTCAGGCCAAAGAGCTCCTTGATCTGGCTGGCAAAGATGATGACCGCAATCCCGGCGGTGAAGCCGACCGTCACCGGAAAGGGAATGAACTTGATGAAGGTGCCAAGCCGCAGAAAGCCGACCGCTGCCAGCATCAGGCCCGACAGGAAGGTGGCTAGGATCAGCCCCTCCATCCCGTGCTGGGCGACGGTGGCCGCGACCAGCACGATAAAGGCCCCGGCCGGGCCGCCGACCTGAAACCGGGAACCGCCCAGAAGCGAGACGAGGAAACCGCCGACGATGGCCGTATAAAGCCCCTGTGCCGGAGTCGCGCCAGAGGCAATGGCGATGGCCATGGACAAAGGCAGCGCGACGATGGCGACGGTCAGCCCGGCGATGGCATCGGCGCGCAACTGCGTCAGGCCATAGCCCTCGCGCAGGACGGTGACCAGTTTCGGGGTATAAAGCGCGGCAAAGCCGGGTGCCGCGCCATGTCTGCGGGTCTTGTCTTTCATCGGGGCCGCGCCTTGTCTGGCTGTGCGGCGGGATCGTCGGCTTGTCGTCGGCGGTCGCCGTCGCGGAATCTGTCCTCAGGGTTTCGGGGGTGGCGATATCAGGCGGACGCCACGCCCGCCTGCCGTGCTGGTTGTGCCCTCTCCGATCAGTTCGACCCCGGCGCGTTCCAGCGCGGCGACGACCTTGGTCAGGCTGTCGACGACACCGCGAACGACGCCCGTGCTGGCTTCCATGCGCTGGATCGTCGGAACGGACAGGCCGGAAAGCTCGGCCAGGGTTTTCTGGTCGATGCCAAGAAGGGCGCGTGCGGCGCGCATCTGGGGGCCTGTGATCATGGGCTTATCCTAAGGGGCAATACCGATATCAACCCTGCATAGTGATATGTCAAATATCATTATGGCGATGCTGGACATGCAGGCGGGAATCATGCACCTGCCGGATATCCGCCCTGCACGGTTCAGGCGCCGCAACCCTGATCCACAGATACCGCACCTGATCGAACGCCTGCCCGCGCTGCCGTGCCCACGCAACGGGTTGGCGACCAACCTGTTTCTGCGGTCGCGGAGTCCGTCCTTCTGGCGGGCATCATGATCTGGCACGCACCATGGCCCGGGCGCCTTCTACCCGCCAATGCCGCATCATGCGAAGGATTGCGTGTTCCGTCACGGAAATCTGGTGGAGCCGAGGGGAATCGAACCCCTGGCCTCGTCATTGCGAACGACGCGCTCTACCAACTGAGCTACGGCCCCACTGTGGCGGTGTTTTGTAACGGACCGGGCGGCTTGTCAAGAGAAGCTGACACGGGCACGCAAGCATTGTCCGCTGTCCGGGCCGTGTTTCCGATGCTCCCCGCCCGGCCGGGCCTGCCCTGCCCTTGGGAACAGGCGGCGGGCTAGTTCGAACCGGCCTTTCGGACAGCGGCTGAACGGCGCGACCGGCAGGAAACCCGCCGCTCCGCATGGTGGTCGGCGCGCTTATGTATTCGTGCCCTGCACGAAACGCGCGGCTTCTTCGGCGGCGCGGCGCAGAGCGCGGCTTTTGTTTTCGGTTTCCTCGAATTCTGCAACCGGGTCGCTGTCATAGACGACACCGCCGCCGGCCTGGATATACAGCTTGCTGTCCTTGACCACGGCGGTGCGCAGGGCGATGCACATGTCCATTTCACCATTCGCGGCGAAATAGCCCACCCCGCCCGCATAGACCCCGCGCTTTTCGGGTTCCAGCTCGTCGATGATTTCCATCGCGCGGACCTTGGGCGCGCCCGAGACGGTGCCTGCGGGCATCCCGGCCAGCAGGGCCGACAGCGCATCCTCGCCCTCTCGCAATTCGCCGACCACGTTCGAGACGATGTGCATGACGTGGCTATAGCGTTCGATGGTGAATTTCTCGGTCGGGCGGACAGTGCCGATCTGGGCCACGCGACCGACATCGTTGCGGCCCAAATCAAGCAGCATCAGATGTTCGGCCAGTTCCTTTTGATCGGCCAGCAGATCGGCTTCCAGCGCGCGATCCTCGGCCGCGTCGGCGCCGCGTTTGCGGGTGCCGGCGATGGGGCGGACGGTGACCTCGCCGTCGCGCAGACGGACCAGGATTTCGGGGCTGGCACCGACGATCTGAAACCCGCCCATGTTCAGGAAGAACATGAAGGGCGACGGGTTGGTGCGGCGCAGGCTGCGATAGAGCGCAAAGGGCGGCAGCGGGAAATCCATCGACCAGCGTTGGCTGGGCACGACCTGAAAGATATCGCCCGCGCGGATGTATTCCTTGGCCTTTTCGACCGCTGCCAGATAACCCTCGCGGGTGAAATTCGACTGCGGCTGACCGACCTGCATGTCCTGCCCCAGGGTGCGGGGTTCATAGGGCTGGCGATCCAGCGAGCGCAGCGCCTCCATCACGCGCTCGGCGGCCTGGGCATAGGCGGCGCGCGCATTCAGCCCCGAGGATTGCCATGCGGGCGCGCAGAGCGTCACCTCGCCCTTGACGCCGTCCAGAACGGCGACGACGGTCGGGCGCAGCAGCATGGCATCGGGCAGGTTCAGGGGATCGGGGTTCACATCGGGCAGATGTTCGACCAGCCGGATCATGTCATAGCCCAGATAGCCGAACAGACCCGCCGCCGCGGGCGGCACGCCGTCGGGCATCGGGTCGATGCGGCTTTCGGCGATCAGCGCGCGCAGCGCCTCCAGCGGGGTCTGGTCGTCGGGGGTGAATTCCGCGCTGAACCGCGCCTGACGGTTGGTGCGCGAACGGTCGCCGCGACATTCCCAGATCAGGTCCGGTTTCATCCCGACCATCGAATAGCGCCCGCGCAATTCCCCGCCCGTGACGCTTTCCAGCATGAAGCTGAGCGGTTCGGCCTCGGCCAGTTTCAGCATCAGGCTGACCGGCGTATCCAGATCGGCGGCCAGACGCAGCGTCACCAACTGGTTGCGACCCGCAGCCCAGCCTTTTTCAAATTCCGAAAATTCGGGCGCCAGATCCATCGTCACATCCGCGAATTCACCGCCTCGATGGCGGTCTGGTTGACGGTCACGCCGATGCGGGATTGCAGCGCGCGCGTGTAATAGTCGAACAGGTCCTGTTTCAGCGCATCGCCAAGCCGCGAGGACACCGCCTGACGCACCTGCTGCGCCTGATCCGAATCCATGTCCACGGCGTCGATATTGTCCAGCGACACCAGAAAGACGCGGTCGCGGGTATCCACCACCTCGGTTTCGCCAACGGCACCCAGTTCAAAGGCCGTGGCGACCAGTTCCTGCGGCGTGCCTTCGATAAAGCCGTCGCGGGGCAGGTCCTGGGCGTCGTGCCAGCGCACCTCATCCCCGGGACGGCGGCGGCCGGAATGGTGCTGACCTGCGGCCGGGGCGAGGCCGCGCCGGGCACCGGGGCCTGGTTCGGCACGGCGGGCTGCGATTGCGCCGCCACCGAAGGCATCTGCGGCGCAGGGGGATCGGTCAGTTCCGGGTCGGCAATCTCGCGCGCGACGGCGTCAACCTTGCGTTCATCGGCCAGCGCCAGCAACTGGCGTTGGGTTTCGGCGGCGATCCAGTCCTGTTCGACTCGTTCACGCACCTCGTCAAAGGGGATCAGCGCAGGCGGCACCACCTCGTCCAGACGCAGGACAAAGACGCCGCCGTCATCCAGATCGTGCAATTCGGGGAAATCCTGTTCGGTGATCGCGGCGGCCTGTTCGCGGAAGGCCGGATAGCCCGCGATGCTGCCCTGTTCGGGCTGGTCGCCGGCGCGCCATTCGATCTCGCCCAGTTCCATATCGGTGTCATTGGCCAGATCCTCGACCGTGGCGCCCCCGGCCAGCAGATCATCGACCTGGCCGCGCAGATCGGCGATCTGACGGCGGGCGCGGTCCAGCGCGGCTTCGCCCCGCAATTCGGATTTCGCCTGTTCAAAGGACACATCGACGGGTTCCAGAATGGCATTCATCGAAAACAGCGCCGGGCCAAGGTTCGTCGGCAGCGGCCCGACGACGCCGGGCTGTTCCAGCGCAAAGACCGCCGCGCCATTGGCGCCCAGCTGGTCCTGCGTCACTTCGCCCTCGTCGATATCGGCAAGGGTCAGGCCACGTTCGGCGGCCAGACCTTCGAAATCAATGGCACCGCTGTCCAGACGGGATTTGGCATCATTTGCAGCGGCGTCGTCCTGAAAGACCAGCCGTTCCACCATGCGGCGTTCGGGTTTCTGGAATTCGTCGATCCGCGACTGATACAGGTCGCGCAGCGCCTGATCATCGACCTGAACCGCATCCTCGATCATGTCGGGGGTCAGCCAGGCAAAGGACAGCTTGCGCGCCTCGGGTGCGGTGAAGCGGTCGGCATTGGCCTGATGCCAGGCGGTCAGCGTGTCCTGATCGGGCGCGGCGATCGGGGCGGCCAGATCGTCGACGGTCAGCTCATACCAGCGGATATCGCGGGTTTCCAGCAGCCATGCGACCGAACGATCCGTGGTCACGGCAGGCGCACTCGCCCCCGAGGTGACGGCGCGTTGCAGGATCTGGCGCGCCTCGTCCATGCGCAGGGCATGTTCGAATTCGCGCACGCTCATGCCTTCGTCGCGCAGCACCTGCTGATAACGGGCGCTGTCGAATTGGCCATTCAGGCCGCGAAAGGCCGGGGCGTCGACGATCGCCTTGCGCACCGCGTCATCGCCTGCGGACACACCAAGGCGGTTGGCCTGTTCTTCCAGCGTGGCGGACAGGAACAGCCCGGCCAGCACGTTCTGGGGCAGCCCCATCTCGCGAGCTTCGGCGCCGGTCAGGGCGCGACCGGTCATCTGGGAAAAGCCCTGCATTTCCTGACGCATCCCGCGCGCGTAATCGTCTGACGAAATCGAGACATTGCCGACCTTGCCGACATCCGTGCCCCCGCCCGAGAAATTCTCGATCCCGAAGCCGCCAAGTCCAAGGACCAGCATCCCCATCAGAATCCAGACGACGGTCGATTTCCCCTTGGATGCGGTCCTGGTCATGTCAAGCAGCCTGTTTTTGTAACCTTTGCCCGTCTTTAGGGTGCCAGCCCCTTCACGGCAAGGGCGCGCCTTGCCGCATTCCGGCGCAAATGTCCGGTCAGGGCCGAAAGCCGGAAAGCCGCGACATCAATTCTTCGATACGGGGGGCATCGACATTGGCAAAGGCGATGCGGATATGGCGGCCGCCCGCCGGGTCGTCTGCGGGCATGAACATGGTGCCGGGCAGCAGCAGGACGCCCGCCTCGGCCACCAGCCTTGGCGCGATCCGGGCCGAAGATATCTGCCACGGATGTTCCGCCCAGGCAAAATAGGCGCCGCAGCCTTTCAGTTTCCAGCCGGGCAGCGCCGCCATGCCCTGCCGCATCGCCGCGCGGCGGCGCAGGATTTCCATACGTTCCCCCGCCAGCCAACCGCCCAGATTGCGCATCCCCCACAGCGCGCCGATCTGGCCAAGCTGGCTGGTTGAAATCGCGACGGTGTCCAGAAATTTTTCGATCTCGGCCATGCGGGCGGGGCTGGCGATGATGGCACCGACGCGGTGGCCGGTCAGGCGGTAGGATTTGGAAAAGGAATAAAGCTGGATCAGCGTGCCCGGCCAATCGGGATCGGTGAACAGATCATGCGGCGCCATGTTGCGGCTGTCGAAATCGCGGTAGGTTTCATCGACGACCAGCGCCAGCCCGCGCGCCCGCGCCAGTTCGAAAAAGCCGCGCAGGGTTTCCGCCGGATATTCCGCGCCCGAGGGGTTGTTGGGGCTGACCAGCACGATGGCGCGGGTGCGCGGCGTGATCAGGCGCTCTGCCTCTGCCGCGTCGGGGACCATGTCCGCGCCGCAGGTCAGGGGCACGGTGCGCACCCCCTGCATGTCCAGCCACATCTTGTGATTGAAATACCAGGGCACCGGGATGATCACCTCATCCCCCTGCCCGGCCAGCGTCGCCAGGGACGCGCAAAAGGCCTGATTGCAGCCCTGCGTGATCGCCACCTGATCGGCCTGAACCGCGCCGCCGTAAGCCTGCGTCCATTCCGCGGCAACCGCCTCCCGCAGGTCCATGTTGCCCAGAACGGGGCCATAGAGATGCGCCTCGGGGCGGTGCAGGGCGGCATCGGCGATGGCCTGACGCAGCCCTTCGGGCGGGGGATCGACGGGGGCGGCCTGGCTGACATTGATCAGCGGGCGGTCGGGGGGAAAGCTCAGCCCCTGCAACCAGCGCCGCGCCTCCATCACCGGGGGTCTGAAGGTCGAGGCGAAGGCGGGATTGAGCGGCTGCATGGCGACCTGAGCGTGTTTACTGTCCTGCCAGCAAACCACCGATATCCGGCGGCGTCGAGAGATTCATCGCAGGATAGTCCCGCGCGCCGGAACTGGCCCCGCTTTGCGCAGCATTGGGCGATCCGTCGGGCGTATCGGCGGGCGAATCAGCCGCCGCCTGCTGTTGGTCGGCACGGGCTTCGGCGGCGAGGTCGGGCTGCGCATCGGTCACCGCTTGCGGCTGCCCGATACCTTCCAGTTCTCTGACATCGGCTTCAGGAACGGCCTCTGCCGCAGGTTCGGGCCGGTCCGCCCCTCCATCGGCAGCCGCCGCCCGCTCTTCTGCCGTCGCGCCGCTTGCGGCAGATGTGGCGCCCGGCGAGGTCTGATCGGAGAGGGCCTGATCGGTCAAAACCGCTCCTCCCGCTGCCGCATCCGGCGCATCGGCCATGTCATCTGCGGCCCTATCATCCGCAGGTGATCCCGCGAGGGGCGCATCGTCATCACCCAGCCCATCCTCGGGGCGGCCACGGGTCAGGGCGCTCATATCGGCGGGGGCTTCGGCCGCGGGCGGTTCGGGCAGGCCGGGGCGCACCACGGGCAGGTCAGCAATCGACGGCGGCATCCCCGATGACGGCATGGCCGAGGGCGGCGCGTCGTCGCCGGGGGCTTCGGGTTCGGATGCTGCCATCGGCAGCGGCTCGACATCCGGCGCGGGGCTTTCGAAACGCTCGGGCGCGGCGGGGGCGGTGCGGTTGTCGGCTGGCGGCGCGGCCGGGATCTCGGCATCGACCGTCACCGGCGCGATTTCGGGCGGGGCCAGCGGGTCATCGGCCCGCGTCTCGGGACGCTCCGCCGTCAGGGTCGAGGCATCTGTCAGCGGCGCATCGGCCCCGGCGGGCGGCGCATCGACGGATCCCGAACCGCCAAGGGGCGCGGGCGCGGGGCGGGTCAGCGGCGCGGGCAGCAGCGGCTGCGCATCCTCTCCGCGACCGAATTCGGACCCGGCGGGCGTGGCGATGACGGCGGCATCGGGAACCAGCGCATCGCCGCCCGGATCGGGGGCAGGCAACAGCAGCGACAGGGCAGCCAAACCCGCCGCACCCGTCAGGGCGCCATGAAACAAACCTGTCGCAAAGCCTCGTGCCATGCCGCTTTCGTCCAGTTTACTGCCCGTTTTCTTGACCGCCGCCCTTGACCCCGTGCGGCGCTTGGGCACATCTATAGCGGCAGTTTTCCCGGGGTTCACCCCCCAATGCAAGGCGCCTTCATGATCCTGCTTATCGATAACTATGACAGCTTCACCCGGAACCTCGTCCATTACATGGGCGAAGCCGGGGCAGAGGTCGAGGTGCGCCGAAACGATGCCCTGACCGTGGACGAGGCGCTGAACATGGGTGCCGCGGGCATTCTGGTCTCGCCCGGCCCCTGCGATCCGGCGCAGGCGGGAATCATCGTGCCGCTGATCCGCGCCGCCGCCGAACGCGGCCTGCCGCTGTTCGGCGTCTGTCTGGGACATCAGGCGATCGGCGAGGCCTTTGGCGGCAAGGTCATCCGCGCCAGCCGCGTCGTGCATGGCAAGGTCGATGACATCGATCACGACGGCAGCGGCGTTTTCGCGGGCCTGCCCAGCCCCTTCCGCGCGACGCGCTATCATTCGCTGACCATCGACCCGGACAGCCTGCCCGCCGATCTGGCCGTGACCGCGACCAGCCCCGACGGCACGATCATGGGCATCCGCCACCGGACCCTGCCCATCGAGGGCGTGCAGTTCCACCCCGAATCCATTGCATCCGAACATGGCCACCAGATGATCGAGAATTTCCTGCGCTGCACCTCCAGCCACACGGATCGCGCGGCATGAGCGCCCCCCGCGACCTGCGCCCGATCATCGCCATTGCCGCCACCCGGTCGCTGACCGGCCCCGAGGCGGACGAAGCCTTTGCCGCCCTGTTCGAGGGCGCGGCCACCCCCGCCCAGGTCGGCGGGCTGCTGATGGCCCTGCGCGTGCGCGGCGAAACCGTGCAGGAAATCACCGCCGCCACCCGCGCCATGCGCGCCAAGATGAACCGCATCACCGCACCCGAGGGCGCCGTCGACATCGTCGGGACCGGCGGGGATGGCAAGGGGACGCTGAACATCTCGACCGCCTCGGCGCTGGTCGTGGCGGGGGCGGGCGTGCCGGTCGCCAAACACGGCAACCGCAACCTGTCGTCCAAATCGGGCTCGGCCGATGCGCTGACGCAGATGGGCATCAATGTCATGGGCACGCCGGAAATCGCCCAGCAGGCGCTGGATGCGACCGGCATCTGCTTCATGATGGCGCCGGTTCACCACCCCGCGATGCGCCATGTCGGCCCGGCGCGGACGGAACTGGGAACGCGCACGATCTTCAACCTGCTGGGGCCGCTGACCAATCCGGCGGGCGTCACCCGGCAGTTGACCGGCACCTTTGACCGCCGGTGGAACCGGCCCATGGCGGAAACGCTGCAGGCGCTCGGCTCTGACGCGGCATGGCTGGTTCATGGCAGCGACGGCACGGATGAGCTGTCGATCGCCGGCCCCAGCTGGGTCGCGCAACTGCTGGATGGCGAGGTCACGGAATTCGAAATCTCGCCCGAGGATGCGGGCCTGCCCCTCCACCCCTTTGACGAGATCATCGGCGGTGACCCGACCCATAACGCCAAGGCTGCCCGCGCGCTTCTGGCGGGTCAGCAGGGTGCCTATCGCGATGCCGTGCTGCTGAATTCCGCCGCCGCCCTGCTGATCGCGGGCCGCGCCGCGAACCTGCGCGAAGGGGCCGAAATCGCCCGCGAATCCATCGATCCCGGCGCGGCGCTGGCGAAACTGGACGCGCTGGCCGCCCAGACCGGCGCGCCCGAATGACCCGGCGCGGGACGGTCGGGGCATGACGCCGCCCGAGGCTTGGGCGGATCTGCCGTTCTTTGCCGAAAACTGGCCCGAGATCAGCGACCGGCTGGCAGGGCAGGATTGGCTGCCCGGCCCCGCGCGCCTGTTCGCCGCGCTGGAGCTGACGCCCCCCGAACGGGTTCGCGTCGTCATTCTGGGGCAGGACCCCTACCCGACGCCCGGCCATGCGAACGGGCTGGCCTTTTCGGTGTCGCCGACAACCGCCCTGCCCCGGTCGCTTTCCAATATCTACAAGGAATTGCAGGAGGATGTTCAGGCAATTCCCGCAACCGGCGACCTGTCCCATTGGGCGCGTCAGGGCGTGCTGTTGCTGAACACATCCCTTAGCGTGCCGCCGGGTCAGGCGGGGGCTCGTGCGAAATGGGGCTGGGACCGGCTGGCGCGTCAGGCCGTCGCCAAGGCGCAGGAACACGGGCCGCTGGCCTTTCTGCTCTGGGGCAATCACGCGCAAAAGGCGCTGGCCGGCATGCCCCGCGACAGCGACCCGCTGATCGAAACCGCCCACCCCTCGCCTCTGTCGGCGCGGCGCGGTTTTTCGGCTCGCGGCCTTTCAGCCGCATCAATGACTGGCTTGCCGGGCGGGGCGCGCCTGAAATCAACTGGGCGGGGCTTTCCCGCGACAACGCGTAGGGTTGAGCTGAGGCGCATGGATATTCTGGAACGCATCAAGACCTATAAGCTGGACGAAATCGCGGCAGCCAAACAGGCCCGCCCGCTGTCCGATGTCGAGACCGCAGCCCGCGCCGCAGACAGCCCGCGCGGCTTTGCGGCGGCGCTGACGCACCACGCCGAAACCGGCCATGCGCTGATCGCCGAAATCAAAAAGGCCAGCCCCTCCAAAGGGTTGATCCGCCCCGATTTCGACCCGCCCGCGCTGGCGCAGGCCTATCAGGCCGGGGGCGCCGCCTGCCTGTCGGTGCTGACCGACGGCCCCAGCTTTCAGGGCGCGCCGGAGTTCCTGACGCAGGCCCGCGCCGCCTGCGACCTGCCCGCGCTGCGCAAGGATTTTCTTTATGATACCTATCAGGTGGCCGAGGCGCGGGCATGGGGCGCCGATTGCATCCTGATCATCATGGCCTCGGTCGATGACGGTCTGGCGGCGGAACTTGAGGATGCGGCCCTGCATTGGGGCATGGATGCGCTGATCGAGGTCCATGACCGCACCGAACTGGACCGCGCCCTGCGCCTGAAATCGCCGCTGATCGGGATCAACAACCGCAATCTGAAAACCTTCGAGGTCAGTCTGGACGTGACGCTGGAACTGGCGCCGCATGTGCCGCAGGGCCGTGATCTGGTCTGCGAAAGCGGGCTGTTCTCCCCCGCCGACCTGAACCGCATGGGCCATGCCGGGATCAACCGTTTCCTGATCGGCGAAAGCCTGATGCGTCAGGACGACGTGACCGCCGCCACCCGCGAAATCCTCGGTCTGGCCGCATGAGCCTGACGCATTTCGACAGCGCCGGTCAGGCCCATATGGTCGATGTCTCGGACAAACCCGCGACCGCCCGAACCGCCGTCGCCGAAGGGCTGGTGCTGATGTCCCCTGACACGCTGGCGCTGGCCCGGGGGGGCGCGGCCAAGGGCGATGTCATGGGCGTCGCGCGTCTGGCCGGGATCATGGGGGCGAAGCGCACCGCCGATCTGATCCCCCTGTGCCACCCGTTGCCTCTGGACAAGGTCGCGCTGGATCTGGCCGCGGACCCCACCCTGCCCGGCATCCGCATCACCGCCACTGCCCGCACCACCGGCCGCACCGGCGTCGAGATGGAGGCGCTGACCGCCGTGTCCGTCGCCTGCCTGACCGTCTATGACATGCTCAAGGCCGCGCAAAAGGACATGCGGATCGAAGGGATCCGGCTGCTGGAAAAACCGGCGGCAAATCCGGCGATTTTCACGCTACGGAGGGTTAGATGATCACGGTCGAAGGCGCCTCGGCGCTGGTTCTGGCGCTGGCCCGGCCGGTGGACAGCGAAACCGTCGCGATTCAGGATGCGCTGGACCGGGTGCTGGCGAAACCGGTTTTCGCGCGGCTGACGCAGCCACCCTTCGATGCCTCGGCCATGGATGGCTATGCCGTGCGCAGCGCCGATCTGCCGGGGCCCCTGCAGGTCATCGGCACGTCCTCGGCCGGTCACGCATGGGACGGCGCCGCGCGGCCCGGCACTGCTGTCCGCATCTTTACCGGCGCCCCCGTGCCTGCCGGATATGACCGTGTCGTCCTGCAGGAAAATATCCTGCGTGAAGGTGATCGGATCAGCGTCGAAACCTGGACAGACAACCTGAATATCCGCCGCCAAGGCAATGATTTCGCGACCGGAACGGAATTTTTTCTGCGCCGCCCGCTGGCGCCTTCGGATCTGGCCCTGCTGGCCGCGATGAATATTGCCGAGGTCACTGTGACGCGCCGCCCCCGCGTCGCCGTCATGGCGGGGGGCGACGAACTGGTCCGCCCGGGCGCCGATCCGCGCCCGGACCAGATCATCTGTTCGAACGATATCGCGATCGCCGCGATGGCCCGGCAGGCGGGCGCCGAGGCGCAGATCCTGCCCATCGCCCGCGACACCGAAGGCAGCCTGCGCGCGGGCTTTGCGCTGGCGCAGGGTGCGGATCTGATCGGCGACCATCGGCGGGGCCTCGGTCGGGGATCACGATCTGGTCGGCAAGGTCGCCGCCGATCTGGGGCTGGAACGCGCCTTCTACAAACTGGCCATGCGCCCCGGCAAGCCGCTGATGGCCGGAAAACTGGGCGCCAGCGCCATGCTGGGCCTGCCGGGAAACCCCGTTTCCGCAATCGTTTGCGCGACATTGTTCATGCAGCCCATGCTGCGCGCGATGCAGGGGCTGGATGCCGGCATTCCCCTGCATCGCGCCCGCCTCTCCGCAGATCTGCCGCCCGAAGGCGACCGTCAGCATTACCTGCGCGCCCGCCTGACCACAGGCCCGGACCTGCCCCTGATCGCCCCGTTCGAGGATCAGGATTCCGCAAGGCTGGGCATCCTGTCGCAGGCCGATGCGCTGCTGATCCGCCCCGCCCATGACCCCGCGCGCGCAGCGGGCGAACTGGTCGATTTCCTGCATCTGCGCGCCTGATCCGGTCAGGATTAACGCTTTCTTCAGCCGAATCAGCGCATTTCTGTTGACGAGAGAAAAGATCAGGGCTAGAACATATGACGAACATATTTCGCTCTGGCAGATCAGGGGACAGCAGATGCTGACGAAAAAGCAGATCCAGTTGCTTGAATTCATCCAGGCACGCATGGCGCGCGACGGGGTGCCGCCCTCTTTCGATGAAATGAAGCTGGCGCTGGACCTGCGCTCGAAATCCGGCATCCACCGGCTGGTCACGGCGCTGGAAGAACGCGGCTTTATCCGCCGCCTGCCCCACCGTGCCCGTGCGCTGGAAATCGTCCGCCTGCCCGATGCGCTGAACAAGGGTTCGGATTTCAAGCCGCGGGTGATCGACGGCGACAAGCCCGCACCGCACCCGGCGCCCCCGCGCGGCGCGATGGCGGTCAGCGGCGGTTCGGCGGTCGAACTGCCCGTGATGGGCCGCATCGCCGCCGGCGTCCCGATCGAGGCGATTTCCGAAGTCTCGCATCATATCGCCGTGCCGGGCAGCATGCTGTCGGGCCGCGAACATCACTATGCGCTGGAAGTGCGCGGCGATCTGATGATCGAGGCGGGCATCAACGATGGCGATGTCGTGGTCATCCGCGAACAGGATTCCGCGGATAATGGCGATATCGTCGTGGCTCTGGTCGAAGGTCACGAAGCGACGCTGAAACGCTATCGCCGCAAAGGCCGCCTGATCGCGCTGGAAGCCGCCAACCCCGCCTATGAAACCCGCCTGCTGCCCGAAGAAATGGTGCGCGTTCAGGGGCGTCTGGTGGGGCTGATCCGCAGCTACTGAACACATCTGCCGGGTGGCACGCTTCACTTTTGCGCAACTTGCAGCCGCAGCGTTGCGGGCGCCTGTGGCCTGATGTAACCATCACTGGGTCGAGCGTCAGCCATTGAGGATATTCCATGCGGGCTCTTTTCACCGGCATTCTTGCCTTTCTGTCCGTGATCGCGGGACCCGTTGCCGCGTTCGATACCAATGCGCGCGCCGCTTGGGTCTATGATGTGACGACCGGCACGGTGCTGATGGAAAAGAACGCCGCTCAGGCGCTGCCCCCGGCCTCGATGTCCAAACTGATGACGCTCTACATGCTGTTCGAGGCGTTGGACGAAGGCCGTGTGCAACTGGATACGCGCCTGCCCGTTTCGACCAAGGCCCGGCAGATGCAGGGCTCGACCATGTTCCTGAACGAAAACGACCGCCCCACCGTCGAAGAGCTGATCAAGGGCATCATCGTCCTGTCGGGCAATGACGCCTGCGTTGTCGTCGCCGAAGGGCTTTCTGGCACCGAAGACGCCTTTGCCCGGCAGATGACGGAACGTGGCCGCGCGCTCGGCCTGACCGAATCCACCTTTGTCAACGCCTCGGGCTGGCCTGCCGAAGGCCATGTCATGTCGGCCCATGATCTGGGTATTCTGAGCCTGCATCTGGTGCAGGACTTCCCCGAGTATTACACGTTCTTCGCCCTGACCGAGTTCCCCTTTGACAACCGCGCCCCTGCTAACCGCTTCAACCGCAACCCCCTGTTGCAGCTTGGGATTGGCGCGGACGGCCTGAAAACCGGCCACACGCAAGAGGCGGGATATGGCCTTGTCGGTTCGGCCGTTCAGGGTGACCGCCGCGTGATCTTTGTCATCAACGGCCTGCCTTCCGACCGCGCGCGCGCCGAGGAGATCGAGCGGATCGTGAACTGGGCCTTCCGTCAGTTCACCATGCGCACCATCGTCCCCCGGGGCGAAATCGTGGCCGAGGCCCCGGTCTGGCTTGGCACCCGCAGCAAGGTCGGCCTGACCACGGAAAACGGCGTCAGGGTGCTGATCCCCGCCGGTGCGCAGGCAGGCGTCACCGCCGAGGCGGTATTCAACGGCCCGATCGAAGCGCCGGTCAAGGCGGGCACTCGCCTGGGCGATCTGGTCATCCGCATTCCCGATGCGGAAGAATCCCACATGCCCCTGATCGCTGCTTCGGATGTCGAGGCGGCAGGCGTCTTTGGCCGCCTGCAAGGCGCCGCGCAGCGCCTTGGCAGCCGCGCCATCAGCGCCATCACGAACTGAACGGATGTTCATCAGCTTCGAAGGGATCGACGGCTCGGGAAAATCGACCCAGGCCAGGCGGCTTGCCAAGCCGCGCGGGACCGTGGCCGCGATACCGTCCTGACCCGCGAACCCGGCGGCAGCGCCGGGGCCGAAGAAATCCGCAGGCTTCTGGTTCGGGGCGGCCCGGATCGCTGGTCTGCGGAAACCGAATTGCTGCTGTTCACCGCAGCCCGCCGCGACCATGTCGAACGCCGGATCCGTCCCGCTCTGGATCGCGGCGCCACCGTGATCACCGACCGCTTTGCCGATTCGACGCGGGTCTATCAGGGCGCGACGCGCGGCAATCTGCGCCGGATGGTCGATCAGCTGCACGATCTGATGATCGGCCTTGAACCGGATCTGACCTTTGTCATCGACCTCGATCCCGCACTCGCCCTGTCCCGCAGCGCCGCCCGCCAAAGCGGCGAGGATCGCTTCGAAGACATGGGACTTGGCTTCCAGACCCGGCTGCGCGACGGCTTTCGCCAGCTTGCCGCGACCCGGCCTCGCGTGCATCTGATCGACGGCAACGGCAGCGCCGATGACGTCGCCGCGCGCGTTCTGGATGCCCTGCCATGAGCACCGATGAGATCATCGAGGCTGACCGCGTCCCTGGCGCCCCGCATCCGCGTTTTGCCGCCGGGGTGATCGGCCATGACGCGACGATCCGCGATTTTCTGGCCACGGCCGGCGCGGGCCGCCTGCATCACGGCTGGCTGCTCAGCGGCCCGCGCGGCACCGGCAAGGCGACATTGGCCCGGGCGCTGGCGAAATGGCTGCTGGCCGACCAGCCCGCAGCCACCCTCTCCACCGACCCCGACAGCCCGCTGTCGCGCCGCATCCTTGCCCTGTCCGAGCCGCGCCTGCATCTGGTCCGGCGCAGCGTCGATGACAGGACGGGCCGTCTGCGCAGCGAAATCACCGTCGATGACATCCGCAAGCTGCTGTCCTTTTTCCGTCTTTCCGCGGCCGAGGGCGGGCGCCGTGTCGCGATCATCGATCCCGCCGATGAAATGAACCGCAACGCCGCCAATGCCCTGCTGAAAATCCCGGAGGAACCTCCGCATGACGCGGTGATCCTGCTGATCTCGCACCAGCCCGCGCAGCTTTTGCCGACGATCCGGTCGCGCTGCCGCGAATTGCGGCTGGCCCCGGTTTCGGCCACGGATATGGCGCGCATTCTGGATCGGTTGCAGGCCCCCGGCGATCCGGACCGCCTGACCGCGCTGTCCGGCGGTTCGGTGGGCGAGGCCCTGCGCCTGACCGGTCAGGACGGGCTGGAAACCTATCAGGCGATCATCGACCTGTTTGCCACCCTGCCCGGCTTCGACCGTAAGGCCGCGATGAAGCTGGCGGATCTGGCGGGCGGCCGCGCCGGGCCGGACGGCGATCCCTTTGACCTTGTCGTCACGCTGCTCGACCGATTTTTGTCCCGCGCCGCCCGCGCCGGCCTGCTTGGCCCGCCCCTGCCCGAAGCCGCCGATGGCGAGGCTGACCTGCTGCGGCGCCTGTCCCCCGATGACCGCAGCGCGCGGGGCTGGGCCGCCGCGCAGGCGGAACTCTCGGCGCGCGCCCGCAAGGGCCGGGCGGTCAACCTCGACCCCTCGGCTCTGGTGTTGGATATGCTGATCGGGCTTGCGAACCGGCCCGCCACCCTTTGATCCTTCCCGGCAGAGATGACCCAGCCTGACCCCCTTCCCGATCTTGTCGACAGCCATTGCCACCTTGATTTCCCCGATTTCGAGGGGCAGCAGGACGATCTGATTGCCCGTGCCCGCGCCGCAGGCGTGCGCCGGATGGTCACCATCTGCACCCGCATGCACAAGGAACCCGCCGTCCGCGCCCTGGCCGAGACCCATGAGGGCCTGTTCTACGCGGCAGGCGTCCATCCGATGTATGCCGCCGAAGAACCGCTGGTCACAGCCGACACCTTGATCCAAATGGCGCAGCATCCGAAATTCGTCGGCATCGGCGAAACCGGGCTGGATTATCACTACACCGCCGACAGCGCCGCCATTCAGGCCGAAAGCCTGCGCATCCATATCCAGGCCGCGCGCGAAACCGGCCTGCCCCTGATCATCCATGCCCGCGACGCCGATGAGGACATGGCCCGCATCCTGTCCGAGGAACATCGCGCGGGCGCCTATTCCTGCGTCATGCACTGCTTTACCAGCAGCGCCGAACTGGCGCGGGCCGCGCTGGATCTGGGCTTTTACCTGTCGATGTCCGGCATCGCGGCCTTTCCCCGCTCGACCGAGCTGCGGGAAATCTTTGCCGCCGCCCCGCGCGACCGCATTCTGGTCGAAACCGACGCGCCCTATCTGGCGCCACCGCCCCATCGCGGCAAACGCAACGAACCGGCCTTTGTCGCCCATACCGCAAGGGTCGGCGCCGAGACATTCGGCATGTCGCTGAACGAATTCGCGGCCCTGACCACCGCGAATTTCGACCGCCTGTTCTGGAAGGCGAAACCATGATCCGCGCGACCGTCCTTGGCTGCGGCTCTTCGGGTGGCGTGCCTCGGATCGGTGGTCGTTGGGGGGAATGCGACCTCGCCAACCCGCGCAACCGTCGCCGCCGCTGTTCGCTGCTGGTCGAACGGATCGGAGCCGATGGCGTGACGCGGCTGCTGATCGACACCGGCCCCGATCTGGTTGCGCAAATGCTGGATGCGGGCGTGGCCGAACTGGATGCGGTGCTTTATACCCATGCCCATGCCGACCACATCCACGGCATCGATGACCTGCGCCAGATCGTCTACAACATGGCGCGGATCAGGCCGGTCTGGGCCGATGCGCCCACGACCGCCGCGCTGCGCGAGAGGTTCGGCTATATCTTCGACACGCCCGAAGGGTCCTGCTACCCGCCCGTCGCCGCGCTGAACCTGATCGACGGGCCGATGCGTTTTGACGGCGCGGGCGGCACCATCGACGTCACCCTCTTCGAAGTCGATCACGGCGGCATGCCCGCGCTAGGGTTCCGGCTGTCGGCCGGGGCGGGCGCGCTGGTCTATCTGCCCGATGTCCACCAGATCCCCGATGCCGCCTGGCCGGTCATCAGCGACTGCGACATCTTCATCTGCGACGCCCTGCGCCGCACGCCCCACCCCAGCCATGCCCATCTGGAGCTGACGCTGGAATGGATCGCGCAATCCTGCGCCCGGCGCGGCGTCATCACCAATATGCACATTGATCTGGACTACGCAGACGTCATGGCGGAAACCCCCGACCATGTCATCCCCGCCCATGACGGGCTGGTGCTGGAACTGCCATGACCGTTCTTTTCGATGTCATCCTGCCCGTCTTTCTGATCCTGGGCTTTGGCTATGTCGTCGCCTGGCGCGGCTGGTTTTCGGATGGGGCGGTCGACGGGCTGATGCGCTACGCCCAGAATTTCGCCGTGCCGCTGCTGTTGTTTGCCAATATCGCGCGGCTGAACCTGACCGAGAATTTCAACGGCTGGATGTGGCTGGCCTTTTACACCGGCGCCTTCGGGTCCTATTTTACCGGCTGGTTCATCTCGCGCCGCTTTCTGGGGCGCAGTCCCGAAGATGCGGTCGCCATCGGCTTCGTCTGCCTGTTCTCGAATTCGCTGCTGCTTGGCATCCCGATCATGGAGCGCGCCTATGGGGCGCAGGCGATTGCGGGAAACCTCGCGATCATCTCGATCCATTCGCCGCTGCTCTATACCTTCGGCATCACCATGATGGAGTTCACCAAGACGCGCGGCCAGAACCTGTCCATCGGCCGCGTCGCCGGGCGCGCGCTGTCGGGGGTGCTGCATACGCCGCTGGTCATCGGCATCCTGTGCGGGCTGGTGATGAACCTGCTGATGGGCGCGGGGCTGGTGCTGCCGGAAGGCTTCTGGGCGGCGGCCGACATGATCGCCGCATCCGCCCTGCCCGCCGCGCTGTTCGGTCCGGGGCGCGTGCTGTCGCCGCTACCGCCCCCGAAGGCGACATGACCGCGATTGTCATGTGCTGCGCCTGTTCGCTGATCCTGCATCCGGCGATCACCTTTGGCCTGGGCTGGCTGTTCGCGCTGCCCGATGCGGCGATGCGTTCGGCCGTCATCACCGCGTCGATGCCGCCGGGGGTGAATGCCTATCTGTTCGCCTCGATCTATGGCGCGGCAGAGAGCGGGTTGCGGCGTCGACCGTGCTGGTATCGACCGGGCTGTCGATCCTGACGATCTGGCCCTGGATCGCGGTCCTGCCCTGATCCGCGCCACGAAAAAGGGGCGCCGCAGCGCCCCGGTTTTTCCCTGGCTGGGGGTGATCCCCCGCATCCGTTCCGACCGCCTGCGCAGGATCTCGATCGTGGTCAGCAGCGCGATCGAGAAAATCACCAGCAGCGTCGCCACCGCAAGGATCGAGGGCGAGATCTGTTCGCAGATCCCGTTCCACATCTGGAAGGGGATGGTCTGCTGTTCGTTCCCGGCCAGCAGCAGCACCGCCACCACCTCGTCGAACGACGTCACGAAGGCGAACAAGGCGCTCGAAATCGCCCCCGGCAGGATCAGCGGCATGATGACCCGGAAAAAGGTCGTGCGCGGATTGGCCCCGCTGCTCGCGGCGGCGCGGCCAGCGACTGGTCGAAACCGATCAGCGTCGCCGTCACCGTGATGATGACAAAGGGAATGCCAAGCGTCGCATGGGCCAGAATGATCCCGGTATAGGTCTGGGACAGCCGCCCGCAGGTCGCCTCGATCCCGATCCAGCTCAGCGGTTCGCAGGGTTCGAATAGAAAAAGAACATGCCCGTCGCCGAAATGATGATCGGCACGACCATCGGCGAAATCAGCACCGTCATGATGACGCGGCGATAGGGCATTTCCGGCCGCGACAGGCCAAGCGCGGCCAGCGTCCCCAGCACCGTCGCGATCACGGTCGAGAAAAAGCCGATGATCAGCGAATTCTTGGCCGCATTGATCCAGCGCGAGTTGTTCCAGGCATCGACCCACCAGCTCCAGTCGCGGATGCCGTCGCCGTTCGACATGCCAAGCGTCAGCAGCCGGTCATACCAGCGCAGCGAATAGCCATCCGGGTCCAGCGCCAGCATCTGGTCGGAAAAGGTGAAGGAATTCGAGGGGTTGAAGGACAGCGGAATGATCACGACGATGGGCGCGATCAGAAAGAAAAGATCAGGCCGCAGATCACCAACCGGCAGTAATACCAGATCTTTTCCAGCGGCGAGGCATAGGTCGGAAGCGCCATCACTTACCCCAGTTTCAGATTGTCGACACCGACCATCCGGTCGTAGAGCCAGTAAAGGATCAGCACAGCCGCCAGCAGCAGCCCCGACAGCGCGGCGGCCATCGACCAGTTCAGCGTCTGCGTCATATGCATGGCGATCATGTTGGAAATCAGTTGTCCGGTCGAACCGCCGACCAGCGCGGGCGTGATGTAATAGCCGACGGCCAGGATGAACACCAGCAGCGCCCCCGCCCCCAGCCCCGGCAGAGTCTGCGGGAAATAGACCCGGCGAAAGGCCGTCCAGCTTGTCGCGCCAAGCGAACGCGCCGCACGGACATAGCTGGGGTTGATGGTCCGCATCACCGAATACAGCGGCAGGATCATGAAGGGCAGCAGGATATGCGTCATCGCGACGATGGTGCCGATCTGGTTATACATCATCTGCAGCCGCTGATTGTTCCCGATCAGCCCCGTCCAGACCAGAATGTCATTGACCACGCCCTGCTGCTGCAACAGCACCATCCATGCACTGGTCCGCACCAGCAGCGATGTCCAGAAGGGCAAAAGAACCAATATCATCAACAGGTTCGATTTTCGCGTCGGCAGGGTCGCCAGCAGATGCGCAATCGGAAAGCCCAGGATGAAGGTGGTCAGCGTGATGACCGCCGAAATCACGAAAGTGCGCTGGAACAGCATCAGATAGACGCGCTGTTCCTGCGGCGCGGGGGTGATATTGCCGTCGATGTTGCGGGTGCGGTCAACAGCGGCCAGATAGAAGTTTTCCGTATAGGCGCTGGAGACCTCGCGCATCGCAGCCCAAAGCGCGGGGTTGTTCCATTTCGCGTCGATGTCCAGCATGGCATCGCGATAGGGCGGCTCGACCCCGCCCCGGACCTGACGCCCGGCGGATGTGAACAGCGACCGCGTGCCCGGCATTTCGTAATTGACGCGGGTCGCGACGGTGCCGATGGTGCGCGCCTCGGCGGCGGCGCCCAGATCGGCGGCCAGCGCGGCCCATGCAGCCTCATCGGGTTCGGTGCCGCGCGGATGTTCGGCGAACCATGCGCTGATCTGCGGCATATTCGCGGAAAAGCCGTCATTCTTGACCGAACGCTGCAACATCTGCCCGATCGGCACGATGAAGGTGACCAGAACAAAGGCCAGAAGCGGCAGCACCAGCAGAAAGGCGCGGTGCCGGGCGCGGCGCGAACTGCGCCTCAGGGCACGGCCAAGCGGCTCTCCGTCGGTGGTCAGCAGCGGCCCCCCCGGATCAAGCCCGCCGGCTTCGGTCACGATGGCTGCATGAGGGTCAAGCGCGTGGGACATATGGGCCTTCATTCATCGACGGCCCCGCAACCGGACAAGGTTGCAAGGCCCATTCCGATCAGGAACGACCGCGATGCCGCGATCGCCCCGGTTTTGCGACAGCCTGTTACTGGGCCAGCCAGGCGCTGAAACGCTCGTTCAGCTCACCATCATGGTCGACCCAGAAATCCAGATCCGAGCCAAGCGCATTGGTCATGTTTTCCGCCGTGGTCGGCAGGTTCGGCGCCATCGGAATATCGGTGCCTTCCATATTGCCGACCAGCGCCGCGGCCGACTTTCGCGGGGGACCATAGCTGATGAATTCCGCGGCACGGGCCTGCGGCGCCGACGAGGTCGTATAGGTGATGAATTCCCTGGCGGCATCCAGATTGGTCGCGCCTTTCGGGATCACCCAGCCTTCCATTTCATAGATCTGGCCGTCCCAGACAATGTTGAAGGGCTTGTTTTCTTCCTGCGCCGCGGCAAAGATCCGGCCGTTGAAGCGCCGGAGGCCATGGTGACCCTACGCTCATCGGCCAGCCGTTGCGAGGCTGCGCGCCGGCTTCCCACCAGATCACGTCGTTCTTGATCGTTTCCAGCAGGGCAAAGGCACGGTCAGCGCCATCGGGCGTGCCCAGCAGGTCATAGACTTCGGCTGCCGGAACGCCATCGGCCATCAGCGCGAATTCCAGATTGAACTTGGCGCCCTTGCGCATGGTGCGCTTGCCCGGGAAATCGGCGGTGTTGAAGAAATCGGCCGGTTGCGTCGGCTTGGCATCCGGGAATTTGGCGTCGTCATAGGCGAGAACCATCGAATAGACGTCGGTTGCGACGAAACATTCGGTGATCGCGCCTTCGATGAAGTCATCGGCCGCCGCCACGCCATCCGAACCGTCGGCGAGGATCGAGGCATCGACTTCTTCCAGCAGGCCCTCGTCGCACAGGCGCACCGCATCGGCATATTCGACCGAGGCGATATCGGTGGTGACATTGCCCGCCTCGACCTGCGCCTTGATCGGGGTCGCGGGGTTCGGCGCGTCGGAAACGGTGACCTTGATCCCGGTTTCCGCCTCGAAGGGCTTCACATAGGCTTCGACATGGCTGTTGCCATAGGCCCCGCCCCAGGCCAGCAGGTTCAGCTGGCTTGTCCTGCCGCCTGAGCCGCCGAAAGCGACGCCGACAAGCGCGGTCGTCCAGGGCCAGGTGTCTTTTTCATTTTCGCTCCCTGATTGCGATTATTGGACCGGGTCCGGCGCGCGAGGCAGCCCTGCGTGATGCCAGCCGATCTTGATCTTCTGCCCCGGCTGCAGCCGGGTCTGGCCCAGTGTATTGCGGCTTTTCATCACGAAATCATCGGTTTCCGCGACGCGCAGCCGTGTGCGCAGGATATCCCCCATATAGATCACATCCTGCACTTCGGCATCGATCATATTGCGCCGGGGGGCATCATTTCCGGTTTGAACTCAATGCGTTCCGGCCTGATCGAAACCAGCGTGGCCTGCCCGTTCTCGCGGATGGCGACCGCCGTGGCGCTGATGGTTTCGCCATTGCCAAGACGCACCGTGGCGGTGTCGCCGTCCAGGCTGGTGATCGTGCCCGGCAGCGCGTTGTTTCTGCCGATGAACCCGGCGACAAAGCTGTTTTCGGGCTGTTCATACAGGACCGCAGGCGGTGCAAGCTGCTGGATGCGGCCGTCGTTTGAACACACGGCAACGCGGTCGGACGCGGTCAGCGCCTCGCCCTGATCATGGGTGACATAGACGACCGTAATCCCCAAGACGTTCGTGCAACGCCAGCAGAACACCCAAACTGCGTATGTTCGCGCAACTGTTTGTCCAGCGCGCCGAGCGGTTTCGTCCATCAAGACCAGCTTGGGGTCAAAGACCAGCGCGCGGGCCGGATGCGATCCGCTGTTGCTGGCCACCCGAAAGCTGGGCGGGGCGGCGGTTCGCCGAGACTTGCCCATCTGCACCATGTCCAGCGCGCGGGTGATGCGATCCTCGCGTTCGGCCTTCGCCCATGCCGCGCGCTTCCAGCGGAAAGGACAGGTTTTCCCCGACCGTCATATGCGGAAACAGCGCGTAATTCTGGAACACCGCGCCGATGCCGCGCTTATGGGGCGGCACGTCGTTGATATTGGTCCCGTCCGGGCGGATTTCGCCATGCGTGGCGGTTTCAAGCCCCGCCAGCATCATCAGGCAGGTCGTCTTGCCCGACCCCGAGGGGCCAAGCATGGTCGGGAACTCGCCCTTGGCGATGGTCAGGTTCAGGTCTTTGACAACAAGTGTCTGACCGTCGCAACTTTTGCGAACTTGGTCAAAAACGACGAAACTGTCGTTGGTCGAGGGCGTGGACAACGCGGGCTCCCTGTCAGTCTTTTTATTCCGCCAGAACAGACTATCTGCGATATCCGGCTACGCAACTGGCAACTGCCCAAAATCGTGCATATTCGGGCATGTGTTTTGGCATTGCCCATTTGTCGCAAATCTTCAACGCGGCATCTGCCCGCCGATCAGGCAGATACGCAAGATCATCAGAAAGGATGCGATACAGCCGCAATTCCACCCAAGGGCGAGATTGGATATTCACGACAAACACATGGCAAGAATGCGCAGCCCCGCCCGATCAGACGGCGACTCCCCTGCGGCCCGCCAGATCGGTAAAGAACTGCCATGCCACGCGGCCCGACCGGCGACCCGCGGGTGGCCTGCCATTCGATCGCCTCGGCGCGCAATTCCTCGGCCGCGACCTCCAGCCCAGAGGCGTCGCAATAGCCCTGGGATCAGCCGCCCAGATATTCGTCCTGCGAACAGGGGTGGAAGCCCAGCCACAGCCCGAAACGATCCGACAGCGACACCTTTTCCTCGACCGCCTCGCCGGGATGGATCGCGGTCGAGCGCCCGTTGTCGATCATGTCGCGCGGCATCAGATGGCGCCGGTTCGATGTCGCATAGAGAATCACGTTCTCGGGCCGTCCGGCAATGCCACCGTCCAGCACGGCCTTGAGCGATTTATATTGCGTATCGTCATGGCTGAACGACAGATCATCCGAAAACAGGATGAAACGCCGGTCGCGGGCGCGGCCCAGAATCGCCAGCAGTCGTGCGACCGATCCCAGATCTTCGCGCGCGATCTCGACCAGAACCAGCGGCAGGCCCTGACGCACCGCCTCGGCATGGGCGGCCTTGACCAGCGAGGATTTCCCCATCCCGCGCGACCCCAGAGCAGCGCGTTGTTCGCAGCATAACCGCGCGCGAATTGCAGCGTATTGGCCAGCAGCGTGTCGCGCGCGCGGTCGATGCCAATCAACTGGACCAGTTCGACCCGGCTGACCTCGGGGACCGGAATCAGGCGGTCAGGATCGGGCTGCCAGACATAGGCGGTCGCCTCGGCAAAGCTGGGTTCGGGCGCGGGTCCGGGCGCCATCCGCTCCAGCGCCTCGGCGATGCGGTTCAGGGTTTTCTTAGACATCGGCCTGCTGTTCCTCGCGGTCGCGCTTGCGTTCGATCCGTTTCACCAACTGGATCGAGATTTCATAAAGCCCGTAAATCACGGCAAACAGCACGAGCTGGCTGATGACATCGGGCGGCGTAACCATGGCGGCCAGAACCAGAATCGCGACAACGGCATAGCGGCGCACGCTGGTCAGCCCCTCGGACGAGACCAGCCCGCCTTGCCCATCAGCGTCAGCGCGACCGGCAACTGGAAGGACAGGCCAAAGGCCAGAATGAATTTCGTGGTCAGCCGCAGATATTCCTCGACCGAGCCCTGAAAGACGATACCCGCCCAGGGGTCTTCGACCTTGACGCCATAGGCGGCGACGGATTCCGGGGCGGCAGGCGCCGTCGCGGCCCCTTCGCCGCCGATCACCGGCCCCTGCTGAAACGCCAGAAAGAAATCAAAGGCCCAGGGCAGGATGACGTAATAGGCAAACCCCGCGCCGATCAGGAACATCACGGGCGATGCAATAAGAAACGGCAGCAAGGCATTCTTTTCGCTGCGATAAAGCCCCGGCGCAATGAACCGCCAAAGCTGAAAGCCGACAATCGGAAAGGCGAGGATGAAGCCGCCGAAAAAGGCGATGCGCATCGCCACGAAAAAGCCTTCCTGCAGTTTCAGCAGGATCAGTTCGCAGGCCTGCCCGCGTTTTTCCAGCGCGCCGCAGATCGGTCGGGTCAGGAAATCAAAGATCGGGTTCCAGACGAAATAACAGGCAATCATCGCGATGACGAAGGCCAGCACCGACCAGATCAGCCGCGTGCGCAATTCCGCCAGATGTTCGATCAGCGGCGCAGAGCTTTCGTCGATATCATCCGGGCGCGAGGTGGGTTTCGTCGCCAACTCAGTCGCCTTTCCTGTCTTTTGCGCTGTCGCGCGCGGGGTCGCTGTCGCTGCGGCGCAGGGCATGCAGGCGGCGCGGGGTCGTCACTTCGGCGGCGGGCGGCGTCACATCTGCGGGGGCGGCTGCGGGAAACGGCGCGGGCACATCCGCCACAACCGGCTTCGCAGGAACGGGCGCGGGCGCATCGGGATCGCGTTGCAGCCCCGTCGCAGTTTTTTTGTCCTGCGGGTTCAGCGGATCCCATTTTTCGAAACGATCCGCGGCCCGGTCCAGCGCATCCAGCCCAAGCGAACGCTTGGAGGTCAGGTTGCCGACATCCTTCAAGGTCTTTGATGCCTCATCCGGACCCGAGGATCGCGCGGCATCATCCATCGCATTGGAAAATTCGCGCGCCATGGATCTGGCGCGGCCGCTGATGCGGCCAAGCGTTCGGAACAGTTTCGGCAGATCCTCGGGGCCGATCACGATCAACGCGACGACCCCGATCAGCAGAAGCTCGCTCCAGCCGATGTCAAACATGGCTGTCCCCGGTCAGGTGTCAGATCTTGTCCGTGTCGCGCGGCGTCACATCGCGCAGGGCGGAATCGGTGGCGACGCGGGCGCGTTCGGCGTCCAGTCTGGCACGTTCGGCGGCCAGTTCGGCGCGGGCCTGTTCGATATCCTCGGGGGTGTTCAGTTCCTTGGTTTCAACCTTGGAATCGCCCTCTTCGGATCCCTCCTTGACGCCTTTCTTGAAGGCGGTGATGCCCTTGCCGACCTCGCCCATCAGGGACGACACCTTGCCTCGGCCGAACAGCACCAGCACCGCAGTTGCGATCAGCAGTAGCGCCATGGGTGAAGGTGCGTGCGCATGTCTTTCCTCCTTGAAGGGGCCACCTGTCACGGCGGGGGCTGCCCTTGCGATGGCCTGGATGCACTAGCATATGGGTGGTTGCGCCGGAGTATCGAAACCCCCAAACGCGTGATTGCCGCCCGCAGGGACGGCGCGCAGCCGGGTTCGGGTGCCGCTGTCCCCATTCCGGCGGCCTACGGCCCGAACCGAACCGCCAACCCGCAGACCGACGAGGGGGACCCGCATGACCGAAGAATGGCCGAGGCTGCTCTACCTTGGATTGCTGTTGCTGGCGATCGGCGGCTTTCTGTTCGTCGAATTCCGCGCCCGCCCCGGCAAGGCGGTGCGGCAAGCCGCCGCATGGGGAGCTGATGCTTTCTGGGCGCCATCGCCGTCGCCGGGCTGTGGGAGGATTTCCGGCACCGCCGCCCCGCGCCAGCAGGTGCTGGAAGGGGGACGAGGATCGAAAATCCCGATGGGCAGCGAGCGGCCATTTCCACCTGCGGGCCGAGAACTGAACGGTCCGGCGCGGTGCGCTTTGTCGTCGATACCGGCGCGACCTCGATCGCGCTGACCCGCAGGGATGCCGGGCGAGATCGGCATCGACACGAACGGAGCTGGCCTTTACCGGGCGAGGCCCGCACGGCGAATGGCGTGGTGCGCACCGCGCCGGTTCTGATCGACAGTTTCGGCATCGGCGAAATCCATGACGAACGCATCATGGCGGTGGTGATCGACGGCGATCTGGACCAGTCCCTGCTGGGGATGAACTACCTGAGCCGCTATGCCCGCGTCAGCATGCAGGGCAGGCTGCTGGTGCTGGAACGCTAAAAGCTATTGCCTGCCGTTCCCGATTTGCCCGAGGCCTCGCTCCAGTATTCCGCGGCCACGCGCTGTTTCGTCAGCAGCCCGCCACTGGCCGCGCGCATGGTCCAGCGCGGCGGAGTCGTTGCCGTCGAACAGGATCAGGGTGCGTTCCAGCGGCTGGCATTCGTCGGGCGTGACGGCCGCGCCCTGCACCGAGATCAGGCAATCCGGGCGATTTGTCGCGGGCACCTCGCCCCCTGCCACGGTCAGCAGCACCGGCTGGCGTGCATCATGCGGCCCGCCTGCCAGCCCATGCGGCAGGAAACCGTCGCCCTGCACAGCCTTGCATCCAGCGCCTGCTGGCTTGCGGCGGATATGCCGCGCAATTCCACCGCCAGTTCGCCGCCAGGCTTTTGCCGATCAGCACCGGCAAAAGCGTTTCGGGCGCCGAGCGGGTCAGGTGATAGAACAGCGCGGCGCCCAAGGCTCGGTCGCTCATTCATGGTCGCGCACCAGCCGATCCAGCGTCATCACGCCCCAGCCCGTCGCCCCTTTCGGCGCGAGTTTGGTGGCCGAGGGCGGCATGGCGACGCCCGCGATGTCGATATGGACCCAGGGCTGCCCCTTGCGGACAAAGCGTTGCAGGAACTGCGCCGCCGTGATCGAGCCTGCCGAACGCCCGCCGGTGTTCTTCATATCCGCCAGCCGCGACTCGATCAGGCCGTCGTAGGACGGGCCGAGCGGCAGGCGCCATGCGCCCTCGCCTTCGGCCTTGGCGGCTTTCAGCAGGCTGTCGGCGAGCGCGTCGTCATTGGCAAAGATCCCGGCATGGTCATGACCAAGCGCGATGATGATCGCCCCGGTCAGCGTTGCGAGGTCGATCACCGCCTTGAGGGCAAAGCGTTCCTGCGCATACCAAAGCACATCGGCCAGAACCAGACGGCCCTCGGCATCGGTGTTGATGATTTCGATGGTGTCGCCCTTCATGGATTTCACGATATCGCCGGGGCGATAGGCGCGGCCATCGGGCATGTTTTCGACCAGACCGACCAGACCCACGACATTGGCCTTGGCCCGGCGCAGTGCCAGCGTGCGCATGACGCCCGCGACGACGCCCGCGCCGCCCATGTCCATGGTCATCTCCTCCATCCCGGCGCCGGGCTTGATGGAAATGCCGCCGGTGTCAAAGACGACGCCCTTGCCGACCAGCGCCAGCGGGGCCTCGTCGCCTTCGCCACCGTTCCAGCGCATCACGACGACCTTGGAGGGGCTTTCCGACCCCTGCCCCACGGCCAGCAGCGCGCGCATGCCCAGCTTGGCCAGTTCGTCTTCGTCCAAGACCTCGACCTCAAGACCCAGTTCGCGCATCGCCAGCAGGCGGTCGGCGAAGTCGCTGGTGGTCAGGACGTTCGCCGGTTCGCTGATCAGGTCGCGGGTGAAAAACACGCCTTCGGCGACGGCGGCGCCGAGGGCCGCGGCACGGGCCAGCGCCTCGGGGTCGTCGGACGTGAAGGTCACGCGACCGCGCGGGGGTTCGCCCGTGCTTTCATCTGCGGCGGCAGCCGCCGACCTGGACTTGCCGCGCGACTTGCCCGACGTTTTCGCGGGCTCGGACGCGGCTTCGGCGTCCCCGGCCCCTTCACCTTCGCCGTCGCCTTCGCCCCGGCTTTTGTAGACGTCGAAATCATAGGCGCGCAGCGCAAGGCCAAGCGCCACATCGGCCAGACGGACATGGCGATAGGACAGAACCGTCACATCCGTCTTGCCCAGCTTGGCGCCGATCGCGGCCCCCGCCTCGCGCGCCTCATCGACCGAGGCGCGGCGCGGCAGCGCGACCAGTTGCAGCGCATCCGCCGCCATCCCCGCCGGAAATGACAGCTCCAGCGCGCCGCCCGGTTTCACCTTTTTCCAGGCATCCGATTCCAATGCGCGAAGAACCGCCTCGCGCGCCGCGCGCGGCAGTCCGGGCAAGGGGCGCGCGTTTTCATTGATCAGCATGGCGATCCGCCCGCCGCGTGTTGCAAGATCGGTCACATCGGTCGCGACTGAGGAAATTTCGGCAGGTCTCGCCATGGTGCAGCTTCTCCCTGGATATCATCCGGCATGAAATCGGTCTGGCCGGGACCCTAGCCCCGCGACGCGCGCTTGACCAGTGCCGGGGCTTTCCCAAAGCGCGGCGAGCGGTTAATGCAGACCCATCCGTTCCCCGCAGGACCATATGCCACGCATCGACCGATATATCCTGTCGCAGCTTCTGACCCTGTTCGGGTTCTTTGCGCTGGTCCTGGTGTCGATCTGTTGGATCAACCGGGCGGTTTCGCTGTTCGAACAACTGATTTCCGACGGCCAGACCGCGCTGGTGGTGCTGGAATTCACCGCGCTGACGCTGCCCCTGGTCATTTCCATCGTCCTGCCCATCGCGGCCTTTGCGGCCTCGGCCTATGGCACGAACCGGCTGGCGGGCGAATCGGAACTGGTGGCGATGCAGGCGGCGGGCATGTCGCCCTGGCGGCTGGCGCGGCCCGTGCTGGTCTTTGGGCTGATCATCGCGATGATGTCGGCGGCGCTGGTGCATGGGCTGGTCCCTTCGGCGCAGGCGCGCATGGCCGACCGGCAGGCGGAACTGGCCGAAAACATCACCGCGCAATTCCTGCGCCCCGGCAGTTTTCAGTTTCCGACCGACGGGCTGACCCTGTATATCCGCGAAATCGCCGCCGATGGCCGGATGCGCGACCTGTTCGTCGAGGACAGCCGCGATCCCGACAAGCAGATGACCTATTCCGCGAATGAGGCGCTGCTGGTCCGCTCGGATTCCGGGCCGATTCTGGTGATGATGCAAGGCTCGATGCAGACGCTGGAACGCCGGAACGGCGAACAGCGCCTGTCGCTGCTGCGGTTTTCAGACATGTCATTCGACATCGGCGCGGCCATCGGCCCCGGCAAGGCCCGCCGCCGCGACCTGCGCGCCTATTCGACCACCGAACTGCTGGACCCCGATCAGGCGCTGCTGGACGCGACCGGCGCCACCCGTGACAAGGCCCGGGCCGAGGCGTTCGAGCGTCTGGCCAAGCCCCTGCTGTCGCCGGTCGCGGCGATGCTGGGCTTTGTCATGCTGATGCTTGGCGGCTACAGCCGTTTCGGGGTCTGGCGGCAGGTGATCTGGGCGGTGCTGGCGCTGATTCTGGTGCAGTTTCTGGATACCGCCGCGACCAATCAGGTCGCCCGCGATTCCGCGCGCTGGCCGCTGACCTATCTGCCCTCTGCCATAGGCGGGCTGATCTGCGTCGCGGCGCTGTGGCTGGCCGCGCGCCCGCGCAGGCTGCGCGACAAGGGGGGTGAGACATGATCCTGTCGGCCTATGTCGCGCGCCGTTTCGCGCGCTATTTCATCATCATCTCGCTGATCTTCGTCGCGATCCTGTTTCTGATCGAGATGGTCGAACAGATCCGCCGCTTTGCCGATGACGGGGTCGGGCTGACCGGCGCGGCGGGGCTGGCCGCGCTGAACATCACCGCCAGTTTCTATTCGATCCTGCCCCTGCTGACGGTTCTGGCCGGAATCGCGCTGTTTTTGTCGCTGTCGCGGTCGTCGGAACTGATCGCGATCCGCGCCTCGGGGCGGTCGGGGATGCGGATCGTGACCTCTCCGGCGATTGCGGCGGTGATCTTCGGCATCCTGTCGGTCGCGATCCTGAACCCGCTGGTCGCCGCCACGACCAAGAAATACGACGACATGGTCGCCCGGATCGAGGCGCATGGCGGCGACACCATCGGCCTTGGCGATTCCGAGGTCTGGCTGCGTCAGGGCCTGCGCTATACCGACCCGCAGGGCAAGGATGTGACCGGGCAGGTGGTGATCCGCGCCAATCGCGCCAGCCCGGATGCGACGACGCTGTATGACGCGACCTTCATGCTGTCCACCCCGGAATCCGGCGTCACCGGCCGCGCCGACGCGCGCGTGGCCCGGCTGAGCGATGGCAAATGGCATCTGGACGACGTGAAGCTGTGGCCGCTGGACACCGAAAACCCCGAAACGCAGGCGCAATCCGTCGCCACATTCGAGGTGCCGACCGAACTGACCGCCGAACGCATCCGCGACGGCTTCGGCCGGCCTGACGCGGTGCCCTTCTGGCAGTTGCCGGGCTATATCGACGGGCTGGAGCGTGCCGGTTTTTCGGCGCAGCGCCACAGGGTCTGGTTCCAGATGGAACTGGCCCGCCCCCTGCTGATGGCCGCGATGGTGGTGATCGCGGCGGTGTTCACCATGCGTCACATGCGCGGGCGGCAGATGGGGGTTCTGGTGCTGTCGGCCTTCGCCTGCGGGATCGTGCTGTTCTTCTTGCGCAATATGGCGCAGGTGCTGGGGGATAATGGCGATATTCCCCCCTCGCTTGCCGGATGGGCGCCGCCGCTGGTCGCGGTGCTGTTCGCGATCGGGGCACTTTTGCAACTGGAGGATGGCTGAATGGCGCGACGGTCCATGACGCATAAAGCCCGAGGGCGGCTCTCGCGGTGCCTGCGCGCGCAAGACCGCGCGGGTTGCGGTTCAGGCTGCGGCGCTGTCGCTGGCGCTGATCGCCCCTGCCGCTGGCGGCGCAGGACAGTCTGGTCACCGATTCCGGCCCGCATCCGCAGCCCGTCGCGCGGCTTGGCCCGAACCGGTGGCCGCAGCGCCGATCGTCGGCAGCCTCTGTCTCCCGCGCCTCTGCCCCCGGTGCCCCGCCCCGGCGGCCCGGCGCTGGCCCCGACCGAAACCTCGGACGTGGGCGAGCGTGTCGGCGACGGCACCAGCGCATCGACCCTGCCGCGCGTGGTGCGCCGCGATGTGACGATCAGCCGCCCCACCCCGGACGAAGGCGCGGCGGCGACCCTGCTGGCCGACCGCATCACGCTGGACGGGGAACGCAGCATGACCGCCTCGGGCGGGGTGGTGATCTGGTATCAGGGCACCCGGCTTGTCGCCTCGGAAATCAGCTATGACGGCCAGACCGGCGGCGTCACGCTGCGCGGCCCGATCCACATGACCGAACCCGCGCGGGCGGGCACCTCGGATGAAACCATCCTGATCGCCGATTCCGCCCAGCTGGACCCGAACATGCAGGACGGCATCCTGCGCGGCACAAGGCTGGTTCTGGCCCGCGAGATGCAACTGGCCGCGACCGAGGCCCGGCGGTCCGAAAGCGGCCGCTTTACCGTGCTGGATCAGGTCGTCGCCTCAAGCTGCCATATCTGCGCCAGCGACCCGACGCCGCTGTGGGAAATCCGCGCCAAGCGGGTCACCCATGACGCGGTAAAGCGCAACTGCATTTCGACAATCCGAAGTTCCGCGCCTTTGGCATTCCGGTCGGCGCGCTGCCTGCGATGACCGCCCCGGACCCGACCGTCGACCGCATGACCGGCTTTCTGCGCCCGACCTTCCGCACGACATCGCGGCTCGGGTTCGGGATCAAGCTGCCATATTTCATCACGCTTGGCGACCATTCCGACCTGACGGTGACGCCCTATGTCTCGACCAGCCGGACCCGCACGGTCGAACTGCGCTATCGTCAGGCCTTTGAAAACGGCGTCATGGAATGGAGCGGGGCGCTGTCGCGCGACGATATCGAACCGGGTGACACGCGCGGCTATCTGTTCGGCGCGGCCCGGTTCGAACTGCCGCGTCGCTATCGCCTGACCATGCAGGTGCAAAGCGCCAGCGACCGCCAGTATCTGCTGGATTACGACATCACCGACGCCGACCGGCTGTGGAGCGGCGTGATGGTCGACCGCGTCCGCCGCGACCGCTTTTTCTTTGCCCGCGTCGGGCGCTACGAATCGCTGCGCGACGACGAAGACAACGCGACCGCGCCAAGCCGCGTCGCCGATGTCATGTGGCACCGCCGCTGGCGCCCGTCCCTGATCGGCGGCGAGGCGGGGCTGGAGCTGGTCGACTGCATGGCCACGAAGCGGCCCTCCAGCGTCGATGTGCTGGGGCGCGACGCGATCCGCGGCTCGCTGTCGGTCGACTGGCAGCGCAGCGAGATCCTGCCCCATGGCTTTGTCGGTGCCCTGCAGGCCCGCGCCGATGCCGATGTCTACCACATCCGGCAGGGCAGCAGTTTCGACGACTGGTTCACCCGCATCGACCCGGTGCTGGCCGCCGAACTGCGCTGGCCGCTGATCCGTGCTGGCGAGGGCGGTGACCGCATTATTCTGGAACCCGTGCTGCCGATCGTCTGGTCGCCGAAACATGACTGGTCGGACGATCGGCCGAACGAAGCCATGCCCAGTCAGGCCGAATCCGACGAAGGCAGCCTGTTTTTCGCTGGACCGCTTTCCGGGGTGGGATGCGCGCGAATCCGGTCTGCGCGCCAATCTGGGCCTGACCTGGACGCGGCTGGACCCCAGTGGCTGGTCGCTCGCGCTGACGGCGGGACGGGTGCTGCGCAGCCGCGTCGACCCGGCCTTCATGGGGTCGTCACCGCTTGGCGGGCGCCGCTCTGACTGGCTGGTGTCGGCGCAATGCTCGCATCCCGACGGGCTGGCCATCGCCAACCGCGCGCTGTTCGACGATTCCCTGCATATCAGCCGCAACGATTTCCGGCTTGGCTGGCTGCGGCCGGACCTGCAACTGTCGGCGGGCTATCTGTGGATGGATTCGGACGCGCTGGAAAACCGCGACGACGATGTGTCGGAACTGACCGCCAATGCCGATTGGCAGATTGCCAACAACTGGTGGGGCGCGGCCGAACTGCGCTATGATTTTTCGGCCGACCGGGCGCAAAAGGAGCTGGTCGGTCTGGAATATCGCAATGAATGCCTGACGGTGGACATGTCGGTCAAACGCCGCTTTTCATCGTCGGGGGATCTGAAACCGGAAACATCGCTGGATCTGGGCATCGGCTCAGCGGCTTCGGTTCTGAGAAAGATGGTCGCGGAACGGTGGCGCGCAATACATGCCTGCGCTAAGGTCGCCGCAAACAAGGCTGCGAGGGAAGTTGATGCGGCAAGTTATCCTGGGGGCGGCGATTGCCGTGATGCTGACCGGCGGCCAGCCTGCGCTGGCGCAGTCAGATCCGTTCCGGCCGGTTGTCTATGTAGACGATTTCGTCGTCACGGAATTCGACATCCAGCAACGCCAGCGTTTCCTGCAACTGCTTAGCGCGCCCGACACCGACCGCGCCGCCGCCGAAAAGGCGGTGATCGAGGATCGGCTGCGCATGGATGCCGGCAAGAAACTGGACATCCGCCCCAAGGACGAGGATGTCGAGGCCGCCATCACCGAATTCGCCGGGCGCGGCGGGCTGTCCATCGAACAATTCGGCCAGTTGCTGTCGCAGAACGGCATCGACGCACAGATCTTTCGCGATTTCATCGTCTCGGGCGTGGTCTGGCGCGAAGTCGTGCGCGCCCGCGTCGTCCCCACGGTTCAGATCAATGATGCCGAGGTCGAGCAGGAATTCCAGCGCATCGCCGCAACCCCGCGCGTGACCGGGGTGCTGCTGTCCGAACTGATCATCCCCGCCCCTCCGGGCCAGGAACAGCAGGCGCTGCAACTGGGCGAACAGATCGCCGCGAATACCCGCAACGAATCCGATTTCGCCGCCGCCGCCCGCCAGTATTCGGCCACCCAAAGCCGCGAACAGGGCGGCCGCCTGCCCTGGGCATCGCTGGACAACCTGCCGCCCTCGCTGCGCCCGATCCTGCTGTCGATGCAGCCGGGTCAGGTCAGCCAACCGCTCACCGTCGAAGGCGCGGTCGTCCTGTTCATGCTGCGCGACACGCGCGGCACGGTGCGCCCCGGCGCGCGCGATCAGGTGCTGGAATTCATCCGCCTGCGCCTTGGCAGCGCCGAACAGGCCGCGCAGATCGCCTCGGTCACGCGCAATTGCGAGGATCTCTTCGTGCAGGCGCGCAACCTGCCCGAACAGCAGCTGATCCACGACACCCTGCCGCAAAGCGCCATCCCGTCGGATATCGCGGTCTACCTGTCCTCGCTGGACGCGGATGAAACCTCGGTCGTCAATACGGGCGTGGGCGCCGATATCGTGATGCTGTGCAAACGCACCCCGGCCCTTCTGGCCGAACCGGACGAACCGGTGACCCAGCTTCCCGCAGCCCCCGGCCAGACCGAGCCCGCCGCGACACCCGATCCCGACGCCCTGCCCGCGCGCGATCAGGTCCGTGACATGCTGTTCAACCGCAAGATCAACAACGCGGCCGAGGCCTATCTGGCCGAACTCCGCGCCAATGCGATCCTGCGGCGCTAGGCCCAACGGCGATGCGGCGCCCGATCATCCTCACCTGCGGCGAACCTGCGGGCATCGGTCCGGAACTGGCACCCAGGGCACTGGCCTCGGGTGTCGATTTCGTCTTTCTGGGCGATCCCGCCCATCTGCCAACCGGCACCGACTGGCAGGAAATCACCACGCTGACCGATGCGACGCGCCCCGGCGCGCTGCCCGTCCTCAGGCATGACTTCGCGGCCCCGCGCAAACCCGGCCAACCCGATCCGGCCAATGCGCAGGGCGTCATCGAGGTGATCGCCCGCGCCACGGCACTGGCCATGTCGGGTCAGGCCGCAGGCATCTGCACCCTGCCGATCAACAAGGAGGCGCTGAAATCCGGCGCCGATTTCCCCTTTCCCGGCCATACCGAATACCTCGCCCATCTGGCGGGCGGGGTGGATGTCGCGATGATGCTGGCCTCGACCACCGTGGAACCGCCCTGCCGCGTCGTCCCCGCCACCATCCATATCGCGCTGTCGCAGGTCCCCGCAAACTTCACCCCCGCCCTGCTGCGCAACATGATCCGCATCACCGATGCCGCGCTGCGCCGCGATTTCGGCATCGTACAGCCGCGCATCGCCATCGCCGGGCTGAACCCCCATGCCGGCGAAAACGGCGTCATGGGGACCGAGGAAACCAGCTGGATCGCGGCGCTCATCGCCGACCTCCGCGCACAGGGCTTCGACCTCAAAGGCCCGCTGCCCGCGGATACGATGTTCCACGCCCCCGCGCGCCGCAACTACGACGCGGCAATCTGCGCCTATCACGATCAGGCCCTGATCCCGATCAAGACGCTGGACTTCGCCGGCGGCGTCAATGTCACGCTCGGCCTGCCCTTCATCCGCACGTCGCCCGACCACGGCACCGCCTTCGACATCGCGGGCCAGGGCATCGCCGATCCCGCCTCGACCATCGCCGCGCTGCGCATGGCGCAAGACATGGCGAACAGACGCGCCCAAACCACAAGCACCGCCCCATGACCTTTCTTCATCATGAAAATACCCTCGGGGTCCGGGGGCAGACAGCCCCCGGCAACCACGCGCATGAGCACGATCGACGGCCTGCCGCCCCTGCGCGACGTCATCGCCCGCCATGACCTGCGCGCCAGAAAACAGCTTGGCCAGAACTTCCTGCTGGACCTGAACCTGACCGCCAAGATCGCGCGGGCGGCGGGCGACCTCAGCCAAAGCGACGTGATCGAGATCGGCCCCGGTCCCGGCGGCCTGACCCGTGGCCTGCTGGCCGAAGGTGCGCGCCATGTCCTCGCCATCGAAAAGGACGCCCGCGCCCTGCCCGCGCTGGCTGAAATCGCTCGGGCCTGTCCCGGCCGCCTGACCGTGCTGAACGGCGACGCGCTGGAGATCGACCCGCTGGCCCATGTCACCCCGCCGATCCGCATCGTCGCGAACCTGCCTTATAATGTCGGCACGGAACTGCTGATCCGCTGGCTGACATCCGCGATCTGGCCGCCCTTCTGGCAGACCCTGACGCTGATGTTCCAGAAAGAGGTCGCGCAGCGCATCACCGCGCAACCGGGCAGCAAGGCCTATGGCCGGCTGGCGGTTCTGGCGCAATGGCGTGCGGATGCGCGCATCGTCATGACCCTGCCGCCCGAGGCATTCACCCCCGCGCCCAAGGTCCATTCCTCGGTCGTGCATCTGACCGCGCTGCCTGAACCGCGCTATCCGGCCGATGCGAAAATCCTGTCGCGGGTGGTTGCCGCAGGCTTCAACCAAAGACGCAAGATGCTGCGCGCCTCATTGAAGGGCGTGCATCCGGATATCGAAAACCTGCTGGAAGATGTCGGGATCGCGCCGACCGCGCGGGCCGAGGAAATCGGGCTCGAACAATTCTGCGCCCTGGCCCGCGCGGTCGAAAACGCCCCGCGCGGATCCTGATCGAAAACCGGCTTACTTGCCCGAAGATCCTTCGCCGAGCTGCTCTTTCGGCGTCTCGCCAGCGGCTTTCTTGCGCGTGCGCGGGGCGGCGGGTGCGGCCGGGGCGGCGCCGGCGGCAGCCGTGCTGCGCGGGGCGCGACGACGGACAGCGGGGCGCGCGCCCTCTTTGACCCCGTCTTTGGCAGCATCTTTTGCCGCGCTTCTGGCCGTCTCTTTTTTCGCGGGCGCGGGTTCGGCCACGGTTTCCGGCGTTTCGACCGGACCGGCCGCATCATCGGTCGAGATGACCGGGGGCAGCCCCTGCGCATCGTCGCGCATCACGACCGTTTCAGCAACGGGGGCGGTTTCGGGCCGAGGCGCAGCTTCCGCGACGACATCGGCCGCCGCTGGCGCGCTCACCTCGAAAATCCGGGGCTGGGACGCTTCGGACTGTTCGCGATCACGCGAATGACCGTGGCCGTTTCCATTGCCGCCATTCCCGTTGTTGCGGTTGCTGCCATGCTGCTGGCCGCCATGGCCCTGCGCGCCATGGCCCTGCGCATTGCGGCTGTCGCCGTCCTGATCATCGCGCGCGTCATCGTCGCGGTGATTGTTGAACTGTTGCTGGCGCTCTGCCTGCTCGCGCTGCGCCTCGCCCAGCAGGCGGGTGTAATGCTCGGCATGTTGCAGAAAACTTTGTTCGGCCACACGGTCGTTCGACAACTGGGCGTCACGGGCCAGCGTCAGATATTTTTCGATAATCTGTTGCGGCGTCCCGCGCACCTTGCCCTCGGGTCCCGAGGAATCAAAGACGCGGTTGACGATATTGCCCAACGAACGTTGGCGGTTCGACTTGTTGCGCGAACGTGATTTGGATGATCTCATCAGCTTTGTTTGTCAGGTTTCACGGCATATGGCCGGATCAGGTTGGGGTCTGCGGCCACCCGCCCCTGGGGGTAAGGCGCGCCCGAAAGCTCATAAACGATAAAGCTGATACGGCTGACCCGTGCGTGGGCCTTGGCCCCCGTCACAAGAATCGAATAAACATGCCGCAGCCCGCCTTACAAGGGTGAATTTGCAAAAATCTTGCCTGTTTATGCGTTTTTGGCGGCTTATTGCTTTCTCTGGGCCACAATCACACGATTCCTGCCGTCCAGATCGCGGTGAACCCGGGTCTGCGCGAAACCGGCGGCCTGAAAGATCGCGCAGACGGCATCAGCCTGCGTCAGGCCGATTTCGACGATGATGCGCCCCTCTGGCGCCAGATGCGCCCCGGCCCCGGCGGCGATGGCGCGATAGGCGGACAGCCCGTCGCCCTCATCGGTCAGGGCGCCGCGCGGTTCCCAGTCCCGGACCTCTGGCGACAGACCGGCCATTTCATCCAGCGCGATATAGGGCGGGTTGGACAGGATCAGGTCGAACCGGCCCGCCACATCCGAAAACCAGTCCGAGCGGATGAAATCCGCCCGCACCCCGATCCGTTCGGCATTGCCCCGCGCCACCTGCAGGGCCGCATCCGAAATATCGGTGCCGACACCCGTCGCGCCGGGCCGTTCGGCCAGCACCGAAATCAGGATCGCCCCGGTTCCGGTGCCAAGGTCCAGCACCCGCCGAAAAGGCGCCGACAGCGCGCATTCGACCAGCGTTTCCGTATCGGGCCGCGGGTCCAGCGTGTCGCGCGTCACGCGGAAACGGTGATTCCAGAAATCGCGCCAGCCGGTTATCTGGCTGACCGGCTGGCGGGCTTCGCGGGCGGAAATCGCGGCTTCGAACGCCTGTGCCACCCCATCGGGCACCGGCGCCATCAGATGCCGGGACAGGTGGTGCCGCCCGACGGTGACGCCGGGCTGGCCGTTCAGCACATGCCAAAACAACAGGGTCGCGTCACGGTAGCCGTCCTGAATGCCTGCCGCCTCCAGCCGCTGCTGCGCCGCCAGACAAAGCTGCGTTCCGGTCGGCGGCATATCTGCTGGCGTCGATTCGGTTGGCGGAGTCATTCCGCCTCGGCCAGTCGGGTGGCCTGATCATGGGCGGCCAGCGCCGCGACGGTTTCGGTCAGATCGCCCTGCATGATCCGGTCCAGCGCATAGATCGTCAGGTTGATGCGGTGATCCGTCATCCGGCCCTGCGGGAAGTTATAGGTGCGGATGCGTTCGCTGCGATCACCCGAGCCGACCTGATTCTTGCGGTCGGCGGCGCGTTCGGCATCGGCGCGCGAGCGTTCCATGTCATACAGCCGGGCGCGCAGCACGGCCATCGCATTGGCGCGGTTCTGGTGCTGCGATTTCTCGCTGCTGGTGACGACGATTCCGGTCGGGATATGGGTGATGCGCACGGCGGAATCGGTGGTGTTGACATGCTGGCCACCCGCGCCGCTGGCGCGCATCGTGTCGATGCGGATGTCGGATGCGGGAATGTCGATATCGACCTCCTGCGCCTCGGGCAGGACGGCCACCGTCGCGGCAGAGGTATGGATGCGTCCGCCCGATTCCGTTTCCGGCACGCGCTGGACGCGGTGGACGCCCGATTCGTATTTCAGCCGGGCAAAGACGCCCTCGCCCTCGATCCGGGCCATTGCCTCCTTGACGCCGCCCAGTTCGGATTCGGCCAGTTCCAGCAGCTGAAAGCTCCAGCCCTGCGATTCGGCGAAACGCTGATACATGCGCAGCAGGTCGCCCGCGAACAGCGCGGCTTCGTCGCCGCCGGTGCCGGGGCGGATTTCGACGATGGCGGGGCGGGCATCGGCGGCATCGCGCGGCAACAGCGCGATGCGCAGCTCATGTTCCAGATCGGGCAGAAGCTGGCGCAGGCGGGACAGTTCGTCCTCGGCCAGTTCGCGCATCTCGGGGTCGGCCAGCATGGCCTGCGCCTCGGTCAGTTCGGCCTGCGCCGCGCGCCACAGATGGATCTGCTGCACCACGGGCTTGAGTTCGGCATATTCGCGGCTGATCGCGGCGATCTGATCTGCCGACGGGCCTGCGTTCAACTGCGCTTCGAGATATTCGAAACGCCGGAAGATCTGGTCGAGTTTGTCCTGTGGCAGCATGACTGCGTGATTACCCCCCGCGCCCGCCCCCGGCAAGGCGGATTTCCCCGCCGCAGCCGCCTGTTTTCGCCCGGAATGGCGCCCCGGCTGATCCAGATCAACGCGCAATGCGCGGAAATATCGTAAAAATCCCCAACGCGCGAGCCTAGCCAATGGAGAGCCAATGAAACTCGCACCGATCCTGACCGCGATCCTTGCCGCATGGGCGGCCCTGCCCGCCTTTGCGCTGGACGACGCCGAACTGCGGGACGAGGCAAATGCCGTCTTTGCCCCGATTCCGCAGCAGATGACCGCGATCAAACAGACCCCGGAAAATCCCGAAGGCGTGGCACTGACGCCGGAAAAGATCGATCTGGGCCGGTCGCTGTTCTTTGACCCGCGCATGTCGCGTTCGGGCCTGATTTCATGCCAGACCTGCCACAATGTCGGCATCGGCGGCGTCGATGGCCTGCCGGTTTCGGTCGGTCACGGCTGGCAGCAGGGGCCGCGCAATGCGCCGACCATGCTGAACGCGATCTTCAACATCGCGCAATTCTGGGACGGCCGCGCCCCCGATCTGGCCGAACAGGCGAAAGGTCCGGTTCAGGCCAGCGTCGAGATGAGCAATACCCCGGACGAACTGGTCAGGACCATCATGTCGATGCCCGAATATGTCGAAAGCTTCCGCGCCGCCTTTCCCGGCGACAACGACCCGGTGAGCTTCGACAATTTCGCCGCTGCGGTCGAACAATTCGAAGCGACTCTGATCACCCCTGACAGCGCCTTTGACAAATTCCTGCGCGGCGACGATGCCGCGATGAACGATCAGGAAAAGCGCGGGCTGAAGGCCTTCATGGATACCGGCTGCACGGCCTGCCATGCGGGCGTCAATATTGGCGGTCAGGATTACTATCCCTTTGGGCTGGTCGAGCGTCCGGCAGACGAAGTCCTGCCCGAAGGCGACACGGGCCGTTTCGCGATCACGGAAACGCAGGATGACGAATATGTTTTCCGCGCGGCGCCGCTGCGCAATATCGCGCTGACCGCCCCCTATTTCCATTCGGGCGTGGTCTGGGATCTGCGCGAGGCGGTGCAGATCATGTCCTCGTCGCAACTGGGAACGGAACTGACGGATACAGAGGTCGATGATATCGTGGCCTTCCTGCACACGCTGACGGGCGAGCAGCCGCAGATCACCCATCCGATCCTGCCCGCGCGCACGGATGCCACGCCCCTGCCGCAACCGATGTGACCGCCGGGGGCCTTCGGGCCCCTGATCCTGCCCGCTCACGAAAAAAGGGGCCGCAACGGGCCCCTTTCCATCAGCCTTAGCAGGGCGGATCACTCGGCCAGAACGGCCTCGACCGAGATATTGATCTCGACCTCGTCACCGACCGCCGGGGCGAACTGGCCCAGGTTGAATTCGGAACGCAGGATCTTGGTTTCCGCGTCGAAACCGACCGTCGGCTTGTTGGTCATCGGATGCGGGCCGGCTTTTTCCAGATCGACATCCAGCACGACCGATTTGGTCACGCCGTTCAGCGTCAGATCGCCGGTGACCTTGGCTTCATCGCCGTCATCGTCAATTTCGACAGCGGTCGATTTGAAGGTGATCAGCGACGACCCATCGGGCGAATTGAAAAAATTCTCGCCGCGCAGATGGCCGTCCATTTCGGCGGCAACCGACACCAGATTGCTCATCGGAAAGCTGGCCTCGACCGAGGAATTGGCCGGATTGGCCGGATCCAGCGTCACGGCGCCGGTCACACCCCGCACCAGACCATGACTGGTCGAAAAGCCGAGGTGATCGTATTCAAAGGCAATCGAGCTGTGGGCAGGGTCGAAGTTATAGGTGCCCGCAGCGATATCCTGAGCCGTGGCGACCGACAGCGAAGCGACAAGCGCGCCAGCCGAAACAAGGGCGAGAAGATTGGTTTTCATCTGATCACTTTCCTGAGCGGTTGAATTGATGATTTCAGTATGACCGCCAACGCCATAATCCAAGTGACAGTTCCTGACTTTGCCGTGAACTTGACTGCATTCTGCGGTTCCCCTTGCTTATCCGGGGCGGATCGCTATAAGGCACCATCCTTCCGCAATCACGAAACCGGCGCAGCCTCTCGTGGCGGGGCGCGGAAGGTCTGGCCCGCCTATGAAGCACGCCCGATACGAAAAGGGTCAAGCATGTCGCTTTACGAGCATGTGCTGATCGCCCGTCAGGACCTGTCGAACGCACAGGCCGAAGGGCTGATCGAACATTTTTCGACCGTTCTTGCCGACAATGGCGGCAAGGTGATCGAACATGAATACTGGGGTGTCCGCACCCTCGCCTACAAGATCAACAAGAACCGCAAGGGTCATTACGCCTTCCTGCGTTCGGACGCGCCTTCGGCCGCCGTGCAGGAAATGGAGCGTCTGGCCCGCCTGCATGACGATGTCATGCGCGTCCTGACCATCAAGGTCGACGCCCATCAGGAAGGCCCCTCGATCCAGATGCAAAAGCGTGACGAACGCGAGCGTGGGGATCGTGGCGACCGCGGTGATCGGGGCGAACGTCGCGATCGCGATGGCGACCGTGGTGGTGATCGGGGCGGCGAACGCCGCGAGCGTCGCGACCGCGACGACCGGAACTGAGGGAAGGAACCAGAACCATGGCAAACAAACCCTTCTTCCGTCGCCGCAAGGTCTGCCCGTTCTCGGGCGAGAACGCGCCTGCGATCGACTACAAGGACACCCGCCTGCTGCAACGCTACATCAGCGAACGCGGCAAGATCGTGCCTTCGCGCATCACCGCAGTTTCGGCCAAGAAACAGCGTGAACTGGCCCGCGCCATCAAGCGCGCCCGTTTCCTCGCGCTGCTTCCCTATGCCGTGAAGTAAGGAGAGACGGATATGCAAGTCATCCTGCTGGAACGCGTGGCCAAGCTGGGCCAGATGGGCGAAGTCGTCGAAGTCAAGGACGGCTACGCGCGCAACTTCCTGCTGCCGCAGGGCAAGGCGCTGCGGGCATCCGACGCCAATATCGCCGCCTTCGAAGAGCGCAAGGCCGATCTGGCCGCGCGCAACGACGAAACCCGTGCGGAAGCCCAGGCCCTGGCTGAAAAGCTGGACGGTCAGGTCTTTGTCATCATCCGTTCGGCGTCGGACGCCGGCGCGCTGTATGGCTCGGTCACCCCGCGTGACGCCACCGATGTCGCCAATGCCGAAGGTTTCGCGGTCGAGCGTCGTCAGGTCGTGCTGAACGCGCCGATCAAGGATCTGGGCCTGCACAAGGTCAATGTCCACCTGCACCCCGAAGTCGATGCGACGATCGTTCTGAACGTCGCCCGCTCGGTCGAAGAAGCAGAACTGCAAGCCTCGGGCAAATCGATTCAAGAACTGGCCGCCGAAGCCGAAGCCGCCGCTGAATTCGAAATCTCGAAACTGTTCGACGATATCGGCGCAGCCGGTCGCGACGACGACGAAGGCGTGGCGAACGAAGGCTGATCGCCTTTCGTTTCAACCGAAAATCAGAACGCGCCGGGTTGTTCCGGCGCGTTTTTCTTTGCCGTCTTTCCATTTCCGGCACCGCTGCGCATGGTAAGGCGCTGATGCGGGAACATTCTGCCCGGCCCGTGGGTTTGTCCGACGAAACTATCCTGCATCCGTGCAGGGCATCGAAAGGTCAGGATATGCAAGACGACGACGATACGCCCCCCCTTACCGAAGCGGAGCGGATCAGCCAGACCCGATTCGGCGCCCGTCCCATCCCGAAGGGGCATCGCAGGCCCAAGATCGACAGATCGGACGATTACCGGCGCATTCCGCCGCATGGCGATGTCTCGCCCGACGGGCAACGGATCTGGCCGCACCCCTCGACTGCGGCAAAGCTGCTGGTCTGGGGCGGCACGGCGGCGGCCGCCGTCGCGGTCACGGCCGGAACGGCGCTGGCGCTGCGCCGGATCGGTGATGCGCTGTCCGGCGACAAGCCGCACCGCACCGCGCGTCCTGTCAGGCCCGCGCGATATGGTGCCGACGATTTCGGAGCGCAGGATCCCGGCCTTCGCAGGGCCGAGCGGCGCCAACCGAAGGCGCAGGCGGATCCTGACCACCCGGTTCGGGAACGGTCGCAGGCTTTCGCCGCACGGCCCCAGCCTCGGCGCGCGCAAGACGACCGTTTCGCGGACCAGCCGCTGAGGGGGCAACGACTAGGGCAACGACAGGGCGCACCCTTGCGGGATCGCCATGACGTCGAGCCTGCGGACAGATACCGCGACCAACCACGCCATGATGACGACGAATTCCGCCCACGTCGCCGCAAGCCGCGCAACCTGATCGCCGAATTCGAAGACAACAGCCGCCGCGTGACCCATAGCGTTGACGGGCTGTTCGGATCGCTTGGCACGGCGATGGCGGGCTTTCTGTCGGTCGCGCGTCAGGCGGGCACGATCATGCGCGAATTCGGCGATGCCGCCGATCTGGTCCGCGCCGTCATGGACAGCACCCGCAAACCCGGCGACGAAGAACCCCGGCCCAGGGCCGACGCGGACAAGGATCGCCGCACCCACAACCTTTAAGACGGCGGCTTCAAGACGTTGGCCACGCGGCCAAGGAAAAGGGCCGCCCACAGGGGCGGCCCAAATCATTCAGCGACAGGCGGACGGGATCAGACCTCGTCCAGCGCCTCGATGGCTTTTTCCAGTTCTTCCTTGGTGACTTCCTTGTCGGACACCTTGGCGCCTTCGACGATGTGGTCGACGACCTTGTCTTCAAAGATCGGGGCGCGCAGCTGTTGCTGGGCCTGCGGGTTCTGCTGGATGAATTCAAAGAAGGCGCGTTCCTGACCGGGGAACTGACGGGCCTGACGCAGAACGGCCTGGGTCATTTCCTGATCCGAAACCGTCACCTCGGCCTTCTGGCCGATATCGGCCAGCAGCAGGCCCAGACGGACGCGGCGTTCGGCCAGCTTGTTGTGTTCGTCGGTCGGTTCGATGCTGCCGTGGTTGTGGTCGTGAACCTCGGGGTTTTCCTCGTGCCACAGCTGATGGGCGATCTGCTGGGCCTCGGCCTCGACCAGCGATTCGGGCAGGTCGAATTTCACCGCATCATCCAGCTTGTCCAGCAGGGCGCGTTTCAGGATCTGGCGCGAAGCACCCTGATATTCGGATTCCAGACGCTCGCGGATCTGCGCTTTCAGCGCGTCCAGATCGTCGGCACCGAATTTCTTGGCCAGTTCGTCGTCCAGTTCGGCCTTCTTGGCGGCCTTGACGGCTTTCACGGTGCATTCAAAGATCGCATCCTTGCCGGCCAGGTTCGGCGCGCCATATTCCTCGGGGAATTTGACCTCGACCTTGACCTCGTCGCCGACCTTGGCGCCGATCAACTGGTCCTCGAAACCGGGGATGAAGCTGCCGGAACCCAGGACCAGCGGATAGTCCTCGGCCTCGCCACCTTCGAAGGCTTCGCCGTCGACAAAGCCCTTGAAGTCGATCACGACCTGATCGTCCTTGGCGGCTTTCGAGTTCTTTTTCTTGTCTTCATAGGATTTGGCGTTGTCGGCCAGATTGGCCAGCGCCTCATCGACGGCCGGAGATCCTCGGCCTTGACGACCAGACGCTCCAGCTCGATGGCCGACAGATCGGCGGCCGGGATCTCGGGCAGCGCCTCGTAGGACACGTTGACGACGACGTCGTCGCCCTCTTTCCAGGTCTCGCCGTTTTCCATTTCGATCTTGGGCTGAACGGCGGGACGGTCACCCGTTTTTTCAAGGTGCTCGCGCATGGCGCCGTCGATGGCCTCTTGCATGGCGTCGCCCAGGATGCGCTGGCCGAACTGCTTTTTCAGCAGCGCCATCGGCACCTTGCCCTTGCGGAAGCCCTTCATCTCGACCTCGGGCTGAGCTTCCTTCAGTTTCGCGTCGACCTTCGCGGCCAGTTCGTCGGCCGCCAAGGTGAACTTGTAGCCGCGCTTCAGCCCTTCGTTCTGGGTTTCCGTGACCTGCATCTGTTTTCCTTCATCCAACCATGGTGCGGGTAGAGGACTTGAACCCCCACGCCTTGCGGCGCCAGAACCTAAATCTGGTGCGTCTGCCAATTTCGCCATACCCGCAATATCAACCGACCGGGGCATGCCCCGACCGGTAATTCCGCGCCGTATTATCAAAGCAACAACGAAGGTGCGAGAGGAAATCGTTACCTTGCCGTCGTCTTGCGCCATCAGGCGGAACGGTCCCGGCAAGGGACGGCCGCCCGCGCCTTACGCCATGTTCAGCGCCTGTTTGTACAGTTCCAGCACGGCCTCTTCCTCGGCCACCTGATCCTTGTCCTTCTTGCGCAGGGACACGATCGCGCGCAGCGCCTTGGTGTCGTAGCCGCGCCCCTTGCTTTCGGCATAGACCTCCTTGATCTGCTCGGCGATGTCCTTCTTTTCCTGCTCCAGATGCTCGATGCGCTCGATGAACTGGCGCAGCTCGTCGGCGGTGACCTGATAGGGGTCCATGTTATCCATCCTGCTTTGCGTTTTTCAGATCGACCGGGCAGCGCCCGCCCCGCCCGCCGTCACGCGGGCGATTTTGGCCCATGGTCTAAGCGGTCTTGCGCAGGGGTGCAATCGCCGCTAGGCCGCGCCCGAGATGCAGACGCAAGGGGGCGGCGATGACGATCTGGGACATTCTGATCTGGGGTGGTGCGGCGCTGACCGTCGCGGGCCTGCTGACCCTGTGCTGGTGCATCGTGACCGTGCTGCGCGCCCGCAGGTCCGGCGCGGGCGAGGACGCCCTGCGCGCCGTGATGCAGCGTGTGATGATCGTGAACATGGCCGCGCTTGGCGCATCGGTCTTTGGGCTGATGTTCGTCGTGCTTGGCATCATGCTGCGCTGATCCGATGCGCGCCCTGATCCAGCGTGTGACCCGGGCCGAGGTCACGGTCGCGGACCGCCTGATCGGCCGCATCGACGCGGGCCTGCTGGTGCTGGTCTGCGCCATGCAGGGCGACAGTGACGACGCGCCGGCCAAACTGGCCGCCCGCATCGCCGGGCTGCGGATCTTTCGCGATGATGCGGGCAAGATGAACCGCTCGGTCGCCGATATCGGGGGCGCCGTGCTGGTCGTCAGCCAGTTCACCCTGGCCGCCGACACCCGCACGGGCAATCGCCCGGGCTTTTCCCAGGCCGAGGCGCCCGCGCGGGGCAAGGCCCTGTATCTGGACTTCGCCGACAGCCTGCGCGCGCTTGGCCTGCCGGTGCAGACCGGCGAATTCGGGGCAGACATGCAGGTGTCGCTGGTCAATGACGGGCCGGTCACCATCTGGATGGACAGCGCAGATCGCAACTGATCTCGGCGCAAATGGGTCAGACCCCTTGACTTTTCTGCGCCGCCGCGCCATCTGGGTGCAGTCGCCGCCGCTGCCGCGTGAGCAGCCGTAAGCTAGGTGCTTCCAAGGCCCGACACGGAAATACGCATCCCATGTCACGCAGGGGTTCGGTGGGCGTCGTATCTTGCCCACTCCTTTGCAATGCGGGCGGCCTGCCCGCCTGACGGCCGTTCCCGGGTACGCGGGCACGGAATGAAAGACATGAGAGAATGAACGATTTCAACCGCCGCCCGCGGCGCAACACCAACCCCAAACCGCGCTTCCAGCGTCCCGGCGATGACGCAACCGCACATGACCGCCGCAGCGCCGTTGTGCGCGAGCCGCTGGAATCCGGCCCGTTTTTCGACATGGGCATCGACGCGCGCATCAACGCGAACCTGCCGCCCCTTGGCCTGACCCAACCGACGCCGATTCAGGCGCAAGCAATCCCGCAGATCGTGGCAGGCCGCGACCTGCTGGAGTCTCGCACAGACCGGCACCGGCAAGACGGCGGCCTTTGGCCTGCCGATGATGACGCGCCTGCTGAAATTCGGCAAACGCCCCGAACCGAAAACCTGTCGCGCCCTGATCCTTGCGCCGACGCGCGAACTGGCCACCCAGATCGCCCAGAATATCGAAGCTTATGCCGAAGGCACGCCGATCCGCAGCTTCCGCGTCGTCGGCGGTGCCTCGATCAACACCCAGACCGAACGCCTGTCGCGCGGCGTCGACGTGCTGATCGCGACGCCGGGCCGCCTGATCGACCTGCTGGAACGTCAGGCCATCGACCTGCGCCAGACCACCTATCTGGTGCTGGACGAAGCCGACCAGATGCTGGACATCGGCTTCATCCACGCCCTGCGCCGCATCGCGCGCCACCTGCACAAGGATCGCCAGACCCTGCTGTTCTCGGCCACCATGCCGAAACTGATGGAGGAACTGGCCGACAGCTACCTGACCGATCCGGTCCGCGTCGCCGTCAACCCTCCGGGCAAGGCTGCGGAAAAGATCGAACAGGGCGTGCATTTCGTCAATCAGGGCGACAAGGCGACGCTGCTGGCGGAATATCTCTCCAAGCACCGCGATGAGCTGGCCATCGTCTTCGGCCGCACCAAATACGGCTGCGAAAAACTGTCGACCCTGCTGGAAAAATGGGGCTACGCGGTCGCCGCGATCCATGGCAACGAAAGCCGGGAGCCAGCGGGAACGGGCGCTGGCCTCCTTCCGCAAGGGCGAAACCAAGGTGCTGGTCGCGACCGATGTCGCCGCCCGTGGTCTGGACATCCCCGAAGTCGCGCATGTCTATAACTACGACCTGCCCAATGTCCCGGAAAACTACGTCCACCGCATCGGCCGCACCGCGCGCGCCGGTCGCGACGGGCGCGCCGTGGCCTTCTGCGCCCCGGCGGAACTGGGCGAACTCCGCGCCATCGAAAAGGCGATGAAGGCCCAGATCCCGGTCATCGGCGGCGAAGCCCCGGCGGAGGCCGCCCCGCGCCCGGGGTCGCGGCCCCCGCCGCCCCCAACAGGGCGGCAACCGCCCGCCTGATGGCAAAAGGCGCAGGGGCGAAAGGCACAGGGACCAAAGGCACAGGGCCTGACGCCCGCAAACGCCCGGCCGGTCGCCCCTCCCGCGCGCCGAAATCGCAGCAGCGCCACAGCAACAAAGGCGTCGACGCCACGATCACGAAAGGGGGCGCGAACCGCCCCCTTTTTGACACCGATCCCGTCCGGCCTGCCCCGCCTTCGCGAAACCGCCCGGCAAGATGGACCAACCCCGCCTCTTGGCAACAGAAGTCCCAAGCCAAGCGGGGCAACCCGGACAGCAGGCCACGACTTGCCCCCCTCCCGGCGCGCTGACGCGGGAACTGCCTGTCCGCCACCCGCATCAGCCCAGTTCCCCCTTCGCGCGTGACAGCCCCCGGATCGTCAGAACAGGCAATCGGATCGCCCAACACCGCATGCACACCATGAGCGGATGCGATTTCTTCATCACCCAAATACCCATGCGACCGCGCAACCATCGCAGGACCCGGCCATGGTCATGCCATCCCGGCAATCCGCCCGCGCCGCAGGTTCAGCCCTGCACCACCGGCCCGACATCCAGCGCTGCGGCAAGCGAGCGGAAGCGGGCCACCGCGACCTCGCCCATCAGGGCCTGACCGGTCTTGCTCAGCTTCAGCTCCAGAACCTTCTTCTTGGCATCCAGCTTCAACTCGCCCGCTTCGGTCGGGTCCTTGACCGAAAACATCGCGCCGAAACGCATCGCCTTGCCAAGGATCTCGGCATCCTTGATGTCCTGTTCGCGCAGCAGATCGAACAGCGGCGCCATCTGGGAATTGGTGCGGTTGTTCTTGTAGCGGTGCAGCAGCGCCAGCCCCAGAAAGACCCGCTCGGGATGGGACAGCGCAGCCATGTTCGCGCGGGTGACATTGTCGAAACAGGCATCGGCGCGGTAATCGGGATGGGTGCGCCATGCGGTGTCATGCAACAGACAGGCGGCGCGGATCAGGCGGTCGCGCTGCGGCCCGGCATCGCCGAACAGGGGCATCAGGAACTGATACAGTTTCTTGCCGAAACCCGGCATCCGCGCCATCTGGCGTTCGCTGAACCGCGCCGCCTCGATCAGCGGATCGCGGGCGCGCAGCCCGTCGGGCATCTGCTCATAGAGCAAGCCTTCGCGGATGCCATAGGATGACACGGCCAGCGATTTCGGCTGGAAGATCTGGACAAGCTGCCGCAGCACCTGACTGGCCAGCGGCACCAGTTCCATCCGGCTGGACGAAATGCCGGTGCGGGCACGCAGGGTCGCCAGGTCATTGTCGCCGATGAACTTGCAGGTCTGCAGGATCGCTTCGGGGGTCATGCGATATTCGTGCAGGACCGTCATCGGATAGCCCACGCGTTCCATGTCCAGCCGCGCGATGGCCCGCCACGATCCCCCCACCAGATAGATCTGGTCGTGATCCTTGCCGATCTTGCCGGCCAGCCCCTCGATCACCTTCTTGATATAGGATTTCAGCCCGTCCTTGCCGCCCTCGACCTGCTGCAACCGGAACGGTCCCAGACCCGAGGTTTCGCGCTGCCCGACCTTGCCATCGCCGACCACGGCCAGCTCCATCGAGTTGCCGCCGATGTCGCAGACCAGCCCGCGCGCGTCCGGCCAGCCCAGCAACACACCCTGGGCCGACAGCCGCGCCTCTTCCTGACCGTCGATGACCCACAGTTTCAGCCCGGTTTGCTTTTCCACGGCCTTGCGAAAGGCGGGGCCATTGCTGGCCTCGCGCACGGCGGCGGTGGCGACGCAGGTCAGGGGCTTGATCCCCATCCCTTCCGCCAGCGCGGCAAAGCGTTTCAGCGAGGCCATGGCGCGTTCGACCCCTTCGGGGTTCAGCATGCCCGTGCTGGCCAGCCCCTGCCCCAGACCGGCCATGACCTTTTCATTGTAGAAATAGGCCGGGCTGCGCGCCGCGCCGTCGAACACCACCATCCGGATCGAGTTCGAGCCGACATCGACGACCCCCACCCGGCTCAGCGCGCGTTCGGATGCGCGCTCGAAAAGCGACTTGCCGAATGGGTCGATGGTCTGTCCTCCGACGGTCACAACGCCATTCATCGCACACCTCTCGATTCGGGTCCGTTAAGATCTTACCCCTCGTGGATGGTTCAATCCGTCGAATGCGTCAACGCCGGAACGTCGCGGGACCCGGCCTTTCCACGACCGGACAAGGATGGGTTTTCCATGAAGAATTTGTGACACGAGAACAGATCATCACGCCCCGCAGGCAGGTGGCGCAGGTAGCGGCCATCGGGTTGCAGGATCCAGCTTTGCGCCTCATCGGCAAGGTTCGCGGCCATGATCTGGCTGGTGATCTGGTCCTTGACCGTCTCGTTCAGGCATTCGACCAGCGTTTCCACGCGGCGGTTCAGGTTGCGGCCCATCCAGTCGGCCGAACTGATGAACACCCGCGCCCGTTTCGACGGCAGCGCCTGACCATTGGCGAAACAGACGATGCGCGAATGTTCCAGAAAACGCCCGACGATGGATTTCACGCGGATATTGTCCGACAGCCCGGCGATGCCCGGACGCAGGCCGCAGATGCCGCGAATGCTCAGCGTGATCTTGACCCCGGCCTGACTGGCCTCATACAGGGCCTCGATCACTTCCTTGTCGATCAGGCTGTTCATCTTGGCCCAGATTTCCGCCGGGCGGCCAAGCCGGGCGAATTCCATCTCGCGCCGGATCAGTTCGATCAGCCGGTCCTTGAGGCTGAGGGGCGAGATCGCCAGATTTTCCAGCCCCGAGGGCTGCACATAGCCGGTCAGGTAGTTGAACACCTTGGTCGCATCGCGGCCAAGCGCCGGGTCGCAGGTGAACAGCGACAGGTCGGTATAGATGCGCGCGGTGATCGGGTGATAGTTGCCGGTGCCGTAATGGGTATAGGTCACCAACTGCCCGCCTTCGCGCCGCACCACGGTCGAGATCTTGGCGTGGGTCTTGTATTGCGTGAACCCATAGACGACCTGCGCGCCCGCGCGTTCCAGACGGCGCGACTGGCGGATGTTCGCGGCCTCGTCAAAGCGGGCCTTCAGCTCGACCAGCGCGGTGACGGATTTCCCGGCCTCGGCCGCTTCGCACAGGGCATCGACGATCGGGCTGTCGCGCGAGGTGCGATACAGCGTCTGCTTGATCGCCAGCACATTCGGGTCGGCCGCCGCCTGCGCGACAAAGCGCACCACCATGTCGAAGGTTTCATAGGGGTGATGCAGCAGCATGTCTTTTTGCCGGATCGCCGCGAACATGTCGCCCTGATGATCCTGCACCCGTTCGGGCACGCGCGGAGTGAATGACGGCCATTGCAGGTCGCGGCGGCTGTCCAGCACCAGCGCGCCCAGATCGGCCATGCCCAGCAGGCCCTCGACCTCGACGACCTCCTCGGGGCGGACCTCCAGTTCCTGCATGATCATGCGGCGCAGCCGGTCGGGGGCGCCTGCCGTGATCTTGAGCCGGATGACGGACCCGCGACGGCGCCGTTTCAGCGCGGTTTCGAATTCGCGGACCAGATCTTCGGCCTCTTCCTCGACCTCCAGATCGCTGTCGCGCAGGACGCGGAACGCGCAATGGCCGATGTCGCGATAGCCCGGGAACAGGCTGGGCAGATGCATCAGCAGCAGGTCCTCCAGCCGCAGGAAACGCGAGCCGCCGGGCATCGCGATGAACCGCCCGACCTGCTGCGGCACCGGCAGCAGCGCCTGCATCTGCCGCCCGTCGCTTTCGCGCGCCAGTTCCAGCGCCAGCGAAAAGCCGGTATTCGCGATGAAGGGGAACGGATGCGCGGGGTCGATGGCCAGCGGCGCCAGCACCGGAAAGACGTTTTCGCTGAAATAGCGGCGCAGATAGGATTCTTCGGCGCGGGTCAGGCGCGAGCGCGACAGGATGGTGATGTCCGCCTGCTCCATCTCGCGGCGCAGGCGGTTCCAGACGGTCTGCTGCGCGGCCATCAGGCGGCGGGCATCGTTGTTGATCAGTTGCAGCTGTTCGGCGGGCGTCAGCCCATCGTCGGACAGGGTCGAGTTCCCCTCTCGCACCAGTTCACGCAGACCGGCGACGCGGACGGTATAGAATTCATCCAGATTGGCGGCGGAAATCGACAGAAAGCGCAGCCGTTCCAGCAGCGGCACGCGCGGATTGCGCGCCTCGTCCAGAACCCGCCAGTTGAAGCTGAGCCAGCTGATTTCACGGTTGAAGAAACGGTCCGGCCCCTCGGGGGTGCCAGAGGGCAGGTCGCGGGGAACGGGAATGGGGGAACGTAGGAAATCGGCCTGCGTCATCTTTGAGATCGCTGGTAAGGGGCTGGGTAACGGAACGACGGACTATGCGTCCTGTTCCAGCAATTTGTCCAGCCATTCCGATGCCAGGCGGCGGGTCACGGGTCGGTGATCGGACAGCGCCGCCTGGTCGATGGCCAGCACCAGCCGACGCGCCAGACCAAGATCGCGTTCCATCCGCCGGGTCAGGAATTCGATCACATCCGGGGCGACCGGGATGCCGCGATCCGCGAACAGCTTGACCAGAACGGCGGGCAGCAGCGCGTCATCAGGGGGGCCGAGTTCGGCAACCGTCAGCGCCATCATCCGCGAGCGCAGATCGGGCAGCACCATGCCCCAGTCACGGGGCGGCGTGCGCGCGGTCAGCAGCAGCAGGCAACCGCGTTCCGCCGCAAGGTTCCAGATGTGGAACATCGCCTGTTCGGCACCGGCGGCGGCGCCGATGCGATGGGCGTCCTCGATCACCAGCGCGCCGTCGGTGTGGACCAGATGGTCGGCCATATCGGCGCGCAGCGCATGGGCCGACTGGCGCAGCGCCCCGTTTTCCGCCGCCCAGAACCGCGCGACATGGGTCTTGCCCGCCCCCGGCCCGCCGATCAGCAGCAGGCGGCCCTGCGGCCACAGTTCTGGGCGGTCCAGCAGGTCCAGCGCATCGCGATTGGCCGAGGTGACCAGAAAATCCGCACGGGACGAGGCCGGAGGCCCCGCCAGGTCGAAAGTCAGCTGACGTGCCACCTGTCAGCTGTCCTTTTTCGCGGGGCCGGGTTTCTCGGGGTCGGGGTGCGGCCCGATATCGTCGATACCCGGATCGCCGATGTCGCCGTTGATCGTTTCCTCGCGCCGGATTTCGGCGATCCGCACCTCGCGAGAGACAAGGGCGATATCGCGCTGGCGTTCGGTGGTGCCGCGCGGGACCAGTTCGACCAGTTGCGGAACGGCGGGGGGCGGGGGCGCCTCGGTCCCGGTATAGATCGCGCTGACCTTGTATTGCGCGGCGGCAAAGCGCACCAGCACGCCAAGCGACGCCGCCAGAGGCACCGCGACCAGCAGCCCGACAAAACCGAACAGCGTGCCGAACACCGACAGGGCCAGCATCAGCCAGACCGGATGCAGCCCGACATGGCCGCCGACGATCTTGGGTTGCAGATAGTTCCCTTCGACGATCTGGCCGATGGCAAAGACCGCCACGACCGCGCCGATCATCAGGGGCTGGCCCCAGAACGAAAACAGCGCGACCCCGATGGCCGTCGCCCCGCCGACCAGCACGCCGACATAGGGGATAAAGGACAAGGTCGCGGCCAGCGCCCCGATCGCCACGCCGAAAGGCAGCCCGATGACACCTAGCGAAATCGCATAGAAGGTGCCCAGAATCAGGATCACCACGCCCTGCCCGCGGATGAACCCGGACAGGACATGGTCGATTTCGCTCGCGATCCGGCGAATGGTCGGCGCATGTTCACGCGGCAGCAGCTCGTCCACGCGGGCGACCATGTGGTCCCAGTCCAGCAGCAGGTAAAAGGCCACGACCGGCGCGATGACCAGCAGCGCGATGACGCCGACGATGCCCATCACCGACCCCAGAACGGTGGTGATCAACTCGCCGCCGCGTTCGCTGATCGTGCTGCCAAGCTGGGACAGGGCATCGGCGGCGGTGCTTTGGGGCGACAGGATGTCGGGGAAACGCGCGGCCAGAAAGCCCTTGAGCTTTTCGAACATCTGCGGCGCGGTTTCGATCAGCGCCGCAGTCTGGCTGACCAGAACCGGAACGACCACCAGAAAGCTGATGACGACGATCATCAACATGACCAGCGAGATCACGACCACCGCCAGCGTCCGCGACAGCCCCTTGCGTTCCAGCCAGTCGGCGACAGGGTCCAGCAGATAGGCGATCCCCGCCCCCAGCAGGAAGGGCATCACCGCATTGCCCAGCTTCCATAGCACCAAAAGCAGCACGAGCGTTGCGCCGCCCCAGATCATGACCTGCTTATAGACCGGCAAACGCATCGCGATGTCTCCAGAATTCACGCGCAATGTGCAGCCATGTCACGCCATATGCAAGCAAGCCCGTTGCCCGTGCCGCCAGCCTGCGCTAACCCTTGCCAACACAATTCGAGGTTCCGCCCATGCGTCTTTCGCGTTATTTCCTGCCCGTCCTGAAAGAGGACCCGAAAGAGGCGCAGATCGTCAGCCATCGCCTGATGCTGCGCGCGGGCATGATCAAGCAGCAATCCGCCGGGATCTATTCCTGGCTGCCGCTTGGCCTGCGGGTTCTGCGCCGCATCGAACAGATCGTGCATCAGGAACAGCAGCGCGCCGGCCATATCCCGGTCCTGATGCCGACGATCCAGTCGGCCGACCTGTGGCGCGAATCGGGCCGCTATGACGCCTATGGCGAGGAAATGCTGCGCATCACCGACCGCCACAAGCGCGAGATGCTGTATGGCCCGACCAACGAAGAGGTCATCACCGACATCTTCCGCGCCCATGTCAGCAGCTACAAGGACCTGCCCCTGACGCTGTATCAGATCCAGTGGAAATTCCGCGACGAAATCCGCCCGCGTTTCGGCGTGATGCGCGGTCGCGAATTCCTGATGAAGGACGGCTACAACTTCGACCTGACCAAGGAAGACGCGCTGCACGCCTACAACCGCCATCTGGTCAGCTACCTGCGCACCTATGAACGCATGGGCCTGCAAGCGATCCCGATGCGCGCCGACGGCGGCCTGATCGGCGGCGATTACACGCATGAATTCCTCGTCCTGGCCGAAACCGGCGAATCCGAGGTGTTTTATGACAGCGAAATCACCGATCTGAAATTCGGCGACCGCGACATCGACTATGACAGCGCCGAAGAATGCCAGAGCGTGCTGGAGGAATTCACCAGCCGCTACGCCCGCACCGACGAAACCCATGATCCGGCGCTGTTCGACGCCATCCCCGAGGACCGCCGCCGCACCGCGCGCGGCATCGAGGTCGGGCAAGATCTTTTATTTCGGCACGAAATATTCCGAATCGATGGGCGCCACCGTCGTCGGCCCCGACGGCAGCCGCACCCCCGTCCACATGGGCAGCCACGGCATCGGCGTCAGCCGCCTGCTGGGCGCGATCATCGAAGCCAGCCATGACGACAAGGGCATCATCTGGCCCGAAGGCGTGACCCCCTATCACGTCGGCATCGTCAACCTGAAACAGGGCGACAGTTCGACCGACAGCGCCTGCGAGGCGTTGTATAAAGAACTCAGGTCGAGCGGATTTGATCCCCTTTATGACGATCGGGACGAGCGCGCGGGCGCGAAATTCGCTACAATGGACCTGATCGGCCTGCCTTGGCGGATCACCGTCGGGCCGCGCGGGCTTGCCCAGAACAAGGTCGAGCTGACCAGCCGCCGGACCGGCGAATCAGAAGAGCTATCGCCGCAGGACGCCGTTCTTCGCCTGAAAGCCATTTACGAACCGGTTCTTGCCGCAAACAATCGTTGATGACGCCGATGACCCCATTTCGCTTGATCCTTGCCCTGATTTTCGCCTCGCTGCTGTCGCAGTTCCCGTCCTTTTCCGACCAATATGTCGAAAGGCTGGGGGCCGAGGCGGCGGTGCTGGCCGATCAGGTCAAGGATTTCGACAAGGGCATCCGCACGGCCAGCGCCTCGGATGACACGGCGATCATCGACCGGATGCGCGCCCATATGAAACAGGAAACCGCGCGGCTGGAAACCACCCGCGACGATCTGGAGGCGCTGAGCCAATCGGGACCTGTCGCGCGCATTCTGGACATCGACCACATGGCCGATCTGGCGCTGCTGCGCGAAAACCGGCTGCGGTTCGAACCCAGGCTGCCGGTGTCGAATGCCGGTCTGGTGCTGGCCGGATTGGGCTTTGTTCTGGGCTGGCTGCTGGCCACGCTGATCGGCTCGCCCTTTCGCCGCCGCACGCTGGCCTGAGGACAGGGTCGCAGGCTGAAACCGGAAAGGCTGCGGATGACGCAGCCTTTTTCAGCTCCGGCCCCAGATATGACCTGCCTTGCCCCGCCTCTGCCGCCTGACACAGCCAGCGCAGCCCCTGATCCACGCCGAAGCGTAAGGATGACAGGAAATCGCCCCGGATCGACACCCCGCACGGCCCAGCCCTGCATCGCACGCCCCTGCGGCCGCCCGGCTCAGGCCTCATCGCCAATAGATGACGGTTGCCGCGTGGGCGATGGCTGAGGGACAGACCTTATGAGCAGCTGACCGTCCGACACCGAGCGAGGCCGACCAGCGCGTTATCCGTCGCCCCGCCTCAATCCAGCCCTTCACGAAACGTCCGCGCCGATTGCCGACAGGATGCGCCTGCACATGCGCCGTTGCCGGCTTGGCGGCACCTTTATCAAACTGGTCATCCCTGCCGTTGTCCTGCTGTGCGTTCTGATCCTCATCATTGCAGGATTCAGCACCGTTGCCGAACCTCGGCGTCGCGGCGCCTGATCGGTTTTCTTTTGCGCAAGGGTCAGACCGCAAAACTGCGGGGCACCTGCATCACCACCCATTGATCTGCACAGCGCCGCATTACACGAATGCGGGACACCACTTCGTTGATATCGTTCAGTTTTCAGTGGAAGTGGTGGGCGACCCCGGAATCGAACCAGGCATGGGTCTCCCCGGCGGAGTTACAGTCCGCTGCCGCGCCTTACAGCACGTCGCCCGACGCTCGGGCGTGATTAGCCCCCCTGCCGCGCCGGTCAAGAGCGAAATCGAATTCGGTTGCGAAGACAGGCGTCAACGCGCAGGAAGAAAGAGCGCCACGACGACGCGCGGCGGAAAACGGGCAGATGGGGAATGACAGGATGAGCCAGCCGGATCGCAAGACCAAGAAACCGACCTGGGTCGTGGACAAGGAACGCGCCAAGCGCGCGGCTGCGGCTGAAACCGTCTGGCTGTTCGGGCTGCATGCCGTTCGCGATGCGCTGAACAACCCCGCACGGGAAAAGCTGCGGCTGGTGGTCACGCGCAACGCGCTGGACCGGCACGGCGATCTGCCCGCAGGGATCGAGCCGGAAATCACCGATGCCCGCGTCTTTGACCGCTCGGTTCCGCTGGCCGCCGAAAGCGTCCATCAGGGCGCCGCGCTGGAGGTCCGGCCGCTGAAATGGGGCCGGCTGGAGGATGTCGCCCTGAACGGCCCCTATCCTTTGATGGTCGCCCTGGACCGCGTCACCGATCCCCATAACGTCGGTGCCATCCTGCGTTCTGCCGAAGTGTTCGGCGCGGCGGCCGTCATCGCGCCGACCCGGCATTCCGCGCCCGAAACCGGCGCCCTGGCCAAGACGGCCTCGGGGGCGCTGGAACGCCAGCCCTATCTGCGCGTCACCAATCTGGCCGATTCGCTGATCGAGCTGCAGCGCATGGGTTATACCGTCATCGGTCTGGACGGCACCGCGACCGAGGATCTGCCCGATGTGCTGGCCGAACTGCCCGGCCGCGCCATCTGTCTGGTCCCGGGCGCCGAAGGCCCCGGCCTGCGCGACCGCACGCTGGAAACCTGCGACCGGCTGGCCCGGATTCCCTTTGCAGCGGATTTCGGCTCATTGAATGTGTCGAATGCGGCGGCTGTGGCGCTTTATGCGGCCTCACGCTGTCGCGCGTGATCCTCACATCGCGGATAGAATCACGTCCCCCCGGTTGAGAATCCTCTTTTGAACTGCCAGATCGGTTTGACACGAAACTGCCATTTCGATTCTGACAGATGATTCGCACCGCGCTGACCCGACTGCTTTATATGGCGCCCCTGGCCATCCTGCCGCTTGCTGCGGCGGCCCAGGACTGGGCGCTGCAAGGAATTGACCCTGTCGGCTATGCCGCCGACGGGGCCGCCCTGCCCGGCCGGTCCGATATCGCGACGACCTGGCGCGGCAAAAGCTGGCATTTCGTGACCGAGGAAAACCGCGACACCTTTGAATCCAACCCCCGCGCCTATGCGCCGGGTCTGGACGGGCTTTGCGTCGTCGCGCTGTCCGAAGGCCGCAGCGAGCCGGGCAATCCGCGTTACTTCGTGGTGATCGGCCAGCGCACCTATTTCGTCCGCTCGCAGCGCGCGCGCGACATGCTGATCCGCGATCCGCAAAGGATCCTGATGGAGGCCAAGGCGCGTTGGGCGCAGATGAACCCCTGACCGCCAGCCTGCCGCGCACCCCGGCGCAACCACTGCGCGATTCAGGGCACAACACGATCCAGGAAAATTTTCACGTTGGCGTGATTGTCATGGAACTTTTTGGCCACAGTTCCCATTTTATTCATGAGCAGGGCCACGGAACGGCCTTGTTCTGATCACTGTCCCTCGTTCCGCGACTTGCGCCCGGCCAGAATACTGGACCGGGCGCTTTTTCTGTGCAAAGTCGATGGCGCGCATGAGGGGGAGCCAAATGAGCGATGATGAGATCGAACGCGCATTGCGCGACTGCAAAACCATTGCAATCGTTGGAATGTCGCCCAAGGAAGAGCGGCCCAGCTGGGGGGTGGCGCGTTTCCTGAAATCGCAGGGCTATCGGATCGTGCCGGTCAATCCCGGCCATGCGGGCGAAACCATGCTGGACGAAACGGTCTATGGCGATCTGGCCTCGATCCCCGATTCGATCCGGATCGACATGGTCGATATCTTTCGCCGCTCGGACGCGGTGCCGGAAATCGTGGACGAGGCCCTGGCCAACCTGCCCGGCCTCTCGATCGTCTGGATGCAACTGGGGGTCGAACATGCGCAGGCCGCGAACAAGGCGCGCAAGGCCGGCCTGACCGTGATCGAGAACCGCTGCCCCAAGATCGAGATCCCACGCCTTGGCATCCGGCCCAAGGCCGCCTGAATCGAAAAGGGGCGCGTCACACGCGCCCCGCTCACAGACCGCTCCGGCCCCCGTCAATCCGGTCCCCATCAATCCGGTCCCCGTCAATCGGTCTGATACAGACCTTCATAAATCGGCCCGAGCGTGTCCAGTTCGAACAGCGAACTGACCGAAGTGCCATTCCAGATGTTCAGGATCGCCTGCGCAAACATCGGCGCGGTCGGCACCAGACGGATGTTCGAGGCCTTTTTCACCGCCTCGCTCGGTTCGATGGAATCGGTGATGACCAGCGATTTCATCACAGATTTTTCGACCCGCTCGATCGCCGGGCCGGACAGGACGCCGTGGGTGATATAGGCGTGAACCTCGGTCGCGCCATTGTCGGTCAGGACCTGCGCCGCCTTGCACAGCGTCCCCGCCGTGTCGCAGATGTCGTCCACGATGATGCAGGTCTTGCCCGACACATCGCCGATCACTGTCATTTCCGCGACCTCACCGGCCTTTTCGCGGCGCTTGTCCACAATGGCCAGAGGCGCGCCGATGCGCTGCGCCAGTTCGCGCGCGCGTGCCACGCCACCGACGTCAGGCGAAATCACCATCAGATCGGACATGCGGTCGCGGAAGTGATGCTTGATATCCAGCGAAAACACCGGCGCGGCATAGAGGTTGTCGACCGGGATATCGAAAAAGCCCTGAATCTGCGCGGCATGCAGGTCCAGCGTCAGCACGCGGTCCACGCCCGCCTCGGTCAGCAGGTTGGCGACCAGCTTTGCGGAAATCGGCGTGCGGGCCTTGGCGCGGCGGTCCTGACGGGCATAGCCGAAATAGGGGATCACCGCCGTGATCCGCGCGGCCGAGGACCGGCGCAACGCGTCGGTCATGATCAGCAGCTCCATCAGGTTGTCATTGGCCGGGTTCGAGGTGGATTGGATGATATACATGTCCTCGCCACGGACATTTTCGAACACTTCGACAAAGATTTCCTGATCGTTGAAACGCTCGACCCGTGCATCGACAGGGGCGACATTCATGCCGCGGTGCATGGACATGCGTCGCGCTATGGCATTGGCAAGCAGTCTGTTCGCATTCCCTGCGATCAGCTTGGGTTCGGTCATGGCCGGCATGGCATGCTCCTGAGGATTCGCGAGATTGCACCCCGCTTAACACCCGGCTAGCCTGCCCGCAAACCCGGAGGGCGGTGAATGACGCAGATCGACTATTATCTCTCGACGATGAGCCCGTGGTGCTATCTCGCGGGTCACAGGTTGGAAGACATTGCCGCAAGACACGGTGCGACGATCCGCTATCGCCCGCTGGACGCGCTGCAACTGTTCGACCGCACCGGCGGCAAGCGCCCGGCCGAACGCCACCCGAACCGCATGGCCCTGCGGATGCAGGAACTGCTGCGCTGGCGCGACCATCTGCAGATGCCGCTGAACCCGCAGCCGACCCTGCCCATGGTCAATGCCGCGCCTTCGTCCTATGCGGTGATCGCGGCGCAGGAAAGCGGGGCGGGCGATATCGGGGCGCTGGTGCGGGGCTTTCTGGCGGCGCGCTGGCGCGATGACCGCGACATTTCGGATGATGCGGTGATCCGCGACGTGCTGGAAACGGCCGGTTTCGATCCGGATCTGGCCAATAGCGGGCTGTTCATCGGCGCCGAGATCTATGGCCGCAATCTCGATGAAGCCGTCGATGCGGGCGTCTTCGGCCTGCCCTTT
>NZ_JARJHL010000009.1 GCF_029309835.1 Paracoccus sp. DMF-8 | reverse complement strand
CTATAGATGGCGACCTGACGCAGTGCAACCGATTCTTCCAGAAAAGCAGGGTAACGGCGGCGATGGGGCTACATGCATGAAACATGGCCTCGCGTCAAGGCCCGATAGTCTTGTGACAGATCACGGCATCAGCCTGCAGGGCAATGAAAAACCCCGCCAGATGTGGCGGGGTTTGTGTGATGTGAAGGTGGGGTGAAACCCCACCCTACCCCTGCCGCACCGTAGGGTGGGGTTATACCCCACCGCCACAAGCGCCGCAGCTCACTCGATGATTTTCGAAACCACGCCTGCACCAACCGTGCGGCCGCCTTCGCGGATCGCGAAGCGCAGTTTCTCTTCCATCGCGATCGGCGCGATCAGCTCGACCTCGAACTTCAGGTTGTCGCCCGGCATCACCATTTCCGTGCCCTCGGGCAGCTTCACCGTCCCGGTCACATCCGTCGTGCGGAAGTAGAACTGCGGACGGTAATTCGCAAAGAACGGCGTGTGGCGGCCACCCTCTTCCTTCGTCAGGATATAGGCCTCGGCCTCGAACTTGGTGTGCGGCTTCACCGAACCCGGCTTGCACAGCACTCGCCACGCTCGACACCGTCACGGTCGACACCGCGCAGCAGCGCGCCGATGTTGTCGCCGGCTTCCCGCGATCCAGCAGTTTGCGGAACATTTCCACGCCCGTGCAGGTCGTTTTCTTGGTGTCGCGGATCCCCACGATTTCCAGCTCGTCGCCGACGTTCACCGCGCCACGCTCGACCCGGCCGGTCACGACCGTACCGCGGCCCGAGATCGAGAACACGTCCTCGATCGGCATCAGGAACGGCAGGTCGACCGCGCGCTCGGGCGTCGGGATGTATTCGTCCACCGCGGCCAGCAGCGCACGGATCGAGTTTTCCCCGATTTCCGGATCCCGGCCTTCCAGAGCGGCCGTGGCCGAGCCCTTGATGATCGGAATGTCGTCGCCCGGATAGTCGTAGGAGGACAGCAGTTCGCGCACCTCCATCTCGACCAGTTCCAGCAGTTCCTCGTCGTCAACCTGGTCGACCTTGTTCATGTAGACGACCATGTAGGGGATGCCGACCTGACGGCCCAGCAGGATATGCTCGCGCGTCTGCGGCATCGGGCCGTCGGCCGCGTTCACCACCAGGATCGCGCCGTCCATCTGCGCCGCGCCCGTGATCATGTTCTTCACATAGTCCGCGTGGCCGGGGCAGTCGACATGCGCATAGTGACGGCCTTCGGTCTCATATTCCGGACGAGCCGTCGAGATCGTGATCCCGCGGGCCTTTTCCTCAGGCGCGCCGTCGATCTGGTCATAGGCCTTGAAGTCACCGAAATACTTGGTGATCGCAGCCGTCAGAGTCGTCTTGCCGTGGTCAACATGGCCGATCGTCCCGATGTTGACGTGCGGTTTCGTACGTTCAAACTTTGCCTTTGCCATAAGCAGGCTCCTTGGAATTCTGATGTTTCACGAGGAGAGGCGGGGCAGATGCGCCCCGCCTTCCCGTCGGGCGTATTTCTTCTGGATCTCGTCCGAGATGTTCTGCGGCACGGCGTCGTAATGGTCGAACTGCATCGTGAACACCGCGCGGCCCGAAGACATCGAACGCAGGTTATTGATATAGCCGAACATATTGGCCAGCGGCACCATCGCGTCGATGACGTTGGCATTGCCGCGCGTGTCCTGACCGCGCACCATGCCGCGACGGCTGGTGAGGTCGCCGATGATCGAACCGGTGTATTCTTCCGGGGTCACGACTTCGACACGCATGATCGGTTCCAGCAGTTTCGCGCCTGCTTTGCGCAGACCCTCACGCATACCGGCACGCGCGGCGATTTCGAAGGCCAGCACCGAGGAGTCGACGTCGTGGAATGCGCCGTCGATCAGCGCGACCTTGAAGTCGATCACCGGGAAGCCTGCCAGCGGACCGGAATCCATGACCGATTTGATGCCTTTTTCGACACCCGGAATGTATTCCTTCGGAACCGCGCCACCGACGATCCGCGATTCGAACGAGTAACCCTCGCCCGGCTCGGTCGGGGTGATGACCAGCTTGACGCGCGCGAACTGACCGGTGCCGCCGGACTGTTTCTTGTGCGTATAGTCGATCTCGGCCTCGTTCGAGATGGTTTCGCGATAGGCCACCTGCGGCGCACCGATATTCGCCTCGACCTTGAATTCGCGGCGCATCCGGTCGACCAGAATGTCAAGGTGCAGTTCGCCCATGCCCTTCATGATCGTCTGACCCGATTCCAGATCGGTTTCGACACGGAAGGACGGATCTTCGGCAGCCAGGCGCTGAAGGGCGAGGCCCATCTTTTCCTGGTCGGCCTTGATTTCCGGCTCGACGGCGATCTCGATCACCGGCTCGGGGAAGGTCATGGTTTCCAGAACCACCGGCTTCGCCGGGTCGCACAGGGTGTCGCCCGTGGTGGTTTCCTTCAGACCTGCCAGCGCGATGATGTCACCGGCGAATGCTTCGTCGATTTCCTCGCGGTTGATCGCGTGCATGACCATCATCCGACCGACGCGCTCACGCTTGCCTTTGGTCGAATTCAGCATCTGGTCGCCTTTTTTCAGCTGGCCGGAATAGATGCGGGTAAAGGTCAGCGAGCCGACAAAGGGGTCGTTCATGATCTTGAACGCCAGAGCCGAGAACGGATCGCTGTCCGCGGCCTTGCGCGCGATGTTGCGCGTTTCGGTCTCGTCATCCGGGGCAAAGCCCATCAGGTCCGGAACATCGGTCGGTGCCGGCAGGAAGTCGATCACCGCGTTCAGCAGAAGCTGCACGCCTTTGTTCTTGAACGCGGAACCGGCCATGACGGGGAAGAACGACATCGACAGCGTGCCCTTGCGCAGCAGTTTGCGCAGGGTGTCCTCGTCCGGCTCATTGCCTTCGAGGTAGGCTTCCATGGCGTCGTCGTCCATTTCGACGGCCAGCTCGATCATCTTGCCGCGCCATTCGTCGGCCAGATCCTGAAGCTCTGCGCGGATCGGACCACGGACCCAGCTTGCGCCGACGTCCTCGCCCTTCCAGATCCACTCTTCCATCTTGATCAGGTCGATCGCGCCTTCCAGCGTGTCCTCGGCACCGATCGGCAGGGCGATCGGGCAGGGCGTGCCGCCGGTGCGGTCCTTGATCATGTCGACGCATTTGAAGAAATCGGCGCCGATCTTGTCCATCTTGTTGACGAAGACGATCCGGGGAACCTTGTAGCGGTCGGCCTGACGCCACACCGTTTCGGTCTGCGGTTCGACACCGGCGTTGCCGTCCAGCAGACAGATCGCGCCGTCCAGAACGGCCAGCGACCGTTCGACCTCGATGGTGAAATCGACGTGGCCGGGGGTGTCGATGATGTTGAACTTGTGGCGCAGCGCGGGATCAACCGTGAATTCGGTATCTTCGTGCTTTTGCCAGAAGGTCGTGGTCGCAGCGGACGAGATGGTGATCCCGCGCTCTGCTTCCTGTTCCATGAAGTCCATGGTCGAGGCGCCGTCATGCGTCTCGCCCATCTTGTGGTTCTTGCCGGTGTAGAACAGGATGCGTTCGGTCGTCGTGGTCTTGCCCGCGTCGATATGGGCCATGATCCCGAAGTTCCGATAACGCTCCAGCGGATATTCGCGTGCCATTAAGGGCCTTCCTTCCGGTTACCAGCGGTAATGGCTGAACGCTTTGTTCGCGTCGGCCATCTTGTGGGTGTCTTCGCGCTTTTTGACCGCAGTGCCACGACCGTTGACGGCATCGGCCAGCTCACCGGCCAGACGCTCTTCCATGGTGTGTTCGTTGCGTTTTTTCGCAGCGGTGATCAGCCAGCGGATGGCCAGGGCCTCGCGGCGGATCGGGCGGACCTCGACGGGAACCTGATAGGTGGCACCACCGACGCGGCGCGAACGCACCTCGACCGAGGGTTTCACATTGTCGAGGGCTTCGTGGAAGACTTCGATCGGTTCGCGCTTCAGCTTGCCCTCGACGCGCTCCAGCGCCGAATAGACGATGCGCTCGGCGGTCGATTTCTTGCCATCAACCATCAGGTTGTTCATGAATTTCGTCAGCACACGATCGCCATATTTGGCGTCGGGCAGGACTTCGCGTTTTTCAGCGGCGTGACGACGTGACATGTGCTCATCTCCTTACTTCGGACGCTTCGCGCCGTATTTCGAACGACGCTGACGACGGTCCTTGACGCCCTGGGTATCCAGCACACCGCGCAGGATGTGGTAACGGACACCCGGAAGGTCCTTGACCCGGCCGCCGCGGATCAGCACGACGCTGTGTTCCTGCAGGTTGTGCTTTCGCCCGGAATATAGGAGATGACCTCGAAACCATTGGTCAGGCGCACCTTGGCGACCTTCCGCATGGCCGAGTTCGGCTTCTTCGGCGTCGTGGTATAGACGCGCGTGCACACGCCGCGCTTTTGCGGGCATGATTGAAGGTGCTGCGACTTCGAGCGCTGCACCTTGGGCTGCCGCGGTTTGCGGATCAGCTGTTGGATCGTCGGCATTCGGTTCCCCGTCTTGCTTCGTCAATACTCGCAACCATCGGCTGCGCCACTTCTCGACAGCGAATCACACCCATTGCGAAACGCCAAACCCATCCTGACCCTGGCGAGAGCAGGACGGGATTCCAGATTTCCGGGATCAGCCGGAGCATTACCATCAAGGTTCTGGTCGCCGGAAGACTGGAGATTCCTTCCGGGTGACGAGGCTATATGGGGATTCCCCCGTCATGTCAACAATGGCAGGCCCGCCCGCTTGCAACCGCCGCCCTGCCCTTTTACGTTTCGGCGCCCCGGAATGGACGGGTCGATAAGGGGAAAATTCGTCTTGCACCAGCCCTATGGCCTGACCGACCTGCAGACCCGCCGGTCGGATTACGACATCCGCATTCAGGACTGCCCCAACGCAACCGTCTGGCCGGTCGATGAATTCAAGATCCCCAAACCGGGCATCGCCGGCATCAGCGGCCGCGACGGCATGCCCATCCGCGAAGCCGGGCTGGAACGCGGCGGCGGCGTTCTGCTGTCCTGTCCGCAGGGTGCCGACCACACGAGCGTCGAATTCCGCGATCAAGAGGTGATCCTTGGCGGCTATATCGCGCATCATTACGGGCATTTCCTGCTAGAAAGCCTGGCGCGGCTGTGGGGTTACCGCGACAGCAGCCTGCCGGTGGTCTGGGCCGCCGGGCGGCAGTTCACCGATTGGGAACTGTCGCTGTTCGACCTGCTGGGTGTCGCCCGCAACCGCCTGATCGCGCTGCGCCAGCCCGTCCGGTTCGCGCGCATCCATGTGCCGACGCCGGGTTTCATCATCCGCCGCAATTTCCACGAACGCCAGCGTGACGCGCTGGCCGTGACGCCCTGCGCGCCGGGCAAGGCGCGGGTCTATCTGTCGCGCAGCAGCTTCAAGAGCCGGTTGTTCACCGCCTCGGGTGAAAGCGCGGTCGAGGATATTCTGGCCGGTCGCGGCTGGCAGATCATCCGCCCCGAAACCCTGCCGATCAGCGAACAGGTCGCGATCCTGGCCAATGCCGCTGTGGTTGCGGGGATCGAGGGGTCAGCCTTTCACACCCTCATGCTCTGCGCCAAACCACAGGCCCGGGTGATCGTCCTGCGGCGTCAGAACACCAACGCCAATTACGACACGATCGCCAGCACCATCGGGCTGGATCAGCGCGACATGCGGGGATGGGTGGTGAACGATCCGGCGGATGATCGTTTCGCGACGCTGCGCCATCCGGCGAAATGCGCCGCGCGCATCATCGAACTGGCGGCGTCTTGACGGTTCGGGGCCTGACCCGCCCCTCGCGCCAGATCGTCAGCAATCCCGCCGCGACGATCAGCACCGAACCGATCTGCGTCCACAGATCCGGCCATTCGCCAAAGACCAGCAGCCCGAACATCACCGCCCAGATCAGCGAACTGTAGCGAAAGGGCGCGACGAATGAAATCTCGCCCACCCGCATGGTCGCGATGGCGGTCATGTAGCCGACCGTGATCAGCGCGGCCGACAGCATCAGCAGCCCGGTTTCCGCCATGGTGGGCAGGCGCCAGTCTTCGGTTGGGGCCATGGCCAGGGCGAACAGCATGACGCTGCCCGCCGCGTAGATCGAAATCGTGGTCGAGGACACAGCCGCATCAAACCGCCGCGTCACCATATCGCGCAGCGCGATCAGCAGGACCGCCGCGACCGCCAGCGCCGACCAGACATCAAAGGCCGCCGTGCCGGGCCGCAGGATGATCAGCACGCCGACAAAGCCGACAAGGATGGCCCCGATCCGCCACGGACCCAGCCTTTCCCCGAAAAATACCGCTGCCGCCAGCGTCACCAGCAGCGGCAGCGACTGGATGATGGCCGACAGATTGGCCAAGGGCATCTGCTGCAAGGCCAGCAGATACAGCACTGATGATACCACATCTGCGACCGTGCGCAGGGCCAGGGTGCCCCGGTCGCGACGGGGGATCCGCAGGCTCAGCGCGCCGCTATACAGCGCATAGGCGGCCAGCAGCGGCAGCACGAATGCCCCGCGTAGCGCCATGGATTCATAAAGCGGCAGCTCCTGCACGACGAATTTCATCACCGTATCATTGGCGACAAAGGTCAGCGTGCTGACGATCATCAACACCGCGCCCCGAATATTGGCGGCGCGGGCGTGGTGATCGGCATGGGCAGGAATGACGGCCCCAGATTGGGCATCATCAGGCAGATCGGGCGGATGCATGGGACACCGGATGAAGCGAATCTGTTGGACATGGCGGCAAAGCCACAAGATCAATCGGCCGCGCCAAAGAAGCAAGCGCCCTGCCCTTTGGTGCCCGCCCGAAACCCGTGGGAATAAAGAAAAGGCCCGGCAATTCGCCGGGCCTTTACCGTCATGTGGAAACGATCACTCTTCGTGGTTCGTTTCGATGATCACCTCTTCGGCGACCGGCGCGGCCAGAACCGCAGCCGCTTCGGCCTCGGCGCGGCGGGCTTCGATCACCTCGGCGTCGCGATCCGCCGCAATCTTGCGAACGCGGGCGGTGGCGCCGCCGGTGCCCGCCGGGATCAGGCGGCCGACGATGACGTTTTCCTTGAGCCCGACCAGCTTGTCGCGCTTGCCCTGAACCGCAGCCTCGGTCAGCACGCGGGTCGTTTCCTGGAAGGACGCCGCCGAGATGAAGCTGCGGGTCTGCAGCGACGCCTTGGTGATGCCCAGCAGGACCGGTTCACCCTGTGCGGCGCGGCCGCCCTTGGCTTCGATCTTGGCGTTTTCTTCGTCGAATTCGTCGCGGTCGACATGCTCGCCCTTCAGCAGCGTGGTGTCGCCGCTGTCCAGGATCTCGATCTTTTGCAGCATCTGGCGGACGATCACCTCGATATGCTTGTCGTTGATCTTGACCCCTTGCAGACGATAGACGTCCTGCACTTCGTCGATGAGGTAATCGGCCAGAGCCTCGATCCCCATGATGCGCAGAATGTCATGCGGCGCCGGGTTGCCGTCCATGATGTAGTCGCCGCGCTGCACGAAGTCGCCTTCCTGCACCGGGATATGCTTGCCTTTCGGCACCATGTATTCGACGGCTTCGACGTTTTCGTCGCGCGGTTCGATCGAGATGCGGCGCTTGTTCTTGTAGTCTTTCCCAAAGCGCACATAGCCGTCGATTTCGGCGATGATCGCGTGATCTTTGGGGCGACGGGCCTCGAACAGTTCCGCCACGCGGGGCAGACCCCCGGTGATGTCCTTGGTCTTGGCACCCTCGCGCGGGATCCGGGCGACCACGTCACCGGCCTTGACCTCGGCGCCGTCATCGACCGACAGGATCGCATCGACCGACATCGGATAGCTGACCGGGTTGCCCTGATCGTTGCGCACCGGCTCGCCATCCTGATCCATCAGGATCAGTTCGGGCTTGAGTTCGTTGCCTTTCGGCGCCGAACGCCAGTCGGTCACGATCTTCTGGGTCATGCCGGTCGCATCGTCGGTTTCGTCGCGCACCGAAATACCGGTGATCAGGTCGACATAGCGCACGGCACCGGCCTTTTCGGCGATGATCGGCAGGGTATAGGGATCCCATTCGAACAGCTTCTGACCGCGCGTCACCGCATCGCCCTCGCGGACGAACAGCTTCGAGCCGTAGAACAGCTTGTAATTCGCCAGCACGTCGCCCGCTGCGCCAACCACATTGACCTGCATCGAGCGGCTCATGACGATCAGCTCGCCATTGGCATTTTCCAGCGTGCTTTCGTTTTCAAAGGCAATCGTGCCGTCCTGCGCCGCCGCCATGAACGACTGCTGGCCACCCTGCGCGATGCCGCCGATGTGGAAGGTCCGCATCGTCAGCTGCGTGCCCGGTTCACCGATCGACTGCGCAGCGATGATGCCGACAGCCTCGCCGATGTTGACCAGCGTGCCGCGCGCCAGATCGCGGCCATAGCACAGCGCGCAAACGCCGTCCTCGGCCTCGCAGGTCAGGGCCGAGCGGATGCGGACGTTCTGCACGCCGGCACTTTCGACCTCATCGGCCTTGCGCTCGTCGATGACCTCGCCCATGCGGACGATGACGGTGTCTTCGCCCGGCACCAGCACGTCCTCGGCCGCGACGCGGCCCAGAATGCGTTCGCTGAGCGGGCTGACCACTTCACCATCGTTGACCGCAGCCGAAGCCGTGATCGCCTTGTCGGTGCCGCAGTCATATTCGCGCACGATGCAATCCTGCGCCACATCGACCAGACGACGGGTCAGGTAACCCGAGTTCGCGGTTTTCAGCGCCGTATCCGACAGACCTTTCCGCGCGCCGTGGGTCGAGTTGAAGTATTCAAGAACGGTCAGGCCTTCCTTGAAGTTCGAGATGATCGGCGTCTCGATGATCTCGCCGTTCGGCTTGGCCATCAGACCCCGCATCCCGCCCAACTGTTTCATCTGGCTGACCGAACCCCGCGCGCCCGAATGCGCCATCATATAGACCGAGTTCGGTTCCGCCTCGGCGCCATTGGCGTCGTGTTTGGTGGCCGAAATCGTCGACATCATGGCATCGGTGACGCGGTCGTTGCATTTCGACCAGGCATCGACGACCTTGTTGTATTTTTCGCCCTGGGTGATCAGGCCGTCCAGATATTGCTGTTCGAATTCCTTGACCTGATCCTGGACCTCCTCGACGATGGTCCATTTGTTGTCGGGCACCACCATGTCGTCCTTGCCGAACGAAATCCCGGCACGGAAGGCTTCGCGGAAGCCCAGACCCATGATCTGGTCGCAGAAGATCACCGATTCCTTCTGACCGCAGTAGCGGTAGACGGTGTCGATGACGCTCTGGATGTCTTTTTTCCGCAGCAGGCGGTTGACCATCTCGAACGGCGCCTTGGCGTTTTTCGGCAGCAGCGCACCAAGCCGCAACCGGCCCGGCGTGGTTTCGAACCGCTTGATCACCTCATTGCCGTTCTCGTCGATCTGCGGCAGGCGCGCGGTGATTTTCGCATGCAGATGCACCTCGCCGGCGGCAAGCGCATGTTCGACCTCGTCCAGATTGGCAAAGACCGAACCTTCGCCCTTCATGCCGTCGCGCTGCATGGTCGTGTAATACAGACCCAGAACCATGTCCTGCGACGGCACGATGATCGGCGCGCCGTTGGCGGGCGACAGCACGTTGTTCGTCGACATCATCAACACGCGGGCCTCAAGCTGGGCTTCCAGCGAGAGGGGGACGTGAACGGCCATCTGGTCGCCGTCAAAGTCGGCGTTGAAGGCCGAGCAGACCAGCGGGTGCAGCTGGATCGCCTTGCCTTCGATCAGGATCGGTTCGAACGCCTGGATGCCCAGACGGTGCAGCGTCGGCGCGCGGTTCAGCAGAACCGGATGTTCGCGGATGACCTCGTCCAGGATATCCCAGACCTCGGGGCGTTCCTTTTCAACCAGCTTCTTCGCCTGTTTGACGGTGCTGGAAAGCCCCTTCGCCTCAAGCCGCGAATAGATGAACGGCTTGAACAGCTCGAGCGCCATCTTCTTCGGCAACCCGCATTGATGCAGCTTCAGTTCCGGCCCGGTCACGATGACCGAACGGCCCGAAAAGTCGACACGCTTGCCCAGAAGGTTCTGGCGGAAACGGCCCTGCTTGCCTTTCAGCATGTCCGACAGCGATTTCAGCGGGCGCTTGTTGTTGCCCGTGATCACGCGGCCACGACGGCCATTGTCAAACAGCGCATCGACCGATTCCTGCAGCATCCGCTTTTCGTTGCGGACGATGATGTCGGGGGCGCGCAACTCGATCAGGCGCTTCAGACGGTTGTTGCGGTTGATGACGCGGCGATACAGGTCGTTCAGGTCGGACGTGGCAAAGCGGCCGCCATCCAGCGGAACCAGCGGGCGCAGCTCCGGCGGGATGACCGGAATCACGGTCATGACCATCCATTCGGGACGGTTGCCCGATTCAAGGAAGCTTTCGACGATCTTCAGGCGCTTGATGATCTTTTTCGGCTTCAGTTCGCCGGTCGCCTCTTTCAGATCTTCGCGCAGCTGTTCGGCCGTGGTCGCAAGGTCGATATTGGCCAGCATGGCACGGATCGCCTCGGCGCCGATATCGGCGTTGAAGGCGTCGGCGCCATATTGGTCCTGCGCGTCCAGATATTCATCCTCGGTCAGCAGCTGGCCATAGGACAGATCCGTCAGACCGGGTTCGATCACGACGTAGTTTTCGAAATACAGGATCCGTTCCAGATCGCGCAACGTCATGTCCAGCATCAACCCGATGCGGGAGGGCAGCGATTTCAGGAACCAGATATGCGCGACCGGGGCGGCCAGTTCGATATGGCCCATGCGCTCGCGGCGAACCTTTTGCAGCGTGACTTCGACGCCGCATTTCTCGCAGACGAGGCCGCGATATTTCATGCGCTTGTATTTGCCGCACAGGCATTCGTAATCCTTGATCGGGCCAAAGATACGCGCGCAGAACAACCCGTCACGTTCCGGCTTGAACGTGCGGTAGTTGATGGTTTCGGGCTTTTTGACTTCGCCGAACGACCACGCGAGGATTTCCTCGGGCGAGGCCAGCGAGATCTTGATTTCATCGAACTGACGCGGCGAGGCCAGCGGGTTCAGCGGATTGGTGGCAAGTTCCTGGTTCATTTTCTATTCCTGTGAAATGGCGCGGTGTGGAAGGGGAAGGTGGGGTAGAACCCCACCCTACCGGGGTCGCGTAGGGTGGGGTTTC
>NZ_JARJHL010000008.1 GCF_029309835.1 Paracoccus sp. DMF-8 | reverse complement strand
TGCCGGGATCATCAACGTCCTGCTGCATTTCGCGCTGTCCGAACGGATCAAGCCCATCGCCTATTACATCATCTGCGTGGTGGCGACGGTCGTGTCCTCGGCACCGAGCTATGCGGTCTGGGGTTCGGTCGGACCGCTGACCAATGCGGGCTTCCATGACTTTTTCGGGGTGGGCTTTGTCTATCTGTTCCCGGCAGGCATGGCGCTGGCGCTGGTCCCGAAACTGGGTTGCCGCCCCGGCATGTTCACGCCGCATCCAAAGATCAATTCCTATGACGCGCCCAGCATCGGGCTGGCGGCGACAGGGCTGATGACGATCTTTTCGGCCCTGCCGATGGTCATCCTGTCTTGCCTGTTCTTCTTCGACCCAGAGGCGCTGGCGGTCAGCGTCACCATGGCCGACACCAGTATCGGCGTCGCCTTCAACAACTATGGTCTGGCCTGGGCAGGCGGCGCGATCATGGGCACGATCATCGGCTATCGCACGAAATCCTATGCCTATCTGCTGCTTGGCCCGCTGGCGGGCTATGTCGCGGGGGCGCCGGGCTTTGACGTCTATGCGCCCTGGCAGATGTTCCTGGTGGCACTGGGCGCGCCGCTGGCGGCCTGGGCGGTTTACGAATTCACGCTGCGCCGGGGCATTGACGAACACAAGCTGTTCCCGCTGTTTCTGGGCGCGGGCGGCTATGGCCTGATCATGGTCGGCCTGGTCCAATGCGGAGCACGCTGCATGGCGGTTGTTCCGGCATCACGGAAGGGCCCTTTGCCTTCCAGCACAACCAGATCGGGGTGCTGATGCAGCTTGCCGGCATCGTGCTTTGCGTCGGCACAGGCGTCGTGACCGGGACGATTCTGGCCTTTGTTCTGTCGCACACGATCGGGTTGCGCGTGGACGAAGAAGATCAGGCCGTCGGTCTGGACCAACTGTATTGGGGCCTGAAGCCGGTTGAACAGGAACCAGGCGCGCGCGGCTGACAGGCAGCGCCATGCCAATCGGGCGCCCCCGCGTGGGGCGCCTTTTTCCTTGCGCGGCGATGGTGCGTCAGTTCGGGGCAGGCATGACCATGTCGCGGGCACAGTCGCGCCGCGTGTCGGGGGCGCAGGCACGCGGCGACAGGTCGCGGTTCAGACAGATCCGCACCTCTTGCAGATCCGCGCCCCTGCACGTCACGGTAATACCGTCGCGCGACAGATCGGGGTTCGCCTCGATAAAGGCATCCTCGACGACGCGGGCAGGCAGGCGGATGTCGCGGTTCAGACCGCTGAGGACCTCGGGGATCCGGATCCTGCCCGAGGCGCGGCGCATCGCGTCGAAATAGGCGGTCGCGGACAGGCCGGAACAGCGGCCGTGCTTGCGCCACTGATACCAGGCCAGCCCGCTCGATCCGGTGACATCGACCATCGCCCGCGTTTCCGCCCGTGTCGGATTGCGGTGCGTGGTCGGGCAATCGGCGGGCCAGCCGCGTTCATGTTGCGGCCACAGCCCATGGGTGACGAAATGCGCCCGCCGCCCCGGATCGCAGGAATTCGCGTCGCGCGGATCATCGACCGAACGGCACCAGCTTGGCGCCCAGCTCAGCGCAAGGACGTAGTAATCGAACTGCCCGGCGACATTCTGCCCGGCGATATTCTGATGGTCACGCGATTGCGCCTGCGCGGGGCCGGACAGCGGCAGGACCGCCAGCGCGGCGGCAAGGGCACCGGCCAAAAGCCGGGGCAGGCTGCGTTTGCACGCGATGGTGCAAGGTGTGGGTCGATGCTTGGAGCCGTGCATTTGCGACAGATTCGGTCTTTATTGTGACGAGGGATTTCCCTATATCGGGCGCAATTCCCCTGAAAATGGAATGGCAACCGCCACCGGCCGTTTTCCCGGCCAAGGAACTATTGCGAAGGAGACACAGATGAGCAAGCCGTTGATGGCAAAGGCGACCGCTGTCTGGCTGGTCGACAATACGACGCTGAGCTTCAAGCAGATCGCCGATTTCTGCGGCATGCACGAACTTGAGGTGCAGGGCATTGCGGATGGCGATGTCGCGGTTGGCGTCACGGGATTCGATCCGATCGCCTCGAACCAGCTGGACCCGTCGGAAATCGAAAAGGCCCAGAAAAGCCCGGTCTACAAGCTGCGGCTGAAACACAATCCGGCAGCCGAGGGCGAGGAAAAGCGCCGTGGCCCGCGCTATACCCCGCTGTCCAAGCGTCAGGACCGCCCCGCCGCGATTCTGTGGCTGGTGAAATTCCACCCCGAACTGGCCGATGCGCAGATCGCGAAACTGGTCGGGACGACCAAGCCGACGATCGCCTCGATCCGCGACCGGACACATTGGAATATCCAGAACATCACACCCATCGACCCGGTCGCCCTGGGCCTGTGCCGTCAGTCGGAACTGGACATGGCCGTCCAGAAGGCCGCCAAGAAGGCCAGCGCGGCGGGCGAAGTCATGTCCGATGACGAACGTCGCAAGCTGGTCAGCACCGAGGCGTCGCTGGCCATGGGCGACGAGCCGCGCCTGCCCTCGGCCATTCAGGGGCTGGAGAATTTCAGCCTGACCCGCGACGAGGACAAGACCCCCGAGCCGGATCTGGATGCCGACAGCTTCTTCAACCTGCCGGATGCGGATGACGAGGATGACGACGAGGACGACCGCCGCTGAGGCTGTGGTCTTTGACCACATTGAGGGCGATCAGTGCCTGATCGCCCACGCCTATCGCTGGCACGAAGCGGCGCTGGCGGTATCGCTTTTGCAGGCCTCGGGGCTTAGCCCGGCCGTTCTGGACGGGTCTCGCGCACAGCACGATGCCGCATGCCGGGATCGCCCTTGGCGGGATGCGCATCGTGGTTCCTGCCAGTCAGCGGCCCGAATAGCTGGGGGCCGGGGCGCTGGCCATCCTGTCCGATGTGCCGATGCCGCGCGCCAGCCTGCAGGTCTGTGCAAGGCTGGTGTTTGTCGGGATGTTTCTGTGGATCGGGGCCTTTGCCCTGACGAATGTCGCCCCGATGATGAGCGGGCTGTATCTGCGCCGCGCCCAGATCGACAGTTCCGCAAACCTCCAGGCGGCGTCTTCATTTAGGAGTTCCCATATCGTCCGAGTTCTGATTCCAGATCGAGAACGGAGGCGATCTTGAGCGGGCGAACTCTGACCCACGGGCAACGGGAACGGATCGGCCCGCTGTTGCCCGGCAAGGCCGGTGAGGCGCGGCAGCACATGCGCGTCCGTCAGGCGGAGGAAAGACGAAAATGAACAGAACAGGCACAGAACGGGAAACTGATAACCCGTGTGATAACCGCTTGACGGCAACCCTCGCAAACCCTATCAGGGCCGGGTTGCAGGGGTTTAGCTCAGTTGGTAGAGCATCGGTCTCCAAAACCGAGGGTCGTGGGTTCGAGTCCCCCAACCCCTGCCAGCGGATCCCCGATTGTCGTCCGACATCGAAACACAGACTTTTCGACAAAAGTTGGTTTTTTGTGTTTTTGGCAGCTGCAGGCTAGGGTCTGGACTCATTGAGTTTCAAAGCCAGTAGATGACGAGGGCAGCAAGTGCGATTGCTGACAAGAATACCTTGGGGCAACGGTCGTACCGGGTCGCCACACGCCTCCAATCCTTGAGCCTGCCGAACATGATCTCGATCCGGTTGCGCCGTTTGTACCGGCGCTTGTCGTACTTGACGGTTTTCTTCCGCTGCTTCTGGCCTGGGATGCAGGCGCGTATCCCTTTGTCTTTCAACGCTTCTCTGAACCAGTCGGCGTCATAGCCGCGATCCCCGAGCAGCCAATCGACATCCGGCAGGCTGCTCAGCAATGCCCGCGCGCCGATGTAATCGCTGACCTGTCCGGCAGTGACGAACAGGTTGAGGGGGCGCCCTGGCTGTCGCAGATGGCGTGCAACTTGGTGTTCATGCCGCCCTTGGTGCGACCAATCAGGCGCCCACGCCCCTTTTTCACGCCCATGCTGGTCGCGGTGCGGTGGGCCTTCAGGTAAGTGGCGTCGATCATCACGGTCTTCCTTCGCCGTGCCCGGCCGCCAGACCCGCCATCATTTGGGCAAAGATGCCCTTGTCGCTCCACCGCTTCCAACGGTTGTATAGTGTCTTGTGCGGGCCATAGGCTGCCGGGGCATCGCGCCACCGTAAGCCATTGCGATTGATGAAGATAATCCCGCTTAACACGCGTCGATCATCGACGCGAGGCTTGCCGTGGGACTTGGGGAAGAAAGGCTCAAGACGCGCCATCTGCGCGTCCGTCAACCAAAAAAGATCAGACATGGTCACCGCTCGCTTTTCGAACCGTGAATCACGCCGCCAGTCGGAAATCAATGGGTCCTGAGCCTAAGTTATTAATATATCATGATTTGACTTCCGATCAGGTTGGCGTCTATATGTCGGGCCACAGTAACGACCCGGACGCTGTTCGCGGCAATGCCAGTCACCGTTCATCTGGGTGCGCACAAGACGGCCACCACGCATCTGCAGGAATCGCTTCGCCTTGCCGCATCCGTGCTGCGCGACAGCGGTGTCTATTACGTCGGTCCCGGTGAGCTGCGGGGCGAATTGCTGCCTGTCACCCCCGGTATCAACGACAGCGGCCGCCTGCCGCAGCGCCAGCGTGCGCGGCGCAGGCTGGTCACGGCGGGGGAGGTCTATCCGGAAATCCTGATCTCGGACGAGAACATCATCGGCGGGACCAAACGGCACCGGCTGTTTGGCAAGGCGGGGCGGATCTATCCCGATGCCGGGCTGCGCCTTGCGCGGCTGATGAGCATCCTGCGCAACCAGCCGGTCACGGCGGCGCTGTCGGTGCGCGATCCGGTGGCGTTCAACCTGT
>NZ_JARJHL010000007.1 GCF_029309835.1 Paracoccus sp. DMF-8 | reverse complement strand
CAGTTACGTATTGCTAAGGTTAAGAAACGACTTCCATGCTCGTGTGACAGCACCTTGTAGTGGCGCCCGACCACGTCTGAGCGGTTGGCCACCCCGCCCGGTGGCCGCATCGCAGGCCGAGTGCAGCAGCAGCGCGGCGCTGTTCACCGCGTTGCTGGATAGGACAGGGGCGGAATAAGTTTTCACCTCGCGCTCGACCGCCTCGATCTGCCCGCCATCTGCTGACAGGATCAGCCGACGCGCAGTGGCATGGGTCACCAGACCGACATTGCCGGTCGCCAGCGCGGGTTCCAGACCGCAGGTCTCGGCATCGTTCTTCTGGCCCAGCTTGCAGGCAAAACCGTCGCAGGTGCCGCAGGCGGCTGCATTGATGGCCCTCGGCCCTGCGTGCCGAAACGTTCGGCCAGACGGGCAGCGATGGGCTCGAACCGGATCGGGCCGAAGCGGAAGGGCGTTTCGCGGCGCGGCTGGATAAGCACTGTCGTCGCCATGGATGCGGAAGATCTTCTCGGCCTGGTCGTAATAGAGTGCCATCTTGGTATAGGCGACCGGCCAGGCGAGCGAGATGCTGCCCTTGTGCTCCAGCGCGCCGAAATCCCGCTCGCGCGAGGCGGAACATCGGCCGCCGCCATAGAATTTGGTCGAGCCGCCGACGTTGTAAGCCGCATGCCCGGATCGAAGGGATTGCCGATACGGTCCAGCCCGCTGTCGCGAGCCTTGTATTTCTTATCGAAGAATACGGTCTTACGATGTCCCCAGTTCGCATCCTGGCGCGGAATGAAATCGCCGCGTTCCCAGCATCAGGACCGGTACGCGAAACCGGTCGCACAGCATCTCAAAGAGCGCGGAAAACCGCACAAGCTCATCATCGTCGCCATCGCCCGCAGGCTCGTCACCATCGCAAACGCCATCCTCAAAACGGGCGTCTCACGCCAGCGGCTTCAGCTCAGCTCGCCAATACAGTTGCTGAGACGAAGCCGAAATCGCCGAGCGCGAGCTGGTTCACCCCGGTCAGGGTCACGATCAGCATCGGGCTTTCGTCCTGGCCGGTGCCGTCGGCATCATGCCACAACCGCCGGGCATCGGTTTCATAGATCAGCGTCGGCGCGCCGCGCGCCAGGCGACGGATCCAGCACGTTGATCAGTTGCAGATTCTTGTCCCGAAGTCAGAGCAGGTCGAACCGCAGCTTGTCCCGACCGCGCTGAAAATCGGTGATCTGATCGCCTTCCCAACCGCTGCGCCGCCGTCCGCGAAGTCAAAGATGTCGCGCCCCGCGCCCCCGGTCGAGGACATCGGCGCCCGAAGCCGCCACCATCGGCGTGTCGGTGCCGCCCCGCCCGTTCAGGACATCGGACCCGCTTCCACCGATGAAGGTATCGGCCGCCACGGTCCCGTAAAAGAGATCGTCATAGCCGGTGCCTTCCAGAACCTCGATCCCGATCAAGGTCTTGCCATGGGCCAGACCGTCGTTCAGCCGCTGGTTCGCCAGATCGGCTTCACCGCTGCCCATTTCTGAGTGCTGGTGAATTCGACCGTATCGCGCCCCACGCCGCCGTCGATCACCACCCGATAGGGCAGCGCGGCGTTTTCGTCGAAACCGATGTTGAAGGTATCGTCCCCGTAGTTGCCCCACCAGCGTGTCATTGCTCGGGATCGTGGTAAAACAGGTCATGGCCAAAGCCGCCGATCAGCAGGTCATTGCCGGTGCCGCCGACCAGCGTGTCGTTCCCGGCACCACCGCTCAACTGGTCGATGCCCTGATTGCCTTCCAGCCGGTCGCCGTAGATGCCGCCGGTGATGACATCGCGCCCCGAACTGCCGCTGTATTCCAGCACCTCGAGAATTCACGACGCGGGCACCGTTGGCAAAGACAGCGAGCGCCGCAGAGAAACTTGCCAGTTGATGGTGGTTGTCGCCATGCTGAAAGTGACATCGGACCTTATCCAGACCAAGACCGCCGTCGGCATGGTCATTCAGCCCCATCCAGACGGTGTCGTTCCCCGCCTCTCCGTTCAGGATGTCGCGTTCGCGCTCGTCGTCGTCGGAATAGGAAGGTTCACTGAACAGCCGGTCATTGCCCAGACCGCCCAGCAACCGGTCGCACCCGGTGCCGCCTTCGATATCGTCATGGCCTGCCCCGCCGCGCAGGGTGTCGTTGCCGCTGCCGCCTTCGACTCATCGTCATCGGCCCCAGCGTCGCCAAAGACATTGTCATTGCCTGCCCCGCCATACAGCCGGTCGTCGTCGCCGCCGCCCCGGATGACGTCGTTGCCTTCGTCGCCATAGATCTGGTCCATGCCAAGCCCGCCCGACAGCGTGTCGTTGCCCACCCCGCCGCTGAGCAGATCGTCATATATCCAGCCCGTCAGATTGTCGCCATAGGACGAACCGTCGATGTCGAAAGCCTCGACCTCGCGAAAGGAAAACACCGGCAAACTGCCAAAGCGGATATTCACCGTGACCAGAGGGTCCGACAGCCGGAATGTCACCGGCCCGTCCACGATGCCGAAATCAAGCCGCAGCAGGTCGATCCCCGCCCCGCCGATGATCAGTATCCCCCGGCGCCTCGGCCAGGTTCGTCTGGTCAAAGACGTCATTGCCCGCGCCGCCGCGCATCAGGTCGGCACCCGCGCCGCCGATGAAACGGTCGTCCCCGCTTTCGCCGTCCAGCGTGTCGTTGCCGGCGCCGCCTTCCAGCCAGTCGTTCTGATGGCCGCCCAGCAACCGGTCATTGCCGTTGCCACCATACAGATAATCGTCGCCGAACCCGCCCCGCAGCGTGTCATTGCCGCCATATCCGTAAATATCATCCGAGAAATAGGTGCCCGTCAGATTGTTAGCCGCGTCGTTTCCGTTGATCCTCGCCATGCCGTCACCTTGCGCGCTGATATCACCTGACCCAAAGTTCACCCCCTTGGGCGCGACCTGTCAAATGCCGATCACCCCCGCATGACCCCCTGCGTGGCCGGGCGCGGCCCGGATGGGCGGCCGGTTTTACCTGCCGGGCGGGACGGCGACCGGATCCGCGAAGGTGGTGTATGCTTTTGTTTTTACATCCGTAAATCAGACGTCGCACGCCATGCGTCGCAGATGCGGGGCATGGCATGAGCCCCATTCGGCGAAATCTTGCCCGCTGTCCTTATGGTCAGCCATGGCATGAACAGATCCGTTCCAGTTCGCCGCCGGAATCACATCCGTTCACCGATCACGCGCATGGGGGAAGCGGTGTTCAGCGCGCATGATCCCGTGGGGATCAGCGGGCAAGGGGTTTCATGGGTCCGTGCCAAATGACGCCCACAGCCACCCCAGACCATCGCGCAGGAGGGTCCGGGCAGACCGCTGGCGGCATTCGTGACGTCGCCCACGATCAGATCGGCTTGCGGCGGCGGATTGCCGGGCTTTCCGCCGGACAGGCTGTCCAGCACGATCATCCGCTCTCCGGCCGCGACAAGGTGGCCGCCGATAAAACCGGCACCGCCGGTGACAGGAACAGGCTGATTCATGACATCCGCATCCGACAGGACCGGGTTGCACCCCGCAGCCTCAGGCGAAAGCAGTTCAGCGGGGCAGGTCAAGCCCTGTTGATCAACGACTTGGTCTGTCGTAGCAATCAATCCGGGACAGGTTGACGGGTGTAAGGGCCGGGCATGAATGTAGCACCACACCTTGGCGATATGGAGCCTGCCGGGGGCCCGGGGCGGGGGATCCGCGTGGGCTATGTCATCAATCAATATCCCAAGGTCAGCCATACCTTCATCCGGCGCGAGATCATGGCGCTGGAGCGGCAGGGTATCGAGGTCGAGCGTTTCGCGCTGCGAGGCTGGGATGCCGAAACGGTGGATCCGGCCGACGCCGTGGAAAGGGCCAAGACCCGCTATCTGCTGCAACGCGGCGTCCTGCCCTTGATGGGCGCGCTGCTGCGCAGTTTCATCCGCAGACCCCGGACCAGTTGGCACGCATTCCGCGAGGCCCTTGCGATGTCGCGTCATTCCATCCGGCCATGGCCCTATCATCTGGTCTGGCTGGCCCATGCCTGCCGGATCCGCGAATGGACGCAAGACCGTGGGATCACGCATTTTCACGCGCATTTCGGCACGAATTCCACGGATATCGTCTATCTTCTGCGCCAGCTTGGCGGGCCCGGATACAGTTTCACCATCCACGGTGCCGACGAGGCGGACAACGCCAGAAACCTGAACTTTGACCGCAAGGTCCGGGGCGCGAAATTCGTCGCGGCGATCAGCGCCTTCACCCGCAGCCAGTTGCTGCGCCATATTGACCCTGCGGAATGGAACAAGATCAAGGTGCTGCATTGCGGGCTGGAGGGGGATTTTTTTGCCGCCCGGCCACCCACGTTTCCCCCGGCCCCGGTCTTGCTCTGCATCGGCAGGCTGTCGACCGAAAAAGGCCATCTGATCCTGCTTGAGGCCTTTGCCCGGCTGGTCGCCGACTGCCCCGAGGCACGGCTGGTCCTGGCGGGCGACGGCGATCTGCGCGGGCTGATCGAAACGCGCATCGCCGAACTGGGGCTTGGGGGCAAGGTGACGATCACGGGCTGGGTCAGCAGCAGCCAGTGTGCTGGAGCTGATCGGCGCCAGCACGGTCGTCGTCCAGCCAAGCCTGATGGAGGGCCTGCCGGTCGTGATCATGGAGGCGATGGCCCGGCACCGCCCGGTGATTTCGACCTTCATCGCGGGCATTCCCGAACTGGTCCTGCCGGGACAGACGGGTTGGCTGGTCCCCGCCGGAGAGGTCGACAGCCTTGCCCGCGCGATGGCGCATGCTGTCCGCCTGTCACCCGAAGACCTGCGGCAAATGGGCCGGCACGGTGCGGTCCGGGTGGCCGAGCGCCACGATATCGACAGGATCGCGACAGATCTGGCGCGGCTCTTTGCCACATGAGACATCTGCCGTGTCGCTGAAACGCCTTGCCGCACAGGCCCTGTCCACGCCGCCACTCTGGCCGGTCCTGCGCCGGCGCGCGCTGCGCGGCGATGCCGTGACGATCCTGTGCTATCACACGCTTGGACCTGATGGGGGGGCCGGATGCCTGGACGGTCCTGCGGATGGCGGATTTCCGGCAACAGGTCGCCGTGCTGCGGGCGCATTACGACATCCTGCCCCTGGACGAGGCGCTGACAGCGCCGCCACGCCCCGGCGGCCGTCCACGCGCGGTCCTGACTTTCGACGATGGCGAAATCGGGATGCACCGCCATCTGTTGCCCTTCGTGCAGCACGAGAATCTGCCCGTCACGGTCTATGTCGCGACGGATCAGATCGCGACCGGCCGCCCGTTCTGGTTCGACCGCGTGATGAATGCCTGCCAGACCGAACATCCCACGCAGCTTGATCTGGAGGATGAAGGGCTGGGACGCTGGCAGCTTCCCGGTCGGGATGCGCGCGACCGCTGGCAGGTTCTGGGGCCCTTGCTTGAACGGTTGAAACAGATCCTGCCCCCTGATCGCGAACGCATCGCGGACCGTATCGCGACGACATTGCCCGCCCCCCTCGCCGACCGCTGCCTGGCGCCCATGACCCCGCAGCAACTGGCCGAACTCGGGGCCTGCCCGCTGGTCACCATCGGGGCGCATAGCGACTGCCACAACCTTCTGGACCAGATCCCCCTGGCCAGCGCGCGGGACAGCATCCAACGCTCGCGCGAATTGCTGAGGGGCTGGACCGGTCAGGAAGTCGCGCATTTCGCCTATCCGAACGGCAACCACACCCCCGCGCTTGGGCAAGCGGTCGCGGATCTGGGTTTCCGGTCCGCCACAATCCTTGGCATGGATCTGGCACGCGCCGGGGATGACCGCTTTGCGCTGCCCCGCGTGGCGATCGGGCGTTACGACAGCCTGCCCCGGTTCAGGTTGCGCCTTGCGGTGATCTAGACGGCACCAAGCGCGGCCATCGGCGGCGGCGGTGCATTCCGCTGCCGCCGATATTCACCCATGATGCAGCCCTGATTCCGGCATGGTTTCATGCAAAAGGCCCCGCCATTCGGCAGGCCGGTTGACCGGCGGGGCGGTGGCTCAACCCATCAGGGAAAGATCCGCTTCATCCGCGGGATGTGGCGGCAAATGACGTGGTGAATGCCCTGTCAGAACATGGTTTGCCGTTGTGCAAGCACTTAAAATGAAAGACAATGCCCCCGTCGAACGGGATTGATCGGTGACGTTGTTTGCCCGGCTCTTTCGTTGGATCAAAAGCGGAATCCGCAGCGGTTGTCATCAGATCGGCAGCTCCGGCAACAGGCAGTTAAAGGGGACGCTCTTTTGCGAATTGCTGTCGTTATACCGTGTTACAAGGTCACGCGGCATGTCATGGGCGTGATCGCGGCAATCGGCCCCGAGGTCGAGACGATATTCGCGGTGGATGATTGCTGTCCCGAAGGCTCTGGCGACCTGATCATGGATCAGGTCCGGGATCCGCGCGTCACGGTGCTGCGCCATCAGGTCAATCAGGGCGTCGGCGGCGCCGTGATCACAGGCTACAAGGCCGCGCTGGCCGCCGGCATGGACATCATGGTCAAGATCGACGGAGACGGCCAGATGGACCCCGCGCTTCTGCCCCGGTTCGTGGCACCGCTGCTGGCCGGAGATGCCGATTATGCCAAGGGCAACCGCTTCTTTTCGGTCAGCGAGGTCCGGCGGATGCCGGCGATCCGACTGTTCGGCAATGCCTGCCTCAGCTTCATGACCAAGCTTTCCTCGGGCTATTGGAGCATATTCGACCCGACGAACGGCTATACCGCCATTCATCGCCGCGCCCTGGAGCTCATCGACCACCGCACGCTGTCGCGTCGCTATTTTTTCGAAACCGACATGCTGATCCGGTTGGGAGAGGCGCAGGCGGTCGTCGTCGACATCCCCATGCGTCCGGTCTACGAAGACGAGGTCAGCGGGTTGCGGATCGGCAAGGTTCTGGGCGAATTCCTGGGCAAACATATCCGCGCGACATTGCGACGGATCGTCTATTCCTATTTCCTGCGCGATTTCAATATTGCCTCGATCAACCTTTTGATCGGTCTCGGTTTTCTGCTGTTCGGCGTCATGTTCGGCATTTCCGAATGGATCCAGTCGGTGCGGACCGGCCAGCCCGCCACGACGGGGACGGTGTTTCTGGCCGCCCTGCCGATCATCATGGGTTCGCAGATGCTGCTGTTTTTCCTGGGCTACGACACGAATGCCGAACCGAAGCGGCCGGTTCAGCGCCAAAGCGTCCTCGCCTCGCTTTTGCCGCAATGGGTGGATGAAACCGCCGCCCTTTCTGACATGGACCGCAAGGTCGCCGAAACGGAACGAGGCTGAAAGATGGCGCTTCCCTATATCCTGACATTCGCAACCGTCGCCTTGATCGCGCTTGGCCAGATCCTGTTCAAGATGACGGCACAGCGGCTTGTCGGGCGCCCGATTCAGGACGCCCTGAGCGATACGGCGGTGCTGTTTCCCTTTGCCATCGCGCTTGCGATTTACGGTTTCGCCACGCTGTTGTGGATCTTTGCCCTGCGTGAACTGCGCTGACGCGGGCCTATTTTCTGATGTCCCTGTCATTTCTGATCGTTCCGGCGATTTCGGCAGTGGTCTTTTCCGAACGCTTTACCCCCGGCTATGCCGTGGGTGGGGCGCTGATCGTGGCCGGGGTCGTGGTGACGCAGCTATGGCAATGAGCCATCGGCCCGCGTCAGGTCTGTTGCCGGGCCTGTTGGCGGGCCTGCTGGGGTTCTTTGCGGGCTGGACCGCCGGTTCCGTTCCCCTGACACTGGCCGGAGCGCCTTTTTCCCTGTTGTGGCTTGCCTTTGGGGCGGGCGTTCTGGGCGCGGTCATCGGCGCCCGATGCGGCCCCGCGTTACGCGCTGCGCCCACCGGCGTCCTGCTGGATGCAAGATTGCGGCGCCTCAGCCTGTCGCAGGCTCTGCCCTGGCTGATCGGGGCAGGGTTTTTCGTGCTGGCGACGCTTTTTTTCATCAGGACATCGAACGCCCTGCCGCTCTGGATCGTGACGGTGGCCCTGTCGGCGGCGGCGCTTTTGTCGGCGCGCCGATCTGCGGAACCGCCCGCCGCCCGTGCGGATGAACCTGTCGCTGCCGTCCCGGTCTGGGCGGCGGTTTTGCTGACACTGGGGATCGTCGCGCTTTATGTCGTGCTGCACCGTTCCGATGCCGATGATGCCTTTTACCTGAACCTGCCCTTGGGCCTGCAATGGCCCGGCATGGGCATGATGGTCGAAGATACGATGTATGGCGAACCCGGCTGGCCGATCCTTGGATCGAACTACCGGGTCGAGGCGCTTCCGACCCTGATCGCCGCGCTGGCCCATGTCAGCGGGCTGTCCGTCCTGTTCGTGGCGCATGGTGTGATGCCGCTCATCTGGTGTCTGGCCTGGTCGCTGACATTGATCGTGATCGGCCAGCGGCTTGCCGGTCGTCGCTGGTGGATCTTTGCGGTTCTTTCGGTTCTGGCGATGCTTGCCCTTGGCGGGACATTGCAGACCTGGGGCACGCATGGCGTGACGCGGCTGTTTCACGGCAAGGGTCCGCTGCTGCTGGTCGTGGTTCCGCTGATCGTGCATGCCGTCCTGCTGGCGCGCGCCGGTGCCATGCCCCTGCGCGCCGCCTGGATCCTGCTGGCGATCCTGCAGGTCGCGGGGCTGGGGCTGACCTCGAATGCCATCTATATCGCCCCCCTGACGCTTGGCCTTGCGCTGGCCGCCGCCTTCCTGATCCGGCCGGATCTGCGGTGCAGCCTGATCCTGCTGACCCCTGCTGTCTTTCCGCTGGTCGCCGGGCTGTGGATCATGTTTCTGGATCCGCCGGTGGTGGCAGGCCATGGCAACGATGTGCGGGATCTGTCGCTGTGGAACATGGCCGGGGCCAAGCAGACCCTTGCGCTGTTGCTGCTGACGATTCTGGGGGCCGCGCTGGCCACCCGCTTCATCCACCGCGCGCGGATCGTGACGGCCTTTGTGCTGGCGGGCGCGGTGCTGATCGTGAATCCGGTGCTGTGGCCCCTGTTCGACCGGCATGTGACCGGCGGGCTGAGCTTTCGCATCTGGTGGGCACTGCCCGTGCCGATGCTGCTTGCCCTGGGTCTGACATGGCTGTGCCTTGCCGTCCCGCGGCCATCCTTTGCCACCGGGGTCGCGTCACTGGGTCTGGCAGGCATGGCCCTGCTGCCCTCCGGCGTTGTCGGCATGGCGGGGACAGAGCTTGTGCCCTCGCTGCGCAAGCTGCCGCCCGAAGCCGCGCTGGCGCAACGGATCGCGGGTCTTGCCGATGGCCGGAAGGTTCTGGCGCCCGAGGCGGTCGCCGCCCGGCTGCCCGCGCTCGCACAGGATCAGCCGCCGCTGGTGTTTTCGCGCAGGCTTTATCTGGATCACAGCGCGCAGGTGGTGCCCCCCGACTTGATCGCGCCGCGAATCCTGCTGGCCGACTGGATCGACGGGCGCGCAACGCCACCCTCGGCCGAAATCGCCCGCGCCCTGAATGCGCTCTGCGTCGGGGTCGTGGTCCTGCCGGAAGCGCGCCGGGACGATCTGGCCGCCGCCATCGCCGAGGAAGACCTGGGGGGATATGTCGTCCCTGGCCTGAACCCGGGCTGCAGCCAGAGGCCGGGCCGCGTTGACATGGGGACAGGACTGCGGAAACATGACGACGGGCCCGGATGTGACACCCCCATTATCAAGGCCCCATCATCAAGGATTGACATGGCAAAGCAGATCACCAAGGGCCAGATCCCGGCCACCGGCAACGCCTTTCATGTGACGCGGCGCGGGCTGCCCTGGGCGGTCGCCGGTCTGACCGCCGGGACATGGTATGGCTGGAACGCCGTCACGGGCAGCCCGGCCCATGCGCAGGCCGCGTCCGGCCAGTTGCGCACCCCGCTGACCAGCGCCGATTTCCATATTCATAGCGGCCACAGCCTGACGGATGCCTATGCAGCCTGGCATATGAACATGCGCGAACTGCTGATCAGCGCCGGAGTCCGGCAGGCCTACAGCAGGATGATCAATTCGACGATGCCGGGGTCGTCCATGGCGGCGCGTTGGGATCATGTGTTCGATGACAGCCGCGCGGCGGGGGGGATCGGCGCGGATGCCCGGCGCAACATCGCGGATTTTCAGTCCCTGATCATCACGCAATCCGGCCCGCCGCCCCGGTTCAAGCATCCCGGCGAATCGGAAGACTGGCAACGCAGCACGCTGGATTACCTGTGCCGTTTCGCGGCCAACACGCTTGTGCATGGCAACAAGGGGCAAGGCGCGCAGGATATCATCCTGTGGTCGATCTGGCCCGCAACCGACATGTGGACAACCGAACCGCGGGGCACGCCCGATCCGTGGAAAGACATGTCATTTCGCGACGCGCTGGTCGAATATGGCCGCATCTTCAAATACATGGCGGATTACACCACCTGGAAGATGCATCAGACCTATCCCTCTCTGCCGGCGGATTGGCGGGTCTGGATATTCCCCGGTCACCTGTTCATGCTGCATCTGCATGACGACATCGACGCGGGCGTCGCACCGGGCTATGCGACGATCGACGATGCTTTCGACGACACCATCCACCCCGACATGAAAACGAATTACGGCCTGACCGTTCTCATGTCCGCCTTGCTTTATGGTTTTGACTTCGAGGCGATGGCTGCGGGACGCAGCAGAGTGTTCATCGACCCCAATGCCACGCGCGAACAGGCCGGATATTTCTGGAAACTGGCCAACCGGATCGCCGCCGAATATGAACCTGCAGGCCGGGGCGGGACGCTTGGCGGTGAAATCGCCTTTGATCCGGCCACGGATCCCGATCTGCTGGCGGATTGGACCTTTGATGGCACCGATGTCTTTACGGGCGCGCCGGATGCCAGCGACATCCCGACCATATCGGGCGACCCCGTCATCGGGGGGGCGCTGGTCGCGTCAGGGCCCGAATGGGTCGGATATCCCGCACCGGACAGGATCACCGGCACATGGGAACGGTCGACCGATGGCACAACCTGGGAGGCGATCGGGGATCCGGCCGAAACGCTGCGGCTTGAATTCGCGCATGTCGGCCATCTGCTGCGCTATTCGATATCGGCAACCAATACGGCCGGCACCTCGACCGTATCCTCCGATCCGGTCGGGCCCGTTCTTGACGATGCCGAAGCCATCCTGCCGCCCCGCCCGGCCGTGCATTGGAATGCGACGGCGTATCAGGGCCCGCAGCGCGACGGCACCCTGCCGACCGTCATGGATGGCGGGTTCCTGCGTTTCAGCCGCGTGGCCGATCATACGCAGGTCTGCCGCACGCCGCTGGCTGCGACCGAGCTTTACATCTGTGTCGCGGTGCGGGCGGATGGCCCGGGCATTCTGGAGCCGGTCTCGGCATCGGCAGGCCCGTGGTCGTATGACATGCCGAACAAGATCCTCAAGCTGTTTCCCCATTCGGGCAGCCATATCCGCGCACAGCTTGACCGGGACGGAGAGGCAACCGTCGCGGCAGAGGGACCAGAGGCATCCTATCAGACCGGCGTCTGGCATGTCGCAGAGGCGCTGTTCGAACAAGACCGCGTCACCGTGCGGATCATCCGCCCAGGACACTCCGTCTGGATCTGGGGGATCGGTCGGCGGAATTCACCGGCCCCCTGCCCGGCACCAATGCCGTTTTCCTCAGCCCGACCTATGGACCGGGCGACCCCATCGCCTTGGACATGTCGGAAATCGTGATCTATGACCGTATCCCCACCGCTCAGGAACGCGCGAATATCCGCGCCGTCGTCACAGAGAGCATTCCGGGCTAAGGTCGTGCCTGCCGGACCCGGTCACCGGGTCCCGCCACGCGGTCAGGTGGTCCGTGGCCCATATGTTCATGATTTTACTGCAAGAATGTGACCGATGCCCTTCGACCCCTCTATCGAACCCGACTGGACGCGCGAGGTCCCGCGCAGCTGGTGGGACCCGTCCAGACGGTTGTTGCGCAGCCTGCGCCGCTATGAAGCCGCCCGCGCGCGGCCGGGTGTTCTGGCCCGGCTGTCGCGGATCAGATGGGTGTTGTCGCATCGCTTCTGGACGGTCATCACCCAAGCCGACATCCCGCTTGGTTCGCGGATCGCCGGGGGCCTGCTGCTGCCCCATCCCAATGGCATCGTCATCCATCCCGCTGCGGAAATCGGACCCAACTGCCTGATCTTCCAAGCAGGTCACCATCGGCACCACAGGGAATCGAGAGGGCCTGCCCGTGATCGGCGCCCATGTCGATATCGGCGCCGGCGCCCGTATCCTCGGGCCGCTCACGATCGGCGCCCATGCGGCTCATCGGGGCGAATGCCGTCGTGACCCGCGATGTGCCAGAGGGGCGGGTCGCGGCCGGTGTTCCCGCACGGCTGCTTGAACCGGAACCGCCCGCGCTTTAGCCGCGGGCCTGTCCATGATATCGCAAGCGCGCCGCTTGACAGGAACGGCCGCTGTCGTGACCCTTGCTTCCGGCTGCGCAGGGTTTTGTGATCACGGCGGGGCATGTCCGACCCATCCGACAGAGGAGACCAGAGATGAGATACGGAAAAATCCTTGCCGCAGCTCTTGCCCTGACGGCCTCGTCCGCAGGGCTGTTCTGGTGGCGCAGCGCGGGGGCCGGGCCGAACGACGCCGCGATGGCCGCACGCTATGCCGCGCCCCTGCCGGTGCAGGACCGCCCGCTTGGCGTCTATCACATCGGCCACAGCCTGGTCGGGCGCGACATGCCCGCCATGCTGGCCCAGCTTGCGGGCGAAGGGCACCGCTATGACAGCCAGCTGGGCTGGGGAACGACGCTGAAAAGCCACTGGGGCGATGATGCCATCAACGGTTTCGACACGGAAAACGCGCATCCCCGGTTCCGGCCGGCGCATGAGGCGGTGAAAAGCGGCGATTACGATGCCGTCGTGCTGACCGAAATGGTCGAAATCCGCAGCGCCCTGCGCTATCACGACAGCCCGCGCTATCTTGCGCTCTGGGCCGAAGAGGCGCGGGCATCGCGTCCGGATGTGCGGCTGTATCTGTATGAAACCTGGCATCAGCTTGACGATCCCGAGGGCTGGCTGGAACGACTGGACGCAGATCTCGACCGCTATTGGCAACGGGGGGTTCTGCGCCCCGCCCTTGGACGCCTGCCAGAGGATGCACGCATCCATCTGATCCCGGCGGGTCAGGGAATGGCCGCCCTGGCCCGCGCCGTCAAGGAACGGGGTGAGGTCGGCAATATCCGCGATCACACCGATCTTTTCGCGCTGACCCCAGAAGGCACGCGAGACAATATCCATTTCAACGACATCGGCGCCTATTTCATCGCCCTGATCCATTATGCGGTCCTGTATCAGAAAAGCCCGGTCGGCCTGCCCCATGCGCTTTTGCGCGCCGATGGCACCCCCGCCGATGCCCCCGACCCCGAAGCAGCGCTTTTGATGCAGCAGATTGCCTGGGACACAGCCCGCACAACCCCCTTGACCGGCGTCGCACCCTGAGAATAATGCACGTTACGCGGGCGTCGTATTGTCTATTTTCAGCTTTAATCAAATATAGATGGAAACGATGACAGGCAGTTCCCGCGCCGTCCAATCGCATGAAACGCCCCGATGGGCGTTGACACCAGCCACGCCGGACATGGCAACATGATCGAAACCCGTCGCAGCTTCTTTTTCTTCGGCAGATGGTCCAGAGAATGAAACCAATCGGTCAGGTGCCGATCCGCTCGACACAAAGACGTCTTCGCGTTCTTGCCTCGGCTTTGCGCGACAGGATCCGGCGCTCGACCCTCTGGGGCATTTCAACGTTCGAGCCGGTGGGGCCGACAGAAATCCTGCCGCGCGCGCCGGCGGTCTGCGACGCGGATCAGTTTGATCGTGTGTTGGCCTGCGGCTTTGATCTGGATGTCAAAGCGGAAATTGCCAGCCTGGCAAGCACGACCTTTTCCGGAACCCCGGCAGAGTGTTGCCGCTTGGGCGAATGCACGCTGGTTGGCGGCACCATCGTCACGGCACAGGGCCGGCATCTTCTGCGCAGCCTGCCCGAATGGCGCAGCCTGCTGTCCCGGATGGAATCCTACGATCAGGCGACATTGCTGAACACCATGCAGGGGCTGCATTATTTTGGCCACTGGTTGCAGGATGATTGCCCGCTTTATGAAAGCCTGCGGTCCGAAACCGTCCTGCTGTCCATGCCGCGCCCGCACTGGCCTGATTGCCGGGTTTACGAAAACGCCTTTGGGCAAGACTGGAAACAGACGGATTTCGCGCATGTCGGCGACCTGACGATCTGGCGCGAACTGGGCTACAACCGCGACAAGGCCGCCCGGATCACGGAGCTGCGCGGCAGGTTGCGCCGCGCCGTCACGGCCCGCAGTGGCGGGCAGCCCGTCTATATCAGCCGCGGCAAACCGGATGAACCGCGCAACATGTCCAATGTCACCGCCTTTAAAGAAGCGATGCGCAAGGCCGGTATTGCCGTGCTGGATCCCGGAATCGGCAATGCCGAGATGGTGCAGCAGATGCTCGATGCGCCGCTGGTCATCGCGATAGAGGGCAGCCAGGCATGTCACGGGCTTTATACCCTGGCAGAGGGCGGATCCTTTCTGATCCTTCAACCGCCAGAGCGGTTCTACAACCCGCTGCACAACTGGGCGGCCCTGCTGGGAATGGGCTATGGGCTTGTCATCGGACGCAAGGACGGCACCAGATTTCACATAGATCCCGATGAGGTGCTGCGGATCGCGGATCGCCTGCTGGCACGGTGAAACTGGCCGGGAACAGTGGCATCATGCGCCCCCCGTCCTGTCAGGATGCCATCCGCTCGTCGCGCAGCCAGTCATCCCATTCCTGTTCCGTCAGCGGCAGGTTTCGTCCATCCAGCGTTGCGGACAAAATCGCCGCGACCCGCCCCGCCGCATGATCGTGCGACAACCAGGTCCGGGCAAAGGCGCGGCGGAGTTCGGCCCGGCTTTCGGGTTCGGGTTGCAGCGCCTCGCGCATCGCCGCTGCCGCCGCTGCCGCGTCCCTGATCGGAACCGGGGTGCTGAAACGTCGTGACGGCAGATATTCCCGCAAAACCTCGGTATCCGTGTGGATCTGGCGGGCCCCGAGATGCAATGCGGTGACCACGGTGATATGTCCGGCCCCCCGCGCACCATCCCGCAGCAGCGTCACATTGGCGGCGGCGTTGCGGATGCAGTCGATGCAATCGGCCATGGACAGATCGCGATGGATTTCAAGCGCGCTTTCCACTTCCGGATCCAGTTTCAGATAGCCCGGTATCACGGCAATGCCCCGCACCCCGGCCAGACGAATGGCTGCGGCAAAGGTATCCAGATCGCGATTGTTGCGCCCGATCATGCAAAAATAGGGCTTTTCGCTGGCGGAAAAGCGGCTGCTGTCCGCAGGCGGCAGATCATATCCCCAATGGCTGAAGACAAAACGGCTGCCCGGCAGGTCATGCAGCGCCGCGAAAAGTTCGGCCTCGCGCGTGGAATGGACGACGATGGTCGATGAGCGGGCGAAAATGCGATCAATCAGCCGTTTCAACCATGGCCTGCGCGAGGTGATCGGTCGGGCCGAAAGATTCATCCCCAACACCAGATGCGGTGCCCGGCTGCAGGCCAGAAGCAGCGCCAGATTGACCAGAAAGCACCGCCTGTATTCGGTTGACACCACGACATCGGGGCGGTGCAGCAAAATCGTGCGGAAAATATGCCAGCCGATGGCGGGCCAGCCCTTGCCGCCCGTGACATGGGTTTGCGCACGAAACCGACGGCCGGTCAGTTTGCGGATATAGGCAGGCGGCTCTGTGCCGATGGACATCCGTTCCCCGGCGCTGAATTCAAGGCAAAGCGGATCCCGGCGGATGTTCATGGCAATGGTCCTTGGAGAGGTCTCAGGATCTACGGGCAAGCAGGCGGCGCAATCCACCTGCAATCCCGCGCAGGACGGGCAGGCGATCGAACCATTTCACGGCATGGATATCGGTGCGCGAACGACGTTGCACCCCGATCGGTGGCGATGCGACCAATGTGATGTAATCGGGATGATCGGCCCTGAAACGGCTGATCGCGCCATCCACATGCATCGGGCCGCCTGCGGGATCGCCCGGCGGCCGGGTCAGGATCGCTTCGAGATAGCGGACAAGATCAGCGATTGCCGCCCCGCGAACGGCATAGAAATGGGTGCAACCGATTCCCTGCGCGGGATCCGCCCTGACCAGATCCGGCGCCACGATCCGGCCCGCCGGCAAGGCCTCGTATCCGCCATAGAACAGATCCAGCGGTTGCCGGTCCAGCTCTGCCGTCAAGGCGGGAAGACGGCTGAGCATGTCGGGGGTAAAGTCCAGATCATCCTCGCAGATCAGCACCCTGTCGCGACCTGTCGCCAATGCGTGGCGCAGCACGCCAAGATGGCTTAGAAAGCATCCCCGCGTGCCGATGGTCGGAAAGCCCGCCGGTTCATCGGGGCGCACCGCGGCGAACAGGTCGACCTGCGGATGATCCAGCGACAGGCCGATCTTGCGCAGTTCCGCGGAAGATTCCGCGCGGCGGTCCTTGCGATATGGCAGGTTGATGACAATGGCCGATCCGGTGACGGACAGGAAGTCTTCAGCGATTTCTGGGTCCATCCGGTTCGTTGTCATTCAGGATACCTATCTGTATCGGACTGTATCGGATCAGCTTTTCACGACGCGGCGCGATTCTCCAGATCAATGGTCACGGCGACAGCCAACCGGTTGAAATCCCGCCCGACACCATCGCCTGCCGCAGAGCCGTCTGCTTTTCCACATTTGCCTTTGCACATGAACGGGGTAGAAGGGCAGGGTTTGTTGCGCAAGGGGCCAGATGCCGAACGCCTTTGCCTATCTCATGCTGTTTTCCTGGCCGCTGGTTGCGCAGGCGCTGTTTCAGCGCCTGCCGCTGCACAAGGCGCTGATCTGGACCATTCTGGGCGGCTATCTTGTCCTGCCCTCGGCAACCGGTATCAAATTGCCGATGATTCCCTTGCTGGACAAACATTCCATCCCGGCCATCAGCGCCTTTGTCCTGTGCCACATGCATGCGCCCCGGCAGCCGGCCGATCAGCGCTTGATGCCCGGCGCAAAGCTGGTCACGGCACTGCTGATCCTGATGATCGTCGCGCCGTTCCTGACGGTCGTGACCAATTCCGAACCACTTTTCTTTGGTCCCCGCTTTATCCCCGGATTGCGACTTTATGATGCGCTGTCGGTTATTTCCGGGACACTGGTGACGTTTCTGCCATTCCTCCTGGCCTATCGCCATCTGAACACCCCCGAGGCCCATCGCGAATTGCTGCGGGCCTTTGCGGTGGGCGGGCTGGCCTGTTCCTTGCCTGCCCTGATCGAGGTGCGACTCAGCCCGCAGTTGCATGTCTGGCTTTATGGCTTTTTCGCGCATGACTTTATCCAGCATATCCGGGCGGGCGGGTTCCGGCCCATCCTGTTTCTCAGTCACGGGCTAATGGTCGGGATTTTCTTTTGCATGTCGATCCTGTCCGCGCTGGTGCTGTGGCGCGAGGCCCGCCGCGAAGGAAAGCCGGCGCGCGGCTGGCTGATGGCAGCGCTTTGGCTGACGGCGGTGCTGGTCCTGGTGAAAAGCGTCGGCGCGCTGCTGATCACATTGGGCCTTGGACTGGTGATCGGCCTTTTGGGGCGGCGATTGCAGATCCTGACGGCACTGCTGATCGCGGGCGTCGCGCTGTCCTATCCGATCTTGCGCGGCACAGGCGTCTTTCCGGTCGAGGAAATCCATGAAATGACCCTGTCGCGCAGCGTCGAGCGCGCGCAATCGTTGAAATTCCGTTTCGACAACGAAGATGTGTTGCTTGCCCGCGCCAATGAAAAACCGGCCTTTGGCTGGGGGGGATGGGGACGCAACCAGATATTTGACCCCGTCACGGGCGAGATGGTCAGCGTGACAGATGGAATTTGGGTGATTCTGATCGGCGTCTATGGCTGGACCGGATATCTTGCCTATTTCGGGCTGTTCACCCTGCCGATCATGCTGTCGGTGCAATTTCGCAAAGGGGCGAACCCGTCCCTGATCACCCCGGGGCTGATGCTTGTGCTGGGGGCGCTGCTGATCGATTTCCTGCCCAATGCGGGGCTGGTCCCATATGTCTGGATGATCGCCGGGGCGCTGGCCGGGCTGGCGGTCAGGCAGGTCGAGGCGGCCGGACCGGAGGCGATCCCCGCCCCCATAAATGACGGGCGATCCTCAGCCCCCGCAGCTCCGGGCTGGCGCATCGTCCTGAACGACAAACGAACGGCATGAACAGATGAGCGACACCCGCACGGATCCGCTGAGGATCGGCCTGATCACACCGGCCTGGCCGGGACGCAATACGGCGAACGGCATCGCCACCGCCGTCGCGCATCTTGCCGCCGGTCTGGAACGCTGCGACCATGAGGTCACGATCATCCCCTTCGAGATCGATGCGCCGCATGACCGGACGCGGATCGTGCCCCTGCCGGAACACCGGTGGAGCCTTGCCGACCGCGTCAAGCTCAAGCTAGGGCGCGCTGTCGAAAGCGTGGTGCATAACCGGTTCGGGCATCGCATCGCCGCCGCGGTGCAAGAGGCCATCGCCCGCCATGGCATCGAAATCGCAGTCATCGAAGAAACGCAGGGCTGGGCGGAACCCTTTGCCGTCTGGTTCCGATTCCGGTTGTGATCACATTGCACGGCCCGTGGTGCCTGCACAAGGATATCCAGGGCCATGGCGACGCCGGGGCCGATAACCGGCGCGAGGCGCGGGAATTGCGCGCCCTGCGGCGGGCGCGGGGGATCATCTCTCCCGCCCGCGATACATTGGTGCGGACAGAGGCACTTTGGGATCTGCCCGACATCCCCCGCAGGGTCATCCACAACCCCATGCCGGTGCCGCCTGCCTCGTCATCGGGCGATCCTGAACGATTGCTGTTCGTCGGGCGCTTCGATTTTCGCAAGGGCGGCGATATCGTCATCGACGCCTTTGCCCGGATCGCCACCCGGCATCCATCCTGCCGGCTGACCTTTGTCGGCCCTGACCCCGGCGTCGAACGCACCGGCCAGCCCACGCTGACCCTGCCTGAGGCGCTGGCGCGCCTGCCCGACGAAATCAGAACCCGCATCGACGTTCTGGGGCAATGCGACCGCGAACAGGTCGCGGCGTTGCGTCAGAGCCACGGGCTGACCATTGTCGCATCACGTTACGAAAACTTCGGCGGCACGATACTCGAAGCAATGGCGGCGGGGTCGGCACTGGTCTGCACGGATGTCGGCGGCGGGCCAGAGGTCATTTCGCATGGGGAAACCGCCCTTCTCGTTCCCCCCGAAAACGCGCAGGCACTGGCCGATGCCTGCCTGTCCCTGCTTGACGATCCGGGCCGCGCCCGAGACATGGGCAAAGCCGCCCGGAAATATGTGGAAAACCATCTGTCGCCCGAGGTGATCGGGCAGAAGGTGGCGGATTTCCTCGGCCTGATTTGCCGCAGATAGCCCTGTTCACAAGCCGATGCGATACAGGTGGTTTGCGATGCGCCGGAAGATGAAGGGGGGCAGGACGTTTTGCAATGCGGCCCGCCGCGCCTCTTGTTTGTCTTTCTGGTCGATCGTGCCGGGCCGGGGCTTGAACAGGGTGGAATGCGCCTTGCGCGACGCATCCCACGTCGCCGTATAGTAATAGAGCGCGATGGACATCCGCGGGGTGCCGTCGGGATTGGCAACCGGTTCGGGGTTGCCATGCCGGTGTCAGATCCGGTGTTGAAACAGCACATGCGGTTGAAGATCGGCACGAAACTTGCCGCCTTCGCGCTCATGTCGTGGTTCCAGACCTCGAACGAGCCGCCCCATTCCTCGCGCCAGTCCTTGTTGAGATAGATCAGGATGTTGATCTGCCGTTCAAGGTTCAGCTTGCCGTTGTGGTTGAAATCGGCGTGGATATCGAGATGCCCGCCATTGGCAACGACATGGATGCCGCCGCCGGCATAATAAGGATCCGGGATCAGGCCTTCGATGCCGGTCATCGCCTCAAGATAAGCCAGAAAAGCGCGCGAATTCAGGGTGTGGAACAGGCTGCGGGTATAGGGTTTCAGCCGTTCCAGGCATATAGCTGGCCTTCAGCTTTTCCGGGGCCGGTTGAACATGGATTTCCGCCTCGGGCAGGTCGCGCAGTTCCTCGCGCACCCGCTCAAGGATTTCGGGGGGCAGGAAATTGTCAAAGCAGCCATGCGGATAGGGCTGGTTGGCGCGGTATTTCTCGGCAGCCGCTTCCCGGCTGCGCGGGCCGCGTCGATCGGCAGCAACAAGGTTTCGGGATCTATCGGCAGAACAGGGGCAGACACGGGTTTCCTCGTGACAAGGTGATACGGATGATCACGCATTCCGATCCGATCAGACTGCGGGGCCGTCAGGATTTCAAGATCTGTCTGGACCGCGTGGGACGGCCCGCCACCGTCAATGCCCTGCGGCCATCCGGCGGAAGGTTTCGTTTCCGGCGACCAGATCGTCGTAAGTGCCCTGGGCGGCCAGCCGGCCGTGTTCCATCATGAAAATCATATCGCATGACGTCGCCGTGGTCAGCCGGTGGGCGATCAGGATGATTGTCTTGTCGTTGCGGATATTCTGAACCGCCTCCATCACCACACGTTCGGTGATGTTGTCCAGCCTGAAGGTGGCCTCGTCCGCGATCAGCAGCGATGGTCGCGATACAGCGCGCGGGCAATGCCGATCCGCTGGCGCTGGCCGCCGGACAAGCCGGATCCCGCGTTCCCCCACAACAGTAGAATAGCCTCGGCGGGTCCGCGATGACAAAATCATGCAATGCGGCGGCGCGTGAGGCGCGTTCGACGGCGGCCATGTCAATCTGATCCCGTGGAACGCCGAGGGCGATATTGGCCGCAATGGTGTCATCGGTCAGAAAGATCGCCTGCGGGACATAGCCAAGGGACTTTGCCAGCCGCGCCGGTTTTCATCGGTGATCGGAACGCCATCCACGCGCATTTCACCGCTGTCGGGCACGAAGAGACCAAGAACAAGGTCGACCAGCGTCGTCTTGCCGGCACCCGTCCCGCCGACGATGCCCACGGTGGTGCAGGCGTCGATTTTCAGGTCCAGCTCCGACAGTGCCGCCCGTTTGGCCGTGTCATAGCTGAACTCTACCCCCGACAGTTCAAGCTGCTTTTCCAGCCTGACCGGGGGCTGGTCCGATGACGGCAGGCGGGGCATCCGTTCCGCCTCTTGCAGGTCGTGCAGGATCGTGTCCAGAACGACCTTGCCCCCGCGCATGGTGGCCAGACCCTGATAAATCTGCTGCAAGGCAGGCAGAAGCCGCATGACCGAAAAGGCGAAAATGCCCGGGGTCGGAACAATACCGACAATATTGCCGCCGCTGCGCATCAGCAGCATCAGGATCATCGCCAGCAATGTGCCGAAGGTGATCGCCTCAAGCGCGAAGCGCGGCATCTCGGCCATCACGCCGATCGAGGCGCTGGCCCGCGCGCTGCGGCGGGCTGCGGCCCTGTAAGATTTGCCATAATCGCTCTCAAGCCCTAACAGTTTGATGTCCTTGATCCCGCCCATGGCCTCTTGTGAGACGCGGAAGCGTTCGCCAAAGGCATGCATCAGATCCTCGCCGGTGCGGCGCAACCGTTCACGAAGGCGAAGGTAGATCAGCGCATAGCTGCCCCCCAAAAGCCCTATCGCCAGAATGGTCACGGCCGGATCGACCAGCAGCGGAAACCCAGGATCGCAATGACCATGAAAATGCTGGCAACCAACCGCAATGCCGGGGTGATCACCCGTGAAACCAGACCATCGGCCTCGTTCAGGACATTCTTGCCGATTTCGGCGCTGTTCCGTCCCAGAAACCAGGAATACGGCTGGCTCAGATAAGCTTCGAGCAGCCGGCTGGAAAGCGTATAGCCGCGCATTGCCGAAAACCGGGTCAGGGCATAGCTGCCCAAAGCCTTGACCAGCAAGCCGATAACCACCACGACGATGACGGAAATCGCCAGAAAAATCTGAAAATTGAACGTGCTGCCCAGATCAAGCCGATCCTGAAGGGTCGACAGGATCGCACTGTCGCGAATGCTTGCCGGCTCCGCTAGGACGTTGAGCAGCATCAGGACCGAGGAGATCCCCACAACCTCGACCAGCGCGACCAAAATCATCAGGACGGTCAGCAACCAGAATTGCCGCCGTTCGTGCGGATCGAACAACGAAAGGAACTTGTGGTATATTTCTATCACAGGAGCCTCCGCTCAGCTTGCGGCGGTCACTTTGCTTTGGCTGGCCCGCAAAGGAAAGGCCGGAATCGGCCTTTCCTTAGACAAGTTACAGGATCGCAGGTCACATATCCAAAACAGTGACGGTCACCTGGGACGGGGTGTAATTGCCCATCTCATCGGCGGCCCAGTAAATGAACGTGTCCGTGCCCGTGAAACCACGGTTTGGCTGGTAGATCAGGCTGCCATCGTCCTGCTGGAAAACGTCGCCATGCGCAGGATCGGTAAAGCCCTCGACCGACAGCGTCCGACCTTCCGGATCACGATCATTGGCCAGCACGTCAAGTTCGATACGCTGATCCATCTGAACCCGCGCCTGATCATTTCCGGTGACGGGCGCCCGGTTGTTGGGATCATAGCGGCCGTGGTTGGTGGCGCCCCAACTGCGGAGTTCGGAATCCGAGATGTCCAGATAGACCTTGTAGCTGAATTTCAGCAGATCGCCTGTCGCCCTGTCCGCAACGAAATCCGGAATAAGCGCGATCTTGCGGCCATCCGCCGTCGTATAGTAGCCGGTGGATTCCAGCAGATCCGGAACCTCCCAACGATAAATCGTCTGCGGGTCATCCATCTTCTGGCGGCTGGTGGAACCAATCAGATCGGTCTTGGTGCCCAGCAAGGTCAGGTCCTGGTTCGAGCGAGATCGTGACTACAGGCTGGGTAAACTGCAGCCGCCCCGTGGTCAGGTCATCCGGGTCGAGGATCTGGTGACGCGACGGGTTGAAGCCGACATACGCCTGCCGGACGTTGGCCATATCGACATCGATCAGCGCAAAGCCGACATCGCGGTCCGGGATGGCGTATGTGTAACCCTGCGCCATGTTCACGCCGTGATTGAAGCCGTCGATCTTCAGCCCGTTCACCGCGATATCAAAGGCGTTCGTGCCGAAATAAAAGCCGGTATCCGGTGCAAAGAACCCCGTGCGATTCGTTGCCAACAGGTCGAAATCCTTCAGCGTGTAATGCGACGTATAGCTGATATCGACACCTTTGCGGGTTTCCCAGTTCAGGAAGCCGTCCAGGATGCTGCGAACGTCGTGACCCTGCGCGGCATTGCCCTTGATCACCATCAGGCCGACTTCGGTGCCGAAGGCTTCGTTGTCGCGGAAGCCCTGAATCGGCGCATCATCCGGGGTCAGACGGTTCTGACCATAGGCGACCTCGGGATGGTCGAGCGTCGATCCCAGGGGGCCGGTCGGGGCAGAGCGGTGCATCCAGACATAGCCATGCGTCGTATTGATCGCCACGTTCTCGGCCGTTTCGACCAGACGTCCGGCAAAGAAGAACCCGTCGCCCGTGCGTCCGTTGTCGTGACGGTCCAGCCCGGATTTTGCGGGCACATCCCCCCAGCTGATGCCCTCTGAGCGGATGGCCATGTTGCCGCGCCAGATGCCGGTTTCATCGCCATCTTCGGCAGCAAAGGCCGCGCCAAAGACGTCAAAGGCGACGTTGCCGGTAAAGTCCGCATTCGAGGAATGGTGCACAAAGCCCCAACCCGGCGAGCCGGAAACCGTGTTGCCAATGGCAATCGCCGGATCGTCAAGATCGGCCGTGCCCGTCTTGTGGAAGTGGAACGAATAGCGTCCCTTGATATTGCTTTCGGCAGAAACGGACGACAGCGCGTCGACATCCCAGGCATCGCGCGACTTGTCCGTGCGACCCAGGTCGTCGAAGGCTGCATAGCGGACATCGACATCGTCGTTATGCGTGAACATCACATGACCGCGGTGATGCACGGCGGTATCATCGCCATCTTCGCTGGCAAAGGTGATGTTGCGCGTCATGTTGGCCACATAGGCCGACAGATCGTCGCGGGGCGCGTCGTGGTTGAAACGCAGCGGCTGGTCGATGGTGATGCGATTGCCGTTGATGGCGGTGATCGTCACCTCCTCGTCCTGGCTTTCGTGATGGACGGTGCGGCGCTGGTCGTTGTCCCATGCCCAACCCTGCTTGTGCGTGCCGGACACGACGATCTTGTCGCCCACACGCCAGCCATCAGGGTTTTCATCCAGGGTGATGACCCGCTGCCCTGCCATCGGTGCGGCTGCAACCTTGTGGAAGGCATCCTTTTCCGCGCCGTGAATTTCGACCGACCCGTGCGAGACGACCCCCCGCGAGATCAGCATCGGATCTCTGGCGGTGTCGATATTGCCATTGTTGGCAATCAGGATTTCGGTCCTGACGCCGGCTTCCACGGGGCGCTCTTCGGTTCCGATTTCAAGCCGTCCAGAGGGGGCCACGACCAGCGTATCGACAAGCATGCGGGTATCGGCGTCCGTGGCAAAGCTCAGCTCGCCATCGACCCGGACAGTGAACAGCGAGGCATTGCTTTCACCGTCATAGGTGACCGAAACCCCTTGGGGGATCAGGGACCCGGGCGTCCGCTCCGGGACCGCGGCCGCGATACCGTGGTGCCCGGATCGAACCAGTCACCGTCGCTGATCGCGACGGGTAGCTTCGACACGCGGGACCAGATTCTAACGCAGCCTGGATGTTCTGCGCGCCATGGCGGGCATTGGCGTCGGTGGGCGTGCGCATGGTCTTCGGGCTCGCTCATCACCGCCCGGACAAATGCCTCGATCTCGGTCGGGGTGGTCGGCTGCGGAAGACCGCCGGTGCCACCGCCGCCGTGATCATGGCCGCCACCCAGGCGCTTCCACCACCTCCAGCTTCCGCCAGTATTTCCACCGGTATTCCCGCCGGTGTCGCCATCGCCGCCGTGGTCATGGTCGCCGCCCGTATGTCCACCGCCAGTGTCACCACCGCCAGTGTCACCACCGCCGGCGTCACCACCGCCGGTATGTCCGCCATCGACGTCGCCCGCGTCGTGGCTGAGACTGTCGCCACCGATGAGTGCCGCGGGTGTTGTTGCTGTCCGGTCCGCGCCATTCAAGCTGCAGGCTCTGCGCGCCGAAGTTTTCGAAATAGCGGATCTCGATCGAATGCTCGCCGAAGCGGGCCAGGTCCGGCTGCACCGTGCGCAATGTGGTGGCATGGGCAACGTCATTGTCGATCACCCGGCGGCCGTCGATGTAAAGCGCCGAACCATCGTCCGAGGTCAGGTAGAACGTATATCTGCCCCCCGTCTGAACATTCAGATCGCCGACAAAACGCGCCGCGAACAGGTCGGTTCTGCCGCCATCCCAGAAACTCGCGCTTTCGCGGGACCAGGCCAGAGAGTTGACATGCCCTGTGGCGGTCTTGTTGCCGTTAAAGTCGATCTGGCTCAGGCTGGCGGCCGCGGCCTCAAGGGTCAGATATTCTGCCCGCAGCCCCTGCATCCGGGTCATGGGCGTCCCGGATGTTGCCGTCATCATCGCCGTGACCGTGGTCGCCACCGGCGCCTTCACCGCCCGCATGATCGCCATCGGCATCGCCGCCGGCATGCTCGCCCGCAGCCTCATGGCCGGAAGCTGTCGCCACTGATAAGTTCGCGGACATTGTTGCTGTCCGGCCCGCGCCATTCCAGACGCAGGCTTTGCAACTCGAACTGTTCGAAATAGCGGATCTCGATCGTGTGCTTGCCCGCGGTCAGGTCCAGTTGAACCGTCCGCTCGGTCGTCGAGTGCAGACCGTCGTGATTGATCACCGGGCGGCCGTCGATGTAAAGCGCCGAGCCGTCGTCCGATGTCAGGTAGAACGTGTATCGGCCGCCGGTCTGGATGTTCAGGCTGCCTTCATACATTGCAGCGAACATGTCCCTGGCGCCGCCATCCCAAAACGGATCGGACGTTCTCAGGTAGTCCAGCGATTCGACAGTGCCCGTTGCCGCAGGCATCGCGTCGAAGTCGATATCCGTCATGCGTTCGACAGCCGAAGTGATCGTGAAGTAACGCGCGCTCAGGCCGCTGCCGGGTTGTTCCTGCGGTGAGGGTCTGGGTGCTCATGAACCATCTCTTTCAGATGCGCGGCAATCGCGGTCCCGCCACGGCATGTCGCGTTGTGTTTCGGTCAGGGGATCGTGAGGATCCGGTGTTCAGCGGCTAGGAAAGTGCTCTGTGGTTATGACCCCATCATGAAGGCAGCCATTCCCGGCACTGACCAAACTGTTTGTTTCAACGTCAACGCCGAGATATCGCGGGTGAGGGTTTTTTAAAGCGAAAAAATTGCGATCTCTTGAATCGGCCCGCAAAGACAGAGCATCCGGCGTGATTTCGGCAAAATGGCGCTCAAGCCGGATAAGGGATCGCGCAGGCTTTTGCCGAAACGGGTCCTGCTTTGGCAAATGGCAAGCCTTCCATCCGGTGCAGGTCCACTGCTGTGAGTCGCCCGGTGGGCTTATACATAATGGTAAAAAACGTTCGGGTGTGCGTTGGATCGGATCTGGCCGATCTAGAAAAAATCATGAAAAAGCAAAGCTCTTTTTGTCTGCCATGTGGAGTTTTTTGACGATCCGAACATCGTCGTCCCGGTGGTCAACAGATATTATGAATGATAAAGCGTCTGAAAATTCATGGCGCTAGAGACCGTTAAGCATATGTCAAACCCGCCGAAACCCGCCCCTGTCTTTCTGTCAATCGTCATCCCCACGTTCCGGCGAGAGGCTCTGCTTGCGCCCCTGCTTCACGCTCTCGATGCGCAAATATCATCTCTGCAATCTCCGGTAGAGGTCATATTGGTCGATAATTCGCCCGAAGGATCGGCGGCCCAAATTGGACGGCCGCCATTTATACGTTATGTTCACGAACCGCGTCCCGGCGTGGCGCAGGCGCGCAACCGTGGCGTCAACGAATCTGCAGGTAGCCATGTCGTTTTCCTGGATGACGACGAAACCCCGTTTCCCGGCTGGCTGGCCGCATTCGAAGCCGCGGCCATGCGCGGGGCCGCCGTCTGTTTCGGCGCCATCGAGCCGTAACCCGAACGCCCTCCGCCTGCGGCCCTTCGCCAGCCGCTTGAACGCCTGTTCAGCCGTCGGCTTCCCGTGGCTGCGGGTGCGGATGTCAGCGGAATGCGTGCCTATCTCGGGTCGGGAAACTCAGATGTTCGAACGCGGCATTCTTTCACGAATCGATCCGCCCTTCGACACCGCTTTCACCAGCGGGGGTGAGGACGTCTGGTTTCTTCGGCAGTTGGTCGAGGATCACGGCGTGGTGCTGATCTGGTGCCCGGAGGCGCTGGTTCATGAAATCGTCCCCGCCCACCGCGCCACCTTCGGCTTCTGCGCCGCCGCCGTTTCAGCGATGGCCAGTTGAGATGCATCGTCGAAAGCGGCGCGGGCGGCGTCAGGGCGTTGGCGCGGGTCGGCTTCTGGATGCTGGCAGGGGCAGCGCAGGTTGTGCTGGCCGGAATCGGGGCGCTGGGTCACCTGGCCCTTCTCGACGACGCGCGCCGCGCGACTGGCGCTGACGGCGGCGGGTGGCGCAGGCAAAGTCCTGTGGTGGCGGCGCAAGCGAGGATAGCGACCGAACGATACCAGGGTCACGGAAGTCCCATGGCCCACATGCTGCTGGCTTGGCAGCAGCGCGGCCTATTGCGGCGAAATCAGATCGACCGTCGGAAAATAGGTGGCATAGCGGCCCCGGTCCCGTGTCAGCAGGCGATAGCCCCGGATCGCGGCATGGGCGCCGATATAGAAATCCGGCAGGGGCGAGCGGCGTTCGCCGCCCCTGCGGCGATAGCCGAGATAGGCCTTGCCAGCCAGAAATGCCGCTCTGCCGGGCAGGTCTTCGCGGTGAAAGACATCATCGGGCAACAGCGCGTCAAGCTGCTCGATCCGGCTGTGCGACACCGACAGTTCCGCGTAGATGATCGGGTTGATGACCATGCGCGCCCCCTGCCCTGCCCGGCGCAACTGATCCGCCGACCAGGATGACCAGACGGGATCATTCGTCGCGATATCCAGCAGGATGTTGGAATCGACAAGAACACCGGTCATTCGCGCGTCAGCGCCATGATCTCATCGGTGCTGAGCGCGGTATCGGCGCTGCCGGCGCAGGTTCGGGATCGCCTGATCCAGACGGCTGACGCCATCCACCGGACGCCGCCCCGCCTGAACGACGCGCACGACGCCGTCGTCGCCGATGTAGAATTCGACCTCGGTCCCCGGATGCAGCCCGGCGTGGTTGCGGACCTCTTGCGGGATGGTGACCTGCCCTCGATCGTGATGCGCATTTCAGCCCCCTCGAAAGTGTTACTGAAATGTAATACCGCCCATACGGTTGTCAAGATCGCGGCCGGCAAAGTGGAAAATTGCCAACTGGCAATTTCCTGTTACGCGCCGAAATGCTGGCGCATGAAACTGTCCATTGCAGCGCGCAACGCGTCTTCGGACAGGTCCGAGGAGAATTCCAGCCGGATCTTGCGGCCGCGTTGCTGCATGGTCAGGTTGCTGTCGATCCGGGCGGTTTCGCGCGGTTGCCGGGGGCCATAGGCAGCCTCTTTCAGCCGCGCCAGCACGGTCGGGACCGCAATCAACGTCCCCTGCCCGGCCTGCGCGGCCTGTTGCCGCGCCGCGATTTTCGCCGCCTCTGCCAGAACATTGGCTTTGGCATCCGACAGCATCGGGCGCAGGCTGCGGGCGCAATCCTTCAGTTCGGTCACTCTGCGGCTACATGCCTCGACAATCACGTCGGGCAGACGCGCCAGCCACAGATAACGCGACAACCAGGCCTCGGACACTTCAAGCCGGGATGCCATCGCCTTTTGCTTGCCCTCGTGACACAGATCCAGCGCGGCCAGATAATCGCGGGCGCGTTCATGAGTCCGCCAGGATCGGCGCGGTCGCGGTTTTCCAGATCGGCCAGCCGAAAGGCTCTTCATCGGTCAGGTCGCGGATTTCGACCAGATAGCGGAACTGCGTGATAAAGTTGTTGTTGCGCAGCCAGCGTCACGCGGCAACCGACGCCGTGGCGCCGCAGATCACCTCGTATTCGGCACCTTGCCCGGCAGGCAGCCTGCGCACAATGGCGGGAAATTCCTGCTGCCCCTGCGCCTTGATGCTGCCGATCAGATCGCGGCAGTTTTCGGCGTTCAGCAGATCAGAGAGCAAGCGGCTGTGGCGTTCTCCATTACGACGCAGGTCGCGGGATCGACCCAACGCTGGACCTTTTCCTCGCGCTGGCCGCTGTCCGACAGCGCATCTCCTGGCGTTCGAGAACGCGCGCGCCGCCCTTGTCCTCGGCCGGCGCCGGGTCGTCCAGATCCTTCAGGACATCGTCGAAAATCGCACTGCGACGCTTGCTCACAACAGGCCCTCCTTGGCGCAGGTTGCGGTGGCGGCTGGGCCAGGTCTTGCGGATCACCAGCTCGACCTCGCGCCCGAGATGGCATCCAGATAGGCCTGCGGCAACGCGCGCCGGGTTTCGGCGCGGGCCGTGGCGCCGGTCAGTTCGGAAACGGTCATCAGATTGGCCGTGGCATTGTCGATTTCGGCGGTATCTTTCAGCACCGCATTCGTTGGCGCATGTCATGCGGAAACCGCATCCATCATCCGCTTGATCGCCTGATGCGGATTTCTGGTCGTTCATTTTCGACGTGATGATCTTGACGAAACTGTATTCCCGTTCGCCGCCATGCCGGGCCAGTTCCGCCAGCGTGGTTTCCAGCATCTTCAGAGCGCGCAGAAGTCGAGAGTAAAGTCGATATTGTTCGGCGGCGCCGGATCAGGCAAGGCATTTCTTCGCCGCTCCAGCACCACAGCGACAACATTGCCAAGCGCGGGCGGCGGATCCAGCAAGATCACGTCGAATCCGATCCGCGATCGAGGCGACGCCTTCGCGCAGCCGAGTCCAGAATAAAGGCCGGATCCCGCGCCGTCCGCGCCGCGAATTCGATATTCAGCATCGTGCTGGGCCAAGGCCCGCCGGGATGATCGCGATGCCCGGCCAATAGGTCGCGCGCAGGGCATAATGCAGCGACCGCGGCCCGCCAGCTGAAAGAAGGGATAGAGCGTGTCTTCATCCTCATCGGCATCGACATCGGGATTCAGCCCGGAACACGCAGGCGGTCGAGGTACGCCCGTGAATCGCAGTCGATGACGCAGACGCGATAGCCGCGCAGGGCCAGAAACTGCGCCAGAGGCACCACCAGCGTGCTGATTTCCTCGACCTCGCCTCCCAGCTCGGGATATTGCCAGAACCAGCGCCGGATCATCGGGCGCGCGATGCGGGACCGTGCCGAAAACCTCGCGCATGCGGTTCACATCCGCCAGTGCCATGGCCGTGTTCCGGCGCCCCAGTGGTGCTGTCGCGGACGGGTACCAGCGGCAAGCGCCCATCGGCTTCGGCGCGTCGCGGATGGCCTTTTCCTGAGCGGCCGACCATAGTCGGCGGCAGTCCGGCACGTTGAAATGCGCCGCTGCTTTGCGTGCCGGGGGCAAAGACGCGTTCGCGCAGGCGTTCGATGACGGTGGACGCGCGCCGGCTGAGAACCGACAGCTCGTCAAGGGTGACTGGAGGCAATGGCGGATCTCATCGGGGTTTCTTTGCTGCTCTGTTTTCGCAAGTATGTTCGGACCGGCTCTGTCGTAAAGTTCGGATTTCTGGCAGCATCACGCCAAAAAGCGAAAGTTGGCGCGCGGGGCGGCAGATACGGCACGTTCGGGGTTCTGGCCCTTGCAAGGCGATCCAACCACCCAATCCGTAAGTTTTGGTCCCAAGACCTGCCATTTGCGCGATCACCAGATCCAAAAACAAAACCACCCCTTGAGTTCTGATTCAGGGATTCTGGATTCATGCCTCATAGGCGATTGTTTCTCTGCCATAAAAACCCGCAGACCTTACGTTATGGGATGGTTTGCATTACGTTCCGGGATGTTTGGCCTTACGAATCGGGGCGGCTGTTCTTACCTTTCGGATGGTGCTGAAACCTTACTTATTGAAGGCGTCACCGCCGCGTCTGGATCGGCATCTTTTTTTCCTGCAAAAGCAAGGGGCTGCGAATCACCTGACGGGGCGGTGATTCGCTGTTGCTTACATATTGGGTGCATTGGGGGTCGCGTCGGGTCGGCTGGCTTGAACTCTCACAGCTGTTGCGGTACAAAAGTAACGGTCTCTGGTGTGAGGGCAAACATGGCTGACACGACGGATCCGCACGGTCGAGGCAAAGCCCGAACGCCGACAGCCTGGTCGAAGCCGGGCGAGCTGGTCGATCTGATCGAGGTCACGCCGCTGACGCTGAACGACCGCCGCATCTATAACCAGCTGCTGGAGAACGCCTGGGAGGCGATCGACAAGCCGGTCACTCATGTCGTGTCCAAGTCCGCGCTGCGTGGCAGCCACAATTCCAACGACCGCGTCGGCGAAAGCCTGGAGCGGCTGATGTCGGCGATCGTCAAGGTCGCGGTCATCTGGGACGGCGAGCCCGCAATCGAACGTGTTCAGCTGCTTGGCGGCAACCTGGAAAGCGGGCGGGCGGACGGGTTGCTGGAATATGAAATCCCGGCGCGGCTGCGGAAGATCATCCGCAACAGTCAGGTTTTCGCCCGGCTGCAGCGCGAGGTGATGTTTGCGCTTTCGTCGAAATATGCGCTGACCTTGTATGAAATGGTCCAGAAGCGCGGCAATCTGCGCTGGAAGGCGTCGGAGCGTTTCACGCTGGATGCGCTGCGCGGCATCATGGGCGTCCCGAAAGGTAAGCTTTCGTGCTGGTCGAACCTCAAACTGCGCGCGATCGACCCCGCCGTGGCCGAGGTCAACGCGCTGTCCGATTTCATGGTCGAGATTTCGCCGATCAAGACGGGCAGGGCGGTGACCCATGTCGAAATGCGGTGGTGGAGCAAGGATGGCGATGCGCGCGGCGCGGCGGATCGTGCCCTGCAGTTTAGCAAGGTCGGGCGGCGCGTCAAGTCCGAAGGACGCACGGAACAGGTTTCGATACCGGTTTCAGGCGGGCAGGGTGTGCGGCCGCGTCCGGCCTGGCTCGATTCTCGCGGTGCGGCGCTGCAGACCTCGACCTATGAAACCGCGCGGCTGCGCCATCCGGGCTATGATATTTACTTTGTCGAGGGCGAGTGGCGAAGCTGGGCCGCCAACAAGGAACCCGCCGCCGATCCGGACCGCGCCTTTCTGGCCTTTTTCCGCAGCTATGCGGAAAACAACCCGATCTGACTGCCGATCCGACCGGAAATTGCCAATTGGCAATTTCCCGATCCTGCCACGCCCGGGCGCTCTGGGTTGCCGGAACACATGCGGATCAGCCGGGCAGGGAAGAGAAAGCGGGGCGCGTGAAACGCGCCCCTGCCATGGTCCAGAGCCTTGCCTTCAGCGCCGGCTGTTGCTGGTGAAAATCCCACCCAGGACCATGCCGACCGTCAGCCCCAGCAGACCGACCGAGGTCAGGACCGTTGCCGTCGTGCCGGGATTTTCCCGCGCCACCTCTGCCACGGCATGAGCCTGTTCGCGGGCATGGCGCACCATGTGACGGGCGCGTCCGCGATGGTCATCATAAGCCTCTTCGGCCTCATCCACCGCATCCGAGGCGCGCGACGCCAGCGAACGGCTGATTTTCGCGATTTCCCGTTTCAGATCGCCAATCTGCTTTTCCAGATTCGCGCGGATATCGTCGGCATTGTCGGCCATCATCATCTCCTTCGATGTCATGGACGGAAAACGGCTGAAGCGGGCAGGGGTTCCATCACGTTGCCCTTGGTGGCGGGGATCGTCCCGTCAGTCGTCTCTCAGGTTGATCTTGCCCGTCGGCTTGTTGCCGTCGTCGAACCATTCGATCAACCTGCCGACCTTGAGGATCGTTTCGCTCATCCGGATGGCCATGTCGCGGGTCAGGGCCGAATCGGCGATCTTGCCGTCCTGATCCACCATGCGAAAGACGATCCGGCGCGGCGCCTCGACCGACAGGCTGAAATCGACGGGCTCATGCGCGTCGACGCGTTTGCGAATAGGTCGGCGGCGGCGGCACTTGGGTGGAGGTGGGACGAAATGACTGCGAGCGTTCACAGAGGCCTCATGATATGATCCGGCAGCCGGCGACTGGCATCAGCCATCGACGCGTCCAGGAATGCGGATTTAATGGAAAAACTCGATACATGTTGGCAGATGCTAACGGACAACTCTACGCCTGTCTGGATGGATGGCGCGACCGAAAGCTTAACCATTTCCGGATTCACCCGCGCCGCGAGAGCTTTAGGCGATCAGGCCTGCCCACGACAGCGATCAGTTGCAGCGTGGCTGCCCGCTGTGCGGGCCGGGATAACCGCCGCTCGCAGGTGATCCGGCGGACGGCGGTCCGTGGCATGGGCCTGTCAGAATTTCGCGCGCAGGGTCAGATCCGCCGAACGCTCGTCGCCATAAACGACGGTGTCGTAAAACCCGGTGGTCGCGTAATATTTCTTGTTCAGGACGTTGTTGATGAGAGAAAGCCAGCTCGGTCCTGTCGTTCAGGTCGTATTTCGCGTTCAGGTCAAAGACCGCATAGCTGCCCTGATGGACGTTCGGCTGTTCGATTTCCGAGGTGAAATCCATGCCGTCCGTGCCGCTTTGCCAGCGCATCGCGCCACCGACGACCAGACGGTCGTCGAATGCAGCCAGCCGGTAATCTGTGGCCAGTTTCAGCGTATGCTTGGGCTGGTCGGCCGCAAAGCGGTTGCCATCGCCGTCTTTCGAGGTGCGGAAGGTATAGCCGGCCGACAGTTTCCAGCGGTCGGTGATCGCGCCTGCCGCCTCGATTTCAAAGCCGCGGGTTTTCGTGCCGTCGATGCTTTCATAGATGTCGCGCAGGCGGGTTTCATCATAGCCGACCCAGTTCGCCACGTCCTTCTGGTCGGTCTGGAAAATCGCGGCCGAGGCATAAAGCGCCCCGCCCATCAGATCGGCCTTGAGCCCCAGTTCGTAGTTCCAGCCATAGGTCGGATCCAGATAATCGCCGCTGATGTCTTGCGCGATCTGCGGCTTGTAGATGCTGGTGACGCTGCCATAGGCCGTATAGGTCGGGTTCAGGTCATAGGTGAAGCCCAGATAGGGTGTGATTTCGCCGCTATAGTTGTATTCATGCGTCGGGCTGCCAAGCGACGCCTCGGTGCCTTTCCACCAGTTCGCGCGAGCGCCGGCGATGACGGACAGGGCATCGGTCGCCTGAAACTTGCCCGTCGCATACAGGCCGTATTGGCGCTGTCTGCTGTCCCATGAACTGGTCACATCGTCGGAAAAGCCGGGGCGCGGATAGCTGCCGTCCCAGTCAAAGACATTGCCGACCGGCGGCATGGTCGTCGTATCGACCGCGTGGCCGTAATAGTTGCTTTTGAAATCCGAGGCCATGGCACCGAGGACGAATTGGTGATCGCGGCCAAGGCCCAGAAAATCGCCGTTCAGTGCAGCATTCAGCGACGAAACCTTTGTCGTGCCGTTGTATTTCGCGGCCCAGGATGACATGCCAAGCCCGGTTTCGCGGTCCGGGGTGCCGGTGATCCAGGTCAGTTCCATATCCGCCTCGCTGCGGATACGGATCGCGGTCACGCGCGCGGTCCAGCCGTTGTCAAAGACATGTTCGATCGCCGCGAAAGCCTCGGTCCGTTCGGTGTCGTTATAGGTCCAGTCCGCGCCAAGCGTCGATCCGCGTTTCCAGTCGATCAGCCCGCCATCCGCGTAGAACGGCGGCAGGCCGCCCCATGTCACATTGTCGGCCTTGGCTTTCTGATAGCTGAGACCGGCGCTGAGCACGGTGCCGTCGCTCAGATCGGCCTCGATGGCGCCGAACAGGACATATTTGTCCTTGTGATAACTATCCAGAAAACCGTCGCGGCTGTCGACGACGCTGACCAGACGGCCGCGCAGGCTGCCGCTTGCCCAGCGCACCGGACACATCGGATCTGATCCGTGCGCCGCGCGGATAGGCCAGCGACACCGCAGCCTGATTTTGGAATTCTGCGGTCGGGCGTTTGCGGATAAAGTTGACTGAGGCGCCGTCTTCGCCCGCGCCCTGCATCAACCTGTTGGCGCCGCGCACGATTTCGACATGGTCGAACAGCGCCATGTCGCCATTGTTGTCGCCAAAGGTCCAGGCGCCGTTGCGCGGGGCTGGGACGCCATCATTGATATGAATCGACAAAAACCGCGCGAATAATAGTTGATGCGGTCGCTTTCGAAGGCCTGAACCGTGATGCCGGTCGCGGCATTCATCGTTTCCTCGATGGTCGTGATATTGCGATCCTGCATCTGCTGATGGGTGATCGCGCTGGTCGATTGCGGCGTTTCCTTTTTGGCTCAGCACCAGACCGGTGGCGGAACGCATCCATTCGGTCGTCCAGCTCTCCGAGTTTTCGGTTTCCGTGGCGGGGGCGGCGCTGATGACCACCTCATCCAGAATGACGATGCCTTCGGTGGTGCTGTCCTGCGCAACTGCCGCGCCGCAAAGCAGCGACAGGACGCCCGCGCCGGGGCGCCGTGGTCATATGCGCGCGGGACAGGTAGTGGTTTCGGGTTCGGTGTGACATGAGCCAGCCTTTCCAAGCGTTTGGGGGGTGGCTTGCCTGTCGGGCTGGCTTTTGCGCTGCTGTTTGGCAGGTTTGGTTAACGAATCAATCGCCTTGGACCAGATCACGGAATGGCGTGGCGGATATGACACAAATGTGACCCGACAAGCACGGGTCGCGAAGGGCGCTGTGTCGCATTCCGATGTTGTGGCGCGGCGCGCCCGCCCGCCCGCCGCAATCCCGACGGCCGCGAAACCCCGGTGATTTTCCAGCGATTTTCTCGCAAATCGCAGCGGGAATCATGCGATCACGACCCTGCGCGAACTGCGCTAACCAGCCCCCAAATGCCAGCCCATGAGGGTCTGGCACTATGCCCGCCGGTTCAAGCGGGCAGACATTGCCATGCCAGCCAACCTTTCGGTGCCGCAAGCCAGGCTCTCAGGACAGGAGAACGACATGGCGAAGATGATCCGCATTCCGCAGGATATCCGGGGCTGGCCTGCGTGCCGGGTGATGGCCGGGCTGATGGCCTCGACCCTGGCCGCATCGGGGGGCTTGGCACAGGACGCCGATCCTGCGCCGGACACCATCGTGCTGGACACGGTCTATATCCACGGCAGGGCGTGTGGCAGAACAGCGAACCGGTCGCGGCTAGTACGGCGACGGGTGGCGAAGACGCCCACCGAAATCATCGACGCCCGCGCGCAGGTGTCCGTCGTCACCGCCGAGGAACTGAAGACCCGCGCCCCGAACGATCTGATGCAGGCGCTGTCCTATACCTCCAGCGTGACGACCGACGAATACGGTTCGGACAACCGCTACGACTTTTTCCGCATCCGCGGCTTTTCGGCGGGCGGCGTCTATCGCGACGGGCTGCCGCTGCGCACCTTCAATTTCACCGGCGGCCGGATCGAGCCCTATTCCGTCGAACATATCGAGGTGCTGAAAGGCGCAACCTCGACCCTGTTCGGGCTGAACGCGCCGGGCGGGCTGATCAATGTCATCACCAAACGCCCGCTGCAGGATCCCTTTGGCGAGGTCTATACCTCGGTCGGCGAAGACCACGCCGAAATCGGCATTGATACCGGCGCGCCGCTGGATGCGGAGGGGGTCTGGACCTATCGCCTGACCGCGAAATGGCAGGATCTCGACCGATGGCAACCCGGCGCTGCGCGACGACCGCCGTTATATCGCGCCCGCCCTGACATGGAGCCCCTCGGCCCAGACCACGCTGACGCTGCTGGCCAGCTTCTACCAGCAATTCGGCAATACCGGGAATTCGATCCCCGTGGGGTCGACGCTGCCGCATGACACCTATTTCGGCGAGCCTGATTTTGCCGCCATGGACCGCACAGAGCGCGCCATCGGCTACGAATTCACCCATGATTTCGGGGGCGGGCTGACCTTTCGCCAGAATGCGCGCTATTCGAATTTCGACATGCTGTATCAGCAGGCCTATGTGCAGGCCGGATCGCCCACCGGCCGTTACGCCTATCTGATGCGCGGCGAGGCCAAGCGCATGGCCGTCGACACGCAGCTGCAATATGAAACCACGCTGAAGGGCATGCAAAGCCGCAGCCTGATCGGCGTCGATTATACCGATGACGACGTTTACGAACGAACATGGTTCGGCACGGCAGGCGCCATCGACATCAACAACCCGATCCCCTGCGGGATGTCCTGCATCAACCTGTCGCCCTCGACCACGACCGACATGACGCAAAAGGCGGCCGGCCTGTATCTGCAAGAGGAACTGACCATCAACGACCGCTGGATCGTGACGCTTGGCGGGCGCTATGACCGGGTCAGGACCGATGTGGCCGGGGCCGATACCGGCAGCAAGCAGACCGCCTTTACCAAGCGCGCGGGCCTGACCTACAAGGCGACGGATGACCTGTCGTTCTATGGCAATTATTCGAATCCTTTGATCCGCTGGCGACCTATTACACTGCGTCCGTGGATGATCCGAAACCGGTGCGCGCCAAACAATACGAGGCGGGCGTGAAATACCGCCCGGCGGGTACGGATGCGCTGATCAGCTTTGCCCTGTTCGATCTGGACCAAAGCAACATCCTGCGCCGCAATGACGACGGCACTGTCTTTTCGCTGCCCGGCGCATCGGTGCGCGGGGTCGAGCTGGAAGGCCGTCTGCCCCTGCTGGACGACCGGCTGAACCTGAATTTCGCCTATGCCTATTGGGATGCGCGGATCGAAGGCGGCGCGCTGGACGGCAACCGCCCGCTGCTGACGCCGCGCCATGTCGCCTCGATCTGGGCGGATTACAGCTTTGCCGCCGACAATGCGCTGGACGGGCTGAAGATCGGCGCGGGCGCCCGGCTGGAAGGCAAGCGTTTCGCCGATGACGCGAATACGACGCCCATCGGTTCGGCCGTGATCTTTGACGCGATGGCCAGCTATCCGATTGGCGAGACGACGGAAATCGCGGTGAATGTGACGAACCTGTTCGACCGCGACTATGTCGCGACGATGAATTTCGACAATACCGCGACCTTCTATGGCGATGCCCGCGAAATCAAGGCGACCCTGCGCCACCGCTGGTAATCGCGGCCCTGCGGGCTGCAACAGAACGCCGCGCAGCACTGGCGCGGCGTTTTGCATTTTGGCCGCCGGGGGCAGGGGCTGTCCCGGCAATACGGACGTGACGGAGTTTTCTGGACCCGGTTGTCGAAAAAACTTGTCGGATCTGCGGCGGGAAATTACTCTACCGAAAGTGCGCCTTGCGCATGACCTGAACGGAGCAAGGTTTGACCGCCCTCATCTCATTGTCCCGCGCCATCGACATAACGAATGAACTGATCGGAAAAGCCGTCGCCTGGCTGATCCTCGCGTCGATCATCATTTCGGCGACCAATGCCGTGTCGCGAAAGGCATTCAGCCTTAGCTCGAATGCCTGGCTGGAGGCGCAGTGGTATCTTTTCTCCGCCGCCTTCCTGCTGGTATCCGGCATGGACGCTGATGAGCAATGAACATGTCCGCGTCGATCTGTTATACAGCCGCATCCGGGCGGCGCGGGCAGGATCTATATCGATATCGTCGGGACGGTCCTGTTCCTGCTGCCGCTCTGCCTGATCGTCGTCTGGCTGTCGTGGCCGGTCTTTCTGGCGAAACTGGCCTCGGGCGAAAGCTCGAACAATACGGGCGGGCTGGTGTTGTGGCCCGCGTGGATGCTGATCCCGCTTGGCTATACCTCGCTTGGGATCCAGGGCATTTCCGAACTCATCAAGCGCATTGCGTGGCTGCGGGGGGATCTGCCCGATCCCGTGCAGGTGGCAGACGCCGACGCTGCGGAACTGGAGGGCCCCGATGCAATTCATTGTCGAAAACATGGCCCCGCTGATGTTCCTGGGGCTGATCGTCGTCCTGCTGTTCGGCTATCCGGTGGCCTTCGCGCTGGCCTTTACTGGGCTGGCCTTCGGCCTGTTCGGGATCGAGCTGGGGCTGCTGCCCGTCAATCTGTTCCACGCGATCCCTGACCGGATTTTCGGCCAGATGGGGAACGAGACGATGCTCGCGATCCCCTTTTTCACCTTCATGGGCCTGATCCTTGAACGATCCGGCATGGCCGAGGATCTGCTGGACACCATCGGCCAGCTTTTCGGGCCGGTGCGGGGCGGCATCGCATTCGCGGTGATCGCGGTCGGGGCACTGTTGGGGGCGACGACGGGCGTGGTTGCAGCATCGGTGATTTCGATGGGGCTGATCTCGCTGCCGATCATGCTGCGCTATGGCTATGATCGGAAGGTTGCGGCGGGGACGATCGCGGCGTCAGGAACGCTGGCGCAGATCGTGCCGCCGTCGCTGGTGCTGATCGTTCTGGCCGACCAGCTTGGGCGGTCCGTCGGTGATATGTACATGGGCGCGATGGTCCCGGCGCTGATGCTGGTCGGCTTCTACATGCTGTATATCGTCGTCGTTTCGATCATCTGGCCGCACAAGGTCCCGGCCCTGCCGCCAGAGGCGCGGACGCTGCGGGGTGCCCGCTTGCTGCTGCGGGTCGTGACCTCGCTGATCCCGCCGCTGATTTTGGTGTTTCTGGTTCTGGGCACGATCTTTATGGGCATCGCCACCCCGACCGAAGGCGGCGCGATGGGCGCGGTCGGCGCGCTTGTCCTTGCGCTGATCAAGCGCAAGCTGACTCTGCCGCTGCTGCGCGACTCGATCTATGCAACCGCGAAACTGTCGGCTTTCGTGCTGGCGATCCTTCTGGGCGCGCGGGTTTTTTCGCTGACCTTCTATGGCGTGGACGGCCGCATCTGGGTCGAACATCTGATGACCTCGATTCCCGGCGGCGCCTTGGGTTTTCTGATCGCGGGCGAACCTGCTGGTCTTCTTTCTGGCCTTTTCCTGGATTGCTTCGAACTTGCCTTCATCATCATTCCGCTGCTGGCGCCAGCGGCTCAGGCCATGGGGATTGATCTGGTGTGGTTCGGCGTCATGCTGGCGATCAACATGCAGACCTCGTTCATGCACCCGCCCTTTGGCTTTTCGCTGTTCTTCCTGAGATCGGTCGCGCCGTCGCGGCAATATCGCGACAAGGTGACGGGGGCACTGATCCAGCCGGTCACGTCGGAGCCAGATCTATCTGGGGCGATCCCTTCGCTTGGGATCCAGCTTGTCATGGTGCTGATCGTGGCGTCGTTCCCGCAACTGGTCATGCATTACAAGGGCGCTGTCGTCGATTTCGACCCCGCGACCGTCAGGCTCGAACCTGCCGGGCGGCGCGGCGACGCCGCGCCACTGGGAGCTGCGCTCCAGCTCGGCACAGCACCTGCCGAGCTTTGGAGGCCAGCGCCGCGGCTAGCCCCTGTTGCGCGCCGGCTTTGGCGCGCCGACGGATCAGGTGCCGACGGACCGGAGCCACCGGCGCCCAGCATCGGCAGCCCGCGAAATGACACCTGCCGGCGCCGACCTTCGGGCAATAGTTCGCCGCAACCAATAAGCGCTATATAGCGGGAGGAAAGGAAAAGAGGATGACCGATCGTATTGAACGCCGCAGGTTTCTGAAAAGATCAGCGACCCTTGGGCTGGGCGCTGCTGCAGCGGCACGTTGGCCGCACCGGCCATTGCCCAGTCCACGCCGAATATCCGCTGGCGGCTGACTTCGGGTTTTCCGAACAACCTTGATACGATTTACGGCGGCGCTGTTTACGCGGCCGAGCGTGTCAAGGAAATGCACCGGCGGGAAATTCGAAATTCAGGTCTTTCAGGCGGGCGAGATCGTTCCGGGCGGGCAGGCGCTTGATGCCGTGGCCGGGAATACCGTGGAAATCGCCCATACCTGCGGCTATTGTTTCACCGGCAAGGATCCGGCTTTCGCCATTGGCTCGGCCATTCCCTTCGGGCTGAATTCGCGGTTGCAGAATGCCTGGCTTTATCATGGCGGCGGGAATGAGGCTTATGACGATTTCCTGAAGGACCACGGGCTGATGGCGCGTCCGGGCGGGGCGACCGGAAGTCAGATGGGCGGCTGGTTCCGCAAGGAAATCAACTCTCTGCAGGATCTGAGAGGGATCAAGATGCGGATCGCCGGTGTCGCGGGCGATGTGATGTCGCGCCTTGGCGTGGTGCCGCAGCAGCTGCCCGGCGGCGATATCTATCCGGCGCTGGAACGGGGCACCATCGACGCCGCCGAATGGGTCGGGCCTTATGACGACGAGCGGCTCGGCTTCTATCAGATCGCGCCCTATTACTATTATCCTTCCTTCTGGGAAGGCGGGCTGACCATCCACTTCTTCATCAATCCCGGCGAATGGGAAAAGCTGCCGGATGAATACAAGGCCGCGCTGGATACCGCATTCCATGCCGCGAATATCAACATGCAGTCGCTTTACGATGTGAAAAACACGACGGCGATCCGGTCGCTGGTCGGCAAGGGGGCGCAGTTGCGTCCGCTGCCGCGCGATGTGATGGACGAAGCCTATAAGCAGGCTTTCGCGCTCTATGATGAATATGGGCAGAAAAGTCCGGCATGGGCCAAGATCTATCCCGAATGGAAGAATTCCGCGAAGAAGGTTTCAGAATGGTTCCGCGTCGCTGAATTTTCTATGACAGCTATGTCTCTCGGCGCGCAGGCGGCTGGTCAGTAACAGGATCGCGGTCTCCTCGAACCGATAAAAGCGGCAAGCCATTTGCCGCTGTTCGTCATGCCGTGCCCGGCCTTTGTGGTGCCATTCCGGCAGGGGTCACGATCCATCGTCGGCATGGCGGCCGATGCCGATCCCCATGCCCATACCGCCACCACCCATGCCCCTCATACCGCCGCCACCGCCCCCGCCGCCCTCTCCGCGTCCACTGCTTCTGGAGGAACTGCCCGATTGTCGCACCGGACCCTGCAAGGGGATGGCGACATCTGCCGGCATCGGCTCCAGATCCAGCGCCTTGCGGATGAAGTCGCGCAGCGAGACGACCAGTTCGGCGGTCTGGACCGGCCGCCCGGAGACCATCTCTGACGCGGCATGACTGGCCAGACGCACCTGTTCCTCGGTGCCCAGAAGGATGATGTCCGAAAGCGCGGCCTCGACCGCATCGCGGATGCGTCGGGCGCGGTCGGAACCCGTCGCGTCAGCCAGCCCGGTTTCGGCCGTGCGCTGCCGCAGGTCGCGCAGATGGGTCGGATCAACACGCAATTCGCCGGTGAACGAGCCGCCCAGAACCTTGTAGGCGGCGATCAGCGTGCGCAGCCGTTCGTTGATCTGGCGGTTCATGCGCTGCTGGCGCTGCTGGATGGTCAGCAGCATGAGCACCCTGATACCGACCCCGATCAGCGCGAACAGCGCAAGGCCCAGCAGGGTGGTCAGGACCCCCTGCCAACTGCTGAAATCGAAATACCGCATGATCACCTCCGCCGCCGGGTCATGCCCGTTATCCCATCGCTTCGGGGTGCTGCGCCAGAGGAATTTCCAGGGGCAATCCGTGCATGAAACCCCGTAAATCCAGCCCGTCCGGCGTGTTCACGACCGATCTGCCCCCCTGCCACAACCACATGGGATGCAACAAAACCCATCGGGTTGGCGCTGGACAATCCGGCCGGAAATTCGTAGACTGCAAAGACTTTTCGGAACAGACAGGCGACCTGAACATATACATCTCGCCCGGTTTTCGGGGGTCAGGGGCGCCTATCGGGGCTTGCCTTTACGCGTTGATCAAAGGCTTGCTTCAGGCTGCGTCACCTCTTGTTGTAATTCAGAACGGGAGGTTGAAATGCAATCGGATCGAATGAGAAACGAGTTCCTGATCAAGGATCTTGTCGTGAGGATCGGTGGTGGCCGCGGCGGCGCCTGGATGCCGGGTCCGGACGATGAAACCCCGCCGACCCCCATTTCGCCCATCGCCAGCGTCTTGACGCGGCTCGATGTCGTCGAAATCGTGCGGGGCACGATACTGGAGGCGATCAAGTCCAAGAACTTCGACGGGATCGGGGTCGCCATCCAGACTGCCGGCCTTGAAGGCAACCCGGTCATCGCGGGCGCGATCAAGGATGTCGGCGCGGCCGTGGTCGCTGCGGCCGCCTATGCCTCGCTTGGCGGCGAGGTCGGGCTGGTCAACCCGGATTGCGGCGGCACGTCTTTCGAAACCATTCCCCCGACCCTCACCCCCGTCGTTCACCACGGCAGGGAATTGCACCGGGTCAGCGAACTGGGGCGTCTGCGCAAGCAACTGGCCGAAACGGTGGCCTATCTCGACAAGGCGGCGACGGTCAGCGCCCCGCAAGGGCGCGAAATCGGTGCCGTTCGCGCCGAGCTTGAAAGTGCGATCAAGCAACTTGGCTGGGTGAGTGATGGGCGGGCCGCCGACCGCAGCCCGGTCGAGGCTCGTCTGCCTTCTCGATCGCCGTTTCAAAAGCCGAGGCGACAAGGATGCGCAGCCATCCGCGCATGGCAGCAAGGCGGTCATTGCGGCTGCTTTGCGCGGGCGGCTGCGCGACGAAGCACCGGCGGATGCTGCGGTCGGGCGGGCGCTGGCGCGTCTTGTTCTGGACGGGGTGCTGGAGATCGAAGCCGGGGGCGGTTTCGTCTGCGGCCCCTTGGCGCATGGCGCGGTTTTCGCGCCGGTTGCGGCAACAGCGGCCCCGGGCCGGTTGTCGGACCTGTCGATGCGGGGGGTGCAATATGGCGCCGCGCTGGACATGGCCGATGCGGTCGCCCTTGGCTGGCGGCTCTATCGCTACGGGGCCGTGCCTGATGGCGCGCAATGGGACGGCATCCTCCCGCCGGGGGAGAGGGTGGGGGGATGGCTTTCGCTTTGGCAGGATGGCGCGGCGCGCAGGGTTCTGGCAGGGGATTATCTGTTTTCGGCTCATCCGGCGTTGGTTTTCGTGGACGCATGCGCGCGGCCGATGCCGCGACATTGGCGGATGCGTCCTTCCAGCTCTATGTCAGCCCCCGGCCCGAGGAGATGGGCGGGGCGATTCCCCGTATCGCCAAGGTCTTTGCCCGCCGCGACGTCCGGTCCTTCAAGGTCGGGCGCGATCTGCACGGGTTGCTGCGCGCCGACAAGATCGTTGCCTGTTTCGCCGCGCGCCGATCTGGACCGGGTCGCGGATGCGCTGTCTGGCGTTGACTGGATGGCTGTGCGGCGCAGGGCGTGCCCTTCACCGCCGAACTGGCGGGTCAGGGGTTGCTGTCCTGGGGGCATGGACCCGCCCCGGCGGCATGGCCGGGAACAAAGCTGGCGGGCTACGGGTCACGGCGCGTCTGGCACGCGCGCTTGTCGCGGCGCGGGCGTGCGGCAGTGTCGCGCCAGCGGTCTATGCCCGCGACAGGCTTGGGCTTGACGGTGTCGATCCCGTCTTGTGGTGCCCCGAGCCGGGCATCTGGGATGCAGAGGTGGCGCGATGGGCGCCGATGGCGGGCCCGATCTGGCGGGGGCGCTGTTCGTCCGGGCGCCCGGCCTGCGGATGACGCCCGGTGCCGGATCTGCCCGCGCCATGAGTGCGCTGCTACTGGACCCGATGCGTGACCCCGAGGATCAGGTCGCGCTGTCGCGGGACGGAACCCGCGCGACGACCCGTCTGGTTTCGGCAGGCCTTGCCGCGCTGCTGGCCGGGTTCGACCCGCCACGCCGCCTGACCGATGCCGTCCTGCACTATGCCAACGCGCGCGGGCGCGATCCGATGGCGGTGCTTGACGATGCTTTCGACGCGCTGGACCGGCTGATCCTGGAAGGGTTTCTGATGCCGGCGGATACGGTTGCGCAGGCGCAGGCGCGCGGCCGGGCCCCTGATCCCCGGCGATGTCGTGGCCGGCTTTCGGATCGTCGACGACCATCCGGGTCTTGGAAGATACCAGGAGGTCCCATCTTGCCAGAAACCGCCGATGGCCGGCATGTGGCGTTGAAGATCGCGCGCGATGCCATGTCCTCCGCCACCTCATCCGCGACTGGCGCCATTCTGACGACCGAGGCGGCCATCCTGCGCCGTCTTGGCGGCGGTATCGCCCCGGCCCTTGTCGGCACCAGGGCACCGACGAAGGGCGGGCCTTCATCGCCAGCGAATGGCGCGTGGGCGAGGCGATTTCGAGCGTGGCGCAGCGGGCGCGCGCTGCGGGCGACAGGGGACGGCTGCACCATCTGGGGGTGCGTCTGCTGGAAACCTATGCGGTTCTGCACAGGGCGAGGATCGTGCATGGCGACATCCATCCGGGCGGCCTATCGTTGTGGCCGGAGATGATCGCCTTTCGCTGATCGATTTCGGGCGCGGCCGGTTCTTCGATCCGCATGGCGCCGGGGATGCGCCCCCGCCTGCCGGATGCCACCCCGTGCCGGGATCCCCCATTATTACGAGACCGGAAATGGCCCGCGCCCTGCTGAACGGGATGCTGCCGCCTGCGGCGGTGCCGCGCGGCGAACAATATTCGCTGGCCGCGCTGCTCTATCACTTTCTGACCGGGCGCCACTATGCCGAATTTCCCGCCGAACAGACCGCGCTGCTGGAACATGTCCTGCGTGATGCGCCGCTGCCCTTTTCCGCATGCGGTCACGCCCCCTGGCCGGATGCCGAACGGGCATTGGCGCGCGCGCTTGCCAGGGATCCCGCCGCGCGCCACGCTGATGTCGCGGCCTTCGCCGGGAGCCTTTGCGGCGGCCATCCCCCGCCCGGTCCGGATCGCGTCGGGTGGTGCAGGACGGCGCGGGCGCGGCATTCCTCGGGGCGTGGCTGGATCGGGTCGCGGACTGGGACCGTCAGGCGGACGATCCCACCGCCGAGGCGGATCTGGCGCAATTCGCGCTGGCCGCCGCGCAGGCGCGGGGATCCGGACCTGCTTGCTTCGGCGGATCTGTGGATCACGCGCGCTCAGGCCGGTTCCGGCTGGCCGACCGCCGCGCTTGCCGCAGCGACACATCATGCGCGGGGGGATCGCGGCTGCGAGGCACAGGCGATTGCGGCCTTCCTTGCCGGTTGCGGGCAACCGCCGGATGCTCTCGACTTTCTCGACGGGCGCGCCGGGATGCTTTGGGCCGCCGCGCATCTGCTGCGTGGCGGGGCCCGGCACGGGCTGGATACTGCGGCGCTGGCGCAATGGGCGCGCCGGCAGGCAGGAGCGCTGTGGCGTGATATCGACGACTGGCCCGCGATTGCCGATTGCGTCCCGTTGCCCCATCTGGGGCTGGCCCATGGCTGGGCGGGGCTGATCTTTGCGACCCTTTTCGCATGCCCGGCGGCGGGCATGGCGCTTCCCGCCGGGCTGGGCCGCCGTCTGGACGAACTGGCCGCGCTTGGTCATCCTGCCGGACAGGGGCTGTGCTGGCCGGGCACCCTGGCCCTGCCCGGCGTCACGCGGCACACGCTGCCCTTTGCGCCCGGCTGGTGCAGCGGCAGCGCGGGTTTCGTCTGGCTCTGGGCAAAGGCGTATGAGGTTCTCGGGGTGCCGCGTTTTCTGGATCTCGCGATCCGGGCAGGCCGTCACGCCGTCGATACCGGGGTGATCAACCCGGACCTGTGCTGCGGCATGACGGGACAGGGCTTTGCGGGCGCTGACGCTGTTTCGCGTGACCGGAGAGGCCGCATGGCTGGCGCAGGCCGGGCGGCTGGCGATGACGGCGGTCGACCGTTGGCGGTCGATGGATCGACCGCCCTGCGGCTTGCGCAAGGGACCACTGGGAACCGCGCTGCTGTGCGTTGCGCTCGGCACTGTCCCGGAACGGGCGCGGTGGCCCCTTGTTCAGACGACACCGCCCGGCCCGCGCCCTGTGGGTTGATGGCAGCCTGATGCGCGACCCGCATGCAGTGCCCGCGACCCTGCCGTCACAAGGGGCGCGGAAGGCCAGCCTCAGATCGGCCCCGGCCGCGCCGTGCAGGACGTCGAACGCGGTCGGGGCCGGGAGGTGCGATGCGCAACGGTGTCATCCCTTCGGGATCAGCGCCGCCCCGCTGACGATGGAAAAGATCAGCACCGCCAGCCGCAGCGCAGGGCCGTTGATGCGGGCATGGACATGGCGCGAAAGCCAGCTGCCCGCAAGCACCGCCGGCGTCAGCGCCAGCGCCGCCCAAAGCTGACCAGTTCCGACACGCCCGGCGACCAGCAGAACCGCCAGAGAGATCAGCTCTCCGACCAGAAAGCAGGTGGCCACGATCGCGCGCAGCGCCGGCCCCGGACGCGTGCTGGATACAGCAGCGCCAGCGGCAGGCCGCCGATCCCGGTCGCGCGTCTCGGTCACGCCGGTAAACAGCCCGACGCCCAAGGCGGACGGCCGTCCGGGCGAAAAGGGCGGCGCCAGCAATGCGATCAGTGCGGCAAGGATGGTCAGCAGCCCGACCGCGATTTCAAGCTGGCGCACCGACAGCGCGACCAGCACCGCCATGCCCAGAAAGGTGCCAAAGAACCGCCCGACGGTAATCCAGCTTGCGCCGGGGCGGTCGATGGCCTCGCGCTCGCGCCAGGCGACCAGAAAGTTCAGCGGCAGCATCAGGATCAGCAGCGTCACCGGCAGATAGGTCGCATCGACAAAGCCGAAGATCGGCGCCATGATCAGGGCAAAGCCGATGCCGACCGCGCCCTGGATAAATGCGGCGCCGCCGACCAGCAGCGACAGAGCAAGAAAGACGGTCAGGGTCACGCGCGCCTCGTTGCGATCAGGCTGTCGGCGGTGGGGTGGATGCGCTGGATCGGCGCGGCGGCGATGGCGGGGGCAGCGGTGGCGCGGATCTCCTGCATCAGGGCGCGGGCGTCCCAATCGACCGGCCAGCCTTGCACCAGCCGCAGCCTGCCGTTGGTGAAAACCGCGTCGATCTGATCGCGGTTGCCATAGCGCACCAGTTCCCATGTCCAGATCATGCGAGGGGGTGAACTCGGGCCGGTCCAGATCGACCAGCAGGAAATCGGCGGCCAGCCCCGCCGCGATCCGCCCGGTCACCGCCGACAGCCGCGCCGCATCGGCGGCCATCCGCGTCGCCGCGTCCAGCCACAGCCAGCCCCCGCCACAGGAACTGTCGCCGGAGGCAAGGCCATAGCCCGCGCGCTGCATCGTCTCGGCGGCATCCATCAGCCGGAAGCCGTCGGCCCGCGCGCCATCGGTGCCAAGACCGAAGCGGATGCCAAGCGCCTGCATCTGCAAGGCCGGGGCGACGGCGTTCCCCTTCCAGACCGAGGCCACGGGGTTATAGGCGACCGCCGTGCCGCTGTCGTGCAGCAGGTTCAGCTCATGTGGTGTGATCAGCGTGGAATGCGCGATCAGCGTCTGCGGGCCAAGGGCGCCGACATGGGCCAGATGCTCCAGCGGACGGCGGGTGTTTGCGACCAGCGAACGCTCGACCGCGACCAGATGCTCGTTCACATGCGTCTGGAAGGTCACGCCCGCCTGCGCGGCCATTTGCGAGATATCGCGCAGCATCGCGTCGCTGGCCACCTCGGGGATCGAGATCGCCAGCGAGCCGTGGATCAGCGGATCGCCCTCATATGCCGCCAGATGCGCCTCGGCCGCGTGCAGGATCGCGGCCCGGTCGGGGATCTGTGCCGCCCCGACCAGATCGTTGCAGATCTGCGCCACCACTAGCCGCAGCCCGGTTTCCCGCGCGGCATCGACCAGCCCGCCGATATGCCCGGCGGAACGGGTGCCCGCATCCACCGCCGTGGTAAAGCCGCCGCGCAGGCATTCCAGCGCCGCCAGCTTTGACGAGAGATAGACCATATGCTCGTCAAGGCTGCCCTCCAGCGGCACCCAGATCCGGCGAAAGATCTCGGACGGTTCGCCAAAGACCAGCGACTTGCCAAGCGATTGCGTCAGGTGGGTGTGGGTGTCGATAAAGCCCGGCATCATCAGGTGCCCCGGCAACTCGACCAGCCGCGCGCCCGGATGGCGGGCCTGCAAGGCGGCGGGGGGGCGATTTCGTCAAAGCGTCCCCCGCGCAGCAGCACGGCCATTCCGGGGCGCGGGCCGTCGTCCAGAAGCAGGCGACCGGGGGCGAGGATCACGTCCTCGGTCGTGGCGAATGTCTGGCGCAGGTCGGTCATCAGTCGTGTTCCTTTTCGGGGGTTGCGGGGGCGCTGATCTGGAACAGCGCATTGACGACGGCCGCCGTGATCGTGCCCGCCGCCAGACCGTTGCCCAGAACCATCTGCGTCCATTGCGGGAACTGGCTGTAGACGCCGGGCACGAGGATCGGCATCAGCCCCATTGCCAGACCCGCGGCCAGCGTGAACATCGCGCCATGCCCGCGCAGGTCGACGCGGCTCAGCACATGGATGCCGATCACGCCGATGATGGAAAAGACGATGACCGCCGTGCCGCCCACGACCGGGCCGGGCAGGACACTGGCCAGCCGCGACACCGGCGCGATCAGCGCGATCACCACCAGAATCACCCCCGCCATGGCGGTGACATAGCGCGAACGCACGCCGGTTGCGCGGACGATGCCGACATTCTCGCCCGAGGTGATGATCAGCGAGGTGCCGAACATGCCGCCCAGGATCGACATGGCCGCATCGCCCCGGATGGTGCGCGGCACGATGGCATGGGCATCGCCCTTGCGGTCGACGATTTCGGCGGTGGCGATGGTCTGGCCGGTCGCCTCTGCCATCGAGATGATCGAAAAGATGATCAGCGGCAGTGCGGCGATGACGTCAAACTTGGGCATCCCGAAGGGGAACAGATGCGGCACCGCGACGACCGGCCCGCTCATCACGCCGGTCAGGTCCAGCCGCCCCAGTGCGGCGGCCAGCAGCGTGCCGGCGATCAGCCCCAGCATGACCGCGATGCGCTGCAAGGTGCCGGTAAAGATGCGCGCGAACAGGATCGTCCAGCCCGATGGTCGCCAGCGCCAGCCCGGACATTGACCGGATCGGCAAAGCCTTCGCTGCCGGGGCGTCCGGTGATGGTGCCGCCATAGATCGCGACCAGATTGACCGCGACCAGCAGCAGCATGGTGCCGACCACGATGGGCGGAAAGAACCGCAGCAACCGGCGAAAGACCGGCAGGGCCAGAAAATAGAAAGCCCCGGTCATCAGCACCGCGCCCACGGCGGTCTGCACGTCGGTCTGGGTGGCGATGGCCAGAAAGATCGCGATGGGCGCGCCACCGGGCACCATGATAAAGGGCAGTCGCGCGCCGAAACCGGCGGTGCCGAAACTTCGCAGGATCGAGCCGATGCCGCAGACCAGAAAGGTCGCGCTGATGATCGACACGGTCAGCGCCAGATCAAATCCCAGTGGTCTGGGCGACCAGAAACACCGCCGTGATCGGCGATGCGGCCATCACCAGCACATGCTGGAAACCATAGAGAATCAGGCTCTTGAGCGGCAGGATCTCGTCCACGGGGTCGGTTGGAATTGCGTCGCTTGTCATGTTTTTTCCCTGTTGTAGATGGTCGTTTGCGTTGTGCAAATCGTTTTGCTTATGGTTTTGCTAACATGGATTCCGCCTTATGCAAATCGTTTTGTCATGCTATGCTGCGGGTTGACGACGAATGAGGGCGCACCGAGCAGGCCAACAATTTCGGATTCATCGGCTGAAGGCGGCGGGCGTTTCGGTCACCACCGTTTCGCCCACCTTCAGCGGCAGGCGGCATGTGGATCCCGAAACCGGGGCGCGTGTCCAGGCGCTTGCCAGGCAGATGGGCTATCATCCCAGCAGTGCGGCGCGGGCACTGCGCAGCGGGCGGACAGGGACCATCGCGCTGGCCTCGTCCATGCCCTTTACGGTGGCAGCCGGTCCGTCACGGGCACGGGCTTCCCTGTGGAAATAGCCGCCTCTGCCGCGATGTCGGCGCTGACCCGGAATCTGGCGTTGTGCCTGATCCGCCGCATCCGACCGCCCGCGCCAGCAGCATGGCGGGCTTTGACGGGGTGATTCTGGTCGAACCGATGCAGAGACGATCATGGTCGCGCATTTCGAAACGCGCAGCACGCCGGTCGTGTCAATCCGGGACGGTGCCGGGCAGACCCGACATCCCCGCCGTCGATATCCGCTCGGCCGAAACCGCCAAAGTACTGCTGGCGCATCTGGCGGATCAGGGCTGCCGTCACGTCGCGGCGCTGATCGGGACAAGCCCCCGCACCAGCCAGATCATGAGCGAGGCGGCCTATCGCGCCTTGTTTCGATCATGCCCACCGCCCCGAAACCACGGCGCATGCGGACGAGGCCGAGGGCGAGGAAGCGGGCTATCGCGCCACCTTGCGGCTTTTGCGCGCCGAACCCGGCATTGACGCGGGATTTTCGCCATCGACGCCTTTGCCAGCGGCACCGTACGCGCGGCGCAGGATCTGGGCCGGAAGGTTCCGCAGCAATTACGCATCGTGACGCGCTATGACGGCCTGCAGGCCAAACTGTCGCAGCCCCCTCTGACCGCGGTGGATCTCCACCTGCCTGCGGTGGCGGACAGGCCGTGCAGCTTCTGCTGGAGCGGATCGAGGGCAAGGGCCGCAGCGCACAGGCCAGACTGCCGGAACTGGTGCGCGCCTGTCATCGGTCATTCCGGGCGGGCCTGATGACCCGCCGCCGACACCGCCGAAGGTGAACCCGCCCGCTAGGGTCTGGACGCCATTGGGATTTCAAAGCCAGTAGATGGCGGGGGCAGCCAGTGCGATTGCTGGCAAGAATACGCTTAAGGGCAGCGGTCGTGCCAGGTCGCCACACGCCGCCAATCCTTGAGGCCTGCCGAACATGATCTCGATCCGGTTGCGCCGTTTGTACCGACGCTTGTCGTACACGGCGGTGCCTCTTCCGCTGCTTCTGGCTCTGGGATGCAGGCGCGTATCCCTTTGTCTTTCAACGCTGTCTCGACCAGTCACGGCGTCATAGCGCGATCCCCAGGCAGCCAATCGACATCCGGCGAGCAGCTCAGCAATGCCCGCGCGCCGATGTAATCAGCTGACCTCGTCCCGGCAGTGACGAACAGGTTGAGGGGCGCACTGGCTGTCGCAGATGGCGGTGCAACTTGGTGTTCATGCACCGCCCCCGGACCGCGACCAATCAGGCGCTTCCACGCCCCCAGCACCGCGCCCATGCTGGTCGCGGTGCGGTGGGCCAGCTCAGGTAAGTTGGCGTCGATCATCACGGTCGCTACCCTGCTTCGCCGTGCCCGGCAGCAGACCGCCATCATTTGGGCAAAGATGCCCTTGTCGCTCCACAGCACCGCTCGGCTGTATAGTGTCTTGTGCGGGTAATACCGCCAGGCTGCCGGAGACATCGCTTGCCACCGTAAACCATTGCGATTGATAGAAGATAATCCAGCTTAACGCGTCGATCATCGACGCGAGGCTTACCGTGGGACATGGGCAGGAAAGGCTCAAGACGCGCCATCTGCGCGTCCGTCAGCCAAAAAAGATCCAGACATGGTCACCGCTCGCTTTTCGGGCTAGATGAATCACGCCGCCAGTCGGAAATCAATGGGTCCTGAGCCACCGGGAACCGCCATCCTGACCGGCGGGCGAAAGCAGCGCATCATCGTCGCCAGCTGCCTGATCCGGGCAGTTCGATCCGCGCGAACTGATTGCGTGCGTGGTCCAGAAAGACCGCCGCCGCCAGGGGCAGGTTCGTGCCGTTGCGGATCATCAGGCCAAAGCGATTTCGTTCACTTCCTCCGACAGCGGGCGAAAGATCAGGCGCCCCTCGGCAATGTCGGTCTGCGCGCCGATGGGCGTCGTGATCGAGACGCAGCGCCCGGTCAGCGCCAGCTCGACCAGCATGCGGATGGAATCGACCTCGACCAGCGGCGGCAGGGTGTTGGTCGCCTGCATCAGAAAGGGCTCGACCACCTTGCGGATCGAGATTTCGGGCGTGGCCATCGCCATCGGATAACCCAGACATTCGCGCGGCTCGATCGGGCCGCGATTGCCCGCAAGGGGGTGGTCGTGGCGCAGCATGGCGCCGATGCTGACATCGCGCTGCAAGGCCACATTGACCTGCGGATTCTCGTCTGTGACGAAGCCAAAGCCGATTTCAGCCCGTTCGCTGATCAGCCGCTCGACCACCTCCGCCGCCGAAACCACCGAGACCTCAAGCTGCAAGCCGGGATAGCGCCGCCCGAATTCCGAAATGATTTCAGGCAGGCGATGCGAGTGCTGTCACACAGTATGGAAGTCGTTCTTTAACCTTAGCAATACGTAGCTTCGC
>NZ_JARJHL010000006.1 GCF_029309835.1 Paracoccus sp. DMF-8 | reverse complement strand
GGCCTCTGATATTTCGGCGCGGACGGTCATTTCATCCAGTTTGCCCAGCACGACGATGGTCGGCGCGGATTGCACGGCGCTGACCGTCTGGCCTTCCTGACTGACCACGGCCAGCACGGTGCCGTCGATGGGGGCGGTGATGCGGGTGTAATCCAGATTGGCCTGCGCGGTTTCGATGGCGACGCGGGCCTGTTCGATCTGGGCGTCGAGCGCGCTGATCTGGGCCTCGGCGACCTCGACCGCCTCTTGCGAGCTGTCGTAATCGGCCTGCGCGACGGTGCGGGTTGTCAGCATGCGTTTCTGGCGTTCCTCGACCCGGCGGGCCTGCGCCAGCGCGGCCTCTTGCGCGGCTTTCTGGGCCTGGACAGGCCAGCGCGCGCTTCGGCGGTGCGCAACTGGTTGCGCTGCGTGACGGAATCGATTTCGGCGATCAGGTCACCGGCCTTGACCTCTTGCCCCGGAACAACCTGAACCGAGGTGATGCGCCCGGTCACCTGCGCGCCGACCGCGACCAGCCTGCTGGGCTTCAGCGTGCCTTCGGCCAGCACGGTTTCCTGAATCGCGCCGCGCGTCACGGCCGTAGTCATGACCTGCGGCACCTGCGTCGAGGACCGCGCGCCCGTGGCATACCAGCCCCATCCGCCAAGCATCAGCAGCGCCGCGATCAGCACCGGCCAGATATATCGTTTCATCCGTCAATCTTCTGCACCGAAAACACCCGATCTGCGGCGCGGAGGCGGCGCAGAGAGCGGTGGATGTCATGCCTTCCTTAGAACCGGGAAGGTAAACGGAACCCTAATACAGCAAGGTCACGAAAGGGGGCAGGGACATCTGGCGCAGATCCAGCGCCTCGGCGATGCGGGCGACGGCGCTGTCGATATCGGCGGTGTCAAAGACCCCGCCGACCCGGCGCGTGGCCACGGCCCGGTCGCGGATCACGATCTGGCGACGCTGGTAGCGGTTCAGTTCGGCCACGACGAAGGACAGCGGGCGGTCGTCAAAGATCAGCCGCCCCTGCCGCCATGCGGTGCGGAATTCGGCATCGACCGCGCGCACATCGGACAGGCTCCTGCGCGGCGCTGAAGCGGACGGCCTTGACCTTCGGCGACCACGGCCCGACGGTCACCATCGGTCGCGACCTGCACGCGATGTTCGGTGACAATCACCGCGACGTCTTCGGCGGCACCGGCATGGCGGCGGATCGCAACCGAAAATTCGGCGCCAAGGCGCGGTGACGGTGACATCCTGCGCCTGAACGCGAGGAAGGCCGCCCGCCCGCATCCGGCGCCGGGCGGGCGGTGAAATAGGCCTTGCCCCGCAACAGCGTGACCTGGCGCCGCCGGTCGTCGTAATCGACACCGGGGTGGCGCCGCCCGCCCCAAGTTCGCGGCGCGGCTGCCGCCATCGGGCAGATCGACGATGCGCAGCCCATGCCCCGCGACATGATCGGCGCTGCGCAGCATCAGCAGCGGGTCGCCGATACCAATAGCGCGCCCGCCGAAGCGCCAGCAGCGCGACAAGCCAAAGCGCCGCGCCCCCGACGCCATCCCTGCCGCCACCCCTGACGCGAGCCAGCCCCTGCCGCGCGCGGGCATGGGCAACTGCGGCAGGTGCCCATCGGCGGCGCATCGGGCAGCTGCGCGCCCATCTGCCGGCCAAGGGCGCGGGCGAAATCATAGGCCTCGCGGTGCAGGGGGCTGGTCGCCAGCCAGTCGTGAAAGGACCGGGCCGTGCGCGCATCAAGGCGCGGATCGCCAAGGCGGATCACCCATTCGGCGGCCTCGCTGTCCAGATCGGCGCCGGTTTCCGGCTGATGTGGCTGGCCGGGATTGTGCTGGCCAGTGATCGGGCCGGTCGGAACGGGGCAGGCCGGGACCGGGCCTGCGCGCAGAGTCCTTCATGGATGGCGTTCCTGTCGCGCAGGCGCCGCGCGGCATGCAGCAGCGCCCGCGCCAGATGGCTTCTGGACCGGAGCTTTCCCGGAAATTCCCATGCGTTGCGCAACCTGCCCATAGCTCAACCCTCGATCCGGTTCAGGGCAAAGACCTCGCGCGTGCGCTCGGGCAATTCGTCCAGCACCGCGCGCAGATGGCGCAGGCTCTGGCGGTCGGCGGCTCGATTTCCTGCCCCGGATGGTCGTCGGGCAGGGCGGCCATGACCGTATCGCCGGGCATGTCCGTCTGGTCGCGGGCGGATTTGCGGATGTGATCCACCGCCAGATTATGCGCGGTGCGATACAGATAGGACCGGTTGTTGCGGATCTCGCCCGCCATGGCGGGGGGATGTTCGGCATAGCGCAGAAACGCCTCTTGCGTCAGATCGGCGGCCAGTTCGGGGTCGCGCAGCCGCCGCGTCAGATAGCTCTGCACTCGGCGCGATAGCTGTGAAACAGCCGTTTCAGCGGATTGTCCGTCACGATGCACCCACAGCCCTGCCACGGTCCAAATCACCTTGCGAAATCGCTGACCGGTCCTGCGGCTGGCTGTCATCGCCATCTTGTAACATCGCCGCGACTGCGAAAAGGGCGAACTTACCTCATGTAGAACAATGAAAAGAACGATAATGATAGACTTCTGTAAAATCGTCGCAGAGCTTGCCGGAATGGCTGACTGTTTTCGTCTTATATCTGCGGCCCCTTTTTTGATTTCGCAAAGAAACACGGGGCCGGGGACAGTTGAAAGGGACGTCGATGACTGACCAGCTACCCCTGAATGCGCAGATATGTCGCGGTGCTTGGCGCGGCGATGGGATCATCCGCCCTGGCGCTGAACATCTGCCTCGGGACCGGGATGCTGGCCCTGCCCGCCCTGGCACAAGAGGCGGCGGTGTCTCTTGACATTCCCGCGCAGGACCTGAACCGCGCTGCTAGCTTGCCAATCGCGCCGGGATGCAGCTTGCCTATGACGTGGCGGGGCCTGCGCGACTGCCGTCGCCGGCACCCCGACCCCGCCTGGAGGCGCTGTCGCGGATGCTGGCGGGCACCACGCTTTCACCGGCCTGCGCTCGGTTTCGCTGACCCTGCCGCAGGCCGGGACGGGGCAGGGGGTAGCCGCGCCCGAGGGCGCGATCGTTCTGGACAGCGTCCTGATCGCCGCAGGCGGCGGCGTGACCGAAGGCACGAATTCCCACACCACGGATGAGGCGTCATCCGCGAGCGGGCTGGCGCCGAGCCTGCGCGAAACCCCGCAATCGGTCAGCGTCGTCACCAACCAGCGGATGCGCGATCAGGCGCTGTCCTCGACCAAGGATGTGCTGAACTACACCAACGGCGTCAGCTTGGTCACGGCGGAAACCGACCGACAGCACCAGCGCGTGGCTTCTGGATCGGCAATCACATCGTCGACGGCGTCAGCCTGCCGACCTACGAAGGCTGGTATTCCGGCGTCTCGCCGAGCTCCTCGACCCCGGTTTACGACCGGATCGCGGTGCTGTGCGGCCCCGCCGGCCTGCTGTCGGGTTCGGGCGAACCGGGGGCGGCCGTGTCGATGACCCGCAAACGCGCCAATGCGACCAAACCCGAAGGCAGTCTGGAACTGCGCTATGGCAGCTGGTCCAATATCGGCGGCACGGTCGATCTGGGCACGCCGCTGTCCGCCGATGGCAATCCGCGCGGCCGTTTCATCATGGATGTCGCCAGTTCGATCTTGCTGTCGACCGTTACCACGTCGACCGCCAGACCTATTACGGCGCCATCGACGCCGATCTGACGCCTTCGACCCGGCTGAGCTTCAGCCTTGAACATCGCCGGCACGAACCGACCGCCTCGATGTGGGGCGAATTGCCCGCGCTGGATTCCGCAGGCAATCTCATCGACTATCCGCGCAGCTTTTCCCATGCCCCGGACTGGGCCTATTGGGCCAGCCGGCAGACCTCTGTCGTGGGCAAGCTGGCGCATGATTTCGACAATGGCTGGCAGGCCGAGGCGACGCTTGGCGCGACATGGCGGCGCTATGACGCGGAACTGCTGTATATGTGGGACAACCCCGATCCCGTCACCGGCGAGGGCCTTGGCTACAGCGCATGGGGCGGGACGGAACGCACGAAGCTGCTCAGCTTCGACGCCAAGGCCACCGGCCCGGTCGAGCTGTGGGGCCGCACCCATCAACTGAATCTCGGCGTCAGCACGGACCGCGACTGGACTGGCGCGACCGGCCTCGCTACAGCGGCGAACTGGCCCCGATCGGCAATTTCTTTGAATGGGACGGCAGCTATCCGCGCCTGGACTGGAACCCCAAATCCAACCCGGACTGGGATCTGAACTGCCGCAAGACCTCGGCCTATGCCTCGGGCCAGTTCTCGATCAGCGATCCGCTGACGGTCATTCTGGGGCGCGCGCCATACCGACTGGCGCGCGGAACTGGCCGATGACGACCGCAAATTCACCGAGGTCACGCCCTTTGCCGGTCTGGTCTACGACCTGAACGACGAATGGTCGCTCTATGCCAGCTACACCGATATCTTCAACCCGCAGAACTACCGCGACCGCAACGGCAACTATCTGGATCCGGTGATCGGCAAATCCTATGAAATCGGCGCCAAGGCCGAACTGTTCGACGGCGGGCTGAATGCGCAGGTCGCGATCTTCGACATGGAACAGGACAATGTCGCGGTGCGCGACGGCACCCTGCTGGTTCCGGGCGGCGACAATGAATATGCCTATCGCGGCCAGAAGGGCATCACGTCCAAAGGGATCGAGGTCGAGCTGTCGGGCGAGGTCCGTCCGGGCTGGAACCTGTTCGTCGGCGCCTCGGCGCTGCGGCTGCGCGATGCCGATGGCGAACGTATCGACACCGCGAACCCGACACAGACGATCAAGATCGCGACCACCTACAATTTGCCGGGCCAGTGGGAACAATGGACGGTCGGCGGCGGTCTGCGCTGGCAGAACCAGACCTGGACAGATGTCGGCATCGGGAACAACACCTATCGCGTCAGGCAAGGCAGCTATGCGGTGGTCGATGTGATGGCGCGCTATGACATCAACGACCAATGGTCGGCGCAGCTGAACGTCAACAACCTGTTCGACAAAAGCTATTACAACACCCCCTATGAACAGATCACCTACGGCCAGCCGCGCAATGCGATGCTGACGCTGGTATCCCGGTTCTGAGCCAACCCTCAAGGCCCGCGCCTCGATCCGGGGAAGTCGCGGGCCTTGGTTTATGCGGGTGTTCAGAGGGTGGCGGCGGCTGCGGATTTTGGTAGTTATGTTACATAATTCCGATTATTGGAATTTCTGTTGTGAAACGGTGGGTTCTGTCGAACAACCGAAATAATGTCCATTTTGGGGTGTTTTTTGATCATTATACAACCAATTACTGGCCATTTCCGTAGCTGGTCATGACTGAAATTGTTTGATTCCAATAAGTTGTCGGAATCGCCTCCGGATGGCGTCCGGGAGCCCGTGCTCCGTCATCGGGCGTTGAGTCGTGGCCCGTTGACCGTCGGAGCTGCGGCCCGGCAAGGTCGCCGCAATCCGATCCGGAGAGATGGGCAGGCCTGAGCGCCGCCAGATCTCCGGAACCTCCTGACCACCACGTTTCCGCCGGAAAGCGCCGCTTCTCCGAACGGCGGAGCCATGTCTCGAAGGCCGACACGATGTCGCAATATGCAGCCCATCCCAGCCCTGCGACATGATCCCCCCGTAGTCCGGGCGCAATCACCGCCCTGCCCTGCGGCACGGATTTTCGCTCACATCCGCTGAGCCGGACATCGCCCTGCCCTGACCAACCTCCATTTTGCCGGAATCGCCCGGCCGGCTTCTCCGGCCGCCAGCCTCACGGCTGAAAGGAAATCCTCATGTCCCGTGTCCCGCGTTTGACCATCCTGATCGTGGCCGATCTGCACCTGGACCTCTGGGCCGACGCCGGACGCGATCCGTTTGCCGGGATCGTGCCGGTGCTGCGTGATCTCGACGCGCTGATCATCGCCGGCGATCTGGCCAATGATCCGCAGCGGAACTGGCCTGTGGCACTGGCCCGGATCACGCGGCTGGTCTTGCCCGGGCGGGTCTGTGTGATCCCGGGCAACCATGATTATTATGGTGCCACGCTTGAGGACGGTCTACTGGCCCGGATCGCGCTGGAAGCCGGGGCGAGCCTTGCCCAGAAACGTGTCCTGACCTTCGGCAGCTGCCGCCTGCTGTGCTGCACGCTCTGGACTGATTTCGCCCTGCTGGGAGATCCGGAGGCGGCCATGGCACGCGCCGGGATGGCAATGCCGGATTACGGCCGGATCCGCAGCGCCACCGGGGCGTTCATCACGCCCGAGGATACCGTGGCGATCCACTTTGATCACCCCGGCTGGCTGACGCGGAAGTTGCGGACCGCCCGGCCAGACCGCGATCGTCACCCATCATGCCCCGGGCGCGGCGGTCTCCGGCCCCTTGTCCCCGCTCAGCCCGGCCTTCGCGTCCGATCTGGAGGGTTGGATCAAGGCGCACCGGCCCGACTATTGGTTCTTCGGCCACACGCACCGGGTGCTGGCCTCGACGTTTCACGGCACGCCGGTGGTCAATGTCTCTCTCGGCTATCCCGACGAGGTGCCCGGAAGGCGGTGAGGCCGAACTTCTGCTGCGCGGCCCGATCTTCCCCGGCGCTTGATCGCCATTCCCCATGACTCCCCCGGCCGGGCCTCCCCCGGCCGACGGCCCCCTCATGCCCGGAGTATCCCCATGTCGACCATCCTTTCATCGAGGCCCGCTTTTCGATCCGAGCGAGGGCCGCATTGAGTTCGAAACCCGCTTGATGCGGCATCTGCGCAGGTTGCGCAGCAGGAGGAACCGCCCGGACCCCCTCACCTCGCCGGACATGGTCAAGGCGCTGAGTGAAAGCGCGGAGATCGAGCCGATGGATTACATCAGGTTCAGCGCGAAGGACGAAGAGCGCATCAAGCGCCGGGTCAGGCGGATCCCGGAGCTGCGCAAAGCCGCCTCCGGCCTCGAACATCTGAAGCGCGATGACCGCGAGCGGCTTGAGGTGCTGAAGGACGGCGCCCGGCTGATCCGGATTCCCGGTGAACATCGTGCCGATGAGATTGCCGCGGCCTTGCACGAGGACATGCCCTGGATGGCCCCGGCCACCGAACTGGTCTGGCACGCCATGCGCCGCTCGGTGCGCGAGGGCGCTCCGGGTCTCACGATCCCGCCGCTCCAGCTCACCGGCCCGCCCGGCATCGGCAAAAGCTATTTCGGCCGACGTCTTGCCGCGTTGCTGGCCGCGCCGACCACCGTGATCGAGGCCACCGGCGAGAATGCCAGTTTCGGGGTGGTCGGTTCGCAGCGCGGCTGGGGCGGCTCCCATCCTGGGCGCCTGATCGAAACCATCCTGCAAAGCCGCATCGCCAATCCGGTCATGATCGTGGACGAGGTCGAAAAGGCCGGCAATGCGGTTTCGATGAAAGGGCATGCTTTCGGTCTGGCCGAAGGTCTGCTGCCCCTGCTGGAACCCCTGACCGCCCGGCGCTGGAGCTGCCCCTATTACCAGGTGAAGTTCGACATGAGCTGGGTGATCTGGGTGCTGACCTCGAACGATTGCCGGCTGCTGCCGGAGCCGCTGCTCAGCCGCTGCCCGCCGATCCGGCTGCGCCCCCTCACCCTCGCGGAACTGACGGGCTTCGTGCGTCGCGAGGGCGCCAGGCGCGCCCTGTCCGAGACCGCCATCGAGGCGATCTGCGAGGTTCTCGCCCATCCCTCCCTGCAGCGGCATCACCCCAGCCTGCGGATCGCCGCCCGCATGCTGCAACGCGCCTCCGACCTCGAACAGGGGCCGATTCTGCACTGAGCCGGCCCATCCGGTTTTCATACTTCCCTGAATCCAACGTGCCTGCGGCATCGCCGCAGCCGTCCCCTCATGCCATCGAAATGGAGAAACCATCGTGAAACTCTCGCCCATCGACCGTGAATGGATCGACAAGGTCCTGCGCGCCATCGACGCCGTCGAGGCTGGCCCTTCCGAGGCGAACCTGGCGCAGGCGCCGGTCCTGTCGGGTTGGAAAGCGGCGATGTCGCCGGACGGGCATGTGATGCTGTGGGGCGAAGTGACCGACCACCCGCTTCTCGGCAATGCAAGCATCCACACCTCGCAGCTGATCGCCATCGATCCCGAGATCGGCTGGGCTCGCACGGCCTCCCGCTGGTATCGGCTCGGCCGGTCCATCGACGCGATTGAAACGGCGCTGGCGGAAGCCCTGAATGGCAAGAGGGCCCTTGCCGGTTCCATCCAGTTCACCCTTCCCGGATTCACGAATATTGACGACCCGGAGCTGCTGGCGCTGCTGCTGGCCACATATATCGCGCGGGTGCGCGAGATCGACGCCGCGGACCGCGCCGCCTTCGACGAGGAGGGCTGACATGCATTGGTTCACCGCCGATCCGCACTACAGCCATGACCGGATCATCGGTTTCTGCGACCGCCCCTTTCCGGACGTAACCGCGATGAATGCGCATCTGCTGGCCGAGTGTCGGGCCCGGGTCCAGCCCGATGACGACCTCTGGATTCTCGGGGATTTCACCGCAGGACGATCGACCGATGCGCAGCGGCGTGAGGTCCGGGCATCTTCCATGCCCTGCCGGGCCGCCGGCACCTGATCCGGGGCAACCATGATGAAGACTGGGTCTGCGACCTGCCCTGGGACAGCCTGGCAGAAACGGCTGACATCGTCGTGGACAAGCGGCGGCTGTTTCTCTGCCACTACCCGATGATCACCTGGCCCGGTGCGCGGCATCAGGGCCTACAGCTGTTCGGCCATGTCCATCAGAACTGGCAGGGTTCACGCAACAGCATCAACACCGGCGTCGATGTCTGGGATTTCCGCCCGGTCACGCTGCCGGAGATTGAGGCCCGCGCCGCCAGACTCCTCGTTAACGCGCATTGGGAGCAAGTCGAACCGGGCCGCGCCTGGCCCACCGTTCTTTGCGCGGGCTGCGGCCGGATCCTCGATCCGGCCCTGATCTCCGGGCAGGCCGTGGTGCGGAACGGGCGGATCGTCGTGGCCGCGACAAACGAGACAATCGTCTTCATGGAGAAGGCCATGCGCAGATGGCTGCCGGAGGGCCGGCATGTCTGCCCGGAGTGCATCGGCGGCTACCTCTCGGTCAGCGAGGTCACGCTGCCGGCCGGCTTCAGCTTCGACGAGATACGGAACCGCGCCGTTCCCAAGGGGAAATAGAATGTTGCCAGAAAAATCCACCTACCAATCCGGCGTCGAGGAACGCCTCTCGGCCAGCATCGAGCTGATCGATGCATCGCAGGCCTGTGCGCTGTTGCGCATCGAAACGGATGCCCCGGACACCGCCATGCAGGCCATGGCCCGAGACGATACCGTCATTACCCTGGTTCAAAACAGCAAGATCATGTTGCCGCTGTTCCAGTTCGATGCGGCGAACGGCCGGATTTTCGATGTCGTCCGCGACATCCTGAAGCTCAGACCTGCCCGCATCAGCAACCTGAGGCTGTGTTACTGGCTGACTCGCGCCCACGTCGATTTCGGCTGCGCGCCGGCGCATTGGCTTGGCATTGATGACGCGGCAATCGTCGCCGCATTCCGGCGATATATCGAACCTGATCATCATGGGTAACTCTGACAAGGCCGGGAAGCCCGGTATCCCGATGCGTGCATTGAAAGACCTCCCGGGAGGCGATGGCGGGGCCGAGGCCGGGCTGGAAATGATGCGCCGTCGTGCCCAACGGGGGGACCCGGAGGCCGCCCTGCATATCCTGAATCATGTCGTGCCTGACATCCCGCCGGACGAGGATGACCGAGAATGAGCAATGATCCGAACCCCACAGTCTGGATCGGCCCGGTCATCCGCTTCATCGCATCCAACCTTCCCGTGCTTGATCCCAAGGGCGAAGACTGGGATCGCCGCGAGGCATTCTCGGGTGACGTCATCGACCACGTTGAGCACCCGGAAGCGCTGGCCGTTGGCGAACTGGTCGTGGACAAAATCCAGCGACCAGCGTGCATTGGGTCGCGCCTCGACCAGAACCGGGGCACGCGTCCCGACCGCCTTGCGCCGCGCCTTCCGCTTGCGCACCGTCAGTCCTTCCTCGCGGTAGAGCCGATAGATACGGTTGATCCCCGAAGGCTCACCCTCGCGGCGCAGCAGAACGAACAGGCGCCGGTAACCGAACCGCCGGCGCTCGTTGGCCAAGTCCCGCAACCGACCGCGTAACGCCGTATCCGGCGCGCGTCGGGATCGATAGCGGATCATCGTTCGATCCGCGCCGACGATGTGACAGGCCCGCCGTTCCGAGAGGCCATGCTCGGCCCGAAGATACGCAACGGCTTCACGCTTCACGGCGGGCCCTACCACTTTTTTGCAACCAGGTCCTTCATCGCCGCCAGATCCAGCATCTGCTCGGCCAGCAGCTTCTTCAGCTTGGCGTTCTCATCCTCGAGCCCCTTCAGCCGCTTCGCCTCCGACACCGTCATGCCGCCGAACTTGGCCTTCCAGTTGTAGAAGGTGCCTTCCGACATGCCGTGCTTCCGGCACAGGTCAGCGCACTTCGCGCCTGCCTCATGCTCTGCCAGGATGCCGATGATCTGTTCGTCCGTGAATCTCCTTCGCTTCATTGTCCGTCCTCAAGTTGGGCCGGACTCTAATCGCATCTGGAGGAAAAATCCCGGGGCAGGTCAATCCGCGACCAATGATTTTTTTTGAACGTGAAGCCCGGTCGGCGCAGGGCGCGCGACAGGGAGCTTTCGTGAACATGAAGGCCTTCCGCATCCGCCAGGGCGCCCTTCAACCCGGCCATGGTGATGTCCGGGTCTTGCTCGACCAGTTCGATCAGCAGGGCCCTGTGCGGTCCCGGCTTGCCCCACAGCCCCGAGGCCGTCCGCATGGGCGCGGTGCAAGCGGTTCCCCTCGCCGGACCCGGCCCGCCAAGCGTGCGCCGGTCGCAGGTGACATCATCAGCCGCCGCGCCGCTTCCCGGCCACTGAGACCGTCTTCAATGTAGCGTTGAAACCGGCGGCGAAGGTCCAGAGAGAGCGGAGCGGGCATGGCGAGATCCTCCTGAACACAGGGAATCACAACCAGATGCTCAAGGGAATCCTCGATTCAACATAAATGCCCGGCGCTCTAGACCATGGCCGGCAGGAAAGTGACGATGCCGGGGAAGATCGCGATCAGGATGACGAAAGCGATCATCAGCAGGAAGAAGGGAAAGGCCGCGCGGACGACGGTGCCCAGCTTCTCGCCCGTAAGCCCCTGGATGACGAAGATGTTCATCCCGACGGGCGGGGTGATCTGCGCCATCTCGACCACGATGATCAGGAAGACGCCGAACCAGATCTTGTCATAACCCGCCCCCACGACCAGCGGCAGGGCGATGGGCAGCGTCATCACGATCAGCGACATCCCTTCAAGGAAGCAGCCAAGCACCAGATAGATCAGCAAAAGCAGCATGATCAGCACCAGCGGCGACAGTTCCATCGCAGTGATCGCGGCCGATATTTGCTGCGGCAGCCCCAGATAGCCCATCGCGGTCGAAAGGAACGAGGCCGCGCCGATGATCAGCCCCAGCATGCTGACGGTTCGCGCCGTGCCCATGCAGGCATCGACCAGCGTGCGCCGGTTCAGCGTCCGCTCGCCCGCCATGATCAGCATGGTCATGACGACCGCCAGCGCGGCGGCCTCGGACGGGCTGGCAAGGCCCGAATACATCGACCCCAGCAGCGCGGCCATCAGCACCAGGAAGGGCAGCAGCGTGGGCAAGCGCGCAAAGCGTTCCCGCCAGATATGCGCCGTCGGCTCGGCCTTCACCTCGAAGGGACGAACCCAGGAATAGACCGCCAGATAGCCCATGAACATCGAAGCCAGGATCAGCGCCGGGATGATCCCCGCCGCGAACAGCTTGACCACCGAGGTCTGCGACAGCATCCCGTAGACGATCATGATGATGCTGGGCGGGATCAGGAAGCCGAAGGTCCCCGCCCCTGCAAGCGACCCCATCGAGATCGATTTGGGATAGCCGCGCTCGCGCAATTCGCCCAGGGTGATCTTGCCGATGGCGCTGGTCGTCGCCGCCGATGACCCCGAAATCAGCGCGAAGAAGGCGCAGCCCAGGATGTTGGTGTGCAAAAGCCCGCCGGGGAAACGCCGCACCCAGGGTTCCAGCGCATGGAACAGCCCGCCGATGAAGCGCGAGCGGAAAACCAGTTCGGCCATCAGGATGAACAGCGGCAAAGCCAGCAGTTCGGGCGAGGACAGCCCGTTCCAGACGGTTTGCGCCAGCACGCGGTCCACCGGCAGATTGCGGAACAGCTCAAGGCTGGCGATGCCCACGCCCATGAGGCCGAGACCGATCCACGCGCCACTGCCCAGCAGAAGGAACAGAAGCAGAATCGGGGTGATGACGGAAAGTGACATGGCGGTTTCCCTCAGTCAGCCGCGACGGTGGCGGTCCACCGTTCTTGCAGCCGCGTGCCCAGGGCCAGATGGATCAGCCGGAACACCAGTTGTAGCGTCAGCATCGAGGCGCCGAAGGCCACGAAGATCATCGGCCAGACCAGCGGCAGGTTGTCCACCGTCCCCGAGGTCCGCCCGGTGCTGCCCCAGTTCCAGCAAAGCCGGATCATCGCAAAGCTGAGATAGCCCGAGATGATCAGCCCCACCGTGGTGGAAAGCCAGTCGAACAGGCGCGGAAAGGGCCCGGCGAACAGGGTCACCTGAATATGCCCCCCTGTCCGCAGCGTGAAGGCAAGCCCCATGAAGATCGCCGCGATATGCATATAGGCCGCATATTCCCACACGAAGGTCAGGCTGATGCCGGCAAGGTTCCGCAGGGCGATCTCGACCACCTGCATCAAGGCGATGACCAGGACGACGAAACCCGCCAGATAGGCCATGGCGCGCGACAGCGCGTCAGCGGCGCGATAGATTGATTGCCACATGGGTTTTGCTCCGGCTGAGAATGGATTCACCGGCTTTCGAACGCTTCGACGACCTCGGCGCCGCGCGGGTCCATGCGGGCGATCTCGGCCTCGCGGATCGGCGCGGCGCGGCTGCGCAGTTCCGCGCGGGTGGCATCATCCAGTTCGGCATTGGTGATGCCGTTCTCGGCCAGCACCTGAAGTTTTTCGGCATCGGCGTCCTGTGCCGATTGCCAGAACTCCGGCTCCATCCGCGCGGCGGCATCGGCGATGGCGTCCTGATGCTCGGGGGAAAGCTGGTTCCAGGCGTCGAGGTTGACGCTGATCGCATCGAGGTTCCAGGTGTGGCGCGTCGCATATCCATGGGTCAGGAATTCCCAGAACGAGCCATCCACGGCCGAGGGCGACGAGGTGCCGACCGCCTCGATGGCACCGGTCGCCAGCGAGGGGATGACCTCGCCCCAGGGCAATTGCACCGGGGTCATGCCGGCGGCGCGGAAGATCTCGGTCGCCGAAGCGTCCGAGGAACGGATCTTGATCCCGGCGAAATCCTCGATCGAGTTGAGTTCCTTCTTCGTATAGACCTGCTGCTGCGGCCAGGGGATGGTGAACAGCAGCTTCTGGTTGTTCTCGGCAAAGACGTCGTTCAGCACCGGACGGTAATAGTCACGGAATGCGACCTGCTCGTCATAGGTGTCGATCAGGTAAGGCAGCGATTGCAGGCCCAGAAGCGGGTTGTCACCGGTCTGCTGTTGCAGCAGCATGTCGCCGATGGGCACCAGCCCGTCGCGCACCGCCGAGAACATGTCAGGCCCCTTGAAGCCAAGCGAGCCGCCGGGGTGAATGGTGATCTGCACCTCGCCATCGGTGACGGTGGCGACCTCTTCGGCAAAGCGTTGGGCATTGACGGTGATATAGTTCTCGGCGGGCCAGACCACCGGCAGATCCCATGCGGTTTGCGCCATTGCAGGCGCGGCAACGCCAAGGGCAAGCACCGAAACAAGGCCGAAGTTCTGAAAGCGGTTCATCTGTGTTTCCCTGTGATGTGATGTTTGTCGTCGGGATCATTCGCGGATCGCGGCATCTCGGCCCATGAAAGCGCAGAGGGTTGAGAAATTATAGCGATATATACTTATGCGTTTTCATTCCTCGAGGGAATGTTGAGGCCGCGCGGGGTTGCAAAAGGGACGACGGTGAACCCCGCCTCTTCGACCGTGCGGCGAATTGCCTGCGCCAGTTCGACCGCACCCGCCGTGTCGCTGTGGATCAGGATCGAATCGACCGGCATCGCGATCAGGCTGCCGTCGATGGCGCGCACGGTGCCCTCGGTCAGGGCCTGTGCGATCCGCGCGGCCACGGCGGCCTGATCGTGGATCACCGCGCCGGACTGCTTGCGCGAAACCAGCGTGCCGTCGGGGTTATAGGCCCGGTCGGCAAGGAAGGAGCGCACCAGCCGCAGCCCCTGCCGCTCGGCCTCGTCGGCGGCGGCGGTATGGGGCAGGCCGACGAAGGCCAGATCGGAATCGAAGCTGCGCAGCGCGCCGATCAGCACCCGCGCCACGTCGCGATCGACAAAGGACAGATTGCCAAGTGCGCCATGGAAGTTCGCATGGGTCAGCCGCACCCCCGCCGCCCCGGCCAGAGCCGAGATTGCGCCAAGCTGGGTCAGGGTCAGCAGCTCCAGCTCGCGCAGGTCAAACTGCATCGGCCGCCGCCCGAAGCCCTGCCGGTCGGGATAGCCGATATGCGCCCTCGGCGCGACGCCGCGCGCAAGGGCCAGCGCCAGCGTGTCGGCCATCACCACCGGATCGCCCGCATGGGCGCCGCAGGCGATATTGGCCGAGGAGACGATATCCAGCATCGCCGCGTCATCGGCCATGCGCCAGGCGCCATAGCCCTCGCCCAGATCGGAATTCAGGTCGATTGTGCGCCCGGTCATGTCTTGCCTTTCCTGCGGATCAGCGGGGTGCCGAAACCGACGACCGCGCTATGTTGTTCCAGTATTTCGTCGCCCTCACCGATTGTGGCGACGGAGAAAAGGAAATCGCCCGCCTCGATACAGGCCAGATCCGCGCCGCCGGGGTGGCGGGCATGGAAGATGCCCGGCCCGGCGGCGGCGATGGTGACGGGTTGCACCTGTGCCTGCGGGGCGATGCCAGCGTCAAGGGTGATCCGCAGCCGCTCATCCCCCTGCCGGACCGACAGCATGGCAACGCCGCGCGTGGCAAGGTGGTCGATCAGCAACCGCAATTCGGTGGCAAACTTTCTATCCATTCCAGCCGCTCCGCATCGAATAGTCGCGCGCAAGGGCGATCCGCGCCGCCAGCCGCGCGATGAAGGTTTCGCGCCCCGTGCGGACCGCCAGCGCCTCGTCGCGGCCCACCGCACGAAAGCAGATCCTCGCACCAAGCCGCACCTGCGCCAACGCGCTCAGATCCGGCTCGATCACCACGCCCAGCTTGGGATAGCCGCCGCAGGTATTGGCGTCGTTCAGCTGAATCACCGGCTGCCCACCCGGCGGAAGCTGGATCGTGCCGGGCAGGATGCCATGTGACAGCAGTTCCAGCGGCGCATCCCGCCGCATGTCAGGCCCCGAGAGGCGATAGCCCATGCGGTTGCTGTCGGGTTGCAGCACCCATGCACTGCTTGTGAAACGTTCCTGCAAGACAGGGCCGTGGATGTCCCATTCCTTCGCCGGGATAAAGCGGATCTCGGCTTCGGGCGCGGGCAGCAGGTCCAGACGGCCCGCATCCAGCCCGAAACCGCAAGGGCCGATCCGGGGCGGCTCTTCGGCCTCGGCCAGCGGCAGCAGATCGCCGGCTTGCAGGGCCCGGCCTTCATGCCCGCCGAAACCGCCCTTCACGTCGGTCGCGCGCGAGCCCATGACCGGCGCGACACCGATCCCGCCCGCAACCGCCAGATAGCTGCGCATCCCGCGCCCGGCCATCTGCGCGCTCAGCACCTGCCCCGCGCGGGCGTGGCGCACCCACCATGCGGGCACCGGCACCCCGTCCAGCGCCGCGCCCGCATCGGCCCCGGTCAGGGCAAAGACCGTATCGCGCCGGAAATGCAGCCGGAAACCGCCAAGCGTGAACTCGACCCCCGCCAGACCCTGCGGATTGCCGACCATCATATTGCCGATCCGCAGCGCGAAGGCATCCATCGCGCCGCTGCTGCCGACGCCCAGATTGCGCCAGCCCGGCCTGCCCAGATCCCGGACCGAGGCCATGACGCCCGCAGAGACGATCTCGATCACGCCAGCACCTCCGACAAGCTGAATTTCACCCGGTCGCCGGGCGCAAGCAGCGCCGGGCGGTCGGCGGTGGGATCGAAGAAGACCGCCTCGGTCCGCCCGATCATGTGCCAGCCCGAGGGCGTCGTGCGCGACTGCACCGCCGTCTGCGCGCCGCCGATGATGACGCGGCCGGCCTCGACGCGGGGATGGATCACGGCGCGGCGCGGCGCGGCAAGGCGCGGGTCCAGCCCGCCCAGATAGCCGAGATCCCGGCTGCGAACCCAGGGCATAGACGGTGTAGTCGCCGCTGGCATGCAGTTCGGCGAATTCGGCAGGAGTCATCCCCGCAGCCTCGGCCAGAGCAGCCAGGTCAGGCCCGGCCTCGCCGCCATAGACCACCGCGATTTCATGGACACGCCCGCCCGCCGTATCGGGAACGGGCGCGGACCACAGCGCCTTGATCCTGTCGGCAAGCGTGGCGGGGGTAAAGGCATCGGGGTCGTAGACCACGGCAAGGTTGTTCATGCCGGGGACGACCTCGCGCACGCCCGGCACCCCGGCAAGGCCCGAGGCCACCGCCCAGACCCGCCGCTGCCGGTCGAGGTCCAGCGCGCCGGGGGCGTATTCGCACAGCAGCGCGGCCTCGCCCAGTTCGGAAAAGACCGGCCCGCTCATGCCCCTGCCTCTGCCTTCATCTTCGTCTCCAGATAGTTGATCCCGGCGCCGCCCGCGCGGAAAGCCGCGTCGCGCATCAGCCGGGTTTGCAACGGAATATTGGTGGCGATGCCGGCGACGCGGGTGGCGGCCAGCGCATCCTCCATCCGGGCGATGGCGGTGGCGCGGTCCGGCCCATGGGCGATGAATTTCGCCACCAGCGAGATCGTAATGCGGCGGCACCTGATAGCCCTCGTGCAGATGGGTATCGACGCGCAGCCCCTCGCCTTCGGGCGGTTGCCATTCGCTGACGCAGCCGGGCGAGGGCAGCATGGTCGCCGGATCCTCGGCATTGATGCGGCATTCGATGGCATGGCCGGTGAAGCGCACATCCGCCTGCGTCAGGCCAAGCGGTTCACCCATCGCGATGCGCAACTGCGCCGCCACGATGTCGATGCCGGTGACCATCTCGGTCACGGGATGCTCGACCTGAAGGCGGGTGTTCATCTCGATGAAGAACAGCTCGTCGTTCTCATAGAGGAATTCGAAGGTGCCCGCACCGCGGTAGCCCATCGTCTTGCAGGCCTCCAGGCAGCGCGCCGCCACCCGTTCGATCAGCGCGCGCGAGACACCGGGGGCCGGGGCCTCCTCGATCACCTTCTGGTGGCGGCGCTGCATCGAGCAATCGCGGTCGCCCAGATGCACCGCATTGCCGTGGCCGTCGCACAGCACCTGCAATTCGACATGGCGCGGCGTGGTCAGGTAACGCTCGATGTAAAGCTCGGGATTGCCGAAGGCGGTGCGGGCCTCCTCGCGGGTCAGCGCGACGGCCTCGTCCAGATCCGCCTCGACCTGCACGACGCGCATCCCGCGCCCGCCGCCCCCGCCCGAGGCTTTGACGATCACCGGATAGCCGATCCCTTCCGCAATCCGCCGGATTTCCGCCACATCATCTGGCAGCGGACCGGGCGAGCCGGGGATGCAGGGCACCCCCGCCGCGATCATCGCCTGCCGCGCGCGGACCTTGTTGCCCATCGCAAGGATCGCCGAGGCGGGCGGGCCGACGAAGACCAGCCCCTCGGCCTCGACGGCAGCGGCGAAATCGGCGTTTTCGGACAGGAAGCCATAGCCCGGATGGATCATGTCCGCGCCGGTCGCCCGCGCGGCATAGACCAGCGCCGGGATGTTCAGATAGCTGTCGCGCGCCCGCGCCGGGCCGATGCAGATGGACTGGTCGGCCTCGCGCACATAGCGCGCGTCCTGGTCGGCCTGCGAACAGGCCTGCACATGCGGGATGCCCAGCTTGCGGCAGGCGCGCTGGATGCGCAGGGCGATCTCGCCCCGGTTGGCGATCAGCAGCTTGCGGGTCATGCGGATACCGGGCGCAGGCGGATCAGGGGCCGCCCGATCTCGACCGGGGATTCGTCGGAGGTCAGGATATCCTCGACCACTGCGTCGAAGGGGGCGCGGACGGGCAGCATGGATTTCATCGCCTCGACCAGCAGCAGCGTATCGCCCGAGGCGACCTGCGCGCCGATGCCGGCGAAAGGCGCGGCGCCGGGCGAGGGCGCCAGATAGACCACGCCGGGCATGGGGGCGGTGACGGTTTCCGCGCCGGGCGCCGCGCCAGCTTGGGCGAAACGCAGGTGGATCTTCATCCCGCCGGTCTCGACCTTGACCTCGGTGGCCGCCGATCCGGCCAGTTCATCCACGATTCTGCCTGATCTGCGCGAAATCCATGCAACCCCTTTCGGGCGGGAAACATTCATCCGCCCTTGCCCGGCCATCCTTACCCGCCCTTTTCTTGACAAAAAGCGATTTAATTTTATGGAATTTCATTCCCTATAGCGATCATCCCTGAAACTGCCGGGTGAAATCGCAGGCCTCGGCGGCCACCTGCGCCACCGAGGCCGCGATGGCCGAGGGCCGGTCGTTGCGATACATCGCGGCATAGGGAACCGTCGGCAAGGCGGGCTCGGCGAGGACGATTTCCAGCTTGCCCTCGTCGATCAGGGGCTGGAAACAGGCGCTTGGCATGTAGGAAACCCCCAGGCCCGCGATGGTCAGCCCCAGCAGCGCGGTCATGCTGTCGCTGGACACCTGGCGCGGAAAGACGATCCCCTGGTTGCGCAGCCATTTGCTGAAATGCAGCCCCGAGCCTGAACGGCTGCCCTGCGACAGGATCGGATACCCGGCCAGATCCGACAGCGGCAGCGGCCCGCGCCCGCCCGAGGCGACCAGTCCGGGCCGCGCCATCCAGTCGTTGCGGACATGGGCCAGAACCTCGGGATGTGACCTCGGGCGCCGAGAAGGTTTCGGGGATCACGATCAGGTCCAGGCTGTTGTCTTGCAGACCCTCGTAAAGGGTGCGGCTCATGTCCACCTCGGGTTCCAGCATGACATTGGGGAATTGCTCGCGCAGCAGGGTGACCATGCGCGGCAGCCATGTCATCGCGATCAGTTCGGTCACGCCGAAGCGGATCCGGCGCACCGGAGGCGCGGCGCCGTCGCGCAGGGAATGGATGCGGTTCTGAAGCTCCAGCATCTCTTCGGCGATGGCGATCAGGTATTCGCCCTTCTCGGTCAGGCGCGCGCGCGCAGGCTGCGGTCGAACAGTTCCGCCCCCACGGCCAGTTCCAGTTCCTGGATCCGTTTCGAGATCGCCGATTGCGTCGTGTTCAGTTTCAGCGCCGCGCGCTCGAACGTGCCCAGATTGGCGATCCAATAGATCGTCTCCAACTGCTTCAGCGTGGTCGGGGCGGGCATGGAACCTCCGTCAATCATTCTTATCAGGAATGATATAAGATAAATATTTATCGGTTTTTTTATGATACCCCCGCCTAAGATGCAAGAAATTCCGCAAATGACCGCCCTTTCGGGGCCGTTCGCCCAAATCATAGGCAAACCGATGAGCATAACCCTCTCCGACCGCGTGAATGCGCTGAAACCTTCGGCAAGCATCGCCGCCAAGGCCATCGTCAACGACTTGCGGGCGCAGGGGCGCAGGATCGTGGATTTCACCATCGGCGAGCCGGACCTGGACACGCCCCCCCATATCATCGAGGCCGCCATCGCCGCGATGCGGGCGGGGGACACGCATTACACCGCCTCGAACGGGACGCCCGCGCTGCGTCAGGCCATCGCGGACAAGCTGGCGCGCGACAACGGCGTGACCGTCAGCCCGGCGGATATCGTGGTGGGCTGCGGCGCCAAGCAATTGATATTCGAGGCTTTCGCAGCCACCCTGAATGACGGTGACGAGGTGATCGTGCCCGCGCCTTATTGGGTCTCCTACCCCGATATCGTGGCGCTGAACGGCGGCAGGCCGGTGATCGTGCCCTGCGCGCGCGGCGACGATTTCAAGCTGACGCCTGCGGCGCTGGAGGCCGCGATCACGCCGCGCACCCGTTGGGTGATCCTCTGCGCGCCCTCGAACCCGACCGGCGCGGTCTATTCCAGCGAAGAACTTGCCGCGCTGGCCGAGGTGCTGCACCGCCACCCCCATGTCGCGGTGATGACCGACGATATCTATGAACATCTGGTCTATGACGGTGCCCGCGCCGACAGCCTTCTGCGCGTCGATCCCGGCCTTGCCGGGCGGGTCCTGATGATCAACGGAATGTCCAAGGCCTATGCGATGACCGGCTGGCGGATCGGCTATGCCGCCGGGCCGTCCGAGGTCGTCGGCGCGATCACCAAGCTGCTGGGCCAATCGACGACCTGCCCCAGCTCGATCAGCCAGGCGGCGGCGGTCGAGGCGCTGAACGGCGACCAGACCCCGGTGCGCGAGATGGTCGCGCTTTACGAACGCCGCCGCAACCTGATGCACGAACGGCTCAGCGCCATTCCCGGCATCAGTTGCGCGCGCCCGGCGGGGGCCTTCTACATCTACCCCGACGTCACGACCCTGCTCGGCCGCCGCACGCCGGAAGGCGAGGTGATCGGGACCGACACCGACCTGACGCTCTATCTGCTGAAATCCGTAGGCGTCGCGGTGATGGACGGCGCGGCCTATGGCATGTCGCCCTGCCTGCGCCTGTCCTTCGCCACCTCTGAAGACACCATCGCCCAAGGCTGCGCGCTGATCGCCGACGCCTGCGCCGCGCTCAAATGACAAAGGAGCCCAAGATGCTTGACGAACGCCACAACCCCAATCCCGTGCAGGCCGATCCCGCGCTGATCGCGGCCTTCCGCGCCCTGCCCGTCGCCAATATCAGCGACAACCTGCACCGCCTGCCCGGCGCGGTCGGGCTGCGCCCCTTCCATGACGGCACGCCGATGGCCGGGACCGCGCTGACCGTGCGCACCCGCGCGGGCGACAACAAGGCGATCCACCTGGCGCTGGACCTGCTGCGCCCCGGCGACGTGATCGTGGTCGATGGCGGCGGCGACATCAGCCGCGCCCTGATCGGCGAGATCATGTCCTCGGTGGCCGGGATGCGCGGCGCGGCGGGCTTCGTGCTGGACGGGGCGGTGCGCGACGTGGCCGCGCTGGCGGCATCGGATTTCCCCGTCTTTGCCCGTGCGGGCATCCATCTTGGCCCCTACAAGAACGGACCGGGCGAAATCAACGTCCCCGTGACCATCGGCGGCATGGTGGTCAATCCCGGCGATATCGTGGTGGGCGATGCCGATGGCGTCGTGGCCTTTCCCCAATCCGTCGCGCCTGCGCTGCTTGAGGCCACCCGCGCCCAATCCGCCAAGGAAGAGGACGTCCTGCGCGGCATCGCCGCCGGTCATTACGTCGGCGCCTACGACACCAGGGCCTGACCGCGCCCCCTTTTCCCGAAAGGACCCGCCATGCCTGCCACCGACACCCTGCGCGCGGCCCGCGAGGCCGCGCTTGACGCCACGCGCGCGGGACCGCCCGCGCGCCCGTCCAACCCGTTCTTCGGCGTCGGTCCGATCAGCGACGGCTCGACCGACGAGGTGGACCGGCGGTCGCGGCGGCTGGAATTCGAACAATGGGTGAGCGCCACCTATCGCAAGACCGACGACCGGGGGCGCGATGTGGGCGGCTATACGGTCTCGGAACTCGCGCGTTCGATGCACCGGGGCGAGCCTGCCGACAGCATCCTGCGCGACATGATGCGGGCCATTCACCGCTATTTCGGCCTGCCCTTGCAGAACCGCCTTGCCGTGGGACTGGGCGGCGGGCACAGCGGCTTCACCGCCTGCATCCAGCACCTGATGACGCTGAACGACCCAGTTCAGCAGGTCTGGATCGACACCCCCCGCCCCGAAAGCGGCCGCAACGGGCCAGCCGGATTCTTCCGCCAGTCATGGGCCGCGCAGATCACCGACCTGTGCCGCCTGTCGCGGAACGGCACGACCGAGCGGCTGCATTTCGCCGGCGATGAAGGCGCCATCCCGCCCGCCGAGGCGCTGGAGGAGATGGGCATACGCCTGTTCATCGGTGTCGGCCGCGAGACCACCGGCGCAACCGCCTATTCCGCCGCCGAGGTCGCCGGTCTGCTGGAATGGCTGGACCGCGACCCGGTGAACCGCCATGCGATCATCGACGCGACCTCGCTTCTGGGGCGATGCCCTGGCCCGAGGAGCTGATCGCCGGAATGATGGCGAAATGCTGCCTGTTCATGCCGCTGCAAAAGCGATCGGCGGAGTTTCGGGCTATTTCACCGCCAGCTTCACGCCGCAGGCGCTGGCGCAGATCGACCGCAATATCGCCACCCCTCATGGGCGATTCCCCGTCAACTCAGCCTGACCGTGCCGCAGGACCCGCGCGCGCCCGGTCACCGGCCCGCGCTCGGTCGCGCAGGGGCCGTTCTACGACGCCGAGGCCGACCGCATGACCGGCGGCGTCATCAACACCTTCAGCCTGCTGGCCTTCGCCGAAACCACGTTCGGGCTGCGGCAGATCGAAAACCGCATCGGGCCGGTGGCGGCGCTGAACGCGCGCTCGACCGCGAACCGCGCGGCGGTCGAGGCATGGGTGGCCGGAAACCCGCTGTTCAGCCTCGCCGTCGCCGGATCCCGAAAAACGCGGCACGGCGGTCACGCTGTTGCAGGTCAACGATCCGGGGTTCGAGGAATGCACGCCCGCATCCTGACCCGCGCCAAGCAGCTTCTGGGCGACAGCGGCATCACCCATCCGGGCGGGCGGCACGAGGCCGGCTGGCGCGGCTGTCTATCTGAACGCCTTTCCGGGATGCCGGGCGATTTCCGCGCCGGATCGGCGGCGTGCGAGAAACTGCGGATATTCCCGCGCTACTGGACAATCTGCGCTATGCTTGGCTGCGCGCCAAGACGCTGGTGATCGCCGAGGAACTGACGGCGCGCGGCGAAGATGCGCCCGACCCGGCGACCCCGCCCTGCCCCACCGTCACGACGGGGGACGGCGCGCTGGCGCAGACCTGCGCCGAACTGGCCGCGATCCTGTCGGGCATCGCGGCCTCGACCAACCCCGCGCAGGCCGAGGCCCGCATGCGCGAGGCCGCGCGGGTGCAAAGGCCGACCGCCCAACTGCATCGCCCGACGGCCAGCCCGCCCGCGCGGGATTGACCCGGCCCACCCGGCAAACCGCCTTGGGGGCCGGGAAAGCGACGAAGTTCATCATGAGGGGGCGCGGTGTCCAGACCTGCCTCATCGTCGAGGCCGCCTGCCAGAAGTTTTTGGTAGCGTCCGCGCACGTGGTGTAATTTCATCGGCGCTGCCAGTGTAACCTGGGGTGGCCATCGAGGTGTATGATCGAGGTGGAGTTTCGACGCTTCAACCACGGATTTTACGGAGACCCCGATGACCAAAGCTACCATGAACCTGTCCGAGCTTCTGGCAATGCATGATCAGGGCGACTTCCTAGGTCATGTTGACAAATGACGGAGCCAGAGGCGGATCGACGTGATGTCAATGAAGCCGAGAAAGCTTTCTGCCGTCTTGTCGTAGCGGGTCGCGACACGCCTGGCGTTCTTGAGCTTGTTGAAGCAGCGTTCGACCAGATTGCGCAGGCGATACAGCGAACGATCGACACCAATCCGTTTTTTGCGGGACTTGCGCATCGGTATCACGGGCAGGACGTTGCGCGCCTCCATGCCGTCTCTGATCTTGTCTGCATCGTAGCCGCGATCTGCGAGCAGCACGCTCGGGCGGGGCAGATTATCCACCATCACCAGATCGAAGCCGAGATAGTCCGACGTCTGGCCCGGCGTGATCTCTGTTCTCATAGGTAGCCCGTGCGCGTTGACCAGAAGGTGGATCTTGGTCGTAAAGCCACCTCGAGAACGGCCGAAACCTTGTCGCGGAGTCCCCCTTTAGCGCCCGCTGCCTGATGGTGGGCACGGATCACGGTGCTGTCGATCATTTGCAGGGCGCTTGGCACGGCTCCGCTCTGGTTCAGGGCATCCATGATTTCCTCCCACAGGCCTGCCAGCGTCCAGCGCCGGAACTGCCGATAGACGCTTGACCATTTGCCGAACTCGGCAGGTAGGTCCCGCCATGGCGCACCGGTGCGTGCGATCCAGAATATGCCATCAAGAACGAGGCGGTGGTTGGTGGGCTTGCGCCCGTTCGGGGCGCGGACGGCGAAGATGAAGCGCTCAAAGAACGCCCACTCCTCGTCCGACATAAGGTCTCGTGCCAAGCTGGTCTCCATCGCAGATGCCAGCTTGAATCATGCCCCAAGCCCAAGGGGAATCCCTTTTGTCAACACGACCTAGCCTCTGGCCCACGAAGCCTGCAACAGCTCATACATGCCGACGTAGGGATCAATGCCGGACCATGGGCCTGACATGCCGATCGGTCTCGAGCTTCAGGACCGAGCGCCAGAGCGGCGTCTTGAAAATCATCTGGGCCGGCCGCCCGTCCGGTTCGCGGGTTTCCTGTGAGGTGATGAACCCGGCCCATTCCAGCGGCTTCAGGACGCAGGAACTGAACGCGCCGATCTGTCGCCAGCTGTCATTGTCCCAGTTGGGCCCCTCACCATAGAAGACCCCATAGAGTCTTCGCTCGCTTAGCCCATTCTCGATTTCAACGTTCATGACGTTGAGCCAGGTGTCCCAGTTGCCGGGCGCAGCTTCGCCGGTCCGGGAATAGGCGGCGTGATCCATCGCCAGCAAGAAGAACGGCACCAACTTCTCGAAGAGCGCACCGGGCTGTCCGGCATACATCCTGCCGTCATTCGTCGCACGGAACGTGCCCTTATAATGCCGTCCGAGGCGCAACCGGATCAACAGGAAATGCAGGAGTTCCAGCGGTGGGAAATCGGCCTCATTCACGACCTTGTTGTATCGGAACATCTCCTCGGCGGTTTTGCCGGGCCATTGGAAATGCTCCACCGCCCAATGCACGAAACCCTGCTTGAAGGCTTTGGTGGCGGTCAGGCCGATGCTGCCCTGCTCCAAGGCGTAGCCGAGCGTCAACGAGGCGGCGCGGAACATGGGTGACAGGGCCAGATCCGGATGGTCGTCAGGCAGAGGGCGGAATTCGATCATGGAAGAACCCGTCTTTGTCCTCTCGATGGAGGTTTGCTGACGATCATATGGCCAAGTCGCCCAGAGGCAAGTAGCCCAGCTGATTCCCTTCAGTCGTCAGGGACCGTCTTGCCAAGTAGCCAGTGCCACGTTCGGGGGGGCTCCAACGGAATACCTGTATGAACAATCTGACGAGGTTACCGAGCCGGATGCGCCCCATGCGCTGCGCCAGTTCTATCGGGAACCATCCTGTTGCCGCGCTTTGATGCCGCGATAGGGCGGCTCAATGCCCCCTTGCCCGACGAGGCCATTCGCTCCGCCGTCAACGCTCTGCACGACACCGTCTTTGCCGGGGATCTGGTTCAGGAATCCCGAAATAAGCAATGAGCCGAACCCTGCTATCTGAATCGGCCCGGCCCAAGCTCACTACTGACGGCTTCCACGTTCAATACCCCGGGTATCTTTCTGCCAACTCCGCGGTCCTGCCCGACATCGCCAGCGCAAGATCACGAGAGATATCGCTTATGATATCGCGGCATTCCACCTGATCGGCCCACGGGTGGCTCGGAACCTGCTCGGGAAACAGCAGGCCCAGAGCATTCCCGGCAATCGCACCGGTTGAATCACTGTCGCCCCCATGCGTCACCGCAATCTCAAGACCGTGCTGGAAATCGCGCGCGCAAAGGCGAGGCATAAAGGGCGATGGCAAGAGCCTCCTCTGCAATCCAGCCGCCGCCCAGGCTTTCCACAGTTTCCGCCCTTGCGTCGCGCGGCGCGGCCAGCGCCCCGGTAAGAGCGCGTGACGTTTCGGGGCCGAAAGCGCCTTCCTGCCGGTGAGCCGCAACCTCAAGGTCCACGCCCTGCGCCAAATCTGTCAGGATCAACGCCCACGCGGCGGCGGCGTCCTGTCCGGTCGCATGACCATGCGTGAGCGCCGATGTTTCCATTGCCAGATCACGAACACGCCCGGGGGCGACGAATGCCAATCGGTGCCACCCGCATAATTGTGCCGCATCCCTTGGAATCATTGCGTGCGGCATCACCGAACTGCCTGGCCGCACTCAGCGCAGACAGGCAGGTGTTTCCCGGAGCCCTTCGGGCGTGCAGGCGTCGATCCCGGATTAATCCAACATCGTCAATATCCATGCCCGGGGCTACCCCTTGTGTCGCCAGCCAGCGCAGCAAGGCATGGTGAATGACCCCAGCGGGGTGGCCGATTCCACGCATCTCTTGACGGACAGCCGCCCGGATCAGCCCTTCCGCAGTAAAAAGCGTCATCTGCGTGTCATCGGTGATCGCACCGACCATCCCCGTCATGCAGAGGAATTTTCTGCAGACCATCAGGGAAATGGCTCCGGATCCTCGGCAGGGACCAGAATTCGATCTCCGCCCCTAAGGCATCTCCGGTGGCGCCACCAAGCAGGCAGCTGAAAATCAGATGCTCAGAAACGGCCATCGAAAACCTCTGTCTTCGGCCAGCGGACGGCCCATTCTGCGACGGCGTCTCGCATCTGCTGGTCGGGGTTCACCACGAAAAAACTGTGGCTAGCCCATGCGCCGAAGTAAACCGCAATCGTTTCGGGCCCTGCGGGCGCCGCACCATTTTTCGATCTCGGCGGTTTTGGATACGTGCCCGTGATGGTGGTAGATCATCGCGGACCGTCCTGCCGCAAGGCGTTTGGCTTCGGCAAGCGGAATATGACGCAGATTCTCTTTGCGGGAGGCTGAAAATCGCTCGTCAGGATAGAGGCCATTGTCGGGATCTGCGAACACGAAATCGCAATCGGCAAGGTCGGACAGGGTGTCCCGAAACCACGCCTCGCGCCAAGCCGGGCGGCCAGCAACAGGCCCTGCGTCAAATTCCAGCTTCCGGCCTGAAAAGCCTGCGCGTTCAGAATACCTGCCTGCTTCGAGCGCTGCGATGGAACGCCGGCCGCTGAATCCGTAGCGCCATCAGGCACTCAAAGATCTTCTCGTCGCTGCTCAGCCCAGTTCGGGTCGGTCAGATAGCTGTCGTGATTTCCATGCGTAACCGGCTGATCCGGGGTCCGATACCAAGCGATCCACGGCTTCCTACCCCGCGCAAGAACATTGAAAAGGCTGTATTTCGCGTAGTCGCCGATGTCTCCGACGAATTGATCCCTCATGGACAGCTTCCTTGTGTAATGGTGGCATGTTTACAATCTGGCCTTCGGGCGATCAGCCTTTCGCTTGCCGTGCCAGAATCCTGTCGGCCATGACAAGTCCGGATCTCCATTCCTGCTGAATCGCCAGACAGCCCCATCGGGCACCGGCGATTTGCCCTGTGACAGCGCCGATCGTGTCGGCATCCCCGCCCAGATTGACCGCCAGCAGAACCGCTTCTGCAAATGTATCGCTGTGTGCGACCGCCCATATCGCAGCCTGCAGCGTATCGAGGACATATCCGGTATTGGGAGGAACCTCATTTTGCAACGCCGTGGAAATGCGCTCTTTGACAGCCGGACTCCCGCAGTCGCGCGCTGCATCCAGGGCATCGTTCCAGGGCTCGCCAATAATCAGGCGCCGCATCAGGTCGGCAGCGAAAACACAGCAGGCTGCCGAGATATCTGAGGCATGGGTGGTTCGGCTTTGACGTTCGGCCACTGTAATGGCCAGGTCACGATCGTCGCGGAATCGGATCACAACGGGTGCGAGGCGCATCAAGGCGCCGTTCCCGTCTCCATGGCGGCCGAAATACAGGGCAGTAATGCTTCCGGTGCGACGGAAATGTCCCAAAGCCCGCAGGGTGTTCTTTCCCGCTCCGATACAGACTCCGGTGCTGGTGTTCTCGGCGAATTCCGCCCAACGACAGAAGCGATGCAGCAGATCCGAGGCATCAAACCCGTCCGTTTCTGCCAGACTGTCGGCAAGGCACAGAGCCATCGCGGTATCGTCGGTCCGGGCTCCGGCCGGCAGCGCGGAAATAACCGCCCGCGCGGAAGCCGGTCACGGGCGTAAACGTGCCTGCGGCCCGGGTTTCAACCGGCGCACCAAGCGCATCACCAACGCGCAAGGCCCCATCAAGGCACCTTTGCACCTGTCGGCGATATCGTGGAGGCGGCAATCCGTGGTCATGAACGGCTGCCCCCGTCCAGTTCATAGAGCTCTGCCGGCCGGAATGCGTTTCCGGTCTGCATATTCCCAGTCGCGCGAAGAGGATGGTGATCGGGAGTTTGCGCCAGAGACGCCAGGATTTGGCCAGCGAACGTCCGAGAATCACCTCGTGGACCTGCTGCATATCTCGCAGGGTGAAGCGCTTCGGTAGGAAGGCAAAGCCGACAGGCCCGGATTCTATCCTCTCCTGCAATCGGCGGACCGCATCCGTCAGAATGGCCTCATGGTCAAATGCCAGCCGCAAAGGGACACCTGTTGTATCCTTCACGATGGCAACGGAAGAACTGGCCCCCGGTATATGGACACGGGCCAGTTGCAGATCCTGGCGCCCTGCCATGCGGCTTCGAAAGGCAGCTTCCGGCGCCACCGCCAGCCAGGCGAGCGACACGACATGACCGCGAGGTCCCGGCTCGGATCACCATAAGCCGCCAATTGTTCGAGATGAAGATCGCCTATCCCCGCCTTGGTTTGCGCCGCGCGACCGACGGCCTCTTCAAGGGCTTGCCCTGATGCACGAATGCCCCCGGAAGCGCCCAGTCTCCGCCAACCACATCACCGTCCTCACGACGGATGAGCGAGGCAGTAAAGCCCCGCATCCCGGACGCACAAGGCAATGATATCGACCGCAAGTGCGGGATGTGAATAGTCGCTGAGTTGCTGCATGGTGCCCCTTATTTTCTGTTTGGATATTACTCTTGTGGACAGCAGTAAAGGGCGCTATTCTCTACCCTCCTCATCTTGCGGGATTTGCGGGAACATCCGGCCCTTGTCCGGTAATCCACAAAAATCCGTCATGGTTGCGCTGTCAGCAGCATTGCAGTTCCTAAGATATGAGGAAGAAGGCCGAGGCTGGTGATTTCTGCCCGCAATCAAAGATTTACCGTGGGGCAGAAATGATGACCAGACAGATCGAGAGGACCCTTTTTCGCGTGCCGCCGACCAAGATGCGCGGCAAGATGGATCCCGGCGAATACAAATACGTCGCCCACTCGAAGCTGCTGCTGTTTCTGCGCTATGTCTCGGCGGCGTTCGAGGCCCAAGCGGGCGGAATTCACTGGCCGATGATCTCGCCGATGCCCGACGACCCCGGGAAGTACGCGGCCGAAAACGTGTTCTGGGTGCCGGAACCGGCCCGTTGGGACAAGCTTGCCGCAAGCGCCAAATCCGCTGATATCGGCGTGCGGGTCGACAATGCCATGCGCGAGATCGAACGCACGAATGACACGCTGAAGGACGCGCTGCCCAAGGTCTACGGTCGCGCCGAACTCAGCCGCGACATCGTCTCGGGCCTGATCGAGCTGTTCACCAACGACCTGCACACCTCGACGGCAGCAACCATGATTTCGACCTGATCGGCCGGGTCTACGAACACTTCATCGGCGAATTTGCCTCGAACGGAGGCGCGGCGCGGCGGCGAGTTCTACACGCCGAAATCCATCGTCTCGGTGCTGGTCGAGATGCTGGAGCCGGTCTCGGGTCGGGTCTATGACCCTTGCTGCGGCACCGGCGGCTTCTTCGTGCAGTCGGAAAAGTTCATCCGTGCCCATCAGGGCCGGGTCGATGATATCGCGGTCTATGGTCAGGAAAGCAGCCGCGATGCACCTAAAGCTCGCCCGCGTCAACCTCGCCATGCGCCGGATCTTCGGCAATATCGCCTGGAACCACGAAGGCACGCTGGTGCGCGATGCTTTCCCGGATGAACGGTTCGAATTCATCCTGGCCAACCCGCCCTTCAACGTCTCGGAATGGGAGGGCGAGCGGCTGCGCGAGGATATCCGGTGGAAATTCGGCACGCCGCCAGTCGGCAACGCGAACTTCCGGCTGTCGCCTATCCACCATCACCTTTCCGCCAATGGCATCGCGGGCGTGGTGCTGGCCAATGGCTCCATGTCCTCGATGCAATCGGGTGAGGGCGATATCCGCCGCGCGATGGTTCAGCAGGGCGCGGTGGATGCCATGGTGGCGCTGCCGACGCGGCTGTTCTTTGGCACCCAGATTCCGGCCTGCCTGTGGATTCTGGCGCGCGACAAATCGAACGGCCATGCGGCGGGTCACAAGCTGCGCGACCGGCGCGGCGAGGTGTTGTTCATCGACGCCCGCAAGATGGGCGCGCTGGTGCCGAGCAGTCGCAAGCAAGAGGAACTGTCACCGGACGAGATCGGCAAGATCGCCGATACCTACCACGCCTGGCGGGTGAGCCCACTGATCTGCCCTATGCCGATGAGCCGGGGTTCTGCGCCTCGGTCGGGGTGGCCGATATCGAGAAGCACGGCTTCGTCCTGACCCCGGGCCGCTATGTCGGCGCAGGTGCTGCCGAGGAGGACGGCGAACCCTTCGAGGAGAAGTTCGACCGGCTGATGGGCGAATTGCGCGGACATTTTGTCGAAGGGCGGCGGCTGGAGGCACTGATTGAAAAGCGGTTGGAGGTATTGGAATAATGCGCTTTGGATGATATCGCCGCTTCTCAAACCCACCTATCCCGATCAAGAGAAGGTGCGCCGACGCCTTTCTCGACATGGCGGCGTTACCGACACATGGCCGGGACGTTCGGATTGTCAACGAAAGACCCTTTACCGGCTCGGGCGCGCGTTTTCAGAATGGTGACACTCTCATAGCGCGGATTACTCCTTGCCTGGAAAATGGCAAGGGAGCGCAAGTCAAGGACCTGCCTGAAGGATCTGCGGGGTTCGGCTCTACCGAGTTTATCGTCGTCCGCGGCAAAGACGAACGGGACGATGACTTCATTTATTATCTCAGCCGGCATGAGGGTTTTCGAGCGGAAGCTATCAAGCGGATGGAAGGCACATCGGGCCGTCAACGTGTATCTTGGCAACAGATCGCGTCCATCGAGGTTCCAGACCTGCTGCCGGAAAACCGGCGCGAGATCGCCGCGATCCTCGGGGCGTTGGATGACAAGATCGAGGTGAACCGCAAGGCCTCGGCCACGCTGGAGGAGATGGCGCGTGCGCTCTATCGTTCCTGGTTCGTGGATTTCGACCCGGTTTGGGCCAGGCTGGAAGGCCGCCAGCCCGCCCATATGGACGCCGCCACCGCTGCGCTATTCCCCGACAGCTTCGGTGATGATGGGCTGCCGGTGGGGTGGTGCGCGGGAAAGCTCTCTGACGTTGCTGTAAATCCGCGCAACGGCGTCAAGCCGGAGCAGATTCACCCGGACACACCCTACATCGGCCTGGAGCACATGCCGAGACGTTCGATCACGTTGCCCGATTGGGGCACAGCCGCGGATGTTGGCAGCCAGAAATCCGGAATGACCGCCGGTGACTTCCTGTTCGGCAAGCTGCGCCCCTATTTCCACAAGGTGGGCATCGCTCCGGTCAACGGCATTTGCTCAACCGACATCATCGTAGTCCGGCCAAAGGCACCCGAATGGGCTGGATTTGTCCTGTCCATGATCTCGACGGATGAGTTCGTAGAACATACCAACGCCGGCTCCTCGGGCACGAGGATGCCGCGAACGAGCTGGTCAGATATGGGATCTTACGAAGTCACCCTTCCGTCGCCGAAAATCGCGGCAGCCTTCGAGCAGATCACCCGCCCTTGGCGCGAGCGCATCGTGTCGAGCGTTCACGAGTCCCGCACCCTCGCCACCCTGCGCGACACCCTTCTGCCGCGCCTGATGTCCGGCGAACTCCGCGTTGGCGAGGCCCGCGAACTGGTCGAGGAGGTTGCCTGATGTTCCGCGTTGACCGCTCGCAAAACCGCCTGTCCCGCCTGACCCAGAAGCGGTTTTCCGACCTGAACCTGCGGGAGCGCGGGCATTTGCAGGAATGGCTGGCCAACCAGCCCGATGCCTTGGGCGAGGAGCTGCTGATCATCCAGAAGGAATTCGACGGGTTCGAGGAAACCCGCGAACGGCTGGACCTCTTGGCGCTCGACAAGGAAGGCAACCTTGTCGTCATCGAGAACAAGCTCGACGACTCGGGCCGCGATGTGACCTGGCAGGCGCTGAAATACACCGCCTATGTGTCCGGCCTGAACAGGACCCAGATCGTCGACATCTATCAGCAATACCTCGACCGGTTCTGCGGTGGTGGCAATGCGGTGGCGCGGCTGTGCGAATTCCTCGAGGTCGAGGATCTGGCCGAAATCTCGCTGAACCGCGACAATGACCAGCGCATGTTCTTTATTGCTGCCAACTTTCGGCGCGAGGTGACGGCGACCGTGCTGTGGCTACTGAGCCGGGGGATCGAGGCGAAATGCTTCAGGGGTCACCCCCTTCATGCTGGGGGAAGAACTGATCATCGACATCCAGCAGATCATCCCGACGCCCGAAGCTGCGGATTTCATGATCTCGATGTCGAACAAGGACGGCGAGGAGAAGGCCGCGCAGGACACGCAGAAGCACCGCTATAAGCTACGTCTAGAGTTCTGGCAGAAAGCCATGGCTCAACTGCACACAGATGGCGTGACGCTTTTTCAAAACATCAGCCCGAGCGAGGATTATTGGATCAGCGCTGGGTCATGGCTTTCTCGTCCTGCCGCTACAGCCTGATCTTTGGCAAAAGCGAAGCCCGCGTTGAGTTGGTGATCGAACGGTCTGATGCCTCTGAAAACAAGAGGATTTTTGATACTCTTTGCGCTGAAAAGGCCGCGATTGAGGCTGTGTTCGGCGAACCGCTCACATGGCAGCGTAAGGATGAGAGGAAGAAGTGTCAGGTTGTTTTCGCGAGCCCCTTCGACAGCTTTGACCCAACCAACTGGCCGCAGATGATCGCCTGGATGTCCGAACATATTCGGAAGCTCGAGGCCGCGTTCAAGGAGCCGCTGGCCCGCCTGAACCGCCAGATCCGCACCCACGACGAGGAGGGTATCTGATGGCCTTTGCATCGGAATCCGACCTTGAAAACTGGGCGCTTGGCGAATTGCAGGCCCTTGGCCATGTGTTCATGCCAGGGGCCGCAACCGAGCCGGATGCGCCCCATGCGCTGCGCCAAAGCTTCCGCGATCCGATCCTGCTGCCGCGTCTGGAAGCGGCAATCCGTCGGCTGAACCAGCACCTTCCCGATGAGGCCGTGCGCAACGCCGTCAACGCGCTGCGCGATACGGTCTTTGCCGGTGATCTTGTCCAGGAAAACCGCCGCATCCACGAGCTGCTGGTGGGCGGTGTGAAGGTCTCGTGGTTCGAAGGCGGTGAAGAGCGAACCGATCTGGCCCGGCTGGTCGACTGGGACAATGGCCAGAATGACTGGCTGGTGGTCAGCCAGTTCGAAATCGCCGGGAAATCGGTTCGGCGCCCGGACATCGTGATCTTCCTCAACGGGCTGCCCATCGTGGTGGTCGAACTGAAGGGAACCGAGAACGGCACCCTCAAGGGGGCCTGCAACCAGATCGACACCTACAAGGCGCAGATCCCGGACCTGTTCCGCACCAACGCCTTCTCGGTGATCTCTGAGGGGGTGACCGCGCGTTACGGTTCGATCTCGGCAGATTTCGACCGGTTTATGCGCTGGCGGACCGTGGATGGCGAGACGATCATCGATGATACCTCGGCGCTGGCCTTGCAAACCCTGATCCGCGGGCTCCTGGCCCCGGAAACCATCCTGGAAATGCTCCGCTGGTTCACCGTCTACCGAGGATGAGGGCAAGGGGCCGATCAAGAAGATCGCCGGCTATCACCAGTTCCATGCGGTGCGCAAAGGGGTGGCGGCGGTGCTGGCCGCCCGGGGACGCGATGGGCGCGGCGGGGTAATGTGGCATACCCAAGGTTCGGGTAAGTCGTTGCTTATGGCCTTCCTCGGCGGGCGGCTGGTGCGCGATCCGCGCCTGGCCAACCCGACGCTGGTGGTGATCACCGACCGCAACGATCTGGACAACCAGCTGTTCGCGACCTTCTCGCGCTGTGCTGCGCTGTTTGGCGAAAAGCCGGAACAGGCCGAGGATATAGACGATCTGAAGCGCTTGCTCGACCGCAAGGTGGGCGGGGTGATCTTTGCCACGATCCAGAAGTTCCGCCCGAAAAAGGGCGAGACGGATTTCGGACTGCTGACCGACCGTGACAACGTCATTGTCTTCGCCGATGAGGCTGCACCGATCCCAATATGGCTTCGAGGCGAAACTGGACACGGAGACCGGCGAAACCCGCTATGGTTTCGCCCACTACCTACGCCAGGCGCTGCCGAATTCCGTGCATGTTGGATTCACCGGCACGCCGGTATCGTTGGTCAGGGCTAATACCCAGGCGGTCTTCGGGAACTATATCGACGTTTACGATGTGACCCGGGCCGTTGAGGACGGCGCTACCGTGCCGATCTATTACGAAGGTCGCGTTGCCCGGATCGAGCCCTCCTCTTCGACGATGAGTGAGATTGACGAAGAATTTGCCGATATCGTTGAAGACGCGGAAGATGCCGGGGCCGATATGGATGAGCGTTCCGTCGCGGCGCTGAAATCCCGCTGGAGCCGGGTTGAGGCGCTGGTCGGCGCAGAAAAGCGGCTCGACAAGGTGGTTGAGGACATCCTGCAGCATTTCGATGCGCGGCTTGAGGCGATGGGCGGTGGCAAGGCCATGATCGTCTGCATGTCGCGCCATGTCTGCGTCGAGGTCTACAACCGGATCGTCGCCGCGCATCCGGACTGGCATTCGGAAGAGGATGCGGACGGCCAGGTCAAGGTTGTGATGACGGGCGCTGCGCAGGATCCCTCGGGTTCAGCCCCATATCCGATCGAAAGCCCGGCTTGAGGCGTTGCGCAACCGTTACCGCAGTCCGGCCGATCCGCTGAAGCTGGTGATCGTGCGGGATATGTGGCTGACCGGCTTCGACGCCCCCTGCATGCATACGCTCTATGTCGACAAGCCCATGAAGGGGCATGGGCTGATGCAGGCCATTGCCCGGGTCAACCGGGTGTTCCGCGACAAGCCCTCGGGCCTGGTCGTCGACTATATCGGCACGGCGGCGGATCTGAAAAACGCGCTGGCCCACTATTCGGAATCGGACCAGAGCCGCACCGGGGTGGATCAGCGCGAAGCGGTCGATGCGCTTCTGACCGCGCTTGACGTGGTGCATTGCATGTTCAGCGGGGTCGATTATCTGGCCGCGCTGAACGGCACGCCCGACGATCGCATCCGCATCCTGCCGACGGCGATAGAACATGCGCTGACCCTTCCGGTGGTTGACAAGAAGGGCAAGCCAATCGAGAGCGGCGACCGAAAACTCGAGCAAGAAACGCTTCATGGATGCGGCCTCGGCTGATCACCGCTTTCAGGATCGCCTCCGGCACGCCGGAGCGCGGAAGCCGCGAAGGAGGAGGTGAGCTTCTTCGCCGCGGTCCAGAGCGCGATCGGAAAGATGGACGCGTCCACCTCGGCGGGCCGGGCCGTCGAGGATACGGAGTTCGCGATTTCGCAGCTGATCAATCGGGCCGTCGGCTCGACGGAGGTGATCGACATCCTGAAGGCCTGCGGGGTCGACAGGCCGGATATCAGCGTCCTGGATGAGGGGTTTCTGCTGAGCATCAAGGGTGTTGAACAGAAGAATCTCGCGGTAGAGGCGTTGCGACGGCTGTTGAACGGCGAGATCCTGCGCACCGCGGACGAACCTGGCGAAAAGGACGCCAGCTCTCGAGAACAGCTGACCGACGCAATTTCCCGGTATCACAACCGAAGCATCGATGCATTCCAGGTGATCCGGGAACTGCTTGAGCTGGCAAGGGATCTTCGGGATCAGCCGGCGGACGGCTTGTCTCAGGAGGAGGCCGCCTTTTATGATGCTTTGGCTCGCAGCGAAGCGCCTTGACCCTAATGGGGAACGGGGTACAACCGGATCATTGCCGCAGAACTGGTAAACGCGGTGCGCGGCAGCGCCGTCCGTCGATTGGTGGCGCAAGGACGAATGCCAATACGCACCAAGATGCGGGTGGCCGTGAAACCCGGATTCTGAAAAAGCATGGCTTCCCGCCGGATCTTCAGGACCCGAAGCGATCAAACATGTGGAAATTGCAGCGGGCCGAAGGCGATGGCGCGGGAAGCCGAGTTCCGAGTTTAAAATGTCTGACGTCAGCGCCGAATGCCGGGCAGTTCAGCGATATTGCCGGAAGGAGGGTTTCTGGCTCATCGTGGCATGCTCTACCAGAAGTCAGGGTTTGGAAGGCTGAACCACGTTACCGCTAGGGCGCGGCAATCGGCAGGTGCCTGCGCAGCCCGTCATGGTCACGGCATGGACTGACGGCGCCCCATTTCGTAATTTCTCCGTTTGGTGGCTAGACGCAGGCTTTTCCACCTGCGATAACCCCATGCGAAATAATTCTGAATGGTGATGACATGGCAACGGCAGGAGAAATGGTGGCGGCAATGGCCGATCGGGTCGACGTCAATGCCGTGACGGTCTGGCATCGAGCCGTTCGTTGTCGAACGCCGGGTTGCGCAGGAAAGGCGGCCGTGGTCGGTCGGCAGCGCATGTGGCCGGGCCGGATGATGCCCACCTGGCTTTCGCGCTGGTCGCTGGAATCCGGTATGAAGGAGTGCGCCGGAGAAGGTCGGCAAGGTCAGCGAGGATGCCGCGGCAACGAGGCCACTCGCAACGGCTGTGCCCGGATCCGGATTTTGCCAGCTGTCACCAGCGCCGGCAGAGCAGGTCGAGCAATATCCGGGAACACCCGGCAGCGAAAGCGCCCGGACCTCGGCGGTTTCCCCGGTGGTGCCGCTCTGGCGGCTGCTGAGTTTGGGCGAAGGTCGCTGTTCTGGTCGGTCGTATGGCTGACGGTGGGTTTAGGCCAGGTGCTGTCACACAGCAGTATGGAAGTCGTTCTTTAACCTTAGCAATACGTAACTGAA
>NZ_JARJHL010000005.1 GCF_029309835.1 Paracoccus sp. DMF-8 | reverse complement strand
GGCTACGTATTGCTAAGGTTAAAGAACGACTCTATACTGTGACAGCACCTCACCGATGGCGGCATCGACGTGCGCCCGCACCCCCATATCGGGCTGGGCACGGTGACCTATCTGTATCAGGGCGAATTCCATCACCGTGACAGTCTGGGCACCAATCAGATGATCTATCCGGGAGAGGTCAACTGGATGCTGGCGGGGCGCGGCGTCACCCATTCCGAACGCACCAGCCCTGAAACCCGCGCCAGGCGCCATTCGCTGTTCGGCATCCAGACCTGGGTTGCCCTGCCCGAAGACCGCGAGGATATGGCCCCCGATTTCGAACATCACAGCAAGGAATCGCTGCCCTTTCTGAACGACAACGGGCCGAGGCATCGCTGATCCTTGCATCGGCATGAAGTGAACGCGCCCCGTCACCATGCAGAGCGATGACATCCTTTATGCCGATGTCTGCCGCAAAACGGCGCCAGCCTGCCTCTTGCCCGACGATCACGAGGACCGCGGCCTGTATATCACGCAGGGCAGCGTTGAGATCGCCGGTGAGACGTTTCAGGAACGCCGCATGATGGTCTTCGTCCCGGCGACCGCATCAGCGTCAAGGCGGGGCCGCAGGGCGCGCGGATCATGGCGCTTGGCGGCGAAACCCTGAACGGGCCGCGCTATGTCTGGTGGAACTTCGTGTCCTCGTCCAAGGAAAAGATCGAACTGGCGAAACAGGCCTGGGCGACCGGCGACTGGTCGAATGGTCCCTTTCACCTGTCGCCGGGCGATGATCGGGAATTCATCCCGATCCCCGAACGGTGATCTTGCGCGGGCCCGCTATTCCCCATGCGGACCTTCGCAAAAGCGGATGCGGTTCATGAACGGGTCGATGACCGTCATCTCGCGCCCCCAATCGACGGTTTCCAGACCGGGGCGCATATGGAGATAGCCGGCAGCGAATTGATCTCGGCGTGGAATTCCTCGATCCCGTTCATGCGCACGAAAACCGTGGTGCCGGGCGTGCCGTCGCCGTGATGTTCGGACAGATGCAGCACCAGCCCGGCGCGGCTGACCTGCAGATACAGCGGCATTCCGGGATGGAAGCGGTGTTCCCAATCGACCGTCATCCCCAGAAAATCGCAATAGAATGCCCGCGCCTTGGCCTTCGTCGAAAATGCGCATAGATCGGCGGTCTGGTGGAAGTCCATTTGCCTAAGCCCCCTGTTCCGGCATGTGGTCGCGACTATGAAGATCGCGAGTTTCAATATCAACGGCGTCCGTGCCCGTGTCGCGCAACTGACCGACTGGCTGCGTGACCTCGCACAGCCCGATGCGGTCGTGTTGCAGAAATCAAGATCGTGGACGAGGGTTTTCCCGCGACCATTTCACCGATCTGGCTGGAATGTCGGAACCCACGCGGGCGGTCAACGGGGTCGCGATCCTGTCGCGCCTGCCCTCGAGAATGTGACGCGCGGCCTGCCCGGCGATGACGGCGACGAACAGGCCCGCTGGATCGAGGCGACGGTCGTGGGCAATCAGGCCGTGCGCATCGCGGGCTTTATCTGCCCAACGGCAACCCTGCGCCGGGGCCGAAATTCGATTACAACTGGCATGGATGCAGCGGCTGCGGCGCCCGTGGCAGGCGCGCTGGCCAGCTGAAATGCCGGTGGTGATGCTGGGCGATTAGCAACGTCATCCGCAGCCGCGCGATGCGGCTTTCCCCGAAAAATGGCTGGATGACGCGCTGTTTCAGCCTGAAAGCCGCGCGGCCCTGCGCCGTATCGAATATGACGGCTGGACCGAGGCGATCCGGCTGCACAACCTGAACGCGGCACAAGGCCCGTTCACCTTCTGGGACTATCAGGCCGGGGCCTGGGAAAAGAACAACGGCATCCGCATCGACCACCTGCTGCTTAGCCCGCAGGCGGCCGATCTGATGGTCGATTGCGGCATCGACCGCGACCAGCGCGCCGCCGACAAGCCGGCGACCACGTCCCGGTCTGGGCGTCGATCTGGCGGCCTGAGCCGCCGCCATCGTCAGGTTGCAGGTCCCGCGCCGGAGGGCGCGAACCTGTGGGCTACAAGAGGCCGGTCAGTCCGGTGATTGACCAGGATCTTGATCTGGGTCTTTTCGTTGACCAGCGTCTCGAAGCCCTGATCGACGATGTCATCCAGCGCGATGCGCTTGGTCACCGGCCGGTTCGGCGCGCACACCAGCTCCTCGACCATCAGATCCATGACGCAGGAAAGACATCGCGGTAGGCGATGGTGCCCTGCAACCGGCGTTCCTTGAGCACGACGGTATTGGGCTGAAACGGCGCCTGGCGATCCTCCAGATCGAGTATCGATGACGTCGTCTCGCCCTGTAGCGCGTGGCGTCGATGACGTTGCTGCAGCACGGCAGGGCACGCCCGTCACCTCGAAGGCGCAGGCATTGACGCCGCCCGGCGCCAGTGCTGCGGCACGTGGCCACCGCGTCCTCGGCCGGCGGGGTCGATGGCGCTGGCCGCGCCCAGTCTCCAGCGCCTTGGCCCGGCGCTCGGCCGAGGGTTCGACGACGTGGATGGCCGATGCCCCGGCGATGCGCAGCGATTCGATCAGCAGAAGGCCGATGGGCCCGGCACCAGCGACCGCCGCCGTATCGCCCGCCTTGAGCCTGGAAATCCGCACCGCATGCAGCGCGACCGCCGCCGGTTCGACCAATGCGCCCTGTTCATAGGTCAGCCCTTCGGGCATCTTGTGCGGCCCAACGCTCGCCCGTACGACGGTATAGGCCGAAACCCGCCGCCGCCGCCCGGGACAATCCATGAAAGCCCAGCGCCGCCGCACGGCGGCTGTACTTCCCGCGCAGGGCATAGCGTCGCAGTGCAAGCGCAGGACAGGATCGCCTCGACCACCACCGGATCGCCGGGCGCCAGCCGCGTCACGCCCGGGCCGACCTTGTCGATCTGGCCGGAAAACTCGTGTCCCATGACGATCGGGGCGATGTCCTGGCTGACCGGATGGGGCGCGGTGACCGGGATGAAGATCGGCCCCGCGACATATTCATGAAGGTCGCTGCCGCAGATGCCCGTCCATTTGACCTTTGATCCGAACCTGTCCGGGGCCGGGTTCGGGAATGTCGACGTCCTCGACGCGGATATCCCGGGCCTTGTGCCATCTGGCTGCTTTCACGGACGGATCCTTTCATGGTTGAAATCCGGAACTGTTCATGACGGCAATCGGACGGCGGGCGCCTTGACCCTGTCAATCAGGCGCAGTCGCCATGGCAGGTTGCCGAGGGGCTATTCCGCCCCCTCGTCGTCGGGCAGGTCGCCATCGTCCGGATATTCGTCATCATCGCCGAAACGCTTGTCGTCATCATAGACGTCTTCACCCTCGGGAACGAACTTGGACGATAGAAGCATTGACCTGTTGTCATGGCCGGGATCCATGACGACATCCGAGGGAATCTCTCCGGCCAGCCATTCGCGTGATCTCCGTCGCGGGCCTTCGGCTGTTTCCTGTTCGGTGACCCGGGCGATATAGGCGATGAATCGCTGCTGGTCGCCCTCGATCCCTCCAGCTCATCCTCGTCGGCTTCGGGCCAGCGCTCGGTGATGACCTCGATGAAGGCCGGCCAATTGTCTTGGATCTGCTGCCATTTTCATCAGTATCCGCCTCCTCCGCCGGTGGCGCCCTGCACGATGCGCGAGGCGCCGGTGATGTCTTCGCCCACCCCTGCGACAGTGCTGCAGCCCGCCAGAGCGAGCGTGGTCAGAAGGGTTGCGATAATCAGCTTCTGGTCATTTTACTTCTTCAAGCCACCAGGTTTCCGGCATGAAAACCCGGCCAATCGCCGTAAAGCGGTATGTATTCAGGATAATCCAGATCGGCGCAGAGCGGGCCAAGCGCGAAATCCGCGCGTGGTAGCTGACCGGGATGACGTATCTGCCCGGCCGTCAGGATCCGGTCCAGCGCGCGGGTCGCCGCCAGGTAATCCTCGCGCGTGGTGGCCCACCGGTGATCTTGCCCACCATCGCCTCGGCTGGGGGAGTTCATGCCCATCCAGTTGCGCGTGCCGGGCTGCGGTGATGCCTGGTGACCCCAATACAGCATTTGTTCATTGCCCGGCGACAGCGAGCGGGCGCGTTCATACCAGGTCATGTCGAACTGGTAATTGTTGGTGCGCTGGATGAACTGCGCCGGATCCAGCACGGTCACCGTCGGCGTGATGCCAAGATTGCGCAGCGAGGCGGAGAAGATATCGACCACCTGTCGCATCTCGGCCGCCGTCCGCATCGAACTGCCCGACTGGTTCAGCAGGATCTCAAAGCTCAGCGCGCGGCCCTGCGCATCGCGCATCACCCCGTCGTCATGCACGGTCCAGCCGCATCCGCCAGCAGGCGCAGGGCGGCGGTGATGCCGGGGCGATCCAGCAGCCGCGGCGCCGCCTGGGGGCAGGCTGTAGCCTTCGATCGTGCCGGGCAGCAGGTCACCCGCGAAAGCGCCAGTATGGTCCGCGGCCCTGGAGCCAGGCCGTGATCCATCGCCAGTTCCGAGTTCGAGAAGTAGCTGGTGATGCGCGGATCATCGCCCCCGCTCAGCGTGGCGTTGGTGAACTGGAAATTGAACGCCTCGATCATCGCCTGCCGCACGCGCCAGTCCTGAAACAGCGGATTGCGGGTGTTCATCACCAGCCCCATGATCCCCGAGGGGCGCCGGTTGGGTATCTCGGCCTTGACCACGCGCCCGTCGCGCATCGCCGGAAAGTCGAAATCGCGTTTCCATTTGGCGGCGACCAGCTCGCGCCAGACGTCGATCTCGCCTGCCTTGAAGGCTTCGAACATGGCATTGGCGTCGCCGAACCAGTCAAAGCGGATCTCGTCGAAGTTATGCATCCCCTGCGCCGACGGCAGGTCGCGGCCCCAGTAATCGGGGTTGCGGCGCAGGACCAGCCGGCGCCCGGCATCGACGCGGGTGATGACATAGGGGCCGGAACCGATGGGAATTTCCAGCCCCGATTCGCTGAAATCCTTGCCCTGCCACTGGGCTTTTTGCAGGATCGGCCGCAGCCCCATCAGCATCGCCAGTTCCCGGTCGTCTTCGGAGAAGGTGAAGCGCACCGAACGCGGGCCGGTCTGTTCGACCGATGCGACGCGGGACCAGACGCCGTGATAGCGGGGGTGGCCCTGCGTCCTCAGGTCTCATAGGACCAGATCACGTCCGCGATGGTGACCGGGGCGCCGTTGGAAAAGCGTGCCTCGGGCGCAGGGTGATTCGATCGCAGGACCGGTCGGGCGGGGTTTCCACGCTTTCGGCCAGCAGGCCATAGAGCGTGAAGGGTTCGTCCAGCGACCGATACATCATCGTTTCGGCAACCAGACCGGGCTGGAACAGCAGCGGCCATGCCGGATTGCCTTTCAGCACCCAGGGCTTCAGCGAATCGAAGGTGCCGGAGTTCGGCAAGGCAGATCGTGCCGCCTTTAGGGGGCGTCGGGATTGGCATAGGGCAGGTGGGAAAACCCTTCAGGCAGGGCAGGTTCTCCATACATTGCAAGGGCATGGACGGGTTCGGCAGGGCTTGCCAGCGGCATGAATGCAACACAGAAAAATGCCGCAAAACCCCGCCGAATCGCGGAATCGTTAAGATATTTGAAGAATCGCATGCCCGAGGTGCCCGGATTTTTATGTTCTGTCTGTTTGGGCCCGCACGGTAACCCGTGGTTAACCGCGTGGCAAACTTCCTCCTTGGACTCATCAGGGAAAAAGCATATAGATAAGGCACTGCTCGATAGGTTTCTTGCCTGTATGAAACCTGCCTCATGACTTGACGCCCGCCTTGTGCGGGCGTTTTTTTGTCGTGTATCCGCCGTATCTGCGCTCTATGCTGCGGACGCAAACAGACACGAGGTTGGTCATGTTCGAGACATTCCTGAAGGGTAAGACCGCAGTCGTCACCGGGTCGAATTCCGGCATCGGCCTGGGCATCGCGCATGAGCTGGCGCGCGCGGGGGCGGATCTGGTCATCAACAGCTTTACCGATGCGCCCGAGGATCATGCGCTGGCCCAGTCCATTGCCGATGAACATGGCGTCACGGTGCGCTATATCCAGGCCGATATGTCCGAATGGCGACGCAGTGCCGGCGCTGATCGAGCAGGCTGGACGCTGCGATATCCTGGTCAACAACGCGGGCATCCAGCATGTCGCGCCCATCGACCAGTTCCCGGTCGACAAGTGGAATGCGATCATCGCGATCAATCTGAATTCGGCCTTTCACACCACCGCCGTTGCGCTGCCGATGATGCGCAGGGCCGGGTGGGGCCGGGTCATCAACATCGCCTCGGCCCACGGGCTGACGGCGTCGGAGTTCAAATCGGCCTATGTCGCGGCCAAGCACGGCATCGTCGGCCTGACCAAGGTGACGGCGCTGGAAACCGCGAAAGAGCCGATCACCTGCAACGCGATCTGCCCCGGCTATGTGCTGACGCCCATCGTCGAAAAGCAGATCCCCGACCAGATGAAGACCCATGGCATGAGCCGCGAGGACGTGATCGCCAAGGTCATGCTGCAGCGCCAGCCCTCGGGCACGTTCGCCACGGTCGAGGAAATGGGCGGGACGGCGGTGTTCCTGTGTTCGAAATATGCCGATCAGATCACCGGGACCACGATTTCGGTGGATGGCGGCTGGACGGCGTTGTGATGGGTATTTGAATGATGAAGAAAGCCGGGGCGGGGGGCAGGCCAGATGGGACGGACCGCCCCGGAACAGCGCATCGGTCATTGTCTTTCCGATGGTCACTATTCCGCCGGGGCGACGTTTTCGGCCAATGGGGATGAAAGCACCGCGCGGGGTTTTACCGCGCGGGTTTTCTGGCGATGATGGGGCCCGACGGCGTAGCGGGGGTCAGCCCCAGACAGCCTCGAACTCGCGCCATTCGCCTTTGCTCATGCCCGATTTCTCGGCCGTGACGGTCTCGCCGGCCAGGCGGCGTCTCAGGAGTCTCGACGCCTTTCGCGGAAAGCTGCACTGCCGCCCAGGCGGTAATCCTCGAATGCGGAATAGGCCAAGCGGCACCCAGTCGCGGACGATGCCGCACATCGCCTCGGCATAGGCGCGGATCTCGTATTGCGCATGGGCGTCGGCGCGCAGGCGCAGGAAGTGGAACAGGTTGTGCAGGTCCACCTTCCAATACCATTGCGTATAGACATTGGCCGGCAGGTTCATCCGCGCCAGCTCGCGCGCAAGACCCTGCTGGCCGTCCTGGCTCAGCATCGCCTCGTAATGGTCATAGCTGCGCATCGCATCCTCGCGCAGCAGGTCCAGGACGCGCGCGGCCTCGTCGCCCTGCAGCACCTCGCCGCGGCCCTGGTTGTTCACGGTCGATTGCGCGGCCAGCTGTTCCGGGGCCGGGATGTAGAATTCGCGGTCGAGGATCGAATAGCGCGCCGAATATTCGTTCACGTTGGCGGTGCGGTGGCGGATCCATTGCCGGGCGACGAAGACCGGCAGCTTGACGTGGAACTTGACCTCGCACATCTCGAAGGGGGTCGAGTGCCAGTGCCGCATCAGATAGCGGATCAGCCCTTCGTCGTTCGAGACCGACTTGGTGCCGCGGCCATAGCTGACCCGCGCCGCCTGGGTGATGGCGCTGTCGTCGCCCATATAGTCGATGACCCGCACCAGCCCGTGGTCCAGCACCGGATGCGCCTGGTAGAGATGCCGCTCCATCCCCTCGGCCACGGCGCGCAGGGTGGGGCGCGGGGTGCGCGCGCAGCTCGTCGATCTCGGCCTGTTGTTCGGGGGTCAGCGGCATGTCGGGAATCCTTCCTTCTGCTGCCGTCTTGTCGCGCATGTCCGCGCCGCGATCAACGAGGAAACCCGGCGCCGCCGGTTGCCGTTATGCCGCGGCAATGCCAGTCTGACGGCCGCAAAGGAAAGGAAAGCCGATGAAGATCCGTTATCTGCACACCATGGTGCGCGTGCTCGACCTCGACAAGACGATGGCATTCTTCCGCCTGCTCGGGCTCGAGGAGACCCGGCGCATCGAGAACGACAAGGGCCGCTTCACCCTGGTCTTCATGGCGCCGCCCGAACAGCCGGAATGTCCGGTCGAACTGACCTGGAACTGGGACGGCGACGACGGGCTGCCTTCGGACAGCCGGCATTTCGGCCATCTGGCCTATCGCGTCAGCGATATTTACGCGATGTGCCAGAAGCTGATGGACGCCGGGGTGACGATCAACCGCCCGCCACGTGACGGGCATATGGCCTTTGTCCGCAGCCCGGACAATGTCTCGCATCGAGCTTTTTTGCAAGAGGGCAGATCGCTGCCCCCGCAAGAGCCGCGGGCCAGCATGGAAAACACCGGGCACTGGTAGTCCGCGCGCGACCGACCTGCGACAGGGGCCGCCTCCGAGAAGGGCGGCCTAATAGATGTAGCGGATCTGTTCGGTCCAGAAACGTTCGATCCGGCGCCATTGCAGGTTCACTTGTTCCAGCGGCGGATCGTCCAGAACCCCCGACATTTCCAGCCCGTCGGCATGGCGCGCGAACAGTTCGGCGACGATGTCGCGGACCTGCTGGCCGGTTTCGGTCAGGCGGACGCGGATCGACCGGCGGTCGGCCTCGCTGCGTTCGTGGCTGACATAGCCCATCTGGACCAGTTTCTTGAGGTTATAGGACACGTTCGAGCCCTGATAGATCCCGCGTGACCGCAGTTCCCCTGCCGATACCTCGGACGAGCCGAGATTATACAGGATCAGCGCCTGAACCGGGGTCAGGTCGTCGCGGCCCAGCCTTTCGAATTCGTCCTTGATCAGGTCCAGCAGCAGGCGATGCATCCGTTCAAGGATTTGCAGGCTTTCCAGATAGGTGCTGGTTCGGTCAGGTGCCGGCGCAGAGTTTGGTCGCAACGCAGGGGCAGGGCGGGACATGGGCAATTCCGTGCATGGTCAATCTGCTGCCATGGTTGCGCAATTTTCCCAATCTTCTCTTAATGCGATACAGATTTTCGGGATCTGAATGAGGTCTTGGTTAACCAAACCTTTTTGCGGCAAATCCCGCGATCCGGTCCAGCATCGCCGACAGCGCCGCGGGCCCCGCCGTTTCGCCCCGCATCCTGGCGGTGATCCAGGGATACGAATCCTGATCGTTTTCCAGCAGGACCGCCTCGTAAACCTGCAGTTCCGCATCGCTCAGCCCGGTCAGTTCGCGATCCGCGAAGGGGCCCAGGATCGAGGTCCATTTCCTTGGTCCCGCGCCGCCAGCTGCGCATCCGCATGCGCTTCAGTCTTGCCTCGTCGTTCACGAATAGCTTGCTCCGGTTGCCTGTCCGCATCGACGCGCCTAAGAAGCAGGCGCACCCATCGCAGGATTGTCAGATGAGCTTTCTGTCCCAGACCCTCGCCCGCGTCAAACCCTCTGCCACGATCGCGATCACAGATCGCGCCCGCGAACTGGCCGCCGAGGGCCGCGACATCATCAGCCTGTCCGCCGGAGAGCCGGATTCACGACACGCCCGAACATCCGCGAGGCCGCGTCAAGGCCGCGATTGACGCGGGCCATACCCGCTATACGGCGGTCGATGGCATCCCCGAGCTCAAGCGCGCGATCTGCGACAAATTCCGCCGCGAAAACGGTCTGGACTATACCCCGGCCGAGGTGACGGTCGGCACAGGCGGCAAGCAGATCCTGTATAACGCCCTGATGGCGACGCTGAATCCGGGCGATGAGGTCATCATTCCGGCGCCCTATTGGGTCAGCTATCCCGATATGGTCCTGCTGGCGGGCGGCACGCCGGTCGTCATCGAGGCCGGGATGGACAATGGCTATCGCATCACGCCCGAACAGCTGGAACAGGCGATCACGCCGAGAACCAAATGGGTGATTCTGAATTCGCCCTCTAACCCGACGGGGGCGGGTTACGGCGCGGATCACCTGCGCGGGTTGGCGGATGTCTTGCTGCGTCACCCCGATGTCTGGGTGCTGGCCGATGACATTTACGAACATCTGGTCTTTGACGATTTCCGCTTTGCCACCATCGCGCAGGTCGAACCGGCGCTGAAATCGCGCACGCTGACCATGAATGGCGTCAGCAAGGCCTATGCGATGACCGGCTGGCAGATCGGTTATGGCGCCGCGCCCGAGGCGCTGATCAAGGCGATGGGCAAGCTGCAGTCGCAATCGACCTCGAATCCCTGTTCGATCAGCCAATATGCAGCGCTGGCCGCGCTGACCGGGCAGCAGGATTACATCGCGACCAGCCGTCTGGCGTTCCAGCGCCGTCGTGATCTGGTGGTTGCGGGCCTGAACACCTGTCCCGGCATCATCTGCCCGAAGCCCGAAGGGCGTTTACGTCTACCCTCGATCCGCGACCTGATCGGCAAGGCGACGGCGAATGGCATAACCATCGAAAATGACGAGATTTTCGCGACCGAATTGCTGAATGAAACCGGGGTCGCTGTGGTCTTTGGCGCGGCCTTCGGCCTGTCGCCGCATTTCCGCATTTCCTATGCGACCTCGGACGAGGTTCTGGCCGATGCCGTCGCGCGCATTCGTGGTTTCTGCAGATCCCTGCGCTGAATTGATTGTCGAGGGCGTCCAGACGCCCCGGCCTACCAGAAATGGCGGATCAGGCTGCTGTTGATTGCCGTGGTCGAGGCTGCGCCCGTGGCCGCGCTGTTCCTGCGACAGGCGCACGCCGCCATCCAGCCCGACATCGCGGCGCAGATGTTCAGGCACCGCACGCAGCGAGGCGAGGTGGATCCTTTCCTCATTCCAGTCGCGAAACGCACCCATGAACATGTCGATGAATGCCGGTGTCGCCAGCGGTGATTTGCGGTTGATCCTTTCCATGACGGTCTCCAGAAGGGCGCATTGCCCGTTGCTTGATACCGTGAAGATGCTAGCTTTTCGCGACCGGGACCAACCAAAGCTCGGTAAGCTTCCGCAAGGCCCGCTTATGTCCATGCCGCCGCTTGCCGCGATCCGGGTCTTTGAGGCCGTCGCGCGTCATCTCAGCTTTACCCGCGCCGCCGAGGAACTGGCGATGACGCAGGCCGGGGTCAGCTATCAGATCCGCATTCTGGAAGAAGCGGCGCTGGCGGCCCGCTGTTCCTGCGCAGGCCGCGCCGCATCGAGTCGACCGATCTGGGCGCACAGCTTGCCGCGCCGACCTCGGCGGCCTTCGACATGCTGCGCGACGCGGCTGATCAGGTCGAGATGCGGCAAAGCGTGCTGACGATTTCATCGCTGGTCAGTCTGGCAGGGAACTGGCTGGCGCCGCGGCTGGACCTGTTCCAGATGCAGCATCCCGAACTGACCGTGCGTCTGGAAACCACCGACCGCAGCGTCGATTTCTCGCGCGAGGATATCGATGTCGCGATCCGTTACGGCCGGGGCGAGTGGCCGGGGCTGGAAACGGTCTGGCTGATGGATTTCAATTTCTCGCCCATGCTGTCGCCGGCGCTGATCGAACGCGCGGGCGTGCGCGAACCTGCCGACCTGCTGCGCCTGCCGCGCATCGATCCGACGAACCGCGCCTGGTCGATCATCGGATGAAATCGGCGGGGGTCGATTTTCCGATGCGCCGGCGGTTCCCCGGCTGGTTCTGGGCACCCGGTTGCACGAGGCGCGGGTGGCGATGGCCGGGCGGGGAGTGGCGCTGCTGACCCCGCGCTTTTTCCGCTATGAACTGGCCAGCCAGGATCTGGTCCAGCCCTTCGCTCAGGTCAGCGGCAATGGCGCGTCCTATTGGCTGGTCTATCCCCCGGGGCGCAGGAACCGGCCTGCCATCCATAAGTTCCGCGCCTTTCTTCTGGATGAGATTGCAAAGGACAATCAACAGGCTGCGATCAATATGTGACCGGATGGCGGTGCGTTGCCGCGCCAGGCGTTTCGCGGTAGCTGGCCGGATCCGCATGCCCTGCGGGGCGGGGTTTCAGCGCAGCAGTTGCAGCCAGGCATTGATTGCGGACAGGGATTCGGTTTCGTCCAGAAAAGGAATATGGGCGCGATCCGGCACTTCGGCCAGGATCATGTCGGGCCGGCGGCGGTGCATTTCCCTGGCTGTCGCTGCCGACAAAAGGTCGGAATTCGCCCCGCGGATCAGGGCCAGCGGCAGTGCGGCCAGATCGAGCAAGGGCCAGCCATCAGGCAGCGGCCCGTCGAAAGCCGCAAGAAAGGCCTCTCTCAGCGCGGGATCGTAGTTGATCTGCAGCGACCCGTCCGGTTGGGCGATATAGTGGTGCCGCGCCTCTTGCAGCCAGCGTTCATGCGGCACATTCGCGAAGCCGGGCATGACACCCGGCAGCTTGGCGGCCAGTTCCTCATGGTTGCGCGCGGCGGGGTTGCGGCCGATGTAATCCTTGATGCGGTCAAGTCCGGGCTTTTCAATGACCGGGCCGATATCGTTCAGGCACAATCCCAGCATCCGGTCGCGCGACGTTGCCGCCAGAAACATCCCGATCAGCCCGCCGCGCGGGGTGCCCAGAATGGCGGCCTTTTCGATCCCCAGATGATCCAGCAGGGCGATGGCATCGGCGGCTTCCTGCGGGACGGTATAGGTGGCGGGCCCCGTCCAGTCCGAGCCGCCACGACCGCGATAATCGGGCCGGATCAGGCGCACATCCCGCAGATGCGGCGCCAGATAATCGAAATCGGACCCGTTCCGCGTCAGCCCGGCCAAAGCCAGAACCGGCAAACCCCGGCCTTCGTCGCGATAGGCAAGCCGGGCGCCATCTGCTGCGGTGAACTGCAGCAGATCCGGCATCACAGATTCTCCGATTGCGGCATGCCCAGAACGTGGTAACCGCCATCGACCAGCACGACCTCGCCCGTGGTGCAGGCGCCCCAGTCCGAGGTCAGCCAGACCGCCGTGCCGCCAATCGCCTCCAGCGTGGCATTGGCGCGCAGGGGGGCATTGGCTTCGGTGTGGCGATATGTTTTCCGCGCGCCGCCGATCGCCGCCCCGGCAAGCGTTTTCATCGGGCCGGGGCTGATCGCATTGACGCAGATCCCGTCCGGGCCAAGATCGTTCGCCAGATATCTGACGCTGGATTCCAATGCAGCCTTGGCCACCCCCATCACGTTGTAATACGGCGTCACCCGATTCGAGCCCGCATAGGTCAGCGTGATGATCGAGCCGCCATTCGTCATCAGAGGCTGCGCCCGGCGGGCGACATCGATCAGCGAATAGCAGGAAATCGTCAAGGAATTCTTAAAATTGTCGCGGCTGGTGTTGATGATGCGGCCGGTCAGCTCATTCTTGTCGGAAAAGGCGATGGCATGGACGATGATGTCCAGCCCGCCCCACCGCTTCTGGATCTCGGCAAAGCCGCGATCCAGCGATTCGTCATCGGTCACGTCCATGTCCAGAAGAAACTCCGAACCGACCGACCGGGCCAGCGGCTCGACCCGTTTGCCAAAGGCCTCACCCTGATAGGAAAAGGCAAGCTCGGCCCCCTGGGCCGCCAGCGCGCTGGCGATGCCCCAGGCAATCGAGCGCTCATTCGCGACGCCCATGACAAGCCCGCGTTTTCCCTTGAGCAATTCGGTCATGACTTAACCTTTTCTTATATCAATCGCGGTAAGACGAAAATGCCAGCGTCGCATTGGTGCCGCCAAAGCCGGGAAACTGTTGGAAAGGACCGAGATCGAAATCGACATCATCCACGCGCTTCAGCGCGATTTCCTCGGGGCGGATCTGCGGGTCCAGATCGGTTACATTGGCCGATGCCGCGATAAAGCGGTTCTGCATCATCAGCAGCGAATAGATCGCCTCATGCACGCCGGTCGCGCCAAGCGAATGGCCGGTCAGCGATTTGGTCGAGGCAGCAACCGGGGTCGAACCCATGCCAAAGATCCGGCGGATCGCGTCGATTTCGCCGACATCGCCAACCGGGGTCGAGGTGCCATGAGTATTGATATAGCTGATCTTGCGATCTTCGGGCAGCGTGGACAGGGCCAGGCGCATCGAACGCTCGCCACCCTCGCCCGACGGGGCGACCATGTCATAGCCGTCGCTGGTCGCGCCATATCCGGTGACCTCGGCGTAGATCCGGGCGCCGCGTGCCAGCGCGTGGGACAGTTCCTCCAGCACGACCACGCCGCCGCCGCCCGCGATGACAAAGCCGTCGCGCGTCGCATCATAGGCGCGCGACGCGGTTTCGGGCGTGTCGTTATATTTCGACGACATGGCGCCCATGGCGTCGAACAGGCAGCTGAGCGTCCAGTGCAGTTCTTCGCCGCCTCCGGCAAAGACGATGTCCTGCTTGCCCAACTGGATCTGTTCTACCCCGTTGCCGATGCAATGCGCGCTGGTCGAACAGGCCGAGGTGATCGAATAATTCACGCCCTTGATCTTGAACGGCGTCGCAAGACAGGCCGGAGTGGTCGAGGACATGCAGCGCGTCACCATGAAAGGCCCCATGCGCTGGGGCGCACCCTTTTCGATGACGGTGCGATGGGCGTCGAACAGGTTCGCGGTCGACGGCCCGCCCGATCCCATGATCAGACCGGTGCGCTCGTTCGACACATCCTTTTCCTCCAGCCCGGAATCGGCAATCGCCTGTTCCATCGCGATGAAATTATAGGCCGCACCCATGCCCATGAAACGCAGGTTGCGCTTGTCGATATGATCCTCGACCGTGATCCGGGGCATGCCGTGGACCTGACTGCGAAAGCCCAGCTCGGCATATTCGGGCGCAAAGACGATGCCCGAGCGGCCGGCCCTGAGGCTGTCGGTGACTTCGGCAGCATTGTTTCCGATGGGCGAGACGATCCCCAGCCCGGTGACGACGACGCGACGCATGACGTCCTCCTTTTTTCTGGGTCAGCTGGCGGACAAAGCCACCTTCATGTCCTTGACTTCATAGATCGTTTCGCCGTCGGCCTCGACCCGGCCATCGGCCACGCCCATGGTCAGGCGGCGGGTCTGGATCGCCTTGGTGAAATCGACGTGATAACGCAGCATCTTGCGGTCGGGGCGGACCATGCCGGTCAGCTTGACCTCGCCGACGCCAAGCGCGTAGCCGCGGCCCTGCCAGCCCCGCCAGCCCAGATTGAACCCGGTCAACTGCCACAGCCCGTCAAGGCCAAGGCAGCCCGGCATGATCGGATTTCCGGGAAAATGGCAGGTAAAGAACCACAGGTCGGGATGGATGTCGAATTCGGCGATGACATGCCCCTTGCCATGCAACCCGCCGTCGCCGGAAATCTCGGTGATGCGATCCATCATCAGCATCGGGGGCTCTGGCAGCTGGGCATTGCCCGGACCAAACAGCTCGCCGCGCGCGCGGGCAAGCAGATCTTCTATGTCAAAACTGGTCCGATTCATGGTCATATGTTGATCTGCCTGTCGCCTTTTCCAAAGGGGCGGCTGCCCCGAGGTGTTGTGGTTCGGTCTATCATCGCGTCCACAATACGTGCAAGTGTGCAGAAATTTATCACGGGAATCGCGGCGATGGCGCCCCAATGCGCGCCTTTTTTCCGCGACGGATCGCCGCTGTGCGGCAGCTTGCAAAGGATATCCGATGACCGATCGTGTTTTTCCCGCCCTGCAGACCCCGGACCTGCCCGTTCTGGGCCAGACGGCGGTTTTCCCCGTCCGGCGCATCTTTTGCGTCGGGCGCAATTATGTCGATCATGCCCGCGAAATGGGGTCCGAGGTCGATCGCGAAGCGCCGTTCTATTTCACCAAATCCGCCTTTGCGCTGGCCCGGTCGGGGCAGGTCCTGCCCTATCCGCCGGGCACCGAAAACTATCATCACGAGGTCGAGCTGGTCATCGCGATCGGCGCCCCGGCCTTTCGCATTGCCGCCGCGCAGGCGATGTCCGTCATCCACGGCTATGCCGTCGGGCTGGACATGACGCGGCGGGATCTGCAATCCGCGCTGAAAGACCAGCAACGGCCCTGGGATCTGGCCAAGGATGTCGAAAATTCGGCCGTGATCGGCACCATCACCCCCGCCGCCGGCTTTACCCCGGCAGGGCAGGCCATCCGGCTTGGGGTCAATGGTGTTATCCGTCAGGACGGGCAGGTGTCGGACATGGTCTGGCGCACCGCCGATCTGATCTGCCACCTGTCGGGCTATTATCATCTGCAACCGGGCGATCTGATCATGACCGGCACGCCCGCCGGTGTCGGCCCGGTGTCCCCCGGCGACGACATCCTGGCCGAGATCGACGGGTTGGAGCCGGTGACATTGTCGATTGGCGCTGCGGAATAGGCGAAAAAACGATTGCGTATTTTCGCAATCGTTTATATGCAATTGATATCGCCATTCCGGCACCCGATTGTGGAGAGTTCCCGATGTCCCGGCATCCCGAAGTGACCGGCTTTTTCGACAAGCGCACCTGGTCGATCCAATATGTCGTTGCGGACCTCGAAACCGGGGACTGCGCGATCATCGACCCCGTGCTGGATTACGACGAAAAATCCGGCGCGACGGCGACGCGGCATGCCGATGAAATCCTTGGGTTCATTGCGGAAAAAGGCTACAGGGTTCAGTGGATCCTGGACACCCATCCCCATGCCGACCATTTTTCCGCCGCCGCCTATCTGCGGGACCGGACCGGCGCGCCCACGGCCATCGGCGACAAGGTGGTCGAGGTGCAAAGGCTGTGGAAACAGATCTATAACTGGCCCGATTTTCCCGCGGACGGGTCGCAATGGGACCATCTTTTCGCGGATGACGAGGTGTTTCGGATCGGCGGCATTCCCGGCCGCGTGATCTTTTCGCCCGGTCATACGCTGGCCTCGATCACCTATGTGATCGGCGATGCGGCCTTTGTCCATGACACCCTGTTCATGCCCGACAGCGGCACGGCGCGGGCCGATTTTCCGGGGGGCAGCGCCGGCGTCCTGTGGGATCTGATCCAGCGCATCCTGTCCCTGCCCGACGAGACGCGCCTGTTCACCGGCCATGATTACCAGCCGGGCGGGCGTGCGCCGCAGTGGGAATCGACCGTGGCCGAACAGCGGGCCACGAACACCCATATCGCGGTCCATCGCACGAAACAGGCCTATGTCGCGGCGCGTCAGGCGCGCGACCGGACCCTGCCGATGCCCAAGCTGATCCTGCACGCGCTGCAGGTCAACACGAACGGCGGCCGCCTGCCTGCGCCCGAGGCGAATGGCCGGCGGTATCTGAAAATCCCGCTGGATGCGCTGGACGGGGCGGTCTGGGATTAGGCGATGCAGCCGCTCTTGCCCGAAACCGCCGAGATGCGGGAAAAAGTCGCAGAGGCCTCGGGCTTTCTGAAAAAGCTGGCCAACCCCGACCGGCTGCTGGTCGCCTGCGCGCTGGTCGAGGGCGAACGATCGGTGCGCGAGCTGGAGGACGCGCTTGGCATCCGCCAGCCCGGCCTGTCCCAACAGCTTGCCGCCCTGCGCGGGGCGGGGCTGATCGTCGGCCGGAAAGAGGGCAAGCAGGTCTTTTACCGGCTGGCCGATCCAAGGGTCGAGACCTTTATCCACACGATGCACGCGCTGTTTTGCAGATAGCGGCGCGTCACGACCAGACAGGCGACGGAAAACGGGGGCTGCAATGACCGAATTCACACCCTGGGCATCGCTGGCGGGCGGCGCGCTGATCGGTCTGGCCGCCGTGCTGCTGATGGCGCTTCACGGCCGGATCGCGGGGATTTCCGGCATCCTGACCGGGATCCTGCCACCCGTGGCAAGGGATTGGGGCTGGCGCGCGGCCTTTTTGCTGGGTGCGGTTCTGGCGCCTGCGGGCATCGTCGGACTGGGCGCAACGCTGCCCTTTGACAGCCCGGTTCCGGCCTTCTGGGTCGTGACCGGCGGGTTTGTCGCCGGGATCGGCGTGCAACTGGGCGGCGGCTGCACTTCGGGGCATGGCGTCTGCGGACTGGCGCGGCTGTCGCGCCGGTCCATCGCGGCGACGCTGGTTTTCATGCTGACGACGGCGGTGACGGTTTACGTCATCCGTCATGTCATGGGGGGATGGTGATGGCGCGGCTTATGGGCGGTTTCGTGATCGGGCTGGTCTTTGGTGCGGGAATTGCGCTGTCGGGCATGATCAACCCCGCCAAGGTTCTGAATTTCTTTGACCTTGCCGGGAATTGGGATCCGTCTCTGGCCTTTGTCATGGGCGGTGCGCTGGTGGTGACGGCGCTTGGCTATCGTTTTGTCCTGCGCCGTCCCGGCCCTGTGCTGGCGCGCGCGTTTCACCTGCCCGTGCGGCGGGACATCGACCTGCCCCTGCTGGGCGGTGCGGCGATTTTCGGCATGGGCTGGGGCATCACCGGCTTTTGTCCCGGCGGTTCGATCCCGGCCTTGGGGCTGGGCGAGCCTGCGGCGCTGATGTTCGTTGCCGCCTTGGCGGCCGGCATCATGGCCGCGCGCAGGCTGCGCGGCCCGGCGGGGTGATCCGGCATGAGGCGCCTTGGCCGCTATCTGCCGATCCTCGACTGGGCGCGCAGCTATGACCGGCAGACGCTGGAAAGCGATCTGCTGGCGGCGGTGATCGTCACGATCATGCTGATCCCGCAATCGCTGGCCTATGCGATGCTGGCGGGACTGCCGCCCGAGGTCGGGCTGTACGCCTCGATCCTGCCGCTGGTCGCCTATGCGGTTTTCGGGACCAGCCGGGCGCTGGCGGTCGGGCCGGTGGCGGTGGTGTCGCTGATGACGGCCTCGGCCATCGGGCAGATGGCACAACAGGGGACGGCGGATTATATCGCGGCGACCGTGGTGCTGGCGCTGATGTCGGGGCTGATGCTGGTCGCCATGGGCCTGTTTCGTCTGGGTTTTCTGGCGAATTTCCTGTCACATCCGGTGATTTCGGGCTTTATCACCGCATCGGGCCTGCTGATCGCTGCGGGGCAGTTGCGTCACCTGCTGGGCATATCGGGCGGCGGGCAGACGCTGCCACAGATCCTGCGGGGGCTGGTCGAACATGGCGCCGGGACCAATGGGATCACGCTGATGATCGGGGTCGGCGTGCTGGGCTTTCTGGTCTTTGCCCGGACCCGGCTGAAGGGTGTGCTGACGCGCGCGGGCCTGCCCTCCCGCCCGGCCGGGATGCTGACCAAGGCCGCGCCGATTCTGGCCGTGGCGGCAACCGTCGCGCTGTCGGCGGGGCTGCAACTGGCGACGCGCGGCGTGCCTGTCGTCGGTGCCATCCCGCAGGGGCTGCCGGTGCCGGGGCTGCCGCGGATCGACATGCAGATGGTCCGCGCGCTGGCCTTGCCCGCCTTTCTGATTTCCATCGTTGGCTTTGTCGAATCGGTGTCGGTGGCGCAGACCCTGGCCTCGCGACGGCGCCAGAGGATCGACCCGAATCAGGAATTGCTGGGTCTGGGGGCGGCCAACATCGCCTCGGGTCTGACCTCTGGCTATCCGGTGACGGGGGGATTTGCGCGGTCGGTGGTGAATTTCGATGCCGGGGCGCAAACCCCGGCGGCGGGCGTGTTTACGGCGATCGGCATCGCGCTGGCCGCGCTGCTGCTGACCCCCTTGCTGGCCGATCTGCCGCAGGCGACGCTGGCCGCGACGATCATCGTCGCCGTGCTGTCGCTGGTCGATGTCGGGGCGATGCGGCGGGTCTGGGCCTATTCGCGGTCGGATTTCGCGGCGATGGCCGCGACCGTTCTGGCCACGCTGCTGGCCGGGGTCGAGCTGGGCATCGTCGCGGGTGTCGTGCTGTCGCTGGTCCTGCATCTGTATCGCAGCAGCAAGCCCCATATGGCCGTCGTCGGGCAGGTTCCGGGGACCGAGCATTACCGCAACATCCGCCGCCACGAGGTCCGCACCTGTCCCGAAGTCCTGTCGCTCCGCGTCGATGAAAGCCTGTATTTCGCCAACTCCCGCTATCTTGAGGATCGGGTTTCGGCGCTGGTCGCGGAACGAACCGAACTGCGCCATCTGGTGCTGATGTGTTCGGCGATCAATGCCATCGACGCCTCGGCCCTGGAAAGCCTGACCGAAATCAACCGGCGCCTGACCGAGGCGGGGATCGGTTTCCACCTGTCCGAGGTCAAGGGGCCGGTCATGGACCGCTTGCGCGGCACCGAATTGCTGCACGCGCTGAACGGCCGGGTCTTTCTCAGCCAGCACGAGGCCGCCTGCGTGCTGGAGGGGCGCTGCTAGGGCGCTTCGTTGACATGCCGAAATGCCGCAGGCTTTTGTTCTTGGGCATTTTCGGGCGCGAAACCGGCATCCGCTTTGCTGAAAATGCTTTAGGGCAGGGTCACGCCGACATTGTCGATCAGCCGCACCCCGTCCAGCCATGCCGCGACCAGCAGCCGCGCCGGCCGGTCGGGCAGGACCGGGCCAAGCGTGGCGGCATCGCGCAGTTCCAGATATTCGACCTCTCCGAAACCGGCATCGGCAATGGTGGCCAGCGCCGATGCCAGCGCCTGCTGTTCGGGGGTGCCGGATTCGATCTGGCGGGCGGCCTCGAACAGGGCGGCGGGCAGGGCGGCGGCCTGCGCGCGGCCCTGTGGCGTCAGGCGCTGGTTGCGCGACGACAGGGCCAGCCCGTCATCCGCGCGGATGCTGGGGCAGGGGATGATCTCGACCGGCAGTTTCAGGTCCTGAACCAGCCGGGTCACGACCTGCAACTGCTGCCAGTCCTTTTCCCCGAAATACGCGCGGTCGGCCTGCGTCATGTTGAACAGCAGCGTCACCACCGTCGCCACGCCGTCGAAATGGCCGGGACGATGCGCGCCTTCCAGCGGTTCGCTGATGCCAGAGACCGACACGACCGTCGCATGGGATGGCGGATAGACCTGCGCCGCGTCGGGGACAAAGACCGCATCGACGCCAAGGGGCGCCAGCAGCGCGGCATCGCTGTCTTCGGTCCTGGGATATCTGGCGAAATCCTCGGCGCTGTTGAACTGGCGCGGGTTGACGAAGATCGTCACGATCACCCGGTCGCAGCTTTCCCGCGCGCGGCGCACAAGGCTGAGGTGGCCGTCGTGCAGCGCGCCCATCGTGGGGACGACACCGATCACCTGACCGTCGGCTTTCCACTGCCGGACGGCGGCGCGCAGATCGGCCAGATCGGGCAGGATCGGCGCGCTCATGCGGGTTTTCCGGTGCTGGCAAAGGAATGTTCGGGGGCGGGAAAGCGCCGCGCGCGGACATCGGCGGCATAGGCGGCGATGGCGTCCTGCCCGTCGCGGGCGAATTCGGCATAGCGTTTAACGAATTTCGGGCGGAAATCGGCGAAAAGCCCCAGCATGTCATCGACGACCAGCACCTGCCCGTCGCAGCCGACGCCCGCACCGATGCCGATGGTCGGCACGGCGATCTGTCCGGTGATGCGGGCGCCCAGATCCTCGGGCAGCTTTTCCAGCACCACGCTGAAGGCCCCCGCGTCGGTGATCGCCCGCGCATCCGCCAGCACGCGGTCGCCATCCGCGCCACGGCCCTGCACCTTGTAGCCGCCAAGCGTATTGACCGCCTGCGGCGTCAGCCCGACATGACCCATGACCGGGATGCCCCGCGCCACCAGAAAGGCGATGGTGTCGGCCATGTGCTGCCCGCCTTCCAGCTTGACCGCGCTGACAGCCGGTCTCGGCCATGAGCCGCGCGGCATTGCGGAAGGCCTGTTCCGGCCCTTCCTCATAGCTGCCAAAGGGCATGTCGACGACCATGCAGGCGCGCTGCAACCCGCGCGCCACGGCCTTGCCGTGCAGGATCATCATCTCCAGCGTGACGCCCAGGGTCGAGGGCAGGCCGTGCAGCACCATGCCCAGGCTGTCGCCGACCAGCGCGATATCGCAAGAGGCATCGACCAGACGCGCGACCGGGGTGGTATAGGCGGTCAGGCAGACGATCGGCTCGCGCCCCTTGCGGGCGCGGATATCGGTCGGGGTCAGTTGCCCCGTGGTCCCTGGCGTGGCGCTCATCTGTTCTCCTCCTGCGACGAATCCCTGTCGCGGATGCAGATAGCAGGTCACCAGCCCCGAGACCATTTTTTCCGTCATCGCAGCCGTTTCGAATGAAATGCCGGATGTGATCACAACTGCCCCGGATTGCGGGCGGGGCGCCTTGGCAGGCGCTGCCGGGTGATGCCATTTCCCGCAATCGCGGGGTGAATTTCGCCCGGAGGCGATCTGCATCGGGTTTGATTGTGGCGCACCATCAGGGCGGGCGTTTCGATTTCGGGATAATGCGGCGCGGAAATCTATTCCTGTTCCCGTTCTTGTCCGGCGATCTTTTTCGCGGCGAAGGGGTGCGGGATCTGGGCGCATATGCCAATGCAAGGCCTGTGCCCCGCCCGCATTCGGCAGCAGACCAACGGCGAAACGTCGACGTCGGACCAATGCCCGACCATCGCGACATCCCCGAAGGGAAACCAAATTTTCAGATGATTTTCTGGAGCGGGCGATGAGATTCGAACTCACGACCCTAACCTTGGCAAGGTTATGCTCTACCCCTGAGCTACGCCCGCACTCCATCCCGGTGGTGTTCCCCGCCGGTGAGGGGTGATTTATTGAACGTTGCGGGGGGTGCAAGGGCAAAAAACCGGGTTTGTTGAAATTTCTGTCACCAAGGCGGATTTCCCCGGATTTTCGCGATAACTGCCCCGAACAGGCACCGGAATTGACAAGATCGGACCTACCCGGAATGCTGGCCTTGCCGCATTTTCGACGGCAGAGGTGCAGATGAAGGCCCCCGATCCGCTGACCGGCTTTGTCCGCGAAGCCCTGTCCGCAGGCCAGCCCCCGATCCCATCCGCGCGGCGCTGATCGAGGCGGGCTGGCGCGAATCCGAGGCACGGCTGGCGTTGCAGGGCTGGGCGATCTTGCCCGGCATGCCGCCCGCGCCGCGCCCGCGCCCCTATGTTTCGGCGCGCGAGGCTCTGCTTTTCGGGCTGTTGTTCCTGTCGCTGGCGGTGGTCTGCGGACATATCTGCTCGCTTGGCTTTTACCTGATCGACCGGCTTGTGACAGATGCGGATGCGGCCAACCGTCAGGCGAGCAGCGCGGTGCGTTGGGGCGTGGCGGCGCTGCTGACTTTCGTGCCGCTGTTCTTGCTGCTGGATCGTCGCGCGCGCCGCATGGATGGCGATGGCATGCCACGGCGCCGGTCGCTGGTGCGCCGCTGGCTGGCGACAATCACGCTGTTTGCGGCCTCTCTGGTCCTGCTGGCCGACCTTGCGATGACGATCTATTCGCTGCTCAGCGGCGAGTTGACACTGCGCTTTGCGCTGAAGGCCGGATTGGTTGCACTGACCGCGCTGTTGATCTTTGGCTATTACCGGGACGAAATGGATGCGTGACCGGTTGAGGACAGTGGCGACCGTCGGGATCGCCGCATTGTCGGCGGGGCTTGTCGTCGCCGCGCTTGCCCTGACGGGCGGACCGGTTCACGCGCGCCGGGAATATCGCGACAACATTCGCATGCGGGATCTGCGCGAGATTGCCCGGCATGTCGGCTGCGCCGTGGAAGGCAGCACCGGCCCGCTGCCTGCCAGTCCCGAGGCCGTGGCGGGCTGCGGCAACCCGCCCCGGATGCTGGACCCTTATACCGGGCAGCCCTATCGCTATGAGGTTCTGGACCTGCGAACCGTTCGCCTGTGCGCGGGGTTCGAGTTGCCTCCGGATCCGCACCAGCAGGGGGCGAATGAATCCATCGGCGCGGATCCCGATTGCCGCGATCTGCGCGTCTGGCGACCGGATGCCGTCCTTGATGCGTCGCCAAACGCGGATGGCTAGCGCATGAAAAAGGGGCCGGTTGCGCGGCCCCCATCGGTTCCTGTGATCTGGCGGATTTATTCGATTTCGACCATCAGATCCTTGGCGTCGATCTGTTCGCCGGGGCGGACATGCAGGGCCTTGATCGTGCCGGCGCGATCGGCGTGGATGCCGGTTTCCATCTTCATCGCCTCGATCGTCAGCAAGAGGTCGCCGGGGTTGACGCGGGCGCCCTGGGTCACCGCGACCGTGGCGACGACGCCGGGCATCGGTGCACCGATCTGGCCGGGGTTCGCGGGGTCGGCCTTGGGCCGGGCGCTGGCGGTCGATTTCACCAGACGGTTCGGCACGCGGATGACGCGGGGCTGGCCGTTCAGTTCGAAAAACACCTTCACATCGCCGCTTTCATCGGTGTCGCCGATGGTTTGCAGGCGGATTTCCAGCGTCTTGCCGGGGTCGATTTCGGCCTCGATTTCTTCGCCCGGTTCCATCCCGTAGAAAAAGGTCCGGGTGGGCAGGGTGCGGACCGGGCCATACATGCGGTGCCGGCCCATGTAGTCCAGAAAGACCTTGGGATACATCAGATAGCCGTTCAGGTCCTCGTTATCTATGGTCATGCCTTCCAACTCGTCCGAGACATCGGCGCGGGTCTGTTCCAGATCGACCGGCTCCATCGAGGCGCCGGGGCGCGTGGTCAGGGGCGCCTCGCCCTTCAGCACCTTGCGCTGCAGCGCCTCGGGCCAGCCGCCGGGGGGCTGGCCCAGATTGCCGCGCATCATGTCGATCACCGAATCGGGGAATGACACCTCGGTGCCCGGATCCTCGACCTGCGCGCGGGTCAGGCCCTGAGCCACCATCATCAGGGCCATGTCGCCCACGACCTTGGACGAGGGCGTGACCTTGACGATATCGCCGAACATGCGGTTGACCTCGGCATAGGTTTTCGCGACGTCGTGCCAGCGGTCTTCCAGCCCGAGGCTGCGCGCCTGCGCCTTGAGGTTGGTGAACTGGCCGCCGGGCATTTCATGCAGCCAGACCTCGGACGCCGGGGCATCCAGACCCGATTCAAAGGCCGCATATTGGCCCTGCACCGCTTCCCAATAGTTGGAAATCTCGCGGATCGCCTCGATATCCAGCCCGGTGTCGCGGTCGGTGTGGCGCAGCGCCTCGACCACGGACCCAAGCGTCGGCTGCGAGGTATTGCCCGAAAACGCATCCATCGCGCAATCGACCGCATCGACGCCCGCATCGGCCGCGGCCAGCACGGTCGCGCCCGCGATGCCGCCGGTGTCATGGGTGTGGAAATGGACGGGCAGGCCGACCTCTTCCTTGAGCGCCTTGACCAGAACGCGGGCGGCGGCGGGTTTCAGCAGGCCCGCCATGTCCTTCAGGCCCAGAACATGGGCGCCCGCATCACGCAATTCCTGCGCCATGCCGACATAGTATTTCAGATCGTATTTGGCGCGGTCGGGGTCCAGAATGTCGCCGGTATAGCAGACCGTGGCTTCGGCAGACCTTGCTCGGCCTCGATCACCGCATCCATCGCGATGCGCATGTTTTCGACCCAGTTCAGGCTGTCGAAGACGCGGAACACATCGACGCCAGATCCGGTTGTCTCTGACGCACGAATTCCTGCACGACATTGTCGGGGTAATTCGTATAGCCGACCCTGTTCGAGGCCCGCAGCAGCATCTGCGTCATCAGGTCTCGGCATGCGCGCGCGCAGGTCGCGCAGGCGCTGCCACGGGCATTCCTGCAAGAAGCGATAGGCCACGTCGAAGGTCGCCCTGCCCCAGCATTCGACGCTGAACAGATCGGGCAGGTTCGCGGCATAGCTGGGCGCGACGCGAATCATGTCCAGCGACCGCATCCGGGTAGCCAGCAGCGACTGGTGGCCGTCGCGCATGGTCGTGTCGGTGATCAGCAGCTTTTTCTGCGCCAGCATCCAGTCGGCGACGGCCTGCGGTCCCTGTTCGTTCAGCAGTTGCAGCGTGCCGGGCGCCGGTTCCGCGCGGGGCGCGGGGGCGACCGGAATGCGCGCCTCGGCCGGGGCAGGGGGCGGCCTGCGGTTTCCGGGTGACCGTTGACGGTGATATCGGCGATATAGATCAACAGCTTGGTGGCGCGGTCGCGGCGTTTGCGGAACTGGAACAGATCCGGCGTCGTGTCGATGAATTTCGTCGTATAGGTGTCGTCCAGAAAGGTCGGGTGTTTCAGCAGGTTGATGACGAAATCAATATTCGTGCTGACGCCCCGCACCCGGAATTCGCGCAGGGCGCGGTCCATGCGCTTGATCGCCTGTTCGGGGGTCTGCGCCCATGCGGTCACCTTGACCAGCAGGCTGTCATAATAGCGCGTGATCACACCGCCCGCATAGGCGGTGCCGCCGTCCAGACGGATGCCCATGCCCGTGGCCGAGCGATAGGCGGTCAGGCGGCCATAGTCGGGGATGAAGTTGTTCAGCGGGTCTTCGGTCGTGACCCGGCATTGCAGCGCATGGCCCGACAGGGTGATGTCGGACTGGCTGGCATGGCCGGTGGCCTGCGCCAGAGTCGCGCCTTCGGCGATCCGGATCTGGGCCTGCACGATGTCGATGCCGGTGACTTCTTCGGTGACGGTATGTTCGACCTGAACGCGGGGGTTGACCTCGATGAAATAGAACTGCTGGCTGTCCATATCCATCAGGAATTCGACGGTGCCCGCGTTCTGATAGCCGACCGCCTGACCGATCTTCAGCGCAAGGCCGCAGACTTCGGCGCGCTGCTCGTCGGTCAGATAGGGGCGCGGGGCGCGTTCGACGACCTTCTGGTTGCGGCGCTGCACGGTGCAGTCGCGTTCAAACAGGTGGTAAAGCCCGCCGTGGCTGTCGCCCAGCAGTTGCACCTCGACATGGCGGGCGCGCAGGATCATCTTTTCCAGATAGCCTTCGCCATTGCCGAATGCCGCCTCGGCCTCGCGCCGGCCTTCGCGGACCTTTTCGGCCAGTTCATCGGCGGAATTGATCGGCCGCATCCCGCGACCGCCGCCGCCCCAGCTGGCTTTCAGCATCAGGGGATAGCCGATTTCGGCGGCCTCGGTGCGGATCGCGTCGAAATCATCGCCCAGAACCTCGGTCGCGGGAATGACCGGCACGCCCGCGCCGATCGCCACGCGCCGCGCGCTGGCCTTGTCGCCAAGGGCGCGCATCGTATCCGCCGACGGGCCGATGAATGTGATCCCGGCGGCATGGCAGGCATCGACGAAATCGGGGTTTTCCGACAAGAGGCCATAGCCCGGATGGATCGCATCGGCACCGCATTCGCGGGCAACGCGGATGATTTCGGGGATCGACAGATAGGCCGCGACCGGACCCAGCCCTTCGCCGATCCGGTAGGCCTCATCCGCCTTGAAGCGGTGCAGGCCCAGCTTGTCCTCTTCGGCATAGACGGCGACCGTCTTTTTCCCCAACTCGTTCGCCGCCCGCATCACACGGATCGCGATTTCTCCGCGGTTGGCGACAAGAATTTTCTTGAACATCGGCTCTCCCCTGCGCGTCATTCCGGCATCCTGTGCATGCTGCGATGCGGCGCAAGCGGCGCGATGCAACATTTGCAACTTTTGTTGCGAATTCTGCAACAAGCATTGCGGGCCCGTTGCGTGTATTGCGAAACCGGACGGCTCAGCGTCGTCCGGCAAAGAATTGCAACAACAGTTCGCGTGACTGGTCGGCGCAAAACCCGTCATAGACCTGCGGTCGATGGTGGCATTGTGGATGATCAAAGATGCGCGCGCCATGGGCCACCCCCCCCATTTTTGCGTCATCCGCACCGTAATACAGCGTCCGGATACGCGCGGCGGATATCGCGGCGGCGCACATCGGGCAGGGTTCCAGCGTCACCCACAGCTGCGCGCCGGGCAGCCGTTCGCTGCCCAGAATCGCGCAGGCCTGACGGATGGCCAGGATTTCGGCATGGGCGGTCGGGTCGGACAGTTCGCGCGTGCGATTGCCCGCCTGCGCCAGAATGGTCCCGTCGGCGCCGACCAGAACCGCCCCCACCGGCACCTCGCCGCGCCGGGCGGCGGCACGGGCCTGCGCCAGTGCCAACGCCATCTGGCTGTGAAAGGGGGGGCGGTTTTCCATGCGCGTTTGTCGCGCGCCGGGGCCTTTCGCGCAAGAACCGCTTTCAGTCGGGCGATAACATGTATAATGCGGCGACTTTGCCACCGCAGAGATGCGCAGGAGATCGCGATGACCGACGACACCACCACCCCCGAAAACACTCCCGAAAACACTCCCGCAGCCCCCAATGGCGAACGGATCGCCAAGGTCATGGCCCGCGCCGGCGTCGCCAGCCGCCGCGAGGCAGAGCGCATGATCGTCGAGGGCCGCGTCACCGTGAACGGCCGGAAAATCGACAGCCCGGCGCTGGACATCCTGCCCTCGGACAAGGTCAGGATCGACGGCAAGCCGATGGAGGAACCGCAGGAAACCCGGCTGTGGATGTATTACAAGCCGACCGGGCTGGTGACCTCGGCATCCGACGAAAAGGGCCGCCAGACCGTGTTCGACGCGCTGCCCCGCGACATGCCGCGCGTGATGACCGTCGGTCGGCTGGACCTGAATTCCGAAGGCCTGCTGCTGCTGACCAATGACGGCGAACTCAAGCGGCGGCTGGAAATGCCCGCGACCGGCTGGCTACGCCGCTATCGCGTGCGCGTCAACGGCCGTCCGAACGATCTGAGTTTCGATCCCCTGCGCCGCGGCGTCACCATCGAGGGCGAGGATTTCGCCCCGATGGAGGTCAAGCTGGACAGCCAGCAGGGCGCCAACGCCTGGCTGACCGTCGGCATCCGCGAGGGCAGGAACCGCGAAATCCGCCGCGCCATGGCCCATATCGGCCTGACTGTGAACCGCCTGATTCGCATCGGCTACGGCCCCTTCAAGCTGACCGGGATGGAGGAAAACGAGGTCCGCGAGATCAAGCGCAAGGTGTTGCGCGATCAGCTGGGCGGGTTGTTGACCGGCGAGGTCGAAGAAAAGGACCGCGATTTCCGCGAACGCGGCGCCGAAGGCCGCAGCCGCCCGGCGCGTGGTCGAGAGGACGGCGACCGCAAGCCCTTCGCGCGCCGCGAAGACGGTGATCGCAAGCCCTACAGCAAGCGTGAGGACGGCGACCGCAAGCCCTTCGCGCGCCGCGAAGATGGCGACCGCAAGCCCTATGCCAAGCGTGAAGACGGCGACCGCAAGCCTTTTGCGCGTCGCGAAGATGGTGATCGCAAGCCCTATGGCAAGCGCGAGGACGGCGACCGCAAGCCCTTCGCGCGCCGCGAAGATGGTGACCGCAAACCCTTTGCGCGTCGCGAAGATGGTGACCGCAAGCCCTACGGCAAACGTGAGGATGGCGACCGCAAACCCTTTGCGCGCCGCGAAGATGGTGATCGCAAGCCCTACGGCAAGCGTGAAGGCGGCGACCGCAAGCCTTTTGCCCGTTCCGAGGCGGGCGGTGCGCAGGGCAAGCCGCGTTGGAAAACGGGCGACAGGCCCGAGGGGGGCAAGGGGGCTCGTGGTGGCTTTGGTGGAAAAGGCGGCAAAGCCGGTGGCGATCGTCCGTCGGGCGACCGTGGTGGCGCGGAGCGCCCGGGAAGCGACAAGGCAAGGGGCAGCGACAAAACAAGACGCGCCCCGCAAGGCGGAGCGCGTCCAGAGGGAGGAAGCCGCGCAAGCCGCGCGGTTGATTACTTGGTCAGGATCAGCTTGCCCGCGCGGGTGATGCGCAGGTTGTAAACCTGGTCGCCCAGAACGATCAGGGCCTGATTGCCGCCGTTCGTCAGTTCGGTGGCGTCATGCTCGGGCAGGCGGTGCAGAGCGGTGATTCCCGGGCGGGCAAATTCGGCAGGGCGGGTCGCGGTCATGTTGCTGTGTCCTTTGAATGTCGCGCTGAAGGTAACCTGACAAAATTACTTGGCTATGTCAAAGGAAAAGAGTCGGAAATAAAAAAGGCGGCGACATTTTCCCGAATGCCGCCGCCCGCCGACCCGAAGAATGTCGGAGGAACATTCTTCAGATCACTGATATGTCGTGATTATTCCGACAGGCAGTCGGTCAGGCCCTGGGCGATCCCTTCCAGAACCTGCAGGTAGATCCCGGGGCCGGTGGCCAGCGCGCTGCCCTCGGGGTCCAGCGGCGCGCCAAGGCGGATCCCGGTGCCCTCGATGGCGGCGCGCATCAGCCGGTCGTCATGATCTTGTTCCGGAAAGGCGCAGGTCACATCCTGCGCGGTCAGTTCGGTCTGGATCTGGCGCAGCCGCGCAGCCGAAGGCGGCGTCGCATCGTTGAGCGCGACGGCAATCGCATCCTGCAACCCGAAGCTGCCGGTGAAATAGCGATAGGCATCGTGCTGGACGACGAAATGGCGGTCGGCAAAGGGTGCGAGTTGCGCGGCGATCCGATCCCCGCTGGCGGCGATGGCCGCGCTGCTGCTGGCGGCATTGGCGCGGTAGGTCGCGGCATTGTCGGGGTCGCGGGCGGCCAGTTGCTCGGCGATCTGGTCCAGCCAGTTCCGGGCGTTTTCCGGCGCAAGCCGTGCATGGGGATCGACCGGGCCATGGTCATGGCCGTCGCCATGGTGATGATCTTCGTGGTCGTGGTCGTGGTCGTGGTCGTGGTCGTGGTCGTGGTCGTGGTCGTGGTCGTGGTCGTGTCCACCATGATCGTGGGGCGCCTCGGCCCCGGCGCGGGCGATCAGCCTTGTGCCGGGCAGGTCCAGCAGCACCATCGACTGCGCCCCCTCGCCAAGCGAATCAACGGCGCGCTGCATCCAGGGGGCCAGCCCCGGACCGACCCAGATGACCAGATCGGCATCGGCGACATCGCGCGCCTGACTGGGGCGAAGCTGATAGTCATGGGCATCGCCACCCTGCGGCAAAAGCACCGTGGCCTGACCCAGATCGCCCAGCACCTGCTGGACCAGAGATCCGGTGATGCCGATATCCGTGACGACCTGCGGCACCTCGGCCGAGGCGGGCAGGGACAGCGCGGCCAGCGTGGCAATCGCGGTCAGGGGGCGGGAAAGGCGGGAAAGGTTCATGGTCGCACCGATTTTCTGATGGTCTTGTCCGGTGGCTGCGGTTATTTATGTTATAGAATAACAAGTCAATGAAAATGTGATAGTATAACAATGCCTGATCCGCAGCCGTCTGGCCCGCACCCATCCGACCCGCACCCGTCCGACTTGCCCGGCCCTGATCCGTTCCACGATCACGACCATGCGGCCTGCGCCAGCGCCGTCATGGCCACGGCCGAACGCCAGACCGCCGCCGAGGGCATCCGCCTGACCCCCGTGCGTCGCCGCGCGCTGGAAATCCTGCTGGAAAGCCACCGGGCCATGGGCGCCTGCGAGGTGTTGGAACGTCTGTCTCAGGACGGATTCGGCAACCAGCCTCCGGTCGCGTATCGGGCGCTGGATTTTCTGGTCGAACACGGTCTGGCCCATCGCATCCAGCGCCTGAACGCCTATGCCGCCTGCCACGCGCCGGGCCAGCCCCATGCGCCGGTCTTTCTGATCTGCCGGGGCTGCGACAAGGTTGCGGAAACCGGGACCGACAGCCTGCGCGGCGCGCTGGACGATCTGGCCCGCGCCAGCGATTTCACGATCGAGCGCATGGCCGTCGAGGCGCTTGGCCTGTGTCCCGCCTGCCGCGCGGCGGAGGACGCATCTTGAACGGCGCCGCTCTGATCGGTGCCCGTGACATGACGATCCAGCCGCGCGATGCCGAACGGGCCGTGCTGCAGGGCGTCAGCCTGTCGGTTCACGCCGGGGAAATCGTCACCGTGGTCGGGCCGAACGGCTCGGGGAAATCGACGCTGGTGCGGGCGCTGCTGGGCCATGTCGGGCTGACGGGCGGGGCGGTCACGCGCGCGCCGGGGCTGCGCATCGGCTATATGCCGCAGCGCGTCCATATCGAGCGCGCGATTCCGATGACCGTCGCGCGTTTCCTGTCGCTGCCGAAAAAGGTCGCCGCGACCACTGCCGCCGCCATGCTGGAACGGACCGGCGTGCCGGGGCTGGAATCGCGGCAGCTGTCGCAACTGTCGGGCGGTCAGTTCCAGCGCGTCCTGCTGGCCCGTGCCCTGCTGAACGATCCGCAACTGCTGGTGCTGGACGAGCCGACGCAGGGGCTGGACCAGCCCGGCATGATCGGTTTCTACAAGCTGATCGAAGAGGTGCGCGACCAGATCGGCGCGGGCGTTCTGCTGGTCAGCCATGACCTGCTGGTGGTCATGCGCTCCTCGGATCGGGTGATCTGCCTGAACGGCCATATCTGCTGCGAAGGCACGCCCGCAGATGTCAGCGCCGCCCCCGCCTATCGCGCGCTGTTCGGCGCGCAGTCGCAGGGCATGCTGGCGCTGTATCAGCACCATCACGACCATGACCATGACCACGATCATGGGCATGACCACGGACACCACCACCATCATCATGCCCATGCGGATCATGCCGCCGATGCGGGCGAAAGGCGCGGCGCACAGGATGCTTGACGATTTTCTGATCCGCGCGGTGCTGGCCGGGCTTGGGCTGGTGCTGGCCAGCGGCGCGCTTGGTGCTTTCGTCGTCTGGCGGCGCATGGCCTATTTCGGCGATTCGATGTCGCATGCCGCGATTCTGGGCGTGGCCGCCAGTTTTGTCGCGGCGGTGCCGGTCTATCTGGGCACACTTGCGGTCGGCGTCATGGTCGCGATTCTGGTCACATGGCTGTCGGGGCGGGGGCAGGCGGCGGACAGCGTGCTGGGGGTGATCGCCCATTCCGCGCTGGCGCTTGGGCTGGTCGCGGCCAGTTTCGTGCCCGCGCTGCGCGTCGATCTGCAGGCCTTCCTGTTCGGCGATATCCTGGCCGTCAGCCGCACGGACCTGATCTGGATCTGGAGCGGCGCGCTGCTGGTTCTGGCCGTCCTGATCTGGCGCTGGCAAAACCTGGTCACGGCCACCGTGAACGAAGAACTGGCGATGGCCGCGGGAATCAATCCGGCGGTCGAACGGCTGATCCTGTCGCTGATGCTGGCGCTGCTGATCGGGGTCGCGATCCGCATCGTGGGCGCCCTGCTGATTTCGGCAATGCTGATCATTCCGGCCGCCGCAGCGCGCGGGCTGTCGCGCACGCCCGAACACATGGCGTTGATCGCGACGGGGATCGGCGCCTTTTCCGTGCTGGCCGGTCTGCAGGCCAGCCTGGGGCTGGATACCCCGGCGGGCGCGTCCATCGTGGTCGCCGCATCGTCGGTTTATGTCGTTATTCTAATGGCTTGCAGAAAATAGGACCGGGTCGGGAAAATGATTTGCGCAAAGCCGATCTGTTTTTTCAGACATATTTGCCGATTGGCATCGGCGGGTGTTGGCCAGAATGCAACACTTGGCGTAAACCCGCGCAGTTCTTCAATCAATTCGCCTTCCCAAGCTGATGGGTTTATGCGAGTGTCCCTTGGATGCTGCCGGTAACGGTGGCCTTCAAAGTACTGAACGGAGCATGATCATGACCAAATTTGCTACTTTTGCCGTCGCTCTCGGCCTGACGGCTTCGACCGCCCTCGCTGGTGGCTACGTTGCCCCCGTCGTTGAAGTCGAGCCGATCGTCGTTGACGAGAAGCCCGCTTCGTCGAACGCTGGCCTGGTTGTCCCGGCCCTGCTGCTGCTCGGCGTCATCGCCGCAGTTGCTTCGGACGACGACGACGACGACGACACCAACTGATCGTTCCTTCGGGAACCTTTGGTTCAAGGGGTCGGCCTTCGGGTCGGCCCTTTTCCTATGCGGCCTGCGATTTTACGCATTTGCCCAGAAAAAAGGCCCGCCGGAAGTGGCGGGCCTTGCTGTGACGTGGTGCGATCTGTCTCAGCGCAGCGTCTGGATGGTCATATAGCCAAGCGCCGGGCCAACCCATTGGCGCGACACGGTGACCCGCCCGCCCGATGTGATGTAGCTGTTCTGGATCGACAGACCCAGACCGGTGCAGTCCTCGACCATGACGCCCGGTTTGGGGCCGGGGCCGACGCGGCAATCCAGCGGTATGGCACGTTCCAGCCCGTCGCCGCTGTAATGGCGCATGACACGCTGCGCCTGACCGCTGCGCCCCGCCAGAATCAGCGCGGCCGAGCCAGAGGATTCGGCGACCGACAGGTCGTTGCCCAGTCCCCGCGTGCCGACCAGCATGCCGTTGCGCAGGATGACGGATTGTTCGTTCTTGGTCATATAGGTGCGCATGCCGTTGTTTTCGCCGGTCATGGCCAGAACCTGCGTCGTGCCCGCGCTTTCCATGCCGACCATGATCAGCGGGCCGGGGTTCACGCGCAGCGCCTCGGCCGTCATGGCCGAAGGATCGGGCGCCGCGACCGGCGTCTGATCGGCCTTGCGCGCGGCGACGATCTGGGTCGCGGCCTGACGCATCACCGAAAAGCCGGATGGGCTTTCCTGTTGGTCGGTTCCGCAGGCGCTCAGCGCGGCCGTCAGGGCCACAGCGGCGGCGATACGGGATGTTGAACGGATCATCGCCAGAATCTCCCCCAGCCTTGGTATAGATCGCCCGCTTGTCCGTCGCGGACGGTTTCGTAAAGCCTGCCGTCGATCGACACGCGCGACCCGCCGTCGCGCGACAGCGACCGCAGCGAACCGCCGACCCGGCGCAGCGACGGATCGCCCGTGCCCCATGCCAGCGGGATCGAGATGTTCACGCCCTTGTCGAACGAACCTTCGCCAAAGTCTTCCTCGCTCATGTCGGTCTTGGTGACCCATGCGCCAAGCCGCCAGCCATTGGCGAACTCGCGGGTCAGGGTCAGGGTCGCGCCATTGTCGCCGGCCAGATATTTCCCGGCGTCCAACTGGGCGGAAAAGCCGTTGCCGAACTGGTAATAGGCCGACAGATGGCCGGTCGTGACCTCGTAATCGCGGAAGCTGAAGGCGTCTTCGAAATCACGCTTGCGAACGCGGTTGATTTCCGCGCCAAGCGCCAGCGGCGAATTCGACGGCCACCACAGCATCTCGCCCGAGACGCCGCCATAGGCGCGTTCGAACATCCCGACCGACACCCGCGAATACAGCGTCTCGGTGGGTTTGGCATACCAGTTCAGCGTCAGTTCCGGGATCGTCGGGCGTTTGTTGCCCGAATACATCCGCGCATCGGACCGCACGCGCGGCACGCCGTTTTCGTCGTAATCGCTGCCAAGCGATTCATATTCGTCGACGGTCATATTGCCCGGCGCTTCCTGACGGGTGCTGCCGAAGGCGCGCTGACGCAGCTTGCCCGACAGGATCAGGCCCGGCATCAGCTCGTAACGCATCACGGCCTCGGCCCCGACCTCGTAGCGGATGGGGTCGTCGGGATCGAAGAGCGAGGTCGACAGATAGGGTTGCAGCGCCCACCGCAGGCGCGGGTAAAGCTCGGGCGAGTAGACAAAGCCCTCGGGGCGCGGGTCGGCGCTGGTCAGCACGGCGGCATTGGCGATCTGCCCGGCCTCGGTATTCTCCAGCCGCTCGACATCGGAACGGCGCAGCGTCAGCGAGGATGTCGGAACGCCCGCGCCCGACGAGGTGATGACCAGCGTTTCGACCGAAGGCGGCAGGGCGCGGGTCATCAGGCGCGCGGTCCGGCCAACCGCTTCGGCCTGCTGGATATAGCGGGTGTTGCGGATGCGGACCTCGGCGCGGTTGGCGGTCAGGACCATGCCTTCCAGCGTCTGGCCTTCCTTGGCCAGCGCATCGCCCAGGGCCTTCTGGATCGCGGGTTGCGCGGTCGGATCGGCGGCCCGGGCACCCGACCAGCCATCGGGATCGGCCGAATGCGCGGGGCGCGGGCGCACCGGCGCCGGGCCTTTTTCCAGCCCCGAGGGGTAGGGCGCCTGACGCGGGTTCATCGCCACGCTGAACTGCACCCCGGCCTGTTTGCCGCCCAGCAGATAGCCGCCGACCTGATAGTTGTCGCCAAAGGAATAGGTGAAGCCCAGATTGACCTTGTTTTTCAGCTCGTCATGGTCCGACAGCCAGGCGGCGCGGCGGCAATCCTCGGCCACGCCGGTTTCACAGGCGTGGTTGTCGCCCGAATATTCGGCGGTCAGGCTGAGCTTGTCGGTCGCCTGCCAGGTGGCGCTGACAAAGGGCGCGACCTCGCCACGAAACCATTCGTCGACATTGGGCTTGCCGCCGGTGCCCGAATCGGGGTCGGGACGGTCGCCAAAGGGCGAACCCATGCCGCCGGTCGAGGCCAGACGGCCCCAGCCCAGACCCGCGCTGACCCGCAGGCGCGGGTTGATCGTCTTGGTCGCGACCAGATATTCCGCGCTGAAGATCCCGGTGCCCATGAAATCCTGCAGGCCCACGGCCACGGCCGGGCGCCAGCCATCGGGGTCTTCGTCCAGGAACTGGAAACGGATGTCGAAGCTGCGATCCCAGATATAGCCCCGGCGGTCGGCATTCAGATCGATGCGGCTGTAGCGCAGGCCCACGGTCACGCGCGGCATGGCCTGAAAGACCAGCGTGTTGCGGCGCGACAGTTCGGAATAGGCCAGCGTCGCGCCAAGCGTGCCATCGGGCAGCATCTCGGCACTGGGCGTGTCGATGCCGCCGGGCAGGCCGTAGCTGTTCATATTGTCGCCGATCAGCGGCGCGGCCTGCGCGCCGGATGCCAGCAGCAGCGAAACCGGCAGGGTCGAGGCAAGCAACCGGCGAAGCAGGGTTGAATGGGAAGGCATCGGCGGGTCCTTTTCAGATCACGTCACGCGGTCTGTTGGTGATCAAGGCCCGCGCGGTCGGACGCGGGCCGGATGGGTCTGGCGGATTATTCCGCCGCGTCTTCCGGGGCGGGCAGGACGGTCGTGCCGCTGCCGGGCGTCGTGCTGCCCGAGGAGCCTCCAGCGGTCGAACCGCCGGTGGACGAGCTTTCCGTGGACGAACTGCTGCTATCCGTGGAAGTGCTGCCCGTCGAGGTGTTGCCCGTCGACGTGTTGCCCGACGTCGAAGATCCTGCCGACGATGAAGCCTCCGCCGAGGGCGTGGTGGTCGAGGATGTGCCCGACCCGGTCCCGGTGGTCGCGGTCCCCGATGTCGAATTGCCCGTCGTGCCAGAGGCATCGCTGCCCGAAGGCGCCGCCGTCCCCGAGGTCGAACCCGTCGAAGCCGCGCCATTCGTGGTTGACGGCGTGGTTGTCGGGGTGGTCACGGGGGTAGTCGTGGTGCCGGGCGTCGTTTCCGGCGTCGTCGTCGCGTCGTTGGTGGTGCCCGTGGTCGTGCTTGCGGGTGTGTTGTCGGCCGGGGTCGTCTCGGCTGCCGGGGTGGCCGGACGGGTCGCGGCGGGCGTTGCGCGACGGGTCGTCGTCGCGGGCGCCGAACTGGCGCGGACCTGCGCCTTGGGCATCGCGTCGGTCGGGCCCGCACAGCCGGTCAGGCGCTGGCCGCCCGCCGAAAGCCGCGCGGTAAAGGGATATTTGGTGTCCGACATCCCGTCCGAACAGGCGGCGGCCTGCAGGTTCAGGGTAAAGGGGCGGCCGTTCATCACGCCGATGAATTCGACGCCGCGCCCATAGGTGATGCGGCGGACGCTGACGCCGACGGACCGCTGGCCGGGGCGTTCGTAAACCGCCGTGTCGCTGCCTGCGGTGACGGCCCAGAAGGGTTCCGTCCCGACGGCGCGAAAGATCGCCGTGTTCATCGTCGTGGCCTCGGCCGTCGAAACTGCGGTGCCTTCGCCCCCCGTTTCGATCGGCTGGTCGATCGGCGAGACGGTGGGGGGGCCGGAATGGCCGTTGGCCTCTGGCGCGGATTCAGACTGGCCAAGCGGCAGTTCACCGCAGGCGCCCAGTGCCAGCGTCAAAGACAGCGCGGCAAGTGCCGGACGGAAATTCATCGCGATATGTCCCGGTTCCTGTGTTTTCTTTGCTTATTCGCTACAGGAACCCCCGCCCTTGGGCAAGCGGCGATGCGATTCGGGCGGGTCTGCTCGGCAAGCCTGCGCCGGGGATGCCACGCTTTTCCGCACAGGTTTCCGTGCAGGGCCGGGGCAGAGGGGCTCAGCAGTTCGGCACATTCACCGCAAGGCCGCCAAGCGAGGTTTCCTTGTATTTGTCCATCATGTCCTGGCCGGTCTGGCGCATCGTCTCGATGGCCGCGTCCAGCGGCACGAAATGCTGGCCATCGCCGCGTAGGGCCAGGCTGGCCGCCGACACGGCCTTGATCGCGCCCAGGCCGTTCCTTTCGATGCAGGGCACCTGCACCAGCCCGCGCACCGGGTCGCAGGTCATGCCAAGGTGATGTTCCAGCGCGATTTCGGCGGCATTCTCGATCTGTTCGGGGGTGCCGCCCAGAACCGCCGCCAGCCCGGCCGCCGCCATCGCGGATGCGCTGCCGACCTCGGCCTGACAGCCGCATTCCGCCCCGGAAATCGAGGCATTGTGTTTCACCAGCCCGCCAATCGCCGAAGCCGTCAGCAGGAAATCGGGCAGTTGTCGTTCCGACGCGCCCGGCACATGGTCCAGCCAATAGCGGATCACGGCCGGAACCACGCCCGCCGCGCCATTCGTGGGCGCGGTGACGACCTGACCGCCTGCGGCGTTTTCTTCGTTCACCGCCATGGCATAGGTCGAAATCCAGTCGTTGATGACATGGGGCGCGGTCAGGTTCATCCCGGCCTCGCGCTTCAGGCTGTCCAGAATCGCAGGGGCCCGGCGGCGGATATTCAGCCCGCCGGGCAGGGTGCCGCCGATCGTCAGCCCCCGGTCCATGCAGTCGCGCATCACCTGCCAGACGCGGTTGATGCCTTCGCGGATTTCCGCGTCCGAGCGGAAATGCCGTTCGTTTTCCAGCTTGAGCGTGGCGATGGTCTTGCCGGTCGCCGCCGCCATTTCCAGCATCTCCGCCGCCGATGCAAAAGGATGGGGCACGCGCGGCGCATCATCGGATCGCGTGTCATCGCCGCGCGCCGCCAGTTCGGCGGCGGTCAGAACAAAGCCGCCCCCGATGGAATAATAGGTTTCCTGAAAGATCACGTCGCCCTGGCTGTCGGTCGCATACAGCACCATGCCATTGGCATGGCCGGGCAGGGTGCGGTCATAGTCAAAGATCAGATCGCGTTCGGGATCGAATGCCAGATCGCCCAGCCCTTCGGGCGACAGGATGCGGGTTTCGCGGTTTAGGGCCAGCGCGGCCTCGGCCTTGTCATTGTCGATGGTGGCCGGGACAAAGCCCGCAAGGCCAAGGATCGTCGCACGGTCGGTCGCGTGGCCCTTGCCGGTAAAGGCCAGGCTGCCATGCAGGCTGGCGCGCAGCCCATGCGCGCGAAAGGGCTGGGCGCGCAGGGCGTCCAGAAACATCGCGCCCGCCACCATCGGTCCCATCGTATGCGACGAGGACGGCCCGACCCCGATCTTGAACATGTCGAATACGGACAAAAACATCGCTGACTCCTTGGCTTCGGCCCAAGATAAGCACGAATGACGCACTTGCCAGCCCGGATGCGACATGCGCAAAGCAGGGCAGCGACACGGTTTCGCGGCGCCCGCGATGCAGGGGGATGCCGCGCAACTGTCGTTTGCGTGTTTTTTGACCAAACTGCCTATATATTGCGCAAACCGGACGCATCACGGTAAAGCCTGCGCCCGGTTTGCGCCCACCGCCTTCCGGCTGACCGCTTCCGCTGCATACGAGATAGTCATGACGACACCCGCCTTGAACATTTCAGGTCATTTGACGACCGCAGGCATCGCCCCCGATGCATCCCCCGCTGCGATCCGGCTGGGCGATGTGGTGCTTGGCGCGCCGGTCTTTCTGGCGCCGATGGCGGGCATTACCGATCTGCCCTTTCGCCGCGCGGTGGCGCGGCATGGCGCGGGGCTGATGGTCAGCGAAATGGTCGCATCCAGCGAAATGGTGACGCCACGCCCGTCGAACCGCGCAGCCGTGCGCGCCAAGGCCCTGACCGAAGGCACGCTGCCCGTCAGCGTCCAGATCGCCGGGCGCGAGGCGGGGGCGATGGCCGAAACCGCGCGGATCGTCGCCGACATGGGCGCGCGGATCATCGACATCAACATGGGCTGCCCGGCCAAAAAGGTCACGGGCGGGCTGTCTGGTGCGGCGCTGATGCGGGATCTGGACCATGCGCTTGGCCTGATCGACGCGGTGGTGGGGGCGGTCGATCTGCCGGTGACGCTGAAGATGCGGCTGGGCTGGGACGACGCCTGCCTGGAACGCGCCGGAACTGGCCAGCCGCGCGACGGCGGCGGGCGTGCGGATGCTGACGGTGCATGGCCGGACGCAGGCGCAATTCTACACCGGACAGGCCGACTGGCGCGCGATTGCGCGGGTCGCGAACCTGCCGGACCGCCCGCCGCTGGTCGCCAATGGCGATGTGGTCGATGCGGCCAGCGCGTGTGCGGCGCTGGCGCAATCGGGGGCCGATGCGGTGATGGTCGGGCGGGGGGCGCAGGGGGCGCCGTGGCGTCTGGCGCAGATCTCGCACGAACTTTGGGGCACGCCTGCGCCGGACATCCCGCAAGGCCCCGCGCTGGCCGACGCGGTCGAGGAACATTATCACGATATCCTGTCCCTGTATGGCGCCGAACTGGGCCTGCGCGTCGCGCGCAAGCATCTGGGCTGGTATGCGGATGCGAATGGCGCCCCGAACCGCGCTGAATTGCTGCGCGCGCCATCGCCCGCCGAAACCGTCGTAGCGATTCGCGCGGGCTTTGCCGAAACGGTGGGGGCGGCATGAACGCAGGCCGCTTCATCCCTGCCAAGGTCGGGCCGAACTGGTCGGGGCTGCCCTTGCCCGCGCTGATCGTCGACCGGCAGGGCCGCATCGCGGCGATGAATGATCTGGCCGAACCATTTCTGAATGTCTCGGCGCGTTCTTCCATCGGGCAGGAGCTGGAAGGCGCGGCGATGCAGGCGCGGCTGCGCATCCTGCCGCCGCTGCAACCGATCATGGAACGCGCGCGCGCGGGTGCCGATGCGCTGACCCATGCGGGCGTCCGCTTTGAAATCGGCAATCGCGCGGGCGGGCACACGACCCATAGCGCGACCGTCCATATCGGCCCGGTCGCCAGCCCCGAAGGCGCGGTGATGATCCTGATCACGCCGACCGATGGCGCGGCTCGTCTGGGGCAGGGCGCGGCGGTGCGTCAGGCCGCGCGTTCCGCCATCGGCATGGCCGAGATGATGGCCCATGAAATCAAGAACCCGCTGGCGGGCATTCGCGGCGCGGCGCAGCTTCTGGCGATGAACCTGTCGGCCGAGGATCGCGACCTTGCCGATCTGATCGTCGCCGAATCGCGCCGCATCGTGAAGCTGCTGGAACAGGTCGAACGCTTTGGCGACACCACCGAACCCAAGCTGCGCCCGGTCAACCTGCATGACGTGATGGAACGCGTCCGCCAGTCCGCCGTGGTGGGTTTCGCCCGCGAGGTGCGGATCACCACGGATTACGACCCGTCGCTGCCGCTGGCGCTGGTCGATGCCGACCAGCTTGTGCAGGTCATCATGAATCTGGTGAAAAACGCCGCCGAGGCGATCCTGCGCGAAGGTCTGGACGATGGCACGATCCGCCTGCGCACCTTTTACGACGGCGCGCTGCGGCTGGCGAATGGCAACGGCTCGCCCGCGGCGCTGGCGTTGCCCTTGCAGATCGAGATCGAGGACAATGGGCCGGGCATCCCCGATTCCATCGCCGATCAGGTCTTTGAACCCTTTGTTTCCGCGCGGGAAAACGGCACCGGGCTGGGGCTGGCGCTGGTCAGCAAGATCCTGACCGACCACGGCGCACGGCTCAGCGTCGAAAGCCGCCCCGGTCGCACATTATTCCGCATCTCATTACCCAAGGCCTGAGCAGGAGCACCACCATGGACGGAACCGTTCTGATCGCCGACGACGACCGCACCATCCGAACGGTGCTGACACAGGCGCTGACCCGCGCCGGATGCCGCGTCCATGCCACCGGCAGCCTGGGCCAGTTGCAACGGTGGGTCGAGGAAGGCCGGGGCGATCTGGTCATCACCGATGTGATGATGCCCGACGGCAACGGCATCGACATGATCCCGACGATCCGGCGTCTGCGCCCCGACCTGCCGGTGATCGTGATTTCCGCGCAGAACACCATCGTCACCGCCATCCGCGCGACCGAGGCCGATGCCTTCGACTACCTGCCGAAACCCTTTGACCTGCCCGATCTGATGGTGCGGTCCGGTCAGGCGCTGTCGCGGCGGGTGCGCAAATCCGACCTGCGCCCCGACGCGGGTGACGCCCCGGCCCCCGCCGTCGCCGATCCGGCAATGCCGCTGATCGGCCATGCGCCGGCGATGCAGAACCTGTTTCGCATGGTCGCCCGCGTGCTGAACGCCGATCTGGCCGTGATGATCGCGGGCGAGGCCGGGGTCGGCAAGACGATGGTGGCGCGTTCGTTCCACGACCTGTCCGACCGCCGGGAATCGGGGGCGGCGGTGCTGACCTCGGCCGATACCGGGGATGAGGCGATCCAGCGCGCAGGCGAAGAGGCCTGGGGCGGGACGCTGGTGATCGAGGATCCGGCCAGCTTCGACGCGGCGGGTCAGGCGCGGCTGATCGGTTTCATCGAGGCGTGGGAAACCGGTGCCGACCGCGCCCATGCGCCGCGGCTGATTTCGACGACCGGCGCCGATCCGCAGGCCGATGTCAGTTCCGGGACGGCTGCGCGCCGATCTGTATTACCGGCTGGCGGGCGTCACGCTGACCGTGCCGCCCCTGCGCGCGCGCATCGACGATATCCCGCCCTTGGCCCGCCATCTGCTGACCCGCGCCACCGCGCAGGGCCTGCCCGCGCGCAGCCTGTCGGATGCCGCGACCGCGCTGATCCGCGCCTATCCCTTTCCCGGCAATGTCCGCGAGCTGGAAAACCTGATGCGCCGTCTGGCCCTGACCGCCGCCGCCGAGGACATCACCGCCGCCGAGGTCGAGGCCGCGCTGGCCGAGGCCGCGCCGCTGGCCGGTCAGGCCACGATTGCCCCGGCAAAACCGGCAGCGACGACCGCCACGCCCCTCAGCCCGCAGCAGGCCGAACCCTTTGCCAATCCGGCGGCGGGCCGCCCCTTTGCCGAACCCACGAACGCGCGGCTTGGCCAGTCGGTCGAGGCGCATCTGCAGCGTTATTTCGATCTGCACGGCGACCAACTGCCGCCGCCGGGCCTGTATGACCGCATCATCCGCGAGGTCGAACGCCCGCTGTTGCAGATCGCCCTGGATGCGACCGGCGGAAATCAGCTACGTTGCGCCGACCTTTTGGGCATAAATCGGAACACGCTGCGTAAGAAGCTGACGGACCTGAATATCGAGGTGACACGGCGCCGCAAACTGATGTAAAATCGCCACAGATGGCCGCGATACAGTCACGCGCAGGCCACAACAAAGTCGCAGCAAGCGGCGGAGGCGGAACATTTGTCGGGCACGTTGACCAGACGCACCTGGGAACGGTTGGAGCGTTTGCGCAGACAGCGCAAATTGCAGAACATTTCGACCATCGGGCTGGTCATTCTTGGTCCGGTGCTGGCGATCCTGACATTTCTGGCGATGGGGGATATCCCCGGCCAGTCGACCAGCGGCAATGCGCTGCGGCTGATCCTGCTGGCCGATCTGATCTATCTGCTGATCCTGACCGGGCTGGTCGCGGCGCGGATGGTCCAGATTTTTGCCGCGCGGCGCAAATCGGCGGCGGGGTCGCGGCTGCATATGCGGCTGGTCCGGGTCTTTGCCGGGATCGCGCTGGTGCCGACGGTGCTGGTCGCGCTGTTTGCCGGCCTGACCTTTTCGATCGGGCTTGAGGGCTGGTTTTCGAACCGCGTCCATCAGGTTGTCTCCAGTTCGCAAGCCGCCGCCGAAGCCTATCAGGAGGAACACCGTCGCGACCTGACCAAGGATGCACAGGCGCTGGCCAGCCTGCTGCGTCAGGATGCGCGACAGGATCCGCTGATGGATGACGGCGATCTGCGCCAGCTCCTCGGCCTGTATCAGTCGCTGATCCAGCGCGGATTGCGCGAGGCCTATATCGTCGATGGCGGGGGCATGATCCGGGCGCGGGGCGAACGCAGCTATCTGTTCTGGTATGAAAAGCCGACGCAGGCGGAATTCGCGGCTGCCTCGAAACAGGGGCTGGAACTGATCGAGGACTGGCCCAACGACGAATTCCGCGCGCTGGTGCCGCTGCCGCCGCTGCCGGACCGTTTCCTGTATGTGACCCGCGATGTTGATGGCAGCCTGCTGGGGCTTTTGGACGACACCCGCGCCACGGTCAGCGAATATCAACGGCTGGAACAGGAACGCGGCCGCGTGCTGCTGGAATTTTCCGCGCTGTATCTGGGCTTTGCGCTGCTGCTGCTGGCCGGTGCGATCTGGTTCGGCCTGTGGTTCGCGGAACGGCTGGCGCGGCCCATCGGGCGGCTGGCCGCGGCATCGGAACAGGTCGGGCAGGGCAATCTGGACCTGCAAATCCCCGAGACCGAAACCGGCGACGAAATCCAGACGCTTGGCGAATCCTTCAACCGCATGACCCGCCAGTTGAAAGCGCAGCGGATCGAGCTGATGGACGCCTATCGCAGTTCCGACGACCAGCGGCGGCTGTTCGATTCGGTGCTGTCCTCGGTCACCTCGGGGGTGATCGGGCTGGATGCGGCAGGGGAAATCGACTTTCTGAACCGCTCGGCCACGCGGCTGTTGCGGCTGGACCCGGAACGCGATCTGGACCTGCTGCTGGCCGATGTCGTGCCGGAATTCGCGCCGCTGTTCGACCGGCTGGCGCATTCGGTCGCCGAAACCGTGCAGGACGAAATCCGCCTGACCCGCGATGGCCGCGTCGAAAGCCTGCTGGTGCGCATGGCGATCCGGCGCGGCTCGGCCGGCGCGCTGGAGGGGTATGTGGTCGCCTTCGACGATGTCACCGATCTGGTGTCGGCGCAGCGCATGGCGGCCTGGGGCGATGTCGCCCGCCGCGTCGCGCATGAAATCAAGAACCCGTTGACCCCGATCCAGCTTTCCGCCGAGCGCATCAAGCGCAAGTTCAGCAAGGTCGCGGGCGACGATCTGGAGGCGCTGAACCAATATACCGACGTCATCATCCGCCAGACCAACGACCTGCGCCGGATCGTCGATGAATTCTCGCGCTTTGCCCGGATGCCCGAACCCGACCGTCAGGAAACCGATATCGCCAAGCTGCTGCGCGATGCGGTGCTGATGCAGCAGGACGCGCTGAAAGGCGCGCTGCGGGCCGATATTCCCGACCTGCCGGTGATCGTCGATTGCGACCCCGGCATGATGAATCAGGTCTTTACGAATATTCTGAAGAATGCGGGCGAAGCGGTTGATGAATATTCGGAAAAACAGACCGATCCGGATTGGAGGCCAGCCATCGGCGTGACGATGGATGCGGCCCCTGATGCGATCACGATCCGCATCACCGACAATGGCGCGGGCCTGCCCGAGGACCGCTCGCGGCTGTTTGACCCCTATGTCACGCTGAAACCGGGCGGCACGGGGCTGGGCCTGCCCATCGTCAAGAAGATCGTCGAGGAGCATGGCGGCAGCTTCTCGTTGACCGATCTGCCCGAAGGCGCCCCCGACGCGCATGGCGCAATGGCCGAAATCCGGCTGCTGCGCGAACGTCATTCGGTCCGGCTGAACGGCCGTCGCAACAACAAGAATGAGCAGGAAGTGGTGAAATGAATGATATTCTGATTGTCGATGATGAAAAGGACATTCGCGAACTGGTGTCCGACATTCTGCGCGATGAAGGTTTCGCGACGCGGATGGCCGCGAATTCCGATCAGGCGATTGCGGAACTCAATAGCGCGGAACCCGCGTTGATGGTGCTGGATATCTGGCTGAAGGACAGCCGGATGGACGGGATCGACATCCTGAAACAGGTCAAGCGCAACAATCCCGATGTGCCGGTCATCATCATTTCCGGCCATGGCAATATCGAAATCGCTGTGGCGGCGATCAAGCAGGGGGCTTATGACTTTATCGAAAAGCCCTTTAACATCGACCAGTTGATGGTCGTCGTGAATCGCGCGATGGAAACCAACCGGCTGCGGCGCGAAAACAACCAGCTCAGGCGTGGCGAGGTGCGTCAGGCGGAAATGCTGGGCCATTCGTCGTCCTTCAAGCGGTTGCGTGACCAGTTGGACAAGGTCGCCAAATCGAACGGCCGCGTCATGCTGACCGGAGAGCCGGGGACGGGCAAGGAAATGGCCGCGCGCTATATCCACGCCCAATCCCCGCGCGCGGGCCAGCCGTTCGTCACGGTGTCATCCGCCGCCATCGAGCCCGAGCGCATGGAAGAAGTGCTGTTCGGCCGCGAAACCCCCGAACGCGGCATTGAACCGGGCCTGCTGGAACAGGCCCATGGCGGCATCGTCTATTTCGACGAGGTGTCCGACATGCCGCCGGGCACCCAGCCCAAGATCCTGCGGGTGCTGACCGAACAGCAATTCACCCGCGCGGGCGGCACCGACAAGGTGCGGGTCGACCTGCGGGTGATTTCCTCGACCAACCGCGATCTGGCGGCCGAGATCGCGGCGGGCCGGTTCCGGCAGGAATTGTATGACCGGCTGAATGTCGTGCCCATTGCCGTGCCTTCGCTGGCCGAACGGCGCGAGGATATCCCGCTGCTGGCCGAACAGTTCATCGAACAGTTCAACGCCGCGCAGGGCCTGCCGCTGCGCCCCCTGCCCGAGGAAACCGTCGCCGCGCTGCAATCCATGCGCTGGCCGGGCAATATCCGCCAGTTGCGCAATGTCATCGAACGGGTGCTGATTCTGGCCGACAGCAACGGCCCGATCCAGCCCGCGGAACTGGAAACCCAGGGCAGCGGCACCGATGGCAGCGATGTTCTGGCGCTTGGCCCCCAGATCACCAGCCTTGCCCTGCGCGAGGCGCGTGAACTGTTCGAACGCGAATATCTGCTGGCCCAGATCAACCGTTTCGGCGGCAATATCAGCCGCACCGCGCAATTCGTCGGCATGGAGCGCAGCGCCCTGCACCGCAAGCTGAAATCGCTTGGCGTGGTCGGCGGCGTCCGCATCGAAGAGGAAGCCGCGACGATGTAAGGGCGCCGGTTTCAGCGTTTTGCCGGGAAGCGGCCGGGTTTCGACGGCGGATGGTTTCCTGATCCGATTTCAGCGGGGATGTGCGCGGCCTGTTCTTTTTCGCCGCGGCTTGCGCTAATCCTGCAAGGGGCGGGACGGTCCCACGGCAAGCAAGACAGGCGGAACATGAAGATCATCATTTGCGGTCTGGGGCAGGTCGGCTGGAACATCGCCCGCCATCTGTCGAACGAACGCAACGACGTGACCGTCGTCGATACCAATGCCGAACTGACGCGGCGGGCATCCGACGCGCTGGATGTGCAGGCGGTGACGGGCTTTGCCAGCCATCCCGACGTGCTGGACCGGGCCGGCGCGCGCGATGCCGATCTGGTCATTGCCGCGACCAGTTCGGACGAGGTGAACATGGTCACCTGTCAGGTCGCCCATACGGTGTTTCAGGTCTCGCGCAAGATCGCCCGGTTGCGGTCTGCCGCCTATCTGCAGGCGATGTATTCGGACCTGTATCGCACCGAACATCTGCCCATCGACGTCGTCATCAGCCCCGAGCGAGAGGTCGCGCGGGCGGCGATGCAGCGGCTGTCCACGCCCTCGACCTTCGACACGGAAACCTTTCTGGACGGGCGGCTGCAACTGCTGGGGATCGCGCTGGATGCCGATTGCGCCGCGCTGAACACGCCCCTGCGCCAGCTGGACGAGATGTTCACCAGCCTCAGCGCGATTGTCGTGGGCGTCAGGCGCGGAGAGCGGCTGTTCGCCCCGGAACCCGGCGATCAGCTGTTTGCGGGCGACCAGATCTATATCTTTACCCTGACCGAAGATATCGAGCGCACGCTGGAAATCTTTGGCAAACCCCATGCGAAACAGGAACGTGTCGTCATCATCGGGGCGGGCAATGTCGGCCTGTCGATCGCGACAGAACTGGAACAGCGCCCCGAACGCATCCGCTGCCGCCTGATCGAACGCGACCGGGCGCGGGCCGAACAGGCCGCCGATGTCTTGCAGCGCACCATCGTCCTGAACGGCGACGGCATGTCCGCCGAACTGCTGGAAGAGGCCGGCATGGCGCAGGCCGATGCCGTGGTCGTGGTCACCGATGACGACAAGACGAATATCCTCGCTGCCGTGCGCGGCAAGCAGGCGGGGGCGAAAATGGCGATTTCGCTGGTCAATGACCCGACGATGATGCCGCTGATGGGGGCATTGGACATCGACGCCTTCATCAACCCGCGCGCGACCACCGTGTCCACCATCCTGCGCCATGTCCGCCACGGCCGCGTCCGCGACATCTATTCCATCGGCGATGCCGAGGCCGAGGTGATCGAGGCGCAGGTCCTGTCCACCTCGCCGATTTCGGGGCGTCCGGTGCGCGATATCGACTTTCCTGAAGGGGTATTGCTGGGCGCGGTGCAAAAGGGCGGCAAGATCCACAAACCCGTCGGCAATCTGCGCGTCGAAGAGGGCGATATCATCGTCCTGTTCGCGCTGGCCCATGACGTCCCCGAGGTCGAGCGCCTGCTGCAGGTCTCGATCGACTTTTTCTAAGGGGCGGGATGTTGCGGCTGCTCAGCCACCTGCCTTTGATGGTGATCCTGGCCGGGGTGGGGGCGCTGGCCATGCTGGTGCCGGCGGCCTATGCGGCGGCGCTGGAACAGGACGAACTGGCGCGGATCTTCGCCATGTCCTCGGCCGTGTCGCTGGTGCTGATCGCGGTGACGGCGCTGGCGACAGCGGCGGCGCCTGCGGGGGATACGACGCGGACCATGCTGCTGACGATGCTGGGCACGATGGTTCTGCTGCCCGTGATGCTGGCCGTGCCGGTGCTGGTCGCGCTGCCCGATACCGGGCTGTTCAACGCATGGTGGGAAATGGTGTCCTGCCTGACCACCACCGGCGCCTCGCTGTATTCGGCCGAGGCGCTGCCCGCGCCCTTGCATCTGTGGCGGGCGCTGGTCGGCTGGATGGGCGGGCTGTTCATGCTGGTCGCGGCGATTTCGATCATGGCGCCCTTGCGCATCGGGGGGTTTGAAATCATGTCCTCGCCCTATCAGGAGGGCGGCCCGCAGCGGGGGCAGGGGCTGCATGTCGCACCGGCGGCCGGGGCCAGCGACCCGGTGATGCGCGTCTTGCGGGCCGGGCGCGATGTCTTTCCGGTCTATGCCGGGCTGACGCTTGGGCTGTGGATGCTGTTGCTGATGCTGGGCGACACCGGGCCGATGGCGCTGAGCCGGGCGATGGGCACGCTGTCGACCAGCGGCATCGCCATCCAGACCGGGCACGAAGGTCAGGTCAGCGGTATCCCCGGCGAAATCGCGATTTTCGTCTTTCTGATCCCGGCGCTGTCGCGGCGCTTCTGGCCGGGGGCGGAGAGTTGCTGGCCAGCGAAAGCTGGCGCAGCGACCCCGAATTGCGGCTGGCCGCTGCCGTGGTGCTGTCGGTCGCTGCGATCCTGTTCGGTCGCCATTTCATCGGCGCGCTGGAAATCAGCTATGGCAACAATGGCAACGGCTTCATGGCGCGGATCGACAGCGCGGCTTCGGCGGCCTGGGGGGGGATGTTCAACGGGCTGAGCTATCTGACCACGACAGGCTGGAATTCCGTCGAATGGCAGGGCGCCCGGCATTGGTCGGGGCTGACCGCGCCGGGGCTGATTCTTGCAGGGCTGGCGATGATGGGCGGCGGCGTCGCGACGGCGGCGGGGGGCGTCAAGCTCTTGCGCGTCTATGCCCTTGCCGCCCATAGCGAACGCGAGATGGAAAAGCTGATCCACCCCCATTCCATCGGCGGCGGCGGGCGCATGCTGCGCCGTCTGCGGGCCGAAGGCGGCTTTTTGTCCTTCGTCTTTTTCATGCTGTTCGCGCTGTCGATCGCGGTCGTCGTGGCGCTGGTTTCGCTGCAGGCGATCCAGTTCGAAAGCGCGACGATCCTGTCGATTGCCGCCCTGACCAACACCGGACAGCTTGCCGGGGCGATTCCCCTGACCCCTTCCTTCGAGGGGTCTGCGGGATCTGCGGGCGCCCCCTGGGCCGGTTGGGCGGGGCTGCCCGATCCGACAAAAGCCGTTCTGGCGGGCGCCATGATCGTCGGACGGATCGAAACTTTGGCACTTCTGGCCCTGTTCAACCCGGAAATATGGCGCAGATAGCGCGCAGCCACGGCAAAATCGCGGATAATCACGGCTTGGCTTGCATGGGCCGTCCCGCTCACATAAGTGTTGGCAAAACATAAGGAAGGAACCGGGAGGGTTCGATGGCCGGTGACAAGCAAAATCTGCAGGATGCATTCCTGAACAACGTCCGCAAGGGCAAGGTGCCGGTGACGATCTTTCTGATCAACGGCGTCAAGCTGCAAGGCGTGATCACCTGGTTCGACAACTTCTGCGTTCTTCTGCGCCGTGACGGTCAGTCGCAGCTTGTGTATAAACATGCGATTTCCACCATCATGCCGGGCCAGCCGATCAGCCTTTACGAAGGCGAGGACTGATTGGGCGAACTGACAGAGACCGAGTCCCGCCCGACGCGGGCCTATGTCCTGCATCCCGATCTGGGAAATTCCCGCACACGTCGCGAACCCGGCCTTGCGCTGGAGGAAGCCGTGGCGCTGGCCCATGCCCTGCCCGCGATCACGGTCGAAGGGGCCGAGGTCGTGCGCCTGCGCAGCCCCGAAGCGGGCATGTTGTTTTCCAAGGGCAAGCGTCAGGAAATCGCCGAACAGCTGAAGGCTGCGGCGGATGGCGAGGGCGCCGAGCTGGTGCTGATCGACGGGCCGGTGACGCCGGTGCAGCAGCGCAACCTGGAAAAGGAATGGGGCGTCAAGATTCTGGACCGGACCGGGCTGATCCTGGAAATCTTTGCCGACCGTGCCCAGACCCGCGAAGGCGTCCTGCAGGTCGAACTGGCGGCGCTGGCCTATCAGCGCACCCGGCTGGTTCGGGCCTGGACCCACCTTGAACGGCAGCGCGGCGGGCTTGGTTTCGTCGGCGGCCCCGGCGAAACCCAGATCGAGGCCGACCGCCGCGCCATCGACGAACAGATGACCTGGCTGCGCCGCCAGTTGGAAAAGGTCGTCAAGACCCGCGAATTGCACCGCAAGTCGCGCGCCAAGGTGCCCTATCCGATTGTCGCGCTGGTGGGCTATACCAACGCCGGAAAATCGACGCTGTTCAACCGGTTGACCGGCGCGGACGTGGTCGCCAAGGACCAGCTTTTCGCGACGCTGGACCCGACCATGCGGCAGTTGCGCCTGCCTTCGGGGCGGCGGGTGATCCTGTCGGATACGGTGGGTTTCATCAGCGACCTGCCGCATGAACTGGTCGCCGCCTTCCGCGCCACGCTGGAAGAGGTGCTGGAGGCCGATCTGATCCTGCATGTCCGCGACATCAGCCACCCGGAAACCGAGGAACAGGCCGGCGATGTCGGCGATATTCTGGACAGTCTGGGTGTCGCCGATGACGTGGCGCTGGTCGAGGTCTGGAACAAGATCGACGCGCTGTCGCCTGAAACCCGCGCTGCGCTGCGCCGCACCGACCGCCGCCATGATGCGATTCAGGCGGTCAGCGCGCTGACCGGCGAAGGTCTGGACGATCTGCTGGACACCATTGATCAGGCCCTGACCGTCGCCTTGTCCGAACCGGTGCAGGACGATGTCGTGATGCTGGCCCATGGCGATGGCCGCCGCCGTGCATGGCTGCATGGCAAGGGCGTCGTGACCGCGGAAACCCAGACCGAGGATGGCCTGCGTCTGGACGTGCGCTGGACCGAACGCCAGCAGGCGGAATTCGCCGCGCTGTGACCCGGCCCGCCGAGGTTCCTTGCCGCGCGGATCAAGCCTTTTGATCGCATCCGCCGTTTCCTGCCGTGCAGGGGCGTGAAGCCCCCGGAACCGCGCCAATCCGTTCCGCAGAATCGCCCGAAACGGATTTTGCGCCACCCACGCCTTTGTTTGCCGACAGTCATCAGAAACGGGTCAGCCGGGACAGACGGGCGCCCCTTCGCGCGCGCGATTGCGGGTGATCCAGCAACCGCCGCCACAGCGCGTGATGCTGCCTTCCGCCCCCGCATTCGGTTGCGGCTTGTCATGTGGCGCGTGGCCAATTGCAGGCAGAGGATCTTTTCGCCCTCTGCCGCGCGATTGCGGCTCAGCCCTGACCCAATTCGTGCGCCCAGGGCGGGTTGGCGCCTGCGCGTGACACGGTGATGGCCGCCGTGCGGATGCCGTGGGCCAGTGCATCGGCCAAGATCTGATCAAGCGGGGCCAGATCATGGGCGCGCGCGGTCAGGGCGCTCGCCGCCGCCAGCGCGGCCAGAACGCCCGCGTTGAAGGTATCGCCCGCCCCGATCGTATCGGCGACGGTGACACGTTGCGCCGGGACGCTTTGCGCGCCGCCCGCGTGATGCGCGGTCGCGCCCTCGGCGCCGCTGGTGCGGAACACGACCGAAGGGCCTGCGGCAAGGATCCGGGCGACGGTTTCGGCGTGGTCCTGTCCGGGGGCCAGCCAGTCCAGATCATCCGCCGACAGCTTGACGAAATCCGCCAGCGCGATCAGCCGTTCCAGACGCGCGCGATAGGCCGCAGAGTCCTTGATAAAAAACGGGCGGATATTCGGGTCCAGCATCACCGGGATGCCGCGCGCGCGGGCGCGTTCGGCCAGCACCTCGATGGCGGCGCCGCAGGGGTCGGGAACCAGGCTGATGCCGCCGATGAACAGCGCCTGCACCTCTTGCGGCAGATCGGGCAGTTCGGCCGCCGAAAACATCCGCCCGGCCGAACCTTCGTCGTAAAAGGAATAGCGCGCTTCCGACCCGGTCAGCGTGACAAAGGCCAGCGTCGTCAGCCGGTCGGTGCGCGGGCACAGGCTGATATCGACGCCTGCCTGTGTCAGCGGCGCGACCAGCGCCTGCCCGAAGGGATCGGTCGAGATCGGCCAGAGATATCCCGTGCTGACCCCAAGACGGCCAAGCGCCACCGCCGTATTATAGACCGCGCCGCCGGGCAGGGGCCGGAAACCGCCTTCACCCGGCACCATGTCGATCAGCGATCCACCTGCGCAAAGGATCATCTTGCCCCTCTTGGTCCTATCCCGTTCGTGGCTGATACCCGAGAATGGCTCTGCCAAGGTCATGACGGGCAGGGAAAGAAATGTTTGCGCTAACTGCGCCTGTCGGCGCATGGGCAGGCTCGGCGCTCATCGCCTGGCTGCCATAGGCGATCACCGCTGCGACGATCAGTGCCAGCAGCACCGCCAGCGCGATTTTCCACACCGACCACGGCCGTTCGCCCTGCACCCGGCCCGACTGGCCATTGACGACAAAGCGATAGCTTTTGCCGTTGTAGCGATAGGCGGCGGACCAGATCGGCAGCATGATATGCTTGAAGGTTTCCCCGGACCAGTCGGTCGACAGCCGGTCGATGCGCTGGACATTGCCGCCGATGTCGCGGCGCGCATCCATGGCAATGACGCCCGCCATTTCCTGCCGCGCGATCTGGTGGCCATCGGCGAGGGCGACGGTATAGCCCTCGGCCAGAAAGCCCGACAGGTATTCGGGGCGGTAGGTCGCCAGATGCGACAGGTCCCAGGGCGCCAGCGCATCGGTAAAGCGGCGCGGCAGCGAGGTCGCGGCCAGCACCAGCACATCGTTGAAATGCCGCCCGATCCGCCCGCTGACCGGGGTCCAGCGGATTTTCTGGACCTGACGCGGCACCTGCTGCGTCTTGCCGTCGATGACGGTCGTGACCCATTGGGTTTCATAATAGTAATCGCCGCGCTGGCCGGAATATTGCGACCGCGTGGTGGCGTCGAATGTCCAGAAGGGCGAATAGACCCCGGCCATCCTGCGCCCGCGCCGGGCATAGGCGGTCAGGCCCGAAGGCGCGAACCACAGCCCGCTGAGCCAATCCTCCAGTGCGGATTTCGCCTGCGCCTCGCTGATGACAAAGGGCAGGACGCCCTGCGGCTTGATCAGCCGCGTCCGGCCGGTATCGGTCACGACCGGGGTTGCGCAGAACGGGCAGGTCGAGGCCGTCTGTTCCGAGGTCACCTCGATCTTCGATCCGCAATTCGGGCAGGACAGCGTGCGATGGCTTTCGGTCAGGTCGCTGTCGCGGTCGATGCGCAGCCCCTTTTCCAGCGGGATTTCCGCAAGTTCGGGCGATTTGTGGCCCGCGTCCCATTGCAGCGCCCGGCCCGTCGACGGATCCAGCAGGATTGCGCCGCTGCCATCGGCGCCGCCATCGCTTTGCCGTCCCGGCGCGCGGGAGGCGCCCGGTCCGATGTCCTGTTCGTGGCCGCAATAGGGGCAGACCAGTTTTTGCTGCCCCGGAGAGAATTCAAGGCTGGCGCCGCAATTCTCGCAGGGGTAGCGGTATTGGTTCGGGGCCGAGGGCATCTTGTGTCGGCTCAGTTACCGGGCAGCGGCGGGGGCGGGGGCGAGACGGTGAAAAGCTGCGCCAGTTCCGCCACGTCATCGGCGGGCTGCCAGCCGTCCTGACCCGGCGTCCAGACCAGCGTTTCGCGGGTAAAGCGCCCTTCGCGTGCAAGGCGGCCCAGATCGGCGCGGCCATAGGGGCCATCGGCCTGACCGTTCGCGGCGATATGCCAGACCTTTTCCGATTGCGGCAGCGGCGGGGGGACCGCCGCGCCCGCCTGCTGGCCCTGCGGCACCGCGCCCCACGGCCCCTGACGCATCGCCATGCCCATGCCGACGCCCATCGCGGCACCCAGCCCCGCACCCATGCCGCCGCCCTGGTTGTTCGAGGCGTTCAGGATCGCCTCGGCCTGGGCATATTGGCCAAAGCGGTTCAGGTCGCCGACGATCCCCATCGAGGTCCGCTTGTCCAGCATCTTTTCGACTTCGTCCGGCAGGCTGATGTTTTCGATGTAGAATTCGGGGATGGTCAGGCCGTATTCGGCAATCGTGGGCGCAATCGCCTTGGCCACGATCTTGCCCAGATCGGCGGTATTCGCGGCCATGTCCAGCACCGGGATGCCCGATCCCGCGATCATCCGCGAAAATTCCTGCACGATGACATTGCGCAACTGATAGCTGATTTCATCGCGGGTGAATTCGCCATCCGTCCCGACGATTTCCAGCATGAATTTCGCGGGATCGCTGACGCGCATCGAATAGGTGCCGAAGGCGCGCAGGCGGACCGGGCCGAATTCCGGATCGCGCAGCATGACCGGGTTGCGGGTGCCCCATTTCAGGTCGTTGAAGCGGGTGGTGTTGACGAAATAGATTTCCGACTTGAACGGGCTGCGGAAACCGTGGTCCCAGTGCTGAAGCCGGGTCAGCACGGGCATGTTGTTGGTTTCCAGCATGTAAAGGCCGGGGCCAAAGACATCGGCCAGTTGCCCTTCGTGGATGAAAACCGCCGACTGACCTTCGCGGACGGTCAGCTTGGCGCCGTATTTGATCGCCTTGCCGACGGTCGGAAAGCGATAGACCATCGTGTCGCGGCTGTCGTCGGTCCATTCGATGATGTCGATGAATTCGCCGCCGAGGATGTCGAAAATAGCCATCTGATTGCCTTTCCGGGGTCGGTCCTGTTGGTCATCCCGCCCATGCGCGGCGGGATCGTGTTGGATTCTGGCGCCCGTCAGAAAGGGGGGCGCGGCGGTGCTACGCTATCAAACGCTTTGCCCCGCCAGAAGTTCGCGGGCGATCTGCAGGACGATGGGGCGGGCCTCTGCCTCGTGCATGCCGGGGTGCAGGCGCGGGTCATAGAGGATGCGCAGCAGCAGTTCGTCGTGATAAGTCAGCAGGGCGAATTCTTCGTCATCGTTGAAGATCGAGGGGCGGACGGTCGGGCTGTCATTGGCGGGACCCATGCCCTGCGCCAGCTCTTCGTGGATGCAGCTGAGCATCAGGCGGTTGGGCAGTTCCGACCGGATCAGCGCCACGGCCCGGACATAGGACGAACCATTGCCCCGCGAATAGGCAAAGACCGTGCAGTAATTCTGCGGCGCAAGATCGGTCAGCGCGGCGACATCGCTGGCCGGGATGCCCGGCACCAGCGCCGACAGGCGCGGGCCCGAGGCGCGGCGTTCGTCCTCGGACAACAACAGGACCAGGAAATTGCCGCCCGATTGCGTGACGGAGACCGGATGGCCGGTCGCCCGTTGCAGACGCGCGGCAAAGCTGCGGATGTCGCTGCCGATGCGGCCGCGCTGCGCGGGCGAGATCGAGGCGCCGTATTCGACCTGCATGTTCACGCGGCACCTCCCACCGGCGCAGGGCGGCGGCCTGGCGGCGCGCGACCAACCTGTCGCCGTCGCGGCTGTATTCGTCATGCAGCGCGGTCTGGACAAAGGCTTCGGTCAGTTGTTCGGGGGTGATCGCGCCAAGCGACCGCCCGTCATCCGTGCGCAGCTTGCCGCGCGACACCAGCGAGGATTCGACCTGCGCCAGATAGCTGCGCATGTTGCGGCTGGCCGGGGTTCCGGCAGCGGCCTGCGCGGCCAGATTGGCCTGCCGGGCATCCTCGGCCCGTTTGCGGCGCAGTTCGGCCTGGCGGATGGCCAGATCCGGGCGCGGCAGCGGGGCCGCCGCGGACAGCACGGGTTTTTCCGTCGCGACGGGTTTTTGCGAACAGCCCTGCACAAGGCCGGCGGCGATGAACAGCGCGGGAAGAAGGCGCAGGATCCGGCCGCGCAGGGGCGACCGGATCAGGTGGGGCTGGATCGGATGGGACCGGATCAGGCAGGTCTGGGCGTTTGGGTCCACGGCACTAACGATTGCGGCACTCAGGATAATGGGGTGGGGGTCGATTACGGGGTGGGGGTCGAGGATCAGGCGCGCGACGCGGCCAGCGTGTTGCGCAACTCCTGTTCCATGGTTTTCAGGTCGTCTTCGGCGGCGGCGCGGCGGGCCTTGCCTTCGTCGGCGATGCGCAGGCTGTCCTCGATCGTGGCGATCAGTTCGGCATTGGCGGTGCGCACGGCCTCGATATCGAAAACGCCACGCTCGATCTGGGTGCGGACGGCGGAATTCGCCTCGCGCAGGTTCTTGGCGTTGGCGGTCAAGAGGTCGTTGGTCAGGTCATTGGCGGCCTTGACGGCCCGCGCCGCTTCGGTGCTGCGCTGGATGGTCACGGCCTGTGCGAGCTGGGTTTCCCAGAGCGGCACGGTATTGACCAGCGTCGAGTTGATTTTCGTCACCAGCGACTTGTCGTTTTCCTGAACCAGCCGGATCGAGGGCAGGGATTGCATGGTCACCTGACGGGTCAGTTTCAGGTCATGGACCCGGCGTTCCAGATCGTCGCGGGCCGAACGCAGGTCGCGCAATTCCTGCGCGGCCATGACCTTGTCGTTTTCGGCGGCAGCATCGACCGCCGCAGCCTTGGCAGGGATGTCGGTGGCATCGAGTTCGCGCAGCTTTTCCTCGCCCGCAGAAATATACAGCGCCAGTTCGTCGTAGAAATTCAGCGTGCGGTCATAAAGCACGTCCAGCGATTTGATATCCTTCAGCAACGTATGCTGGTGGCGGTCAAGGTCGACAGAGATGCGGTCGATCTGGTCCTGCACCTCTTCGTAATTGGAAACGAATTTCGCAAAAGGCGCGGCGCGGCCCAGCAGTTTTTCCCACCAGCTGCGTTCGCGGCGCACGTCCAGTTCGCTGACCGAAAAGCCGCGAATGGTCGTGACGATATCGCGCAGGGATTCGCCCGCCGGGCCGACATCCTTGTTTTTCACATCGGCCAGCATCGCCTGGCTGATTTCCTGCAGTTCGTTTTGCGCGCGGGCGCCGAAATGCACGATGGACCCGCTGTCGCGGATGTCGATTTCATCCATGCGTTTGCGGATTTCCTGCGCGACCGGGGCGCCTGCGGTTTCCAGGGCCACGACCTCGGATGCGGGTTCCGGCAGGACGACGGCGGTCACGGTTTGAATCTCGTCAAGTGCGGCCTGCGCGCTGCGCTGCGTTTCAGTGGTCATCCGAAGGGGTCCTTTCTTCCTTCTTGCGTTGCCAGAATAGGCGGAATTCAAGTCAGTTCAACGACCTCCGCAAAGTCAAAGTTCCGGTGTTGCCGGGATACCAAGCCATTTGGCCAGCGACGTTGCGTGACATGGCGCGCGCGTGTAGAACCTGCCAGACAAGACGAGGAAGGATCTTCTATGCGCAGAGTTGTCGTCACCGGTCTGGGGATGGTCACGCCACTGGCGTCGGGCGTTGAAGCGACGTGGGAAAGGCTGCTGGCCGGACAGTCCGGCGCAGGCCCGATCACCCGTTTCGACGCCAAAGATGTGGTGACGAAATATGCCTGCGAGATCCCTTTCGGCGATGGCAGCGACGGCAGCTTCAACCCCGATGAGTGGATGGAGCCGAAGGATCGCAGAAAAGTCGATGATTTCATCCTGTACGGCATGGCCGCCGCGACGCAGGCCGTGCGCGATTCGGGTTGGGAACCCGAAAGCCTTGAGGACCGCGAACGCACGGGCGTGATGATCGGGTCGGGGATCGGCGGGCTGTCCTCGATCGCCGATACGGCCGTTCTGATCAAGGAGCGCGGGCCGAAACGGGTCAGCCCCTTCTTTATCCCCGGCGCGCTGATCAATCTGGTTTCGGGGCAGGTGTCGATCCGGTTCGGCTTCAAGGGGCCGAACCATGCGGTCGTGACGGCCTGTTCGACCGGCGCCCATGCCATCGGCGATGCGGCGCGTCTGATCATGCTGGGTGACGCAGATGTGATGATCGCGGGCGGCACGGAATCGCCGATCTGTGAAATCGGGGTCGCCGGTTTCAACGCCTGCAAGGCGCTGTCGACCGAACGCGGTGACGCGCCGACCACGGCCAGCCGTCCTCGGGATGCAAGCCGCGACGGTTTCGTCATGGGCGAAGGCGCGGGTGTCGTCGTGCTGGAAGAATACGAACATGCCAAGGCGCGCGGCGCGAAAATCTATGCCGAGATTCTGGGCTATGGGCTGACCGGCGACGCCTATCACATCACCGCCCCGTCCGAGGATGGCGACGGCGGTTTCCGGTCCATGACCGCCGCGCTGAAACGCGCCGGGATCGAACCGGGGCAGTTGGATTACATCAATGCGCATGGCACCTCGACCATGGCGGATGTGATCGAACTGGGCGCGGTCGAGCGTCTGCTGGGCGATGCGGCGGGGGATGTGGTCATGTCCTCGACCAAGTCGAGCATCGGGCATTTGCTGGGCGCGGCTGGCGCGGTCGAGGCGATTTTCTGCATTCTGGCGCTGCGCGACCAGATCTGCCCGCCGACGATCAATCTGGACGATCCGGTGCGCGACACCGCGATTGATCTGGCCGCCAATGCCGCCGTGCGGCGCAAGGTCGATTACGTGCTGTCGAACAGCTTCGGCTTTGGCGGCACGAACGCCAGTCTGGTCATGGGCAAGGTTCGGGAATGATCTGGCGCAACCTGGCATCCAACCTGCTGTCGCTGCTGGTCGTCGTGCTGGTGGCGGTCGCGGGCGCGATTGCCTGGGCCCGGCATGAATTCACCGGCCCCGGCCCCAGCACGCGGGCGACCTGCGTGCAGGTGGCGCCCGGCGACTCGCTGAACCGTGTCAGCGAAACCCTGCGCGAACAGGGGGTTGTGTCCAATGCCTATGTGTTCCGTGCAGGCACGGATTACGCTGACAAGGCGCAATCGCTGCGGTTCGGGTCATATATGATCCCGCCGGGGACCAGCATGCAGGATGTGCTGAACACCCTGACCGCCGGCGGTCCCAGCACCTGCGGGACCGAGGTGACGGTGCGCATCGGCGTACGCGAAAGCGCGGTCGTGCTGCGCGATATCGACGCCGAAACCGGCGAATATGTCGAGATGATGAAATACAACCCCGCCGAAATGGATGCCCCCGAGGCGATCCTTCAGGCGGTGGACAAGTCGGATGCCCGGCTGCGCATCGCGATTGCCGAAGGCGTGACAAGCTGGCAGATCGCCGAAGGATTGAAGGCCGCGAGCTTCATGAGCGGCGAAATCGCCGAAACCCCGCCCGAAGGCAGCCTTGCCCCCGATACCTATGACGTGCGCAAGGGCGCGGATCGTCAGGCGCTGCTGGATGAAATGACCGCGCGTCAGGCGACGATCCTGCTGCAGGCTCTGGAAGGCCGGGCGCCGGGGCTGCCCTATGCCTCGCCCGAGGAGGCGCTGATCATGGCGTCCATCGTGGAAAAGGAAACCGGGGTGGCGGCAGAGCGGCCTCAGGTCGCGAGCGTGTTCGTGAACCGGCTGGAGCGCGGCATGCGGCTGGAAACCGACCCGACCGTGATCTATGGCGTGACAGGTGGCGAAAGCGTGCTGGATCGCGGCTTGCGGCGGTCGGAATTGCAGCGGCGCACGCCCTATAACACCTATCAGATCGACGGGTTGCCGCCGACCCCCATCGCCAACCCCGGACGCGCGGCGATTCAGGCAACGATGCATCCCGACACGACGGAATATATTTTCTTTGTCGCGGACGGGACCGGGGGCCATGTGTTTTCCCGCACGCTGGACGAACATAACGCCGCCGTCGCCCGCTGGCGCGAGATCGAGCGCGAACAGGGCCAGACGATTCCGTCGATGGTGCAGGGCGAATAGATAATCCGGCATGGCAGGATGGCGGCATTCCCCAATGGGGTGCCGCCATTCGCGTCTTTGGGGATTTGACAGAATCCCCGCCGCACCCCACCATCGCGCGGATGGATGGAGGAACAGCGATGAAACTTTCCGATCTTTTCACCAATCTGGCCGATGGCGCCCGCACCATGGAAACGCGGGTCAAGAAATGGCAAGAGGAACTGGAAGCCAAGAACAGCGACATGATGGAAAGCGCGCGCCGCTGGCAGGCGGATGCGGCGAACCGTCAGGAGGATCTGCAGAAAAAGATCCAGGGCTATCTGGACGACGCCAGCGAAAACGTCCGCTCGCAATGGGGCCAGATGCAAAAGGGCTGGGAGGAGCAGGTCGCCCAGACCAGAGCCAAGGCCGAGGAGATGCGCGCCAAGGCCGCCGCCATGAATGCCGAGGACAACGCCGACTGGTTCGAAGCCTATGCCGCGACCATGGTGAATTTCGCGCAAAAGATGCAGGACGAGGCCAGCAATGCCGTTGCCGCCGCGACAGAGGCGCGCGCCAAGGCGGAAAACCTGAAGAAAGACGTCTGAGGGCGGGTTCGTTGCAACGGGGATCTGCCGGGATTCGCGGTGGATCGGCCCCGGATCCGGGTGTTCTTACGCCCTGTTGCAGCCGCTGTTGCACAGCGCGCGGCGGGGTGTTGCGCGGATCAATACCTTGTTTTCATGGGTAAATGATCCGCAACCTGATCGCCCTGTGATTTAAGATTTGACTCACCGAACGCATTAAGGTAGAACGTATCCATGCTGGGAGAAATGGGCAAGCGGCCGGGTCGATGACCTTGCCGCTTTTTTCATGGCTCGCTCGTGCGGACAGGCACACGAGGGCAGGGCAATTCAAGAATGACAATCACTTTCGATCCGGGCCCAGAGGCTCCGGAGGGGCCGTTTGCGGCCGAAACCGCGGTGGATCTGGTGACCATCGCGGATGAGTTGTTCCACTCTGTCGCCGCCGATCTGACGCGCTTGCGCCGAAAGATCCAGGCCGGAGAGGTCGATGAGGTCAGGGAAGCCGCCAAGCTGGTTCGCGATCTGCGGACGGCGACGCAGCTTGTGTTGGAAGAAAGGAACCGCGTTGACAAGCTTCGCAAGGATGTCGCCGGAAACGTCGGTGCAGGGACGCTCGACCTTGACGCGGCACGAGATGAAATCGGGCGCCGCCTGGCTTGTCTGCGCCGCGCCGGATGAGGTGGACGCCTTTCTGGGCGGGCTGTCGGACAATGCGCTGGCAAGCCTGCCATGGCTGTTCGAGTTCTGGGCCCTGCCGCACCAGTTGCCCCCCGGGGGCGACTGGAAAAGCTGGGTCATCATGGGCGGACGCGGCGCGGGGAAAGCCCGCGCCGGGTCGGAATGGGTGCGCGGTCAGGTCGAGGGCGCAACGCTCTGGCGGCTGGCCGCGCCAAGCGGCTGGCGCTGGTCGCGGAGACATTCGATCAGGGCCGCGATGTGATGGTGTTCGGCGACAGCGGCATTCTGGCCTGTTCGCCCCCGGACCGTCGCCCCGCGTGGGAGGCGACGCGGCGCAGGCTGGTCTGGCCGAATGGCGCGGTGGCGCAGGTGTTTTCGGCCCATGAACCCGAAGCCCTGCGCGGCCCGCAATTCGACGCGGCCTGGGTCGATGAGCTGGCCAAGTGGAAAAAGGCCGAAGAGACCCGGGACATGCTGCAATTCGCCCTGCGTCTGGGCGAACATCCGCAGCAGGTGATCACGACGACGCCGCGCAATGTGGGGGTGCTGAAAATGATTCTGCAGAATGCCTCGACCGTGGTGACCCATGCGCCGACGGATGCGAACCGCGCCTATCTGGCGGAAAGTTTCCTGACCGAGGTGCAGACCCGTTACGCGGGCACGCGGCTGGGGCGGCAAGAACTGGAGGGGCTGCTGCTGGACGATGTCGAAGGCGTGCTGTGGACCACGGCGATGCTGGAATCGGCGCGCGTTGCGCAGGCCCCGGCGCTGGACCGCATCGTGGTCGCCGTCGATCCGGCGGTGACCAGCGGCAAGGCCAGCGACGAATGCGGCATCGTGGTCGCGGGCGTCAGCCAGCAGGGCGAGCCGCAGGACTGGCGTGCCTATGTGCTGGAGGATGCGACGATCCGGGGCGGGCCGACCGAATGGGCGCGGGCCGCATTGGCCGCGATGGACCGTCACGGCGCCGAAAGGCTGGTGGCCGAGGTCAATCAGGGCGGCGATCTGGTCGAAAGCGTGATCCGCCAGATCGACCCGCTGGTGCCGTTTCGCGCGCTGCGGGCGGGGCGGGGCAAGGGGTTGCGCGCCGAACCCGTGGCGGCGCTGTATGAACAGGGCCGGGTGCGCCACCTGCGCGGGCTGGGCACGCTGGAAGATCAGATGTGCCGCATGACGGTGCAGGGCTACGAGGGGCGCGGATCGCCCGACCGGCTGGATGCGCTGGTCTGGGCGATCCATGAATTGATGATCGAACCGGCGGGACAGTTCCGCAGGCCGCGCGTGCGCGGTCTGTAGGCCCGGCCGGAAAAAGGGCGCCAGGCGCCGGATGGGGTCGCGATTTCTCGCGGCCCTTTTTCTTTGCGGACAGCAGGAGGAGCGGATGGCGTTTCGATTGTTCGGGCGGGCGGAGCAGCCTGCGCCGGTAGTGGAAAAAAAGGCCAGCGCGACGGGTCGTGTCGTGGCGCTGGCGGCGGGATCGGGGCGGGTCGTCTGGTCGCCGCGCGATATCGGCAGCATGACGCGGGCGGGTTTCGTCGGCAATCCGGTCGGGTTCCGCTCGGTCAAGATGATCGCCGAGGCGGCGGCGGCGGTGCCCTTGCTGTGTCAGGACCGCAAGGCGCGCTATGACACCCATCCGATCATGGATCTGCTGCGCCGCCCCAACCCCGGACAGGGGCGGGCCGAACTGTTCGAGGCGCTGTTCGGCCAGCTTCTTCTGTCCGGCAACGGCTATCTGGAAGCGGTGGGCGAAACCGCGCAGGGCCTGCCGGTCGAGCTGCATGTGCTGCGGTCGGACCGCATGAACATCGTGCCTGGCGCGGATGGCTGGCCGGTCGCCTTCGAATACAGCGTCGGCGGGAAAAAGCACCGGTTCGACATGACGGGCAGTCCCGATCCGATCTGTCATATCAAGAGCTTTCATCCGACGGATGACCATTACGGGCTGTCGCCGATGCAGGCGGCGGCGGTGGCGGTGGATGTGCACAACAGTTCCTCGGCATGGTCCAAGGCGCTGCTGGACAATGCCGCGCGGCCAAGCGGGGCGATTGTCTATCGCGGCGCGGACGGGCAGGGCAGCCTGTCGCCCGACCAATACGACCGGCTGGTCACGGAAATGGAGATGCATCATCAGGGCGCGCGCAATGCCGGCCGTCCGATGCTGCTGGAAGGCGGGCTGGACTGGAAACCGATGGGGTTCAGCCCCTCGGACATGGAGTTCCACGAAACCAAGCTGGCGGCCTCGCGGGAAATCGCGCTGGCCTTTGGCGTGCCGCCGATGCTGCTGGGGATCCCCGGCGATGCGACCTATGCGAATTACGCCGAGGCGAACCGGGCGTTTTACCGGCTGACGGTGCTGCCTCTGGTGACGCGGGTCGCGGCATCTGTTGCCTGGTGGCTGTCGGAACATCTGGGCGTCGAGGTCGATCTGCGCCCCGATCCCGACCAGATCCCGGCGCTGGCCGAGGAACGCGACCAGCATTGGCGCCGCGTCGGCGAGGCGAGCTTTCTGACCGATGCCGAAAAGCGCGCGGCCCTTGGGCTGCCGCCGCTGGCGGAGGGATAGGGCATGGAGGGCTCGCGTTTCGTCAAGGAGCCCTTTGGCTGGCACGATCAGAGGTTTGAAACGCAGGAGCGGATCATGGCGCTGCAATTCGGGCAGGTCGAAAAGCGGCTGGAGCGGATCGAATCCCTGATCGAGGGGCTGGAGCGGCGGCTGTGGATGACCGTCTACGGCGTCGTCGCCGTCATCCTGACCCAGGCCGTGCAATCCATCCTGCAATTTACCCCGAAAGGAGGATGACGTGAATCCAGATGATTACAGGCTGGAGTTGAAGTTCTCTCGCGGTTCGCCGCTGAAGGCGGATGGGATGGCGCTGGAAGGTTACGCCAGCCTGTTCGGTCTGGCCGATCAGGGCGGCGACATCGTCCAGCGCGGCGCCTATGCGGCCAGCCTCGCCCGTCTGGCGGCCAAGGGCGACAAGGTGCGGATGCTGTGGCAGCACGATCCGGCCCGCCCCATCGGGGTCTGGGACGAGATCCGCGAGGATGACAGGGGCCTGTGGGTCAAGGGCCATCTGCTGCCCGATGTCGCCCGTGCCCGAGAGGCGGCGGCCCTGATCGAGGCGGGGGCGATTGACGGGCTGTCGATCGGCTACCGGACGATTTCCGCCGAACGCGACAGCAAGGGCCGCCGCCTGCTGGCCGAGGTTGAGTTGTGGGAGGTGTCGCTGGTCACCTTTCCGATGCTGCCCGACGCCCGTGTCGGTCGCAAATCCGATGACACATTCGAATTGGCAGCGGCCTTTCGCGCCGGTGCCGATGCCCTGCGGCAGGCCAGATAGCTTCGCTGCAATTCACCACCGAAGGAGACAGGAATGACCGAGGTGAAAGCCGCGGCCGGGGCCGGAGTGCCTGGCGGGCTGCAGGATGAAATTCTTGGGTTCGTCAGCGAACTCAAGATCTTTCGTGACGATATTCATAAAAAACTTCAAGCACAGGACGAACGCATGACCATGCTGGACCGTAAGAATGCGCATCAGCGCCGCGCCCCGCTGTCGACCCAGGCCGAGGTCGAGGTGCCGCATCAAAAGGCGTTCAACGCCTATCTGCGCCACGGCGACGATGACGCGCTGCGCGGGATCGTGCTGGAAGAAAAGGGCATGACCAGCCTCAGCGACGGCGGTTTCCTGGCGGCGCCGCAGGTTGCGGTGCAGGTGCAGGACGCGCTGGCGGCCAAGGTTTCCATGCGCGCCGTCGCCAATGTCGTCGCCGTCGAATCCGCCGCCTATGAGGTGCTGGTCGATATGGGCGGCACGGGTGCGGGCTGGGCGACGGAAACCGCGGTCACGGAAACCGACGCGCCGGTGGTCGAGCGTGTCGTGATCCCGGTTCATGAGCTGTCGGCCATGCCCAAGGCCAGCCAGCGCCTGCTGGACGATGCGGCATTCGACGTGGAAACCTGGCTGTCGGGGCGCATCGCCGACAAATTCGCCCGTGCCGAGGCGGCGGCCTTCATCAACGGCGATGGCGTCGACAAGCCGCGCGGTCTGCTGACTTATCCGGCAGCCGCCGAAGGTGCGAATACGGCGGCGCAGATCGGTCTGGTGTCGTCCGGTGCCGAAGGCGATTTCGACCCCGACAACGGTGCCTCGGCGCTGATTGATCTGGTCTATGCGCTGCCCGCCGAATACCGCGCCAATGCCAGCTTTCTGATGAATTCGAAAACCGCCGCTGCGGTGCGCAAGATGCGCGATTCGGATGGTCGTTTCGTCTGGACGGATTCGCTGGCGGCGGGTCAGCCCGCGCAACTGCTGGGCTATCAGGTCGTGATTTGCGAAGACATGCCCGATATCGACATCGACAGCCGCGCGATCGCCTTTGGCGATTTCGCGGCCGCCTATACGATCGTCGAACGCCCGGATCTGCGCGTGCTGCGCGACCCGTTTTCGGCCAAGCCGCATGTCCTGTTTTATGCGACCAAGCGTGTCGGCGGCGGTCTGACCGATCCCCGTGCCGTCAAGCTGATGAGTTTCGCCTGATCTGATCGGGCGAGGTGGGGGGCGCGCGTCACGGGCCGTTTGCCGGTCCGGCATCGCATCTGTCCGCGCGCGCAGCGGCAGGCAGCCTGCGCGCCCCCGCAACGCCGGTCACCATGGCCGGCGGATGACGGCACTCACGGAGGGTTCGGGAATGTTTCTTGTGGAAGAATCGGCGCCACCGGCCGAGGCGCTGCCCATCGCGGGGCTGCGCGACCATCTGCGGATGGGATCGGGCTTTGCGCTGGCCGAGGATCCGGCCGAAGATACCGCGCTGGCCGGTTTCCTGCGCGCTGCGATTTCGACCATCGAGGCGCGGACCGGCAAGGTGCTGCTGACACGCAGCTTTCGGCTGCGTCTGGACGATTGGCGCGATGCCGAGGGGCAGACCCTGCCGCTGGCCCCGGTGCTGTCCGTCGACCGGATCGAGATTGAGGACGGGGCCGGTGGCAGCCGCATCGTCGACGCAACAGCCTATCGGCTGGTGCCGGACGGGCAGCGTCCGCGCATCGTTCCGGTCGGATCGTTTCTGCCTGCCGTGCCCTATCGCGGATCGGTGGTCATCACCTTTACCGCCGGTTTCGGCGCGGCATGGGGTCATGTTCCTGCTGATCTGGCGCAGGCGGTTCTGCTGCTGGCCGCGCGCTATTACGAGGATCGCAGCTTTGAAGGCACGACGGGCGCGATGCCGCATGGCGTCAGCGCGCTGATCGAACGCTGGCGTTCGGTCCGCGTGCTGGGCGGGCGGGCTGCGCGCGGCGCCGGGGGGCGGGCATGAGCGCCGCCCCCCCAAGGTTGCAGGTGCCGCTGATCCTGGAAACGCCGGTCAGGACGCCGGATGGCATGGGCGGTTTCGTTCTGGACTGGCAGCCGGTCGGCAAGTTGTGGGCCGAGATGCGGGCCGGCGCGGGCGCCGAGAAATTCGCCGAAGTGGGGGCAAGCAGTGTCGTGACCTGGCGGATCACTGTCCGGGGCGCGCGCGAAGGCGACCCCCGGCGCCCGCGCCCGGATCAGCGGCTGCGGTCTGGCGCGCGGCTGTTTCGCATTCTGGCGGTGGCTGAACGCGACGCGCAGGGCCGCCATCTGGTCTGCACCGCGCAAGAGGAGAAACTGGGATGAGCTATGGCGCTTCGGTCGCCTTGCAGACTGCTGTCTATGAGGTGCTGCGCGGCAGTGCCGAACTGAACGCGGTGGTCGGCGATGCGATCTATGATTCGATGCCGGTGGCCGCGCCCGCCGGGGCCTATGTGTCCATCGGCACCGAAGAGGTGCGGGATGCGGGCGATATCACGGGGGCGGGCTCCAGCCATGATTTCGTCGTTTCGGTCCTGTCGGGGACGGATGATGCCGCCGGTTTCGGCGCGATCAAACAGGCGGCGGTCGCGGTGTCGGATGCGCTGGACGGCCAGCCGCTGACGCTGCGCCGGGGGCATCTGGTCGGCCTGTGGTTCCAGCGCGCAAGGGCGCGCCGGGTGGAAAATGGCGCGGGGCGGCGGATCGACCTGACCTTCCGCGCCCGCATTGATCTGGCTTGAAAGGAAGAATGTCATGGCAGTCCAGAGCGGACGGGATCTGTTGATCAAGATGGACATGACCGGGGACGGTCAGTTCGAAACCATTGCCGGTCTGCGCGCCTCGCGGATCGGCTTCAACGCCGAAACGGTCGATGTCACCAGCCTGGAAAGCGAAGGGCGTTGGCGCGAATTGCTGGGCGGTGCGGGTGTGCGTTCGGCCTCGATTTCCGGGTCGGGGGTGTTTCGCGACGGCACGACCGATGAACGCGCGCGGCAGGTGTTTTTCGACGGCGAGATCCCGCGTTTTCAGGTCGTCATCCCCGATTTCGGCACGGTCGAGGGGCCGTTTCAGCTGACCAACCTGGAATATGCGGGCAGCTATAACGGCGAGGCCAGCTATGAAATGACACTGGCCAGCGCCGGTGCCCTGACCTTCGTGGCGCTGTGATGGCCAATCCTTATGCGGGCGAGGTTCAGGTCGTTCTGGACGGGCAGCCCCATGCCGCCCGGCTGACGCTTGGCGCGCTGGCCGGGCTGGAAACCGAACTGGCCGAAAGCAGCATGATCGCGCTGGTCGAACGGTTCGAGACCGGGCGCTTTTCCAGTCGCGACGTGCTGGCGGTGCTGGTCGCGGGGCTGAAGGGGGGCGGTTGGCGGGGCGAAGCTGGCGACCTGATGACGGCCGAGATTCAGGGCGGCCCGGTCGCGGCCGCTCAGGCCGCTGCGGCGCTGCTGGCGCGGGCCTTCGGCGCGGTGCCATGACGAGAAAGGCGTTGGGCGGGCTGGACTGGCCGGGACTAATGCGTGTCGGCATGCGCCCCCCCGCGCAGGGCGGGCTGGGGCTGAAACCCGTCGAATTCTGGGCGCTGACCCCTGCCGAACTGGCCCTGATGCTGGGGGTCGAGCCGGGCCGGGGCGTGATGACTCGTGACCGGCTGGCAGAGCTTGTGGCGCGCTTTCCCGACGCGAAAGCGAAAGGCGCGCCCCCAACCACATAAGCACAGGAGGCCGGAGTGGCGACAAAGGACGGATTTGACCGGCTGGACGCAAGTCTGGAAAACGGTCTGGGCGAGGGGCTGAACCAGGCCAGCCGCATGACCGTGGCCTTCGAGGCCGAACTGGCCCGGTTGCGGCAGTCGATGGTCTATACCGGCCGCGAGGTCGGCACGCTGACCAATGGCATCGGCAACGGCCTGCGCCGTGCATTCGATGGGCTGATCCTTGACGGGATGAAGCTGTCGGACGCGCTGAAAGGTGTCGCAAGCTCGATCGCGCAGACGGCCTTTTCGGTGGCGATGAAGCCGATCGAACAGGCGCTGTCGGGCGCCATCGCGCAGGGCGTCAACAATATGGTGTCGGGCGTCCTGCCCTTTACCGATGGCGGGGCGTTTTCGCAGGGGCGGGTGATGCCCTCTGCGCAGGGCGGCGTCGTCACGCAGCCGACCTATTTCCCGATGCGCGGCGCGACCGGGTTGATGGGCGAGGCCGGACCCGAGGCGATCATGCCCCTGCGCCGTGGCGCGGATGGCAGGTTGGGCGTCGCCGGTGCCAATGGCGGGCGGGCGATGAATGTGACGATCAACGTCTCGACCCCCGATGTCGCGGGCTTTCAGCGCAGTCAAAGCCAGATCGCCGCGCAGATGGGCCGCATTCTGGCGCGCGGTGACAGGAACGGGTGAGGACATGGCATTTCACGACATCAGATTTCCGGCGAACCTGTCATTCGGTTCCGTCGGCGGGCCCGAGCGGCGGACAGAGATCGTCACGCTGGCCAATGGTCACGAGGAACGCCGCACCCCATGGGCACATTCGCGGCGTCACTATGATGCGGGTCTGGGGCTGCGCTCTCTGGACGATGTGGCGCTGCTGATCGCCTTTTTCGAGGCGCGGGGCGGGCAGTTGCACGGCTTTCGCTGGAAGGACTGGTCCGATTTCAAAAGCGGCCCGCCAAGTGTCGCCGTGACCTTTCAGGATCAGGTGATCGGGACGGGCGACGGGCGGCAGACGGTCTTTCAACTGACCAAGACCTATGTTTCGGGCCTGTCCAGCTATGTCCGCCCGATCACCAAGCCGGTCGAAGGCTCGGTCCGCGCCGGAATCGGCGAGGTCGAGGCGCTGCCGGGTCTGCAATTCGCGGTCGATCTGACGACGGGGACGGTCACCTTCGATGCGCCGCCGGGGCCGGGAGCGGTGGTGACGGCGGGCTATGAATTCGACGTGCCGGTGCGTTTCGACACGGATCGCATCGCGGTATCGGTGTCGAATTTTCAGGCGGGTGACCTGCCCAATGTCCCGGTGATCGAGGTGCGGCTATGAGCATCCTGACCTCGACCACCATCGCGCGGGCCTGGGCGGTGCAGCGCCGCGACGGCACGGTGCTGGGCTTTACCGATCACGATCAGCCGCTGCAGTTCGACGGCATCGGCTTTCGCCCCGACACGGGGCTGAGCGCATCCGCCGTGGTTCAGGGCCTGGGCCTGTCCATCGACAATACCGAGGCGATGGGCGTCCTGACCGATGACGCGATCACCGAACGCGACCTGATGGCGGGGCGTTGGGACGCGGCCGAGGTGCGGCTGTGGGATGTGGACTGGACCGATGTGGCCTCGCGACGGCTGATCTTTCGCGGCCATCTGGGCGAGGTCTCGCGCAATGGCGGGGCGTTTCGCGCGGAATTGCGCGGCCTGTCGGAACCGCTGAACAACCCGCAGGGCCGGGTCTATCACCCGCGTTGTTCGGCCGATCTGGGGGATGGGAAATGCGGCATGGACCTGACGCGCCCCGGATATTTCGCCGAAGGAACGGTCGCGCAGGATGATGAAGGCCTGAGGCTGGTGCTGGACGGGATCGCGGGGCACGAGGCGCGCTGGTTCGAACGCGGTCGGCTGCTGGTTCTGTCCGGCCCTGCGGAAGGGCTGTCGGGGCTGGTCAAGGTCGATCGCGCGCTGCCCGGCAACCAGCGCGCGGTGGAATTATGGGCGGCGCTTGGGCTGCGGCCGCAGATCGGTGACCGGGTGCGGCTGGTGGCGGGCTGCGACAAAAGCGGGGCGACCTGTCGGCTGAAGTTCGACAACTTTCTGAATTTCCGGGGCTTTCCGCATCTGCCGAGCGAAGACTGGCTGCTGTCGCCGCAAGCGCGGCAGGGGGGCTGAGCGATGCGGGATGATATTGTCGCGCAGGCGCGGCTGTGGATCGGCACGCCCTATGTCCATCAGGCCTCTGTCCGGGGGGCGGGGGCGGATTGTCTGGGGCTGGTGCGCGGGGTCTGGCGCGAGATCCATGGCGCCGAACCCGAAGCCGTCCCGGCCTATACCCCTGATTGGGGAGAGGTGGGCGATGACGAGCTTTTGCTGGGTGGCGCCCTGCGCCATCTGCAACCGGCTGCGACCGAGGCGGCGGGCGACCTGCTGGTCTTTCGCATGCGGCAGGGCGCGGTCGCCAAACATCTGGGCATTCAGGCCGGGATCGGCGCGGGTGCCAGTTTCATCCATGCCTATGACCGCCACGGCACGGTCGAAAGCCCGCTGTCGCAGCCCCGGCGGGCGCGGATCGCGGGGCGTTTCCGCTTTCCTGCGGCATAGGTTCTGAACACAAGGAAGGATCGCAATGGCTACGTTACTGCTTTCGGCGGTCGGGGCATCGCTTGGCGCGGGCTTCGGCGGAACGGTGCTGGGCCTGTCGGGGGCGGTCATCGGCCGCGCTGTCGGCGCCACCATCGGCCGCGCCATCGACCAGCGCCTGCTGGGGCAGGGCTCGAAGGCCATTGAGACGGGGCGCGTTGACCGGATGCGCATCCAGACCGCAGGCGAGGGCACGGCGATTGCGCGGCTTTGGGGCCAGATGCGCCTGCCCGGCCATGTGATCTGGGCGGGGCCTTTGGTCGAGGTCGCGCGCGAACAGGGCGGCGGCAAGGGTTCGGGGCCGCGTGTCACCGAATACAGCTATCGGCTGAGCTTTGCCGTCGCCCTGTGCGAGGGGCCGATCCGGGGCATCGGCCGGGTCTGGGCGGATGGCGAGGAAATCGCCGTCGACGATCTGGATATGCGGGTCTATCTGGGTGACGAAAGCCAGTTGCCCGACCCGGCCATCGCCGCACAGGAAGGCGAGGCCGCGCCCGCCTATCGCGGCACCGCCTATGTCGTGATCGAGGATCTGGCGTTGCAGCGTTGGGGCAACCGTGTCCCGCAACTGAGTTTCGAGGTCTTGCGGCTGGCCAAGGGTGGGCAGGGTCTTGCCCGTCAGGTCGAGGCCGTGGCGCTGATCCCCGCGACCGGCGAATACACCCTTGCCACGGCCGAGGTCAGCTATGATTTCGGACTGGGCGAACGGCGTGTGACCAACCGCAACCTGCCCGCATACGTGACCGATTTCGGCGTTTCCATGCGCACCCTGCGGCGCGAGTTGCCGCGGGTGGGTTCGGTTTCGGTCGTGGTGTCGTGGTTTGGCGACGATCTGCGGGTGGGCGAATGCACCCTGCGCCCCAAGGTCGAGGACAAGGCCGTCGAGGGCGCCGAGATGGTCTGGCGCGCGGGCGGCATCGGTCGCGGCGACGCGATGGAGGTGACGCGGGCCGAGGACCGCCCGATCTATGGCGGCACGCCGGCCGATGCCTCGGTCATTCAGGCGCTGGAGGCGCTGAAGACAGGGGGCCGCAAGGCGGTGTTCTATCCCTTTATCCTGATGGAGCAGTTTCGCGGCAACAGCCTGCCCGACCCCCGGTCGGGGCAGGCAGGCCAGCCGGTCATGCCATGGCGTGGCCGGATCACGACCAGCCTTGCACCGCAACGCGATGGCACCACGGACGGGACCGTGGCTGCGGTGGCCGAAGTCGCGCGGTTCTTTGGCACGGCGCAGGCCGGTCATTTCAGCCGCTCGGGCACCGAAATTCATTACAGCGGGCCGGATGAATGGTCCTATCGTCGCTTTATCCTGCATTACGCGCATCTGTGTGCGGCGGCGGGGGGCATCGACAGCTTTCTGATCGGGTCGGAAATGGTTGGGCTGACCCAGATCCGTGGGCCGGGCAACAGCTTTCCTGCGGTGGAACAACTGCGCCTGCTGGCCGCCGATGTCCGCGCGATTCTGGGCGAAGAGGTCAAGATCGGCTATGCCGCCGACTGGTCGGAATATTTCGGCTATCAGCCGGGCGGCGGGGAGCTGTTCTTTCATCTGGATCCGCTGTGGGCCGATGACAACATCGACTTTATCGGCATCGACAATTACATGCCGCTGTCCGATTGGCGTGCGGGTGACGATCATCTGGATGCGCATTGGGGCACGATCCATGCGCCAGGCTATCTGCGCGCCAATGTCGCCGGGGGCGAGGGCTATCACTGGTATTACGCCAGCGATTTCGACCGCGACAATCAGCTTCGCACGCCGATCACCGATGGCGCATATAACGAACCCTGGGTCTGGCGCTACAAGGATATCCGCAACTGGTGGTCCAATCCCCACCACGACCGGCCCGGCGGCATCCGTCAGGAACAGGCCACGGCATGGGTGCCGAATTCCAAACCCGTCTGGTTCACCGAAATGGGTTGCGCGGCGCTGGACAAGGGCACCAACCAGCCCAACAAGTTTCTGGATGCGATGAGTTCGGAATCGATGCTGCCCCATTATTCGGACGGGCGGCGCGATGATGTCATCCAGCAGGGCTATATCCGCGCGATGACCGAATTCTGGAACGATCCGGCCAATAATCCGGAACGTCCCGAATACGGCCGGACCGGGGCGGGGCGGATGATCGACATGTCGCGCGCCCATGTCTGGTGCTGGGATGCGCGGCCCTATCCGGCCTTTCCCGCGCGCACCGATCTGTGGTCGGATGGCCCGGCGTGGGAGCGGGGGCACTGGCTGAACGGTCGCGCCTCGTCCGTGCCGCTGGCCGATGTGGTGGCCGAAATCTGCCGCGAGGCGGGTGTCCGGCATTTCGACACCTCGGCCTTGCACGGGATCGTGCGGGGCTATGCGCCGGGCGGGGCCGAAAGCGGTCGGGGGATGTTGCAGACCCTGATGCTGGCCCATGGTTTCGATGCGGTGGAACGCGATGGCACCCTGCGGTTCGTCATGCGCGATGCGCGTGTCACCGCCGAACTGGGGCCGGACGATCTGGCGCTGGCGGAAAACGTTACGAGCACCGAGGTCTTGCGCGCCGCCGAGGCAGAGATCGCCGGTCGCATCCGTCTGACCCATGTTCAGGCGGGTGGCGATTACGCGGTCGGCACCGCTGAAACGATGCTGCCCGGCGCCGATTTTCAGGCGGTTTCGGACAGCGAATTGCCGATGAGCCTGACCCGCGCCGAAGGGCGGGGCATGGCCGAACGCTGGCTGTCCGAGGCGGTGGTGGCGCGTGACAGCATGCGCTTTGCCCTGCCGCCGTCCCTTGGGGATCTGGGTCCGGGCGATGTCGTGCGGCTGCGCGAGGATCGCGCCGAAACCCGGCGCTGGCGCATCGACCGTGTCGAGCGTGCGGGTGCCCTGGTCGTCGATGCGGTTCGGGTCGAGCCGGGTGTTTATCGCCCGACCGAAGGGACCGAGGATGCGACCCTGCTGCGGCAGTTCTCGGCCCCGATTCCGGTTTGGCCGGTGTTTCTGGACCTGCCGCTGCTGCGGGGGGACGAGCAGCCTCATGCGCCGCATGTCGCGGCCACGGCGACGCCCTGGCCCGGTTCGGTCGCGGTCTGGATGTCGCCGCAGGAGGCGGGTGGCTACGACATGAACACCCGCCTTGGCCTGCCTGCGATCATGGGGGAAACGGTCACGCCGCTGGACGCCGCGCGACCGGGGGCCTGGGATCGCGGGCCTGCGCTGCGTTTGCGGCTGAAGGGCGGCAATCTGCGCTCGGCCACGCCATCGGCGCTGATGTCGGGGGCCAATCTGATCGCGATCGGCGATGGCACGCCCGAAGGGTGGGAGTTGCTGCAATTCGCCGATGCGCAGCTGATCGCGCCCGGCCTGTGGGATGTGTCGATGCGGCTGCGCGGTCAGGCGGGGACGGATGCCTTCATGCCCGCCGTCTGGCCGGCCGGCAGCAAGGTCGTGGTCATCGACCGGGCTGTGACGCAGGTCGATCTGGCGCCTTCGGCACGCGGGCAGATGCGGCATTGGCGCATTGGTCCCGCCAGCCGCAACCCCGACGATGCGAGCTTTGTCCATATCGCGCAGGCGTTTCGCGGCGCAGGGCTGCGTCCGCTGGCCCCCTGCCATGTCACGATCCGGGGGCGCGAGGTCAGCTGGATCCGGCGCAGCCGGATTTCGGCCGATGGCTGGGACGGTCCCGACATCCCGCTAGGCGAAAGCCAGGAGGCCTATTCGGTCCGGCTGACCCGCGCCGCCACGGTTCTGGGGCAGGCCAGCGTTTCGGTTCCGCGCTGGACGGTTCCACAGGCGCTGTGGGACTAGGCGGCTGCCAGGGGCAGCTTTGCCATAGAGATCGCCCAATTGTCCGACGAATTCGGACCGGGCCCCTTTGTCAGGAGAGAGATCCATGTCTGAGAACGCCACCGCAAACCATGACCTTCCGCTGCTGATGCCCGCGCAGGCGCAGAAACATGTCACGGTCAATGACGCGCTGATGCGTCTGGACGGGATGGTCGATCTGGTCCTGCAAAGCCTTCAGCGCGTGACGCCGCCCGCCACCGTGGTCGACGGCATGTGCTGGGGCGTGCCTGCGGCGGCGGAAAATGCCCGGGCGGGGCAGGGCGGCAAGATCGCGATCGGCGCGAACGGCGGCTGGGTCTTTGTCACCCCGCGGGCGGGGGCGCGCGCCTTTGTGCTGGATCAGGGGGGCGGCGCGATTCACGACGGCACGGGATGGATTGCCGGCGCCGTCAACCTTGGCACGCATGGGTCGGGGCTGATCGCCATGCAGCAGACGGTCGAGGTGACGCTGACGGCCGGCGCGGTCGTCCAGTCCGACCTGCTGATTCCGCCGGGTGCGATGATGCTGGGCGTCACCGCCCGCGTCACCCAGCAGATCACCGGCACGCTGACAAGCTGGCGTCTTGGCACGCAGGGCGCCGATGACCGCTTTGGTCAGGGGCTGGGCACGGGGCTGAATTCCTGGGGGCGCGGCATCCTGTCCCAGCCCCTGACCTATTGGGATCTGTCGCCGGTCATCCTGTCCGCGACCGGCGGTCAATTCGCTGCCGGACGGGTCCGGCTGGTCGCTCATTGGCTGGAGTTGCGCATTCCGGATTGATCTTCGCCTTTCCGTCCCCATCTTGATGGGATAAAATAACTGCGGAACGCTGCTGATACAGGATGAACGTGCCAGGTAAGATCGCCATAGCCGCCGCCACGGGGGAAGCCCCGTCCACGCATGATCCCTTGTGGACACGCATCCAGCGAGAGGCGCGTGTCGCCGTGCGCGAAGAGCCGTTGCTGGGTGCGCTGATCCATGCCGGGCTTTTGCATCACGCTACCTTCAAGGCCGCGCTGGCCTATCGGTTTTCGCTGAAACTGTCCTCTCGCGAGATGAGCGAGCAGTTGCTGCGTGAACTGGCGGATGAGGCCTATGCCAGCGATCCGGCCCTTGCTGCGGCGGCAAGGGCCGATCTGGAAGCGGTCTATGACCGCGACCCGGCGACCCATCGGCTGATGCAACCGATCCTGTTCTTCAAGGGCTATCAGGCGCTGCAGGCTTATCGGATCGGGCATTGGCTGTGGGACTGCGGGCGCCATGACATGGCCTATTTCGTGCAGATGCGCTGCTCCGAGGCCTTTGGCGTCGATATCCACCCGGCGGCACGGATCGGCACGGGGGTGATGATCGACCACGCCCATTCCATTGTCATCGGCGAAACTGCGGTGGTCGGCAATGACGTGTCGATGCTGCATTCCGTGACGCTTGGCGGCACTGGCAAAGAGGATGGCGACCGCCATCCGAAAATCGGCAATGGCGTCATGATCGGCGCCGGGGCCAAGGTGCTGGGCAATATTCAGGTCGGGCATCGTTCGCGAATCGCCGCCGGTTCGGTCGTGCTGAGCGATGTCCCCCCCTGCAAGACGGTCGCAGGCGTTCCCGCCCGGATCGTTGGCGATGCGGGCTGTTCGGATCCGTCCGGGACGATGAACCAGCTTTTGGGACTGGACGGGGTTTTCTAGGCGGCGGCTGTCATCACAGCCAGTCGTCGCAGCCGCTGCCGGTCAGTTCCTGCAAGGTGACGTTTTCCGCTGCCAGCCGTGCGTCGAGTTCCTGCAGGATTCGCGCCGTCAGCGAAAAACCCTGATAAATCAGCGCGGAATAGATCTGGAGGGCAGATGCCCCGGCACGGATCTTTTGCCAGGCATCATCGGATGAGGTGATGCCGCCAACACCGATCAGCGGAATCCGCCCCCCGGTTTCACGATAGAGCCGGGCGAGGATATGGGTCGAGATCTGGAACAGCGGGCTGCCCGACAGTCCGCCCGCTTCGCGTGCCTGATCATCGCTCAGGCCGTCGCGCGACAGCGTCGTATTGGTGGCGATGATCGCATCGATCCCGGCATTCAGCGCAACGGCGGCAAGATCGCTCAGCCCTTGCGGATCAAGGTCGGGCGCGATCTTGACAAAGACCCTGGGGCGCCGTGACAGCGCGTCGCGCGCCTGCATCACGCCATCCAGCAGCGCGGCCAGCGCATCAGGCCCCTGCAGGTCGCGCAGCTTTTCGGTATTCGGGGACGATACGTTGACGGTGACGAAATCCACCGTCTCGCCCGCCTTGCGCACCACGGTTGCGAAATCGGCGCTGCGGTCGGTCGAGGTCTTGTTGGCGCCGATGTTCAGCCCGACGGGGACGCCCACGGGACGGGACGCCAGACGCTGCGCGATGGCATCGACCCCCTGATTGTTGAAGCCGAAACGGTTGATGATCGCGCGGTCCTGCGACAGGCGGAACAGCCGTGGCCTGGGGTTGCCGGGCTGGGGCAGGGGGGTGGCGGCGCCGACCTCGACAAAGCCGAAACCGACCTTCATCAGGGGGGCGACGACGCGGGCGTTCTTGTCATAGCCCGCCGCCAGCCCAAGCGGGTTGTCGAGCGCCAGACCGGCGATTTCGGTTTGCAGCCGGGGCGTCGAAAAGGGCTTGTCGGGCAGCGGCACAAGGCCAAGCGAAAGCGCCTTGATCGACAGGTCATGCGCGCGTTCCGGGTCCAGCCGATGCAGTGCCGACAGGCCGATTTTCTCGATCAATCCCATGAGAATTCTCCGATCATCCGGCCATCGGGGCCGGGCTTCAGCGCCGTTTCGCGCAGGACGTCATCCTTGCGCAACTCGCGGTAAAGATGGGGAAACAGCGCGCCCCCGCGAGAAGGCTCCCATTTCAGGGGGGCCAGCGCGTCGCTTTCCAGTTCCAGCAACATCAGGCCGGTTTCGCCCGCAAAATGCCTGGCCAGCGTTTCGTCTAGCTGCGCGCCCGTGGAGAGGTGGATATAGCCATCGGCCAGATCGACCGGCGCGCCGCTGCTGCGACCGGCCGAGATCAGGGCCCGATATTCGTCGTGACGAAGAACTTTGTAGATACGCATGTGCGGTTCTTGCTGTGACGCGCGGCAAGGGTCAAGCGCCTTTGCCGGGCTGTTGACGTTTGCGCGAAGATCGCAGGAAACCCGCCGGGGCGCGTTGACCGCTTCATCAGCATCGACCAATCTGCCCGCACATTGCGCTTTTCTTTGGGGGATGGTGATGAAACGGTGGTTACTCGCGACATGCTGTGTGATGACATGCGCGGGCGTGGCCCAGGCCGATTACACGCTGCATGTTCTTCATATCAATGATTTTCATAGCCGGATCGAGCCGATCAACGGTTTCGACAGCACCTGTGACGCGGAAACCGATGCCAAGGGCGAATGCTTTGGCGGGGTCGCGCGGGTTGCGGCCAAGATCCGGGAGTTGCGCGATCAGTTGAAGGCCGATGGCCAGAATGTCATCGTTCTGGATGCGGGCGATCAGTATCAGGGCAGCCTGTTTTACACGACCTACAAGGGCAAGGACACGGTCGAATTCATGCGCGCCATCGGCTTTGACGCCATGGCGGTCGGCAATCACGAATTCGACGACGGCCCCGAAGGGCTGCGCATTCTGACCGAAGGTGTCGATTTTCCCGTCACCTCGGGCAATCTGGACCTGTCGCAATCCGATATTCTGCGCGATCAGGTTGCGGGCACCGTCACGCTGGAGGTGGGCGGCGAAAAGATCGGTATCGTTTCGGCTTTGGCGATGGACACCCCGGAAACGGCATCACCGGGCGATCAGGTTATCTTTACCGATGATATCGAAAGCCTGAAGGGTGACGTGTCGGAACTGACCGATGCCGGTATCAGCAAGATCATCGCCCTGACCCACAGCGGCTACAGGCGCGATATCGAATTCGCCGAACAGGTGCCGGGGATTGATGCGATCATCGGCGGTCACAGCCATACGCTTCTGGGTGACATGGAAGGTGCGGCCGGCCCCTATCCGACGATGGTCCAGCCTGCCGAGGGCGCGGGCGTTCCCGTGGCAACCGCCTATGCCTATGGCAAATATCTGGGCCATCTGACCCTGAGCTGGGATGACGAAGGCACGCTGACCAAGGCCGAAGGACAGCCGATTTTGCTGGATGCCTCGGTCCAGCCCGATGCGCAGATCGCGGCGCGGGTTGCGGAAATGTCGGCCCCCATTGATGAGTTGAAACAAAGGGTTGTCGCGACGATTGCGGCACCGATTGATGGCGCGCGCGAATCCTGTCGTGTCCGCGAATGCGAGATGGGCACCTTGGTCGCCGATGCAATGCTGGACCGGGTCAAGGGGCAGGGCGTGACGATTGCCATCCTGAACGGCGGCGGGCTGCGCGCCTCGATCCCGGCGGGGCAGGTGACGATGGGCGATGTCCTGACCGTGCTGCCCTTTCAGAACACGCTTTCCACCTTTGAACTGAAGGGCAGCGATGTCATTGCCGCGCTGGAAAACGGCGCCAGCCAATATGAAAATGCGGCAGGGCGTTTTGCGCAGGTCGCGGGGCTGAAATATACGGTCGATCCGGCAGCCCCGGCGGGCAAGCGCATCAGCGATGTGCAGGTCCGCAAGGGCACGGAATGGGGGCCGATTGATCCGGCCCATGTCTATGGCGTCGTGTCGAACAACTATATGCGAGGCGGCGGGGATGGTTATGACATCTTTGAAACCGCCGGCATGAATGCCTATGATTTCGGGCCGGATCTGGCGGATGTTCTGGCGGAGCATCTGGCGCGGCAAGGGACTGAATTCGCGCCGAAACTGGACGGGCGCATCACCGTCAAATGAAGGACAAAGGGGCCTGCCGGATATCGGGCAGGCCCCTTTGCATCAATCCGCCACGACCAGTTCGCGCCCGTTTCGGGCGTGACGTTGGGCCAGCTTCCGGCTTTGGCGGCCATTCGGCATCGGGCGCGCGGGGCGGGGCGTGGTCCGCGCCAGTTCGGGAAAAAGCGACAGGATTTCCCGCCTTTGGGCGCCTTTCAGATTTTTCAGCGCCTGCGGGCCGATGAAGAAGGATTCGCTCCACGCCCCTTCCGACAGCAGGATCTGATGGTCGTCGAACAGCAGGTGCAGATAGGTCACCGGCGCCAGATCGCGGCAAATGGCAATGCCCGGCAGTCCGACAAGATGCTTGGCCGCGATCAGGACCTCGGAACAGGCGAACATCCGCGATGCCACGGCGGAACGCACCAGCACGCGATGCTGGGGCGAGACGGTCAGATCGCGCCGGGGCAGCCCCGCGCCAAGCGCGCTCGCACCGATCCGGATCGGGCGCAGGTTCGGCGACAGGTCCAGCCGCCCGGCATCCAGCACCCGCCCCCCGATCCAGCGCAGAGGCTGGGCGCCGTGATCACGGGTCAGGATCAGGTCGCCGATGCGCAGATCCTGCACCTCGCGCGGGCCATCCGGGGTCTGGATCAACGTGCCCGCCGTGAAACAGGTCGGATCGGACGGATCAACCTGAGAGGACGGATCATAGGGGATCGAGGGCGTGTTGGTGCCGAAGGTGATGGTTCCCGTCTGGCGGAAAACCAGCGTGGGGTCGAAACTGGGCCAGATCTGCACACCCTCTGCATCGGTGGAAGGGATCGGCAGGATCAGCGCCGAATGCCTGTCCCCGACCTCGATGGGCGCGCCGCCCTCGGGATCGGCAATCGTGGTGAACAAGGCGTAAAATTGCTGGCCCAGTGAATCCGTCAGGATCGAGCCGGGATAGGCGCTGAACTGCGTGCCTGCGGGAAGGGGCGCCGTATCGGTTCCGATGATCGTCGGATCAACCAGAACCTGCCGATGTTCAACCGGATAATTCGTCGCGCCATGGCGGATATAGTCGAAACCTTCATCGTCATCCTCGATCACCACCTGACCGACCTGCGCATTGGTGAAATCGAAATTGCGCTGGCCGTAAAACGCCCGCCGCGCATCTGTTCCAGACGCGCCCGACGGAATGGTGGTGCTGAACGTGACCATCGTAATGGCATATTGCATGGCAGGCCCCAGTTTCGACTGTGGCCATGCAGGCGTTTCCGGCTTTGGAAAACATCACAAATCACAACCACAAGATGATGATTCAAGGATGATATCAATTTAAGAGATTAACAACAGCTATATTCAATCTGGACGTGTTTTCAATTCCACTTCCAGAAACCGTTCAAAATCATCCAGGTCTATCGGATCGAATTGGCCGAAGCCCTGCATCCAGATCGAGGCATCGCGCATCGCATCGGGCTGCAGCATGCACCAGATGATGCGCCCGCGCCGTTCCTGACGGATCAGCCCGGCATTGGCCAGCACGGCCAGATGTTTGGACACCGCCGCAAGGCTGACCTGAAACGGGGCGGCGACATCGGTCACGGCCATGTCGTCCTCCAGCAGCATGCCCAGAATGGCCCGCCGCGTCGGATCGGCGAGAGCGGCAAAGATCTGGTCGAGTTGCTGGGCCGGGGCGTTCATCTTTTTCGTCGTTCAACCGCTCAGTTGAATATGAAAGAGATGGCAGGGGCAACGCAAGGGCCCAATTTCTCCGACAGGCCAGAACTGCAATGTCATTTAAAATCAGATAGATGTATAAATTCTTCCGCTGCTTGACTCATCGCGGCAGAGCCCCTATCACCCCAGCAAGCAAACAGGAGCCAGAGTTTTGCCAGACCCATCTGATGACGAGGCCGAAAGGGCCCGTGATGCAGAACGGTTGCGCGGACTTGAGCAGCGCCTGAGCGGGAAGGGCAAGGATCGTCCCGGCTCGCGGACGGAAGAACATTTCAGCCAGGCCAATATGGCGTGGCGCATGGTGACCGAACTTGTGGCCGGGCTGGTCCTTGGGTTCGGGATCGGTTACGGGCTCGACCAGTTGTTCGGCACAATGCCGATCCTGCTGGTAATCTTTACCCTTCTGGGGCTTTGGGCCGGGGTAAAGACGATGATGCGGACGGCCGCAGAGATAGGCAAGAAGCCGGGCACATCCGGCAGCGACAAGGGTGAATGACGATGGCGACAGAAGAAACGGGCGGATTGTCCTTTCATCCGATGGATCAGTTCGTGGTCAAGCCGCTGTTCGGCGATGGCCCGGTGAACTGGTATACGCCGACCAACGCGACCCTGTGGCTGGCCCTTACCGTGCTGGCGATCATCGCGCTGATGGTCATCGGCACCCGTGGCCGTGCCATTGTCCCGAACCGCACGCAGTCGATCGCCGAACTGATGTATGGCATGGTCCGCAAGATGGTCGAGGATGTGACCGGCAAGGACGGCCTGAAATACTTCCCCTACATCATGACGCTGTTCATGTTCATCCTGTTCGCGAACGCGCTGGCCCTGCTGCCGAAGTCCTTCTCGACCACGTCGCATATCGCGGTGACGGCGGTTCTGGCGCTGTTCGTCTTTGTCGGCGTCACGGTCCTGGGCTTCGTCAAGAACGGCACGCATTTTCTGGGCCTGTTCTGGGTGTCGTCCGCGCCCTTGGTCATGCGCCCCATCCTGGCCGTGATCGAGGTCATCTCGTATTTCGTTCGCCCGGTCAGCCACTCTATTCGTCTTGCCGGCAATATCATGGCAGGTCACGCGGTGATGAAGGTGTTCGCAGCCTTTGCCGCCATCGCCGCCCTTGCCCCGGTTTCGGTTCTGGCCATCGTCGGCGTCTATGCACTGGAAGTGCTGGTCGTCACCATCCAGGCCTATGTCTTCACCATTCTGACCTGCGTCTACATGCGTGACGCATTGCACCCCAGCCACTGAGGCCAAGGGAACACGTCGGAACAATCTCAAACCCTTTCCAAGCCTCAAGGAGCATTCACATGGAAAATCTGGGTCAACTCGGTCAGTATCTCGGCGCCGGTCTGGCTTGCGTCGGTATGGCTGGCGCTGCCATCGGTGTGGGCAACGTTGCCGGCAACTACCTGTCCGGTGCCCTGCGCAACCCGTCGGCAGCCGCGTCGCAAACCGCGATGCTGTTCATCGGCATGGCCTTTGCCGAAGCTCTGGGGATCTTCTCGTTCCTCGTCGCGCTGCTGCTGCTGTTCGCAGTCTGATCCTTTGCCATCCTTGCGGTTGGGTGGGGGCGTGACGCGCCCACCCGATTGTGAAACGACCGGCATGGGGTAGGAAATGATCAGCCTGTTGCAACAGACCGCGACTGACGCGGTTGGAAATACCGATGCGGTGCAAGTCACCGAATCTGCCGATGCGGCGCATCATGCCTCTGCTGCTGCGGAAGCGGCGACAGCCAGTGCCGGATTGCCGCAGCTGGATATCACGACCTTTGGCAATCTGATCTTCTGGTTGCTGGTTTCGCTGGCTGTGATCTATTGGGCGCTGTCCAAGATCGCGCTGCCGCGGATCGGGGGCGTGCTGTCCGATCGTCAGGGCGCCATCACCGGCGATCTGATGGCGGCCGAAGAATTCAAGCAAAAGGCCAAGGACGCCGAGGCCGCCTATGACAAGGCGCTGGCCGATGCGCGCGCCGAGGCACAGAAAATCGTCGCGGCCAATCGCGCCGAAATCCAGAAGGAACTGGATCAGGCCATCGCCCATGCCGATGCCGAAATCGCAGCCCGCGCCGCGGAATCGGAAAAGCGCATTGGCGAGATCCGGGCTTCGGCCATTGACGACGCCCGCAGCGTTGCCCGCGATGTGACGGCCGAACTGGTCAGCACCTTCGGCGGCAATGTCGATGCGGCGCTTGTCGATCAGGTCGTGGACCAGCGTCTGAAAGGAAGCGTGCAATGAAACGTCTCGTCGCATTTCTCGCGCTGACCGCCTCGCCGGCCTTTGCCGCCAGCGGTCCCTTCTTCAGCCTGCGCAACACCGATTTCATCGTGACGCTGGCCTTCATCGTCTTTGTCGGCATTCTGGTCTATTTCCGCGTGCCGCAACTGGTCGCGGGCCTCCTGGACAAACGCGCCGAAGGCATTCGCAACGATCTGGCCGAGGCGCGTCGCCTGCGTGAAGAAGCGCAGGAAATCTATGCCTCCTACGAGCGCCGCCAGCGTGAGGTCAGCGTTCAGGCCGATGAAATCGTCGCCAATGCCAAGCGCGAGGCGACCGCTCAGGCCGAAAAGGCCAAGCAGGACCTCAAGGCCTCGATCGCGCGCCGCCTGCAGGCAGCCGAGGATCAGATCGCCAGCGCCGAAAGCGATGCCGTCCGTGCCGTGCGCGACCGCGCCGTTCAGGTCGCCATCACCGCCGCGACTGAAATCCTGCAGAAACAGGCAACCGCCGCCGACCGCAGCGCGGGCATCGACCGCGCCATCGACGAAGTCGCGACCCGCCTGAACTAAGACATATCTTCCGGTCGCCAATGACCGGGAACCCCGGACAGTGATCAGAGGCCTCGCCGCGAAACGGGCGGGGCCTTTCCGTCGTGATCTGCCTGCGCGCGGCTCCCGTAACCCGGCAGGCATGAAAAAGGGGCCGGGACATGGCGTCCCGCCCCCTGTTCCGATCCGGTCCGGCCGATCAGCTGCTCGGGAAGATCAGGATTTCCACGCGACGGTTCTGCGCGCGGCCTGCGGCGGTGTCGTTGCTGGCGACCGGCTGACCGGCGCCATGGCCGGTGGTCGTCACGCGCGAGGTGGCGACGCCACCGGCGGTCAGGATGCCCGCGACCGAGCGCGCGCGGCGTTGCGACAGATCCATGTTATAGGCCTGCGATCCGGTCGGATCGGTGTGGCCGATGACCTGGATCGTGCTGTTGGGATATTGGTTCAGGTTGCGCGCGATCGTATACAGATCGTTCTGGCCCTGCGCGCCGACCGCAGCCGAATCCACGGCGAACAGCGTCGTTTCCGGCATGATGACGGCCAGATGGTTGCCGCGGTTGACGACCTGAATGTTCGGGTTGTTCAACTGCTGTTTCAGCGCGCGTTCCTGCTGGTCCAGAATTGCGCCACCGACGGCGCCGACACCGGCACCCAGGATCGCGCCCTTGACGGCGTTCTGTTTGCTTTCACCGGCGCCGATCAGGCCACCGACGACCGCGCCCGCCAGGGCGCCCTGCTGCGTGCGGCTTGGGGCGGTGGTTTGCCCATATTGGTCCGTGCAGGCACCAAGAGCGATCAGGCCGGCCGAGGCGGCGAGCAGCGAGATGCGGGTTTTCATCTGTCAACCTTTCTGTATGGGCAGATCACCTTTGCCCGAATTTTCCCTTGCGCACCGCTTTGATGTGCAGCGCCGACAAGATCCAAACAGCGATTACCTTTCCTTGGTTCCATGAAATTCGCAAGCGCGAATACCCGGAAACATCTGACATCCGGTCAGAACTCTGCGATCAGCAGGGGCGCGATGGCGGCGCCTTCGCGCGACAGCAGGGCGCGTTTGACCGTCTCGCCCCAGTGATAGCCGCCGATTGCGCCCCCGGTGCGTGTGACGCGGTGGCAGGGCACAACCCAGGATACCGGATTGGCCCCGACCGCGGTTCCGACCGCCCGCACCGCGCGGGGCTGGCCGATCATGCCGGCCAGCGTGGCATAGCTGACGACCTTTCCGGGCGGCACCTCCAGCAGGGCCTGCCAGACGCGGGTCTGGAACCCGGTTCCGGCCAGCCGCACCCGGATTTCGCCCTTTCCGGCGATCAGGGTTGCGATGGCGGGTGCCAGCGCCTCGGGGGCGTCGACGAAGCGGGCGCCTGGAAAGCGTGCGGTCAGGTCTGCGCGGACATCCTCGGCCGGGATTTCTGCGGCCAGACCAAGCGCCCAGAGCGTGCCTTCGGCGCCGATGGCGATGACCGGGCCAAGCGGCGTGGCAAAGCTGCCGATGCACAGGACCGCCCCCCGGCCGCTGTCGGGCATGTGCGTGACGGTAACGCTCAGCCCCTCATCGGGCGGGGGGATGTGCAGCGGGGGACGCATCATGGCCGGGCCTTTCCTGTCTGCGCATGTTCATCTGCGGGTGCATATGGGAAATGCCGCAAGGCCGCCGCCGGTTCCGACGCGCCTGCTTGCACTGGCGGGCCGGGCAGGGCATGGACAGCATATGGCAAAACAGCTTTCGACACGTCTGCCCCCGGCCTTGCCCTATGCCGAACAGGTTGCGATCTTTTCGCGCCTGCGCGACGGCAACCCCGAACCCGTCACCGAACTGGAATATACCAACGCCTTTACCCTGCTGGTCGCGGTGGCGCTGTCGGCGCAGGCGACCGATGTCGGGGTGAACAAGGCGACGAGGGCGCTGTTTGCGCAGGTATCGACCCCTCAGGACATGCTGGATCTGGGGCAGGAGGCGCTGACGGATCACATCAAGACCATCGGGCTGTTCCGGCAAAAGGCCGGGAACGTCATGGCCCTGTCGCGCATTCTGGTCGAGGATTTCGGCGGGCAGGTGCCGACCTCGCGCGCGGCGCTGATGCTGCTGCCGGGCGTCGGGCGCAAGACCGCGAATGTCGTCCTGAACAGCGTCTTCGGGTTTCCGGCGCAGGCCGTCGATACCCATATCTTTCGCCTTGGCAACCGCATCCGCATCGCCCCCGGCCGCGATGTGATCGAGGTCGAGCGTGCCATCGAAGACAACATCCCCGTCGAATTCCAGCAGAACGCCCATCACTGGCTGATCCTGCATGGCCGCTATATCTGTCAGGCGAAACGTCCGCGCTGCGGCGTCTGCATCATCGCCGACCTGTGCCCCTATGAGGAGAAGACCCCATGACCACCCCCTATGTGATCGGGATCGGCAATGCGATCATGGATGTGATCGCGCCGACGACGGATCAGGCGCTGGCGCGTCTCGGCATCGAAAAGGGGATCATGCAGCTGATCGACCGCGACCGTGCCGAGGGGCTTACGGCGGCGCAGGCCGCCGACAGCGCGGCGGTGCGGCTGGCGCCGGGTGGTTCGGTCGCGAATACGCTGGCGGGGATCGGGATGCTGGGTCTGCGCACCGCCTTTATCGGGCGGGTCGCCGCCGATCCGCTTGGCCTCAGCTATGCCGAACAGACCGAGGCCGCGGGCACGGTTTTCGTCAATCCTCCCGTGAATCCTCCCGTGGCCGGAGAGGTCGAGCCGACCTCGCGCTCGATCATCTTCGTCACCCCGGATGGCGAGCGGTCGATGAACACCTATCTGGGGATTTCCGCCGAACTGGGCGAAAGCGACGTCAACCCGGCGGTTTTCAGCGGGGCGGACTGGCTGTTTCTGGAAGGCTATCTGTTCGACAAGGACGCGGGCAAGGCGGCATTCCTGCGCGCGACCGAGGCCTGCCATGCCGCAGGCGGGCAGGCGGGTATCGCGCTCTCGGATCCGTTCTGCGTCGACCGCCATCGCGGCGATTTCCGCAAGCTGGTCGCGGGGCCGATGGATTACGTCATCGGCAATATCCATGAATGGCAGTCGCTGTATCAGACCGAGGACCTCGAGGACGCCCTGCGTCAGGCCCGCGCCGATTGCGGGACGGTGATCTGCACCCGATCCGGCGATGATGCGATCCTGATCCGTGGCGATGAGCGGGTTCTGGCCCCGGTCCGGCGCATCGTGCCGGTGGATGCGACCGGGGCAGGGGATCAGTTCGCGGCAGGGCTGATCTATGGTCTGGCGACCGGCGCGCCTCTGGCCGCTGCCGGGCGCATGGCCTGCATCGCTGCGGCCGAGGTGATTTCCCATGTTGGCCCCCGCCCCGAGCGCGACATCCGTCCGGATTTTCGCGCGGAAGGTCTGATCTAGGCGCCGTTCGGGGCGGTTGCGCGGTCTTTTGGGTATTTTCATGATGAAGAAAGCAGGGGTTGGCCCTGTGACCCAGGGTCGCGAGGGAACTGCAGGGTGCTTTGTGCTCTTGTGATCAGGACCGGCTGATGTGAACGTCGGACCATATGGATCATCGGAGGATGAGATGGGAATTTTCGACAAGATCAAGAACGCGATCTGGGGAGAGGCCGAGGCGGCTGAACCGGCAAAGGCGCCCCCTGCGGCCGCTTCCGAGGCCGCGAAGCCTGCGGCTGCTGCGCCTGCTGCCGCCCCCGCATCTGCTCCGGCCGCATCTGCCCCGGCCGCCGCTGCGCCGAAGCCCGCTGCGGCGCAGCCTGCGGTCGCTGATGTCGATGTGGCGGCTGTTCTGGATGCGGCCGTGGCGCGTGCCGGGCAACCGCTGGATTGGCGCAAGTCGATCGTTGATCTGATGAAGGCGCTTGGGCTGGACAGCAGTCTGGCGCATCGCAAGGAATTGGCGACCGAGCTGGGTTATACCGGCGATATGGGCGATTCTGCGGCGATGAACATCTGGCTGCACAAGCAGGTGATCCAGAAGCTGAAGGAGAACGGCGGCAAGGTTCCGGCGGATCTGTAGGATCTGCGGGATCTGCCGGAAAGGGTGCGGGCGGGGGTGTTCCCCGCCCGTTTCCATTTCTCAGGCGGCTTGTTTGCCTTTGCCGAAGCGGCCGTAGAAGCTGTCGCCGCTGGCGGCGAGATCGCGCAGGATCTGCGGGGCGGCGAAGCGGGGGCCGTGGCGTTCGGCCAGGGCATCGGCGATTTCGACGGCGCGGGGGGCGCCCAGCATGTCCAGCCAGCTGAACGGGCCGCCCGACCAGGGCGCAAAGCCCCAGCCCAGGATCGCGCCGACATCGCCTTCGCGGATGTCTTCGAGAACGCCGTCTTGCAGGGCGCGGACGGCTTCGAGCGACTGGACGAACATCAGGCGGTTCTGGATTTCGGTGAAATCGGGCTGGTCGTCGCTGACCGGCCATTCGGTGGCCAGACCGGACCAGAAATCGCCGCGTTTGCCCTGATCGTCGTAGTCGTAAAAGCCTGCCTTGGATTTGCGCCCGAGGCGGCCCTGATCGGCCAGCTTGAAGATGACCTGATCGACTTCGCCATCGGGATAGGCGTCGCCCATGGCGCTGCGGGTCGCCTTGGCGATTTTCACGCCAAGGTCGATCGAGGTTTCATCGACCAGTTGCAGCGGCCCAAGCGGCATGCCCATGTAGCGCGCGGCATGTTCGACCAGCACCGGATCGACACCTTCGGCGACCATGCGGATGCCTTCGTTGATATAGGGGATGATGCAGCGGTTGGCGTAGAAAAACCGCGCGTCTTTGACCACGATGGGCGTCTTGCGGATCTGGCGGACGAAATCCAGCGCCTTGGCGACGGCGGTGGGGCCGGTCTGTGTGCCCTTGATGATTTCGACCAGCAGCATCTTGTCGACGGGCGAAAAGAAATGGATGCCGATGAACTGTTCGGGGCGGGTGCTGGCGCGGGCCAGTTCCGAGATCGGCAGGGTCGAGGTATTCGTCGCGAAAATCGCGTCCGAGGGGATCACGGCTTCGGCCTGTTTCGTCACCTCGGCCTTGATGGCGGTGTCTTCGAACACGGCCTCGACCACCAGATCGCAGCCTTGCAGTGCGGCGTAATCGGTGGTGGCGGTGATGCGGTCCAGCACCTCGGCCTTTTTCTCCTCGGTGGATTTGCGGCGGCTGATCGCCTTGTCCAGCAGGCCCTCGGAATAGGCTTTGCCGCGGTCGGCGGCGTCCTGCGCCGCGTCGATCAGCACGACCTGAATCCCCGCCATGGCGCTGACATGGGCGATGCCCGCGCCCATCATGCCGGCGCCCAGAATGCCGACCTTCTTGACCGTCTGGTCGGGCGCTGCGGGGCGGTTCGCGCCTTTTTCCAGTGCTTCCTTGTTGATGAACAGGCTGCGGATCATCGCGGTGGACGAGGGGTTCATCAGGATGTTCGTGAACCAGCGCGCCTCGATCTTCAGCGCCTGATCAAAGGGCACCAGCGCGCCTTCGTAGACCGCCGACAGCAGCGCCTTGGCCGCCGGATAAACGCCAAGCGTCTTGCCATGCACCATCGCGGATGCCCCGACAAAGGTCATGAAACCTGCCGGATGATAGGGCGCGCCGCCGGGCATCTTGTAGCCCTTGGCGTCCCAGGGCTTGACCAGATCGGATTCGGTCGCGTTCAGCACCCATTCGCGGGCGGCCTGCACCGGGTCGGCTGCGACCTCATCGACGATCCCCGCCGCTTTCGCGCCCTTGGGGTCGTTCAGCTTGCCTTCCAGCAGCAGCGGCGCGGCGACCATCGCGCCCAGTTTGCGCACCAGCCGCGTCGTGCCGCCGCCGCCCGGAAAGATGCCGACCATGATTTCCGGCAGGCCGATCTTGGCCTTGGGGTTGTCGGCCGCAAAGATGCGATGCGTGGCCAGGGGCAGTTCGACACCGATGCCGAGCGCCGTCCCCGGCAGGGCCGAGGCGATGGGCTTGCCGCCCTTTTTCGTCTTGGGGTCCATCCCCGCCAGCTCGATCTTGCGCAGCAGGTGATGCAGGCTCATGACTCCGTCAAAGACGCCCTGCGCGCCGCCCCGTTCGCGCATCCCGGCGATGACGTTCAGGTCCATCCCCCCGGCGAAATCCTTCTTGCCCGAGGTGATGACGATGCCCTTGACCGTCTCATCGGCCAGCGCGTCGTCGATCAGCCCGTTCAGGTCGGCCGCGCCGTCCATCGACAGCACGTTCATCGACTTGCCCGGCACGTCCCAGGTGATGATGGCGACGCCGTCGGCGTGCTTTTGCATGGTGAAATCGGTCATGATTGTCCTCCTTGAGGGGCGCAGGCTGCGGCTTCGGCCGGGTGCTCTTGCGCTAATGTTTCGCGGACGCCAGTCAGAATGCGGCCAAGCAGGTTCTGGCCCGGCCATTCCTCGGGTGGCGTGCTGGCGGCGGCAGCGGCGTCAAGGCCGATGCCCCAGATGGTATCAAGCGGGCTTGCCTCGACCAAAGGCGCGGTGCCGGTCTGGAACAACTTGCGCCGCAAGCCCTTGTTCTGGCCGAATTTTGCCAGATTGATGCGGGTGATCAGCGCGGTTTTCGCGCCGTCCCAGATTGCCTGATCAAAGCCCGCAACCTGACGGCCAAGCGCCTTCTGGCGACCCGGATCGGTGCTGACCATGATCTGCGCAGCAGTGACGTCATCGCCGAATAACAGCGCCTTGCCGTGCATCATTGCCTGTTCGGCGGTGCTGTAGGTCACGCCGTCCAGCGTGAATTCGCAAGCGAACCACTGGCTGAACGGTCCAGACCAAAAGAAATGATGCGCGGCGGGCAAGGCGTCAGACCCTCTCGATGATCGTCGCGGCACCCATGCCCGATGCGACGCAAAGCGTGGCAAGGCCAAGGGTCTTGTCCTGACGTTCCAGCTCGTCCAGCAGGGTGCCGATGATGATCGCGCCGGTCGCGCCAAGCGGATGGCCCATGGCGATGGCGCCGCCGTTGGCGTTGACGCGGGCCGGGTCGACATCGAACGCCTGCATGAAGCGCAGGACGACCGACGAAAACGCCTCGTTCACCTCGAACAGGTCGATGTCGCTGATCGAAAGACCGCTGTCGCGCAGGATCTTTTCGGTGACGGGAACCGGGCCGGTCAGCATGATCGTGGGATCGGTGCCGATCTTGGTGGTGGCGCGGATACGGGCGCGGGGCGTCAGCCCGTGGGCCTTGCCGAATTCCGCATTGCCGATCAGCACCGCCGCCGCACCATCCACGATGCCGGATGAATTCCCGGCATGGTGGATGTGGTTCACGCCCGACAGTTCCGGGTATTTCAGCATGGCGACCTTGTCGAAACCGGGCATGACCTCGCCCATGTCCTTGAAGGCGGGTTTCAGACCGGCCAGCGTGTCCAGCGTGGTGTCGGGGCGGATGTATTCATCGCGGTCCAGAATGGTCAGGCCGTTCTGATCCAGCACCGGCACGATGGATTTCGCAAACCGCCCCTCGGCCCAGGCTTGAACGGCGCGGCGCTGGCTTTCGGCGGCCAGCGCGTCCGCCTGTTCGCGGGTAAAGCCGAATTTCGTCGCGATGATATCGGCCGAAATCCCCTGCGGCACGAAATAGGTCTTGAAGGTCAGCGCCGGATCGACGGCAATCGCCGCGCCGTCGCTGCCCATGGCGACGCGGCCCATCATCTCGACCCCGCCGGCGATATAGGCGTCGCCCGCCCCGCCGCGCACCTGATTGGCGGCGATGTTCACGGCTTCCATCCCGCTGGCGCAGAAACGGTTGATCGACAGGCCGGGGATGCGTTCGTCCAGATCCGACAGCAGCACGGCGGACCGGGCCAGACAGCCGCCCTGTTCCATGACCTGGGTGACATTGCCCCAGATCACGTCCTCGACCGCGTGGCCCTCCAGCCCGTTGCGGGCCTTGACGGCGTTCAGCAGCCGGGCCGACAGCGCGACCGAGGACACCTCGTGCAGGCTGCCATCGGGGCGACCCTTGCCGCGCGGCGTGCGGGCCGCGTCATAGATATAGGCTTCGGTCATGTTTCCTCCTTGGGCGCCCGGTCGGACGGATTGCCGGGCATCAGATCATAGGGATGTTTCCAGCCGGGCAGCGCGGAAATCCGCGCCAGCCAGGCGTCGATTGCGGGCCATTCGGCACGGTCGAAACCAAAGGGCTCGGGGTAATACAGATAGCCGCAGCAGGTGAAATCGGCGATCGTGAGCTGGTCGTCGGCGATCCAGTCGCGGCCCGTCAGGCGGCGGTCCAGAACCTGATAGCTGGCCCGCATCCGACCCTGCAGAAAGCGGATCACCTCGGCCGGACGCTTGGCCTCGGGCAGGAAATTCATCAGGAACCGCAGCGTGCCGATCTGGCCGGACAGCTTGTGATTGTCCCAGAACATCCAGCGCAGAACCTCATTCGCATCGCGGCCCTGGAACCTGCCGGTGCGACCCGCGACATGCAGTTGAATGACCGACGATTGCGTCAGCGTCAGATCGCCCTCGCGAAAGACCGGGGCCTCGGCCATTTCGTTCAGCGCCTGATAATCGCCCGACCGCGCCGCGCCGCCAAAGAAATCGACAAAGACCGGCTGCCAGCCATAGCCCGACAGCTCCATCGTCAGCGCGGCCTTGTAGGAATGGCCGGATCTGCCAAAGCACCACAGGCGCGCGGTCATTCCTCGATCACCTCGGTCGTCGCGGCCGGAAAGCTCACCCCGGCAAAGGACGGATAGGCATCGGTCAGCATCTGCTGCTGCGCCGGGTCGGACACCCGGACCAGATACCACGCGCCGCCATCTTGCAGCGCCAGCGTCTGGCTGTTCTGCTCGAACACCTGGCGCCCGCCGCTTTCGGATTTCATCGCGATGACCGAATGGGTCGGGATCAGCGCATAGGGCGTGCCATCGCCGGTTTCATGCCAGGTCATCGCATCGACGGACATCTCCGCCTCGCGGAATTCCGCGACATCCTTCATCTGCGCGACCTGCAACCGCATCATGTCCTTGAACTTCTCCGGATCGAGCGAGGTCATTTCCGCCCCCGCCGCAATGATCCCCGGCGCCATCATGTCCACCGTGGGCGTCATGTCTCCGCTCAGCGTCACCGCCATCAGATGATCCGAGACGGCCTTGATCGCGGCCTCATCCTCGGCAGATTGGGCAAGGACCGGTCCGGCAAACAGCAAGGCCGCGATCAGGCAGGTCGGTTTCAGCATCTCATTCTCCCTTCGTGGCGACGATTTCGGCATCGCCGTTCACGCTCTGTTAATCCGGCGATGATAGACAGCCCCTGCGGAACAGACTGGGGAGCCGATGGCCGCTGATGGAGAAAGCCCCGGTTCCGGACCCGGTGACAGGAACCGCGCCCGGTTCCGGGGCAACCCCATCCGCGCCCCGAACCGTTCCCATAGCACCAACACAAACCCGCGCCCCAAAAAACGGAGCCCTGCCTTTCTTCATCACCCAAATACCCCCGCCGGAGGCGGTCCTGCCCCCGCAACCGGCACGGGCGCGGCGGTGGGGAACAGGTCGGGCCATCTCAGAACTGCTCCGCGTCCAGTGCCATCACCGGTGCCGCGCCGGTCAGGATGCGGGCCAGATGCATCTTTGTCGCGGGCAGTTGACGCTGCATGTAATAGCGCCCCGTGGCCAGCTTCGTCTTGTGGAAATCGGTCTGCGTCCCGGCTTTCAGCGCCGCCTGCGACACCACCGCCATGCGCGCCCACATCAGGCCAAGCGTGACATGGCCGAACATATGCATGAAGTCGTAGGACCCGGCGAGGGCGTCGTCCGGATTCTTCATGCCGCGTTCCAGAAAGAACATGGCCGCCGTCTGCAGCTCTTTCGAGGCGTCTTTCAGCGGCGACAGGAAATCACGGTTCAGATCTTCGTCGCTTTCATGTTCCTTGATGAAATCGCGGACCGACTGGAAAAACGCCATGACATGCTTGCCGCCGTCGGCGGGCAGCTTGCGCCCGACCAGATCCAGCGCCTGCACGCCATTCGCCCCTTCATAGATCGGGGTGATGCGGGCGTCGCGGACGAACTGGGACATGCCCTGTTCCTCGATATAGCCGTGACCGCCAAAGATCTGCTGGGCCAGGATCGTGCTTTCCAGCCCCTTGTCGGTCAAAAAGCCCTTGATCACCGGGGTCAGCAGCGACACCAGCCCCTCGGCCTGATCGTCGCCGGTGCGGTGATAGCGGTCGATCAGATGGGCGACCCACATGGCCAGCGCGCGCGCCCCTTCGATAAAGCTTTTCTGATCCATCAGGCTGCGGCGGATGTCGGGATGGACGATCAGCGGATCGGCGGGACCGGTCGGGTTTTCCGGCTCGGGCATGGCGCGGCCCTGCAGCCGGTCCCCGGCATAGGCGAGGGCGTTCTGATAGGCGCCTGCGGCCAGCGCATAGCCCTGCATGCCGACGCCCATCCGGGCCTCGTTCATCATGGTGAACATGGCGCGCATGCCCTTGTGCAACTCGCCCAGCAACCAGCCCTGAGCGCCGTCGTGCATCCATGACGCAGGTGGCATTGCCGTGAATGCCCATCTTTTCCTCCAGCGCGCCGACCGAAACCCCGTTGCGTTCGCCGATCGAGCCATCCGCCTTCACCAGAAACTTCGGCACGATGAACAGGCTGATGCCGCGCGTGCCTTCGCCGCCGCCCGGCGCCTTGGCCAGCACCAGATGGATGATGTTTTCGGCCAGATCGTGATCGCCCGCGGAAATGAATATCTTTTGCCCGGTGATCCGGTAGCTGCCGTCCTCCTGCGGTTCGGCCTTGGTGCGCAGCAGGCCCAGATCCGTGCCCGCATGGGGTTCGGTCAGGTTCATCGTGCCGGTCCAGTCGCAACTCGCGAGCTTTGGCAGATACAGCGCCTTTTGTTCCGGCGTGCCGTGGCTGCGGATCGCCGAATAGGCGCCGTGGGTCAGGCCCTGATACATGTTGAAGGCCATGTTCGTCGCGATGAACATTTCCGACACGGCCAGCGACAGCACATAGGGCATGCCCTGACCGCCGTCTTCGGGGTCGCAGTCCAATGCGGTCCAGCCGCCTTCCTTCATCATCGCGAATGCGCGGTCGAAACCCGTGGGCGTGCGGACGATGCCGTTTTCCAGCCGGCAGCCCTCGCGGTCGCCGACCGGGTTCAGGGGCGCCAGCACCTCGGATGACAGCTTGCCCGCAGCGTCAAAGATCGCGGCGGTGAAATCGGGGTCCATCTCGTCATGGCCGGGCAGGTCCGAGGCCGAGAGCTGCAAAAGCTCGTGCAGGACGAACTGCAGGTCCTGAACGGGGGGGGTATAAGTCGTCATTTTTCCTCCGAGGGAGCCGCTTCGGCAAGGGCCCGTAGCTTGAGCAAGGCAGCCTCGCCTTCCTCGATCTGTTCTTCGAGGTCGGTGATCGCGAAGCCAAGCTCAAGATATTGCTGTTTCATGTCAGCCAGACGTTCGCGCGCGGTCGTCAACGCGGCTTCGGTCTGGCTGAGGTTCTTTTCCGCGGGGTTATACAGTTCCAGAATCTCGCGGATCTGTTCGAGCGAGAATCCAAAGCGTTTGCCGCGCAGGATCAGCTTCAGCCGCGCACGGTCGCTTTTGCTGTAAAGCCGCGACTGCCCACGGCGCAGCGGCGACAGAAGATCGCTGGATCTGTAAAAACGCAGCGCCCGGGGCGTGACGCCAAAGGATCTGCTCATTTCGCGGATCGACATCAAATCTTCGGACATCACGACACCTCGACCGACAGGGCTATCGCTGCTCAGGTAAGCGCGTCTTTACGCGAACGTAAACGTAAACGTAACGTCAGAGAAGTCAATTCCGCGATCAGGCGCCGGGCGGCGGCCTGCCGATCGCGCCCGCATAACCTGCCCGGAATTCAGGCAGCGGCGGGATGCCGTGCCAGATCACAACCCGGCGGCGTCGGGTGGGGCAGGGATGACGGGCGCAGAGATGACGGGGGCAGGGATGACGGGCGGTGAAGCCTTACGGCTCCATCTTGTCCAGAAGGTCCTGGGTTTCGTCGCGCAGGCCCTTCAACTCTGTCAGAACGGTCTGCAATTCCTCGAGCTGCCGCGACAGCGTGGCATATTGCCGGTCGGCCAGTTCGATCCAGATGCGGTATTGTTCGCGCGTGCCTTTCTGGCCATAGACCAGCAGCCATTGCCGGATGTCTTCCAGTGAAAAGCCAAAGCGCCTGCCGCGCAGGATCAGCTTCATCCGGGCCAGTTCACGCGGGCCATAGAACCGCGACCTTCCGACCTTTTTCGGGCTGAGAAGCTCGATATATTCGTAGTAACGCAGCGTGCGCGGCGTGACGTCAAATCTGGCGCACATGTCCTTGAAGCTGATGAAACCTTCTTCGACCATCAATCCGGCTCTTGATACGAATGGCCCGAAGCCCAGCCGACGCAAGATCATAACTCAACCTCAAGTACATAGGCAGAGTTGCCGATAGGCGGGCAGGTGTCGCGGGCATGTTCCGCAGGGTGCAGGCTTGCCGCCGCAGCGTGCCGCATCCTATCGTGGCCCACCAGTGCAAGGGGAAAGACCATGGCCGAATCGACCGGGACCAAAGCTGACCAGATGGGCAGCGCCCGCCGCTTTATCGAGGTAATCCCCCATGCCGCCGCCCTTGGCATGCGCATCGACGAGATCGGCCCACAGGGCACGGTGATTTCCATGCCCTGGGACGCGCGTTTCGTCGGCGATCCGCGCTCGGGGGTGATTCATGGCGGGGTGATTTCGGCGCTGATGGATACCTGCGCGGGCGCGGCGGTTCTGGCGCGGGGTGATGGTGTGCGTTCGACCGCGACCATCGACCTGCGCATCGACTATATGCGCGCGGCAACCCCCGGCCAGCGCATCACGGCGCGGGCGGAATGCTATCACATGACCCGTTCGGTGGCCTTTGTCCGGGCCTGGGCCAGCGATGACGATCAGGACAATCCGGTGGCGACGGCGACGGGCGCCTTTACCGTCGGACGCTAGCGGCAGGGTGCAGGCAGGGGCAAGCGGGGACAGCGGATGGCACAGCAGGAAACACTTGGCATGATCAAGGCGCGGCGCGATGGCGCGCTTGAGGCGCTGGCGGCCGCGATCCCCTATGCGCAATGGCTGGGGATCGGCTTTGACCGGCGCGGGGACGAACTGACCGCCGTACTGCGCTATGACGACAAGCTGATCGGCAACCCCATCCTGCCCGCGTTGCACGGCGGCGCGATTGCCGCCTTTCTTGAGGTGACGGCGGTCGTGCAACTGACCTCGACCCATATCTGGAACGATGTCGAGGAGGGCCGCATCGCCCCCGACATGCAACTGCCCGACACCTTGCCGCGCCTGCCCAAGACTATTGATTTCACGGTCGATTACCTGCGTTCGGGGCTGGCGCGCGATGCTTATGCGCGGGCGCGGGTGGTGCGTTCGGGGCGGCGCTATGCCAGCGTCCAGGTCGAGTGCGTGGCAGGACAATCGGGATCGCATGTTCGCGCAGGCGACCGGGCATTTCATGATGCCGTCCGATCGGTAGGCGGCCCGTCCGCCAGTCCTTCGCCTGCCGGATGTCCTTTGCCTGCCGGATGCCCTTTGTTTGACCGCCCCCTGATTTCAGATGCCTGCCGATTCCGTGCCCGATCCCGTCCCCGTGTCCGTGCCCGCGTCGCCGCCGGCGCCCCTGACCGACCGTCGCGTGCTGGCCATCGCCCTGCCGATTGTCCTGTCCAATGCCACGATCCCGATTCTGGGCGCGGTGAACACCGGCGTCGTCGGCCAGTTGGGGCAGGCGGCGCCGATTGGCGCGGTCGGTCTGGGCGCGGTGATTCTGGCGGGTATCTACTGGATCTTTGGTTTCCTGCGCATGGGCACCTCGGGGCTGGTGGCGCAGGCCCGCGGCGCAGGGGACGAGGCCGAGGCCGCCGCCCATCTGGCCCGCGCGCTGGTCATCGGTCTGGTTCTGGGCGTCACCATCACGCTGGTCCATGCGCCGCTGATCGCGGGCGCCTTTGCGCTGGCCCCGGCCTCGGCCGAGGTCGAGCGGCTGGCCGGGCAATATCTGGCGATCCGTTTCTGGGGCGCGCCCGCGACGATTGCCATCTATGCGATCACCGGCTGGCTGATCGCGCTGGAACGCACCCGCGCGGTGCTGGTCCAGCAACTGGTGATGAACGGGCTGAACATCATCCTGTCGGCCTGGTTCGTGCTGGGGCTGGGCCGGGGCGTGCCGGGTGTCGCGGTGGCGACGCTGATCGCGGAATACGCCGGGCTGGTCATCGGCCTGTGGTTCGCGCGTCACGCGCTGGCCGGTGTCTTTGGCCGGGCGGGGCTGTTCGCGGCTGAGAAGATGCGGCGTCTGCTCAGCGTCAATGGCGATATCCTGATCCGCTCGGTCCTGCTGCAGGGCAGCTTTACCACCTTCATGTTCATGGCGGCGGGGCAGGGCGATCAGGTGCTGGCCGCCAATCAGGTGCTGCTGCAGTTTCTGGAAATCACCGCCTATGGGCTGGACGGCTTCGCCTTTGCGGCCGAGGCGCTGGTCGGTCAGGCCGTCGGCGCCCGCAGGCCCGGGCGGTTGCGCGCGGCGGTCCGGATCAGCGTGAAATGGGGCGTCATCGGTGCGGTGGCAATCAGCGCGGTTTTCTGGCTGGCCGGTCCTGCGATCATCGACATGCTGACCACCGCCCCCGGCGTCCGGGCCGAGGCACGCGCCTATCTGCCCTGGCTGGTCGCGGCCCCGGTGATCGGCATCGCAAGCTGGATGCTGGACGGCATCTTCATCGGCGCGATGCGCACAAGGGACATGCGCAACGCCATGCTGATCGCGGTCGCGGCCTATGGCGCGCTGGTCCTGGCGCTGCCGCCCGTGCTGGGCAATCACGGGTTATGGGCGGCGCTGATGGGGCTGAACCTGCTGCGCGGGCTGACGCTGGCGCGGCGCTATGGCAGCGTCCGGGCGGCTGCGCAACCCTGAGGCCCGCGCGGAGGGGCGCAGCAAGCGGAGGGGCGCAGCAAAAAGGGGCCGCGAAGGCCCCTTTTGCGTTACCCCTGCGGGGACGGATCAGTCCGCTTCGCCGGCGATCTGCTTGCGCGCCACGATGCGCAGCTCGGCCATCTTGGCGCGGATGCCGGCCTCATCGACCTTGCCTTCCAGATCGGCCTGCAGCTTCTTGAACACGTCTTCATCGCCCGGTTCCTCGAAATCCGAGGTGACGACGGTCAGCGCATAGGCGCGCGCGTCATCGCCGCTTTTGCCCAGAAGCTCGGCGGCCCATTCCCCCAGCAGGCGGTTGCGCCGTGCCTCTGCCTTGAAGTTCAATTCCGCATCCAGCGCGAATTTGGCTTCGTAAGAGCGTTCGCGATCGTCAAAGGTCGTCATCCTGGCCTCCGTCAATGGGCGTCAAATGGGGGTCGCTGTTTCATCATCTGATATGCGCAACTGTATCACGGCCTGCAAGCCCGTATTGCCCCCCGGCCCCTTTCTGGCCTATAGCCCCTTGAAACGGGCCTGCTGACGGAAAGGCGCATTCAATGGCACCACGGCGCAAGAAGATTTACGAAGGCAAGGCAAAGATCCTTTACGAAGGCACCGAGCCGGGCACGCTGATCCAGTATTTCAAGGATGACGCGACTGCCTTCAACGCCCAGAAAAAGGCGACGATCGAGGGCAAGGGGGTCCTGAACAACCGCCTGTCCGAATTCTTCATGAACGGGCTGACCAATATCGGCGTGCCCAATCACTTCATCCGCCGCATCAACATGCGCGAACAGCTGATCCGCCAGGTCGAGATCATCCCGCTGGAAGTGATCGTGCGAAACTTTGCCGCAGGCTCGATTTCCAAGCGCCTCGGCATGGAGGAAGGCACGGCCCTGCCGCGCCCCATCGTGGAATATTCGTTCAAGAACGACGAACTGGGCGACCCGATGGTGTCCGAGGAATACATCATCGCCTTTGGCTGGGCGTCGCAGCAGGATCTGGACGACATCGTGTCGCTGGCGCTGCGCGTCAACGATTTCCTGTCGGGCGTGTTCTTTGGCGTCGGCATCAAGCTGATCGACTTCAAGATCGAGATCGGCCGGATCTGGGACGGCGATTTCATGCGCCTGATCGTGGCCGATGAAATCAGCCCCGACAGCTGCCGGCTGTGGGACGTCAAGACCGGGCAAAAGCTGGACAAGGACGTGTTCCGCCGCGATCTGGGCAGCCTGACCGACGCCTATACCGAGGTCGCCCGCCGTCTTGGCCTGATGCCCGCCAATACGACCAACCTGACCAAACCCACGCTGATCAACTGAAAGGCCGGCCGATGAAAGCTCGCGTCACTATCATGCTCAAGGATGGCGTGCTCGACCCGCAGGGCGAGGCGATCCGGCACGCGCTTGGCGGTCTTGGCTTTGGCGGCGTCGGCGGCGTGCGTCAGGGCAAGGTCATCGAACTGGACCTGACGGCGACCGATGCGGCCACGGCCGAGGCCGAGGTCAAGCGCATGTGCGAGGGGCTGCTGGCCAATACCGTGATCGAAAAATACGCGGTGGAAATCGTCTGATCGCGTGACATCGGCGGGGCGCCCGTGCGGCGCCCCGGTCATTCTCTGGCGTTGGGTGGCAGGCACATGATCGACCGGCTCAACATGTTCATGGTTCTGGCGCGCGAGGAACATTTCGGCCGCGCCGCCGAATCGCTTGGCATCACGCAACCGACCCTGTCATCGGCCATTCGCGCGCTGGAGGATCAGTTGGGCGTGCAACTGGTCCGGCGCGGCTCGCGCTTTCAGGGGCTGACACCCGAAGGCGAAAGGGTGCTGGACTGGGCGCGCCGCATCGTCGCCGATGCCCGCACCATGCAGGCCGAGGTCCGCGCCAGCCGCGAAGGCGTCACCGGGCGCCTGCGCCTTGGCGTCATCCCGACCGCCATGCCGCGCATCGCCGAACTGACCGGCCCCTTTCTGACCCGCCACCCCGGCGCCGCCGTCACCATCCTGTCGCGGTCCTCGGACGAGATCCGCGAACAGATCGAGGCGCTGGAACTGGACGCGGGCGTCACCTATCTGGACAGCGAACCGCTTGGCAGCGTCAAATCCATGGCGCTCTATCGCGAAACCTATTGCCTGATCGACCGCACCGAACAGACCGGCGCCGTGACCTGGGCCGAGGCCGCGCGGCGTCCGCTGTGCCTGCTGACCCCCGACATGCAGAACCGCCGCATCGTCACCCGCCACCTGCTGTCCGTGGGCGCGCAGGCAGAGCCGCGCGTCGAATCGACCTCGATGCTGGCGATCCTCGCCCATGTCGCGACCGGCGAATGGGCGGCGATCCTGCCGCGCGGCCTGGCCGAAGGTCTGCCCCTGCCGGTGGGGGTCCGCGCCCGCAACCTGAAGGGCGACGGCCATCTGGTCGGGCTGGTCGCCGCCGCCCGCGAACCGCACCCGCCGCTGGTCGATGCGATCTGGAAAATCGGGCGGTCGATCGAAGGCGTCGATGGTGCCGCTTGATAGGAAACGTCAATCAATGAACGATAGATTGCGATTGTAACGACTATCAAACTTTTTTATTCTGGGTTAAATCTTGTATAGCGCGGATATGCCCAGCCATGACACGAACCAGCCCGGCTGCTGAATTTGACAGCGAATCGATTGAAAGGCTCGATCAGATCATCGCCTCGCATCTGCATCGCGAGGGGCCGTTGCTGCCGATCCTGCACGATATTCAGGCAGAATGGGGCATGGTCCCCGATGATGCGCAGCCGATCATTGCCAAGGCGCTGAACCTGACCCGTGCCGAGGTTTATGGCGTCGTCAGCTTTTACCACGATTTCCGCGACCATCCGACCGGCACCCATGTCCTGCGGCTGTGCCGCGCCGAAAGCTGCATTTCGATGGGCGCGGATGATCTGGCCGATCAGGTCTGTCGCGCGCTTGGCATCGGCTGGCACGAAACCACGCCCGACGGCCGGCTGACATTGGAACCCGTCTTCTGTTTGGGGCTTTGTGCTTGTGGGCCTTCGGCGGAATTCGACGGCAAGCTGGTCGGTCGCGCGAATCTGGCGAAAGTCACCCGCTTTGTGCAGGAGGCGCGCGCATGAAAATTTATGTTCCCATTGACGCCGCCGCCCGCGCGCTCGGGTCCGACGAAGTTGCCGATGCGCTGCGTGTCGAGCTGCAAAAACAAGGGGTTGAGGCGCAGATCGTCCGCAATGGCACGCGCGGCATGATCTGGCTGGAGCCGCTGGTCGAGGTCGATCTGGACGGCACCCGCCATGGTTTCGGCCCCTTTGAACCCGAAGACGCGCCCGCGCTGGTGCAGGCGATCATGGCCCGCGACATGGCCGCTCATCCCCGCGCCATCGGCGTGGTCGAGGATCACGATTGGATGAAGGGCCAGCAGCGTCTGACCTTTGCTCGCGTCGGCGTCATCGACCCGGTGTCCGTCGCCGATTACGAAGCCCATGGCGGTCTGGCCGGGCTGCGCGCGGCCATTGCCGCCGGTCCCGAAAAGATCATCGAGGAGGTGATGGAATCCGGTCTGCGCGGTCGCGGCGGCGCCGGTTTCCCGACCGCGATCAAGTGGAAAACGGTCGCCGGTGCGGAAGGCGCGCAGAAATACATCATCTGTAACGCCGACGAAGGTGACAGTGGCAGCTTTGCCGACCGCATGCTGATGGAGGGCGACCCGCTGTGCCTGATCGAAGGCATGGCGATTGCCGGAATCGCGGTCGGCGCCACGCAGGGCTACGTCTATATCCGCAGCGAATACCCCGATGCGATCTGCGCCATGAACGACGCAATCGCCGATGCGCGCCGTCAGGGCGTGCTGGGTCAGTCGATGCTGGGATCACAATATGCTTACGACATGGAGGTCCGCGTCGGTGCGGGCGCCTATGTCTGCGGCGAGGAAACCAGCCTGCTGAACAGTCTGGAGGGCAAGCGCGGCGTCGTCCGCGCCAAGCCCCCGATCCCGGCGCTGGTCGGTTTTCTGGGCCGCCCGACGGTCGTCAACAACGTGCTGTCGCTTGGTGCGGTGCCCTGGATCATGGAACATGGCGGCGCGGCCTATGGCGCGCTTGGCATCGGCCGCTCGAAAGGCACGATCCCGATCCAAATCGCGGGCAATGTCAAATATGGCGGGCTGTATGAGGCGGCGTTCGGCATGAAGCTGGGCGATATCGTCAACGGCATCGGCGGCGGCACCCTGTCCGGGCGCCCGGTCAAGGCGGTGCAGGTCGGCGGTCCGCTTGGCGCCTATGTGCCGGTGTCGAATTTCGATGTGCCTTTCGGCTATGAAGAACTGGGGGCGAAAGATGCGCTGCTCGGCCATGCCGGGATCACCGTTTTTGACGACACCGCCGATTGCGTGAAGCTGGCGCGTTTCGCCATGGAATTCTGCGCGGTCGAAAGCTGCGGCAAATGCACGCCTTGCCGCATCGGCTCGACCCGCGCGGTGGAAACGATCGACCGCATCGCTCAGGGTGACAGCGAGGCGATCGAGACGCTGAAAGATCTGTGCAACACGATGAAATGGGGCTCGCTCTGCGCTCTGGGGGGCTTTGCGCCTTTCCCGGTCATGTCGCTCTTGACCCATTTCGAGGATGAATTTACCGGGCCGGGCGCAGCCCGCAGGGAGGCCGCAGAATGAAGGATTTCATCATTCCAGACCGTGACATGGGCACGCCCATGTCGAAATCCACGACCATGGTGACGCTGAACATCGACGGGATTTCCGTGACCGTGCCGTCCGGCACCTCGGTCAGGCGCGCGGCTGCCGAGGCGGGGATTTCTGTCCCGAAACTCTGCGCGAGCGACAATCTTGAGGCCTTCGGCTCCTGCCGCCTGTGCGTCGTCCAGATCGACGGCATGCGCGGCACGCCCGCATCCTGCACGACACCCGTGTCCGAAGGGATGAAGGTCCACACCCAGACCGACGAAATCGCGCAGATCCGCAAGGGCGTGATGGAGCTGTATATCAGCGACCACCCGCTGGACTGCCTGACCTGCGCGGCCAATGGCGATTGCGAATTGCAGGACATGGCCGGTGCCGTGGGTCTGCGCGAGGTGCGCTATGACGCGCCGAAAAACCATTTTGCCCGCCGCTCGGCCGTCGGCCCCAACCCCGAATGGCGGCCCAAGGACCAGTCCAACCCCTATTTCACCTTCGATCCGTCGAAATGCATCGTCTGCAACCGCTGCGTCCGCGCCTGCGAGGAAGTGCAGGGGACATTCGCCTTGACCATCGAGGGCCGGGGCTTTGACAGCCGCGTGTCGCCGGGCATGGGTTCGGACAGCTTCCTGTCGTCGGATTGCGTCAGTTGCGGCGCCTGCGTGCAGGCCTGCCCGACCGCGACGCTGATCGAAAACACCGTGATCGAGATCGGCACGCCCGAGCGCATCGTGAAAACCACCTGCGCCTATTGCGGCGTCGGCTGTTCCTTCGACGCCCATATGCGCGGCGAACAGATCGTGCGCATGGTGCCCTCGAAAGACGGCAAGGCGAACCACGGCCACAGCTGCGTCAAGGGCCGTTTTGCCTGGGGCTATACCAGCCACCGCGACCGGATCCTCAGCCCGATGATCCGCGAAAAGATCACCGATCCCTGGCAGGAAGTCAGTTGGGATGAGGCGCTGGATTTTGCCGCGACCCGGTTGCGCAAGGCGCAGGCCGATCATGGCAAGGATCTGATCGGGGTAATCACCTCGTCGCGCTGCACCAACGAAGAAACCTATCTGGTGCAGAAACTGGCCCGCGCGGTTTTCGGCAACAACAACACCGACACCTGCGCCCGCGTCTGCCATTCGCCCACCGGCTACGGTCTGGGCAAGGCATTCGGCACCTCGGCCGGGACGCATGATTTCGATAGCATCGACGACACCGACCTGATGTTGATCATCGGCTGCAACCCGACCGACGGCCATCCGGTCGTCGGCTCGCGGATGCGCGCGCAACTGCGCAAGGGGGCGGGGCTGATCGTCCTCGATCCGCGCCGCACCGATATTCTGGACACCGCCCATATGGGCGAAAGCTGGCACCTGCCGCTGCGTCCGGGCACCAATGTCGCCGTCGTCACCTCGATGGCGCATGTGATCGTGACCGAGGGGCTGTATGACGAAGCCTTCATCCGCGAGATGTGCGATTGGGACGAATTCCAGATCTATATGGAATTCGCAGCCGATCCGCGCCATGCACCGGAAGAGGTCGAAAAGCTGTCGCAGGTCCCCGCCCATCTGATCCGCGAGGCGGCCCGCGCCTATGCGGCGGCACCCCGTGCCAGCATCTTCTATGGTCTGGGCGTGACGGAACATTCGCAGGGATCGACCACGGTCATGGCGATCGCGAACCTTGCGATGATGACCGGCAATATCGGCAAGCCGGGGACCGGCGTGAACCCGCTGCGCGGCCAGAACAACGTGCAGGGCTCGTGCGACATGGGGTCCTTCCCCCATGAATACCCCGGCTATCGCCACGTCAGCGACAAGGCCACGCGCGAGATGTATGAGCGTGTCTGGGGCGTGCCGCTGTCGGAGGAACCCGGCCTGCGCATCCCCAACATGTTCGACGGCGCGCTGCACGGCAGTTTCCGCGGGCTGTATTGCCAGGGCGAGGATATCGTCCAGTCCGACCCCGACACCAAACACGTCACATCGGCGCTGACGGCGATGGATATCGTGATCGTGCAGGACCTGTTCCTGAACGAAACCGCGAACTATGCCCATGTGCTGCTGCCGGGTTCCAGTTTCCTTGAAAAGGACGGCACCTTTACCAATGCCGAACGCCGGATCAACATGGTGCGCCGCTGCATGACGCCCAAGAACGGTTTCGAGGATTGGGAGATTACCCAGATGCTCGCCAACCGCATGGGGGGCAACTGGAATTATCAGCATCCATCTGAAATCATGGATGAAATCGCCCTGACGACGCCCAGCTTCGCCGGTGTCAACTATGACCTGCTGGACCGCGAGGGATCGGTGCAATGGCCCTGCAACGAGGACGCGCCGCTTGGCACGCCGGTCATGCATATCGACGGTTTCGTGCGCGGCAAGGGCAAGTTCCTGCACACCGAATATGTCGCAACGGATGAACGCGCCGGCTCGCGCTTCCCGCTGCTGCTGACCACCGGGCGGATCCTGTCGCAATACAACGTCGGCGCGCAGACCCGCCGGACCGAAAATGTGGTGTTCCACCCCGAGGATATTCTGGAAATCCACCCCTCGGACGCCGAGGTGCGGGGCGTGCGCGAAGGCGATTGGGTGCGGATTTCGTCGCGCTCCGGGGATACGTCGCTGCGCGCGCATATCACGGAACGGGTGTCGCCGGGCGTGGTCTATACGACCTTCCACCACCCGACGACGCAGGCGAACGTGGTCACCACCGACAATTCGGACTGGGCGACGAACTGCCCCGAATTCAAGGTGACGGCGGTGCAGGTCAGCCCCTCGAACGGGCCAAGCGAATGGCAAGAGGAATATTCCGCCCATTCCGAACTGTCGCGCCGCATCCTGCCCGCCGCTGCCGAATGAGCAGGGCAGGATGAAGGACATGTCCGACGCATCGCCCCAATCCGTGATGCGCTGGCGGGGTGGTGCATGGGTCCGGGCAGAAGCCCCGCCCAGCCCGCAGGAGATGCCGGTGGCCATCGTCGTCGACGGCATGTCGCAGGCCGTCCTGATGGCGACCCCGCATGACCTGCAGGATTTCGCGACGGGCTTTGCCCTGACCGAAGGGTTCATCGCCGATCCTGCGGATATCATCGGTTTCGATACGGTCGAGGTGCAGGCGCAGGACATGCCGGGCATCGAGGCGCGGCTCTGGCTGCGGCCCGGCCTGTCCGTCAACCTGATCGAGCGTCGCCGCGCGATGATCGGCCCGGTCGGCTGCGGGTTGTGCGGCGTCGACAGCATCGCCGCCGCATTGCCCGACATCGTGCCGGTTTCGGGCAATTTCCAGATGCCGCCGCAGGACGTGGGCCGCGCCATGCAGGCGATGGCTCAGGGGCAGGTCCTGCGCCGCGAAACCCCGGCGATCCACGGCGCAGGGTTCTGGGATGGCAGCACCGCGACCGTCCGCGAAGATGTCGGGCGCCACAATGCGCTCGACAAGCTGGCCGGCGCGCTGGCGCGGCAGGGCGTGGATGGCGGGCAGGGGGCGGTGGTCATGTCCTCGCGCCTGTCGGTCGATCTGGCGCAAAAGGCCGCGCGCATCGGCGCCCCGATCATCATCGGTGCCAGCGCGCCCACCCAGCTTGCGCTGCTTTGGGCCGAGGCGGCGGGGCTGACCCTGATCGCGCGTGCCCGCGATAGCGATTTCGATCTTTTCACCCATCCGCAACGCATCGCGGACCAAGGCAGAAGCAGGACAGGAACATGGCAACGGACAAGCTGATCCGAATGGCAACCCAGATGGCGGATTTTTTCCGCAACCAGCCCGATCATCCCGCACCCGAGGCGGTCGCCGAACATATCAACCAGTTCTGGAGCTACCAGATGCGCCGCGACTTCATCGCCCAGATCCGCGCCGGGGCTCAAGCCGACCCGATCGTCAGTGCTGCGGCGGATTTCATCACATTGCCCCAATCGGCAGAGTGACCCCGCTTTCTTCATCACGGAAATACCCCAGGGAACGCCTTTCAGCCTCTATCTGACGGATGTCAAAAGGTTTGAGCCTTTCGGCGCGAAAGTCGCCATTTTCGCGGTATTTCCGGAATTTTTCCGATAAAAATCAATTAGTTAGAGGGTAAGATGTGCACGGCTTTGCGCACATCGCACATCTCAAGACGAAAGGATCCTTGAGGCTTTATCCTGCGTAATTTCGACCAGCCGTTCCGTGCGGCTTTGCCTCCAAAGCTCCAGGTCTTCGCTGGTCACACCGCGCTCAAGGTAAGCGATGGGGTGGACGCCCCCCCCCGACGGCATCGATGTGCCAAGGTAGCGGTTGTTGAAACACCGCTATAGAGGAGAGCGTCCATGGGAGAGGTTAGCATCATCGGGCTGGATTTGGCCAAGAACGTCTTCCAGCTTCACGGTGCCAGCGCGGCTGGGCATGTAAAGTTCCGCAAGAAGGTGACACGAGGCCAGTTCCGGCACTTCATGGCGACGCACGAACCCGCCATCGTGGTGATGGAAGCCTGCGGTAGCGCAAGCTACTGGGCGCGAGAAATGGTCAGGCTTGGCCATGAGGTCCGGTTGATCGCGCCGCAATATGTCAGACCGTTCGTAACGCGCCAGAAGAATGATGCTGCCGACGCCGAAGCAATCGTGATCGCAGCACAACGCCCGGAAATGCGCTTTGTCGAACCGAAGACGGAAGAACAGCAGGCGCGTGCAATGCTGTTTCGTGGCCGGGAACGTCTTGTCCACCAGCGTACTGAACTGGTGAACGCGTTGCGATCACATCTCTACGAATACGGCCACGCCGTCCCGCAGGGCATTAGCCAGATAAGGTCTATTGAGGCGATCATTTTGGCCTCGAACAGCGACCTTCAGAAACTCGTCCGGGAGGAATGCCTGGATCTGCTCAAGCAGATCGCCGAGAAAACGACACGGATTGACGTCAAAACCAAGAAGATCACGGCATTGGCGGCTGAGGGAGACACAGCGCGGCGACTTCAGACAATGCCAGGCGTCGGCCCTCTGACCGCGCTGGCGATTGAGGCTTTTGCGTCTGACATGGGGCGTTTCAGGCGAGGCAGGGACTTCGCAGCCTGGCTGGGACTTGTGCCCCGGCAGCATTCCTCGGGAGGGAAAGAGCGGCTCGGACGTGTCTCCAAGGCCGGGCAGGCCGACATTCGCCGCCTTCTCATTACTGGGGCTATGTCGCGGCTCAGCTGGCTAAAGCGCAAGCCAGCCCCCGAAGGATCGTGGCTAGCGCGAATGTCGCAGAAAAAGCCACGGATGCCTGTCGCGGTCGCCTTAGCCAACAAGATGGCGCGCGCGATCTGGGCTATGCTGGTGAAGAACGAAGACTATCGGAATCCGGCGCAAGCAGCAGGTGCATGATCCACATGCCCCGCAAGGCTGCATGGTGTCGGTGAAGGAGGTGTAGGAAGTCGACAGCCTGAATGGGTACAATGATCGAACAGATCGGGATCGGGAAAACCAGCGCAGGCCTCAGAGAGTTTGAAAGCTCGCTATGGAGTTTTGGGTCCGATCCGCAGATCACCATCCCGGCCAGCGGCCTTCACAGCGTCGCACATGAAGGCCTGACAGAAGACCGCACTCGATCACACACTCAATCGGTCAAAGATCTTCTTGCATCACGGGCGGCAACCACAGAAGGCCTGCGCCACGTCGCATCACTGGGGCCGGAAGATCGGTGAGTTGGGCCACGCGGTCAGACTGATTGCGCCGGCCTATGTGAAGCCGTTCGTAAAGCGCCAGAAGAACGACGCTGCCGATGCCGAGGCCATCGCGGAGGCGGCATCGCGGCCAACCATGCGGTTCGTGGCGGTGAAGATCGTGACGAAACAAGCTGCGGGCCTGACGTTCAAGACGCGCGATCTGCTCGTGCGGCAGCGAACGCAGGCGATCTCGGCGCTGCGGGGGCATCTGGCGGAATACGGCCTGATTGCCCCGCAGGGCCCGGCGCATTTGGCACGCCTGAAGTATGCGCTCGAGCAGTCTGGTTCCGAACCGCCCGAAGCTGTCATCGAGATCGGGATGGAACTGCTGTCGCACATCGAGGCTCTGGAGGTGCGGATCGACGGGTTGAGCGCACGCCTTCGCACCGAAGCGCGGCAGGATGAGATGGTGCGGCGCCTGATGACGATCCCAGGCGTGGGACCAGTCTGCGCCGTGGCCCTTGCGGCACTGGCCCCACCGGTCGAGAGCTTCTCGAAAGGCAGGGACTTCGCGGCCTGGATCGGGCTCGTGCCACGGCAGGACTCGTCTGGTGGCAAGGCCCGGCTGGGGCGGACTGCGAGGATGGGACAGCGCGACCTGCGTCGCCTGCTCATCATCGGGGCCACGTCTGTTGTGCGCTGGCGGGCTCGGCACGGCGCGCCCGCGGGATCGTGGATGGCGCGGATGCTGGCGACGAAGCCAAAGATGCTGGTTGCCGTGGCGCTGGCCAACAAAATCGCCCGCGTTGCACGGGCGTTGATGCGCGGCGATGGGGTGTATCGGGCTCCGGCCACCGCCTGACGACAGGCGGACTGGCCGGGGACCGTCGGAGGGTGTGAACGGTCGACTGGAGGTTATGGACGAAGATCGAGAAGGCGCGATTGGGCAAACCATCAGGCCGGACAGCGCCTCGAGCGCGGGTAAGCGTTCTGGACCCGATCCCCTGGCTCCATAAGGGCCTGCGGCGCACGGAAAGCCGCATCACGAGGCCGGATACACGTCGGAACCCGATCACCCGTCCAAACCCCGCCAAAATACTGCTTGCATCTGAAGGGGCGTCCATACACGTCCGGCTTCTTCCATTGTTCGCTCGCCGATTTCGGCAGCCCATATATCGACGGAAAGACCCAATAGCTCTTCATCCTCATAGATTTCGGGGGCGTGTTTCGAGAGCCGCCCCATCACCGCCTCAAAAATCGCGAGGCCAGCGGCGGTGGCAGACCTGTTGACGAGGAACTCTGTGGGCGCAGCTGAAGGGCCGCCTACACCGAACACCAGCCAGTCGAGAGACACACCCAGCCCCTTTGACAGGGAGGATAAGCGCCTCCAAGCCGGGCAAACTCGCCCCTTCGCGAGCCATGTACTTGTCAAGAATTCGCTTGGGTATGCCGGTCCGGTAAGTCATCTCACTCACAGTCCAGCCCTGGTCCAGCAAATGCGTAGCCGGGTGCTGATATCAAGCTCCATGTGTTAGGCTCAGGACCCATTGATTTCCGACTGGCGGCGTGATTCACGGTTCGAAAAGCGAGCGGTGACCATGTCTGATCTTTTTTGGTTGACGGACGCGCAGATGGCGCGTCTTGAGCCTTTCTTCCCCAAGTCCCACGGCAAGCCTCGCGTCGATGATCGACGCGTGTTAAGCGGGATTATCTTCATCAATCGCAATGGCTTACGGTGGCGCGATGCCCCGGCAGCCTATGGCCCGCACAAGACACTATACAACCGTTGGAAGCGGTGGAGCGACAAGGGCATCTTTGCCCAAATGATGGCGGGTCTGGCGGCCGGGCACGGCGAAGAGAAGACCGTGATGATCGACGCCACTTACCTGAAGGCCCACCGCACCGCGACCAGCATGGGCGTGAAAAGGGGGCGTGGGCGCCTGATTGGTCGCACCAAGGGCGGCATGAACACCAAGTTGCACGCCATCTGCGACAGCCGAGGCGCCCCCTCAACCTGTTCGTCACTGCCGGACAGGTCAGCGATTACATCGGCGCGCGGGCATTGCTGAGCAGCCTGCCGGATGTCGATTGGCTGCTCGGGGATCGCGGCTATGACGCCGACTGGTTCAGAGAAGCGTTGAAAGACAAAGGGATACGCGCCTGCATCCCAGTGCCGGAAGCAGCGGAAGAAAACCGTCAAGTACGACAAGCGCCGGTACAAACGGCGCAACCGGATCGAGATCATGTTCGGCAGGCTCAAGGATTGGAGGCGTGTGGCGACCCGGTACGACCGTTGCCCCAAGGTATTCTTGTCAGCAATCGCACTTGCTGCCCTCGTCATCTACTGGCTTTGAAACTCAATGAGTCCAGACCCTAGGAAGTTGCTCGGAGTTGCGGAAGTTCCCACGCACAGAAGTTCGGCTTCCCGTTGGTTCGATATTCGCGGAACGCCCACGCCAAGGGGAAATGGTGGCGCTATCGAGGTCGTCGCTCTCTCCGACCTTCCCGCCGATGTTCGCCGGGGCTATCTCTCGCTCGCCATGCGGGGCTGGGCCAGGGCGCTCTGCATGTCCGATCCCGACAGTTCCGATCTGCTCATCGAAAAGGCGATCCCGCCATTCGCGCATCTGTTCAAGCCTCTGTCCACATCGGCCGCCCCGCCGGACCTTGCGCGCAGCGACAGGTTTGCGGGCGGCGCGGCCGAGGAAATCGCGATCCGTGCGCAACTCGGCCCGAAACCCGGCGCGCTTCGGGACCGACCGGATCGGCCCGTGCCTTCGGCGGTGTGCCTGATGCGCCGCCGAAACCCTGCGCGCCGGCCGGATGGAGGGCCGGCGCGCAGACCCACCACACGAGAACGGACATGACGCGAAACGCCGGTTCAACGCCTGATGAAACCCTGTTGCAGCACGTGACGGCACATCGTCCCGGCCGGGAAAGATCGCCCCGGACCCGGAATTGCGCGCCTTCGTCGAGGCGCGGCTTGCGCATATGACATTCGCCGCGATCGAGGCCCATGTGGCCGCGCATTTCCCGCCCGACCGCCGCGACCGCCCTCAGCGCCATTCACCGCTGGTGGCAGCGGATGCAGCGGGGCGAGACATGAGCCAGCACAACGGCCCACCTGCGCCGCCCAGATTGCGCCCTTCGTGCAAGTGCTGGGGCGTGAGGGCGCGATCTGCTTCATCCTCGCCTTCGGTGGTGCCGAGCTTTCCATCGGCAAGAACCCTCGCGACACAAACGAGCCGATCGCAGATGTTCGGGCGCGAATCCGTCGATGCCCTGGTGAACCTCGCCACATTGCCCCGCCGCATTCCCCCGGCGAAACCATGGCGCGCCGCCCATTGCCACGCGCAGGGCCTGCCCATCGCCCGGATCGCCCGCAAGCTGCGGGTGTCGGATGTGGCGGTCCGCACCTACCTGCGCCGCAAAGCAGAAAACCGCGAAAGGCTGCGGGCAGAGGCCGAACGGCAGGCACGGCAGAGGCATGAGGCCGGGCTGGGCTCGAACCAACATCAATTCGCCACCAGCGTGGCAAACCCCCTTGCCCAGAGGGGTACACGGCCTCACAGCAAGACATAAAGTCATGATCAAGGCCGCAAGCAACAACGTCCAAAAACCGGGCCTCCCCCACCACCGCCCGCAATCAGCTGTCATCGGATATGCCCATTTGTTCCCACGAAAAACAGGCTTAAACCTTTTGACACATGACACCCACCGAGGGGGCTGAAAGGCAGCGGGGCTGCGCCTCCGGTGACCCGTTTCAACCTTGCGATCCGGGTGAGCCCGCGTTTTGCCTCTGCCAACCGCCCCGCTTCGGTGCTAGCGTCGCGACATGGCCCAGATACCTTCCCGACAGCAGATTCTAGATTGGGTGGCCGACCACCCCGAGGCGAGCGCCAAGCGCGACATCGCCAAGGCTTTTGGCCTCAAGGGGGCCGAGCGGATCGAGCTCAAGCGCCTGCTCAAGGAGCTTGAGGCCGAAGGCCTGCTGGAACGCCGCAAGCGCCATTACCACGATGCCGAACGCCTGCCGCCGGTCACGGTCGTCCAGATCCTGCCGCCCGATGCGGACGGCGACGTTTTCGCCCGCCCGATGGAATGGCAGGGCGACGGCCCGCAGCCGCGTATCCTGTTCATCCCCCGCCGCGAGGAACCGGCCCTTGGCGCCGGGGACCGCATCCTTGCCCGTCTGGCCGAGGTTCAGGGTCAGGATCACCAATATGAGGCCCGGCTGATCTGCCGCATCGGCCATGCGCCGCACAAGATCGTCGGCATCTTTCGCAAGGGCGCGGATGGCGGGCGCATCCTGCCCATCGACAAGGGCGCGGACAAGGAATGGCGCGTCCCCGCCGCCACCATGCTGGGCGCGCAGGACGGGGAACTGGTCGAGGCCGAGCAATCCGGCCCCAGGGGGCGGCTCGGCCTGCCGCTGGCCCGGATCACGGAACGGCTCGGCGACCCCTCGGCGCCGCGCGCGGTCAGCCTGATCGCCATTCACCAGCACGGCATTCCCGACGATTTCCCCGATGCCGTTATCGCCGAGGCGGATGCCGCGCAGCCCGCCACCCTGCATGGCCGTGGCGCGGGCGGGCGCGAGGATCTGCGCGACCTGCCGCTGGTCACCATCGACCCCGCCGATGCCCGCGACCATGACGACGCCGTCGCCGCTGAAATCGAAGATGACGGCGGCGCGGTGATCTGGGTCGCCATCGCCGATGTCGCCCATTACGTCCGCCCCGGCAATGCCATCGACCGCGAGGCGTGGAAGCGCGGCAACTCGACCTATTTCCCCGACCGCGTCGTGCCGATGCTGCCCGATATCCTGTCGGGCGACCTGTGTTCGCTGCACGAAGGCGTCGACCGCCCGGTGATCGCGGTGCGGATGCGGCTGGACGGCGAGGGCAACAAGATCTCGCACCGGTTCCATCGCGGCATGATGATTTCACGCGCCAGCCTGTCCTATGAACAGGCGCAGGCGGCGGCCGACGGCAACCCCGATGACCAGTCGGCACCGCTGATCGACAGCGTCATCCGTCCGCTGTGGCACGCCTACGACCTGCTGAAAAAGGCGCGCGAGCGCCGCCAGCCGCTGGAACTGGACCTGCCGGAGCGCCGCATCGAGCTGGCTGCGGATGGCCGGGTCAAATCGGTGAACTTCCGCGACCGCTTTGACGCGCATAGGCTGATCGAGGAATTCATGGTCCCGGCCAATGTCGCCGCAGCCGAGGAATTGACCGGCAAGCGCCGCCCCCTGCTGTTCCGCGTTCACGAAGAACCTTCGCTGGCGAAAATCGACGCGCTGCGCGAGGTGGCCGAGGCGTCGGGGTTCACGCTGGCCAAGGGGCAGGTGCTGCAGACCCGGCATCTCAACCGGCTGCTGGATCAGGCGCAGGGCACGGATTTCGACGAGCTGATCAATATCACCGCCTTGCGGTCGATGACGCAGGCCTATTACGACCCGGAAAACTATGGGCATTTCGGTCTGGCGCTGAAAAGCTATGCGCATTTCACCAGCCCGATCCGGCGCTATTCCGACCTGATCGTCCATCGCGGACTGATCGCGGCGCATGGCTGGGGCAAGGACGGGCTGTCGCCTCAGGACATCGAAAACCTGTCGGAAACCGCGAAACATATCAGCGAAACCGAACGTCGCTCGATGGCGGCGGAACGCGACACGACCGACCGCTATCTGGCCGCCTATCTGTCAGATCGCGTGGGATCGGAATTCGCGGGCCGGATCAGCGGCATCCAGCGTTTCGGCGCCTTTGTCAAACTGGATGAGACGGGCGCCGACGGGCTGCTGCCGATCCGCGAAATCGGCAATGAATATTTCCACTACGATCCCGACAGCCAGACCCTGCTGGGATCGGAAACCGGGCTGGAAATCGGCATCGGCCAGCGCGTCACCGTGCGCCTGTCCGAGGCCGTGCCGCTGACCGGCGGGCTGATGCTGGAACTGGTCGAACTGGAAGGCCGCAGCATCCTGCAAGGCCCCAAGGGAGGCCGCAAGAAGGGCCCGCGCCGCATGTCCACGCAGGCCCGGCTGGCCGAGGTCAAGCGCGCCAAGCGCCGCAAACGCATCCGCAATACCAGCTAAGCTCGCGGCATCATCGAAAACAGCACGATCATCGTAAACAGCACGGCGGCCAGATAAACCGGCCGCCTTTCTTCATCATCCAAATACCCATGCGACAATGCTGCCGGGCAGCCACGCCGCCCGGTGAACAGCGGGTTCAGCCGATGGCCGCAGCCTTCACATCGTCGTCGATCTTGTCGACATATTGGGCAAAGTTGTCGCTGAACATGCCGACCAGTTTCCGGGCCTGCGCGTCATAGGCGGCGGGATCGGCCCAGGTCTGGCGCGGGTCCAGCAGCTTGGCATCGACACCGGGAACCGCGACCGGAACCTCGAAACCGAAATTCGGATCCTTGCGGAATTCGACATTGTTCAGCGAACCGTCCAGCGCGGCGGCCAGCAGGGCGCGGGTCGCCTTGATCGGCATGCGCTTGCCGGTGCCATAGGCGCCGCCGGTCCAGCCGGTGTTGACCAGCCAGCAATCCGCCCCGGATTTCGCGATGCGTTCCTGCAGCAGCTTGCCGTAAACCTCGGGGCGGCGCGGCATGAAGGGGGCGCCGAAACAGGTCGAGAAGGTCGGGATCGGCTCGGTCACGCCGACCTCGGTGCCCGGCGTTTTCGAGGTGAAGCCGGACAGGAAATGATACATCGCCTGCGCCGGCGTCAGCCGCGAGATCGGCGGCAGGACACCATAGGCGTCGCAGGTCAGCATGATGACGTTTTTCGGCGTGCCGCCCAGGCTGTCCTCGGATGCGTTGGAAATATAATCCAGCGGATAGGCGCAGCGCATGTTGTCGGTGATCGAGTTATCCTCGAAATCCAGCTCCAGCGTGTCTTCGTCATAGACCATGTTTTCGATGACGGTGCCGAATTTGGAACAGGTCGCGTAGATTTCCGGCTCTGCCTCGGCCGAGAGGTTGATGGTCTTGGCATAGCAGCCGCCTTCGAAATTGAAGACGCCGCGATCCGACCAGCCATGTTCGTCATCGCCGATCAGCGTGCGCGAGGGATCGGCCGACAGCGTGGTCTTGCCGGTGCCCGACAGGCCAAAGAAGATCGCGACATCGTTCTTGTCGCCATGCGCGTGGTTGGCCGAGCAATGCATCGGCATCACGCCCTTGGCGGGCAGCAGGTAGTTCAGCAGGGTGAACACGCCCTTCTTGTTTTCGCCCGAATACTGGGTGTTGCCGATCAGGATCAGTTTCTTGTCAAGGTTGATCGCGATGACGGTTTCGCTGCGGCAGCCGTGCCGGGCCGGATCGGCCTTGAAGCTGGGGCAGTTGATGATGGTGAATTCGGGCACGAAACCGGCCAGTTCGGCCGCCTCGGGGCGGCGCAGCAGGTGGCGGATGAACAGGTTGTGCCATGCCAGTTCGCTGACCACGCGGACATCCAGACGCAGCGCGGGATCGGCGCCGCCGAACAGGTCCTGCACGAAATAGTCGCGGCCCTTCATGTGGTCCAGCATGTCGGCATGCAGGCGGTCAGCCGCGTCGGCATCCATCGGCTTGTTGTTTTCCCACCAGATCGTGTCTTCGACCGAAGCGGTGCGGACGACGAATTTATCCTTTGGGGACCGACCGGTATGGGCGCCGGTGCTGACCAGAAAGGCGCCGCCAAGGCCCAGCTTGCCTTCGCCGCGTTCGATGGCGGCATTGATCAGCGCGGGTTCCAGCAGGTTGTAATAAACATGACCCAGACCCGTGATCCCCTGGTCCTCAAGACGGCAGTTCGGGTTGACGCGCGGTGTGGCCATGTTCGTAAGCTCCTGATGAAATAAATCGGCCACGCAAGGCCGATCCGTAGGGCTGCTATAACATGTCATTTATACGAAGAAAGTCGTGTTTCCGGGCCGGTAGCGCAAACAGGATTGTTTAGCGCAATCATTTGGCCGGGGTTTTATCCGTTGCGGATATTCGCAAGGATTGCAGGCAGGGTCAGGTCGCGCGTGGCCCGGTTGCGCAGCGGCAGGAAAGGGTGATCTGCGACGATGAACATGCATGCGTCCTGCATCAGCCTGGGGGGGCGGGGGCTTTTGATCCTTGGCCCGTCGGGGGCGGGGAAATCGAGCCTTGCGCTGTCGCTGATGGCGATTGGCGCCGGGCTGGTCGCCGATGACCGCACCTGCCTGCGGCGCGAGGGCGCGCAGGTGATCGCGGATGTCCCCGACACCCTGCGCGGCCGGATCGAGGCGCGCGGCGCGGGCATTCTGGCCGCGGATGCCGCGGGACCCACCGCTTTGGCGCTGATCGTCGATCTGGGCCGGGTCGAGGATCAGCGCCTGCCGCCCGAAAGGACGCATGACCTGCTGGGGGTCAGCTTTCCCCTTGTTCTCGGGCCCTATACTCCGCATCTTGCCCCCGTATTGAAACAATATCTGCTGAAGGGCCGGATCTGGTAGCGCGCATGGAGCAAGCTGAACGGGAAGAACGGGCGCAGCGCCTCGTGCTGGTCACCGGCCCTTCGGGCGCGGGGCGTTCGACCGCGATCGATGTGCTGGAGGATCTGGGCTATGAGGCGATCGACAACCTGCCGCTGACGCTGATCCCGCGTCTGCTGGACGGGGCGGCGCGGCCGGTGCCGCTGGCGCTTGGGCTGGATGTGCGCAACCGCGACTTTTCGGCGTCGAACCTGATCGAACTGATCGACCGGCTGACCCGGATGCCCGATTACGCGCCCGAGGTGTTGTATCTGGACTGTTCGCCCGATCTGCTGGTCCGGCGCTACAATGAAACCCGCCGCCGCCATCCGCTGGCCCCCGAAGGCGATCCGTTGATGGGGATCATGGCCGAACGCGACCTGCTGGCGCCGATCCGCGCCCGCGCCGATGTGCTGATCGACACGACCGAATTGTCGCCCCATGACCTGCGGGCCGAACTGGGGACGTGGTTCGCCAGCAGCCCCGACCGGCGGCTGGCGGTGTCGGTCCAGTCCTTTTCCTACAAGCGTGGCGTGCCGCGCGGGGTGGACATGATGTTCGACTGCCGCTTTCTGACCAATCCGCATTGGCAGCCCGAATTGCGCGCGCTGGATGGCCGCGATGCTGCGGTGCAGGATTACGTTGCGTCCGATCCGCGATCTGCCGCCTTCTTCGAACAGGTCCGCGATCTTGTGCTTTTTACCCTGCCTGCCCATCTTGAAGAGGGAAAGACACATCTTGCCATCGGCTTCGGGTGTACCGGAGGGCAACACCGTTCCGTCACAATGGCCGAGAAGATGGCTGATTCACTTGCGGAAGCTGGCTGGCAGGTGTCTAAACGTCATAGGGAACTTGAACGCCGAAACCCGGCGCCGGCACCTGCGGACGAAGCATCGTCCGGTTCAGGCGCCGCAAGGCGTTAGGGCGGCCGTCGATGCGTGGTGGTAGGAATTGATAGGTGTAGTCATCGTGGGGCACGGAGGCCTGGCGCGTGAATATCTTCTGGCGGTCGAACATGTCGTTGGCCCGCAGCAGGGGATAAAAGCCGTCATGATCGAAGAAAACCACGATCGCAGCCAAAAGCAGGAAGAAATCCGGCAGGCTGCCGATCTGGTCGATACCGGTGCGGGTGTCGTGGTGGTGACGGATCTGTTCGGCGGATCGCCATCGAACCTGTCGCTGCTGGCCTGTTCGGCCAAGAACCGGACCATTCTTTACGGTGCGAACCTGCCGATGCTGGTCAAGCTGGCGAAATCGCGGCACATGTCGGTGCCCGAAGCGGTGACCGCCGCGAAAGAGGCGGGGCGCAAATACATCAACAGCTACGACGTTGCACCGGCGCCCGTCGTCGCTGCCGTCGCAAGTCGGGCGGCATCATGACGGTAACCGTTACCCAGGACCTTCAGATCATCAACGAAAAGGGCCTGCATGCACGGGCCAGCGCGAAATTCGTGGAAACCGTCGAACGTTTCGACGCCACCGTGCTGGTCGAAAAAGACGGTCTGGAAGTGTCCGGTGATCTGATCATGGGCCTGCTGATGCTGACCGCGCCGCGCGGCTCGACCATTCGCATCACCATTCGCGGGGCCGAGGCGGCGCAACTGGGCGATGCGCTGGCCGCGCTTGTCGGGGATTATTTCGGCGAAGGCATGTAAGGCCTGCGGGACGTGCCACGCAGCACCTACCACCACGGAAATCTGAAACAGGCGCTTGTCGATGCGACAGTGGGCCTGATCGAGGAAAAGGGCCCCCTGGCCTTTACCCTGACCGAAGCCGCGCGCCGTGCCGGTGTCAGCGCCGCCGCCCCCTATCGCCATTTCGCCAGTCGCGACGATCTGCTGGCCGAGGTGGCGCGGCAGGGCTTTGTCGAATTCACCGAAAGGCTGGAAGCCGCCCATGCCCAGGGCGACCCCCATCCCGTCGTCGCGATCCAGCGCCTTGGGACCGCCTATCTGCTGTTCGCGCAGCAACGGCCGGGGCTTTACATGGCGATGTTCGAATCGGGCAGCAACGCGCTGGACGGCGAACGCACCTCGGCCGAGGCGCAGCATGCCTATCAGATCCTGTATCGCGCGGCCGATGCCCTGTTTCAGGGCGTGGAGGTCAGTCAGCGGGTGTCGACCTCGCTGGTGGCGAACCACTTCTGGTCGATCAGCCACGGCATCGTCGAACTGTTCACGCGCGGCGCGCCGATCCAGGCAAGGGACCTGACCGCCGAACAGATGCTGGCCAGCGCGGGCGAGATCTATTTTCGCGGGCTTGGCGTCATGCCGGAGGGCGGGTTGCCCGACGCGGAAACCGACCCTGCACGCGATTGAATGCGCCGCCTGTTCCGGTGTCTGGGCAGCAAACCGGAACATGAGCCGCGCGGATTTCAGGACTTTCTGCGCCAGCCGTGCCGGGCCGGGGAAACATGCGACGACTTCATGCGCAACCGCCGCGCGGCCATCACGACGGGTCGTCAGGGCCTAGCGTGGAAAGCGGCGCTCGGCGATCAGCCGGGGCGCGCGTATCGCAGGGGAGGCTGACGAGGGTGCCGGGCCATCCGGCGTTTCTTTTGTCACGCCGGGCTGCGCGACCGGCGCAGGCGTGGGTTCGGGCGCGGGTTCGGCATGGATGCGCGGCATGGCGCGGCCGGAAAAGACCGAACGTTCAGCCGGTTGCGGCACGGGCTGCGGGGCTGGCTGCGGCGCGGGGGCGGTAGCTTTGGCGGCGGCAGGTTTCGCAGCCGCCGGTTGCGGGGTGACAGGTTGCGGTGCTGGCGCGACAGCGACAGTTTCCGCGAAATCCGCCTCACCATCCCATGCGTCGTGACTGGCTTCGGGCAAGGGGGCGGGCCGCGCCTTGGCCGGGATCCGCTCGGGGGCGCGTTCGGGCTTGAGCGTCGCGGTCAGCGGACGCGCGCCCTTGGTGCCCTGCGCCATCAGACCGATCATGCGGCGCGAATTGTCATGCATGGCAATCGCCAGAAAGGACACGCCCGCAACCGCGATCACTGCCAGCCAGCCGCCGACCAATATCACGGCGGCGGTCAGATATTGGCGGGTGTCGCCGGGCTGCGCCTCGACCGCGATGCGGGCGGCCAGCGCCGCGACCGCAAGCACGGACAGGATCGTCAGGACGCTGAGAAGACGCTCGAAACCGGAAATGAAAAAGCGCCGCATCATGTCCCCTTAATAGCTGTACTCCGCATAGATGCGGTTCAGGTCGCCCGCCCAGTCATGGGCATATTTGTCCAAGAGTTCATCTGCCTGAACGCGGCCGCTGTCCACAGACTCTCGCAAAGTGTTGAGGAAATGTGTCTCATCCGGCACCAGACCGCCCGCACCGGGACGGGCGCGGGCCTTCAGCCCGGCTTCGGCGATGTCCAGAACCTCGCGCGCCAGATCCTGCATGCTGCGGCCGTTGACCACGCCCTGCAAGCCCTCGCGGCAGGCAACCCCGCGCCACGCATCGCGGGTTTCCGCGTCCCAGCCCCTGATCAGATCGGTCGCCGCATCCAGCGCGCCCTGATCATAGAGCAGCCCGACCCAGAAGGCGGGCAGGGCGCACAGCCGCCGCCACGGGCCGCCATCGGCGCCGCGCATTTCGATGAATTTCTTGACGCGGGCTTCGGGAAAGACGGTCGTCAGGTGGTCGGCCCAATCCGACAGGGTCGGAACCTCACCGGGCAGCGCGGGCAGCCTGCCCTGCATGAAATCGCGGAAGCTCTGGCCAAGCGCGTTGATGTATTGCCCATCGCGGTAGACAAAATACATCGGCACATCAAGGACGTAATCGACCCAACGCTGATAGCCCATGCCGTCCTCGAAGGCGAAGGGCAGCATGCCGGTGCGATCCTTGTCCAGATTCTGCCAGATCCAGCTGCGCCAGCTTTTCATGCCGTTTTTCTGGCCGTTCAGAAAGGGCGAACTGGCAAACAGCGCCGTCGCCACCGGCTGCAAGGCCAGCGAGACGCGCAGCTTCTGCACCATGTCCTGTTCCGACGCGAAATCCAGGTTCACCTGCACGGTGCAGGTGCGATACATCATGTCGCGACCCATCGTGCCGACGCGGGTCATGTAATCGGTCATCAGCCGGTAACGCCCCTTGGGCATCATCGGCATGTCCTCCAGCCGCCAGACCGGGGCCGCGCCCAGACCGATGAAGCCCGCGCCCATGCCATCGGCGATCTCCTGCACCTCGGCCAGATGCTGGTTCACCTCGTCGCAGGTCTGGTGAATGGTTTCCAGCGGTGCGCCCGACAGTTCCAGCTGCCCGCCCGGTTCCAGGCTGACATTGGCGCCGTTGCGGGTCAGGCCGATGATATGGCCCGCCTCCAGCACGGGTTCCCAGCCAAAGCGCTGTTGCAGCCCCTCCAGCATGGCCTTGACCGAGGTGTCGCCCTCATAGGGCAGGGGCATGTGGTTCTGATGGTCATAGCCGAATTTTTCATGTTCGGTGCCGATCCGCCAATCCTCGCGCGGTTTCTCGCCCGAGGCGATATAGTCGGCAAGCTGCTGCGGATTTTCGATCGGGCCACCGCCCTGCTGAGGAATGGACATCGGGGGCCTTTCGTCTGGCTTTGCTGGTCACAGGTGGCAAGCCCGGGCGGTCAAGTCAAGCGGGGCTGTGCGGGCCTCGTCCAAACGGTCTGCATCGGCGGGCCGTCCGTGGCCAGCGCATGGGCGATGCGGCCCATGTCCACGCCGGGCAGGGCGGCGAAGGCATGGGCCAGATGATCGGCGCCCGCCGCCTCGACCGGGATCAGCAGGGCCTGCCCGTCCAGCGTCCTCAGCCGCCAGTGGCGCTGGCCCGACAGGCGCAACATGCGGATTTCCACCAGATCGCGCAGGGGGATTTCGCCGCCAAGGATACGCGGCGCCAGATAGCGGATCGCGCCTTCGTCGATTTCAACCAGACCGGGGGCGTTGACGGCGCGGCGAAACCGCATCTGGCGCCGCGCATTGACCAGCCAGACCGCGCCCAGGGACAGAACCGCAAGCCCTATGAATTGAAAGAAATATCCGCCGCGCAGAAACAGCCAGACGGCAAAGCCGACGGTGGCCGCGGCGGCTGCGACCTCGCGCCAGGGGCGGAATTTCTCGACCAGTTCGGGACGGATGAGGGGGCGGTTCATGGCAGGGCACGGGGCAGCGGGCGGGGCAGGGCGCGCGCCATGTCGCGATGCGGAATGCCCGCATCGTCATAGACCGGGCCAAAGGCGGCAAAGCCCAGCTTTTCGTAAAAACCGATGGCATGGGTCTGGGCGCCCAGTTTCGCACGGGTCAGGCCGGGGTGGCGGGCGGCCTCGTCCAGCGCGGCGCGGATCAGCGCGGCGCCAAGACCGGTGCGACGTGCGGATTGCAGAACTGCGACACGGCCGATCTTGGCGGTGTCGCCGTCGATCAGGATCCGCGCGGTCGCGACGGCTTCGCCACCCTGCCGGGCCAGCAGATGGATCGCGCCATCGTCCAGCCCGTCCCATTCCAGTGCCTCGGGGACGTTTTGTTCGATGACGAACACCTGATGGCGGATGGCGCGGCAGGCGTTCAGGTCGCGCGTAATCTCGATCATGCGAAATACCGCTCAAGAATGGTGGTGTAGATGCGGGCAAGCTGGCGGACCTCGTCTGCCGGCACGCGCTCGTCGATTTCATGCATGAAGCGGCCGACCAGACCGAATTCCAGCACCGGGCAGTGATCCTTGACGAAACGCGCGTCCGAGGTGCCGCCGGTCGTGGACAGGACGGGCTGGACGCCGGTTTCATCGGTCACGACGGCGCGGACCAGATCGACGAAGGGGCCGGGTTCGGTCAGGAAGGATTCGCCCGAGATGCTGATATCTACCGCCAGTTCGACGCCTGTTTCCGCAGCGATGCGGGCGGCGCGGGCCTGAATGTCGCGGCTCAGGCTGTCGCCCGTATGCAGGTCGTTGAACCGGATGTTCAGGGTTGCGCTGGCCCGTTCCGGCACGACATTCGTCGCCGGATTGCCGCAGTCGATGGTCGTGACCTGCACGCCCGAAGGGTCGAAATGCGCGGTCCCCTGATCCAGCGGCGTCGCGGTCAGGTCGTTCAGCAGGCGGATCAGCGCATGCAGCGGGTTTCTGACCTTGTGCGGATAGGCGACATGACCCTGCACGCCCTTGGCCGCGATGCGGATGTTCATGGAACCGCGCCGCCCGATCTTCATCATCTCGCCCATCGTCGTGGGGTTCGATGGCTCGCCGACGATGCAGACATCCATATGTTCGCCATTTTCCGCCATCCAGTCCAGAATGGCGCGGGTGCCGTCGCGGCTTGGCCCTTCCTCATCGCCGGTGATCGCCATGACGATGGCGCCGTCCGGGGGCAGGCGGTCGGCCATTTCGATCGCGGCGGCGGTAAAGGCCGCGACGCCCGATTTCATGTCGGTCGCGCCGCGCCCCCAGATCACGCCATCCACCTCGACCCCGGAAAATGGCGGGTGGGTCCAACTGGCCGGTTCGCCGGTCGGCACGACATCGGTATGCCCGTTGAAGCCAAAGCTGCGGCCCGCATCCTTTGGCCCGCGCCGGGCAAACAGGTTGGGCGTGCCGTTGCGGTCGGTGCGGTGCAGTTCGAACCCCGCATCAGAAAGCAGCCCGGCCAGCAGTTCCAGCGCGCCGCCTTCCTCGGGGGTGACCGAGGGGCAGCGGATCAGGCGGGCGGTCAGGTCGGCGGCGTCGATTTTCATCAGGTTCCTCGGGGCATCATGGCCCGGTTCGGGGCCGTGTCATCGGGCGGTTCGTCATCAGGCGGTTGGGGCAACAGATAATGCGGCTTTGCGCCGATTCCCATCAAAGCTGACCGAATGCCCGGCGAACAGGCAAGCCGCATAATGGTGGCGACATATTCATGCGTTGGAATGGTTGTCTGCGCATTATAGTTGCGCTGCACCTGCGAAGGCGCTAGGAGTCGCTGCGTTGCCGCAAAGGATGAGCGCCATGACCGCCGTGATCGACAAACCCGCACAGACGCCCGCACAGACCTCCGCTGAAACCCTTGCCGCGACCCGGGCGGTGCTGCCCGAGTTGAACGGGTTGCAGCAGCGCGCGACCGAGGCCCTGCGTGCGCTGGTCGCACCGGCGGGCAAGCCCGAGGCTGCCCTGCTCGAGGAATATCAGCATGCCGCACATGCGCTGTCTTGGCTGGTGACCTATGTCGAATCGCTGCGCCAACTGTCGGCCTGGGCCGCGCGTTTGCAGGAATCGGGCCAGTTAGGCCGGATCGAGACGCTGATCCTGCAGATCGGTTTCGCCGAATATCTGACCCAGATCGCCGGCGGCATCCCGATGAGCCAGACCGAATTCGCCCGACTGTCGGATCTGGGCGTCGACTGGCAGCCCTCGGACGCTGCGCGCGAGTTGATGCGCGGCAACACGCCCGCCGCCCGCCGCGAACTGGTCGCGCTGATGCAGGACAACCACGGCCGCGCGACCTTTGGCGCCAGCGGGCTGGACGAGGATCTGGAAATGATCTGCGACCAGTTCCACCGCTATGCCGAGGATCGCGTCATCCCGAACGCCCATGAATGGCACCTGAAAGACCAGTTGATCCCGATGGAAATCATCGAGGAACTGGCCGAACTGGGCGTTTTCGGCCTGACCATCCCCGAGGAATTCGGCGGGCTTGGCCTATCCAAGGCATCCATGGTCGTCGTGACCGAGGAACTTTCGCGCGGCTATATCGGTGTCGGCTCGCTTGGCACGCGGTCCGAAATCGCCGCCGAACTGATCCTGTGCGGCGGGACCGAGGAACAGAAGGCCAAATGGCTGCCCGGCCTTGCCTCGGGTGAAATCCTGTCGACGGCGGTGTTCACCGAACCGAATACCGGGTCCGATCTGGGCAGCCTGCGCACCCGCGCGGTGCGCGAGGGCGACGATTGGGTCGTGACCGGCAACAAGACCTCGATCACCCATGCGCAGCGCACCCATGTCATGACGCTTCTGGCCCGCACCGATCCCGCGACCAGTGATTACAAGGGCTTGTCGATGTTCCTGGCCGAAAAGACGCCGGGCACCGACGATGATCCCTTCCCGACCCCCGGCATGACCGGCGGCGAGATCGAGGTGCTGGGCTATCGCGGCATGAAGGAATACGAACTGGGCTTTGACGGCTTCCGCGTGCGTGGTGAAAACCTGCTCGGGGGCGAGCCGGGCAAGGGCTTCAAGCAGCTGATGGAGACCTTCGAATCCGCCCGCATCCAGACCGCCGCCCGCGCCGTCGGCGTGGCGCAATCGGCCTGCGAGATCGGCATGAAATACGCCATCGACCGCAAGCAGTTCGGCAAGTCGCTGATCGAGTTCCCCCGCGTCGCCGACAAGCTGGCGATGATGGCCGTCGAGATCATGATCGCCCGTCAGCTGACCTACTTCAGCGCATGGGAAAAGGACCACGGTCGCCGCTGCGATGTCGAGGCGGGCATGGCCAAGTTGTTGGGCGCGCGAGTCGCCTGGTCCTCGGCCGACAATGCCTTGCAAATTCACGGCGGAAACGGCTTTGCGCTGGAATATGCGATCAGCCGGGTGTTGTGCGATGCACGCATTCTGAATATTTTTGAGGGTGCAGCAGAGATTCAGGCCCAGGTTATTGCCAGAAGGCTGTTGGGCTGACTGGATTTTTCCCCGCCACAATGGGATTGTGCAGCCCAACCGGCCCCGGCCGGACCAGAATTAACCAATGGAGCTGTTCATGAAACGCATTCTCGCTTTGACGGTCGCGGCGGTCGCGACCCTTGGCCTGACGGCCTGCGGCGAGCCGAAGACCCCCGCCGACGCCCTGTCCGAGGGTGGCATTCCGATGGGCGATTACGTCCTGGTCGGGATTGGACAGGACGCGGCGCCGGGCCGCAACATCCTGCTGACGCTGCGCCCCGGCAACGTCTCGGGGTCGGGGCCTTGCAACAGCTATCGCGGCACGCTGTCGACGAAGTTCCCCCAGATGCGCATCCAGGAGATGACCCGGACGGACATGGGCTGCAAGCTCAGCCTGGAAACCCGTCTGGAGCAGCGCTATTTCGAGGCGCTGACGCAGGCGAATACCGCGGTCTGGGAAGGCGGCGTGCTGAAGCTGGTCGGTTCGACCTATCTGACCTTGAACCGGGCCGTCCCGCGACACTTGGCGCCAGCGCGCGCCAGCCCGAGATGGTGGCGCAGCCCGTCAACGCGATGGTTCCTGACGCCCCGCTGTAAGACCTGTCAGCCGCGCGACCAGCCTTTCCCTGGCCGGGGGCAGGGGGCGCGCGGCATGAACCTCGGCGATCTGGGCGCGCAGGAAATGGCCGGTGATGGCCAATGCGTCGGTCAGCCCGCCGTTGCCCGTTCCGCCCAGAACGGAAGGCAGGGGCAACAGGCGCGCGGCCCATTCCCCCGCGCCTTCGGCACTGACCGCGCGGCCCGTGCGCGGGCTGACATAGGCCAGCCCGTGACGCTGGCCGGTGACGGCACAGCTGGACAGATCAAGGCCGAATCCCAATTCGTCCAGCAGCGCGATTTCCCACAACAGATAGGACATGGCCCAGCCTTCACCCTGCCAGCCATCAGACTGATCGGGGCCGTGGTCCATCAGGTCCAGCAGCGCCTCGGTCGCGTCGGACAGGCGCGGATGCGGGTCGCGTTCGGGCAGGGAAAAGCCAAGCAGCGCCGTCACCGCATTCAGCCCGATCAGCGCCAGACCATCGGACAGCAGGCCGGGACGGGCGCGGGCGGGTTCGGCCTGAAAGGTGCCAAGCTGGTCCTCCAGCCGGGCACGCCAGCGCAGGGAAATGCGGTTGCCGGGTTGCAGCATGGCCGCGCGCCGGGCGCTGGCGCCGCCCGGAACGATGCCGGAAATCAGCCCGATGTCCCGCGTCATCACCGTCAGGATGACGGCGTTTTCGCCGTGTTTGCGCCCTGACAGGACGGTGGCCTCACCCGTCCATTCCATCGCTTTGCTCGGGCAGGGTGGCGCCGCCGGTCGCGTCCAGCGGCAGGAAGGGATTCGAGGCGATTTCCCAGACATGGCCGTCGGGATCGGCGAAATAGCCCGAATAGCCGCCCCAGAAAACCTCCTCGGGGCGTTTCAGCGAGGCGGCGCCGGCGGTCAATGCGGCGTCGAAAACGGCATCGACCTGCGCCTTGTCGGGGCAGTTCTGGGCCAGCGTCATTGCCCCGGTGCCCAGTTCCGCGCCCGCGCGCCCCTGATCCCCGGCCAGCGCATCGCGTCCGAACAGCGCCAGAATCGCGCCGTTCATCTGGTAAAAGCTGATCTCGGGCGTCGAGCTGCCATGCGGCTGCCAGCCCCAATCGCGGTAAAAGGCGCGGGCGCGGTCCAGATCCGTGACGCCCGGGGTGATCAGGGTGACACGTTGGCGGGGCAGATGCGCGGGCGGATCCGGGGGCAGGGTCATGGCTGGTCCCTTTCATGGGCGGTCGAACTGTCGCCCGCGCGCGTGATCTGCAGATAGCGGGCGCGGGGGCCGAAGCTGTCGAACAATTCAGGCCCGGTCCCGGTCAGGAATGATTGTGCGGGCAGGGCGATGATTTCATCATAAAGCGCCGCCCGCCGGTCAGAGTCCAGATGGGCCGCGACCTCGTCCAGCAGCAGGACCGGGTTTTCGGCGGACAGCGCGCGGGCATTGGCAAGGATCAGCGAAATCAGCAGCGCCTTTTGCTCCCCGGTCGAGGACAGCGCGGCAGGCATGTCCTGCGGCCCCCAATGCGCCCCCAGATCGGCGCGATGCGGCCCCGACAGGCTGCGCCCCGCCGCCATGTCGCGCCCGCGCGTCGCGGCCAGACGGTCGGCGATGCTGGCCGGGTCGGCATCATCGGCGAACCCCTCGCCGGGCAGCAGGGTCAGGGTCGCTGCGGGAAAGGCCGTGGTCGCGCCCTGTTGCGATTGCGTGATGCGGGCGATGGCGTCCAGCCGGTTGCGGGTCAGCGCCGCGCCCGATGCGGCCATCTGGCTTTCCAGCGCGCGATACCAACCCGCGTCCCCGACCTGATCGCGCAGCAGGCGGTTCCTTTCGCGCATCGCCTTTTCATAGGTCAGCGCGTCTTCGGCATGGCCGGGGGCAAAGCTCAGCGTGATGCGGTCCAGAAAGCGGCGGCGGATTTCGGGCGCGTCGGTCCACAGCCGGTCCATCGCGGGCACCAGCCAGATCACCCGCATCATCCGGCCAAGGGCGACCTGCGGGCCGGGCTTGTCGTCGATCAGGACCTCGCGCGGGGTGCCGGGCGCGGCGCCGGTCTGGACCTGATGTTCGCCGATCTGCGCGCGGATGCGCCAGCCCGCGCCCGGACCCTGCCGGGCCTGATCGCCGGGCGGGGCCTGACGCAACCCGCGACCGGGCGACAGCATCGAGACGGCTTCCAGAATATTCGTCTTGCCCGCACCATTCGCGCCGTAAATGGCAAGCGGGCGCGAATCGGGATCAAGATCCAGTCGCGCCCAACTGCGGAATTGTGCCAGAATCAGCCGGGAAAGCGTCACACGCGCATCGGCATGACGACATAGACGGCGGTGGTGTCGCCACCTTCGCGGATCAGCGCCGCATCGCCCGAACCGTTGAACAGAAAGACCGCGTTTTCGCGTTCGATCTGGTTGGCGATTTCATGCAGGTATTTGGCGTTGAAGCCGATTTCCAGCGGCTCGTCGGCATAGGCCACGGCCAGTTCCTCGTCTGCGGCGCCCGCGTCGGGGGCGTTGACGGACAGGACCAGCCGGTCCTCGTCCAAGGCCAGTTTCACGGCACGCGAGCGTTCGCTGCTGACGGTCGCGACACGGTCCACCGCCTTGGCGAAATCGCCCGCGTCCACTTCCAGCTTGCGGCTGTTGCCCGAGGGGATGACGCGCGAATAATCGGGGAAGGTGCCGTCAATGACCTTGGATGTCAGGGTGATCGTCGGCGTGGCGAACCGCACCTTGGTTTCGCTGACGGAAACCGCGATCTGTGCCTCGTCATCGTCCAGCAGTTTGCGCAATTCGTTCACCGTCTTGCGCGGCACGATCACGCCCGGCATGTCGGCCGCCGCGTCGGGCAGGGGGGCGTCGATGCGGGCCAGACGGTGGCCGTCGGTCGCGACGCAACGCAGCGCCAGCCCGTCTTCGGTCTGGGCGACATGCATATAGACGCCGTTCAGATAGTAACGGGTTTCTTCGTTGGATATCGCGAATTTCGACTTGTCGAACAGCCGGCGCAGCGCGGGCGCGGGGGCCGAGAAATTCGCGGAATATTCGGTCGTCGACATGATCGGGAAATCTTCGCGCGGCAGGGTCGCCAGGCTGAAGTTCGACCGTCCCGCCTGCACCGTCAGCCGTTCCGAGGCCGCTTCGGTGCTGATCTGGACCAGCGCGCCATCGGGCAGCTTGCGGGCGATATCGTTCAGCATCGAGGCCGAAACCGTCGTGGCGCCGGGACGTTCGACCTGCGCGGGGGCGCGGTCCACGACCTCGGTGTCCAGATCGGTGGCGCGAAAGCTGACGCCCTCGGGTGTGGCCTCGATCAACACATTGGCCAGAATCGGGATGGTGTTGCGCCGTTCGACCACCGATTGCGCCTGCGCGACGGCTTTGACCAGAACGGCACGCTCGATCGAGAATTTCATGGTCGGTCCCCTGTCCCTTTGCCCCGGATCGCGGGGTATTTCAGTGGAGGGCAATTTCAATGGAATCGGGGCGCCGGTCAAGGCGCCCCGGTGATTGAATTCTCAGGCTTCCAGCAGGCGGCGCAGCATGTCGAGATCTTCGGCGATGCTGCGGTCGGTGCCGCGCAGCTCCTCGATCTTGCGGACGCCGTGCATGATCGTGGTGTGATCGCGCCCGCCAAAGCGGCGCCCGATTTCCGGCAGGCTGCGCGAGGTCATCTGTTTGGACAGATACATCGCGATCTGGCGCGGGCGGGCGACGGTGCGCACGCGTTTCGGGCCGATCATGTCCGACAGGCGGATGTTGTAATGTTCGGCGACCTTGCGCTGGATTTCCTCGATCGTCAGCTTGCGGTCGGATGAGCGCAGGATATCGGCCAGACATTCCTGGGTCATGTCCAGCGAAATTTCGCGGCCCATCAGGCTGGCAAAGGCGAACAGCCGTTGCAGCGCGCCTTCCAGAACGCGCACGTTCGAGGTGATGCGCGCGGCCAGAAACTCCAGCACGCCCGGCGCCATGACCAGATCGGGATGGGTGGCGCGGAACTGTTCGGTCTTGGATTGCAGGATCGACAGGCGCAATTCGTAATCCGTGGGGTGCAGATCGACGATCAGCCCGCAGGACAGGCGCGAACGGATGCGTTCCTCCATATCCTTGATTTCGCCCGGCGCGCGGTCGGCGGAAATCACGATCTGCTTGCCCTGATCGACCAAGGCATTGAAGGTATGAAAGAATTCTTCCTGCGTCGAATCCTTGCCGGCGATGAACTGGACGTCATCGACCATCAGGGTCGATACGGTGCGGAACATTTCCTTGAAATCCATGATGGTGCGTTCGCGCAGCGCCTGAACGAAACGATACATGAACTGTTCGGCCGACAGATACAGCACCCGCGCCTCGGGCTGGCGGATCTGTATTTCGCGGGCGATGGCATGCATCAGGTGGGTCTTGCCCAGACCGACGCCGCCATACAGGAACAGCGGGTTGAAGGTCACGGGGCCGCCTTCGGCGACGCGACGGGCGGCGGCATGGGCCAGCTCGTTCGGTTTGCCGACGACAAAATTGTCAAAGGTAAAGCGGCTGTCCAGCGGCGCGGCCAGATCATCGTCGCCGCGGCCGGTCATGCGCAGGGTCACCGGCACGGGCTGGTGGCGGGGCGCGGGGGCGGTGCGGATGCGCGCGGTCTTTTGCGTGGTCAGATCAAAACTGACGCGCTGCGCGGGATGGCCCACGATATCCAGCGCCTTCAGGATGTCGTTGCTGTAATGGCGTGACACCCAATCCGACAGGAATCGCGTCGGGCAGGCGATGACCGCCGTGCCGTCGTCGATGCCCGTCAGGTCGAGGGGGGCAATCCAGGTTGCGAAATTGTCCGCCCCGACGATCCGCTCAAGTTCCTCACGCGCCTGCCCCCAGATTTTTTTCATCTATATTCTCTATAAGTCTGATCGCTTCCCCAACCCGCCGGGCAAACCGGCGGTGCGATGCAACCTCGCGTTTTGGGCAGATGTCACATGCCGAAATCGGCCCAGCACCTTCCGCAGGGGGAAGGATGTCAGGGCCGCAAGCGGCCGTGTGTCAAACTACAGACAGGAAGCACGGACCAATGGCAGTCGGTCAAATCAGCTTCACGACCGGGTTCGCTGTTTGGCGAATCCCGGCCTGTCCCGCTGGACCGGCTGGCAGAGCCGGTGTGGCCGGACGATGTCCCCCAGGTGCGAAGGTGAATCGCAGGGATGAAGCTACCCCCAACGCCAAGGGCGGGGCAACCGATCTTCACGCTTGACATGAATTTGGCGCCGCGAATCTGACAGTGACGTGGCATTTTGCCGACAGCCTGAATTTTTCTGCGGAAAACAGGCGCTTGCCTCTTGTCAACTTCCCCTTGCGTCTAGCGATGGGTCGCAGATGCGACCAAAAAGGGCGCATCCGAAAGATGCACTCTGCGGGCCGTTTCCGGCCGATTCATGAAAATTGCGACGGTTTTCCGACAGCGTCAGGTGACGTTGCGGCACCGCCTGCAAAAGTCGCGCTCAGGCGTTGCCGACGGCTTTCACGCGGGCCGACAGGCGCGAGATCTTGCGGGCGACGGTGTTCTTGTGAACGACGCCTTTGGTGACGCCGCGCATCAGTTCGGGCTGAGCGGCTTTCAGCGCATCGCGGGCGGCATCGGCATTGCCCGAGGCGATCGCTTCTTCGACCTTGCGCAGGAAGGTGCGGATGCGCGAACGGCGTGCCTTGTTGACGGCGGTCTTGCGCTCGATCTGGCGGGCGCGTTTCTGGGACTGGGGCGAGTTGGCCATGGGTGCGGTCCTGTTCAATCTTAAAAAACGAACAGCGCAAACCCAATGGCGCCGTCCAGATCAGGACGGTTCTTTTCACGCCTTAAGCGGGCCCACGCGCATGTCAGGCCCGGCCTATACAGGGGACCGGGCGCAAAGCCAAGCGGGATCTATTTGTCGCGGAATTGCGGTTCGCGTTTTTCCAGAAAGGCGTTCATGCCTTCCTTCTGGTCGGCGGTGGCGAACAGCCCGGCAAAGGAGCGGCGTTCGAACAGGATGCCTTCGCGCAGCGTCGTGTCATAGGCGCGGTTGACGCATTCCTTGCCGACCATCACGGAAATCAGCGATTTTTCCGCGATCTTGCGGGCGGCGGCCAGCGCCTCGGGCAGCAGCTTGGCGGCGGGCACGACGCGGCTGACAAGGCCCGCGCGCTCGGCCTCGGCCGCGTCCATGAAGCGGCCGGTCAGGATCATGTCCATCGCCTTGGCCTTGCCCACGGCATTGGGCAGGCGCTGCGTGCCGCCGATGCCGGGGATCACGCCCAGGTTGATTTCGGGCTGGCCGAATTTCGCGCTGTCCGAACAGATGATGAAATCGCAGGCCAGCGCCAGCTCGCAGCCGCCGCCAAGCGCATAGCCCGATACGGCGGCGATGATCGGCTTGCGGGTGTTGGTGATCGGCTCGATTTCCGTGCCGAACATATTCGACACCAGCACGTCGTCATAGTTCATCGCCGCCATTTCCGTGATGTCGGCACCTGCGGCAAAGGCCTTTTCGCTGCCGGTCAGGACGATGCAGCGGACCTTGTCGTTCTGGTCGGCCTCTTGCAGGGCCTGACCCAGTTCCGACAGCAACTGCTGGTTCAGCGCATTCAGCGCCTCGGGGCGGTTCAGGCGGATCAGGGCGACGTAATCGTCAATCTCAACGATCAGGGTCTGGTATGCCATTGCGACATTGCCTTTCCAGGTGTCTGCCGCAGGGCTGCGGCGGGATAAATCGCGGCTCTCCTATCAAATCCCGGCGCGGCTGGCCAGTGCGCTGCGGTGCAGCGGGATCAGTGCTGGCAGGTCGCGCAGAAATAGCTGGAGCGGCCCGATTGCGTGATCCGCCGGATGCTGCCGGTGCAGCCCGGCGTCGGGCAGGGGGCGCCGTCGCGGTCATAGACGCGGAAAGCGTGCTGGAAATAGCCCAGTTCCCCGGTCGCCTGCCGGTGGTCGCGCAGGGACGACCCGCCCGCGGCAATCGCCTCGGTCAGCACGTCGCGGATATGGGCGGTCAGCGATTCGATCTGCGCGCGCCCGATCCGCCCCCGGCCCGGCGCGGGTCGATGCCCGCGCGGTGCAGCGCCTCTGACACATAGATATTGCCCAGCCCCGCGACGGTGCGCTGGTCCAGCAGCAAGGCCTTGATCGGGGCGGCGCGGTCTTTCAGCGCATGGGCCAGCCGGTCGGCGTCGAAATCATCGGACAGGGGTTCCGGCCCCAGACCGGCGAACAGCGCGGCTTCGGCCCCCGGCGCGATCAGATCGACCATGCCGAATCGCCGCGCGTCATTATAGGTGATGGTCGTGCCCTGATCGTTCACCAGCACGACATGGTCGTGGCGCGGCAGGATCGCGGGGTCGCGGTGATGATCGGCCGTTGCCGCGCCTTCGATCAGGATGCGGCCCGACATGCCCAGATGGATCAGCAGGGTGCCGCGATCATGCAGGTCGGCCAGCAGATATTTCGACCGCCGGCGCAGCGCCGTGATCTGCGCGCCGGTCAGCACCTGCACCAGATCGGGCGGCAGCGGGCGGCGCAGATCGGGGCGGCGGGCCTCGGCCCGCGCGATGCCGCGCCCTTCCAGATGCGGCAACAGGCCACGGCGGACGGTTTCGACCTCTGGCAGTTCTGGCATTTTCCCCTCATCCGTCGCATGGTGCGCCCGCGCCGACATAACTGGGCGCGAAACAGGCGAACGGCAAGCATATGAACGACTCGAACCGCAAGGAAACCCATTTCGGCTTTCAGACCGTCGCCGAGGAAGACAAGGCCGGACTGGTCCATGGCGTCTTTTCCCGCGTCGCCTCGCGCTATGACGTGATGAACGATCTGATGAGCGTGGGTGTCCATCGGCTGTGGAAAAATGCGCTGATGGACTGGCTGGTGCCGCAGAACGGCCAGCGCCTGCTGGATGTGGCGGGGGGCACGGGCGACATCGCGTTTCGTTTCCTGAACCGCGCGCCGGGGGCCAGTGTCACGGTCTGCGACATGACCGAATCGATGCTGGTCGAGGGCCGCGAGAGGGCCGAGGCCGGAACCTTCGCCGACCGCCTGTCATGGGTCACGGGCGATGCGATGGCACTGCCCTTTCCCGATCATTCGTTCGACCGCTACACGATCAGCTTCGGCATCCGCAACGTCACCCGCATCCCGGCGGCGCTGGCCGAGGCGTATCGCGTTCTGCGTCCCGGCGGGCGGCTGATGGTGCTGGAATTCAGCCAGATCCCGGTGCCCATGATGCAATGGCTGTATGACCGCTATTCCTTCAACGTCATTCCGGTGATGGGGCAGGTCGTGGCGAATGACCGCGACAGCTATCAGTATCTGGTCGAATCGATCCGCAAATTCCCCGATCAGGAAACATTCGCCCAGATGATCCGCGATGCCGGTTTCGAACGGGTGCAATGGCGCAACCTCTCGATGGGGATTGCCGCGCTGCATTCGGGCTGGAAACTGTAGATGCGCGGGCCGCACAACATCTGGCGCCTGATCCGCACCGGCGCGACATTCGAACGCACGGGCGCCATGGGTGTCGCGCTGGACGCGGTCGAGGCGCCGCCGCGCCTGCGCATCGCTGCCCGCGTGCTGGGCTGGCCGTTTCGCTGGCTGGGCTACAAGGGCGATCCCGCCCTGCCGCCGGTGACGCGCGCCATCACCGCGCTTGGGCCGGCCTATATCAAATTCGGCCAGATCCTGTCGACGCGGCCCGATGTCGTCGGCACCGAACTGGCCGATCAGCTGCGCATGCTGCAAGACCGCCTGCCGCCGTTTCCGACCGATATCGCCGCCCGCACCATCGAGGCCGAAACCGGCCAGCCTGTCGCTGCGCTGTTCAGCGAGTTTTCCGAACCCGTCGCGGCCGCGTCCATCGCGCAGGTCCATCGCGCGCGCCGCGCCGACAACGGGCGCGAGGTTGCGGTCAAGGTCCTGCGCCCGAATATCGAAAGCGCCTTTCGCCGCGATATCGACGCGTTCCACTTTGCCGCCTCGATGATCGAAACGCTGGTGCCGGGCACCCGCCGCCTGCGGCCGCGCGATGTCGTGGCGCATTTCGAATCGGTGGTGAATGGCGAACTGGACCTGCGCCTAGAGGCGGCGTCGGCATCGCAATTCGCGGAAAACACCGTGGGCGACGATGGCATGGACGTGCCTCGCCCGGCGTGGGGCATGACCGGCCGCCGCGTCCTGACCTGTGACTGGGCCGAGGGGTTGCCGATGGGCGATGTCGCGGGCCTGAAGGCAGCGGGGCTGGACACGGACGAACTGGGGCGCCGCGTCCTGCAGCTTTTCCTGCAGCATGCCCTGCGCGACGGCTATTTTCACGGCGACATGCATCAGGGCAACCTGAAGGTCGCGCCGAACGGCAATGTCATCATCTATGATTTCGGCATCATGGGCGAAATCGACGCCTATACCCGCCGGATCTATGCCGAAATCCTGATGGGCTTCATCCGCCGCGATTACGATCAGGTCGCCCGCGTTCATTTCGAGGCGGGCTATGTCCCCGCCGACCGCGACCGCGCCGAATTCGCCCGCGCGCTGCGTGCCGTGGGCGAGCCGATCTTTGGCGCCGATGCCAGCCAGATTTCCATGGCGAACCTGCTGGCCTATCTGTTCGAGGTGACAGAGCGTTTCGGCATGGCGACAAGGACCGAACTGATCCTGCTGCAGCGCACGATGGTCGTGGTCGAGGGCGTGGCCCGGTCGCTGAATCCCCAGATCAACATGTGGGAGGTCGCGCGCCCTGTCGTCGAAAGCTATATCCGCGACAATCTGGGGCCGAAATCGCTGGCGCGCGACGGTTTGCGGGTGGTGCAGACCATCGGCCGCTATGCGCCCCTGATGCCCGATGCGGTCGAACGGATGCTGGGCCAGCTTCTGCGCGAGGATCAGGACAAGCCCGCCGATCCCGTCGATGGCCGGGGCTGGCTGGTCCCGATGCTGGCGGGGGGCGGGATCGCGGTCCTGGCCTTTGTGCTGGGGGCGTGGCTGTCCTGACGGTTTCCGGCTTTCACGGCCCGCTTTGTCGGGGTGGCGTCGGGGTGGGCGCTTTGTCACATCTGCAACGCTGCCGTCCGACAGGGCTTTGGGGGGTTGAGTGCATTATTCCTTTCCCCTAACGGTTCAGGGATGAAAATTCTCTACCTTGGCGATGTGATGGGGCGTGCCGGACGGCGCGCGATAATCGAAGGGCTGGCCGCGCTGAAACAGCGGCTGCGCGTCGATTTTACCATCGTGAACGGCGAAAATGCCAGCGGGGGCATGGGTTTGACCGGGCCTCATGCGAAACTGCTGCTGGATGCGGGGGCCGATTGCGTGACGCTTGGCGATCATGCTTTCGATCAGAAAGACATGCTGTCCTTTATCGAAACCGAACCGCGCATCATCCGCCCGCTGAATTTCTCGCGCGAGGCGCCGGGGCACGGGGCGCGGGTGTTTCAGGCGACGCAGGGCCGCAAGGTGCTGGTCGCGCAGGTGCTGGGTCAGGTGTTCATGAAACGGCCCTTTGACGATCCGTTTTCCGCCATCGACACGGTGCTGCGCGCCCATCCGCCCGGCGGCATGGTGCAGGCCGCCGTCGTCGATATCCATGCCGAGGCGACCAGCGAGAAAATGGCCATGGGCCATTATTGCGACGGCCGCGCCAGTCTGGTCGTCGGCACCCATACCCATGTGCCGACCGCCGATCACCAGATCCTGCCGCGCGGCACGGGCTATCTGACCGATGCCGGGATGTGCGGCGATTACGACAGCATCATCGGCATGGAAAAGGCCGAACCCATGCGGCGTTTCCTGACCGGGATGAGCCGCGACCGCTTTACCCCGGCCGAGGGCGAGGCGACGCTTTCGGGCGTGCTGGTCACCACCAATGACCGCACCGGCTTTGCCACGGCGATCCAGCCGGTCCGGCAGGGCGGGCGGCTGTCGCAGGCCCCGGCCGATGCGGGTGCGGGCTGAGAGCCCCGGTGGTGACAAGGCGGGCGCCCTCCGCCGGAACAAGGGGCGGCTTGGCGAGGCAACCGGGATAAGCTCAGCATGTTCGGAATCGAACTGACAGGCATGACGGCGACCATTGCGGCGCTGCTCATCATGACGATCACCTTCATCATGTTCGTGCTGGAAAAATACCCGCCCGAGGTGGTGGCGATCATTTCGGCGGCGATCATGCTGGCGCTTGGGCTGATGCCGTTCGACGGTGCGCTGAATGCCCTGTCGAATTCCGCGCCCTGGACCATCGCCTTCATGTTCGTGATCATGGGCGGGCTGATGCGCACGGGTGCGCTGGAACTGATGTCGCAACTGGTGTCCGCCCATGCCGACACACATCCAAAGGCGACGATCATCGCGATGTTCGGTTTCATCATCGTCGTCGCCTCGATCATGAACAACACGCCGGTCGTGGCGGTGATGATCCCCATCGTCATCCAGGTCGCGGTCAAGGCCAGGATCGCGCCGTCCAAGCTGTTGATGCCGCTGAGCTATTTCACCATCATGGGCGGCATGCTGTCGCTGATCGGGACCTCGACCAACCTGCTGGTCGATGGCGTGGTGCGCAATACCGGGATGCAGCCCTTCGGCATTTTCGAAATCTTTCCGGTGGGCGTCGCGGTTCTGGCGGCGGGGATCGGCTTCTTTGCGCTGGTCGGCGGCCGGCTGCTGCCGGATCGCACCTCGATGGCGGGGTTTCTGGGCACCCGCCGCGAGATGAAATATTTCACCGAGGTCGCCATTCCCGAAGACAGCGGGCTGATCGGCAAGCCGGTGAACGAGGTGCCGCAGTTCAAGCGCGACGCCATCCGGGTGATCGACGTGCTGCGCGGCGATGCGTCGCTGCGGCGCAATATGGCCGAGGTCGTGCTGGAGGCAGGCGACCGCGTCGTCCTGCGCACCGAAATGGCCGACCTGCTGGAGATGCAGGGCAACAAGAACCTGCGTCTGGTCGACAAACTGAGTTCGGTCGAGACGGAAACGGTCGAGGTGCTGATTTCGCCGGGCGCGCGTCTGGTCGGGCGCAGGCTGGGCGACATGCGCCTGCGCCGCCGCTATGGGGTCTATGTTCTGGCCGCGCATCGCCGCAGCCAGAACATCGGTCGCCAGCTGGATGATCTGGTGGTGCGCGTCGGCGATACGCTGTTGCTGGAGGGTGCGCCCGAAGACATCCAGCGTCTGGCCGTCGACATGGATCTGGTCGATGTCTCGCGCCCGACGGCCAAGGCATTCCGCCGCAACAAGGCGCCGATTGCCATTGCCTCGCTGCTGGCGGTCGTGCTGCTGGCCGCGCTGGATGTGGCGCCGATCATGGCGCTGGCCTTTATGGCGGTCGCGGTCCTGCTGGTCACGCGCTGCGTCGATGCCGAAGAGGCATTCACCTTTGTCGATGCGCGGCTTCTGGCGATGATCTTTGCCATGCTGGCCATCGGCGAGGCGCTGGACCATACCGGCACGGTCAAGTTCATCGTCGATGGTATCTCGCCCTTTTTGCAGGGGCTGCCGCCGGTGGTGACGCTGGTCTGTGTCTATTTCCTTGGGCTGGCGCTGACCGAGGTTCTGTCGAACAATGCCGTTGCCGTCATCCTGACCCCCATCGCCATCGCCACGGCCCATCAACTGGGCCATGACCCGCGCGCCTATTGCGTGGCGGTGATGTTTTCGGCCTCGGTCGCCTTTGCGACGCCGATCGGCTATCAGACGCATATGATGGTCTACGGGCCGGGCGGCTATAAATTCAGCGACTTCGTCAAGGTCGGCGTGCCGCTGGATATCGTGACCGGGCTGGCGGCCTGTCTGGCGATCCCGATCTTTTTCCCGCTGTGATGCCTTGCGGATCCGACCGCAGGCGGTCGGTTCCGGTTGCGTCCCGCGATGGTTGGGTCATGGGGGGCGGGCCACGCTGGCGTCGTCGCCTTGCGACGCGGCGCGGGTTGTGCCGGGCTGATGCCTTTGGCGCCGCCTGACCGCCGTTGCATGCTGACTGCCGTTGCATGCTGCCGTCGTCGTGGGATTTCGGTCAGTCCTGAAAACCCGATCTGACGGCGGCTTCGGCCAGGACCGCAAGTTCCTTGCGGTTGCGTCCCGCGGTGGTGATCGGCGGGTGCAGCGTCACGGTGACGCAGCCCTGGCGGGCTTGGGCGAGGATGGCGAGCAGATGCGGGCCCAGTGCCATGTCGCCCACCAGCCGTAAAGCGCGGGTCGCGTCCCTGGGGGCGTGATAGCGCACCGAAACCGGCTGGATCGCCAGCGCATCGGGCAGGGCGGGATCGAGGAAGCCCTGAAACAGCGTCGCCTTGAAGGGCAGGACGCGGGTGCCGTCGCTGCTGGTGCCTTCGGGAAAGAACAGCAGGCGGTGCCCGGCGCGGGTCCGTTCGGCGAATTCGGCGGCCTGCTGGCGGGCGAGTTTCGGGTCGCGGGTCACGAAATGCGTATCGGTCACGCGGGTCAGGATATTGATGCCCGGCCAGCCCGCGACCTCGGCCTTGGACACGAAGAACACCGGCATGGCCGCGTTCAGGACGAAGATGTCGAGGCCGGTCGAGTGGTTCGCGACGGCGGCCCCGGCGCCGCGCAAGGGCTGGCCGATGCGGCGCCAGCGCAGCCCCATGATCCACAGGCAGATGCGGCAGACGCCTTGCACCCAGGGGCCGGTGACGGGGCGGCGGGGGCCTGCGAACAGCCGCTCGATCAGGCGCAGGGGCAGGATCAGCAGGACGCCCGCCAGCAGGACCGCGATGATCGCCCCGCCGCGCAGCAGGACCAGCAGCCAGCCGGTCGGGGTCGGGCGCGGCGGTTCGGGCTGATCGTCGCTGCGCCAGGTCGGACCGGAATTGCGAGGGCCGGGCTGGGTCATCTGGCGCGGCGGCGGTCTTCGTAAAAGCTGCGGTGCTTGGCCGACATGCGTGCCGTGTCGATCATGACCAGCACATCGGTCGTGTTGAAGGCATGGTCCAGAAACGCGCCTTCGCCGATCGTGCAGCCAAGGCGCAGATAGGCCTTGATCAGCGGCGGCATGGCCAGCATGGCCTGCCTGCGGTCCAGCGCATCGGCGGGCAGCAGGTTCATGTCCTGATAGCCCGAGGGCAGGGCGCAGGGCCGCATATCCGCCGGGGCAAGGTGGTTGTGGTGCAGCCAGCCGAGGGGCTGGGCCAGCGCCTGCGCATCCGTGCCATGAAACGAGGCGACGCCGAACAGGATTTCCGCGCCCGTATCCAGCACATAATCAGCCAGCGCGTTCCAGATCAGAAAGACGCCCGAGCCGCCGCGATATTCGGCATCGACGCAGGACCGGCCCAGTTCCAGCAGCTTGCGCCCCGACTGGCGCAGCCGCGTCAGGTCATATTCGCTGTCGGAATAGAACCGGCCAAAGCCTTCGGCCCGATCCTGCGGCAGCAGGCGATAGACGCCCACGACGTGATCCAGATCGCCGTCCGAGCGGCGGCGGTCGATCAGGACCAGATGGTCGGCGACCGGGTCCATTTCATCGCGTTCCAGCCGCTTGCCGTGATCGACCAGCCCGCCGTCACCGCCCAGCTCCTCGACAAAGACGCGATAGCGCAGCCTTTGCGCGGCCAGCAGATCCGCCTCGGAGAGGGCGATGCGGGTTTCGAAATATGAGGTGTCGGGAGTCATCGGTTCTTCGCGCAGCCTTCTGCTCGGGTCGCTTCGTCAATAGGTAGGCGGTCGCGGATTTGCAACCATGCCACTTGGCACGTCAGGGTTCGTTAATGGTTATTGACTAAACCAAAGGTTGAATTACCCTAAGTTGGTCAAGATCAGGAATTGATATCGACAAGGATGAGCGCAACCGATTTGCCATCGATCACCTGTTTGCCCGCATTGGCAAAATTCACGGTGAACCGGTCGCCGATCCGCGACTGGACCTGACCCACGCCCCAATCCGGGGCGGTGGGGTGACGGACCAGCATGCCGGGGGCAAGGATCTCATTCATGACGTGTCTCTTTCCTGCAAACGAAGGGCAGTGTTAGTGATGGATGATGTGACAATGACAACCGGACTGGATTGGCTCCGCGCGGGACAGACAGCCTCGCAGCGGCTTTCCGCGCTGGTCGGCTCGCGCCTGTGCCATGATCTGATCTCGCCATTGGGGGCCATCGGCAACGGGGTCGAGTTGCTGCAGATCTCGGGCCAGTTCGGCGGTATTGCCAGCAGCCCCGAACTGCAGCTGATCAGCGAAAGCGTCGAGGCGGCGCGCAGCCGGATCAGCTGGTTCCGCGTGGCCTTTGGCCATGCGGCGGCGGATCAGCGTTTCGCGGCCTCGGCGCTGGCGGATCTGTTGAAGGGGGCGGACCGCAGCGGGCGCATCCGCATCCATCTGGACGCCGGCGGCGACCTGCCCCGGACCGAGGTGCGGCTGATCCTGCTGGCCCTGATGTGTCTGGAAACCGCGCTGCCCTCGGGGTGGCCGCGTGCTGGTCTGCCGGGGCGTCACCGGCTGGCGGCTGGTGGCCGAGGCCGAACGCGTCGAGGTCGATCCCGCCCTGTGGTCGCGGCTTGATGGCCGTCAGGCGGATGGCTTGCCCGACCCTGCGCCATCCGAGGTGCATTTCGCCCTGCTGGCGCTGTGCGCACAGGAACAGCAACGCCCCCTGACATGGGAAATGGACGAAAAAGGCGGAGAAATTTCGTTCTGAAGGAACGGGTTGCGCGACATTCCTGATGTGATGCCGCAACAGGGCTTGCCAACGTTCCGGTGGGGGATGCCACAATGTCATCTGCGGCATCCCCGATTGCCCGGCCCCTGCCAGTCGTCCCGCCTTGGCCAGTCGCTTGGCCCCTGCCAATCGCCTAGTCTCTGACCGTGCCGTCGCCGGTAACCAGATATTTGAAGCTGGTCAGTTGTTCGGCGCCGACCGGGCCGCGGGCATGCATCCTGCCGGTGGCGATGCCGATTTCCGCGCCCATGCCGAATTCCCCGCCATCCGCGAACTGGGTCGAGGCGTTGCGCATCAGGATCGCGCTGTCCAGACGGTTGAAGAACCGCGCGGCAGTGGCGTCGTTTTCGGTCAGGATCGCCTCGGTATGGCCCGAGCCATGGGTGCGGATATGGTCGATCGCGCCATCGACGCCATCGACCAGCCGGGCGGCGATGATGCTGTCCAGAAACTCCTGCCCGAAATCTTCCGGCGTCGCGGGGACGGTACCGGGGATATCGGCCAGCTTGCCCTCGGCCCGGACCTCGACCCCCGCATCCAGCAGGTCCTGCACCAGCACCGCGCCGTGTCTGGCGTAAAAGGCGCGGTCGATCAGCAGGCATTCGGCGGCGCCGCAGATGCCGGTGCGCCGGGTTTTCGCGTTCACGACGACGCGCCGCGCCTTGTCCAGATCGGCGTCGGCATCGGCATAGACATGGCAGATGCCTTCCAGATGGGCAAAGACCGGGACGCGCGCCTCGGCCTGAACGCGGCCGACCAGACCCTTGCCGCCGCGCGGAATGATGACGTCGATCAGCCCCTGCGCGCGCAGCGTCGCGCCCACCGCCTCGCGGTCGCGGGTCGGGATCATCTGCACCGCGGTTTCGGGCAGGCCCGCCTGACGCAGGCCCTGCACCAGACATTCATGGATCGCGGCCGAGGAGTGCAGGCTTTCCGAACCGCCCTGCAGGATCACCGCATTTCCCGATTTCAGCGCCAGCGCGGCGGCATCGGCGGTGACGTTCGGGCGGCTTTCATAGATCACGCCGATCACGCCCAAGGGCGTCGCGACGCGCTGGATATGCAAGCCGTTCGGGCGGTCCCATTCGGCCAGAACCCGGCCCACGGGATCGGGCTGTTCGGCGACGGCGCGCAGCCCATCCTCGATGGCGCGGATGCGGTCGGGGTCCAGCACCAACCGGTCGATCATCGCTGGCGACAGGCCCTTTTCCTGCGCAAAGGCCACGTCCTTGGCATTGGCGTCCAGGATCCGGTCCTGGGCCGCCACAAGGGCATGGGCCGCGCCGATCAGCGCGGCATGTTTGCGTTCCGCACTGGCCTCGGCCAGTGCGGCGGCGGCCAGACGGGCGTCCTGACCAAGCCGGGCGATCAGCGCATCGGCGTCCTGAAGGTCCTTCATCGCCATTCCTGTCGTTGCGAATGTCCTGTGCATCCAGATAGACAGTTTTGCGCCCGAGCGTTAGGGGGCATGGCGATAAATCCCCTGCAACGCCCCCCAGGAAACACCCCGCCCGTCAGGCCACGGGATAGGGACGGCGCGACACCATGCGGTGATACAGGCAGGCCGTCAGGCACAGCAGGACCGCCCCGGCCAGAATGGGCATGGCCAGAAAGCTCCAGCCCGCGCCGGTCAGGATGACGACAATCGGATTGGCGCCTGCGGGGGGATGCACCGTTGCGGTGAACTGCATCACCGCGATGGCCAGACCGACGCCGACCGCCAGAGCCAGCACCCCGGTTCCCAGGGTGTTCAGCACGATCAGCCCGACCAGCGCCGACAGGAAATGCCCGCCGATGACATTGCGCGGCCGCGCCAGCAGGCTGGCGGGCAGGGCGAACAGCAGCACGCAGCTTGACCCGAAAGGCGCGATCAGCAGCGCCAGCTGCATCGCATCGGTCACTGCGGCCATGATGCCGATCGCAATGAATCCCCCCACGCCCGAAATCAGCGCAGGCAGGGCATTGCGGAGCGTGTGATCCTTGAATGCGGCCAGAGGTGCTGCGGCCCGCGTGGTGTCTGTCGTGGTATTCATGGCGAAATGCCCTTTCATCACCGTGCAAGGGGGCGGTCGGCGCCAGCATCAGGCTGGCGACATGCGGAAGGGCCCGCGCCGGCGTGGCGCGGACCCGGTTTCAGCACCTGAGATCAGGCGTCGAGCTTTTCGTACTTCGCGGCCTCTTCCGAACCGCCGGTGGCATTGCCCTTGGAATAGGAATGGGCGCCGACACCGGCCAGACCACCGCCCTGCACGATCAGATATTCGTCGCGGATCGGACGGCCCTCGAAATGGCATTCGAGGATTTCGCGCGTGCCCGCCGCATAGCGCGTCTGCGCCGACAGCGAGGTGCCCGAGATATGCGGGGTCATGCCGTTATGCGGCATCGTCCGCCACGGGTGGTCATTCGGCGCGGGCTGCGGAAACCAGACATCGCCCGCGTAACCGGCCAGACGACCCGATTCCAGCGCGCGCACGATGGCGTCGCGGTCGCACAGCTTGCCGCGCGCGGTATTGACCAGATAGGCGCCGCGCTTGAACAGCTTCAGCGTCTCGTCATTGATCATATGTTCGGTTTCGGGATGCAGCGGGCAGTTCAGCGTGACCACGTCGCAGGCGCCATACATGTCTTCGCGCGTGGCGTGCCAGGTCAGGTTCAGTTCCTTTTCCACGGCTTCGGGCAGGCGGTGGCGGTCGGTGTAATGCAGGTGCATATCGAACGGCGCCAGCAGGCGCAGCACGCGCAGGCCGATGCGGCCGGCGGCGACAGTGCCGACATGCATGCCTTCGACGTCATAGGACCGCGCCACGCAATCGGCGATGTTCCAGCCGCCGTTCCGCGCCCAGTCATGCGAGGGGATGTAGTTGCGCACAAGCCCCAGCACCATCATCACGACATGTTCGGCGACCGAGTTCGAGTTGCAATAGGTCACCTCGGCCACGGTGATGTTGTTGTCGATGGCGGCTTGCAGGTCGACGTGGTCCGAACCGATCCCGGCGGTCAGCGCCAGTTTCAGCTTGGGCGCCTTGGCGATACGTTCGGCGGTCAGATAGGCGGGCCAGAAGGGTTGCGAGATGATGACCTCGGCGTCATGCGGATGCTTTTCCAGCTCGCTGTCGGGGCCGTCCTTGGACGAGGTCACGACCAGCTCATGCCCCTGGCTTTCCAGATATTTGCGCAGGCCCAATTCGCCCGAAACGGAACCCAGCAGGGCGCCGGGGGTGAAGTCGATGGCCATCGGCGAGGGCAGGGTCTGGCCGTCGGGGTATTTGTCGATCTCGGGCAGATCGTCGCGCGCGTAAGAGGTCGGGTAACCGTCGATCGGATCGTCGTAGAGAACGCAAACAACCTTGGCCATGGTCTTCCTTTCGGGTTCATGAGGCATGGAGGGGCCGCCCCCGCAGACCGCCCTTGGCGCGCAGGTCGCAAATGCCGCAGCCCCGGTTTGCCGCCCCTTGGGACAGACGCCGGATGGTCCGGGCGATATGCTGCTTTCCTCCCGATGCCTCGTGGTTTCACGAGGTGTCTTGTGACAAGTGACAGCCTGCATGCCGTCGCACACGCTGGCAAATCGGAGTTTTTCACCAATCCATGCAGGTTTTCGATCATGCCGCGATGCAGAGCGGGCAAGCGGCTGTTTTGGGGCGCTTTGTCCCGGATTTCACCATGCCGGTGCCGCGCCGCGACAGGCGGTTTTCTGTTCGTGGGGGGATGATCCGGTGGTTCCGGCGGTGCGAATCCTGCGTCAGCCGACCAGACGCGGGGCTTCGTTGCCCGACAGGATCTTGTCGAAGATGCTGTCCCGGGTGACCCGTTCGGCGCAATCCTGCAAGGCGCGGGCCATGGGCGCCTGCGGCATGCGTTCGGCCAGCACCAGCCCGATTTCATGGCTGTGGCGGGGATGGGCCAGCGGGATCAGCCGCAGGTCGCGCGACGGGCCAAAGACCAGCGCAAAGGTGTTCGGCACGATCGCGCACCACCTGCCTTTGCGCAGATGCGAGGCGACGCCCAGAAAGGAATTGGTCACGATCCTGGGCGTCAGCGTGACGCCTGCCTCGGCAGCGATGGCGTTCAGGATGCGGCGGTTCTGCATGTCGCCCGACAGCAGGCACAGGGGCCGCGTCACGGCCTCTGACCAGGCGACTTCGGGACGGTTTGCAAACTCGTCGTCATGGCTGCAGGCAAAGACGTAATGTTCGGCATAAAGCGGAAAGCAGCGGACATTCTGCAGCGGCTCATTGTCCAGATAGGTGATGCCGCCGTCGATCTCGAACCCGTCCAGCGCCTTCTGGATCGCGCGCGACGACATCGAACGCACCTCGATTTCGACCAGCGGATGGCTGGTTTCGAACTGGTCGGTCAGGACCGAGACCGACGGCATGGCCGCCGGGATCACCCCAAGCCGCAGGCAGCCGGTCAGGCCGCGTTCCTTGCCCTTCAGGTCGTCATGCAGGCTGTCGTAATCGGAAATGATCTGGCGCCCCCAACGCAGCACCTTTTCGCCTTCGGGCGTCAGTGCCAGAAAGCGGTGGCCGCGGATGATCAGGGTCAGGTTCAGGTCGTCTTCGAACTTGCGGATCGCATGGGACAGGGTCGGTTGGGTGACGTGGCAGCGTTCCGCCGCGCGCCCGAAATGCTGCTCCTCGGCCAGGGTGATGAAGAATTTCAGATGGCGAATAAGCATGTCAGGCGGCCCCCTCCCGCATGGATCGGCAATCTATCGTTATATTTGAAAATACATAACGGCAACATGGATCACGTCATTTTCATGGCTTTGCGCCGCAAACAGGGCGCAGATGCAGGCGAAAACCGCGCCGGGTGGCTGGCGCAGGGGTGGGTGACCGGGCAGATTATGCTGGGGAAGGTGCAGGATTCTGTTGCCAGGCTCCTGCGGGCCCCGCCTTACGCTGCTAGGCGCAAGGGCTTAAGTTTCGATGCCTCGAACTGCTTACGCAGCCAGAGCCACCGGAGCACGGTTGTCGTTGGCAACTGTACATTTTGCACCGATAACGGTGGTAGCTCACCGAGGCAAAGCCAACATCTTTAGACGTTCGTCGATCCTGTTTCGACCCCATGTGCCCCCAACGAAGGTGGTTTGGTGGAGTCGCCGGGTACCGCCCCCGGGTCCGATCCGCTTATTACATGCGCGTTTATGCCCATAGCCCGGACGAGTCCGGACAGGGTGAATATAGGGGCGGGGCCGGGGCGTGGCAAGTGGGGCGTCTAGTCACGGGCCAGATTGCGGCTTTCGAGCAGGGGCGGGGGCAGGGGCGGGGCGCTGCTGCGGCCCAGTTCCCGGTCGAAAAACGCAAGCGTGCGGTCCAGCGCCTGTTGCAGGGCGCGGCGGGTGCCCCTGCGGTCCGGGGCGCTGAGGTTGTGGCCGGTGCCGGCCATGACCAGCAATTCATGGGGAATTTTCTGCGCCGCCAGCGCCTCGGCGAATTGCATGGACTGCGCAGGGGGCACCACCTTGTCCCTGTCGCCGGTGACCAGCAAGACCGGGGGCGTATCATCGTCCAGCGTCAGAACCGCGCTGGCGCTGGTCAGCTTTTCGGTCGTGCAATCGTCGGGCCGGCAGCCCAGCAACCGCCATTCCGGCGCGCCATCGACCTTGCGCGACATGGCGCCCGCCTGCTCGGCCTGATGGGTCAGGGTGGTCATGTCATAGACGCCGAACCATGCGGCGGCGGCCTGAACGCAATCGCCATTGCCGGGGGCGGCGCCTTTCAATCCGGGCAGGACCTGACCGTCGGGCTGCAACGCCGGCAGCCCGCAGGTCGTCGCGGCGACGGCCGACAGCTGGCCCCCGGCAGAGATGCCCCAGACACCGACCCGCTGCGGATCGACGTCCAGATCTGCCGCATTGGCGCGCAGCCAGCGGATCGCGGCCTTGACGTCCTGGCCCTGTGCGGGCCAGCGCGCCTCGCGGCTGAAACGGTAATCCAGCGAGGCCACGACATAGCCCCGCGCGGCAATCCCCGCGAGGATCGAGGGGAAATTGCCGATCGGGGAAAAGCTGCGCAGATCCCCGGCGATCCAGCCGCCGCCGTGGATGAACAGGATCACGGGCAGGGGCTGGTTCCGGGCGGTAGGCGGCGGCTGGTAGATATCCATGCGTAGGGGACGATAGCCGCGCGGCGACCAGTAGATCACATCGGGGCGCATCCGCACGCCCTGCGCGAAATCCACCCGGTAATCCGGCAGGCCCTGATCGGCGTCCGGTGGGCCGATGGCGATGGGCGGGATTGCGGTATCGGGATCGGCGCTGGCAGGATCGGCGGCGGCAGGTTCGGCTGCGGCGGTCTGCACGCTCAGCAGGATGGCTGCCGCTGCGGCGGCAAGGCAGGCGGGGCAATAACGGGTCCTTGCAGTCATCCCCAAAGGCTGTGCCGGCAGCGCGGCAAGATCAATGCTGCGGATGCGAAAGCGGGCGGCAATCCGCCGCCCCTTTGCCATCCTGCCGGCTTTTTCGCGCCGGTTTTTCGAACCCGTCGGATCAGAAACCGGCCTTGATCTTTTCGAATTCGGCCAGTTGCTTTTCGCGCTGCGCGGGGTCGTTCGGGGTCTGGGCCAGAACCGGCACCTCCAGTTCGGACAGGCCCGATTGTACCGCCGGGTCGTCCTTGATCGTTTCCATCGCCGCGTTCGAGGTATGGCCGTAACCGATCGCATCCAGCAGGCCACGCGCCGCGCGCGGCTCCAGCCAGGCGTTGATGTAATCATAGGCCTTGTCTTCGCTGCCCGGCCCGTTCTTGACGTTCACATAGCCGCAGAAGAAGGTCGAGGAACCTTCCTTGGGCGAACGCTGGAAGCCGACCGGGTAGTTGTCGTTTTGCAGATAGACGACGCCATCGTTCCACGACCATGCGATATCGACCGCGCCCGAGGCCATCAGCTGCGCCTGTTCCGACGGATCGGCCCAATAGGCGGCGACATTCTGATGGGCCTGGCGCAGCCAGTCGGCAGCGGCCTGAAACTGTTCGTCGGTGACGTCTTCCCAATCGGTCGTGCCGGTCGCCAGATAGGCCAGCGCCCAGACATCATCCGCCGAATCGGGCAGCGAGGTGCGGCCCTGATATTTCGGGTCAAGGAAGACCTGCAACGTCGAGACATCCTCGACCGGGACGGTTTCGGTGTTATAGGCGATGGCGGTCGCGCCCCAATCGGTCGGGATATACCAGACGCCTTCGTCATCCTTGAACACCTCGGAATCCAGAAAACGCGGGTCGATGCTGTCGAAGGCCGGGATGCGCGAGGTGTCCCAGGGTTCGATCAGACCGGCGTCGCGGTATTTCGACACCATCTGGCTGCAGGGGTGGACGACATCGGCCTTGAACCCGGATGCGAGTTTCTGAAAGGCCTCGTCGTCATCGCCGTAAAAGGCATAGGTCGGATTGCTGCCGTATTTTTCGACATAGCCCGCAAAGATCGCCGGTTCCTCGAACCCGGCCCAGTCAAAGACGGTCAGTTCGGGATCGGCGGCAAAGGCCGGGGCGGAGATGGCCAGAAGAATGGCGGTAGAGCGCAGAAGGGTCATCAAGGGGCCTTTCGGTTCGGGGCATTTCGGGGCATTCGGTGCGGGGCGTTGCGCGCCGCTTTCGGGGCGGCATCGAATGAACGCTAGCGGCCCGCAGGCGGGCTATCAAGGATTTTGCTCAGCGCATCCGCAACCCGCCATCCAGACGGATCACTTCGCCGTTGAGATAGCCCGATTCGATGATGAAGGCGGCAAGGCGTGCATATTCGCGCGGCTCTCCGACGCGGCGGGGATAGGGGACATCGGCCAGATCGTCGTGGTCCTGCGCCGTCAGCCGCTGCATCATCGGCGATCCGAAAATCCCCGGCGCAATCGCGCAGACGCGGATGCCAAGCGGCGCCATTTCGCGGGCAAGGGGCAGGGTCATCCCGGCGACGGCGGCCTTGGACGCGGCATAGGCGACCTGACCGCCCTGACCGTCAAAGGCCGCGACGGATGCAGTGTTGATGATCACGCCGCGATCCCCGCAGGCCAGCGGCTGCGGCGTTTTCGCCATTTCGGCAGCGACCAGGCGCAGGACGTTGAAGGTGCCGATCAGATTGATTTCAACCGTGCGGCGAAAGGGTTCCAGCGGCAGGGCGCCGTCGGGACCGACGGTCTTGCCCAGGCTGACCGTGCCCGCGCAGTTGATGCAGACATTGACCCGGCCCATCACATTGCGCGCATGGGCGACCGCCGCCGCAACGCTGTCTTCGTCCCGGACCTCGGTCTTTGCGAAATCGGCGCCGATGATTTCGGCGAAATCAGCGCCGCGCGGGTCGCGGTCCAGAATGGTCACGGCCGCGCCCTTCTGGCGCAGGTATTCCGCCGTGGCCGCACCAAGGCCCGAGGCCCCGCCGGTCACGATCGCACAGGCTGCCGAAAGCTCCATCTTGTTTCTCTTGCCCCCTCCGAATTCCGTGCAGCTTTCGACAAAATCGGGGGAGACGCAAGGCTACCAGCGACCCGAGGCGCCGCCGCCGCGGGATGATCCGCCGCCAAAACCCGAACCGCCGCGCGAGACCCGCGCCGCCTTGGGGTTCTGGTTGCGCGAACGCATCTGCCCATCCGGCCCATACAGCGTGACAAAGGGCGCGGCGACCAGTGTCGCGGCCTGCCAGCCGCAGGCCGGGCAACGGCGGATCTGATTGCTTTCAGAGGTTCGCCAGCCGCCGTCGGGCAGGTTCTGGCGCACGGGTTCGTGCTGTTTCTGCAGATCCCATTTGCCGCATTGCGGGCAACGCTTGCGCCGCCGGATGCCGCGCAGGATGTTGACGCCCGCGAAGGTCAGGATCAGCACGGCGATGGCGCCGCCCGCCATGTCGCGCCAGCCTCGGCCCGTGGCCGAACGCGGGATCTGCCGGCCGCTGGCATAGGGTTCGGCGATGATCTGGATGATCGCCTCGGTGCCCTTGCGGATCGCGGCGGATGGCGTGCCCTCGCGCATGTCGGGCAGGATCACGTTGCGCATGATGTCCTGCGCCGGGATGTCGGCATCGCCGGGATAGGCCGAGCCAAGCTCGATCCGGGCCTCGCGGTCGTCGCGCAGGACCAGCACCATGAAGCCGTTGTTGCGCGCCACATCGCCGACGCCCCAATGGTTGAACAGCCGCGTCGCAAAGGGCTGCAGCCCATCGGTGCCGCCATAGGTCGCGCGGTCGGGCAGGGTGACGACCGTGCCCTCGATCCCGGTTTCCTGCTGCAGGCGGGTCAGTTCGCCGTCCAGCGCGCGGGCATCGTCGGGGGTCAGCAGGCCCGCGAAATCATTGACCGTCGTGCTGGTCCATTGCGGCAGCGGCTGAATGTCGGGGCGGGTGGTTTCGACGGTGCGGGGGATGGCCGCAGGCGCGGGGCCGTCCGCCTGCTGGGCCGCCGCCGGGCCGGAACCCGACAGGGCCAGCGGCAGCGCCGCAGCCATCCAGACCGTCACCGACAGCGCGGCGCGCAGCGGCATCGCGGGGCGCAGGGGGTGGGGGGCGCGCGGCGGCATGGTCCGGTCCTAGTCCAGCAGGATGCCGGGGCCGCCGACGATCTGGTGGTCGATCTCTCCGATGGCCTTGCTGTCCTTGTGCTTGTAATCGACGGCGTTCAGGATGGTCTGGATCGCCGCGATCCGGGCGCGGCGCTTGTCATCGGAACGGATCACCGTCCAGGGCGCATATAGCGTATGGCTGCGCGCCAGCGTGTCGCGGATCGCATCGGTGTAATCGTCCCATTTCGCCAGACCGTCGATGTCGATCGGGCTGAGCTTCCATTGTTTCAGGGGATCGCCCTCGCGCTCCAGAAAGCGGCGCAACTGTTCGGCGCGGCTGACGTTCAGCCACAGCTTGACCAGAATGATCCCGTCATCGACCAGCGATTGTTCGAAACCCGGCAACTGGCGGAAGAACGTTTCGCGCTGGTCTTCGGTCGCAAAGCCGAAGACGCGCTCGACCACGCCGCGGTTATACCAGCTGCGGTCGAACAGCGCGATTTCACCGCCCGCAGGCAGCCAGTCGGTATAGCGCTGGAAATACCATTGCGTGGATCTGCGTTCGGTCGGTTTGGGCAGGGCGACGATATAGGCGGAACGCGGATTCAGGTTCATCCGCACCCGTTCGATGGTGCCGCCCTTGCCCGCCGCATCGCGCCCCTCGAACACGACGACCAGCCGTTTTCCGGTGCGGATCACGTCATACATCATATGGACAAGCTGGATCTGCAGGGCATCCATATGCGCGTCATATTCGCCCGATTTCATCAGCTTGTCATAGGGGAAGTTCAGGTCAAGGATCTTGTCCTTGCCGTCCCGGATCGCCTGGCGCACATGTTTGGGCGCCTTTTCTTCCAGAAACTCGGTGATCTTGCCGACAAAGGGCAGTTTTTCCGGATTGGCGGGTTTTGCCATTCTGCGTTGCCTTTTCCCTGTTAGCTTCAGCGGTCCGCCGCAGGGACCTGCACTCCTGCGGCGGACCGATCCTTGCCAAACGCGATGCGTCCGGTCATCGTTCCGCCCGTCATGCGGGTTCGCCGATGCGGGTCATGTCGAACCAGGTGGTCTGATACAATTCGTTGATCCAGTTGCCGTAAAGCAGATGGGCATGGCTGCGCCAGCGGTTCGTGGGGGCCAGCGCGGGGTTGTCGTCGGGGTAGTAGTTCACGGGAACCGCTATCGTCTTGCCCGCCGCCACGTCGCGGTCATATTCGTCTTTCAGCGTGGTGCTGTCATATTCGAAATGGTTGAAGACATACAAAGCGCGATGGGCCGCGTCCTCGACCAGACAGGGCCCGACCTCGCGCGAGGCGATCAGGGTCTTCAGCCCCGGTTTCGTGTCAATGTCGGACTGGCGCACCTCGGTCCAGCGGCTGACGGGCACCAGCACATCATCCGAAAACCCCCGCAGATAGTGGCTGGAGGGCGCAAGGTTGTCGTGCCGGTAACAGCCGAATGCCTTGTCGTTCAGCGTGTGTTTCCGCAGGCCGTTGAAATACCACGCCATCGCCATGCCGCCCCAGCAGACGCCGAAGGTGGAATGAACATGGCTTTGCGTCCAGTCGAAGACCCGCGTCAGCTCGTCCCAATAGGTGACCTCTTCAAAGGGCAGATGTTCGATCGGGGCGCCGGTGATGATCAGCCCGTCGAATTTCTCGCCCGTTGCCTCGACCTCGCAAAAGCGGCGATAGAAGCTTTGCATGTGGTCGGCGGCCGTATTGCGGCTTTCGTGATCCGACATGCGGATCAGTTGAAAGTCGATCTGCAACGGCGTCGCGCCGATCAGACGGGCGAACTGGTTTTCCGTCTGGATCTTTTTCGGCATCAGGTTCAGCAACCCGATGCGGATCGGCCGGATATCCTGTTGCGCAGCCCGGCCCGGCGACATGACCATGACGCCCTCGTTCGAGAGGATATCATAGGCGGGCAGGTCGTTCGGCAGGGTGATGGGCATCAGGGGTCCTTTCTGTCTATGGCCCGGGCAATCAGTTCGATCATGTCGTCGGGGCTGCGCACTTGTGCAACCTCTTCGGCCAGCACGGTGACGCCACGTCGCGCCATCGCCTGATAGCGCGGCTGGCGATGGGCAAGGGCGCGGGCGTAGGTCCAGCGGATGAAATCGTCGGGGTTGACCTCTTGTTCGGTCAGGCCCTTTTCGACGCGATATCCGGTCCAGGCGCGGTCCAGGAATTCCGGCTGGTAATACATTGGCTTGGGCGCGCGGTCAAAGCGGCGGACCAGTTCGGCGGTATGGGCGTCCGAACCCTTGATCCAGACCAGCAGCAGGTCCTGTTCCAGCGCGTCCAGCACCGGGTCGCTGTCGGCCCAGGGGTCCACGACCTCGCAGATCGAGCCGCCGGAATCGCAGACGAAGTTGCCGCAGCCATACAGATCCTGCGCGCGGCCGATGAAATGGCGGGTATCCAGCAGCGCCGCGATTTCGGCCCGGCGGTGCTGGTCCTGACGGCGCATGTATTCCTCGAAGGGCAGGCCGCCGCGCGTCTCGCTGCCGGGCTTGCCCAGATAGGTGGACAGGGGCGCCAGGTTTTCAAAGGTGATGTTGCTGGCGATATAGACCGAATCCGACAGCAGCAATTCGCGCAGAAAGGGGACCTTCATCGCCTCGCGCTTGAAGTTGTCGGCGATCAGCTCGCCCATGTAGCGGGTGCCGATGCGGTAGTCGATGGAATAGTGGAACCATTCGCCCGAGCCGCGCAGCAGCGTCGCGACATGGGTTTTCCCAAGGCCCGACATGCCAAAGAACAGCACGCGCCGTTTCGGGGCGGCCAGCCAGTCGGCTCTGGTCTTGTAAAGCATGGACACCTTCCTGCCGCAGAACTGCCGCGCCGGATCGGGCGGGGCAGGGGTTAGTTAGTCCTTGGCGGGGAAATAGGAAAGGGGCGGGGCGCAGGCCATGGCTCCGGCCATCTGTCCACTTGCATGTTTCCTTTCCGGGGCCGGGGCGCCGCGCGGGCGGTTCGCATGATCCTTGTTCGCCGCAATGCCCCTGCGGCCCGTGCCCCTGCGGCCAATACGGAAATGGTCGGCCCGCTGCATCGGCCCAACGTCACGTTAACGAATAGATGGTAGCGCGGCCCCATCAATCGCGCTATGATCTGCCTCAGACCCGGCAAACGGGCAATGTTTTCGAGGCAGTGACGGCGGTATTCCATGACCGAGATGGTCTTTGGGGCCACGCCCGCAAGGGTTGGTGACCCGATTCTTCCACGTTGGTGGCGCACGATCGACCGATGGTCGCTGGCCTGCGTTCTGGGCCTGTTCGCGATCGGTCTGCTTCTGGGGCTGGCCGCATCGGTGCCGCTTGCGGAAAAGAACAGCCTGCCGCAATTCTACTATGTTTCGCGTCAGGCGCTTTTCGGCGGCGTGGCGCTGGTCGTCATGCTGCTCTTTTCGATGCTGTCGCCCAAGCAGGTGCGTCGCCTTGGCGTTACCGGCTTTGCGGTGGCGCTGCTGCTGTTGCTGGCCTTGCCATTCGTCGGCGACGACCATGGCAAGGGCGCGATCCGCTGGCTGAGCATCGGGGGCCTGTCGCTGCAGCCGTCCGAGTTCCTGAAACCCGGTTTCGTCGCGATCTGCGCATGGTTCATGGCCTCGGCGCAAGAGGTCGGCGGCCCTCCGGGGCGGGCCTATTCGGCGGTTCTGGCGGTGGTGGTGGTCGTCATGCTGGCCCTGCAGCCGGATTTCGGACAGGCCTCGCTGGTGCTGTTTTCGTGGATCGTGATGTATTTCATCGCGGGCGCGCCGATGCTGCTGCTGATCTGCATGGTCGTGATGGCGGTCTTTGGCGGCATCTTCGCCTATGGCGCATCCGACCACGTCGCGCGCCGCATCGACGGCTTTCTGGCCTCCGAGGTCGACCCCCGCACCCAGTTGGGCTATGCCACCAATGCCATTCAAGAGGGCGGGTTTTTCGGCGTCGGCGTCGGTGAAGGCTCGGTCAAATGGTCGCTGCCCGATGCCCATACCGATTTCATCATCGCCGTCGCGGCCGAAGAATACGGCTTTATCATGGTGATGGTGATCATCGCGCTGTATTCGACCATCGTCATCCGTTCGCTGTCGCGCCTGCTGCGCGAACGCGACCCGTTCACCCGCATCGCGGGCACCGGCCTTGCCTGCGCCTTTGGCGTGCAGGCGCTGATCAATATGGGCGTCGCCGTGCGCCTGCTGCCGGCCAAGGGGATGACGCTGCCCTTCATCAGCTATGGCGGCTCGTCGCTGGTCGCATCGGGGATCGCGCTTGGCATGTTGCTGGCCCTGACCCGATCGCGCCCGCAGGGGGAAATCGCCGACGTTTTGGGGCGTAACCGCTGATGGCCGCACCTGAAACAACCGCCCCCCTGTGCATGATCGCCGCCGGAGGAACCGGCGGCCATATGTTTCCCGCTCAGGCCCTGGCCGAGGAATTGCTGTCGCGCGGCTGGCGCGTCAAGCTGTCGACCGATGAACGCGGCGCGCGCTATGCCGGGGCCTTTCCGGCCGAGGTCGCACGCGAGGTCGTCAGTTCCGCCACAACCGCGCGCGGTGGTGCCTTGGCCAGACTGGCCGTGCCCTTTCGCATTGCCGGGGGGGTGCTGGCCGCGTGCCGCAGGATGAAGGCCGACCGCCCCGCCGTTGTCGTGGGATTCGGCGGCTATCCGACGATCCCGGCCATGTCTGCGGCGCTGACGCTTGGCATTCCGCGCATGATCCACGAACAAAATGGCGTGATGGGCCGCGTGAACCGCGCCTTTGCCCGCCGTGTCGATGTCGTGGCCTGCGGTATCTGGCCGACCGCGCTGCCTGCGGGCGTTCAGGGCACCTTCACCGGCAATCCGATCCGTGGCGCCGTTCGCGAACTGGCGGGCACGCCCTATGCGCCGCCCCTGCCGGATGCGGACCTGAACGTCCTTGTCATCGGCGGCAGTCAGGGCGCGCGCATCCTGTCCGATATCGTGCCCGCGGCGATTGCGGGCCTGCCTGAATCCAAACGCTTGGCCCTGAAAATCAGCCATCAGGCCCGCGCCGAGGATCAGGCCCGCGTGACCGAAGCCTATGCCGATGCGGGCATCACGGCCGAGGTTCGGCCCTTTTTCGACGATGTGCCCGAACGGCTGGCCGCCTGCCAGATGGTGATCAGCCGGGCGGGGGCCTCGTCCATCGCCGATATCACCGCGATCGGCCGCCCGGCGATCCTGATCCCCTATGCGGCGGCGACGGGCGATCACCAGACCGCCAATGCCCGCGCGCTGGAAAATGCCGAGGCGGCCATCGTGCTGACCGAATCCATACTTGACGCCGAAACGCTCAGGCGCGACATCCGCGCCATCCTGTCCGATGAGAGCCGCGCCACCGAAATGGCCGCACAGGCTCTGTCACTGGGTCGTCCCGATGCGGCGGCCAGCCTTGCAGATCTAGTAACGGAACTGACCCGATGAATGCAGCGACGAAATTGCCCGGCGAACTGGGCCCCATCCATTTTGTCGGTATCGGCGGCATCGGCATGTCAGGCATCGCCGAGGTCCTGATGACGCTTGGCTATGACGTGCAGGGGTCGGACGCGAAACGGTCGAAGATTACCGACCGTCTGGAAAGCCTGGGCGCCCGCATCTTTGAAGGCCAGCGGGCCGAAAACATCGGCGAGGCGGGCGTGGTGGTGATCTCGACCGCGATCAAAAAGGGCAACCCCGAACTGGAGGAAGCCCGCCGCCGTGGCCTGCCCGTCGTCCGCCGCGCCGAGATGCTGGCCGAGCTGATGCGCTTGAAATCCAACGTCGCGATTGCCGGGACGCATGGCAAGACGACCACGACGACGATGGTCGCGACCCTGCTGGATGCGGGCGGTCTGGACCCCACCGTCATCAACGGCGGCGTGATCCACGCTTACGGTTCAAATGCCCGCGCCGGTGCCGGTGAATGGATGGTGGTCGAGGCGGATGAAAGCGACGGTTCCTTTAACCGCCTGCCCGCGACGATTGCCATCGTGACGAATATCGACCCCGAACATATGGAGCATTGGGGTTCCTTTGACGCGCTGCGCAAGGGGTTCCATGATTTCGTGTCCAACATCCCGTTTTACGGTCTGGCGGTTCTGTGCACCGACCACCCCGAGGTTCAGGCGCTGATGGGCAAGCTGACCGACCGCCGCGTCGTGACATTCGGCTTCAACGCCCAAGCCGGTGTCCGGGCGATCAACCTGCGCTATGAAAACGGCATCGCGCATTTCGACATCGCCCTGCAGGCCGAAGCCGAGTTGAACGACGGCGAGGTTCCCGTGATCGAGGGCTGCACCCTGCCCATGCCCGGCGACCACAACGTCTCGAACGCGCTCTCCGCCGTGGCCGTGGCCCGCCATCTGGGCATGAAGCGCAGCGAAATCCGCGAGGCGCTGGCGAAATTCGGCGGTGTCGGCCGTCGCTTTACCCGCGTCGGCGAGGTGAACGGCGTCACCATCATCGACGATTACGGCCACCACCCGGTCGAAATCGCCGCCGTGCTGAAGGCCGCGCGGCAGGCGACCGGGGGCCGCGTCATTGCGGTTCACCAGCCGCACCGCTATTCGCGCCTGTCCAGCCTGTTCGACGATTTCTGCACCTGTTTCAACGAGGCCGATGTCGTCGGCATCGCCGAGGTCTATTCGGCGGGCGAAGACCCGATCCCCGGCGTCTCGCGCGATGATCTGGTCGCGGGGCTGATCGCCCACGGCCACCGCCACGCCCGCGCCGTCATCGACGAATCCGATCTGGCCCGGCTGGTGCGCGAACAGGCGCGTCCGGGCGATATGGTCGTCTGCCTTGGTGCGGGGACGATTTCGGCATGGGCCAACAACCTGCCCGAACTGCTGACGGAGAAGGCGGCGTGACCCAGTTCGCAGCCTCTGCCCATCACGCCTGGCTGGCGCTTGGGGCAGTCGTGGTCTGGGGTGTGCTGAGCTTCCTGTCCGGCTATGTCCGGCTGCGCTGGCGCCCGACCTGCCAATGGTGTCTGGTCGCCCTGGGCGTCCCGGTGCTGGGCTGGGTCACCTATGCGCTTGGCCCGGTGGTCGGCATGGCGGTGTTCGGGCTGGGCCTGTGCCTGCTGATCTGGCACCCCCGCGCCGCGCCGCGCCGTTCGCTGGCACAGCGCGGCTCTCGTCCCGCGGCCGAGTGATCCATGCAGGACGTCCTGATCGTTGCCGTGCCCCTGATCGCCGCCCTGACCGGCGCGATCTATGGCTATCGCCGTTGCGGCGCGCGGCAATGGGGCTGGCTGGCCGGCGGGATCGCGGGGGTGCTGCTGGCCGCAGGCATCTGCTATGTGACCGGGCAGGGCAAGACCGGCGGCTATCTGGCCGGAATCGTCGGCACCGTCATGGCGATGGTCGCGCTGATCATGGCCGCAGCCATCCTTGCGGGCGCGATGATACGCGGCACCCACGAACTGATCGCCCGCCCCCCGCGCCTGACCCCGTCCGGCCCCGCAGGTGCGGCTGTGCTGGGCCTGCTGTCGATTGCGATGATACTGATCAGCGCGGCGGAATAGGGCCACCATGGTTTCCGGACGGGCACTTTAGGGGCTGGCACGGATTCTTGGCCGGAACGGGCATCGTGATCCGCAACGCCTTGCATTGACGCCCGCCACGGCTCTGATTAGGACCGCTGGCATGACCCAGACCCTTCCCGAACCCCGTGGCGCGCTGACCGCCGATCGTCCCCTGGCTGACCTGACATGGCTGCGCGTCGGCGGGCCTGCCGACTGGCTGTTTCAGCCTGCGGATGCCGATGATCTGGCGGATTTTCTGCGTGATCTGGACCCGGCTGTCGCGGTTTTCCCGATGGGGGTCGGATCGAACCTGATCGTGCGCGACGGGGGCATCCGGGGCGTCGTCATTCGGCTTGGACGGGGCTTCAACGCCATTGAATTTGCAGGTGAAACCGTGACCGCAGGGGCGGCGGCGCTGGATGCGCATGTCGCGCGCAAGGCTGCGGATCAGGGGCTGGACCTGACATTCCTGCGCACCATTCCGGGCGCCATCGGCGGGGCGGTGCGGATGAACGCGGGCTGCTATGGCACCTATGTCGCCGATCACCTGATCGAGGTGCAGGCGGTGACCCGCGACGGCCGCCACGTCACGCTGAGCGCCGATGACCTGCGCCTTGCCTATCGCCATTCGGAACTGCCCGATGGCTGGGTGCTGACCCGCGCGACCTTTCGCGCCGAACGCGGCGATCCGGCCGCGCTGATCGCGAAAATGGACGACCAGCTTGCGCGCCGCGACGCGAGCCAGCCGACGCGGGAACGCACGGCGGGCTCGACCTTCCGCAATCCGGCGGGGTTTTCCTCGACCGGGCGGGCCGATGACACGCATGAGCTGAAGGCCTGGTCGCTGATCGACGCGGCGGGGCTGCGCGGCCATCGTTTGGGCGGTGCGCAGATGTCGGAAAAGCACCCGAATTTCCTGTTGAACGCGGGCGGCGCGACGGCGGCCGATCTGGAACGGCTTGGCGAATATGTCCGCGAAAAGGTGCGCGAATCCAGCGGCCACCTCCTGCAATGGGAGGTCATCCGCATCGGTGATTCCCTTTCCGATCAGGCCGCGCCGCGTTAACCCTTTTTTCGCAATTAGGCCTTCCTTGGCTGGCCGTTTGCGGCTAGACTTTGCGAACCGGTGCAGGATTGCGGATCGAACCGCGACAGGTCGCCGGGCATAACATTCAAGACCCCGGCAAACGGGGGCGAAAGGCGAAACGTGGCGGGCAGGTCGAGCAGGACAGCCCCGAAAGTCGCAGTCTTGATGGGAGGGATCTCGGCCGAGCGCGAGGTATCCCTGTCGTCCGGGCGCGAATGCGCGAACGCGCTGCGGCAGGCGGGCTATGAGGTCGTGGAAGTCGATGCGGGCAGGGATCTGCCGGCGCGTCTGGCCGAGGTGCGGCCCGATGTCTGTTTCAACGCGCTGCATGGCCGCTTTGGCGAAGACGGGCGCGTGCAGGGCCTGCTGGAATGGCTGGATCTGCCCTATACCCATTCGGGCGTGCTGGCTTCGGCCATGGCGATGGACAAGACCTGCGCCAAGCAGGTCTATCGCGACGCGGGCCTGCCGGTTGTCGAAAGTCTCGTGATGGCGCGCGACGATGTGCGCGCGGGCCATCCGCTGCCGCCGCCCTATGTGGTCAAGCCGAATGACGAAGGGTCTTCGGTCGGGGTCTATATCGTGCTGGACGGCGCCAATGGTCCGGCGCAGCTGTCGCCCGACATGCCCGCGCAGGTCATGGTCGAAACCTATGTGCCGGGGCGCGAGCTGACGGTCGCGGTGATGGGCGACCGCGCGCTTGGCGTGACCGAAATCGTGACCGAGGGCTGGTAGGACTACCATGCCAGACATTCGACGGGCGGATCGCGCCATGTCCTGCCCGCCGATATCCCGGCCGATATCACGGCGGCCTGTCTGGATTACGCCGTCCGCGCCCATCGCGCGCTTGGCTGCAAGGGGCTGTCGCGCACGGATTTCCGTTGGGATGACACGCGCGGTCTGGCGGGGCTGTTCCTGCTGGAAACCAATACGCAGCCCGGCATGACGCCGACCTCGCTGGCGCCCGAACAGGCGGCGGCGCAGGGGATCGGCTTTCCCGATCTGTGCCGCTGGATCGTCGAGGAGGCGCTATGTCCGGCCTGACCCCCGATCTGCGCGAACAGGCGGCCTATGGCCAGCGGCCCGTGCCGGCGCGCAACCCCGCCGCGCGTCCCGCGCCGCCGCAGGCGCGCCTGCAACCGCGCGACCCCGCGCCGTCGCGGCTGGCCTATCGCCTGCATCGGCTGTGGTTGACCCCGATCATCCGCAAGCTGACCCGTGTCGGCCTGCCTGCCTTTGTCGCGGCGCTGGTCGTCGGCGTCTGGCTGTCGGATGAAACGCGGCGCGCCCAGATTTCCGGCGGGCTGACGGGCATCGTCGAAAGCATCCAGAACCGCGACGAATTCATGGTCACCATGATGACGATCGAGGGCGCCTCGCCTGTCGTCGACCGGGGGCTGCGCAGCATGTTGCCGGTGACGCTGCCCTCGTCCAGCTTTGACATCGACCTGGTCGATCTGCGCGCCCGCGTGATGAAGCTGGACGCGGTCGAATCCGTCGAATTGCGGATCAAGCCGGGCGGCGTGCTGTCGGCTGTCGTGACCGAACGCGTGCCGGTCGTGCTGTGGCGCCATGCGCGCGGGATCGAACTGCTGGACAAGACCGGGCACCGCGTCGCCTCGGCCACCTCGCGCGATGTGCGTCCCGATCTGCCGATCATCGCGGGCGAGGGCGCCGACCGCGCCACGGCCGAGGCGATGTTGCTGGTCGATGCCGCCGGCCCGATCCTGCCGCGCCTGCGCGGGCTGGTCCGGGTGGGTGAGCGGCGTTGGGATCTGGTGCTGGATCACGGCCAGCGCATCATGCTGCCCGCCGAAGATCCGCTGCCCGCGCTGGAGCGCATCATCGCTATCGACCGCGCCCAGGATGTGCTGGGCCGCGATCTGGGCAGCATCGACCTGCGGGCCGAAGGCCGTCCGACGGTGCGCCTTGGGCTGGATGCGCAGAATGCGATCCGCCGCGCGCGCGGGCAGGTCGAACTGGGCGAGGACGGCAAGCCGCTGGATCCCGCCGCGCAAAAGGCAAAGCTGGCCGGCGAGGCCAGAAAGACGAACGGTTAGAAAAGGGTCGGGGGCAGGGATGAGGGATCTCTATTCAGGGCAGCGCGCGATGCGCAACATGCGCCGGCAGGCGATGCAGCGCGGCGTGATTGCCGTTCTGGACATCGGCACGACCAAGATCGCCTGCCTGATCCTGCAATTCGACGGCCCCGGCGTGTTTCGCGAAACCGATGGCGTGGGACCGATGGCGGGGCAGTCGAATTTCCGGGTGATCGGGGCCGCGACGACCCGCTCGCGCGGGGTGCGGTTCGGCGAAATCGAGACGATGGCCGAAACCGAACGCGCCATCCGCACGGTCGTCCAATCCGCTCAAAAGATCGCGGGCGTCCGTGTCGATCACGTCATCGCCTGCCTGTCCGGGGCGCGGCCCGCATCCTACGGGCTGGCCGGCGACATCGCGATCGATGCGGGCAAGGTCAGCGAACAGGATGTGGCCCGCGTGCTGGCGTCTTGCGAGGTGCCCGATTTCGGCCGTGGCCGCGAGGTGCTGCATGCGCAGCCGGTGAATTTCGCGGTGGACAGCCGGTCCGGCCTGCTGGACCCGCGCGAGCATTCGGGCAACCGGCTGGCCTGCGACATGCATGTGCTGACCATCGACGGCGATGCGGCGGGCAATCTGGTCAGTTGCATCCAGCGTTGCGATCTGGAACTGGCGGGGGTCGCCTCGGCCTCCTATGTCAGCGGGCTGGCGTCGCTGGTGGAAGACGAACAGGAACTGGGCGGGGCCTGCATCGATCTGGGCGGCGGGGTGACGGGGGTCTCTGTCTTTATCCGCAAGCACATGATCTTTGCCGATGCGGCGCGGATCGGGGGCGACCTGATCACCATGGATATCGCCAAGGGCCTGCGCACCAGCCATGCCACCGCCGAACGCATCAAGACCCTGCATGGCGGGCTGGAGGCCACCGGCCGCGACGACCGCGAGATGATCGAACTGGGCGGCGATACCGGCGATTGGGAAACCGACCGCCGTTCTGTCAGCCGCGCCGATCTGATCGGCATCATGCGCCCGCGGGTCGAGGAAATTCTGGAACAGGTCCGCGACATCCTGGACGCGGCCGGTTTCGATTACCTGCCAAGCCGCCAGATCGTGCTGACCGGCGGCGGCAGCCAGATCCCCGGCCTTGATGCGCTGGCGGCGCGGATGCTGGGGCAGAACGTGCGGATCGGCAGGCCCCTGCGCATTCAAGGGCTGGCCCATTCGGCGACGGCGCCCGGTTTTGCCTCGGCCATCGGGCTGGCCTTGCTGACCGCCCATCCGCAGGACGAATGGTGGGATTTCGAAATGCCCGCCGAGAAATATCCCGCGCGCAGCCTGCGCCGCGCGTATCGCTGGTTCCGCAACAACTGGTAGTTGCATTTTCCAGCCGGAATGCGGTGTGGCGAAGTTATCCACACCAGATGATGGGGTGTGCGCGATATACCGCCTAAACAGGGGCGTTCCTACGCCAGATTTTGTGGGATAACTGTGTTTTTCGGGTGACGCTTGGCCGTAATATCGGTAGGCTTCAGGCAATACGGGGGATTCGCCCGGGCGATCGCGCGCCCGGCGCAACAGACAAGGGCAACGAGCAATGAACCTCAATCTGATGCTGAACGAAGATCAGGAACTGAAGCCGCGCATCACCGTTTTCGGTGTCGGCGGGGCAGGCGGCAACGCGGTCAACAACATGATCGAAAAGCAGCTGGATGGGGTCGAATTCGTCGTCGCCAACACCGACGCGCAGGCCCTGGCCCAATCGCGTTCGGAAAACCGCGTGCAACTGGGCCCCAAGGTCACCGAAGGTCTGGGCGCGGGCGCGAAACCCTCGATCGGCGCGAAAGCGGCCGAGGAAACCATCGAGGATATCGTCGACCACCTGATGGGCGCGCATATGTGTTTCATCACAGCTGGCATGGGCGGCGGCACCGGCACCGGCGCGGCCCCGATCATCGCTCAGGCCGCGCGCGAAATGGGCATCCTGACCGTCGGCGTCGTGACCAAGCCCTTCCAGTTCGAAGGCAGCAAGCGCATGCGTCAGGCCGATGAGGGCCTTGAGGCGCTGCAAAAGGTCGTCGATACGCTGATCATCATCCCCAACCAGAACCTGTTCCGTCTGGCCAACGAAAAAACCACCTTCACCGAGGCCTTCGCGATGGCCGATGACGTGCTGTATCAGGGCGTCAAGGGCGTCACCGACCTGATGGTCCGCCCCGGCCTGATCAACCTCGACTTTGCCGATGTCCGCGCCGTGATGGACGAAATGGGCAAGGCGATGATGGGCACCGGCGAAGCCTCGGGCGAGAACCGCGCGGTGCAGGCCGCCGAGAAGGCGATTGCCAACCCGCTGCTGGACGAAATCAGCCTGCACGGCGCCAAGGGCGTGCTGATCAACATCACCGGCGGCTACGACCTGACCCTGTTCGAAATGGACGAGGCGGCCGAAAAGATCCGCGAAAAGGTCGATGCCGATGCCAATATCATCGTCGGTTCGACCCTCGACCCCGATCTGGAAGGCGCGGTCCGCGTCTCGGTCGTGGCGACGGGCATCGACGCGGCGATTGCCGCCGGCGCAGAACCGAACCTGCCGCGCCGCGGCATGCGCGAACCGCTGACCCAGACCCCTTCGGTCGCGCAGAAAGCGGCGCCGGTCGTGGATGAGGTGGACAATGTGCCGCCGCGTCGCAACCATTCCGTTGCAAGCACCCCGGCCGCCGGCGAACGTCATGTGCCTTCGGCCCCCGAAGCGGCGGATGACATGCCCAAACCGGCCTATAGCCCCGAAGAACATCGCCGCCCTGCCGCCGATCCACTGATCGCCGATGCCGGCGAATTCACGGCGCCGCAGCCTCGGGCGCGTCCGATGGGCCAGCCCTCGCAGCAGGTGCTGGACCGGCTGAACCGCGCCGTGACCAGCGATCCCGCCGAACAGCAGGCCCGCGCGGCCGCGCAGCGTTCCGCAGGCCTCGGCCAGCAGCAACGCCCCGCCGCCGATCCCCAGCAGGATGCGCAGCGCGGTGCCCTTGGCGGTCGCATGGCCGGTCTGGGCCGCATGATCGAACGCATGGCCGGTGGCCGGGGCGACCAGCCTGCCGCCCCGAAACCCAATGCCGCCTCGATCTCCGAGCGGGTCAGCGAGCGCATGGCCAGCCGTCAGCGCAGCGGTTTCGACAACGGTTTCGAAGATCTTGCCAGCCCCGACAATGGTGAAGATCACGTCGAAATCCCGGCCTTCCTGCGTCGTCAGGCGAACTGACCGCGTTCACAAAATCGAGACATATATGTCATCAAGAGGGTCCCAAGGGGCCCTCTTTTCGTTTGTGATATCAAATCGTTGCCTGCTGCCGCCGAAATCCTGCCGGAATCCTGCGGCGAATGTTACAGACCGACACAATTCGTTAATTGAGCGCGGCGGGGACCGTGCCTAACTGAAATCATGCAGCGATGGACTGATTCCAGATCCGCGCTGCAAGGATGGAATAAGCCGGTCGGATGGGACCGGGACAGAAACGGAAAAGACGGTCTGACATGCAATATACACTTGCACGCAAAGCGCAGTTTCGCGGGGTTGGCCTGCATTCCGGTGCGGCCGTTCGCCTGACGATCCTGCCTGCGCCCGCAGATTTCGGCATTGTCTTTTCGCGCAGTGATCTGGGCGGCGCGCGGATCCCGGCCCTTTGGGATCATGTCACGCCTTCGCAGCTCTGCACGCTTCTGGAAAACGAAGATGGCGCCAGCGTCTCGACCATCGAACATGTCATGGCCGCGCTGGCCGGGCTTGGCGTGAACAACGCGCTGGTCGAGGTGAACGGTCCCGAAGTGCCGATCCTCGATGGATCCTCGGCCCCCTTCGTCAAGGGCATTTTCGAGGCGGGCCTGCGCGCGCAGCCCGATTCCCCCCTGCGCGCCATCCGGGTGCTGAAACCGGTCGAGATCCGTCAGGGAGAGGCCTTTGCCCGCCTGACCCCGGCCGACCATCTGGAAATCCATTTCGACATCGACTTTGCCGATGCCGCGATCGGTCATCAGGAAAAGCGGCTGGACATGGCCAATGGCGCCTTCGTCCGCGAGCTGATGGACAGCCGCACCTTCTGTCGCCTGTCGGATGTCGAAATGATGCAGAAATCCGGGCTGGCCCTTGGCGGCACCTTCCTGAACGCGGTCGTCATCGACGGCGACAAGGTGCTGTCGCCGGGCGGCCTGCGCCACGAGGACGAGGCCGTGCGCCACAAGATGCTGGACGCGATGGGCGATCTGGCGCTGGCGGGCGGGCCGCTGCTGGCACGCTACACCGGCCACCGCGCCGGGCACGCGATGACCAACAAGCTGCTGCGCGCGCTGTTCGCCGATGCCGATGCCTGGGAATGGGTGAGCTGTTCCCCCCGGCTGGAAGACCGGATGCCGGGCGCGGGGATCTTTCACAAGATCGCGCAACCGGGCCAGCTTGCCGTCGCCTGACGGGCGCTTTAGACAGGATTGCGGGCGCGCGGTTGCGCGCCCTTTTCATCTGCGGAAACATCTTTCGGCATGGCCTGGAATTCACGATCTCCTGAATGTTTTGGCATTTTGCGCCCCGGATTTTTCTGTGATAGGACGGCGGGGTTGTGCCCTTGCGGGCATGGCGATTTGAATGGATTCGGACAGGCAGGTTAAGTGATGAGAACAGCGGGTCCCCTCGTGGCTTTGGCGCTTACGCTTGGTCTGCTTACCGGATGCGGCAACCGCGACCGCGTCAACAGCAACGAATCGCTTGAGAATTTCACGGCCGAGGAAATCTACAAGCGCGGCGAATACGAACTGGAAAACAACACGCGCCCCAAGGATGCCGTCCGCTATTTCAGCGAGATCGAGCGCCTGTATCCCTATTCCGAATGGGCCAAGCGCGCGCTGATCATGCAGGCCTACAGCTACCACAAATCGCGCGACTACGAAGAGGCGCGGGGCGCTGCGCAGCGTTTCATCGACACCTATCCGGGTGATGAGGATGCGGCCTATGCGCGCTATCTGCTGGCCCTGTCCTATTACGACCAGATCGACGACATCGGCCGCGATCAGGGCCTGACCTTCCAGGCGCTGCAATCGCTGCGCGAGGTGATCGAGGAATATCCCGACACCGAATATGCCCGTTCGGCGATCCTGAAATTCGATCTGGCCTTTGACCACCTTGCCGCCAAGGAAATGGAAATCGGCCGCTACTATCTGAAGCGCAAGCATTATTCCGCGTCGATCAACCGTTTCCGCGTGGTGGTCGAGGATTATCAGACCACGACCCACACCCCCGAGGCGCTGATGCGTCTGGTCGAGGCCTATCTGGCGCTTGGCCTGAACGACGAGGCGCAAACCGCAGGCGCGATTCTGGGCCATAACTTCCAGTCCTCGCCCTTCTATCAGGACGCCTATCAGCAGTTGCGCGGCCACGGTCTGTCGCCGCAGGCCCGTGGCGACAGCTGGCTGACCCGGATCCACCGCCAGGTCATTCAGGGCAAGTGGCTGTAGACGCGGATGCTTCGGCATCTCGATATCCGCGATGTGCTGCTGATTGATCGCATTCAGCTCGAATTTCATTCGGGGCTGAATGTGCTGACGGGCGAAACCGGCGCGGGGAAATCCATCCTGCTGGATTGTCTGGGCTTTGTGCTGGGCTGGCGCGGTCGCGCCGATCTGGTGCGGCAGGGCGCCACGCAGGCCGAGGTCACGGCGGAATTCGACCTGCCCTCCGACCACCCCGCCCGCACCCTTCTGGCCGAGGCGGGTTTCCCGGTCGAGGATGAATTGATCCTGCGTCGCGTCAACAATTCCGACGGGCGCAAGACCGGCTGGATCAACGACCGCCGCGCCTCGGGCGAGGTCTTGCGGGCGCTGTCGGAAACGCTGGTCGAACTGCATGGCCAGCATGATGATCGCGGGCTGCTGAACCCGCGCGGACATCGTCTGCTGCTGGATGCTTTCGGTGGGCTGGACCTTTCGGACGCGCGCGCCGCATGGGCCGCACGCTGCGCCTCCGCTGCGGCCTTGCACGCCGCCGAAGACCGCTTGCGCGCCGCCGAGGGCGAAGAGGAATTTTTGCGCCACGCTGTCGCCGAACTGGACAAGCTCGACCCCCAACCCGGCGAAGAGGCTGATCTGGACACCCGCCGCCGCGCCATGCAGGGCGCCGAACGTATCCGCAGCGATGTCGCCCGTGCCCTGCAGGCGCTCGGCACCGGCGGCGCCGAAGGCGCGATGCTGGACGCCGTGCGCTGGCTGGAAACCGCCGCCGATCAGGCCGATGGTGCGCTCGAAGCTTCGACCGCCGCGCTGCAACGCGCCCTGATCGAACTGGGCGAGGCATCTTCGGGTATCGAAGCCGCGCTGGATGCCATGGATTTCGACCCCCGCGATCTGGAAACGACCGAAGAACGCCTGTTTGCCCTGCGCGCGCTGGCCCGCAAACATGACGTGCTGCCCGATGATCTGGCGACGCTCGCGGGTGACCTGCGCGACAGGCTGGCCGATCTTGACGCGGGTGAGGGCGAAATCGCCGGGCTTGTGCAATCCCTGTCCGAGGCCGAAGCCCGCTATGACCTTGCCGCCAGCGCCTTGACCGCCCAAAGGGCGGCGGCCGCCAAGCGGCTCGATGCCGCGATGGCGGCCGAGCTTGCCCCGCTCAAGATGGAACGCGCCGTTTTCGAAACCCGCGTGACGGCGGGCGATCCCGGCCCTGAAGGCCGCGACGCGGTGGCCTTCACTGTTGCCACCAACCCCGGCGCACCCGCCGGACCGCTGGACCGCATTGCCTCTGGCGGCGAGTTGTCGCGCTTTCTGCTGGCGCTCAAGGTCTGCCTTGCGCGGGGCAATGATGCGCTGGTGCTGATCTTCGACGAAATCGACCGTGGCGTCGGGGGCGCGACCGCCGATGCCGTCGGGCGCAGGCTGGCGCGGCTTGCCGAACAGGCGCAGGTGCTGGTCGTCACCCATTCACCCCAGGTCGCGGCGCTGGCCAGCCAGCATTTCCGCGTGTCGAAATCGGTGACGGGTCATGTCACGACCTCGACGGTCGAGGCGCTGGACCAGACCGAACGGGTCGATGAAATCGCCCGCATGCTGGCCGGCGAACAGGTCACCCCCGCCGCCAGAGAGGCCGCCCGGTCGTTGCTGGCCCAATAGGTTGAACTGGCCCAATAGGCTGACGACCCGTTCAATCCAGAATCTGGTCGACGTCGCGGATCACCGACAGCAGCTGCATCGTATCCGGGTCGAAACGGATCAACCGGCCATTGACGACACCATAGCTGTTGCCACGCGGCGGATGGCCCATGCCATACAGGCCGGGGCGGGTCACGACATGCAGCTCTTGCGGATCGACACGCGCGCCGATCTTGAACGCCCCCCCAGATTGCGCAGTGCCATTGCCAGTATTCAGGCGCGCCGGATCATCCCCCAGATTTCGCGCCCCCAGACTTCGTGCCGCGCAGCCCGCCCCGCAAGAATCGTCGGCGCCGGCAGCGGGTTTAGAGGGGGAAGGGGCCGCCGATGCCGATTGTGGCTCTGCCGGGCTGCTCGCGGCAGCAACGGGTTCATTGGCCACCGCATGGCGCCCCAGGCTTCCACCCAGGGATAATGCGATACATGTGCAGGCCAGCGCGCTGGCCCTGATTGTTGCTGGAACGCCCGTCATGATCCGATCGTCGTCTTGCCTGTGTGAACCTCTTCGCAGGTTTCAATCGCGAACCGATACCGCCGGCTGACGGTTCCCGGATCATCAGAAATGACCGTCGTCTGTTGCAAAAATCACACGAAACAATGTGCGGCCAAGTGCGACGGCACGGCCCAAAAATCGTCCCTTTGCCATGCTTGTGATCGACAGAGGCGCGCAATCGCCAGGGACGCGCATCGGGCGCCTGGCCGGGCGAAGATGATACGGCCCGCGTCACGGTCTTTGCTGATCGCAAGATCGCCCGTTCCAGCCGCAGGCCCATTTCCTGCGATGGCACCGACAAGGCTGCCGATACCATCTGTTCTTCACCCTTTCATGGGTATTTAGGTGATGAAGAAATCGCTTTCTCTATCATCCAAATACCCATGTCGCGGCTTGGCAATCAGTCCAGCGCCTTGAAGTTGAGGCTGGCGCCATCCTTGATCCCCGAGAACCAGCGCGCCGTGACGGTTTTGGTTTTCGTATAGAAGCGGAGCGCGTCGGGACCGTATTGGTTCAGGTCGCCGAAGGCCGATTTTTTCCAGCCGCCAAAGGAATAATAGCTCAGCGGGACCGGGATCGGGAAGTTCACGCCGACCATGCCGACATTGACACGGCTGGCGAAGTCGCGGGCCGTGTCGCCATCGGCGGTGAAGATCGCGGTGCCGTTGCCATAGTCGTTATCCATGACCAGATCCAGCGCGTCCTGATAGCTGTCGGTGCGGACGGTGGTCAGGACCGGGCCAAAGATTTCCTCTTTGTAGATGTCCATGTCGCGGGTGACGTGGTCGAACAGCGACGGGCCGGTGAAGAAGCCGTTTTCATAGCCCTGGATATTCAGGCCGCGGCCGTCGATCAGCAGTTTCGCGCCCTGTTCGACGCCGGAGGCGATCAGCCCCTCGATCCGGGTTTTCGACGCGGCGGTGATGACCGGGCCGAAATCGACATCGTCGCCGGCGGTATAGGGGCCGACCTTGAGTTTCTCGATCTGCGGGATCAGGCGTTCGATCAGCGCATCGGCGGTTTTCTGGCCGACCGGGACCGCGACCGAAATCGCCATGCAGCGTTCGCCCGCTGCGCCGAAGCCTGCGCCGATCAGCGCATCGGCGGCCTTGTCCAGATCCGCGTCGGGCATGATCAGCATGTGGTTTTTCGCGCCGCCGAAGCATTGGGCGCGTTTGCCGTTGGTCGCGGCGCGGCCATAGATATATTGCGCGATCGGGGTCGATCCGACAAAGCCCACCGCCTGGATCGTCGGGTGGTCGAGCAGCGCATCGACCGCGTCCTTGTCGCCGTTCACGACCTGCAGCACGCCATCGGGCAGGCCCGCCTCTTGCGCGAGTTTCGCCAGCAGCAGCGAGGTCGAGGGCACGCGCTCGGACGGTTTCAGGATCATGGCGTTGCCCGATGCCAGCGCCGGGCCCATTTTCCACAGCGGGATCATCGCCGGGAAGTTGAAGGGCGTGATGCCCGCGACCACGCCAAGCGGCTGGCGCATCGAATAGATGTCGATGCCGGGGCCGGCGTTGTCGGTGAATTCGCCCTTGAGCATGGCGGGGGCGCCCATGCAGACCTCGATCACCTCAAGCCCGCGCTGCACGTCGCCGCGTGCATCGGGCAGGGTCTTGCCATGTTCGCGGCTGACCAGTTCGGCCAGCTTGTCCATATTGTCCTGGATCAACTGGCCAAAGCGCATCATCACGCGGGCGCGGCGCTGCGGGTTGGTTGCGGCCCAACCGATCTGGGCCTTTTCGGCGCTGGCGATGGCCGCATCCAGTTCGGCGGCGCTGGCCAGCGGGACGCGGGCGATGATTTCGCCGGTCGCGGGATTGTAGACATCGCTGAAGCGGCCCGAGCTGCCCTGAACTTCGCGGCCATCAATCCAATGGTAAAGATCTTGCATCGAATCCTCCTGATTGCACCGGCCTGTGCCGGGTGGTCGGGGGCAGCTTAGCCTTGCATCCTTGCCGTAGAAAGACAAATGGTGGCAAAATCGTTTTGCGTTTTTGCAAAGGTTGGTCAGGATGGACTGGGACGATCTGCGGATTTTTCTGGCGGTGGCGCGCAGCGAAAGCCTGTCATCGGCGGGGCGGCGGCTTGGCGTCGATGCCTCGACCGTGGGGCGGCGGGTGGCGCGGCTGGAACTGGCGCTTGGCGCGCAGCTGTTCGTCAAGACGCCGCAGGGTTACGCCCTTGCCGCCGAGGGCGAACGCCTGCTGCCCCATGCCGAAGCCGCCGAAGCCGCGCTGAAAGGCGGGGCCGAGGCATTGACCGGGCAGGGCGAACTGACCGGGCAGTTCCGCATCGGCGCGCCGGATGGTTGCGCGAATTACCTGCTGCCGCAGATCTGCGCCGGGATTTGCGCCGACAATCCGGGGCTGGAAATCCAGATCGTCGCCCAGCCCCGCGTCTTCAACCTGACCCGGCGCGAGGCGGATATGGCGGTGGCCGTGTCGCCGCCGCGGACCGGGCGCCAGACGGTTCAGAAGCTGACCGACTATCATCTGCATCTGGCCGCGCATGAGGACTATCTGCGCGACCATCCCCCGATCCGCGATCTGGCCGATCTGCGCCAGCACCGAATGATTGGCTATATCGCCGATATGATCCATGACCCGGAACTGGATTATCTGACGGAAACCGGGGTCGAGACGGCGGCGCTGACCTCGAATTCCGTTTCGGTGCAGATGCAGGCGATCCGGATGGCGGCGGGGCTGGGGATCGTCCATGATTTCGCGATCCCCTTTGCCCCCGGTGTGCGCCGGATCCTGACCGACAGGATATCGCTGACGCGCAGTTTCTGGCTGATCCGCCATGCCGATGACCGGCAGTCGGCGCGCATGAACCGGCTGGCGGAGGCACTGGCCGGCGGGTTGCGGGCCGAGGTGGCGCGGCTTCAAACCCTGGTCGCAGGGCAGGAGAAACGATCTTGACGCGCCGTCCGCTTGCGGCAACGCTGAATGTCAGGGACGCGCCGTCAGCAACCAAGAAGGAGGGCAAGCATGCTCGTCAACCAGATCCTGTCCATGAAGACCAGTGTCGATATCGTGACGATCCGGCCCGATGCCAGCGTTGCGGATGCGGCACGGCTTCTGGCTGAAAAGCGTATCGGTGCCGTGGTCGTCAGTCAGGACGGATTGACGGCGGAGGGCATCCTGTCCGAGCGCGACATCGTCCGAGCCCTGGGCCGGGGCGGGGCCGAGATCCTGTCCGGGCCGGTGTCGGATCTGATGACCCGCAAATTGTCGACCTGCACCAGCGGAGAAGATGCGCTGACCGTGCTGGAGCGCATGACCGACGGGCGATTCCGCCACCTGCCGGTCGTCGATGAGGACGGCCGGATGATCGGTTTCATCTCGATCGGGGATGCGGTTTCGGCGCGGCTGAAGGAACTTCATGCCGAGCGCGAGGCGTTGACCGGCATGATCATGGGTGTCTGACCGACCACCCGCATGAAAATTCCTGCGGCAACCTGTCGGCCGGGGCTTGCGCCTCGCGATCAAATCCGGTTCCAACCACCTGTGGCGAGCCGAAAGGACATCTGATGCGCATTGGCCTTTATCCTGGCACCTATGACCCGATCACTCTGGGGCATGTCGATATCATCGAACGCGCGATGGCGCTGGTTGACCGGCTGGTCATCGGCGTGGCGATCAACCGTGACAAGCAGCCCCTGTTCAGCCTGGAGGAACGGGTCGAGATGGTGCGTGCGGAATGCGACCAGATCGCCCGGCGAACGGGTGGCGAACTGGTCGTCCATCCGTTTGAAAACCTGCTGATAGACTGCGCCCGCGATGTCGGTGCCACGGTCATCGTGCGCGGGCTGCGTGCCGTCGCCGATTTCGAATATGAATTCCAGATGGTCGGCATGAACCGGGCGCTGGATGCACGGATCGAAACGGTGTTTCTGATGGCGGATGCGCGCAGGCAGGCGATTGCATCGAAACTGGTCAAGGAAATCGCGCGGCTTGGGGGCGATGTGTCGAAATTCGTGACGCCCGCCGTCAACACCGCGCTGCGCGAGAAATACGCCTGATCCCTGCGATTTGATCCCTGCGGCCGCGCCGCCCGCGCGCCGCACCGACGGTTTGCCGCCTTTCTCATTTCAGGAGGCAGGATGTCCTTGATGCAAAACGAACCACCCGGTGCGCTGCCTGATGAGCCGCTGGATCCGGTGATCGTCGATGCGGGGGTGATTCCGCGCGCGCTTGCGGCGGGCTGGCGCGATTTTCGCCGCGCCCTCGCCTTTGGCCTGTTCTTCGCGGGTTTTTATGTCGCGGGCGGCTTGATGCTGGCGGCGGTCGCCTTTCTGTCGGGGCAGGAATGGTGGCTGATGCCCTTTATCCTGGGCTTTCCGCTGCTGGCCCCCTTTGCCGCCGTCGGGCTGTATGAGGTCAGCCGCCGGCTGGAAATGGGCCAGGTGCTGATCTGGCGCGATGTCCTGCGCACCGTCGTCGCGCAAAAGGACCGGCAAGTCCCTTCGATGGCCATGCTGATCATGCTGATGTTCATGTTCTGGGTCTTTGTCGCGCATACCGTCTTTGCGCTGTTCATGGGGCTGTCGGCGCTGACCAATATCACCTCCTCGCCCGAGGTCTTGTTTCAGGGGCGCGGGCTGGTGATGCTGCTGATCGGGACGCTGGTCGGGGCGGGCTTTGCCGCCGTGCTGTTTGCGATCACCGTGGTCGGGCTGCCCATGATCCTTGACCGCGAGGTTGATCTGGTCACGGCGATGATTACCAGCGTCCGGGCGGTGATGCTGAACAAGGGCGTCATGCTGGGCTGGGCCGTCCTGATCGCCGCGCTGATGTTTCTGGCCTTTCTGCCGCTGTTTCTGGGGCTGTTCGTCGTCCTGCCCGTGCTGGGACATGCCAGTTGGCACATGTATCGCGAATTGATGCCCGACGACGAATAGCGCGATGAAAAAGGGCGGCCCGTGGCCGCCCTTTGTTCAGTGTCGGGAATGGTCCCGGATCATTCGTCGCCAGCGGCGCGGGCCGCCGGGGGGGCCAGTTTCGGGGTGATGCCGTTTTGCAGCGGATCTTCCTGACGCTGGACCGAGCCTTCGAAATGGGCGCCGGATTCGATGGCGATGGTCTTGTGGACGATGTCGCCCTCGACCCGGGCCGAGGCGCTCAGCCGGACCTTCAGGCCACGGACGCGGCCGACGACGCGGCCATTGACGACGATTTCGTCCGCGACGATTTCGCCCTTGATGGTTGCGGTTTCGCCGACGATCAGCTGATGGGCACGGATGTCGCCTTCGACGTTACCTTCGATCTGAACGTCGCCTGCCGTCTTGATATTACCGGTGACGGTCAGGTCCGCCGACAGGACAGAGGGGGTCGAACGCGCACGCGGTGCCGACGCGGTCGCCGGGATATCGTAGCTTTGTTCCGGACGCGGAGCTTCCGACTCTGCTGCCGGTTGCTGACGGGGGCCGGGTTCGGTGACACGGGTCTTAGAAAACATTTTGGGCTGCCTTGATGAAGCTCATGGGATCCACTGACTGACCATTCACGCGGATTTCATAGTGAAGATGCGATCCGGTCGATCTGCCGGTATTGCCCATATCACCGATCAGCGCGCCGCGCGATACCTTTTGCCCCACCTTGACGCGAATCCGCGACAGATGACCGTAACGTGTTTCGACGCCCAGCTCGTGACGGATCTTGATGAGGTTGCCGTAGCCGCGCTGCCAGCCGGCAAAGATGACCTCGCCTTCGCCCGGCGCAAAGATCGGCGTGCCGACCGGCGCGGCCAGGTCGATGCCTTCGTGACGGCGGCCCCAACGCTGCCCATAGGGCGAGGTGAAGCGGAAGGCCGATTTCACCGGCATCGCCAGCGGCATCTTGTCGATGGCGATGCGATAGGTGTTGATCCTGTCCAGAGAGATCATGATTTCCTGGGTGCGGGCCTCGTCCTGCGTGATATCGGCATTGCCGCGCGTCGAAACAGAGGCCGTGTTCAGCGGCCCGCCGGTGCCCGAATAACCGCTGCGGATCGAGCGCAGCAACTGGTCGGAATCGACCCCGGCCTTGCGGAACATCGCATCCAGCGGCTCGAACGAAATGCTGACGGCGTTTTCGATTTCGGTGAACAGCGCGTCATTGCGGGCCAGATGCGGTCGCGGTCCTGCGCGATTTCGTCGGTGCGGGCCTGAACGGCGGCCATTTCGCGATTGGCGTCGTCGCGGTCGGTGACGGCCTGTTTCAGCTCATCCGACAGGATATCCAGCGCGACGGAAAATTCCTCGACCCGGTCGGCAGCCTGATGGGCGGCCTCGCTTTCGCCCTGGGGGTCGGCAGCCAGCAGATTGCGCGCGATCACCGCATCATGCAGCGAGGCCTGAACGACGCCGATGCCGGTCTCCAGCTCTCGGTTGCGGCTTTCCGATGCCAGCAGTTGCGTCTGCATCCGCGACACCTGATCCAGCGCGCTGGCGAAACGGTCCTGCGCGGCCAGCGCCTCGGCGGCGCGGGCGTCGCGTTCCGCGGACAGTGCCGCCAGACGGTTTTCGAAAGAGGCCTGCGACCGCGCCACCTGATCGCGCGACGATCCGTCGCTGGCGGCGTCGATGACCAGGATCGAACTGGCGATGATGGTCCAGCCAAAGACGATGGCCGTGCCCCCCATCAGGGCGACCTGGGTCAGCGGGCGCAGCCTCACGAAACGGGCGCTGCTATCCGATTTCAGAAACAGGCGTTGTTCGGGCAGCCAGCGTTCCAAAACCGCATTCAGGTGATGAGTGAGACGCAATGTCACTGTCCAATCCGAAATGGGTCGCAACCTGTTTCCGAAAGCAGGGGCCGGTTGCGTATGGGGATTGGATAAATCCGAGCCGTGCCCTGCTTGCAACAGGCCTGGCCGATCTTTGTCGTGATGTGGCGAAATCTCGCCCAAGCCGTGCCGGAGGGGCCAAGGATCTCGCCCAGAAAGGTCACGCGGAACGGCCTGAAAAACGAAAAATGTGACACTGCTGAAAATGATGCGCGGCCTGCATGACCGATAGCGCCGCGCGCGGCAACTGCGCGTGATTGCCTATCCCCGACGCGGAACGCACGCAGGGCGGACGATCTGCCCCGTGATTGGTCGCCCCGTGATTGGTCGCCCCCGCGCTCAGTCGAAGGTATAGGGCAGGGGGCCCGAACGGTCGCGCGGGATCAGGATCGGGCGGTCGACAGGCGGGACCGAACGCTGATGACAGTTCTGTCGCGGGCAGATCCGGCAGGAAATCCCGATCGGCTCGAATTGCAGCGGGTTCGCCAGATCCAGCCCGTCGGCATAGACCATGTCGCGGGCATGTTCGATCTCGCAGCCCAGACAGATCGCGAAACGCCGCATCGGCGCGCCAGAGGCCCCGCCCGGTTTCGACACGTCCCGCGACCAGGCACAGATAGCGTTTGCCATCCGGAGTCTGAGCCAGTTGGCGCAGAAAACGCGTCGGTGTTTCAAAGGCCTGATGCACGGTCCACAGGGGGCGGGCGCCGCCGAAACGCGCGAATTGCAGCCTTGTGGCGGAATGGCGTTTGGTGATCGTGCCCGCCTGATCGACGCGGACGAAAGAACGGCACGCCCTTGCTGCCGGCGCGCTGCATGGTCGACAGGCGATGCGCGACCTGTTCCAGCGAGGCGTGGAACAGATGCGCCAGCCGCTCCAGATCGTGCCGTTCGGCCTGTGCTGTCGCCAGAAAGCGCGAATAGGGCATCATCGCCGCCCCCGCGAAGTAATTCGCAAGGCCAAGGCGGCAGATGTCGCGGGCGACATCGCTGCGGAAACGCGCCAGTTCCAGCGTCGCCTCGAGCAGGTCGCCATAGGCTTCCAGCGCAAGCAGGTGGTTCAGTTGAAAGGCCAGCGTCTCGCGGCTGGCCGAGGCATTGGCGGTGATGCGCCGCCCGTCGCGCAGATAGACCGGGCCGCCGCCCAGTTCGGCGGTTTCGACGATCAGGCCAAGATCGTTCAGCGCCGAAATCGCGCGTTCCAGCGGCGGGATCTGCGGCGGTGTGGTGGCGAACCGTTCCGCCGCGCGGTCGATCGCGTCGATGTAATTGTCGCAATGAGTGAAAGAAATCCCGGACCTCCTCCCAGGGCGAGGCGGCGGCGTTCTGGGCGCCCGCGCCGAGCGCCTCGTCCAGCGCGGCCAGCCGTTCCTGCCCATCGCGATGGGCGCGATACAGGTCCAGAAAGGCGCGGGCAAAGGCCGGGGCGTTGGTCGTGGCCAGCCGCAGATCGTTCATGTCGGGCGTCGTGTCGAACAGCGGATCGGCCAGCGCCTCGGCCAGATCGACGGCCATGCGCTCGGCATCGCCGACCGCCATGCGGCCAAGGTCGATGGAATATTCCGAGGCCAGCCGCAGCAGCACCCCCGCCGACACCGGGCGATGATTGTTTTCCATCTGCGACAGATAGGGCAGCGACACCCCCAGACTTTGCGCGAATGCCCGCTGCGTCAGGCGGGCGCGCGCCCTGGTTTCGCGCAGGGTGATGCCTGCATAGATCTTTTGCGTGGCCATCTGTCGCTCCGCCGGGTTTGCAAATATCTGGATAGGCTTTGCAAACCCGGCAAGGCAAGGGGGGAACTGGGGGTCAGCCGGTCTGATCCAGCCGTTTCTGCCGCTTTATCACCAGACGGATCGTGACAAGGGCACCGACAGCCGACAGCAGCATGATCCACAGCAGGGGCGCGGCGCCGCTGGTCGGGCTGAGCAAGGCGCCCGCAAGCGTCGCCATGACCGCGCCGCCCGCCACCATCATCGCGCCGCCAAAGCCGCTGGCGGTGCCCGCGAGTTCGGGGCGCACGCTCATCATCCCGGCATTGGCGCTTGGCAGAACCAGCCCGTTGCCCAGCCCGACCATCGTCACCCCGCCAAAGAAGACCAGCGGCTGATGCCAGCCCAGGATATCGGCCAGCAGCACCACCGCCAGAGGCAGGACCGATGCCAATGTGCCCAGCAGGATCAGGCGGTTCATCCCGATCCTGACCGCATAACGCCCCGAGATGTAATTGCCCAGGGCATAGCCGACCGCAGGCGCCGCGAACCAGTATCCGACCTGCGACGAGGTCAGGTGGAACACCGTTTCCCCGATATAGGGGGCACCGCCCAGATAGGCAAAGAACGACCCGGAGGCCAGCATGGCGACGATGGAATAGCCCCAGAACCGCCATGACCGCGCCAGAACCGGATATTGGGCGAATTGCGCGCGCAGGGGCACGCCGCCGGGACGCGAGGTTTCGCCCATGTCGAACCAGCACAGGATCAGCACCGCCAGGCCCAACAGACCCATCATGGCGAAATTGGCTTTCCAGCCAAAAGCTTCGTCCAGCATGCCGCCAAAGATCGGGGCCAGCATCGGCACGATCGACATGCCCATCGTGACATAGCCCAGCAGGCTGGCCGCCGCATCGCCCGGCACGATGTCGCGGACCACGGCGCGCGACAGCACCATGCCCGCGGCGATCACCGCCTGCATCATGCGAAACACCAGGAACCATTCGGCGGTCGGCGCCAGCAAGGTGCCGATGGTGGCCAGCAGAAAGATCACCAACGCCCCAAGCATCACCGGCCTGCGTCCGAACATGTCGCTGATCGGGCCGACGAACAGTTGCAGGATGGCGGTGACGGCCAGATAGACCGACACGGAAAGCTGCATGACGCCGTAATCCACCTGAAACCAGCGGGCCATGCCGGGCAGCGAGGGCAGGAAGACGTTCATCGACAGTGCCGACAACCCGGCCAGCGCCACAAGCGTCACGATGCTGGGCGGCGTCCGCCCGGTCTCAGGTCCAGTCATGAAATACGAACCACGCGCCAAGGCAGATCAGGCCGAAACCGACCCCATGCTGCCAGCTCATGCGTTCCCCCAGGTAAGCCCATGAAAATATAGCAAAGATAGAAAGGCTGATGACTTCCTGAATGGTCTTCAGCTGGGCGGCGCTGAAATGGCCATGGCCGATGCGGTTCGCGGGAACCTGCATGACATATTCGAAAAAGGCGATGCCCCAGCTGACCAGAATGACGGCGATCAGGGGGGCGGATTTGTATTTCAGGTGACCATACCACGCGAAGGTCATGAAGACATTCGACGCGATCAGCAGGCCGATGGTCGCGGCCGGGACGGGCAGGCTCATTCGTGGTCCCAGCTACGATGCTTTTCCAGATTGCCGAAGCGGGTAAAGCGCCCTTCAAAGGACAGTTCCACCGTGCCGATGGGGCCGTGGCGCTGCTTGCCGATGATGACCTCGGCCTTGCCATGGCAGGATTCCATGATCTGTTGCCAGGCGGCCATCTTGTCCAGATCGTGGTCGGCGGGCTTTTCACGTTCGCGGTAATATTCCTCGCGGAAGACGAACATCACGATATCGGCGTCCTGTTCGATACTGCCGGATTCGCGCAGGTCGGACAGTTGCGGGCGCTTGTCCTCGCGGCTTTCGACGGCGCGGGACAGCTGCGACAGGGCGATGACGGGAATGTCCAGTTCCTTGGCGACGGCCTTCAGGCCCTGCGTGATTTCCGACACCTCGTTGACGCGGCTGTCCTTGGCCGATGCGGCGCGCAAAAGCTGCAAATAGTCGACGATCAGCAGGTCCAGCCCCATCGTGCGCTTCAGCTTGCGGGCGCGGGCGGCAAGCTGGTTGATCGGCAGGGCGGGGGTGTCGTCGATGAACAGCGGGCAGTTCTGCAGGTCATGCGCGGCCTGAACGAAACTGCGGAACTGATCCTCGGTCATGTCGCCGCGGCGGATCGATTCACTGGGCACCTCGGCGGCTTCGGACAGGATCCGGGCGGCAAGCTGTTCGGATGACATCTCCAGACTGAAAAAGCCGACGACCCCGCCCGCGACCGTGCCGTGGCTGCCGTCGGGCAGTTCGCCGGTGCGATGCGCCTTGGCGACGTTGAAGGCGATATTCGTTGCCAGCGAGGTTTTCCCCATCGAGGGGCGCCCCGCCAGAATGATCAGGTCGGAACGGTTCAACCCGCCCATCTTGTTGTCCAGATCGACCAGCCCGCAGGACACGCCCGACAACCCGCCGCCCCGGCTATAGGCGGCATTGGCGGCATGGACCGCGCCCGTCACCGCATGCAGAAAGCTTTGGAAACCGCGTTCCGCCACGCCCTGTTCGGCCAGCTTGTACAGGATCTGTTCGGCATCCTTGATCTGTTCTTCGGCATGGTCGCTGACCTCGACCGTGGCTGCGCGGGAAGCGATGTCATGGCCCAGCACGATCAGGTCGCGGCGCAGCGCGAATTCGCGGATCATCTGGGCGTAATCGCGCGCCGCATGGGATGAAATCGCCGCCGCCGCCAGCCGTGCCAGATAGGCGGGACCGCCCAGATCCTTCAGCCCCTGATCGTTTTCCATGAAGGCCTTGATCGTGACCGGGCTGGCCAGCGCATTGCGGGTGATGCGCTCGGCGCAGATTTCATAGATCCGGCGGTGGACGGGATCATAGAAATGTTCGGGCTTGATGATGCGCGAAACGTGGTCATAGACCTCGTTATTGGTCAGCAGCGCGCCCAGCAACTGCTGTTCCGCCTCGATCGAGAAGGGGACGGCCTGTGCGGCGGCCTCGGTGGCAATCTCGGATGGGTTCCTGATTTCGACCGCGCGCAGCTCGCTCATGATTCCGTTCCTTTGGTTCAAGCCTTCTTACTAGCCCAGAGGGGGCCGGCGGGGAAAGGCGTATCAGCGGGTCCGTCGGCGGCTTCGTGATTTGAGGCGCGACGGCTTCGCGGGCAAGGTGGGTGCGAACTGGTTTCACAAGGATCTTCCATGACGTTTCCCAAGCTTCGCCATGCCGCGCTGGCCCTGATGCTGGGCGCATCCAGCGCCACCGCAGAGATTGCCGCTTGCGGCGGCTCATCGGGTAATCCCTGCCGAAACCCGCAAGTGGAAGCGGCCAATCGCACGCTGGTCATTGATTTCTACAACAGTTTTTTCAACGACCATGACGTGACCGCCGCCGAGCGTTTCGTGGCCGAGGATTACATCCAGCACAACCCGACGGTGCCGGACGGGCGCGCGCCGATCATCGAATTCTTTTCGGACAATTTTCAGAAAAACCCCGAACGCAGTTCGCGCATCGTGCGCAGCGCGGCGGATGGCGATCTGGTCTGGTTGCATGTGATATCGAAACAGAACCCTGCTGATCGCGGCGTGGCGGTGGTCGATATATTCCGCGTCGAAGATGGCAAGATCGTCGAACATTGGGATGTCATCCAGCCGGTGCCGGAAACGGCGGCGAATGACAACACCATGTTCTGAAATGAAAAAGGCCCCGATATCCGGGGCTTTTCATCAGGGATGCGCGGCTTGCCAGGCGCGGGGATCGTTCAGGAAGCTTTCGACCTCGGCCAGCGTCGCCTCGTCATAGAAACCCTGCGCCTTGGCCTCGGCCAGCACGTCCCACCAGGTGCACAGGTAATGCAGGTTGACGCCGTGATCGGCCAGCCGCTGCTCGGTCCCCTTGAAAATCCCGTAGTAGAAAATCACCGCCGTATGGGCGCAAGCCGCCCCGGTTTCACGGATCGCATCGACGAATGACAGCTTGCTGCCGCCGTCCGTGGTCAGATCCTCGACCAGCAGCACGCGCTGGCCTTCGGTCATGGCGCCTTCGATGCGGGCGTTACGGCCGTAACCCTTGGGCTTCTTGCGCACATAGGTCATCGGCAGTTCCAGCCGTTCCGCGACCAGCGCGGCAAAGGGGATGCCCGCCGTTTCACCGCCGGCGATATTGTCGAATGCGTCGAAACCCGCATCGCGCAGCACCGTTGCCGCCATGAAATCCATCAGGGTCGAACGGATGCGCGGAAAGCTGATCAGCTTGCGGCAGTCGATATAGGTCGGGCCTTTCAAGCCCGACGCATAGGTATAGGGCTCGGCCGCGTTGAAATGCACCGCCTTGATTTCCAGAAGCATGCGGGCGGTCAGGCGGGCGATTTCCTCGCGCGGGGGGAAGGGCAGGGTCATGCGTTGTCCTCGACATGCCAGTAAAGCGGAAAGCCGGGGTCGAAGACGGTGACCTCGTCATCGCCGGCGGGGACTTTGGCGGGATAGGTGGCGGGCGTGTCGCGCCTGACCAGACGGATGGTGTCGTCATTCGCGGGCAGGCCATAGAACGCCGCGCCGTTCAGCGAAGCGAATTTTTCCAGCCGGTCCAGCGCGCCGTCCTCTTCAAAGACATGGGCAAGGATCGACATGGTGTTGGGCGCGGTAAAGCAGCCCGCGCAGCCGCAGGCCGATTCCTTGGCGTGATCGGGGTGGGGTGCCGAATCGGTGCCCAGGAAAAAGCGCGGGTCGCCCGAGGTCGCGGCCTGACGCAGCGCGATGCGGTGGCTTTCGCGCTTGGCGACGGGCAGGCAGTAGTAATGCGGTTTGATCCCGCCGACCAGGATATGGTTGCGGTTGATGACCAGATGATGGGTCGTGATCGTGGCGCCCAGATTGTCCTGCGAGCGGACATAATCCGCGCCGTCACTGGTCGTGATATGTTCCATGATGACGCGCAGGCCGGGGGTCTTGCGCCGAATCGGGTCCAGCACGCGGTCGATGAACACCGCCTCGCGGTCGAAAATGTCGATGTCGGGGTCGGTGACCTCGCCATGAACGCAAAGCGGAATGCCGGCCTCGGCCATCGCTTCGAACACCGGGCGGACCTTGTTGAAATCGCGCACGCCGCTGGCGGAATTGGTGGTCGCGCCCGCCGGATACAGCTTGACCGCCGCGATCACCCCGTCGCGATGCGCCTGCACCACATCGGCGGGATCGGTGGTTTCCGTCAGATAGAGCGTCATCAACGGACGCAACGTCACGTGTTTCTGCAGTGCAGCAAGAATGCGGCTGCGGTAGGATCGTGCCTGTTCCCCCGTGACAACCGGCGGGACCAGATTGGGCATGATGATCGCCCGCCCGAAATGTGCGGAATAACCACATATTGCATTCAACATGGCCCCGTCGCGCAAGTGAAGGTGCCAGTCGTCGGGGCGGCGGATGAGCAGGCTTTGGTTCATGGTCTGGCCTTATAGGTGGTGCTGCGGGGACAATGAAGAGGCCCATCCTGGCCAAAAGTCGAACTTGGCAAAGATTCACGACATGCCAAGCATGACGATAACGCGACAGGAAAGGAATATCGTGAATGAAACCCGGAATGTTTGATCCGGCACTGATGCTTGCACCCCTGACGATCTGGCGGCATGTCGCGCAGATCACCTGGGATCTGCAAATGGTCATCATGATGCGGACCGCCGGAATGATGGGACTGATGCGCCAGGACATCATGGAACCTCAGCGCATGGTCCTGGAAAAGGCCGATGCCGCGCAAGAGGCGATGGGCGCCGCGATCAGCGCCGCCGCGCGTGGCAAGCGCGCCGATCAGGTGCTGGCAGCCGCCCTGCGTCCCTATCGCCGCCGCACCAAGGCGAATGTCCGTCGTCTGAGCGGTCATCGCGGCTGATCCCGCGATTGCGACGGTCCCGCGACATGAAAAACGCGCCCCAAGGGGCGCGTTTTCGCGTGTCGTCGTGGTGCTGATCAGATCAGCTTGCCCATGGCGACGGCGGTATCGGACATGCGGTTCGAGAAACCCCATTCATTGTCATACCAGGTCAGGATGCGGACCAGCTTGCCTTCCATGACCTTGGTCTGGTCCAGGTGGAAGACCGAGGAATGGCTGTCATGGTTGAAATCCGACGACACCAGCGGTTCGTCGGTATAGCCCAGAATGCCTTTCAGCGGGCCATCGGCGGCCGCCTTGATCGCGGCGTTGATTTCGTCGACCGAAGTGTCGCGGGCGGCTTCGAAAACCAGATCGACGACAGAGACGTTCGGGGTCGGCACGCGGATCGCGACGCCGTCCAGACGGCCTTTCAGTTCAGGCAGCACCAAGCCCACGGCCTTGGCCGCGCCGGTCGAGGTCGGGATCATCGACAGTGCCGCAGCGCGGGCGCGATACAGATCCTTGTGCATCGTGTCCAGCGTCGGCTGGTCGCCGGTATAGCTGTGGATCGTGGTCATGAAGCCACGGGTGATGCCGATCGTGTCATTCAGCACCTTGGCGACGGGCGACAGGCAGTTGGTCGTGCAGCTGGCGTTCGAGACGACGATGTCATCGGCGGTCAGCGTGTCGTCATTGACGCCAAAGACGATGGTCTTGTCGGCATTGTCGCCGGGGGCCGAGATCAGCACGCGTTTCGCGCCCGTCGACAGATGCGGCTGGACCTTGTCCTTCGAGGTGAAGATGCCGGTGCATTCCATAATCACGTCGATGTCGCCCCAGGGCAGTTCGGCCGGGTTGCGGATCGCGGTGACCTTGATCGGGCCGCGGCCGACGTCGATCAGATCGTCGGTGACGGTCACCTTGGCAGGGAAACGGCCATGGACCGAATCGTAGCGCAGCAGATGCGCGTTGGTTTCGACCGGGCCAAGATCGTTGATCGCCACGACCTCGATATCGGTCCGGCCCGATCTGATGATCGCGCGCAGCACGTTCCGACCGATCCGTCCAAAGCCGTTGATTGCAACTTTTACAGCCATGCTAGTCCTCCGCCACTGATTCCGGTTTCGGCTGCAAATAGCCTGCAATTCACGGGGATTGCAAATGGCCAGAAGCGTGAAATGGCCTGATCGCGGCAATCTGTTCGATGTTAGCGCCAGAAACTGAGATATTCGATCAGGGCGACGAATTGTTTGGCCAGAAACAGCGGCATGTCGCCGCCGAAAAACGCCATGTCGGCGGCAAAGACCGCGATGATGACGGCGGCAAGGGCGATGGCGATCTGATTGGTCATGGCCTTGTCCATTCTTGCCGGGCGCGGGGCGACGCATCGGATGGTTTCCGGCACGGCCTGCGGCGACGGCTGTTCGTCCGCTGTCGATAGCTAGGAAAACTGGCGGGGCACCGCAAGGGTCGACAGGGTTGCCGGTCGGACGAGCGGGGCGGGCCGCCGACAGGGCCATGCGCAGGCGGACCGGATCGGGTGCCTTCATGCCGGATGGCGGGGCAGGGTTCTGGCGGTCATTCCTCCTCTGCATCGGGGGCGATCATGATCAACTGGTCCTCTGACTCGAGCCGGCGGATGGTTGCGACGACTTCGGACATGGCGAGTTCCGCATCCTTGGCCGAAACCTTGCCCACCCCCTCCATTTCTTCGCGCATGGAATCGGCCAGACGGGTCGACAGCGCGCCAAGGATGAATTCCGCCGTGGGCAGGTTCTGATCCCGTGCGCCCGCCAGCGCCTTGGTCATCAGCGCCGCATCCATTTCGCGCACGACGCGGGGGATGTCGCGCGGGTCGATGCGGGCGGGGATATGCGCCCAGGTGAAAATCGCCTTGCGGACGTTTTCGGCGAATTCGGCGTCATCGCTGTCCAGACCGGCCAGAACCGTGTCGCGGGTGTTCGATTGGGCGTAGTTCAGGATGGCGCCGACCGTGTCGACCGGCCCGCCGGGCAGCGCGGGCCGGGGCAGGGCGTCGGCGGCCTGAACCAGCGCCAGACCGATGCGGCGCAGGGCAGGCGCCTCGATCGCGCCGGTCAGGGACATGGCACAGGCAATCTGGCGCGCCAGTTCCGGGTCGATCAGCTTGAAGATTTCCGCCCGCGCGGGGCACGGGCAGGTTCGAGAACATGACGGCGGTGATTTCCACCGCCTCGACCCGGACCAGTTCAGCCAGGGTTTCGGCGGGCAGGGCGGCGATGCGTTCCCAGGGGTCGCTGATCCCCGACATGACCGCCATGCGCCGCAGCCGGTTGGTGGTCACATCGGACAGATGCCTGTCCAGCAGCGCCAGCGCGCCGTCGATGGTGCCCGGAAAGGACAGGCCCACCGCTTCCAGCATGTCGCAGAATTCGGTGATGACCGCGTCACGGGTTTCGCGGTCGATCAGCCCCATGATGGCCATTTCCTGCGCCAGCGCCGCCTGCACCGAGGTCGGCAACTGCCGCAGGTCAAGCTCCGCCCCCTCGGCCAGAAGATAGCGCACGACGATGGCGGCCTTCTGCCGGGAGGTCAGCACATTGGCCGCAAAGCCGGCATCCAGCGTCATTCTTGCCCCCGAATCGTCAATCCTCGGGGCAGGATGGCACGGAATTCCTAACGTCAGGTTAGCCGGTCACGCCTTCGCCGAAAACCCGCGCGAAAATCCGGCCGACGTTCTTGGTGTGATAGCCCAGATCGAATTTCTCGTCGATTTCTTCTGCGGAAAGGGCGGCGGTGACTTCGGCGTCTTTCAGCAGTTCTTCGCGGAAATCAGCGCCTTGTTCCCAGACCTTCATGGCGTTGCGCTGGACCAGACGATAGGCATCCTCTCGCGAGACGCCGGCCTGGGTCAGCGCCAGCAGAACCCGCTGAGACATGACCAGGCCTTTGAACTTGTTCATGTTTTTCAGCATGTTTTCCGGGTAGACGACCAGCTTTTCGATGACGCCCGCTAAGCGGTTCAGCGCGAAATCCAGCGTGATCGTCGCATCCGGCGCAATGCCGCGCTCGACCGAGCTGTGGGAAATATCGCGCTCATGCCAAAGCGCCACGTTTTCCATCGCGGGCACGACCGTCATGCGCACCAGACGGGCAAGGCCGGTGAGGTTTTCGGTCAGCACCGGGTTGCGTTTATGCGGCATCGCAGAGGAACCCTTCTGGCCGGGGCTGAAGAATTCCTCGGCCTCCAGCACCTCGGTGCGCTGCATGTGGCGGATCTCGATCGCGATGTTTTCCATCGAGCTTGCGATGACGCCAAGCGTGGCAAAGAACATCGCGTGGCGGTCGCGCGGGATCACCTGCGTGCTGATCGGTTCGGGGCGCAGGCCCAGCCTGGCGCAGACATGTTCCTCGACCGCGGGGTCGATATTGGCGAAGGTGCCGACCGCGCCCGAGATCGCGCCGGTCGCGACCTCTTCGCGCGCGGCGGCCAGGCGGGCGCGGCCCCGGTCCATTTCGGCATAGAACCGCGCGAAGGTCAGGCCCATCGTCGTCGGTTCGGCATGGATGCCGTGGCTGCGGCCGATGCGGACCATATCCCGGGTTTCAAAGGCACGCTTTTTCAGTGCGGCCAGAACCCGGTCCATATCGGCCAGCAGGATATCGGCGGCGCGCACGAGCTGGACGTTCAGCGTGGTGTCCAGCACGTCGGAACTGGTCATGCCCTGATGGACGAAACGCGCCTCATCGCTGCCGATATGTTCGGCCAGATGGGTCAGGAAAGCGATGACGCCATGCTTGGTCACGGCCTCGATCTCGTCGATGCGGGCGACGTCGAATTCCACGTCGCGCGCCTTCCAGACGGCTTCGGCGTTTTCGCGCGGGATCACGCCCAGATCGGCCATGGCATCGCAGGCATGGGCTTCGATTTCATACCAGATCCGGAATTTGGTCTCGGGCGACCAGATGGCGGTCATTTCGGGGCGGGAATAGCGCGGGATCATCGTGGCCTCCAAGGTTTGCAGGGGCTGTAGCGCGATGCGGCGCAGGCGGCAACCTTTGGTGCGCGGCAAGGATCGGGTCCCCATGCGGCCTGATGCGGAAAATGCGCGGTTTAACCGGACTTTAACATATGGCATGGCAGGTTAGCATGGCGGCGGGTCAACAGGGAACGAACGCATGTCTTTCGCATCAAGTGATGAGCGGTATTTTGTCAGCCTGGTCAATCAGGCGCGTCAGGCGCAGGGGCTGGCTCCCTTGCGCATCGAAAAGCGGCTGAACGATTCGGCCGATGCGCATAGCCGCTGGATGCTGGACCGCGATATCTTTTCCCATACCGGGGTGGGCGGCTCGTCCTCTCGCCAGCGGATGGAGGCGGCTGGTTTCGATCTGGCCGGAAGCTGGCGCACCGCCGAAAACATCGCCTATGTCAGCATCCGGGGCGAGGCGGATCTGAGCGATGAGATCGAGCAGTTGCACCAGAACCTGATGAACAGCCCCTCGCATCTGCGCAATATCCTGGGCGATACGGCCTATATCGGGATCGGGCTGCAGGTCGGCGAATTCGCCGGGCATCGCGTGCTGATGGTGACGCAGAATTTCGCGGATACCGACGGGCATGTGATGCTGGACCTGGGGCGGTTCATGCCGGGCAATCTGCCCGCTGTCGATCTGTCGGTCCAGACGCGGCAGCAATGGCTTGGCGGCTTCAATGGCAGCGTCTTCTTCCCACCGCTGCCGGGGCAGAACACGCCAAGGAATGACGAATTCAGGCTGACCGCCCGCAACGATCTGGCGAATGGCGGTGCCGGTCACGACTGGATGAACGGCGCTGGCGGCCATGATACGCTGAATGGCGGCATGGGCAATGACCGCATCCCTGGCGGCTTTGGCCATGATGTCCTGAGCGGCGGCATGGGGGCCGATACGATCGACGGCGATGTCGGCAACGACAAGGTCGTTGGGGGTGGGGGCGCCGATCTGCTGCGCGGCGGGGCCGGGAATGACACCATTCTGGGCGGGTTGGGCAATGACCGGATTCTGGGCGGTGCGGGCCACGACCAGATGAATGGCGGCGATGGCCATGATCTGCTGCGGGGCGAAGGCGGCAACGATCTTTTGCTGGGCGGTGCCGGTCGCGACACGCTGGTCGGCGGGCCCGGCAATGACACGCTGAACGGGGGTGCCGGTGCGGATGTCTTTGTCTTTGCCAGGGGCAGCGGCGTTGATGTGATCAATGGCTATGAAAAGGGGGTGGACCGGCTGTTCATCGATGCGCGGCTGCTGGATGCAAATCCCGCGCAATTCATCGCCGACCACATGCGCAAGATCGCGACCGGCGTGGTCATTGATTTCGGCGCGGATGGGCGGATGACGATCAACGGTGCGGGCCTGACGGTTGCCAATGTCGCCGATGACATCTTTGCCCTGTAACGAAAAAAGGCCGCCCGTCAGGGCGGCCGTTCCGGTCACTGTCCGGGCTGCGGTCAGCAGCTGAAATACATCGCGTATTCGACCGGGTGCGGGGTGTGTTCGTCGGCGTAGACCTCTTCCCACTTCAGCTTGATATAGGCCTCCAGCTGATCGCGGGTAAAGACATCGCCCGCCAGCAGGAAATCCATGTCCTTTTCCAGCTCTTCCAGCGCCTCGCGCAGCGAACCGCAGACGGTCGGGATTTCGGCCAGTTCCTCGGGCGGCAGGTCGTACAGGTCCTTGTCCGATGCAGGGCCCGGGTCGATCTTGTTCTTGATCCCGTCCAGACCGGCCATCAGCAGGGCGGCAAAGGCCAGATAGGGGTTCGCCGCGGGATCGGGAAAGCGGGCCTCGACACGTTTCGCCTTGGGCGATTCGGTCCACGGAATGCGCACGCAGCCCGAGCGGTTGCGGGCCGAATAGGCGCGCAGGACGGGGGCCTCGAAACCGGGGATCAGACGCTTGTAGCTGTTGGTCGAGGGGTTGGTCAGCGCGTTCAGCGCCTTGGCATGTTTCAGGATGCCGCCGATGAAATACAGCGCCTCCTGGCTCAGGTCGGCGTATTTGTCGCCTGCAAACAGGGGCTTGCCCTCTTTCCAGATCGACATGTTCACATGCATCCCGGACCCGTTGTCGCCCTTCATGGGCTTGGGCATGAAGGTCGCCGATTTGCCATAGGCGGCGGCGACGTTGTGGATGACATATTTGTATTTCTGGATGTTGTCGGCCTGTTCGACCAGCCCGCCAAAGATCATGCCCAGCTCGTGCTGCGCGGATGCGACCTCGTGATGGTGCTTGTCGACCTTGATGCCCATGCGCTTCATGGTGGACAGCATCTCGCCGCGGATATCCTGGGCCGCGTCGATCGGGTTGACCGGGAAATAGCCGCCCTTATGGGCCGCGCGATGACCACGGTTGCCCGATTCGTAAACCGTATCAGTGTTCCATGCCGCATCGACGGCGTCGATTTCAAAGGAGACCTTCTGCGGCGTGACCGCATAGCGCACGTCGTCGAACAGAAAGAATTCCGCCTCGGGGCCGAAATAGGCGGTATCGCCGATGCCGCTGGATTTCAGATAGGCTTCGGCCTTTTTCGCGGTGCCGCGGGGGTCGCGGGAATAGGCTTCGCCGGTGTCGGGTTCGGCCACGTCGCAATGGACGCACAGGGTTTTTTCCGCATAGAACGGATCGACATAGGCCGAGGCGGCATCGGGCATCAGCTTCATGTCGGACTGGTCGATGGATTTCCAGCCCGCGATCGACGAGCCGTCGAACATGAAGCCTTCTTCGAAAAAGTCCTCGTCGATCAGATCGACATCCAGGGTGACGTGCTGCAGCTTGCCCTTGGGGTCGGTAAAGCGGACATCGACATAGGCGATCTCCTCGTCCTTCAGCAGGTCAAGAACGTCTTTTACTTTCATGGGTCGTTTCTCCGGGATTCCTGGCGGTTCAGATCCGGCAGGGGCTTGGTCCCTATGCGCGGGCTTTGCGCTTATGGTTGATCTGTCTGATTGCGCGGTCGTTCAGCAGAATTCGGGCCTTACAGGGCGTCGTCGCCGGTTTCTCCGGTGCGGATGCGGACGGCCTGTTCGACGGGCGAGACAAAGATCTTGCCATCGCCGATCTTGTCGGTGCGGGCGGCGCTGACGATCGCATCGACGGCGGTGTCGACCATATCATCGGGCAGCACCATTTCGATTTTGACCTTGGGCAGGAAGTCGACGACATATTCCGCACCGCGATACAGTTCGGTATGACCTTTCTGACGGCCGAAACCCTTGATTTCGGTGACCGACAGACCTTGAACTCCGACCTCCTGAAGCGCCTCTTTCACGTCATCCAGTTTGAACGGCTTGATGATCGCCTCAACTTTCTTCATCGCCTGATCCTTCCTCGCGACTTGTCTGCCCCCTGATTGGCGGGTTTCATGACGCAGGTCCACGACCAAGCGGCGATGGCGCGGGTGGAAAACCGGAAACCGGGATTGCTGCACAATATATAGGCACAGTGATGAAAAAAGCGGCTGATAACGTGCTGGGAAGCTGTGAAATCCTGTCTTCTGGGCAGATGCGCGCGCTGGAATCTGCGGCAATCGCCAGCGGAAAGGTGACCGGGGCGGCGCTGATGGAGCGTGCGGGCCGTGCCGTTGCGGGACAGATTCGCCTGCGCTGGCCCGTGCCGGGGCGCGCCTGCGTGCTGTGCGGGCCGGGCAACAATGGGGGCGACGGCTATGTCATCGCGCGGCTGCTGCACCGCGCGGGCTGGAAGGTGCGGGTTCTGGGGCTGGACAACGCGCCCCCCGCCGATGCCGCGCGGATGCGCGCGCTGTGGCTGGAAATCGGGCCGGTTGCGCCCCTGACCTGCGATTCCCTGAAGGGCGCGGGCGATGACATCTATATAGACGCGATTTTCGGCACCGAGCCTGCGCCGTGCGCCGCAGGGTGACATTCTGGCTGTCCTGCGCCATCTGGGCGCGGATCCGGCTTATGCCGAGCGTCTGATCGCGGTCGATTGCCCAAGCGGGCTGGATCTGGACAGCGGCGCGATGCCGGGCTGGCCGCGCCGCGACTGTCGCGATTCGCCGCGCGCCTGCCTGACCGTTACCTTCGACAGCCCGCGCCTTGGTCATGTGCTTGAAATCGGGCCGCAGATCTGCGCTCAACTGGTCGTCGCGGATATCGGCCTTGGTCCCCGGCGCGGCACGGCCTTTGATGCGCCGCCCGCCGAACTTGCCGGTCCGGGCTTTTGCCGTCATGCCGGGGGCGGTTTGACGATCTGGCCCGCGCCCTGCTGGACAAGGCGCCCCGCGCGCATAAATTCGATCATGGCCATGTGCTGGTGATCGCGGGCGGGCCGGGGCAGGGCGGTGCGGCGCGGCTGGCTGCGCGCGCGGCGCTGCGGGTTGGCGCCGGGCTGGTCACCATCGCCCCGCCATCCACCGCGATGGGCGAACATGCCGCTGCGCCCGATGCGCTGATGCGGCGTCCGGTCGATGGGCCGCAGGATCTGGTCGGGCTGCTGCGCGATCCGCGCATCTCGACCGTGCTGATCGGGCCGGGTTGCGGGATCGAGCGGGCGCTGAGCCTGTTGCCTGCGGTGCTGCAGGCGGGGCGCAAGACCGTGTTTGATGCCGATGCGCTGACCGCGTTGTCGCGGCATGGCGGCTTTCAGGGGCTGACGCAGGATCACGTCCTGACCCCGCATCTGGGCGAATTCGCCCGGCTGTTCCCCGATCTGGCGCGGCTTTTGACGGCTGACGGCCCCGATACCCTGTCGCGGGTCGATGCCGCGCGGACCGCATCGCTGCGCGCGGGGGCGGTCGTGCTGTTGAAGGGGGCGGATACCGTGATCGGTCGCGGAGGGCTGCCGGTGCGGATTCAGGCATCTTGCTATGATGCGGCGGCGCCATGGCTGGGGACGGCGGGATCGGGGGATGTGCTGGCCGGTCTGATCGCCGGCCTGCTGGCGCGCGGCTTTGCGGCAGGCCATGGCGCGGCCATCGGGGCGGCGCTGCATGCGGCGGCGGGGCGCGTGCTGGGGCCGGGGCTGATCGCGGACGACCTGCCGGAAATCCTGCCCCGAATTATTAAAAACGTCATTCAGTCAACTGATTACAAATGAAATTATACCGTTCGCCGTGGCGCGGTTCGCAGGTTTCGGCTGTAACGTCCTGATCCTGTGGCGGCGCATTCGGGGGTTGTGCGATTCCCGTGACCCCGCCCGGCCTGCGGAAAACGATCCTTCCCGAACCGGCCCCACCGGAAACGCCTGTTCCCCGCAAGGCGGATTTCGCGCAGGATGTCATCTCGTTTCCTGCTGCGGAATTGCAAGCCCGCACAGCACTGCTTAGGGTGTCGCCAGACATCCCGAGGGAGGAAGGCAATGACCGATATCAAGGGCTTCGACACGCTGGCGATCCATGCCGGCGCGGCACCCGATCCGGCGACCGGCGCGCGGCAGGTGCCGATCTATCAGACCACGTCCTATGTGTTCAAGGACGCCGCCCATGCCGCGCGGCTCTTTGGCCTGCAAGAGGTCGGTTACATCTATTCGCGCCTGACCAATCCGACCGTCGCCGCGCTGCAGGCGCGGGTGGCGGAACTGGAAGGCGGCGCGGGTGCGGTCTGCTGTTCCTCGGGTCATGCGGCGCAGATCATGGCGCTGTTTCCGCTGATGGGGCCGGGCCGGAACATCATCGCCTCGACCCGGCTGTATGGCGGGACGGTGACGCAACTGGGCCAGACCATCAAACGCTTTGGCTGGTCGTGCAAATTCGTCGATCTGGACGATCTGGAGGCGCTGCGGGCGGCCGTCGATGACGACACCCGTGCGATCTTCTGCGAATCGGTGTCTAACCCCGGCGGCTACGTCACCGATATCCCGGCCGTGGCCAAGGTCGCGGATGAGGTCGGCCTGCCGCTGATCGTCGACAACACGCTGGCCAGCCCCTATCTGTGCCGCCCGATCGAGATGGGCGCGACGCTGGTCGTCCACAGCCTGACCAAATTCATGACCGGCAATGGCACGGTGACGGGCGGGGTGGTCGTTGACAGCGGGAAATTCGACTGGTCGGCCTCGGGCAAGTTCCCCAGCCTGTCAGAGCCTGAACCCGCCTATCACGGGCTGAAGTTTCACGAGACCTTTGGCGCGCTGGCCTTTACCTTCCACGGCATCGCCATCGGCCTGCGCGATCTGGGCATGACGATGAACCCGCAGGGCGCGCATTACACGCTGATGGGTATCGAAACGCTTGGCCTGCGCATGCGGCGCCATGTCGAAAACGCCCAGAAGGTCGCGGAATGGCTGGAAAAAGATCCGCGCATCACCGCCGTGACCTATGCCGGGCTGCCGTCCTCGCCACGGCATGACACGGCAAGGCGCGTCTATCCCAAGGGCGCGGGCGCCCTGTTCACCTTTGCGGTCAAGGGCGGTTACGAATCCTGCGTCAAACTGGTCGACAGCCTGAAACTGTTCAGCCATGTCGCCAATCTTGGCGATGCGCGCTCGCTGGTTATCCATTCGGCCTCGACCACGCACAGCCAGTTGACGGATGCGCAGAAAGAGGCTGCGGGTGCCGGGGCCGATGTGGTGCGTATTTCGGTGGGGATCGAGGATCCGGAGGATCTGATCGCGGATCTGGATCAGGCGCTGACCCTGGCGACTGCCTGAAATATCGCGCGTAAAATCCTGACAAGAAATGAAAAAGGGCGGCGTCTCAACCTGCCCTTTCGCGTCTTATTCCGTGGGGGACACGGGTTCCGTGGGGGACTCGGGGGTGGTCTGATCGGGGGCGGCCTCATTGGGCGGCAGGGCGTAGACCACGGTCACGCGCGCGGAAATCGACAGCTCACCCGCCTGAATCGGGGTCGAGGCCTTTCGGCGCGGGCCATGCCCATCAGCATCGGCTGCGGCCCGGACGGGATTTCGCTGTCCGAAATCGACATGATCGGGCCAAGGCGCTGATCGGCGGCATTGGCCATCACCTCGGCGCGGCGGGCGGCTGCGGAAATCGCATCGACGCGGGCGGCGTCTTCGGCCTCGGTCGTGTCTTCGCGCGAAAAGCTGATGCCGCTGATTTCATTCGCGCCGCTTTCGACCAGCTTGTCCAGAACCGCACCAGTTTCGCCAGATCGCGGACGCGCACCGAAACCGGTGTTTTGCGCCTATAGCCGGTGATGACCGGCGGTTTGCCGTCCTGCGAAAAATCTTGGATCGGCGACAGGTTCAGGCCAGCGGTCTGGATATCGCGATCCTCGATCCCCTCGGCCTTCAACTGGTCGATCACCGCTTGCTGGCGCGTGGCGTTTTCCGTCATCGCCCCGGATGCGGTGGCGGCCTGCGTGCTGACGCCGACGGTGATCTGCGCCATATCCGGTTCCGCGGCCGATTGGCCGGTGCCGGTCACGGTCAGCATCGCCGGGCGGACATGCATCGGACCCGGGCGTGCCGCCGGCGCGTCCTGCGCGGTGGCGGGCAGGGCGCCCGCGACCAGCGCAAGGGCGGTCAGCCCCGCAACCAGCGTGCGCGGCGCGACGGCAAGAGGGTGAAAGCGGTTGATCGGCAATGCCATATCGTTCTCCGGGCCTTTGAATACGCATGCGATTTTTCTGCATGCAGGGTGATTTGTGACGACAGAACGCGGACAAGTGAAATCAGTTCGCCTCACAATACAGTGTTTGGCTTTTCACAGGTGTCAATATGAGGTAGTTCATGGACAAAACCTATAAACAAACGGCAAGCCGTCAGCAGTCAGAAAAGCCCCATTGATGCCGCTCGATCACGCAACCGAATTCGCCCTTTCGTTTACGGCCGAAGCCGTGCACCTGCTGCGTCGCGGCCCCGATACAACGGGGGGCGATGCGGTGGACCGGTCCTGGCAGTCGCTTGGCTCGGCCGATTTTGCCTCGTCCAGTTTCCGGGCGGATCTGGCCGCGCTGCGGGCGCGGGCCGCCGATCCGGGTCTGCATGGCGACGGGCTGCCGGTGATGCTGCTGATTCCGCAGGACCAGATCCTGTATACCAGCCTGTCGGTGCCCACGGGGCCTGAACGCGGCGCCGCCGTGGGGCAGGCGCTGGACGGGCTGACCCCCTATGACATTGACGAACTGGCCTATGACTGGACCGATGAGGGCGCCGATGTCCGCGTCGCCGCCGTCGCCCGTCAGACCCTGATCGAGGCGCGCGAATTCGCCGAGCGCCACGGTTTCGCCAGCTTTGGCTATTCCGCCTTGCCCGAGGATGACGAATATCCCGGCATGCCGGTCTTTGGCCTTGATGAGGCGGCAGGGGACGGCCCCGCCGATACGCTGAGCCTGGATCTGGACGCCGATCTGCCCGACGAATTCGCCGATGAGGCGGGATTTCGCGACCACGACGAATTCACTGGCGAAGAGGTTGCGCCCGAGGCAGAGGCTGCCGAAGACATCACCGACGTATCCTATACCGAACTGCCCCCCGCATCGGCGGATGAAGGGGAACAGCCCGTGCTTTCCGGGCTGGAACTGCCACAGGCGCAGGCCGGGGCGCATGACGCCGCGCTTGACGAACCGGACGATCGGCCCGCCCCGGCAGAGGGGCAGGCGGATCTGTTTGCCGATACCGCAGAACAGGCCGAGGGTGACGAGGCTGCGGTTGAGGTGCCCTCGGACGGGGACGCGCCCGCAGGTCAGCCGGATGAGGGCTTGAGCGCCGATCTGTCCGAACCCGCAGATCCGGACGTCGAGACGGCTGTTTCCGATGACCCCGCTGACGATGCCCCCGCCGCTGATGTTGCGGATGCCGGGGATGACGCTGACGCCACGCAGGCCGTGGCCGATTCGGATGACGCCGTTGCGGAAGCTGCCGCAGCCGGGGTTCAGGATGCGCCGTCGCCGGAAGCGACCGATACCGAACCCGCCCCCGAAGATGATGATCTGACCGAGGCGGAACAGGCCGCGCTTGCCGCCGCCGCCGAACTCGCTGCTGCCGAACTCGCCGCTGCCGAGGCGGCAGAGGTCACGGCAAAGACCCGCCTGCGTGCCGAACCTGCGCTGCGTGCCGAACCTGCGCTGCGTGCCGGCGCGGCGGGCGGGCCGACGGTGGTGCGCCATGCGCCCTCCGGGGATGGCGCGGACAGGGGCCGCAAGGCGCGCGCCAATCCCGCCGCTGCCGCGTCGGGACGGGCGCAGGTCGCCAAGCGTGGCGGGCTGGTCGAACTGATTGCCATGCTGGGCGCGCTGGTCGTGGGGCTGCTGCTGGTCTGGGCCTTCCTTGTGCCGCGCGACACTGTTCCGGTCATGCCGGAATTCGCCGAAGACGCCGCGCCAGCGGAAACCACGCCCGCCGAAACCACCGCTGTCGCGACGGCGCCGGTTGAGGCGCTGCCTGACGAAGCGACCCCCATCGAAGCCGCGCCCATCGAAACCGCGCCGGTTGAAACGGCGGATGCCGCGCCCGATGCTGACGCAACCGGGCCGCTCACCGCCGAAAATCAGGCGGGTGAACAGCCTGTGATGGAAACGGAAAGCGTCGCCACGGCATCGGATGCCGCGCCCGATGGCACAGCGGATGCGCAGACCGCAGCCACGGATCCTGCGGCCAGTGTTGTCGCGCCAACCCCTGCCGCCGATCCGCAGCCCGCCGCCAATGTCGCCGCGCAGATGAGCCCGGCCGAACAGGCTCTGGCGATTGCGCTGGCGACCAGCGCGGCGGATATGGCTGCGCGTCCTCCGGCACCGCGCCCGCAGCCCGAACGCACGCAGGCAGAACCGGCCCGCACGACGACCCCGGCGCCCGCGCAGGCATCGGCGCAATCGACGCGGCCCCGGCTGTCCAGTTCGGCCCGCCCGATCAGCGCGCCGCGCAGGCAGGCGACCGCGCCGATTGCGGATACGCCGCCCGCCGTGCCCGACAATCCGCTGCCGCTGGAAACCGCGCAGCGCCAGACGCCGCGTCCCGCAGGCGTGCGCCCGCCGCGCCCCGCCACGCGCACAGCCGCCCCCGCGCCGACCCCGGCGGCCACTCCCGCCGCTGCCGCGCCACAGCAAAGCGCGCCTTCGGTCAGCAGCCTGCGCAGTTCCTCGCGCCCGCCCTCGCGGCCCGAAGGCTCGGTCCCGGATGTGGGGCGCGATGACCTGACCCCCGCCGAGCAGCGCCATATCGACCGGTTCCTGCATGATCTGCGCCGCGCCGAAGCGCGCGACGCGGATCAGCCCGCCAACTGGAACAACAGCGAATCCTATCGGCTGGCCGAAAACCGCCCGCAGCGCCGGCTACCGGCTCGGCCGCGACCGCGTCGCAGGCGGCGGCGGTCGAAAGCGCCGTCAGGTCCGCCGTCGATTCCGATCCACCCGCCGCGCGGCCCGGATCCAATGCGACGAGTTCCGCCTCGACGATGCCCGCCCGCGATTCCGGCGGGCTTTTACGCAGCTCGAACCGTCCGCGTGGCAAGCCCGAAGGGCGCAGGGCCGGGGCGCCGGCGATGGATGAGGCGGCGGTGACGCAGGCGATTGCCGAAGCGGTCACGGCCTCGACCGCGACGCCGGGGGCCGTGGCGCTGAGCGCGCTGACCTCGTCCAACCTGCCGCCGCGCCGCTCGGGCGGCAGCCGTGCGCTGCTGCCGATAGCGCCGCAGCACCCCGCAGCCGCAGCCGACACCGGCGGCGGCCCGAGCGAGGCGCAGCAGGCCGAACGCCGCCGCCTCGACGAACAGTTGCAATCCCGGGCCGAAGCGCGCATCCGCGCCCGCGCCCAGGGGCCGATGCCGCTGCCGAAGCGCAGGCCCGCGCCTGCGCCAGGCAGGCCCGCGCCCGCGCCCGAGTCGCCGCCGAGGAACGCGCCGCAGCCGCCCGCAGGCAGACCTACAAGCCGCAGGAAGTGGATGACGAGCCCGAGGTCGCGCAGGCCGTGCGGTCAGGGGGGGCAACCGCCGCATCCGTCGCGGCGGCTGCGACGCAGCGGCGCGGCACTGATCTGGGACGGACGACGATCATCGGGATCGTCGGGGCCGGCCAGGGCCAGCCGCGCGCTGATCCGTCTGCGCAATGGCAAGATCGTCACGGTGCGGCTTGGCGACCGGATCGACGGCGGCACGATCATCTCGATCGGCGGCGGCAAGATCACCTATGTCAAGAACGGCCGCCAGCAGGAGCTGCGGATGCTTGACGGGCGCTGACCGGGCGGGCGCTGACCGGGCGGGTGGCCTTCGCGGTTTGCGCGCAATAGCTTTGCTGGCTGGTCCAGCCCGCGATATCGGCGCGTTTCGAGCTGGAGCGCAGCGGCAGCCAGTCGCGGGCGATGCCGCGCCAGCCGCTGCCCTGCCCGCTGGCGATGGCCTGATCGCGCGAGACGTTGCGCGCCGCGATCCTGACCGCGCAGGCCATGTTGCTGGCACCGTCCAGCATGGTGCCGTCGCAGCCGTAACGGCGCGCGGTCGCCGGGGAAATCTGCATCAGGCCCAGATAGCGGCCACCGCCACCCTGCGCGCCGGGGTTGTAGCTGCTTTCATGTTTCGCGACCGAAGACAGCAGCCCGACCCAGAAATGCTTGCGGGTTTCACGGTCGAGCGCGGCATGTTCCGGACAGAACGACCGCACATCCGACGGCACCGTGGACAGCAGCGTCACGCCTTCGGCCTCCAGCGCGGCCAGAGCGGCGCTGGTCCATTCCTGCGATCCCGAACGCTGACCCCAACGCATGTCGGGGACGGTCTGGACCTGCGGAGCCCCGGCCTCGGCGAAATTCGCGCCGTTTGCGGTGGCCGCGGTGTCACAGCCCGCCAGAGCCATCATCGCCGCGAAAGCTGCTGCACCTATCATGCGCGCGGCAAGGGTCACTTGCATCCGGATCATCCGTCACTGTTGCGTTGATGTCCGACTACATCTTGTGGCGGGTTTCGCGAAGCCTGCCAGTTCGGCACATGGCGAAAATCCCGCCACCCGCTGCTGGGCTGTTTGGGGTGGAAATCCGCGCATCCGGTGGTGCAAAGCTGACGGAACGCCGGTAATCTGCCCGAAAATCTGGATCTTTTGAACAAGGTTGCTGAAGATGCCGGTCATTCTGGGCCTGATTGGATTGATGCTTGCCGCAGGTATCTGGGCCTGGCGGATCCGCATGGCGAAACAGGCGCTGGACGATGTGTCGCTGATGGCGGGCGATGCCATCGCCGCCGCTTGAACCTTCACCCTGTCGAAAGCGTCGATGAGCCGGATCTGGCGATTGCCGCGCTCGGCGTCGCGTTTCTGGATCTGGCCGCCATGCCGACCGCCGAACAGGTCGAGACGCCGAAGGGATCGCTGGCCGCGCATCTGGGCGTCAGCGCGCTGCGCGCCGATGAAATGGTCATCGTCGGGCGCTGGCTGGTCAATGAATGCAAGGGCGCCGATGCCGCTGTCGCGCGGGTGACCAAACGGCTATACGAGCTGGACGGGCAAAGTCTCACCGGCCTGCTGGCGGTGCTGAACGATATCGGCCAGTCGGGCGGCGGCCTCAGCCCGCGCCAGCGTGACGCGCTTGACGATATCGCGCGGATCATGCGGCTGAAGTGACCGCCCCGCTCTTGCTCTGCCCACTCTTGCTCTGACGGGGTTCTGGGCCTAGAACAGCCCCAAATTTCCAAGGATTTCGCGATGCTCGATCTGCTCAGCTTTACCTCTCCGCAACCCAGGGTCATTCAGGGCGCCAAACAGGATTGGGAACTGGTGATCGGGCTGGAGGTTCACGCGCAGGTCGCCTCGAATGCGAAACTGTTTTCCGGGGCCTCGACCGGGTTCGGGGCGGAACCGAACAGCCATGTCGCATACGTCGATGCGGCCATGCCGGGCATGCTGCCGGTCATCAACGAATTCTGCGTGGCGCAGGCGGTGAAGACGGGGCTGGGGCTGAAGGCGGCGCATCAACCTGACCAGCGCCTTCGACCGCAAGAACTATTTCTATCCCGACCTGCCGCAGGGCTATCAGATCAGCCAGCTTTACCATCCCATCGTGGGCGAGGGCGAGGTGATCGTGGACATGGGACCGGGCGTCGCCCGCCGCGTCCGCATCGAACGCATCCACCTGGAGCAGGACGCCGGCAAGTCGATCCATGACATGGACCCGAACATGTCCTTTGTCGACCTGAACCGCACCGGCGTCGCGCTGATGGAGATCGTCAGCCGCCCCGATATCCGCGGCCCGGAGGAGGCGGCGGCCTATGTCAGCAAGCTGCGCCAGATCATGCGCTATCTGGGCACCTGCGACGGCAATATGCAGAACGGTAATCTGCGTGCCGATGTGAACGTCAGCATCTGCCCGCCCGGCGCCTATGAACGTTATCAGGAAACCGGCGATTTCAGCCATCTGGGCACGCGCTGCGAGATCAAGAACATGAACTCCCTGCGCTTCATCCAGGCGGCTATCGAATACGAGGCCCGGCGCCAGATCGCGATTGTCGAAGACGGCGGCAAGCGTCGTTCAGGAAACCCGTCTATATGATCCCGACAAGGGCGAAACCCGGTCGATGCGCTGCAAGGAAGAGGCGCATGACTACCGCTATTTCCCCGATCCCGACCTGCTGCCGCTGGAGATCGAACAGGCCTGGGTCGATGATATCGCAGCCGCGATGCCCGAACTGCCGGACGCCAAAAAGGCGCGTTTCGTCAGTCGATCCTCGGCCTGTCCGAATATGATGCGGGCGTGCTGACCGCCGAGGTCGAGAACGCCGATTATTTCGAAGCCGTGGCACAGGGCCGCGACGGCAAGCAGGCCGCGAACTGGGTCATCAACGAGCTTTTCGGCCGGCTGAACAAGGAAGGCCTGACGGTCGAAACCTCTCCGGTTTCGGCAGGCCAACTGGGCGGCGTGATCGACCTGATCGGCTCAGGGCGACGATCTCGGGCAAGATTGCCAAGGATCTGTTCGAGATCCTGTGGACCGAAGGCGGCGACCCGGCCGCAGATCGTCGAATCGCGCGGCATGAAACAGGTCACCGATCTGGGCGCCATCGAGGCGGCCGTGGACGATATCATCGCCGCGAACCCCGAACAGGTCGAAAAGGCCAAGGCCAATCCGAAACTGGCTGGCTGGTTCGTCGGTCAGGTGCTGAAGGCCACGGGGGGCAAGGCCAACCCGGCGGCGGTCAACGAACTGGTCGCAAAAAAGCTGGGCCAATAGCAAGCCGGGCCAGTAATGCCATCCGGCGGGGCGGCGGTGCTGGCTGCTGCCTTGCTGACAGGCCGGGCGGTCGGCATTGCGCTGCTGGCGCGTGACGCGGATCAGACGGGCAGGGGTTGGCCTGACCCTGCGGTCATTCGCATTTTGGCGGGAAACCGCGTTGTGCCGTAAAGGCAAAGGCATTCGGGGTGGTCACGCTGCGCCAGCGGGATTATCTGCTGTCACAAGCAACAGGGAAAACCGATGACCGCTTACGAATATACCGTGCTTCCCGCCCCCGAACGCGGCGAAAAGGCCAAGGGCGCCAAAACCCCCGCCGACCGCTTTGCGCTGGCGCTGACCGAAGAGCTGAACCGCATGGCCGCCGATGGCTGGGAATATATCCGCGCCGAGACCCTGCCGACCGAAGAACGCAGCGGGCTGACCAGCCGCACGACCGTCTATCACAATGTTCTGGTCTTTCGCCGCGCGATCGAGGCCGAACAGCCGGCATCCAGCGCCACCGTCGCGCCCTTCAGCCGGCCGATGCGCGTGACCCGCCCCGAACAACCCGCGCCGCAACCCGCCGAAAGCACGGCGGAAGCCCGCAGCGAAGAAGCCCGCAGCGAAAACGTCTGACGTCCCTGCCAGTGGGGGCCTACCAGTGCGGCGGGCGTTGATCTGCCAGGGGATTTTGGTTCCGCTGGCGGCTTCGCGTTCGGCCTCGCGCTCGATCAGCATGCCGACGCGGCGCATCAGCCGCGTGATCTCGGATTGCTGGGATGCGACGACCGCCGACAGGTCTTCGTTCGCGCGCATCAGATGGGCCAGCGTTTCTTCCAGCCGTTCGATCCGGCTCTCGTCCGTCTTGTCCATGCAGTCTCCATCCGCTAGACCCACGGCCGAACAGCCAAAAGGCAGGTCATGGCCAAGGATACCAAAAAGCAGCCCCGTCCCAAGGCGGAAACGCCCAAGGGCTTTCGCGACTATTTCGGCGCTGATGTCACGGAACGCAAGCAGATGCTGGACCGTATCGCGGCGGTCTATCATCGCCACGGCTTTGACCCTCTGGAAACCAGCGCCGTCGAGACGGTCGAGGCGCTTGGCAAGTTCCTGCCCGATGTGGATCGTCCGAACGCGGGGGTCTTTGCCTGGCAAGAGGCGGATGTGCCGGGCGGCGGTTCGGGCGACTGGATGGCGCTGCGCTAGGACCTGACCGCGCCGCTGGCGCGCGTCGCGGCGCAGTTCCGCAACGATCTGCCCTCGCCTTACCGCCGTTACGCAATGGGGCCGGTCTGGCGCAACGAAAAGCCGGGTCCGGGTCGTTTTCGCCAGTTCTATCAATGCGATGCCGATACGGTCGGCGCCCTGTCCGTCGCGGCGGATGCCGAGATCTGCGCCATGCTGGCCGATGCGCTGGAGGCTGCGGGATCGAGCGCGGCGATTACATCGTGCGCGTCAACAACCGCAAGGTGATGAACGGCGTGCTGGAGGAAATGGGCGTGACGGCGGGCGAACAGGCCGATGCCGTGCTGCGCACCATCGACAAATTCGACAAGGTGGGCGAGGCAGGCGTGCGCGAACTGCTGACCACGGGGCGCAAGGATGACAGCGGCGCCTTTATCGACGGCGTCGGGCTGGCAGCGGATGCCGTGGATCCTGTAATCGCCTTCCTGTCCTCGAAAGGGGCGGACAATGCGGAAACGCTGGCCAATCTGCGGGCGGCGGCTGGCGCGTCTGTCGTCGGGCTGGAAGGCGTCGAGGAACTGGCCGAAATCGCGGGTCTGCTGGCCGCCCAGGGCGTCGGCCCGGATCGCGTAGTCATCGACCCGTCCATCGTGCGCGGCCTTGGCTATTATACCGGCCCGGTGTTCGAGGCCGAACTGACCTTTGAAATCCTTGACGAAAAGGGCCGCAAGCGGCAGTTCGGCTCGGTCGCGGGCGGCGGGCGCTATGACGGTCTGGTCGAACGCTTCACCGGGCAAAAGGTGCCCGCGACGGGCCTGTCCATCGGCGTCGACCGCCTGCTGGCCGCGCTGCGCGCCAAGGGGCTGGCGGGCACGCAGGATCAGGGGCCGGTCGTCGTCACCGTCATGGACCGCGCCCGCATGGCCGATTATCAGGCCATGGCCGCCGAATTGCGCGCGGCAGGCATCCGCGCCGAGGTCTATCTGGGCAATCCGAAGAATTTCGGCAACCAGTTGAAATATGCGGATAAACGCCGCTCGCCGGTCGCGGTGATCCAGGGCGGGGACGAGGCAGAGCGGGGCGTCGTCCAGATCAAGGACCTGGTTCTGGGCGCGAAAATCGCGGCCCAGGCCAGCCATGACGAATGGAAGGCGCAGCCTGCCCAATCTGAAGTTCCCCGCGCCGATCTGGTCGCCGCTGTCGCAAAGATCCTGAGCGCATGATCGACAAAAGCACCCGTCAGGCGGTCGGCCAGCGCATCCTGTCGCAGTTCCGTCAGGCGGGCGCGGTCGAGGTCGCGCCCGATATCCTGCAACCCGCCGAAACCCTGTTGGATCTGTATGGCGAAGACATCCGCGCCCGCGCCTATGTCACCCATGACCCGATCCGGGGCGAAATGATGCTGCGCCCGGATTTCACTGTGCCGGTCGTGCAGATGCATATGGCGGGTGGCGCCGAACCCGCCCGCTACTGCTATCTGGGCGAGGTTTTCCGCAAGCAGGACCACGGCGACATCCGCCCCGAACATCCGCGCGAAAACGAATACCTGCAGGCGGGCTACGAACTTTTCGCCCGCGACGACAATGCGGATGCCGAGGTTTTCCTGCTGTTTTCCCGCATCCTTGCCCCCTATGGCCTGACCGCACGGATGGGTGACATGCGGCTGATGCTGGATGCGATCCGCGGCTTGCCCCTGTCGCAGATCCGGCGCGAGACCCTGCTGCATTACATCTGGACCCCGGCGCGTTTCCGCAGCTATCTGACCCGCTTTTCCGCCGCGCCGCGCCCGCGCGACTTTGCCCCGGCGACCGGCCCCTGGACCGGCCTGCGCAGTCAGGCAGAGATGCAATCGCGCATCGACCGCCTGTCACGGCCGACCGATGCGCCCCTTGCCCCCGAATGGTCCGAAGGCATCCGCAGGCTGCTGGATATCTCGGCCCCGGCGCCGCAGGCCATGGAAGAACTGCGACAACTGGCCTGCGACATGCCTGAAATCGGCGAGGCGGTCGGGCTGGTCGCGCGCCGCTTTGAACGGATCGCGGCGGCCGGGCATGACCTGAACCTGATCCATTTCGACCCGACGCACGGGCGGCAGTCGATGGAATATTACGACGGCCTGACCTTTTCCTTTACCGCGCCGGGGCGGGACGACTGGCCGCCGGTCGCCACGGGCGGGCGCTAGGACGCGCTGGCCCGTGTGCTGGGGCAGGGGCAGGAACCGCCGCGCGCCATTCCCGCCGTCGGGGGCATCATCCGCCCCGGCCTGATCGCCGAATTGGAGTCCGCATGATCCGCCTTGGCGTGCCGTCCAAGGGGCGGCTGATGGAACAGACCTTCGACTGGTTCGCGGCCCGTGGCGTGCGCCTGTCGCGGGCAGGTTCGGACCGCGAATATTCCGGCCGGATCGAGGGCGCCGAGGGCGTGTCGCTGGTGCTGTTGTCGGCGGGCGAAATCCCGCGCGAACTGGCCGCGGGCCGGATCGAACTGGGCGTGACCGGCACCGATCTGCTGCGCGAAAAGCTGGCGGGCTGGCGTTCCCACGTGGTCGAACTGGCGCCGATGGGCTTTGGCCATGCCGACCTGATTCTGGCGGTGCCGAATTGCTGGCGCGATTGCGAAACCATCGACGATTTTGCCGCGATCACCCGTGAGTTCCGCCGGAACCACGGCTTTCGCCTGCGGATTGCGACGAAATATCATAGGCTTGTCCGCGCATACCTGTCCGCCCGAGAGGTCGCGGATTACCAGTTGGTGGACAGTCAGGGCGCGACCGAAGGCACGGTTGCCAATCTGACGGCCGAGGCGATCGCCGATATCACCTCGTCCGGGGAAACCCTGCGCGCGAACCATCTGAAGATCATCGGGACCGAACCGATCCTGCGATCTCAGGCGACGCTTTTTGCCAATCTGGCGGCGCGCGGGCCCGCACTCGACGCCTCTGTGAAGCTGATCGGGCTGGATCGTCCGACCCGCGATTGAACCCTGACGGGGCCGATGCGTTCGGTTCAGAACCGAGAGAGAGGAGCCGAGATGCGTATTCTGCCGCTGACCCTGATCGCGCTGACGGCCAGCCCGGCGCTGGCCTCGTCCGAGGATGCCCGGCAGGAATTCCGCGCCGATGTCGAGGCCGCCTGCACCGAACTGGCCGCCGCCACCGTGCCCGAGGGCGGCGAGACGGTGATCGAGGTCAACCCCTTTGGCTCGGAAAGCTATGGCGTGGCGCTGATCGTCCAGACCACCTCTGACGAATTCGCCGACCGCTACATCTGCGTCTATGACAAGCAGACGAGAAAGGCCGAACTCAGCGCGCCCTTCACCCCGCCGCAGGCCGGCAGTCAACTCAGCGCCGACCCCGCTGGCAATGTCGAGGCGGCGCCGGGCGAAACCACCGACGCGCATCTGGCGGGCGAATAGCTGCATCGTCCCGGCGTGATCGCGCGCGGGGCCGTTGACGATGGAACAGCCGCGCGCCCTGGGGATAAGGATGCGGCCAATACCCCGCACCGAGATGGAGCCGGACGTGACCGAGACCCCCTGCGAACCCCTGTCCCTTGGCAGCGCGGAACTGTCCGACATCGTGCAGAACGACCGGCTGCGCCAGCAATTCCTGTTCATCCTAGAGGTCGAAAGCTTCAAGCAGGTCTTGCGCCGCACGCCGCTGCTGGATGGGTCGCGGCGCGAAAACGACGCCGAACATAGCTGGGAACTGGCGATGATGGCGGCGGTCCTGCATGAACATGCCGATGAAGGCACCGACCTGCTGCATGTTCTTCGGATGCTGCTGATCCACGACATCGTCGAAATAGATGCGGGCGATACGTTCATCTATGACGGGGCGGCCTCCGCCGATCAGGAGGAGAGAGAGCAAGGGGCCGCCGAGCGGATTTTCGGGCTGCTGCCCGCAGATCAGGCGGCCGAGTTCGCGGCGCTCTGGGATGAATTCGAAGCGCGCAAAACCCCCGAGGCCAGATTCGCCCGCGCCATGGATCGGCTGCAGCCCCTGCTGCACAATTTTTTCACCAGCGGCGGCACATGGCATACCCCCGGCGTCACCGCTCGCGATGTTCTGGCCCGCAAGGCGCCGATCGGGCAGGCGTCAGAACTGCTGTGGCAGACCGCGCAGAGCCTTGTTGGCGAAGGCGTCAGGCGCGGGTTTCTGAAAGGGTAAAGCGCGCGGCTGTCAGCGGCCGGGCCGGGCATCACCGCAAGACCGTCCCGAAAGGGTGCCGGCTGGTCGCCGTGACGCTCTTTTTGCGCATGCCCCTTCACCCTGCATCCGCCCGCCGTCCGGCATGCCCCCTTATCTGCTGCCTGTCAGCTTTGCGACCTCGACGAAGTCTCGGAGCTGACGCGCGCGGTTCGACCTTTTCCAGACCAGCACCGTGCGGCTGCGGAACAGGGGGTGGATGATCTGGCGGACCTCGACGTTGCGGCCCAGAAAGCCGATCAGGCTTTCGGGATAGATGGTGATGCCCAGCCCCGCCGCAACCAGCCCGATCAGCGCCAGCGTGTTCGACGCCTCCAGCGTGACGTTCAGCGAAATCCCCTCGGCGCTGAACAGGTGGTTCAGTTTCCAGCGATATTCGCCCCACTCGTCCAGATCGCCCAGAATAAGCCCTTGCCCGGCCAGATCGGCCGGCGTGATGACGGGCAGCCGCAGCAGGGGATGGCTGCGGGGGGTAACGACATAAAGCGGCTCGGCCGTCAGTCCCAATGTGTGATAGTCGGAATGGTCGAACGGCCCGATCATATAGCCCGCGTCGATTTCGTCATTGGCCAGCGCGATCTTTTGCCCCTGCGTGCGGATATAGCGGATGGTCAGATCGACATGGGGATGCAACTGGCGGAACCGCGCCACCGCGGCGGGCATCAGCTCGGTCGCGGCAAAGGCCATATAGCCCACCGTCAGCGACCCCGCCTTGCCTTCGGCGATCCGGCGGGCCAGCGCGACCGAGGCCCCATAGCGGCGCAGCAGATGGGCGTTGTCTTCGTAAAAGCTGCGCCCGGCCTGGGTCAGCGTCACCTCGCGCGTGGTGCGTTCCAGCAGGCGGAAACCCAGGACCGATTCGAGCTTCTGGATGCGGCGGCTCAGCGCGGACTGGTCCAGGTTCAGCCGTTCTGCCGTGCGGCGAAAGTTCAGTTCTTCGGCAAGCGTGATGAAGGAATGAACATTCTCGATGCCCGCAATATCATGCATGGGACCACCCCGGTTTATTGATGCATATGGCGCATGAATAAATGCTGACACGCCAATTCCCTTGCGTCAATCATCCACCGATCATGGCAATCAGAGCGGCGGATCGCCATGCCTGCAAGGGTTGGGGACGGCTCGTAAACCACAGGCACGCAAAAGCGACCCTGCATCAATGACACAAGGAATACCGACCATGAGCGAAGTCGACACCAAGGAACTGGACCGTCTGCTGCAAGAGGCCTTTGACACGGCAACCAAGCTGTACAAGGAACGCGGCTTTCAGCGCCGCGTCGGTTTTGGCAAGCGCCCGGCGCTGGTCAGCGTCGATCTGGCCAATGCCTGGACCCGGCCGGGCAACCCCTTCACCTGCGATCAGGAGAAGATGGACAATGAAATCATCCCCGGCATGCAAAAGCTGCTGAAGGCGTTCCGTGGTGCCGGCCTGCCCGTGGTCCATGTCACCACCGCCTATGAAATCACCGACCGCAACGCCGATTTCACCGATATGGGCCTGTGGCACAACAAGATCCCGGTCGATGTCGTCGATATCAAGGACAAGGAGCTTTGGGCCATCGACAGCCGCATCGCCCCGGTCGAGGGTGAATATACCCTGCTGAAAAAACGCGCCTCGTCCTTCCACGGCACCGAACTGGCGGGCATCCTGCGCGCGAACGGGGTGGATACGATCCTTGTGACCGGCGTGACCGCCTGCGCCTGCGTGCGCCAGACGATCTGCGACGGCATCGCCGACGGTTTCCGCACCATCGCGGTCAAGGAAGCCATCGGCGACCGCGTGCCGGGCGCCGTCGCCCGGAACCTGTTCGATATCGACGCGAAATTCGGCGATGTCCACACGGTCGATGAATGCGTGGCCTATATCGAAGGCCTTGCAGCCCAGAAAATCGCCGCCGAATAAGCCGCCCTTGCCCCGCCCGATCCGTTCGGGCAGGGCGCTTCAATCAGGCGTCCGCGCACGAACCCGGCCGCCAGCAACAGGAGAGACGACATGGCCAGAATTGGCGTCGATGTGGGCGGGACCAATACCGATCTCGTTCTCGAATGCCCCAAGGGTGTGTTCTATCACAAGGTTCCGACCACGCTGAAAAACCAGTCGATCGGCGTGGTTCAGGGTGTTCAGGGCATCTGCACCAAAGCCGGAATCGATCTGTCCGAGGTCGAGATGATCGTTCACGGCACCACCACCGCGACGAATATCACCATCGAACACAATGGCAGCGAATGCGGGATGCTGACGACCGCAGGGTTCCGCGACATCCTGCATATCGGGCGGCACAAGCGCCCCTATAATTTCAGCCTGCATTTCGACGTGCCGTGGCAGACGCAGCCGCTGGTCAAACGCCGCAACCGCATCGCGATTGCCGAACGCATCCTGCCGCCCAAGGGCGAGGTTGCCGTGGCGCTGGACGAACAGGCCGTGCGCGATGCCTGCGCGCTGTTTCGCAAGCGCGGCATCCATTCGGTCGTCATCGGCTTCATGTTCAGCTTTCTGAACGACGCCCACGAACTCCGTGCGAAAGAGATCGTGCTGGAGGAAATGCCCGACGCCTATGTCACCATCTCGTCGGAACTGGCGCGGGTGATGCGTGAATACGAACGTTTCTCGACGGCGGCGATGAACTGCTATGTCGGGCCCAAGACATCCTATTACCTGCGCGATCTGGATGCGCGGCTGCGCGAGGCGGGGGTCACATCGAAGCTGCGGATCATGCAGTCGAATGGCGGCGTCTCGACCGTTGATTCCTGCGCCCGCCGTCCGATCCGCATCCTGATGTCCGGCCCTGCGGGCGGTGTCATCGGTGGCGGGGCAGAGGGCGAGATGGCCGATACACCCAATATCATCACCGTCGATATCGGCGGCACCTCGGCCGATATTTCCACCATTCCGGGCGGCCAGCTGAAGATCATGAACCAGCGCGATACCTATGTGTCGGGCTATCCGGTGCTGACGCCGATGATCGACCTTGTGACCATCGGCGCGGGCGGCGGTTCGGTCGCCTTCATCGACGAGGCGGGGGCGTTCAACGTCGGCCCGCGTTCGGCGGGGTCGGAACCCGGTCCGGCCTGCTATGGCCGTGGCGGCGAAGAGCCGACCGTGACAGATGCGCAGATCGTGCTGGGGCGGCTGGATCCCGACATGGCGCTAGGGGGCGATCTGCAACTGGATGCCGATCTGGCCCGCAAGGCGGTCGAGGAAAAGATCGCCAAGCCACTGGGCATGACGGTCAAGGACGCGGCTCTGGGAATCATCAGGATCATCAACAACAACATGGCGCTGGCGATCCGGTCGAACTCGGTCGCGCGAGGCATCGACCCGCGCGAATTTTCCATCATGCCCTTTGGCGGCGCGGGTCCGCTGCATGGTGTCGCTCTGGCCGAGGCGGTCAGCGCGCGCGACGTGATCGTGCCGGTCGCGCCGGGCATCACCGCCGCCGTGGGGCTGCTGAAAACCGATCTGCAATATGAACATACCGAGGCGGGCATTCTTGTCCTGAACTCTGCCAGCGACGCCGATCTGGCCCGCATCAACGGCCATATCGAAAAGCTGTGCCGGGACGTGCATGCGGAACTGGACGCCGACGGCATCGCCCGTGATGCTCAGGCGCTGAAGATCATCGCCGAATGCCGCTATCAGGGGCAGGGGTTCGAACTGCGCGCCGAATTTCCCGAAGGCGAACTGACGCAGGACAACAAGCGCGTCATCATCGACAGCTTCCACGACGCGCATGAACAGGATTACGGCTATGCCTATCGCGACGCCGAGGTGGAACTGATCACCCTGCGGGTCATCGGTTCGGCCAGCGTGCGGCGGATCGAGATTCCGAAGGTGCAGCCCACCGATGGTTCCTCGATCGACCGGGCGCTGATGTTCGTGCGCCCGACGACCTTCGATTGCGGCCGGACGCTGGAAACCCCGCGCTATGATCGCACCCGGCTTTATGCGGGCGACCGCGTGCCGGGGCCGGCGATCCTGATCCAGCACAATTCCACCACCTTGGTTCCGCCGGGCTATGTGGCCGAGACGCTGGACTATGGCAACACGCGCATCAGCAAAGGGGCCTGAGATGAACCAGATGACCACAATCAAGGAAGTCGATCCCATCACCCTGCAGGTGATCCGCGGGGCCCTTGAAACTATCGCCGAGGAAATGGGCCATGTCCTTTACCGGATGTCCTTTTCCTCGATCATCCGCGAAAGCCAGGATCTGGGGGCGGGGCTGTTCGACGTGAATTTCAACACGCTGTGCAGATCAGGATCGACGCCGATGCATATCGGCTCGATCCCCGGCTATCTGCGCGGCATCGCCGAAACGCTGGAGGATGGCGAATGGTATGAGGGCGACGTGGTTGTCCACAACCACCCCTATCACGGCTCCAGCCATACCCCCGATCTGGCCATCGTCGTGCCGGTCTTTTATCAGGACCGGCTGGTCGGCTTCGCGGGCAATACCGCGCATCACGTCGATATCGGCGCGGCGACGCCGGGGCTGATCATCGACGTGCCCGATGTCTATGCCGAAGGGATGCTGTTCGCGGGCACCAAGCTGTATCGCAAGGGCGAACGCAATGGCGCGATGTGGAACTATATCCGCAACAACAGCCGCGCCGCCCAGCAACTGGTGATGGATATCGAGGCGCAGGTGGCTTCGGCCCGGCTTGGCGCGCGCCGTTTCGTCGAACTGATCGAGAAATACGGCGAAGGCATGGTCTTTGGCGCGGCCAATCAGTTGATGGATTATGCCGAACGCATGACCCGCCAGCGGATCAGCGAAATCCCCGATGGCGATTACACCGCCGAGGGCTGGCTGGACGATGACGGGCGCAACCGCGACCAGCGCCTGAAGGTCAAGGTGACGGTCCGCGTACGCGGCGACGAGGTCGAGGTGGACCTGACCGGTTCCGCCGATCAGACGCCCACCGCCTATAACGTGCCCTTTGAAGGCTCGACCAAGGTGGCCGCCTATGCCGGTTTCCGCAAGCTGCTGCTGGATGCCGCGACCTCGGATACGCGGGTGCCATCGAACGAAGGCTCTTTCCGGCCCATCAAGGTGACGGCGCCATTGGGGTCGATCTTCAACCCGCGCGCGCCCGCCAGCGCCGAGGCGCGGTTCACCCAATGCAACCGCATGATCGACCTGATCATCCGCGCGCTGGCCCCGGTAATGCCGGAACAGGTGATTGCGGGGTCGTCGGCCTCGATCAGCTTCGCGGCCTATTCGGGGGTGCGGCCCTCGGGCGATTACTGGGTGTTTCTGGAGGTGAACGAGGGCGCCTATGGCGGGCGGCCACGCAGCGACGGACCGGACAGCATCGACAACCTGATGGCCAACACCCGCAACAACCCGCTGGAAGATCTGGCGATGCATATCCCGATGATCTGCGACCGTTACGAGCTGCGCGACGATGCCATGCCCGGCGCGGGCGAGTTCCGGGGCGGGATCGGCGTGGTCAAGTCGCAGCGGGTGCTGACGCCGGGCTTCATCACCCATGGATCGGAACGCCACACCGATGCGCCCTGGGGTATCTTTGGCGGCCATGACGGCGTGGTGGGGCGCTGCACCATCACCAACCCCGGCAAACCCGGCGAAGAACGCGAGATGCATTCCAAATTCTCGGGGCTGGCGGTCGGGGCGGATGACGTGATGACCTATTACAGCCCGAATGGCGGCGGCTATGGCGACCCGCTGAACCGCCCGGCCCGCAAGGTGCTGGAGGATGTTCTGGACGGCTATTGCTCGCTGGAACATGCGCGCGGGGTCTATGGCGTCGCCATCGACCTCGATGCCGAAACGGTCGATGTCGCGGCAACCGAGAAACTGCGCGCCGCGATGCGGAAACCGGACTGACCGAAGGGACCGCGCAACGCGGCCCTTTTCACATCCAACGACGGGTTCACGTCAAAGAACGGGCCGCACGCGAGGTTTGCGTGACGGCCACGCGACAGATCAACAGGGGTTAACCATGTCACTGACACAAGAAGGCCTTGACGCAAGGTCGGATCGCACATCGCTGATCGAGGAAAGCATCCTGCCCACGCGCGCCGGGCAGCGGCCCATCGGGATGCTGGGCTATGCCTGGATCTGGGTCGGCATCGCGGTCATCATCGCCACCTATTCACTGGGCGCGACCGGGGTTCAGGGCGGGTTCGGCCTGACCACGGTGGTGCTGACCATCATGCTGGCCAATCTTGCCATCGGCGCGCTGATGCTGGCCACCGCCGATATCGGAACCGAACACGGGCTGTCCTTTGCGGTCTATCTGCGCGCGCCCTTCGGCATCCACGGCACCCATCTGCCGGCGGTGTCGCGCGGGGTGGTCGCGGCCATGTGGTTCGGCATCCAGACCTATCTGGGGGCGCTGGCGCTGAACGGGATCGGGGAATATTTCCTGGGCTTTTCCAACTGGTTCCTGTGGTATGCGATCTTTGCCGTGGTGCAGGTCGCCAATACCATGCTGGGCATCAAGTCGGTCGAGCGGCTGGCCGCACTGGCCGCCCCGGCGATCATCGCGATTTCCGTCTGGATGTATTTCACGCTGGAGGGCGTGGCCGAAACCCAGGGGCTGAACATCTGGACCTTCCGCGCCGAGGCGCAGGCCTCGCTGATCGTGCTGTTCATCGCCAATATGAGCTTCTGGTCCACCATGGCGATCGACATCCCGAACCTGACGCGCTTTGTCCGCACGCAGACCGGGACGCGCAGTTTCACGGCCCGCAACCGCAATATCTTCGTGGCGCAGCTGATCGCGCTGCCGGTCACGCAGGCGATGATCGCGGGGATCGGCGCGGTGTCCTTCATCGCCACCGGCAACTGGAACCCGGTCGAGGTGATCCAGGGCGACGCGCAGGGTTTCGCGCTGCTGGCGCTGCTGATCCTGGTGGTGCTGGCGCAATGGTCCACCAACAACTCGGCCAACCTGATCCCGGCGGCGCTGACATTCGTCAACCTTGCGCCCCGCATCATCACCTATCGCAGCGGCGTGGCCTTGGCGGGCGTGATCGGGACGCTGTGCTTTCCGTGGCAGATCCTGAACAACCTGTTCGTCTTTCTGGGCTACTACGGCGCGTTCCTGTCGGCCATCGGCGGGATCATGGTCGCCGATTACTATGTCATCCGCCGGCGCCGGATCAACGTTCCCGCGCTTTACGACCCGTTCGGGCAATATCGCTATATGCGCGGCGTCAACCCGGCGGGCATGGCGGCATGGCTGCTGGCGGGCGCGATTGCGGCATGGTGGTCCTCCTATGCCTTCGTGATCGGCTTCCCTCTGGGTTTCCTGCTGTATCTGGTGCTGATGAAGACATTCGTGCTGCCGCGCCTGCATCAGTCCGAACTGGATGACCCGGATGCCGACGACTACCTTGCTGCATCCGTCGGCATGGACTGGGTTCACCAGTCGGAAGGCCGGTTCACGCGCGAACCCTGCCTTGAGGCGAGCGCCAGCGCCGGTCGCGAAGATCTGTGATCCCCGTTTGATCCCCATCCGGCCGGGGTGCCGGACAAGGCAAACCGTGTCATCGTCAGGGCGGATCCCGCCTTGACGATGACGACATTGCCCGCGACCACCGGGACAGCAGCCGCGCCCCTTTGCCCTTCGGCGCGGTTTCTGCCAGAACGGGCGGATGGACAGGCAAGGGGATGCGATCATGGCGGCAGGCGACAGCACGGAAACTGACCCGAACGATTTCGGCCCGACAGATTTTGGCCCGACAGATTTCGGCAAGGGCCATCATCTGCATCTGATCGACGGATCGGCCTTTATCTTTCGCGCCTATCACGCCCTGCCGCCCCTGACGCGCAAGTCGGACGGGTTGCCCATCGGTGCGGTGGCCGGTTTCTGCAACATGCTGTGGAAATACATTCAGGATGCCAAGGGCGCGGATGCGCCGACCCATGCCGCCGTGGTCTTTGACCATTCGGCCAAGACCTTCCGCAACGACATCTACCCCGAATACAAGGCCAACCGTCCCGAACTGCCCGAGGATCTGCGCCCGCAGTTTCCCCTGACCCGCGAGGCGACCCGCGCCTTCAACGTCGCCTGTATCGAGACCGAAGGCTATGAGGCCGATGACATCATCGCGACCCTGTCCTGTCAGGCGCGCGATGCGGGCGGGCGCGTCACCATCATCAGTTCCGACAAGGATCTGATGCAGCTGATCGGCGGCGGGGTCGAGATGATGGACCCGATCAAGGGCAAGCTGATCGGCCCCGACGAGGTGGTCGAGAAATTCGGCGTCGGCCCGGATCGCGTTGTCGACGTGCAGTCGCTTGCCGGGGATCTGGTCGATAACGTGCCGGGTGCGCCGGGCATCGGCATCAAGACGGCGGCCCTGCTGATCAACGAATATGGCGATCTGGAAACGCTGCTGGAACGCGCGGGTGAAATCAGGCAGCCCAAGCGCCGGCAGGTGCTGATCGACCATGCCGACCAGATCCGCATCTCGAAACGGCTGGTCACGCTGGATTGCGACACGCCGCTGGATTTCACCCTGCAAAGCCTTGAGGTGCAGGATCCGCAGCCCGATGCGCTGATGGATTTCCTGTCGCGGATGGAGTTCCGCACCCTGACCAACCGCGTCGCCGACCGCTTCGGCGCCGAGGCGCCGGTGATCGCGGCCCCGGCGGCCCCTGCGGCCAGCGCCGAAACGGCGCCTGCGATGCCCGCCATCGACCACGCCGCCTATGTCACCATCCGCGACGCCGAAACGCCGCAGGGCTGGCTGGCCGAGATCGCCGGGCTGGGCGTCGTCGCGGTCGATACCGAAACCACCGGGCCGGATGAGATGGTGGCCGATCTGGTCGGGATCTCGCTGGCGGTCGGGCCGGGCAGGGCCTGCTATATCCCGGTCGGGCATGTCGACGGCAGCGCCGATCTGTTCGCCTCCGGCGCGCTGTCGGCGGGGCAGATGCCGCTGGATCAGGCGCTGGCACTGCTCAAGCCGATGCTGGAAGACGACGCGACGCTGAAGATCGGCCAGAACGTCAAATACGACTACAAGATTTTCGCCCGCCAGGGCATCCGCATGGCCCTGGTCGAGGATACCATGCTGATGTCCTTTGCGCTGTCGGCGGGCGGCAGCTTTGGTCACGGCATGGATGCGCTGGCCGAGGAGCATCTGGGCCACCGGCCGATGCCGATCAAGGATCTGATCGGCTCGGGCAAGTCGCAGATCAGCTTTGCCCAGGTGCCGATCGACAAGGCCAGCGCCTATGCGGCCGAGGATGCAGAGGTGACGTGGCGCCTGTGGCAGCATTTTCGCCCGCTGCTGGCGCCCAATCAGGTGATGACGCCCTATCGCACGCTGGAACTGCCGATGATCCCGGTTCTGGCCGATATGGAAATGGCGGGGATCAAGGTCGACACCGACCATCTGGCCCGCATGTCGAACGCATTCGCCCAGAAGATGGCCCAGCTGGAAGATGAGATCCATGCGCTGGCCGGGCAGAAATTCAACGTCGGGTCGCCCAAGCAGTTGGGGGAAATCCTGTTTGACGCCATGGGGTTGCAGGGCGGCAAGCAGGGCAAGACCGGGGCCTGGTCGACCAGCGCCGACGTGCTGGAGGATCTGGCCGCCGAAGGCCATGACCTGCCCGCCCGCGTGCTGGACTGGCGCCAGATCGCCAAGCTGAAATCGACCTATACCGATGCGCTGCAAACCCATGTCAACCGCGACACGGGGCGCGTCCATACCAGCTATTCGATCACCGGGGCGCAGACCGGGCGGCTCGCCTCGACCGAGCCGAACCTGCAGAACATCCCCGTCCGCACGGATGAGGGTCGCCGCATCCGCGAGGCCTTCATCGCGACGCCGGGCCACCGTATCGTCAGCCTGGACTACAGCCAGATCGAGCTGCGCATCCTAGCCCATGTCGCCGATATTCCAGCGCTGAAACAGGCGTTTCGCGACGGGATCGACATTCACGCCATGACCGCCAGCCAGATGTTCGGCGTCCCGGTCGAAGGCATGGATCCGATGATCCGCCGCCGCGCCAAGGCGATCAACTTTGGCGTCATCTACGGGATCTCGGGCTTTGGACTGGCGCGCAACCTGCGCATCCCGCGCGCCGAGGCGCAGGCCTTTATCGACACCTATTTCGAACGCTTTCCCGAAATCCGCGCCTATATGGACGGCACGGTCGAACAGGCCAGACGCGACGGCTATGTCCGCACGCTGTTCGGGCGCCGGATCATGACGCCCAATATCAACGACAAGGGCCCGGCGGCAGGCGGAGCAAAACGGCAGGCGATCAATGCACCTATTCAGGGGGCCGCCGCCGATATCATCCGCCGCGCGATGGTCAGGATGCCCGATGCGATCCGCGACCTGCCGGTCAGGATGCTGCTGCAGGTCCATGACGAGCTGGTATTCGAGGCGCAGGAGGATGCCGTCGACGACCTGATCCGCATCGCGCGGGAGGTGATGGAATCCGCCCTCGAACCCGCCGTGAAACTGGCCGTGCCGCTGGTCGTCGATGCCGGGCAGGGCGCGAACTGGGCCGCCGCACATTAGGGTAAAGGCCGCCCTTTTGCGGGTGGCCCAACCCTCAGATCGCCGTCGAATGACCCTGCGATTGCATGTCGTAGCCGTCGAACATCCGCGCGATCATCCGGGTCAGCGGACGGCCCGCCTCGGTGATGCGCAGGCCCTTGTCGTCGCATCTCGACCAGATCGCCGAATTGCGCGGCAACCGGGGCAAGGATCCGGGTCAGGTCGGCGGGTGACAGCGCGTAATCGCGGGTGAATTCGGCGGTGTCGATCTGGAAATCGCACATCAGCGCCTCGATCATGCGGGCGCGCCAGCGGTCTTCGGTCGTGAATTCGTGGCCGCGCGCGGTGGCGAAACGCCCGGCCTGAACCGCCCCCATCCAGGCGCGGGTGGCCGGCGCGTTCTGGGCATAGCCCTGCGGAAAGCGCGAAATCGACGAGGCGCCAAGCCCGATCAGCACCTCGGCCCGGTCGTCGGTATAGCCCTGGAAATTGCGACGCAGCAGGCCATGCACCTGCGACCGGGCCAGCCCGTCGCCCGGACGCGCGAAATGGTCGATGCCGATTTCCTGATAGCCGTCGGCCAGAAACAGCTCGCGCGCGGTTTCGAACAGGACCAGCCGCGCCTCGGGATCGGGCAGCTTGTCCGAAGGGATCATCACCTGCCGCCGCGCGACCCAGGGCACATGGGCATAGCCATATAGCGCGACCCGGTCGGGCGACAGGGCCAGCAGCTTCTGCACGCTGTCGGCGATGCGGGTCGGGGTCTGGTCGGGCAGGCCATACAGGATATCGGCATTGACGCTGGCAATCGCGCGGTCGCGGATCATGTGGACGGTGCGGGCGGTCACCTCAAAGCTCTGGTGACGGCCGATCATGTCCTGGATCTCGGCATCGAAATCCTGCACCCCGATCGAGGCGCGGTTCAGCCCGGCATCGGCCAGCGCATCCATGCGCGCGTCGTCGATTTCATTCGGGTCGATTTCCACCGAAAATTCGCCGCCCGGCGCCAGCGGCGCGACGTCCTGAATCGCCGCGGCCAGCGCGCGGATCAGATCGGGCGGCAAGAGCGTCGGCGTGCCCCCGCCCCAATGCAGCCGCGACAGCCGGACACCGCGCGGCAGGTGGCGCGCCAGCAGGGCGATTTCGCGCAACAGCATATCGGCATAGCTGCGCACCGGTTCGTCCGATTGGGTGCCCTGGGTGCGGCAGGCGCAGAACCAGCACAGGCGGCGGCAGAACGGCACATGCAGATACAGCGAAATTTCGGCGCCTTCGGGAATGCGACCGACCCAATCGGCAAAGACCGCATGTGTGACCCCGCCCGCGAAATGGGTCGCGGGCGGATAGCTCGTGTAACGTGGCACACGCGCGTCAAAAAGTCCCAATCGTCTAAGTTGCGAAATGTTCTGCATGATCTTATCATGGCTGTGATTTTCCCCACGCTCCTTGACGTAGGTCAACTCGCATGCCGACCGATGTGAAACTTCAGGTGAAGCCGTTCACTTGCGACACCTGTTCCATTCGCCATCGGGCGGTTTGCGCACATTGCGACAGCCACGAGTTGACGATTCTGGAACAGATGAAGTTCTATCGCAATTTCAGCGCCGGCCAGACCGTGATCTGGGCCGGGGACGAAATGGATTTCGTCGCATCCGTCGTCGAAGGCGTGGCGACGCTGACCCAACAGCTTGAGGACGGGCGCACCCAGATGGTCGGCCTGCTGCTGCCAAGCGATTTTCTGGGTCGCCCGAATCGCGAAACCGCCAGCTATACGGTGACCGCGACCACCGATCTGATGCTGTGCTGTTTCCGGCGCAAACCCTTTGAGAAACTGTTGATCGAAACGCCGCGCATCGCCTCGCGCCTGTTGGAAATGACGCTGGACGAACTGGATGCGGCGCGGGAATGGCTGCTGCTTCTGGGGCGCAAATCGGCGCGGGAACGAATCGCCTCGCTGCTGGCGATCCTGTGCCGCCGCGATGCGGCGCGCCTGGGCGAACCGGCCGACGGGCGGCGCACGATCAACCTGCCCCTGACGCGCGAGGCGATGGCGGATTATCTGGGGCTGACCCTTGAAACCGTCAGCCGCCAGATGACCGCGCTGCGCAAGGACGGCATCATCGAGCCGGCGGGCAAGCGCAACATCGTCATCCCTTCGGTCGCGCGGCTGGTCGAGGCCAGCGGCGACGATGTCGATGGCGGTCCGCTGATCTGACCCGCCTATCTGATCCGGGGGCGATCAGGGGCGGCGTCACCCGCCGCCCGTGGTTCTTGTCAACGCGCCATCAGCACCGGAACCTTGCTTGATTCCAGCATGTTGCGCGTCGCCCCGCCGAGGATCGCCTGACGGAAGCGCGAATGCCCATAGGCGCCCATCACGATCATGTCGGCGCCGATTTCGGCGGCGCGCTGCGTGATGATCGCGCTGACCCGAGGCAGGGTCTTGGCCAGCACCGCGACCTCGGTCTTGACGCCGTGGCGGGTCAGCATCTGGGCCAGCGCCTGACCGGGTTCGGATTTTTCCGGGCTGTAGGGCGAAGGGTCGATGACGGTGATCTCGACGCTTTCGGCGGCGATCAGCAGGGGCAGGGCGCGGCGTGCGGCGGTCAGCGCCTCGTTCGACTGATTCCATGCGACCAGAATTTTCTTGCCGAAACTTTCGGTGATCGGGCAGGGGACGGTCAGCACCGGGCAACTGCCTTCGAACAGCGCGGCCTCGGTGATGGCTTCGGCATCCGATCCGCCTTTTTCGCCATAGGGGCGGCTCAGCACGACCAGATCGGCAAAGCGGGCGCGCATGCCGACCAGCGTCGACAGCCCGCCCAGTTGCGCCACCGCCGAATCGATGGAAAAGCGCATGTTGTTCTGTTCGGCGATGCCGCGTGCCCATGCTTCCAGTGCGGCGGCTTCCTCCATCGCGCGGTCGATCGCCTCCTGGAATACATAGGCCGAGGCGCCGGCGTAATAATAGCCGCTTTGGGTGTGGTCGACGGCAAGGCAGAAGATGTCGAGATGCGCATCCTCGTGCCGGGCGATGGCCATGGCGGCTTCCAGCTGGGCCTGCTGACCCTGGTCGGTCAGGACGGTGAGAATGGTTTTATAGCCCATGTTCGGGTTCTTTCTGTCTGTTGGACCGGTCTTTGTGGATGGCTGGAATCATAGCATGATCCGGGCTGCCCCGCATTGATACGCGTCAAGGTTGACCCAAGGATAGCCGTGCCGCGCCGCAATGCCCGCCTGCAATGCCCACCTCAGGCCTTCGGCCGCCGCAAAACCGCACGCGAATGTGACGGCGCGCGACCATCCTTGACCCAGATCAAGGCGCCGGGATGCGACCCGGCGGTAACTGCGCTGGTCGGAGCGGCGAAAGCCGTTTTGCGGCATTGCCGTATTCGACCTTGGACAAGAGGACTCAGAGCTCATGTGGGACACCATCAAGCTGATCGTGCTTGGCATCATCGCGGTCGGCGCCGCGATCGCCGCCAACTATGCCAGCGCGGACGATCTGGCCTATCAGGTCAACGCGCTGATCGTCATGTTGGTTGCGGCTGTCATGTTCATTCGCACGTTGCGCCAGACCGGGAACGAGCAGCCGCTGCCCGATCCGCATCCCGAAAATCAGTATATGGACGGCGTCGTCCGTGCGGGCGTGATCGCGACCGCTTTCTGGGGCGTGGTCGGCTTTCTGGTGGGCGTCGTCATCGCCTTTCAGCTTGCCTTTCCGGCGCTGAACCTCAGTGAGCTGATGCATGGCTATACCAATTTCGGCAAGCTGCGGCCGCTGCACACATCTGCGGTGATCTTTGCCTTTGGCGGCAATGCGCTGATCGCGACCTCGTTCTATGTCGTGCAGCGCACCAGCGCGGCGCGGCTGTGGGGCGGCAATACGGCGTGGTTCGTGTTCTGGGGCTATCAGCTTTTCATCGTGCTGGCCGCCACCGGCTATATCCTGGGCGCCACGCAATCCAAGGAATATGCGGAACCGGAATGGTATGTCGACCTGTGGCTGACGATTGTCTGGGTGGCTTACCTTGCGGTGTTCCTTGGCACGGTGATGAAGCGCCGCGAGCCTCACATCTATGTCGCGAACTGGTTCTACCTGTCGTTCATCGTGACGATCGCCATGCTGCATATCGTCAACAACCTGGCCGTCCCCGTCAGCGTCTTCGGGTCGAAATCGGTGCAACTGTTCGGCGGCGTTCAGGATGCGATGACGCAATGGTGGTATGGCCACAACGCCGTGGGCTTTTTCCTGACCGCCGGTTTCCTTGGGATGATGTATTACTTCATCCCCAAACAGGCCGAGCGTCCCGTCTATAGCTACAAGCTGTCGATCATCCACTTCTGGGCGCTGATCTTCATGTATATCTGGGCGGGTCCGCACCACCTGCATTATACCGCGCTGCCCGAATGGGCGACGACGCTTGGCATGGTGTTTTCGATCATGCTGTGGATGCCCAGCTGGGGCGGCATGATCAACGGTCTGATGACGCTATCGGGAGCATGGGACAAGCTGCGCACCGACCCGATCCTGCGCATGATGGTCGTGGCCGTCGGTTTCTACGGCATGGCGACCTTTGAAGGGCCGATGATGTCGATCAAGGCCGTCAACTCGCTGAGCCACTACACCGACTGGACTATCGGCCACGTTCATTCCGGCGCGCTTGGCTGGAACGGCATGATCACCTTTGGCGCGCTGTATTACCTGACGCCGCGCCTGTGGGGCCGTGACCGCCTGTATTCGCTGCAACTGGTCAGCTGGCATTTCTGGCTCGCGACCATCGGTCTGGTGCTTTACGCGGCCTCGATGTGGGTGTCCGGCATCATGGAAGGGCTGATGTGGCGCGAGGTCGACAGCCGGGGCTTCCTGGTCAACGCCTTCGCCGACACCGTGCAGGCCAAATTCGCGATGAACGTGGTCCGTGCGCTTGGTGGCGTGCTGTATCTGACCGGCGGGATCATCATGGCCTATAACCTCTGGGCCACCGTCGCCAAACAACCCAAGACGAGCGCGACCATCGTCGCCGTCCCGGCAGAATAAGGGAAACGGATCATGGCCATTCTTGAAAAGCACAAGATCCTTGAAAAGAACGCGACGCTGCTGCTGGTCTTTTCCTTCCTTGTCGTGACCATCGGCGGCATCGTCCAGATCGCGCCCCTGTTCTATCTGGAAAACACCATCGAGAAGGTGGAAGGGGTCCGCCCCTACACCCCGCTAGAGCTGAAGGGTCGCGATATCTACATCCGCGAAGGCTGCTATACCTGCCACAGCCAGATGATCCGTCCGATGCGTGACGAGGTCGAACGCTATGGCCATTACAGCCTTGCGGCGGAATCGATGTATGACCACCCGTTCCAATGGGGGTCGAAACGCACCGGGCCGGATCTGGCGCGGGTCGGCGGGCGCTATTCGGATGAATGGCATTTCGACCATCTGGTCGATCCGCAATCCGTCGTGCCGGAATCGATCATGCCGAAATACGGCTTTCTGGCGAACCGCATGATCGATCTGTCGCAGATGTCGCAGCGCCTGCACACCGACAGCCTGGTCGGCGTCCCCTATACCGAGGAGATGATCGCCGAGGCCCGTCAGGATTTCCGCGCGCAGGCCGATCCCGATCAGGACGCCTCGGGGCTGGAGGAACGCTACCCCGGCGCGCAGCAGCGCAACTTTGACCGCCGTGCCGGGATTTCGGAAATGGATGCGCTGATCGCCTATCTGCAAGTGCTTGGGACGATGGTCGATTTCTCGACCTTCCAGCCCGATCCGAACCGTTAAGGAGGGTGCTGACATGGAAACATACAGCCTGCTTCGCCAATTCGCGGATAGCTGGTTCCTGCTGGCCTGGGTGCTGTTCTTCGTGGGGGTCGGGGTCTTTGCGCTGCGACCCGGATCGCGGGCCATCCATCGCGATGCCGCCGAAAGCATCTTCCGCAACGAAACCCATCCGGCCCCCCGGCAGGACATGGAGAGAAAGTGATGTCCGGTAAAGACGACGAGCAAGCAAGCGCCGGCAATCCGGACAACCGGATCGCGCTTGAACGCCAGGCCGCCGATCGCGAACACATGGCCGATATCGCGGCGAACCCGCCGACCGATCCGCAGGGTCACGCCGTGACGCCGCCCGTGGATGTCGCCACCCGCGAAACCCGTGTGGTGCGCAACCGCAAGGGCCGGCGTCAGGTGGTCGAGGTCCCCTCGACCGGGCATGAATGGGACGGGATCCGCGAATATGACAACCCGCTGCCGCGCTGGTGGCTGTGGACCTTTTACGCCACGGTCGTCTGGTCGCTGGCCTATGTCATCGCCTATCCGGCCTTTCCGCTGGTCGACCGCGTGACGCAGGGCGTGCTGGGCTATTCGGTGCGCAATGACGTGGCGGCCGAAATCCAGCGCTTCAACGCGGCGAATGCCCCGGTGCAGGCCAAGCTGGTCGATACGCCGCTGACCGATATCGGGGCCGATCCCGAACTGGTCAACTATACCCAGAACGCGGGCGGCGCGGTGTTCCGGACATGGTGCGCGCAATGCCACGGTTCGGGGGCTGCGGGGGCGCTGGGCTATGCCAACCTGCTGGACAACGATTGGCTGTGGGGCGGCACGATCGACGATATCCACACGACGATCCGGCACGGCATCCGCGACCCGCTTGACGGCGATACGCGCTATTCGGAAATGCCGCGCTTCGGCACCGATGGCCTGCTGGATCGCGGCCAGATCGGTCAGGTCACGCAATATGTGCTGGCGCTGTCGGGCCAGAGCCATGATGCCGCAGCGGCGGCCGAAGGCGCCACCGTCTATGCCGACAACTGCGCGGCCTGCCATGCCGACGACGGCAGCGGCGACCGCGAACAGGGCGCGCCCGACCTGACGGATGCGATCTGGCTGTATGGCGGGGACGCTGCGACGATTTCGCGCATCATCGCAAGCGGTCCGTTCGGCGTGATGCCCGCATGGCAGGGGCGCCTGTCGGATGCCGATATCCGCGCCGTCGCAAGCTATGTCCACAGTCTGGGCGGCGGCGAATAGGCCCGCCGTCCTGACGAAACCACGGCATTCCGCGCGGTTCGCGCCACGCGGATAGGCACCGACCTCCTCCTGTTCGCGCGTTTCCTGGGGGTCGGTGCCGTTTTGATCCTGACGCAGCGGGCGGGCTGCCGTCCAGATGTTTCGGCCCGCAGGGGTCATCCCGCTGCCTCGCTGCGACAATCAGGCCCATGCCACGCGGCGGGCAAAAGGCCAAAGATCCGGGCTGCGTTTCTGATGCAGGTCAAGGTGGCGCCCGGCGAAGGGGTCCATAACGCCCCTGCGAACAAGGAGAGCCAGGATGTCATCGCAGCATGCCGAGCCGCCGCAATTGTATCAGGCCCGAGAGCCGATCTTTCCGCGCCGGGTCAAGGGCAGGTTCCGCAACCTCAAATGGGTGATCATGGCGATCACTCTGGGGATCTATTACATCACGCCGTGGATCCGGTGGGATCGCGGGCCGAATCTGCCTGATCAGGCGGTGCTGGTCGATCTGGCCAACCGCCGTTTCTTCTTTTTCTGGATCGAGATCTGGCCGCATGAATTCTATTTCATCGCGGGTCTCTTGATCATGGCGGGGCTGGGGCTGTTCCTGTTCAACTCGGCCTTTGCCGGGTCTGGTGCGGCTATACCTGCCCGCAGACCGTCTGGACCGATCTGTTCATCCTGACCGAAAGATGGGTCGAGGGCGACCGCAACGCTCGCCTGCGGCTGTGGAATGAAAAATACAGCCTGCGGAAACTGCGCCTGCGCCTGACCAAATGGCTGATCTGGCTGGTCATCGCGGCTTTGACCGGCGGGGCATGGGTGTTTTACTTCACCGACGCGCCGACGCTGCTGCGCGACCTCGTGACGCTGAACGCCCATCCCGTCGCCTGGTCCACCATCGCGATCATGACCGCCACGACTCTCGTCTTTGGCGGCTTCATGCGCGAACAGGTCTGCATCTATATGTGTCCCTGGCCGCGCATTCAGGCCGCGATGATGGACGAAAGCACCCTGACCGTCGCCTATCGCGACTGGCGCGGCGAGGAGCGCGGCAAGATCCACAAGGGCGAATTGACGCGCTCTGACGGCGGGACCAAGGGCGACTGCATCGACTGCATGGCCTGCGTCAACGTCTGCCCGATGGGCATTGACATCCGCGACGGCCAGCAGCTTGAATGCATCACCTGTGCGCTGTGCATCGACGCCTGCGACGAGGTCATGGCCAGGATCGGCAAGCCGCGCGGGCTGATCGACTATATGGCGCTGAGCGACGAAACCGTCGAACGCGCCGGCGGCAGGGCCCGCCCGATCATCAGTCATATCCTGCGCCCGCGCACGCTGGTCTATTTCGCGCTGTGGTCGGGTTTCGGCGTCGGGCTGCTGGTGCTTTTGCTGATGCGTTCGCCCTTTGACCTGAACGTGACGCCGGTGCGCAACCCGCAATTCGTCACCATGTCGGACGGTTCGATCCGCAATGCCTATGAAATCCGGCTGCGCAACAAGGATGGCAGCGATCAGCCCTTTGCCATCACCGCGACCGATGGCGCGGGCCAGCCGATCCCGGGCGCCGAACTGGTGCTGGAAGGTCATTCGGACAACACGCTGACCGTGCCCGCCGATGCCACGCAGATGCAGCGCATCTATCTGACCGCCCCCGCCGGTTCCGCCCTGGCGCAGCAGGGCAGGACCGACATCGACCTGTGGGTCGAAGGGCAGGGGCAGGGCATCCGCACCTCTGTCGGGACGGTTTTTCATGGAAAGGGAATGTGACGATGACACGCGAATTGACCGGAAAACACGTCCTGATGATCTGCCTTGCGGCTTTCGGCGTGATCATCGGGGTCAATGTGCTGATGGCCGTCAAGGCGGTATCGACCTTTCCGGGGCTGGAGGTGAAAAACAGCTATGTCGCCTCGCAGAGCTTCGACCGCGACCGCGCTGCGCAGGACGCGCTGCACTGGACGGTGACGCCGGAATATGACGGGCGGGTGCTGTCGCTGACCATCCGCGACGCGCAGGGCTATCCGGCGCGGCTGCAATCGCTGGCGGTGACGATCGGCAGGCCCACCCATGTCCGCGATGATCAGGAACTGAACCTGACCTATCAGGGCGGGATCTTTTCGACGCCCTTGCAACTCGCCCCCGGAGCCCGGATCATCCATCTTGCCGCCGTGGCCGAGGATGGCACCCTGTTCCGCCAGCGTATCGACCATTTCACCGGCGCAAGGGTCAGATAGATGAGCGACGCAACCGCCCAAGGCTTTGAGGATCAGGGATCTGATTCGCGGCTGTCGGCCTGCCCGGCCTGCGACGTGGCCCCCATCGCCATGCGGATCGCGCAGGAAAAGGCCCGCAAGGACGAGGTGATCCTGTCGCTGCCCGGCATCCATTGCGCGACCTGCATCACCGATATCGAACGCGCGCTGAACAACCATCCCGGCGTCGACAGCGCCCGCGTCAACCTGACCCTGCGCCGCGTCACCGTCAAAGCGCCCGGCCTTGGCGCCGATGACCTGATCCCGGTGGTCGAACGCGCGGGCTATGAGGCGTTGGAGCTGGACCCCTCGGCGCTCAGTTCGACTGCGGCGGATCGCAAGGGGCGCGATCTTCTGATGCGCACCGGGGTCGCCGGTTTCGCGATGATGAACGTCATGCTGCTGTCCGTCGCCGTCTGGTCGGGTGCCGAAGGCGCGACTCGCGACCTGTTCCACATGGTATCCGCGATGATCGCGCTGCCGACCATCGCCTTTGCGGGCCAGCCCTTTTTCGCCAATGCCCGGCGCGGGCTGCGCCATGGCAAGGTGGTGATGGATTTCCCGATCTCGCTGGCGCTGATCCTGGCCAGCGGCATGTCGCTGTATGAGACGATGAACTCGGGCCGCCACGCCTATTTCGACGGCGTCGTGACCCTGTGCTTTTTCCTGCTGATCGGGCGCTATCTGGATTACCGCACCCGCGCCGTCGCCCGTTCCGCCGCCGAGGAACTGACCGCGCTGGAGGTGCCGCGCGCCTTTCGCATCACCGACACGGGCGAAGAACTGGTGCCGGTCGCCGCGCTGGTACCGGGCGATCTGATCCGCATCCGGCCCGGTTCCCGCGTGCCTGCGGATGGCCGGATCACCAGCGGCGAAAGCGAAATCGACCGCTCGCTGCTGACGGGCGAAAGCCTGCCCGTGGTCGCCGCGCCCGGCACGATGCTGTCGGCGGGCGAGGTCAACCTGACCGGCCTGCTGACCGTCCGCGTGACCGCGGCCGGCCGCGACAGCTCGCTGGCGCAGCTGACCGAACTGGTGGCCAATGCCGAATCCGCGCGCGGCCGCTATACGACGCTGGCGCAGCAGGCCTCGGCGCTTTACACGCCCATCGTCCATATCGTCGCTTTCGGCAGTTTTCTGGGCTGGATGATTCATGCGGGCGATCTGCGCATGGCGGTGAATGTCGCGGCGGCGGTGCTGATCATCACCTGCCCCTGCGCCCTTGGTCTGGCCGTGCCCGCCGTGATGACCGCAGCCTCGGGGCGGCTGTTTCGCAAGGGGTTGCTGATCAAGGACGCGACCGCGCTGGAACGCCTGTCCGAGGTCGATACCGTAATCTTTGACAAGACCGGCACGCTGACCATGGGCACCCCGCAACTGGTCGATCCGGATGTGTTGCCGGTCGAACACCGCCCCGTCGCGCTGGCCCTGACCGAAGGTTCCTCGCATCCGTTGTCGCGGGCGCTGGCCCATGCGCTGGCCACGCAGGGCGTGACTGCCGTGACGCTGGAGCGCGTGACCGAGGTCCCCGGTCACGGGGTCGAGGGGCTGTGGCAGGGCCAGCCGGTCCGCATCGGTCGCGCCGACTGGATCGGTGCGGCGCCGGGGCAGGGGCGGGTGGCCTCGACCTGGCTGCGCATCGCGGATCTGCCCCCGATCCGGCTGGAGTTCGAGGATCGCATGCGCCCGGGCGCCGAGGAGGCCGTCGCTGGTCTGCGCCGCGCGGGTTGCCGGGTGATGCTGCTGTCGGGCGATACGCAGACGGCGGTCGCCGATATCGCCGGGCGCCTTGGCATCGCCGAATGGCGGGCCGGGGTCACGCCGGTCGACAAGGCCGAAGCCGTGACCGGACTGGGCGCACAGGGCGCGCGCATTCTGATGGTCGGTGACGGGCTGAACGATACGGCGGCACTGGCTGCGGCCCATGTCGCCATTTCTCCGGCATCGGCGCTGGATGCGGCGCGGGTCGCATCCGATATCGTGCTGATGGGCACCGACCTGCGTCCCGTCCCCGAGGCTTTGGCCGTGGCCCGTTCCGCCCGCAAGCGGATCAAGGAAAACTTCAATATCTCGTTCGGCTATAATATCTTTGCCGTGCCCATCGCGATCCTGGGATTTGCCACGCCGCTGATTGCGGCGCTGGCCATGTCGCTCAGTTCGATCTGCGTGACCCTGAACGCGCTGCGGCTGCGCTGAATATCGAAAGAGGGCCCATGTCCATCGTCGCCATCCTGATCCCGGTCACCTTGCTGCTTGGCGGCCTTGGCCTTGCGGCCTTCGTCTGGTCGCTGATGCGCCAGCAATACGAAGATCCCAAAGGCGATGCCGAACGGATTCTAAGCTCGGAATGGGACGACCACCCCAAGCCGTAAAGGCGGCTTCGCGGGGCCCATGCTGATGCGAAAGCTGCATCAGGAAACAGGACATGACAAAGGGCCGCAGATGCGGCCCTTTGTCATGATGCCTGTCCGCCCGATATTCAGGGGCGCAGGATATTACAGTTCATCTGACGGGCAACCAGCCGGTCGCAGGCCAGTTCCGCCGAGGCGCGGGTCAGGCCGACGAAATTCGCCTCGAACCCGCGATTGGTATTGGCCACGCGGCGCAGCGCGCTGTCCAGGGTGGCGCTTTCCTGCAGGGCGGTGCGCAGCAATATCTGCTCTGCCTCTTTTTGCGAGGTATAGCGGCCGATATTCACGCCCCAGTTCTTGCTGCCGCCATTGATCCGCGAGACGATTTCGGTTGCCTGCGGTTCCTGCTGCTCATCCGGGGCCATCGAGGCCAGGATGATCGTATCGGCCCGACGTGCGGGGGCGACGGCGGCGGTCCGGGTCAGAGCTTCGGGCGCCGCGGCATCGGCCTGCGGAAACAGCGATGCCGCATCGGCGGGCTGGACGTCGGCGGCCGAACTGATCTCGTCCACGCGACCGGCGCGGCGGGCGGGGCGGGCCGAACTGCTCAGCCCGGGGGCGGAGCTTGCCGCGTCACCTTCTTCGGGGCGGGCTTCCGGACGGGCTTCCATCGCCAGCGCCACGGCGGAATCCGTCGCCGATTTGGTCGCGACGACCGCCGGGGCATGGCCGGGTTTGCGGCTTGGGCGGGCGCTGGCCTGCAGGGCTGCGCCCCGCGCGGGGGCTGCGGCGGCAGCCGGGGCGGCCGGTTGCGCCGGCGCAAGGTTCGCCAGCGATGCCGAATTCGACCGCGCCGCCGGACGGGCCGAGGCTGCGATGCGGAAGTTTTGCGGTGCCCTGGTCGTTTCATTGCGGGCGACCTGCGTGCGGCGGACGCGGGTTTCGGCCATGTATTGCGGCGGCTCGGGTCTTATTTCCCGCACCCGTGTCGGGGCCTTGCCAAAGCCCGCATCCAGAAGTTGCGCCATGATCTGATTGCGATGTGCGGTCGATTGCCCGCCCATCACGGTCGCGATCAGCCGTTTGTTGCCACGCTGCGCCGAGGCGGTCAGGTTGAAGCCCGCGGCGCGGGTGTAGCCGGTCTTGATGCCATCCGCGCCTTCGTAGCTGTCCAGGAACCGCTTGTTCGTGCTGGCGACATTCGCGATCCCGGCATCCGCCGAGCGGCGCGAGAAGATGTTGTAATATTGGGGGAAATCATAAAACAGCCGACGGCCCAGAATGGACATGTCGCGCGCCGAGGAAAAATGCCCCTCGGTCGTCAGGCCATGGGCGTTGCGGAACTGGCTGTTGCGCATGCCAAGCGCCCGCGCCATCGAGGTCATCTGCTGGGCAAAGACCTGTTCCGACCCGCCGCCAAGCCCTTCGGCGATGGCGGTGGCGGCGTCATTGGCCGATTTCACGGCGGCGGCGCGGATCAGATAACGCAGTTCGATCCGCTGGCCGGGCTTCAGCCCAAGGCGCGACGGCGGCTGATTGGCCGCGTGCTGCGAGATCAGGATCTTGCTGTCCAGACGGATCTGGCCGCGTTCGACGGCGGTAAAGGCCAGATACAGGGTCATCATCTTGGTCAGCGAGGCCGGGTGCAGCCGCGTATCCGCATTCTGCGAATACAGGTCGCGTCCCGTCCGGGCGTCCATGACATAGGCTGCGAAAGGCGCTGCGCTTGCCGCGACCGGCAGGATGCACGCCAAAATGAAAAGTAGTCCTGCACGGACTCTGGTGCTGATTCTGCTCACTATCCCGGTCTCTTTTGCCTGTATCGGCCCGTCATGTTTGCGGGCTCTTTATTAATATTCCAATAATAGCACGGGTTTTTCCGCGCGGGAACCGTGGTTTTCACCATTTTTCCGGGAAATGGCCGAATTCTGCGAGCGCAGGGGCGGCGATCGGCGATGCGCCGCGCTCTCGGGGTCTTTCATCTTCGTCCGATCGGCATATATTCTGGGGTGACGAGATTTTCCGCAACACCGGACTGGCCTATTCGTGACTGAACCGTTCATGACCGACAACCCTGGCGACCGCGAGGACGTTGAACTCGTGGTCAAGACGCGGCCGCGCACGCAGCGGCCCCCGATGTACAAGGTCCTGCTTCTCAACGATGATTTCACGCCGATGGAATTCGTCGTCTATGTGCTGGAGCGGCTGTTCGGCATGACCTATGCGCAGGCGCATGAAATCATGCTGACCGTGCATCGCAGGGGCATCGCGGTGGTCGGCGTCTTTTCGCACGAGGTCGCGGAAACCAAGGTCGCGCAGGTCATGGAACTGGCCCGCCGACAGCAGCATCCGCTGCAATGCACCATGGAAAAAGAGCAAGGAAGAACGTGGCCGTTTCCCGTCTTCGACTGGCGCTGCAGGATGCGCCGCAACAAGGCCGCCTGCTGCTATGGGGGCCGTCGGCGCGCGATGATCTGGGCGGTTTCGACCCCGCGCAAACCCAGGTCGTGCAGGGGTTTTACCCCGACAACCGCCTGATCGCGGCGCGGGGCCTTGCCGTCGCCACAGCGCCCGAGGGGCGCTTTGACAATGCGGTGATCTTTGTCGCCCGCGCCCGTGCCGTCACCCATGCCCGCATCGCCGGGGCGGTGGCCCTGCTGCCCAGGGATGGCGCGTTCTGGGTCGATGGGCAAAGACCGACGGTGTCGATGCGATCCTGCGCGAGCTGCGCGGGTTGACCCAGGTGGACGAGGTCGATTCCCGCGCGCATGGCAAGATCTTTCGCGTCGCGGTCGCGGGCGGTGCATGGGTGCCGCAAAGCTGGCGGATGCAGGATATTCAGGCCGCGCCGGGCATGGTCACGCGTCCGGGCGTCTTTTCCGCCGATGGTCCGGATCCGGCCAGTCAGGCGCTGGCCGCGCTGCTGCCCGAAAAACTGCCCACCCGCATCGTCGAACTGGGCTGTGGCTGGGGCTGGCTGGGGGCGCGTATCCTGGAACATCCCGGCGTCGAGACCCTGCACATGGTCGAGGCGGATGCCGATGCGCTGGATTGCGCGCGGCGCAATGTCACCGACCCGCGCGCGCTGTTCCATTGGGCGGATGCGCTGGATTTCAGCCTGCCCGAACCGGTGAACGGCGTCATCATGAACCCGCCCTTTCACGAGGGGCGGGCCGCCGATCCGCGGCTTGGCGCGGGCTTCATCGCCGCCGCCGCGCGGCTTTTGACCGGGGCGGGGCGGCTGTGGATGGTCGCCAATCGCCACCTTCCCTATGAAGAGCCGCTGCGCGCCTCTTTTGCCGAAGTGGCCGAACTGGGCGGCGACACGCGTTTCAAGATCCTGACGGCCAGCGGTGCGGGACGGGGGGACGCGGGACGGGGTGGCGCCAGATCTGCGGGCCGCAGCACGGGGCGTAGCAGCACGGGGCGTAAAGGATGATCCATTCGATTCAGGGCAAGGTCGCGATCGTCACCGGCGCGGGCCGGGGGATCGGTCGCGCCATTGCCCGCCACTTCCACGAAGCGGGCGCCATCGTCATGTATGCCGACAGCGACGAGGCCGCGCTGCAGGTGGAGCTGGGCGATCTGCCGGCCAGTTCCGCCGGGCAGGTGCAAAGTTTCGCGGGCGATCTGGGGAAAAAGCTGACGCTGGCCAATCTGGTTTCGGCCACCATCGACGCCTTTGACCGCGTCGATATTCTGGTCAATGCCCATCGCAACGTGATGCAATGCGACCCGCTGTCCACCGATGAGGACCAGTTGGGCGAATTGATGCGTCAGAACATGGTCTCTGCGCTGCGGCTGTCGCAACTGGTCGCGAAACGCATGGTGGCGCAGGCCGAAACCGACCAGCCCGGCGTTCAGGCGGGGGCGATCGTCAATGTGACCTCGCTGGCGGCAGAGCGGCCGCAGCCCTGCAACCTCAGCTATTCCATCGCCTCGGCCGCGCTGGCGCAGGCGACGCGGTCGCTGGCGGTGGCCCTTGCGCCCAAACGGATCCGGGTGAACGGGCTGGCCTTTGCCAGCATCATGTCGAACAACCTGCAGAATATGCTGCGCGAGGATCCGGGGCTGCGCGACCGTCTGATTTCGGCGACGCCGCTTGGCCGGATCGCGGGGGCGGATGAGCTGGGGCCGGTGGCGGCCTTTCTGGCCGGCGAGGCCTCGGGCTTCATGACCGGGCAGATCCTGCGGGTCGATGGCGGGCGCAGCCTTGCCGATGGTGCGACACCCGCCGTTTTCTGAGCGGGCGCTATTCGGGATAGGCGGATTTGCAGGCGGAAACCGCCGATTGCGCCGATTTCGCCAAACTCGCCTTGCGGGCGGCCAGATTGTCGCGCTTGCGGGTTTCGGCGGCGGGGTCGATGGGAACGCGGAAACGTTCCGTCTCGATGACATTGCGCAGGCGAGGGCGGTAACCCATGGCGCGATTGCCGTTCTTGTCGCGGATGACATAGGGGCAGCTGTCCCATTCGGTGCCGGGGACGTTGCGCTCTTCCCAGGCATAGCCGCGGGCGATATTGCCCTCGACCTCGGCCAGCAGGCTGCTGACCGTGCGGTATTCACCGGTATTGCGGCGGATGCATTGTTCCTGCGGGGTGCCGCAGGCGGTCAGGATCAGCACCGGGATCAGGGCAAGGGTGATGTTGCGGGTCATGGATCAGGCCTTTACTGAAAGACGCGGCATCACTGTCATGCAATGGTGATGCCAAGACAAGCGGGAACAGGAAAAAGGAAGGCGCGCGATGGCTGGCACTCTGGATGATCGTGTGAAACGCGAACAGGCGGCGCTTTGGTTCCGTGCCCTGCGCGACCACATCGTCGCGGCCTTCGAGTCGCTGGAGGATCGTGGTCCCGGCGACAGTGCGCCGGGCCGGTTTCAGGTGACGCCGACCACCCGTCCCAACGATGGCGGCGGCGGCATCATGTCGCTGATGCGGCGCGGCCGGGTCTTTGAAAAGGTCGGCGTCAACTGGTCCGAGGTCCATGGCACGCTGGCCCCCGCCGCGCAGGCGTCCATGCGCGAACGCGGCATCCCCGGCGTGACCGAGGATCCGCGTTTCTGGGCCAGCGGCATCAGCCTTGTCGCCCATATGCAAAACCCCCATGCCCCTGCCGTCCACATGAACACGCGGATGTTCTGGACCCCCGGCGCATGGTGGTTCGGCGGCGGGGCTGACCTGAATCCGGCCATCGAATATGGCGAAGATACCGCGCATTTTCATGGCGTTCTGCGCGAATGCTGCGATGGATTCGAGGGTGGGTTGTATGATCGCTACAAGGCATGGGCGGACGAATATTTCCATATCCCGCATCGCAATCGCGCGCGCGGCGTCGGCGGCATCTTTTACGACGATCTGAATTCGGGCGACTGGTCGGCCGATTTCGCCTTTACCAAGGCCGTGGGCGAGGCGTTCCTGCCCGCCTTCCTGCCCTTGGCGGAAAAGCGCATGGCCCAGCCCTGGACTGATGCGGATCGCGAGGCGCAGCTGGTGCATCGCGGGCTTTATGCGGAATATAATCTGGTCTATGACCGCGGCACGAAATTCGGTCTGGCGACCGGCCATGACGCCAATGCTGTTCTGATGAGCCTGCCGCCGCTGGCGAAATGGGAATGACGTATCGCAATCTTTGCATCCGCCCCGCCAGCAAGGTATCAGCCGCGACATGAGCAAACGATTTTCCTTTGCCGTTCAGGCCAGCGACGGGCTGGCGCGGACCGGCACCATCTCGACACCCCGGGGCGAGATCCGCACCCCGGCCTTCATGCCCGTGGGCACCGCCGCGACGGTCAAGGCGATGCTGCCGGAATCGGTGCACGCGACCGGCGCCGATATCCTGCTGGGCAATACCTATCACCTGATGCTGCGCCCCGGCGCCGACCGGATCGAGCGTTTGGGCGGCCTGCACGAATTCATGAACTGGGACCGGCCGATCCTGACCGATTCGGGCGGGTTTCAGGTGATGTCACTGGCCGGGCTGCGCAAGCTGACCGAAGAAGGCGTGACCTTTTCCAGCCATGTCGATGGCAGCAAGCACATGCTGTCGCCCGAAACCAGCATGGAAATCCAGCGCAAGCTGGGATCCGACATCGTGATGTGTTTCGACGAATGCCCCGCGCTGCCCGCGGATGAGCAGGCGGTCGCGACGTCGATGCGGATGTCGATGCGGTGGGCGCAGCGGTCGCGCGACGCCTTTGGCGACCGGCCGGGCCATGCGCTGTTCGGGATCATGCAGGGCGGGGTGACGCGCGAATTGCGTCAGGAAAGCGCCGAGGCGCTGCGGGCCATCGGCTTTGACGGCTATGCGATCGGCGGCCTTGCCGTGGGCGAAGGCCAGCAGGCGATGTTCGGCGTGCTGGACTATGCCACCGGCTACCTGCCGCAGGACAAGCCGCGTTATCTGATGGGGGTCGGCAAGCCCGACGATATCGTCGGCGCCGTTGTGCGCGGTGTCGACATGATGGATTGCGTGCTGCCGTCGCGGTCCGGGCGCACCGGGCAGGCATGGACGCGGCGCGGGCAGGTCAACATCAAGAACGCCCGTCACGCCGACGATCCGCGCCCGCTGGATGCGGAATGCGGCTGCCCGGCCTGCACGGGCTATAGCCGCGCCTATCTGCACCACGTCTTTCGGTCGTCGGAAATGATTTCCGGCATGCTGCTGACCTGGCATAATTTGCATTATTTTCAGGAATTGATGGCAGGCTTGCGGGGGGCGATCGCGAATCAGCAGTTGGGGGAATTTGTCGAATCATTCCACGCGCAGCGTGCGGCGGGCGACATCGAACCGCTTTAGATCGCGGAAACCTGCCGACAGATTTGATTGCAGCGACGGGCGGATGCTATAACTGCACGGGTCATGAGGTGAGCAGTCGGGCCGGAATGGACCTGCTGCGGGTGTGAACATGGGTATGAATGGTCATCATCGCATGCGATGTGGCACATAAAACCAACACCGCATGGTGAAAATCGTAACGAAAATATTGCACCTTCTCTGTGGCGCGGGCCTATGTGGAAGAATGCGCCGGATCCAAGGCCCCGCCATTTGAAAGGTTCACTGCGGATGTCCGCAAAAGAAGTCCAGACGATCACCACCACCGACGAACTCGCCGCTTTCTGCGCGCTGGCCAAGGCTCAGCCCTATGTCACGCTGGATACCGAATTCCTGCGGGAGCGGACATATTATTCAAAACTTTGCCTGATTCAGGCTGCCTTGCCCCCGGCGGGCAATCCGCGTTCGGCGGGCGGGCCTGCGGTGCTGATCGACCCGTTGCAGGGCGATCTGTCGCTGGAACCGCTCTATGACCTGTTTCGCCACAAGGACACGGTCAAGGTGTTCCATGCCGCCCGTCAGGATCTGGAAATCTTTTTCCACGACGCCGGGGTTCTGCCCGATCCGCTGTTTGACACCCAGATCGCGGCGATGGTCTGCGGCTTTGGCGAACAGGTCGGCTATGAAACGCTGGTCAAGCGGATCGCCCGCCAGCCTTTGGACAAGTCGTCACGCTTTACCGACTGGTCGCGGCGCCCCTTGTCGGCGGATCAGGCCGATTACGCGCTGGCCGATGTGACGCATCTGCGGGTGATCTATGAATTCCTGTCGGCGCAACTGGAAAAGACCGGCCGCGCCCCCTGGGTCGAGGAAGAGGTGGCCGTGCTGCTTGCGCCGTCGACCTATGTGACCAGGCCGGAAGATGCCTGGGAAAAGGTGCGCACGCGGTCCGGCGCGCCGCGTTTTCTGGCGGTGGTGCGCGAACTGGCGCGCTTCCGCGAGGCTTATGCCCAGTTGCGCGACGTGCCGCGTTCGCGGGTGTTCAAGGATGATGCGCTGATCGAACTGGCCTCGACCCGGCCGCAATCCGAAGGCGATCTGGGCAAGTCGCGGCTGCTGCTGCGCGACGCGCGCAAGGGCGATATCGCGCAGGGCATCCTGGCCGCCGTCAAGGCCGGGATGGAGGCGCGCGACCTGCCCAAACCCGCCGCCGAGGAACCCGGCCGCGCCGGGAACGCCGCGCTGTCGGAACTGCTGCGCGTGCTGCTGAAAGCCAAGGCCGAAGCCGCGAATGTGGCGCCCAAGCTGATCGCCTCATCCGCCGATCTGGATGCCATCGCCTCGGGCGAACGCGATCTGCCCGCGTTGCATGGCTGGCGGGCCGAGGTGTTTGGCGAAGATGCGCTGCGTCTGGCCAATGGCCAGATCGCGCTGTCCGCGGTGCAGGGCAGCGTCAGGATCGTCCCGGTGTCCGAGCGATGCGTGTAACGCTAGGCAGGCCCGTCGCGGGGGATACCCCGGCGATTTCTCTGGCCATGATGGAGCCGGAGGTCGCGGGCTGGCTGCACAGCTTTCCCTTTCCCTACAGCCGGACCAGATGCGATGACCGTTTCAACGGCGCCGAAAGCTGGGATTATGCCGTGCGCGTCGATGGGCGTTTCGCCGGGCTGGTGATCGCCGCCCCGGAACTGGGCTGCTGGATCGACCGGCGGTATCAGGGCAGCGGCATCGCGACCCGCGCCGCGACCTGCGCGCTGTCGCGTCTGTTTCTGACCGGCGCCAATACCGCCCATGGCCGGTTTCTGTCCGACAACGACCGGATGCGCGGCGTGCTGCACAGGCTGGGCTTTGTGCGCGATGCCTCGATCCCCCAGGAACAACTGCGTCCCGGTCTGGGTCTGATGACCCTGTCGATCGAGGATTTCGTTCGCGCCCAACCCTTTGACATCGCATCCGAAAGGGTGCGGATCACCGGGGTTGCCGCCGATGATCTGCCGATGCTCTATGACATCGCTGCGTTGCGGGATGTCGCGCCGCACCTGACCTTTTTCACGCCGGGCATGTCGGTTGCGGAATTCGCGCGCATCCTGCGCGGTTTCTGTGGCGTGCCGCCGTTTTGGTGCAGCCTGCGTGTCGATGGGCAGATCATCGGTGCGATCGGGCTGGAAAGCCGGGAAGGTGCGGCGGTCGGCGGTGCAGCCAATCAACTGATCCTGCACGGATTTATTGCGCCCACGGCCTCGGGGATCGGGCTTGGCCGCGAAGCCTTGCTGGCCTTTGTCACGGAAATCCAGGACCGCTTCGGCGCGCAGATGATCCATGCCGAGGTGTTTGAAAACGACCAGCCCGCGCAAAAGCTGGTCACCGGCGCGGGTTTCGTGCCCGAAGGCGACCCCTTTACCCTGACCTCGGCCTCGCGCAGCGCGCCGGGGCGGCGCTATCTGCTGCGGCTTTAGCGCCGGGGATCGACGCGGGCGCGGTTTCGGGGCGCGGCCCGCCGGTTGCCGCTATTCGCGCGCGGCCTTTTCGGCCAGCCCCGACTGCCCTTCGCGACGGTCGAGTTCGGCCACGACATCGCGCAGCGACACATCCCGCGCGGCCAGCATCACCAGCAGGTGATACAGCACATCCGCCGCCTCGCTGGTCAGCCGGGCGCGGTCGCCCCTGACCGCTTCGATGATCGCCTCCACCGCTTCCTCGCCGAATTTCTCGGCGCATTTTTCGGGGCCTTTGGCCAGCAACTGGGCCGTCCAGCTTTCCGACGGGTCGGCGCCCTTGCGCGCCTCGATGGTGGCGGCGAGCCGTTCGATGCCGTTTGTCATGCCAGCCTCACCGGGTTTTCGCCCAGATCCGCATCCGCATCCGCGCGCAGGGGTGGGGGCGCCAGCCGCACGGGAATACCCGCTGCCGCCATATGGGCCTTGGCCTCGGCGATGGTGAAGGTTCCGAAATGGAAGATCGAGGCCGCCAGCACCGCGCTGGCATGGCCTTCGGTCACGCCCTCGACCAGATGGTCCAGCGTGCCGACCCCGCCCGAGGCGATGACCGGAATATCGACCGCATCGGCGATGGTGCGGGTCAGGGGGATGTTGAACCCGGATTTGGTGCCGTCGCGATCCATGCTGGTCAGCAGGATTTCCCCGGCACCTTTGGCCGCGACCGTGCGGGCGAATTCGACCGCGTCGATGCCCGTCGCCTTGCGCCCGCCGTGGGTAAAGATTTCCCACCGGCCCGGCGCGACCGTCTTGGCGTCGATGGCGCAGACGATGCACTGGCTGCCGAAACGATCGGCGGCTTCGGCGATGACATCGGGATTGGCAACGGCGGCCGAATCGAAACTGACCTTGTCCGCCCCTGCCAGCAGCAGGTCGCGCACATCGGCGTGGCTGCGCACGCCTCCGCCGACGGTCAGCGGAATGAAACATTGTTCCGCCGTGCGCGTCACCAGATCGAACATCGTGCCCCGGTTTTCATGGGTGGCGTGGATGTCCAGGAAACACAGCTCGTCCGCGCCGGCGGCATCGCAGGCGCGCGCCGCCTGAACCGGATCGCCCGCGTCGATCAGGTCGACGAAGTTGACGCCCTTGACCACGCGGCCATCGGCGACATCAAGGCAGGGAATGATGCGGGTTTTCAGCATGGGGGACTCCTGTCGCGGCTTTGGTCTTTAGCGCCATACCGGCCTGTGGGAAAGGCCCCGCATGGCTGCTCTAGCGGCGGCGATGCAGGATCTCGATGATCAGGGCCGTGATCAGCGACAGGGCGATCAGGACGGGCAGCGCCAGCACCCCCAGAATGACCGGTGGTTCCAGCAGCCCCGCCAGCCAGGGCGGAGTGACGCCGCATATCCCGCTGAAACCGATGATGCCGGAATGGCCGCAATCATGTTCCAGCCAGAACAGCAGTGCAAGCTCGATCGCCACAAGGATCGTGCATCCCGTCAGCAGCCGGCGCCCGGCCCTTGCCCGTGCAAGGCGCCCAAGGGCCAGCAGCCAGAAGGGCGCGGTGACAAGTGCCATCTCCAGCCAGTTCATGGCCGGGCTCAGGCGACCTCGCGCAGCGCCTCGCCCAGGTCGATCGCGCCGTCATAGAGCGCGCGGCCGGAAATTGCACCCGCGATCACGCCGGTTGCGCGCAGGGCGCGCAGGTCGTCCAGCGACGACACCCCGCCCGAGGCGATGACCGGGATATTGACCGCGCGGGCCAGCGCCTCGGTCGCGGAGATGTTCGGCCCCTGCATCGCGCCGTCGCGGTCGATGTCGGTATAGATGATCGCGGCGACGCCCGCGTCCTCGAAGCGGCGGGCAAGGTCGGTGGCCGTGACATCGGTTTCCTCGGCCCAGCCACGGGTCGCGACGCGGCCCGCGCGCGCGTCGATGCCGACGGCGATCTTGCCGGGGAATGCCAGCGCGGCCTCGGTCACCAGCGCGGGGTTTTCGACGGCGACGGTGCCCAGAATGACGCGGGCCAGACCCCGGTCGATCCATGCCTCGATGGTCGCCATGTCGCGGATGCCGCCGCCCAACTGGGCGGGGACGGTGATCGCGGCCAGAATCGCCTGCACGGCGTCGGCATTGACGGGATGGCCCGCAAAGGCGCCGTTCAGGTCGACAAGGTGGATCCATTCGGCCCCCGCGTCCTGAAAGGCGCGGGCCTGAGCCGCAGGGTCGTTGCCGAATACGGTGGCCGCGTCCATTTCGCCACGCAGCAACCGCACGCAGTTGCCGTCCTTGAGGTCGATGGCGGGGTACAGGATCATCACCGGGTCTCCTCTTTCTTTCGTGGCACCCTTCGCCACAGCGGGGCGGTTTCAGAAAGCCCCGACAGGCCGGTGCCGGGCTGTTTCCAGCCGACCTCACGTCAGACTTGATCGCGGGCGCAGGGGGCGGGCATCCTGCGACCAGAACAACCCCGAGGGAGGAAAGCGGGATGAAATGCACGGTTCTGGCGGCGGCGTTCAGCCTGTCCGCGATGCTGTCCGGCGGCGCGGTCATGGCGCAGGAGATCAGCGGGATCTTTCAGACGCAGGCCAATGACAACGGCCATGTCGGCATGGTCGAATTCTATGATTGCGGGGGCAAATCCTGCGGGCGGCTGGTGAAATCCTTTGACGGTCAGGGGCAGGAAATCTCGTCGCCCCATACCGGGCGCAATATCGTCGCCGATATGGTCAGCGAGGGCGGCGGCAAGTTTTCGGGCGGCACGATCTGGGATCCGGGCGCGGACAAGACCTATCGTTCCAAGATGGAACTGAGCGGCAACCGGCTGAACGTTTCGGGCTGCGTCGCGGTGTTTTGCAGGACGCAGACCTGGACCAAGGTTCGCTAGCCGCCCGGGATCACGGATTCCAGCGCAGGAAATTCGTGATCAGCCGCAGCCCGACATCCTGCGATTTCTCGGGATGGAACTGGGTGCCGACGATATTGTCGCGCCCGACGATCGCGGTGATTTCGCCGCCATAATCGACCGAGGCGATCAGATCGTCCCGGTCGGCCGTGGCAAAGCGCCAGCTATGGACGAAATAGGCGTGATCGCCGGTCCGGATGCCTTCCAGCACCGGATGGGGGCGGTGGATGGTCAGGTCGTTCCAGCCCATATGTGGCACCTTCAGCCCGACGGGTTCGATGGCGCGGATCTGGCCGGGGATCCAGCCCAGACCCGGCGTTTCGCGATATTCGAAACCGCTGTCCGCCAGCATCTGCATGCCGACGCAGATGCCCAGAAAGGGCAGGCCGCGATCCAGAACCGCTTCGCGCAGCGCATCGACCATGCCGGGCACGGCATCCAGCGCCGCACGGCAGGCGGGAAAGGCGCCGTCGCCGGGCAGGACGATGCGGTCGGCGGCGTGAACGACGGCGGGGTCCGAGGTCACGACCACCTCTGCCCCGACCTCGCGCCCGGCCAGAACCAGCGCCTTTTCCGCCGAATGCAGGTTGCCGCTTTCGTAATCGACCAGCGCGACCCGCATCACAGCGCCTCCTTGGTCGAGGGCAGGATGCCCGCCATGCGCGGGTCGGGCTCCACCGCCTCGCGCAGCGCGCGGGCGACGGCCTTATAGGTGGCTTCGGCGATGTGGTGGCTGTTCAGCCCGTGGATGCGGTCGACATGCAGGGTGATGCCGCCATGCGTGGACAGCGCCTGAAAGAATTCGCGCACCAGTTCGGTGTCGAATGTGCCGATCTTCTGGGTCGGAAAATCGACGTTCCAGACCAGACAGGGCCGCGCCGACAGGTCCAGCGCGGCGCGCACCAGCGTGTCGTCCATCGCCAGATGAAAGCTGCCATAGCGGCGGATGCCGCGCTTGTCGCCAAGCGCCTGAACCAGCGCCTGCCCGATGGCGATGCCGGTATCCTCGACCGTGTGGTGGTCGTCGATATGCAGGTCGCCCCTGGCGCGCACCGTCATGTCGATCAGCGAATGGCGCGACAGCTGGTCCAGCATATGATCGAAGAAGCCGACCCCGGTCTGGTTGTCGTAGCGGCCGGTCCCGTCAAGATCCAGCGTGACCTCGATTGCGGTTTCGGCCGTTTCGCGGGTGATCGTGGCGCGGCGCATGGGCGATCCTTCCAAATGTGACACCGCCTTATATGTCGCGCCATCCGCTGTGAAAAGGCGCACGTTCCCGCCGGTTGGCCGCAGCGTTTCCGCCGCCGATCCGCCTGCCAGCTTGTCATGCGGGGCAGGGAATGACAAAACGAGCAAGAATAGCTGAAAGGAAGCGGCCGATGATGGGGGATCTGACAGGCAGCGAAAAGCGGCTGATCGCTGCGCTGGATCGCATCGACTATTCGATCGAACGTGCGGCCGAACGGCTGCGACAGGCGGATGCCGCCGGGGCAGGGCAGGCGGAACCTGCCGCACCGGATGCTGCGGAGACCGTGGCGGAACCCGATCCCCGGCTGATCGGGGAATTGCAGGATCTGCGCGCCGAAAACGCCCGCCTGACCGAGGCGCTGGCCGCCGCCGATGCCGCCCGTCAGGCGGCGCAGGCGCGGATCGAGGCTTTGGGCGAACGCCTGAACCAGCAGGAGCAGGAATCCGCGCGTCTGGTCGCCACGAACGAAGCCCTGTCGAACGCCAACCGCAACCTGCTGTCGCGCGCCGACAGCGGCGGTGCCAGCGCGGATGAGGCGCGCGCCGCGCTCGAAGCGGAGCTGGAGGCGCTGCGCGGCGCCCGCGCCGCCGAAATCGCGCAGTTCAGCGAGGTTCTGGACACGCTGGAAACCATGCTGGCCGACAGCTGCCGCCCTGCCAATGGCCGCGCCCGCCGCGCCGCGGCTGTCACGAATGAGGAAAGGGGCTGAGATGGCCGAGGTCGATTTCACCATCGGACACAAGAATTACACGCTGGCCTGCCAAGAGGGCGAAGAGCGGCTGCTGAAACGCGCCGCCGCCATGCTGGATGCCGAGGCGCAGCAGATCCTGTCGCAGGCCGGGCGCCTGCCCGAGCCGCGCCTGCTGCTGCTGACCGGGCTGATGCTGGCCGACCGCTTTTCCGCGATCGAGGATCGCGCGGCGGCGGCGGAACGCGAATTGCAGCGGCTGAAATCCAATCCGCAGCGCGTCGAGGTGCCCGTGGTGCCGCCCAGCATCGCCGAAGGCATGGCCGAACTGGCCGCCCGCGCCGAGGCTCTGGCGCAAAAGGCCGAGGAAAGCCTGGATCTGGACTAGGCTGTCCCGCCCTTCGTCCAGCCGCCGGATATTCGATGAAACACGCCGCAGCCGCCGCTGCGGCGTGTTGCGATTCCGGTCGTGATTTCTGCTGCAAGCCGCCGCCATCACGACCCTGCGATTCGCCCCGGAAGGTGCAAATGGCCGCGACCGGGCGCGCGTCGGCCCATCCGGATCGGTGATTCGCCAGACGGTCGCTGAACGGTCGGCCTGCGGCGCTGGAACATTTTCTTTTGCGCCCCGGAATGGCTGGAACGATGTTCCTTTAGCGGTGTGAAAACAAAAACATCATAAACACGACTGCTTTTGGCGTAATTTTATTCTTGCGATATACGACAATCTCTGTCGATATTTAGTGCAAGCGGGGCAGGCAGCCTCATGGCCCTGTTCGGACCCCCGCCAAGGAAAAGGAAAACGACATGAACAGACCTCATCCCAAGCTTGGCCGTTTCACGGATTTCAGCGCGGACATGACCGCCGGATCCCGCGCGATGGGTCAGGATTGCCGTTCCGATGACCTCGGCCGGGCAGGGGCCGGGGCGCGCCCGCTGCGCCGCATTCTGGCCGCTGCCCTGACCGCCTTTGCGCTGGTCGCGACCCCGCAGATCGCGGCCGCGCAGGACAGGCTGCTGAACGTCAGCTATGACCCGACGCGCGAATTGTATCGCGCCATCAACGATGCCTTCGTCGAAAAATGGGTGGCCGACGGCAATGCCCGCCCGGCGATCGAAACCTCTCATGGCGGATCGGGCGCGCAAGCCCGTGCGGTCGTGGACGGGCTGAAGGCGCAGGTGGTGACGCTGGCGCTTGGTGCCGATATCGACCAGATCGCCGAACGCGGCCTGCTGCCCGAAGATTGGCAGACCCGCCTGCCGCATAACTCGTCGCCCTATACCTCGACCATCGTTTTCCTGGTGCGCGAGGGCAACCCCAAGGGCCTCAAGGACTGGGGCGATCTGGTGAATGACGGGGTCGAGGTGATCACGCCGAACCCGAAGACCTCGGGCGGGGCGCGCTGGAACTATCTGGCGGCCTGGGCCTGGGCCGAAAAGAACGGGCAGGACCCCAAGGAATTCCTGGCCAAGCTGTTCGGCAATGTCCCGGTTCTGGATACCGGCGCGCGCGGCTCGACCACGACATTTGCGCAGCGCGGCATCGGTGACGTGCTGCTGGCCTGGGAAAACGAGGCCTATCTGGCGCTGGAAGAACTGGGCGAGGATCAGTTCGAAATCGTCGTGCCCTCGGTCTCGATCCTGACCGAGCCGCCGGTGACCATCGTCGACAAGAACATCGAAAACGACAGCCAGCGCGCGCTGGCGCAGGCCTATCTGGATTACCTTTACAGCCCCGAGGCGCAGGCCCTGATCTTCAAGCACTTCTACCGGGGCTGGGATACCAGCAAGGCCGATCCCGGAGACGTCGCCCGTTTCCCCGAACTGGATCTGGTGACCATCGCCGATTTCGGCGGCTGGAAGAAGGCGCAGGCCGAGCATTTCGGTGACGGCGGCACCTTTGACCAGATCTATACGGCGAAATGATGAACGGGTTCGTCGCAAAATCTCCCATGCCGGGCTTCAGGCTCGGCATGGGCATCACGGTGACGATGCTGTCGATCGTGGTGTTGTTGCCGATTGGCGCGCTGTTGCTGCATGGCGTGAATTTCGGCCTGTCGAACACATGGCAGGTTGTGAACACCGAACGGGTCTGGAATGCGCTGTTCCTGTCGTTCCGGCTGGCGTTTTTCGCCGCGCTGTTCAACCTGATCACCGGGACGCTGCTGGCCTGGGTGCTGGCGCGCTATGAATTTCCGGGCCGCCGCATCGTCGATGCCATCGTCGATCTGCCCTTTGCCCTGCCGACCGCCGTCGCGGGGATTGCGCTGACCGCGCTTTATGCGCCGAACGGGTTGTTCGGGCAATTCGCCAAGAACTGGCTGGCGCCCATCGGCAATTTCCTGTTTTCACCCTTTGGCGTCGAGTTTTCGGGCCGCATCGCCTATACGCAATGGGGCATTCTGATCGCGCTGATCTTTGTCGGCCTGCCCTTTGTCGTCCGCACCGTCCAGCCCGTCATCGGCGAGATCGAGCGCGAGGTCGAGGAAGCCTCGGCCACCCTTGGCGCGACGCGGTTCTATACCATCCGCCGGGTCATCCTGCCGATGCTGATGCCCGCCGCCCTGACCGGCTTTGCCCTGTCGCTGGCGCGCGCGGTCGGCGAATACGGTTCGGTCATCTTCATCGCGGGCAATATCCCCAACAAGACCGAGATCGCCCCCCTGCTGATCGTCATACGGCTGGAGGAATTCAACTATGATGCGGCGGGTGCCATCGGCATCGCCATGCTGCTGATTTCATTTTCCATGCTGCTGGTCATCAACCTGATCCAGATCTGGAGCCGCCGGAGGATTGGCCATGTCTGATGTCCTGATTGCGTCCCGAGGCCAACCCGCCCCCAAACGCTGGCATCCCGTCACCGAGGAACGCCGCCCCACCCGCGTCCTGCTGATCGCGCTCAGCCTGTCGCTGCTGGCCCTGCTGGTCGTGGCCCCGCTTGGCGTGATCTTTGCCGAGGCGCTGGCGCGGGGCACGGTGCAGGCGATCGCCTCACTGTCCCGCCCCGAGGCGCGCTCGGCGATCTGGCTGACCCTGTTGGTCGCGGCGATCACCGTGCCCCTGAACGCGATATTCGGACTGGCCGCCGCCTGGACGATCACCAAGTTCGATTTTCGCGGCAAGGCATTCCTGATAACGCTGATCGACCTGCCGTTTTCGGTGTCGCCCGTCGTGGCCGGTCTGGCGCTGGTCCTGCTGTTCGGCATCAATACCGCCATCGGCGGCTGGCTGGTCGGCATGGGCTATCCGGTGATCTTTGCGCTGCCGGGGATCATCTCGGCATCCATGTTCGTGACATTCCCCTTTGTCGCGCGCGAACTGATCCCGGTGATGATCGAACAGGGCCGCGCCGAGGAAGAGGCCGCGCTGACCCTTGGCGCCTCTGGCTGGCGGGTGCTGCTGACCGTGACCCTGCCCAATGTGAAATGGGCGCTGCTATATGGCGTCTTGCTGTGCAACGCGCGGGCGATGGGGGAATTCGGTGCGGTTGCGGTCGTGTCGGGCAAGATCCGTGGCCAGACCGCGACCATGCCGATCATGATCGAAATGCTGTATAACGAATATATGTCGATTGCGGCCTTTTCCATGGCTGCGGTGCTGGCGCTGCTCGCGCTGGTGACGCTGGTGCTGAAAACCGCGCTGGAATGGCGTCATTCGGACGCGCTGGCCACCGGCCGCAAACATTGATCCGACCGAAGGGATATGAGGATGCTCATCGAAATCGACGAAATCGCCAAGACCTTCGGCGCCACCGCTGCCTTGCGCCCGGTCAGCCTGCAGATCCCCTCGGGGGCGCTGGTCGCGCTGCTCGGGCCGTCGGGCTCGGGCAAGACGACGCTCTTGCGCATTCTGGGGGGCTTGGAATACCCGACCTCGGGGCGGGTCAAGTTCGACGGGCTGGATGCGACCGGGCTGACGGTGCAGGAACGCCGGGCGGGATTCGTGTTCCAGTCCTATGCGCTGTTTCGGCACATGACGGTGTTTGAAAACATCGCCTACGGGTTGCGCGCGCGGCCGCGCCGTGAACGTCCCTCGAACGCGGAAATCACCCGGCGGGTGACCAAGCTGCTGGACCTGATCCAACTGCCCGATATCGGCGGGCGCTTTCCCAGCCAGCTTTCGGGCGGTCAGCGCCAGCGCGTCGCGCTGGCCCGCGCCATCGCGATCGAGCCGCGGATGCTGTTGCTGGACGAACCCTTTGGCGCGCTGGATGCCCGCGTCCGCAAGGAGCTGCGGCAGGGCCTGCGCGAAATCCACGACACCACCGGCCTGACCACGATTTTCGTGACCCATGATCAGGAGGAGGCGATGGAACTGGCCGATCTGGTCGTCGTCATGTCGATGGGCCAGATCGAACAGATCGGCCGGCCGCAGGATATCCGCTCGAAACCCGCGACCCGTTTCGTGCGCGAATTCATCGAGGTCTGATCCGGCGGCCCTGCGTGGTGCTGCGCCGGATGCGGCCTGAACCCGCAGCCCGGACAGCGCCCCCGCCGGATGGGCGGGGGCATCAGGTTGCGGCCGTGGTCTCGAATCCGGGCCGCATGCCGCAGGGGTCAGGCCGACGCGGCCCGTCGCGCCGCCGCGATGCGCTGGCCGATAAAGACCAGCGTGAATATTGCCGTCAGGATCAGCACGATGGTCGCGGCGGTCGAGGCATCCAGCCAGAAGCTGATCAGCACCCCTGCCTGCGTCGCAAACAGCGCAATGCCGACCGCGACGACCAGCATCCGGCTGAGCCTGCGGGTGATCAGAAAGGCGATGGCCCCCGGCGCGATCAGCAGCGACACCGACAGGATGATGCCCACCGCGCTGAGCATCGCGACAATCGTCAGCGACAGCGCGACCAGCAACCCGTAATGCAGCACGCGGACCCGCAGACCGGCGACCCGCGCCTGAACCGGATCGAAGGCGATCAGGGCAAGGTCTTTCCACGTCAGGACCAGCGCCAGCGTCACCACGGCGGCGATCTGGAACGACAGCGTCAGATCATCCGTGCCCACCCCCAGCATATTGCCGAACAGGATGTGATCCAGATGCAGCGAGGACCGGATCTGTGTGTAAAGCACGATCCCCAGACCGAACATGCCCGACATGACGACGCCCAGCACCGTGTCCTGCTTGACCCGGCTGTTCGATTCCAGCCAGCCCGTCGCCAGCGCACAGGTCAGCCCCGCGACAAAGGCGCCCAGCAACAGCGGCGCACCCAGCATATAGGCGATGACGACGCCCGGCAGCACGGCATGGCTGACACCGTCGCCCATCAGCGACCAGCCGCGCAGCACCAGAAAACACGACAGCAGCCCCGCCGGCACGGCGATGACCGCGCCGATCAGCGCGGCATTCTGCATGAAGGGAAAGCTGTAGGGCAGGGTCAGCCATTCCATCACGCGGACTCCTTCAGGGCTGCGGCGGCGCGGCGGCGGGCGGCAAGGATGCCGTGTTTCGGGGCAAGGACAAAGGCCGCAAGAAAGATCAGGGTTTGCATGACGACGATCAGCCCGCCCGTCGCGCCGTCCAGAAAGAACGACAGATAGGCGCCGACGGCCGAGGTGACGGTGCCGATACTCACCGACAGGATGATGATGCGCGGAAAGCGGTCGGTCAGCAGATAGGCGGTCGCGCCCGGCGTCACCACCAGCGCGATCACCAGAAAGGCCCCGACCGTCTGCATGGCGGCGACCGTGCAGGCGGCCAGCAGGGTAAAGAACAGCACGCGCATGGCCGTGACATTGATGCCGATGGTGCGGGCATGGGTTTCGTCAAAGAACACCACCAGCAGGTCGCGCCATTTCGCTGTCAGGATCGCCAGCGAAACCGTGCCGATGATCACCAGTTGCAGCGTGTCGCCGGGGTCGATGGCCAGAATATTGCCCATGGTGATCGTCTGGATGCTGACCGCCATCGGGTTCAGCGAGATCATGAACAGCCCCAGCCCGAAAAACCCGGTAAAGATCAGGCCGATGATCGCGTCCTCTTTCAGGCCGGAGCGGCTGTTCAGGAACTGCATGGTCAGCGCGGCCAGCCCCCCGACAGAAAGGCGCCGAAGCGAAAGGGCAGGCCCAGCATATAGGCCCCGGCAACCCCCGGCACGATGGAATGGCTGAGCGCATCGCCGATCAGCGACCAGCCTTTCAGCATCAGATAGGCCGACAGAAAGGCGCAGACCGCGCCGACCAGTGCGGAAACCCAGATCGCATTGGCCATATAGCTGTATTGGAACGGGATCAGCAGGGTTTCCATCAGGTCGCATCCTCTGGTGTCGAGGCGTCGCGCAGGCGTTTGTGCTGGTCGTCGTAAAAAACCAGCGGGCGTTCGTCATCGCTGAGCACCGTCAGCCCGCGCGGGTCGTCGTCGTCATGCAGATGCCGCGCGCCCAGAACCGAATGGCGCAACACGCCGCCAAAGGTCAGTTTCAGATTGTCGGGGGTAAAGACCTCTGCTGTCGGGCCGGATGCCAGCACCGTGCCCTTGACCAGCACCACACGGTCGCAGAATTCCGGCACAGACCCAAGGTCATGGGTCGAAACCAGCATGACCCGGCCCTCGTCCCGCATCTCGCGCAACAATGTGATGATCGCGGCTTCGGTCTGGACATCGACGCCGGTAAAGGGTTCGTCCAGCAAGATCACCTGACCGCCCTGCGCCAGCGCGCGGGCCAGAAAGACGCGTTTCCTTTGCCCGCCCGACAATTCGCCGATCTGGCGTTTGCGGAAATCGCTCATGCCGACGCGGGCCAGCGCATCATCGACCGCGGCGCGGTCGGCGGCGCGGGGGATGCGGAAGAAACCCATATGGCCGTAGCGGCCCATCATCACGACATCCTCGACCAGCACCGGAAAGCTCCAGTCGACTTCCTCGGATTGGGGGACATAGGCGATCAGATTGCGCCTTTGGGCCTGTGCGACGGTCATGCCCAGAACCGACACCTGACCGCGCGCCGCCGGAACAAAGCCCATCACGGCCTTGAAAAGCGTGGATTTTCCGGCGCCGTTGACGCCGACCAGCGCGGTGATCGAACCTTTCGGCACGTCGAAACCGGCATCGCGCAGGGCGGTGTGGCCGTTGCGATAGGTGACGGTCAGGTCGCGGACATGGATGCCCTGAGACATGTTATTCGGTGCCTTTCAATCCGCTGACGATGGTTTCCGAGGTGACGCGCAGCAGATCCAGATAGGTCGGGACCGGGCCATCGGGTTCGGACAGGCTGTCGACATACAGAACGCCGCCATAAGCCGCCCCGGTTTCCGCAGCGATCTGTTTCGCCGGGCGGTCCGAGACCGTGCTTTCGGAAAAGACCACCGGGATCCGATGTTCGCGGATCTGGTCCACGACCTTGCGGATCTGCTGCGGCGTGCCCTGCGCATCGGCGTTGATCGGCCACAGATACAGTTCCTGCAGGTCGAAATCGCGGGCCAGATAGCTGAAGGCGCCCTCGGACGTGACCAGCCAGCGCCGGTCGGGGGCAGCGCCAGCGCCTGTTCGCGCAGGGGCTGGATGGTGTCGCGGATGCGCTGCTTGTAGCTGTCGGCATTGGCCTGATAGGTCGCGGCATTGTCCGGGTCGTATTCCGACAGGGCGGCCGCGATATTGTCGATATAGATCAAGGCACTGTCCAGCGACATCCAGGCATGGGGGTTGGGCTTGCCCTGATAGGCGCCGCCGCCGATTTCGATCGGTTCGACCCCGTCGCTGACCACGGCGGCCGGGACATTGCCGATGCCGGACAGGAACTGTTCAAACCACGCCTCCAGCCCCATGCCGTTCCACAGGATCAGATCGGCGCCGCTGGTCGCGACAAGGTCGCTTGGCGTCGGCTCATAACCGTGGATTTCGGCGCCGGGCTTGGTGATCGACACGACGGTCGCGGCATCGCCCGCGACATTGCGGGCCATGTCGGCGATCACGGTGAATGTCGTCGCGACCTTGAAGTCGTCGGCCATGGCGGGGGTGGTCAGCAGGGCGGTGGTGCAGGCAAGCACGCAGAGGCGCAGATGTCGGAACATGGGTTTCGGGGGCCTTCAGTTGAGAACCTTTCGCAATATATTTGAGAATCGTTCGCAACTGTCAAGCCGGCTTGCAAAGAAAATCCGCTCGGGGCAGGAAAGGCCATGATCGAAGACCGCGTCCGAGCATTTGAATCGGCCCTGCGTCGCGCAGGCGTCCGCGTGACCCGTCAGCGGGCGGCGCTGTTGCGCGTGCTGGCGACGGCCGACGACCATCCCGATGCGACCGCGCTGCTGGAACGCGCCAAGGCGGCGGGGGCGGGCGTGTCGCTGGCGACCGTCTATCGCACCCTGTCCGAACTGGAATCGCAGGGGCTGATCCTGAAAGTCTCGTTCGAGGGCGAGCCCGCGCGCTATGAGCCCGCCGACCAGCGCCATCACGATCACATGATCGATGTCGATTCCGGCGAGGTGATGGAGTTCTTCGACGAAAGGATCGAGCGCCTGCAGGCTGAGATCGCCGCCGAAATGGGCTATGAGATCATCCGCCACCGGCTGGAGCTTTACGTCAGGAAGGTCCGTTGAGCGGGCTTGTCGTCCATGACAGGATCATTTCGGATCGCGGCTCGCGCTATGCCGTTTCCGGCGGTCCGGCGCGCACCCGCGCCGAGGTCGAGACCCTGCTGGCCGCGCTGAAGCAGAACAAGCGTTTCGCCAAGGCGACCCATAACAGTTGGGCGGCGATCCTGTCGGGCGAGCCGGTCAAGGATGACGACGGCGAAAGCGGCGCCGGGGCGCTGATGTTGCAGATGCTGGAACGCGAAGGGCTGACCGATCATGTCGTGATCGTGACGCGCTGGTATGGCGGCAAGCATCTGGGCGGCGACCGGTTCCGCCATGTCGCCGATGCGCTGCGCCATTATTTTGCCGCGCGGCAGGGCTGAAGCGGTGCCCCGATCCGTGGCGCGCGTTGTGTTTTGGGTATTTGGATGATGAAGAAAGCCCGCGCGCCTGGTCGTTTGGGGGCTGCTATTCGTCCTGGGGCTGGGCATGGGCGCGCAGCAATTCGATCGGGACGATGTCCAGGGCGCGCTGGTGGGTGGCCTGCAGAACCACGCGGGGGGCGGCGAATTCCTGGGCGGCCTGCAGGAAGCGGGCTGCGCAGAGGCACCAGCGGTCGCCGGGTTTCAGGCCGGGAAAGTGGAACTCGGGCCGGGGTGTCGAGAGGTCGTTGCCGAGATATTTCGAAAAGGCCAGAAATTCGGCGGTGACGCGGACGCAGACGGTGTGGCTGCCGCGATCCTCGGGGCCGGTGTTGCAGCAGCCGTCACGGAAAAAGCCGGTCATCGGGTGCGTCGAGCAGGGCTGCAGCGGGGTGCCGAGGACATTGACCGAAGGCTCCATTGCGTTTTCCTTTCTTCGGTATTCTGGCCGGACCGTCGTTCCGGGGGTCAGCGGAAGCGTGCGGCGAGGGCGCGCAGCTTGTCCGTGACGCTTTGCGGTTCGGTTGATCCGGATGGGGGCTGTTGCGGTTTCGGCGCGGTTTCGGATGGTTTTCCGGGGCGTTTCGTGCCGCTGTTGCGGGCCGGGTTCAGCCTTGCGGCGACGGCATTGGTGAAGCGCGCGTCATCGCCCGCCGCCAGTGCCGCCGCGCCGTCCGAGATACCGCGCAGCAGGTCGTCCAGCGCATCGCCTTCGGCCTTGGCGAAATCCGACAGCACATAGGCGGCGACGCGGTCCTTGTGGCCCGGATGGCCGATTCCCAGGCGCAAGCGGCGATAGTTTTCGCCGATATGCTGGTGGATCGAGCGCAGCCCGTTGTGGCCGGCATGGCCGCCCGCCATTTTCAGGCGGATCCTGCCCGGGGCAAGGTCAAGTTCGTCATGCAGGACGATGACATCCTCGGGCGTGAGTTTCAGATAGCGCATCGCTTCGCCGACGGACTGGCCCGAAAGGTTCATGAAGGTGCCGGGTTTCAGCAAGGTGACGCGGGTGTCGCCCAGCCTTCCTTCGGCGATTTCGCCCTGAAAGCGGCTGCGCCAGGGGGCGAATCCGTGATCGGCGGCGATCCGGTCCACCGCCATATGGCCGATATTGTGACGATTTTGCGCATATTTTGCGCCGGGATTGCCCAGTCCGACGATCAGTTTCATCTTTCACCTGCATGATCGCAGGCAAACTAGCGGCTTGGGCCGGAACGCGCAATTTTTATCCGTCTCTTGCCCTTCAGGGGCGGCGTTACTAAGACTCTGTCAAGCTCTGGCGCTTACAAGTCTGGTTCGGGTCGCTTGGCGGCGTGGCCGACCCCCGAGGCCGACCCCGAGCGTGACGCAAACGACAGAAGCCACAGGCAGGGAATATTATGCAAGATCCGGCAGAATTCTACATGAACAACCTTGTCCCCATGGTCGTCGAACAGACGAGCCGGGGGGAACGCGCCTATGACATCTTCTCGCGCCTGCTGAAGGAACGGATCATCTTTCTGTCCGGCCCGGTCCATGACGGCATGGCGACGCTGATCTGTGCGCAGCTGCTGTTTCTTGAGGCGGAAAACCCGACCAAGGACATCAGCATGTATATCAACAGCCCCGGCGGCGTCGTGACCGCGGGTCTGTCGATCTATGACACGATGCAATACATCAAGCCCCGCGTGTCGACGCTGGTCGTGGGGCAGGCGGCCTCGATGGGGTCCTTGCTGCTATGTGCGGGCGAAAAGGGTCAGCGTTTCTCGCTGCCGAACAGCCGGATCATGGTTCACCAGCCCTCGGGCGGGTATCAGGGGCAGGCGACCGATATCCTGATCCATGCGCGCGAAACCGAGCGGCTGAAGCGGCGGCTGAACGAAATCTACGTCCGCCACACCGGCCGCACGCTGGAAGAGGTCGAGGAGGCGCTGGAGCGTGATCGCTTCATGATGCCCGAAGAGGCCAGGGAATGGGGTCTGATCGACGAGATCCTGGAGCCTCGTGGCAAGGTTGCCGCAGAGGGCTGATCACATGCCTTCGGGGCGGTGATTCGTGACGTTTTGGGGATTGTGACGGGTGTTTGCGATCCCTAACATATAGATGACGGCGGCAGGGGGGGGGCGTCCTCGCAGTGCGAACCGGATACGCGGGTCTTCCGCGTCTTCGAACCAGGAGCAAGGAACCGAGACGATGGCCAACCAGACCGGCGGCGACAGCAAGAACACGCTCTATTGCAGCTTCTGCGGCAAAAGCCAGCATGAGGTCAGGAAGCTGATTGCCGGGCCGACCGTGTTCATCTGCGACGAATGCGTCGAATTGTGCATGGATATCATCCGCGAGGAGACGAAATCATCGGGGCTGAAATCCGGCGATGGCGTGCCGACCCCGCGCGAGATCTGTGCGGTTCTGGACGATTACGTCATCGGCCAGGAACATGCGAAACGCGTGCTTTCGGTCGCGGTGCACAACCATTACAAGCGTCTGAATCACAGTTCGAAATCCGATATCGAACTGGCGAAGTCGAACATCCTGCTGATCGGCCCGACCGGCTGCGGCAAGACGCTGCTGGCGCAGACGCTGGCGCGTATTCTGGACGTGCCCTTCACCATGGCCGACGCGACCACCCTGACCGAGGCCGGATATGTCGGCGAGGATGTCGAGAACATCATCCTGAAGCTGCTGCAGGCATCGGAATACAACGTCGAACGCGCGCAACGCGGCATCGTCTATATCGACGAGGTCGACAAGATCACGCGCAAATCCGACAACCCTTCGATCACCCGCGATGTTTCGGGCGAAGGGGTGCAGCAGGCGTTGCTGAAAATCATGGAAGGCACGGTTGCATCGGTTCCGCCGCAGGGGGGGCGCAAGCATCCGCAGCAGGAATTCCTGCAGGTCGATACCACGAATATCCTGTTCATCTGCGGCGGCGCCTTTGCCGGGCTGGAGCGTATCATCGCGCAGCGCAACAAGGGCACGGCGATGGGCTTTGGCGCCTCGGTCAAGGAAAACGACGACCGTGGCGTGGGTGAGCTGTTCAAGGAACTGGAACCCGAAGACCTGCTGAAATTCGGTCTAATCCCGGAATTCGTTGGCCGTCTGCCGGTCATCGCGACGCTGACCGATCTGGACGAAGCGGCGCTGATCATCATCCTGACCCAGCCCAAGAACGCGCTGGTCAAGCAATATCAGCGGCTTTTCGATCTGGAAAACGTCAAGCTGACCTTTACCGACGACGCCCTGACCGCGATTGCCCGCCGCGCCATCAAGCGCAAGACCGGCGCGCGGGGCTTGCGCTCGATCATGGAAGACATCCTGCTTGACACGATGTTCGACCTGCCGGGCCTTGGCAGCGTCAATGAGGTCGTGGTGAACGAAGAGGCGGTTGAAAATGCCTCGGCCAAGCCTTTGCTGATCCATGCGGATGCGAAAAAGGAACCGACCGCTTCGGCGGGGTGAACCTGTCGGCCCCGGCTGATCCGGGGCCGTTTCACGTCGGAGAGTGGCGGCGCTTTCGCCACTGGACCTGGCCCCCAGGATTTGCGATATCCGGGGCGCGAACCTTTTGATGAGGCCGAAGATGTCCCTGCTTGCCCGCGTTCTCACCTGGTGGAACGGCCAGACCCTGAACACCAGCGTCTGGACCCGGCTTTACGGCGAAAAGGTGGGCGAAGACGATCAGGGCAACATCTATTACCAGTCGAACGGCGGCAAGCGTCGTTGGGTGATCTATAACGGCGAATCCGAAGCAAGCCGGGTCGGCCCCGACTGGCACGGCTGGCTGCATTTCACCTATGACGAGCCGCCGACCTGGGCGCCGCTGGAACATCGCCAGTGGGAAAAGCCGCATCGCGAAAACGAAACCGGCACGGTCGAGGCCTATCGCCCCGCCAGCTCGCTTTACCGGGCCGAGCCTTTGCCGCGCCGCGATTACGACGCCTGGCAGCCGGAATAATCCGATGACGTCCTCCGCCGAACGTGCGGAATTGTGGGTTGGTGCCGCCGTCCTGCTGGTCGCGGCGGGATTTCTGTTCTGGTCGGGCGCGGGCAGTCGGATGATCGGCGCGGGTCTGGGCAAACATTACGAATTGCGCGCTGCCTTTCCGGATGTCAGCGGGATCGAGGTCGGGACGGATGTCCGCATCGCGGGCGTCAAGGTCGGTCGCGTCAGTGCCGTCGATCTGGACCCCGCGACCTTTCTGGCCGAGGCGCGGCTGCAGGTGCCCGCCGATGTTGCGCTTGCCACCGATTCCGCAGCGCTGATCCAGTCCGACGGGCTTCTGGGCGGCGCTTATATCGAATTGCAGCCCGGCGGTGCGCCCGACAATCTCGCCCCCGGCGATGAGATCGAGGACGTGCAGGGCGCCGTCAGCCTGATCAGCCTGATGATGAAATTCGTCGATTCCCGTTCGGATGATGAGGCAGGGCCATGAAGAACTGGTTCACCCCGCTGATCCTGTCGCTGCTTTTGGCCACGCCCGTTCTGGCGCAGGACGATGCCGAACTGATGCCCGAAGAGGAATTCGAGGATCCCGCCCTGTTGCCCGTGCCCGCCGAACCTTCGGCCGCCGAACGGCAAGAGGCTGCGGCGGCGCAGGCGCGGGGCGAAGGCACGCAGCGCGCGGCTGGGGCCAGGCTGCGCGGTCTGGACAAGGTGACGGGAAAGACCGTCGATATCGACTTGGCGAATGGTCAAAGCTACAGCTACGGGCGGCTGGATCTGCTGCTTGGCGAATGCCGCTATCCGCAGAACGACCCCAGTTCGGATTCCTATGCCGAACTGACGATCACCGACCGCAACCGCAATCGCATCGTGTTTGCGGGCTGGATGGTGGCGTCCTCACCCGCGATTTCGGCGCTGGACGATGCGCGCTACGATGTCTGGGTGATTTCCTGCGACAATGCCTGAGCGTCGGGCAAGGCCGCGGCGTGAATGTCGGGATTGACCGACAGCGCCTGCGCCAGACGACGACGGTAGATCTGGCGCGGAATCTCGATCCCGCCCATGCTGGCCAGATGCTGGGTCAGGTATTGGGTGTCGAACAACTGGAATCCGCTGCGCCGCAGATGCGAATCCATCCAGAGCAGCGCCATGCGCGACCCGCTGGTCTGGGTCGAAAACATGCTTTCGCCGAAATAGGCGCTGCCCAGAACCACCCCGAAAATGCCGCCGGCAAGCCGGCCGTGTTTGAACACCTCCAGCGCATGGGCGTGACCGCTTTGGTGCAATTCGCGATACAGCACGCGCAGCGGCTGGTTGATCCAGGTCGTGTCACGGTCGGCACAGCGGCGCACCACCGCATCGAAATCGGTGGCATGGCGGGCCGACCAGCCGCCAAGGCGCAGATCGCGGCGCAGCGAGCGCGAGGCATGCACTGGGCCAAGCGGCAGGATGCCGCGTGGATCCGGTTCGAACCAGTGAAGATCGTCGTCTTCGGCCGAGGCGGCCATCGGAAAGATACCGCGCGCATAGCCTGAAAGAAGCATCTGGGCTGTCAGCATCACCGCACCGTCGGGCAAACGGACAACCGGGGACGGGGCGCCGCCCCCGGTCCTTGATCAGGGACGAAGGATCAGTTGGCCGAACCGGCAGCCGCCTTTGCGGCCAGCCATTTTTCCAGCCAGTGGATCGAGTAATTGCCCGCCTGAATATCCGGATCCTCGACCAGTTCAGCGAACAGGGGAACCGTGGTATCGACGCCGTCGATGATCAATTCGCCCAGACAGCGCGACAGCCGCGCCAGCGCCTCATCGCGGTCGCGGCCAAAGACGATCAGCTTGCCGATCAGGCTGTCGTAATAGGGCGGGATGCGGTAGCCGTCGTAAAGCGCGGAATCGATGCGCACGCCAAGGCCGCCCGGCGCGTGGAACTGGGTGATCGTGCCGGGGCTGGGCGTGAAATTCGGCAGCTTTTCCGCGTTCAGCCGCACCTCGATCGCATGGCCGCGCAGGTGCAGGTCTTCTTGCTGGAATTCCATCTCGTAGCCCGCGGCCACAAGGATCTGCTGGCGGACCAGATCGACTTCGTAGATCAGTTCGGTCACGGGATGTTCGACCTGAAGGCGGGTGTTCATCTCGATGAAATAGAACTCGCCGTCCTCATAGAGGAATTCGATGGTCCCGGCGCCGGCATATTGGATGCTGGCGCAGGCATCGGCGCAGGTCTTGCCGATGCGGGCGCGTTCCTCGGCGGTGATGACCGGGCCGGGCGCTTCTTCCCAGACCTTTTGGTGGCGGCGCTGCAGGGAACAGTCGCGTTCGCCCAGATGGACCGCGCGCCCCTTGCCGTCGCCAAAGACCTGAATTTCGATATGGCGCGGTTTTTGCAGGTATTTTTCGATATAGACATCGGGATTGCCGAATGCCGCCTTGGCCTCGGTCCGGGCGGTGCGGAAGGCGATTTCCAGATCCGACGGGCCGGTCGCGACCTTCATCCCGCGACCGCCTCCCCCGGCGGTGGCCTTGATGATGACCGGATAGCCGATATCCTCGGCAACCTTCAGCGCGTCTTCGACCGTATCGACACCGCCGTCCGAACCCGGAACGCAGGGCACGCCAAGCGCCTTCATCGTGTCCTTGGCGGTGATCTTGTCGCCCATGATGCGGATATGTTCGGCGCGCGGCCCGATGAAGGTGATGCCGTGATCTTCCAGCATCTGCGCAAAACCGGCGTTTTCGGACAGGAAACCATAGCCCGGATGGACCGCCTGCGCCCCGGTGATTTCGCAGGCCGAAATGATCGCGGGCATGGACAGATAGCTGTCGGTGGAAGACGGCGGGCCGATGCAGACCGATTCATCGGCCATGCGCACATGCATCGCATCGCTGTCGGCGGTCGAATGGACGGCGACGGTGGCGATGCCCATCTCGCGGCAGGCGCGGACGATGCGCAGGGCGATTTCGCCGCGGTTGGCGATCAGGATCTTGTCGAACATGCCTGCCTCACTCGACCACGACAAGCGGCGTGCCGAATTCCACCGGGGCGCCGTCGTCGACCAGAATGCGCTTGACCGTGCCCGCGCGCGGGGCGGGGATGTGGTTCATGGTCTTCATCGCCTCGACGATCAGCAGGGTGTCGCCCTCGGCGACCTTCTGGCCGATGCTGACAAAGGCCGCAGCGCCGGGTTCGGGGGCCAGATAGACCGTCCCGACCATGGGCGAGGTCACGGCGCCGGGCAGCGAGGCCGGATCGGCCGCCGGGGCGGCGGCGGGCGCGGCAACCGCCGGGGCGGCGGCAGCGGCCGGAGCAGAGGCGGCGGCGGCCACGGGCGCGTGAACCAGCACCTGCTTGGTTTCCTTGGACAGGGTGACGGTCAGCCGGTCGTTTTCGCCATATTCGCGTTTGACCGACAGTTCGGTCAGTTCGCTTTTGTTCAGCAGTTCGGCCAGCGACTGGATAAAAGCGACATCCCCGTCATGGTGACGGCTGCTGCTGTCTTTCTTTTGCTCGTTGCTCATTCGATCCTCTGCCATCTTCGTTCGGGCCGCTTTCTAGCCTGAGCGGCGGTTTGGCGCAGTTATAGCCGCCCAAGCGGTGCAAGGAAAACCACAAATGCCTTATTTCCGCTGTTTCCAGCGGCGATGGATCCAGAACCACTGGCCCATATGGGCGCGCACCAGCCGTTCAAGGTCGTCATTCAGAATCTGCATCATTTCAGCGGGTTCGGAATGGGGGACGGGATCGCCCACCTCGACCCGGAAGCTCAGCCCATCGGGTTGGCGGATGCCGCTGACCGGGATCAACAGGGCGTCATAACGGATGGCCAGTTCCGCCGGGGTCAGCACGGTTTGCGACGGCAGGCCGAAAAAGCGCAGCTCCGCCCCGTGGCGGTCGTATTGGTCGAAGCCAAGCGCCAGCCAGCCGCCGCCCTTCAGAAAGCGCAGCATCGCGGCCAGTCCCGACCGCCCGCGCGGAAAGATCGGTTCGGCGATGGCGCGGATGGCGGGGATGTAATGCTGGTTGAAAGCCTCGTTGTTCATCGGGCGGTAAAGCGCGCCGACCGGCCAGCCCTGCGCGCTCAGGGCGGTGCGCATGGCGTCGTAATTGCCGAAATGGGCGCAGGCGATGATGACCGGGCGGCCTGTGGCGGCGGCCTCGTGCAGGGCGGGCAGGCCGGGACCATAGAGCGGGTCGGACGCGCGGATGCGGTCGGTGAATTCCGCCCCGGAATAGATTTCCGCCAGCGAACGCCCGGCGTTTTCGGGGACGGCGCGTTCCAGCCTGCGCAGTTCGGCGGCGGGCAGGTCGGGGCAGGCAAGCGCCAGATTGCTGCGGATGCGTTTGCGCCAGCCCGCCACGGGGCCCAGCACATGGGCAAAGAACCAGCCCATCGCCGCGATCCGGCGCGGATAGGGCAGGGCTTTCGCGACCCGCATCACGGCCAGAAAGGCCGCATTTCCAAGGCGGTCGCGCAGCGGCGCAGGTTCGGGCTTGTCGCTGTGGTCCTGAGTCATGCCCGAGTTTTGGAGGCCATTGCTTCGCGTGTCCAGACATAGATGCCTGCCGCGACGATCACGATGGCGCCGATCACGGTCGTCCGGTCGGGCAATTCGCCCCAGAACAGCCAGCCCCACAACCCGGCCCAGATCAGCCCGGTATAGCCAAAGGGCGCGATGGCGCCGGCCTCGGCCATGGTGAAGGCGCGAATCAGCAGGAATTGCGCGGCGAAACCGAACAGGCCGATGATCGCGAAGGCCCAAAGATCGCCGGGCGCGATGGGCGTCCAGTGAAAGGGCACCAGCAGCGTGGTCAGGGCCGTGCCGATCAGCACCGTCCACAGGACTGATGTCATGGTCGAATCCACCCGCGCCATCCGCGTCAGGATCGCGCCGCCCGCATAGGTAAAGGCGCCGATCAGGGGCAGCAGGGCGGCGGGCTGGAACACGCCCGCGCCGGGGCGGATGATGATCAGCGCGCCGATCAGCGCGACGGTGATCCCCAGAATGCGGCGCAGCCCGATGCGTTCGCCCAGAAACAGCGCCGCGCCAAGCGTGATCAGCACGGGGTTCGCGTCCATGATCGCGGTCGCCTCGGCCAGACCGACATGGCCAAGCGAGGTAAAGAACAGCCCGATCGAGGCAAGCTGGCACAGCGCCCTTGCGGCCTGCATCATCGGGCGCCGGCTTTTCAGCGTGCTGCGCAACCGGGGCGCGACCAGCACCAGAACGATGATGAAATTGGTGATGTAGCGCGCCCAGACAATCTGTGCCGGGTGATAGCGCGGCGCCAGATATTTCGCCGTCGCATCCATCAGCGTAAAGGACAGGATCGCCAGCAACAGCAGGACGATGCCAAGCTGCTGCGTTCGATGGTCGGGTCCGGCGTGATCGGTGGTCATGGCGACAGGTTGCCTTTGCGCATTGCCGCCGGAACGCATCTGCCTTCAGCGGAACGCCGGGCCAATCGCTGGCCCGGCGTCGTGATTTCGGAAATGACCCGTTGCCCGCTGGATCAGTCCAGCAGGTCCTTGGCCAACGCCACGGCCGCCTCGGCGGTGATGCCGAATTCCTTGTAGAGCGTCGGTGCGGGCGCCGAGGCGCCAAAGCCGGTCATGCCGATGAAACCGGCCTTTTTCTCCTTGCCGCGTTCGCCCATCAGCAGCCAGTCCCAGGGCTGGCGGACGCCGGCCTCGATGGCGATGCGGACCGGACCCTTGGGCAGGACCTGCTTGCGATAGCTTTCCGGCTGGTCGCGGAACAGCTCCATTGACGGAACCGAGACGACGCGGGTCGGGATGCCCTTGGCTTCCAGCGCGTCGCGGGCGGCGGTGGCGATTTCGACCTCGGAACCCGTGGCCATCAGGATCACCTTGGCATCACCCGATGCCTCGCGCAGCACATAGGCGCCGCGTGCGGTCAGGTTTTCCGCGCTGTCGTCGGTGCGCAGCGTCGGCAGGTTCTGACGCGACAGGGCCAGGATCGAGGGCGTCGATTCGGTCGACAGCGCCAGTTCCCACGCCTCGGCGGTTTCAATGATGTCGCAGGGACGGAAGGTCCAGGTGTTCGGCGTCGCCCGCAGCAGGGCCAGATGCTCGACCGGCTGGTGGGTCGGGCCGTCTTCGCCCAGGCCGATGCTGTCATGGGTCATGACATAGACGACCGGCAGGCCCATCAGCGCCGACAGACGCATCGCGCCGCGCGCATAATCGGTAAAGGTCATGAAGGTCCCGCCATAGGGGCGAAAGCCGCCATGCAGCCAGATCCCGTTCATCGCTGCCGCCATGCCATGTTCGCGGATGCCGTAATGGATGTAGCGGCCCTTGCGGTTGTCGGGGCTGAAGATGCCCAGATCCGGGGTGCGGGTGTTGTTGGAACCCGTCAGGTCGGCCGAACCGCCAAGCGTTTCGGGCAGTTCCGCGTTCACCACCTCCAGCACCATTTCGCTGGCCTTGCGGGTCGCGACCTTGGGGGCGGCGGCGCTGGAGCGGGTTTTCAGCGCGGCAATCGCGGGGGCAAGGCGCGGATTGGTGCCGCCGGAAATCCGGCTGGCGAATTCATCGCGCGCGGGGCCGTCCAGCGCATCGACGCGGGCCTGCCATTCGGTGCGGGCCGCTGCGCCGCGCGCACCGATGGCACGCCATTCGGCCAGCAGATCGTCGGGGATGACGAAGGCGTCATGTTCCCAGCCCAGAGCCGCGCGCGCGGCCTTGATCTCCTCGGCGCCAAGGGGCGAGCCGTGGACGCCCGAGCTGTCCTGTTTCTTTGGCGCGCCGAAACCGATGATCGTCTTGCAATCGACCAGCACAGGGCGGTCGTCCTTGCCCGATGCCGCATCGCTCAGCGCGCGGTCGATATCGGCGGCGTCATGGCCGTCGCAGGACAGCACCCGCCAGCCCGAGGCGGCAAAGCGTTCACGCTGGTTCGTCGAATCCGACAGCGACACCCGGCCGTCGATGGTGATGTCGTTGTTGTCCCACAGCACGATCAGGTTTTTCAGCTTTTGATGGCCGGCCAGTGCAATCGCTTCCTGGCTGATGCCTTCCATCAGGCAGCCGTCACCGGCGATGACCCAGGTCTTGTGGGCGCAAAGTCCGGCGCCGAAGCGCGCGCGCATCGCCTCTTCGGCGATAGCGAAACCGACGGCGGTGGCGATGCCCTGACCAAGCGGGCCGGTCGTGGTTTCCACGCCCTCGGCATGGCCATATTCGGGGTGACCCGCCGTAATCGCGCCCCATTGGCGGAAATTGCGGATCTGATCCAGCGTCATCTGTTCGTAGCCGGTCAGATACAGCAGCGAATAGATCAGCGCCGAACCATGGCCCGCCGACAGCACGAATCGGTCGCGGTCGAACCAATGCGGCGCCGAGGCGTCGAATTTCAGGTGATTGCGGAAAAGAACGGTGGCCACGTCGGCCATGCCCATCGGCATGCCGGGGTGGCCGGAATTCGCGGCCTCGACCGCGTCCATCGAAAGGGCGCGAATTGCGGCGGCGAGTTGCCAATGTTGCGGATCGGCCTTGCGGCGCGCGGCGATGTCCATGATCATGTCCCCGGCTGTTGAAGCGGCTGACACTGCATTATGCAGCGCGCTGCAAGGTTGCAACCCATCACGCCATGACGTTCAGGTTTCACAAGGTTTCTCGATCAATGGGTCAAGACTTTCCAATCGTCGGTTTTCGTCAGGACCGGCTTGGCGCCCGGCTGATCTGTCTGCTGGACATCATCCGCCTGTCGCGGCGCTTTGATGTGCCCGCGCGCTGCCTGTGGCTGTCGCAGCCCGATGGTCCCTACCCGGAACTGACCGATCCATCGGCCTTTTTCATGCCGGAACTGGTGCGCGATTATATTCAGGTCATCCGCGATCACCCCGATGTCGTCGGGCGCCGGGCGCTGTCTTCGGTGGCGCAGGTCAACACGACCGAACATTTCGCCAATGCCCTGAACCGGGGCGAGATCTTTCTCAGCGGCACGATGATCGAGGCGACGCGCTTTGCCGATGAAACCCCCGAAGAGGTCAGCGCCGCCCTGCATGACATCGTCGCCAACCTGCCACTGGCGCCACGGCTGCGCGCGGCCCTGGACCGTGCGAAGGATGCCATCGAAAAGCTCGGGCGCAGGGATGCGGCGGCGATCCATGTCCGGCGCGGCGATATTCTGGACGGCGTGCCGTGGTCCTATCGGTCGTGGCAGGCGAAATATGTGCCGGACGAATTCTTTCGCCATTTCGTGGCGCAGCATGACGGCCCGGTGCTGGCCTTTTCCGACACTCCCGCCGCCGTCACCCATCTGGCCCGGGGCGACCCGCGCATCCTGCCCGTCGATCGGCTGCTGGCCGATCAGGGGCTGACGCTGCCCGAACGCGACGCCTTGGAATTGCTGCTGATGTCGCGCTGCACCGTGATCGCTGCCCCGGTTTCCAGCGCGTTTTCGACGGCGGCGGCCATGATCGGGCGGGCGCGCGTCATGCCCCTGCCCGGGGGGCTTGGCGCCGATACGCGGGTGAGGGCCTATCAGGAACTGCTGGACCGGGTGATGTCCGCCCCGGACAGCTTTTACGCGCCCGGCGATCTGGCCCAATCCATGGTTTTCGCCACCCAGCATGCGATCAGCAGCGGTCGCGCCCCGGAACTGCTGGACCGCTTTCGTCCTGCGGCCGGTTTTCTCGACCGCTTTCCCTTTGTGCAATACTGGCTGGGGATGGCGGCCTTTTCGGCGGGCAAGCGCGCGCAGGCCTGCAAGCTGGCGCAAAAGGCCCTCGACAATCCAAAGCTGCGCAATACGGAGCGCCAATCCGCGCTGCAACTGATGGAAATGGCGCGGCTTTCCAGAGCCGGCAGCCGCGATGACGCGGCCCTGCCCAAAGATGACGCGACCTTTCTGACCGTTGCCTTTACCGCCAACGGCGGGCCCCTGATGCCGCTCTTGTCCTATAAGGTCCTGTCCAGAGACGGCCCGGCATCGCGGGCGCTGATGTTCCCAACGGCTTTGGTCGATCTGCTGGCGACGGCCCCCGATCCGGGGGTGTCCACCTCCATGGTGGATCAGCGCGACAAGGATGCCCGCGCGCTGCCGGTCTGGACCTTCCTGTCCGACTGGTCCGAGCTTCTGGACAGCAACAACCTGCGCGACAGCCTGCCGCGCACCCCTCCGGTCTGGCAAAAGACCGCGATCGGGGCCGATCTTCTGGCCGATTACGAACGCCGCCTAGCCGATGGCGAAAAGCCCGGGGCGCTGGATGATCGGAGCTTTCAAATCCTGGGCTTTTGTGCGTCGAAACTGGGACTGCATGGCAAGCTGCGCCGGGCCTTTCAACTGCTGCACTGGCTGGAAGGGCTGCGCCCCGACGATCCGCTGACCCGCAAGCGGCTGGCCGATTGCTGTTATCGCGCCAGCAATGCAAAGGCGGGGGCGCGCTGGCTGGATGCGGCGCTGGAACTGGCGCCCGACAATGCGCTGCTGCATCTGTCGGCGGTGCGCCGCGCGATTGCGGTTGGCGATTTCCGGCGGGCGCGGGCGCATTTCGGGACGGCCAAGTCCTGCTGGTCGGGGCTGGATCTGCTCAAAAACACCCACCGCGACCTGCGCCGTGCCATACGGGCGCGGGACAGTGCCTGATCCCGCGCGCGTCGATGCGATGCGGGTGGCGGCTGTAGCCATGTGCGGCAATTCGCACAGGGACTGTGTTCCGATGTCCTGATCGTCAATATTCTGGGGGCTGTTTCGCGCCTGATCCCGCGATGGTATGCGTGGCGCTGTCGCCTGCAGGGAACCGGGGTCGCGCCCTCAACCCTCGCTGTCCGTTTCGGGGGCTGCGGATTGGGCCAGCGGATGGTGGTTCAGCACCAGATCGCGCATCCGCGCATCCAGAACATGGGTATAGATTTCCGTCGTGCCCAGATCGGCATGGCCCAGCAGGGTCTGGATCGCGCGCAGATCGGCCCCGCCTTCCAGCAGATGGGTCGCAAGGCGTGGCGGATGACATGCGGGGACACGCGGGCAGGGTCGATCCCGGCCGCCGCCGCGATCTGGCCGGTCAGCCCGTGAAAGGCCCGGCGGGTCATATGCCCTTCGGCGCTGGCGGCGGGGAACAGCCATTTCGCACCCTTGCCCGCCACCAGCCGCGCCAGCGCGCTGTCCGCCGGGGCGTTGTCGCGCCATTTCAGCCAGGCGGTCAGCGCCAGCCGGGCAGGAGCGCTCAGCGGGACCATGCGTTCCTTGCCGCCCTTGCCCCGGATCAGCAGCAGTTCGGGGTCGCCGCGACAGGCCGTGACCGGCAGCGAGACCAGTTCGCTGACCCGCATCCCGGTCGCATACAGGATTTCGAACAGGGCCAGATTGCGGCTGCGTTCAACCTCGCCCTGGCCCAGATGCGGAATGGCGTCCAGCATGGCCTGAACCTCGGCACGATCCAGCGTGCGGGGCAGGCGTTGCGCGCGGCCCGGACCGCTGATTCGGACGGCGGGGTCATCCTCGCGCCACGCCTCTTGCTGGGCAAAGCGCACGATCTGGCGGATCGCCGACAGCCGGCGGGCGCGGGTGGCGCGCGACAGGCCCTGAGCGTCGCAGAACAGCAGATAATCCTCGACCCCCTCGCGCGTGATCGAGGTCAGGTCCTGATCCTTGCCCATCCATTCGACGAAATCACGCAGATCGCGGCCATAGGCCAGAAGCGTGTTGCGCGCCGCCCTCGATCTGGCCGCCTGCGCGTCCAGAAAGGCGGAAATGCGGCGCAGATCCGCCGCCATTCCGGCGCGCGCTGCCATCAGCGCAGGCCCGAAACGCGCGGCGCCAGCATCAGTTCGACCGCCGCCTGACGCGCGATCTCGCCCTGACCAAGCGCGCGCAGCGTGCGCAACCCGCCGGCGGCGCGGACCAGATTGCCCTCCAGCCCGGAATCGACATCGGCAATCGCGGCCAAAAGCGCCTCTCCGCGCCGGTTTTCGTCGATCATCCGGGCGGCGGATTCGGGCAGGTTGGCCCTGGCATCGCCGATGAAGGCCGGGGCCAGGAATGGCCGCCGGGCTGGCGGGATCGGCGGGGGGCAGCGGCGGTTTCGGGTCGCCCGAGGCGAAAGACACCAGCCAGCGGTCGAAGTCGTGGCGTCTTCGGGCAGGATCTCGATCGTCTGGACCTGATGGGCGGCCAGCGCCAGGCACATGGCGATCACGCCCGCCTCGCCCGGCAGTTCCAGCATGGCGGTTCCGGCACCGACCATATCGGCCAGCGCATTGCCCAGACCGGCCTCGTTCATCACGCGATAGGCGGGGGGCAGGGCTTCGGCAACGGCGGCACGATCACGCGTGCCAAGCGCCGCGATCAGCGTCTGAACCGCCGCCGCCCGGTCCCAGACCCCGCCCGAGGCGGCGGGTTTCTGGGCGACATAGATGTCGCGCAGTTGCGAGGCCGGTATGGCCGCCGCCCGCGCCAGCCGCTCGGCCGCGTCAAGCTGCGCCTTCCAGCCGCCGCGATTGTCCAGATCGGACAGCGCAAAGGCCAGCGGCAGATTGTTGGCGGGCAGGGGCTGGCCAATCGCTTCGTGCAGGCGAAAGGTCAGCGGGGTGACGGTGGTGGGGGGGGGCAGCATTTCCGAACTGTCGACATAGGCATCGTCCAGGAAATGCGTCATCAGCATCGCGGTTTCCGCGTCAAGCTGGCCAAGGGTTTCCGCGCCGGCATGGACCAGCGCGGCCGCCGCCCAATCGCCGCCAAGCGCCAGGCAAAAGATCCGGGCCGCGAAACTGGGCGCAATGCCGGGGGTCTTGTCCATGATCTCGCAGGCGCGGGCCTCGTCGCCGGACAGCAGGGCGATATCGAACAGCCGGCGGAACCGCTGCGGGTCACCGGGGCCCGCCGCCTGCAGCAGATCCTGCGCGGCGCGGGTCGCGCCCATGTCCAGCAGCTTGTCGACGCGGGCCAGAAACAGCGTGCCCTCGCTCCCTTTTTCGATGATGCGGGGGGCGTCAAGCCGGGCGGCCAGCACGCGGCGCAACAGGCGGCGCAAGGCGGGAAGCTGGGGGTTCTGGCGCTGGATCATCCGCGCCAGCAGGGTCGCATCGCTGTCGCCCCACAGATCGGCGGGCAGGCCCGCGGTGCGGGCGAAACCGTGCCCGTCGCGTCGGAATTGGCCTGACCCAGCCTGCGCACGCCGACGGGTTCGACCGATCCGGTCCGGGCCAGATCCGAAGGTTTGCGCGCCGCGTTGCGCGGTCCCGCATCGCCGGGGCGCCAGCCCGATTGGCTGGGCGGTTCCTGAACGCTGCCCGACAGCCAGTCGCTGGCCGACAGCGGCGGCCGCGCCTCTGCCCCGACGGCCAGCGCGATCAGGGCCAGCGTCGCCAGCACGGACGTCACGACAGGCCGAAAGACGACAGGCCGAAAGACGGCGGGTCGAAGTTCGGGGGCGGGGCGGGGGTCAGTCAAGACTGCCTTCTTCCGCAGGCGCCTGTTGCGCGGGTGCCGGATCGCTGGCCGGCTGCGGTTCGGCGGCTGTCGGCGCTGCCGCAGGCGCGGCACCCTGCGCGGCATTCAGATCCAGCTGGACCGGCACACGCATTTCCGCCGGAGCCGAGCGCATATCGCCCAGATAGGCATATCCGGCCAGTCCGGCCAGCGCCAGAACCACCAGAACAATGATCACCCGAAGAAGCTGCATGCCAGGTCCTTTGCCTCAGAAATCCGTATTGCCGAACGCGGTCTTACGCCGCTCAAGTGGAAATATATATGGCATTCCGCGAAAGATCACGCCATTCAGGCACAGCTTTTCGCGAAATGCCTGAAGGAAAGATGAATGCGTCGCAAGATTGTGCTGATCGGGATGATGGGCGCGGGCAAGACCGCCATCGGCACCGACCTGTCGCGCAAGCTGCTGGTGCCCTTTGTCGACACCGACGCGGAAATCGAACGCGCCGCCGCCATGACCATCACCGAAATCTTTGCCCGTGACGGCGAGGATTTCTTTCGCGCCCGCGAATCAGAGGTGCTGGCCCGCGTCCTGACCGGGGAACCCTGCGTTGTCTCGACCGGGGGCGGGGCATGGTTGCGGGCGGAAAATCGTGACCGCATCGCGGCGCATGGCGTGTCCGTCTGGCTGAACCCCGATCTGGAGACGCTGTGGCACCGGGTCAGGATGCGCCCGACGCGGCCCTTGCTGCAGACCCCCGACCCGCGCGGCACGCTGGAGCGGTTGCTGGCCGAGCGACTGCCCGTCTACCGGCTGGCCGATATCACCGTCGCCGTGCGCCGCGCCGATCTGGTCGAACAGACGACCGAGCGCGTGCTGCGCGCCATCCGCGAAACCCGCCCCGACATTCTGGAGCCGACATGACCGACACCGCCCTTTCGCCGACCGAGACCGTTCATGTCGATCTGGGCGACCGCGCCTATGACGTCCAGATCGGGCGCGGGCTGATCGATCAGGCGGGCGCGCGCATCACGGCGCTGTTCGGCCGGCGGCGCATGGCGATCGTCACCGACGACACCGTGGCCGGGCTGCATCTGGCCCGGCTGCAGGCGGCGCTGGCGCAGGCGGGCATTCAGGCCGAGGCGCTGGTCCTGCCCGCCGGAGAGGCGACGAAATCATGGGACAGGCTGGGCCAGACCGTCGAATGGCTGCTCGCGCAGCGGATCGAGCGCAAGGACCTGGTCATCGCCTTTGGCGGCGGCGTGATCGGCGATCTGGTCGGTTTCGCGGCGGCGATCCTGCGGCGCGGCGTGCGTTTCGTGCAGATCCCGACGACGCTTCTGGCGCAGGTCGACAGTTCGGTGGGCGGCAAGACCGGCATCAACAGCCCGCAGGGCAAGAACCTGATCGGCGCCTTTCACCAGCCCGCGCTGGTCCTGGCCGATATCGACGTGCTGGACACGCTGACCCCGCGCGATTTCCGCGCAGGCTATGGCGAGGTCGCGAAATACGGTCTGCTGGGCGATGACCGGTTCTTTGAATGGCTGGAGGGGAACGCCGCTGGACTGGCATCCGACCCGGCGCGGCGGGCGCAGGCGGTGCGCCATTCGGTCGCGATGAAGGCGGGGATCGTTCAGCGCGACGAAACCGAACAGGGCGAACGCGCGCTGCTCAATCTTGGCCATACATTCGGGCATGTGCTGGAATCGGCCACGGGCTATTCCGACCGGCTGCTGCATGGCGAAGGGGTGGCGATCGGCTGCACCCGGCCTTTGACCTCTTCTGCCCGCATGGGCCTGTGCAGCCGTGGAGACCCTCGCGGGTCGAGGCGCATCTCGCGCCATGGGCCTGCCGACGCGCATCGCCGACATTCCCGGCGACCTGCCCGACGATCAGGCGCTGATCGCCCTGATGGCGCAGGATAAAAAGGTGCTGGACGGCAAGCTGCGTTTCATTCTGGCGCGCGGGATCGGCTGGGCCTTTGTCACCGACGGGGTCGATATGGCGGATGTCGAACAGGTGCTGGCCCAGTCCCGCCGGGCCTGACTCGCGCCGGCCAATGGAAAAGCCGCGCAATCCGCGCGGCTTTTTCATGCCGCGGATCAGGGATCACGCCTCGCGCGGCCCTTGCCGGGTTCGTAATCGCCCTGCGTATCGGCGACCGGATCGGCCACCGGCTCGGGTTCGATGTCCTTGGTGTCGCCCTTTTCGGCATGGGGATCCAGCGCGTTCTTGTCGATGATCAGCTCGCGGTCGCGGTCGCGGCGCAGCGCGGCGCGGCCCAACAGCATCAGCGTCACCGGCGCCGTTGCCATCATGAAGACGGCCGATCACCAGCTCCATGCAGCACGGGGGCGGCTGTTGAGCAGCGAAAACATCAGCATCGAGGCCAGCATGATCGCACAGGTGCCCCAGCTTGTGCCAAGCGTGGGCGCATGCAGCCTTTCGTAAAAGCTGCGGAACCGGCACAGCCCGATATTGCCCAAGAGGGTCAGGGTCGATCCCAGGATCAGAAAAAAGGCGATGATGATGGCGGCCCAGGGGGGCAGGCTTTCCAGATGGTTCATTCGATCACCTCGCCGCGCATCAGGAATTTTGCCAGCGACAGGGTGGCGACAAAGCCGACCACGGCGATGACGGCGGCCGCCTCGAAGAAAAACAGGTTGCCGTTGCCGATGCCGATGACCAGAAACAAGAGCATCGCATCGACATAAAGCGTGTCCAGCGCCAGCACGCGATCCTGCGCGCGCGGCCCCTGCAACATCCGCCAGGATGCCAGCGCAAAGGCTACGATCATGCAAAGCTGCGCGTAGTTCAGGGCGAATTCCAACAGCCTCACGCTCATTCGAAGATCTCCATCAGCAGCTTTTCGTAGCGGTTCTGGATCAGCTTTTGCCAGTCGTCTTCTTCCTTGAGGTCGAGGATGTGCAAAAGCAGGCGGCCGTCTTCGGGGTCGTGTTCGATCCAGGCGGTGCCGGGGGTCGCGGTGATGATGACGGCCAGCGCGGCCGGGCCGTTGCGGTCGCGCAGCTTCAGTTGCAACTGGATGAAGCCGGGCGTGCGTTCCGGGCTGGCCGGGCCGCGCAGGATCACCATCGCGACGGCAAGGTTCGACATCATGATGTCATAGCCCACGATGAAGAACAGCTTGACCACGGCCAGCGGGCTGTACACGACGACGCGCTTGGGGCGCAGGCGGCTGACCACCCAGCTTGCCACCATCGAAATCGCGGCGCCCAAAATCAGGTTGCCAAGCGAAAACCGCGTCAGGATCAGCCACATGAAGATCAGGCCGACGAACAGGATCGGATGGGGGAAATAACGCCTCATCTTGCGACCCTTTCCACATTCTCGACGACCGGCGCGGCCAGCACCGCATCGCGATAGACCGAAGGCGTCAGCAGGGTCGATGCGGTTTCATGCGTATAGCGCAGCACTGGATCGGCCTTGACGGTCAGCAGCATGATCATCGTAAGGATCAGGACGACCGGACCGATTTCCAGCGCCAGCACCTTGGGGGCGGGGCCCTCCAGCGCCCAGAAACGGCGGATGCCGATGCGGACCATGGCGATCAGCACGGCAAAGCCCGAAAAGATCACGATGGCGACATAGGCCCACAGGATCCCCGGCATGACGCCGCTGACCGCGATGTTTTCACGGATCGCGCCCGACAGCATGGCGAATTTGCCGATGAAGCCCGGCATCGGCGGCAGGCCCGCCAGCATGACCGCGATCAGCGCAAAGCAGATCGCGGTGGTGGTCCAGGATGTCGTGCGTTCGCTGGCCGGGGCGATCTCATCCTCGACCGTGCCCATCATCGGCGCCCAACGGTCGCCCGCGACGGTATCGGCGCCCTTGGCCGTCGGCTCGTCGTCGACATGCTGGTCGGCATCATCGCGCGACACGATTTCGGCCAGCAGGAAGTAGGCGCCGATCGCGACGGTCGAGCCGATCAGGTAATACAGCGCCCCCGACAGCACCGGCGCACCGCCCCCGACCAGCGCAAAGCCGATGGCCGTCAGCACCGTCCCCGATGAGATCAGCGAGACATAGCCGCCCTTGGTCGGAATCCCGTCGCGCCCAGAATGCCGAACGTGCCATAGGCCATTGTCGCAAGCCCGCCAAGGATCAGCACCGGCGCGCCGAATCCCGCCGAAGCCCCGGCATCGACCCCGAAGGTCAGCACCATCAGCCGCAGGATCACATACAGCCCGACCTTGGTCATGATCGCGAATGTCGCCGCCGCCGGCGGAGAGGCCGCCGCATAGGTGCCCGGCAGCCAGAAGCACAAGGGCCAGGTCGCCGCCTTGATCAGGAAGGCCAGCCCCAGGAAACAGGCGGCGGCGTGGAACAGCGCGCGCTGCGGCCCCTCCAGCAGGGGCACGACGCGCGAGATATCGGCCATGTTCAGCGTGCCCGCCGTGCCGTAGACCAGCGCCGCGCCCAGCAGGAACAGCAGCGATGCGGCAAGGTTGATCGCGATGTAATGCATGCCGTGGCGGATCCGCTCGACCCCCGAACCGTGCAGCATCAGCCCGTAGGATGCGGCCAGCATCACCTCGAAGAACACGAACAGGTTGAACAGATCGCCCGTCAGGAAGGCGCCGTTGACGCCGGCCAGCAGGAACTGGAACAGGCTGTGGAAATGCTGGCCCTTGCCCTGCCAGCCCGCCGCCGCATAGATCAGCGCCGGAATCGCCAGCAGCGTGGTCAGCATGACCATCATCGCGGACAGCCGGTCCAGCACCAGAACGATGCCCACCGGCACCGGCCAGTTGCCCATCAGATAGGTGCCGACAAAGGTGCCGCCGTCGCCCTTGACCCGCGAGATCATTTCGATCGACACGACCAGCAGCGCCAGCAGCGCGGCCGTGCCAAGGCCCAGTTTCAATTGGCGGTAGCGGTCGTGGTAAAACAGCATCAGGGCACCCGCGACCAGCGGGATCAGCACCGGCGCGACAAGCAGATGGGTCGGGACGTAGATTTCTTCTGGCATCATTTGTCGCGTTCTTTCCCGTCCACATGATCCGTCCCGGTCACCCCGCGCGAGGCGATCATCACGACAAGGAACAGGGCGGTGGTGGCAAAGCTGATGACGATGGCGGTCAGCACCAGCGCCTGTGGCAGGGGGTCGGCATAGGCGTTCGGGTCGACGAAACCGCCCTTGGGCATGATCGGCGCGGCGCCGACATACAACCGGCCCATCGCAAAGATGAACAGGTTGACGCCATAAGCCAGCAGGCACAGCCCGATGATCAGCTGGAAGGTGCGCGGCCGCAGGATCAGCCAGACGCCCGAGCCGACCAGCACGCCGATCGCGATTGACAGGATCAGTTCCATCAGGCGGCTCCTCCGGTGGCGAGGGGGGCTGCCGGGCGCGGAATGTCCTGATGCGGGGCTTCCGGTTGCGGGGCTTCCTCGGTCGCTTCTTCCAGTTGGTCCAGCTCCTCGGTTTCGGCGGATCTGCGTTGACGCGGGCCAAGGCGCATCGACTGGTGGGCGATGGCGATCAACATCAGGACGATGGCGCCGACGACCAGCGAAAAGACGCCAAGGTCAAACAGCATCGCGGTGGAAAACGGCACCTGACCGATCAGCGGCAGATCCAGATAGCGGGCATGGGCCGACAGGAGGGGATAGCCAAAGATCCACGCCCCGGCACCCGTGGCCGAGGCCACCGCCAGACCCACCGCCATCCAGCGCACCGGCAGGACGGTCAGCCGCGCCTCGATCCAGCGGACATCGGCGGCCAGATATTGCAGCAGCAGGCCGATGGCCAGCGTCACGCCCGCGGCAAAGCCGCCGCCGGGCAGGTCGTGGCCGCGAAAGAACAGATAGGCCGCCAGCATGATGATCGGCGCGAACAGCCATTGCATGATGATCTGCGGCACATACAGGTAGTTATACAGCGTCGATCCTGTGGCATGGCGCTGCGGCGAGGGCTTTTCGGCGCTTTCCACCGCCGGGCGGAAACGGCGCAGCAGGGCAAAGACGGTCAGCGCGACGATGGCCAGAACCGTGATTTCGCCAAAGGTGTCAAAGGCGCGGAAATCGACCAGGATGACGTTGACGACATTGGTGCCGCCGCCTTCCGAATAGGAATGACGCAGGAACCAGTCCCCGACCGAGGCACCGGGCGGGGTCAGCATGATCGCCAGCGCAATCGCGGTGACGCCGCTGCCGCAGATCAGCGCGATCAGCAGGTCGCCCCGGCGCCGGAAACGCGCGCGCAGGCTTTGGTCGCGCGGAATGTCGGGGTCGCGCTTGGGCATCCAGCGCAGGCCCAGAAGCAACAGCACCGTGGTCACGATTTCGACCAGCAACTGCGTCACGGCAAGGTCGGGGGCCGACAGCCAGACAAAGGTCGCGCAGGTCACAAGCCCCGCGCCGCCCAGCAGGACAAGCGCGGCGAAACGGTGGTAATTGGCCTGCCATGCCGCGCCGATGGCGCAGATCGCGCCGACGATCCACAGCAGGGCAAAGACCGTTTCGGGCAGCGACAAGGTCGGCATCGGGATGTTCCATTCCAGCCGCGACAGCGCGAACCAGGTCGCGGCCAGCGTCAGCAGCACCATGGAACGCAGCTGCACCTGCAGGCCCGGCGCGGTGGTGACGCGCAGGATCTCGCGCGGGTAGCGCAGCATGACGGTGGACATGACCCAGTCATAGGCCGCGCGCCCGGACAGGTTGCGTAGCAGGGGCGGGCCTTCGGGCATCTTCTCGAACCGGCCATGACCGGCCAGATAGATCATGATGCCCGCGGCGAATGCGACGCCGCTCATGATCAGGGCGGCGTTGACGCCATGCCAGATTTTCAGGCTGTAATAGGGCAGATCCGGGCCAAGGATCGACATCATCGCGGTTTTCAGTTCCGGCCCGACCATCTGTTGCGGCAGGATGCCGACCGCCAGACAGATCACCACCAGAACGGCCACGGGTCCGCGCATCAGCGCGGGCGGCTCGTGCGGGGTATGGGGCAGGCCCTTGGGTTCCGGACCGAAAAAGACCGACACGATGAAGCGCAGCGAATAGGCGACGCTGAACACCCCGGCCAGCGTCGCGAGATAGGGCAGGGCATCGTCCAGCGGCGTGCCGTTGTTCCATTCATAGGCCGCCTGAAAGAACATCTCCTTGGACAGGAAACCGTTCAGCAGCGGCACCCCCGCCATCGCGGCCGAGGCGATGATCGCCAGCGTCGCCGTCACCGGCATATAGCGATACAGCCCCGACAGCTTGCGCATGTCGCGCGTGCCGGTTTCGTGGTCGATGATGCCCGCCGTCATGAACAGCGATGCCTTGAAGACCGCATGATTGACGATATGGAACACGGCGGCGACCATCGCCTCCTCGGAACCGATCCCGGCCAGTGCGGTGATCAGGCCCAGATGGCTGATCGTCGAATAGGCCAGCAACCCCTTCAGATCGTGCTGGAACAGGGCCGCGACCGCGCCGATCAGCATGGTCAGCATGCCGATCAGCGTGACGATCTGGAACCACGCCTGACTGTCGCCAAGCGCCGGTTCAAAGCGGACCAGCAGGAACACCCCGGCCTTTACCATCGTGGCGGAATGCAGATAGGCCGACACCGGCGTCGGCGCGGCCATGGCATTGGGCAACCAGTATTGGAACGGGAATTGCGCCGATTTGGTGAAGGCGCCCAGCAGGAACAGGATCAGGATCGGCATATACAGCGCGCTGCCCCGGATCTTGGCCCCGGCGGCCAGCACCGCATCCAGCTGATAGCTGCCGACGACCTGCCCCAGCAGGATCATCGCGACCAGCAGGCAGACCCCGCCCGCCGCCGTCGTGGCCAGCGCCATGCGCGCCCCGTCGCGGGCGTCCGAGCGGTTCTGCCAATAGCCGATCAGCAGAAAGGATGTCAGGCTGGTCAGTTCCCAGAACACGACAAGCTGGATGATGTTGCCCGACAGGATCACCCCGCTCATCGCGCCGGCAAAGGCCAGCAGGCAGCCATAGAAGCGCGCGAGCGGATCGTCGGGCGACATATAGTAACGCGCATATAGCACGACCAGAAAGCCGATGCCCGCGACCAGCACCATGAACAGCCAGGCAAAGCCGTCCAGCCGGAAGCTGAGGCCAAGGCCGATGGAATCCGCCCATCTGACCTGTGCGATGATCTTGCCGCCGTCCTGCACCTCGGGGTGCAGGGCCGCCAGAATGCCCAGCATGGCCACCATGGCCAGACCTGAGATCCATGCCTCGGAATTTCGGGAGTCACCCGGCAGGGTGGCCGCGATCCCCGCCGCAAGAAACGGCAGTATCACCAGCATGATCAACAGGTTCTGTGCGATCATCCGCGTCCTTCGTCGATTTTCGAGTTGTCCGATGGATAATAGACCGACGATCGCGGCGGGAACAACCGGCACACCCCCCCTTTTTCCGGTCAACAAAAGGAAATGTTATCGAAACAGTCCTTTTGTCGCAGGCCTGACCCATGACGGCAAAACCAGCCAGCCATTGTAGCGCGCCAATCGTGCCGGCGCGGAACAGATTGTGCCGCCCCGCCCGCCCGCGCCACTTCCATCGCGGGCGCGGCTGTGGAACAAGCGGGCCATGGTGACACAAAGCCGCATCATTCTGGTGACCGGAGGCGCGCGTTCCGGCAAATCCGCCCTGGCCGAGGGGATCGTCGCGCGCCTGCGTCCTGCGGGCGAAACCGCGATCTATATCGCCACCGCGCAGGCGCTGGACGGCGAAATGGCCCATCGCATCGACCTTCACCGCGCCCGGCGCGACACCGGTTGGCGCACCATCGAGGAACCGCGCGATCTGCCTGCCGCGCTGGACGCCAGCGACGGGCAGAGGGTGCGGCTGATCGACTGCCTGACGCTTTGGCTGGCCAATATGGGCGAGGGGGCCGATACGGCGGCGCTTTGCGCGGCCCTGCAACGGCAGCGCAGCCTGGTCGTGCTGGTGACGAATGAGCTGGGGCTGGGGATCGTGCCCGCCGACCGCGCGACGCGGCGGTTTCGCGACGAACATGGCTGGATGAATCAGGCCGTCGCCGCCATCGCGGACGAGGTCTGGATGGCGGTCAGCGGTCTGCCGCTGCGGCTGAAGCCGGAAAGGGCGACGGATGAAAACCTATGACAGCGCAGCGGCGCAGGCCGCCCGCGACCGGCAGGCGCAACTGACGAAACCGCCCGGATCGCTTGGCGTGCTGGAAACGCTGGCCGAATTCATGGCGGGCTGGCAGGGTCGCCCGGCCCCCCGCATCGACCGCGCGCAGGCGGTTGTCTTTGCCGGGAACCACGGTGTCTGTGGGCGCGGCATCAACCCCTTTCCGGTCGAGGTGACGGCGCTGATGGTGCGGAACTTCCGGCAGGGCGGGGCCGCGATCAGCCAGATCAGCCGCGTTGCCGGTGCCGGTCTGTCCGTCGTCGCGCTGGATCTGGACCGGCCGACCGGCGATTTCACCGCAGGCCCCGCGATGACCGGGCCAGAGGTTCAGGCCGCGATGCAGGCGGGCGCGGATGCCGTCGATCCGGCGGCCGATGTGCTGATCCTTGGCGAAATGGGCATCGGCAATTCGACCGCGTGGCCGCCGTGCAGGCGGCGGCGGCGGTCTTTGGCGGAACGGGCGCGGATTGGGTCGGCCCGGGCACCGGTGCATCTGGCCAGATGCTGGCGCTGAAGACCCGCGTCGTCGATGAGGGGCTGGCACGTCACGCCGCCGCGCGTTCGACGGCCGAAACGCTGGCCGCTTACGGCGGGCGCGAACAGGCGGCGATCTGCGGCGCGATCCCTGCGCGCGCGCGCATCGGGCATCCCGGTTCTGCTGGACGGCTTTATCTGCTGCGCCGCCGCCGCCGTCCTGACCCGCGACGACCCCGCCGCGCTGGACCATTGCCTTGCCGGTCACGTCAGCGCCGAGCCGGGCCACCGCAAGCTGCTGGAGGCGATGGGAAAACAGCCCATCCTTGCGCTGGACATGCGGCTTGGCGAAGGCAGCGGCGCGGCCGTCGCGCTGATGGTCCTGCGCGCCGCGCTGGAGTGTCACAACGGCATGGCGACCTTTGCCGAGGCGGGGATCGGTGGCTGATCCGCGCCGCCTGCTGGCTGCGCCGGTGCTGGCGCTGTGCTGGCTGACCCGCCTGCCGGTCGGGCGGTTCCTGCCCGATCCGGCGCCGCAACTGCAATCTGCGCTCTGGGCCTTTCCGCTGGCCGGGATGGTCGTCGGCGGGGCGGGGGCGCTGGTTCTGGGGCTGGCGCTGTGGCTGGGGCTGACCCTGCTGATCGCGGCCCTGCTGGCTGTGGCTGCGCAGATCTGGCTGACCGGGGGCTTGCACGAAGACGGGCTGGCCGATCTGGCCGATGGCATGGGCGGCGCGACCCGCGACAGGCGGCTGGAGATCATGCGGGATTCGCGGATCGGCAGCTATGGCGTGCTGGCGCTTGGCCTGACCAGCGCCCTGCGCGTCGCGGCGCTGGCCGCGCTGCCGCCTGTGTCCGCGATGATCGCGCTGGTCGCGCTTGGCGCCCTGTCGCGCGCCGGGATCGTCGCGGCGCTGCGCTGGCTGGAACCGGCGCGGGGTGACGGGCTTGGGCGCGGTGCGGGGCGGCCCCCGGCCGGGGTGGTCGCAGCGGCCATCTGCCTTGGCCTGATGCCGTTTTTCGCGGCGTCGGTTTGCCCCGTCGCATTCCCGCCCCTGGCCGGAATGATCGCCGTCCTTGGCTGTTTTTGCGGGCAGATCCTGATTGGAATCAAGGCAAAGCGGGCGCTTGGCGGGCAGACCGGCGATGTCCTGGGCGCGGTCCAGCAGATCGGAGAGGTGAGCGCGCTGGTCGCACTGGCCGCCATTCTTGTCGAAAAAGCCTAGATAGCCCCTGCAATCAGCCTTATGGACGATGAACACGCGCGCCAAGCGCCAGAAAATCACGCGCTGCGGCAGGGGATGATCGGCTTTGCGGCGGCGCCACGGCTGAAAGGAAGCAAGGGATGAACGGGCTGCTAACCCTGTCCAAGGGGATAGACCGCGTCAACAGCTTTATCGGAAGACATGCAAGCTGGCTGATCCTGCTGGCGGTTGTGCTCAGCGCGGGCAATGCGATCGTCCGCAAGGTCTTCAACACATCGTCGAATGCGATGCTGGAACTGCAATGGTATCTGTATGGCGCGGCCTTCATGGCGGCGGCCGCCTATACCCTGCTGCAAAACGAACATATCCGCATCGACATCCTGTATGGGCGCTGGTCGCGGCGCACGCAGAACTGGATCGACGTCTTTGGCGGCATCTTCATGCTGCTGCCCTTCACCGGGTTGATGATCTGGTTTCTGGTCCCCTGGGTCCAGCGTTCATGGCGCAGCGGAGAGGTGTCGATGAACTCGGGCGGGCTGATCCTCTGGCCGGCCAAGCTGATCCTGCTGGTCGGGTTCGTCCTGTTGTTCCTGCAGGGAATTTCCGAACTGATCAAGAAAATCGCCGTGCTGCGCGGCACGATCGAGGATGACGGGAAATTCCTGTCCCAACACGAGGCGGCAGAGCTGGAGGCGCAGGAAATGGCGCGCGGCATCGCCCGTTCCATTCTGGGCGAGGCGCCCGGCCGGAACGCCACGGACCCGAATGGGGCCGATCCTGATGGGGTGGGTCCTGATGGGGTGGACCCGAATGCGTTGGCGCAAAAGGATGCGGATCAGAAAGGCGGCCGTAAATGATGGTCTTCATCGCGCAGAACCTTGCGCCGATCATGTTCGTCTCGCTGATCCTGTTTTTGCTTTACGGCTATCCGGTCGCCTTCGCGCTGGCCGCCAACGGCATCCTGTTCTTTATCATCGGGGTCGAACTGGCGCCGCTGTCCGGGGGGGCGATCAATCTGGACTGGCCGCTGCTCAGATCGCTGCCGGACCGCATGTTCGGCGGGGTCATGGCCAATGACACGCTGCTGGCCGTCCCCTTCTTTACCTTCATGGGCATCGTGCTGGAAAAATCCGGCATGGCCGAGGATCTGCTGGACACCATCGGGCAATTGTTCGGCCCGGTGCGCGGCGGGCTGGCCTATGCGGTGATCATTGTCGGCGCCATGCTGGCGGCGACGACCGGCGTGGTCGCGGCATCGGTGATCGCGATGGGGATGATTTCGCTGCCGATCATGCTGCGCTACGGCTATGACCGCAGCCTGTCGTCGGGCGTCATCGCGGCATCGGGAACGCTGGCCCAGATCATTCCGCCGTCGCTGGTGCTGATCGTTCTGGCCGACCAGCTTGGCCGTTCGGTCGGCGACATGTACGAGGGCGCGCTGCTGCCCGGTCTGGTGCTGACCGGGCTCTATATCCTTTACATCGTCATCCTGTCGATCTTTCAGCCCCACAAGGTCCTGGCCCTGCCGAAAGAGGCGCGGACGCTTGGCGGTGGCCTGACCTCGCTCATTGCGGCGCTGGCGGCGATGGGGGTGCTGGGCTATCTGTCCCGGCACTGGCTGTATCCGACCTACGGCAAGGATGCCGATATCTTTGCCGGCGTCATAGCTGTGCTGCCGGTCTATGGCGTGGCGATCATCGACCGCAAGGTGGGGCTTGGCCTGATGTCGCGGCTGGCGCAACAGGTGGTGATCGTGCTGATCCTGCCGCTGGCGCTGATCTTTCTGGTTCTGGGCACGATCTTTCTGGGCATCGCCACCCTGACCGAAGGGGGCGCGATGGGGGCCGTCGGCGCGCTTTTGCTGGCGGCTGCCAAGGGGCGGCTGAAGGGCGGGGTGCTGCAGCAGGCCCTGCTGGCCACGACCCGGCTGTCGGCCTTTGTCATGTTCATCCTGATGGGCGCACGGGTGTTTTCGCTGGCCTTCTACGGCGTCAACGGCCACATCTGGGTCGAGCATCTGCTGACCTCGCTGCCGGGCGGCGAATACGGCTTTCTGATCGCCGTGTCGCTGCTGGTGTTTTTTCTGGCCTTCTTCCTCGATTATTTCGAGCTGGCATTCATCATCGTGCCGCTGCTGGTTCCGGCCGCCATCGCGCTGGACATCGACCTGATCTGGTTCGGCGTGCTGCTGGCGATCAACATGCAGACCAGTTTCATGCATCCGCCCTTTGGCTTTTCGCTGTTCTTTTTGCGATCCGTCGCGCCGCAGACCGCCTATCGCGACAAGGTGACGGGGCAGATGATCGCGCCGGTCAAGACCGCACAGATCTGACTGGGGGCGGTCCCGTTTCTGGTCATCCAGCTGGTGATGATCGGGGTCGTGATGCTGTTTCCGGGTCTGGTCATGCATTACAAGGGGGCGCCGATCAACACCTCGAACATCACCGTGCAGGTGCCGGGTTCGGGCACGGGCGGTTTTGGTTCGCTTGGCGGGCTGGGCAGCTTTGACGACCCCTTTGGCCAGGCGGGTGGTGGTGGCGATCCGCTGTCGGGGCCGCCTCCGGGATTGGGTGCCGCGCCTGCGATGGACCCCTTGTCTGGTCCGCCTCCCGGCCTGAGCGCGCCCGCAACGACCCCTGTGACCCCTGCGGCGGATGCCCCGGGCGATCCCTTGTCCGGTCCCCCGCCGGGCCTGACCACACCGGGCCTGACTGCACCGGCGGAACCGGCGGCGGATCCGCTGTCTGACCCCCTGTCCGGGCCGCCCCCCGGCCTGACCGCGCCGGGCGGTGCCAACTGAAAAGGCATGGGAAAGGGCGGCCATCCGGCCGCCCCTTTCATCCTTGCGAACGCCGGTCACCTGACCAACTGGCCGTATTCCAGCACCATGTAGCGGGCGGGACGGTTCTTTTTCTCGTTCCCCTCATCGCTCATCAGCAGCAGGCGGGGTTCGCCGTCGATGGTGATGGAATCGATCGATCTGACATTGTTCAGATTGATGATGTCGGGCAGGGCGATGGGTTCGGGGTCATGGGCGGGGTCGCCGCTCCATGACCACAGCTGCGAATAACGGTTGTCGTCATAGCCCTCGATCTCGTTCACGATCAGAAAGGCGCCCAGCACCGGATCATAGCTCAGCGCGCGGATGCCGCCGCCCTTCAGGTCCAGCGCAATCGGCGCGCCGAATTGCGGAACCGCCCCGTTGTCAAAGACCTGCGCCGGGTTCGTGATGGTCAGGATCAGGAATTTTTCCGACACCATCGGTTCGCGCAGCCCCAGCAACAGATGCTGCGTCTGCGGCCAATAGGCCAGTCCCTCGATGTTCAGTGCGTCGAAATCCGCCTTGGCGCCGGTCAGATCCTCGGTCGCGCGGATCAGCCGGGCGTCAGCCGCAATGGCGTCGCGCAGGCCCGTGTTGCTGTGGATATTGCCGACCGCATTGCCCTGAATCCGGAACCGCAAAAGCTGTTCGCGGTCGGGTTTGCGTTCGCCCTTGCTGTTCTGGGAATGCGAGGTGACCGCATAGATATTGCCCGCATCGTCCAGCGACAGCCCTTCCAGATCGCTGAGCTTGCGGCCGAATCCCCGCGTGATCCGGGTGTCGACGCTGGCATCTTCCTGCAAGGTGCCGTCGGGCTGGATCGTCATCATGCTGAATGCGCGCGACGATTCGTCCTCGACCACCAGAATCCGGCCATCGGGCAGTTGCTGGACGGCCGAGGGTTCGTAAATGTCCTGAAATTCGGCGATGCCCAGATTGCGCAGGCGCGGCACGCCGTCGCTGTTCAGGCCGGGGAAAATGCCCAGAACCGATTTCACGCCCACAAAGGTCAAAACCGAGGCCAGCAGGCCCCACCGAAAGATCGTATAGGAAAGGTTCAGCAGTCTGAATTTGCGATCGGCCATCAGGCCCAGCCAATAGATCTGATCGCTCATCCGCTGATAGATGCCGTCGCGGTCACGCAGCAGATCCTGCATGCGTTGCCAGTAATCGTCGCGCGACAGGCGCACGCGGTCGCTGTAGATCAGCAGGTTCAGGCGGTCCGGATCGACCTGATCGGCGCGGCGCAGATAGGCGGGCAGGTCGCGCAGCACCGCCTTGCGGTGCCACATATCGCGCAGCCAGTCGCGAAACGCGACCATGCCATCGGCCTTTTCCGGCGAGGCCGCCAGCAGCGCAAAGATGATGGATGCCGCCGCCGTCGCCAGAAACACCCCGGCCGGCAGCAGAAAAGCGGCGGTCGAGGCAAAGATGAAGGCCCCCGAAATCATCAGCGCCGAAATGATCAGCCCGTTCAGGGAAATCATGATATTGGCCTTGGTCGCGGCCAGCGCGATGATTTCCAGTTCCGTGCGGACGGCGTTGCGAAACATCGTCTCGACGCCCTTGGCGGTGCCCAGTGGCTTTTTTTCGGGGTCCGGGGCGGTGGTTTTTGGGGTGTCGGCATCAATCGGGTCGGTGGAAACGGCCGGTGCCTCGTCGGTTTCGGGGGCGGGATCGGCCTCCTTCTTCGGCTTTTTCATGTCACATATCCTTCGCAAAATCGTTGCAATATGGAAGGATACGACCGGGCGCCGGGCTTATTCCGCAGCGCGTGCCCGATGGGCGGGAAACCGCGTGGCGGGGCCGAAACGCAACGCGCGCGCCCTGAAACCGGGGCGCGCGCGCGCGTGATCTGATCCGGGGCAGCGCAGGCGCGGCTTACAGATTGCCGCCGCGCTGCTGGATCATCATATAGGTGTCAAAGGTGTATTCCGCCGTCTGGTTATACAGATACCAGTCGTTGCGGGCGACCTTGATCGAATCCCAGATCTTTTTGAAGGCCGGGTTGCTGCCGTCCAGTTCGGCATAGATTTCATTGGCAGCCTTGAAACAACCCTCCATGATTTCCTGGCTGAAGGGGCGCAGTTGCGCGCCCTGTGCGACCAGTTCCTTCAACGCGATCGGGTTCAGGTGGTCGTATTTCTGCAGCATTTCGGCGTCGACGGCGCGGCAGGTCGTGTTCAGCAGCGATTTGTAGCTGTCCGGCAGGCTTTCGTATTTCTCTTTGCCGAAGAAGAAATGAACCGTGGGGCCGCCTTCCCAGAAGCCGGGATAGTAGTAATAGGGCGCGATCTTGGCAAAGCCCAGTTTCTGGTCGTCATAGGGGCCGACATATTCGGTCGCATCCAGCGCGCCGCGTTCCAGCGCGGTATAGACATCGCCCCCGGCCAGTTGCTGCGGCACGACGCCGACCCGTTCCAGCATGCGGCCGGCAAAGCCGCCGACCCGGAACTTCAGCCCCTTCATGTCTTCCAGCGTGTTGATTTCCTTGCGGAACCAGCCGCCCATCTGGACGCCGGTATTGCCGCCCGGAATGCCGTGGATGTTATAATTCGCAAGGAATTCGTTATACAGCTCGTTCCCGCCGCCATAATGCAGCCAGGCGTTATGCGCGCGCACGGACAGCGCAAAGGGCACGGCGGCGCCAAGCGCAAAGGTCGGATCCTTGCCCCAGCTGTAATAGCCGACCGTGTGGCAGCATTCGACAGTGCCATCGGTCACCGCGTCCTGCGCCTGCAGGGCCGGGACGATTTCGCCGCCGGCAAAGATCTGGATCTGGAACTTGCCATCCGTCGCCTCTGCCAGACGGCGCGACAGCGACTCGGCGCCGGCATAGATCGTATCGACCGATTTCGGGAAAGCCGAGGTCATGCGCCAGCGGATCTCGGGCCGTTCCTGGGCGATCACGGGCGCCGCCAGCACGGTTCCGGCCGCCGCCGCCGCGCCGCCGATCCCGGCGCGCGTCAGGAATTTGCGCCGGTCCAGGTTGGTGTTCTTCTCCATCTATTCCTCCGGGTGATAGATTGCGGGCCGTTTCCCGGCCATTCGTCATGTCGGCGCAGTTTGCCCGTCCGCCGCGCCGGTGTCGAGAGCAAGGACAAGGGTTGCCGCACCGAAAGACCCGCCCGAACGGGGGCGCATATGGTGGCCTGAAACTGCCGCTACCCAAAGCCTGCCGTTCCCCCTATAGTGACAGCGGTTACAGCGACTTGGGGGACTGGATATGCGCTGCCCGTTCTGCGGAAATGTCGATACACAGGTCAAGGATCTGCGTCCGGCCGAGGATAACGTCGCCATTCGCAGACGCCGTTTCTGCCCGGCTTGCGGCGGCCGCTTTACCACCTATGAACGCGTGCAGCTGCGCGATCTGGTGGTCGTGAAATCCAGCGGCCGGCGCGAGGATTTCGACCGCTCGAAACTGGAACGCTCGATCCGCATCGCCATGCAGAAACGCCCGGTGGAACCCGAACGCATCGACCAGATGATTTCCGGCATCGTCCGCAGGCTGGAAAGCATGGGCGAATCCGACATCCCGTCCAAGGTGATCGGCGAAATCACGATGGAAACCCTGTCGCGGATCGACACCGTCGGCTACGTCCGTTTCGCCAGCGTTTACAAGAACTTTCAGGTGGCCGACGATTTCGACAAATTCGTCGCCGAACTGCGCCCCCCCGTGGCGGACGAGTGAACATCGCGGCAGATGACCTGCGCCACATGGGCCATGCGCTGGCCCTGTCGCGGCGGGGGTTGGGCAACACCTGGCCCAATCCGGCAGTGGGTTGCGTGGTCGTGCGCGACGGCATCGTGCTGGGGCGCGGCTGGACCCAGCCCGGCGGGCGCCCCCATGCCGAGGTCATGGCCCTGCGTCAGGCGGGCGCTGCCGCGCAGGGGGCTACGGCCTATGTCACGCTGGAACCCTGCGCCCATCACGGCAAGACCGGCCCCTGCGCCGAGGCTTTGGCCCATGCAGGCGTCGCCCGTGTCGTTTCGGCGCTGACCGATCCCGACCCCCGCGTCGCCGGTCGCGGCCATGCGATTCTGCGCGCGGCCGGGATCGCCGTGACCGAAGGCGTGCGTGAGGCCGAAGCGCGCGAATTGCAGCGCGGTTTCCTGACCCGCGTGACCCTTGGCCGTCCGATGCTGGTGCTGAAGCTGGCGACGAGTTTCGACGGGCAGATCGCGCTGGCCTCGGGGGAAAGCCGGTGGATCACCGGCCCGGCGGCGCGGCGCCATGTCCATCTGCTGCGGCTGACCCATGATGCGGTGATGGTCGGCGGCGGCACCGCCCGCGCCGACCGCCCGGCGCTGAATGTGCGCGGGTTCGGCCCGGTGCGTCAGCCGGTGCGCGTCGTTGTGTCGGCGCAGGACCTGCCGGATCTGCCGCCCGAGGATGCGACCCATGGTCCGCTGTGGCAGGTGCAGGGCGATCCCGCGCAGATCATGGCTGAACTTGGCGCGCGTGGGGTGACGCGGGTGTTCTGCGAAGGCGGCGGACAGCTTGCCGCGTCATTGCTGGCGGCGGGGCTGGTCGATGAGCTGATCGGCTATACGGCGGGCGTGGTGATCGGTGGCGACGGGCGTGCGGCGGTTGGTGCGATTGCGCTGCCTTCGCTGGCTGCGGCACCGCGCTTTGATCTGGTCGAAAGCCGCCGGATCGGGCCGGATCTCTTTCACCGCTGGCGCCGCCACAGCCAGGAATAGCTGGCCAGCGCGCCCTGGGTTTTGGCCAGCAACCGGATTGCCGGACCGGAACGCGGCGCGAAGTCCGGGTCCGCCAGGCGGTCCAGCGCGATTTCGGGCGGGCAGGGCAACCCGCTGACCGGATCGAAATAGCGCGGATAGGCGATCAGCGCGGCATGGGCAAAGGCGGCAAGTCCGGGCCGCGCCTGACGCCGCGCGGGCACCGGACCCAGATCGCGGGTCAGCCCCCAACCGGCATAGAATGGCGCGCCCAGGTCGTGACCGGGATGCCGCGCAGGATCGCCTCGAACCCGAGGGTCGAGGTGATGGTCCAGACCTCGTGAACCTGATCCAGCAGGGCGGCAGCCGGGGCGTTGCGCGTCACGATATCGGCGAATTGGGCCAAGTCGCCGGGGGCGATCGCGCCGGGACGCAGCCCCGCCTCGACATCGGGATGGGGTTTGTAGATCACCACGGCATCGGGGTTTTCGGCGCGGACCCGGCGCAGCAGGTCCAGATCTGTCCGCTCGGCCCCCGCGCCAAGACGGATCGAGGCATCGTCCTGCACCTGCCCCGGCACGAGGATGCGATGCCCCGCAGGCAGGTCGGGCAAACCGCCCGGCAGGTTGTATTTGGTGATCCCCGCCGCATGCAGCCGGGCGATCAGCCGCTGCGCCCGCGCCTCGGCACCGGGCGGGGGCGGGGCGGCGACCAGATGTTCCAGCCGGCTTTCGCGCGTGGGATCGTAGTAAATGCCCAGATCATCGGCGACCAGCGACAGCGGCGCGACCAGTTCGGCGCCAAGCCCGCGCGAGCGGATGAAACCATCCTCGACCCGCGCGGCCTGCGGCACCTGATCGGCGCGATTGGCCCAGGCCAGCGTCACCTTGTCCGATGCGGTGGCCGTGAACCGCACCCCCGCGCCATTGCCAAAGGCCCGCGCCAATGCGCCGCGTTTCCACAGCCGCATCCCATAGGCCAGATGGCCCGCGTGATCCTGGCGCCAGGCCTTGGCCTCGGCCTCGATCTGGTGCAGGGCGCCGTCGAAATCCGTCAGCCGGTCATGGCAGGGATCATACCAGGTCGGGGCCAGCAGATGGCTGGCCGCAAACAGCGTTTCGATCGTCGCGGGCTGGCGCCGGGGCAGGGGCGACTGGTCGTCGCTCAGCCCCCAACCCGCGTAAAAGGGCTGGCCAAAGACGCGGGGGCGGTGGCCCGCCAGAATCGCCTCATACCCCAGTTGCGAGGAATGGACATAGACCCGCGCCGCGCCGTGCAGCAGCCGCCAGGGCGAAATCGCCGCGTCGTGGAAATGGTCGCCGGGCCTCAGGTCTTCGGGGCGGAAATGGCCGGGACGCAAGCCCTGCGCGGTTTCGGGATGGCTGCGGATGACGATGCGCGCGCCGGGGTTTTCGTCGCGCGCCGCCTGCAGCATTGCCAGAAATTCCGCGCGCCCCGCCCCAAGCAACGAGGCATCGCCGCGCGTCTGGTCGATGACCAGAACATAGCCACCCGCCGGGGGCGCGATATCGGTCAGGTGGGCGTTGTATTTCGACAGGTCGGCCGCGATCAGTCGCCGGATCGCCTGCGCCGCCTGATCCGCATGGGACGCCGCGCGGCCGTTCGCGATCAGGGTTTCGATCAGCGAAGGTCCGGCGGGATCGAAATGCAGCCCATGGGGGTCGATGATCAGCCCGACAGGACCGCGGCGCGCCACGGGACCAGAGGCGCGGCCGGGCAGGATGCTGCGCAGAAAGGCGTCCTCGACCCGGATCAGGGCGGCGCCGCTGCGGGCCGCCGCGGCCTTGCCGCGCCGGGCATGGCGGCTGTCGCCCCAGATCGCGACGGCATCGCCCGCCCCGGGCCAGCCAAGGCGGGGCGCATGGCCCGCAAGCTGCATGATCCGGTGGATGCGCCCCCGGAAAAAGCCCGCGCTGAACGCAAAGGTCCGCCGGGAGGTTCCCCCGGCGGACGCGTTTTCCGGATGATCGGACAAGGTTATTCGAAGGCCCGGCCGGTCGTTCCGATTTCGGCGGTCGTGGTGGTGATCGAGCGGATGGATTTCTGCCACTGAACAAACGGCGCTTCGGTCACATAGACGGTGTCGCCGTCGCGGATCATGAAATCGCGCGCCAGAAACAGCCCGTCGGGCTGCGTCAGGTCCAGCACATAGGCCATGCGCTGGCTGCCGACGACATTGCGCCCCAGCACGGCGCGGGCGACCGATCCCGGTTCGTCGCGGAAGATGAACACGCCCTTGGGATCGGCCAGGGGCGAGGACAGGCCGCCGACCATGGCAATCGATTCGATGGCGCTGATCTGTTCATCGCCAAGCGGCACCTTGGTCTGGCCGCCAAGCGCGCCAAGCGCGGTGAAGCTGCGCTGATCCTCTTCGACAAGGATGACGTCGCCGGGACGCAGCGCGATATCGTTGCGCGAACTGCCATACAGATCGCGCATCCACACCTTGCCCGAGGCATTGCCGCGTTTCACGGTGACCACGGCGACCTCGGGGTCGATGGCGACGCCACCGGCGCGGGCCAGCATGGCCGACAGCGTGCGGGTGGGGCGTTCGATCGGATAGACGCCCTGGGCGTTGATCCGGCCCATGACCGAAACCGTGGCGCCGTCACCGGCAAGCCGGGTGACCATGACCTGCGGGTCGGGGGTCTGGGTTTCCAACTGGCTGGTGATCAGCTGGCGCAGTTCTTCGGGCGTGTTGCCCGCGGCGCGGACGCGGCCGGCATAGGGCACGAAGATATAGCCGTTGCTGTCCACCTGAAGCTGTTCCAGCGCGGTCGAACTGGACCCCATCGAGGCCAGCAGCCCGTCATCGACGTTTTCCCAGATCGACAGGCCCAGCACGTCGCCCGGCCGGATCGTATCGGCACCGACCTGACCCGCGGACCGGAAATCCGAACTGAAGCCGTAGCTGGGGGCGAAATTCGCCGCGCGGTTCACATGGTCGGTGACATTGACGATATTCGTCGTGCCGCCCTTGGCGACGTCGCCGGACATGATTTCCTTTTTCGTCGGACCGGAGCGCGGCAGCCCGCAGGCCGCGACCACAAGAACCGCCCCGATCAGCGCGAGACGGCACATCCGGGTCGCAAGGCCGCGCCGCTTTTCGCCCGGAAGGGCCCGGGCCGGAAAACTCACATCTGCCAAAGTTCACTCCTGTCCAACTCGTTCATTCCGCGCTTGGGAATATTCGTTTTCGTGAAAATAGACCAGCGGCGCAGGCATTGCCACCGAATTGCGGCCCGCCGCCGCCCGTCTAGCCTTCGGTGTCACCCATTTGCTGCCGATACTGGCCGCGTCCGGTGGCCAGCGCGGCATAGGGATCATCGGCGGCCAGCATCATGTCGACCACCAGCCGCAGCGTATGCGCCCGCGACCGCGCTGCGTAAAACCCGCCCGGCACCTGGCTGCTTTCCAGCAGGAAATCGCGATACAGCTTGTAGGCCGCCTGATCGGGCCGTTCCGGGGTGCGGAAATAGTCGCCAAGATCCTGCCGCGACACCAGCCCCGGCTTGTCATAGACCGAACGGCCAAGCGCGCGCACCGGCAGCCCCCGCCACAGCGCCTGTTGGGCCGAGGTCGAATTCACGGTGAGCGTCGCCCGCGCCTCGGCCAGCAGGCGGGCCAGCTTGCCGCCCCGGACGTAATGGACACGGTCCGCCACGCCCAGGTCACGGGCCTTTTCGGTGATCGCGGGGCGGATGCCGCCGCGCCCATCCTCCAGCGGGTGGGCCTTGAAGACCAGGCGGTGATGGCGCGGGGCGTGGGCCGCGAATTCGGTCAGCACCAGATCGGTGAATTCGCTCATCCGCGCGAAACCGGAATGGGCGCGGAAGCTGGCGTCATGTTCCAGTTGCAGCAGGACCAGCGTATAGGGAAAGCCGCCCCGGCGGACGCTGCGCGCCTCGAACAGCCGGACGAAGGCGTGCCAGGGGGTCAGCAGGAAACGGCGCAGATTCAGGCGGAATTCACGCAGCACGCTGATGTCGCGATGGCTGCGATAGCCGCGGAACCTGCCATTCGCGACCAGCACCATGAAATGATACAATGCGCCATAGAATTTATGCTGGCGCATGTCGCCCCAGGTCGCGGGCGGACGCCGGATTTCGGCCCGGCTGAACTGCATCGCACAGCGCATTTCGTCCAGCGTCATCCGCATCAGCCGGGAATGCCCGTTCGATCCGCCGCGTTCATAGGTGACCCAGTAGGGGCGCAGATAGCCTTCTTCGAACACATGCAGGACAAGGCCAAGGCGCGCGGCGGCCTGCCGGGCGGCGTCATGGACGGGGCGGACATCGCCATACAGCACGATATCGGTCACGCCCTTGTCGGCGATGATGCGGTCCAGATGGCCGGGCCAATCCTCCGGCGCGGTTTCATGGGCGATGAAACGGTCCTTGTCCGACCAGAAAAACGCATCACCCGCATTGAAGCCGACGCGCCAGACCTGCGCCCCCGAGGCGCGCAGCATGGCGCCCAAACGGTCGAAGAACGGGCCATGCGGACCCTGCAGCAGCAAGAACACCCGCTGTTCGGCAGGCAGCACGGCCAGATCGCGGGTGCTGTCGTCCCCGGCACCGGCAGCAGCAAGGTCATCCCGTGTCCCCGAGGGCAGGACCGGGTCACGGACGGGCATTGCCGACTCTGGCATTGCCTGCTTGGGCATGGGCAAAATTTCGTTCATCAAATCTCGATCAGGAATGGCTGTCGCTTTAGCATGATAGTGCCCGATTGTTGCAATATATATAATTGTGGCGCCTTCTGTGACGCGTCGGCCTGTTGTAGCCGAAATGCAAGCCCGGATTGCCCTCGCATCGCTTGAAGATCGCCCTGCGAGGGAATAGTCACAGGGATGACGTCGAAAGGAGCCCGCATGTTCACAGGCATCATTACCGATATCGGCACGGTTTCCGCGGTCGAGATGCGTGGCGACATGCGCGCGCGGATCCGTTGCGGCTATGACATGGCAGGGGTCGATCTGGGCGCTTCCATCGCCTGCGACGGGGTCTGCCTGACCGTGGTCGAAAAGGGCGCCGACTGGTTCGATGTCGATATCTCGGCCGAGACGATCTCGAAGACCAATATCGGCGAAAACGGCTGGCCCGAAGGCAGGCGGCTGAATCTGGAACGCGCGCTGCGCGTCGGCGACGAACTGGGCGGGCATATCGTGTCGGGCCATGTCGATGGGGTGGCGGTGATCGAATCCCTGCAGGACGAAGGCGACAGCACGCGCATCACCTTTCGCGCGCCCGCCGCGCTGGCGCGGTTCATCGCGCCCAAGGGCTCTGTCGCGCTGAATGGCACCTCGCTGACCGTGAACGAGGTCGATGGCGACCGTTTCGGGATCAATATCATCCCCCATACCCGGGCCGTCACGACCTGGGGGCAGGTGGCTGCGGGCGATCCGGTCAATCTGGAAATCGACACGCTGGCGCGCTATGTTGCGCGGCTGGCCGAGGCGGGCTGATGGGCGATCTGCCCGGCATCGGTCACAACAGGGGCCCGGCGCTGGCCGGGTCGGGGTTCCGCGCCCATTGCTGGGGCGTCGCGCGCCGCGAATTGCTGGGCGCCACCTTGCCGGTCGAGGTGGTGCGGATGCAGGTGCGCCGCGCCCGAGCGCTTGGGCTGGACTATAAAACATACGCGGGCGTCCGGGCCGTGACCGGGCGCGATCTGGTTGCGTTCCTGTATTCCTCGAACGGGATCGGGGTGTTTCGCAGCACGCAGGCGCCCGCCGGGCATGTTCTGGCCCGGATCGCGGCCAGCGCCGCGCAGCCCCATCTGGGTACCGCGCCGGGGATCGCCCCCGACATCGCGGGCGCCCGGATCAACGCCCGTTCCGCCCGCCCGCTGGCCCCCTTCGGCGCAAGCTGGGCTGCGATGCGCGACGAGATGAAGGGCTGGCTGCATGCGCAGGGCCTGCCCGGCAACGCGGTGCTGATGATCGGCGAAACCGACCATGAACGTGAATTGATGACAGCCGGAGGGTTGGCGGGCTTTGTCACCGGCCAGACCCATTTCGGACCCCAGCTTGCAGGAGCGGCAGATGCAGTTTGACAACCCCGGCCCCGTGGAACGCGACTGGTCCGATGCGATTTCGCCCATCGAGGAAATCATCGACGATGCGCGCAACGGCCGCATGTTCATCCTGGTCGACCACGAGGACCGCGAAAACGAAGGCGATCTGGTCATCCCGGCCCAGATGGCGACGCCCAATGCGATCAACTTCATGGCGACCTATGGGCGCGGGCTGATCTGTCTGGCGCTGCCCGGCGAGCGCATCGACGCGCTTGGGCTGACGCTGATGACGCCCAAGAACTCCAGCCGCCACGAAACCGCCTTTACCGTGTCGATCGAGGCGCGCGAGGGCGTGACCACCGGCATTTCCGCCCATGACCGCGCCCGCACCGTCGCGGTCGCCATCGACCCCGGCAAGGGCGCGGTCGATATCGCGACGCCGGGCCATGTCTTTCCCCTGCGCGCCCGCGAGGGCGGCGTGCTGGTCCGCGCCGGCCATACCGAGGCCGCCGTCGATGTCGCCCGTCTGGCCGGGCTGAATTCCTCGGGCGTGATCTGCGAGATCATGAACGAGGACGGCACCATGGCCCGTCTGCCCGACCTGATCGCATTCGCGCAAAAGCACAATCTGAAGATCGGCACGATCAGCGACCTGATCGCCTATCGCCGCCGCTATGACAACCTGATTACCGAACGCGCGCAAAAGGCGGTGCATTCCGCCTTTGGTGGCGATTGGATGATGCGCATCTTTGCCGATGTGACGCAGGGCGCCGAACATATCGTGCTGTCCAAGGGTGACCTGACCGCGCCCGGCCCGGTTCTGGTGCGGATGCACGCGCTGGACCCGATGCATGACGTGCTGGGCGTCGGGCTGCAGGGCACGACCGAAATTTCCAATGCCATGCGCCTGATCGCGGAGGAGGGCAGGGGGGTCGTCGTCCTGCTGCGCGACCTGTCGCCCAAGGTCCCCGAACCGGGCGATGCCTCGCCCCACAAGCTGCGGGTCTACGGGCTTGGCGCGCAGATCCTGTCCTCGCTCGGCCTGTCGGAACTGGTTCTTTTGACGAATTCGGCGCCGATCAAGGTTGTCGGGCTTGACGCCTACGGGCTTTCGATCCATTCCACGCGCCCGATCCCTCAGGACTGACCCCCTCTCCCCAAAGCTGACCCCAAGGACCCGCCATGGCCTCGTTCGTCGAACATTACCAGATCCCGCTGCCCGCGCTGACGGGCGACACCCGCCTGCTGATCGTCGTCGCGCCCTATTACCGCGCGATTGCCGATGATCTGATCGCGGGCGCGCGCAGCGTCGCCGCACAGGCAGGTGCCAGCGTCGATCTGGTCGAGGTGCCGGGCGCGCTGGAAATCCCGACGGCGATCGCGCTGGCCTCGCGGACCGGCCAATATGACGGCTATGTCGCGCTTGGCTGCATCATCCGGGGCGAGACGACGCATTACGACACAGTCTGCAACGACAGCTCGCGCGGGTTGACGCTGTTGGGATTGCGGGGGCTGGCCATCGGCAACGGCATCCTGACGGTCGAGAACGCCCTTCAGGCACAGGTCCGTGCGGAACCCGACGGGCAGAACAAGGGCGGCGGGGCCGCCGCCGCCGCGCTGCATCTGATCGCGCTGGACCGCCGTTTCGGCGCCGCGCCCAAGGATGACCGCGCCGTGCCGCCCGCCCATGACATCATCCGCCTGGCGGGCGAGATGGAAGGACCGGGCAAGGCATGACCTCGGCTGACGATAAAACCGGCGAAGGCCGCAAACCCGCCCGCAATGCGGGACGGCGCGAACTCAGCGCGGCGGCGCGGCTATATGCGGTGCAGGCGCTGTTCCAGATGGAGGCTGCGGGCCAATCCTCGAACCGGGTGCGCCGCGAATTCGAGGACTGGCGCATCGGCACCGAATACGAAGGCGAAACCTCGCCCGAGGCGGATAATGCGCTGTTCGCCCGCATCATCGAGGATGCGGTGACCTGGCAATCCAGAATCGACCAGATGACCGACCGCGCGCTGGTCGCGAAATGGCCCATCGACCGCATCGACCCGGTGCTGCGCGCCCTGTTCCGTGCCGCCGGGGCGGAAATGATGACCCCCGCGACCCCGCCGAAGGTCGTCATCACCGAATATGTCCGCGTGGCGCAGGCCTTTTTCGACACGGGCCGAGAGGCGAAATTCGTCAATGCCGTGCTGGACCACATGGCCCGCGAGGCGCGCCCCGAGGCGTTCTGACGCCTGATCGCGCTGCGGCGTCCTGACGCGGTGGGGATGGAATCGTGGCGCGGCAGGGCCTGTCGCGCTATCATCGGTGCCATTACCAGCAAGCGGGTCAGCACATGCCGCGACTTTTGCGATTGTATCTTGCCAGCGTGGCCGTGGGTTTTGCCCTGGCCATCTGCTTTACGCTGCTGCTGATCGCGCTGGATGTCGGCCATCTGCGCCACCTGGTCACGCATACAAGCGGTGGCGCCATCGCGGTGGCCATGCTGGTGGCCTTCCACACGATTTTGTTCAGCGGTGTCCAGTTCGGCTATGCGGTGATGCGACTGGCCCGCAAAGACGCAGGGCCGCGCGGCGGCAAGCGCCGGATGACCCTGAACCCGGCCCCGATTCCCGCGCGCAATCAGGCCGTCGCGGCTCCCGCCGCAGCGGGTGCGACGGACAAACCGGGCGGGCGCCGTCCCTTTCCATAACCTTGTCGCGATGAAACCGTGTCACTTTCGCAACATGAACCTGTTGCGACAGGGTGCTCAGTTCTGCCTAAATATCAGGCAAAATTTCCCGCGCATGGTGATTGTCACAAGTTTGCAGTATTTCGTGATGGCGCCAGACCGCGTTAACCGTCTAGTGCAATGGCACAAATGCTGACCTGAATTCGGTTCCCATCATCACTGATCACTTTTCACGCTATGCGGGTTCATGCCGATCTTTTCCGCTGCCCGTTTTGCCGGATTCCGGGCGCCCGATCATTGTTTGGCGGGTCCCTTTTGCGACGCGGATACGGCTCTTATTGTCCTCCTCATACAGCGCGGCCCGCCAAGCGGCAGACAGCCAGAGGGCACGCTGAAACACGAAAGTAATGAGGTTTGACATGAAGCATATCGCTTATCTGGCAGGCGCAACGGCTCTGGCTGCAAGCTTTGCGGTCCCGGCCTTCGCCCAGTCCGAAAGCTCCGCCGGTGCGAATGCAACGGGGATCACCGAAGTCAGCGAACAGATGCGCGACGTCGAAGACGCGGTGCGCGACGATTTCGCCCGTTCCGACGACGCCTATCGCTTTGGCAACCCAGAGTTGCGTCAGGGCCTGTATGGCTCGGTCGCTCTGAGCTATGTCGGCCGTGACGGCAACAGCGAAAATCAGGACTTCACCCTGTCCGGTCGCCTGTCGCACAATCAGGGCCAGTTCTCGCAGTCGGTCGGCATTTTGCTGGAATACGGCGAAAACAACGCCGGCGACAAGGACACCGAGAAAACCTCGGTCGTCTATGAGGGGATGTATAACATCAACGACCGCTTCTATGCCTTCGGCCTTGGCCGTCTGGCAACCGATGCGCTGGCTGATGACCCCGCAAGCCTGTCCAGCGGCGAAAGCTTTTCGGATCTGGACGGCCGCCTGAAACGTGACGCCTTCTTCGGTGTCGGTCCGGGCTATCGCATCCTGAACACCGACACGACCGCATGGCGTGTTCAGGCCGCTGTCGGTATCCGCTACACCAAGGCGGTCGAAGCGACCCAAAGCCCGACCGATCCGCTGGCCGGCACGGTGACCTATGATCTGAACACCGATACCGGCTACCTGCTGTCGTCGCGCTTTTACCACAAGTTCAACGACATGTTCTTCCTGACCAACGACACGGACTATCTGACCTCGGATGCCAATGACGTTGCGACGAACGAACTGGGCCTGAACTTCAAGATGTCCGAAGCCTTCGCGACCCGCGTGTCCTACAAGACCGAATACCAGTCCGAGCGCGCGATCCGCACGGACAACACCCTGGGCGTTTCGCTGGTTTACGGCTTCTAAGGCCGGAACAACTCTCTTCCTCTCTCTGGGGCGGCCTTTGGGTCGCCCCTTTTTTATCGGAAAGGGGGAAGGGTGGCGGGAACCGCAGCGACCGTTACAGCACAGGTTTCCCCGAAAGCCTGGATTTCCAGGTGGGCGCCAGATAACGAGACCAGGGTCCCGCCAGAGCCGGCCCCCTCGGTGAACTTATAGGCCAGTGGAAAAAATGGCCGCACACGCGAAGAGCAGAAGCCCGCCACCCCGCGAGATAGGGCCACAGGCCCGGCGCTGCAAGGCTTTTGCGGAATGTTTTCGTTTCGTTCATGTTGCGGGCATGCAAGACATCCTGCCCGCCAAACCCGGAATGCGGATCGCGCGTGGCGTCGCGCGGTTGCTGGGGACGATGGGCCATGCGCCTCTGGCGGAATTCGTGCCCTCGGGCGGGCTGAGGGTCGATGTCGTCTCGATCTCGCCCAAGGGGGAAATCTGGATCGTCGAATGCAAAAGCTGCCGGGCGGATTTCACCGGTGATCGCAAGTGGCAGAATTATCTGGAATGGTGCGACCGCTTTTTCTGGGCGGTGGATGCGGATTTCCCGGATGATCTGCTGCCCGCCGAACACGGGCTGATCCGCGCCGATGCCTTTGGGGCGGAACTGCTGCGCATGGCGCCCGAAACCCGGCTGGCGCCCGCGCGCCGGTCGCGTGTCTTGCGCGATGTGGCGCGGGTCGCGGCGACCCGGCTGCAGGCGCTGAGCGATCCGATGGGGGTCAGCGGCGCGGCTTTTTAGCGCCGCCCTTGCCGCCCCTGCCACCCTTTCCGCCGCCCGCCAGACCGCGCGCGGTTTCGGCGGCGGCCATCAGCTCCTCGGCGATTTCCTCGGCCTCTTTCGGGGCGAAATCCAGCGGCAGATCGACGCCGTCGGCCTCAACATAGATCCGCACCATGCCCTGATCGGTCGGGCCGATCTGCAGATTGGCGGCGATCTCGCTTTCGCTGTTGATACCCATGATATGTTCCCTGATTGCTGCCCACCTGATTAGCGCGGCAAAGGGGGCGCGGCAAGGGACTGGCCGGACGATGGCGCGGCGCGTCCGGGGGCGATTCCGATTGGGGGAAAGTGGCTACCGCCTCCCCGGCTTGAACGGGGGACCTCTAGATCCACAATCTAGCGCTCTAACCAACTGAGCTAAGGCGGCACAGGCGGGACAATTAGCGCCGGCTGCGGGGGGATGCAAGTGGCAATATACCCGGTTTCGGGCCTGACGACCACAGCAAGCCGCAATCGCTGAACGCAGCGGCTTCTGCGGCCGGTCGCAACGGCCCCGGACCGGTCGGGAAACGGCGCTTGTGCGGCGGCGGGCAGGGGGCAGGTCAGGGTGATCTCCATTCTGCCCTGCCGATGCGACAGGGGCGCGACACCGGGGGCGCAATACGGGGTCGGGCGTTTGTCCGGGTCGGGCGTTTCTGACCATGCCCCTGCCGGCATGCCATCTCTGCGCGCCAATGCGAACAGGGCGCGCGACGATGAACAGCCATCCCGATCTTTACCTGCTGCGGCACGGCCAGACCGAATGGAACCGTCAGGGGCGGTTGCAGGGGCTTCTGGATCTGCCGCTGACCCCCCTGGGCATCCGTCAGGCGCAGCGTCAGGCGGATATCGTCGCGGATATCCTGTCGCGCAACCGGGACCTGGCGCTTTATTGCAGCCCGCTTGGCCGGGCGCGGCTGTCGGCCGCTATCGCCTTTGGCGGGCGTGAGCCGGTGCTGGATTCACGGCTGGTCGAAATCGACGTGGGCGCGGCTGCGGGGCAGGCATGGCCGGGCGCGGCCACCGCGCAATCGCGCTGCGTCTGGTATGACAGCCTGCCGGGGGGCGAGAGGGTCGCGGCGCTTCGTGCCCGCGTCCGCGCCTTTCTGGACGATCTGACGGGGCCTGCGATGATCATGACGCATGGCGTGACGCTGTGCATGTTGCGCATGGTCGCGACCGGCCTGCCCGATGCGGCGCTGGACGATCTGGAAATGAAACAGGGGGCGGTCCATGTCGTCACGAACCGCCGGTTCAGCCTGATCGATTAGAACCGCGCGCGCCGGATCGGGGATCAGATGAAACCCAGTTCCAGCCGGGCTTCGTCGGACATCATGTCCATGCCCCATTGCGGGACAAAGGTCATTTCGACATCGACCTGCTTGACGCCCGGCAGCGGCTCGACCGCATCGGCGACCCAGCCCGGCATCTCGCCCGCGACGGGGCAGCCGGGCGCGGTCAGGGTCATGATGATGCGGACGGCATTGTCATCGGCTATCTCGATCGTGTAGATCAGGCCCAGATCAAAGATATTGACAGGAATTTCAGGATCATAGACGGTCCTGCAGGCCTCGACGATGCTTTCATACAGCGGATGGTCGACGCTTGAGGGCGCGATCAGCGGTGCGCCCTCCATCAGCGGTTCTGCGGTCATGGCCTGATGCCCCGGTTGTTGATTTCCTAGGTGAACATATAGGCAAAGCGCGCGCCCCGGTCCAGAGCGTGCGCCAGCAAAGCGATGGGCCGGTTCCGGTCGCCGTCAGAAAACTGGCCGCCGTCAGAAACCAGTGCTGAAGCGGCGCACGACGCCAAGCCGGACGGACGGCTGGTCCTTGTCCTGCACGATGGGCGAATCCGCCGCATCGCCCAGCAGGCGCGTGTAGCGGAACTCGCCCAGAACGGCCATCGTGTCGGTCACGGCATAGCGCGCCTCGACCTCGATCGCGGCGGAATAGATCCCGCCACCCGGTGCATAGGCGTCATAACCGCTGGTGATCGATTCATCCGCAGTGACGCCGAAATAGGTTTCGGTGAAATCGTCGCTGCTGAATTGCGCCTCGGCGCGGGGGGTGATCGTCAGGCGGTCGGTGGCCGCATATTGGTATCTCGCACCGAATTCGCCGACCAGCCCCTTGTACCCGCCAAAGCCCTTGCGCAGCGCGATATAGCCGCGCGCCGGCCCCTGATCATAGGCGACCTGAAAGCCGATCTCGCCCGCGCGGCTGATGTCATCCATGCCGCGCAGCGCGTCATGGTCGTCCGCACCGCGGCTGCCGATCAGGTTGAACGACGGAACGATGGACAGACCGTCCGTGGTTTCGCGGCCATCCGCCTTCTGGCGCGTCAGCGAACCATTGCGCAGGATGATCCAGACCGAGGCGTCCTGATCGTCCGGACCCATGTATTCCGGGGCCGTATTTCACCCCAAGCCCCAGATCGCCCGACAGGACATAGCCGTTGTTGCCAAAGGTCTGGGCGCCAGCCGGGGCGGCGAGCAGCATCAGGACGAGAAGGGCGCGCATGGTCACTACTCCGTACGCAAGGGGCGGAATCATCTGTTGAAATCGGCCGGCGTAATCTGGCCATTGGCAGCTTGTCGGGCGCGAGTCAAGCACCGTCAGCCGCGTTCGGCGGTTTCCAGCCGTTCCAGCGCCTCCATCCACAGGGTTTCGGCGCGGAGCATCGCAGCCGATGCCTCGGCATGTTTGCGGCCCCATTTCTCGGCGCCCCATGTGTCGTCATAGGTCGTGGGATCGGCCATGATCGCATCCAGTTTCGACAGCATTTCCGCCAGCTTTTCGACGCGATCCTCGGCCCGGCGGGCGTCGGCGCGCAATTCCAGTGATCTTGGTCGCGGGATGCGCGTTTCGCGGGTTTCGTTCTCGGGTTTGGGGGCGGTTTCAACGGGCTTTTCATCGCCCGACAGCAGCATCTTGCGATAGCCGTCCAGATCGCCGTCATAGGGGCGCACCGCGCCGCCCGCCACCAGCCACAGCCGGTCGGCCACAAGGCTGAGCAGATGCATGTCGTGGCTGACCAGAATGACCGCGCCGGTATAGTCGTTCAGCGCCTCGGTCAGGGCCTCGCGGCTTTCGATGTCAAGGTGGTTGGTCGGCTCGTCCAGAATCAGCAGATGGGGGCGTCGATGGTGGCCAAGAGCAGAGACAGCCGCGCCTTTTGCCCACCCGACAGCGCGCGGACGCGGGTTTCGGCCTGATCGGCCATCAGCCCGAACTCGGCCAGCCGCGCGCGCAGCCGGGGCTGGCCTTCGTCCGGGCGCAGGCGGCGGACGTGGTCCAGCGGGGTTTCGTCCAGTTCCAGCTCATCGACCTGATGCTGGGCGAAATAGCCGATCCGCAGCTTCGACGACCGCGCGATGCGTCCGTCCATCGGATCGAGCCGTTCGGCCAGCAGCTTCGACAGGGTCGATTTGCCCTGACCGTTGCGGCCAAGCAGCGCGATCCGGTCGTCCTGATCGATGCGCAGGTTCAGCCGCTGCAACACCGCGCGCCCGTCATAGCCGACCGCAACCCCGTCCATCGAGACGATGGGCGGCGACAACTGGTCAGGCTGGGGAAAGCTGAACTGATGGAACTTCGCCTCTTCGGGCGCGGTGATCGGCTCCATCTTTGCCAGCATCTTGATGCGAGCCTGTGCCTGCACGGCCTTGGACGCCTTGGCGCGGAAACGGTCGACGAAGCTTTGCAGATGGGCGCGACGGGCCTCTTGCTTCTTGGCCTCGGCGGCCTGCAGGGCGCGCTTTTCGGCGCGGGTGCGGGCAAAGGTGTCGTAGCCGCCGGTGTAAAGCGTCAGGCTGCGGTTTTCCAGATGCAGGATATGGCCGACGGCGCGGTTCAGAAGGTCGCGGTCGTGGCTGATGACGATGACGGTATGGGGGTAGCGCGCCAGATAGCTTTCCAGCCACAGCGCCCCTTCCAGATCCAGATAGTTGGTCGGTTCGTCCAGAAGCAGCAGGTCGGGCTGGGCAAACAGCACGCCGGCCAGCGCGACACGCATCCGCCAGCCGCCGGAATAATCGCGGGTCGGGCGGGCCTGATCCTCGGCCGAAAAGCCAAGACCGCGCAGGATGGTGGCGGCGTCGGCCTCGGCCGACCAGGCGTCGATATCGGCCAGCCGGGTCTGGATTTCGGCAATGCGGCCCGCGTCGGTCGCGGTTTCGGATTCAGCCAGCAGCGCGGCGCGTTCGGTATCGGCGGCCAGCACCGTGTCCAGAACGCTGGTGTCGGTGCCTGCCGCTTCCTGCGCGACGCCGCCGATACGGGCAGCAGCACGGGCAGGGATATCTCTCCGCCGTCAAGGGCAAGCTCGCCCCGGATCAGGCGGAACAGCGTGGTCTTGCCCGCGCCATTCGGGCCGACAAGGCCGACCTTATGGCCGTTCGGAATGACCGCCGAGGCGTGTTCAAGCAGCGGGCGGCCCGCGATGGAATAGGATATGTCGTCGATGCGCAGCATCCCCGCGCATTGCCGCATCGCGGCGCCGACGTCAATCGCTGGCGCGCATCCGGGGCAGGGCGCGCGGCCCGAACTGGCTTTTCCGGGGGCGGGTCGCAGGCAGGCGGGATGCCGCGATTCCTCGTCGCTCTGACGCCTGCGACCCGCACCGTCATGGGTTCGCGGGGCGGCCGGTTCGGCAGAGGCATCCGGGGGCGGGTGACGGCCCGGTGCTGGCGCGCAAGCCGGGGTGCCGCTGGCCTTTGACGAAAGGGCGGGGCTGTGGCTGATCAAATAGGGCCTGACCCGGTTTGCCTGATCTTTCCAAAACGCCATCCCCGTGATAACCGGGCGCGGATTTTCGAACCATGGGGTTCGAAGAAATGGAAAGGATCCACCATGGCCACCGAGCGCACGCTTTCGATCATCAAGCCCGACGCGACCCGCCGCAACCTGACCGGCAAGATCAACCAGAAATTCGAAGATGCAGGTCTGCGCATCATCGCCCAGAAACGCCTGCACCTGTCGCAAGCGCAGGCCGGGAAATTCTACGAAGTCCACAAGGATCGCCCCTTCTATGGCGAGCTGGTGGAATTCATGTCCTCGGAGCCGGTCGTCGTTCAGGTTCTGGAAGGTGAAAACGCCATCCTGAAAAACCGCGAAGTCATGGGCGCGACCAACCCGGAAAACGCCGATGCGGGCACGATCCGCAAGGAATTCGCCCTGTCGGTCGGTGAAAACTCGGTCCACGGTTCGGATGCACCGGAAACCGCGAAAGAAGAAATCGCCTTTTTCTTCTCGGGTCTGGAACTGGTCGGCTGAGCCGGAAGGTTTCCTGTCCCCGGACAGTCAAAGGGCCGCCACGGGGCGGCCCTTTTTCATTCGCGGCATTTTGCCTGTGGCGTCACTGGCGGATGGCGGTCAGGTCAAAGCCGATGTCGACCGCGAAACCCACCGTGCTTTCATCGGCATAGGTCTGGCCCACGCCGAAATCGCGGCGGTCAATGGTCAGCTTGCCGCTTGCCGCCGCCTGATCGCCGTCGATGACCAGATCAAAGGGCAGTTCGGCCGGGACGGATTGGCCGGCAATGGTCAGATCCCCCCTTGCGACCAGTTGATCCCCTTCGGACGGGGCGATCACGGCCTGAAAGCGCGCCTCGGGGAAGGCGGCGGCGTTCAGGAACTCCGGCCCCTTGGCATTGTCCGACACCGCGCCAAGCGTCAGCGAGGCGATGTCGATGGTCACATCCACGCTGCCCTCGCGGCTGTCGGGGTCGTAGTCGATCTGCGCCTGCCGGGTCGCAAAGCCCCCCTCGACGGTCGAGCCGCCCTGATTGACCGCAATCCGCAGCGTGCCGGTTTCGACGACCCATGCGCTGCTTGCGGCCTGGGTGTCGGTCGTCGCGGCCTGATCCTCCTGCACCGTGGCCGGCGCGGTTTCGGCAGGTTGCGCCTGACCGGACGTTTCGGGTTCAGCCTCTGCACCCGGCAGATATTGCGACCCGATTGCCACCGCGACCCAGATCAGCAGCCCGGTGATCGCGGCCAGAATGGCTGATGCGCGATGATGTTGCTGGGGCGGTTCCGGGACGCGGCCGGGGTTTCCGGCCATGCGCGCCAGGGTGGCGTCGCGGTCGATGATCATATGTTTCAGCGCGCCGCCGACATGCAGGACGATCAGCGCGGCCAGCACCCACCAGCCGCTGGCATGGAATGCGGCGAATGCGTTGCTGAGATCCATCGATTCCGGCACGCCCGGCAGTCTTTGCCCAAAGGGCCAGATGATGCGCGAAAAGGCACCGGGCGCCGCGGCATGCAGCAACCAGCCTGACAGCGGCATCACGACCATGCCCGCATACAGCCCCCAATGCACGACCTCGGCCGCCCAGGTTTCCAGGCGGCGTTCGGGATGCAGCGGGCGCGGCTTGATCTGGCCAATCGCCCAGAGGATCCGGGCCAGCGCCAGAAACAGCGTGACCATCCCCACCGTCTTGTGGATTGAAAAGGCCGCGAAAACCAGTTGCAATTCATCCTGCGTCTCATGGGGCAGGGCATTCGCATAAAGGCCCAGCCCGATCGCCGTCAGGATCAGTGCCGCGATGGACCAATGGAATATTCGGGAAACCCAGCCATAGCTGCGGGTATCGTTGACTGCCTTCATTGGTTGCTCCGTTGCCGTGTCGCTGCCAGTCCCTTGCGGTATACGGCCCATTTATGGGCTCTGCCCGGGGACTGCATCACCGCGCCCACCATGCCACGGATTTTTGAGCATGCGTGTCACCTTCGTGATGCAGGTCCCTGGGGGCAGCTATCCGTCATCCGTGCCATGCAGGATATCGGCATCTTTGAGTGGGCCCTGCCTGTTCAGGCCGATGCGGAAGGCGGGCAGCCATTGGCTGATGCGCTTTTGCGGAAAAGTGATGGATTTCAATCCCCTTGCGCTGCGCAGCCCGCCCCGTCCGACCGGAAACAGGCTGGGCGCGAACTGCATCCGGTTCTGGCTGAAGCTGAGATAGGCATAGGACAGCGTGCTGTCGGTCCAGTCGACCGACGGCGGCACCTCGACACGGATTTCGTCCTGATCGAAATCCGAAACCTCGGAAATCCAGTCGACCGTCGCGGGCGTGTCGAGTTTCGAGGCGACCGGCCCCACCAGTTTCATCTCGGGGCGGCCGAGTTTGGCCCAGACCCATTGTTCGACCCCCATATTGAGGGTGCGGCAGGAAAAGGCGAAATGATGGGCGGTATTGCCCGAATATTTCGTCCGCACGCAAAAGAAGCCGACGATGCCGTAATCGCCATAGCGGTCGCGGACATGGACCAGCCCGGCATGCATCCCCGAAACCGACAGCAACTGTTGCAGGGCGGTCTTTTCATCGTCGGTATTGGCGCGGATCTTGGTGAAATTCAGCTGGTTCGTGCGGTTCAGCAGTTCCAGCACCCGGTCCATCTGGTCGTCGATATCTGTGATGATGCGGATCTGGATGCCGGACTGGCGCAGGAAATCCTCGTTCGAGAGGCCGCTTTCGCGTTGTTCGGTCAGCTTGCCTTCCATGACCTTGTATTGTTTCAGCCGCGAATGGTCGCGGTCGTCCTTGCCCGCAAGCTGGGGCAGGTCCAACAGAGGCGACAGATCCAGCCTGCCATCGACACAGGCGATGCCGTCGTTGAAAAACGCGACCTCTTCGAGGTTGAGGTGATTGTCGTCCAGAAACAGGGTATTGGCCGCGCGCAGGCCCATCCGGTCCAGCATGGCGCTGATCGCCTGACCCTTGGGCGACCAGTCGATATGGGGAAAGACGAACAGGTCCCAGATCCCCAGTTCCTGCAGCTTTTCGCGGGCGGTGTCGAAGTCGTTTTTCGAACAGATCGAACAGACGATCCCGCGATCGGTCAATTCGCGCAGGATGCGGATGTTTTCCGCGATCGGGGTGATGCCTTCCTCGCTGAGCGTGCCTTTCCAGAACGTCTCATCCAGATCCCAGATCACCAGCTTGATCTGTTCGCGGATCTGTTCGAAGCCGACTGTGTTCATGTGCATTCCCTTTTGTTCGATGCCGCGCAAGATACCCCCCCCGTGTGTCAAGCCACGCCAAAGGCTGCACGCAAAACCATGCGCGGTCATGTGGTGTTCGCTGCGTGGACGGGCCACGCCTTGCGGTTCTGGATTTCAATCGGGCGTTCTGCCGTCGCCGTCAGCAGGGTGTCAGACCGTCGGACCCGTCACCCCCGATTGCCACCGATTTGCAAGACCGGATCATACGTCCCCCTTTCGTTCCAGCCAGCATAGGGACAAAGATGTGAATAAAACGGAAACATCCAGACGAAATTCGCGCGCATTTTCATGATCGCGCGACAGGCGGAAAGGCCACATGTCAGCACGCAGACAGCCCCGCCTTTCCGAACGTCAAGGGACGACCGAAAAGACGGGGCTGCGCCGTGCCTGCCAGGAGACGTCAGGCGGCGGCGAGCCTCGTTAACCAGGACCTCGTCAACAACCTTCGCTTCCGAACGGGCATCGGTCGCAAGGACCAGATCATCACTGCCATCGGGTCGGAAGCTGTCTGTGACATCCAGCGTCCGCACGGTGAAATTGACCGTATGGACCGCCTTCATCACGCCATGCAGGGAAATCCGCCCCTGCGTGGGATCTACGGGATTGCGCCCGTATGTCCAGGACTCGTCCCCCGCCGAACCAAAGCGACCGATCCAGTCGCACAGGGTTCCGGCATCGGCCGTCCAGATTTTCTGGCCACGGATCGGCGATTGGAAATTCGCTACCGTATTGCCTTTCAGGATGATGTCGGCGCGGTAGGGCATCGACAGTTCTTTCTTGTTGGCCATCAGGACGACCTGCCAGACCCGTCCCTTCGGCACATTCCTGACCGGGACCGAGACGTTGAAATTGCGCGTCTCGGACGAGGAAACGGATGAGGTATCCGTCCAGGAATGCGAATATTCGGCGGAAAAGCTGATGCCGAATTCCTTTTCAAAGACCCCGCCTTTCAGCGCGCCCTTGATCGACACGGTGGTGCCGGTCTTGACCGCCTTGCTGACCGCATGGGTCGTTGTCACCGTGTCCTGAAAGCTGCAGGACAGGCCCACGACCTGTTCGGGGGTCAGGCCGTTGCGGTTGTCGACGATGCCCGTCGCCGCAGCCGATTGATAGACTCTGAAGGTCTGGGCCGGGGTGTCAAAGACCAGTTCCGTCGCCAGTTCATCGACCAGCTTGCCGAACAGCCCGCCGTTGTTGCCGGGACCGTTGGTGAACCACTGTCCTCCGGCAGGGTCCTTTTCGGTTTCCAGATGGTTTTGCCAGGCGTCGATCAGGATGGCGCTGATCTGCACCGTATCCAGATATTGCAAAGACATGGGCTTGCTCCGGTTGGAAGGGTCAGCAGTTGACGTCGATCAGGCCAAGCGTGTTCGACAGGGTCGTGCCGGTGATCGTATAGGCCGCCGTGCAGGTGTTGCCCTTTTCGTAGGTGAATGCGCGCGCCGCTTCGTTGTCGCGCCCCCAGACCACATCGACATGCAGATAGACCAGCGAGCCATCGGGAATGCCGAAATCGTCGAGCGTTGCGGTCTTGGTCTGGCCCAGCAGGATGTCGCCGGTGCGCTTGGTGTCTTTCTTCTGGCCTTCGTCATCGACATAGGCGAATTTCATCCGCGCCACGAAGCCGCCGCCATTATGCAGGCTCATCTTGCCAATTTTTTGCAATGCCATGATGTTCCTCCTGAAGTTTTCCGGGTTGAAAACCCCTTGGGTGGTTGTTCCCTTGGGTAAACTCAACTTGCGGGAATTTCCGGGGCCGCTCAGTGGCATTTCGCACAGCAAGGCGGAATAATCGCACGGCAGGCATTTTTTCGTGATGGGAACGGGATGCAGATATCAGGCGATGCGCGTGCGATCTTTCTGGCTGCGGCCCGTGAACGCAGCCATGCGGCCGGCGCCGCCCTGATCCGCGAGGCGGATGATAGCCACGATGTTTTCCTGATGCTGGACGGCACGGCCGATGTGCTGGCCCATTCGCCCGAGGGCAAGATGGTCATCTATGCCCGCGTCGTGCCGGGTGATCTGGTGGGCATGCTGGCGGCGATCGACGGGGGGGCGCGTTCGGCCAGCGTGGTCGCCCGCGATCAGGGGCGCACGGCCTGGGTCTCGCGGCGCGACTTCCTGTCGCTGATGGAGATGCCCGCCTTTGCCCGGCCCTTGCATCTGCATTTCGTCAGCCGGATCCGCAGCCTGTCGGAACGGGTCTATGAATTCGGCACGCAACTGGTGCGCGAAAGGCTGGTGCGCGAATTGCTGCGCCAGATCCCTGCGGGGCATGACGGCCCGCATCGGCTGGACCCGGCCCCGGCCCATCTGGAACTGGCCGCCCGCATCGCCACCCACCGCGAGGCGGTTTCGCGGGAAATGAGCAGGCTGGCGCGGATGGGGCTGGTCGCGCGCAAGGGCAGGGCGCTGCATGTGCCCTCGCGCGCGGAACTGGCCGCAACGCTGGAGGATGGCGGGGAAATCAGGCCAGAGCCGTGATCCGCACCGGTGCGTCGATGCCTTTCAGGGTGACATCACGCATATCGTCCGGCTGCCGCCCCGCCGCGTCACAAATCGCCTGCGTGACCAGAATCTGGCCCGGTTCGGCCAGCGCCGACAGCCGGGCCGCGATGTTCATGGCCTGACCAAAGGCGCCGACCTCTTGCAGCTTGCCGCTGGCGGCGGAGAATGTGCAGACAAAGGCCTGGCCCGTGTGCAGCCCCATGCCCGCCTGAACCGGATCCTTGCCCTGCGGCTGGCGCGACAGGGCCGCGGCCACGGTGCGGGCGGCGGCCACGGCCTTCTGCGCGTGATCGGGACCGGAAAAGCCGGGGGGCCAGATGCCGATCACGGAATCGCCCTGAAATTCCAGCACGAAACCGTCATGCTGCCACAGCGCCGCCACCACCAGATCGCGCATCCGCGCAACCGTCGCGGCATAGCCCGCGCCACCCAGCTCATGCCAAGCGCCACGGATCCGCGCAGGTCGCAAAACAGGATGCTGACCGGGACCTCGGCCCCGCCGGGGAACTGTTCGATGAACTTGTCGCAGGCATTGCAGAAACGCGGATTGCGAAAGGACGGGCGCAGCCCGATGCGCCGCGCGATCCAGCCGCCAAAGCCGCCAAAGGGGGCGAAACACATCTTGCAGCGCGGCATGCCCGGCAGCATCCGATAGCGGCGCTGCTTGCCCGTCAGGACCGGGTGGCCGTCGTGAAAGATCTGGCGCCACAGGTCTTCGTGGCCGAATTCGGGTTGGGATGCGCTGTCAGACATCGGCGGGCTCCGGGGCGGAATGGGGCACCAGATATTCATCCGGCGTGACAGAGGCATGCATCGCCGATTCCGGCGGGCAGACATCCAGCCCCTCGCTGTTGCACACGGCGGTCGCGCAGAAGAAACTGGGCCCGGCGGTCACGGTCAGGGCGGGGTCGCGGGGCAGGCCGCGATAATCCAGCGTGACCTGCTGACCTTCGGGTAGAGGGATGCCGCAGGGGATGCGGGGCGCGCCATCCGGGCCGCGCAGGGGGACCGAAGGCACGGTGACGATGATCCCCGCTTCCAGCATGTCGGGCGCGATCCAGTCGGGCGTGCGGGGCAGGCTGAGGACATGGTCATAGCCCGGCCCGAACAGCATCCGCCCATCCCTGACGCCCGCGACCGGGGCGTATTGCAGGTTGGTCATATGCGCCTCGGCCCCGCGTCCGAACATCAGGTAATGGGCGGTATCGGGCAGGGCCTCGCCGTGGGAAAAGGGCCGGAAATAGACGCTGCGTTCGACCGTCACCGGGATCTTGGCAAAGACCGGGCGCACCCGTTTCAGATCCCGAGGAAAGAAATGCGGGTCCTGTTCATCCTCGGGACCAAAGGGCGGTACGCCCTGAAAGATATTGCCGGTGAACGCGGGCCTCAGTCCCGCAGCCAGCGAAGGGACGTTGAATTCGTCGCTGTCGTCATTGGCCAGCACGAACAGGTCGCGCGGATATTGCGCCCGGACCCGCCGCAGCGCCGTCGCGATTTCGGCGGGCAAGGAAAAGCGGATGACCAGCTGATACTTGTGCATCTCGTTGAAATACTGGGTCATATGGGTCGCAAACAGCGTCTCGGACCCGGTGATGGTAAAGGCGTGCTGATGGGCCATATTGCTGATCGGCGGGCCATCGGGATCGTGTTCGGGGCAATGCGTCATGGTCGTTCCCTCCAAGGATCTTGTCCGGTCGCGGCGCAGATCCCTTCTGCCGCGGTCAAGGCCGTTTCGCGCAGGATCGCGATCAGCCGGGGGATGAAATCGCCGTCCGTGGTCGCCGTCATGAACGGGTTTTGCTGGGTCGAGATCAGGAATTTCACCCCCATCCCCGGCTGCGGCCTGACGCCCGCACGACGGGCGAAATGATCAACGAAAGGCTGCGCGCAGACCGCCGGGTCGAATTCGGATGCGGTGACGAACATCGGTTTCGGCGGCGGGCCGGACTGCGGCGCGTCTTCGAGGCTGAGGGCGCGGAAAACCGCGTCATTCAGCCGGTTCATCAGGTCCAGATCGGTGTTCAGCCCGTCCTGAGTGCGGAAATTGAAGGCATAGGGCACGATGCTGGTATCCGAGCCAGAGGCGCGGAACAGCGTCATCAGCGACGGGTCGGCCAACAGCCGCTCGACCAGCGCGTCATTGTCCAGACAGGCGATTTCGTCGCGCAGGCGGCGGTTTTCCTCGGCCACGGCGGCATCGCCCAGATGCAGGCGTTCGGCAGGCAGGCGCTGGAATGGCGTCACCGTGATCGCGCCACCATCGGCAAAGCCCGCCCGCAGCGCGGCGTAAAAGCGGCGCGAGGCAAAGATGCATTTCGCCAGCAGGCGGCCATAGCCCGACTGGTCCGGCGGGATGACCTGATGCGACAGCCAGACCGAGGCGGCGGCGGCGCCGGGCTTCGACCCCTCGATTCCATAGATCCCGACGGTCGGCACGACGCCGTCGTGAAAGACCACGGGCGCGGCAAAGCTGACCAGATCGCGCATCATCCCGATGCGATAGCACAGTGCCCCCGCCGGATAGGGGATGAAACCCGCCTTGTGCGGATCGACGGTCAGGGTTTCGCAATGGCGCGCGGCGTTCAGGCGCGCTTCGACCCGTGGGTTCAGATACATGCCGGGGGGCGCGTCGTCGTCGTTCAGGTCCAGCATCTCATGCGCGCCGGGCGACCCCGACAAGGGCGGGCGCAGCATCGACATGAAATAGCCGCCCCATGCCGCATCCGCATGCAGGGCAAAGGACAGCCCCCGGCGCCTGAATTCGGCCCGCAGGTCGACGATGCGGTCCAGAGGGTCGATCGCGCCCTCTTCGGTCGTGCCCAGAACGGCGACGGCCAGCATGACCGGGCGGCGCTGGTCCAGACATTCGGTCAGGATCTCGCGCAGGGCATCGACACGCATCCGGCCGTTCAGATCGACGGGCACGCTGCGCAGGGCGGCGCGGCCAAGCCCCAGCAAAGCGGCGCCCTTGGGCCGGGAATAATGCGCGGTCGCCGGGGCCAGAACCAGCGGCACGGGCAGGTCGGGGGCATGGCGGCGGTGCATTTCGGCAAGGCCCAGATCCTGCACGCCGCGCCCGGCCAGCGCCGCCGCGACCTTTTCCGGGGTGGTCCGGGCCGCGCGCGCGACCAGCGCGTTCAGCATCAGCACGCTGCGGATGGGCAGGTTCATCAGCCCCCGTGCATCCAGATCCAGCAGCCGCGCGCGCCCGCGACCGGTATGGACCTGAACCCCCTGCGCGGCGGCCAGCGCCGGGTCGTCGCGCAGCGCCTCGACCATGGCAAAGGGCAGGTATTTCAGATTGCGCGCGGCCCAGATCGCCTCGGCATTGGCGACGCTGCCGTCGCAGGTGATATGGCCCCAGGGCGGGCAGGTCCGACTGTCGAAACCCGCCATCCGGCACAGCTCGCGCCCGACCTGGATTTCCAGCAATGTCGTGACCGGAGAAGCCTCTGCCGCGACATTGTTCTGGTTGAACAGCAGCGCCGCGACATAGCCCGCCACCCCCGGCAGGGTGATGTCCCAATACATATGCGACTGGTTGCGATAGCTGGACAGGGGCGTCGATCCGGCAAGCTGCGCGATCATATCCGACAGCCGGTCGCGCATCCGTTCCGCCGTCGCGCGATAGGCATCGCTTTCGAACACGCTGTCCGGGCCAAGCCGGGGATCTTCGGGGGCGTAGTCGCGCCGTGCCGCGACATGGCCCGAAATCGCGATATCGACCAGCTCGCGCAGCAGGGATTCGTTTTCGGCCTTGGGGCCCAGAAACCACGCGGGGAGGGCGCCGGCGGATTGCGGGGCGGCTGCGGTCAGCAGGGGCTGCCGCGCCAGACGGTTCATCGAATCGATCAGCGCGGAATTGACCTTGCGTGGCATGTGTCTGAGGCCCGTATGTCAGGAATAGACAAACGATACATTCGCTGACTGCAATTACAAACGATAATTCTCTTTTGGGTTGAGCATGCGTGATGTGCCATGCCTTTTGCGATGGCAGGGGTGTCGCGATATGGGGTGATCTGGATGAGCGATACGGCCCGTTGTATCCGGGCCTTTCTATCCGGGGCATGCCGCACAAGGGGCGGTTAAATCCGATAAGGAAACCTGTGTAATGACACTTGGTTTGATCTACTGATGACACATGGTTTGCGCCTGTTTTTCGTGGGAACAAATGGGAATAGCCGATTACAGATGATTGCCGGTGCCATGGGCTGATTGGCTGGTGGATGCGGAAGCCGGGTTGGACTCGAACCAACATCAATCCGCCGCTTGCGCGGCGCATCCCCTTGCCCATCGGGGTTACACGGCTTCCGACCTGAAGGATGCAGCCTGATGACGCGCAAAGTCAACAACGGGAAGCGTCGTTGAACTCGACTTCAATCATGATTCACGTCCTCTTTCTGGCGCGGCGTTCCGCGTCGGTCCGCAGCCTTTCGCGGTTCTCGGCCTCGCGGCGCAGGTAGGTGCGGACCGCCACACCCGACACCCGCAGTTTGCGGGCGATTTGGGCGATGGGCAGGTCCTGCGGGTGGCAATTGGCGGCGCGCCATGGCTTTGCCGGGGAATGCGGCGGGGCAATGTGGCGAGGTTTGCCAGCGCCTCGACGGATCTGCGCCCGAACATCTGCGACCGGCTCGTTTGTGTCGCGAGGGTTCTCGCCGATGGAAAGCTCGGCACCACCGAAGGCGAGGATGAGGCGAATCGCGCCCCCACGCCCGAGGACCTGGACGAAAGGCGCGACCTGCGCGGTTGGGCGCGGTGCAGGCGGGCGGTTGTGTTGGCTCACGTTTCGCCCCGCTGCATTCGCTGCCACCAGCGATGAATTGCGCTGAGGGCGGTCGGGCGGGAAATGCGCGGCCACCTCGATCTCGATCCCGGCGAATGCCATACGCGCAAGCCGTGCCTCGACGAAGGCGCGCAATTCCGGGTCGAGCGCGATCTTTCCGGGTCGGCCGGGACGATGCGCCGCCACATGCTGCAACAGGGTTTCATCAGGCGTTGAACCGGCGTTTCGCGTCATGTCCGTTCTTTTGTGGTGGGTCTGCGCGCCGGTCGCGGCTCCCCGGACGGCCGGCGCGCAGGGTTTCGACGGCGCATCAGGCACACCGCCGAAGGCACGGCCCGATCCGGTCAGTCCCGAAGCGCGCGGGGTTTCAGGCCGAGTTGCGCGCAGATCGCGATTTCCTCGGCCGCGCCGCCCGCGTGGTTGCCGCGCGCAAGGTCCGGCGGGGCGGCCGATGTGGTCGCAGGCCTGAACAGATGCGCGAATGGCGGGATCGCCTTTTCGATGAACAGATCGAAACTGTCGGGTTCGGACATGCAGAGCGCCTCGGCCCAGCCCCGCATGGCGGGCGAGAGCCAGCCCCGCGCGAAAGCATCATCGACCCGCGCCCTGACATTCTGTTCACGCAAGACGGCCTGCGCCTCGTTGCGTTCGGTCAGGACCGCTTGCAGGGGCTCGGCCGGGACGAAGCGGGCCGGGTCCGGTTTGCCCGCCGCATGGCGCGCGGGACGGTCACGCTGGCCGAACTCGCGCGCAATGTGGTCGAGTTCGGCCAGCTGCGCGACCCGCGCCTGTCGCCCTGCGTCACCCTGGCCCCGCCCGCCGCGCAGCAGGTCGAGAATATCGGCCTCGCTGGCATCGGGCGACAGCCCCAGCGCCTCGGCCACGACTCTGGGCGGCAATCGTCGGCTTGTCGCCCTCACCTTCCTCGGCCAGTGCCGTCAGATGCAGCGCAGGCGAATGCACCAGCCCCGCGCCCTTGATCTTGGTGACCTTGGACCCGCCGCCATCCTTGATTTCAGTGTTCAGCAGGTGCAGCCCCGCGCTTTCCAGCTGGGGCGGAACGATCAGGACGCTGGGGCTGACGCCCAGCAAGCGCCCGCCATCGCTCTTGAAGCCCATCATTGCCGCTCGCGCGGCAGCATAGTTATCTTCGTTGAGCGGAGCTTTCGCGCCAGCGCCAGGTTGCCACAGACCGAACCCGGCATTCACACGCGCCCGAACGCCATATAGATATTCGTCGTTCAAGAACACATGGGGCGAATTCGAGTCGTCAAGCGACTGGAACTCATAATCCTCGCGCTTCTGAAAGATAATCGGGCGAACGGCGCGGCTGGTATCCAGCAGGAACCATGCCGGATCAGTGCCAGCCTGAAAATTGCTGGTCGCCTGCCGCTTTCCGTCGATTTCGACAGGATGATTGGCCGAAAAGAAGTTGGAGCCATCGAAACACGGGGTATCGAATCCGGCTTTCAGCAGTCCGAAAATCAATTCGTCGGGATGCCGTTTGGCCGAAACGCCCATTTCGGAAACAAACGGTTTGAACACGCTCAACCGATCGTCTGAAACATCATCGCGCTTGACGGAAACGGTGCTTTCGAATTTGCGGTTGGTGATGGTGAAACTGTGCGCCTTGAGGCCGTTCACCTGCCGCTGCCCGATCCATTCGCGCAATTGCGGGAACATGCCGAGCCAGCCATAGGTTTCATCCCGGCTGGCACTGGGAATCGTCATGGCGATTTTCTCCCCATGCGACGGTGCCTCAAGATAGGCTTCGGAATAGACGGTCTTGAATCCTTTGAAGGCAAGGGCGAGGGTTTCGGAACTGACGATCACGGCTGATTTCCTGATGTTTCGCGATATGGAAACTTCTAGGCTCAGGACCCATTGATTTCCGACTGGCGGCGTGATTCACGGTTCGAAAGCGAGCGGTGACCATGTCTGATCTTTTTTGGTTGACGGACGCGCAGGATGGCGCGTCTTGAGCCTTTCTTCCCCAAGTCCCACGGCAAGCCTCCGCGTCGATGATCGACGCGTGTTAAGCGGGATTATCTTCATCGATCGCAATGGCTTACGGCAGGCGATGCCCCGGCAGCCTATGGCCCGCACAAGACACTATACAACCGTTGGAAGCGGTGGGCGACAAGGGCATCTTTGCCCAAATGATGGCGGGTCTGGCGGCCGGGCACGGCGAAGAAGACCGTGATGATCGACGCCACTTACCTGAAGGCCCACCGCACCGCGACCAGCATGGGCGTGAAAAAGGGGGGCGTGGGCGCCTGATTGGTCGCACCAAGGGCGGCATGAACACCAAGTTGCACGCCATCTGCGACAGCCAGGGCGCCCCTCAACCTGTTCGTCACTGCCGGACAGGTCAGCGATTACATCGGCGCGCGGGCATTGCTGAGCAGCCTGCCGGATGTCGATTGTGCTGCTCGGGGATCGCGGCTATGACGCCGACTGGTTCAGAGAAGCGTTGAAAGGCAACAGGGATACGCGCCTGCATCCCAGAGCCGGAAGCAGCGGAAGAAAACCGTCAAGTACGACAAGCGCCGGTACAAACGGCGCAACCGGATCGAGATCATGTTCGGCAGGCCTGCAAGGATTGGAGGCGTGCGGCGACCCGGTACGACCGTTGCCCCAAGGTATTCTTGTCAGCAATCGCACTTGCTGCCCTCGTCATCTACTGGCTTTGAAACTCAATGAGTCCAGACCCTAGGAAAAGCCGGGATGCGGCCATAACCTCAACGGCCTGCGCATACCCTTGAGGGGAAAGGTGCCGCACCATCTGACTGGAATCGAACCAGCACTTGTCCGCCCTTTCGGGAAGCCCCCCCTTTTCAACCGGGGTCCAGAGCACGGCGGAACAAATATCTGCGGTCGCGGAGCTTTGGTCAAGGTTCAGCTGCGGCTTGATCACGGCCCGCCCGATGGATATCATGATCACGGGTGCCGGTGGCCTGACCGGAAAAGGTAATTCGCCTGCACTTTGATGCAGGGAATCGATGTTGGTTCGACTCCAGCCCGGTGCCCGCCTGCCTCTCGGCCAGCCAATCCGTTTAAAAGACCTGCTGGCGAACCATAAGAAGGTTGAGACGGGGCGTTGCTGCCATTAGGCTCCGGCTGCGGATGGCGACCATGGAAATTTCAGAATCCATGATGCCGCGCCGATCAGGCGTGCTAAAGCAGCTACGAGGGTTCTCTGCCCTCCTGCCATTCCTGCACTTCGTCCTTCGCTGTGTGGGCCCATTTTTCCGGGCAGAATGGCCCATGCGGCCAGAGGCAGGATCACGGATGCCCCATTGAAGCCTTCTCCTCAAAAATTAAACAGGGTTCGCGCCTTTCAGGTGTCAGGGTGGCAGAGAGACGAACAGGCCGCTCTACGGCGAAAAATCGGGGGTATGGCGAGCGGCGGCACCTTGCGGCACCGCCCCTGTTCTGACGTGCAGGCCGGATCAGGCGGCGCGGTTCTTCCAGGCCTTGAGCGCCGTGATCGCCTTCGGCGCGGTGGCGGCCGGCAGGAAGCGCAGCGACGACACCTTGAAGAACTTGCGCAGCCAGCCGTTCAAGGCGCCTTCGTCCAGGTCGCGGGCGTGATGGACCTCCAACCAGAGCGAACGGATGAATTCGACCTGGGCGGGCGAGGCGAAGCCGGGGCGATTGCCATAGGATGCGCCGGCCGCGACGGTGGGCTTGAAACCACAGTGATCGAAGAAGCCCATCACCGCGTCGAACCCGTTTTGCGTCAGGTCGTTCGACGCGGTGACCCCGGCAATCTTGACCAGAACAAGCCGATAGGTCTCATCGTCCAGGCCGAGCTTGCCCTTGGCAACGTGCAGGATCGCCGTTTGCCGTTGCTGATCATGCTGGTTCCCCCATCTGCTTATGCAGTTCGGTGTTGAGCTTGAGCAGTTCCTCACCATCTTTCTTAAACGCTTCCTTCATGGCTCGCGCCAGTAATTGCGGTCAGTGCAATCATGGTGTTGTCGTCGATATGACCCATCGAAGTCGTGACCTCTGATATATTCCATAAGCGTCTGCAGCAATGATGCAAAAGATAGGGAATATTACCCGTTGCGGATATCAACGCGGCCGCCTGTTCAGCGCTGATCATAAGCGTGACAGATTCCGCCCTTTCGGCTTGCTCGGCCTTCATTTGTGCGGTCGTTTTGCCGGGAATATAAAATGCCCGGCCTTCAGAAGCCATTTTCAGCTTCCATTCATGATCAGTGAGATGTTCGTCCGTCATTCCGTGTTTCCTTCCCCAGTAAACGGGCCCATTTCCATCAGGGCGGCAGGCAGAAGTTCCTCGCTAAAGCAACCGGCATCGGAGCCGGTGCGTGTGATCAGAACGCAGTATTCACGGTGCGCAGACCACCTTTCACCAGGGCAGCACGATGCAGCATAGTGAAGGAATCCTTGCGCTGGACGCCAAACGCCTGCGCAAGGTCGCGCACATCGCTTTCCGTAACCTCTTCGACGATCACCGCCCGCAGCATGCGGCTTTGCAGTTGCGGCATCTCGTCGAGCATGCGGGCAAGGCGCAGATCACCGGCAAGCAGGAGGTCCGTCCGGCTTTCCTCACACAGAATGCGAAGCCAATCTGCCCCTTCCTTCGTCAGGTGCTGGGCCTCATCAACCATCAGCCAGATGCCCGCATGTTGCAGGAAACGGCCGATTTCGCGGCGAAGCGTGGCGATGGTGCTGCCCTTCGGCCTGATGCCGAGGCCGAGCTTGTCCACGACGATTTCTGCCACACCGAAGGCACCACCTTCGCCGGGCGCTATCGAAATCAGCCGTGCATCCGGGTCCGATTTCGCCAGCATTTCCAGCGTCGTAGATTTCCCGCAGCCGGGCACACCGCAAACCATCGTCATGGCCGGGCGAGGCTGCGCCCGGATCATGTCTACCGAAAGCAGGATGTTATTCGCCGTGCTGGTGCGCACGAAGTCAGGCGCATCAGGCAGCGAAGGCTTGGCAAGTTTCACATGTTCTGCCATCTTTCTCTCCGTTCTGGACGGGTTTCACCCGCCGGTTTGGGCGTGAGGGGCAGCGACCAAACTTCCCCCTCACGCCGCTTCATCCCGCCGCCTTTGCAGCAGCGAGGTTTCTTTCAAGATTGGCCCGAAGCTTTGCCTGCAACGGATGCAGGTCTTTCGGCCCATCAAGCGGCTTATCCGAAAATGGGTTGCGAGTATCGAGAGCGACCACGGTGGGCTTGGTGGGTAGCGGCGCGGATGCTTCCGCCTCCATAACTGCCTGCCGCAGCTCGGCAACTCTGCGGTTGGTATCGGCAACTTTGTGCTTCGCAACCAGGTTCTTGACCCGGCGTTCTTCGGCTACAGCCCTGCGCAGGCCCGCCGCATCCCCGTGTCGCGTGGCTTCATAGATCGGCAGGCGCTCCAGCAGCAGCCCGCGCTGCGCCTCATCTTCCCAATGGCGCACCGTGGCCGGCGCGTTGAAAGCGCTGGGGTCGATACCAACCAAGACCTTCTTGCCGACATGCTTCAGCGTGGCGTCTTGTGTCGAGATATCCCCGAACAAGCCGATTTTCGGGAACCTGACGCGCCCATCACCCATAACGGTGCGGCGATACCACTTCATACGGACAGATCGGCTTTGCAGCGGGGGACGGCCCGCGAAATCCGGCCTTCCGACAGCCGCACGAACGCATAGTTCCGGCATTCGCCCGGCATCAGACCTTGTGCGCGGCTATCGGTCCGGGCGTTAAAATCACGGATAGCCTTTGCCATGAACCGCTCGAACAGTTCGATATCGACAGGCACCGGATCCGGATTCGGCGTATCGCTCGGCCCGGAACGCTGCGCCTGATGGAACACTGGATCGTTGTCGAACCGCCGCAAAACCGAGAAGATACTTTCCGACAGCTTCGAGCGCGCCTTGTTCGGCCCCGCGTTCTTGAGTTCGATCCCGAGGAGTTTCAGGACACCCGGCACTTCCCAATCAGGTGAGCGCGTTTCCTTGCGCTGGATCAAAGGCTTGAGACCACCCATCATCCTCTTGCCGTTGATGGCCGAGCCGTTATCGGTATAAACTAGATCGGGAATGTCGTTCTCGTCGCACATCCGGATGGTGGCTTCGGCGACAGCTTCCTCATTCTCGGAATCCGAGATGGCATAGCCGACGATGCGCGAAGATGCGCGGTCTGTATAGACGATCACCCACGGGCAACCGATCTTCCCATCCCGGAAACGGACCTTGACCTTGAACTCCCGCCCGTCCAGTTCGACCTGTTGCATGGCGCACATGTCCTCAACGGTGCGCGGCTGATACTGGATCAGGGATTTCGCTGCCTTGTCCTCGCCCATGCGCAGAGCACGCTTGCGAACCTCGTCCTGGCGTTCCCAATGTCGCATCACAGTGCGATAGCAGGGCCACGCCTACCCGCGCGCGACCTTTTGTTCCTCGATCCGCCGCCATGCCTCTTTCAGAGGCCAACCGGTGCCGTTCTTACCGGCAAGATAAAGCAGCGTTTCAAACTCGGCCCAGGCCTCGGGCGAAATCTCTGCGGTGACGGTGCGGCCCCGATACTCCGGTGCCAGAGCCGGTGCCCAGTTCACGGTATCCACACCCGCGATCAGCGCACTCCAACGGCGTTTGGTCGCATGTGACGGGGCGAGAACGGCAGAGCCATCTTTCACCGCCGCCTTCAGCAGGGCAGAAATGTGCCCCCATTTCAGGCCCGCCGCCTCATGCTTCGCGATGAACATCATGGTTTCCGCGCGGGCATAGGCCGTGTTCTGAACCGTCACGGGCTTCGCAGCCAGTGCCAGATGTGCGGCATCGTCCCGGACGCCCATCGGCAGGCCCATCTTCTCCGCGCGGTGGGCGAGAAATGCAAGGCGCTCGGGTTCGGGAAGGTCGGAACGTGCGATTGCGTCTCGCAGCCCAGCGTTACCCTTGATCCGATGGGTGGAAACGTGGTGGCGGCAGAGCCAACTTACCGCGCTGGCACGATGCGACGGGATATCGCCAGTTCCCAGCAGCAAACGCACAGGGATCAACATGCCTGAGACACACCTGCGGCTTCATGCAACAAGGCAATCAAGCGGTCGGCCTTTGGGCCACGCCACTTGCCGGAAATCGCCTTGTATACATTGGATGTGTCTATGCCGTTGCTTCGGCACCATGCGTTGAGGGAAGTCCCCAGAGACACGAAACCTGCCCGGATCGCGCTTAGACGATGACAGTACCCGGATCTATCAGCTACGATCATCATAGGATTTTATACGTTGATATTCGTATAGATTGCCATGATATTGGTAATTGACAAGGTGAAAAGATGAGTGCCGACACAATTGCGGCCAGGCTGCGGCAGGTTAAGGACCAAAACGGCTGGACCGCTGCGGAGATGGCGACGATGATTGGCATCTCCCGCCGCACCTTAGAAAGCTACATGCGTCGCGAGAACGCACCACTGCCGGGGGTTGAGGCGCTAAAGCAGATAGCCCTTGGTCTTAGGGTTTCTCTGGATTGGTTGGTGCTCGGTGACGTCGATGCGGCGTTGGGCGGCGTTTTGCTTGTGCGTCTTGCCGCTGAACGTGCGGCACTCTCCACACTAAAGAACCTCATTGAGATGCAGCAGCACGACGAGCTGATACCTCAGCCAGAATACTTGGCGCAGGAAATCGGGGCTCATGCCGCCGGGCTTGCTGAGACTATCGTCAGCAGCGGCCTGACCATGGCGCAGATTGCGGCATTCATCCAAAGATCAGACGAAGACATGCAGAAATCGATGCGAAAGAAAATTGATGAGATGAAGGTTCAGATTGCAGATCTGGAGAGAGCCCATCCCGAGTTGAAGAGGTGAACGGTGGTCGGTTTTCTCCGATCACCACAATTTTCCATCTATTGATTTCATTGAATGATTTTTGACGGCATACATACTGCAGGTGACGTTTTCGCCCCAACTTGGCTGAAATGTATCAAACCATGCGTCACGGCAACCTCGTAACCCATTGAAAAATATAGACCGCAAAAACGATGATCGCTCAAACCAAGTGTCACCGCTCAAAACCGCAGGTCGCCGCCCCTGCATCACAGACGGGCAGATGTCCGTGATGCCGAAAGAACCATTCAGAAGCCCGCAGGTCTTGCGACAAAAGATCGCGACCGTGTTTGACGAAACGCCGGATGCCGGAATTGGTGCATCCTGCACCCCTGGCCGCATAGTCAATCTCTGCGCCGGCCGGCCCGGCATGGCGCCCGGCCGGATTACGACGCGCGGTTGGTTTCGGCTGGCGACTGATCGCGCGGCGGATGGCCGATGGTTTCGCGCAGGGCGTCCAGTTCGATGAAGTTATCCGCCTGACGACGCAACTCGTCGGCGATCATCGGTGGCTGGCTGCGCGTCGTCGAGACGATGGACACCCGCACGCCCTGACGTTGCAGCGCCTCGACCAGCGGGCGGAAATCGCCGTCCCCGGAAAACAGCACGGCATGATCCATGCGCGGCGCCAGTTCCATCGCGGTCACAGTCAGTTCGATATCCATGTTGCCCTTGATCTTGCGCCGCCCCAGACCGTCGGTATATTCGCGGGCGGGCTTGGTGATCATCGAATAGCCGTTGTAATGCAGCCAGTCGACCAGGGGGCGAATGGGTGAATAATCGTCATTTTCCAGCAGCGCCGTATAATAATAGGCGCGGATCAGTTTGCCCCGCCGCTCGAACTCCTGACGAAGCAGTTTATAGTCGATATCGAACCCGAGCGACTTGGCTGCAGCGTAAAGATTGGAACCGTCGATGAACAAAGCCAAGCGGTCGTCTTTGCAGAACACAACTTCCTCCAGAAAAACTTGGAATGGAAAAACAAACTCAGAGTCTAGGGCTGGTTGCATTGGGTGCAAACCTGCCAACTTGGGCAGGTATTCCTTCGGACAGCTTGCGCGCGGCCTTTGCGGCTTCTGGCCGTTGAAAACATTGAGATAATTTCGGTCAGCCGGTTCTGGAAAACACCGGCTTTCCCGATCGGCAGCGGGCCGGATTACGTCAATGCGGCGGCTTGCGTGAAAACCGCGCTGACGCCCGAGGCGCTTTTGGAACGCCTGCACCGGATCGAGGCCGAACTGGGCCGCATCCGCGACGGCGGGCGCTGGCAGGCGTGGCCGATTGATCTGGACCTGCTGGCCTATGGCGATCTGGTCCGGCCCGATGCGGCGGGACAGACGCTGTGGCGCGAACTGGCCCCCGAACGGCAGTCGGTCGAGGCGCCGGACCGTCTGATCCTGCCCCATCCGCGGATGCAGGACCGGGCCTTCGTGCTGGTCCCTCTGGCCGAAATCGCGCCCGGCTGGCGTCATCCGCTGACCGGCGAGACCGTCACCCGGATGAGATGCGCCTTGCCACCCCGCGCCTTCGAGGGGATGGGACTGGCAGAGCCTTGACATTCATGTCCTGGATGCGCATTTATGCTGCTTCTCTTTTCATGCCGAATCGCAATCAAAGGTGACTGATGGCCCGCGTTACTGTCGAAGACGTCGTTGACAAGGTTCCGAACCGCTTTGATGTCGTTCTGCTTGCCTCGCATCGCGCCCGTGAAATCGCTGCCGGCAGCACGCTGACGGTTGATCGCGACAATGACAAGAACCCGGTCGTCGCGCTGCGCGAAATCGCCGACGAAACCCAATCCGTCGATGACCTGCGTGAGCGGATGATCGAATCGACCCAGACCCAGATCGAAGTCGACGAACCCGAAGAGGACGCGATGGCGCTGCTTCTGGGTGCCGAAATCGACCGTCCGAAACCGGCTGACGAAGAAACCGAGGAACGGATGCTGCGCATGATGCTGGAAGCGCAGGGCAGGGATTGAGTTTCAGGGTCTTCGGCTGGACATGATTGACGTCGAAGACCTCCTTGCATTGATTCCGCAATTACAATCCGCGCACGAATGCGGATCTGATCCGCGACCGCCTATGAATCGCAGGCGTCGCATGCATGAAGGCCAGTTCCGCCATTCGGGCGAGCCTTATTTTACCCATCCCGTCGCCGTCGCCGCCATTCTGACCGAAATGCAGCTGGACGATGCGACGCTGATCACCGCGCTGCTGCACGACACCATCGAAGACACCCGTTCCACCTGGGACGAAGTGTCGCGCATGTTCGGGCGCGAGGTCGCGGATCTGGTCGATGGCGTGACCAAGCTGACCAATCTGCAACTGTCCGGGGTTCATTCCAAACAGGCCGAAAACTTTCGCAAGCTGTTCATGGCCATGTCGCGCGACCTGCGCGTGATTCTGGTCAAGCTGGCCGACCGTCTGCACAATATGCGCACGATCAAGTCGATGAAGCCGGAAAAGCAGCTGCAGAAGGCCCGCGAAACCATGGATATCTATGCCCCTCTGGCCGGGCGCATGGGTATGCAGTGGATGCGCGAGGAACTGGAGGATCTGGCCTTCAAGGTCATCAACCCCGAGGCGCGCAATTCGATCATCCGCCGTTTCGTGACGCTGCAGCGCGAAACCGGCGATGTCATTCCGAAAATCACCGCCGATATCCGCACCGTTCTGGAAGCCGAATCGATCGAGGCCAATGTCTATGGCCGCGCGAAAAAGCCGTTCTCGATCTGGCGCAAGATGCAGGAAAAGCAGCTGTCCTTTTCGCGGCTGTCCGACATTTACGGCTTTCGCATCATCACCCGCAACGAGGCCGACTGTTACCGCGCGCTTGGCTGTATCCACCAGCGCTGGCGGGCCGTGCCGGGGCGGTTCTGGGATTACATCAGCCAGCCGAAATCGAACGGCTACCGTTCGATCCACACCACCGTTTCGGGCCGCGACGGCACGCGGGTCGAGGTGCAGATCCGCACCCGCCAGATGCACGAGGTCGCCGAATCGGGCGTGGCCGCGCATTGGGCCTATCGCGACGGCGCCTGCACCCAGAACCCTTTTGCCGTCGATCCGGGCGAATGGATCGCCAGCCTGACCGAGCGTTTCGGCGAAGAAGACCATGACGAGTTTCTGGAACACGTCAAACTGGAAATGTATTCCGATCAGGTCTTTTGCTTTACGCCCAAGGGCGATGTGATCCAGCTGCCCAAGGGCGCGACACCGATTGATTTCGCCTATGCGATCCACACGCGGCTTGGCCATTCCTGCGTCGGCGCCAAGATCGACGGCATCCGCGTGCCTTTGTGGACGCGGCTGAAAAACGGGCAGTCGATCGATATCATCTCTGCCTCGGGGCAGCGGCCGCAGGCGACATGGCTGGATATCGTCGTGACCGGTCGGGCCAAGGCCGCGATCCGCAAATCCCTGCGCGACGAGGACCGCGACCGTTTCATCCGCCTGGGTTCGGAACTGGTGCGCGTCGCCTTTGAACATGTCGGGCGGCGCGTCACCGACAAGGCGCTGCGCACCGCCGCGCGCACCATGGCGCTGCCCGATACCTCCGAACTGCTGGCCCGCATCGGCAGCGCGGAAATCGCGGCGCAGGACGTGTTGCGCACGCTTTACTCCGAACTCGCCTCGGCCCAAAGCGAGGTGGACGCGAAACGCGCCGTCGCCGGGCTGGAGGCCGATCAGGAATTTACCCGCGCGCCCTGCTGCAACCCCTTGCCGGGTGAGCGCATCGTCGGCATCACCTATCGCGGCAAGGGCGTCGTGATCCATGCCATCGACTGCCCGGTTCTGGCCGAATTCGAAGACAGCCCGCAGCGTTGGGTCGATCTGCACTGGCGCGAGGGGCGCCATCCCGCCGCCTACTCCACAAATCTGTCACTGACCATCCGGCATGATGCCGGTGTTCTGGGGCGAATATGCACCTTGATCGGCCAGCAGGGAGCCAATATCTCTGATCTGGAATTCGTTGACCGGAAACCCGATTTCTACCGGTTGCGGATCCAGGTTGAACTGCGCGACCGCGAGCACCTGCATATGCTTTTGACCGCGCTGGAGGCGGAAAGCGATGTGGCGCAGGTCGCCCGTATCCGGGATGCCTCTGCGCGTCCCTAGAAAAGGGACGACACCGTGTTCAAGCGCCGCAACCCGCGGACCTATGGCCAGCTTGCCACCGAAATGTTCTATCCGCGCGGCGGCTGGAAACGGGCAACGCAATATGTCCTGCACCGCATGCGCCGGCTGCCCGACCCGCCTAGCCGGATCGGACGCGGCTTTGCCTGCGGGATCTTCATTTCCTTTACGCCGTTTTTCGGGCTTCACTTTCTGGGCGCGGCGCTGTGCGCATGGATCATCCGGGGCAATATTCTGGCCGCGCTTCTGGGGACCTTCGTCGGCAATGCGCTGACCACGCCCTTCATGGCGATGGCTTCGCTGACCACGGGGCGGTGGCTTCTGGGGACCGAGGGCACGATTTCGATCAAGACCCTGCCCGGCGAATTCGCCCGCGCCGGGGGCGAGCTTTGGAACAATTTCCTGGCGGTCTTTACCGAACGCGACATGCATTGGGCGCATCTGCACGGGTTTTACGAACAGATCTTTTTGCCCTATGCGGTCGGCAGCATCATTCCGGGCGTGATCGCCGGGGCGATCGGGCATTACCTGACCGTGCCCCTGATCAAGGCCTATCACCGCCGCCGCGAAAAGAAGATGGCCGACCGTATCGCCGCGCTGCGCGAACTCAAGACCAAGGCGTCAGAGACACCGACAACGCCCGCCGCCGACACGCAGGGCAGCTAGAAACCCAGCCTGTCGCGCAGCGCGAACCATGTCATCCCCGCGACCAGCAGCGGCTGGCGCAACAGCGCGCCGCCGGGGAAGGGGGGCGGGGTCAGCCGGGCCATGACGTCGAATTCGCCCGCCTGTCCCGTCACTGCCCGCGCCATGATCCGCTCGGCCAGCGTCGCCAGTGCGACGCCATGTCCCGAATAGCCGCTGATCGACAGGCAATTCGGCGCGGGCCGCATGACGCAGGGCATCCGCGTCCGGGTGATCGCCAGCGATCCGCCCCAGGCATGGGTCAGCGCGACATCGGCAAGGCCGGGATAGATCTGCAGCAGCGGCTTGCGGACCTTGGCCGCGATATCTGTGGGGAAACGATAGCTCAGCGTCTCGCCCCCGCCAAAGATCAGCCGCTGGTCGGGCGACAGACGCCAGTAATTCACCACGAATTTCGTGTCATGGACGGCAATGTCGCGGGTCAGTACCTGCGTCACGCGGTCGCCCAGGGGTTCAGTCGCGACGATGTAATTGTTGATCGGCATGACGCGGGCCGCGACCTTGCCGTCCAGCCGGTCCAGATAGGCATTGGCGGCCAGAATGACATGGTTGCAGCGCAGCACGCCGCTGTCGGTGGTCAGGACCGACAGCCCGCCCGCCGTCTGCGCATGGTGGATGCGCAGGACGGCGCTGTTTTCATGGATGGTGGCGCCCGCGTCACGGGCCAGCCGCGCCATGCCGATCGCAAGGTTCAGCGGATGCAGATGGCCCGCGCCCATGTCCAGCTCTCCGCCGACATAGCGGTCCGAGGGCAGGATGGCGCGGAAATCCTGCTGCCCAAGGGCCGTGATCCGGTCATAGCCGTAGTTGCGCGCCAGCCGGTCGATATTGCGCCGGGCATGGTCGAATTCGCGCGCCGTGGCAAAGGCATGGGCGACACCGTCGTGAAGGGGCACGCCGCTGCGCGCGGCAATGTCGCGGACCAGAACCTTGGCGTCCTCGGCCAGATCCCAAAGCTGGCGGGCGGTGTCCGGCCCGGCCATGCGTTCCAGATCATCGACCTCCAGCCGCTGGCCCGAACCGACCTGCCCGCCATTGCGCCCGGATGCGCCAAAGCCCACGCGATGCGCCTCCAGCAGGGTGACGCTCAGCCCCGCCTGCGCCAGATGCAGCGCGGCGGAAAGCCCGGTATAGCCGCCGCCGACAATCGCGACATCGGCGCGCGCCTCGCCTTGCAAGGCGGAAAAGGGTGCCAGCGGATCGCGTGTTCCCGCGTAAAGGCTGGGGGGGTATTCGCCTTTGCGATCATTGACATACAGCAGGTTCATCCAGATCCGTCCGGCCTTTGTGTGCTGGCTTTTCGCGGGGGCTGGCCCGTCGCGATTCCCGCTGCTGATAGCACCGCGGGCGCCCCGGTGTCACGGGGCACGGGGCGCGGGGCGCGGGGCGCGGCGGAAACCGTCACGGCGCTGCCTGCGTTGGAAAAGTCACCCTGCGGGTCTATAGGATATGCCACCGGACCCCAAAAGGAGCCCCTGATGACCACCCTGTTCTATTCGCCCGGCGCCTGTTCGCTGGCGCCCCATATCGTTCTGGAATGGATCGGCCAGCCCTATGTCGCCCATCGCGTCAAATACGGATCCGAGGAACTGCTGGCGGTCAATCCGACCGGCGCCGTGCCCGTGCTGCGCGAGGATGATGGCTGGATCCTGACCCAGGCCTCGGCGATTCTGGACTATCTGGCGCAAAAGCACCCCGAGGCGGGCCTGGGCGGCAATGGCGACCCGCGCCACGCGGCGGAATTGCACAAATGGACCGCCTTTCTGACCAGCGACCTGCATGCCGCCTATTGGCCGTTCTTCATGACCGACCGTTTCACCACCGATACGGACAAGGCGGCGCGTGATGCCGTGGTCGAGGCGGCGCGGCTGATGATCGCGAAAAAGCTGACCATCCTTGACGAGCACATGCAGGGCCGCGACTGGATGGTGGGCGACGGCAAGGGCCGGCGCAGCATCGCGGATGCCTATATCTTCCCGATGATCCGTTGGGCCAGAGCGGTTTTTCCCGACGATCTGGCGCGCTGGCCGAACCTGAACGCCCTGCGCGACCGCATCGGCGCGGATGAGGCGGTCCGGCGCGTGCTGGCGGATGAGGCGAGCAAGGGCTGACCTGCCTTCCGGGGGTGTCAGGCCCCCAGATATCCCTTCCGGGGGCGTCAGGCCCCCCAGATATCCGCCGTGATCGCGGCATACCAGCCCGCGCCATGGCGCGCCTCGGCCGCGCGGAAATCGGGACCGGCGTCGATCGGGCTGACCCCGCCCGAATCCGGCGCCTCGACCACGCGGTCGTCTTCGGCGCGATAGACCCCCGCGACGGAAATCCCGTAATCCGGGCCGATCAGGCTGTAGCAGGTATTGGCAAACACCGCCCCGGGCGCATCCCGCCCGGCCAGATCGGCGGCAATCGCGGCGGCGGCGACCTTGCCCTGCGCGCTGGCGCAAAAGCCCGATTTCGGCATCGGGCTGGCGATGGTCGCGTCGCCGACGACATGGACATGATCCACCAGCCGCGCGGCAAAGCTGGCGGCATGGACCGGCACCCATCCCGTCCGGTCGACCACGCCCGCGCGTTCGGCGATCAGCCCGGCCTTTTGTGGCGGGATGACGTTCAGCACATCGGCCTTGTGGATCTGACCAAAGGTGGTTTCGACCTGCAGCGCCTGCGCATCGACGCGCAGCACCTGCCCGTCATCGGCCAGCCCGATCCATTCGATCATGTCGCCGTAAAGCGCCTGCCAGCCCTGCTGGAACAGGGCCTGTTTCGAAAACGCATCCTTGGCATCCAGCAGCAGGATTTTCGCGCGGGGTTTGTGGGTCTTGAAATAATGCGCGACCATGCTGGCGCGTTCATAGGGGCCGGGCGGGCAGCGAAAGGGGTTTTCGGGGATGACCATGACAAAACTGCCGCCATCCGGCATCGCCTGCATCTGGCGGCGCAAAAGCCGGGTTTGCGGCCCGGCCTTCCATGCGTGGGGGGCGATTTCGGCGGCCTGTTGGTCATAGCCTTGCAGCGCGTTCCAGCGCATGTCGATACCGGGCGACAGGACCAGCCGGTCCCAGTCCAGCAGCGCGCCACCGGCCAGCGTCACCCTGCGTGCGGCGCTGTCGATATCTTTGGCGTGGTCGTGGATCACCTGAATTCCCGCCCGGCGCAGCCCGTCGAAGCCGTGGCCGATGCTGTCCCAATCGCGCAGGCCCCCCAGATACAGGTTGGAAAAGGGACAGGTCTGGAACCGCAGCGCAGGCTCGATCAGGGTCACGCGCAGATCAGGGTTGGCGCGGCGCAGGGCGCGGGCGGCGCTTGCCCCGCCAAAGCCGCCGCCGATCACCACGACATGGGCCGATGCGGCATTGGCGCGGGTCAATGCGGGCAGGGCCAGCGTCGCGGCGGCAGAGGTCAGGACATGACGGCGGGTCAGGGTGGTGGCGGCTCATTCCGGTGCCTCCGCTTGCGCGGAGCCCGCGAAATAGGCGGCAAGCTGGTCGATTTCCGCCGGAGAATAGCCCCGCATCAGGCGCGGCATGACGGTGGCCTGCGCATCGCTGGCACCGTCACGAAAGCCCAGCATCCTTTCGCGCAATTCCGCCGCGCTACGCCCCGCGATGGAGGGGATCTCACCTGGCGACACCCCGTCCGGCCTGTGGCAACTGGCGCAGGGCCCGGCCAGAACGGCGATGTCGGGATCGTCTGGCGGCGCGGCGCCTGCCTGCCCTGTGATTGCCTGTCCCGCGATCACGGATGTTCCGGTCGATGTCAGGATCAGCGCGGCGATACCGGCCGCGTTCCGCCCGTTTTTCCCGATCATCTGGCTGCGCCCCGGCTTGCGGCTGGTGATGGCGCCAGAATGGCAGCGCCTGCCCCATGCCGCAAGCGGCGCGCGGGGCGGGCGGCACGAAAGGCGCTTATTGGGACAGATATTCCCCGGTCGAGATGACATTGGCGTAGGCGAATGCCAGCGCGGCCATCATCGCGGTGTGAACATCCCCTGCCGCGACCGTCTTGCCGTCAAAGGCAAGATCGCAGGTGGCGCAGGCGTCATGGATGACGGTGGTGGCAAAGCCGCTGTCGGCGCTGGCGCGGGTGGTGGCGTCGATGCACATATGGCTCATGGCGCCGATGACGACGACATCGCTGACGCCCCGGTCGCGCAGCATCTGGTCCAGTCCGGTGCCGTGGAAGGAACTGGGGTGGTGCTTGGTCACGACGGTTTCGCCGTCTTGCGGCGCGACGGTGGTGCTGATCTGCGCACCGTCCGACCCGGCGATGAAAAACGGCGCGTCGGGCGACTGGAATTCGTGGCGGACGTGGATGACCTGATCGCCATTGGCGCGGGCGTGGTCGATGACGCTGGCGGCATTCGCGGCGGCCGTGTCATTACCGACCAAGGGTTCTTGCCGCCGGGGAAATAATCGTTCTGGATATCGACGACGATGATCGCGCGCTTGCTCATGACAGGGTTCCTGTCTGTTCGTCAGGTCGGATCACTGGCGCAGGGCGGTCCTGTCTGCCCATCGGCGAAAGCGACATAAACAGGGGCGAAAGTGACAGAGGGCAGATCGGCAGGCGATACGGTCGAATTCGGCATCCTGATCTATCCCGGCGCGCAGCAATCGGCGGTGCTGGGGCTGACGGACCTGTTCGTGATCGCGGAACGGCTGATGGGCGCGCGCCGCCCGCGCGTCCGCGTCAGCCATTGGCGGGCCGATGCCGGCGTGCCCGTCCGCGTGGACGGCGCTGATACCGGCGTCCCCACCGTCCCGATCCTGCTCCCCAGCATGGAGGAGCCGATTTCCCCCGATGCGGCGGCGCCTTTGGCGGCCTGGCCTGCGCGAATGTCACGGCCGGGGGACGGTTCTGGCCTCGGTCTGCGCGGGGGCGTTCCTGCTGGGCGAAACCGGGCTGCTCAAGGGCCAGCGCGGTGACCACGCATTGGTCCTATCTGGACCGCTTCCGCCAGCGTTTCCCCGATGCGCGGATGCAGGGGGACCGGCTGCTGATCGACGATGGCGACATCATCACGGCGGGCGGGCTGATGTCCAGGACCGATCTGGGGCTGAAGCTGCTGGACCGTTTTCTGGCCCTGCCGTCATGCTGGAAACCGCGCTGTTTCCTGCTGATCGACCCGCCGGGCCGGGCGCAAAGCTGGTATAGCGGCTTTTCTCCGCGCCTGACCCATGGCGATGCGGCGGTCCTGAAGGTGCAGCACTGGCTGCAGGCCAGCACCCTGCAGGACATCACGGTCGCCGGGCTGGCCGATGTCGCGGGGCTGGAGCCGCGCACCTTTCTGCGGCGGTTTCGCAAGGCGACAGGGCTGACCTCGACCGATTATTGCCAGCGGCTGCGGGTGGCGCGGGCGCAGGATCTGCTGCAGTCGAGGAATATGGCGGTGGACGCGATTGCGTGGCAGGTGGGTTATGGCGATCCCGGCGCCTTCCGCAAGGTCTTTGCCCGGATCACGCAGGCTGACGCCGGGGAATACCGCCAGCGTTTCCGGGCGGGCGCGCATAGAGCTAGGAGCGCCTCGCGCCGCCCCTCCAGCATGGATTTCAGGATCAGCGCGACCAGCGCGATCAGCGTCAGGGTCGATGCCGCGGCAAAGGCGCCGACGATGTTCAGGTCGTTGAACAGCAGTTCCACCTGCAGGAGGCAGGTGTTAGTCTGCCCCGGATATTGCCGGACACGACAGACACCCCGCCGAATTCCCTGACCGCGCGGGCCGAGCACAAAACCGCACCATAAAGCAGCGCCCATTTGATATTGAGCAGCGTGACGCGGGTAAAGATCTGCCAGCCATTCGCGCCTAGCGTCACGGCGGCCTCTTCCTGATCGGTGCCCTGCGACTGCATCAGGGGCAGTACCTCGCGCGCGACAAAGGGGCGGTGACGAACAGCGTGACCAGCACGATGCCGGGCAGGGCGAACATGACCTGAATGTCATGCGAGATCAGCCACGGCCCCAACAGCCCCTGCCGCCCGTAAAGCAGCAGATAGCAGATGCCCGCGATGATCGGGGACACGGAAAAGGGGATCTCGACCAGCGTGACCAGAATGCCGCGCCCCGGAAAGCGGAACTTGGCGACCGTCCATGCGACCGCGATGCCAAAGGCGATGTTCAGGGGCACGACGATCAGCGCGACCAGCACCGTCAGCCAGATCGCATGCAGCGTCTGCGGGTTCAGGATATTGGCGGAATAGGTGGCCCAGCCCTCGGACAGCGCGCGGTAGAAGATATAGGTCAGGGGCGCCACGACCAGCAGCAGCGTCAGCAGATACGCCAGCCCGATCAGCAGGCGCGGCATCAGGCGGCTTTGGCCGGGGGCGTGATGGATCGCAACGGAATGGCTCATAGATTTCCTCGCCTGCGCGCGGCCCACATCTGGATCAGGTTCGAGATGAACAGCAGGGCCAGCGCAAAGATCAGCAGCACCAGCGCAATCGCCGAGGCGCCGGTATAGTCGTATTCCTCCAGCCGGATGAAGGCCAGCAGGGATGCGATTTCGGTTTCATTCGGCTTGTTGCCCGCGATGAAGACGACGGCGCCGAATTCGCCAAGGCTGCGGGCAAAGGCGATGGTCGATCCGGCCAGAAAGGCGGGCAGGATCGCCGGAAAGACGACGCGGGTGAAAATCTGCCAGGGCCGCGCCCCAAGCGTCAGCGCGGCCTGTTCCAGCGCGGGGTCCAGATCCTCCAGCACGGGCTGGACGGTGCGCACGACAAAGGGGATCGAGGTGAAGGTCATCGCCAGAATGACGCCCCAGATCGTATAGACGACCTCAAGCCCAAGCGCGTCCAGCACCGGGCCGAACCAGCCATTGGCCGAAAACAGCGCCGTCAGCGACAGGCCCGCGACGGCGGTCGGCAGGGCAAAGGGAATATCCATCAGCGCATCCAGAATCCGCTTGCCGGGGAATTCATAGCGCACCAGCACCTAGGCCATCAGCAGGCCATAGACGGCGTTGAAAACGGTGGCGACCGCCGCCGCCGTCACCGTCACGCGCAGGGCCGACAGGGTGCGGGGCGAGGTGATGATCTGGAAAAACCGCTGCGGCCCGATTTCGGCGCCCTTCAGCACCAGCGCGACGATCGGGATCAGGATGACCAGCGTCAGGAAAAGCAGCGTCGTGCCGAGGCTGAGGGTGAACCCCGGCAGGACGCGTTTTGCGCAGATGGGCGCGGCGGCTGTCATTGGTTGACAAAGACCGTGTCGAGGATGGCGCCTTCGGCCAGATGCTCTTCGCGCACCTTGTCCCAGCCACCAAAGACCTCATCGACCGTGACCAGTTTGACCTCAGGCAGTTCGGCGGCATATTTGGCCGCGATTTCCTCGTTCGTCAGACGGTAATGGTGCTGGGCGATGATGTCCTGCGCCTCGGGGGTGTAAAGCCAGTTCAGATAGGCGGTGGACACCTCGGTCGAGCCGTTCTTTTCGGCGTTTTGTGCAACCACGGCGACGGGGAAGGCGGCGAACAGGCTGAGCGAGGGGGTCACGCGCTCAAAGCCCTGATCGGCATATTGCGCGGCGATCCCGCCGGTTTCGGCCTCGAAGGTGACCAGAACGTCGCCGATATTGCGCTCGGCAAAGGTCTGGGTCGCAGCACGCCCGCCGGTGTCAAAGACCGGGACATTGCCCAGCAGTTTCTTGACGAATTCCTGCGCAGCCGCGTCATCGCCATTGTTTTTTTCCAGCGCATAGGCATAGGCCGCCAGATAGGTATAGCGCGCATTGCCGCTGGTCTTGGGGTTCGGGAATACCGGCTGGACGTCGTCGCGGGCCAGATCGTCCCAATCCGTGATGCCCTTGGGGTTGCCCTTGCGCACAAGGAAGGCGGGCAGCGAATAGAAGGGCGAGGCGCCGTTCGGGAAAGCCTGACGCCATTCGGGATCGACCAGACCGCCTTCGACCAGAACGTCGATGTCGGTTTCCTGGTTGAAGGTCACGACATCGGCCGGCAGCCCTTCCAGAATGGCGCGGGCCTGACGCGAGGAACCGCCGTGGCTTTGGTCGATGGTCACGTCGCGGCCGGATTGCGTCTTCCAGCTTTCGGCGAATTTCGGGTTCAGCGCGTCGAACAACTCGCGCGCGACATCATAGCTGACGTTCAGGATTTTGTCCTGCGCCAGCGCAGGCGCGGCACCGACGATCAGCGCAAGGGCTGCGGCGCGAAACAGGGGGAAATTCATCTGGCGTTCTCCTTGGGGGTCGGCAGGGGTTGGGGCAGGGCGCTGGCGCCTGCGGGGGCTGCGGCGTCGCGCGGGCCGGGAAAGATCGCGCCGCCTTCGGGGCGCAGGTGGACGCGGGTGCCTTTGGTCAGCGCGCGGGCCTCTGGCAGGCGGCGGGGCAGGGTGCTGTCGATGCGCCTGCCCTGATCGTCGGTCAGGGTCAGCAGCAGCGCGGTTCCGGTGCTGTTGATGTCGGTGATCGTCCAGCAGCCCGAGGGGTCGGGAATCGGGGTGATGTCCTCGGGGCGCAGGAACAGGGTCGCGGGACCGTCGGGCAGGGCGCGGCGCTCGATCCGCGCGGCATCCAGCCCCGGCGCATCGACACGGCCCGCGCGCAGGGTCACGGGTAGTTCGGTCGTCGCGCCCATGAACCGCGCGACAAAGGGTGACGCCGGGTGGTCGTGGATCTGGTCGGCATCGCCGATCTGTTCGATCCGGCCGTCGCCCATGACGACGACGCGGTCGGCCAGTTCAAACGCCTCTTCCTGATCATGGGTCACAAAGATCGAGGTCGACCCGGTCGCGACATGGACCTCGCGCAGCCATGCCCGCAGATCGCGGCGGATCGCGGCATCCAGCGCGCCGAAGGGTTCGTCCAGCAGCAGAACCGTCGGTTCGATCGCCAGGGCGCGGCCCAGGCGACGCGCTGGCGCTGGCCGCCCGACAGTTGCGCCGGATAGCGGTCGCCCAGATGCGCGATCTGCAGCAGCGTCAGCAATTCGTTCACCTTGTCGGCGATGACCTTGCGCCCCGGCCGTTCGGCGCGCGGGCGCACGGTCAGGCCAAAGGCGATATTGTCGCGCACCGACATATGCGGAAACAGCGCGTAATGCTGAAAGACGAAACCGATGCGGCGGTCCTGCGCGGCCAGATCCAGCCAGTTCGCGCCATCGACGACCAGCCCGCCCGCATCCGGCCATTCCAGCCCGGCGATGATTTTCAGCAGCGTCGTCTTGCCCGATCCCGATGGGCCAAGCAGCGCGACCAGCTCGCCCTTTTCGATGGTCAGGTCGATGCCGCGCAGAACCTCGGTCTTGCCGAAGCGCTTGCGCATATCGGTGATGGTGATGGTCATTGCGATTACAGCCCCCGGCCGGATTGGCCCTTGCCAGAGTGGTAATCTGCCGAACCCGGTCGTTCAAGGAACGCACGGCATGGCATTGACCGGATCGCCGGAATGATTTCCCTGAAATCATGGCATTCCGATCAATTATCGGGCTAATTTTCTGCGCAATGGGAAAACTGCTTCTGCCTTTGCGGATCTGGCTGTCACGGCGTTCTTTTTTCGGCGTTTGCTGCGGCTTTGCGGTGCGGGCGGCGAAATCGACCGGAATTGACCGAAAGACCAGTTGAATCGGGTTTGCGATTGTCGGTGGGCAATGCAACATTCCCTTGTCAGCACGGAGAAAAATTCGATGCAACGCGCGACGACCGACCGCGATGGGAGCCTTTTGATTTACGCCTCGGTGGCGGTGTTTCGCGGGCCGGACGGGGGGCTTCTGCTGGAGGATCAGGCCTGCAACGGGCTGCGGCTGTGGGCCGAGCATTTCGACCGGCTGATCGTCATCATACCGCTGGCGCAGGGGCAGCCGCCGCAAAGCTGGGTGCCGGTCGAACAGGGCGTGGGGCCGTCGATCTCGCGCATCGAAATCGTGACGCTGCCACAGGAATGGGGGCTGCGCGGCTTCCTGCGCGCCATGCCCGACGCCCGGCGCAAGCTGCGCGAGGCGATTTCGCGCGCCGACCGGATGAGCTTTGCGCTTGGCGGGCTGGTCGGTGACTGGGGGGCGGTCGGGGCGTGGCAGGCCCATCGCATGGGGCGGCCCTTCTGCATATGGACCGACCGCGTGGAATCCGAGGTGGTGCGCTATGCCGCCCGCACCGCGCCCCGGTTCAAGACACGGCTCAAGGCGGGGCTGACCTGGGTGCCGATGGCCTGGCTCGAACGATTTCTGATCCGCCGCGCCACGGTCGGCCTGTTCCACGGGCAAGAGACGTTCGAACACTACGCGCCCGGCTGCCGCAATCCGCAACTGGTCCATGATATCCATATCCGCCGCGATGAACATCTGCCCGCCTCGGAGATTGATGCCAAGGTGGCAGGCGTCGCGGCTGGCCCCTTGCGCATCGTCTATGTCGGGCGTGCCGATGCGATGAAGGGCGCGCGGGATTGGGTGGAATCGCTGATCGATGCGATCCGGCAGGGCGTCGATCTGCGCGCCGAATGGCTGGGTGCCGGACCGGAACTGGACTGGATGGAGAACCGCATCCGCGAGGCGGGTGTGGCGGATCGGATCACCCTGCGCGGCATGGTCCGCGACCGCGAGGCCGTCTTGCAGGCGATCCGTCAGGCGCAGGTTTTCCTGTTCTGCCACCGCACGCCCGAATCGCCGCGTTGCCTGATCGAGGCGCTGGTGTCCGCGACCCCGATCGTGGGTTTTGACGGGGCATTCGCGCGGGACCTGATTTCGGGTCACGGCGGCGGGATGATGGTCCCGCAGGGCGACCGCGCGGCGCTGACCGCAGCACTGGTTTCGCTGGATCGCGACCGGCCCCGGCTGGCGCGGATGATCCAGAGCGCGCATCAGGACGGGGCCGCGTTCGATGACGAATCCGTCTTTCGCCACCGCAGCGATGTCATCAAGCGCGAATTGCCGGTTTCCGGCTGATCCCCCAGGGATCCGGCGCGGGGCAAGGGGCGGTCGCCGGGGGGCCGTGGGCGCCAGCCACAGGGCGGGATCAGGGCGGGATCGGCAAGCGGTGCATTGCCGCTGACGTGCCGCCGTTGTCCTGATCGGGCAAAAGAAACGGCCGCAGGGAAAAGCGCCCGATCGCACGGCTTGCCCTGCTGTTTTGGTTGACTTTGGTGCGACAATCCCTGATACAGCGCCAACCGGCCGGGCCTGCGCCCGTTGCCGGTGCGTTATTTTCAATCACACCCGATCCGAACGGGTGCGCTGTCCGACGGCGAAGTTCGCTTCGAAACGCCCGGGAAACCGGGGGCCACAGGGCGCGGCAGAACAAGGAAGACGAAATGTTCGCAGTTCTCAAGACGGGCGGCAAGCAATACCGGGTTCAGGCCGGTGATGTGCTGCGCGTCGAAAAACTGGCTGCCGAAGCCGGTGACAAGGTCCAGTTCAACGACGTGCTGATGATCGGCTCGACCATCGGTGCGCCGCTGGTCGCCGGTGCCGCCGTTCAGGCCGAAGTCATCGACAATATCAAGGCCGACAAGGTCATCACCTATGTCAAGCGCCGCCGCAAGCACAGCTCGCAGCGCACGCGCGGCCACCGTCAGCAACTGACCCTGATCCGCATCACCGATCTGCTGGAAAAAGGCGCCGAGAAATCGGACGTCAAAGCCGCCGTCGGTGCCCGCACCAAGGCTGATCCCGTTGCCGCAGAAGCTGCCGCGAAACCGGCGCGCACCCGCAAGCCCAAGGCCGAAGCTGCGGCCGAAGACGCCAACTGAGACATAAGGAGACAGAGCCATGGCACATAAGAAAGCAGGCGGTTCGTCCCGCAACGGTCGCGATTCGGCCGGTCGCCGTCTTGGCGTGAAACTGTTCGGTGGTCAGTCGGCGGTTGCCGGCAACATCATCGTGCGCCAGCGCGGCACCACCTGGTGGGCCGGCAAGAACGTCGGCATGGGCCGCGATCACACGCTGTTCGCGCTGACCGACGGCAATATCCAGTTCCACAAGGGCCTCAAGGGCCGCACCTATATTTCGGTGCTTCCTGTCGAGGCGGCCGAGTAAGCCGATTGTAACACGCCAGTGTTAGAGGGGATCGGCGAAAGCCGGTCCCCTTTAAGTTTCCGGGGCTTGAAACTTCGGGGGTGTGCTTTCCATATTGGAATATGGGAGTGAGGGTTTGTGATGAATGATTTGACAATGCAGGTTCTGGATCCCCAGCCCGAGATCCGGACCGAGCGGTTTTTACTTCGCGGGCTGCGCCCTTCCGATACGGGGCTGATCGCCCATTACACGGCGGATCGCCGCGTCGCCGAGGGCACGCGCTCGATCCCCCATCCGCTGCCGCCCGGGGCGAGTGACGCCTATGTCGCGCGCGCCATGGCCGACAACCGGACCGAGGATGTCTGGGCCATTGACGGTTCCGCCCACAAGCTGGCCGAATTGCTTGGCGTCGTCTCGCTGACCCGGTTGGAAGACGACCGGTCGGAGCTTGGCTTCTGGATCGGCGCGGGCTTCTGGAACACCGGTTTCGCGACCGAGGCGGTTGCCGCACTGGTCGCCGCCAATCCGCATCATGCCCGCACCCTGTTTGCCGAGGCGTTTCAGGACAGCCCCGGTTCCGCGCGTGTCCTGACGAATTGCGGTTTCGCCTATCTGGGGGATGCGGAAAGCTGGTCGGTCGCGCGCAATGCGCGGGTCCCGACCTGGACCTATCTGCGCAAGATGGACTGATCGCCACCTGCCACAATCGCGAAGGCCGCCGGATTTCGGCGGCCTTTGTCGTTTCGTCGGGTTGCGCTCAGGATCGGGCTGCGCTCAGGGCCGCAGCGTCACGGCATTCCCGGCACTGGTGATGACGATCTCGCGGATCGTCGCCAAGGCCTCGTGCGACAGGGTCATGGCGACCTCGATCTCGTCATTGGCCGTGGCCGGGGCGCTGGCCGGATAGGTGTTCGCCAGAGGGGGCAGGGCGACCATGCGCAGCCGCAGCGTGCCGTTTTCATCGCCGCGGATGCGGCCACTGGGCATCGGCACCTCGGGCACCAATGCGGCGGCCCACCAGCCTTTGGTGCCGGGCTGGCCGGTAACGACCAGCATCCGGCCTTCGTAAAGCGGTTCCCATCTCGCGCCCGAGATATGGGCGATCAGACTGCGGTGATCGTTCGATTGGGTCGGATAGCCACCTTCGGGCGTCAGGCTGCGCTGCTCGGGCTGCCCGCCGCCGCCGAACCAGCGCAGCGGATTGAGGCTGCTGCTGGCGCTGCCGCTGTCCCGGCCGCCGCAAGCCGTCAGCGCCAGCGCGACGCCCGCCAGAATGGCCATGTTTCTCATCCGCATGTCAGACCGTGCCCTCGTTTATCCTTGCCGCATTGATAGGGCAGAAGGGCGGTGCGGGAAAGCCTCTTTGACCTTGGCGGGTGGCGGCATTATCTGAAGCTGGACAAGACAGCAGGATACCGCCATGGCCACCCCCGCCTTTGAAGACATCGCCGAGACCTTTGATTTCCTGGATGACTGGGAAGACCGCTATCGCCATGTGATCGAACTGGGCAAGGCGATGCCGCCGATGGACCCGGCCCTGCATGTGCCCGCCATCAAGGTCGAGGGCTGCGCCAGTCAGGTCTGGATCATGCCGATGATTCAGAACGGTAAATTCGACTTTCAGGGTGACAGTGATGCCTTGATCGTGCGCGGGTTGATCGCCATCCTGCACGCGCTTTATTCCGGCGTGCCGCTGGCCGAGGTCGGCGCGATCGACGCCCCGGCCGAACTGAACCGCCTGGGGCTGGAGGGGCATCTGTCGGCGCAACGCTCGAACGGTTTGCGGGCGATGGTCGAACGCATCGGGCTGCTGGCCGCGAACGGATAGGGCTTTGGGGGCGCGGCCTCAGCCGCCGCGCCGATGCGTGATCCAGCCGCCGCCCAGAACGCGCGTGCTGCCGGGCTGGTAAAAGACGCAGGCCTGACCGGGGCTGACGCCTTCCTCGGGGTCGAGCAATTCGATTTCCGCGCGGTTCGCACCCGTCGCCCGCAGAATCGCCGGGCGTGGCGGGCGGGTCGAACGGATGCGCGCCTCGATCTGGATTTCGCCCTCGAACGGGGCATCCCCCAGCCAGTTCACCTCGGTCACCGGAACGATGCGGGTTTTCAGCGCATCCTTGGGTCCGACGATGACGCGGCGGTTGTCGGGGTCCAGCCGGATGACATACAGCGGATCGCCCAGGCCGCCGATGCCCAGGCCACGGCGCTGGCCGATGGTGTAATGGATGACGCCGCGATGTCGGCCCAGAACATTGCCCTGCTCATCGGTGATCTCGCCCGGTTCGGCGGCACCGGGGCGCAGCTTTTCGATGACGCTGGCGTAATTTCCGTCGGGCACAAAGCAGATATCCTGACTGTCGGGCTTGTCCGCGACCGCCAGCCCATATTCGGCCGCCATCGCACGGGCTTCGGCCTTGCTGGCCAGCCCGCCAAGCGGAAAGCGCAGGAATTCAAGCTGTTCGCGCGTGGTCGAAAACAGGAAATAGCTTTGATCGCGGGCCGGATCGGCGGCCATGTGCAGTTCGGCGCCATGCGGCCCGGCGCTGCGGCGGATATAATGGCCCGTCGCCATGCAATCGGCGTCCAGATCGCGGGCTGTTTCCAGAAGGTCGCGGAACTTGACCCGCTCGTTGCAGCGGATGCAGGGCACCGGGGTCGCGCCGGCCAGATAGGCATCGGCGAATTCCTCGATCACCGATTCGCGGAATTTGTTTTCGTAATCCAGCACATAATGCGGAAAACCGATTCGTTCAGCAACGCGGCGGGCGTCGTGAATGTCCTGCCCTGCACAGCAGGCGCCCTTTTTCGCCAGCGCCGCGCCGTGGTCGTAAAGCTGCAACGTCACGCCGATGACATCGTAACCCTGGGCCGCCAGATGCGCTGCCACGGCCGAACTGTCGACCCCGCCGGACATGGCCACGACCACCCGCGTTTCTGCGGGGGATTTTGGAAAACCAAGCGAATTCAATGGGACAGCGCCGGTATCTGGGCTGGCTGCCAGGGACGGCATGGACATGGGGCTTACCTTGGATTGCGGCGATGGCCGCTTGCGAAGACAGCAAAATAGGGAAAATTCCAACTATTCTCAAGGTCCGGGGCGATCAAATTCGGGCAGAGTTCACCCGGATTTAACAAGTTTGGCTCAGAAAAGGTCGCAAAGACGAACAGGGATGATCGATGTTTCTACGCAAACGCAACGGCCCCCGCACGGTGACATTGCCGGATGGGCGGATCCTGACACTCGCCGATTTGCCCGATGTCTCGGCCCGATGGGTGGCCAGCCGCAAGGCCGCCGTCGCCGAAGCGGTCGAATACGGGCTGTTGGAACGCGACGAGGCGATTGAAAAATATGGACTTTCCGGCGAAGAGCTGGACAGTTGGGTGGCGGCGATCCGTCGGCACGGGCGCGATGCGCTGAAGGTGACACAGATTCAGAATTTCAGACAACTTTGAGTTGAAATTCATTATGTCTATTCGCGGTAACGAGATATTAACCAATAGGAGCCTAATGTTTAACAGATCCGACAGTTTGAGGACAGCGTCATGCGAATTCTTTTGGTTGAGGACGACCCGACGACGGCGCGCAGCATCGAAATGATGCTGACCAATGCGAATTACAATGTCTATCGCACCGATATGGGCGAGGAAGGCATCGATCTCGCAAAGCTATATGATTACGATTTGATTCTTCTCGATCTTGATCTGCCTGACATGCACGGGATGGAGGTGTTGCGGCAGCTGCGGATGTCGCGGGTCGATACCCCGATCCTGATCCTGACCGGCTCGGATGACACGGAAAGCAAGCTGCGCGGCTTCGGTTTCGGCGCCGATGATTACATGACCAAACCCTTCCACCGCGAAGAACTGGTTGCGCGCATTCAGGCGATCATCCGGCGGTCCAAGGGGCACAGCCATTCGGTGATCCGCACCGGCGATATCGTCGTCGACCTTGATGCCCGCTCGGTCGAGGCGCATGGCCCGCCGGTCAATCTGACGGGCAAGGAATATCAGATCCTTGAACTGCTCAGCCTGCGCAAAGGCACGACGCTGACCAAGGAAATGTTCCTGAACCACCTTTACGGCGGGATGGATGAACCCGAACTGAAAATCATCGACGTTTTCATCTGCAAGCTCAGGAAGAAACTTTCCGAGGCATTGGCGGGCGAAAACTATATCGAGACGGTCTGGGGGCGTGGCTATGTGTTGCGCGAACCGGCCGCGCTGGCGCTGGATCAGGAAAAGCTCGCGCTTGGCGCGTGACGACGCCCTGACCGCAAGATGCCGGGGGCCGCGCTGGACAAGACAGCGTGGCCCCGGCTATTCCCGGAACCGGATACCCCGTGCCGGACGTTTCAGGCTGGAATGGGGCACAGGCTGAACGGGGAAGGTGCGGGCATGTCGGAACAGGAAAAGATGGCCGTGCCTCTGGTCAACGACGTGGCTGCATTGGACGAAGTTTCCGCTGCCGAAGCGGTTGGGCAACTCACCACCGTTTTGTCGGCTGCCGATGCCGCCTATCACAACGACGATGCGCCCTTCCTGAGCGATGCGGATTATGACCGCGCCAAACGCTGTCTGGCCGAGATCGAGGCGGCATTTCCCACCCTTGCCACCGGCGACAGCCCGACCCTGCGTGTCGGCGCAGCGCCTGATGGCCGCTTTTCCAAGATCGAGCACAGCCAGCGCATGCTCTCTTTGGAAAATGCCTTTACCGAGGAAGAGGTCGCCGATTTCGTCCAGCGTATCCGCGCCTTCCTGAACCTGAAACCGCAGGATCCGCTGCCCTTTACCGCCGAGCCAAAGATCGACGGGCTGTCGCTTTCGTTGCGTTACGAACATGGCGTTCTGGTGCAGGCGGCCACGCGCGGCGATGGCTCGATCGGCGAAAACGTCACCGCGAATGCGCGCACCATCGCCGATATTCCCCAGAAACTGCAGGGATCGGCCGTCCCCGACATTCTTGAAGTCAGGGGCGAGGTCTATATGGCGCAAGAGGATTTCGAGCGTCTGAACGCCAGCGATGCGGGGCGGACCTTTGCCAATCCGCGAAATGCCGCGGCAGGCTCTTTGCGGCAACTTGATCCGACGATCACCGCGGCGCGTCCCCTGCGCTTTTTCGCCTATGCCTGGGGCGAGGTGTCAGCGCCCTTTGCGACGACCCAGATGGCGGCCGTCGCGCGTCTGGCAGGGTTCGGTTTCGCGATCAACCCGTTGATGACGCTGTGCGAATCGGTGGATGAAATGATCGGCCTGTGGCGGCGTGTCGAACAGATGCGCGCCAATCTGGGCTATGATATCGACGGCGTCGTCTACAAGGTCGATGATCTGGCCTATCAGGCTCGTCTTGGCCTGCGCGCGACCACGCCGCGTTGGGCGTTGGCGCATAAATTCCCCGCCGAACGTGCCTGGACCCGGCTGGAGGCGATCGATATCCAGGTCGGGCGCACCGGCGCGCTCAGCCCGGTGGCGCGCTTGCATCCGGTCACGGTTGGCGGTGTCGTCGTCTCGAACGCGACGCTGCATAACGAGGATTACATCGCCGGCCTTGATTCCCATGGCCGCGAGATCCGCGATGGCAAGGATATCCGCGTCGGTGACTGGGTCGAAATCTATCGCGCGGGCGATGTGATCCCGAAGGTCGCCGATGTCGATCTGTCGCGGCGCGCCCCCGAAGCGGTGCCCTATATGTTCCCGACGACCTGTCCGGAATGCGGCTCTGCCGCCGCGCGGGAGGAGGATGATTCGATCCGCCGCTGCACGGGCGGTCTTGTCTGCCCGGCTCAGGCCATTGAAAAGCTGCGGCATTTCGTGTCCCGCGCGGCTTTCGATATCGAAGGTCTGGGCGCCAGGGTGGTTGATGAACTGTATCAGGACGGCTGGATCGCCGAGCCTGCCGATATCTTCACCCTCAAGGACCGCTACGGCCCCGGCCAGTTGACGCAATTGCGCAATCGCGAAGGCTGGGGCGACAAAAGCGCCTCTGCCCTTTTCGGTGCGATTGATGACAAGCGGCGAATTCCGCTGGCAAAACTGCTATTCGCGCTTGGCATCCGTCATCTGGGTGAGGTCGCGGGCCGTGATCTGGCGCGCAATTTCCGCGATTGGCCGGTGCTGGTCGCGCTGATCGACCGGGCGCGGCCTGCCGCCATCGCCTACCGCGCCGCCGAAGATGCCGAGCGGGCCGAGAGGACCCTTGCCGTGCAAGAGGCCCGCAAACCCCGGCCCAAGGCGGCGCGTGACGCGGCCCTTGCCATGCTGGATACCCCGGCAGAGGCGACGGCCGCGTGGCAGGAACTGGTGTCGATCAACGGCATCGGCCCTGTGCTGGCCCTGTCGGTCTCGGATGCTTTCGCCAATGACCTTGAACGCGCCGCCATCGAACGGCTGATCGCGCATCTGGACATTCTTCCGCCCGAAGACACGGCGAGCGACAGCGCGATTTCCGGCAAGACCATCGTCTTTACCGGCACCCTGGAACGTATGACCCGCGCCGAGGCCAAGGCCCGGGCCGAGGCTTTGGGCGCGCATGTCGCGGGTTCGGTTTCGGCCAAGACCGATCTGCTGGTCGCCGGTCCGGGGGCGGGCTCCAAGGCGACTAGGGCCGCCGCATTGGGCATTCAGGTCATTGATGAGGACGAATGGCTGAAGATCGCGGCGCAATAGGGGCGCCGCGCGGGCGCCCTCCGATCCTTTTTCCGCTGTTTTCGGGGATCGAGACCTTGCCCGGCGTTGGCCCCAAGGCGGCGGAATCCTTTGCGCAGATGGGGGTGACGCGGCCGCGCGACCTGATTCTGACGCTGCCCCATTCCGGCATTCGCCGTCGCCCGATCCGCAATCTGGCCGAGGCGATGCCGCCCGAAAACGTGACCGTTACCGTGACCGTCACCCGGCATGTTCCGCCAAGCGGGCGCGGTCGGCCGTGGCGGGTCATCTGTTCGGACGGACAGGGCGATCTGCAACTGGTGTTTTTTCACGCGCGGCCCGACTGGATCGAACGTCAGTTGCCGATTGGCGCGCGGCGGATCGTTTCGGGCAAGATCGAAAGCTTTGATATGCACCGCCAGATCGTCCATCCCGACCATATCGGCGACGAATCCGCCCCCCTTCCGCCAGAGTTCGAGCCTGTCTACCCCCTGTCGGGGCGCCTGACCCAGGGGCTGGTCCAACGCGCGGCGGGGGCGGCCCTGACCCGCATTCCGCAGGTCGATGAATGGATCGACGCGGCGCTTTTGCAGCGAGAGGGCTGGCCGCATTGGCCGGATGCGCTGCACCGCGCCCATGCGCCGCAAGGGGTGGCGGGGCTGTCGCCCTCGGATCCGGCGCGGGAAAGGCTGGCCTATGATGAATTGCTGGCCCATCAACTGACGCTCGCGCTGGTCCGGCGCGAACGGCGCAGGCGTCCGGGGCGCGCGAGTTCGGGCGATGGGCGCCTGCGGTCGAGGGTGATCGCGGGCCTGCCCTGGCCGCTGACCGGCGCGCAATCCGATGCGGTCGCGGAAATCGCGGCGGATATGGCCGCGCCCCATCGCATGAACCGGCTGATTCAGGGGGATGTCGGTGCGGGCAAGACGCTGGTCGCGCTGCTGGCGCTCTTGATCGCGGTCGAGGCGGGCGGGCAGGGCGTGATGATGGCCCCGACCGAGGTTCTGGCGCGCCAGCATTTCCGGGCGCTGGAGCCGCTTGCCCGGCTGGCCGGTATCCGGCTGGAGGTTCTGACCGGGCGCGACAAGGGCGATGCCCGCGCCAATATCCTGACCGACCTGGCCGAGGGTCGCATCGACATTCTGGTCGGCACCCATGCAGTCATCCAGAAAACCGTTCATTTCCATGATCTTCGGCTGGCCGTCATCGACGAACAACACCGTTTCGGCGTCGCGCAGCGGCTGGAACTGTCGGCCAAGGGCAAAGCGGCGCCGCCCGATATGATGGTGATGACCGCGACGCCCATTCCGCGCTCTCTGGCGCTGGCGCAATATGGCGACATGGACCTGTCGGTCCTGAATGAAAAGCCGCCGGGGCGCCAGCCGATCACCACCATCGTCATGTCCGACCGCCGGATGGAGGATATCGTCGCGCGGCTGCGCGAGGCGCTGGACAAGGGCGCGCGCGCCTATTGGGTCTGCCCTCTGGTCGAGGAAAGCGAACTGGTCGATCTGACCGCGGCCGAGGCGCGCTTTCAGGCGCTGCGGGCGATCTTTGGCGATCAGGTGCGGCTGGTTCACGGCCAGATGCCCGCCGATCAGCGCGATCAGGCGATGGCCGATTTCGCGTCGGGGCGGGCGCGGCTGCTGGTCGCGACGACGGTGATCGAGGTCGGTGTCGATGTGCCCGAGGCGACGATCATGGTGATCGAACGCGCCGAAAGCTTTGGTCTGGCGCAGCTCCATCAGCTGCGCGGCCGTGTCGGGCGTGGCAGCGACGCGTCCAGTTGCGTGCTGTTGTATCAGGATCCTTTGTCCGAAACCGGGCGTCGCCGCCTGCAGATCCTGCGCGAGACAGAGGATGGTTTCCGCATCGCCGAAGAGGATCTGGTCATGCGCGGCGCGGGCGATGTGATCGGCACGGCACAATCGGGCCTGCCACGGTTTCGCATCGCCGATCTGGAGCGCCAGTCGCGGCTGATGGCGTTGGCGCGGCAGGATGCGCAGGCGTTCCTGGAACGCGACCCGGAAATGACCAGCCCCCGCGCCGGGGCGCTGCGGGTTCTGTTGTGGCTGATGGAACAGGACAAGGCGATCCGCCTGATTGACGCGGGATAGGCCCATTTTCACTGAATGTTCCTAAAAAGTTCTTTACACAATCCGCGATTCGTGAGAACAAAATGGCAACAACGGATGGAGGTTCAGATGACTCGCGACGTTCTTGCCGATCTTATTGGAATCACGGCCCTGTCGGTGACGACGATCATTGTCTTGTGGCTGCCGGCGATCCTGGCTGGCTGAGCCGTTCACCACGCTTTTCACTGCCCCGCGTATCGATGCGGTGCCGCGCCTGTGCACCGCGCCTTTCCCCTGAGGCTTCGTTTGCGCGCAACTGCCAGCCCTTGCCCTGGGGCTGGCCTTTTCTTTTGCTTCAGGCGCCGTCGATGGCGCCAAGCGTGGCCTCCCACGCCAGCAGGATCGAGGCGTGGCGATTGGGAAAATCCCGCGCGGGAATCAGCGTTTCCAATTCGGAAAAGATCCCTTCGGGGGCCGGGCCGCCGGATTTCAGCATGGCATTCAGCGCGTCGCGGGCCGCGGCGATGTCATCGCGACTGCGGCCCAGAACATGCCGCCCCAGAACCGAGGCAGAGGCCTGCCCAAGCGCGCAGGCGCGGACCTCCTGGGCGAAATTGTCGATCCGCCCGTCCTTCATGGCGACATCCACCGTGACGGAGGACCCGCATTGCGGCGAACGCCGATAGGCGCTGCCCGTCGCGTCATCCAGTCTGCCCAGATGCGGAATATCCGACGCCAGCGCCAGAATGCGCCGCGAATAAAGCTGCAGGAGTTCGCTGTCGGACATAAGGGTTTCCCGGGTTTGGCTGTCGCGTTAGATAGGCAGCGCGACCGCGAAAGGAAAGACCATGTTCGACCCCGCCAGCCTGAAATACGATGCGAACGGCCTGATCCCCGCCATTGCGCAGGATCATCTGAGCGGCGAGATCCTGATGATGGCCTGGATGAATGCGGAATCTGTTCAGAAAACGCTTGAGGATAATCGTATAACCTATTGGTCCCGCTCGCGTCAGGCGTTCTGGGTCAAGGGTGAAACGTCAGGCCACCTGCAGCATCTGGTCGAAATGCGGGTGGATTGCGACCGTGATTGCCTGCTGGTTCTGGTGCGTCAGGACGGCCCGGCCTGCCACACCAACCGCCGAAGCTGTTTTTACACCGCGATCCGCGACGGGCAGGAAATCGAAATCATGCAGCCCGAACGGGGCTGATCACAGCCCGATCATCGCGCGGATATCCGCAGGGCTGGCGCCTTCATCGCGGTAAAGCCGGATGGCGCGGGCATCGTCGCGCTTGGCCAGCCTTTTGCCTGCCGCGTCGCGGATCAGCCGATGGTGATGCCAGCGCGGTTCGCGAAGCTTCAGCAGTTTCTGCAGAACGACATGTATGAATGTTGAATCCAAAAGATCTTTTCCGCGCGTGACCAGAGTGATTCCCTGTGCCGCATCATCCACCACGACCGACAGGTGATAGGATGTGCCCATGCCGCGCCGCGCCAGGATGACATCGCCGACGCCGGAAATGAACTCATCGGCGCCAAGCCGGTGGGGGATGCCGGGGGTGATGTTTTCGTCCAGAAAGGCGATCTGGGTCAGGCCAAGATGGTCCAGCGCCCGCCGCGCATCCAGGCGGATCGCTTCATCGGGGCCAGCGTCCTGCATCTGGCGATGGCGGCAGGTGCCGGGGTAGACGGGGCCATCGGGGCCGATCTGCAGCGCGCCTTCCTGTAGGGCGGACAGCGCGGCCACGATGTCCGCGCGGCGGCGTTGGCAGGGATAGAGCAGCCCAAGCGCCTGCAGTCGATCCAGCGCATCGCGATAGGCGGGCAGGCGCTCGCGACTGGCGCATCACCGGCAGCGGCCAGTTCGAGGCCAAGCCAGCGCAGGTCGTCCTGCAGCGCCTCGTTCATGGGCAGGGCGGCAGCGCGAGGCGTCGATATCCTCGATCCGCAGCAGGAATTCGCCGGGGTCCGCCAGTTCCGCCGCGACCAGCGCCGCATAGGCATGACCCAGATGCAGCGGCCCGGTGGGCGACGGGGCGAAACGCGTGCGGTTCATCCCTGCGCGGCAAGCCAGTCGCGGAAATCGTCCTTGGCCCGGTTCGTATAGGCCGGATAGCGGTCCTTGCGCCCGCGGCGACCGCTGCGGATGTCGTCCAGCGGCGGATAGAGGCCAAAATTCACGTTCATCGGCTGGAAGGTTTTGGCCTCGGCGCCGCCGGTGATGTGATTGACCAGCGCCCCCATCGAGGTGGTCAGGGTCGGCGGCGGCAGGTCGCGGCCAAGCGCCTCGGCCGCCGCGATCCGCCCGGCCAGCAGACCCATGGCGGCGCTTTCGACATAGCCCTCGACCCCGGTGACCTGACCGGCAAAGCGCAGATTGGGGCGCGGGCGCAGCCGCCAGGCGGTCGTCGATCAGCGTCGGCGAATTCAGGAAGGTGTTGCGATGGATACCGCCAAGGCGCGCGAAACTGGCATTCTGTAGGCCGGGAATCCGTTTGAAGACATCGGTTTGCGCGCCATATTTCATCTTGGTCTGAAAGCCAACGATATTATACAGCGTGCCAAGTGCATTGTCGCGGCGCAGCTGGACGACGGCATAGGGCTTTTCGGTCGGGTTGTGGGCATTGGTCAGGACCCACGGGTTTCATCGGCCCGTGGCGCAGGGTCTCGCGCCCGCGTTCGGCCATGACCTCGATCGGCAGGCAGCCGTCGAAGTAGCCGGCGGTTTCGCCCTCGTGGAACTCGGTCTTGTCGGCGGCCAGCAGCGCGTCGATGAAGCCTTCGTAATCGGCTCTGGTCATCGGGCAGTTGATATAGGCGGTGCGCTCGGCCTCGGTTTCGCCCTTGTCGTAGCGGCTTTGCAGCCAGCATATCGTCATGTCGATGCTGTCGGCATGGACGATGGGGGCGATGGCGTCGAAAAAGGCCAGCGAGTCAGCGCCGGTCAGGTCGCGGATCGCCTGCCCAGGCGCGGCAGAGGTCAGCGGGCCGGTGGCAAAGATCCACGAACCATCCTGCGGCAGATCGGTGAGCTCGCCGGGTTGAAAGGTTATCAGCGGTTCGGCCCGCAGGGCCTTGGTCACGGCGGCGGAAAGGCGTCGCGGTCGACGGCCAGCGCGCCGCCGACGGGCAGGCGGTGGCGGTCGGCCATGGCCATGATCAGCCCGTCCGCCGCGCGCATTTCCCAATGCAACTGCCCGACCGCATTCATTTGGTCATCATCCGACCGAAAGCTGTTCGAGCAGACCATTTCCGCGCAATCGCCGGTGCGATGGGCAAAGGTTTCGACGGCGGGCCGCATTTCGTGCAGGATCACCGGCACGCCGGCGCGCGCGATCTGCCAGGCGGCCTCGGACCCGGCAAGACCCGCGCCGACGACATGGATGGGCTGCATAAGGTGGCTCCTGATCGGTTGGCGTGGCGCTTGGTCCCTTGGCAGGGACAGGCCGTGTAGGTAGCAATGATGCGACGAGGCGACAAGAGCGGGGCGGGTTGTGCGATGCAAGGCAAGGTGATCGAAAAATTCAGGATCGACGATGCCGACCTGCAAATTCCCCGCGATTCGCTGAATGACCGCCTGCGCGGGCGGTTGCGTGATGGCGGCTACGAACATTACGAGCGCGATCTGGCGCGCGCCCATATCCGGGCGGGGGACCGGGTGCTGGATCTGGGATCAGGGGCGGGGCTGGTGGCGATTGTCGCGGCGCGGATCGTCGGGCCGGAAAACGTCACCACGGTCGAGGCGAACCCCGAAATGCACGCGGTCCTGCGCCGCAATCTGCGCAACAATGCCGGGACGGAACTGCGGATGATCAAGGGCGCGGTCGTGGGTGACGATTACGCCGGGAAAACCGTGACGCTGAACCTGCGCGGGGCCTTTTGGGCGGCCTCGCTGGATGCGCCCAAGGGCAGGAAGGGCGCGCGCCCGGTCGAGGTTCCGGCCAAGAAATTCCGCCAGCTCGTGCGGGCGCGGGGCGCCAATGTCCTGACGATGGATATCGAAGGGGCCGAGGATACGCTGCTGTCGCGCCCCTTGCCGGACAGCATCCGCCTGCTGATCATCGAACTGCATCCGGGTCTGTATGGCGAGGCGCGGCGCGATGAGTTGTTGCAGATATTGGTCGCGCAGGGGTTCAGAAATCTGGAACCGCGCCGGACCGAAGATGTCTACGCCTTTGGCCGGGATGTCGCGGTGTGAATGAAATCATCGCCTTGCGGCGAGTTTATCACCCATAAAATAAAAGGGCGGCGCATTGATATGCACCGCCCTGACTGCGTGGTTGCGAAGCGATCAGGCTTCGGCGGCTTCGGTTTCGGCTGCTGCTTCTTCGTTGTCTTCCGAACGCAGGCCCGAGGGGGCCGCGATATTGGCGATGACGAAGTTGCGGTCGATGGTCGGACGCACGCCTTTCGGCAGGTCGATGTCTTCGATGTGGATCGTGTCGCCGATCTGACGGCCGGTCAGGTCAACGGTGATCTCGTTCGGGATATCGGCTGCGGTCACGACCAGCTCGACCTCGGGGCGCACGACAACCAGCGTACCGCCGCGCTTGAGGCCGGGCGATTCTTCGTGGTTTTCGAAATGCACGTTGATGAACAGGTTGATGCGGGTGTTGCGGTGAACGCGCATCAGGTCGATATGGGTGGGCAGGTCCTTGACCACATCGCGCTGCACGCTGCGGCAGATGACGCGGACGTCGTCCTGACCTTCGACCTGCAGGTTCCACAGGGTCGACAGGAAGCGGCCGGCGCGCAGCCGGGTCAGCAGGTAGTTGAAGTCGAGGGCGATCGGCTGCGGGTCTTTGCCGTCGCCGTAAACGATGCCGGGCACCTTGCCTTCGCGGCGAGCTTGGCGGGCGGCCCCCTTGCCTGTCCCCGCGCGTGCCTCGGCCACCAGATTCGGGATCTCTTTGGCCATGTCTGAATTTCCTTCGGTTGACGTGATGACCGCCATCCTCCAAGGGTGCATGGCGGCAGATCCGTGCCTATAACGTAGCGATCCGCAAAAGTGAAGAGCGGAAAATCGCTGGCCTGCGCGGCCTGAATCGCGATATGCGCGGATCTGCGGTTGTTCGGGAAGACTCCCGAAAGCCCTGAGGTGGTATGAGTTTGGGTAATGAGTATGAACCGGGTTCACTCACTGGATTATCTGCGCATCGTCCTGGCCGTCGGCGTGGTCTTTGCCCATGCCGCGCTGATGAGCGGCTATCGCGCGCCCCTGGCGCTGATGATCGGCAACGGGATGCTCAACCTCATCATTCCGCTTTTCTCTGTCCTGTCGGGCTTCTGCCTTTATCTGACGCATGAACATGGCAAGGCGCGCAAATGGCTAGGCGCGCTGATCGTCGTCTATCTGTTGTGGTCGGCCTTTTACGCCCCGGTCTGGATCCGTCAGGGCGACGTTTCGATCAGGATGATCATGGGCTATGCGCATCTGTGGTATGTCGCCTGGCTGATTATCGACGGCGCGCTGATGTTCTTGCTGATCGGACTGGGACGCAGGACCGGTACCGGGCTGATGCCGCTGGTCGCCCTGGCCGTGGTCCTGGCGTTGCTGGGCACCGTGAACGGTTATATGCATTACTGGCTGAACATGGGGGTAGAGCCGGAATATCTGCACCGCGGCGTGGTGGTGATGTTTCCCTATATGGTGCTGGGCTATGTGATCGGCCGGCGGACATGGCGGCGCGGCCGCGCCTGCTGGCCCGAGGCAAGGCTGCTGTGGCCGGTCGCTCTCGCGCTGCTGGCGCTGAAAATGGGCGAGGCCTATCTGCGGCAGGATCCCGGCTTTTCGCTGCTGTCGACCGAGATGCCGAACCTGCCGCTGCTGGAAGGCGGGGCCACGCTGGCGATTTTCCTTGCGCTTTTGCGAACCGATCTGCCCCAGCCCTCGGTGGATCTCAGCTATCTGTCGGTGATGATCTATTTCCTGCACATGTTCGTGTTGCTGGTGATGCTTTATCTGGGGGGCAGGAACGTCTGGATCGGCACGGTCGCGGGCATCGCCGTGCCGGTCTTCGTCGCCGTGGCGCTGCGCCAGATATGGGGCAGATTTTCCCGGACCTCGCCCGGTTGACGGGTCAGCGGTCGTATTGATCCAGAAAGCCGCGCGGGATCAGCAGGTTGTCCCTGCTGAGATCGTGGACGTTCCGTTCCCCGCACAGCGCCATGGTCACGTCCAGTTCCTTGTGGATGATCTCCAGCGCCTTTGACACGCCTTCCTCGCCCATCGCGCCCAGACCATAGATGAAGGCGCGGCCGATCATCGTGCCATGCGCGCCAAGCGCCAGCGCCTTCAGCACGTCCTGACCCGAGCGGATGCCGCTGTCCATATGGATCTCGATCTGGTCGCCGACCGCCGCCACGATGCGCGGCAACATGCGGATCGCGCTGAGCGCGCCGTCAAGCTGACGCCCGCCGTGGTTCGACACGACGATGGCATCGGCGCCGAAATCGGCCGCCAGCCGGGCGTCGTCTTCGTCCAGAATGCCTTTCAGGATCAGCTTGCCGCCCCATTGATCGCGGATGCGTGCGATCTTGGACCAGTCCAGTTGCGGGTCGAACTGTTCGGCCGTCCAGCTTGCCAGGCTGGAGGTGTCGCCGACATTCCTGGCATGGCCCACGATATTGCCAAAGCCGCGGCGCGGGTCCGCAGCATCTCGATGCCCCAACGCCATTTCGTCGCCAGATCCAGCAGCACGGGCAGGGTCAGTTTCGGCGGCGCGGACAGGCCGTTTTTCAGATCCTTGTGACGCTGGCCCAGAATCTGCAGATCCAGCGTCAGCACCAGCGCCGAACAATTCGCCCGCTTTGCCCGTTCGATGATCGCATCGACGAAATCCTCGTCACGCATGACGTAAAGCTGGAACCAGAAGGGCATGGTCGTATGGGCGGCGACATCCTCGATCGAACAGATCGACATGGTCGAAAGCGTAAAGGGCACGCCGAATTTTTCGGCGGCGCGGGCGGCCTCGATCTCGCCATCGGCGCATTGCATCCCGGTCATGCCTACCGGGGCCAGCGCGACGGGCATGGCGACCTTTTCGCCGATCAGCGTGGTTTCGGTCGAACGCCCGGTCATGTCCACGGCGACCTTCTGGCGCAGGCGGATCAGGTCGAAATCCGCGCTGTTGTCGCGAAAGGTCTGTTCGGTATAGCTGCCGCTTTCGGCGTAATCATAGAACATGCGCGGCGTGCGGCGGCGATACAGCCTTTTCAGGTCATCGATGCAGGTGATCACCGCCATGTTGTATCCTTTTGATTATTGCGCATTTTCGGTATCGGGCAGGGCTGTGCAACCGGCGTCCCCGTCGTCGCATTCCGCCGCCGGATCGCCATTGATCGGGGTCGCGGCCAGCACCCTTGCACGTTCGCGCAGCGCCTCGGCCCGCGCGGCCAGATCGCCGGTGCGTCCGCCCCCGCCGATGGCGCGGTCGGCGCGGCCATGCAGGGCGTCGCGCTGTGCGGTCAGGCTGCCCGCCGTGGCATCGACCGAATTCGCCGCGTCGCGGGCATGGGCAGGCAGGGCGGGGGCGGCCAGCAACTGGTCGGTGGGCATCAGGACGGGGTATCCGGAGGTCTGATCGCCGCATCCGGCCAATGCCAGCACCACCGCGCAAGCCCATCCACCTGTCCGCGCCAATCCGCGTTGCGCCATCTGGCTCTCCTGTCCGTTCGGGGCACGATATCGCTGCCCGTGGCCCTTCACAAGCCGTCGGCCAAACCCGCGCGTCGCCGGGACTTCCCCCGGGGCCGATTGCCGCTTAGAAGTCGCCGTCATGGCACGCACTCAGGGTTCACGCGCAGAAATCACCGGTCCGCTGATCCGCGATGCGGCGCGGCACCTGTTTGCGCGGCATGGCTATGCGGCGGTGTCGATGCGCCAGATCGCTTCGGCGGTGGGGGTGCAGGTCGGCACGATCTATGGCTATACGCCCGACAAACAGGCGCTGCTGTTCGATCTGCTGGACAGCCATATGCAGATCGTGCTGGCGGGCTGGCAGGACGATCCCGACCAGCCCCCGCTGCTGCGGCTGGAACATTTCGTGCGCAATCACATCGCCTATAGCCTCGACCATCAAGAGGCGGTCTTTCTGGCCTATATGGAACTGCGCAACCTGACCCCCGAACATCACGCCCGCATCGCCGCCCAACGTCGCCGCTACGAAGACGCGCTGGAAGATATCCTGCGCGCGGGCCAGCAGGCGGGGGTGATGCATGTCCCCGACACGCGGCTGGCGACGCTGGCGCTGATCGGCATGCTGACCGGCGTGACGAACTGGTATCGCGACGGCGGACGGCTTGATCGCGACCGGCTGATCGGCATCTACTGGGACCTTGCCCGTGGTGCCGTCGGTGCCTAGGGGCTTTTCAACCGCGCCAAGCGTGACGATATTCATGACATGAGCCTGCCGCCGTCCTTTCTTGACGAAATCCGTGCCCGCGTTCCGATCAGCCGCGTGATCGGTCGCAAAGTGACATGGGATCAGCGCAAGTCCAATCAGGCGCGCGGCGACTGGTGGGCGCCATGCCCGTTCCATCACGAGAAATCCGCCAGCTTTCACTGCGACGATCAGAAAGGTTTCTACTATTGCTTCGGCTGCCACGCCAAAGGCGACGTGCTGACCTTTCTGCGCGAGGCCGAGGGTATGGGCTTCATGGAGGCGGTGGAAATGCTGGCGGGCGAGGCCGGCATCCCCATGCCCGAACGCGACCAGCGCGAGGTTCAGCGCGCCGACCGCCGCACCCAACTGGTCGGTGTGATGGAGGAGGCCGTCAGATGGTTCCGCCTGCAACTGCAGACGGGGAACGCCACGGATGCCCGCGATTACCTGACCCGGCGCGGGCTGGACGATGCCGCGCGCGACCGTTTTGGCATCGGCTTTGCCCCCGACCAGCGGCAGGGGCTGTATCAGGCCCTGCGCGCCAAGGGGATCGACGACGCCCTGATCATCGAGGCGGGGCTGGCCGCGAAACCCGATGACGGCGGCGCGCCCTTTGACCGTTTTCGCGGGCGCATCATCTTTCCGATCCGCGACGCGCGGGGGCGCTGCATCGCCTTTGGCGGTCGCGCGATGGACCCGAATGCGCGGGCGAAATACCTCAACAGCCCGGAAACGCCTTTGTTCGACAAGGGCCGCAACCTGTATAACCTTGGCCCTGCGCGGGCGGCGGTGGCGAAAGGCCAGCCGCTGATCGTCGCCGAGGGCTATATGGATGTCATCGCGCTGGTGCTGGCCGGGTTCGAGGGGGCGGTGGCGCCGCTTGGCACCGCGATCACCGAAAACCAGTTGGCGCTGATGTGGCGCGTCTCGCCCGAACCGGTGATCACGCTGGACGGCGATACGGCGGGCGTGCGCGCGGCCATGCGGCTGATCGACCTGTCCTTGCCGATGACCGGGCCGGGGCAGGCGCTGCGTTTCGTCGTCCTGCCCGAAGGCCAGGACCCGGACGATCTGATCCGCAAACAGGGCGCAAAGGCGATGGCCGCGGCGCTGGACGGTGCGCGGCCGCTGGTCGATCTGCTGTGGCAGCGCGAAACCGAAGGGCGGGTGTTCGACAGCCCCGAACGCCGCGCCGCGCTGGACAAGGCGCTGGCCGATGCCGTCGCCCGCATCGCCGATCCGGTGACGCGCAAGCATTACGAAGAAACCCTGCGGCAAAAGACATGGGAGACGTTTCGCCAGCGCCGCGATCTGCGCCCGCCCCAGAACCGTCCCGCGTCCCCGGCGGGTGGTCCCGCGCGGGGTGGCGGACCGGGTGGCGCAAGGGGGGGCGGGCGTCGCGGGGATCTGCCGATCGCGCCGACCGCACCCACCCGCGCCTCGCGCCTGTCGGCCCCCGAAACCGCCGAAAAGGCTGCCGATCAGATGATCGAGGCGATGGTGCTGGCGATCTGCGCCACCCATCCCGCGCTGGTTCCCGGCGTCGAATCGCGGCTGGAGCGGCTGGTTCCCGAAGACCCCGACCGCGCCGCGCTGATCTATGACCTGCTGGCCGGGACGACCTCGCCCGAGGGGCGGCGCGCCCTTGAAACCATCATGGCCGAGGCCCATGTCAGGACCGCTCCGGTCATCATCCGGCCGGAACCCGGCGATGCGGCGGGCGATATTTTGTTGAACGCGCTGGACCGGATCGAATCCCGCCGCGCCGCGCGACAGGAAACCGCCCGTGCCGAGGCCGAGATCGAGGGGCTGGTCGACGAAGGCTCTGACCTGGCGCGTCGCGCAATCCGCCCGCGCCCGGCAGATGGCCGATCATCCGACGCTGAGCGACCTGAGCGATCTGGGAGAGGACAGCGATGCCCAACGCGCGATGCTGGATGCCGCGTTGAAAAACGAAATCTGGCGCAAGCCACGCTAGGGCAGGGTCACCCTGTCCGGCACCCGAATCACCCCGCCGAATCAGTGGGGGGCCTTATCCGTTCCGGGTCTTTGAATCCGGCCCGTATTTGGCTAGAACCTGTCGATAGCCGACCGATTCGCGAGTGATTCGCACACGCCCCGAATCACCCGCCTGCAAGGAGCGAGCATGGCCGCCAAGGACGACGAAGACCAAAAGCCCGACACCAAGGATGAAGATCATTCGCTGGACATGAGCCAGGCGGCGGTCAAACGCATGATCGCCGAAGGCCGCGAACGCGGTTTCATCACCTATGACCAGCTGAATGCGGTTCTTCCCCCCGATCAGGTCAGTTCCGACCAGATCGAGGATGTGATGTCGATGCTTTCGGAAATGGACATCCGCGTCGTCGAAGGCGACGAAGAGGCCGAGGATCAGGAACAGGGCGGCGCGCTGGCGACCACCGGCTCGGGCTCGCGCGAAGTGGCGCTGGCCACGACCGAAACCGAAAAGCTGGACCGCACCGACGACCCCGTGCGCATGTATCTGCGCGAAATGGGCTCGGTCGAACTCTTGTCGCGCGAAGGCGAGATCGCCATCGCGAAGCGGATCGAGGCCGGCCGCAACACGATGATCGCCGGGCTTTGCGAAAGCCCGCTGACCTTCAAGGCGATCACCATGTGGCGCGAGGAGCTTTTGCAGGAAGACATCCTGCTGCGCGACGTGATCGACTCGGAAACCACCTTCGGCCGTTCCGTCGATGAGGACGGCGAAGAAGGCGATCTGGAGGAAAACACCCCGCGCACCGAAACCTCGGGCGCGAACGAACGCGAAACCGAAGAACTCGACGCCGACGGCAACCCCATCGCCAGCGACGACGATGACGAAGACGACGATGGCCAGAACCTCTCTCTGGCCGCGATGGAAGCCAGCCTGAAGCCCAAGGTTCTGGAAACGCTGGAACTGATCGCGCGCGGCTATGAGACGCTGGCCCACATGCAGGACAACCGCATGTCGGCGACGCTGAACGAGGATGATACCTTCTCGGCCTCGGACGAACTGGCCTATCAGCGCAAGCGGTCGGAAATCGTCGCGCTGGTCAACGAATTGCACCTGCACAACAACCGGATCGAGGCGCTGGTCGATCAGATCTACGGCATCAACCGCCGCATCCTGACCATCGATTCCGGCATGGTGAAACTGGCCGATGTCGCCCGCATCAACCGTCAGGAATTCATCAAGGCCTATCGCGGCGGCGAGTTGGACCCGACCTGGGTCGACCGCATGTCGGCGCAATCCGGGCGTGGCTGGCAGGCGCTGTTCGACCGCAACCGCGATCAGGTGGAAAACCTGCGCGGTGAAATGGCGATGGTCGGCCAGCACGTCGGCGTCGATATCGAAGAATTCCGCCGCATCGTGAATCAGGTCCAGCGCGGCGAGAAAGAAGCCCGTCAGGCCAAGAAGGAAATGGTCGAGGCGAACCTGCGTCTGGTCATCTCGATCGCCAAGAAATACACGAACCGCGGCTTGCAATTCCTCGATCTTATTCAGGAAGGCAACATTGGCCTGATGAAGGCCGTGGACAAGTTCGAATACCGGCGCGGCTATAAATTCTCGACCTATGCGACCTGGTGGATCCGTCAGGCGATCACGCGGTCCATTGCGGATCAGGCGCGCACCATTCGTATCCCGGTCCATATGATCGAAACAATCAACAAGCTGGTGCGCACCGGCCGTCAGATGCTGCATGAAATCGGTCGGGAACCGACGCCCGAAGAACTGGCCGAAAAGCTGCAGATGCCGCTGGAAAAGGTCCGCAAGGTGATGAAGATCGCCAAGGAGCCGATCAGCCTTGAAACCCCCATCGGGGACGAGGAAGACAGCCAGCTTGGCGATTTCATCGAGGACAAGAATGCTGTGCTGCCTCTGGACAGCGCGATTCAGGAAAACCTCAAGGAAACCACTACCCGGGTTCTGGCCAGCCTGACCCCGCGCGAGGAACGGGTGCTGCGGATGCGTTTCGGCATCGGGATGAACACCGACCACACGCTGGAAGAGGTCGGCCAGCAGTTCAGCGTGACCCGCGAACGCATCCGCCAGATCGAGGCCAAGGCGCTGCGCAAGCTCAAGCACCCGTCGCGGTCGCGCAAGCTGCGTTCATTCCTGGACCAATAGGTTCCTCAGGCGCGGGCTGCCGCTGCGGCCCGGCCGATCCGATCAGCAATGCCCGCTCTGCCCCCCGGTCTGCCCATTGTCGCGACAGTCGAATCGCGATGCCGGCCAATCGCGACGTCGGGCGGGGCGGGCATCTGCATTTCGCGGATGCGTTCTGGCCTTGGGGTTGGGGCCGATCCGCTGCGGGATGGCGGCAGGTTCCGTCCCATCCGGCTGCAGGGCGGCGCGGGGCAAATCGGGGCCGCCCGGATGCGGCGCGGCCCCGTTCGTTCTCAGGCGGTCTTTTCGATGAAAGCCGCAAAGGCGTTGACGAAACCTTGCAGGAATTTGCGCGTGCCCTCGTCATTGACCGAACCGTCATCGCCGAAGTTTTCGGCCTTCCATTGCAGATAGACCTCGGGATGGTGCATGACCACGGTGTTCAGATTGGCCAGCGCAAGGCGGGCATGGGCCTGCGCCACCGCCGCACCGATCACGCCGGGCGAGGTGCCTGCGACGGCAGAGGGCTTGCCGCCCCACACGCCCTGACCATAGGGGCGCGAACCCCAGTCAAAGGCATTTTTCAGGACGCCCGGAAAGCTGCGGTTGTATTCCGGCGTGATCACCAGAACGGCATCGGCATCGGCGATCTGCTGCTTGAGCCGCAGGACCGATGCGGGCGCGTCGGTCCACAGATCATCATCGTAATGGGGCAGGTCGTCGATCCGCACATGGTCGAACGCCAGCTTGCCCTCGGCCAGCTTCTCCAGCACCCGTGCAAATTTCTGGTTGATGCTTTCCTTGCGGAAGGAACCGACCAGAACCGCGACTTTCCTTGTCATGCTTCGTCCTTTCGACAGTTGATTGCGGCCGCCCCTTGTGACGCCCCAAGGGTCTGACATCCCTGGGTTGCGGCGGCCGGGGCTTGAACGTCAGGCACAAAAAGTGAACACTGCCGCCAGCTGCAAACAGGCGATATCATATGGACCCGACGCTTTCCACGCAGATCTCTGCCTGGCTGGAGGATGCTTCCCATCTGCAGGGGCTGCTGCTGGCGGTGCTGCTTGTGCTGGCCGTCCTGTTCTGGCGCGAACGCCGGGCGGCGGGGCTGCTGCGGGATCAGGCGGCGCGCGCCGATGCGCTGACGGCCGACCTGCAGGCGCGGGCCGGGCAGATCGCCGGTTTGCAGGCCGATCTTGCGCAATCGGCGGAATGTGCGCGCGCCCATGAGCTGCGCATCGCGCGGATGGAAAGCGCCGGTGCCGTGCAGGCCGACCGGCTGCGCGAGCTGATGGATGAGCGCGACGGTCTGGCCGATGCGCTGCACGGCCAGCGTCAGGCCGAAACCGCCCTGCAGCGCGAACTGGCCGAAACCCGTCTGGCCGCCGACAAGGATCGCGAGACCGCCGAGCGCGATATCGCCACCCTGCGCGAACTGCGCGAGGAAATGAGCCGGAATTTCCGCCTGATGGCCGATGAGACCCTGCGCCGTCAGGGCGAGGACATGCAAAAGCGTCACGGCGAACAGCTGTCGGCGCTGCTGACCCCCTTTCGCGATCAGGTTCACCGTTTCCAGACCGAGCTTCAGACCCGCAACAAGCAGACCGATGAGGAACGCGCCCGCCTGCGCGAACAGATCGAGACGCTGCACAAACGGTCCGAAGACATCTCTCGCGAGGCGGTGGCGCTGACCCGCGCGCTGAAAGGCGACCGCCAGAAACAGGGTGCCTGGGGCGAGATGATCCTTGCCCGCCTGCTGGAAGAATCGGGGCTGGAACAGGGCATCCATTATACCGCGCAGGACAGCGTGACGGATGAGCAGGGCAAACGCTGGCGGCCCGATGTCACGGTGCGTCTGCCGCAGAAAAAGGTGCTGGTGATCGACAGCAAGGTGTCCCTGACCGCCTATGAAGAAGCGGTCAATGCCGATGATGCGCCGATCGCCGATGCGGCGCTGAAACGCCATGTCGCGGCCCTGCGCGCCCATGTCACCGGCCTGTCGGGCAAGGGATATCAGGCGCTGGACGAGGGTTCTGTCGATTACGTCCTGATGTTCATCCCCATCGAAGGCGCCTTTTCCGAGGCGTTGCGCGTCGATCCCGACCTTGCCCGTTTCGCGATGGAAAAGCGGGTCGGGCTGGCGACGCCCACGACCCTGATGCTGACCCTGCGCACGGTCGATCACATCTGGACGGTCGAGCGGCGCAGATCCAATGCCATGCAGATCGCGGCGCGGGCGGGGCAGCTTTACGACAAGCTGCATGGCTTCGTCTCTGCCATCGAAGATGTCGGCGTCCAGCTGGATCGTGCGCAGAAAAGCCATGCCACGGCCATCGACCGGCTGACCCGCGGTTCGGGTAATGTCATCCGCCAGGCGGAAATGCTGCGCGAACTGGGCGCGCGGGCGCAAAAGCGGCTGGCCATCGACCATGACGGCGAGACGCTGGCCGGACCCGGGGCGTCAGCGGGTGACGACATGGATCGTCTTGATTAGCTTTTGCGGGTCAAAGGGCTTGCTGATCCAGCCCGTCGCCCCGGCATTGCGCGCCCGCGATTTCAGTTCCGGCGCATATTCCGAGGTAACGACCAGAATCGGGATGCCGCGCAGCCGGTCGATTTTCCGCACCGCCTCGATAAAGCCGAAACCGTCCAGGCGGGGCATATGGATATCGACAAGGATCACGTCCGGGTTCATCCCTTCCAGTGCCTTGAGCCCTTCGATCCCGTTGCTGGCCAGGGTCACCGCCATCCCCGCAGACGAAAGGGACAGGCGCATCATGTCGCGCGCCGCGCGGCTGTCATCCACGGCCAGGATGCTGATTGGCATGGTCACATCATTCCGGTCACGCCACGGCGGGCGGGTTGCGTTTCCGGCGAGATTGCCGGGTCGTTTCCCTTATTGCCGCAAATCCGTTAAGCAAGGGTTGAGGCGCGCGATGTTTTCGTCGCCGGTCCCGTTTCCCGCGCCGGCGCTGCAATTGGGGTTGAAATCCGTCCCGGACCGGATTATGTGGCGCTCACTTCACAGGCGGGGTCGGGCCCTGACGGGAGACATCCGTCACAAGGTCCACCGGTTGGGGCATCTGCCCTGAAAGCCCCGCCAAGGCGCAAACCGGAAAGGAACGAATATGGCGCTTCCCGATTTCTCGATGCGTCAGCTTTTGGAAGCTGGCGTTCACTATGGCCACCAGACTCAGCGCTGGAATCCCCGCATGGCACCGTATATCTACGGCGACCGCAACGGCATCCACATCATCGACCTGACGCAGACCGCCACCATGCTGGAACAGGCGCTGAAAGTCGTGCGTGACACCGTTGCAAAAGGCGGCCGCATCCTGTTCGTCGGCACCAAGCGTCAGGCGCAGCGCCCGATCGCCGAAGCTGCGGAAAAATCGGCGCAATACTACATGAACCACCGCTGGTTGGGCGGCACGCTGACCAACTGGAAAACCGTTTCGCAGTCGATCCAGCGCCTGAAGGCCATTGACGAAACCCTGGGTGCGGGCGCCGAGGGCCTGACCAAGAAAGAGCGTCTTGGCATGGAACGCGAACAGGCCAAGCTGCAGGCCAGCCTGGGCGGCATCCGCGACATGGGCGGCCTGCCGGACATGCTGTTCGTGGTCGACGTCAACAAGGAAGACCTCGCCATCCTGGAAGCCAACAAGCTGGGCATCCCGGTCGTCGCGGTTGTCGACACCAACTGCTCGCCCAAGGGCGTTGACTATGTCATCCCCGGCAACGACGACGCGGCCCGCGCCATTGCGCTCTATGCCGATCTTGTCAGCCGTGCGGCTCTGGACGGCATGTCGGCCCAGATGGGTGCTGCTGGCGTCGATCTCGGCGCTCTGGCCGATGCGCCGGCCGAGGAACTGATCGACACCGTCGAAGAAGTCACGGCCGACGCCTGATCGCGCGGACTGCATTCACGGAATTGACATCAGGCGGGGCTAACCCCGCCTGACGCATTGAAAAGCGAACCAAGGAGACATCCGATGGCTATCACCGCTGCGATGGTGAAAGAGCTGCGCGAATCGACCGGCGCAGGCATGATGGACGCCAAGAAGGCACTGACCGAAACCGATGGCGACATGGAAGCCGCCGTTGACTGGCTGCGCACCAAGGGTCTGGCGAAAGCTGCCAAGAAATCGGGTCGCGTCGCTGCCGAGGGTCTGGTGGGCGTCTCTGTCACCGATGGCCGCGGTGTCGCGATCGAACTGAACTCGGAAACCGATTTCGTCGCCAAGAACGCCGATTTCCAGAAAATCGTCCGCGAAATCTCGGATCTGGCGCTGACCACCGGCCAGGATCTGGAAGTGCTGCGCCAGGCCCAGTTGAACGGCAAGACCGTCGACGAGGTCCTGACCGAAGCCATCGCGCGCATCGGCGAAAACATGACCCTGCGCCGGATGCACGTTCTGGAAGGCGACACCGTCGTGTCCTATGTCCACAATGCCGCGACCGCAGGCATGGGCAAGATCGGCGTTCTGGTCGCGCTGAAAGGCGACAAGGCCAAGGCCGAGGAAATCGGCAAGCAGATCGCGATGCATATCGCCGCGACCAACCCGGCCTCGCTGTCCGAAGCCGATCTGGACCCGGCCCTGGTCGAGCGTGAAAAGCACGTGCTGACCGAACAGGCCCGCAGATCGGGCAAGCCCGAAGCCGTGATCGCGAAAATGATCGAGGGCCGCATGGCGAAATTCCTGGAGGAAGTCACGCTTCTGGGCCAGAAATTCGTCATCAACCCCGATGTCACCGTCGCGCAGGCCGCGGCTGATGCGGGCGTCGAAGTGACCGGCTATGCCCGCGTCGAAGTCGGCGAAGGCATCGAAAAGAAGGAAGAGGATTTCGCCGCCGAGGTCGCCAAGACCATGGCCGGCGCCTGATCCGATCCCGCGCCTTATTACCATCGAAACGCCGGTCCTCCTGGGCCGGCGTTTTTTCGTTGGGCTACCTTCTCGCGCGACCGGCTCTTTTGATCTTTGCCCGAAATCCCGCAGAGATCAGAGCCCGGCAGGGTTGATTCCGGGGCGATGTCGCGGATTTCCAGCCACGGGCTGCAGCAGTTCCCGGCTGTCGGGCGCGACATTTCCGGACAGTCGCCATGCGCGGGCTGGCAGGTGCTGGACCTTTCGCCCCCCGGCATGCAAAGAATTCCGGACGCCCTTTTCCGGGACGGCCATCGTATAGGAATCCCCATGCCCTTCACCATCGCCATCGACGGACCCGCCGCTTCGGGAAAGGGCACGATTGCCCGCGCCTTGGCGGGGCATTTCGGCTTTGCCCATCTGGATACCGGCCTGCTTTACCGTGCGGTCGGGGCAAGGGGCGGCGATCCGGTGCAGGCCGCGCTGGATCTGTCGCCCGCCGATCTGGCCCGCGATGATCTGCGCACGGCCGCAGCCGGGCAGGCGGCATCGCGGGTGGCGGCCATCCCTCTGGTGCGCGCCGCTCTGGTCGATTTTCAGCGCCGCTTCGCGCGTCAGGATCCCGGCGCGGTGCTGGATGGCCGCGATATCGGCACGGTCATCTGCCCCGAGGCCGAGATCAAGCTCTATGTCACCGCCAGCGATGAGATCCGCGCCCACCGCCGGGCGCTGGAACTGGGCGCGGACCCGGCGCAGATCCTGCGCGAATTGCGCGAACGCGACGCCCGTGATGCGGCGCGCGATGTGGCGCCGATGCGCCCCGCCGATGATGCCGTGCTGCTGGATACATCCCGGATGAGCATCGACGATGCCGTTGTCCACGCGATTGCGCTGGTAAAAGGGGCGGGGGCATGAGCGCGGCCTTTCGCCTTGGCGATCTGGCGGTGCCGGTCATTCAGGCGCCGATGGCGGGGATTGCGACGCCTGAACTGGCGGCGGGGGCCAGCCTTGCCGGGGCGCTTGGCGCGCTTGGGCTGGGGGCATCATCCCCGGATCAGGCCCGCGCGATGATGGCAGAGGTGGCCGCGCGCATCGGCTCGAACCGCTATGGCGTCAACCTGTTCTGCCACGCCCCGGCGCAGGCCGACCCGGCCCGAGAGGCAACATGGCTGGACTATCTGACCCCGGAATTCGCGCGGTTTGGCGCGACGCCCCCGGCCATATTGCGTGAAATCTATCCCACATTCCTGCATGACGACGCGATGCTGGCCGCCGTTCTGGATGCAGGCCCTGCCGTCGTCAGCTTTCATTTCGGTATCCCCGACGCCAGCCGCATCGCCGCGCTGCGCGACGGCGGTGCCTTGCTGCTGGCGACCGCGACATCATGGGCCGAGGCGCGGGCGGCGCAGGCTGCCGGGCTGGATGGTATCGTCGCGCAGGGGTTCGAGGCAGGCGGGCATCGCGGTGTTTTCGATCCCTCGCAGGCGGATGGGCGGCAGTCCACGGCGGATCTGATAGCGGTGTTGCAGCCGCTTGGCCTGCCGTTGATCCCGGCGGGCGGCATCATGGACGGGGCGGATGCGGCGCATTGGCTGCGCGCGGGCGCGCCTGCGGTGCAGATGGGCACGGCCTTTCTGGCCTGCCCGGAATCCGCAGCCAGCACAGAGCATCGCGCCGGGCTGACCAGCCGCGCGACCGTGATGACACCCGCGATATCGGGCCGCCCGGCGCGGGGGCTGGAAAACCGGCTGACGGCGCTTGGCGCGGACCCCAACTCCCCGCCCGTGCCGGATTACCCGATCGCCTATGATGCCGCGAAGCAACTGAATGCCGCCGCCGGTGGCGCGCCCGATTACGCCGCCCATTGGGCCGGAACCGGCGCCGCCCGCGCCCGCGCCCTGCCGGTCGCCGAGCTGGTCGTGCTGCTGGATGCAGAGATCCGGGCGGGGCTGGCGGCAGGGCGCTGAAAACCCCGTCCCATGCGCCAAACCCTTGCCAGACAGGCGCTTTGGGTCTATGTGGCCCCAGTCTAGGGAATGATGGGGCCAGAACCGGCCGCTGTATATGAAGGGTCGGGCCTGTGCCGCGACCCTTTGTGCATCGCGAAACCCAAGCTTTCCGGGCGTCATAAAGACCGGCGGAGCCAACCGCATGGCCAGAAAACACATGCAAAGGAAAAACTGTTCGTATGAGCACTAAAACTGCGATGGAGGAATTCGAAGCCCTTCTGCAAGAAAGCTTCGAGATCGACACCCCGGACGAAGGTTCGGTTGTCAAAGGCCGCGTCATTGCCATCGAGGCAGGCCAGGCCATCATCGACGTCGGCTACAAGATGGAAGGCCGCGTTGATCTGAAAGAATTCGCAAACCCCGGTGAAGCGCCCACCATCGCTGTCGGCGATGAGGTCGAGGTTTACCTGGACCGCGTCGAGAACGCCCGTGGCGAGGCCTCGATCTCGCGCGAGAAGGCCCGCCGCGAAGAAGCCTGGGACCGTCTGGAAAAAGCCTATGCCGCAGAGGAACGCGTCGAAGGCGCGATCTTTGGTCGCGTAAAGGGCGGCTTCACGGTCGATCTGGGCGGCGCTGTCGCCTTCCTGCCCGGTAGCCAGGTTGATGTCCGCCCCGTGCGCGACGCAGGCCCGCTGATGGGTCTGAAACAGCCCTTCCAGATCCTGAAAATGGACCGTCGCCGTGGCAATATCGTCGTCTCGCGCCGCGCCATTCTGGAAGAAAGCCGCGCCGAACAGCGCGCCGAAGTCATCGCCAACCTGACCGAAGGTCAGACGGTCGAGGGCGTGGTCAAGAACATCACCGAATACGGTGCCTTCGTTGATCTGGGCGGCGTTGACGGCCTGCTGCACGTCACCGACATGGCATGGCGCCGCGTCAACCATCCTTCGGAAATCCTGTCGATCGGCGAAACCGTCAAGGTTCAGGTCGTCAAGATCAACAAGGACACCCACCGCATCAGCTTGGGCATGAAACAGCTTCAGGCCGATCCGTGGGATACCGTGGGCAACAAATTCCCGATCGGTTCGGTCCATCAGGGCCGCGTGACCAACATCACCGACTACGGCGCCTTTGTCGAACTGGAAGCCGGTGTCGAAGGTCTGGTCCACGTTTCGGAAATGTCCTGGACCAAGAAAAACGTCCATCCGGGCAAGATCGTCTCGACCTCGCAGGAAGTCGAAGTCATGGTCCTGGAAATCGACGAGGCGAAACGCCGCGTGTCGCTTGGCATCAAGCAGACGCAGCGCAACCCGTGGGAAGTGTTCGCCGAAACCCATCCCGCCGGCACCGTCATCGAGGGTGAAGTCAAGAACATCACCGAATTCGGTCTGTTCATCGGTCTGGACGGCGATATCGACGGCATGGTCCACCTGTCGGACATCTCTTGGGATGCCCGTGGTGAAGACGCGATCCAGGACTTCCGCAAGGGCGACACCGTCCGCGCGGCCGTTCAGGAAGTCGACACCGACAAGGAACGCATCAGCCTGTCTATCAAGGCGCTGGAAAACGACACGATGGCCGAGGCTGTCGATGGCGTGAAGCGCGGCGATGTCGTCACCGTGTCGATTACCGCGATCGAAGACGGCGGCATCGAGGTGGAATACAACGGCTTCAAGTCGTTCATCCGCCGTTCGGATCTGGCCCGCGACCGTCAGGACCAGCGCCCCGAGCGTTTCGAGGTCGGCGACAGCGTCGATGCGCGCGTCACCAACATCGACGCCAAGACCCGCCGTCTGGGCCTGTCGATCAAGGCACGCGAAATCGCCGAAGAAAAAGAGGCCGTCGAACAATACGGCTCCTCGGATTCGGGCGCGTCGCTTGGCGACATCCTGGGCGCTGCGCTCAAGAACCGGAACTGAGGCTGAGGGGCCTGGCCATGCAACCCGCATGGCCCGGTCCCGGCAGGCCGCTCACGACCCGGCCGTGCGGATGCGCGGCCGGGTTTTTTATGGGAACCCGGCAATTCATGTCGATTGGGCGGCGATTTCATGCAACCCGATAGACAGTTTGAATGTTGGTCCCTTGATTGAGAACGCGAGAGGTTTATGCTCGCGTTCTCTGCAGGTTACTTTGGCAAGGTTAAAACATGATCCGATCCGAGCTGATCCAGAAGATCTCTGAAGAAAACCCGCATCTGTTCCAGCGCGATGTCGAGCGCATCGTGAACACGGTCTTCGAAGAGGTCATTGGCGCGATGGCGCGCGGCGACCGGGTGGAGCTGCGTGGCTTTGGCGCGTTTTCCGTGAAAAAGCGCGAAGCGCGCACCGGGCGCAACCCGCGCACGGGCGATGCGGTCAGCGTCGAGGAAAAGGCGGTTCCGTTTTTCAAGACGGGCAAACTGCTTCGCGACAGGTTGAACGGCGCCGCCGAATAGGCCAGATTGAGCGCGCATTGACGACAGAGGTGACATCATGCGCGCGATCCGCCTGGCCTTCGTGATCCTATTGGCCATCGTCCTGATCGGGATCGCCATGGCGAACCGGGTGCTGGTCACGATCAGCCTGTTTCCCGCCAATTTCGGGCAATATCTGGGCGGTACATGGTCGCTGACCATGCCGGTCTTTCTGGCGCTGTTTCTGGCCATCCTGTTCGGCGTCCTGATCGGCTTCATCTGGGAATGGCTGCGCGAATCGGCGATCCGTGCCGAGGCGAACCGCAAGGCGTCCGAGGTGCAGAAGCTGCAGCGCGAGGTCGCGCAGCTGCGTGACGCCCATGCCGCGCCGCGCGACGAAATACTGGCCATCGTCGATGGCCCGGCGGCCACGGGTCGTCCCGCCGCCGCGGCGCTGCCGCCCGTCCGGAATTGAGCGCGCCACGCCGCGCCTCGGTCAAGATCTGCGGCCTGTCCGAACCGCAATCCCTGACCGCTGCGGTTCAGGCCGGGGCGCGTTTCACCGGATTTGTCTTTTTCCCGAAATCGCCGCGCCATGTCGCGGTCGATCAGGCCGCGCAACTGGCCCGTCTGGTGCCCGAAGGGGTGGCGCGGGTCGGGCTGTTCGTGAACCCGAGCGATGCCGAACTCCGCACGGTTCTGGACGCGGTGCCGCTGGATCTGGTGCAGTTGCATGGCGCCGAACCCCCCGCCCGCGTGGCCGAGGTCAAGGCGCTGACCGGCCTTCCCGTGCTGAAGGCGGTGGGCGTGGCCGGGCCTGCGGATCTGAATGCGCTGTGGGATTACGGCCTTGTCGCCGACATGCTGCTGGTCGATGCCAAGCCCGCGCCCGATGCGGCGCTGCCGGGGGGCAACGGGCTGGCCTTTGACTGGCGGCTGCTGGTCGGGCGGCGCTGGCTGAAGCCCTGGATGCTGGCGGGCGGCCTGACCCCCGATAACGTGGCCGAGGCGATCCGGCTGACCGGGGCATCGGCTGTCGATGTCTCGTCCGGGGTCGAAAGCGCGCCGGGGGTCAAGGATATCGCGCGGATCCGTGCGTTTATCGCGGCGGCGGGGGGCTGAAAACCCATCCCCCAAACCACGCAGGGGCGCGGTGACGGGGCCGGCCCCGGCTTTACCCGCTTGCCGAACACCGCTATGAAACGGTTTCGGACCCGCGCGATGACGGGCCGGTTTTGACGGGGAAAACACCATGGCCGAAGATCTTCCGAACAGCCTCATGAACGGCCCCGACGAACAGGGACGTTTCGGTATTTTCGGCGGCCGTTTCGTCAGCGAAACGCTGATGCCGCTGATCCTGGACCTGCAGGCTGAATATGAGCGCGCCAAGACCGATCCGGGTTTTGCATCCGAAATGCAGGATCTGTGGACCCATTACGTCGGCCGCCCCAGCCCGCTTTACCACGCGCCGCGCCTGACCGAACGCCTTGGCGGCGCGAAAATCTATCTGAAACGCGAAGAACTGAACCACACCGGCAGCCACAAGATCAACAATGTGCTGGGCCAGATCCTGCTGGCGCGGCGCATGGGCAAGACCCGGATCATTGCCGAAACCGGCGCGGGCCAGCATGGCGTCGCGACGGCCACCGTCTGCGCGCGTTTCGGGCTGAAATGCGTGGTCTACATGGGCGCGACCGATGTCGAACGCCAGTCGCCCAACGTCTTCCGCATGCGCCTGCTGGGGGCCGAGGTCGTGCCCGTCACCTCGGGTCGCGGCACGCTGAAAGACGCGATGAACGACGCGCTGCGCGATTGGGTGACCAATGTGCGCGACACCTTCTATTGTATCGGCACGGTCGCGGGGCCGCATCCCTATCCGGCGATGGTGCGCGATTTTCAGGCGATCATCGGCCGCGAAACCCGCGAGCAGCTGTTTCAGCAGGAAGGCCGCCTGCCCGACAGCGTCGTCGCGGCGATCGGCGGCGGCTCGAATGCGATGGGGCTGTTCTATCCCTTTATCGACGAACGCTCGGTCCGGATCATCGGGGTCGAGGCGGGCGGCAAGGGCGTCGACGACCGCGTGCAGCATTGCGCCAGCCTGTCGGGCGGCCGTCCCGGCGTGCTGCATGGCAACCGCACCTATCTGCTGCAGGATGACGAAGGCCAGATCCTTGAAGGCCATTCGATCAGCGCCGGTCTGGACTATCCCGGCATCGGGCCGGAACATGCCTTTCTGCACGATCAGGGGCGGGCCGAATATGTCAGCGTCACCGATACCGAGGCGCTTGGCGCATTCCAGTTGCTGTGCGAAACCGAAGGCATCATCCCCGCGCTGGAACCCTGCCATGCGCTGGCCCATGTTCAGAAACTGGCGCCGACGCTGCCCTGCGATCACCTGATGGTCGTCAACCTGTCGGGGCGCGGCGACAAGGATATCTTTACCGTGGCCAAACATATGGGCGTCGAAATCTCGGGCTGAGTGCTCACGCGATATTGGGTGACCTTCACGTTGGCGGCACCCCCCGAAACCGGCGAAGGTCGCCCGCGTTGTCTGGTTGATCATGAAACAGGAGGTTGTCATGTTCACCAGAATGTTGAAATCGACCGCTTGTCTGGCCCGCGCGGGCGCGGTTGCCGCCGTGATGATGGGGGCGGGCGTGGCCTATGCCGCCGGTCCCATGGCGGATGAGGCCGTTGTCGAACAGATGACGCAGGCCGAGCTGAGCGATATCGTCGTCACCCGCGCCGACAGCAAGATCAATGTCGCGGGCACGCTGAACGGTCAGGGCATCGTGCTGGTCTATGACGAGGCGACGGGTGCGCTGGAAACCGTTGACGGCAATTCGCCCGATGTCGATGCGCATGTCGCCTTTCTGAATCTGGGCGCGTCCAAGGATGCCCAGACTGCGGAATAGAGGGCTGCGGAACAGGGGTGCGGGCGGTCTCGCCTGATCCCCAGGGGGCCGGCACCGCAGGGTGTCGGCCTTTTTTCCGTGTCGGGCGCCCGTTCTATTGGGCGTCTGTCCGGGGGTCGGTCAGCGTCTCTGCCGGGGTTTCGGCCAGAACCTCTTGCAGGTCGCCCCCGGACATGAAACCGAAAATCGCCCGGTCGCCGATGATCCAGCTGGGTGTGCCGCGCAGGTCCAGCGCCCGGCCCATCTCCAGCGATTGTTCCAGATGGCGGTCGACCCAGGGCTGGGCGGCATCCCGTTCCAGCCTGTCGCTGTCCAGCCCGATCTCGCGCGCGATGCGCAGGGCAAGCGCGCGGTTGGCCTTGCCACGCTGCGCCATCAGCGCGTGGTGGAATTCGGCATATTTGCCCTGAAGCCGGCTGGCCAGCGACAGCCGCGCAACCGCGACCGAATCCGCCCCCATGATCGGCCATTCGCGCAGGATGACGCGAATACGCCCATCCCCGGCCACCAGATTTTCGACCGAGGTCAGGTTGCGGCGGCAGAAATGACAGTTGTAGTCAAAGAATTCGACCAGCGTGATGCTGCCCTCGGGGTTGCCCAGCACCGGCGCCCCGGTCGTGTCGAAGAGCGTGCCGGATACCGCGGCGATGCGCGTCGCATCATCCGGCAGCATGGGTTCGGAATGCGTCATGTCCTGGGCATGGGCGGGCAGGGCGGCGCCCGCGCAAAAAGCGGTCAGGACAGCGGCGAACAGCGCCGCGTGGCGTGGCAGGTTTTGCATCCGCTGCTCTCTCCCAGGACAGTCCGGCAACCCGGCTGGCGGCGCGGGGCCGGGACATTCTTGCCCGTGATGCCACAACCGGGCCAGCTAGGGAATGGCCCGGTTGCCCTGATGTGCCGATCGACGGATTGCCGCCGCTTTACAGCATCTTGGCGTGCCGGTTGACGTCCTTGTACAGCAGGTAGCGGAAGGGGCCGGGGCCGCCCGCGTAGCAGGCCTGCGGGCAGAAGGCGCGCAGCCACATGAAATCGCCCGGCCCGACCTCGACCCAGTCACGGTTCAGGCGATAGACCGCCTTGCCCTCCAGCACGAACAGCCCGTGTTCCATGACATGGGTTTCGGAAAAGGGGATCGAGCCGCCGGGCTTGAAGGTGACGACGGTGATATGCATGTCATGGCGCAGATCCGCCGGGTCCATGAAGCGCGTCGTGGCCCAGGCCCCGTTGGTGTCGGGCATGGGGGCGGGCGCAATATCCTGTTCCTGCACGATGATCGGATCGGGACGGTCGACGCCTTCGACCCGGTCGTAACGCTTGCGCCACCAGTGAAAACCGGCGGTGCCGCTGGTGCGGTTGCGGATCCGCCATTGGCTGCCTGCCGGTATATAGGCAAAGCCGCCGGGCGTCAGCAGATGTTCGGCCCCGTCGATCACCAGCCCGATATCGCCGCCGGTGACGAAAATCGCGTGCTGGATTTCGGGGTCGTCATCGGGGCTGTCGCTGCCGCCGCCCTCGGCCAGTTCGACGATATACTGGCTGAAGGTTTCCGCAAAACCGCTGAGCGGGCGGGCCAGAACCCACATCCGCATCCCGTCCCAGTTCGGCAGATAACTGGTCACGATATCGCGCATGACGCTGCCGGGGATGACCGCATAGGCCTCGGTAAAGACGGCGGTATCGGTGGTCAGGCCGGTTTGCGGCGGCAGGCCCGCGACGGGGCCGGCATAGGTCGGCGCGGGGCGCTGCGGTGCACTATCGAGCGGTTTTTCGGTCATGGCAGGGCTATCCGGAATATGCGCGGCGTGACGGCGCGCGGGTTGGTTCGCTGGTCATTTCAGGGCGTCGGTCAGGCGCAGCGCGCCGATGCGGGCAACCTGACGTTCGGCCTCGCCGCGCTCGGCCGGGGTATCATTGTCCAGCCGGGATTGCATGGCGCGCATGATCCCGGCCTTGTCATGGTCGCGCACCGCGATGATGAAGGGGAAACCGTGCTTGGCGACATAGGCCGCGTTCAGGCGCTGGAATTCGGCGCGCTCGGCATCGGTCAGCGCGTCCAGTCCGGCGCTGGCCTGTTCCGAGGTGCTTTCGGCGGTCAGGCGTTTTGCCTCGGCCAGCTTGCCGGCCAGATCGGGGTGGGCGTTCAGGACGCCAAGGCGCTCGGCGTCGCTGGCGGCGCGAAAGACCTGCGCCATGCACGCGGCCAGACCGCCCGGCGTGTCATGCACCGCGCCCATTTCGCCGTCCCAGACCCGTTCGGCAATCCAGGGCGAGTGTTCATAGATGCTGCCGAATCGCGCCACGAAATCGTCACGCGACATTTCGGACGGGCGCTGACGGGGCGTGAAGGGATGGGTTTCCGCCCAATGGCGGGCGATATCCAGACGGCTGGCGAACCAGACCCCCTCATGGGCGCGGGCGTGTTCGATGAATTTCTGCACGGCGATGGCCCGGCCCGGACGCCCGGCCAGACGGCAATGCAGCCCGATCGACATCATCTTCGGCGCCCCGGCCTCGCCTTCCGCGTAAAGCACATCGAAGCTGTCGCGCAGATAGTCAAAGAATTCGACTCCGGTGCCAAAGCCCTGACCGCTGGAAAAGCGCATGTCATTGGCATCCATCGTATAGGGCACCATCAGTTGCGGCTTGCCGTTGTGGACATGCCAATAGGGCAGGTCGTCGGCGATGGTGTCGGCCAGATATTCAAAGCCGCCTTCCTCGCAGCCAAGCGCGACCGTGTTCATCGAGGTCCGCCCTTGATAGAAACCGCGCGGCCGTTCGCCGGTGACGCAGGTGTGCAGCTCGACCGCGCGGGCGATATGTTCGGCCTCGACCTCGCGCGGGACGTCGCGATAGTCGATCCATTTCAGCCCGTGAGTGGCGATTTCCCAGCCCGCGCGCTGCATGGCGGCGACCTGTTCGGGGCTGCGTTCCAGCGCGGTCGCGACACCGTAGACGGTGACGGGAATGTCCTGCATCATCCGGTAAAGACGCCAGAAACCGGCCCGTGCGCCGTAATCGTAGATCGATTCCATGTTCCAGTGACGCTTGCCCGGCCAGGGCTGGGCGCCGATGATTTCGGACAGAAAGGCCTCGGACGCGGCATCGCCATGTTCGATGCTGTTCTCGCCGCCCTCTTCGTAGTTCAGGACGATCTGCACCGCGATGCGGGCGCCACCCGGCCATTTCGGGTCGGGCGCATGTTCGCCATATCCAATCAGGTCGCGGCTGTAGCGCATCGCAGTCTCTCCGGTAAATTTGGCCAAATATGTGGGGCGGCGCCGCCCTGCATAGCAGGACCATGTCGCCGCGCCGACGGCAAGTCGTGAAATCGGAATTCTGTGTCAAAAAAATCTTGAAAATTAGATGCGGGCGGCCGGGCAGGCCGGTCTGGCCCATATTGGCTGTAGGAAAACCGCGCCGCTCTGCTAACCTTGCCCCATCGGGGACGGAACTCTGGGAGCGGTTGCTATTCTTGAACAGGCATTGCTGACGGATGCCGAAGGGCGCCCGATCCGGCAGGACGGCCCGACCTCGTCGCGTGACTGGGACGAGGTGCAGGACTTCTGCCGCAGGGTCTATATGCCCTATCGTGTCCGCCCCGGCGCGCGGCACCTGGAACCGGCTGCGGTGATGCATATGGCGCAGGTCGGGCGCATCACCATGACGCGGTTTTCCTACGGCGTGCCGATCCATCTGGACCGGTTCGACCCGGATGCGGGCAATATTCTGGTGCTGAACACGATCCGGGGCGCGCTGCGGCACAAACAGGATGCGCGCGGTCAGGCGACGACGCGGGCCGGTGACAGCTTCGTCGTCGATTGTTCGCGCACCGATTACTGGCTGGATGGCGACGGCGATCACCTGCAACTGAACCTGACCATTCCCCATGACGTCATGGCCGAAATCGCCCTGCGCTGGCTGGGTTTCGTGCCCGATGACCGGCTGTGGACGCAGCGCCTTGCCTTTGGCGGCAGCGGTTCGCGCTGGCAGGCGCTGCTGACCTATGTCGTCCAGTCGGTCGAGGCCAGCGGCCGTGTCCGGGGCGCGCCCCTGATGGCCCGGCATCTCGAAGAACTGATCTGCATGGACCTGTTGCAGATCTGGGCCGAGGGCGCAGGCGTCAATCTGCGCGACGGCGCGCGGGCGGCGGCGCCGCGCCATGTCCGCGCCGCCGAGGAAATCATGGCGCGCGAAGCCCGCGATCCCCCGAGCATGAGCGACATCGCCAGCCGCGTCGGTGTCTCGGTCCGCACCCTGTCCGAAGGCTTCCGCCGTTTTCGCGGCATGACCCCGCGCGAATTCCTGCGCGCCCGCAGGCTGGAAGGGCTGCGGGCGGCGCTGCAAAATCCGCTGCCCGGCGATACGGTAACCTCGATCGCGCATGACTGGGGCTTATGTCAATCTGGGCGCGCTGGCCGGGGTCTATCGCGAATGGTTCGGCGAACTGCCCGCCCGCACCCTTGCCGCCGCACGGAAGCGGGAGTGAAGGGCGCGGGGTGAAGGGGCCAGTCGCCTTCCGATCCCGAACGGGCGCTGCCGATCACGAATGGCGATGCGGATGGCGGCGGCGCATCCTGTCGGAATGTCGTCTGTGAACAGGAGAAAGTGATGGCCGATCTGAAAACCACGCTGGACGCGGTCCTGAACGGTGTTGTCCAGGGCAGCCGGCAGGTGCCGGGCGTCGTCGCCATGGTCACCGACCGGCAGGGCGATATCTATTCCGGCGCGGCGGGCGCGCGCGTCATGGGCGGCGCAGCGATGACCGAAGATACCGTCTTTGCGATCTTTTCCACCACCAAGGCCATCGCCGGCACCGCCGCCCTGCAATGCGTCGAGGACGGCCTGCTGGATCTGGACGCCCCGGCCCGCGACTATGCCCCGGCCATCGGCAGGCTGCAGGTTCTGGACGGTTTCGACGCGGTGGGCGATCCGATCCTGCGCGCGCCCAAAAGCGATATCACCACGCGCCATCTGCTGACCCATACCGCCGGCTTCGGCTATGATTTCTTCAACGAAAACTATGCGCGTCTGGCGGCCGATCACGGCCAGCCAAGCGTCGTGACCTGTTCGCGGGCGGCGCTGGAAACGCCGCTGCTGTTCGATCCCGGCACTAAATGGGAATATGGCACCAATATCGATTGGGTCGGTCAGGTGGTCGAGGGGATCCGCGGCAAGCGTCTTGGCGCGGTCTTGCGCGAGCGGGTCTTTGATCCCCTGGGTATGGTCGATATCGGCTTTGCCCGCACGCCGTCGATGCGCGAACGCACGGCATCCATTCACGCCCGCGCGGCGGATGGCGGGCTGTCCGACATGAATTTCTTCTTCCCCGACGAGCCAGAGGTTGATTGCGGCGGTCACGGCCTTTATTCGACCGTGCCGGAATACATGAAATTCATCCGCATGTGGCTGAACGACGGGGCAGGGCCGGGCGGGCAGGTGCTGCGCCCCGAAACCGTTGCCATGGCCGTCACGAACAAGCTGGAGCCGCATCAGCAGGTCGGCATGCTGCCGGGCGTGATCCCGTCGCTGTCGCATGACGCGGAATTCTTTCCCGGCCTGAAAAAAGGCTGGTCCTATAGCTTCATGACCGTTGAACAGGACGCCCCGACCGGCCGCCCTGCCGGGGCCATCGGTTGGGCGGGGCTGGCGAATCTGTTTTACTGGATCGACCGGCAGAACGGCATCGGCGGCTATTGGGCGACGCAGATCCTGCCCTTTGGCGATCCGGTATCCTTTAGCGGCTATCTGGATTTCGAAACGGCCGTCTGCCGGGCGCTGGTCCCGGCCTCTGCCGCCTGAACCGCGACGACCTGCTGGACAGGGGCGCGCGCCTTTCCGCCACCCGGCACAAGGAGGAGACGGATGACCACGCTTTGCCCACCCGAAGACCTGCCGGCCTGGGTTCCCGGCCGCGTGCTGCTGGCCAGCGACGGGCTTGGCTGGCAGCAGGTCGCGCTGCGGTCCTACCACTACTCCGGTCAGGATGTGATCGTGCCCGCCATGCGCGATTTCATGCTGGTCGGCTATCGGACCGGCGCCACCCCCATGCAGCGCCGGTTCGAGGGGCGCTGGACCCGCGACCATCTGGGTCCGGGCGCGGCCTCTCTGCTGACCCGCGCCCAACGCGCCCATTGGAACTGGAGCGCGCCGATCGACGTCACCCATGTCTATCTGTCGGCGGCCATGGTCGCCGATGTCGCCAGCGAGGTGATGGATTGTCTGGTCACCGATGTGCGGCTTGACGATGTCCTGCGCACCGATGATCCGGTGATGACCGCCGCCATGTCCGCCATCGCGACCGAGGCCGAACATCGCGCCATCGGCGGGCCGCTTTATGTCGAAACCATCGCGCGCGGGCTGATCATCCACCTGTTGCGCCGCTACGCCCGGATCGACTCGCGCAAGTCCGCGCGACAATCCGGCCTGTCACCGTCCCAGCAACGGCTGATCCGCGACCATATCGAAGCCAACCTTGCCGAATCGCTGGATCTGGCGGGGATGGCGGCACAGCTTGGGCTGACCCCGTGCCTGTTTGCCCGCCAGTTCCGCCACAGCTTCGGCAGCCCGCCCTATGCCTTTGTCATGGCGCGGCGTCTGGCGCGGGCGCAGCGGTTGCTGGTCGGCACCCGGATCCCGATCAAGGAAATCGCCAGCGACTGCGGCTTTACCGATCAGGCCCATCTGACCCGGCTTTTCGCGCGCGACATGGGCGCGACCCCGGCCGCCTATCGCCGTTCGCTGAACTGAGACGCCGGGACCGCCCTGCGCGATCCCGGCCGGTTTTCAGGTCAGGCGATGGCAAAGCCGCGATAGCCGTCCTGCGCCGCCTCGTCGCATTTCCGGCGATAGGTGCCGACGCCCCCGGTATAGGACAGGACGCGACGCGGCTTGCCCGGCACGTTCGCGCCGACATACCAGCTGTTCGTGCGTGAAATCAGGTTCTGGTCCGCGACCTCGTCATGGTGCCGGACCCAGGCCTCCTCGCCCTCGACGGTCGGCTCGATCACGGCCTTGCCAGAGGCGCGCAGCGCGTTGATGCAGCGGCTGATCCATTCGGTTTGCTGTTGCAGGCAGGTGGTCATGTTGCACAGCGCCGCCGAAGGCGCCAGCGGCGCGCCGGTCATGAACAGGTTCGGAAACCCTTCCTTGGCCATGCCATAGGTGGTGCGGATGTCGCGGCGCCATTCCTCGGCCAGACTGCGGTTGTCGCGGCCGCGAATGTCGATCCGCGACAAGGCGCCGGAACCCGCGTCAAAGCCCGTCGCCATGATGATGACGTCCAGTTCGTGCACCGTGCCATCGGCCAGCCTGATGCCATCGGGCACGATTTCGGCAATCGGATTGTCCCTGACGCTGACCGCCGTGACATTCGGACGATGATAGACCTCAAGATAATTCGTCTCCAGCGGGACGCGATGGGTGCCGAAACCGTAATCGCCGGGCTTCGGAACCAGCAGGTCGATCAGCGCGGGATCCTTCAGCCGGGCGCGCATCTTGCCGCGCACGAATTCGGAAATCTCCTCGCTGACCGCTTCGTCAAAGAACATTTCGGCAAAAGAGGCCAGCCACAGCTTCAGCGAGCCGTCCGCATGGATCTCCTCCAGCACGGCCAGCCGCTGTTCGGGCGTCAGATCGGCCCAGACATGCCGGAAATCATATTCAAAGCCGGTGAAGGTATGGGGCAGATTGGCCTTCAGCTCGTCGAAACGCGCCTTGTAGAGCCGCTCGTCCTCGGGGCCGTATTTCGGGTTCTTCATGGGCAGGACATATTGCGGTGTGCGCACGAAAACGGTCAGCGCCCCCACCTGGTCGGCGATGGTCTGGATGACCTGAATGCCGGTCGCGCCGATGCCGATGACGCCGACACGCCTGCCCGCCAGATCCAGGTTTTCGCGCGGCCAGCGGGCGGTGTGGAACATCCGCCCCCTGAAACTGGCCTGACCGGGAAAGCGGTTCTCCAGCGGGGCCGACAGCATGCCGGTGCAGCCGATCAGGAATTGCACGTCATAAAGATCGCCCTGCACGGTGCGCACCGTCCAGCGCCCGCGCCCGGCGTCATATTCCGCTGAACTGACCGTGGTGGAAAACCGGATGTCGCGCCGCAGATCCAGCCGGTCGGTGATGTAATGCATCCAGCGCTCGATCTCGGCTGGCCGGAAAACGCTCGGACCAGGTCCAGCCCTTGTATAGATCCTCGTCGAAAAGATATTGATAGATATAGCTTTCACTGTCGAACTTGGCGCCGGGATAGCGGTTCCAATACCAGGTCCCGCCAACATCGCCCGCAGTATCGACGGCCACGACCTGCAACCCGTCGCGACGCAACTGATGCAGCTGATAAAGCCCGGCCACACCAGCCCCGATGACCAGCGCGTCCAATACCACAGGCGGGTTGCTGCCCGGTTTGCCTTCCTGCCGGGCGATTGCTGTATTCATGATGTCCTCCGTTATGTCCTGATGGCGGGGTCCTCCTCCCCGCAGCGGCGGGCGATGCCCGCAACGGGATCAGGCTAACGGCCCGCCGGACGACAAGTCTTGAACGATCCATGACAGTGCTTTGCATGATCGCAACAGGGCGGCCCGGCCCCCCACGGCCCGGATTTCTTCATCATGAAAATACCCAAAAACGCAGCTCGCGACGAAACGCCCGGGATCCCCGGAACGGGCGACCCCTGCACGGATAAACAAGGCCGGGTAAAACCCGGCCCCTTTCCCTATCCGATCCGCAGCATGCGGTGCTTTTTCTTCCCGACCGAGACCTTCATCCCGTCGCCGATCGCCGCCGCGTCGATCACGGTCTGCGGATCGCCGACCGCATCATTGTTCAGCCGCAGGCCACCCTCGGCGATCAGGCGCTTGGCCTCCTTGCCCGAAGGCGCGATGCCGGTCTGGACCAGCAGCTGCACCACCGACAGGCCGGCGCCAAGCGCGTCCGCGCCGATCAGCGCGACCTCCAGATCGCCACCCGCGCCGCCTTCCTCAAAGACCTTGCGGGCGGTTGCCTCGGCGCTGGCGGCGGCTTCGGCGCCGTGCAGCAGGGTCGTGACCTCATTGGCCAGAATGATCTTGGCATCGTTGATCGCCGATCCTTCCAGCGCGCCAAGACGGTCGCATTCCTCGACCGGCAATTCGGTATAGAGCTTCAGGAAGCGCCCGACATCGGCATCCGTCGTGTTGCGCCAGAACTGCCAGAATTCATAGGGCGACAGCATTTCACCGTTCAGCCAGACCGCGCCGCCCGCCGATTTGCCCATCTTGCGCCCGTCAGAGGTGGTCAGCAGGGGCGAGGTCAGGCCAAAGATCTCGCGGTCCAGCACCCGGCGCGTCAGGTCGATGCCGTTGATGATATTGCCCCACTGATCGCTGCCACCCATCTGCAACCGGCAATCGTAGCGCCGGTAAAGCTCTAGAAAATCATAGGCTTGCAGGATCATGTAGTTGAATTCAAGAAAGCTCAGCGACTGTTCGCGGTCCAGACGCGATTTCACCGATTCAAAGGACAGCATGCGGTTGACGGAAAAATGCCGCCCGATGTCGCGCAGGAATTCCAGATAGTTCAGCCCGTCCAGCCATTCGGCATTGTTCAGCATCCGCGCGCCGGTATCGCTGTAATCGAGGTAGCGGGCAAAGACCTTTTGCATCCCGTCGATATTCGACTGGATCGCGGCATCGTCCAGCAGCGGGCGTTCGTCGCTGCGGAAACTGGGGTCGCCCACCTTGGTCGTGCCGCCGCCCATCAGCGTGATCGGGCGATGGCCCGTCTTCTGGAACCAGCGCAGCATCATGATGTTCAGAAGGTGACCGACATGCAGGCTGGCCGCCGTCGCGTCATAGCCGATATATGCCGTCACCGGGCCTTCGATGAGGGCATCGTCCAGCGCCTGCAGATCGGTGCAGTCGGCCAGATAGCCGCGTTCGATCATCACGCGCAGGAATTCGGATTTGGCATGGTATGTCATCGTCTTTTCCTTTCGAATGGCGGGGATATACCGGGCCGGGGGGCAAAGGAAAAGCCATGGCAATGATGCGCGTGCTGGGCATGATGTCGGGGACCTCGCTGGACGGGGTCGATGCGGCGATGATCGAAACCGACGGGCTGCGGATCGCGGGCTTTGGCCGTGCCGCCTATCGCCGCTATTCGGACAATGAAACCGGGCTGTTGCACGCGGCGCTCGGGCAATGGCCGGGCGGTCCCGACGTGGCCGGGGCCGCCGCGCTTTCGGTCGCGGCCCATGCCGATCTGGCGCGGGATTTTCCCGAAGCCGGGCTGATCGGCTACCACGGCCAGACGCTGGCCCATGACCCACGGGGCAAGGGCACCCATCAGGCGGGCGATGGTGCCGCGCTGGCGCGGGCGCTGAATCGCCCGGTGGTCTGGGATTTCCGCAGCGAAGATGTCCGTCAGGGCGGCGAAGGCGCGCCGCTGGTGCCGTTCTTCCACTGGGCCTGTGCCGATTGGGCGGTCAGGGCGGGGCGGCTTGATCCGGCGCCGGTGGCCTTCCTGAACCTTGGCGGCGTTGGCAATCTGACATGGGTCGATCCGTGTGCGGCTGCGCCTGAATCCCCCGGCGCCTGTCTGGCCTTTGACACCGGTCCCGCGAATGCGCCGGTGAATGACCTGATGCGCCAGCGGCCGCGGCGCGAACGCGACGAAGGCGGCGCGCTGGCCCTGACCGGGCAGGTGGAGCAGGCGATCATCCGCGACTTTCTGGACCATCCCTGCTTCCACCGCCCGCCGCCGAAATCGCTGGACCGCGACGATTTCGCCGCGCTGTCGCAGGCCGTTGCAGATCTGCCCGACGCCGCCGCCGCCGCCACCCTGACCGAGGCCGCCGCCGCCGCCGTCGCTGCGGGTCTGCAATGGCTGCCGCATCCGCCCGCCCGGCTGCTGGTCTGCGGGGGCGGGCGTTACAATCGCGCGCTGATGCAGGCATTGCAGCGCCGGCTGACCATCGCGGAGCAAGGCATTCAGACCGCCCCGGTCGAGGATATCGGGCTGGATGGCGATATGCTCGAAGCGCAGGCCTTTGGCTGGCTTGCGGTCAGGGTTCTCAACGGGTTACCGACATCCGGGCCGGAAACGACCGGCGCCCCGGCTGCGGTTTGCGGGGGGCGTATCAGCCATCCCCCGCGCCGCAGGATCGGCCCGCAAGGGCGGCATGGGCGGGGCTGGGCCGGATCGGCGGATTGACGTCGAACACGGCGCGCAACCGGCCGGGCAGGGAACAATCTCCGGCCCAGGACGTTTTGACAGGAATTCGGGCGGGCATCGCCACAAGGCAACTCTGTGCGTCCCGAAATTGACCAGGACCGGAATTGATGAGGAGAAGCAGATGAAAGCCAAAGCATTTGTCATTGCCGCCGCCAGCCTCGCCCTGTCGGGCGCCGCCTTTGCCCAGACAGAGCAGACGACGGGCACAGAGCAGACCACGGGCAGCGAGGCCGAGAGCGCCCTGCAAGAGGCGCAGCGTGCCGCGGGCGAGGCGGCCAGCGCGGCGGGCGATGCCGCCCGCGCCGCCGGCACGGCGATCAAGGAAGGCACACAGGACGCGATCGACGCGACGCGCGACGCCGCGCGTGACGCGACCACCGCTGCCGAAGAGACGGCGCAGGATGCGGCGGACGCGGCGGATGCCGCCGCCGACGATGCCGCGACCGCGACATCCGACGCTGCCACTGATGCGGCGGTCGCCGCCGAGGACGCGGCGCAGGACGCCGCCGATGCGGCTGATCGCGCCGCCGATGAGGCTGCCGAGACGACCTCTGACGCTGCGGCTGATGCGGCGGCAGCCGCCGAAGGTGCGGCGCAGGATGCCGCCGTTGCCGCCGATCAGGCCGCCGAGAATGCCGAGGCCGCTGTCGAGGGTGCGGTCGAATCGGCCGAGGATGCCGCCGCCGCCGCACCTGTCGTCGCGCCCGATGTGCAGGCGCCCGCGATTTCGGCGACTCAGCCGGGGATCCTCAGCTCCTGGGTGACCAGCCGCCGGATCTGGACCACGAATGAACCGTCCTCGACCCCGTGGAACGACCCCGAACTGACCGAACGCCCGCAGGGCTGGCAGGATATCGCCAAGGTGGACGATATCGTGCTGGACGAAGACGGGAACACCGTGGGCTTTCTGGCCGATATCGGCGGCTTCCTGGGGATCGGCGCGAAAAAGGTGTTGCTGGGCAAGGATGCGATTCACCAGATCCGCATCGGCGAGGACTGGATGTTCGCGACCAGCTTCACCAAGGCCGAACTTGAGGCGCTGCCCAGTTTCGACCCGGCGACCGTTCTGCGCTGATTTTGCGGTTTTCCAGCCGGTTCGGGCCGGTTTTGCCAATCATCGGGGCGCCGCGTTCAGGCGCCCCTTTCTTTTTCGGTTTCGGCCTTGACGGGTGGCATCGTCATCCGTAAACAGCCCCTCACTCTGGACGGCGATCCAGAGGATGGTCTGCGCGGTTGTAGCTCAGTTGGTTAGAGTACCGGCCTGTCACGCCGGGGGTCGCGGGTTCGAGCCCCGTCAACCGCGCCACCACCATCCCTGTTCGCCCCCGTAGTAATGCGCGGTTGTAGCTCAGTTGGTTAGAGTACCGGCCTGTCACGCCGGGGGTCGCGGGTTCGAGCCCCGTCAACCGCGCCACTTTCCTCCCTTCAGGATTTGTCCACAGGATATGCACAGGCCCGGCGCCGCATGATCCCGTGGTTGTCCACCGGTCTGTCCCCGTTTTCCCGCCCGGATTCCGCAGCGGCAAGCGGCGCCGGAAATGATCGGCATTGATGTGACCCGCCACGTTCGGCGGGGCTTTTCAACCGCACTCAATTCCCTATGCTGGCGGCAAGAGATGAGAGAGGGCAACATGGCACGCGGAATCGATTATGGCGGGATGATGCACCGCGCCATGCAGGGGCTGATCGCGGATGTCCTGCGCGATGTCGCCAGCGAAGGCCTGCCGGGGGAACACCATTTCTTCATCACCTTTGACACGCGCGACGAAAAGGTCGAAATCGCCGACTGGCTGCGCGAACGCTACCCCGAGGAAATGACCATCGTCATCCAGCACTGGTTCGACAGTCTGGAAATCAACGACGAAGGTTTCTATATCACCCTGAACTTTGGCAATTCGCCCGAGCCCTTGTATATCCCCTTTGATTCGCTGCGGACTTTCGTCGATCCTTCGGTCGAATTCGGCCTGCGTTTCGAAGCCCAGACCGATGACGATGAGGACGAAGACGAAGACGAGGAAGCCGATGACCTCGACATGACCGAGGCCGAGGAAGGCCCGCGTCCCTCGGGCGAGGTCGTCAGCCTGGACAAGTGGCGCAAGTGATCCGTCACCTGCCTGTCACCTCGACCCGATAGGCCGCGTTCCAGCACCACGCTGGAGGTAACCTTGTCCGATCTGTCGCTGTTCCTTGGCCAGTTTCTGCGCCGTCCCGCCGAAATCCGCGCGATTGCGCCCACGGGCCGCGCCACCGTGCGCGAAATGGCGCGGCTGGTGACGCCCGACATGGGCGCGGTTGCCGAAATCGGCGCGGGCACCGGCACGATCACCCGGGCCATTCTGGGGCGCGGGCTGGCCCCCGAACGGCTGGAGCTTTACGAATTGAACGCGGCATTCTGCACCCGGCTGCGTCAGCGGTTTCCGGGCACCGTGGTCCATAATCTGCCCGCGCAGGAAATGGTGAATGTCGGGCGCAGCGGGCTGGATGCGGTGATTTCGGGCGTGCCGACCCTGCCCATGCCCGACGAATTGCAGGCCGCCATCGTCGGCGCCGCGCTGCGCATGATGAAGCCCGGCGCGCCTTTCGTGCAGATCACCTATGGCCCGGTCGCGCCATTGTCCGAAGCGGTGCGGGCGCGTTTTGGCCTGTCCCATGTCAAAAGCCGCCGGATCTGGGCCAATCTGCCCCCGGCGCGGGTCTATGTCTTTCGTCAGGATGGGCGCTGATGTTTGGCGCTGCATCAGCATACATTCGCATACCATTTGCAGATCCCTGAACCCGCCGCTAAAACCCCTGACGAAACCGTGAGGGATATCCGACATGACCAAGACCCGCACCGAGACCGACAGCTTCGGCCCGCTGGAAGTGCCTTCCGAAAAATACTGGGGCGCGCAGACGCAGCGGTCCATCCTGAACTTTCCGATTGGCTGGGAAAAACAGCCCGTGCCGGTCATCCGCGCGCTTGGCATCATCAAGCAGGCGGCGGCGCAGGTGAACATGGCCACCGGCAAGCTGGATGCGACGCTTGGCAAGGCCATGGTCGAAGCCGCGCAGGAAGTCGCGGCGGGCAAATTCGACGACAACTTTCCGCTGGTCGTCTGGCAGACGGGTTCCGGCACGCAGTCGAACATGAACGCCAATGAGGTGATCTCGAACCGCGCGATTGAAATTCTGGGCGGTGAACTCGGTTCGAAACAGCCGGTTCACCCGAATGACCACGTGAACATGGGCCAGTCCTCGAACGACACCTTTCCGACCGCGATGCATGTGGCGATTGCCATGCATGCCCGCGACGTGCTGATTCCGGGGCTGGAAAAGCTGCATGGTGCACTGGTCGCCAAATCCGAAGAATTCAAGGATATCATCAAGATCGGCCGCACCCATACGCAGGATGCGACACCCCTGACCCTGGGTCAGGAATTCGGGGGCTACGCCCATCAGGTCGCCAAGGGGATCGAGCGGGTCAGGCTGGCGCTTGGCGATATCTATGAACTGGCGCAGGGCGGCACGGCGGTCGGCACCGGGCTGAACACGAAAAAGGGCTGGGACACCGCGATTGCGGCGGAAATCGCCAAGATTACCGGCCTGCCTTTCGTCACCGCGCCGAACAAGTTCGAGGCGCTGGCCGCCCATGATGCGATGGTGTTTTTCTCGGGCGCGCTGAAAACCGTCGCGGCCAGCCTGTTCAAGATCGCCAATGACATGCGCCTCCTAGGCTCCGGCCCGCGCTCGGGTCTGGGGGAACTGATCCTGCCGGAAAACGAACCCGGTTCCTCGATCATGCCGGGCAAGGTCAACCCGACCCAGGCCGAGGCGCTGACCATGGTCTGCGCTCATGTCATGGGCAATGACGCGGCCATCGGCTTTGCCGGTTCGCAGGGCCATTTCGAACTGAACGTCTATAACCCGATGATGTCCTATAACGTGCTGCAATCCATGCAGCTTCTGGGCGATGCGGCGGGGTCGTTCACCGACAATATGGTCGTTGGCACGCAGGCGAATATCCCGCGGATCGACAAGCTGATGAAGGAATCGCTGATGCTGGTGACGGCGCTGGCGCCGACCATCGGCTATGACAACGCGACCAAGGTGGCCAAGACCGCGCACAAGAACGGCACCACCCTGCGCGAGGAAGCGATCAATTTGGGTCTGGTCGATGGCGAGACATTCGACCGCGTCGTCCGCCCCGAGCAGATGGTCGGCCCCGAGGATTGATCCCGCCGGGCTGTCGTGAACATCGGCGCGGGGCAAAACGCCCCGCGCTTTTGCATTCGGATTTGGCGCGGACGCGCGGAACGTGCTAGAAGCGGCGTCATGAGCAATGTCATCAACCTGCGTCAGGCGCGCAAATCCGCCGCCCGCAACTCTGCCCGCAGGCAGGGCGATGAAAATGCAGCGAAATTCGGGCGCAGCAAGGCGCAGCGACAGGCCGAGGATCAGGCGGTTGCCCGCGCTCGCGCCCATCTGGACGCCCATCAGGTTGATGGCGGGGATCGCGGCGCGGATGATTGAACTGCCGCGCATGAGCCAGCCCGCCAAGCGTTCGGTGACCATCGACGGGCACCGCACCAGCGTGTCGCTGGAGGATGCCTTCTGGCGCGAATTCCGCGAAATCGCCCGATATCGCGGCATCAGCCCGGCGGGGCTGATTGCGGCGATCGACCATCAGCGCCCTCCCGACGTGGGGCTGGCGACCGCGATCCGCCTGTTCGTGCTGGCCGAGGTGAAATCGGCCAGCACGCTTGCGGCATCCCCCATCGGCGCATAAAAGCGCCCTCGATACGCAATTTACGATGAAATGAACGGGAAGAAGGCACATGGCAGGCCATTCCAAATGGGCGAACATCCAGCACCGCAAGGGGCGTCAGGATTCGATCCGATCCAAACTGTTTTCCAAACTGTCCAAGGAAATCACCGTCGCCGCGAAAATGGGCGACCCGGACCCCGAAAAGAACCCGCGCCTGCGTCTGGCCGTCAAGGAGGCCAAGTCGAATTCGGTCCCCAAGGACGTGATCGACCGCGCGATCAAGAAATCGCAGGGCGGCGACGCCGAAAGCTATGACGAGATCCGTTATGAAGGCTATGGCCCGAACGGCATCGCGATCATCGTCGAGGCGATGACCGACAACCGCAACCGCACCGCGTCCAATGTGCGGTCCTATTTCACCAAGCACGGCGGCGACATGGGGCAGACCGGCTCGGTCAGTTTCATGTTCGATCGCAAGGGCGAGATCATGTATCCGGCCAGCGCGGGCGATGCCGATACCGTCATGATGGCCGCGATCGAAGCGGGCGCCGATGACGTCGAAAGCGATGACGAAGGCCACTGGATCTATACGGCCGACACCGATCTGGCCGAGGTGACGCAGGCGCTGGAAGGGGTCCAGGCAGAATCCGAACATGCCAAGCTGATCTGGAAGCCGCAGGCCCCGACCGAGATCGATCTGGAAACCGCGCAGAAGCTGATGAAGCTGATCGACGCGCTGGAAGATGACGATGACGTTCAGAATGTCACCGGCAACTTCGATATCCCCGAGGATGTGGCCGCGCAGCTGTGATCTGCGCCGTCCCGTTCTGGGTATTTGGATGATGAAGAAATCAGGGTCGCAGTTCTGCTGCGGCCCGTTTGATTGCGGCGCGGGTCAGGGGGGCGATGGCCCTGGCGGCGGTTCGGGTGACCTGCCAGTAGAGCGGGACGTCGAGCGGCAGGTCGTCGATCAGGGGCGCGAGGATTCCGGTGGACAGGGCGCGGGCGGCCATGGATTCCGGGATCATGCCCCAGCCCAGGCCGAGGGACGCGGCGCGCAGGAAGGTTTCGGATGAGGGGATGAGGTGGCCGGTCAGGCGGCAGCGTTGGCCGGTTGCGGATTCGGCCCATTTGGCCTGCAGCGCGTCCTTGCGGTTGAAGATCAGGGCGGGGGCGCGGTCCAGCGAGGTGGCGGTGATGCCGGTCGCGAAATGGCGGGTGACGAAGGCGGGGCTGGCCAGCGCGAGGTAGCGCATGGCGCCGAGCCGGGTCACGTCGCAGCCCGGCACCGGCGTCGGGTTCGAGGTGATCGCCGCCGAGACCTGACCCGCGCGCAGCCAGTCCCTTGCGTGGTCCTGATCGTCGACCACGAGGTCGTAAAGCACATCGAGCGCGGGCATGGCATCCGGGAACCATGTCGCGAGGCTGTCGGCATTGACCGCGATGCGCAGGGTTGCCGGACCGTCGGCAGGGCGGATCTGCGGGTCCAGGCGTTGTTCCAGCAGGCGCACCTGATCGAGATGTTGCATCAGGCGCAACCCGGTTTCGGTGCCGGTTGCGGGCGGGCCGCGATGGATCAGGACGGCGCCCAGCCTTTCCTCGAGCCCCTTGATGCGCTGCGAGACCGCTGAAGGCGTCAGGCCGAGGTGGTCGGCGGCGGCCTCGAACGAGCCGCGGCGGATGATTTCGGCAAGGGCTTGCAGGGCGGGGTAGTCGAACATCAGTTTTTCTTAATCTGGATCACAACCTTTAATTTGATTTCATGGGCGCCGCCCTGCAAGTGATTTCGCTTTGGAAGTGAGGGATCATGCAGGCATATCTGGCGGGTTTGTTTTTCGGTTTGTCGCTGATCGTGGCGATCGGTGCGCAGAATGCCTTTGTCCTGCGTCAGGGGTTGTTGCGCCGGCATGTCTTTGCGGTTTGCCTGTTCTGCGCCATGTCCGATGCGATCCTGATTGCGGTCGGCGTGGCGGGCGCCGGCGTGATGGCGGCGCGTTACCCCTGGTTTCTGGAGGTGATGCGGTGGGGCGGCGCGGCTTTCCTGCTGGTCTATGGGCTGCGGGCCTTTCGCGCTGCGATCAACGGGTCGGGGGCGCTGACGGCGGCTGCGGGCGGTGAACGGAGCCTTGGCGCGACATTGCTGGTGATCGCGGCGCTGACCTGGCTGAACCCGCATGTCTATCTGGACACGCTGGCCCTGCTCGGGGCGGTGTCGACGGCCTGGGACGACAAGCGCACCTTTGCCGGGGGGGCGATCAGCGGGTCGTTTCTGTTCTTTTTCGTGCTTGGCTATGGCGCGCGCCTGCTGCAACCGCTGTTTCGCAAGCCCGAGGCATGGCGCGTGCTGGACCTGCTGATTGCCGTGGTGATGTGGGCGATTGCGGCTAGCCTGATTCTGGGTCGCTGATCGGTCGGCGGGCTTGCCTTTGGCGGGCGGGCGGCGCATGGCGGGGCATGGTCATGAACAGTTCCACCCGCAACGATCTGGTCGGCATTGTGTGGATGCTGGCCACCGGTCTGTGTTTCGTCGCCGTCAATGGTCTGGTCCGCTGGCTGGGCACCGCCTTGCCAGCGCTCGAGGCGGCTTTCTGCGCTTTGTCTTTGGTCTGGTGTTTACCTTGCCGGTCCTGCTGCCCGCGTTGCGCCGGGGGTTTTCGGCGCAGGTCTGGCGGCTGTTTGCGCTGCGGGGCGTGCTGCATACGCTGGCGGTCGTGCTGTGGTTCTATGCCATGGCGCGCATCACCGTGGCCGAGGTCACCGCGATCGGTTACCTGAATCCCATCGTCGTCACCATCGGCGCGGCGCTGCTGATGGGCGAACGGATATCCTGGCGGCGCGGCATGGCGATCGGCGTGGCGCTGATCGGCGCGATGATCGTGTTGCGGCCGGGGCTGCGGGAGTTGCAGCCGGGGCATCTGTCGCAGATCGGCGCCTCGATCTGCTTTGGCCTGTCCTATCTGGTCGCCAAGCGGCTGGCGGGCATGGTGCCGGCTGCGGTGGTCGTCGCGATGATGTCGCTGACCGTCTGCATCGGGCCGGCGCCCTTTGCCGCGATGGATTGGGTGACGCCCAGTGCGCAGCAATGTCTGGTGCTGGCGGGCACGGCGTTTTTCGCGACGGCGGGGCATTATGCGATGACCCGCGCCTTTGCGGCGGCGCCCCTGACGGTGACGCAGCCGGTGACATTCCTGCAATTGCTATGGGCGAGCCTGCTGGGGGCGCTGGTCTTTCACGAGGCGATTGATGTCTGGGTCATCGCCGGTGGTGCGCTGATGATAGCCGCGATCTGCTATATCACCTGGCGCAGGCGGTGGCGCGGCGCAGGGCGCCTGTCGTTATCGCAATGGAGAGCTGAAACGGGATCCGCCCCACCGTTCGGCGGCGCGGAAATCAGGGTCAAGACCGGATTTTTTAGGCCCGGATTTGGTCAGGCCCGGATTTTTTCAGGACTGGCCGCGCGGTTCGATCAGGGCCGAAATGACGCCCTGCCGGCTGACCCGTCCACCGCCAAGGATCGGGGCGGTTTCGCGGTCGCACAGCGCCCAAAGCACCTCGCGCACGGGCAGGTCGCGGGGCAGGGGGCGGCCCTCGGCCTCGCCGGGTTCGGCGACGTCGATGGCGCGCAGGACCATCAGCGGGTTCATATGCGCGACGAACTGCTCGACATATTCATTCACCGGATTTGCGATGATTTCCTGCGCGGTGCCGACCTGGACGATGCGCCCGCCTTCCATCAGGGCGATGCGGTTGCCCAGCTTGAAGGCCTCGTCCAGATCGTGGCTGACAAAGATGATGGTGCGTCGGGTCTTGGCCTGAAGCTCCAGCAGCTCATCTTGCAGGCGCGACCGGATCAGCGGGTCCAGCGCGGAAAACGGCTCGTCCATCAAGAGGATCGGGGCATCGGTCGCAAAGGCGCGGGCCAGACCGACGCGCTGCTGCATGCCGCCCGACAGATCGCCAACCTTGCGTTCGGCCCAATCGGTCAGGCCGACGGTGGCAAGCTGGCGGTCGACGCGTTCGGCCTTTTGCGCCGGAGGGATCCCCGCAAGCTCCAGCCCGAGGCCGACGTTTTCGCGCACCGTCCGCCATGGCAGCAGGCCGAATTGCTGGAACACCATGGAAATCTTGTTCAGCCGGATGTCGCGCAATTCATTGCCGCGCGCCTTGGTGACCGACACCATGCCGCCCTGACCATCCATGATCCGCACATCGCCCCGACACACCGGGTTCAGCGCATTGACCCCGCGCAACAGCGTCGATTTGCCCGAACCGGACAGGCCCATCAGGACCAGAATCCCGCCCTCGGCAACGGTCAGGCTGCAGTTGTGGACGCCCAGAACCTGCCCGGTTTCGGCCTTGATCGGGCCGCGTTCCATCCCCTGATCCATCAGCGGCAGCGCGTCCGAGGGGCGGTTTCCGAAGACGATGCAGACATTGTCGAATTCGACGGCATTAGTCGCGATGCTTCCCCACCCTCAGCATACGGTCCAGCATGATCGCGACGACGACGATGATGAAGCCGCTTTCGAAACCAAGCGCGGTGTTCACGCTGTTCAGCGCCCGCACCACCGGCACGCCAAGGCCAGAAGCCCCGACCAGCGCCGCGATGACGACCATCGACAGCGACAGCATGATGGTCTGGTTCAGACCGGCCATGATCTGCGGCATGGCACTGGGCAGTTCGACCTTCCACAAAAGCTGGCGCGGGGTCGCGCCGAATGCGGTCGCGGCATCGACCAGCGCGGCCGGGGTCGATTTGATGCCCAGATAGGTCAGCCGGATCGGCGCGGGCAAGACGAAAATCACCGTGGCGATCAGGCCCGGCACCATGCCGATGCCGAAAAACACGATGGCCGGAATCAGATAGACAAAGGTCGGCAGCGTCTGCATCAGGTCCAGAACCGGGCGCATCCAGGCGTAAAGCCGGGGCCGGTGCGCCGCCGCGATGCCGATCGGCACGCCCACGACCATGCAGACCACGCAGGCCGACAGGACCAGCGTCAGCGATTGCATCGTCGGGTCCCAATAGCCCTGATTGAGGATGAACAGAAAGCCAAGCCCGACCAGCAGGCAGACTTTCCAGTTGCGTTGCAAGAACCAGGTCAGCGCCACGACGACCAGGATGAACACCAGCGGATGCGGAAACTCCAGCATCGCCAGAATGCCGTTGATCAGCGATTCCAGCAGTCTTGAAATGGCGTTGAACAGCGGGGCGGCATTGGCATTCAGCCAGTCGAAGATCGCCTTGGCCGTGCGGCCGACGGGGATCTTTTCGGATGTGACAAGCTCGGTGAGTTTATCCATTTGCTCTCCTGTTCCAGAGCTGGGCCCGGTTCGGGCCTGACATGGTGGGAAACGACCAGCCTATCGGGTCATTTCTTGAGAAAGGCGGCGATATCCCCTGCCGCCTGATCGGGTTGTTCCCAGAAAAAATTATGCCCCAGCCCCGGATAGGTCAGGGTGTCGGCGCCGGGCAGGGCCGCGTGCAGCGCCGCCTGCGATTCGGGGCCGAACAGCCCGTCCTGATCGCCCCACAGGACCAGCGTCGGCGCAGAGATGCGCGGGGCCAGCATGGTCCAGTCATGGGTGGTCAGGCTGGTCAGAACGCCGGTCCAGACATGTTTCGGGATGGCTGCTGCCTCGGCCATTTCGCGCGACAGGAAATCGGGCGGCACGGGGTTCGGGTTGGCGAACCACGCCGTCATGAATGCGTCCGCGGGGTCGATCTGGTCGGGCAGCGCCGGGATTTCCTGCCACAGCCATTCAGATGCCGCCGCCGGAATTGCCGTCGCCGAGGAGGCCAGCACCAGCCGGTTCACGCGGTCGGGATGGGTCGCGGCCAGTTCCGCCGCCGTGATCGAGCCGAGCGAATGGCCGACCAGATCCGCCCGCGCAATGCCAAGCGCATCCATCGCGCCCTTCAGGTCATCGGCGAGATTGTCCGGACCATAGCAGCATTCCGGCGCATCCGAGATGCCATGCCCGCGCAGTTCCACCGCGATGATGCGGCGGCCGGGCAGGGCGTCGCGCAGCGGCCCGGCCAGCAGGGACCAGCTGCGGCTGCTGTCGGTATAGCCGTGGATCAGGATGACGGGCAGGCCGGTGGCGCTGCCCGGTGCCTCGCCCAGTTCGACATAGCCAAGCCGGATGCCCTGCGCCGTTCCGGTGCTGGTGCGCGCGGCGGCCCAGCCTTCCTGATCGGGCAGGGCGACCGGCGCGGCCATGGCGCCGCCGGCCCCAAGCGCAAGGCACAGCGTCAGGACGGCGCTTGCCGCAGGGGCGGCCGGCGCGGGTTTGTGCCGCGCGCGGCGGATCACTTTGCCAGCCCCGCCGAAAGGGCAGCCTGCGCATCCCCGCCGTCAAAGGTGGTCACATCGGCCAGCCACGGGGTGGCGGCATCGGGGTTGTCCTGCAGCCAGGCCTTGGCGGCCTGCGCCGGATCCTCGCCATCGTTCAGGATCCTGCCCATGATCTCGTTTTCCAGAGGCAGGGAGAATTCCAGATTTTCCAGAAACTTGCCAAGGTTCGGGCATTCCTGCACCAGCCCCTTGCGGACATTGGTATCGACCTGCGCACCGCCGAAATTCGGGCCAAAGATGTCATCGCCGCCGGTCAGATAGGTCATCTCGAACTGGGCGTTCATCGGGTGGGGTTCCCAGCCCAGAAAGACCACCGGCTTGCTCTGACTATCGGCGCGGGCGACCTGCGCCAGCATGCCCTGTTCCGAGCTTTCGACGATCTCGAAGGTGCCGGTGCCAAAGCTGTCCTTGGCGACCATGTCCAGCAGCAGGCGGTTGCCGTCATTGCCCGGCTCGATCGCATAGATCTTGCCGTCCAGCGCATCCTGATGTTCGGCCAGCTTGGCAAAGTCGGTGATGCCCAGATCGGCGCCCGCCTTGTTGGTGGCCAGCGTGTATTTCGCCCCGACCAGATTCGTGCGAACGGTTTCGACCGCGCCCGAATCAAGATAGGGGCGCACGTCGTTTTCCTGTGTCGGCATCCAGTTGCCCAGGAAGATGTCGACATCGCCCTGTGCCATCGCCGTATAGGTCACCGGCAGCGACAGGATCTTGATGTCCGGTTGGTAGCCAAGCGCCTGCAGCACGGTCGAGGTCAGCGCCGTCGTCGCGGTGATATCGGTCCAGCCGACATCGGACAACACCACGTTCTGGCATTCGGCGGGCTCGGCTGCCACGGCGGGCCCGGCCAGCAGCGACATGGCGGTCAGGGCGGCGGCAAGGCCTGCGGGGGTCATGTTCATTCTGTTCTCCCTGTTTATTGATTGACGAGTCAATTAAGATTGAGTTACGCCAATCTGGCAAGAAATTTTTCGGGCCGGGCAACCGGACGGAGGTCGAAATGCCCAAAATCGGTGCCGAGCCTATCCGAAAGGCAGCCTTAATCAAAGCTGCCATCCGGTCGGTCGGCCGCAGCGGTTCGCTGGATGTGACGGTTGCGCAGATCGCGCGCGAGGCGGGCATGTCCTCGGCCCTGGCGCATCACTATTTCGGGTCCAAGACACGGATTTTCCTGGCGGCGATGCGGCAGATCCTGACCGATTACCGGGGCGCGGTGGTTGCTGGCATGAAAACCGCCACGACCCCGCAGCAGGGGCTGGATGCGATCATATCGGCCTCTTTCGCGGGGCCGAACTTTGACCGCGACACGATTGCCGCCTGGCTGAATTTCTACGCGCTGGCGCTGGTCGAACCCGAAGCGGCGCGGCTGCTGCACATCTATCGCCACCGGCTGCGCTCGAATCTGCTGGCGGTGCTGCGGTCGCTTGCACCCGACCGGGCCGAGGCGCTGGCCGAAACCCTTGGCGCGCTGATTGACGGCGTTTATCTGCGCGCCGCCCTGTCCAGCCGGATGGGTCACGAGGCCGCCGAATCCATGATCCGCGATTACCTGAAGGATGCCCTGAAATGAGCCAATATGACGCCCAACCCGTGGCAAGCCTGTTCATCGACGGCGCCCATGTCGAAGGCGAAGGCCCGGCGCTGGATGTGCTGTATCCCTATACCGGGCAGGTGATCGCCCGCCTGCGCGAGGCATCGCCCGCGCAGGTCGCGCTGGCGACCGAATCGGCGGCGCGGGCGCAAAAGGTCTGGGCCGCGCTGCGTCCCGTCGAACGCGGCCGGGTGCTGGCCGAGGCGGCGCGGCTGATCCGCGCGCGCGGCGATGAACTGGCGCGGCTGGAAACGCTGGACACCGGCAAGCCCATTCAGGAAACCACGGTGGCCGACTGGCCGTCGGGTGCGGATGCGATCGAATATTTCGCGGGGCTGGCGGCGACGGTGACGGGCCAGATGATCCCGCTTGGCGGCGATTTCGCCTATACGATCCGCGAACCCCTGGGCGTTTGCGCAGGCATTGGCGCGTGGAACTATCCCAGTCAGATCGCCTGCTGGAAATCGGCGCCGGCGCTGGCGATGGGCAATGCCATGGTCTTCAAACCAAGCGAGGAAACGCCGCTAGGTGCCCTGAAACTGGCCGAAATCCTGATGCAGGCCGGAGCGCCCGCCGGGCTGTTCAACGTCGTTCAGGGGCGCGGGGCGGTTGGCGCGGCGCTGGTCACCGACCCGCGCGTGGCCAAGGTTTCGCTGACCGGATCGGTGCCGACGGGGCGGCGCGTCTATGCCGCCGCCGCCGAAGGGATGCGCCATGTCACGATGGAACTGGGCGGCAATCGCCCCTGATCGTCTTTGACGATGCCAGTCTGGAGGACGCGGTCGGCGCGGCGATCCTGGCGAATTTCTATTCCTCGGGGCAGATCTGTTCGAACGGGACGCGGGTGTTCGTGCAGCAGGGGCTGCATGACGCATTCCTGAAACGGCTGGCCGAACGCTGCGCCGATGTGCGCATGGGCGACCCGCTGGACCCCGACACCCAGCACGGCCCGATCATCAGCGCGGCCCAGCTTGGCAAGATCCGCGAGGCCATCGCCGCCGGTCAGGCCGAAGGCGCGCGGCTGGTCTGCGGCGGCGCGGGCGAGGGGGCATTCATCCCGCCCACGGTATTCGCCGATGCGACCGACGGGATGACCATCGCGCGGGATGAAATCTTTGGCCCGGTGATGACCGTCCTGTCATTCGCCAGCGAAGCCGAGGCCGTGGCCCGCGCCAATGCGACCAGCTTTGGCCTTGCCGCGGGCGTCTTCACCAGCGATCTGGCCCGCGCCCATCGCGTCGTTGCCGCGCTGGAGGCGGGCACCTGCTGGATCAACGCCTATAACCTGACGCCCGTCGAAATGCCCTTTGGCGGGGTCAAGATGTCGGGGGTCGGGCGCGAAAACTCGGCCGCCGCCATCGAACATTATTCGCAGTTGAAAACCGTCTATGTCGGCACCGGCCCCGTCGAGGCCCCCTATTGAGGATGATGCCATGAGCAATGCAGATTACGTCATCATCGGCGCGGGTTCGGCAGGCTGCGCGCTGGCCTATCGGCTGGTCATGGCCGGAAAGCGCGTCGATCTGATCGAATATGGCGGCAGCGACATCGGGCCCTTCATCCAGATGCCTGCCGCCCTGTCCTATCCGATGAACATGTCGCGCTATGACTGGGGGTTTTCGTCCGAGCCCGAACCGCATCTGAACAACCGCCGTCTGGTGACGCCGCGCGGCAAGGTGCTGGGCGGGTCGTCCTCGATCAACGGGATGGTCTATGTGCGCGGTCATGCGCGCGATTTCGACCATTGGGCGGAAACGGGCGCGGCGGGCTGGTCCTATGCCGATGTTCTGCCCTATTTCATCCGGATGGAGACCTCGCATGGCGCGGTCAGCGATTATCGCGGCACCACCGGCCCCTGCATGTGACGCGCGGCCAGCGCAAGAACCCGCTGTTCAACGCCTTTATCCGCGCGGGTCGCGAAGCGGGCTATCCGATCACCGAAGATTACAACGGCGCCCAGCAGGAAGGCTTCGGCGCGATGGAGGCGACGATCTGGGAAGGTCGCCGCTGGTCCGCCGCCAATGCCTATCTGCGCCCCGCGCTGCGCACCGGGCTGCTGAACCTGCGCCGGGGCCTGGCGCAGCGCGTGATCTTTGACGGACGCCGCGCGACCGGGGTCGAGATCCGCACCGGCAGCGGTGTCGAAACCGTCTCTGCGGCGCGCGAGGTGGTGATTTCCGCCTGTTCGATCAACACGCCGAAAATCCTGATGATGTCGGGCATCGGTCCGGCGGATCACCTGCGGGAACATGGCATCACGCCTCTGGCGGATCGTCCGGGCGTCGGGGCGAACCTGCAAGATCACCTTGAAATCTATATGCAATATACCGCGACCAAGCCGGTCACGCTGTATAAACACTGGAACCTGTGGGGCAAGGGTTCGATCGGGGCGCAATGGCTGGTCGACGGCAGGCCTCGGGCGCCTCGAACCAGTTCGAGAGCTGCGGCTTCATCCGGTCGCGTCCGGGGATCGACTATCCCGATATCCAGTATCACTTCCTGCCGCTGGCCGTGCGCTATGACGGCAAGTCGGCGGTGGACGGCCACGGCTTCCAGGCCCATGTCGGGCCGATGCGGTCGAAATCGCGCGGCACGGTGCGGCTGCGCAGCAGCGACCCGGCCGAGGCGCCGGAAATCCGCTTCAACTACATGTCCCATACCGATGATTGGGCCGAATTCCGCGCCTGCGTCCGCCTGACGCGCGAGATTTTCGAACAGCCCGCCTTCGCCGATTTCCGGGGCCACGAAATCCAGCCCGGACCCGAGGTGGACAGCGAAGACCAGATCGACGCCTTTATCGCCGAACATGCCGAATCGGCCTTTCACCCCTGCGGCACGGCGCGGATGGGGGCGGTCGATGATCCCATGGCCGTGGTCGGCCCGGATCTGCGCGTGATCGGGGTCGAGGGGTTGCGGGTCGCCGACAGTTCCATTTTCCCGCGCGTGACGAACGGGAACCTGAATGCGCCGTCGATCATGACCGGCGAAAAGGCCGCCGATCACATTCTGGGGCAGGGGATGCTGGCGCCGATGAACCTTGGCCCGCAGCTTGCGCCCGATTGGGACCGCCGGCAGCGGTCACTGGGCTAGGAACGCGGCCCCTCAGGCCCCGTCCTTTTTCTTCATCAGATCCGCCAGCCCGGCAAAGGGGCGGCGGGTCTCGGCATCCGCATCGGCCGGGGCCAGTTCCGCCCCCGGCGCACGCGGATAGAGCGGCAGGGCCAGGGCCAGCGCCTCGGCCATGACGGCGGCGAGGTCGATATACTGGCCAAGCCGCTCGATTTCGTCATCGGGCATTTCCGCGTCGTCGGTTTCGGGATCGGCGGCATGGGGGGAATACAGCCGCGTCACCGATTCGTGCAGATCGGCGGGCACGGGTTCCAGCGTGACCACGCAGGGCTGGACGACCCGCGCGGTCATGTCGCCTTCCAGCCGCCAGGCATCGTTCATCGCGGGCGCGATCTGCCCGGAAAAATGCAGCGCAGGCAGGTCGATCAGCCCCAGTTCCCGGGCCAGCGCATTGCGTGTGACCGCATCGGGTTCCAGCACGAAAGGCGTCGGCTGTCGCGGATTCAGATGGGCGACGCGCAGGCGGGAACTGGTTTTATCGGCAGGAGCCATCGGTAGACCTTTGCTTGGCAAACCCCGTCGGGCAGGGATATTCTTGAGCGTGGGGACCGAGTTTGCTAAGGCTGTCCGGCGGCGTCAACAGGCGCGTAAGGGACAGGGCCAGCAAGATGACGATTTTCAGGCAGCATGTATTCGCGCTGGCCTTGGTTTTGCCGCTGGCGGTCGCCGCCTGCGCCCCCGTGTATCGCAATCACGGCTATATTCCGCCGCAGGACGCCCTGAGCCAGGTTGTCATCGGCCAGACCAGCCGCACCGATCTGGAAGGGCTGATCGGCCAGCCCAGTGCGCAGGGCCTGCTGGTCGGATCCAGCATGTATTACGTCGGTTCGCGTTGGGAATATTACGGCGCCCGCGAACCGCGCGAGGTCGAACGTCAGGTCATCGCCATCCGCTTTGCCGAAAACGGGACGGTGTCGAATGTCGAATCCTTTGGGCTGGAACGCGGCCGCGTCGTCGTGCTGTCGCAGCGCGTGACCGATCCGGGGATCGAGGGCGCGACCCTGATCCGTCAGCTTCTGGGCAATATTGGCCGGGTTCAGGCGGGCGATCTGCTGAGCGACATGTAGTCGCGGCCCAGAGACCAAAGGGCTGGGGACCAAAGGGTGGGGCGGCCCTGAAGGGGTGGGGCGGCCCTGACCGGCCGCCGTTTGCTTTCAGGGCGCTTCGCAGGGCGCGTCATTGTCGGGGACGAATTCCAGCGCGACGCCGTTGATGCAGCAGCGCAGACCCGTCGGCGGCGGCCCGTCGGGAAAGACATGGCCCAGATGGGCATCGCAGCGGTGACAGCGCTACCTCGGTTCGAATCATCCCATGCGAGGCGTCGTGATATTCGTCGATCCGCCCGCCCGGCCGCGAGAAACTGGGCCAGCCGCAAAAGCTTTCGAATTTCGCATCGCCGTCAAACAGCCGCGCCCCGCAGCAGGTGCAGGCGTAATGCCCTGGACCTTTCGGGAAACCGGGATGGGAAAAGGGCCGCTCGGTGCCCGCCTGCCGCGTGACGCGATAGGTTTCGGCATCCAGTTCCGCCCGCCATTCCGCATCGCTTTTCGTGATCCTGTCGGTCATGAAATATCTACCATCCAGTTGCGCCTCTGTTACAAGATAGGCTCAGGATCGGCAGCAGCAAGTCACCCGCAGGGTCGGGTGACGTGGTTGTGCAGGGTTTGGACGGATCGCGCATGAAGCCGGTGCACGATGGCCGCTATCATCTTCGCCTCGCGACGAGCGACGCCGATATTCGCGCCGCGCAGCGCCTGCGCTGGCTGTGCTTTCAGGGCGGCAACGGGGCCGAGGGGCTGGATGCCGACGATCTGGACACCCGCTGTGATCACATCCTGATCGAAGATGCCGCATCGGGCCAGCTTGTCGCCTGTTTCCGCATGATGACCCTTGCCCGCGGCGCCGCGACATCGGCATGGCAGCTATTCGGCGCGGTATTACAACCTGTCGGCCCTGCGCGACTATCAGGGCCGCATGGTCGAGATCGGGCGTTTCTGCCTGCATCCGGAATGGCACGACCCCGATATCGTCCGGCTGGCCTGGGGCGCGCTGGCGCGTCATGTCGATGACAACAAGGTCGGCATGCTGTTCGGCTGTTCCAGCTTTCACGGCACCGAGGTCGAAAGCTACGAAGACGCATTCGCCATGCTGCGCGAACGCCATCTGGCGCCGAAACGCTGGCTGCCGCGCGTCAAGGCCCCGCAGGTGTTTCGTTTCGCCCGTGCCCTGCGCTTTCGCAAGCCCGACCCGAAACGCGCGATGGCGGCGATGCCGCCCCTGCTGCGCAGCTATCTGCTGATGGGCGGATGGGTCAGCGACCATGCCGTGGTGGACCGGCAGATGAACACGCTGCATGTCTTTACCGGGCTGGAAATCAGCGCGATCCCGCCCGGTCGCGCCAGCCTGATGCGCGCCGCCGGGCTGTAGCGCCCGCCGCGTATCCGCTGACCGATCCCGCGATCGCGGCACGAAAAAGCGGCCCCGGATCAGGGGCCGCCTTTGGATTGGCTGCTGGCGTGCGCCTTAGCGTTTCGGGCCTGCGTCCAGCGCGTCCTCGAAGGTGCGCAACCCGGTGGCCGGCGACTGGACCAGCACGGCCATGTTGCCGGGCTTGTGTTCATTGCGCAGCATTTTCAGATGCGCCTGCGGGATTTCGGCCCAGGGAAAGACCTCGGACATGCAGGGGTCGATGCGGCGCTCCAGCATCAGCTTGTTCGCGGCGCTTGCCTGTTTCAGATGGGCAAAATGCGAACCCTGCAGGCGCTTCTGGTGCATCCACATATAGCGCACGTCAAAGGTGCAGTTGAAGCCGCTGGTGCCTGCACAGATCACGACCATGCCGCCCTTCTTGCACACCAGCGTCGACACCGGAAAGGTCGATTCGCCGGGGTGTTCAAAGACGATATCGACGTTGTTGCCCTTGCCCGTGATGTCCCAGATCGCCTTGCCGAACTTGCGCGCCTCGGTGAACCACTCCTTGTATTCGGGGGTGTTCACGGTGGGCAGTTGGCCCCAGCATTTGAAGTCCTTGCGGTTGATGACGCCGCGGGCGCCCAGACCCATGACGAAATCGCGCTTGTCCTCGTCCGAGATGACACCGATGGCATTGGCGCCCGCCGCATTGATCAACTGGATCGCGAAGGATCCCAGACCGCCCGAGGCGCCCCAGACCAGCACGTTCATGCCGGGTTTCAGCTCATGCGGTTCATGGCCGAACAGCATCCGGTAGGCGGTGGCCGGGTCAGCGTATAGCAGGCCGATTCTTCCCAGGTCAGGTGCCGGGGGCGGCGCATCAACTGCTGGGCCTGAACGCGGGTGAACTGGGCGAACGACCCGTCCGGCGTCTCGTAGCCCCAGATGCGTTGGCTGGGCGAAAACATCGGGTCGCCGCCGTTGCATTCCTCGTCATTGCCGTCGTCCTGGTTACAGTGGATCACGACCTCGTCGCCCACTTTCCAGTTCTTGACCTTGTCGCCCACGGCCCAGACAATCCCCGAGGCATCCGAACCCGCGATGTGATAGGGTTCGCCATGGCCGTCGAAAGGGCTGATCGGCACGCCAAGGCCGGCCCAGATCCCGTTGTAATTGACGCCCAGCCGCCATCACCAGGACCAGCACCTCGTTGCTGTCGATGCTGGGGGTGTCCACGACCTCGACCAGCATGGCCTTGTCGGGTTCGCCGTGGCGTTCGCGACGGATGGCCCACGCATACATGCTTTTCGGAACATAGCCGAGGGGCGGCATCTCGCCGATGTCGTAAAGGTCCTTTTCCGGCGCGTCATAGGGCGCGATCGGGGTGGGTTGGTCGAGGGCCATTGTCTATCTCCATTGCCGCATTGCAGAATCGGCGGATGGTCAGCACCTACGACCTGCCCTGAAATATTGCAACCGATCAGATGCGGTATTTGAAACAATATGTCGTCAGCGACACCAAAGTGGCAGTTTCCATGTTGCAGCACAGCATTTTCGGGCAGCGGCTGCGCCGTGAAACCATCACCTTGCCGGGCGAAAGGCGCATATGATGCCGCTGCGGAATAGGCCCCGCCGGAAATGATCACCACGGCCCGTCCCTCTCAGGATCCGCGAACCGGCAGATCCCGCAATCGCGATTCGAGGGTGCGGGCAGGTCCGGACGTCCTGCTCTCAGCCATCGCCCCGGTTGCCGCCGCCATTCACTGGCGGTGGGTCCTGATCCCGGCGCGTCGATCATGGGCATTTGCCCATGCAAGCCCGAGCCAGATTGCGGCGAAAGTCGCTGCCGCAATCTGGATCGCCGGCCCGGCGAAGTTCAGGACGGTATAGTAGTGAGCGCCCATGCTTTCGGCCCATCGCGCGAGATACTCGACCAGACCGCCGGGCAGCATCGCACCGGCGGCTGTCATCAGCGCGCCGGCGACGATCAGGACCAGAACGGGTTGCCACCACAGACCCCACAGGATTTTTCTGCCGGGCGGCAGCAGAACCGGCGGCAGCGTGAAGGCTGCGACAAGTGCCAGGATCAGGCCGAGCAGGATTTTCAGTTCGTGACCTCGCGATGCGGGCAGCGCCACCGCTCGCATCAAGACCCCCGCCAGAGTCATGAAAACGGCCATGATCACCAGGGCACTCAATGTCGTCATGACCAGCGTGAGAGGGGTCGGTCGTGGCGCGGCGGTCGACCTGAAGACGGCACCCGCGACCAAGGCGCAGGGCAGGGCAAAGAACGCCAGCCTGACCGCCGCAATCTGTGTGAATGAGCGTGGGAAATGCAGCGCTATCTCCAAACCGGATCGGTTTGCATAGAGAATCGCCAGTGCCAATCCGGTCACAGGGACCCAGATCGTGATGGCGATGGCCATATGCTTCCAGTTCGTCATGCTCACCCGTGGCAGCCGGCTGCTCAGGACCGGGATTTTAAGGCACCGTGATCGTCAAGGGCAAGGGTCGGCATGCCTGGCCGCATATTGGTTCATGGCCTGACGGGTGCGGTCGAAAAACTGCAGGATGCGGATCGACACGATTATGATGGTCGCCCATGGCGCGATCAGGCGCGGTGTGCCGGGTGCGCTGCATCTTTCCGGCGGCATCCGGCTCGTCGTGGTGCGCATGCCCGGAAACAGCCGGCAGGGCAGGTTCGCGGGCATTGGCCATCCGCGACGCCCGCTTCGATGGCGGCGCTGGCCTTCATGTATGGCGAGGTCATCGGCACCGCCGCGTTTCGGATGGGCTGAACCGGGCGGCGATCAGCCCCGGACCCGGTCGGATCGGGTCCGGGGCCGGGACACGCTGTTGATGCCAAGCGCCGCGATGACACAGGCCACGCCCATGATTTCGGCCATGTTCGGGACATGCCCCTTCAGCAAGGCGACAGCGAAGGCCGTCACCGGCACGAGGTTGATGAACAGCACGCCCCGCTTCGGCCCGATCGCAGCCATGCCCGCGTTCCAGAACAGGAAACCCATCACCGAGGCCACCAGGACCAGATAGCCCATCGCCGGGGCCAGTTCGGGGATGGCGCTCATGGCTGGCCAGCGCGCCAGACCGGTGGCCAAGGCGACCAACTCGACCGCGAGGATGGTGATCGTCCCAAAGCCGAGGGTCAGGGTGGTATAGCGCAGCCCCGACCAGCCCGGAAAACGGCCCGCGCCGAGGGTATAGAGCACCCAGCAAACCGCCCCCAGCAGGACGAGGATCTCGCCGCGACCCGTCCCGACTTGCAGCAATTGCGCCGGATCGCCCCGGCTGACCACCAGCAGCACGCCAAGGGCCGCCAGGGCAATCGCGGCCAGCGCAGGCACCTGCGGCCGGGTGCGCTCGCGCAGGGCGGTGACCACCACCGCGATCAGCGGCATCAGCGCCGGGACCACGGCGGCATGTTCGGGGCGGGTGCTCTGGACCCCCAGCACCAGAAGCAGGCCGAATCCGGCAAAGCCCAGTGTTCCCAGCCACCAGAGTTGCAGCATGCGGCCCCCGGTGGACAGGGCCTTGCGCCCCTCGACCACCATCAGCAGCAGGACAAGGACCGGAATGGACAGGCCGAAGCGGAGCAGGGTCAGGCTGACCGGATCGAGATGGGGCAAGAGTTGCTTGATGACGGGGAACATGCCGCCCCAGGCCATCCCGGTGGCGGCAAGCATCACCCCGCCGCGCAGGGAGCCGGCAGATGTCATGTGAAATCCTGTAAAGACCTGCCCCGATATGGCCGTGGATCTTCAAAAGGAAATCGCCTGGAATTTCGCAATGCCTGTGCAAAAATCCACAGCCCCCCTTGGTTTCAAATGGGACCGCCTGCGCATCGTGCTGGCGCTGGCCCGGCAGGGCACGCTGTCGGCGGCGGCCCGCGACCTCGGCGTGGACCACACGACCGTCGCCCGGCATCTGGAAAGCCTCCAGCGCGATCTCGGCGGCGCGCTGTTCGAACGCGGCCCGGAGGGCTTCGTCATGACGCCTCTGGGCGCAGAGGTGGTGACCAGCGCGGAACGGGTCGAGGATGAGCTTTTCGGCCTCTTGCGCCGCCTCGACGGCGATCCCGGCCGGATTGCGGGCACCCTGCGGCTGACCGCGCCGCCCTTTCTGGCGTCCGGTCTTTTCGCCCCGGCGCTCGGCCCGTTCCTGCGCGCCCATCCGCATCTGCGGATCGAGCTGATCGGCGACAACCAGAGCCTGGACGTCGCCCGGCGCGAGGCCGATCTGGCCATCCGCTTCGCACGGCCCGAACTGCCCGCCCTGATCGCCCGGCAACTGGATGAGGTGGCTTTCGCCTGCTATGCCGCGACCACGGACCCGCGCCCGTTCGAGGCGCTGCCGTTCCTGGCCTATGACGCCGCCGCGGTGCATCCGGCACTGGATCGCTACATCGCCGCTATCATGCCATCCGACCGGATCGCGATGCGCGCCAACACCACGCAGATCCTGCTGGAAGGGGTCCGCGCCGGGCTGGGCTGCGCGCTTTTGCCCTGCCTGACCGGCGAGGCGGACCCCGCCCTGCGCCGCATTCCCGTCCCGCAGGCGATGCCGCCGCTGCCGCTGTGGCTGACCTATCACGAGGACATGAAACGCAGCCCGAGGCTGCGCGCGGCGGTCGAATTTGTCGAGACCGTCATCCGGGCCAGCAAGGCATCCCCGGTCCCGCACGGCTTTCCCGCCGGGGTGGGTGGCTGACACAGCCTGCCGCCTTTGCCCCCGGCATGATTGCCGTGATCGTCTTGCGCGACTGTCGTTCTGTCAGCAGTCTGGCGGTCCGGGTGGCGCCCGTTCGCCGATATCCTGACGACATATGAATCAGCCAGATCGGCCACGCGATTCGATGGGCATCCGGACCTGACAGCATGTCCGGCGTCACAAGGAGCTGGCATGGGCCGACCGCTGGCCGTCTTTCCGGAATGCCGGGCCGTGACCAGCAGCCGCCGATCCTGCGGCAGGGTCACAGCGCCGACGCGCTTGCCGACCCGGGAGCAGCCGGCCCCTTCATCGCGTTTTGGGAAGCCCATCAGGATCTTCGCGGGTATATAAGGAGGCAGCGCGGCAGGGCCGTTTTCTGAAACGCGGCGATATGCTTGATTTCGGAGGGATGCGCGCGCATATTTCCCGTGAGGGTGAGCCAGCATCACTGGGCATGTTCCTATGACGGGATTGCGTCCGTCCGCCCTCATCCTTACCTCGGATTTCAGCCCGCGCGCGCCTGCAAGGCATTCGGTGGCACATGCCGGAACGATGTCAGAAAGACGGGCTTTCGGTCACCGGATTTCTGCAGGGTCGCCGTCCGGCGCATTCCATCGGCGGCCTGAATGGTGGTGTTGACCTTCATGCCGGTGGCTGCCCGCCCCGGCCTCATGCCCCGGAACATTGCGCCGCCCTCAGCCGGGCAAGGGTGCGGTTCGAGATCATGCCCGAGGTCGGCGCGGGGAATGAAACGACATTCGCCCGGCGCGGCTTTCTGCGGTTGGTTGGGCGCGTATCAAATACCCTTCCAATGCCGTTTCGGCTCTAACGTATCGAAGACGCGGATTCCAATGGGTTTTCCGGTGAAGCGGTCGATATCGGCCGTGCCAACGGTGCCACCACCCAATCCCCTCGGCGCAACTCCCGAAGGTACTCTGCCCGTGAGTCCCTCCACGATTTCGGCAAGAGCCTCCGAAGAGAGGGATTGGTCCATAGTTCAATCTGGCGTTCGGCCCATGATATGTTGGGCAACAAGCGGCCGTCCCTCAGGTTACAGCCCTCCGGCACCAGATCTTCCCAAGCCATTTCCAACCTCCGGGTTTGTCGGATGATTATACAATCGTGCAGACCGCGCGTATGGCGAAAAACCGTCAGGGGAATGGATATTTATGATATTATATTAATGACTTATAAAATATGAAACGTGCCGGGCGTGACCATCCCTGCTGTGTTCCATACGTCACGCAGATAACGCATTGTCGTAAAGGAGATAGCTGGCCGATCCGAACGGGTGGGGGCCAACGGCCCGCGAACCGGGTGCCGGGATTCCGAAAACGGGTCTTGATCGCCCGCCGATTCATTGCCGGAAAATGGCGCATCGGGGGAAACTCTGCGCTCTCTGCACTGCGGCGAATTGACAGGGTATGATTGTTTCCGTATTCAATCGTCGTCAGTAATAATGTTGCGAAGGGCGCCCCAATGGCCGAGAAAGACAAACCCTGGCTGTTCCGCACCTATGCCGGTCACTCGACGGCAAAAAAGTCGAACGAGTTGTATCGCACCAACCTGTCCAAGGGGCAGACGGGCCTGTCGGTCGCCTTCGACCTGCCGACCCAGACCGGCTATGACAGCGACCACGTTCTGGCGCGGGGCGAGGTCGGCAAGGTCGGCGTGCCGATCTGCCATCTGGGCGACATGCGCGCGTTGTTCGACCAGATCCCGCTGGAACAGATGAACACCTCGATGACGATCAATGCGACGGCGCCCTGGCTCTTGTCGCTGTATATCGCCGCGGCCGAGGAACAGGGGGCCGATGTCTCGAAGCTGCAGGGCACCGTGCAGAACGATCTGGTCAAGGAATACCTGTCGCGCGGCACCTATATCTGCCCACCGAAACCGTCGCTGACGATGATTACGGATGTCGCCGCCTATACGCAGCAGCATCTGCCGAAATGGAACCCGATGAACGTCTGTTCCTATCACCTGCAAGAGGCGGGGGCGACGCCGGAACAGGAGCTTGCCTATGCGCTGGCGACGGGTATCGCGGTGCTGGACGATCTGCGCGGCAAGGTCGAGCCCGGCGATTTCCCGAATATGGTCGGGCGGATTTCGCTTCTTCGTGAACGCGGGCATCCGTTTCGTGACCGAGCTGTGCAAGATGCGCGCCTTTACCGAGTTGTGGGATGAAATCACCCTGCAACGGTTCGGGATCGAGGACGAAAAATACCGCCGCTTCCGTTACGGGGTGCAGGTCAACAGCCTGGGCCTGACCGAACAGCAGCCCGAAAACAACGTCTATCGCATCCTGCTGGAAATGCTGGCGGTGACCCTGTCCAAGAATGCGCGGGCGCGGGCGGTCCAGCTTCCCGCCTGGAACGAGGCGCTTGGCCTGCCGCGCCCTTGGGATCAGCAATGGTCGCTGCGCATGCAGCAGATCGTCGCCTATGAAACCGACCTGCTGGAATATGGCGATCTGTTCGACGGCAACCCGGCGATTGCCGCCAAGGTCGAGGAACTGAAGGCGGGCGCCCGCGCGGAACTGGACCTGCTGGACAGCATGGGCGGGGCGATTGCGGCCATCGACTACATGAAGGGCCGTCTGGTCAGATCGAATGCCGCCCGTCTGGGCCGGATCGAAACGAATGAGACCATCGTCGTCGGCGTCAACCGCTGGCAGCAGGGCGAGCCTTCGCCGCTGACGGCGGGGGATGGCGGCATCATGACCGGTGATCCGGGCGTCGAGGCCGATCAGATTGCCAGGCTGGTCGCCTGGCGGCAGGCTCGCGACGAGGGGGCCGTCGAGGCCGCCCTCGCCGCGCTGCGCGAAGACGCGCAGGCCGGGCGCAACGTCATGCCTGCGTCGATCGCAGCCGCCCGTGCAGGCGCGACGACGGGTGAATGGGCGGGCGTGATGCGCGCGGTTCATGGCGAATATCGCGGGCCGACCGGCGTTTCGACCAGCCCCTCGAACCAGACCGAAGGGCTGGAGCCGATCCGCGAGGCGGTCGATGCCGTCAGCCAGCGTCTTGGCCGTCGCCTGAAATTCATCGTCGGCAAGCCCGGTCTGGACGGCCATTCCAACGGCGCCGAACAGATCGCCTTTCGCGCCCGCGACTGCGGCATGGACATCACCTATGACGGCATTCGCCTGACGCCCGAACAGATCGTCACCAGCGCGCAGGAAAACGATGCCCATGTCGTCGGGCTGTCGATCCTGTCGGGCTCTCATCTGCCGCTGATCGAGGAAACCATGCAGCGCATGCGCGCGGCGGGCTCTGGGCCATATCCCGGTTCTGGTCGGCGGCATCATCCCCGACGAGGACGCGGCCCAACTGCTGAACATGGGCGTGGCGCGGGTCTATACGCCCAAGGATTTCGAGCTGAACCGGATCATGATGGATATCGTCGGGCTGGTCACGCCCGAGGAGCAGGCGGCCTGACCCTAAGCGTCAAACAGGCCGTGCCGGTTCAGCAGGGCGGTGATCCAGTCCTGAAACAGCCGCACCCTGGGCGACAGGTTGCGGCGGCGCACGAACAGGAAGGACAGCGGCACGGGCGGCGGCGGATGGGCGGGCAGGATCTCGACCAACCGGCCGCTGGCGATCAGATCGGCCACGTCATAGGCCGGGACCTGAATCAGCCCGAGCCCGGACAGGGCTGCGGCCAGATAGGCCTCGGCCCCGTCGACGGTGATCGTGCTGGCCATGCTGACGGGCCGGGCCTGCCCGTTTTCGGTGATTTCCAGCTCGGCCGACATGGCGGGCAGGCGCGTCGCGTAATTGACCAGCCGATGGGTCGCCAGCGCACCGGGGGCGCGGGGCAGGCCATGGCGCGCGACATAGGCGGGGCTGGCGCAGGTCACGAAACGCAGCATCCCCAGATTGCGGCTGACCAGTTCCGAATTTTCCAGTGAACCGACGCGCAGCGCGCAATCGACGCCATCGGCGACCAGATCGACGATGCGGTCCGAGGCGCTGAGATCGACCGACAATCCGGGGTGGCGATCCAGAAAATCGGGCAGCGCGGGCAGGATCAGCCTGCGCCCGATCCGGCTGGGGACATCGACGCGCAGCCGCCCGCTCAGATGCAGGTCGGCGTGCCGGAACATCTGTTCCGATGCGGTAACCGCATCCAGAATGTCGCGCGCGCTTTCGGCAAAGCGCCGGCCGTCCTGCGTCGGCACGACCTTGCGCGTCGTGCGCAGGAAAAGCTGCGCCTGCAGGCGATCCTCGACCAGCTGGATTTCGGTCGAGACGGTCGAGCGCGGCAGGCCAAGCGCCTGCGCGGCGCGGGTGAAATTCCCGCTTTCCAGCACTTGCAGAAAGATCTGCATCTGACGGATGCGGTCGGCCATGATTGTTCGCGTTTTCTGACAGGTCAGGTCGAATTTTCCACACTTGTCCGAAACTGGCAACGGATGATCTTGGCGCAGACATTGACAGCCGTTGATGCGTCACGAAAAAAAGGAAACGCCATGTCCAGAAATTCGATCAAAGGCAAAGTAGTGCTGATCACCGGGGGCGCAAAGAACCTTGGGGGGCTGCTGGCGCGCGAATTCGCGCGCGCGGGCGCCGGGGCGGTGGTCATCCATTACCACAGCGATGTCCCCGACAACGGGGTCGAGGAAACGCTGTCCGCCATCCGTGTCGAGGGCGCGCAGGCCGTCGCACTGCAGGGCGATCTGACCAGCGCGGGCGCGATGGAAAAGCTGTTCGCCGATGCGGTCGCCGCCGTCGGCCGCCCCGATATCGCCATCAACACCATCGGCATGGTCATCAAGAAACCGATTCTGGAGATTTCCGAGGCGGAATTCGACCAATCCAGCGCCGTGAACGTCAAGACGGCCTTTTTCTTTCTGAAAGAGGCGGGCCGGCATCTGAACGACAATGGCAAGATCTGCACGCTGGTCAGCTCGCTTCTGGGGGCCTATACGCCTTTCTATGCCGCTTACGAGGGGTTGAAGGCGCCGGTCGAACATTTCACCCGCGCGGCGTCCAAGGAATTCGGTGATCGCGGGATTTCGGTCACGGCGATCGGGCCGGGGCCGATGGACACCTCTTTCTTCTACCCGGCCGAGGAAAGCGCCGCGGTCGATTACCACAAAACCGCCGCCGCCCTGTCGAAGTTTTCGAAAACCGGCCTGACCGATATCGAAGACATCGCGCCCTGGGTGCTGTTTCTGGTGTCGGACGGCTGGTGGATGACCGGCCAGACGATTCTGGTCAACGGTGGCTATACGACGAAATAGGCCGCCGGGCCGGGCGATCTGGTGATGGCTGTCCGGCCCGTCCGTTTGTGCCATAGTCATAACTTTTGATTATCAAAAATTAAAATATTTTGAATTTCTCATAATGTCTGATCCGCGCTACATCTTTGTCATGCCTGTGGGTCACAGTGGCCCACAGGGACGTTTGACAGCCACGCGCAGGGTGGCGGGGGCAGGTCGCAGGACCGGCCCTTCACCCCCCGCGCAGCAAAGCAGGAGGATTTCATGGACGGAAACGACAAGCCCACCGCAGGCAAGTGCCCGGTGCTGCATGGGGGCATGACCGCTGCCTCTGGTTCCGTGACAAGCTGGTGGCCGAATGCGCTGAGTCTGGACATCCTGCATCAGCAGGACAGCAAGACGAAGCCGCTTGGCCCCGATTTCAACTACCGCGAGGAATTCAAGAAGCTGGATGTCGAGGCGCTGAAGGCCGATCTGCGCGCGCTGATGACCGACAGCCAGGACTGGTGGCCGGCCGATTACGGCAGCTATGTCGGCATGTTCGCCCGCGTCGCATGGCACAATGCCGGCACCTATCGCACCAGCGACGGGCGCGGTGGCGGCAATAACGGCAACCAGCGTTTCGCGCCGCTGAACTCGTGGCCGGACAACGTCAACACCGACAAGGGCCGCCGCCTGTTGTGGCCGATCAAGAAGAAATACGGCAATGCGATTTCCTGGGCCGACCTGATCGCGCTGGCGGGCAATATCGCCTATGAGGTCGCGGGGCTGAAAACCTTTGGCTTCAGCTTTGGTCGCGAAGATATCTGGCACCCCGAAAAGGATATCTATTGGGGCGACGAAAAGGAATGGCTGGCGCCATCCGACAGCCGCTATGACAACGTGGCCGAGGCGAAGACGCTGGCGAACCCGCTGGCTGCCGTGCAGATGGGGCTGATCTATGTCAACCCCGAAGGCGTCAACGGGCGCTCGGACCCGCAGGCCACCGCCAACCAGATGCGCGAAACCTTTGCGCGCATGGGCATGAATGACGAGGAAACCGTCGCCCTGACCGCCGGCGGCCATACCATCGGCAAGACCCATGGCAACGGCAGTGCCGACGATCTCAGCGCCGATCCCGAAGCGGCGGGGCCGGAATTCCAGGGTCTGGGCTGGATGAACACCAAGGGGCGCGGCATCGGCCGCAATACCATGGTTTCGGGTCTGGAAGGCGCCTGGACGACCAATCCGACGGTCTGGGACAACGGCTTTTTCGAGATGCTGTTCAAGCATGAATGGACGTTGACCCGCAGCCCGGCGGGCGCCTCGCAATGGGAACCGATCACCATCGCCGAGGAAGACAAGCCCGTCGATGTGGAAGATCCCTCGATCCGGGTCATGCCGATGATGACCGATGCCGATATGGCGCTGAAGGTCGATCCGGTCTATCGCGAGATCTCGCTGCGCTTCATGAACGATTTCGACGCGTTCAGCGATGCCTTTGCCCGTGGCTGGTATAAGCTGCTGCATCGCGACATGGGACCGAAATCGCGCCATCTGGGTCCCGATGTCCCGGCCGAGGATCTGATCTGGCAGGACCCGGTGCCGCAGGGCCCGACCGGCTATGACGTCGCCGCGCTGAAGGCGCAGATCGCGGCCTCGGGGCTGTCGGTCACCGATCTGGTCACGACGGCATGGGACAGCGCCCGGACCTATCGCGGTTCGGACATGCGGGGCGGTGCCAATGGCGCGCGCATCCGTCTGGCCCCGCAAAAGGACTGGGAAGGCAACGAACCCGCCCGTCTGGCCCGCGTGCTGTCGGTGCTGGAACCTCTGGCACAGGCGGCGGGTGCAAGCATCGCCGATACCATCGTGCTGGCGGGCAATCTGGGCGTCGAACAGGCGGCCAAGGCGGCCGGCTATGATATCGCGGTGCCCTTTACCCCCGGTCGCGGCGACGCGACCGAGGCCCAGACCGACGCCGAAAGCTTTGCCGTGATGGAACCGATCCATGACGGTTACCGCAACTGGGTGAAACAGGACTATGCGGTTTCGCCCGAGGAACTGCTGCTGGACCGCACGCAGCTGATGGGGCTGACCGCGCCTGAAATGGTCACGCTGATCGGCGGGATGCGCGTTCTGGGCACCAACCACGGCGGCAGCGCGCATGGCGTCTTTACCGACCGTCCCGGCGCGCTGACCACGGATTTCTTCGTCAACCTGACCGATATGGGCAATAGCTGGAACCATGTCGGGGATGGCGTCTATGAAATCCGCGACCGCCGCAGCGGCGCGGTGAAATGGACGGCGACGCGGGTCGATCTGGTCTTTGGCTCGAACTCGATCCTGCGCGCCTATGCCGAACTTCACGCGCAGGACGATGGCGGCGCGCGTTTCGTGCAGGACTTCGTCAAGGCCTGGACCAAGGTGATGGAGGCGGATCGCTTCGACGTGAAGTGACGCGCCATTGCGACAAACCACCCCGCAGCGCGCAATCGCTGCGGGGTTTTTCTATTCGGTCAGATGGTCGATGAAACGCCGGAACAGCACGCTCTGGCTGGAAATCCCAAGGCGGTGATAGTTGTTCGAGCGCTGGATTTTCACCGTCCCTTCGGTGATGCCAAGGTTTTCGGCAATCGACAGGCTGCCATGGCCGCGCAGGATCAGCTTGGTCACCGCGCATTGCGCGGGCGTCAGCAGATCGCCGAAAACCTGATCGGCATCGGCCCTGCCGGGTGCGGGCCCGGTGCTGCCGTCCGGGTGGTGAACCTGCGGCCAGTGCCGGCGCAGGCTGGCCGCGATGATCGGCATCAGCGCGCGGATCGCGGCGAATTCGCCTGCGTCAAAGGGTGCGCCGTGACGGTTGCGCATCAGCGAACAGGTCGCTGAAAAACCTTCGTTCAGGGGGACGACAAAACCGATTTCCTCGATCAGCGTGCCCGCCTCATCGGAATTGCAGGGGCCTCTCGCGATGCGGCGAAATCGGAATTGTGGAACGCGTCGGGGGCTTTGACCTGACGGCCTGTCGCGAAACGCGGGACAGCGTCGGCCAGCCCGTGCTGGCGATGCTGCGCGACGAAGGCAATGGCGCCTTTCAGCTTGGCCATTCCGACCTGAACGCGGTCGTCGCCAATCCCGCACTGGCGGATGAGCCGCGCATTCCCGACCCGCAATCGCCCGCCGCATTCCGCGAATTCGGGATTTTTTCCATGATGGGCTGAAAACCTTTTTTACCCGATATTTCGAGGAATTGCAGAATTTCTCGCAACTCGCCGGAACGCGGGACATGGGCGCGGCAGATGCCTTCGGACCATGGCAAGGGGTAGGGGGCTGTTCAGCGAAGGCGTGAACCCCGCCGCGCCGGGCCGCGCAAGAGGTTCAGCATGTCTTTGCCATCGAAGACTTTGCCTTCCCGCGCAATCTGGATCACGCTTACCCCTCGGCGGTCGCCCCTACGGATGACGATATCGACGATGCAACGCTGGCCCTTGCATGTCGCGGGCTGGACATGGCATCCGGCGGCATGCCGCGCGATTACGAGTCCATGCTGGCCTGTTGCTTCAATGGCGAGGGGCGGATCGTCACGCAGGAAAATCGGTATCCCGGAACATTTCGAATTCACCGGGGCCTGTATCGCGGGCAGCAATGCGGCCGCGCATGCGCTGGTCGGCGTGAGCGATGATGACAGGATGCTGGCGGAACTCCAGCGCCTGCGGCCGCACAGCGACAATCTGCTGCATTTCGGATCGGTCGACGCGCTGCGGAACGGGTCACGGACCTTTCTGCGTGTCCATGACCGCCCCGAAATCATTGCGGAACTGCAGCCCGATGAAATCGCCCGGCGCGCGGCGCTGGACCAGAACCGTCCGGGTGGTCAGGCCGAGACCGTCATCCGCGCGCTGCTGAACGGTCAGGCCTCGGCGGTGGCGGCGGCTGATCTGGGGGCGCAGGATCGCGACCTGCTATCGCTGCTCGATCTGGATCCGGCCGCGCCCTTTGATCCCGACCCGCCCACGGTTCTGGTCTCCCCGGCGGAATGTCGTGGCGACATGGTCGAGGCGACTGTCGCCGCCGTATCGGCCCGGCGTGCGTTTCCGACCGATGGGACGCCCGATACGGATCAGGCGCTGGAGATGCGGCTGGAGCTTGGCGATCCCGCGACCGGCCAGCCCGCGCAGCCGCAGGCGGGTCAGTCCCTGTGCCTGCCCCTGTCGCTGCGCGATACGGTGACGGGGGCCGCGCCGCGCGGGATCCGGCCGCGCTTTTTCGCCCGCCCCGTGCAGCCCGGCATCGCCGGTTGCGAAATGGCCGGTAGCGCCTTTCTGGCGACGGGGTGCACGCCTGAGGGGCCGTTCATGCTCTATCCCGTCGCGCTGCCGCCGGGGCTGTCGCTGCAGGCCGCCGTCGGCCTGATCTCAAAAGAGGATCCGCCACGATCCGCCACGCCCTTGGTCTTGCACCGGGTTTTGGGACCGCCCTGTCGGGCTGGCCGTGCAGGGGCTGCTGTGCGCCCTGCATGATGCCGGGCGCGATCTGGGGCGGGGCCGATCTGTCGGACCTTGGCCTTGACCATCGCCGCCACCGCCTGACCGGCACATCCGAGGTGCGCCTGCTGTCGCTGGATTTCCAGCCGCTACCAATCCGTATTCGTTCCGTTCGTATCCAGATGGACATATTTGTCGAACATGCCGATGCCGCCTGAAAACACCCCTTCCAGATCGCGCATCTGGCGCAGTTCGGCGGCGGCGACGGCGGGGGACAGGCCCTGCACCATGAAATCCACCGCCGAGAAACGCTGATGTTCCGGGTCGTCATCGCCCAGACAGGCGCGATAGGCGGCGCTGCGATAGGCCGCGACGATCAGGATCGGGCGGGCCAGACGGCCGCGCAACCGATCCAGCACCCGCGCCGTCGGGACCATATTCGGCCAGAGCGCGGGCGGCGGCAGCGTGTTCAGCCCCGCGCAGGCCCCGCCCGGCGCATTCGGCCCGCCAAGCGCCAGAAACTCCTCGGGGGTGAAATGCTGCAGGTTCAGCCCGGCGGCCCATTCCAGAAAGGCCTGCTGTTCGGCGGGGCCGGTCGGGTTCGCGGGCTTTCCGGCGGGCGGCGGTGCGACCGGTTCCGGTTCCGGCAGGCCTTCCGGGGTGACGGGCGTTCTGGCGCCTTGCGGCACGCCGCATTTGCCCAGCTCGCATTCCAACTGGACGATGACCGGGTTGCCGCGCGGGTTCGCGGTGACGGTAAAGGGGTTTTGCGCCTCGAACGCGGGGTCTTTGGGACCATAGGTATTGTATTGCGGCACCTGATAGCCGGTGACCCTGGCTGCGATCATGTCCAGAAAGGCCCGGTGACTGCCGCGGTAGGCGCCATTGGCCCAGGTCTCGACCAGCGCGCGGGTAAAGCGCCCGCCGCCGTTGATTTCCAGCGCGGATTCGGTGTCCTGACAGGCCGAAAGGCTGATGACCGAGGCACTGATCGGCCCCATCGGGTCATGCACGGCATTTTCGTCGATCATCGAATAACGGGCAAAGGTCTTGTATTCGTTGATATGGACCGAGTTCACCAGATCGGCGATGCTGGTTGGCATCGACCGCGAAATCCCCGGTCCCGTCGTGATGGCAAAGGGGTCCAGCGGATTGGCGCGGATCACCGTGCCGGAATTGCAGCTGTCGATCACCGCCAGCACCCGCACGCCCGGCCTGAACAGCGACAGCAGCCGAAAGATCTCGTCATCCGCGATCATGTAGTCGAACAGGCAAAGCGCCTCGTCATGGCCGTCGTCTTCGTCCTGATTGAAATCGGTGATGCGGCCGCCGTGGCAGGCGAAGGTCAGCAGGTAATGATCGCCCTCGGCCAGTTTTCCGGCATCCTCTTCGACCGCGGCGATCACGGCGGCGCGGGTGGCGTCGCGGTTGTGCAGCGCGCGCGCGTCGTAGCCCTGTTCCGTCGCGATGACCTGCATCTTTTCGGCATCGTTGACACAGCCGAAAAGCTGGCCGTTCCAGCCCGCATAGGTCTGGGTGTTCAGGAAATCTATCCCGACATGCAGGGACCGGGCCTGCGGCGTCCGGGCCTCGGCCGTGCTGTCGCCGCCCCGCGCCCGGCCGCCCCGCGTGCCCGCGCTGCGCGTGCCGCCCGCCAGCGCCTGCGTGATCGCCTTGTCGATCCGCCCGGCCGCGCTGGCGTAACCCTCATTGCGCGGGTGCAGCTCGTCATACCAGTTCGAAACGCTGCCCCGGCAATCGACATAGGTCAGGTTCGGCATCCGCTGCGCCAGCAGGCGCAGGCCGTTGTTGAAACGGTCCACCATCCTTTGCGCGATCTGGACCTGCAGCTTCGGGTCGGTGATGCCGCGTTTTTCCATCGGCACCCCCATCCATCTGCCGCGATTGGGGATGGCGTAATCATAGCCGTGGCTGATGATGCGCACCGCCGGAAAGCTGCCCGCCACATCGCGGCACATCCGTTCATATTGCGCAAAGGCATTGTCCAGAATCTGCTGGAACGAGGCGCGCAGGTAATCCTCGGGGCGCATCTGGGACGCGGTGTCGCGGTCGTAGGATTCAAGGTGATTGGCCAGCGCGCCGCCCGCGACCAGATCATTGCCGCCCGCCGAAAACAGCAGGATCTGCGCGCCATAGCGTTCCAGCGGCCCGGCATATTCCGGGGTCGTCACCATGTCCTCCAGCAAGGCGCCCGCCGAACTGAGACAGTTGATCGCCCATTTTCCCGACAGGTGGTCGATGACATCGTTCAGGATCAGCGGATATTGAAACCAGCTGTCGCCTTCGGCCACGATGACCGGCCCCGCGTCGTTTCCGGCGATCCTGCGGTCAAAGGCGGTCTTGCGGCGCCAGCGGCAATAGTCATTGGCGGCCGACAACATGCCTGCGGCGCGGATGCCGTCCAACGTCTCGGCGCCTTCGACATATTGGGGGTTGGGGCGCAGCGCCGGGTTCAGCGGGGTCGAGCGCGCCTCGTCTTCGATGAAATAGCGGGCGATATCGGATTCGGGGACCGAAGGGTCGGCCAGCATCCGCATCAATTCGTCCAATGTGATACGAGGAAGATCCTTGGTCATGGTCTGTTCCTTTGCGATCAATGGTTTGTCCGGTCGGTCTCAATCCTGAAAGCTTTGCAGATTGCGCATGATTTCCGCCTCGAAGGCGGGCAGGCGGTCGAATTTCAACTGGTGCATGCGGCCAAATCTGCCATAGGCGCCGCCAAGCGCGGTGACATGGGTCAGCGCCGTTTTCAGCGCGGGATTGTCGAATGGCGCGGTCCCGGCGGCCTCTGCCTGTCCCAGCATCAGGGGCGGGGCGCCGGTGCGGGGATCGCGTCTTTCGCAGGCATTGGCGACCAGTTCCAGAAAGCCGCGACCGTAGCCATCCAGAAACAGCCGCTGCTGGATGTCGGCATTCGGCAGATAGATCCGGCCCCGCGCGACGGCGCCGTCCAGCGGTTCGGTGCTTGCGGGCGCGGGGTCCGGGGCAGGGTTCGGGGCCAGATCGGGGGCAGGGCGCTGGTTCAACTGCCCGATCAGCGGAAGCAGGCGTTGCGCCGCCTGATCCAGCCGGATGGCGGGCAGGACCAGTTGCAGGCTGGCCAGCGACGCGGTCCGGGCATCGCGGATCGTGCCGGGCCTGCCGCGCAGGGCCTCGACCAGCGCATCGGCGACCAGCGCGCCCGTGCCTTCGGCGACGATATGCAGCGGTAGGCCGCGCGGCCCGGTCCAGTTCAGCATATGGCGCAGCATGTCAAAGGCCGGACCGGCGGGCGATCCTGCCGGGGGCTGCGCATCGCCCCAGACCGCGCGTGTCGCATTGGCACTGGATCTCGCGCCAGATCGCGCGGCCGATGCTGCGGATCTCGCCCTCGAAAACCAGATCGCGCAGACGTTCGCCATCGGCGCCGTTGCTGCCTGCGATGCGGGCGCTGCGTTCGGCGCTGTCGTGCAGCGCCTGCAGGGCGGATTCGCCGAAATTCCCGGCCCAGAACAGGGTAAAGGGATAATAGCCCATCGCCTCGATCGCGGCACGGCGGCGGGCGGCGGCGGTAAAGGATTCGCCCAGCAGATGCAGCCCCGAGGACAGCCACAGCACCACGCCCTTCCAGTCGCTGCCGCCCAGCCCCCGCAGGCTGTTTTCCAGCAGCGCCGGGCTGGAGGGATAGGCGCCAAGCCGGATGTATTCGCCATCCTCCAGCGTCAGGTAGCGCCCGATCAGGGCGATGCAGGGCGTCGAGTTCGGCACGGGTTCCTGCGCGGATCCCGCGCCCTGCCGGCCAAGCGTGAATTCGAAACTGTCGGGCGCGGGCACGCCAAGGCGCAGCACCCAGCCATCCATGACATTCTTTGCCCAATCGGCATAGCGCCATAATGCGACCCCCGCATAGCCGCGATAGCCGCCCCATTCCGGCCCCAGTGAATTCAGCACCAGAAAGCCGTGTTCGTCATAGCCGATCAGAACAAAGGCATGGCTGCCGCGCCGCTCTGCCGTGGCGGGGACGCGGATTTCGCCCCCGGCCCCGGCCACGGCCCGCGCCGACCAGCCGTCATGGATATGGGCCGCGACCAGCGCCGTGCCGGTATCGGTCAGCGCGGCATGGTAATGGTGCAGGATCGGCGCCAGCCGGCAATAGGCGCCAAGCGGCACGGCGCGCGCCGCATCCGCCTGCGGCGCGGTCGGAAAGGTGATTTCGGCCGCCTCGCCTTCGGGCGGGTCGGTCGGCCCGGCCGTGGGCCAGCAGGCATTGGCGTCGGGACCGTTTTCCAGACAGACCCCGTGATGATAAAAGGCCTTGAGCACGGAACGCAGGCTGCGTATGCCATCGCGGCGCGGCCGCGTGATCCCGGCAAGGCGGCTCATCCGTGCCGCTTCGCGCGCGCCATCCTTGTTGTCGCCATCCTTGCCATCACCGTCCTGCGGGTAAAGATCGTGCAGCCGGGCCAGCTGATACAGCATGTCGGCGCTGGTGCGTTCGTCATCCGCACCCACGGGTTCCGGCGCGGATGCCGCCTGCAGGCGGCGCTGCATGTCGATCAGCGCGGCCAGCGCAAAGCCGGTGCAGCGCGCGCTCTGCCCCTGATCGCGCACGCCGAACAGCGGTAGCAGGCGCCCATCCGGCTGCGCGGGTTGAAACAGCGCGGGATCGGGCATGACGCTGCGCCGCAGGGTCGTCAGCGGCGGCGTATAGGTCAGGTCGCGCAGATCCAGCCGGTCGGTTTCGACACCGTTCTGTGTCAAGAGGTCCTTGGGATCCTGCGGCATGGCGCGACTCTCTGTGTCGGGAAATCAGGAGGATTTTGGCAACTGTATCATGGGTTACGTCAAATGGGCGCCTTAACTTCGCGCCCCGATGCAGGGCTGTCGCCGGGGAATGCGCGGCCCCCGGCCGGGTGCTTGCAGTCCGCGAAAAGACGGGACAGGTGCAAGGACGGGGCAGGTGAAAAGATGGGGCAGGGGCATCCCGGACCTGTCGGTGCGGGACGGGCCAGCAGGTCCCGGTTTTCCCGAAGTGGCCGAGGCACTGGCCATCTGCCCGGCTCTGCCTGACCGGGATCGCGCCGGTGGGATCATGGGTGGCAAGGATCGACCTTCGAGCCGGTGATATCCTGCCCGGCATCGCTGTCATGGAAGATCTGTTCAGGTCGCGCGCCGCCTTGCCCACCGGCCGATCGGCGCGACAGGGGCGTATTTCGATCCTTTTTCCCGTCCCGTCCAGAGTTGCCGGGTGGCGAATCCTCTGCGCCGTCCGATCACCCCGCGACAGGCAGATGGCAGGTCTGGACCAGCCCCTGCGGGAGGCGGTTGGCGATGGTGATGGTGCCGCCGTTGCGCTCGACGATCTCGCGCGCGATGGCCGGGCCCAGTGCCCGCGCCGGGAAAGGATTTGCGCCGGGCCTGATCGACGCGGAAGAAAGGCTCGAAAATCCGCGCCAGCAGTTCGGGGGGCACGCCGGGGCCTTCGTCCTCGATGGTGACGACCGCCTGCGTGCCATCCCGCGCCAGCGACACATGCGCCCCGCCGCCATGTGTCGCGGCATTGGCGATCAGGTTGCGCAGCGCACGTTTCAGCGCGATCGGACCGCCCATCACCGTCATCTCGGGCAGGGCACCCATGTCGACCCGGTGGCCCGTGGCGCGCAATTCCTGCGCGATCTGCCCCAGCAGACGGTCCAGCCGCAGCGGTTCGCGGCCGTCGGGGCCGACCTCTTCGCGGACAAGACGGATGGCGCTGTCGGCGATCAGGTCCAGTTCCTCCAGATCGGACAGCCATTTCGCGCGCTCGCCCGCGTCTTGGATGAATTCGGCGCGCAGGCGCATCCGGGTCATGGGCGTGCGCAGGTCGTGGCCCGCCGCAGCGACCAGCCGCATCCGGCTTTCCATCGCATCCTTGAGCTGCACGGACAGCCGGTTCAGCGCCCGGGCCGCCGATTGCACCTCGGCCGAGCCCGTCTCGGGGACATGATCCAGCGTGCCGTCCGGTCCGACCCGGTCCGCCGCATCCTCCAGCAGTTGCAGGGGCCGCGTCAGCCGTCGCGCGATATGGATCGAAATCGCGGCGCTTCCCAGAACGATCAGCGCCAGCCAGATCGCCAGCACCTTCCAGCGCCCGGCCGGGGGCGACATGTCGGGGATCGCAAAGACCCGCCAGTTCTCAGGCGATACCCGGACAGACGCGTTCAGCGCCGTCCGTTCGCCAACCCGTGTCACCACGACATCGCGGGGGCTGCCGGTCCGGCGCAGGGCCTCGCGCAGAAAGTCGGATTCGCGGGGCAGGATCTCGCCCGCGGCTGGTTCCGGATGCAGATCGGCCTGCGGCGCGGACCCCCTGCCAGGTTCCGTGCCATCATGCCCCGTCCCGTGACCCAGCAGGTCAAGCGCCAGATGGATCTGACGCGCCACCGGCTCCATCGTCGCCTGCGGGGCGGGCGGCTGCATGACCCGCGTGGCGGCAAGGCTTGCCAGCGTCACCACGCCGATGATGGCGGCGACCAGCAGCGCGGCGATACGGGCCTGAAGCGATTTCACCCTTGCCCCGCCCCCACGGTCACCCCCGCGGTCGCCCCCACGGTCACCGGCACGGCAAGCTGATAGCCGCCGTTGCGCACGGTGCGAAAGAGCGTCTCGCTGGCCTTTTCGCCCAGCTTGCGGCGCAGCCTGCTCATCAGCACGTCGATCGAGCGGTCCAGCGGATCGCGGTCGCGCCCCTGCGTCAGGTCCAGAAGCTGGTCGCGCGACAACAGCCGCCCCGGACGTTCCAGAAACACCCGCAACAGGTCGAATTCGGCCCCCGTCAGTTCGATTTCGCTGCCATCCGCCGCCGCGACACGGCGCTGGCCGGGGTCGGCCTCGAACCCGGCGAAGCGATAGGTGCGGGCGTCCGGCGCCGGGATGTCCTCGGGGCCGGAGCGGCGCATGACCGCCTTGATCCGGGCGACCAGTTCGCGCGGGTTGAAGGGCTTGCCCAGATAGTCGTCCGCGCCCAGTTCCAGACCGATGATGCGGTCGACGTCCTCTTTCAGCGCGGTCAGCAGAACGATGCGCAGGCCGGGGCGATGTTCATGCAGGCTGCGGCAGATATCCAGCCCCGAACCGTCGGGCAGCATCACGTCCAGCACGATCAGGTCGGGCGCGCCATCGGCCACCCGCGCCTCGCATTCGCGCCGGTCGGCCGCGGTCGAGACACGAAAGCCCTGTTCCTCCAGATAGCGGCGCAGCAGGCTGCGGATTTCGGGGTCGTCGTCGGCAATGAGGATATGCGTCATCGGATCCACGTTGCTTTGCGATTCGTTCTAGCCGATTCCGGATCGCGCCGCTTGGGCTATTTTGTGACGAAACTTTGCTGAAATCGCTGCGGAAACATTCGTTTGCAAAACCGCGTCCCCCGGAAAGAATTCGTTACACCCAGGACCTAAGCCGGAAAAACGGCAGGGCTAATTTCATCGGTATCGCAACCGATGAAAGGTTTGAAAGATGAACGGATTTGCCACGAAAATCCTGCCTGCCCCTTACCATGCTGGGCACGCTTGCCGCGCCGCTTGCGGCGCAGGAGCCGCCGGTGGGGGCCGGGGGAATGGGGGCTGGGGAAACGGTGCAGATGCGGCCCGGCCCGGCTGTGCCGGGACCGCAGCGCCCCCGCTACCCTCGCAGCGATGCTCCCTGCCGCGATGCTCTCCTGCCGGAATGCCCCCCGCCGCAATTTCCGGGCCGGGCCTTGCCGCCCATTCGGCCGGGGCCGGGATATGGCTGGATATCACGGATGCGCAACAGGATGCCTGGCACGACTATTACTCGGGCGCCGATCGCCAACGGTCGCGCCCGACATGCGCGCCCCGTCTCGATGTCGCGCCGGATGCCGCCCGCGAGTGATGCCCCTAGATAATGCCCTGCGGCCCTTGCCCGCCGAAAGAATGGCCGGAAAGCGAGGCGCTGACCAGCGGCCGAGACGGCCCGGACCCTGCTGGATGCGGCCGCCGCCCTGCGCGATGTGCTGGAGCCCGCGCAGATCGACAGGCTGGCGCAGATCGGGCCGGTCTTCGGACCCGGCCCGCGTCGAGCGCATGGGCAGCATGGGCCGGATATGCGGCCCTGAACCCGATCCGCGAATTTCCCGGACATCTGCGACATGAAAAAGATGACCGTTTCCTGATACAGATTGCTGCCGTTGCAGCGGCGGCGCTTGGTGGCGGACAGATGGCCACGGCCGACAGCCGCCCGACCCCGCCGGAATGCCGCCAGAATGACCGCAAATGCCCGGAACCCCGGCCGGCAGAGACGAAACGCAAGGACGGTGACCGGCGTGAACAGCCCGCGCGACGCGCATCGCAACGGCAATCACCGGCGCGAACAGCCGCGCGACGCGCGCCGGGCCGAACATCGGGCCCCGCGCCCCGGCGACAATGGACGCGACGCCCGCCCCCGCCTGCGCGCGGAAAACAGCCGCTTCGCGCCCGCCCCGCGCGGTCAGGAATATCGCGTGATCCGCGATCAGCTGGTGCTGGTCGATCAGAAGACCAAGCGCGTCGTTTCGGTCCTCGGTCCCGTCGAGGGGCGGCGCTGACATGGTGACCGCGCGCAAGCTGGCGGTCGCGGTCGCGCTGGTCCTGCTGCATCGTCGCGAACACGCCAGCGGCGGCCGGGGCCGCCCGCATCCTGCGGTCAGGGCGAAGCGCGCGCACCCTCGACCCCGGAGCCTACCCGGAACCGGGCCACCTCTGTGCCAGCGGATCAGGCATCGCAAGGGCCGCGCGTGACCGGGGTCGCGCGGCAAGGCGGGCCTGAACAACTGGCCGCGCCCATCCGCGCGCTGGCAAAAGATGGTCCGTGGCGTCTCTCGTCCGCTCTTTGGCGGCGGTTGCGAGTTCGCGCAACACAGCGGAAAACGCTGCCGACGGGCCACGCTGACTGGGCCACGCCGGCCGGGCTACCCGGCCATCCTGGGCACGCCGGCAATCTGGCCACCCCGCGATGATAGGATCGCTGCCGGATTGCGAGGTCGCAAAGGGCGGGGTCGCAAAGCATGGCAGATGCGCCCGAACCTGCCGGATGGGGCGAAGGGTCGGCGGTGACCGGTTTCCGGATCGGCTTGGGCCGGTTCGACTGATCCGGCGGCGGAATCCGGCGGCCGTGCGGCAGGGATTTCGAGGCACCCTGCGCCTGCGGGCCGGTGGCGCGGCGCATCGGTCTCGGCCGCAGATCGCTGGCGAGCGAGGGCGTCCGGCCGAAATTCCCCGCCGAAGGCGCGCGCCAGCGAAGCCGCGTTGACATAGCCGCAGCGGGTCGCGATTTCGGCGATGGTCTGATTGGTATTTTCAAGCAGCCTCGCGCGCTTCGCGCCGGCGGATCCATCACCTCATCCTGTGGCGTGCAGCCGGTTTCCGCGCTGAACAGGCTCTCCAGCCTCTTGCGGTCCATCGCGCTGCGGCGCGCGATTTCCGGGATGGGCAGGGGGTTTTCGATATTCCGGCGCATCCAGCGACACCGCGCCATGGATGGCGGCATCCGGAGTCATGCGGAAATTCCACGGTGGCTCGCGGGTGCCGTGCATGAACATCGCCGCGACCTCAAGCGACAGCATCGCGCCGTGGTGTTCCCGGATCAGGTGCAGGATCAGGTCAAGCGCGGTGGTGACCCCGCCGCAACTCAGCCGGTTGCCGTCGATCCGCAAAGCGCGGTCGCGCAGCACCTGCCTCCGGGGAAGGTTTCCGGCAAGGCTGTCGTATTCGTCCCAGTGAATCGTGGCGCGACGCCCGTCCAGCAGGCCGGCGGTGGCCAGCAGCCAACTGCCGGTATCCGCGCCGATCAGCGTCGGATAGCGCCCCAAGCGGCGGCCGCGCGCCAGTGCGCGCGTGGTGGCGATATTTTGGCGTGGCTGCGGAAATCGTAACCGGGCACCACGATCAGGTAATCCCCGCCTTCGCTGTTGCGCAGGGCGCTTTCAGGCATCACCGGCAAGCCGCTGGAGGAGGTCACCGGCGCCGCCTCGATCACCGAGAAAACGCCGAGCGTCTACAAAGCGGCCTGCGCGAGATGCTGTTGGACGCGCAGCAGCCGCTCGACCGCATTGGCAAGGCAGAGATTGGAAAAGCGATCGAACAGCAGGACGTCGATCTGCCGCGTTCTTTCGTCCGGTTTCCAGCTTTGCATGATATCGGGACAGCCTTGCATGATGCCTTGCCCCGATCTGTTCCATCCTGTCCGGGAATCAGCAAGGGGATTTGCAATGGATTTCGGGCTTGGCGAAGACCAGCAGATGATCGTTTCGACCGTGCCGCAGTTTCGTCGAAAATGAAATCGTACCCGCATGAGGCATTGGTCAGAACGCACGGGACGGGTTCCCCGTGAACTGGGCGAAGACATCCGCCGCAAGGTCATCGACCTTGGCTTTTACGCCTGCAATTTCCCCGAAGAGGTCGGCGGGGCAGGGTTGTCGCATCTGGACATGACGCTGGTCGAACGGGAACTGGGGCGCGGTTCGATGGCGCTGACGCATTTCTTTGGCCGTCCCCAGAATATCCTGATGGCCTGCGCGGGCGAACAGCGCGAACGCTATCTGCTGCCCGCCGTGCGCGGCCAGCGCATGGACGCGCTGGCGATGACCGAACCCGATGCCGGGTCCGACGTGCGCGGCATGAAATGTCGGGCGGTGCGGGACGGCGGCGATTGGGTCGTCAACGGCTGCAAGCATTTCATCGCCGGGGCGGAACATGCCGATTTTTTCATCGTCTTTGTCGCGACGGGCGTGGATGAGACGCCGCAGGGACCAAAGCGGCGGATCACCTGCTTTCTGGTGGACAGGGGCACGCCGGGGTTTGAAATACGCGACGGCTACCGCGCGGTCTCGCATCGCGGCTATCGCAATTACACCCTGTATTTCGACGGTTGCCGCCTGCCCGATACACAGGTGCTGGGCGAGGTGGATGGCGGTTTCACGGTGATGAACGACTGGCTTTACGCCACGCGCCTGACGGTCGCGGCCTTTTGCGTCGGGCGGGCGCGGCGCTGTTTCGACCACGCCCTGACCTATGCGGCCGCACGTCGGCAGTTCGGCCAGCCGATCGCGCGGTTTCAGGGTGTCGGTTTCCAGGTCGCCGACATGATTACCGAAATCGACGCGGCGGATTGCCTGACCCTGTCCGGCGCCTGGCGGCTGGACCGGAACCTGCCCGCCAACCGCGAGATCGCCAGCGCCAAGCTGTACGCATCCGAGATGCTGGCCCGCGTCACCGATGCAACGCTGCAGATCCACGGCGGCATGGGGCTGATGGAGGACCTACCGATCGAACGGTTCTGGCGCGATGCCCGCGTCGAACGCATCTGGGACGGGACATCCGAAATCCAGCGCCACATCATCAGCCGCGACCTGTTCCGGCCTCTGGGTGCATGATGGAACGGCTGCTGCGGCCCCGTTCGACTGCTGCCGTGGGGGGCAGCGGCTGGTGCGGCAATATCGTCCGCGCCTGCCGGCGCATCGGCTATCAGGGGCGGATCTGGCCCGTGCATCCGTCGCTGCCGGAAATCGGGGGCCTGCCGGCTCTTGCGCGGCTGGCCGATCTGCCTGCGGTGCCGGATGCGGTCTTTGTCGGCGTGAACCGCGATGCGGCGCTGGATGTCATGGCCGATCTGTCCGCGATGGGTGCGGGCGGCGCCGTCTGTTTCGCCGCCGGTTTCCGCGAGGCTGCGGGCGAACTGGCCGATGGCGCCGAGATGCAGGACCGGCTGGTCGCGGCGGCGGGCGACATGCCCTTTCTGGGGCCGAATTGCTACGGATTTATCAACGCGCTGGACGGGGCGGCGCTGTGGCCCGATCAGCATGGCTGCGAAAAGGTGGATCGCGGCGTGGCGATCATCACCCAAAGCTCGAATATCGCGATGAACCAGACGATGCAGCGGCGCGGTCTGCCGCTTGGCTATGTCGTGACGCTTGGCAATCAGGCGCGCGTGGGCTTTGCCGGGGTCGGGCAGGCGCTGCTGACCGATCCGCGCGTCACCGCGCTTGGCCTGCATATCGAAGGCATTGCCGATCCTGCTGGCTTTCCAGGCGCTTGCGGCGACGGCGCGGCGTCTTGGCAAGCGGATCGTGGCGCTGAAGGTCGGGGCCTCGGATCAGGCGCGGGCGGCGGCGATGTCGCATACCGCATCGCTTGCCGCGTCGGATGCGGCGGGGCGGGCGCTGCTGCGCCGCCTTGGGATCGCGCAGGTGGACAGCCTTTCGGTGCTGCTGGAGGTGCTGAAGCTGCTGCATGTCGCCGGACCGCTGGCGTCGAACCGATCGCCTCGCTGTCCTGTTCGGGCGGAGAGGCCGGCCTGATGGCGGATGCGGGGCGGGTGCATGGCGTCGATTTCCCGGCGCTGACCACGGCGCAATCCGATGCGCTGCGCATGGCGCTTGGGCCGCGTGTCGCGCTGTCGAACCCGTTGGATTACCACACCTATATCTGGGGCAACCGCGAGGCGATGACGAATTGCTTTCGCGCGATGGCCGATCCCGCGCTGGCCATGGCCTGCGTGGTGCTGGATTTTCCGCGCGCCGACCGCTGCGGCAGCAGGGAATGGAACGATGTGCTGGCCGCGCTTCAGGCCTCGCGCGGCGCCAGCACGGCCCCCGCGATGCCGCTTGGCCTGATCGCGACCCTGTCTGACAACATGCCCGAGGACATCGCGCGGCGTTGCATCGCCGAGGGCATCACCCCCTTTTGCGGCATTGCCGAGGCGATGGCGGCGATTGCGATTGCCGCCGCGCCCCTGCCCGCCACCGATCCCGAAGCCGTCTGGCCGCCTGGCCCCGATCCCGCCGCGCCCGCCCTGCTGACCGAGGCGGCGGCCAAGGCCGAACTGGCCGCGTTCGGCCTGCGCATCCCCGCCGCCATCCGCGCCGCGACCCCGGATCAGGCCGCCGAGGCCGCCTCCCGGATCGGCTTTCCGGTCGTGCTGAAGGGCGAAGGCTATGCCCATAAGACCGAGGCGGGGGCCGTCGCGCTGAACCTGACCGGCGCCGCGCTGGTCCGTGACGCCGCTGCAACCATGCCCGCCCCGTCGCGGCTGGTCGAGGAAATGGTGACGGGCGCCATCGCCGAAGTGCTGATCGGCGTCACTCGCGACCCGGCGCATGGCTGGCTGCTGACCATCGGGGCGGGAGGCGTGATGGCCGAATTGCTGCGCGACAATGTATCGTTGTTGCTGCCGGTCACGCGCGATCAGGTCGGGGGTGCCCTGCGCGACCTGCGCATCTGGGCGCTGCTGCGCGGCTGGCGCGGCGGCCCCGCCGCTTGCGTGGATGCGATCATCGACGCGGTGATGGCGGTGCAGGAACATGTCCGTGCCACCCCCGGTCTGGCCGAGATCGAAATCAACCCGCTCATCTGCCGCGCCCATGACGCCGTCGCGGTCGATGCGCTGATCCGAAAGGAAATGCCATGAACCCGATCCGAACCGAAACCCTCGGCCATGTGTTCGAGGTCACGCTGGACCGTCCCCCGGCCAATGCCATCGACCTTGCGACCAGCCGGATCATGGGCGAGCTTTTTACCCGCTTCCGCGACGACCCCGACCTGCGCGTCGCCATCCTGACCGGGGCGGGCCGGAAATTCTTCTGCCCCGGATGGGACCTGAAGGCGGCGGCGGCAGGGGATGCGGTCGATGGCGATTACGGCGTCGGCGGTTTCGGCGGCTTGCAGGAATTGCGCGGGCTGAACAAGCCGGTGATCGTCGCGGTCAACGGCATCTGCTGCGGCGGCGGGCTGGAACTGGCCCTGTCGGGCGATATCATCCTTGCCGCCGATCATGCGACATTCGCGCTGCCGGAAATCCGGTCCGGGACGGTCGCCGACGCGGCCGCGATCAGGCTGCCCAAGCGCATCCCCTATCATGTCGCGATGGAAATGCTGCTGACCGGCCGCTGGATCGACGCGGCAGAGGCCGCGCGTTGGGGGCTGGTCAACCGCATCATCCCCGCCGCAAGCCTGATGGATCAGGCGCGGGCGCTGGCGGATGAGCTGGCCGCTGGCCCGCCCCTCGTCTTTGCCGCCATCAAGGAAATCGTCCGCGAAGCCGAGGACATGAAGTTTCAGGACGCGCTGAACCGCATCGCCAGAAGCCAGTTCGAAACCGTGGAACGGCTGTATCGCTCGGACGACCAGCAGGAAGGCGCCCGCGCCTTTGCCGAAAAGCGCGATCCGGTCTGGCGGGGCCGCTGACGTCAGCCATCAGCCGCGCCGCGTGCCCCGGATGGTTTCTCCGAAATGCGCCCGGTAGGCGCGGGCAAGGGTCGATGCCGATGAAAACCCCGTCCGCGCCGCGATCTCGTCCAGCGGTTTGCCGGTGTCGATGGCCAAGGCGCGGGCATGGGACAGGCGGATCTGGCGGTAATAGCCGCCCGCCGCCATGCCCAGATGACGGCGAAACAGCCGGTCCATCGTGCGCGTGGACAGCGCCGCCCGCGTTGCGATCACCGCCAGCGGCAGCGGCTGTTCCGCGCTTTCGCGCATCGCCAGAACCGCGCGCTGCAAAGGGGTGGGCAGGGCGCGGTCGGTCAGCCTGGCCTGCCCGACCAGCGAGGGTTCCATATGGGTGCGCCCGAACATGTTGCCGACATCATAGCGCAGCGCGTCATCGGCGCGTTGCCCGATCAGATCCAGCGACCATGACAGCACCCCCTGCGCGCCCCCGGCCGTGACGGTGTTGCCATCGGCGATCCAGGGGGCGGCCACGACCTCGACCTCGGGGAAGGCTTCGGCAAGGGCCTCGTGTTCCATCCAGTGGATCGTGGCGCGGCGACCGGCCAGCAGACCGGCCTCGGCCAGCATCCAGGCGCCGGTGTCGATGCCCGCGACCAGGGGCAGGCCGCGTCCCTTTTGCAGCACCTCCTGCAAGGTCGCGCGGCGCAGATGGTCGCGCACGCCATAGCCGGTCACGACGACCAGCGCATCGGTCGCGCCGACGCGGGGCAGGGCGATATCCACCCCCACCGACAGCCGCGACGAACTGGTCACGCCATTCCCGTCGGGCGAGGCGATCTGCCATGAAAACAACCGCTTTCCACTCAGGTCACGGGCGGCGCGCAGCGGTTCGATCGCGCTGGCCAGCACCATATTGGAAAAGCCGTCCAGCAGCAGGAATGTCAGGTGAAACGCGGAAAATGGCTGCATGGGAAAAGATTATGGCGGAATGTGCACATCACGCCAGGCAAATCCTCGTAACCTGAAAGCAACCACTCCCCGAGGATATGATGAATCACGACGTCTTTATCACCTGCGCCGTCACCGGATCAGGGCAAAGCCACACGAAATCGAACCTTGTGCCGATCACGCCCAAACAGATCGCCGATGCCTGTATCGAGGCCGCGAAGGCAGGAGCCGCCATCGCCCATGTCCATGTCCGCAACCCCGAAACCGGCGCGCCGTCCCGCGATCCGGCGCTGTATCGCGAGGTTGTGGACCGGGTGCGTTCGGCCGATGTCGATGTCGTGCTGAACCTGACGGCGGGCATGGGCGGCGATATCGTGCTGGGTTCGGCCGAGTCGCCCCTGCCGCTGTCGCCGCAAAGCGATATCGTCGGCGCGACCGAGCGGCTGGTCCATGTCGAGGAACTGCTGCCCGAAATCTGCACGCTGGATTGCGGCACGATGAATTTCGCCGAGGCCGATTATGTGATGACCAACACGCCCGGCACCCTGCGTGCCATGGCCGCCCGCATACAGGCCGCCGGCGTGCGCCCGGAAATCGAGGTCTTCGACACTGGCCATCTGTGGCTGGCGAAGACGCTGGTCGACGAAGGGCTGATCGACGATCCGGTCATGGTGCAGCTTTGCATGGGCATCCCCTATGGCGCGCCGAACGACCCGAACAGCCTGATGGCGATGGTGAACAACATCCCGCAAGGCTGGGTCTATTCGATGTTTTCCATCGGGCGGATGCAGATGCCCTATGTCGCGCAGGCCGCACTGGCGGGCGGTAATGTGCGGGTGGGGCTTGAGGACAATATCTGGCTGGATCGGGGCGTTCTGGCCCGCAACGGCGATCTGGTCGAACGCGCCGCGACCATCCTGAACGGCATGGGCTGCCGCATCCTTGGCCCGGTCGAGGTGCGCGAGAAACTGAAGCTGACCCGCCGCTGAACGGCAGGGCGCCACAACAGGGAGAACAGAAGATGACGATCCGCAAAGACATCTCGCGGCGCGGGCTGCTGGCCGGGGCGGCGGGGCTGACGGCCTCGACCATCCTTGCCGGCGGGCTGATCCTGCCCGGCGCGGCGCGCGCAGGCCGCGCCGCAAAGGGCGGGCAGTTCCGCATCGGCCATTCCGGGGGCGCGACCTCGGACACCATCGACCCGGCGACCTTCGCCGCCGGGCCGGTGGTGACGGCGATGCTGGCGGTGTGCAACAATCTGGTCGAAATCGACGCCAAGGGGCAGGCAGTGCCCGAACTGGCCGAAAGCTACGAACCCGACGCCGAGGCCCGCATCTGGACGTTCCGCATCCGTGACGCCAGTTTCGGCGACGGGCGCAAGGTCACGGCGAATGATGTCATCGCATCCTTCAACCACCACCGGGGCGATGACACCGTGTCGGGCGCCAAGGGCGCGCTGGCGCAGGTCAGGGACATCCGCGCCGATGGCGACAATGTCGTGGTGTTCGAACTGGAAAGCGGGAATGCCGATTTCGCCTATCTGACCTCGGATTACCATTTCATCATCATGCCGGCGAATGATGACGGTACGCTGGACTGGCAGTCCGGGCTGGGGACGGGCGGCTATGCGCTGGTCGATCACGAACCCGGCGTGCGGATCACGCTGAAACGCCGTGATGATTACTGGAAAGCGGACCGCGCATGGTTCGACGATGTCACGCTGATGACCATCAACGACCCGACCGCGCGCCAGAACGCCCTGATGACCGGAGAGGTCGATGCGATCAACGGCCCCGACCTGTCGACGATCCACCTGCTGCAACGCCGCCCCGGCATCACGCTGGTCGAAACCACCGGCACCGCGCATTACACCATGCCGATGTTCTGCGACGCAGCGCCTTTTGATGACGTGAATGTCCGGCTGGCGCTGAAACATGCGATCAACCGCCAGGAAATGGTCGAAAAGATTCTGCGCGGCTATGGCAAGGTCGCCAATGACAGCCCGATTGCCCCGGCAAACCGCTACTATGCCGCCGACCTGCCGCAAAACAGCTATGATCCCGACAAGGCGAAACATTACCTGAAACAGGCGGGGCTGAGCGATCTGACGGTGGAGCTGTCGACCTCGAATTCCGCATTCACCGGCGCGGTCGATGCGGCGCAACTGTTCCAGCAATCGGCCAGGGCGGCGGGCATCAACATCACTGTCAAACGCGAACCCGAAGACGGCTACTGGTCGAATGTCTGGCTGAAAAAGCCGTTCTGCGTCGGCTATTGGAACGGCCGCCCGACCGAGGATGACATGTTCAGCCTGGTCTATGCCAGGGGCGCGGAATGGAACGAAAGCCATTGGGACAATGAGCGTTTCAACGAATTGCTGCTGAAGGCGCGGGCCGAGCTGGACGACAATCTTCGCCGCGAGATGTATACCGAAATGCAGGGGCTTGTCAGTCAGGACGGCGGCACGATCATTCCGGTTTTCGTCAATTACGTCGATGCGCATAACGACAAGGTCGCGCATGGCGAGGTCGCGGGCGACCGCTTCTTTGATGGCTGGAAACTGGTCGAAAGGTGGTATGCGGCATGAAGATCGCGGCAATCGGCGGTGGTGTGATCGGCGGGGGCTGGATCGCGCGGTTCATCCTGAACGGCCATGACGTGGCCATCTACGACCCCCATCCAGAGGCGCGGCGGATCGTGGGCGAGGTCATGGCCAATGCGGCCCGTGCACGGGACAAGCTGTTTCAGGCGCCCTTGCCCGAACCCGGCCGCCTGATCTGGGCGGGCTCGATCGCCGAGGCGGTGGCGGGCGCGGATTACATCCAGGAAAGCGTGCCCGAACGGCTGGACCTGAAACACCGCATCCTTGCCGAGATCGAGGCTGCGGCCCCGGCGAGGGCGATCATCGGCTCGTCCACCTCGGGGTTCAAGCCGTCGGAACTGCGTCAGGGTGCGGCCCATCCCGACCGTATCCTTGTCGCGCATCCCTTCAACCCGGTCTATCTGTTGCCGGTGGTCGAGGTTGTGGGCGGCGGCGAGGCGGCGGACCGCGCATCCGCGCTGCTGGCGCAGGTCGGCATGAAGCCCGTCACCATCGCCCGCGAAATCGACGCCCATATCGGCGACCGCCTGCTGGAAGCCGTCTGGCGCGAGGCGCTGTGGCTGGTCCGGGACGGCATCGCCACGACGCAGGAAATCGACGATATCATCCGTTACGGCTTTGGCCTGCGTTGGGCGCAGATGGGGCTGTTCGAAACCTATCGCATCGCCGGCGGCGAAGCGGGGATGAAGCATTTCCTGGCCCAGTTCGGCCCGGCCCTGAAATGGCCATGGACCAGGCTGATGGATGTGCCCGACCTTGACGACGCCCTGATCGACCGCATCGCCAGCCAGTCGGATGCGCAATCCGGCGCCCATTCCATCCGCGAACTGGAACGCATCCGCGACGACAATCTGGTTGGCATCTTCCACGCGCTGAAAGCCAATGACTGGGGCGCGGGCCGGACTCTGCGAGAGGCTGAAAACCGGCTCTACAAACGTCAGCTTGCCGCGCCGTCGACCTATCCGCTGATGCTGCATCAGGCGCGGGTCGGCGGTTCATGGGTCGATTACAACGGCCATATGACCGAATTTCGCTATCTTCAGGTCTTCGGCGACGCGACCGACGCCTTTCTGGTCCATATGGGTCTGGACGAAACATGGATCGCGCGCGGCTTTTCCGCCTATACCGTCGAAACCCATATCCGCCATCTGGCCGAGATCAAGGCGGGCGAAAAGCTGCGCGTCGAAACCCGTCTGCTGGGCCATGATGCCAAGCGTTTCCGCCTGCATCACCGCATTCTGCGCGAAAATGACGAAGAGGCGGCGACCGGGGAACATATGCTGGTTTTCGTCAACACCGCCGAAGCGCGTTCCGCGCCGATGCCCGATCAGCTTGTGCATCGGCTGGACGATATCGCCCGGCTGGAAACCGGCCCCATTCCCGAACATGCGGGCGCCGGTATCCGCACCCTGCGCGCAAGGGAACCCGCCGCATGAGCAAAAGCGCCCCCAGCCACCCCCTGACCCGAATGATCCTGACGCGGTTCGCCATCGGCCTTTTCACGCTTCTGGTCATTTCGATCCTTGTCTTTCTGGCGGTCAGCCTGCTGCCGGGCGACATCGCCCAGCAGATCCTTGGCCAGTCCGCGACACAGGAAACCGTCGCGGCGCTGCGCCGCGACCTGGGTCTGGATCAGCCCCTGATCACGCGATATTTCGACTGGATCGGCGGTATCCTGAGCGGCGATTTCGGCAATTCGCTGGCCAATGGCAGGCCGGTTGCGGAGCTGCTGGCGGCGAGGCTGGGCAATACGATGTTTCTGGCGGCCTATGCCGCAGTCATCGCGATCCCCTTTGCCGTGGTGCTGGGGTTGCTGGCGGCGCTGTGGCGGGGGACATGGTTCGACCGCATCGCCAATGTCGTCACGCTGTCGGCGATTTCCTTTCCGGAATTCTTCATCGCCTATATCCTGATGTTCTGGCTGTCGGTGCAGATGGGCTGGTTTCCGTCCATCGCCGATCCGGGCGTCGATCCCGGCCTTGGCCAGATGCTGGCGCGCGCCTTTCTGCCCGCGCTGACGCTGGTTCTGGTCGTCACCGCCCATATGATGCGGATGACGCGGGCGGCGGTCGTCAATGTGCTGGGCGCGCCCTACATCGCCATGGCCCGGCTGAAAGGCGTGCCGCGCTGGCGCATCGTCACCCGCCACGCGCTGCCGAATGCGCTGGCCCCGGTCATCAATGTCATCGCGCTGAACGTCGCATGGCTGATCACCGGCGTCGTCATCGTCGAGGTGGTTTTCGTCTATCCCGGACTAGGCCAGTTGATGGTCGACAGCGTCAGCAACCGCGACATGCCGGTGGTGCAGGCCTGCGCCCTGATCTTTGCCGCCGTCTATATCCTGCTGAACATCATCGCGGATGTGCTGGCGATCGCCACCAACCCGCGCCTGCTGCATCCGAGGTAGGGCCATGGCGAGCACCCTGACCCGCACCCTGCGCCAGATGCCCGTCACCGCCATGCTGGGCATCGCGATCATTGTGGCCTATGCCATCGTCGCGATCCTTGCCCCGCTGCTCGCCCCTTACGGAGAGGCCGAAATCGTCGGCGCCCAGTTCGAGCCGCAGGGCGGCGACCATCTGCTGGGCACCGACAACCTTGGCCGCGACATGCTGTCCCGCCTGATCTGGGGCGCGCGCAACACCGTCGGCGTGGCGCTGGTCACGACCGCGCTGGCCTTTGCCATCGGGGCGGTCACCGGGCTTCTGGCCGCGACGCTTGGCGGCTGGCCGGACATGATCCTGTCGCGCATCGTCGATATCCTGATGGCGGTGCCCGCGCTGATCTTTACGCTGCTGGCGCTGTCGGCACTTGGGCCGGGCGTGTGGAATCTGGTCATGGTGATCGCGGTGCTGGACGCCACCCGCGTCTATCGCCTGACCCGCGCCACCGCGATGAATGTCATCGTCATGGATTATGTCGAGGCCGCCCGGCTGCGCGGCGAGGGGACATGGTGGATCATCCGCCGCGAGGTCCTGCCCAATATCGCCGCCCCCCTGATCGCGGAATTCGGGCTGCGGTTCTGTTTCGTTTTTCTGACCATCTCGGCGCTCAGCTTTCTGGGGCTGGGACTGCCGCCGCCCATGGCGGATTGGGGGGGCATGGTGCGCGACAATGCGGCGTTGATCACCTTTGGCGACACGACGCCCCTGCTGCCGGCGGCCTGTATCGCGGTGCTGACCGTCGCCGTCAATTTCGTGGTGGACTGGATGCTTCACCGCGCCTCTGGCCTGAAGGACTGACGCCATGCTGCTGGACATTCAGAACCTGAAAATAGAGGCGCGCGGCGATGACGGATGGACCCCGATCCTGCACGGCGTCAATCTGCAGGTCGGCAGGGGCGAGGTCGTCGGGCTGATCGGCGAATCCGGGGCGGGGAAATCGACGCTCGGGCTGGCGGCGATGGGCTATGCCGCGCCGGGGTTGCGCTTTGCCGGGGGCAGGGTGGTCTTTGACGGCACTGACCTGCTGACGCTGCCCGACCGCCGCCGTGCCGCCCTTCGCGGCCGCCGCATCGCCTATGTCGCGCAATCGGCGGCGGCCAGTTTCAACCCCGCGTGGCGGCTGATCGAACAGTTCTGCGAAGGGCCGAAGATCCACCGCACCGCCAGCCGCGCCGACAGCGAAACCTTTGCCCGAGAGCTTTACGCCCGCATGCACCTGCCCGGCCCCGACCGGTTCGGGCTGCGCTTTCCGCATCAGGTTTCGGGCGGTCAGTTGCAGCGGGCGATGGTGGCGATGGCGATGGCCTGCCGTCCCGACCTGATCGTCTTTGACGAACCGACGACCGCGCTGGACGTGACGACCCAGATCGGCGTTCTGGCCGCGATCCGGCAGGCGGTCGAAAGCTTTGGCACGGCGGCGATCTACATCACCCATGACCTTGCCGTCGTCGCCCAGATGGCCGACCGCATCAAGGTCATGCGTCACGGCCGCGAGGTCGAAGAGGCCCCGACCCGCCAGATGATGCAATCCCCGCGCGAGGATTATACCCGCTCGCTTTGGGCGGTGCGCGAATTCCGCCGCCCCGAACGCGCGCTGCCGGTGGCCGGCCATCCCGCGATCCGCATTGCGGATGTGACGGCGGGTTACGGTTCCGCTCTGGTTCTGCGCGATGTCGAATTTTCGCTGCCGAAAGGGGCGACGGTGGCGGTCGTGGGTGAATCCGGGTCGGGCAAATCGACGACCGCGCGGGTCATCACCGGCTTGCTGCCCCCGGTCAAGGGCCGGGTCGAGCTGAACGGCCAGACCCTGCCCGCAGGCCTTGCCGGGCGCACGCGCGAACAGTTGCGGCAGGTGCAGATGATCTATCAGATGGCCGATACCGCGCTGAACCCGCGTCAGACCACCCGCCAGATCCTGTCGCGGCCGCTGTCGTTCTACACCGGCCTGACCGGGCGGGCGCGGGACGAACGGCTGGAACAGTTGATGGACCAGATCGAGCTGGAGCCGAAGCGTTTCCTTGACCGCCTGCCGGGCGAACTCTCGGGCGGCCAGAAGCAGCGCATCGGCATCGCCCGCGCGCTGGCCGCCGGTCCCGAGGTGATTATCTGCGATGAGGTGACCAGCGCGCTGGATCAGCTTGTCGCTGAAGGAATCCTGAGGCTGCTCAGCCGGTTGCAGGACGAACAGGGGCTGACTTACATGTTCATTACCCATGACATCGCCACCGTCCGCGCCATCGCCGACGAGGTCGTGGTCATGCGGCAGGGTCAGGTGATGGATCGCGGCGCCCGGGCCGAGGTGCTGGACCCGCCGCGCCATCCCTATACCGCCGAACTGCTGGCCTCGGTTCCGCAGCCCGATCCCGACTGGCTGACCCGCCGCATCGCCGAGGGCGCGGCATGATCCGCGATCCGCAGGTGCTGGACTTCATCGCCGCGACCGAAGCCGCCTATCCGGCAGATGCGAATGGCGCCAGCACCGCCGAAAACCGCCGTTCCTACAACGCGATGTGCGATCTGTTCCGGGCTCCGCGCCCGCCGGGGCTGGCGGTGGCGGATCGCGTGATCGCGGGGGTGGGCTGCCGCGTCTATGGCGCCGAAACGCCGGTTTTCGTGCTGTATCTGCATGGCGGCGGTTTCGTCGTCGGCGGTCTGGACAGCCATGATGACATCTGCGCCGAAATCGCCGATGCGACCGGGTTACAGGTCGTGGCGGTGGATTATCGGCTGGCCCCCGAACATCGCTGGCCCGCCCAGCTTGACGATGCCCGTGCCGTCTGGCGCGCGCTTGCCTCTGTCCGTCGGGCTGTGGTTGTCGGGGACAGCGCGGGCGGGATGCTGGCGGCGGCGCTTTGCCTTGCCGAAACCGATGCGGCCCCGCTCGGGCAGGTTCTGATCTATCCCGGACTTGGTGGCGACGGCAGCGCGGCCTCTTATCGCGAAAATGCCGAGGCGCCCTTGCTGCGGACGCGGGACCTGCATGGCTACCGCGCCGCGCTGCACGGCGAAGGGCCGGAAGGGCCGGTTTCCGACCCGCTGGCGGCCCCCCTGTCCGCGCGCCTGCACGCGGATCTGTCCCCGGCCTTCATTGTCACCGCCGATGTCGATCCGCTGCGCGATGACGGGCGGGACTATGCGGCGCGGCTGACCCGGGCCGGAGCGGAGGCGACCCTGCGCAACGAACCCGACCTGCCGCATGGCTTTTTGCGCGCGCGTCACCGTTCGGACCGGGTGCGGCGCAGCTTTCAGGCCATTCTGGTTCAGATCGCCGTGTTGGCGTCGGCTGCCTGTCGCCGCAGCGGTTGATCCGCGCATTTCCGGGGGCCAAAGGCGCCGCCAAGCCCACCGGCATGACGGTCGCCCTGACGCCGGTTGTCCGGGGGCGATGATCGCGCGCCGCCGGGCAAGTGCCCCGGCGGTGTTGAGGTCGATGGTCAGGCCGATTGCCATCGTTGAAAACGCCTGAAGAAAGACCTATCCTGTTCAATGTCGGTTGGGTGAAGCGGTGCCTGCTCTTCAAGCCTTGCCGGTGCGGCGGCCTGAACACCCAGACCGCTATTTCCGTTTTCAGACCAGATTTTCGACAGGCTGCTTGTCGATCTGTCCGAAGCGGGGCTCAGACCGGGGTCACGCTTGGCGCCCTTCCAACTGGATTGTCCATTGCGAAACAGTTGATCCGATATGGCGATGGGCCCGCGTCATCGCCTGCCAGCAGCAGGCTTGTCCGAGACTGCGGCCAAATGTTCCCATGGACGCGCAGACACGGTCTTGAACTCGCAGCCTCTCGGGCAGGGATTTGGCGCGCAAATCCGCCATTGGTCCGAGGGCTGGCCCGAATGATCGCAAGCTTCGCTCGCGCAGCTGAGCCTGGGGGCCAAGCGATAAGGGATTGATCCAGTGGATCAATCGCCGCGCAGGACGGCGTCAACCCCAAGACCGTTGCGAAGTGGCGCAAGCGCGCGACGGTCGAGGATATGAAGACTGGGCCGTTGGCGCCACGATCCACCGTGCTGACCGAGGCGGAAGAAGCAATGGTCGTGGCATTCCGGCGCCATACGCTGCTGCCATTGGACGATTGCCTTTATGCCCTGCAGCCGTCGATCCCGCACCTGACACGATCTGCGCTGCACCGCTGTCTGCAGCGGCATGGCATCTCTCCGAGAACGCGGATTCGTGCGCCACCCGCGCCGCGTCAACCGAGTCGAACCCCAGCATGACCTTGGCCTCATCATAGGCCCCGGTTTCTGCATCCACCTGGTCGATGACAAAAGCATGGGGCGCGTCCGGATTGTCGCCCATGTAGAAATCCACATGGTCGCCGTCCGCGCCTTCCGTGCCCCGGAAATAGCCATAATGCGCGGGCATGGTGACCGACCATTCTTGCCCATTGGGATCGGTCCCGCGCCGCTCGCTGCCCTTTGCATTCTCGATGGACAGATCAAGTCCGTTCCAGCGCGTGTGACCTTTCCGATAATTCCCCGCCTCTTTCTGCGCCTCGGTCGGCTCGGGGTTGGCCTCGGCCGCCGCAACATCGATCGTGTTCGGCGCGCGCTCAACCGGCCCGCGCATAAGCGCGCGATCTTCGGGCATGGTTCCGTGCGTGCGCGTTTCGCCCGTCGCAACCCATTCTTCGCCACGGCGTTCGACGGCCTCGATCGTAACCGTGCTGGTCGCGGGATCGAACGCCAGCACGCGCTGATGTTCGCCGCCATACCCCTGGATGATGTTGCCGGGGGCCAGATAATCGGCGGTCGCGCGAGGCCGCGTCGAGCGGTTCATTTTCTTGCCGCGCCACGGCCAGTTTGCCGGTCCTTGTTGCGCACCTGATGGCGACAAGATGGTTTGACGATCACCTTGGGCCGTTTCACGAGCATCAACGGCTTGCGGCAGGTCTTGGGGAGGTGCCGTCAGCACCGGTCGCGGGGCCTCGATCGTGCCTGCATTGCTGATAGTCCCATTGCGGTAGAGGCGACCATAGGCTTCTTGCAGTGCGCGCTTTCCGCCATCGGACATGCCGTCCCAGACCATCGCCTTGCGGTATTCTCTGGCAGTAGCTGGGCCAGCCTCTTTGACGATAGCCGCTTTCGTGGCGTCGTTGGCGGCGGTCCACCAGGGGCCACCAGCGGGACAGGGGGAGCCCTAAGTTCAAAGCCCGCAGCGCGCGCCGCTTCATGCCGGCGTCGTTCGTCATCTTCGGGGGTGATAATTTCCCCGTCCAGGGCGGCAGCCGGCGCGGGTGATTCCTTCTGCGCGGCCTCGATCTGGCCGACGGCATCGCGACCCATGTCGAATTGCTCGGGCGTCAGGTCGATCGTCTGTCCCTTGATGCGGACGCGGGCGTTGCCTTCCGGGGTTTCCCCATGAACACGCCGTCCATGATTTCGCCCGTTTCCGGCTGGCCCAACCGAACGGCGCCGCCCGGCTTCTGGTCGGGGAAGGTCGGGGGAACCTCGGGGGCGGGCGCGGGCATTGCTGAAGGCAAGGAAGGCAGCCTAACCTACAGCGCCAGCGGCAGCGACAGATCGCGAACGAAGGCCATATCGCCGCCGAGGCCGTATTTCTCGCGCTTCAGCCCGTGCCCCATCAGATCGCGCCGCACGCGCTCGTCGATCCCGCCGACCAGCAACCGGTCCTCGAAGGCATGGCGCAGGCCATACATGGAGTGATCCGGCGTTTCGAGCAGCTTGTTTTCGGACAAGAACTTGTTGACTGTCGCCGACAGCGTCGCGCTGTTCGTCGCGTAGCGCGGAAACCCGCCCTTCATGGCCTTGATTGCGTCAAGGCTGATTCCGGTCAGGGGAATGTAGCGTTCGGAATGAGCGTTCTTCAGCGCGCGGTTCGCATTGGGCTGGATCAGGATATGCGGCACCTTGGCGTCGAGCTTGATGTCCTCGGGCATGAGGCCCGCGATTTCGCTCGGCCGCGCGCCGGTGTTGATCAGGGCAAGAAGGATATAGCGCGCATCGTCGTTCAGGCCATCGAGCGCGCCGGCCGCCAGCAGCTTGTCGCGGATCCACGCATCGGAAAAGGGCAGGCGCGTTCGCTTTTTTGTCCCGGCTTCTGATAGCGGCACCCCAGCCATGGAATAGAGCAGCTTGATCGACTTGGCGCGGGCGACCACTTTCCACATCGCGTTCAGATAGGTGAAATCCTTGTTCGCGCTGGCGGCCATGACCTTGCCATCCGCGACCCGATCTGCCCACCAGCTGCGGAAGGTGAAGCAGTCGTCGGTGGTGATCGCGCCCAGATCCTGATCGCCATTCACCTTGACCCAGTTCGCAATCGCCTTTGCGCGCGGCGCGCGGTGGCGCCGCATCTGGTCATCCTTCTTGCCGACCGTGCGGTCTTTTGCGAGCCTGTAGAACTCATCCAGCGACTTCGAAACAGATACGGACGGCGCAGGGACCAACCCCATTGCAGCATCCGCCTCTTGAAGATTCAGTCGACCACGCGAGTCGACGGCAGCTTCAGATCGCTTCAACAGCTCCGATAGCTGTAGGGCAGCGACGCGATCGACGGGGACCAGGCATAGCCTCGTCTCTGGGCGAGGTTATGCGCGGCCGCCATGCGGGCCTCGGCGTCGTCGTGACGCCCTTCCAGCTTGGATTCCCATGCCTCGATCATCTCGCGCCAGATGGTCTGCGCCTTGTCCTCGGCCAGTTTCAGACTGTCGGTGAACAGGCATATCTGGATGTAACCACGCGTGTCGACATGCTGGTAGCGCCTCGGGACGCGCCGACGGATGTAGTAATGTTCGCCGCGGAGGATGGGTTTGATCTTTTTCATGCCGAGAATGTCGCCTTTTGGGCTACATTTTGCAATGGACTTGGTGTAGCCAAATGCGCCACATTTTGAGCGTCAATATGTGAACCAATATCACGCATGAAATCCCGATCTCGACAGGAGGTCGACGCATTGCCCGGCGATTGCAGGATTTTTGAGGGTGACGATACGGGAAATGTGGCGGAGGGAAAGGGCCTGAAAGACAACCTTCTCCAATTGTAACGCATTGATTGTATTATATTTTGTTGAACACGATCTCAGATCGTGCTTGGAAAGCATTGGTTTGGCGCATTGTTATGCCGTCAGGTGTCAGCGGAGGTTGACGTCCACACCGTCCCTGGGGCCCGAATGCGCTCGGCGCTGTCGTCTATAATGAGGGACGATCAGTCTGCCGTTCTGCACGCAAAAATTGATCTGCTGCGAGGTTATGTGCGTAAAGCAAAGAAAATGGCCCGAATAGCAGAAGGTTCGCCCTATCTGCGGCGGCTGGACGACAACTGGCAGCTCAAGAATTTCGAGGGACTCCCCATGCTTCAAGTCGCGCTTCTCTATACTGCAACCGCCGCGGTGTTTCTCGCTCTGGATGCGATAGGGATCCGGTTTCTCATCCGGCCGGTGTTCGAGCGCAATGTCGGCCATCTTCTTGCCGATCCGCTGCGGCTTGGTCCGGCAGCGCTGTTCTATCTGGGATATATCGCCGGGCTTGTGTGGCTGGTTTCCTGGCCCGCGCTGAAGGGCAACGATCCCCTGCAGGCGTTGATCGGAGGCATGGTCATCGGGCTGATGTGTTATGGTACCTATGAGATGACTAATTACGCCACGCTCGCCGACTGGTCGTGGGAGCAGGTCATCATCGATGGATTGTGGGGCATGCTGCTGACCGGATTTTCAGCCTGGATTGGCGTTCTGGCACTTTCGGGGCGATTTAACTGAACGATCAGCCCAAGCGTCGCAACAGGCGCAGCGAGAGCGCATAAGGCAAGGCCCGCACCAGCTTCATCACCCAGGTGAAGCGGCGCGGGAAATGGATCTCGAATCCCCGCCGCTGCATCCCGCGCAGCACCGCCTCTGCCGCCTGCTCGGGAGTGATGATTGCGGGCATGGCAAAGTCGTTTCTTGCTGTCAATCTGGTCTGGACGAAGCCAGGACAGACCAGCCGCACGTCCACGCGCGGTGCCAGTTCGACCGCAAGCGTTTCGGCCAGGTTGTTCACCGCAGCCTTGGTCGCTGAATAAGGCTGCCCCCGGCAGACCGATATAGCCCGCAACCGAGCCGAACAGCACCAACTGTCCACCGTCGCGCAGCAGCAGGGGGCATTGGCGGGCGACCTCGATCATGCCCGAGGATGTTGACCCGCACCATCGCCTCGGCTTGGGCGGGGTCGATGTCGGCGACGCGACCGGGATCATAAAGCGCGGCGGTGCAGATGATCGCATCGAGCGGCGCCTCAAGCGCAAGCCGCTTCACCACCGCTGCCAGCGTTTCGGGTTGTCCCAGATCCAGCGGCAGGGCCTGCGCACCGCCGCATTCCGTGGCCAGCACCTCCAGCGCGTCACCATCGCGGGCGGAAAGGATCAGCTGCGCACCTTGCCCGGCCAGCGCCCGGGCAAGTGCAGCGCCGATCCCGGCGCTGGCACCAATGATCCAGATGCGGCGGCCTGCATGGCCCATCCTTCAAATCCGGAAGATCGGCTGCAACAGCCGCGGGATCAACGCGCGAAAGCGCAGGGGCGCATCTGTTGCCGCCAGGCAGATGCAAGGCTCGCCTGGGCCGGCCACGGGTTGGTGGTCGATCTCGTCATGCGCCACTTCTACGTCGCCGCGATGAAATGCGCCCGCACTGTCGGAAAAGCTGCCCTGCAGCACCAGCGTCAATTCCTGCCCGCTATGCCCGTGTTCGGGCACGGCCTTGCCCGGCGGGATATACAACAACCGCAGTGAGCCTTCACGATCGGTGGTCAGGATCTGCTGGCGGATGCCACCGCCCAACATGCGCCAGTGCGGCGGCCTTCCGCCCAATTCGTGCATCACAGCCGAGGGAAACGGGCCAGAGGCGCGCGGGGGCGGTTTCGGCGCCGGTGCGTCCAGTGCCGCCATCATACGGTCGCGTGCATCGGCGCGCAGGTTTGCACCCTCTGCACCCAGCAAAAACGCGCCGCCGATCATGTCTGCCGCCTCGTGGCGGGCGCGGCATTGGTCGCAAAGTGACAGATGCGCAGCCACGACCACGCCGAAGGCATGTGGCAAGGTTCCAGCGCGATACGCGTCAAGCATGTCGTCGGGGATGTGGTGGCGGATGGCGGTCATGGTGCTATCTTCTTCAGCTCGTGCCGGAGGCGTTCAAGGCCAAGGCGGATGCGGGACTTGATGGTGCCAAGCGGCAAGCCCGTCATTTCACTGATACGGCTATGGGGAACGTCATCGAAATAGGCGGCGCGCAGCGCCTCGACCTGTTCGGGAGCGAGTCGCGCAAGTGCCTCGGCCAGGTGGCGCGCCTCCTGCTGCAGAGCGATGATCTGGTCTGCGTCGGGTTCCAAGCTCTCAAGCTCGGGCATCTCGTCGGGTTGTGCCAGCGGGCGGCGGCGCGCCATGTCGATGCGCCGGTTCCGGGCAATGCCATAGATCCAACCGGCCGCGTCGGCGCGATGCGGGTCAAACTGCCCTGCCTTGTGCCAGACCGCAAGCATCACATCCTGCACCACATCCTCGGCAGTGCCGTCGCGCAGCCCGCCGCGCAGCATCATCGCCTTGATCCTTGGGGCAAAATGGTCAAAGAGCCGTCCGAACGCCGCGCGGTCACGGCTGTCGCGGACAGCGATCAAATCTCGACTCAACTCGGAAAGATCACTCATCGGCTGCTGACTCACCACTGTGGCACCCACGGCACCGCTATCGACCAGTGGCGGTGCCATCGGACTGAGCGTTCTATAAGTGCAAGGCTCGACAGGTGCAAATGCAGTGTTCATGCCATGCAATACGGGTGACAAGGCGTAGCAGATCATTCTTACGGCAATTTTTCGGTTTGATTGATCCAAGGCCAGGTTCCACGCGTAACCTTGTCAAAGAGTTAGTGGAGTCCAGATGCCTTTTGACATCACCAACGGCGCGCCGCAGCGAATTGCCATCGTCGGCGGGGGCATATCGGGCTTGGCTTGCGCATGGGTTCTGTCGCGCCACCATCATGTTACGTTATACGAAGAAGCGATCCGGCTTGGCGGCCATGCGCGCACGGTTCTTGCCGGCAAGCGGGGCGATCAGCCGGTCGATACCGGGTTCATCGTGTTCAACCATGTCAATTACCCGCATCTGACGGCGATGTTTCGCGACCTTGACGTGCCAATCGTCAAAAGCGACATGAGCTTTGGCGTCTCGCTGGACGCTGGCGGGGTGGAATATGCGCTGCGGTCCGGCAATGCGCTGTTCGGCCAGCGCCGCAACATCGTGGACCCGCGCTTTCACCTGATGATCCGCGACATCCTGCGCTTCAATGCCGGGGCCGAGGCCGAAGTGGCGGCAGCGCCCGAGATGACCATCGCCGCCCTGATCGCGCGGATGCGTCTGGGTGCACGATTTCGCGACCATTACCTTTATCCGTTCTGCGGGGCGATCTGGTCCACGCCCGATCACGACATCGGGGCCTTCCCGGCCCGTGCGATGGTGCGGTTCATGCGCAACCACGGGCTATTGTCGCGCGGCCAGCATCACCCGTGGTGGACGGTGGACGGCGGCTCGATCTCCTATGTCGAGCGCCTGTTGGCGGCGCTGGTGCAGGCCGGAGTCGATCTGCGCCCCGGCACTTGCGTTGAGGGCGGTCACGCGCAGCGGCGATACCGTAACCCTGCGCGCCAAAGGGGCAGAGGCCGAAAGTTTCGATCATGTCATCCTTGCAACCCATGCCGATCAGGCGCTCGCGATCCTGAGTGATGCTGACGGGACCGAACAGGCCGCCCTTTCGGCAATCCGGTTCCAGCCCAACCACGCTGTCCTTCACGCAGATCCATCCGTGATGCCGCGCCGCCGCAGATGTTGGAGTTCATGGGTCAGCCGGGGCGATACCGGGCGAGCGGGTGTGGCCGTCACCTATTGGATGAACAGGCTGCAGAATATCCCGGACGACGATCCGCTGTTTGTCACGCTGAACGCGGGTGACGGGATCGACCCGCGTTTGATCTACGATCAGGTAACCTTCCGTCATCCGGTCTTTGATCTTACGGCGTTGGACGCACAGGCGCGGATTGCCGCGATGCAGGGCAATCGCAACACCTGGTTTGCTGGAGCATGGCTGCGCAACGGCTTTCACGAAGACGGCTTTGCCAGCGCCATGCGCATCGCGCGGCGGTTGCTGCCTGTGGCGGTGCTGCCATGACCCTCGCCGCGCGGCTTGAGGAGGGTGAGGTGCTGGCGATGCCCGCGCTGGTGACCCATGCCCGGCGCGGTGCCCTGCGCCACACATTCCGTACCCATGCCGATCATCTGCTGCTGGCGCCTGAACATTTTCACCCGCCCCGGCTGATGGGGCATAACAGGTTTGGCCTGATCGCCTTTTACGACTCCGACCACGGCGGCCCGCGTGGCGCGGGCACCGGCGCCCACTGGGCCTGGGCGCAGTTCGGCGCGGCCGGGATCGCCCGCCGTCCGGGGCTGGTGCTGGTGCTGGTGACGCAGCCACGTTTCTTGGGCTACTGGTTCAACCCAGTCAGCTTCTGGATGCTGATCCAGGGCGACGCGCTGATCGCCGCGATTGCCGAGGTCAACAACACCTTCGGCCAACGCCACAGTTATCTGCTGGCCCGCCCCGACCTTGCGCCGATTACCGCTGAAACGGAACTGACCGCGCGCAAGGTGTTTCACGTCTCGCCCTTTCAGGACGTGGCGGGGGAGTATCATTTCCGCTTTGCCCTGCACCCCGACCGCATCGCCATCCGCATCGCACAACAGGACGGCGCGGGCGGCATCGACACCGCCATGACAGGGCGCCTGGTGCCGCTGACCACCCTCGGGGTTCTTGCAACAAGTTTTCGCCGGCCGGGCGGTGCGCTGCGGGTGATTGCCCAGATCTATTGGCACGCGCTGCGGCTGAAACTCAAAGGCGCTGCCTATCGCCGCGTTCCCACCCCACCCGATCAGGAAATCAGTCGATGAACCTTGCGACACGCTTTCTCAAGTCCCGCTTTCTTTCCGCCCTTGAAGGGATCGGCGATGGCATCCTGACCCTTACCACGCCCGAGGGCACGCGCCACCGCTTTGGCAGCGCCGGCCCCGAGGCGGACTTGCAGATCCGCGACTGGCGGCTGCTTCCGCGTCTGGCGCTGCGCGGCGATGTGGGCTTGGGCGAAGGCTGGATCGCCGGCGAGTGGCACAGCGAGACGCTGGAAGGGACGCTGTCGCTGGCCCTGCGCAATCTTGGTCTTCGGGCCGGTTGGGGAGAGCCGGGGCGGCTTCAGGCCATGCGAATGCGGCTGGTCGACCGGCTGATGCGGCCAAACAGCCTGCGCGGATCGCGGCGCAATATCCGCGCACATTACGATGTCGGGAACGAGTTCTACCAGTTGTGGCTTGATCCCGGCATGACCTATTCCTCTGCACTGTTTGGTGAAGGCGATGATCTGTCGCGCGCTCAGGCCCGCAAGAACGCGCGCATCCTGGCGCAACTGACACCGGGCGAAAGCCTGCTGGAAATCGGCTGCGGCTGGGGCGGGTTCGCCGAAGCTGCTGCGGATCACGGCCATGACGTGACCGCGATCACGCTGTCGCCCTCGCAAAAGGGCTATGCCGATGCCCGGCTGGATGGCCGCGCCGAGGTGCGGCTTCAGGATTACCGTCAGGTGACGGGCAGCTTTGACAACATCGTGTCGATCGAGATGATCGAGGCGGTGGGAGAACGCTATTGGCCGACCTATTTCGCCACCCTCAAGGCGCGGCTGGCACCGGGTGGGCGGGTGGTCTTGCAGGCGATCACCGTGCCGGATGCCGAGTTTTCGGTCTATCGCCGCCGCTCGGATTTCATCCGTCAGCATGTCTTTCCCGGCGGCATGCTGCCCTGTTCTGCGATCATCGTCCATGAGGCCGCAAAGGCCGGGCTGCGCGTCCAAGACAGCCACGCTTTCGGCCCGGATTATGCCCGCACCTGCCGGATCTGGTGCGAGAGGATGATGCAACAGCGCCCGCGCATCGAGCGGCGCTTGGCTATGGTGACGCGTTCCTGCGCGGCTGGCAGTTCTATCTGGAGGGCTGCGCCGCTGCCTTTGCCACAGGGCGCTGCGATGTGGTGCAGGTGACGCTTGACCACGCGGATGCGGCTTGAATGACGGCGCCCGGCATCCTCTGGCTGACCCGTGATTTTCGTCTGCATGACAACCCCGCGCTTCCAGGCCGCCATTGCCGATGGTCCACTGCTGCCGGCTTTCATCATCGACCGGCTGACCATGACGCAGGGCGCGGCCAGCCGCTGGCGGCTGATGCGCGCTGCAATCGCTGGATGCGACCCTTCGGCAACGCACCGGCGGCAAGGGCATCACGATCCTGCGCGGCGAGGCGGATGAGATCCTGCCACCGTTGATGAAGCGGCTGGGAGTGCGCAGGCTGCACCAGTCCGACTGGCCCACATCCGAAATGCGGACGCTGCAAGGCCGCATGCGGGCGGCCCTGCGGCCTGCGGGTGCCGAGCTGGTCCTGCATCCGGGCCATCTTCTGGTGCACCCCCGGGCGATCCGAACAGGCAATGGGGGCGCCTATCGGGTCTATTCCCCCTTTGCGCGGGCAGTGCGGCAGCTCGGCCCCGATCGGCCCGCCGCTGACGCGCCGCGGCGGATCACAGCTTGCACCGAGCCGCTTCAGGGGCTTGATCCACTGAAATTGGATCTCGCTCCGGACCTGCACCGTGGCCGCGCCGCCTTGGAGCAGTTTGCTCCGCCTGCGGGCGAAGGCGCCGCGCTTGCCCGGCTGGACGACTTTCTCGACCGAGCCTCTGCCTATCCCGGCGGGCGTGATCGCCCCGATCTCGACGCGACTTCCGGCCTCTCCGACCATCTTGCGGTGGGAGAAATCAGTCCACGCGTGGTCTGGGCCAGAGCCATGCTGAGGGCCGAGGTGTCGCCCGAACACGCAGCCGGCATCGGCAAGTTCCTGTCCGAAGTGATCTGGCGCGACTTTTCACGGCATCTGCTGATCGAGTTCCCGCAGATGCCGGTTGCCTGCTGCCGTCCCGAATGGGAGGGCTTTCCCTGGCGCAAAGACGCCCCCGAGCTGATCGGCTGGCAGCGGGCGGAAACCGGGGTGGCGCTGGTCGATGCCGGATTGCGCCAGATGTGGTTGACGGGCCGGATGCACAACCGCGTGCGCATGGTGGTTGCAAGCTGGCTGACCAAGCATCTGCTGATCGACTGGCGCGTGGGGCTGGCGCATTTCGCCGATTGCCTGACCGATTGGGACCCGGCCGCCAATGCGATGAACTGGCAATGGGTGGCGGGCTGCGGCCCCGATGCGGCGCCCTATTTCCGCATCTTCAACCCCGAGAGGCAGGCGGAACAATACGACCCTCAGGGCGATTATCGCCGGCGCTGGCTTGCTGGATTTGACGGTGCCTCTTACCCAGAGGCTGAGGTCTGGCTGCAAAGCATTCCACCGGCGTGGAACCGCGGACCTTGGCTCCCCGGTCCCCCATCCATGCTGGCCAAGGGGCGCAATGCCGCGCTGGCGGCCTTGGCACAGTTTCGCGCCACCATATCGGAGACCTGAAATGAATGACCGCAACGCAAGGATCATCATACTGCTGTTGGCTGTGGGTTTCGCCGTTTCGCCCGTCCTGTCGAATGGCTTTGGCGGCTTTTACACGGAAAGCTTTCCCGTGCAGGTGGACCGCTGGCCCGCCCAACCCGTTGGATGGGCCTTTTCAATCTGGGGGCTGATCTATTTGGGGCTGATTCTTGCCTCGGTATGGGCTCTTTGGCGCCCTGAAACCATGCCGGGCTGGGGGCGCGCTGCCTGGCCCCTTGGCATCAGCCTGTTCATCGGCGTGTTCTGGATCGAGGCTGCCCTCCGTTCCCCATCGATCGCCACGGCGATGATCCTGGTGATGGCGGCGGCTGCGATCATGGCGATGCTGCGGGTCGGGCCCGGCTGGCGCGAATGGGCACCCATCGGGCTATACACCGGCTGGCTGACGGCTGCATCAGGGGTCGCCCTGTCGGTGGTGGCGACGGGATATGGCATATTGCCGCCGCGAACAGCCGCCATTGCGCTGATCATTTGCGTCCTGATTGCGGCTGTTGCGGTCGCCTTCGTCCGTCCGCACGTCTGGTCCTATCGCGCCGGTGTCATCTGGGCATTGTTCGGCGTCATTGTGGCCAATGCGGGCGCCGGCGACTGGCTGATCGCCATGATCTGCGGCGCGGGAATCATCATGCTCGCAATGTTCGACCGGTTCATCCCCAAATCCAGCCGCGGCTGATCGCTATAAAACGCTACCCCGGCTGATACAGCCGGAGTCTATCTGGTTTACATATGATCAACTGTGCCATTCGCCTCAGTTGGCAGGAGGCATGATCACCGCGTCGATGACATGAATCACTCCGTTCGAGGCCGCGATATCGGCCGTGGTGATGTTGGCGTCATTGACTTTCGCGCCGCCATCAAGCGTGAAGGTCACCTCGCCGCCCTGAACCGTGGCTGCCGACATCCCCTCGGTCAGATCCGAAGACATGACCGCACCCGGAACCACGTGATAGGTCAGGATCGAGACCAGTTGATCCTTGTTTTCCGGCTTCAGCAGCGTGTCCACGGTCCCTTCGGGAAGGGCCGCAAAGGCCGCGTCCGTCGGCGCTAAGACAGTGAAGGGACCTTCACCTTTCAGCGTGTCCACCAGCCCGGCCGCCTGAACCGCAGCAACCAGCGTCGTGAAATCGCCCGCGGCAACTGCCGTATCAACAATGTCCGAGGTCGCATCTTGCGCCATGGCGGCACCTGCCAGCATGGTCGTTGCCGCAGCCCCCATCAGAAACTTGCGTAGCATTCCGTTTCTCCATTGTGTCAAGTAGTGTTTCGCAGAGGACAATATCCGTACCCTCCATCGTCATTACGCAGGTCGCCCCCGGACGGATCAAACTTGCGGACAGGAAAAATTCGATTTGCGTGCGCGGATGTCCAAATCGACCAGATCATGCCGGAAGCAGCAGGTGTGTCAGACATTCCCTGGCACTAGAGCGGGATGAGGAAAAGTGTGAAGCGGTTTTCCGCCCGCATCCTGCTCTATCTCTTTGGAATCGATCGCGCTTATGAATTCAGGTCGATTCGACCTGAATTCATCGCGATCTATGGCACCATGGCGCCGTGCGGCCGTAACGTGTGACAGGCTCACGCTTGGTGAACATTTGTGCCCATTTCCGCACGCGACATGTGGCGCCGCAACTGCCATCGTCGCCCTGCCGCTTTTTTACATCGTGAATCTTTGAGATTGGCCGGGCGGTGCCCTGCGGTCGAGGCGTCTGGCGCTTCCTTCAATGCCACTGCCCGGTCCGGTTTTCAGTGGCACGCGCGCGCCTGGTCGCGCGTGACAGCGTATTCGCTCAGCATTTCCGCGATCATTGATCCCTCCGGTAGCCGGGCCAGTTCCTCGGCTGCCCGCGCCACGAACTCCCGGCCATACTCGACCACGGGCGGGCACGTCGCGAGCCTGCCGTCCTCAGAACGAACCGTCCCGCAGCCGTTCAGCAAGCTCGTGGTGATCGCGAGGACGGCGAGCCGCCACTTCCAGCATCCGGCGTTGGACATCATTGGCCTTCTCCATGGTTTCAAGGCGTTCGGCGAGGCGTCCCGCTCGCTCGCCAGACCGCCGAAGCGACAGCAGGAACAGAAGGATCGCGACTGCGATGACGCCGTGACGCAGCGCCGCCCGCACCCACGGGCTGGCCGCGATCCCGGTGAGGAGCCCGGCGATCACCGCCGGCCCCGCTTCCAGTCATCGAGGCGGGCATAGATGGTGACCGCGATGCCACCGAGTGCCATCGCGATGAACACCCAGCGCAGGGTGTCGAGATACGGCACGAGCGGCAGGATCGCGGTCTGGGTCTCGGCGAGGACGCTCTGCGCCACCTCAACACCCGCGGCACCCAGCGTCGCCACACCAGCCGCCCCTCCACCCTTCATGGTGCGGCTGGCGGCCAAAACCTCGCGCGCTGGTGGCGATTCTTCGGCGAAGGCAGTCGCCCGGACCGGGAAGCGCTCGCCCCACTGACGTGCGGGCCCGAGATCGACATGGATGAACCCCGAGCGCGGGTAGAAGCCGAAGCCGAGGAACCCGACCTCGCGCGCCGCAGCCTCGAAGGCCACCGGGTCGTGGTTCGCCATGGCGATATCAAACGCCGTGCCGTCCATGTGCTTCGACGCCCTGGCTCCACCCACCGCGCGGTTGTGCTCGGGGCTGCGATAGGCCGAGCGTACGATCAGCGGCTTGCCCAGCCGGTCGCGCAGCGCCTGCAGCCTGTCGAGCGCGGGCTCGTTGACGAGCAGCTTGCCGGTGCCCCGACAGGCGATTTCGGCGGGTGAGAAATTCGGCCAGCGCCAGGTGCCCTCGGGCACGTCGCGCCAGTGGCTGTGGAAGGTCTTCGTCATGGAGTCCTCCGAAAACGAAAAATCCGCCTCGAGGGCGGGTGCGGTTGGGCTGATGAATGGGGATGGGGCGCGGCTACGGGCCGCCGCCGAAGATCTTCAGCTTGATCGCGATCCCGGCGAGCAGCGCCAGCATGACGCCGGTGGTGATCATGCGGACGGCGGTCTGCATGGCGGTGCGGCGCACCAGCCGGATGCAGTCGACCAAGGAGCGCAGATCGCGGATGTCGAGCGCGGCCTCGTCGCCGTCGAGGCCCACATCGGCCAGCGCACGTTTCGCGCCTTCTTCGGCCGCGCGGGTCAGGATGGCCTCGAACTCGGCGTCGGGTATCCGCACGAAGCCCTCGGATCGGGGTGGGTTCATCGGATCCTCCTTCCTCCGCTCAGCCGATCTTGCAGCCCCAGAAGGACGTGTGATCGGCCGCGAAATACCCGTCCGCGACCCGGAAATACCCCTGCAGCTCGACGGTATCGCCGGCCGTCAGCGGGACCATGGTCTGCAGCCAGATCGCGGTGGCGAGCGAGACGTGGGTGGCGGAGGTCTCACCCATCGAGCCGCGGATTTCCGTCGTCCCGTTCAGCACCAGCCGCCCCCGCATGCGCGCGGTCGTGCTGGCGTTGACCTTGTAGAGTAGCGTCGCGCCGAAGAGGTAGGTGCCGTCCACGGGCGCCACGAAATGGTTGTTCTTGGCGTCGAAGGCGCCCTGGTCGTTGTAGTCGGTGTTGTTCAGGCCGATCTTCGTCCAGGTCCCGACGCCGACATAGTTGTCGTAGTTGGTATACGCCTTGAACCGGGGCAGCCGGGGCTGGTCGACGATGCCGGTGGCGTTGTCGACGCTGAGCCCGTCGAAGAAGGTGCTGCCGTCGGCCGAGACCGCCGGGCGGAACCTGTCCGAACCGAACAGCCCAACCAGCGCCTTGGTGACGAAGCCGGTCTGCAGGGTCAGCCCGAGATCGTCGCCCGCGGCCTCCTTGTTCATGGTGTAGAACAGATCGCCCGTTCCGCCCTCGGCCACGGTCTTCGCCGTCCAGAGCGCCGCATTGAGCTTGGCCGAGAACGGGTTCGAGGCGTCGGCCGTGGTGCCGATCCCGAGCAGCGCGAGGTTCTGCAGCACGTCCGGCGTGGTCCCGATCCAGCCCGCGCCATCGTATACCAGCAGCAGTCCTTCATCCTCGACCCAAGTCCGCCAGCCGGTCCTCGGAGGCAGACGCAGCCACGCGCCGTCCGCCCACAGCGCCACATTCAGGTCCCACCCCGCCCAGTCGCCCGTCGCGCCCGAGCCGACGATGTAGCGGTCGCCATCCGCAGGGCTGCCGGGCGGCGCTGTAAGGTTCCGGTCGAGCACTGAGAGCTGGACGAGCCCGTCGAGGATCCGCAGCGCCTCGTTGTGGGTGACGTGCTTCTGCGCCTGTGCCGCGAGGATGACCGAGGCATCGACGCGCGCCGCGGTCGCGGCAGCGACATCGATCAGGGCACTATATGAAGGTGAGGCCGGAACGGACTATCTGGGCTGATCCGGCCGTTTCGATTTCAGTCGCGGGCGAAGGGATTTGCCCCTGCCAACGGTTTCCAGCCGCCTGGTCTGGTTTTCCCCTTGGTTTACAGGTAGATACGGAAATTAACCGGAATGGCGCGGTTAACAGGTCCGGAGAATATCGGCCCGGAGAGAACACTTCCGGGCCTCTTGGTGCCGGTGCCGGTTAACAGCCCGCGTCATATAACCCTCGAAAACAACGGATAAATCCGGCGGCTTTCGGATCGGGAGCACGCTTTCGCGAGGGCAAGTGGCGGAGGGAGTGGGCCTGATATCCAACCTTCTCCAAATTAATATATTGATTATATTCACAAAATTAAGACGCGCTTGAACTCACACTATGACGGCTGGGACGATTGTCCCGCTTCTCGACCTCACAGTCGGAAGCGCAGGGCAGCATCATCTCCGCGGTGAGGCCGCTTGTAGCGCCGGGGCGCGGAGAGGTCAGATGCAGGCGTGATCCGATGCGCTCGGCGATGGTGGCGACGATGGCGAGGCCGAGGCCGCTGCCTTCGGCGCTGCTGCCGGCGCGGGTAAAGCGGGTGGCGAGACGGGCAAGCGTTTCGGGAGGGATGGACAGGCCGTCATTGGACACACGTAGGATGCCCTCTGAGGTGAGCGTCACGTCGACCGGTTTTGCCGGATCGCCGTGGCGCAGTGCGTTGTCGATCAGGTTGCGCAAGATGATGGCCAGCGCATCCGGGTCGAGGTCGGACAGAACCGCCGCTTCGGGCAGGCGAAGGCGGATGCGCTCGTCGCCCGCGTCGCGGCCCTGTTCCTCGACCAGTATCCGCACCACGGGGCACAGATCGGCGGCGCTGTCCCGGCGCAGCCTCGCCCCCTCGGCGCGGGCAAGCTGCATCAGGCGCTCGCTGACCCGTAGCAGGCGTTTCAGCGCCGCCTCCATCGCGGCCGCGCGCATCCGCGCGGCCGGGTCCGCCGTCTCGGCCTGAAGACGCTGTGCCCGGGCGATGGCGCCGGCCAGCAGGGTGCGCAGCTCATGCGCGGCGTTGGCGGCGAAACTCCGCTCGGCCTCGAAAGCGGCGGACAGGCGGCAGAGCACATCATCGAGCGTGGCGGCGATCGGGGCGAGTTCCGAAGGCAGATCGCCCGCGGACACCGGCGACAGATCCCGCGCGCCACGCGCCGCCAGCCGCTCGCGCCAGCGTTGCAGTGGCGCAAGTCCCGCCCGCAGCGCCAGCCATATCGCCGCGAAGGCCAGCGGCACCACCACCAGAAGCGGCAGCAGCAACATCCACAGCGCCTCGCGCGCGATGCAGGCGCGGTGGGCCAGCGGCTCGGCCACGGTCAGTCGCACCGTGTCTCGCAATGCGGCGATATTGTAGAGGCGAAGCGTCGCCGTGCTGCGAAACCCCGGCCCGTCCCAAGGCGGAAACCCGGCCGGATCGACAGCATGCGATTGCAGCAGCACCCGACCGGCCGGGTCGCGCAACACATAGGTCAGGAACTCGTCATGCGGAGCGATGACGCCCAGAATGCGTGGATCGTCCTCGTCATTCTCGTCGGCCGGGCCGCGACCCAGCACATCGTTGACAGCGAGAGGCAGCAGGCGTTCGGCGCTTTCCTGAAGCGCCGAGTCGAACAGCGCGTCCAATTCACGCCGCATCAGTCCGGCGGTCAGCAGGGCGGTTGCCAGCCACAGCGCCACCAGCGCCAGCCCCAGCCAGAGCGCCAGCCGGCCCCGCAGGCTTGCGGGTGCCCTCATCCGCGACCCAGCCGATAGCCGAGGCCGCGCTCGGTCTCGATGACGCTGGTGCCCAGCTTCTTGCGCAGGCGGCTGACATGGACCTCAATGGTGTTGCTTTCGACCTCGGCGCCGAAAGCGTAAAGCTTGTCCTCGAGCTGTGCCTTCGAGAACAGTTGGCCGGGATGGCCCAGCAGGGCCTCGAACAGCGCCCATTCGCGCGCCGTCAGCGGCACGAGCCTGCCGGCGCGATGAACGCTGCGCGCGGCAAGGTCGATTTCCAGATCGCCATGCTGGATCAGCGGGTTGGGGTTGCCGGCATAGCGGCGCGCGACCGAGCCGATCCGCGCCGTGAGCTCCGCGAGATCGAAGGGCTTGATCAGATAGTCGTCGGCCCCCGCGTTCAGGCCTTCGATGCGGTCCGAGACCTGATGGAGCGCGGTGAGGATGATCACCGGCGTGGCATTGCCGCGCCCGCGGAGCGCGCGCAGATAGGGAATGCCACGCCCGTCGGGCAGCATCAGATCCAGCAGCACCAGGTCGTAGGGGATGGTTCTCAGATGCTCGCTTGCCGCATCGAGCCGATGCACCCAGTCGGCGCTGTGACCATCCGCTGTGATCTGGTCGCGCACCGCCGCGCCCAGCACCGTGTCGTCCTCGATCAGCAGGATGCGCATGGTGGTTCCCTCTCACGGCTCGCTTCCGGATTGCCCGCCGCAACTGACGGCAGCCTTACCGTAACCGGGGCGCCGCTTCAGTTTGCTGTCAGCTTTCCATGCCATCAGGGTGCGAACGAGTTGGCAAGGAGGAGTGTGACCAATGCGCAAGGCGCTGACAATGCTGGTTCTGGCTCTGGTGTTGCCAGCGGGCGCGGCACTGGCCGACGACGATTGCCGCGTCCCCATGGCCGACTGGCAACCGCGCGAGGCGGTGATGGCGTTGGCGCAGGAGCGGGGCTGGACGATTTCGGGCATCAAGATCGATGACGGTTGCTACGAAGTCCGGGGCACCGACGCCGAAGGCCATCAGATCAGGGTCAAGATCGACCCCGGCAATCTCGATCTGGTCGAGATGCGCATCCGTTATCGCGACAGGGATGGACGACGGTCGGGCCCACCGGAAGGGAACCATGACTGACGGGGCACACGCACCCGACTCATCAAAGCCTTGCGCTCCGCCGGACACCGGCGGGGCGCTTTCGTTTCATGTACCACCGTCGGCACCTCCCCTCGGTTCGCCCGCCGCCCTGACAGCAAGCTGAAGCAGATTCCCGGCGGGCGTCAGCACCCCGTCAGTCACGCCCTCCAGGTTGGTCACATCAGGCAACCCGAACCGAGGAGAAACGCCATGAAGACCCTGCTCACCGCCGCTGCACTTGCCCTTGCGATCCCTGCCGGGGCGGCGCTTGCGGACACCCATTGCGACGTGCCGACCGCGAACATGCAGTCCTGGGAATCGCTCATCCAGCTGACCAAGGATTTTGGCTGGTCCATCTCGAAGATGGAGCTCGACGATGGCTGCTACGAACTCAATGTCATCGATCAGGGCGGCAATCACCTGGAGATGATCGTCGATCCCCAGACGCTCGACGTCATCGACGGCAAGGTCGAGCGCTGGAGCGACGGCACCAGGCCCGAAAAAACGAAGTGATCCCGCCAGTGCTCCGCGGCCCGGTTGTCGCGGAGCCATTTCAATCGGGCGCCAGCCTTCAGATCGGTGATCGGGAAGGTCGCCCCACACACACTTCAAAAGGATGAACTGACCATGAGGATCCCGTGGATTGCCGCCGCTTGCCTTGCGGCGCTGCCGGCAACGGCTGCGCTGGCGGAGGATGACTGCCATGCGCCTCGTGCCGCACGGCAGCCGCGCGAGGCGGCCATGCAGGCCGCGAGCCGCCTTGGCTGGCGCGTCGAGGAAATCGAGGCCGATGACGGCTGCTGGGAGATCGAGGGCCGCGATGCCGAAGGCCGGCGCATCAAGGCCAAGCTCGACCCCGCCACGCTGAACGTCGTCAAGCTGCGCCACCGCGACGGCGGCCGCGACCGGCGGCGCGAGGACGTGCGCGCACCGGCCGCCCCGCTGGCCGCCCCACCCGCCAATCCGCTGTTCCAGAACGGCAAGCCGCCCGTAGTGCAGGTGAACTGACACCCCCAATGAAGGGAGATAACAAGATGAAATCCGCCATTGCAGCATTTGCACTGACCTCGGCCCTCGTGGCGCCCGGCCTCGCCGCAGCCCGGCCAGTCACCTTCACCACCACGCTGAACAACTACGGCGGCGACGGCGCCTATCTGGTGCTTTACCTAACCGATGCCGCGGGCCGCTATGCAGGCACGCTCTGGGTCGCCGGGGGCAAGTCGAAATACTACGATTCGCTTGCCGGCTGGTATCGCGCCACCGGTGGCGATCCGGCGCAGATCGACGGCATCACCGGCGCCAGTGTCGGCGCGGGCCGGACGCTGGAAATCACGCTCGACCTGGCCGATGCGCTGTTTGACGCGGGCTATGTCCTGCATGTCGATGCCGCCGTCGAGGATATGCGCGACAGCCCCGACGACGTGGCGGTGCCCCTGACCACGCAAGGCGCAGGCAAGCCCACGCCGGGCCGCCGCTACGTCGCCAGCCTCAAATACGACATGTGACGGAGCCGGCCGATGATCCGCTTGCTTCACCGCTGGCCGGGGCTGGCCGGCCTGCTGCTTGTCGCCCTGCTGGCGGTGAGCGGCGCGGCGCTGTCGGTCTTTCCGGTGATCGAGCAGTTCGCCGCGCCACGGGCGGCCGCCGGGCTGAGCGTGGGCGACCTCGCCGCCCGCGTGCAGGCCGAGTATCCGGGGGTCGAGCAGATCCGCCGCGCACCCTCAGGACGCATCACGGCCTGGTGGTTCGAGGATGGCACGCCCGGGGCGGCGGTGATCGACCCGGCGACCGGGCAAGGCGTAGCGTCGGCCGATGCCAACCCGGTCGAACGCTGGCTGGTCAACCTGCATCGGCAGCTGTTCGCGGGCGATACGGGCCGACTGGTCATGGCGGCGGGTGCGGGGGTCATGCTGCTGCTGTGCGCCTCGGGGGCGGCTTTGATTGCGCGGCGCATGGGCGGCTGGCGCCGCTGGTTCGGCCCCGCGCGCGGGGGGCCGGCGGCACGGCTGCATGTCGAACTGGCGCGTATAGCGGTGGCGGGTCTGGCGCTTTCCGCGCTGACCGCGCTGTGGATGACGGCCTCGACCTTCGGACTGCTGCCTGATCAGGCGCGGGCGCCGCTCTTTCCGGCCACGACCAGCGGCCAGACCGGGATCGCCCCCAACCATATCGCGGCGCTTGCCGATCTGCCGGTGGCCGCGCTGCGCGATCTGAGCTTTCCCGACCCGACCGATCCCGCCGACGCCTTCACGCTGAAGACCGACCGGGGCGCTGGCTATCTCGATCAGGGCACGGGCGAGGTTCTGGCCTGGACCGATGCTCCGGCATTGTCGCGGGTCACGGATACCTTCACGATGCTGCATACCGGGCGCGGCGCGGCGGTCATCGGTCTCGTCCTGGGTCTGATGGCGCTTTCGGTGCCGGCACTGGCAGTGAGCGGGTTTGCCCTCTGGCTGGCAGGCTGGCGGGCACGCCCGCGCATCCGCAGAAACGCTTCGGCAGGCCGGGCCGAGACTGTCATCTTCGTCGGCTCCGAGGCCGGCAGCACCTGGGGCTTTGCCGCCACGCTGCACCGCGCGCTGAGCGAGGCTGGGCAGTCCGTCCATGTGGCGCCCATGACCGCCTTCGATCCCGCATGCTACCGGGCGGCGAAGCGCCTGCTGATCCTTGCCGCCACCTATGGCGACGGGATGGCCCCGGCCTCGGCCAAGGGTTTCATCGAGCGGCTGGAACATGCCCCGGCCCTTTCCGGCGTACCGGTCGCGGTGTTGGGCTTCGGCGATCACAGTTTTCCGGCCTTCTGCGCCTTTGCCGACGAGGTCGCGCAGCTGCTGACCGCGAAGGGCTGGACGGAACTTCTGCCGCCTGACGCGGTGGACCGCCAGTCGCCGCAGGATTTCGCCCGCTGGGGCCGCGCGCTCGGGCGGACACTCGGCCTCGAGCTGGAACTGGTCCATCAGCCGGCCCAGCCCGCCACCGAGGCCCTGACGCTGGTCTCGCGGCGCGACTACGGCGCGGAGGTGCAGGCCCCGACCGCGATCCTGCGTTTTGCCCTGCCGCGCGCGGGGTTTTGGCAACGGCTGATGCGGCGCGGATTCGCACGCTTCCGGGCCGGCGACCTGCTGGCGGTGCTGCCCGAGGGGGACGCTGTGCCGCGCCTCTATTCGCTGGCCTCAGGCAGCCGCGACGGCTTTGTCGAGATCGTCGTGCGCAAGCAACCCGGCGGGCTGTGTTCGGGGCAGCTGGTGGCGCTGGAGCCGGGCAGCACCATTCGCGCCTTCATCCGCCCCAACCCCGGGTTTCACTCCGGCCACGGGCGCGCCCCGCTGATCCTGATCGGCGCCGGCACCGGAATCGGACCGTTGGCGGGCATGATCCGCGCCAACCGCCACGCCCGACCGGTGCACCTGTTTTTCGGCCTGCGCGCCCGAGAAAGCGACTTCCTCTTTGCCGAGGAACTCGCCGGCTGGCAGCGGGAAGGCCGCCTTGCCCGACCGGTGCACCTGTTTTTCGGCCTGCGCGCCCGAGAAAGCGACTTCCTCTTTGCCGAGGAACTCGCCGGCTGGCAGCGGGAAGGCCGCCTTGCCCGGCTGACCACCGCCACGTCGCGCGGGCCGCGCCCGTACTACGTCCAGGACGCGCTGCGCCATGAGGCGGCCGAGGTGCTGACGATGATCCGCTCGGGCGCCCGCATCATGGTTTGTGGCGGGCGCGCGATGGCGGAGGGCGTGACGGCTGCATTGACCGATATCCTTGCCCCGGCGGGGCTGACGCCGGCGGTGCTGAAAGCCGAGGGACGCTATGTCGAAGATGTCTTCTGATCCGGTCCGCCACGCACTCAACGGCCCGACCATGGGTACGCGCTGGCAAGCCGTGTTCCACGCGGCGCCCGGCTTCGATCCGGACCCGCTGCGCGCGGCGCTGCAGGCCGCCGTCGATGAGGTGGACGCACAGATGTCCACCCGGAAGCCGGACAGCGCGCTGATGCGGCTGAACCGCGCCCCTTTGGACGAATGGTGCGCCATCCCGGCCCGGCTTGCCGAGGTGCTGCGGCTGGGGCTGGAGATCGGCCGCGCCTCGGGGGGCGCCTTCGACATCGGCATGGGCGATGCCGTGCGCGCCCGGGGTTTCGGACCCGAGGCGGCCGAGGCTGGGGCGATCCGCGCCGTCATGGCCGCGCTCCGGCGCCCCGCGCATGAGGTGCTGGATATCGACGGCCAGCTTGTGCGCAAACGGGCTCCCATTGGGCTCGATCTCAACGCCATCGCCAAGGGCTACGGCGTCGATCGGCTGACCGAAACCCTGCACGACCACGGCATCACCGCCGCGCTGACCGGAATCGACGGCGAGATGCGCGCCACCGGGCTGCGCCCCGACGGCAGCCCGTGGGCCGTCGCGGTCGAAGCTCCCGACCCGGAGCGACGCGCGGCGCATTCGATCCTCGCGCTCGAGGATTGTGCCGTCGCGACTTCCGGCGACTACCGTCACCGCGTCGAGGTTCGGGGGCAGAGCCTCTCGCATACCATGGACCCCGGGCACGGCGCACCGTTGCGGGCTTCCGCCGCCTCGGTCACCGTCCTTGCCCGCAGCTGCGCCGTGGCCGATGCCTGGGCGACCGCGCTGATGGTGCTGGGTCCCCGGGCAGGCGGGGACCCGGCGGCGCGTCTGCGCCTCGACGCGCTGTTTCTGATGCGCGAGGCGGAGGGCATCCGACCCCGCGCCATCGGCGCCCTGTTCGGCGGCGACGCCGCGCCCGGCTGAACCGCGCCAGACGACCCGCTACCCGGTCTCGCGCACCGGCTCGGGGCGGGTCGGATCATCGCCGCTGTACTGCGTCGTTGTCGCCGCTCGTGGTGAGATGACTGGCGCCGCAGTCGGCTCAGCCCGCGGCTTCGGCCGGCGGATCGGGTCCGAGAGCAGCCGCAGCCCGTTCAGCACCACCAGCACCGTGCCGCCCTCATGGCCGATCACCGCCAAGGGCAGCGGCAGGTCGAAGAAGAGGCCGCCGGTGACCAGCACCAGCATGGCACCGATGGCGAAGACCAGATCCTGACGGATGACGGCGGAAGCGCGTCGCGACAGGCGATGCGCGTCGGCCAGCCGCTCCATGTCCTCGGACAAGAGCGCCACATCGGCGGCCTGAAGCGCGACCTCCGAGCCGGCGGCGCCCATGGCGATGCCGACATCGGCGCGGGCGAGCGCCGCCGCGTCGTTCACGCCGTCGCCGACGAAGGCGACCTTGCCGTCTCGGGTCAGATCGGCAATCTGGCGCACCTTGTCCTCGGGCAGCATCCCGGCATGGATCTCGTCTGGCGCAAGCCCCAGTTCGCCGCCGATCCGCAGCGCCACCGGACGACGATCCCCGGTCATCATCACGATGCGGCGAACCCCGCCCCGGCGCAGGGCGGCCAGGGCGGCGGCCGAACTCGGCCTCGCCTCGTCCGCGACGCAGACGGCGCCGAGAACCCTCTGGCCGCGCCCCAGATAGACCACGGTCTGCGCCGTATCCGCCAGCGCGCGAAGCTCGTGCCGGTCGATCCGGGCGCCCATCTCCTCGGCCAGATAGGGGTTGCCGGCCCAGAGGGGGCCGTCCTCGTCCCGCCCGAGGATGCCGAACCCGGGCCGCGCCGTTGCGTCCACGACCTTCGCCACCTGAAGCCCGCGCGCCCCGGCCTCGCGGGCGATGGCGGCGGCGATATGGTGTTCGGACCCGGCCTCCAGCCCGGCCAGCAACGACAGGAAGCCGGCCTCGTCGCCATCGAGCGCCACCACCCGCGTCACCTCCGCGCGGCCATTGGTCAGGGTGCCGGTCTTGTCGAAGGCGAAGGTATCGACGGCGGCCAGGGTTTCCAGCGCGGCGCCGCCCTTGAAGAGCACGCCGCCGCGTGCCGCCGCCGAGAGCGCCGACAGGATCGCAGCCGGGACCGAGATGACGATGGCGCAGGGGCTGGCCGCGACCAGCAGCGTCGCCGCCCGGTAAAGCGCTTGCTCCCAGTCGCGGCCCAGTCCCCAGAAGGCGGCGAAGGCGATCACTGCCCCGGCCATGACCACGACGGTATAGCGCTGGCCGAACCATTCGCTGAACCGTTCGGAGGGCGCGCGAGCGGCCTGCGCCTCGGTCACCAGCCGGATCATCCGGGCGATGGTGCTGTCGCCGACCGTCTTGGCGACGCTCATCTCCATCACGCCGTCCAAGTTGACCGTGGCCTCGAATACCTGCGCGCCCGGCTCTTTCGAGACGGGCATGGATTCGCCGGTGATGTTGGCCTCGTCGACGCCGCCGCGACCGGCGAGGATCACGCCGTCGGTGGGCACCCGGGCGCCGGGCCGCAGCACCACCACGTCGCCGACGGCCAGTTGCCCGGCGGCGACTTCCTCGATGACGCCGCCCGCAGTCCTGCGCAGCGCCGTCTCGGGGCGCAGCGCCATCAGCGCCTCGATGGCGCGCCGCGCCCGGCCGAGCGCGCGCTCCTCGAGCGTGGTGGAGATGCTGAACAGCGTCAGCAGCACCGCGCCCTCGAACGGCGCGCCGACCACCGCCGCAGCGATTGCGGCGGCGATCATCAGTAGGTCGATGTCGAGCACATGCTCGCGCCAGAGTTCCGAAACCGCGCGCCAGGCGGTCGGAAACCCGCCCGCCAGATAGACGAGCGCCAGCCCCGGAGCCAGCAAGGCGCCAAGAAGCTCGTGCGCGGGCCACCGTCCGGCCACGGCCATCGCCATGCCGAGAACGGTGGCGAGCGAGAGGACCAGCGACAGGTCCACGGGCAGGGATCGCTTCATGTCAGGCTCCGGGCTGGCGCAAGTGCTGGCTGGGTTCGAGATTCGTTCAGGTGGGCTTCTTGCCCCGCAACGCAAGCGCCGCGATGGCGGTCCAGATGCAGGTGCGCAGGATCATCGCGCCCATGGTGCGCGCCTCCCAGGCGCCGCCCGTCAGGACATGCCAGAGGAAGGCGACGAAGACTAGCGCCGTCGCCACGGCAATGCCAAGCGCCAGCATCGGCGCCCAAGCCCCGCCGCGCCAGAGTCCGATCCCGGCCAGAACATAGGCGAACCCGGCGCCGAAGTTGAACCATAGCACGAAGGGCACCACCGCGCCCATGTCGACGCCGCCGAAGAGCGCACGACCTCCCGAAACGATGGTCAAGAGGCCGAAGATCACGGCGACGGCCGCGGCGATGGTCAGTGAGAGGGGGCGGCGGCTCATGGGGTTCCTCCGAAGCTCAGGCGGCGGCCAGGCGGCCGTCGCGCAAGTGGATCAGGCGGTCGAAACGGTCGAAGATCTTTTCGTCATGCGTCACGGTGACGATGCAGGCCTGCTGCTCGACGGCCAGCTTGCGCAACAAGTCCATCACCAACCCGGCGCGTGCGCTGTCCAGCGCGGCGGTCGGCTCGTCGGCGAGGATGATGCGGGGCCGGTTGGCGAGCGCGCGGGCGATCGCCACGCGCTGCGCCTCGCCGCCCGACAAGAGCGCCGGCTTGACCTTCGCCCGGTGACCGACCTCGAGATAGTCCAGCAATTCACGCGCCCGTGACCGGGCTTCGTCGGCGGGCCGCCTGGCGAGGTCGAGGACGACGGCGACATTCTCCTCGGCGGTCAGGAACGGCAGGAGATTGTGCGCCTGAAAAATGAAACCGATCTTGTCGAGCCTGAGGCGTCGCAAGTCGCGCCGCAGCCATCTGCCGTCGAACACCGGCTCTGCGTCCAGCACCACCCTTCCCGAGGAGGGAGCAAGGATGCAGCCGATGATGTTCAGAAGCGTGGTCTTGCCGGAACCGGAGGGGCCAAGCAGCGCGATCACCTCGCCGGCGCGCACGGTCAGATCGACGGCGCGCAGGGCATCGACGCGGGTCTCGCCCTCGCCGAAATGCTTGGCCACGCCCGCAACCTCGATCAGGGTGTCGCCAAGCGCCATGTCAGCTCCCGAGCGCGGTGGCCGGATCGACCTTCATCGCCGCCCGCACGCCGAGCGCGGAGGACAGAAGGCAGACGGCGGCAATGATGCCGGCAAGGACCATGACGTTGAACGGCTCCAGCACCACGCGGCGGGGGAAGTAGTCCTTGACGGTCAGGATGAGCAGCAGGCCGATCGCCCAGCCCGAGGCGCCGAGGATCAGCGCCTGCTGCACGATCAGCGCGATGATGGTCCTGTCGGGGGCTCCGATCAGTTTCAAGGTGGCGATCTGCTTCAGCTTCTCCATGGTCATTGTGTAGATGATCAGCGCGATCACCACGGCGCTGACGGAAAGCAGGATGCCGAGGAACAGCCCGATCTGGCGGCGCGCCTTGTCCACCACCGAGGCGAGCAGCAGTTCCTCCTGTTCCGCTTGGGTCATGGCGGCGAGGTGCTTCCACTGGCGCACGGTCGCGGTCAGCAGATCGACATCGGCCCCCGGCGCCATGCGGGCGATGACCGCGGCGACGGAGGCCGACTTGACGGAAACTGCCCCACGCGCCGCCTGCACCCGCTGGGCTGCCGGATCCAGTTCGGTCTGCAACGCCATGGCGTCAGAGAGCGTCAGATAGACCGCCGGATCGCCACCCGAGTTCATCGCCCCCTCGACGAGGCCGACAACCGTGAAACGGTTGCGCCCCAGCCTTATGGTGTCGCCGGGAAGCAGCCCGGTCTTGCGGTCGGCGACCAGTTCGAAATGGCTGGCGCCGATGCCGCGCCCCTGCATGATCGCCAGCGGCCCGCCGGGGCGGCCCGGCTCATAGCCGACGACGTAGAGTCTCAGCGTGTGCCCGGCATGGGGCGTTTCGACGTTCTGGTAGTTCACCGCGCCGGCCTCGGCCACGCCGGGCATCCGTGCCACCGCGTCGCGGGTATCGGCGGGAATGCTGGACGCTTCTGCGAAGGGGCCCTTGGTGCCGGCCTCGACCACCCAGACATCGGCCGCCGGCGCCTTCACCACCGCCAGCGCATCCGCGACAAGCCCGTTGTAGATGCCGATCATCGCCAGAACCACGGTCATCAGCAGCCCGAGCCCGAAGCAAGTGAGGAGGAAACGGAACAGCCCGTGGCGGATGTCCTTGAGCGCGAGGTTCATGGCGCCTCCGCGATGCGTGCGCGCCGGCCCTCGGCCGCGCCCTTCGGCACCCGGGCGACGATCGCGGCCCCCTCGGGCAGGCCGGCCGTGACCTCGACCCGACCGCGGTTATCGCGCGCACCGAAGGTCAGTTCCGCGCGGGTCAGGCGCCCGTCCGCAACCGTCCAGACCGTGCCGCGATGCCCGTCAAAGCCGGTGATCGCCAGTTCGGGCACCATCAGCGCGGAGGCACGGGTGCCGGTCAGAATGCGCACCTCGGCCTGTTCGCCCAGGAACATCTCGGCCGGGCAATCGGAGCAGGTCAGCCAGACGCGGCGCTCCTCGTTCACGCGATCGCTTTCGATGCCGATGCGGCCAATGGTGCCGTGAAACTCGGCCGCGGGCTGCGAGCGCAGGCGGATCGTGCCGGGCTGGCCAAGAGAAAGCTGGCCGGCGCGTTCCTCGTCGACATAGGCCTCGATCCAGATCGAGGCCGGGTCGATCAGGGTCAGGACCGGATCGCCGGCCTTGACCACGGTTCCCGCCTCGGCATGGCGGGCGACGACCAGTGCGTCATAGGGGGCGATCAGGCGGTGATGGGCCAGCAGGGTTTCCTCCTGCCGCAGGGCTGCCGCGGCATCCATGCCCTGCGCCCGGATCACCGCGACATCGGCCTCGGCTACCGCCAGATCGGCGCGCGCCACGTCCTCGTCGCGCTGCGCCTCCTCGGCGCGCTGGATCGAGGTGACATCGCGCTGCGCCAGCCCCTGCTGGCGGCGGTTCGCCGCCTCGCGCTGCGCCAGGACTGCGCGGGCGCGCACGACGGCGGCATCGGCCTTGGCGAGATCGGCCTCATTGGCCGCCACCGCAGCGCGGGCGCGAGCCACGCGCGCCTCCTGTTCGGCGGCGTGCAGGCTGGCCATTTCCTGACCCGGTGCCACCCGGTCGCCGGCATCGACCGCAAACGCCGTCAACGCCCCGCCGACCTCGAACCCCACGCGGCTGAGGATGCGCGCCTCCACCGTCCCAAGCCCGTAGATGCGCAGGGCCACATCGCTTTCGGGCTGCGCGACCGTGACCGTCAGCGGCCTTTCGGTCAGGAACAGGAAGCCCGCCGCGATCGCCAGCGCCGCAAGCAATCCGAAAAGCCAGGCGCGCCGCATCGCCTATTCCCTTTCTGCGGCCAGAAGCCGCAATTGCACCTCGAGCAGCCGCAACCCCTCACCCTGCAGGTCGAAATCGCGCGCACCCAGCGCCCAGCGGATCGCCACCCCCTGCACCAGCGAGGTCAGCAGCACCGCCGCATCCACAGTCTCGATGTCGCCGTGCAGAATGCCCGCTTGCTGCCCGGCGCCGACCTCGCGCGCGAGCAAGCCGCGAAAGGCCGTCAGCAAGCCATGAAACGTGGCGCGCAGTTCCGCGTTGGTGACGTTCAGCTCGCGCGAGAACAGTAGCATCGGCAGCGCTGGGGTCGCGGCGATCTGTGCGAATTGCGCCGCGATCAGCGCGCGCAGCCGGTCAATCGGCCCATCGTCGCGGCTGAGGGCGTCCTCCCAAGCCGCTGCCAGCCCTTCGGCGACATGTTCGGCAACGGCCTGCCACAGCGCGGCCTTGGTGGGAAAATGCCGGAACAACGCCGCCTGCGTCACCCCGATTGCCGTAGCCACCGCCCCGGTCGTCACCCGGTCCGGCCCGATCCTGTCGGCCAGAGCGAGAACGACGGTGACAATCTCGGCCTTGCGCCGCTCTGCTGGCTTTCGCATGGACGTTGATAAGTGAGTGAGTAATTACATATATATGATTGACGGAAGCATGTCTGTCAAGATGCGAGGTCCGCAATCCGCTGATCTCGGGCGCCTCGGCGCCTTTCGACCCCAATGCCAGCCTCGATCGGGCGCGCGCACCACAGACGCGCCAGCACCTGCCATCATCTTTTGCAGCGAATCCATTCCGCTCTTTGCAGCCGTGAATCGGACCGGCAGTCTCTGCCTACAAATCAAAAGTCCGTCTCGACATAGCCCCCGGCGCAGTCGAAGGCGACGGCGGCGGCCGTTGCTCCGGTGTTCATGAACAGCCTCGGCGACAAGAACTGGGTCGCGGCGGGCAGATCGGCGGTGATCTCCTGCTCGAAGACCGCGCCCGAAACTTCGTCGACGACGCGCACCCAGACGGAGCTGCCGTTCGGCGGGGCGGCGATGAACAGGGTCAGCACGCCTCCCGTGGCGATGGCGAAACTCGCACCCATGTCGGTGAGCGTCGGCGCGCCAGTCCCGTCGTTCGTGACCAGCTGCCAGCGGGTGTGCGTGCCGCGCTGGAAGCCGATGCCGATGCAGCTGATGGCTGCGGCGAGCGTCAGCCGGGCGAGCCAGCTTGCAGGTGCGTCGGGCGCAGGCTCGGGGACAGACGGCAGCAGCGCAGGCGTCGGTCGCAGCAGGTCCAGCGCCTCGGCCTCAGTCAGGCGGCGAACAGGGCGAGAGAAGTCGACACGGCCCCCGCGGTCCACGGACCAGACCGGGATCGTCCCGCCGGGATAGCGTCCGTGGCGGAAGAGGTCGCGCTCGACCTCGCGGCGCGGGATGATCGAGGCCGGCCGCCGCCAGTTCAGAAACGCGTCGGCGGCTGCAACGCGATTTCCGGCGTTGAGCGCCTTCGTCAGCGTGGCCCCGGCGATGGCGCCGGTGTTGTAGTGGAAGGAGACCAGCGCATCGAACGCATGTGGTTCTAGCGGCACCTTCACGGCGCGTCGCACCTCGGCCTCGTAGGCGGCGAGGTCTGCGCGGAAGAGCCGGAAAGCCTCGCGGATCCCCGTATCCAGATCGGCGGGCATGCCGCGCGGCATTTGCGCCGGATCGGGTGGACCGGCGGCGGCCGTGTGGCCGATGCCGAAGGTCCAGACCTGTTTCACATCGAGATAGGGTCCGGGCACGATTCCTTCGTGCCGGACGAGGGCCAGGAGGCCCCGGTCGGTCATGTGCATGGGATTACCGGAGAAGTGAGAGGACGAGGATCAGCGCGGCGATGGCGAGGCCGATGCGCAGGCGGTGGGCGAATGCCAGACCGGGATCGCCCGGCTCGCAGCGAAGGGCGCGCGCGCGGCGGAGAAGGTCATTCATCGTCGGCCCCTCCCTTCGCGCCACGCAGCCGGGCGAGGAAGAGTTCGATGAAGGCGGGGCCGAAGACGCCCACGAGATAGGCGGCCGAGCCTGCCGCCCCACCCGCAGGGATCGCCTGCGGCGGCAGGGCGAGCCACGCGGTGACGAGCGCCATCGAGAAGCTGCCCATTCCGGCCGCGATCAGCCCGCCGAGCAGGATGTGGCGCAGCGCGTCGCGCAGCCGCATGCGCGTGGTCAGGGCATTGGTCGCCCCGCCCAGCGCGCCCCAGGCGGCGAGGATCGGCCAGCAACTGAGCTGCGAGAGTTCGCAGCGCATGCGCCGCAACCAGAGGCACCACGCCGTTTCCACAGAGGCGAAGCCGGTCCACCCGGTGGGCCAGCCCATCAGCGCCTCGACGAACAGCGGGTTCAGCGTCCGGCGCGGCTCGGAGGTATCGCTCCCAGCCATCGGCGTCACCAGGACACGGCGGCCAAGGAGCCCGTTGACCGGGGTGTTGGCAAGACTGGTCGCCCCGTCCTTGTGGTCCCGTGCCGTCGGCGTCATCCACATGCGGCTGGCATGGGTCAGATCGGCCGTCTTGCGATTGCCCGCGCTCGGCTTGCACCCGTCGTTCGCCATCGGCGTCGGCCAGTCCCGCGCCATCCGGTCCAGACCCTTCTCGTCGCGCCTGTCGCCACCCCGGCTGCGGAAGCTGTCGGTCTGCGGCGTCGGCCACATCGCGGCTGTCGTCGCGAGGTTCATTCCATGCTGCCCCGCTTCCTGCGATGGCGTCGGTTTCGTCTGCCGGTTCTCGTTGGCGCTGGCCCTCGGCGTCGGCCAGAGCCGCAGCAGTTCCGTCCGGTTGCCGCCACTCGATCGGGTTCCAGAGCAGGCGCGCGGGGTCGGCCAGCTCGTCGCCCTCGCGGATGGCGAGGATGAACAGCCGCTCGCGCCGATGGGGCGCCCCGACTTCCGCCGCCGTGAAGAGGCCTGCCGCAAGGCGGTAGCCCATGCCGACCAGTCCGCTGGCGACTTCGGGGAAGCCGAGGCGGAGATGATGGGCGACATTCTCGAGGAAGACGAAGGGCGGCTCGACTTCATTGATGATGCGGGCGACATGCGGCCAGAGGTGGCGCGGGTCGTCCGCGCCCCGGCGCTTGCCCGCGACCGAAAAAGGCTGGCACGGATATCCCGCAGTGACGATGTCCACCGCGCCACGCCATGGGCGGCCATCGAAGCTGGCAACATCGTCCCAGAAGGTCGCGAGCTTTCCCGGCGCAGTGTCGTCGGCCGTGATCCAGATGTTGTGCGGCTTGCCGTCCCGGCCCTGACCCTTGTCGACGAAGCCGCGGAGCGGGATCAGCCCCTCGCACCAGCTGAACACGGTGTCGAGGAAGACGGCGATCTGCCCGGGCTCGGGGTCGCAGCCGAAGGGGTTCTCGGACGGTGGCCCGTCATTGAAGTCCATCCACGGGTTGAAATGCAGGATGCCGTCGTCGCTCATGCCGGCAGCCTCCAGCATGGCATGTGGAAGTCTTGCTGGAGCCCAAACCACCGCTCAGCGCCCCGCGGCGCGCATCCACACTGTCCGACGGGCCTCGACCGGGGTGCCGTGGACGACCGAATCGATTTCCATGACGCCATAGAGCGTCGACCAGTCCATCGCCATCATGCGGTAGGTGAAGTTCATCTGGACGCCGTCGACGACTGCAGTGGTGGTTCCGATCAGCCTTGGCAGGTCGAGTTGCGAGCAACCCGCCGTCAACGCGACCTCATCGGGGCTCAACAACGGCTCGGGGATCGAGGGGTTGTCGGTGTCGACAGTCCACCGGGGCTCCTCCGCAAGCCTCAGGACCAGCGGCGCCTGCTGCTCGGGATGGGTCGCCTGAAGCGTGTCGCCCAATTGCCAGATGGTGATGGTCTCGACCTCGCCATCGCCGGGAAATGGCAGGATCATGCCGCCCATCGCGGCATAGCCCGCCTGATGCTCGATCAGCCAGTCGCCGGTGAAAATCTCCTGGATGCGCGGCCAGTCTCCCTGACCGGAGGTTCCGCAGAGCGGTTGGTCTTCGGCGGCTGCAGGTGAGGCTAGCAAGGCCACGACGAATACTGCACCAGCCCTCATGTGATATCCTTTCATATTCGACGCCCTTTTGCCTTCACCGGCAGCCAGCGGTGGTCAGCCGGAACGCGCCTGTATCCGACAGCTCCGCCAGTCCTTCGGCCATCAGCGCCTCGCCGATCTCGCGGAGCTCTTCGTCGGCCAGTCCCAATCCGTTGAGTATCTCGTTGATGTTCGACCGGTCCACGGTGCAGCCGGCGGCCGCGATCGCGGCGACGGTGCGTTCGGTTGGAGTTGCTCCGGCTATGGTGCAGCCGGGGGTCGTCAACCGAAAGACTCCCATTTGGGACACATCGGCCAGACCGTCGGCGACAAGTCCCTCCCCGATTACGCGGAATTCCGCGTCGCTCAACCCGAGGCCGTCCAGAACATCGTTGACGTTGGAGCCGTCGACAACGCAGCCCGCGGCCTTGATCGCGGCGACGGTGCGTTCCCTCGCCGTTTCGGCGAGAGCGGGGGGCGCAATGCACGCAACGCAAAAGGCAAGTGGAATCAATTTTGTTTTCATTCTGGATGTCTTCTCGGTGTCATCGGGTTTCAGCCGGTTTCAGCGCGCCGATCATGGATCGCTCCACGTCATCGGCATCGACAGGATCAGGGCCATCAGATCGGCCTGGCGGCGGGTACCGGTCTTGTTGAAGACGTTGCGCAGGTGAAAGGCGACGGTGTTGGGCGAGACGCCCAACCGTGCAGCGACCTGATCGCGCCGCAGCCCTTCGGCGACAAGTCGGGCGACGTTTGCCTCGGTCGGCGTCAGATCGAACAGCTGCCGCAGCACCGCAGAGTCGAGCGCTTCTTGGCGGTCGGGATCGCTGAGCGTGAGCATTGCGACGGCGTCCCGCGTCGGGCCCGCACCAAACGGACGGCCCAGCACCATCACGCGGCGCAAACCGTCATCCAGCCACAGGGCAGCACCGCTCTCGCTGCCTGACAGGATCCGCGCGAGTAACCCGGCCAATTTGCGGCCACCCTCGCCCTTCCCGGTCAAGCGCGGCTCAAGAGTGATGCCGGCATCACGCGCCAGCTCGATTGCCGCAAGATTGGCATGGCACACGCCGCCTTCCACGTCCAGCAGCACGACCCCGACCGTCAGGCGGTCCAACGCGTCTGTTTCCGCCTCACGCCCGCCCGCAGACCGTAGGCGGGCCACCTGGTCGAGACGGGCCGCGATCATCGCCCGCAAAAGATCGTAGTCAATTGGCTTGGTGAGATAATCGTCGGCCCCCGCCCTGCGGCCCTCGATCATCTGCTCGAGCGACGAAAGGGCGGTCAGGAACACGAAGGGGATACCATTCAGCTCGGGCCGGGCGGACCGTAAATGGGCCAACAAGGCGCGGCCGTCCATTCCTGGCATGACAATATCGCAAAGGATGAGATCGGGGCGCCGGTCGTCGAGCCGTTCGAGAGCGTCGCGGGCATCAGCCGCCTGGATGACCTCATAGCCCGCCTCGCCCAGTTCGGCGGCGATATCGTCTCGCAGCGAAGGCTCGTCTTCGATGCACAGGATCAGGGGGGCGTTCATGCCGTCACCGCGCCAGGAAGGGTCAGCCGCGCGACCAGCCCGCCGCCGGCGCGCGGGGCAAGGGTCACGTCGCCGCCCTGGAGCCGCGCGAGATGGCGGGCGAGTGGCAGCCCCAGACCCGAACCTGGCAGATCGCGGTGACGTGCCCCGCGCGCGAAGTCCTCGAAGGCGCCAGCCAGTTCTTCCGGCGTCATCCCCGGGCCTCTGTCACTGATGTCGCAGATGGCCATTTCGCCGCCAAGCATTGGCCTGACGTCGATCTCGCTGTCGGGCGAAGAGTAGAGCAAGGCGTTTCGCAGCAGGTTTGCGAGAATCTCGCCAGTGAGGACCGGGTCGCAGATTGCGGGGACCTGCCGGTTGCCGCTGCCGAGGATCACCCGGTCGGTGTCCAGCGGTCTGACCGAGCCGTGTAGGTCTTCGATGGCGGCAGCCGCGATCCTGTCCAGGTCATGGCACGCCAGTTCTGGTGCGACAGTACCCCGATCGACCCGCGCCATGAGAAGTGCCGTATCGGTCAGCCGGACAAGGCGCGCCACCGCCTCGCGGGAGACCTCCGCCTTGGCGCGAATGATCTCGGGCGACGGCGGCTCACCCGGCCGCGACAGCCGATGCATCGCGCTGTCGATCACGGCGAGCGGCGTGCGCACCTGATGCGCGATCAGGTCGCTGAAGCGCCGGTAGCCTTCGGAGGTCTGCGCTTCCTGGTTGAGATCACGCTCCAGTCGCTCGGCGCGCAGCCGGTCCATCTTGGACCGGATCAGCCGTCTTTCGCGATCGATGAGGAGTGCCGCCAGCACTGCTCCAGAAATCAAGGCTCCCAAGATGGTTCCGAGCGCCAGCAGGTGCAATCGGCCCAAACTGTCCAGGCGTTCGGACTGGAGCTGCCACTCGCGCGACATCACCCGGCTTGCCTTGCCGCGAAGCGCCGTTGACAGCGCCGCCACATGCGCCGCCAGCGCCGCCCGGTCGCCGCCCTCGGCCGGATCGAGGGCCAGCAACCCGTCGCGCCAACCCATCAGGCCCTCGGCCAGTCCCGCCTCGCTGAGGAACCGCCATTGTGGTCCGTCGCGCAGGAGGTTCAGCCGCGACACCAGAAGATCGAAGCGAAGCTGGACCTCGGTTGGGTCTGCGTCGTCCGACAGAGCCGCGGCAAGGTTCAGCGCCTCGATCTGGGTCTGCCCGAAAATCCAGGTCATGTTCTCGGTTGCGGAGATCTGCATCTGCCGCTCGATCCGGACGATGTTGACCGCAGAGATCAGAAGAAGCCCGATGCAGCCAACGATCAGCGCGGCAAGACCGCCATAGCGCAGCGGACCCGAGAAGCGCGTCATTGCACATGCAGTGCGACGAGTTGCCAGACCCATCTCATGTCATAGCGGATGTCGGCCAACACCCCGTGATCGTCGCGTGGATAGACGATCCAGATCGGCCCCTTGTCGCGCGGTGTCAGGGCGGTCCCGTCCATGTAGAGCGCCGCGATCACGTCAAATTTGTGGAAGTCGCCGACAGGAATGTCGATGACGTAGTCGTTCAGCGCACGCGCGGTCACCATCTCGCCCCGCGCTTCGGCCAGCGCCAGGATGTCACGCATCAGGACCCCTCTGAAGAGCGGTCGTCCGTCGGTGACGGTCGTCGAGGTCGCGATCTCGTGCCACTCCAACGCATCCAGATCGGAGCGCGATATCTCCACCTGCCCGCCATCCACCGCACCCGTCAGCGTCAACAGCGGGCTTTCCGCAATCGCTTTCGGCGCGGCAAGAGCGATCATCGCCAGCACGAGAAGGCATGAATAGAGGCGATGCGTAAACGTCATGAGAATCGCGTGAATAATGAGGCCTGAATGGATGCTAGCACATATTTTTTCCGCGGCGCCCCATTCAAACGGACGGGGCGCGAAGCTGCGCGAGTGCATATCCTGCGGCTCAACAAGGAGAACGTTACATGTTCATAAACGCTTCCATGCGCCGCGCGATCGGAATTTGCGCTCTCTCCTGTCTTCTGGCGACGGCTGCCATTGCTGAGGAACCGGGCGGTCAGGTCATCGGCAGTTTCGGGGAGCAGCCGCTGGAACTGTCGATCTCGCCCGATCTTTCGGACGCGACGATCATCGGAAGTTACGCCGACGCATCTTTTGCCGCCGCACAGACAGAGGGCGATCAGGGGCCTTTCATGCTGACGCTGGCGTTCAATGGCGAATTGCCCGCGCCGCAGGAGGTGACGCTCGACATCGTCTTCGCGCGTGACATGGGGCGCAACTGGCGGGGCGATCAGGACAGCCTGACGCTGGACCTGGCGGATTTTTCCGCGACGGATGGAGTTGTGAGCCTCACCGGCACCGTGACCGGCGATATCAGCGGCGGACCTGACTCGGAAACGCGCCCCGTGACCTTGAGCTTTGACGCGCGGCTGGAGCAGGTGAACTGAACATGCGCGCGACTGCCATTGCAATGATCATGCTTGCCGCCCCCGTGGCAGCAGCCCCCGCGGGTGGCGTCTATGACGGCTTCGACTGCGCGGCCCCAGTCAGCGACCAGCGCGTGACGCTGCAGGGCGACCGGATCGTCTATTGTGAATCAAGCTGCCATCTGACGGACCCCCGAAGCGTCGAGGGCTGGGAAAACGCCACGCTCTACTGGGCCGATTGCCGGGGCGAGGGACAGGACTGGCGCGAACGCACCCTGCTGATGACGCGCATGGGCGGCGATCTCATCGTGATCGGTGACGGTTGGGCGGAACGCTATGCGCCCTGCCCGAACCTGCAGCCGAGGCTCGACTGATGCGGAACGCAATCTTCACCGCCGCCTTCTGCGCTGCCACTCCGCTGGCGGCTGATCCTGTCACCGTGATCGTCTTCGACGCCTCGGGCTCGATGTGGAACCGGCTCGAAGGCGATCTGAGTCGGATCGAAGTGGCGCGCGATGTCATGGGAAACTACTTCGTCGACCGCGATCCCGACGCGCCCTATGCGATCGTGGCCTATGGTCACAACCGGCGTGGCGATTGCGGAGATATCGAGGTGGTTACGCCGATGGGCCGCCATATCGGCGCGGGCCAGGCCAACCGGATTGTCGGGCTGATCCCCCAGGGCATGACGCCGCTCACCGATGCGCTGCGGGTGGCGCGTGACCAGATCCCCGACACCGCCGAGGCCGCCGATATCGTGCTGATCACCGACGGGCTGGAGACTTGCGGCGGCGATCCCTGCGCGCTGGCTGAACGATTTGCCGCCGAAGGCATCGCCCTGCGCGCGCATGTCGTGGGTTTCGGCATGGCGCCGGGCGAGGTTGGCGCGCTATCCTGCCTGCCGGATCAGACGGGGGGATTGCTGCTCGAGGCTGCGACCGGGGCGGAACTGGCCGCTGCACTTGCGCAGGTGACGTCCGCCGAACCCGTCACGGTCACGGTCGTCATGTCGCTTCATGCGGTCTCTGCCGAAACCGGAGCACCGCTGGGTGCAGCCGACTGGCAGATCACCAGTTCCGATGGCGCGGTCGTCGCCGAAGGCGAAGGGAGCGATCCTCTTGACATCGACCTGCTGCCCGGCGAATACCGCGTGGCAGCCTCTGCACCGGGCCACTCCGGCGAGATGGCCCTGACCGTCCGGCCCGACATCGTCCAGCGCGTGGCCGTGCCCTTGACCGAGAATCGCCTCGAGGCTTCGCTCGAGGCACCCGAAACCGCCCCGGCGGGCGGAGGCCTCGATGTCGGATGGTCCGGCCCCGACGCCGAGGGCGACCGCATCACGCTGGCCAGCCCCGGCGCGGCGGTCGGCGAGACATTGGCGGTGACGCTGACCCGGAACGGCAGCCCCGTGACGCTGCGCTTACCCGACGAGACTGGCACTTTCGAGCTGCGCTACGAGCAATATGAGCCGCAGCGCATCCTCGCCACGCGCGCGATCACGCTGATCGCGACCGAGGCCAGCATCACGCCGCCGGAGACCGCCCCCCCGGGTGAACGTTTCGAAGTCGTTTGGACCGGCCCCGCCGGCCCAAAGGACGAGATCGTGCTGGCCGATACCGGTTCTCCTGACGATGCCCGCATCACAGCGACGCAGACACGTTGGGGGTCGCCTGCCAAGCTGAAAGCCCCGGACGTGGCCGGAACATACGAGCTGCGTTACCGCGTCGGCGCCTCGGGCCGCATTATCGCACGGGCACTCGTCACCATCGGAGCAATCGAATGATCCGCGCAGCGCCTTCCGCCCTGCTTGTCATGACCGCCGCGCCGGCTGCGGCCCAGCAGAACATCGCCATACCGAACGAGATCTGTTCCGAGGCACCGCGGGGCGCCGACAAACTCGACCTGCGGCGCATCGGACCGCTGCTTGAAGGTACTTGGACCGAGACCGCCGCTGGCATCGGTGCAACGATGGGTGTCCACAGGAACGTTCTCGAGATCGTCTACGATCGGATGCGCAACCGGCTCTACATCGCCGCCGACGGGATGCGGACCGAACTCGTCCCGGTGCGGGGTGGCAACAGGGAATTGCGCTATGATTTCGTGAAGGGCGCACCGATGGACCCCAGCATGTTCGCGATCAAACCGGACGTGGCCGAATGGGCCTTCGTGCTTGGCTGCGACATGGGCCTCGCCCCCCAATTCTCCTGGCACATCGGCAGCGGCGCACGGCGTGCGGACGGCATCATCAGCTTCTTCTCCGAAACGGAGGCGATGGGGACGAAATGGAACTCGGGCAGAGGCGCCCGCGAAGTCAGCCTGAGCCGGAGGTGATCTTGTTGAGACGGCTTTTTCTTGGATTTTGCGTCGCCGCCACGCCGGCGCTCGCATTCGACTCGGTCGGCACCGTGACGGCCTATCTGGATGGCGCCGACCTGATGTGGGAGGTGCTGCGGATGGAAGACGGTTCCACCATGGCACAGGTCAACGATATCGGTCCGCTGACCCTGATCGACATCAACGCCATGGGGGACGGGGATTTTCACATCAATCTGATTTTCGAAGGGAAGCCTTCGGCAGACTCGGCCCCTGCGGGCATTACCATCGACATCCGTCCCGACGGCGCGACCGGCCCTGCACGGCAAAGCGATGGGGCGCCGTACCCGCCCAAGCTTATGCTCGAACGGCTCGACCTCGATGGCGCAGGCCGGATGGAGGCCAGGTTCGTCGCCTCCCTCTGCCGCAGCGATGCGCCGACAACATGCAAACTCGTCGAGGGCCGGATCGACACCGGTCTGGGGATGCCGTGACCCTGCCGGATCTGCTCGCGATGGATGCTTCATTTTCTTCTTGGCTGTCGAAAACGGGGGAGCCTCGGCCATGATGGCGCGGCTGAACACCCCCAAGCGGTTCGAGATCGAACTAGCCATACCCCGTTTCATTCTGTGGTTCGTGATGCTGCCGGTGGTTCCGGTCACAGTTTTCGGGCTGGCACATCTTCTGGGCGGCGAGGTGATGACCGGGCTGATCCTGCTGGTGGGCCTCAACGGCGCATTTTACCTTGGCCACGCCTCCCTGTCCCAACGTACGATCCTGACGCTCGACAAGGCGTCAAGGCTGGTGACTGTCAGCCGAGACTCGCGGTTCCGCCCGCGATCGGACACCTATCCTCTCGACGCGCTGGACAGTGCCGAACTCGAGCGCACTCATACCTCCGCCGAGGAGCGGGCGACCTCGAAGGTGATGCTCGTATTCCGCAACACCCGGCCCGCGACCAGGATTCCGCTGTCGGGCTGGGGCGTGTCAGGGGACGGCCCCGGCAGGATCGCCGACGAGATCAACGACTGGCTGCGGCGACACGTGTTTTCCCAAGACGACCAATGATCGGCAACGGAGCCACATGATGCACATCAGACCCCTTTTCATCGGCACAGCCCTCGCGGCCGGCCTTTTCGCCACCTTCGGTCAGGCCCAAAGTTCGGGCGAGATAACCGTGATGATCGCGGGCGCGGAACGGACCATCCCCGTCTGGGCCGAACAGAGCGACTGGAGCGGCAGCGAGGACTGGCCTTCGATCAACATCCATGTGCGCGATTTCACCGATAACGGGGAAGAGCCAATCGTTGTATCCTTGGGCTTCGAGGCGTCCCGCTGGGAACCGAGCGCGCCAGAGTTGGATATGAGTCTGTACGAGATCAAGGAGCGCGTCGCCGTGCTTTATGGCCGCGAAGAGCAGGAGCGTGGCGGGCTGAGCGTCACCCTCGACGATCACTCGATCGACGGCACGCAACTGAGTATCAGCGGCAGCTTCGAGGGCATGCTGGGACCTTCGGACAACTTTGGCAACGACATCGACCTGTCGCAGGGCGTTCCCGTCACCGGGACCTTTTCCGTCACCCTGGAGCAGTTGGAATGAGTGTTCGTGATTGGTCGATTCTTCGGACGGCAGCAGCCTATCTTTAGCTAGCCTGCGCCTGAGATCCCCGGCTGTATTCGACCACGGGCGGGCAAGTTGCGAGCCTGCCATGCTCAGAACGAACCGTCCCGCATCCGCTCAGCAAGCTCGTGGTGATCGCGAGGACGGCGAGCCGCCGCTTCCAGCATCCGACGTTGGACGTCATTGGCCTTCTCCGTGGTTTCAAGGCGCTCGGCGAGGCGTCCCGCTCGCTCGCCGGAGCGCCGAAGCGAAAGCAGGAACAAGAGCACGGCGAACGCGATGGCGCCGTAGCGCAGAGCTACCCGCATGCACGGGCGGGCGGCGAGGCCTAGCAGCGTGAGGTTCTGCAGCGCCGCAGGCGTCGTGCCGATCCAGCCCGCGCCATCGAAGACGACCAGCAGGCCCTCAGCCGAGCGGATCGGCCGTGGAATAGTGCAGCACCACCGGGATCACGGCCGCCTTCAGGCTGGCCGCGCCCTCGACCGGCAGATCGACCGGACGCGGCGCTTCCGCCTCGACCCAGTCGCAGAGGCCGCCCAGCGTGCGGTCGGCGGTGAGCGCCGCGCCGATGCTTGCGACGAGCGTGTCGAAGGCGGCGTCACGGTCGGGGCCCTGCACGACAGCCTCGATCTCGGCGCGGTGCTGGTAGTGGTAGGCCAGCGGCGACAGCGTCACCTCCGGCTCCCCCGGCTCGCCGTCACGCAGGATCAGCAACCCCTCGGCCGGCACGCGCTCGGGCATCACCTCGCCCCGCAGAGTGGTCGCGGGCAGCGCCGAGAGCCGCGCATGAAGCGCGGCGAGGATGGTTTCGCGGGGGGTGGGCATGATTTCCTGTCAGGCCGCGAGTGCAGAGACGGTTACTTCGACCAGTTCCGGCTTGCGGCATCACCAAATGGATCCTGTCCGAAACGGTGGCGACCGGTCAGGCGACCGCCTGAACAATTGGTCCCTCAGGCCTCAGACGGCATCGAGAAGCGAACGCAAGGTCAACTCGACCCTTTGCCGGTTTGCCTCCTCCAGCGGAAGGACCGGACGCGGCGGAGTGAGACGACCATAGCCGAGAACTTCAGCGATGGTGAACATCACCCGGAAGCTCCCGAACTCACGGAAGAGCGCCCAAAGGGGGCCAAAGGCGCGGTCGATGTGCTCGGCCTCGGCCGCATCTCCGGACTGCGCAGCGCGCGTGAGCGCCACGGCGGGTTCCGGTAGGAGACCGGCCACGACGCTGTACCAGCAGGCGCCGCCGGCGAGCAGCGCGTCCTTTGCGCCCCAGTCGCCGCTGTAGCCGATGGAAAAGCCCTGCGGAGTCATCTCCTGCAAGCGACGCAGCTCGGTGACGTAGTCTCCGTCCGCCGGTAACGGCATCTTCACGGCGGCCACGTTCGGGATCCTGGCGACGCGCGCGATGAGGTCCGGACTGAAAGTGAACTTCGTGGTGCCCGGGTTGTTGTAGATGCACAGCGGCAGCTCCCCGGCTGCGGCGACGGTCTCGAAATGCTGGAAGACCTCTTCTTCGGTCAGCGGCTGATAGGACATGGGCGCGAGAAGCAGGCCATCCGCCCCGGCCTTCCGGGCGTCTCGCGCGAGCTCCTCGGCAACATGGGTCGTAAGGGCGCCGACACCGATGATGAGCGGCGTTCGGCCCGCCACGCACTCCACGGCGGCCCGCAGCGTGCGCTTGCGTGCCTCCGGCGTCAGGTACGCATATCCGCCGGTGCTGCCGAGGAGCCCGATGGAATCCGCACCAGCTGCCACGATCCGCTCGAGGAAGCGTTGCAGAAGCTGGGGCTCCAGCTGCCCTTCTTCGTCGGTGGGCGTGAGGGGAAAGGCTGAGAGGCCGGTAAACAAGGTCATGCGAGCAACTCCCTCAAACGCGTGACAAGAGCAGGCGCAGGCCGGCAAACCCGAAGAAGACGGCCAGGACGCCTTCGATCCCGCGCCGGGCGCGGCGGTAGAGGCTGATCATCGGCGCCGTCGAGAACACGAGCGCGTACTCTCAGGTTCCGGCCAGCAACTTGAAGGCGATAAGCCACATCACCATTGCGATGAGCGTTTCGAGAATGCGCCAGGCCGCCGGTCGCTCGAACACCGGGCGCAGTTTGATGGCACCGTAGCCGAGGGCGAAGAAGAAGACGAACGATCCGAGAATCGCACCGATCGCGAAGGACCCCTGGCTGTCCGTGAACTGGGTGGAGATGGTGCCCAGCAGGACGACCGTGTCGAGATACACATGCGGGTTCAGCCAGGTGATGGCGAGGCAGGCAACCAGCGTGCGGAAAAGATCGGTCGTCGCCAGCGAGACATCGGCCGCCAGCGCCTCGTTCGAACGCAGCGCCGAGCGAAGGCTCTTCAGGCCATACCAGATCAGGAAGGCGGCGCCGCCGTAGCGCATCACAGGCTCGAGCCAGGGCAACCATTCCGAGACGGTACGGAAGCTGGTCACCCCCACTGTGATGAGGATCGCGTCCGAGATCGCGCAGGCCAGACAGACGGGGAGGACATGTTCGCCGCGCAAACCTTGCCGCAGCACGAAAGCGTTCTGCGCTCCGATGGCCACGATGAGGCTGAGGCTCATCATCATTCCGGTGAAGAAAACGGCCAGGTCCATTGGCGGGCGTCCCATTCCAAGCGTTTCGACTTGAGCTAAGACCTAACGACGGATTAGACAAATTAAGGATGCTGACCCTGATTAAGGAAAACTGAACCGTGATCGACTACGCCGCCCTCCGCGCCGTTGCCGCAGTCGTTCGGACCGGAAGTTTCGAGCGTGCCGCGGCGTCACTCCATGTGACACCGTCTGCCATCTCCCAGCGCGTCAAGCATCTCGAGGAGCGCCTCGGCGCGGTCCATCGAAGGCGACTCGAAGAGCTACTCGTTCCGCTACATCGATTGGGTGCGGCCGGAGAACAATGTCTTCCACGTCACTGCCGAGTTCTCGGTCGAAGCAGCATCCATCGCCCTGGAGATCATCGACATCATCAAGTCCCACCTGATCGTCGACATCTGGTCGAACGAAGTGGCCCAGAACAAACTGCACAATGCCATTGATGACTACTTCTTCGACGTTCTGCGTGACGAGAGGGGCGTCGACCTGCCCGTGGAGGTGCTCGACGATCTCGAACTCAAGATCATGGATCTTGCTCGGGCCCGGTTCGCGGCATGACGCGGGAAATGCACTGCTTGCAGTACGGCGAGCAGGAGATCCGGTACGAGATCGTCCGCCGTCCGAGGAAGACGCTAGAGATCGCTGTCGAGCCGGATGCTTCGGTGGTGATCGCGGCCCCGGAGGACGCGACGCTCGACGCAATAGAAGCCAAGCTGCGGAAGCGCGCGGCATGGGTGACGCGGCAGCAGCGGTACTTCGCCCAGTTCCTTCCAAGAACACCGGAGCGCAGTTTTGTCGCCGGTGAGACCCATCTCTACCTCGGGCGCCAGTATCGGCTGAAGGTCGTCCCGCATGTCCAGGAAAGCGTGAAGCTGATCCGCGGCTTCATCGTTGTGCAGACACACCGGCCGACCAGGCCGGAGGTGACGCGCGAACTGGTCGAGGCATGGTACCGGGACCGGGCACACATCAAGTTCCCGGAGCGGATCGAGCTCTGTCTCGGCCACTTCCCGGATCCGGAGGCATTCAGGCCGAAAGGTCTCATCGTACGCCAGACCCGGCAGCGATGGGGGTCCATGTCGCCGGCCGGACGCCTGCTGCTGAACCGCCGCCTCGTGCAGGCGCCGGTCGACGCCATCGACTACGTGATCACCCACGAGCTCTGCCATGTGGCGGAGCCTCATCACGGTGCTGCCTTCTTCGAGCTACTCTACAAGGTGATGCCCGATTGGAAGCGTCGGAAGCAGAGGTTGGAAAGGGCCATGGCCTGAGAACTTCCGAACCCGGTCGCGGCAGACGCAAACGCGACTCCAATCCAAGCAATTTCTGACGCTGGATTTTCTTGATATCTCACAAGGGCTTATAAGAAATTCATCAAACGGGCGCAGTCATCAGGTTCGGAGAATATCGCCCTGGAGAGACCGCTTCCAGGCCTCCTGGCGCCGATGCCAGTGCTCAGCCCCACCCGCATAACCCTCGAAAACAACGGAAAAATCCGGCCGCAGCCGGATCGGGAGAACGCTTTCGCAGGGGCAAGTGGCGGAGAGGGTGGGATTCGAACCCACGGAACCCGTGAAGGCTCAACGGTTTTCGAGACCGCCCCGTTCGACCACTCCGGCACCTCTCCGCGCTTCTTGGGTGGTGAGGCAGGCATTTAGACCGGCATGGGTTGAAGCGCAAGAGGGTTCGCGCGAAAAACTTCGACAGTCGCGTAACAAGGAGGTTCTGGTTGCTGATAGCCATCGTGATGGCCGCCATTTTCTGTTTTCTGGGCGTGGGGCCTGCGCCCGCAAGGGCGGAAAGCACTGGTGCCAGCACCACGCGGCTGTCCATCATTCAACATGATATCAATGACCTGATCCATCTGGATCGGCTTCTGGACATGATGGCCCATGAGGCGGTTTCTGAACTGCTGCTGTCTCTGGGCGAGGGGATGGGGCCCGACGATTCGGCGGTCCTGCGGATCAACCTGCAACGCATCTATGCGCCCGAACGGCTGTCCCGGCTGATGTCGGCGGCGCTTTCGGCTGAACTGGCCGCGCAGGATCCGCAGGTCATCGACATGGCGTTGCGTTTTTATGACAGTCCGCCCGGCCGGCGGCTGGTCGGGCTGGAACTGTCGGCGCGGCGGGTTTTGCTGGACCCCGACCAGATGCAGGTCGCCGATGAGATGCTGTCGCAGGCGCAGGAACGTGGCGATCCGCGCCTTGACCAGATCGAAAGGCTGATCGCCGCGACCGATGTGGTGGAAACCGGCGTGGTTTCCGGGCTGAACGGCAGCATCCAGAGCACGCGCGGATTCTATGCCGCGATCGGGGAAAGGCCGGATCCGCAAGAGCTTACCGTCGATGCGACCCTGATCGAGGATCGGCTGCGGCCCGAAATCAGCCAATGGGTGCGGCGCATGTTGCTGCTGGCCTATCAGCCGCTGGATGACGCGGAAATCGAGGCGCTGATCGTTTTCGTGGCCACCCCCGAGGCCCGCATCCTGTCCGCTTGCCTCAACCGCGCCTTTGATGCAGTTTTCATGCGCCTGTCGTTCGAGGTGGGCATCATCAGCGGCGCGGCCCTGAGCGGAGAGGGAATTTGATCGTGATTGCCGGGCCTCTGGCCCATCCAGAGATGATGGCCGCGCTGAATCTGCGGGGTGAGCCTTGTCGCCTGTCCGGGCGGCTGATCGGCGGCGCGCGGGCGGGGATTGCGCTGAACGGCTGGCCGCGGCGGCTGCCGGGTGCCGAAGACATTCCCGCCCTGCGCGTCGAATGGACGGCGGAACTGTGCCGCTATGCCGAGATCTTTGACCTGACCGCGCAGGACGGCGTGCTGGGGCTTGGCGCTGGTCCCGCGGCTGGCGACGAGGATACCGGGCAGGAGCGTGACTGGAACCCGCAGCTTGCGGCGGCGATGGCGGCCTGGCTGGTCGGGCTGGATATCGGCATGGCGGCGGAACGGATCCGGGCGCGGCTGCCCTCGGTCGCGGGCTGGGTCGCGTCCCGGCTGCGCGGCGAATCCGAACCCCAGACCCCGCTTGGACCGACTACGCTTGGACCGGGGGGCGGCGCGTGGGAACTGCTGTCGCGCAGCGAACCCTATGCCCATTTCTTTTCCGTCGAAAGCCTGCGCCTGCGGCATTCGCTGAATTCGGGCGGCTGGTCCGACCCGCTGGAGCGGGCGGTTTTCGTTTCGGGCGACGCGACGGTTCTTTTACCCTGGGACCCGGTCCGGGATCGGGTTTTGCTGATCGACCAGTTCCGCGCCGGACCTGCGGCGCGCGGCGACCGTGAACCCTGGCTGTATGAAGCCATCGCGGGCCGCGTCGATGCCGGTGAAGCGCCCGAAGCCGCCGCGCGCCGCGAGGCGGTGGAGGAGGCGGGCATCGCGATAGGTCAGGTCTTTTCGGCCCCGGCGCATTATCCCAGCCCCGGCGCGGTCGCCGAATTTCTTTATCTTTACATCGGGATCGCCGATCTTCCTGATGGCGCGGCCGGTATCGCCGGGCTGGCATCCGAAGACGAGGATATCCGGTCGCATCTGGTCAGCCGCAGCGCACTGATGGATATGGTCGACAGCGGCCGGATCCGCAACGGCCCGCTTCTGGTGCTGGCGCTGTGGCTGGATCGCCATGCCGACCGCCTCCGCGCCGAACTGGAAACGGGCGCGAACGGAGCCGGACCCGTCGCGGGGCAGGGCGCGGGGCAGCTTGCGGGGCAGGGCGCGGGGCAGCTTGCGGGGCAGGGCGCGGCGATTTGACCCGCTCGCCCTTGCCGCGACAAACAGCAGACGTATAACTGTGCGTAACCGTTTCTGTGAAAGGCCGCGATATGCGCATCTGCCCTGATCTTGCCTCTGCCATCGGTCATACGCCGCTGATCAAGCTTCGCCGGGCGTCCGAGGCGACGGGTTGCACCATCCTTGGCAAGGCCGAATTCATGAACCCCGGCCAGTCGGTCAAGGATCGCGCCGCGCTGTATATCATCAAGGATGCGGTCGAACGCGGCGTTCTGAAACCGGGCGGCACGATCGTCGAAGGCACCGCCGGCAACACCGGCATCGGTCTGGCGCTGGTCGGCGCCTCGATGGGGTTTCGTTCGGTGATCGTCATCCCCGAAACCCAAAGCCGAGAAAAGAAGGACATGCTGCGGCTGGCCGGTGCCGAACTGGTCGAGGTTCCCGCCGCGCCCTACAAGAACCCCAACAACTATGTGCGCTATTCGGGCCGTCTGGCCGAGGCGCTGGCCCGCACCGAACCCAATGGCGCGATATGGGCCAATCAGTTCGACAATACCGCGAACCGCCGCGCGCATCTGGAAACCACCGGCCCCGAGATCTGGGAACAGACCGGCGGCAATGTCGATGGCTTCATCTGCGCGGTCGGTTCGGGCGGGACGCTGGCCGGGGTCGCGATGGCCCTGCAGCCCAAGGGCGTCAAGATCGGTCTGGCCGATCCCGAAGGCGCGGCACTGTATAGTTTCTATACCACGGGCGAATTCGACAGCCCCGGCACCTCGATCACCGAAGGCATCGGGCAGGGGCGCATCACCGCGAACCTCGAAGGCTTTACCCCCGATTTCAATTACCGCATCCCGGATTCCGAGGCGCTGCCGGTCGTCTTCGACCTGCTGGAATACGAAGGGCTGTGCCTTGGCGGATCGTCGGGCATCAATATCGCGGGCGCGATCCGGATGGCGCGGGACATGGGGCCGGGCAAGACCATCGTGACGGTCCTGTGCGACAGCGGCACGCGCTATCAAAGCAAGCTGTTCAACCCCGATTTCCTGCGCGCCCGCAACCTGCCCGTGCCGGGCTGGATGGACCGCAAGCCCGCCGATATCCCCGCCGTCTTCGAGGACTGATCCTGACCATGCGCGCGCTTCTGGCAGCCTTCGTCGGCCTGTGGGTCATCTTTGCCGCGGCTGTGCATGCACAGGAAACGCCTCAGCCCGATTACACGGCCTGGGAAAAGCTGGCCGGGCAGGCCGAACAGATCCTGCAATCGGGCAGCGCCAATGACGCGCGGCTGGAAGCGATCCGGGCCGAGGTCGTCAAATGGCGCGAGTCCTTTCGTGACGCGCAGGGCACCAATGCGACCCGCATCAGCACGCTCAAGGACCAGATCGCCGCGCTTGGTCCGGTTCCCGCCGAAGGCCAAAGCAGATCCGACGATATCGCCGCGCGGCGCAAGGCGCTGAACGATCAGCTGGCCGAATTGCAGGCCCCGGGGCTGAACGCGGTCGAGGCCCATGGCCGCGCCGATGGCATCATCCAGGAAATCGACCGGGCGCAGCGCGAACAGCAGGCGACCGAACTGCTGCGTTCGGCCCCGGTGCCGCTGAATCCGGCGAACTGGAAACTGGCGATGCAGGACGGCGTGACGCTGGCCGCAGGCGTCGCGGACGAGGTTCGCAGCCGGTTTCAGGCGCAAGGCGGTTGGGCGGGCGCGAAAAGCTGGGGCCTGATCGTTCTGATCTGCATGGTTCTGGCCGTGCTTTTGCTGACGCGTGGCCGCGACTGGATCAACGAGGCACCTTCGCGCCTGTCGGCCCGCGCCAGCGAGCGCACGCGGACGGTGGTCGAATTCGGGGTCTCGCTCGGTCAGATCATCGTGCCGGTGCTGGGCGTCGTGCTGGTGGTCGTCGCGCTGTTTTCGACCAATCTGTTCGCGGATTGGGGGCGGCCCCTGCTGGTCCTGCTGCCTCCGGCGGCGATGACGGTGTTTGTGGGCCTGTGGATCCTGCGCGGCATGTTTCCGGCATCGGGCGTGGCCACGGCGGTTCAGGACGGCTCGCTGCCCGCGACCGAACGCCAGCGCAATCAGGCGCGGTTCAATGGCGCGATTCTGGCCGTCGTGCTGGCGCTGCATCAATATCTGACCCTTGCCGCGCTGCCCCTGGGCGGGTTTGCGGGGGCGAGCGATGACAAGCTGCGCGTCCCGATGGAGTTTTCCGACGGCTCGGCCGTGGTCTGGCATTACCCGCTGCTGGTGTTGGGCGGGTATTTCCTGTTCCGGCTTGGCAATATCCTGCGCAACATCGGCAAGACCACAGCGGCGGACAGCGACAGTTACCGCCGCCGCTTCGCCGCGATTCTGGGCAATCTGGCGCGTCTGGTGGCGGTCGTGGCGGCGGTGCTGCCGCTGGTCGGCTTTACCACGCTGGCCAATGCGATGCTGTGGCCCACCGTGATGACGCTGGCGCTGGTCGGCCTGCTGATCCTGTTGCAGGATTTCGCGACCGAGCTTTACGCCATGGCCAAGGGCGGCGGGCAGGCGGCGCGCGATGCGCTGATGCCTTTGGTGATCGGCTTTGTGCTGGCGCTGTTCTTCGTGCCGCTTTTCGCGCTGGTCTGGGGCGTGCGCGCCACCGAGCTTGGCGAATACTGGACAAGGCTGCGCGAAGGCATTTCGTTCGGCGGCATCACCATTTCGCCCACTGGCATTCTGGCGATGATGGTGATCTTTGCGGTGGGCTATTCGATCACGCGCTTTGTGCAGGGTGCGATGCGCAGCACGGTCCTGCCCAAGACGAAAATCGACGCGGGCGGGCAGAATGCCATCGTCGCGGGTATCGGTTATATCGGGATCATTCTGGCCTTGATGCTGGCGATCACGGCGGCGGGGATCAACCTTGCCTCGCTGGCCTTTGTCGCGGGTGCCCTGTCGCTTGGTATCGGTTTCGGACTGCAGAATATCGTGTCGAACTTCGTCTCCGGCATCATCCTGCTGATCGAGCGTCCTGTCACCGTCGGCGACTGGATCGCGGTCGGGCAAAATCAGGGCGTCGTCAAGCGCATCTCGGTCCGGTCCACGCATATCCAGACCTTTGACCGGACGGAAATTGTCATTCCGAATTCGGATCTGGTGACCCAATCGGTGACGAACTGGACGCGCAACAACCTGTCGGGCCGGATCATCGTGCGCATCGGCGTGGCCTATGGCACCGACACGCGGCTGGTCGAAAAGATCCTGCTGGAGATTGCCGAGGATCAGCCGACCGTGCTGATCAACCCGGCTCCGGTGGTGATGTTTACCGCCTTCGGCGCGGATTCGATGGATTTCGAACTGCGCGCCGTGGTCGCCGATATCAACGGCGGCGTTGGCGTCGTCTCGAACATCAACCACGCCATCGCCAAGCGCTTCGCCGAGGAAAACATCGAAATTCCCTTTGCCCAACGCGACCTGTGGCTGCGCAACGCGGGCGATCTGCTGAAGCCGGGGGCAAAGGCACCCGACAGCAGCCCCGCCGCGCCTGCGGAACAGGCGGACAAGGCGTCCGACGACGCGACGCCGAACAGGACGCCCGCCCCTCCGCAAGAGGCCGAAAGCGCGGATATCGCCGACGACGATCCGGTGCAGGTGACGGGCTACGGCCAGGAACGCGAACGCGACTAGCGGCGCGACAGGCGCGGCGCGGGCAAGGCCTGCTGCTTGCTGGCGCCCCGCGTTGGGTCCGGTCGCGGGATCAGACCGCTTCGCGGTCCTGTCCTCCAACGGTAGTAGTGGTGTTCAGATCAGGGACGTCCATGACCGCCGGCGACGCCGGGCGGGCGTCGTTTTCGAACAGGTTTTCATCGGCCAGACCTTCCCGAGACAGGATGATGGCCAGCGGGCGCAGCCAGGGAATATGGGCGCAGATGATCATCACGGCGGCCATGATCGGCACCGACAGGAACATGCCCGGCAGCCCCCAGACCGCGCCCCAGACCGCCAGCGACAGGACGATGCCAAAGGTCGACATGCGCAGCGTCTGACCCAGCAACATCGGGTCGATGACATTGCCGATCAGGAACTGGATGGCGGTGCAGATCGCGCCGATGGCCACGGTTTCGCCCACTGATCCGGTCTGCGCCAGCGCCAGCAGGATCGCGATGATCGTCGCCACGATCGAGCCGATCGTCGGGATGAAATTCAGGATAAAGGTGATGACGGCGATCGGGCCGGCCAGTTCCAGCCCCGCCAGCCGAAAGGTCAGCCAGACCAGCGCGGCCGTGACCACGCTGACCAGGGTTTTCACCACCAGATAGCGGTTCACGCGCCGCATGATCGACGAAATGATGCGCTGGACCTTGTCCGCCTGAACCGGATCGCTGGTCAGTCGCTCGATCTTGATCGGAAACCAGATCCTTTCGCTGAACATGAAGCCCACGAACACCAGCACCATGACCACGCCCGACACCAGGTTGGACGCCTGCGCCGCCAGCGACCGGATCCAGCCGGTCAGGTCCAGGCTGCGGATGAAACTGTCGATGGCGACCGTCGCATTCGGCCCCGCCCATTCCGTCAGTTGCGGCAGCAGTTTCTGGGCGCGTTCGGCATAGCTGATCGCGGTCGAGACGATTTCGTTGACCTGCGCCACCAGCGCGGTCACGACCCACAGCAGGCCGATGGTGATGACGGCCAGCGCCAGCGTCGTCGCGAACCAGGTCGGCACCCTCAGCCGCGCAAAGGCGGATATCGCATCCGAAGTCAGCGAAAAGATGATGATCGCGATGCTCAGCGTGATCAGCAGGAATTTCGCCTGAACCAGCAGGAACAGGATGACGGCGAAGGCGATGACCCCGAGAAACCCGGTCTGAAGCTTCTGCCTCAGCGCGTTGTCGCCGTCATCCACCGTCACCCCCAACGCGCCTCTTGGCCCTTACCGCTACCACTGCCGCCCCGGTGCGGGGGCGGGTATTATTCCTGCGACTGTTCTTCGCCCTCATCTTCACCACTTTCGGCGATGCGGGCAACCGAAACGACCTCTTCCCCGGCGGCGGTATTGAACACGCGCACGCCACCGGCGGAACGCGACCGGAAACTGATCCCGTCCACCGGCACGCGGATCGACTGGCCGGTCGAGGTGGCCAGCATGATCTGGTCGTCGCGTTCGACCGGGAAGCTGGCGACCAGCGGGCCGCCGCGCATCGCCTTGTCCATGGCGGTGACGCCCTGACCGCCGCGACCGCGCAGCGGATAGTCGAAGCTGGACGAAATCTTGCCCGCCCCCTTGGCGGTGATGGTCAGGATCAGGTCCTCGGCCGCCGACATTTCGGCATAGCGTTCCTGGGTGATGCTGCCTTCCTCGACGGTTTCGTCCTCATCGGGTTCGGCGCCGTCATCCAGCGCGCCCTCGACGGCGCGGCGCATCTTCAGATAGGCGGCGCGTTCGGCGGGATCGGCCTCGAAATGGCGGATCACCGACATCGACACCACGCTGTCGCCGTCATTGACCAGACGGATGCCGCGCACCCCGGTCGAATCGCGGCCCTTGAAGACGCGGACATCGGTGGTCTGGAAGCGGATCGCCCGGCCCGAGGCCGTGACCAGCATGACATCGTCGTTTTCGGTCGCCATGCGCACGCCGACCAGTTCAACGCCCTCGGGCAGCTTCATCGCGATCTTGCCGTTGCGTTTGACATTGGCGAAATCCGACAGCGCATTGCGGCGCACGTCGCCCTGAGAGGTCGCGAAGATCACCTGATAGTCGTCCCATTCCGCCTCGGGCGCATCGACCGGCATCAGCGCGGCAATGGACACACCGGGCTGGATCGGCAGGATATTGACGATGGCCTTGCCCTTGGCGGTGCGGCCACCAAGCGGCAGGCGCCATGTCTTCAGCCGGTAGACCATGCCGTCGGTGGTGAAAAACAGCAGTTCCGTATGGGTATTGGCAACGAACAGCGTGGTGACGACATCGTCTTCCTTGGTCGCCATGCCCGACAGCCCTTTGCCGCCGCGCCGCTGGCTGCGGAATTCGGCCAGCGCCGTGCGCTTGATATAGCCGCCCGAGGTGATGGTGACGACCATATCCTCGCGTTCGATCAGGTCCTCGTCGTCCATATCGCCGGACCAGTCGGAAATCTCGGTGCGGCGGGGGACGGCGAACAGCTCGCGCACTTCGCGCAGCTCGTCCGAGATGATGCCCATGATCCGCTCGCGAGAGGCAAGGATCGCCAGATATTCGCGGATCGCATCGGCCAGTTCGGCCAGTTCGTCCGTGACTTCCTTGACGCCCAGTTGCGTCAGGCGCTGCAGGCGCAGTTCCAGAATGGCGCGGGCCTGGGCTTCGGACAGGTTATAGGTGCCGTCCTCGTTGACCGGATGTTTCGGGTCGTCGATCAGGCGCAGATATTCCAGAATCTCATGCGCGGGCCAGCGCCGGGTCATCAGCTTTTCGCGGGCCTCGGCCGCGTCGGCGGATGCGCGGATCGTGGCCACGACCTCATCGACATTGCTGACGGCCACGGCCAGACCGCACAGGATATGGCTGCGTTCGCGGGCCTTGCGCAGCTCATAGGCCGTGCGGCGTGCGACAACTTCCTCGCGGAAGGTGATGAAATTGGCCAGAAAGTCGCGCAGGGTCAGCTGTTCGGGGCGCCCGCCGTTCAGGGCCAGCATATTGGCGCCGAAACTGGTCTGCATGGGGGTAAAGCGGAACAACTGGTTCAGCACGACATCGGGGGTCGCGTCGCGTTTCAGGTCGATGACGACGCGCACACCGATGCGGTCGGATCTGTCCTGAACATGGGCGATGCCCTCGATCCGTTTTTCCTTGGCCAGTTCGGCGATCTTTTCGATCATCGTGGCCTTGTTCACCTGATAGGGGATTTCCTCGATGATGATCGAGGACTTGCCGCCCCGGCCTTCCTCGATCCGGGTCTTGGCCCGCAGGATGATGGATCCGCGACCCTCCAGATAGGCCTTGCGCGCGCCAGAACGGCCCAGGATGATGCCGCCGGTCGGGAAGTCGGGACCGGGGACGATTTCCATCAGCCGTTCGCTTGGCAGGTCGGGATTGTCGATCAGGGCCAGCGTGGCGTCGATCACCTCGCCCAGGTTATGGGGCGGGATATTGGTGGCCATGCCGACGGCGATACCGCCCGCGCCATTGACCAGCATGTTCGGGAAACGGGCGGGCAGGACGGTCGGCTCGCGGTCCTTGCCGTCGTAGTTGTCCTGAAAATCGACCGTATCCTTTTCGATATCGGCCATCAGGAAGGCGGCGGCCTTTTGCATCCGCACCTCGGTATAGCGCATGGCGGCGGCGCTGTCGCCGTCCATCGAGCCGAAGTTGCCCTGACCGTCCAGCAGCATCAGCGACATCGAAAACGGCTGCGCCATCCGCACCAGCGCGTCATAGATCGAGGCATCGCCATGGGGGTGGTATTTACCCATGGTGTCGCCGACCGGACGGGCCGATTTGCGATAGGGCTTGTCATGGGTGTTGCCGGTTTCGTGCATGGCGAACAGCACGCGGCGGTGCACCGGCTTCAGCCCGTCGCGCAGATCGGGGATCGCGCGGCTGACGATGACCGACATGGCATAGTCCAGATAGGCGGTCCGCATCTCTTGCGAGATGTCGATGACCGGCCCGTCATGCACCATCACCGCGCGTTCGGCCTCTGTCGCTGCCTCGTCCTGCGCGATGTTGTCTTCGTTCTCGTTTTCCGGTGTATCAACCACGGCCAAGCCTCAAGATATTGTTGGACGTGGTATATCCCCCCCATGGCCCTTGTGCAATCATGGCGGTGCGGGGTGCGCGGGTTTCCTGTGGAAAATGCGGGATTTCTGCCGGTTTTTGCGCCGGATTTCAGCGCGGGTCGCGCCCAAGCGCCGAGAACGTCCAGATCACCGTCAGCCCGGCCGAGATCAGGGCGTTCCAGCCCGCCATCGACAGGCCCAGCAGGCTCCACGACACCTCGTCGCAACGCACGACCGGGGCCGATTGCAGCTGTGCCATCAGGTCCTGCGTGGACATCTGGGTCATGCCGCTGATGCCGCCCGAACAATGCTGCGGCCCGGCCCAGAGCTTCAGTTCGACCCCGCTGTGATAGATGGCCAGCCCGGTCGCGGTGGCGGCGGCCAGCACGCCCAACAGGACCAGCCAGCGCCGCCAGCCCAGAAACCAGACCGCAGCCGCGATCACGGCGGCGGCCAGATGCGGCCAGCGTTGCAGGATGCACAATTCGCAAGGCGCATAGCCCATCGACTGAAAACCAAGCGCCGCGATCAGCAGCAGCGCCGATCCGGCCCCGGCGGCACCCGCCAACTGTCTGTCATTCAATCCGAACATGGCCCTGACCTAGAATTCTGCCCCGGTGCTGGCAAATGCCTTTTGCGTGAACGATCAATGCGGCTTCCAGGTGATGACGCGATACAGATAGACCGCGATCACCGTCACCACGACCAGCTTGGAAAACGGGTCGATGTAATCGGCGATCAGCGCGTAATTGCTGTGCAGAACCAGCCCCGCGACGGTCAGGAAGGCGGTCCAGACCAGCGTGCCGATGGTCGTGAACAGCAGGAATTTCCACATCGGCATCTTCGCCAGCCCCGCAGGCACCGAAATCAGCGTGCGCACGGTCGGGATCAGGCGCCCGATCAGCACCGCATAGCCGCCATAGCGGTCGAACCAGACATGGGCCGCGTCGATATCGGACGGCGACAGGGTCAGCAGGCGGCCATGTTTCGCGGCAAAGCGCTTCAACCGTTCCTCGCCGATGGCCATGCCGATGTAATACCACATCATCGTGCCCAGAACCGCGCCGATCGTGCCCGCGATGATGGTCAGGGCAAGGTTCAGCTTGCCGCTTCCGGCCAGAAAGCCCGCCAGCGGCATGATGATTTCGGACGGGATGGGAGGAAAGACGTTTTCGGCCAGCATCAGGAAAAAGACGCCGGGATAGCCCCAGCCGTCGATTGTCGAGACAACCCATTCAAACATCTGCCCGCCTTCCGTTGATCGCGCCTGTTGGTCGTCGGTGGGAACGCGTCTGTCAACCCGAAACCGGGCCGGGACCCGGGTTGCCTGCGGCTTCGTGATCGCCCTTGCACAACGCCGGTTTTTGCGCAGAACTGAACGAAACATCGACTTTCAGGGAGTCGGCCTATGGAATGGCGGGGGCGGCGTGGCAGCCGCAATGTGGATGACCGGCGCGGCATCAGCGCCTCGGGGGCCGGAGGGGTCGGCGTCGTCGGCATGCTGGCGATTCTGGCGGTCGGCTATTTCTTCGGGATAGATATCTCGCCGCTTGTGCAGGGCATGGATCAGGGCGCGCAGACCGGCGAGCCGCGCGAACTGACCCAGCAGGAACGCGAGATTGGCCAGTTCGTTTCCGTCGTTCTGGCCGATACCGAAGATGTCTGGAACCGCGTCCTGCCCGAACAGGCGGGCGTCCCCTATCGCGAACCGACTCTGGTGCTGTTTTCCGGCGTCGTGCAATCGGCCTGCGGCGGGGCATCCTCGGCCATCGGGCCGTTCTATTGCCCCGGCGACCAGCGCCTGTATCTGGATACCGATTTCTTCAACGTGATGAGCCAGAAGATGGGGGCGGGCGGCGATTTCGCCTATGCCTATGTCATCGCGCATGAGGTCGGCCACCATGTCCAGAACCTGATCGGCGTGCTGCCAGAGGTCAACCGCGCCCGTGCCCGCGCCAGCCAGTCGGATTCCAACCAACTGTCGGTGCTGACCGAACTGCAGGCCGATTGCTTCGCCGGCATCTGGGCCCGGCAGGCCAGCGACCAGTTCGGCACGATCGACCAAAGCGACATCCGCGAAGCGATCACCGCAGCGGGCGCGGTCGGCGACGATGTGCTGCAAAGCCAGGCGGGCAGGGTGCCCATGCCCGACAGCTTCACCCACGGCTCTGCCGCGGACCGGCAATCCTGGTTCACCAAGGGATTCAACAGCGGCAATCTGAACGATTGCAACACCTTCCGCGAGGCGGGGCTGTAACCGCCGGGCAGACCCGCGCCATTCGCCCACGGCGCTGCCGATGTCGCCATGGGTTGTGCCCCGAATCAGTCGATCTGCGCGTCTGCGCCGATCGTCTCGGTGACGGCATTGAAGGTCGGTCCGATGCTGCCGAGGAAATCGGCCGGAGGGAGCCAACCTGATACCGAACTCTCTCCGTGTGAAGCAGCGTAGTGGCAGGCGCTCAAGCGAACTGCCGCGCGATCATTTTTCGAAGGCTTTCGCGCATCGTCAGCTCTGGAAGGGTATCGCTGCGCCGCCATCGCGCGCCTCGGCGGGGTCTTGGGGGCACCTCGGACTCTCGGTCTGGGGTGCCTGACGTCCTTCTCCCGTCACGCGCGCTTTTGGTCTTCCTGAGAGGGGTGCCAAAATGTAGGCACGTCTCATCGCATTGACATGACGGCAATTTTTTTAAGGGCCGTGGTGGAGCCCGGCAAGATGAATTCGACGTTCTCCCTCCTTCTGGTCTTCCTAGCCCGGCTCTTCATGCCGCGGCACAACGCGCAGATGAGGTTGCTCAAGGCCCAGATCCATATTCTGCGGGCCCGCATCCCGGCGCAAAGGATAATCTTGTCGCCCGCCGAGAAAGCCGAGCTTCTGCGCATCGGGGAGGAGTGTGGGCACGATATCGACGGGATCATGGAGGTGGCTAGGCCCGCGACCTACAAGCGCTGGCTTGCCCAGATGCGCAACGGGCGCCCCTTCAAACCCGTGGGCAGGCCGCGCCTGACGCAGGAGCTGCGCGATGTCGTCATCCGCATCGGGTCGGAAAACCTCCTCTGGGGTTACAAGCGGATCGCCGGGGAGCTGAAAAAACTCGGGCTCTATGCCGGCGCCAATTCGGTCAAGCGCATTCTTGATGAGGCGGGCATCCACCCCAGCCCCGAGAAGCGGCGAAAGAAGCCGGCCCTGCCATGGACCACCTTCATCAGGGCGCATATAGAAAGCATGGTCCGGAGGGAGCCAACCCGGCACCCAACTCTCTCCCGTCCTGTATCGCGCTGCACGGGGGCGTCGCGAACTCCTGCGCATCATTGTCGGACAGCAAAATTCCGGGGAAAGCCCGCGTTTGACCGCTTCATCGAAGCCCCGGTCTGGGATGCCTGATGGCCATCTTCCGCCCCGCGCGCTTTTGGTCTTCCTGAGCGGGGTGCCAAAATGTAGGCACGCCTCATCGCATTGACATGACGGCAATTTTTAAGGGCCGTGCTGGGGCCCGGCAAGATGAATTCGTCGTTCTCCCTCCTTATGGTCTTCCTAGCCCGGTTCTTCATGCCGCGGCACAACGCGCAGATGCGGCTGCTCAAGGCCCAGATCCATATTCTGCGGGCCCGCATCCCGGCGCAAAGGATAATCTTGTCGCCCGCCGAGAAAGCCGAGCTTCTGCGCATCGGGGAGGAGTGTGGGCACGATATCGACGGGATCATGGAGGTGGCTAGGCCCGCGACCTACAAGCGCTGGCTTGCCCAGATGCGCAACGGGCGCCCCTTCAAACCCGTGGGCAGGCCGCGCCTGACGCAGGAGCTGCGCGATGTCGTCATCCGCATCGGGTCGGAAAACCTCCTCTGGGGTTACAAGCGGATCGCCGGGGAGCTGAAAAAACTCGGGCTCTATGCCGGCGCCAATTCGGTCAAGCGCATTCTTGATGAGGCGGGCATCCACCCCAGCCCCGAGAAGCGGCGAAAGAAGCCGGCCCTGCCATGGACCACCTTCATCAGGGCGCATATAGAAAGCATGGTCGCCTGCAATTTCTTCACCAAGACCGTGCTGACCGCCCGTGGGCCGCTGACGGCCTATGTGCTGATCTTCATCCATCTCGGCAGCCGCCGCGTGTTCTGCAGCGCCCCGACCTATGCCCCGGGCGCGGCATGGGTGACGCAGCAGGCCCGCAATACGCTGATGTGGTGCGCGGAACAAGGGATCACGCCGCGCTTCCTGATCCGCGACGCCGACACCAAGTTCAGCGCCAGCTTCGATGCCGTCTGGGCGTCGGAAGCTGCCCGGGTCATCCAGATCCCGCACCGGGCGCCGAACGCCAATGCCTTCGCGGAATCCTTCATCGGCACCATCAAGCGCGAATGCCTGGATTTCTTCGTCTGCTTCAGCCGGTCGCAGCTCGATTACATCCTGCGCACATGGGTGCGCCATTACAATGTCGAGCGTCCGCATCGAGGCCGGGACATCGGGAACAATGTGCTTCAGGTCGACTTTCGTCCTGCCCGTGACGGCCCAATCCGCTGCCGACGTCAGCTTGGCGGCATCATCACCTCCTACACCCGCGATACGGCGTGATTGGCGGCTGTCCACGCACTGATGGATGCCGCACCATCGGCCACGGCGCGCTGAGCCGGTCCGCCGCCAGGTCGTTGAAGATGGTCGCCGCCGCAGCAGCGCCGAACTTACGACAATCCTTGGAATAATTACCGGAGGGGATGGGTCTGACGTCGAACCTTCTCCACCCCGGCCACCTCATCGCGAGATGCCATGAGGATAATCGTTATCAAAATACAATCAACGCATTACGAGAAGTCATCCTTGAATCGATCCATCTGATGCATTCGCTCGTGCAGGATGGTGACGATCCCGATGTCGTCGTTCAAAAGCCGTCTCCAATAAACGAAATGACGCTCGTAGCGAAAGAAATACCCTTCCACCCTGAACTCGGCTGGCACGGGCCTCGACATCACAGCATGCGTTTCGATCTGCTCGAACGCGGCGAAGAGGCCGGTGACATAGGTGTCGGCCTGCGCTTCGCCCCACCGGTCACGCGTGTACCGGTAGATTTCGTCGAGACGGACCGATGCCGCCTCCTGGATGCGGATCGCCATCGGCTCAGGTCCGGTTCCGGGCGATCACCTCGGCAGCGGTCAGCGGCTTGTAGCTGTCCTCGGGCGCGGCGAAGGCACGGTTCAGCTCGGCCTTCAGGCGGTCGAAAGTCTCGGCTTCCGCCCGCTCCTTGTCGCGCCGGATCAGATCGCGGATGTACTCGCTGACGTTCTCATAGGAACCATCCTCACCGACATTGGCGGCCACGAAATCGCTCAGCGCGCCGCCGACACGGACGGTCATGGTCGTAGTTCGGGACATGGGCTAGCCTCCGATTGCTGCTCGCGCATTCAATATAACCAATAACGAACACCAGACAAGGCCGAACGGCACCCGTCGCGCAGCGCCGCCCCCGTCAGTCGCGCTGATCGTCGCCCAACCGCCGTACGGCATCCAGCAACTCGGCGATCGCCCGCTCGGCCGCCGCGAGCTTTGTGGCTGCCATCAGTTCCTCCCGCCCCGCCATTGCGAGGAACATTCCCAGCACCTCGTCGGAATGTCGCGCCAGGGCAACCAGATGCTCTCCGCTCGGACCGTATCTGCCGGCGAGCCAGTTTTTCACCGTCTTCTCGTTGGCATCGGTCCAGGAGGCGACGATCTTCGCCCCCGCCCTGCTGTCTCCGAGAGATCGCCTCAGGGCTGACGCGATTTCAGCGGCGAACCAGTTGTCCGCAGCATATCCGCTTTCTTTCGGAAAGAACTTGCCCTTTTTCGGAAACGACATTCCGGCCTCCCTCGCTTTACATGGACGAGGGGGATTCAGCCGCAGCTTCGCGCGGATTGGACGAATTTTCCTTGAATGACGGGGAGGTGTGCACTTGGGGGGGCGTTGGACGACCAATTCGAACAGGAACGACGGGCTGCCCGAGATGGACGTGCCTGCGGTCGCCTATGTCCGGATGTCCACCGATCACCAGAAATGCTCAACCGAAAACCAGTTGGACGTCATCCGCAGCTATGCGGCTGCGCGCGGTCTGCAGATCCTGCGGGTATTCGAGGATGCGGGTCGGAGCGGGCTACGCCTCGACGGGCGCGAGGCGCTGCAGAATCTGATGGCCGAGGTTCAATCCGGTCAGGCCGATTTCAAGGCGATACTTGTCTATGACGTCAGCCGCTGGGGCAGATTTCAGGATGCCGACGAAGGCGCCTATCACGAGCATGTCTGTTCGCGCGCGGGGATCCGCGTCCACTACTGCGGCGAGCAGTTCGAGAATGACGGCAGCATCGGCTCGAACCTGCTAAAGACCGTCAAACGGGTGATGGCGGGCGAATACAGTCGCGAGCTGTCCGTGAAGGTCTTCGCTGGGCAATGCCGCCTCGTCGAGCTGGGCTATCGCCAAGGTGGCGCGGCCGGATACGGGCTGCGACGGGTACTGATCGACGAGCACGGCAACCTGAAGGGCGAGTTGTCGCGCGGCGAGCAGAAGAGCCTGCAAACCGACCGCGTGATCCTGGTGCCCGGCCCGGAAACGGAACAGCGCGTCGTCCAGCGCATGTACGAGATGTTCGCGGGCGAGGGCCGTCCGGAGCGCGAGATTGCGGAGACCTTGAACGCCGAAGGGCACCGCACCGATCTTGACCGCCTCTGGACGCGGGCGACCGTCCATCAGGTGTTGACCAACGAAAAATACATCGGAAACAACGTATTCAATAAGGTGCCATTCAAGCTGAAGCAGCGCCGTGTGGTGAACCCGCGCGAGATGTGGATCCGCGCGGAAGGTGCCTTTCCCGCCATCGTCGATCAGGCTCTGTTCCTGCGCGCTCGGGAGATCATGGATGCGCGCAGCCGCCATTTCTCGGACGAGGAACTGCTGGAAGCCCTGCGCGCGATCCTGAAACGCCAGGGGATGCTGTCGGGGCTGATCATTGACGAGGAGGACGGCCTGCCGTCCTCCAGCGCCTATCGCAGCCGCTTCGGCAGCCTGCTGCGGGCATACCGGCTGATCGGCTACGAGCCAGACCGCGACTATAGCTACATCGAGATCAATCGCGCGCTGCGGCAGGCCCACCCGCAGGTGGTGGCCGAGATCATGGCGGGGGTCACCCGCCACGGCGGATGGGCCGTGCAGGACCCGGCGACAGACTTGGTTCGCATCAACGACGAGTTGACGGTTTCCATCGTGCTCGCCCGCTGCACGGCGACGGCGGCCGGATCGCTGCGGTGGCATATCCGCCTTGACACCGGCCTCGTCCCTGACATCACGATTGCGGTGCGCATGGACGAAGTAAACGAGGCGCGGCGGGATTACTACGTGCTGCCCAGCATCGACATGACCTTTGGCCGCCTGAAATTCGCCGAGCAGAACGGACTGGCGCTGGATGCCTACAGGTTCGATACGCTTGATTTCTTCTACGCGCTCGCCTCGCGGGCCATGATCGCGGAGGTGGTGTGATGCTCGAGGATATGGAGCCGAAGAGCAACAAGCAGGTGACCCTGATCCCGACCGACAAAATTCGGATCCTCAACCCGCGAGTCCGCAACCGGCGAACCTTCGAGGAAATGGTGGCCAACCTTGCCCGCATTGGCTTGAAGCGCCCGATCACCGTGGCGCCGCGCAAAGGCACCGATCCGCTGGAATATGACCTCGTCTGCGGACAGGGCCGCCTCGAGGCCTTCATCCAGCTCAAGCAGGACCGCATCCCGGCCATCGTGATTGAGGCCGACGAGAGCGATTGCCTCGTGATGAGCCTCGTCGAGAACTGCGCGCGGCGACAGCACAACCCGATCGACCTGATGCGCGAAATCGGCGCACTCCGCAAACGAGGCTACAGCGACCGTCAGATCGCCGAGAAAATCGGTGTTTCCACGGAATACGTCACCATGATCGCCGGGTTGCTGGAAAACGGCGAGGAACGCTTGGTCTCAGCCGTGGAAACCGGCCTCCTGCCATTGAACCTCGCCATCCAGATTTCTAAGACCGACGCAAAGGGCGCGCAGAAGGCGCTGATGGACGCCTACACACAAAACAAGCTGCGCGGCAGAAAGCTGACCCTCGTGCGCCGGCTGATCCAGCAGCGCGACCTGCGAGGTCCGCAGCTGCGCCACAATCCCTTTGGCCGCCGCGACGGGGCGAAGCGGGCGCTGACCAGCGAAGGGCTGGTGCGGGCCTACCAGCAGGAAGCCACCCGTCAGAAGCTGTTGATCAAGAAGGCAGAGTTGACACAGAGCCGATTGATGTTCGTGCGCGAGGCGTTTCGGAAACTCTGCACGGACGAGCATTTCATGACGCTTCTGCGGGCCGAAGGGCTCGAGACGATGCCGGGTGACCTCGCCAGAACTGTCACGGATGGGAGGCCGACTTGAACCGCGATGCGAACCAGCCCCCATATGACGTCAATCGCGGTTTCGAAGACGACTGCGTCACCATTGCCATCGAGGCGATCCTTCCGCTGCGCACGCTGGGCAAGTCCGCCAAATCCAGCCGGAAGTATCGACAGATCCAAGCCTCCATTGGCGAGATAGGTCTTGTCGAGCCGCCGGTCGTGGCGCGAAACCCGGATCGATCCGCCACATGGCTGCTGCTCGACGGGCATATGCGGATCGAGGTATTGAAGGACCAAGGCGTTCAGGATGTGGAATGTTTGGTTTCCACCGATGACGAGGCGTTCACCTACAACAGGCAGGTCAGCCGCCTCGCTCCGGTCCAGGAACACAAGATGATCCGCAAGGCAATCGAGCGCGGCGTCTCTGATGAGAAAATCGCAGCCGCGCTTGATCTCAATCTCAGCAGCATTCGGCGCAAGATTCACCTTCTGCACGGGGTCTGCGAGGAAGCGGTGGCGATCCTGAAGGACAAGCCATGCACGGCCGCCGTCTTCGAGGCGCTGCGCAAGATGAAGACCATGCGGCAGATCGAGACCGCAGAGTTGTTGGTGAACGCGAACAACTATTCCGTCGCCTATGTGAACGCGATCCTCGCGGGAACACCGCAATCGCAATTGCTCGAGTCGTCGAAGCCGAAGAAGGTCAAGGGCATCACTCCAGAGGCCATGGCGCGGATGGAACAGGAACTGGCCCGACTGCAGGAGGGTATCGCTTCGATCCAGAACACATACGGCCAGGATCACCTGCATCTTACCGTGATCAAGGGATATGTCGGCAGGCTCCTCGGGAATGCTCGTGTCGTGCGTTATCTCGCGCAGAACCACCGCGAATTCCTCGGCGAGTTTCAGACAATCACCAAGATCACACCGGTGGAAGCCGATAACCCCGACTGACGGGGCGGTAGCGGAGGATGGGGACCCGGACCCGAAAGCGCGGGGACCGCGGGAGACGCCGGACTGTGGGCCGGATCGAGCGCGGTGGTGGGGATGGCGGCGAACCCGTTCGGAGCCCACCAGGCTGGCTCGAGTTTTCGCCGGCCGCGTGGCCGCACCTGCGGCTGCGTCAAACTCTGGGCGTGTCGGAGGCGGCCCGCTCCGACACGCCCCATTTCCCAATGTGGCAGACTGAATCTCGGGCATTCCTTAAGGTGTTGCAATCCGTGCCAAACTGCGGCGTCGTCCGGGTGCCGCCAATGGACTCCAGCACGTTGACCGCTTTGTTTTACTTCCGGATCTCGGATGCTAGGCTCAGGACCCATTGATTTCCGACTGGCGGCGTGATTCACGGTTCGAAAAGCGAGCGGTGACCATGTCTGATCTTTTTTGGTTGACGGACGCGCAGATGGCGCGTCTTGAGCCTTTCTTCCCCAAGTCCCACGGCAAGCCTCGCGTCGATGATCGACGCGTGTTAAGCGGGATTATCTTCATCAATCGCAATGGCTTACGGTGGCGCGATGCCCCGGCAGCCTATGGCCCGCACAAGACACTATACAACCGTTGGAAGCGGTGGAGCGACAAGGGCATCTTTGCCCAAATGATGGCGGGTCTGGCGGCCGGGCACGGCGAAGAGAAGACCGTGATGATCGACGCCACTTACCTGAAGGCCCACCGCACCGCGACCAGCATGGGCGTGAAAAAGGGGGCGTGGGCGCCTGATTGGTCGCACCAAGGGCGGCATGAACACCAAGTTGCACGCCATCTGCGACAGCCAGGGCGCCCCCTCAACCTGTTCGTCACTGCCGGACAGGTCAGCGATTACATCGGCGCGCGGGCATTGCTGAGCAGCCTGCCGGATGTCGATTGGCTGCTCGGGGATCGCGGCTATGACGCCGACTGGTTCAGAGAAGCGTTGAAAGACAAAGGGATACGCGCCTGCATCCCAGGCCGGAAGCAGCGGAAGAAAACCGTCAAGTACGACAAGCGCCGGTACAAACGGCGCAACCGGATCGAGATCATGTTCGGCAGGCTCAAGGATTGGAGGCGTGTGGCGACCCGGTACGACCGTTGCCCCAAGGTATTCTTGTCAGCAATCGCACTTGCTGCCCTCGTCATCTACTGGCTTTGAAACTCAATGAGTCCAGACCCTAGATCAATTGCGACGTTATCCGTAAACGGGGTTCTTTGTTGAGCGATACGGCCCAACTCTCCTTGCTTACCACCTCTTTACCCAGTTCGCCACGATCAGCCCCGGCGCGCTGTCCAGCGCCCGGTCCGCATCCCGCGCAAGATCCAGCCGCTTCCACGTCGGCTGGTGTCCAAGGGGTCATTTCCTCACCTCTCGTTGTGTTGGGCGCGCGCCGTAGAGACGCTCGCCGAGTTGCCGCACCAGCTCCCGCTCAGGCCAAGTAAGTCTCTGATCGTCAAGGGAAACTGCGAACACGCGTTGCTCCTTCCAGCCGTCGCGCTTGACCTGTTCGGGGTTGCGGCGCTCGCCGCCATAGCCACGGGGAAACCGCCTCATTGCAGGCCCCCCTTGGTCTCCAGCGCCCAGAGCAGGATCGCGATGGCGTCGGCCTCGTTGTCGTCGGCGGGGCTGAAGCCGCGCGCCCCGGCCGCGGCGATCATCGCCTGCTTGGGAGCGTTGCCCTTGCCGGTGGCGTGGCGCTTGATCGTGCCGACCGGGACGCCCTCGTAGGGAATGCCGCGCAGTTCGGCCCATGCGGTCAGCGTGGCCATCAGCCCGCCATAGACATGGGCCGCGTCGGTGGCCGCGTGGCGGCGGACCTCCTCGAACCAGATGGCGGCGACGGGCCCGTGGCGGTGCCGAGGTCGAGCGCCAGCATCGCGCGGTTGGCCCGGACGGCGGGTGGCAGATCGGGGATTGCCTCGCGGCGGTGTGCGGCGAGAGTCAGGTCAGCCATGAGTAGTCTCCTCTTCTGGTTGGCTGCTCGGGTGGAAGACGACGGCGGTCTGGTGCTTGGCGGTACGGGGCCGCCGTCGCCGGATCGGAAGGTTGGCGCGTGGGCAGGCATCGCGCGCGAAACCCCTGAGGGTGGGCGTGGGAGAACCCGCCTGCGGCGTTCTCCCCCACCCCCGGAGGGGTGGTTTCACCCCCGAAACTGGAAAACCGCATCAACACGCTGACAAGAAATGGGAATTCCAGTTTCGGGAGGGTGCTTTCGCCTGACTCGCCCGAAACTGGGTGCAGCGTAGCGGTTGCGGCATCCGCGCAATCCTGCGGGGGCAGTTTCGGATGCGGGCCGAAACTGGGCACAGCGGGCGCTTTGCGCTTCTGCGTGAGGGTGGCAGGGCAGTTTCGGCAAGGCCACATCTGGTTCAAACTGGCCGCTGCGCAATTCTGTGCGAGAGCGATCTGCGGGGGCGATCATGTCCGTTCACCCTCCGGATAAACCCAGACCTGGGGGTTCTCGACCTCGAGCAGCGCCCCTGTCTGCGGCGATTTGTAATGGGTGGGCAGCACTGCGATGCTGGCGAGGTTGACCTCGCCGGTCGCCGGATCGACATCCTCGCCGCCCGTGGGCATGACCATCCCCTCGACGCAGAGGTACCCGAAGCGCGACCGCGACGGCCCAAGCCCGTAGAGGGCGCCGTCGCGGATGCAGGCTGATCGCCCCCTTGGTGGCTTGAACGGCGATCCGGTCACGGATGGTCGACTGGCTGCCGAGACCGTGCTGGTTCTCGAAGGCCTCGCGGAACTGCGTCGAGGTGTAGAGCCGCCCCTCGGCGGCCTCGGCGAGCAGGATCGAGAGGATGACGTCGCGCTTGCGATCCCGCTCGGCGTCGTGCTTCGCGCCCATTTCCTGGCCGCACGACGCGTTCGAAGAGCCGGCTGACCTCAACCCATGTGCCCCCGATCTTGTCGACCAGCTTCGCCTCCAGGGCCGGGCCGTTGCGCAGTTCGATCTCGAGGCGGCGGGTGGTGCTGTCGTCGTCGGGGCGGTGCAGGATCAGGCCGGAGGTGTAGTAGCCCCGGAGAGCACTGGCACCGGAGAGAGCCAGGAACGGATCGTCCTTCACCTGCTGCTTCGAGAGCTTCTTCGTGTGGTGGACGAGGATGACGCCGGCATCGGGATTGACCGCTGCCTGCAGCGCTTCGACGCGTTCCTTGAGGAAGAACATCATCGCGCTGTTGTCGTTCTCGCCGGCGCTGCCGCCGTTCGGACCCGCCGGCCCGCCGTCGAAGACGTTCCGGATCGGATCGATGCAGATGATATCGGGCGGGCTCTCGGGAAAGGCGCTCCGGATTGCCTCCAGCACTCGGGTGACTGCCACTCGTGCGTCGAGCAGCAGCTTCAGCCGCGGGGTGGCCACAGAGCCGTCTCGGGCGGCAACAAGGACTTCGGACGGCAGGCCGATCTGGTGGAGGCGCTCGCGCAGGTAGTGATACTGCAGCTCGGCCTGCAGATAGAAAATCCGCAGCGGCCGCGGCAGGGTGAAGCCGAGGAAGGGCACGCCGGCCGCCATGTTGCACAAGCAATGCGATCAGCCAGGTCGCTCTTGCCGACCTTGGGCGCGCCGCCCAGCGCCAAGAGGCCGCCCGGCGTCAGCACGCGCGGGCCGATGATGTCGTCGGGCATCGGGCTCGTGTCGTCGAGCAGCGCGCCCAGCGTGAAGGTGGGCAGGTCGGTTTGCGCGGGCGCCGCGCTGTCGAGACGGATCAGCGGCGACCCGTGCCGCTTGATATGCAGCTTCCACAGGCGGTTGGTCTCGCGCTTCAGCCGGTCGAGCGGCCAGCAGGGGCGCAGCATCGCGGCGTTGTAGCCGGAGATCGCCGTCCAGCCCTCGTCCATCGACATCCGGCCCTCGTGGACCGGCCGCAGGAAATAACCGATGGCGGCCGAAGCACCCTCGAAACGGGACCAGTCGTCCGTGCCGCCCTCGTGCACCAGGGTCACCAGCACGTCGTCAATGGCGGGTTTCTCGCGGGGCTCTGCCGTCGCCATGCCGACGCCTGGCATGGGCGGCATGTCGGCGACGCGCTCAGCCATCTCGGCGTGATCGACCTCGAGCTCTGTCGCCTCGCGGATCTGCACCAGCCGGGTGAGCCCGCCCTTGTGATAGACGGTGCCGGGCACGCGGATCGGCTGGTGGGCCGAGCGGAAATGCGTGTCGCCACCCACCTTCAGCGCGATCTCGCCACGAAGCTGGCAGAGCCGGGCGAGATCGGCACCCTCCGCGGGTTCGGTCAGCTTCCACCAGACATGGAGCTTGGTCGCGCCCTCGGGCGTGCGCCCGCCGCTCTCGACGGTGAGCGTCGGTCGCCCGAGGTGGTGGACCAGATGATCAAGCTTGGCCGGGATGTCGCCCGAGTCGAGATCGACCACGAGGCTTTGCATCTGCAGGACATCCGCGGCGCGGGTCTGGCCCGTTTCCGCGACGGTGCCGAGGATGACGTAGACCGCAGCCCCCTCGCGCGCGGCCCAGCCGGCGAAGGTGGCGAGCTTCTTTGGCGCGGTGGCGTCCGCCTCGATCCAGATGTTGTGCGGCCGGCCGTCCTTGCCCTGACCCTTGTCGACGAAACCGCGAACCGGGATCAGCCCGTCGGAATAGCCAAAGACCACATCGACGAAGCGCGCGATCTGGCCCGCGTCCGGTTCGACCGCGAAGGGATCGGCCAGAGGTGCCGCGTCGTTGAAATCCCGCCGGGGATTGAAATGGATGATGTTGTCGTCGCTCATGCCGGCAGGCTCCAGCAGCGCTCGGCACACGGGCAGAACCGGCATTCGAAGAAGTCGCGATTGGCGGCGATGCGCGGGAGCAGCTCGCCCGCGTCGGTCGCCCGCAGGATCCGGACGCCGCGGTCCGACATGCGCTGCGCGAGGTCGGCATCGAAGGGCACGAGGTCGTGGTGCAGCTCGGCCGTGTCCTTGTTGATCGCGGTGAACAGCGCGGGGTTCGCGCTGATGCCCGGCACCGTCGCTTCCATGTAGGCTTGGTAGAGCGCGATCTGCGCGGCATAGACCGGCTTCGCGACGGTCACGCCCTTGGCCACCGTCTCGCGCCAGTTCTTCGCGTTCATAGTCTTGCACTCCCAGAGCGCGGGGGTGGCCCATGGTGCGGAGGCCCGCCCCATGAGCCGCGCCAAGCCCGAACCCGTCCGCCGCCTGCGCTGCGCTATCTATACCCGCAAGTCGAGCGAGGAAGGGCTCGACATGGAGTTCAACAGCCTCGACGCGCAGCGCGAAGCCTGCGAGGCCTACATCGCCTCCCAGCGCGCCGAGGGCTGGGTCGCCCTGCGCGACCGCTACGACGACGGCGGCTTTTCCGGCGGGACGCTGGACCGCCCGGCGCTGACGCAGCTGATCGCCGACATCGAGGACGGTTTGGTCGACGTGGTCGTGGTCTACAAGATCGACCGCCTCAGCCGCGCGCTGATGGACTTCTCAAAGCTGGTGGAGATCTTCGACCGCCTCGGCGTGACCTTCGTCTCGGTCACCCAGTCTTTCAACACCACCACGTCCATGGGCCGGCTGACGCTGAACATCCTGCTCAGCTTCGCCCAGTTCGAACGCGAGGTGATCGGCGAGCGGATCCGGGACAAGTTCGCGGCCTCCCGCCGGAAGGGGATGTGGATGGGCGGTCCGGTGCCCCTTGGCTATGTCGTGAAGGACCGCAAGCTGGTGATCGAGCCCGCTGAGGCGGAACAGGTCCGGACGATCTTCCGCCTCTATGCGCGGTCAAGTTCCACCGCGCAGGTGCTGAAGGAACTGCACGCGCGCGGGATCCGCACCAAGCGCGGCGCGGTGTTCGACCGGGGCTACCTGCTGAAGTTCCTGCACAACAAGGTCTATCTCGGCCTCGCGGTGCACAAGGACGACGTCTATCCGGGCGAACACGCCGCGATCATCGACCAGAAGCTATGGGACGAGGTGCACGCGGTCATCGCCAACAACCGTGTGGCGCGGGCGGCGGTGGCGCGCGCGGCGCAGCCTGCGCTCCTGCGCGGGCTGATCTTCACCGAGACCGGTGCCGCCATGACGCCGCACCACACCAAGCGGAAGGGCAAGCGTTACTGCTACTACACGTCCATGGACGTGATCCGGAACGATCCTGCAGCCGAGTTGCGTGGGCCGCAGCGGCTGCCAGGTGCCATGGTCGAGGAGGCCGTCATCGGCGAAATCCGCCGGATGCTGCGCACGCCCGAGGTGGCGGCGCGCACGGCGCGAGCGGTCCGGAAGGACCGTCCCGATCTCGACGAGACCACCGTCGTCGTCGCGCTGGCGCAGTTCGATGACCTGTGGAAAGCGCTGATCCCGGCCGAGCAGGCACGCATCGTCCAGCTTCTGGTCGCGCGCATCACCGTGAGCGAGGCGGGCATCGCCATCGACCTGCGCCACGATGGGCTGGGCGCTATCGCGGCGCTGATGGCCCCGCCGAAGAGGGAGGTCGCCTGATGCCCGAGCCCGAGACCCTGCGCGTCCATATCCCGCTCGAACTCCGCCGTCGCGGCGGTCGTCCCCGGATCCTTCCGCCGAAGCATGTCGAGGCCGCCATGGGCCGCGGGCAGGATCCCCACCTGCTGCGCGCCATCGGCCGCGCATGGGGCTGGCGGCAGCGGCTGGAACGCGGCGACGTCGCCACGCTCGCCGACCTCGCCGCCGACGAGGGCCTCTCCGACCGCTACGTCGGCCGCCTCCTGCGGCTTGCGTGGCTGGCGCCAGAGGTTCTTGAGCGGCTGGTCGTCCACCGCGAGCCTTCGACGATCAGCATCTACGATCTGTGCTTCGTCGCATCCCTTCCGTGGGACGAGCAGCCGGGGCGGGTGTTCGACTGAGACGAAGGGTCAGTAAGGGATCGCGTGAAGCCAAACCCGGTCGGGGGAGAGCAACGTCTCACCCGGGTGCAGTTCGTATGTGACCAGCGGCCCATCCTTGCCTGCGGAATAGTCGAGGCACAGCGCGTTCGGAGCCTGCAGGACCGGATCGCCGCTGAGCCAGTAGTGACCGAAGAAGACGAGGCGTTCGTGGACGGGATAGGTCTGCGCCATCAGGGTTCCCGGTAGTGGTGCATCGGGCAGATCATCCGGAACAGGAACCGAGATAGAGATGTCACGCCAGGTCCGGGCCCCTGCATTCCACCATTGCAGCCGAACGTGATCGCGGTGGGTGCCGTCTTTGTCGCGGAATGCAAACCCATCGGGAAGCTGGTGTTCGGGCCCCTTCGTGATTTCCTCGGCAAGGTGGAAAAGCTCGTCGGCAGGGTCAGCCGCGCGGATCAACTGCTCTTCGGACAGAACGCCGTCCTTGGTGAGCGCCCGCACGCGGTCGATCGAGGGGGCGACCCAGCAGGCATGCACGGCGCGGAATCCCTCAGCTTCCAGAAACAGCGGGAGGCTGTGCATCCACGCCAGCGCCTCGTGGGTCTCGCCGGCACCGACGGGGAACTCCGCCAGGAAGCTTGCGTGCTGGCGCAGGTTCTTCTCCGAATGAGCGCGGAGGGGCTGGCCGGTCTCGGGGTGGGCCGTGTGGAAGTGAAGGGCATTGAGCTCGTGGTTGCCCATGATCGCGCGGGCCTTGCCGCTGTCGATCAGGTCGCGCACCAGGTGAATGACGGCCCGGTTCTCCGGCCCACGGTCGATGAAGTCGCCCAGAAAAACGATGGTCCGCTCCGGGTCGGGATGGATCCAGCCCGCCGCGTTCCGCCGCCATCCGAGTGCATCGAGCGCTCCCCGTAGTTTCGCGATCTGCCCGTGGATGTCGGGGATGATATCGACTGTTCCCATGCACTCTCCTGAAAATCGTTCCATATGATGATGGCTGGTTCGCAAGTGCCGTTGGTCACCGCCCTGCGCCTTGTAACGCTAACGAGTTCAAGTCCTTTTGTCGTCGGGGTTTTCCGGTTCTCGTCACGGGCGGACACCGCCACCGCTACGCGCCATTCGGCCAGCGCACCCAGCGGCTGCGCCCCTCGCGTGTTGCGGCTCTGTTCCCCTCCAAGGCGATTGACACAAGGCCCGAAGTTTTGGCGGGGTTGAAACTCAGGCCATTGGAAAAGCGTGAAAAAATCCAACCGAACCGAATTCGGTGAGGTTCGCCCGAACAGAGACGGAGAGTCGTTCAGAGCCCGGAACGGGCCCGGCGCGCAGTCTCAGAGGTTCGCATGGGGAGAGCAAAGCCCTTTGAAAACACGACGATTTCCGCACCTCGTGGGGAACCTGTCCGTGTTCGCAACAGGGATAATGGCGGAGGGAATGGGCCTGACGTCCAACCTTCTCCACCTTAAATCATTGATTTAAAACGATCACGAGAGGTCGCTTCGCCCGTTTGGCCACGATGGTTGCTCTGCAGCGAACACCATTGTGTGCACTACATTTATCGTCTATCGACGATTGACGAACACAGGGATTGCTCATGCAGGATACTGACATCGAGATCGCTGACCTGGCCAAGGCGCTCGCGCATCCGGCACGGCTGCGCATTCTGCGGCTGCTGCTCGCCACGCCCGGATGCATCGGCGGCGACATCGTGGACGCTGTCGGCCTGGCGCAGTCCACGGTCTCCGAGCACCTGCGCATCCTGAAGGCCGCCGGGGTCATCACCGGCGAGATCTCCGGCCCGCGTACTTGCTACGCGTTGAACCCCGCCGCGCTCGAGCCGCTGGCAGAATTTATCGGCACGCTGACCGCGCCGTCCGCCGCGGTCTGCTGCATGCCCGACGAGAAGGAACTTTCATGAGCCTGTTTGAACGCTGGCTGACCCTCTGGGTCGCCCTCTGCATCCTGGCCGGGCTCGTCCTCGGCAGCCTCGCGCCGGGTCTGTTCGGCGCGCTGGCCGCGCTGGAGGTCGCCTCGGTCAACCTCGTCGTCGCCGTCCTGATCTGGGCGATGGTCTATCCGATGATGATCGCGGTGGATCTCGGATCGCTCAAGGCGGTGGGGCAGCGCCCGAAGGGCCTTGTCATCACGCTGGCCATCAACTGGTTGATCAAGCCCTTCACGATGGCGGCGCTTGCGGTCCTGTTCTTCAACTACGTCTTCGCCGGGCTGATCGATCCTGAGCGCGCGCCGGAATACATCGCGGGCCTGATCCTGCTCGGCGCCGCGCCCTGCACCGCGATGGTCTTCGTCTGGTCGCAGCTGACCAAGGGCGATCCCAACTACACGCTGGTGCAGGTCTCGGTGAACGACCTGATCATGGTGGTGGCCTTTGCCCCTATCGTGGCCTTCCTTCTGGGCGTGACCGACATCAGCGTGCCGTGGGAGACGCTGATCCTGTCGGTCGTCCTCTACATCGTCATTCCCCTGATTGCCGGTCTCCTGACGCGACGTGCGCTGATCGCGAAGGGTGGCGAGGCCGCGGTGACGGCGTTCACGGCGCGCATCAAACCGGCTTCGGTCGTGGGTCTCCTTATCACCGTAGTGCTCCTCTTCGGCTTTCAGGGGCCGGTGATCCTTGCGCAACCGCTGCTGATCGCACTGATCGCGGTTCCGATCATCATCCAGTCCTACGGCATCTTCGCGCTCGGGTATGGATGGGCCTATCTTTGGGCCGTGCCGCACCGGGTCGCCGCGCCCTGCGCGCTGATCGGCACGTCGAACTTCTTCGAACTCGCGGTCGCCGTGGCGATCGGGCTCTTCGGGCTGAACTCGGGCGCGGCTCTGGCCACTGTGGTGGGCGTGCTGGTCGAGGTGCCGGTGATGCTCAGCCTCGTCGCGTTCGCGAACCGGACACGCGAGAGGTTCCCCGCGTGAGCACCTTCCCGGTTGTCATCCACCACAATCCCGACTGCGGCACCTCCCGCAACGTCCTCGGGATCATCCAGGCGGCCGGGTACGAGCCGACCGTCATCGAGTACCTCAAGGAGGGCTGGACGCGCCCGCAGCTTCTGGCGCTGTTCGCAGCCGCCGGGATCACGGTGCGCGAGGCGCTGCGCATTGCGCGCTCACCGGCTGAGGGGATGGGGCTCACCGCGCCGGACGTCTCCGACGACGCATTGCTGGACGCCATGACGCACCAACCGATCCTCGTGAACCGCCCGATCGTCTGCACGCCGAAGGGCGTCAGGCTCTGCCGCCCGTCCGAGACTGTCCTCGATCTGCTCGACAAGCTCCCTCCGGGTCCTTTCGCCAAGGAGGACGGCCAATTGATCATCGACATCGAAGGAAACCGGATTGCCTGACACCCTGACCGATCTGACCACACCAGATGATCCGTCACGTCGTCAAAGACGG
>NZ_JARJHL010000004.1 GCF_029309835.1 Paracoccus sp. DMF-8 | reverse complement strand
TGTACTTCGTTCAGTTACGTATTGCTAAGGTTAAAGAACGACTTCCATACTCGTGTGACAGCACCTGTCCAGATCTTGCAGATGTATTCATAAGGCGTGAGGCTGCCGAGGGTCTTGAGCCTTCGTTTGCGAGATGCCTTCGCCGCTGATCGAGGGCATCGCCTTCGATGGCTTGATCGCCGACAAGGCCATCGACAGCAATGCGCTGGTTGCCGGGTTGAACGATCGCGGCGCCCGGATCGCCATCCCGCAGCACCCCGCCCGCCCGGTCGCAGCACGCCCGGCAATGCAAGGATTAATTGCTATAATTAATAATAGCAATTTTTGCTGCAATGCTGTTGCGGCAGGTGTAATGCTTGTTCTCAGGGAGGCCGGATCGACCCATCCGGGCCTTGCAGAACAGGCGGTTCCGTTCGCGGTGCCGCCGCTCAGGGGCGCCGGGCGGCGCGATCGGCACAAAGGCGCAGCTTTCCCGCGGGATATGTTTTCCGCGCAGGCATTGTCATGCCCGATCCCCCATGCCCCGGCATCCGAACGCCGACCCGCCCGACGCAATCGGGCGCATGGCCGCACCATCCGGCCACAACAACATGGAGGAGAGACCGTGAAGAAATTGCTGACCGCCGCCGCATTCGGCACCCTGATCGCCGGCGGCATGACGACCGCCGCCAGCGCCGAAAAGATCGGCGTCGCCATGTCGCTGTTCGACGACAATTTCCTGACCGTGCTGCGCCAGAACATCCAGGCCCATGCCAATGACATCGGCGTCGAGGTCCAGATGGAGGATGCGCAGGGCGATATCGCCCGCCAGCAGTCGCAGCTTGAAAACTTCATCGCGGCCGGGGTCGATGGGGTCATCATGATGCTGGTCGATGCCGATTCCGGCCGCGCCATGTCGCGCATGGCCGATCAGGCGGGCATCCCGCTGGTCTTTGTCAACATGCTGCCCGCCGGGGTCGAGACCTTCCCCGAAAAACAGGCCTGGGTCGGCTCGGACGAGGAAGAGGCCGGGCGTCTAGAAACCACCGAGGTCTGTCGCCTGCTGAACGGTCAGGGCGAAGCCGTGATCCTGATGGGGCAACTGGGCACCACCGGCCAGCGCGGCCGCACCAAGGCCACCGAGGAGGTTCTGGCATCGGATGAATGCAGCGGCATCAAGGTGCTGGATGCGCAGACCGCCAACTGGATGCGCACCCCCGCGCTGGACCTGATGACCAACTGGATCACATCGGGGATGAAACCGAATGCGGTGATCGCCAATAACGACGAAATGGCGCTTGGCGCGATTCAGGCGCTGAAATCGGCCGGGATCGGCATGGATGACGTGATCGTCGCGGGCGTCGATGCGACGCAGGACGCGCTGGCCTCGATGGAGGCGGGCGATCTGGACCTGACCGTCTATCAATCGGCACGGGGTCAGGGTCAGGGCGCGCTGGACACGGTGCTGAAAATCGCGCGGGGCGAGGAATTCGAGCCGCTGGTGACCGTGCCCTTTGAACTGGTCACGCCCGACAAGGTCGCGGATTACAAGACGAAAAACTGATCCGGCTGCGCGGCGGCAGCCTGCCGCCCGCCTTCCTCAGACAAGGAGGGATGAGGGATGATTTCCGATACCACCCTGAAAGCCGTCGACCGTTACAAGGCGCAGCGCGGCGATACGCTGCTGGAAATCAGCGGCATCCGCAAGGAATTCCCCGGCGTGGTGGCGCTGAATGATGTGCAGTTCCGCCTGCGCCGTGGCACCGTCCATGCGCTGATGGGCGAAAACGGCGCGGGCAAATCGACGCTGATGAAAATCATCGCGGGGATTTACACGCCCGACCGCGGCAGCATCACGCCTGCGCGGCGAGGATGTCAGCTTTGCCGGGCCGCTGGACGCGCTGGAGCGCGGCATCGCCATGATCCATCAGGAACTGGCGCTGATGCCCTTCATGACGGTTGCCGAAAACATCTGGATCCGGCGCGAGCCGACCAACCGTTTCGGCATCATCGACCATGCCGCGATGTTTCAGCGCACGCAGGACCTGTTCGACCGGTTGCGCATCCGCATCGACCCGAAATCCGAGGTACGTTTCCTGACCGTGGCGCAGCGCCAGATGGTCGAGATCGCCAAGGCCGTCAGCTACAGATCCGACGTGCTTATCATGGACGAACCGACATCGGCCCTGACCGAAACCGAGGTCAGCCACCTGTTCGACATCATCCGCAGCCTGAAAGAGCGCGGCATCGGCATCGTCTATATCACCCACAAGATGAACGAACTGTTTGATATCGCGGATGAGTTTTCCGTCTTTCGCGATGGCGCCTATGTCGGCACCCATGCCAGCGCCGATGTCACCCGCGATGATATCATCCGCATGATGGTCGGCCGCGAAATCACCGACATGTTCCCCAAGGAACCCGCCGGGATCGGCGAGGTGGTGATGTCGGTCGACGGGCTGACGGTCGAGGGCGTCTTTCGCGATATCAGCTTTGATCTGCGGCGCGGCGAAATCCTCGGCATCGCCGGTCTGGTCGGCTCGGGGCGTTCGAACGTGGCCGAGGCGCTGTTTGGCGTCACCCCGGCCACGTCGGGCAGGATCCGCATCGACGGGCGCGAGGTCGCCGTCACATCGCCCGCCGTCGCCATGCGCGAAGGCATGGCCTTTCCTGACCGAGGACCGCAAGGACACCGGCTGCTTTCTGCAACTGTCCATTCTGGAAAACATGCAGATCGCCATGCTGCACGACCGCAATGTCAATCGCGGCTTCGTCGAACAGCGCGAGGTCAGCCGCCTGTGCGACGAAATGAAATCCGCGCTGCGCGTCAAGACCCCCAACATGCAGGAGCGGATCGAAAACCTGTCCGGCGGCAACCAGCAGAAGGTGCTGATCGCGCGCTGGCTGCTGACCAATCCGCGCATCCTGATCCTGGACGAACCGACGCGCGGCATCGACGTCGGCGCCAAGGCGGAAATCCACCGGCTGATTTCGCGGCTGGCGGGACAGGGCGTGGCGGTCATCATGATCTCGTCCGAACTGCCCGAGGTGCTGGGCATGTCCGACCGCATCATGGTCATGCACGAAGGTCACATGACCGGCATCCTGAACCGCGACGATGCCGATCAGGTCAAAATCATGGAACTGGCGGCGCGTTGGGCCGCAAGGCGTCAACGGCGCCGGAATCGAGGAGTTTCTTATGGAAAGCGTTCAGATCGAACCCCGACCGCGCCCGGCGCGGCATTCCGCAGGATCTCAGCATCCTGCTGGTGCTGTTCGGGGTGGCCGCGATTTTCGAAATACTGGGCTGGATCACGCAGGGGCAAAGCTTCCTGATGGATCCGCAGCGCCTGACGATCATGATCCTGCAGGTTTCGGTCGTCGGCATCATCGCGATCGGGGTGACGCAGGTCATCATCACCGGGGGCATCGACCTCAGTTCCGGTTCGGTCGTGGCGATGACCGCGATGATCGCCATGAGCTTTGCGCAGGCGGCGGGCTACGACCGCGCGGTCTATCCCGCCCTGACCGGGCTGCCGGTGATCGTGCCGCTGGCGATTGGTCTGGGGGTCGGGCTGCTGGCCGGCGTCATCAACGGCCAGCTGATCGCGCGCACCGGCATCCCGCCCTTTATCGCGACGCTTGGCATGATGGTGACAGCGCGCGGCATCGCGAAATGGTATACCAAGGGCCAGCCGATTTCCTTTCCAAGCGACAATTTCGCCATGATCGGATCGGGGCATGGCCGGTCTTCATCTTTCTGGCGGTCGCCGTCGTCTTTCACATCCTGCTGAAATACACCCGCTACGGCAAATACACCTATGCCATCGGGGCGAACCCGCAGGCCGCGCGGGTGTCGGGGATCAATGTCCAGAACCATCTGGTCAAGGTCTATGCCGCCGCTGGCCTGCTGTCGGGTCTGGCCGGCATCGTCACCGCCGCCCGCGCCGAAACCGCGCAGGCCGGCATGGGGATCATGTATGAACTGGACGCGATCGCGGCGGCCGTGATCGGCGGCACATCGCTGGCCGGGGGGCGCGGCAAGATCTTTGGCACGGTGATCGGCACGCTGATCCTGGGGCTGATGATGTCCGGTTTCACCTTTCTGCGGGTCGATGCCTGTTATCAGGAAATCGTCAAAGGCTTCATCATCGTCGCCGCCGTCGTGGCCGATGTCTATCGCCAGAAGGCCCGTTCCAAGAAGTCCTGAGCCATCCCCGCGCCGTCCAGGACGCCCGGCCCGGATCAAGCCCAGAAAGGCTGACCCAGGTCGTCTTGTTCCGGTCGTCTTGTATGGGGCGGACGGGTGGGCGGACAGGTGAATGCGCCCTCCAGGTTCCGGTCACGGTCGGAATGCGCGGTGCACGTGCGTTCGTTCTGCAGCCGCGCGACGCGACCGATACCGCCAGCGCCTGCGCCAGACACATCGGCGCCCGCCAGCAGCCGCGAAAACGTGTAATCATGTTCCGGCACCGCAAACAGCACCCGCGCCGATTTCGCAAGCGGCGACAGGGTGCTGTCGGTGATCGCGACGATGTCGATGCCACGCTCGCCCAGTTCTTCGGCGATGTTCACGACCTCTTTGGCATAGAACCGGAACGACACCGCCATCAGCAGGTCGCGTTCCGTGATGGTGCGCGCGATATAGGTCGAAATCCCGCCCGCGCGATCCAGCAGGATGCAGCGTTTGCCCAGCATGGTCAGCACATAGCAGATCAGATCCGCCACCGGCGCCGACCGCATCTGGCCCAGCAGGTAGACGGTATCGGCCTTGTAGATCAGATCGGCCGCCAGCGCGAGATCGGCCTCTGTGACATCTTCCAGCAACCCCTGCAGCGAGGCGATATCGCGCACCACCAATTCGCTCAGGTAACCCAGATCGCCGCTTTCGCCGCTGGTGTCCAACTCGGTTTCCAGCGCCTTGACGCGGGCCTCGAAACCCGGCGCGGTGATGGCCAGACGCTTTTGAAACAGCGCCTGCAATTCCTTGAACCCCCGATAGCCAAGCGATTGCGCGAAACGCACGAAGCTGGAGGCATGGATACCACAGCGTTCGGCGATGGAATTTACCGAATTCACCGCGACATCGTTCGGGTTCTGGGTCAGATAGACCGAGATGCGCTGATAGGTCTTGCTCATCTGGCTGTGGCGGTCGTGGATCAGCCGGATCAATTCTTCATAATCAGCGGGGGGCTTGATATCGGTCATGGCTTTTTCCTCGGCTGTGGACAGGACCAGTCTTGCAATGAAAATTGCAAGACGGCCAGCCCCAAAACGATTGCCGCCGCGACGGGTGGTCAGGCCGGCACCTCCAGCCAGCCCCCCGCGCGGGACGAGGCATGGATGGTTTCGACCAGCGTCTGGATGCCCAGCCCCTTGCGGAAATTGAACGGCTCGGGTTCCAGCCCGGCGATGGCGCGGACATAGCCCGCGACCTCGATGGCCTTGAGGTCGTTGAAGCCGATCTGATGGCCGGGCGCGACGCAGAAACGGCCATAGGGTTCGTGATCGGGCGCGGCCTCGATCCGGCGGAAGCCGCGCCGTCCGGGGGCGTCGGCGGTCGCGTAGAAATGCAGCTCGTTGAACCGTTCCTGACTGAAGGCCAGCGCGCCCTTGCTGCCGTAGACCTCGAAATCATGCTGCATCTTGCGGCCGGTGGCGATCCAGTTCCCTTCGACCGAGCCTTGCGCGCCATTGGCAAAGCGCAGAAAGGCGCGGCCGACATCATCGACCTGAACCGCGCGGATGCCGCCCTGCCCGTCCGGGCGGTGGCCGATCAGCGTGACGCAATCGCCCATGACCGAGGTGATCGGACCCAGCAGATATTCCGCCGTGGCCAGCGCATGGCTGCCGATATCGGCCAGCGCGCCGCCCCCCGCCGGATCGTGGCGGAAGGTCCATGGACCGTTGGGATCGGCCATGTAATCCTCGGCATGCAGGCCGCGATAGCCACGGATCTCGCCCAGCTCGCCCGCCGCGATCATGTCGCGGGCCAGCCGCAGCATCGGGTTGCACAGATAGTTGAACCCGACCTGCGTCCTGATCCCCGCCGCCTCGGCGGCGTCGGCCATTTCGCGCGCGTCCGAGGCCAGGGCGCCAGCGGCTTTTCGCAATAGACATGCTTGCCCGCCGCAATCGCGGCCAGCGCCATATCCTTGTGCAGCGCATTCGGGGCGGTGATGTCGATCACGTCGATTGCGGGATCGTCGATCAGCCGCCGCCAGTCGGTCGTCGCATGGGCAAAGCCCATCGCCCGCGCGGCGGCCTGCGCCGCCTGTTCGGTGACATCGGCGACTGTGTGCAATTCGATGTCATAAGGCAGGTCAAAGACCTTGGGCGCTGCGGCAAAGCCGAAGACATGGGCCTTGCCCATGAAGCCTGTGCCGATCAGGCCGATGCGCAATTTGGGTTTGTCAGACATGCAGGGACTCTTTGTTGACGACAAGCGCCGGGTCGATGGAACCGTCCAGATAGCCGATGGCATTCCGGATCGAGGCGATGGCCATGCGTTCGCCGCATTCGCGGGTCAGCCCGGCGATATGGGGCGACAGGATGGTATTGTCCGGCGACAGCAGCGGGTTGGCATCGGTCGGCGGTTCGTCGTCGAAGACGTCGATCCCCG
>NZ_JARJHL010000003.1:350000-527123 GCF_029309835.1 Paracoccus sp. DMF-8 | reverse complement strand
ACGGGGGACGGACACGGCTTTTCTTGCTTGTTGAACAGGGTCCGCACGGGACCATTTGCGGCGCTTACAGGATCGGCGCGGCAATGACAAGGCCGACGCGATGGCCGCCGGGTCCATGGTGGTGGGCCGTGCCGCCGACGGGTCCCTGTCGCGCCATATCGCGCGGCCCGGCCTAGCGGCCCGCCAGCGCGATCAGTTCGGCCACCGACCTGACGCCGAGCTTTTCCAGAATCCGCGCCCGGTGGTGATCGACGGTGCGCGGGCTGATGCCCAGAAAACCGGCGATTTCCTTGCTCGATGTTTCCGAAGGCTCCTCAAGGATGCGGTCGACGATTTCCTGCTCTCTTGCGGTCAGCCTGTCAAAACGCTCGGCCTTTTCCTGCATGCGCTCTCGGGCGCTGTCGCGTTCGACGGCGATCTGAAAGGCGGCCTCGATCCGCTCGATCAGGACCGACTGGCGAAAGGGCTTTTCCAGAAAATCCAGCGCGCCGCCCTTGATCGCCTGAACCGATTGGGGAATGCCGCCGTGTCCGGTGATGAAGATGATCGGGATCGACAGCTTTCGCGCGTTCAGATGTTCCTGCAGTTCCAGCCCGTTCATGCCGGGCAGGCCGTAATCCAGCACCAGACAGCCGCTGCGCGCACCGTCATAGGCCGCCAGAAACCCCTGCGCAGAGGCATGGGTTTCGACCTCATAGCCGCGCTTTTCAAGTGATCGGGACAAGGACTTGCGAATATCGTCGTCATCATCAACCACAAAGACGGTCAGTTTGGCATCGGGCATGGTGAACGCAAGACTTGTGAGAAACCCAGGCGAATAGGACCATATAAGCGCAATGGCGCGATTGCGCCATTGCCGATATGTCGCCAGACGCGCGGTGCAATCCGCCATCCGGCCGCCATTCGATCAAACGTCGGGCCGATCAAACGCCGGGCCAATCAAACGCCGGGCCAATCAAACGCCGGGCCGTAACGGCAGGGTAAAGCTGAACTGCGCGCCGCCATCATCGGCGGTGCCATACCAGATCCGGCCGCCATGCGCCTCGATGATCGAGCGGCAGATCGACAGGCCCAACCCCATCCCGGCGGGCTTGGTCGTCTCGAATTGCGAGAAAAGATTGATATCGGGCGAAATCCCCGGGCCGGTATCTTCGACCCGGACCAGCAGTTGCCGCCCGTCAAGCCCCGCGCGGATCGTCACCTGCCGCCTGTCGCCACCCTGCGCCGCCATCGCCTCAAAGGCGTTGTGCAGCAGGTTGACGATGACCTGCGCGATCTGCGCGCGGTTGCCGGTGACCGGCGGCAGATCGGCTTCGACATCGGTGACGATTCTGGCCTGCCCCTCTGTCGCTTCGGCCTGCACCAGATGCAGGGTCTGTTCCAGCAGGGCGGCGAAATCGAAACAGGTGCGCGCGCCCGGGTCCTTGCGGATAAAGCCGCGCAGCGCCCGGATGATTTCCCCCGCGCGCAGTGACTGGCTTTCGATTTCGGTCAGCACATCATGCAGTTCGGCATCTTCCCGGGCCTGCTGGTCCAGCATCAGCAGCGCGGTATCGGCGTTCTGCGCAATCGCGGCAAGGGGCTGGTTCAGCTCATGCGCCAGACCGGCGGCCATCTGGCCCATGGTATTGCCGCGGGCCAGATGGGACAGGTCGCGGTTCAGCTGTTCGATCTGCACCTCGGAACGGCGGGCCTGCGTCACGTCATCCATCGTGATGACGATATGCAGAACCCGGCCCGAACCGTCGCGGATCAGAATGGCATTGGTCGCGGCCCGGATCTCTGCCCCGTCCTTGCGCAGACAGCGCAATTCGCGGTTCATCGCAACCTCGGCGCCCTGCGGCAGGGGCGTGGCGCGCAGGACCGCCGCCTCATCGGGGTGGACCAGATCAATGAAACGCATGGAACGCAGCTCATCGGCCGAATAGCCGGTGATCTCGCACAGCCGCGAATTCACCCGCAGGAACGCGCCGGAATCGGGCGACAACTGCGCCATGCCCCGAGAGGCCATGTTGAAGGTCTGGCCATATTCCCGTTCGGCCTTGCGTCGCGCGACGATCTGCTGGACAAGCGCGTCATTGGCGCGCTCCAACTCGCGATAGGTCCAGGGCGCGGGGGCGTCGGGGGCCACCTCGCCCTGTGAAATCAGCGCGGTCCGCACGGCAAAGGCGCGCACGGGGCGGTGGATGACATCGGCGAGAATCAGGCCGATCGCCCCCGTCACCACTGCAACCAGCGCGGCAAGCCAGATGTTTTCGACGCGGTTTTCCTCGATCGTGCCGGTGAAATCATCCTCGGGTGCGTAAACAGCGATGGTCCAGGGCAGCGTGTCGCTGATCACCGGCATGATGATCGAGACATAGGACGCCCCGCCATAGCTGAACTGAGAGGGCGTTTCCCTGGTGACGGGGATATTCCCGGCCAGCGCGGCCGTGCCGAAGGCGGCGCTGGCAATCGGATCGCCGAATTCGCTGATATCCGAAAAACGCAGGCTGCCATCCGCGCTGCGGGTTTTCAGCAATATCTGTTCGGGATGGGCGATCACGTCGCCATTGGCGTTGATGATCATCGCGCGCCCATGCTCGCCGATGTTCAGCCGCGACAGGAAATCCGAAATCATGCTGATTTCGATATCCACCCCGACCGCGCCGCGCATCGTCCCGTCATCGTTCAGCACGGGCGCCGCCAGCGTGATGCCCGGCTGGTGCGAGGAAAAGAAGATATAGGGGTCGGTCCAGATCGTCGTCCGCAGGTCCTGCGCCTTGATATACCAGGGGCGGCTGCGCGGATCATAAGGATCTTCGGGGTCCTGTTCGCGGGCGACCTCGGAAAAATCGTCGTTGCGCCAGATCAGTTCGACCGTGCGCTGGCCGTTTTTGTTCCGGATGATCTTGGTGCGAAAGATCCCCGGCCCCTCGGGCGTGCGCATGACATAGACGAAGCCGCCATCATGGCGCCCGAAATAGACCCCCGCGAATTGCGGCGCGATCTGCAACTGCTGGAACAGAAGCTGTTCAAGCAGCTCCGCGTCGTCGCTGGCGATGACCCGGTTCTGGGCCAGCCGGGCCGCCAGTTCGGCCGCGCCCTGCGCCGGGCTGAGAAAGCCCTTGGAATGTTCGATCGTGTTGATGCCCACATCGCGCAGCAGGTCGCGCGAATGCTTGATCAGCGCCCGTTCCGAGGTGACGTAAGAGGAAAACACCACGGCCAGAATCGCCAGAAACTGCAAACCGGCCAGCCCGATCGCCAGCATCGCGCCAAGAGAACGCTTCATCCCCGCCCCCCGGTCAACCTGCGCCCTGACAGCCCGCACCCCATCAGCGCATGTCCCGTCAGGACGCGCCCACGCCGACCGCGCCCGGACCTGCCGCCCGGCTTAGATGTCATCCGCTGTTGCATCCGTCCCGTTTCCGGCTTCGCGTCCCGTTTCGCCGCGCTTCTAGCAAATCGCGCCCGGAAAAGCAGTATCCCGGCGCCGGACTAAACGCCATCCACGATCACGACATGCGCCTCGCATGCGCCGTCCCGGCACGCGCGGGCTTCCTGATATTCCCGGGAATGAAAGCAGGCGCGGGCGCGGGCCAGGTCGGGAAACCGGATCACGACATGGCGCTGGAGGACGGGACCTTCCAAGCGTCTCGGATAGCGCCGCCGCGAGCCAGGAACTCTGCACCGAACTTCGCGAAGGCCTTGGGAGCCAGCGCCTGATACCCGGCATAGGCCGCCGGGTCGTGAACAGTCACGTGGGCGATCCAATATGCACTCATTGCCCCGTCCTTCGAGCGCCCTCATTGGCCACATGCAGCAGTTTGCTCGCGATTTCCGCGGCTTCGGTCAGATGCTCGCGCACGGCAACGCTTGCCCGGTCCGGATCTTGCGCGAAAATGGCCTCGGCAATGCGCTGCATCCGGGCCTGCCCCGATACATGCCGGTCGGTCGAGGCCAGTGTCAGCGCCCGAAGTCGAGAAATGCGGCCGTTGAGGCGCTGGACGATCTCCCAGGCGATGTGATGCCCGGCGGTGACGAAGATGACCTCGTAAAACCGCGTCGTCGCATCATAGAGCACCTGAGGATCGTCGGATAGAAAGGCTTCCTTGAGGCGCTGAAGCGCGGCCTGCAGATCGGCACGGGCGGACGCGTCGAGAAGCCTGGCGCAATCCGCCGCCGCCGCCGCCTCCAGCCGCAGGCGGATGTCATAGATCTGCCGGGCCTTGTCCCAGTCGAGGGTCGCGACGATCGGCCCTTGCCGGGGCTGGATCTCGACCAGGCCCTCGGCCTCCAGATAGCGGATCGCCTCGCGGATGACGGATCGCGAGACGCCCAGCTGATCGACCAGCGTCCGTTCGACAAGCCGGTAACCGGACGGAAAGCGCCCAGACATGATCGCGGCGCGCAAACGCTCGACGGCGAGTTCGCGAAGCGTCTGGGGAACATGCTCGATGCGCAGGCTGGCAGGTTGTTCGTTTGTCATGGCGCGAGACTAGCGCAGCTGGAATGCCAATACAATCTCATATTGACAGATGGCATGTTGGTATACCATCTTCCGATCATCAGAATCGCTCTGGGGGCTGCCATGACAGCGGAAATCCGCAAGACCTTGCTGAATATCGAGACCACGCTGATTGAAGGCGGCCGCGCCGCACCGCAGCCTTTGAAGCTGATCACTGCCGCCGCCGTGCTGAAGAACCCTTGGGCGGGGCGCGGTTATGTCGACGACCTCAAGCCGGAAATCCACGCCGTCGCCCCCATCCTCGGCGAGTTGCTGACCGATATGGTGATCGAGGCCGCCGGCGGCGGCGGCAAGGTCGAAGCCTATGGCAAGGCCGCCGTGGTCGGCCTCGATGGCGAGGTCGAGCATGCCAGCGCGCTGATCCACACGCTGCGCTTCGGCAACCATTACCGCAGCGCGGTGGGGGCGAAATCCTATCTGGCCTTCAACAACACCCGCGGCCCGGCGAACGCCCCGATCATGATCCCGCTGATGGACAAGAACGACGAGGGCCGCCGCTCACACTATCTGACGATCCAGTTCGCGATCCCGGATGCCCCGGCCGCCGACGAGATCGTCGTCGCGCTTGGCGCCTCGATCGGCGGGCGCCCGCATCACCGTATCGGAGACCGCTATCAGGATCTGAAGGATCTGGGCCATGATGTCTCGAACCCTGCCGCTGTCTGACGGCGCCACCGTCCGGCTGATCGAGGCCGGGCGCGGTGAGCCCTTGCTGCTGATCCATGGCGTCGGCATGCGGGCCGAGGCCTGGGAGCCGCAGATGGCCGCCCTGTCGGCGCATCACCATGTCATCGCGGTGGACATGCCGGGGCATGGCGTTTCGTCCCCGCTGCCGGCGGCTGCACGCCTGCCCGATTTCGTCGCCTGGGCAGCGCAACTGGTCGAGGCGCTGGAAGCGGGCCCGGTCAACCTGGTCGGCCATTCCATGGGCGCGCTGGTCGCGGCGGGCCTGGTGGTCGAGCGCCCCGACTTGGTCCGGCGGCTGGCATTGCTCAACGCGGTTCACCGCCGCTCGCCCGAAGCTCGCGCCGCCGTCCTGGCCCGCGCAGACGAGATCGCACGCGGTGAGGGTGACAACGAGGCACCGCTGATCCGCTGGTTCGGTGCCAATCAGGTCGCCATCCGTAACAAGGTGGCGCACTGGCTGGAAGGTATCGACCCACAAGGTTACGCCACGGCTTACCGCGCCTTCGCCGAGGGCGATTCGGTTTATGCCGACCGGCTGGCCGAAATCGCCTGCCCAACGCTCGTGCTGACCGGTGATGGCGATCGCAACTCCAGCGCGCAGATGAGCCACGAGATGGCCAATGTGATCCCCTTGGGCCGTGCGCTGATCGTTGCCGGGCACCGCCACATGGTGAACATGACGGCGCCCTACATCGTGAACGATGCCCTGACAAACTGGCTCAGATGGGACGAAACCAACATGACGCCATTCGATCCTCGCGCGCTTCGCGACGCCTTCGGCTGCTTCATGACCGGCGTGACGGTCGTGACCACTACGTCGGAAGGCGTGCCGTTGGGTTTCACCGCCAATTCCTTTTCTTCGGTTTCGCTGGATCCCCCGCTCCTGCTGGTCTCGATCGCCAAGACCTCGCGCAATTTCGGGCATTTCGTGAATGCGGGCCATTTTGCGATCAATGTGCTGGCGGAAAGCCAGAAAGACGTGTCGGGCACTTTCGCCCGCCCGGTCGAGGATCGCTTTGCCTCGGTCAAGTGGTCGCCCGGCCCGGCAGGATCGCCGGTGTTCTCAGGTGTCTCGGCCTGGTTCGACTGCCGGCTTTCGCAACTGGTGGAAGCGGGCGATCACGCCATCCTGATCGGCGAGATCAAAGGCTTTGCCGCCTCGCAGGAACCCGGCTTAGGATATTATCGCGGCGCCTATATCACGCCCGCCCAAACCGCCGCCCAGTTGCCAACCGGCCCTGACGTGATGATAGCTGCCATCGTCGAGGCCTGGGGCGAAGTCCTGCTGGTCGAGGACGGACAGGGCGGGCTTGCGCTGCCCGAGGCTCGGGTCGGGCGCGAGGGCGTGCAAGCCGCCTTGACGCAGCTTTTGCGCGATATCGCCCCCGATGCCGCGCCGGGCGAGATCTATGCCGTCTACGACGGCGCGGCGCCGGCCGCCAGCACATCGCCTTCCGCTGCCCGGCAACCTCGACCGATGCCCGGCAGGGACGCTTTGTCCCGCTGGAACCGGACCATCTGAAATCCGTCGGCGATCCGGCTACACGATCAATGCTGGACCGGCTGGCGGCGGAATCACGGCTTGGCAATTACGGCGTCTATTTCGGCTCGCACATCGAAGGCCAGGTCACGCATAAGCAGGGAGCAGAGGCATGAAATTCTCACTCTTCATCCATATGGAGCGCGTCTCGCCAGACGAGGACCAGAAGAAGCTCTATCAGGAGATGCTGGAGCTTTGCCGGATCGCCGACGAAGGCGGGATGCATGCCATCTGGACCGGCGAGCATCACGGCATGAACTTCACCATCTCGCCGAACCCGTTCCTGAACCTGGTCGACATTGCCCGGCAGACCAAGAACGTGCGTCTGGGCACCGGAACGGTGATCGCGCCCTTCTGGCACCCGATCCGGCTGGCCGGCGAGGCAGCGATGACCGACCTCATCACCGGGGGCCGGCTCGACCTGGGCATCGCCCGCGGTGCCTACGGCTTCGAATATGAGCGGATGCTGCCGGGGCTTGACGCCTGGGGCGCGGGCCAGCGGATGCGCGAGCTGATTCCTGCGATCCAGAAACTCTGGCAGGGCGACTACGAGCATCAGGGCGAATTCTGGCAATTCCCCCGGACCACTTCGTCCCCCTTGCCGGTGCAGCAGCCGCATCCGCCGATCTGGGTCGCGGCACGCCGATCCGAACAGCCACGAATTCGCGGTCGAACACGGCTGCAACGTCCAGGTCACGCCGCTGCATCTGGGCGACGAGGAAGTCGTAAGCCTGATGGAGCGTTTCAACGCCGCCTGCGAGAAGCACTCCGACCGGCCGCGCCCAAAGATCATGGTCCTGCGCCACACCTATGTCGCCGACAGCGAGGAGGATGCGCAGCGCGGCGCCGAAGAGCTGAACATGTTCTACAACTATTTCGGTGCCTGGTTCAAAAACGAGAAGCCGATTTCGATGGGCCTGATCGAGACGATCACCCCCGCCGAGGCCGCGAAGCACCCCCTCTATTCGCCCGAGGCAATGCGCAAGAACCAGATCGTCGGCGAAGCGCCGGAGGTCATCGAGCGTATCAAATCCTACGAGGCGCTTGGCTATGACGAGTTCAGCTTCTGGATCGACAGCGGCATGAGCTTCGAGCGCAAGCGCGCTTCGCTTGAACGCTTCATCCGCGACGTCATGCCGGTCTTCGCGTGATGGAAAGGTTCCAGCATTATATCGACGGCGCCTTCGAGGACGGGGCGGGCGGCTTCGACAGTCTCGATCCTGCCACCGGCACGCCTTGGGCCAGAATGCCCGATGCAAGCGCGGCGGATGTCGATCGCGCCGTTCGTGCGGCCCATCGGGCCTTCCACGACCCGGAATGGGCGGGGCTGACCGCCAGCGCGCGCGGCAAGCTGCTGCTGCGGCTGGCCGACCTAGTGGCCGAGGCGGCTCCGCGCCTTGCCGAGCTGGAAACCCGGGACACCGGGAAAATCATCCGCGAGACCAGCGCGCAGATCGCGTATGTGGCCGAGTATTATCGTTATTATGCCGGTCTCGCGGACAAGATCGAGGGCGCGCACCTGCCCATCGACAAGCCCGACATGGAGGTATGGCTGCGGCGCGAGCCCATCGGGGTCGTCGCTGCCATCGTGCCTTGGAACAGCCAGCTGTTCCTGTCGGCTGTCAAGCTGGGGCCGGCCCTGGCCGCCGGCTGCACCGTGGTGCTGAAGGCGAGCGAGGACGGGCCCGCGCCGCTGCTGGCATTCGCGCAGCTGGTTCACCAAACCGGCTTCCCGCCCGGCGTCGTCAACGTCCTGACCGGCGGACCCGAGGCGGGCAAGTCGCTGACCACCCATCCTCTGGCTGCCCATATCGCCTTCACCGGCGGGCCGGAAACCGCGCGCCATATCGTGCGCGCTTCGGCCGAGAACCTGGCGCGCACCTCGCTGGAGCTGGGCGGCAAATCGCCCTTTATCGTCTTCGAGGACGCCGATCTGGACAGCGCCGCCAATGCCCAGGTCGCCGGCATCTTCGCCGCGACGGGTCAAAGCTGCGTCGCCGGCTCGCGCCTGCTGGTGCAGAACGGCATCAAGGACGAAATGCTTGCGCGGCTCAAGGCCAAGGCCGAGGCGGTGCGCATCGGCGCCCCGGGCGACATGGCCACCGAGGTCGGGCCGCTTTGCAGCCTGCGCCAGCGCGCCCGGATCGATGACATCGTCGCCGCATCGGTCGCCGTCGGGGCCAGGCTGGTCACCGGCGGGCAGTCGCCAGAGGGCGAGGGCTTCTATTACCCGCCGACGATCCTTGATTGCAGCGCCGTGCCCGATGCGCCCTGCGTAACCCAAGAGCTGTTCGGCCCGGTGCTTTCCGTCGTCGGCTTCGACACCGAGGAAGACGCGCTGCGCATCGCCAACGGCACGCCCTATGGCCTGGCCTCGGGCGTCTTTACCCGCGACCTGACGCGGGCGCACCGGATGATCCGCGGCATCCGCGCCGGCGTGGTCTGGGTCAACACCTATCGCGCCGTCTCGCCCATTGCGCCCTTTGGCGGCCATGGCCTGTCCGGACACGGCCGCGAGGGCGGGCTGGCGGCGGCGCTGGACTATACGACCGTCAAGACGGTGTGGCTGCGGACCTCGGACGCGCCGATCCCCGACCCTTTCGTGATGCGCTGAACGAACCCGGACAAGCCGGGCAACAATCGCAACCAACCAACAGTGGAGACTGACAATGCAAATGAAATCGCTTCTCGCAGTCGCATTCGTCGCCATGGCGGCCAGCGCAGCCAACGCCCAGCAGATGGTCTTCACATCCTGGGGCGGCACCACGCAGGATGCGCAGACGGAGTTCTGGGCCGCGCCCTTCACCGAAAAATCCGGCACCGCCGTCCTTCAGGACGGGCCGACCGATTACGGCAAGATCAAGGCCATGGTCGAGGCGGGCGCGGTCGCCTGGGATGTCGTCGATACCGAATTCGACTGGGCGCTTCAGGCCGGAAAGGCCGGGCTGCTGGAGCCGCTGGATTTCGGCGTCATCGACAAGGCCAAGCTCGACCCGCGCTTCGTGTCGGATTACGCGGTGGGCTCGTTCTATTATTCCTTCGTGATCGGCTTCAATCCGGCGAATTTCTCGGGTGAAGCGCAGCCGCAGACCATGGCCGACCTGTTCGACACCGCGAAATTCCCCGGCAAGCGCACCTTCTACAAATGGTCCGCCCCCGGCGTGATCGAGGCGGCGCTGCTGGCCGACGGCGTGCCGGCCAACCAGTTGTATCCGCTCGACCTAGATCGCGCCTTCAAGAAGTTGGACACGATCAAGTCCAGCATCATCTGGTGGGAAGGCGGCGCGCAAAGCCAGCAGTTGCTGGCCTCGGGCGAAGCGCCGATCGGCCTGTTCTGGAACGGCCGCCTTGCCGCGCTGCAAGCGGACGGGATGCCGGTCGGCATCGAGCTGGCAGGACAACATCACCGCCGCCGACGCCCTGGTCGTTCCCAAGGGCGCCAGGAACAAGGAGGCCGCCATGGCCTTCATCGCCGAGGCGACCAGCGCCAAGGCACAGGCGGATTTCGCGACCAAGACCGGCTATGCCCCGATCAACCTCGACTCGCCCTCGCTGATGGAGGCCGATCTGCGCGCCACCCTGCCCGACGCGCAGACCGCCAACCAGATCAACGCCGACATGGCCTATTGGGCCGAGCATCGCGATGAGATCGGCAACCGCTGGTATGCCTGGCAGGCCGAGTGATCCACTGCTTCGCCGCAGTCCGCTTTCGCGGGCTGCGCCATCCCGTCTCTTTCTGCTGAGGTGACCGATGCTGTCCTTCCTGACACCCGCCCGGCGAGGATCGGGTCTTGGCATGGCCATGCCCGCCCTGCTGCTGCTTCTGGCGTTCTTCGTGATCCCGGTGGCCGGGTTGCTCAGCCGCTCGGTCACCGAACCGGTGGCGGGCTTGCAGAACTATGAAACGCTGCTCGGCTCGGCCACCTATCTGAGGATATTCTTCAACACCTTCCTGGTTTCGGGCCTTGTCACCCTGATCACCGCGCTCATTGCCTTTCCGGTGGCCTGGGCACTGGCGATCATGCCGTCCCGCGTCGCGGCCGTGGTCTTTGCCATCATCCTGCTGTCGATGTGGACCAACCTGCTGGCGCGGACCTATGCCTGGATGGTGCTGCTGCAACAGACCGGGCTGGTGAATCGGATACTGATGGCCACCGGCATCATCGACCAGCCGGTGCAACTGACCAACAACCTGGTCGGCGTCACCATCGGCATGGTCTATATCATGCTGCCCTTCATGATCCTGCCGCTTTACGGCGTGATCAAAAAGATCGACCCCGCGATCCTGCAGGCTGCCGCGCTTTGCGGCGCGACCAAGGGGCAGGCGTTGCGCCGGGTGCTGCTGCCCTTGGCCACGCCCGGCATCGCCTCGGGAGCGCTGATGGTCTTCGTCATGTCGCTGGGCTATTTCGTCACCCCCTCGCTCTTGGGCGGGACCGCCAACATGATGGTGGCCGAACTGATCGTGCAGCAGGTGCAGAGCCTGCTGAACTGGGGCATGGGTGGCGCCGCCGCCTTCATCCTGCTGGTCGTCACCCTGGCGCTTTACGCCTTGCAACTGCGCCTGTTCGAAGGAAGGGCCCGCTGATGCTGATGAATTTCGACAAGCTGGGTGCCTGGCGCTGGATCCTGTCGGGCATCTGCGCGCTGATGGCGCTGTTCCTGCTGTTGCCGATCCTGTTCATCGTCGCGCTGTCCTTCGGCAATTCGCGCTGGCTGATCTTTCCGCCACCGGGATGGACACTGAAATGGTATGGCGAGCTCTTCGCCGATCCACGCTGGTTGCAGGCCGCCTTCACCTCGGCCAAGATCGCCGCCATCGTCATGGTGCTCTCCGTCGCCATCGGTCTGCTGGCCTCGCTGGCGCTGGTGCGTGGCCGGTTCCGTGGGCGCGCGGTGCTGCGCGGATTCTTCCTGACCCCGATGGTCCTGCCGGTGGTCATCATCGCCGTCGCGCTTTACGCCGCCTTCCTGCGGCTGGGTCTGAACGGCACGCTGGTGGGCTTTGTCATCGCGCATCTGATCGTCGCCCTGCCCTTCGCGATCATCACCATCTCGGGCGCGCTGGAAACCTTCGACCCTTCGATCGAGGATGCGGCGATCCTCTGCGGCGCCAGCCCGTGGGAGGCGCGCTTCCGCGTCACCCTGCCCGCGATCAGCCACGGGTTGTTCTCGGCCGCCATCTTCTCGTTCCTGATCTCCTGGGACGAGGTGGTGCTGGCAATCTTCATGGCCTCGCCCACGCTGCAGACCCTGCCGGTCAAGGTCTGGACCACGTTGCGCCAGGACCTGACCCCGGTGATCGCCGCCGCCTCGACCCTTCTCGTCCTGCTGACCGTGGTCCTGATGATCGCGGCCGCCCTGATCCGCAAAGGCAAATCCCGATGACCAGCCCCTATCTGCACATCAACGGAATTCGCAAGACCTTCGGAGACGTCGTTGCCACCGACCATGTCGAGCTGGAAATCGGCGAAGGCGAGTTCATGACCTTCCTCGGCCCCTCGGGCTCGGGCAAGTCGACGACGCTCTACATCCTGGCCGGTTTCCAGGATCCGACGGCTGGTGACATCAGGCTGCGCGGCAAGTCCATCCTGCAAACGCCGTCCCACAAGCGCAACATCGGCATGGTGTTCCAGCGCTACACGCTGTTCCCGCATCTTTCGGTGGGCGAGAACGTGGCCTTTCCCCTGCGCGTTCGCCGCGCGTCGCAAGCCGAGATCGCCACAAAGGTGAAACGCGCCCTGTCGCTGGTGCGCCTGGACGGGTTCGAGGACCGGATGCCCGCCAACATGTCCGGCGGCCAGCAACAGCGTGTCGCCCTGGCCCGTGCCCTAGTCTACGATCCGCCGGTCCTGTTGATGGACGAGCCCCTGTCCGCGCTGGACAAGAAGCTGCGCGAAGAAATCCAGTATGAGATCCGCCGCATCCACCAGCAAACCGGCGTGACCATCCTTTATGTCACCCACGACCAGGAAGAGGCGCTGCGCCTGTCCGACCGCATCGCCGTCTTCAACCGCGGCAGGATCGAGCAGGTCGGCACCGGACCCGAGCTCTATGCCAGTCCCGCCACGCATTTCGTGGCAGATTTCATCGGCGACAGCGCCTTCCTGACCGGGGAACTGGCCGAGGTGAAGAACGGCCGGGCCACGCTGCGTTACGCGGATGGTACGGTGCTGACCGATGTGCCGATGCATGGCGTTGGCGCGCGGGGCGGCAAAGCCGAACTGATGCTTCGCCCGGAACGGATCGACCTCTCGGACGCGGCCGGCCCGCAGGGCGCATCGCTGCCCGTCACCATTGAGGACGTGACTTTCCTGGGCAACAATAGCGCTGTCACCGCCCGCACCGGCTGGGGCGATCCGCTCTATATCCGGCTGAACTTCGGCCATCCGATGATGGGCAGCGTCTCGCGTGGGGACCGGCTTCATGTGCGCTGGCAGCCGCAGGATGCCCATGCCTTCACCAAAGAATGACGCCCGAGATCAGAATTCCTTCCAACCCGCCGGATTGTGACGCGCGCCGGCCCGCAGCGGAAACCGCGATGCTTGACCTGAACGATCCCTCTCTCCTGACCGCCAGTGCCCTCATCGACGGCTCATATGTGCCGGGCCGCCGGGTTTTCAGCGTGACGAACCCAGCCACCGGCGGGGAACTGGCACAGGTGGCCGATCTGGGCATAACCGAGATCCGCGCCGCCATCGACGCCGCCCATGCCGCGCAAAAGCCCTGGGCCGCGCGCACCGGCAAGGACCGCGCCGCCATCCTGCGCCGCTGGCACGACCTGATCCTGGCCAACCAGGAGGACCTGGCCCGCATCCTGACCGCCGAGATGGGCAAGCCGCTGGCCGAGGCGCGGGGCGAGATCGCCTATGGCGCGTCCTATGTCGAATGGTTCGCCGAAGAGGCCAAGCGCGTCTATGGCGACACCATTCCCGGCCACATGCCCGACAAGCGCCTGATTGTGCTGAAGCAGCCGGTGGGCGTCGTCGGCGCCATCACGCCCTGGAACTTCCCGAACGCCATGCTGGCGCGCAAGATCGCCCCGGCCCTGGCGGCGGGCTGCACCATGGTCGCCCGGCCCTCGGAGTTCACGCCGCTTTCGGCCCTGGCGCTGGGCGTGCTGGCCGAGCGTGCCGGCATTCCGGCGGGGGTGCTGAACATCGTGCCCGGCCTCGATGCCGCCGGCATGGGGGCCGAGCTTTGCGCCAATCCCAAGGTCGCGAAGATCACTTTCACCGGCTCGACCCGCGTCGGCAAGATCCTGATGCGGCAGGGGGCGGACACAATCAAGAAGCTGTCGCTGGAACTGGGCGGCAACGCGCCGTTCATCGTCTTCGACGACGCCGACCTGGACGCTGCGGTCGAGGGCGCCATGGCCGCCAAGTTCCGCAATGCCGGACAGACCTGCGTCTGCGCCAACCGCATCTATGCGCAGGCGGGTGTGCATGACGCCTTTATCGAGAAGCTCGCGGCCCGCGTCGCGGCGCTGGCGGTCGGCGACGGCCAGGCCGACGGTGTCGCGATCGGCCCGCTCATCAACGACGCGGCCCTGGCCAAGGTCGAGGATCACATCGCCGACGCCCGCGCCCACGGCGCGACCATCGCCACCGGCGGCGGGCGCCATGCGCTTGGCGGCAGCTTCTTCCAGCCGACCGTGCTGTCCGGCATGACGCCCTCGATGAAGATCGCGCGTGAGGAAACCTTCGGCCCCGTCGCCCCGGTCTGGCGCTTCGAGACCGAGGCCGAGGCGGTGGCCCTGGCCAATGCCAGCGAATTCGGGCTGGCGGGCTATTTCTACGCCCGCGACCTGTCCCGCGTCTGGCGCGTGGCCGAGGCGCTGGAGGTCGGCATGGTGGGCGTGAACACCGGCCTGATCTCGACCGAGGTGGCGCCCTTCGGCGGCGTCAAGCAATCCGGCCTCGGCCGCGAGGGCAGCCATTACGGCATCGAGGATTACCTCGAGATCAAATACATGTGCCTGTCCGTCTGAATCCGCCTCGCGCGGATATCGCCCATCGCCCGGCGCCCCCGAGACCCGAGGGGCGCGCGGGGGTGGGGCCTTGTCATGGATAAGCAGGAAACAGCTTCATCCCGGATGGGTGGTCGCTTTCTTCACATCCCTTTCATACTCTGCGGCCATCCCGGCAAAGCAGATAAGAAGGATGGACCGATGTTTCAGAAAATTCTTGCCGCCGGGTTGGTCATGCTGGCGACCTTGCCGCTTCATGCCGCGCCTGCGGATTATCAGGACGCCCTGCCTGCCGATGTGCTGGGCATGACCCCCAGAGAGGCAAAGCTGGACGGCGACAGGCTGATCGTCTTTTACGGCGAAACGGTCGGGCGGGCGACGGTCACGATTGCCCCCGCGCCCGATGCCGATCCCAAGGGCGAAAACGACAGCGCGGACGCCCCCGAAGGCCATGACCTCTGCGGCGCAGGTGGTGCTGATGCAGCAGCTTGGCCAGAACCTGTCGCGCGGGACCAATGCCCTGGGCGACGGCTATGCCACCGGCCCGGTCCGGATCGACGGTCTTGAGGTGGAGGACAAGACGGCCATCTGCGGCATCATCGAGCGTGAAGAGGCCGAGGAACAGGTTGCCGAAGGCAAAGATCGGATGTTCCTGCTGGACCGGATCTGCGCGGCGCAGATCGGCGAGGATGTCGTGTCCGTCTACATCACCACCCCCATCAATGAGCAGATGCGCGAGAAATTCACCAGCGACCAACTGGGCTTTGCGGCCATCGTGATTGCCGCCCTGACCGATACGATGCGGGAAAAATAGCGCCAGCACGCGGCCGTGACGCCAGCATCGCCGGCGATCAAGGGGCCGCTGGCCTTGCCCCGTCGCGGGATCTGGCATAATCAGGCAAAAGGCAGCCGCATCCCTCCGGCCACCCAGATAATCAGACATCGACTGGCTTTCCGGCACCCCGCGCAGGGGTGGTCGCCATCGCCCGGATTTTTGGAGGATTCCCTTGAAAACACACCCTCACCGCCCGTTTGCCGCTGGCCGCCAGTCTTGCCCTTGCCCTGGGTCTTGGTCAGGCCGTGGCGCAAGAGGTCAGCCTGACCCATGCGCAGGGCGAGATCACGCTGCCCGCCGCACCGCAGAAAATCGCGGTGTTCGACCTGCCGACGCTGGACATCATTCAGGCGCTTGGCAAATCCGATCTGGTCGTTGCCGTGCCCAAGACCGCCGAACGGACGAATTTCCCCGCGCATCTGACGGCTTTCGCCGAAGACCGCCATGCCCCTGCCGGCACGCTGTTCGAACCGGATGCCAGCGTGCTGCAAAGCATCGGGCCGGATCTGATCGTGCTGGGCGGGCGTTCACGCAGCAAGTTCGAGGATATGGGCGCCATCGCACCGACCGTGGACATGAGCGCGGGCGATGGCGACATCGTCGCGACCGTGATCGCCAATACCGAAAATCTGGGCCGCCTGCTGGGGGCCGAAGACGCCGCCGCGACCCGCATCGCGGCCTTCCGCGACACCATCGCCCGCACCCATGAACTGGGGGCCAAGGCCGGGACCGGGCTGTTGCTGTTCGGCGCCGGAGAGAACATCAGGGCCGAGGCGCCGGCTCGGCGTTTCGGCGCGGTCTATGAGCTGGTCGGCATCGAGCCCGCCATCGCCCTGGCCGAGGCCGCGACCGGCCCGCGCCCCGAACCCGGCAGCCCCGAGGCCGAAGCCGCCCGGCAACGCGCGCAAGAGGCGCTTGAGGCGGCGCTGGCCTCGAACCCCGACTGGATTTTCACCATCGACCGCAATTCTCGCCGTCGGCAATACCGAGATCCGCCCGCTGCCCGAACGCCTGGCCGAGGATGCGGCGTGACCGCGACCGATGCCTGGCAGGCCGGTCGCGTGGTCCATCTGGACGGCAAGATCTGGTATCTGATGGGCGGCGGGATCGACGCGATGACCGCCAGCGCCGAAGCGGCGGCCGAGGCCTTTGCCAAGGCGCAATAACCGGACATGACGCAGGGCGGCAACCGTTCCGCCCTGCCCCCGATATCCCGCCGCGCCTTGCCAGCCAAGGACAGTGCCAGCCAAGGACAGTGAACGGCGCCCGGTCGTCAGGCGCAAATCACGGAAAAACCCCGACAAAACCCGCAACGCCACCGCCCGATCCGTCCCGGCGGTCATTACCCGAGTAATTTTGTTGCCTATTTGGCACATTCCTGTCCGGAAGACATGTTCCTAGTAAAAAACTCAGGCTTTGCGCTTCAACACTGTCCCCCCTGCCGGTAAGGCGGACCCATATCTTGTAAGGATCGGAGGGGGACAAACATGAAACGAGTTCGGAACAGCGTGGCGGATACCCTGGCGCGCATGCCGGTCTGGCTTGCCGTCATGGGGACGGCCAGCCTGCCCGCCTTTGCACAGGCCGAAGACGAGGCGACGGTGGTGCTGGACACGATTGTCGTGACGGCCAGCGGTCAGGCGCAGGCCCTGCTCGACGCACCGGCGACGATGACCGTCATCACCGGCGAGGAATTGGAAAAGCGCCCCTATGCCGCGATCACGGACGCGCTGAAAAATGTGCCGGGCGTGGTGATCTCTCCGGCCGGGGGCAAGACGGGCCTGCCCTCGATCAGCATTCGCGGCATGGGCTCGGATTATGTGCTGATGATGGTCGACGGCAAGCCGGTCGGCAACTCGCGCGAGGCGACCTATAACGGCTGGGGCAGCGGGATGGCGGAATCCTATCTGCCGCCGCCTTCGGCCATCGAACGGATCGAGGTGATCCGCGGCCCGATGTCCTCGCTTTGCCGACGCCTTGCAGGCGCGAGATCGGCTCGACCATGTAAGACGCCATATAATCCGACAGGTCGATGGCGCTGCGCGCCCCGTCATCGGAAACCAGCGCGATCACCATCAGAAAGCCGGTGGCGGATTTTTCCACCGTCACGCCCTGCCGGGTCACGGATTCGGGCAGGCCGGATCTGGCGATGGCCAGCTTGTTCTGCACCTGCGCAATATCGGGATCGGTGCCGATGGCGAATGTCAGGGTGATCGTCGCCGTCCCGGTCGAGGTGGTCGAGGATCTGATATAGCGCAGCCCGTCAAGGCCGGTCATCTCCTTCTCGATGTTCTGCACGACCGTATCGGCCACGGTTTCCGCCGAGGCGCCGGGATAGACCGCGCTGATGACCACCGAAGGCCCGGTGATCGAGGGGTATTGCGAAATCGGCAGCCGCATGATCGCCAGCGTGCCAAGTCCCATGATGATGATGGCGATCACCCAGGCAAAGATCGGGCGATTGATGAAGAACCGCGACATGGATCAATTGCCCCCCGCAGCGGTCTGGCCCGCGGATTGGGCGGGGGCGGCGATTTCGACCTGCGCGCCCGGTGCAATCTTCTGGAACCCCGAGGTGATGTCCGGCGCCCTTGGGCTGGCGCTGATGTCGGCAGCGGCACAGGCCGAAACCATCGGCGGTCTGGCCTATGCCGATACGGCGCGGTTTTCCGCCGCGATGCAGGCCACGGACCCCTATACGATCACCGGCACGGATGACCTGATGCAGCTTGCCCCGATCGCCGAAGATGGTGCGATCCGCGCGATTGTCGAAATCCCGACCGGCACCTCGGCGAAATGGGAAGTCAGCAAGGAAGACCCCAAGGCGGTCTATTGGGAATACAAGGACGACAAGCCGCGTATCGTGAACTATCTGGGTTATCCGGGCAATTACGGCGCCATCCCCGGCACCGCCCTGCCCAAGGAACTGGGCGGCGACGGCGATCCCCTGGACGTTCTGGTCATCGGTCAGGCCCTGCCGCGTGGTGAAATCGCCAATGTGCGCCTGATCGGCGTCCTGAAAATGCTGGATGGCGGCGAACAGGACGACAAGCTGATCGCCGTGCTGACGCAGGATTCACCCTTTGCGCATATCGAAACCATGGCGCAACTGGACAGCGAATTTCCCGGCGTCAGCGACATCATCGGCACATGGTTTGCGAATTACAAAGGTCCCGATGGCGGCATGGAATCACAGGGCTTTGCCGAGGCGGATGTCGCCCGCGAGGTGCTGGACGCCGCAGCGGCGCAGTTCACCGCCGCGAACTAGGCCGCCCGAAACCGCGCTGTCGCATCCGCGCTGTCGCATCGCCCCCGGCCGCCTTGGCCGGGGGCGTTTTCCCTTTCCGCGCTAGGCCTTCGGGATGCGCCCCACGCGCAGCTTGTCGATGGCATGGCCGTCCATCGCGACAATGATAAACCGCAACCCGTCGATATCGGCGGATCTGCCTTCGACCGGCATCCGGCCCAGATGGCGCAGGACATAGCCCGCCAGCGTCGAATAACGCTCGGCATCGTCTTCCAGATCGGTGTCCAGCAGATGCGAGGCGCGGCGGATGTCGATCCAGCCGTCGAACAGCCAGGATCCGTCCTCGCCGCGTTCCTCGGTGGCGGGGGCCTCGTCTTCCTCGGGGAAATCGCCGGCGATGGCTTCCAGCATGTCGGTGGGCGTCACGATCCCTTCCAGCGAACCGAATTCATCGACGATCACCGCCATCTGGACCGATGAGCGGCGCAGATGTTCCATCAGCTTCAGCACTGACACGCTTTCATGCACGACCAACGCCTCGCGGATCGAGCGTTCGGGGTTGATCCGCCCTTCGGTCAGCAGGTCGCGCATCAGGTCGCGGGTCAGCGCCACGCCGATGAAACCGTCCAGCGAACCCCGCCCGACCAGAAAGCGCGAATGACCCTGTTCGATGATCTGGTCGCGGATCGCGGTTTCATCCGCGTCAAGGTCGATCCAGTCGATATCGCTGCGCGGCGTCATCACCGAGGTCGCGGGCCGGTCCGACAGGCTGAGAACGCCGACGATCATTTCCTTCTCCTCGGGGGCGAACAGGCCCTGATCGGCGGCCTGTTCGGCGATGACATCGGCCGAACCGCCCAGTTCTTCGCCCTTGGTGCCGCCCAGCAGACGCAACACCGCCTCGGCCGTGCGGTCGCGCAGATCGCCCGAGGTGATGTATTTCTCGCGGTTGCGGCGTCCGATCTGGTTCAGCGCCTCGATGCCCACGGAAAAGCCGATGGCGGCATACAGGTAGCCCTTGGGGATATGGAAACCGAACCCTTCGACGATCAGCGAAAAACCGATCATCATCAGAAAGCCAAGGCACAGGATCACCACCGTCGGGTGGCGCGACACAAAGGCCATCAGCGATTTCGCCATCAAGAGCATCACGGCCATGGCGACGACGACGGCGATATACATGATCGACAGATGTTTCACCATGCCGACAGCGGTGATGACGCTGTCCAGCGAAAACACCGCATCCAGCACGACGATCTGCACCAGAACCTGCGCAAAGGACACATAAACGACGTTCTGCGCCTTGGCCGCCTGATGGCCTTCCAGCCTTTCGTGCAGCTCCATCGTGCCCTTGAACAGCAGGAACAGCCCGCCAAAGATCAGGATCAGGTCGCGCCCCGAAAACCCGTGCCCGAACAGGCTGAACAGCTGAGTCTGCAAGGTCACGATCCAGGCGATCGAGGCCAGCAGGACAAAGCGCATCCCCAAGGCCAGACCCAGCCCGATGATGCGCGCGCGGTCGCGTTGATGGGGCGGCAGCTTTTCCGCCAGAACGGCGATGAAGACCAGGTTGTCGATCCCCAGCACGATTTCAAGAACGATCAGCGTCGCAAGTCCTGCCCAGGCAGAGGGGTCGGACATCCATTCGAATAGCAAGTTCAGGTCTCCGTCAGGGAATGCGGCAAGGTTTTGACGCGGAAAGGGGGCAGGCAGGCGATACCGGGCGCGACCGCGCGGGCGGTCGGCGGCACGGGCAACCGGAGCATTCGGGGAAAGCGGCGCATCGGATGCGGCCCCTGCGGCAGGTGCCGGGGGCGGAAAAGCGGGAAGGACGGCAGAGGCCGTTTCAGGATGCGATTGACCTGCGGCGGCGCTGCATCACGCCGCCGCCGACTTCGGTCGGGTGTGGCGGGGTCGCTGTCCGCACAGCTGTCGCAGGCCACGGCCGTGCTGGCGCCCATCAGCACGGCCCCGCGATACGGGACGGCTTTGCTGCATTCGCGTGCATGCCGGGTGGGCGGTGGCTGTGGTCCATTCGGGGCGTCCCTGCCTTGCGGTCGTTCATCCTGCGGCCTGTCGGGCCTTGCATGGATTGAAGCATATTGATGAAATGCAGGTAAAGCGGACAATGACCATGTCATGGCAAGCTGCCACGGCGGATCCGCATGAAGATAATCGGCATATTGTTGCCGGATTGCCCTTGTCCCCCTGACCATCGGCCGACCACCCCCTGATCAGGGGCGATGGGCCGGTGTCAGGTGGAAAGCGGCTCAGGCCTTTCTGCCGATGCCCAGCAGTTGATACATGACCAGCGCGGCCAGCGTCGCCGTGCCGATGCCCCCGACCGCAAAGCCGCCGATGGAAAAGGACAGGTTGCCCGCGCCAAAGATCAGCGTGATGCCCACCGTGAACAGGTTGCGCGGGTCCGAGAAATCGACGCGGTTGTCGACCCACAGCCGGATCATCGCCGCCGCGATCAGGCCAAAGACCGCAACCCCAAGCCCGGCCAGAACCGGGTCGGGAATGGTGCGCAGCAGCGCGCCGAATTTCGGCGAAAAGCCCAGAGCGATGGCGACAAAGGCCGCGATGATGAAAATCAACGTCGAAAAGACCCGCGTCACGGCCATGACGCCCATGTTTTCGACATAGGTGGTGACGCCCGTGCCGCCGCCTGCGCCCGAAACCATGGTGGCGATCCCGTCCCCGATGAATCCGCGCCCGATATAGGGGTCCATGTTACGCCCGGTCATGCCGCCGATGGCCTTGATATGGCCCAGGTTTTCCGCAACCAGAATCAATGCGACCGGGGCGATCAGCACCATGGCCGCGCGCTCAAAGACCGGCGCCTGAAAATCCGGCACGCCGAACCACGGCGCCGCCGTCAGCGCGGAAAAATCAATCGCGGGCAGCAGGCCCATGCCATTGCCCATGACCAGCACCGCGGCATAGCCCACCGCGATCCCCATCAGGATCGACACCCGCCGCGACGCAACCGTGCCATAGGTCGAAAAGACCGCGACCGACACCAGCGTCAGCAGCGCCACGAACATATGCGGCCCCGTGCCCTGAAACCCCTGCACGCCGACGGGGGCAAGGTTCAGGCCGATGGCCGCACCGATGGCGCCGGTGACGGCGGGCGGCATCAGGCGCTCGATCCAGCCGGTGCCGGTTGCCATGACCACCAGCCCGATCAGCGCATATAGCGCGCCTGCCGCGATGATCCCGCCAAGCGCCGGGCCGATATTCGCGTTCGGCCCGCTGCCCGCATAGCCCGTGACCGCGATCACCACCGCGATAAAGGCGAATGACGACCCCAGATAGCTGGGCATCCGCCCGCCCGTGCAGATGAAAAAGATCAGCGTGCCGATCCCCGAAAACAGCACCGCAAGGTTCGGGTCAAAGCCCATCAGCAGCGGCGCGAGGATCGTCGATCCCGACATCGCCACCAGATGCTGCACCCCCATCGGGATCGCGGCCCCCCGTGGCAGGCGTTCGTCGGGCATGACCACGGCATTGCGGGTCAGTGGCCAGCGGGGAAAGTAACTCATCCTTGGCTCCATCGCAGACCCGAAGGGTTCGGGCATCTGGCCGACCCATTGTGACAGAAAGGTGAAAACGGCAAGCCGCGACCTTGCGAAATCAACCGACCGGCCAAAGCCAGAGACTGAAAACAGGCCGGAACGCCGCCGGTATCCGTCGCACCCGTGCCGTTCTGCTGCCATCGGCCCATGCGGCAGCGATACGGAAAGCCGCCCTGCCCGTCACCAAAGGCGGGGCTTGCCCATGGCGTCCGGCGGCCAGCGTCGGAGTATCCGGATCAGGGCAATGAAATCGCCATGCCTGTCACCCGACTGCGGGGCAGATGTTTCCTTTCCGCGACGGATCCGGGAAAGGCCCGGCCCGCGTCAGGATCACGACCCGGCTTGCACCAGAATTGCCCTGAAATCATTGACATTCGTCAGCGTGGGACCGGTCACGACCTGATCGCCGATCTGCCCGAAAAAGCTGTGCGCATCGTTGCGGGCCAGCGCATCCGCCGCCGACACACCGCGTTCCGCCGCCCTCGCCAGCGTGTCCGGGCCGATGATCGCGCCCGCGACCTCGGCCGCGCCATCGACGCCATCGGTATCGCAGGCAATCGCATGGATCCCCGCCGCGCCATCCAGCGCCAGCGCCAGCGCAAGGCTGAATTCGGCGTTCGGTCCGCCAACACCGTCGCCGCGCCGGGTCACGGTCAGTTCACCGCCCGACAGGATCAGCAGCGGCGCCGCGCCGGTCCCGCGCTCGGCCTGCAAACGCAGGGCCAGCGCGGCCTGTTCGGCGGCAACCTCGCGCGCCTCGCCCTGCAGGGCATCGCCCAGAACCATCACCTGACAGCCCGCAGCCGTCGCCCGCTCTGCCACAGCGGCCAGCGATTGCGAGGGCGCGGCGTAGACGACATTCGTCACGCCTTGCAGACGCGGATCAGAGGGGTGCAGCACGCCGCTGCCCTGCGTCAGCGCCTGCCGCGCGGCGGGGGGAATGTCGATGTTCCAGCGCGTCAGGATCGCCAGCGCATCATCCGGGGTCGAGGCATCGCCGACCGTCGGGCCGGATCCGATGAAACTCGGGTCATCGCCCGGCACATCGGACAGCATCAGCGACCACATCCGCGCCGGATGGGCCGCTGCGGCAAGCTGGCCGCCCTTGACGCGGCTCAGGTGCTTGCGCACCGTATTCATGCTGTCGATGGGCGCCCCGGAATCCAGAAGCGCCTGATTCACCGCGCGTTTTTCGTCCAGCGTCACGCCTTCGACCGGCGCGGTCAGCAGGGCCGAGGCCCCGCCGGAAATCAGCGCCAGCACGATGTCATCGCGGCCCAGCCCCCTCAGCAGATCCAGCATTTCCGTCGTCGCGTCCAGCCCCGCCGCATCGGGGACGGGATGGGCGGCTTCAACGATGCGGATAGCCTGACAGGGGCGGGCATAGCCGTAGCGTGTGATCACAAGCCCCTCGCAGGGACCCCAGACCGCCTCGACCGCCTCGGCCATGCGGGCGCTGGCCTTGCCCGCGCCGACGACGACCACGCGACCGGCGGGCTTTTCGGGCAGATGCTGCGCCAGCGACCGCATCGGGTCGGCGACCTCGACGGCGCGGTCGAACAGGCTGCGAAGAAAGGCGGCGGGGTCGGCGATGGTCATATGCGGGTCCGGTCTTCGTCGTGAATGGGGGCGTTTCCGCCCCCATCATTTCACATATCCTGATAGAGTGGGAAGCGTTTGCAGAGCGCCTCGACCTCGGCCTTGACCTTGGCTTCGACGGCGGCATTGCCGTCCTCGCCATTGGCGGCAAGGCCGTCGACGACCTCGGTGATCCAGCGGGCGATCTGGCGGAATTCCTCCTCGCCGAAGCCGCGCGTCGTGCCCGCCGGGGCGCCAAGACGGATGCCGCTGGTCACAAAGGGTTTTTCCGGGTCGAACGGCACGCCGTTCTTGTTGCAGGTGATATGCGCGCGACCCAGGGCCGCCTCGGTCGCCTTGCCGGTCACGCTTTTCGGGCGCAGGTCGGCCAGACACAGGTGGTTGTCGGTGCCGCCCGACACGATGTCGATGCCGCCCTTCATCAGCTCATCCGCCATGGCCTGCGCGTTCTTCACGACCTGCGCGGCGTAGTCCTTGAAGCCCGGCTCCAGCGCCTCGCCAAAGGCCACGGCCTTGGCCGCGATGACATGCATCAGCGGACCGCCCTGCAGGCCCGGGAACACGGCCGAGTTGATTTTCTTGGCGATATCGGCGTCATTGGTCAGCACCATGCCGCCACGCGGACCGCGCAGCGATTTATGGGTCGTGGTGGTCACGACATGGGCATGCGGCAGCGGCGAGGGGTGCTGGCCACCGGCCACCAGCCCCGCGATATGGGCCATGTCGACCATCAGATAGGCGCCGACCTCGTCCGCGATGGCGCGGAAGGCGGCCCAGTCCCAGACCCGGCTATAGGCGGTGCCGCCGGCGACGATCAGCTTGGGCTTGTTGGCCAGGGCCTTGGCGCGCACGTCCTCCATATCCAGCAGCTGGTCCTGCTGGCGCACGCCATAGCTGACGACGTTGAACCATTTCCCCGACATGTTGACCGGCGAGCCATGGGTCAGGTGGCCGCCGGAATTCAGGTCCAGCCCCATGAAGGTGTCGCCCGGCTGCAACAGCGCCAGGAACACGGCCTGGTTCATCTGGCTGCCAGAATTCGGCTGGACGTTGGCGAACTGGCAGCCGAAGAGTTCCTTGGCGCGCTCGATCGCCAGATCCTCGACCACGTCGACATATTGGCAGCCGCCGTAGTAACGCTTGCCCGGATAGCCCTCGGCATATTTGTTGGTCAGTACCGAGCCCTGCGCCTCGAGCACGGCTTTCGACACGATGTTCTCGCTGGCGATCAGCTCGATCTCGTCGCGCTGACGGCCAAGCTCATTGCGGATCGCACCGAAAACCGCAGGGTCGCGGCTCTCAAGCGATGCGGTGAAGAATTGGTTCAAAGGTTCCTGGATGTGCATGTCTTCCTCCCTCTCCTCAGGATTATCCGGTCCAGCCCAGTCCCGTCGAGACGCAGTTCATGGTCTGCATCAGGGGCACAAGGATGTCGCGACCCGGCCGGTCGCGGTGGTCACGCAGCAGTCTGATCTGCAGGTCATGGATGCGCAGCAGATCGGGTTCGACGCGGGCAAAGGCCCTTGCCATATTCGGGAATCTTTCGCCCGGCGCGGTGCCGCCGTTCAGGAACATCACGGCCTGACGGCTCAGGTCGTATTCCTGACGGACGCGGCCAAAGATGTCTTCGCGCACGGTGCGGTCCGACACCAGCGTCGCATATTGCCCGGCGATACGCATATCGGCGTGGAACAGCGATTTTTCGACCTCGTCCACGATCAGGCGAAAGATGCGCGAATCGTTGAACATGCGGCGCAGCGGCTTGTCGGCGCTATTGCCGCGAAAGCGGCGGAAATCGGCGATGGCCGTGCCGAAACCATACCAGCCCGTCATCAGGTGGCGGTTCTGCGACCAGGCAAAGACCCAGGGGATCGCGCGCAGGTCATCGAGGCTTTTCGCGCCAAAGCGCCGCGTCGGACGAGAACCCATTTTCAGCATCGCCAGTTCCTCGACCGGGCTGGCCTGCTGGAAATAGTCGATGAAACCGGGCCGGTGCAGCAGCGCGCCATAGGCGGTTTGCGAAATCCCGGCCAGCGCCTCCATCGTGTCGTTGAACTCGGTCGGGACGGGACCGTCCGCCGTTTCCAGCGATTGCGCCAGAACCGAGGCCGCCAGCCGTTCCAACTCGTGCTGCGCGGTCGGGCGGTTGGCGAATTTCGCGGATACGACCTCGCCCTGTTCGGTGGTGCGCAACTGGCCGTTGATCGTGCCGAAGGGCTGGGCCGCAATCGCGCGTTCGGTCGGCGCGCCGCCCCGGCTGACGGAACCGCCGCGACCGTGGAAGAACACCGGGATCAGCCGATGCGTGGCCAGCGCCTGACGGATGGAACGCTGCGCCTTTTCCAGTTCCCATGTCGAACACAGGAAACCGCCGTCCTTGTTGCTGTCCGAATAACCCAGCATGATTTCAATGCGATGGCTGCCATCGTCCAGACTGCGCCGGGCCAGCGGCACGCGCAGGACCTCGTTCAGGATCTGGGGCGCGGCGCGCAGGTCGCCGATGGTTTCGAACAGCGGCACGACGCGCAGGTCCAGCCTTTCGGCGCCGAAACCCGCATAGCGCGCCAGCAGATAGACGCCCAGCAGGTCGTCGCAGGACCGCGTCATCGACAGGATGAAGGGGCCGATGGCGCGGGGATCGTCGCCATTGCGGATCTGGTGCATCAGCCCCAGAAGCGCCAGCAATTCGCGGGACTGTTCGCCCAAATTATCGCGCAGCGCGGGCAGATCGGGCTGCGCCAGTTCGGCGCGCAGCCGCTGCGACCATTCCTCGGTCCCATATTCCGGCGCGCCTTCGCCCCAGATATCGCCCAGCACCTGCGTCGTGACCGATGAATTCTGCCGCACATCCAGCGTAAAGGTGCGGAAGCCGAAAATCCGGGCCTGCCAGCGGATCGGGCGCACCAGACGATGGGCCAGATGTTCGGCGCCGATATCCTTCAGCGCATCCTCGATCCGGGACAGATCCGCGATGAAGTTGCGCACATGCAGATAGGCCGGGCCGGTGCCCGATGCCGTGGCGTCGATGCGGCGCATGATCGCGCTGAGCGCCTGACGAAACATTTCGCCCGGATTGCGGCGCGGCGCATCAGGGGGCAACGGGGCCGCGTCGATCAGATCCTGCAGCGCCTGCGCCGAGGCAGGCGGCAGCGCGGAAATCGTGCTGGAGATGCTCAGATGCTGAACCGCCTGCATCAGGCTTTGGCGGTGGCGGTCCATGATCGTCTTGCGCGCCAGTTGCAGCGCGGTCGCGGTCGTGCCCACGGTGACGCCGGGGTTGCCGTCGCGGTCGCCGCCGATCCAGGAATGAAAGCTGATGAAGGGCGAAACCTCGTCATCCGTGCCATAGCGCGCGGACACGACCTGCTGATACTGGCCGGTCACGCGGGTCGCGGCATCGAACAGGCTGTCACGGAAGAATTGCAGGCCCCAGGAAATCTCGTCCTCGGGCGAGGGGCGTTCCAGCCGCAATTCGCCGGTCAGCCACAACAGGTCGATTTCGCATTCGATATCATGGATCAGCGCCGCGCGTTCATGCGAGGTCAGGCGGCTGCTTTCCAGTTCCGCCAGCGCGCGATAGATGCGGCGGTGGATTTCCAGAACCGTGACGCGCTTGGCCTCGGTCGGGTGGGCGGTCAGGGTCGGGCCGACGTTCAGGTCGCGCGCCACCGCCTGAAAACGCTCCAGCGGGATATCGGCATGGGCAGACAGGGCACTGGCAAAGCTTCCCTCGATCGCGGTCGGGCCGGTTTCGGCCTCGGCCGTCCGGCGAAACCGGGTGGCCGTGTTTTCGTCAATGATCCGCAGAAGCTGGAACCAGATCGACAGGCCCTGCAGATATTCGCCGATCCGCATGTCGGCCGGCACCCGGCTGTCGTCGTTTTGCAGCGCAGGCAGGGCCTGCGGTGCGCGGCGGGCCAGGACCTTCAGCCACAGCCCGCGCAATTCATTGCGCAGACCGTCGGCATAGGATTGCCGGGACACAGGCGACGAGCCGGTGTCGGCATGAACTTCGGCGCGGACTGCCCCGTCTTCCATCAGTTCACCCGATCACGGGGTTCGCGCCCGGCAAAGAAGTCCTGAAGATTGTCGATGACCCGGAACCCCATCGCCTCGCGGGCTTCGCGCGTGGCGCTGCCCAGATGCGGCAGCATGACCAGACGGTCGCTGTCGCGAAGCTGCGGGTTGATGTCGGGTTCACCGTCAAAGACATCCAGCGCGGCGCCACCGATGGTTTCGAACCACAGGGCCTGAGCCAGCGCGCTTTCGTCGATGACCTCGCCGCGGGCGGTGTTGATCAGATAGGCGTCGGGCCGCATCAGGCCAAGGCGGCGCGAGTCGATCAGGTGGCGGTTCGCCGCCCCGCCGGGGCAGTGCAGCGACACGAAATCGCATTGCGGCAGCAGTTCATCGACGGATGCGACCTGCGTGGCATTGCATTGCGCCAGCACCTCGGGGGCGACGGGGCTGCGGTTATAGGCCAGAATCTTCATCCCGAACCCATGATGCGCGCGCCGCGCCATTTCCTGACCGATCCGGCCATAGCCGATGATGCCAAGCGTCTTGCCCGACACCTTGGTCCCGACCAGATGGGTCGGGCGCCAGCCGGTCCATTTGCCGGCGCGCAATTCGCGTTCGCCTTCGCCCGCGCGGCGGGCGGCCATCAGCATCAGCGTCATCGCCAGATCGGCGGTGCATTCGCTGAGCACATCGGGGGTATTGGTGATGACGATCCCCTGCCCCGACGCCTTTTCGACGTCGATATGGCTGAAGCCCACGCCGTAATTGGCAAAGATGCGGGTCTGCGGCTTTTCGATATCCAGCGAGGGCGCGCCCAGCTTGTCCGTCACGGTCGGCAGGATCGCGTCATATTGGCCCATCGCGGCCCGAAAATCCTCGGGCCGCATGGGTGTGTCGTCGCGGTTCAACTGAACCTCGAACAGATCGGACAGACGTGCCTCGACCGCAGCGGGCCAGCGGCGGGTGACAAGAACGCGGGGTTTTGCCATTTTCTCTCCTCCTTCTACTTCTTGCTGTCCGATCAGCCCGGATCAGCGCATGACGCGGGCGATGGTTTCGCCGATCACCGCCGGGTTTTCGGCGATGGTGACGCCCGCCGCCGTCAGGATTTCCACCTTTTCCGACGCGCTTTCACCAAAGGCCGAGATGATCGCACCGGCATGGCCCATGGTCCGGCCCTTGGGTGCGGTCAGACCCGCGATATAGGCGACGACCGGCTTGGTGACGTGGTCGCGGATGTAATCCGCTGCCTCGGCCTCTTGCGGGCCGCCGATTTCACCGATCATGCAGATGATATGGGTGTCGGGGTCGTTCTCGAACTCCTCCAGCACATCGCGGAAGGACGAGCCGTTGATCGGGTCGCCGCCGATCCCCACCGAGGTCGAGACGCCAAGGCCGCGTTCCTTCAGCTGCGCCGCCGCCTCATATCCCAGGGTGCCCGAACGGCCGATGATGCCGACGTTGCCCTGCAGGTAGATATGGCCCGGCATGATGCCCAGCATCGCCTTGCCCGGGCTGATCGTGCCCGCGCAGTTCGGCCCGGTCAGGACCATGCGGCGTTCCTTGGGGTAGCGATACATGTAACGCTTGACGCGGATCATGTCCTGCGCGGGGATGCCGTCGGTGATGCAGACGCAGTAGCGGATGCCCGCATCGGCGGCTTCCATGATCGAATCCGCAGCCGAGGGGGGCGGCACAAAGACCAGCGAGGCCTGCGCCCCGGTCGCCTCGACCGCTTCCTTGACGGTGTTGAAGACCGGCACGCCTTCGCAGGTTTCGCCACCTTTGCCGGGGACGACGCCGCCGACGACATTGGTGCCGTATTCGATCATTTCCTTGGTGTGGAAACGGGCCATCTTGCCAGTGATGCCCTGAACGATGACGGGGGTGTCGCTATCCAGAAAAATGCTCATCACACGGCCTTCAGGTTGGTGTTGCTGTTGGTATCGGCGCGCCATGCGGCGACGACGCGCTCGGCGGCTTCGTTCAGGGTGGTGGCGCGGATCAGGGGCAGGCCGCTTTGGGCGATGATCTTTTGCCCTTCCTCGACATTGGTCCCGGCAAGGCGCACGACCACCGGCACATCGACCGGGTTTTCGCGCAGCACCTTGACCACGCCTTCGGCAACCCAGTCACAGCGGTTGATGCCCGCAAAGATATTGACCAGCACGGCCTGGACATTCTTGTCCGACATCACCAGACGAAAGGCTTTCGCCACACGTTCCGGCGTCGCACCGCCGCCGATGTCCAGAAAGTTCGCGGGTTCCCCCCCGGCCAGCTTGATCGTGTCCATCGTGGCCATGGCCAGACCGGCACCGTTCACGATGCAGCCGATATTGCCGTCCAGACCGACATAAGACAGACCGCCATCCGCCGCGCGGGATTCACGCGGGTCTTCCTGCGATTTGTCGCGCAGTTCGGCCACCTGCGGATGACGGAACAGGGCGTTGTTGTCGAATGTCATCTTGGCGTCCAGCGCCAGGATACGTTCGTCCGAGGTGATGACCAGCGGATTGATTTCAACCATCGTCGCGTCCAGTTCGCGGAAGGCGCGATAGCAGCCTTTCAGCGTGCGGACCATCTGCTGGATCAGCTTGGGTTCGATCCCCAGTGCGAATGCGATCTCGCGGCACTGGAATTCCTGCAGACCGACCGCCGGCTCGACGGTGGCGCGCACGATGCTGTCGGGGCGTTCGGCCGAGATTTCCTCGATCTCCATCCCGCCCTCGCCGCTGGCGACGATCATCACCCGCTGCGAGCCGCGATCCAGAACGAAGCCCAGATAGATTTCGCGCGCGATCGGCACGGCGGCCTCGACATAGACGCGATAGATGCCCTTGCCTTCGGGACCGGTCTGATGCGTGACCAGCTTCTGACCAAACATTTCCTCGGTCACGGCCCGGATTTCGCTATCGCTGTTGCAGATCTTGACGCCGCCCGCCTTGCCGCGACCGCCCGCATGGACCTGCGCCTTGACGACCCAACGCTCGCCGCCCAGTTCGCGGGCGCGATACGCGGCCTGTTCGGGGCTGTAGGCCAGCGCCCCCTGTGCGATGCCTACACCGAAATTGCTGAGAATTTCCTTGGCCTGATACTCGTGGATATCCATATCCTACCTCCTCCCAAAGGTGCGGCTACTCTGCCGCGACCGCCGTCTGATAATGCCGTTCCAGCCCTGCGCGGACCGTTTCGATGTCGATATTCGCGCCCATCGCCGACAGTTCGGCGGCAAAGCGTTCGACGATTTCCGTCACCGCCGCGCGGTTCAGCAGGTTCAGGATGCCGATGCGGACCTGAACCGGCTCGGACAGCGTCGGCCAGATGCCGAAACCTTTGGAACGGCAGGTCTGGACCAGTTCCTGTTCGCGACCGGCCAGCCCCTCGGGCAGGTTCAGCACGACCAGCGAAGTCATGTTCGACGTCACCTTGCAGCCCATCGCCGTCACGGCATCACGCAGCGCGGCTTCGTGATAGGCATATTGCTTGGCGCGTTCGGCGACGGTCTGTTGCAGCGTGATGCGCAGCGCCTCGTGGAAGGCCGAAACCGCATAGGCGCTGTGGGTGCGGTGATAGGTGCCTTTTTCGACATCCTTGCCGTCAACGATACCCCAGTGGCGCGCTTCCAGGATCGGGTGGTGGACAAAGGTCCGGGTGCCGGTCTGGCGCAGGGTTTCGATGTAGCGGTCGGTAAAGGACACCGGCGCATAGGTCAGCGGCAGACAGCAGATGCCCTTTTGCGGACAGGAGGCCCAGCCATGCACGCCGGGGAAATCGTCGATGGCGAAATTCTCGACCCCAAGCGACGAGACGGCATCGACCAGACCCATCGCGCCATGTTTTTCGCAGGCATCCGAAAAACCGCGCAGATCGTTGATGCGGCCCGAACCGGTTTCCCAATGCGCCATCGCGGCCCATTTCGGTTTATGTTCGGCCAGCGCCTTTTCGACGATCTCGCCGGTGACGGACTGACCATGCGGGACGTTGACGATGGTGACGGATGCCGGTTGCGGATCCATCGGATTGGCGGCCAGTTCCTCGGCGGTGGCGGCCTTCATGCGCACGGTCAGCCCGTCGATGCCCGAAAAGGTGCCGTTGACAAAAACCACGACCTTGTCGCCCGGCTGAACCGCGCTGAACATGACGTCCAGACCGCTCCAACCCGTGCCGGCGACGCCGTAGGTGTAGATGTTCGAGGTGCCCATGATGGCGCGCAGCATCTGCTTGGCTTCGATCATGCCGCGCAGCACATCGGCCTGCATGTGGTCGGCCATGCCTGCCGCGGCGAATCGCTGCAACACGCGGGGATCGGTATTGCCCGGCCCCGGACCCGCGGCCAGCGTGTTGGGGATTTCCAGTTGCCCGAAGATTTCGACGTTGCTCATCGATTTTCCCTTTGCTCAACAAAATTTATCCTAGGGAAGCCGCAGATTCGCAATTCGACAATGGCGCTTCATCCTGCTTTTTGGTATTCTTTTGGGTAGGAAATGACCTATACTTTCTGACGGATTACGATTTTTGTCGGATGGCTACCTACCCGAATGGGTGGGAAAATGAGGATAAAATGGGCGAATCAGGAAAAAACGGGCAGATTACGATCATGCTGGCGGACAGTAATCCGCTGGTCCTCAGCGCCATGGCCGAGATGTTCGAACGCCATCCGCGATTCTCGCTGATCGCCACGGCATCGACGGCCGAAGGCTTTCTGGGCACGGCGATGCGCGTGCCCGCGCAGGTCGGCGTGATCGACTGGAACCTGCCCGCATTGGGCGGCGCCAAGCTGCTGGAGGTGCTGCGCGCCCAGGAACGCGCCCCCCGCATGGTCGTCTATGCCGATCAGGGCAGCGATGCGCATCTGTCGGCGATGGCGGCGGGTGCGGCGGGGTTCGTGTCGCGCAGCGGGGCGGTCGAAACGCTGCTGGAAACCTGCGCGGCGGTCGCCTCGGGGCGGATGATTTTTCCCTTTGTCGATGTGCGCAAACTGCAAAACGACCCGCTGAAATCGCTGTCGCCGCGTGAAACCCGCATGCTGGAAGCACTGGCAACCGGGCTGACGAATCGCGAACTGTCCAGCGAACTGGGCATCACGACGAATACCGTCAAATTCCATTTGTCCAATCTTTACGACAAGTTATCGGTCAAGAACCGGGCGCAGGCGATCGCGTTCTACTATTCGCAGAAACAGGGTGATCGGTAAGGAAAAATGCCGCTGTGCAGCAAGACTTTGGCATGAGGAATAAGATTCATTCAAAATTCTTTATTGACAGGAAATAAAATTGCGACCCTATCTTGCCCCATCCCCAACAACCCGGCAGGAGCGATCCGAACATGAGCTTCCATCCCATTGAGCAGGCCACCGCACGGCTGAACCGCAGCGAATTGGCCGTTCCCGGCAGCCAGCCGCAAATGTTTCAAGAGGCAGCGGAATCTGCCGCTGACGTGATCTTCCTCGACCTTGAGGACGCGGTTGCACCGGACGAAAAGGCGCAGGCCCGCAAGAACATCATCCAGGCCCTGAACGAGATCGACTGGGGCAAGAAAACCATGTCCGTGCAGATCAACGGGCTGGATACGCATTACATGTATCGCGATGTCGTCGACGTCGTCGAACAGGCGGGCGAACGTCTGGACCTGATCATGATCCCCAAGGTCGGCACCGCCGCCGATGTCTATGCGGTCGACATGATGGTGACCCAGATCGAAGACGCCAAGGGCTATAAAAAGCGCATCGGTTTCGAACATATCATCGAAACCGCGCTTGGCATGCAGAACGTCGCAGCCATCGCGGGCGCGTCGAAACGCAACGAAAGCCTGCATTTCGGCGTCGCCGACTATGCCGCCTCGACCCGCGCGCGCACGACCGTCATCGGCGGCGTGAACGAAAACTACTCGGTCCTGACCGACCCGCTGGCCGATGGCAGCCGCCAGATCCATTGGGGCGACATGTGGCACAACGCGCTGGCGACGATGGTCGTCGCGGCCCGCGCCAACGGCCTGCGCCCGATTGATGGCCCCTTCGGCAATTTCTCGGACCCCGACGGGTTCAAGGCCGCCGCCTACCGCGCCGCGGTTCTGGGCTGCGAAGGCAAATGGGCGATCCACCCCAGCCAGATCGCACTGGCGAACGAGGTGATGAGCCCGTCGGAAGCCGAAGTCGAACGCGCGAAAAAGATCCTGGCCGCCATGGCCGAGGCCGAGGCCGCAGGCAAGGGCGCGGTGTCGCTGGATGGCCGCCTGATCGACTACGCCTCGATCCGTCAGGCCGAGGTTCTGGTCGAAAAGGCCCGTCAGATCGCGGCATAAGCCATTGATCTGAAACGCGCGCCCCTCAGGGGCGCCGATCACGCAAACGCCCCGCGTCTTTTACGCGGGGCGCATCGTCATGCCTTGTCGGCGTGGTCAGTCCGCGCTGGCTTCGCCCAGTTGCAGACCCGCAGGGGCGCCGCGCAGCTTTTCGAACACCGGGGCGTCGGGCAGCGGCTCGCCGCCCAGTGCCGCGTTCAGGCGGTCGCGATCCAGCGCGCCCTCCCACCGGCTGACGACGACCGTGGCCACCGCATTGCCGATGAAATTCGTCAGCGAGCGGCATTCCGACATGAAGCGGTCGACGCCCAGAATGATCGCGATCCCCGCCACCGGCACCGTCGGCACCACCGACAGCGTCGCAGCCAGCGTGATGAAGCCCGCGCCGGTGACGCCTGCCGCGCCCTTGGACGACAGCATCGCGACCAGAAGCAGCAACACCTGCTGTTGCAGCGACAGGTCGATATTCGTCGCCTGCGCGATGAACAGCGCGGCCAGCGTCATGTAGATATTGGTGCCATCCAGATTGAAGCTGTAGCCCGTCGGCACGACCAGCCCGACCACGGGACGGGCGCAACCGGCCTTTTCCATCTTTTCCATCAGCGAAGGCAGCGCCGATTCCGACGACGAGGTGCCCAGAACCAGCAGCAGCTCGGCTTTCAGATAGGCCATCAGCCGCAGGATGGAAAACCCGTTCAGCCGCGCGACCGTCCCCAGCACGACAAAGATGAACAGAGCCGAGGTCAGATAGAACGTCCCCACCAGCGCCGCCAGATTGACGATCGAGGCGATGCCATATTTCCCGATGGTAAAGGCAAAAGCCCCGAAGGCACCGATCGGGGCGGCCTTCATCAGCACATCGACCGCACGGAACACGACGCCGCTGATCGCCTCCAGGATCGTCACGACCGGCCTGGCCTTGTCGCCGACAAGGATCAGCGACACGCCGAAGATGATCGAGATGAACAGGACCTGCAGGATATTGCCATCGACAAAGGCCGAGGTGAAGGTCGTCGGAATGATGTCCAGCACGAATGCGATCAGGCTGGTTTCATGCGCCTTGGACGTATAGCCCGCGACCGCGCTGCTATCCAGCGTCGCGGGGTCGATATTCATCCCCGCGCCCGGCTGCACGACATTGGCGACGACCAGCCCGACGACCAGCGCGAATGTGGAAAAGAACAGGAAATAGGCGAAAGCCTTGCCCGCGACCGAGGCCACGCCCTTCAGCGAGCCCATGCCCGCAAGCCCGGTGGTGATCGTCAGGAAAATGACCGGAGAGATGATCATCTTGACCAGCTTGATGAAACCGTCGCCCAGAGGCTTCAGCGCCCTGCCGGTCTGGGGCCAGAAATGCCCAATCAACGCCCCCGTCGCGATGGCGACCAGCACCTGAAAATACAGGTGGCGATAAAGAGCTTGGGGTGTGGGGCATCCTGTTGTGCCGGACATGTCGATCTGCATATGGCCTCCTCAAACCTGCTGATGACGTTGCTGTGCCGGGAAAATAACAATCGCCCCGAAATCAGACACAAAATGGCACATGCCTGCAGGCTGCTGATATTGCAGATTATTTGTGATTTCTGCGGTGGATTTTGTGCGGGTATCGAAACATGATCCCGGCACCATGTGCGGGATATGAGAACACACCCCGCCGCTATGATAGGCTTGGCCTCAGGGGCGATCTCGACAGGGGTGGCATGGCGTTGCGGCGCGATTTCCGGCCTGCGTGTTCTGCGGCGGTGACGGCCGCCTGCCTGCTGGTCGCGACCTGGCTGACGGTCGGAGGCATCGTGCGCGGCAGGCTGGCCGAACAGGCCGCCGGCTCTGCCCTGCTGCGGGTTCAGGCGCTGGAAAGCACGCTGGCGAAACAGCGCGCGGTGGCCGCGATCCTGTCCGACGACGACACCCTGCGCAAGGCGCTGACCACGGGATCACCCGCCGCGCTGGCCGATGTCTCGCGCAAGCTGGACCGGCTGCGCGAGGAAACCGAAAGCGCGGTGATCTGCATCCTGAACCTCAAGGCGCGGCGGTCGCGGTTCCTGGATTACGATGAGCTGGTCAGCTTTGTCGGCGTCGATTACAGCTTTCGCGAATATTACGCCGATGCGTTGCAGACCGGAAAGGCGCGTGCAATATGCGCTGGCGTCGGCCATCGGCCGGGGCTGTATCTCGTCCAGCCGGGGTCGATGATGCCTCGGGGCCGATCGGGGTGGTCGCGTCAAGGTCGAATTCGACGCGGATGACGCATCCTGGGCGCGTTCGGCGGATACGACCTATGTGACCGGCCCGGATGGTCAGGTGGTGCTGTCCGACATGGATGCCGCGCGGTTCAGGCCGCTGCCGCCGCTGGCCGCCCGCCATCTTGCCATCACGGAACCCGTTCCCGGCGCGAACTGGACGCTGGTGCTGCGCTATCCGATCTACGCGGCGCGGCTGGCCGCAGGCCTGGCCAGCATCGCGCTGGCCGCGCTGCTGGTGATGGCCGCGCTGTGGCTGGGCCGGATCGCCCGCCAACGCCGCCGCCGCGAGGAAATGGCCGCCCGCGAAGCCCGTTATCGCAGCGATCTGGAACGCGCGGTGGACGAACGCACCCGCGATCTGTCGGATGCGATGCGCGAACGTCAGGCCGCCGAACAGCGATTGGCCGCGATGCAGGCCGATCTGGTGCAGGCCAACAAGCTGGCGACGCTTGGTCAGGTCACCGCCGGCGTCGCGCATGAGGTGAACCAGCCCCCGGCGACGATCCGTCTGCTGGCCGAAAACGCCGCCGCGATGCTGCCTGCGGCGGCGTCCGATGACCTGCGCGGCAATCTGGGGCGGATCGTCCAGATGACCGGGCGGATTTCCCAGATCACCACCGAATTGCGCAGCTTTTCCCGCAAGGCGACCGGCAGGCTGGAACCCGTGCGCCTGATGGATGTGATCGAGGGCCTCGGTGGCCGCTGACCGCCAGCCGCCGCCGGGCCGAGAGCGCGCGGCTGATCCGCGATCCCTTCGACCCCGATCTGCGCGCCGTGGCCGAAGCGGTGCGGCTGGAACAGGTTCTGGTCAACCTGATCCAGAACGCGCAAGAGGTGCTGGCGGGCCATCCCGACCCTGAAATCCGCATCAGCGTGCAGCGGAGAGGTGACCGGATCGAGCTTTCGGTCACGGACAACGGCCCCGGCCTGACGCCGCAGGCATGGGAAAACCTGTTCATCCCCTTTTCCACCAGCAAGGCCGACGGGCTGGGTCTGGGCCTTGTCATCGCGCAGGGCATCGCCCGCGATTTCGGCGGCGATCTGTTGGCCGATCCGCCCGAACCGGGTCGCGGCGCCACCTTTCGCGTCATATTGCAGGCCGCCGCATGACTGATCATTCTATCGTCCGGCTTGTCGATGACGATGCCGATCTGCTGGCCGCGCAGGAACAGGCCCTGCGCATCGCCGGTTTCACGCCCGAACCGTTTTCGCGCGCGCAGGACGCGCTGGCCGGGCTGACGGCGGATTTTCCGGGCGTGATCCTCAGCGATGTGCGGATGCCGGGGATGGACGGGCTGGAGCTGTTCCGCCGCATCCATGACATGGACGAAGATCTGCCTGTGATCCTGCTGACCGGCCATGGCGATGTCGATATGGCGGTCGCCGCGCTGAAGGCCGGGGCCTGCGATTTCCTGACCAAGCCGGTGGGGCTGGACGCGCTGACGGCGGCCTTGCGCCGCGCCTCGGCCACGCGGGCGCTGGTGATGGAAAACCGCAAGCTGCGGCAGGGTATCGCGGCCCGTGTGGGCGCCGGTTTCCGCCGATCGCGACAGCCCGGTGATGCGCCATCTGCGCGACGCGGTCGACCGGCTTGCGGAAAGCGCGGTCGATGCGCTGATCCAGGGGCCGGGCGGGTCGGGCAAGGAAACCGTCGCCCGCGCCATTCACCAGCAAAGCCGCCGCCGCGCGCGCAGCTTTGTCCAGATCGCCTGCGGCACGCTGGACCCCGACCGCTTTGAACTGGACCTGCTGGGCGCAGGGGCGGGCCAGCCCGGCGCGCCGCGCCATGCCCGGCTGATCGGTCAGGTCGAAAAATCCCATCGCGGGACGCTGTTTCTGGATGAAATCGACGCGCTGCCGCTGCCCCTGCAGGCGCGTCTGCTGTCGATCATCGAATCCGGTCAGGTGCTGTCGCAGGGCGCCGCCGCGCCGCGCGCGGTCGATCTGCGCATCCTGGCCGCTCAGCCGCAGCGACCTGTCCCGGCTGGTGGCGCAGGGCGATTTTCGCGCCGATCTGTTTCACCGCCCGTCTGGCGTGACGCTGCATGTGCCGGCGCTGGCGGCGCGGCGCGGCGATATTCCCCGGCTGTTTCGCCATTTCCTGATCGAGGCCAGCCGCCGCCACGACCTGCCCGTGCCCGCGCTGACCGCCCTGACGCTGGCGCGGCTGCAAAGCCACGACTGGCCCGGCAACCTGCGCGAATTGCGCCAGTTTGCCGAAGGCATCGCCTCGGGCGTGTCGGCATTCGCGATGGGAGGCCAGACCGGCGACCCCGGATTTACCGAAATGGTCGCCAGCTATGAGGCTGAAATCCTGCGCAGATCGCTGCGGCTGACGGGCGGAAACGCCAGCCGCGCGATGGCGGGGCTGCGCCTGCCGCGCAAGACCTTCTATGACAAGCTGGCCCGCCACGGCATCCGCCCCAGGGATTTTCGCCCGAATTGAAAGGCGGCGGCTGACGGGCGGCGCTACAGGATCAGGTCGCTGGCGGTCAGATCGCGCATATTGCCAAGCTCCAGCGCGAAATCCTGCACCCCGTCGCCATCGACATCGCCGCGCAGCAAGGTGTTGCCCGCACCATCCCCGGTCTGCCAGACCGAATGGGCGGCGGCGCGATTGCCCGACCAGCCAAAGGCCTGATTGCCCGCAGCGTTGATATTGGCGTCGATCTGGGACAGGTCGATGCGGTCGATCCCGTGCTGGAAATCCGCGATCACATCGCGCGCCGCGCCGATCCCGATATGGGCGGTGGCGCCAAAGACAAAGACATCGGCGCCAAGCCCCCCGACCAGCACATCGCTGCCCGCGCCGCCGATCAGCGCGTCATTGCCCGCGCCACCGTCCAGCGTGTCGGCACCGGCCCCGCCGTTCAGCGTGTCATGGCCGCCGTGGCCGAACAGCCGGTCCACACCCCCCATGCCTTCGATCAGGTTGTTGCCGCCATTGCCCTGCATCAGATTGCCGGCGGTATTGCCCTGCGCGGTGATATGCGCGCTGCCGGTCATCACCATGTTTTCGACATTCGCGGCCAGACGGAAGCTGACATCCGTGCGCACCGTGTCGATGCCGCCGCCCTCTTGTTCGGTGACGATATCGCCCGCGGTGACATGATAGACGTCATTTCCCAGGCCGCCGCTCATCGTGTCGACGCCCAGACCTCCGTTGATCGTATCGGCAAGGCGGGTTCCGGTGATGCTGTCATTGCCCAGACCGCCCTGGATCACGATGCCCTTGCCCTGCGCTTCGGCCGAGCTGCTGCTGCGGACCGAGGCGATGATCGTGTCATTGCCCGCGCCGCCATGGATCAGCCCCAATGCCGCGCTGCCCGCCGCCTCGGGTTCGAAACCGATGCTGATGTAATCGGCGCCCGCACCGCCCTGCGCCTCGATCCATGCCTCGGCCCATGAAACGGTGATCCGGTCATTGCCCGCTCCGCCGCGCATGGTGGAGTTTCCGGTGGCCTCGCGGCCATTATGCGTCTCGCGGAAATAATCGTCGCCCGCATGACCGATCATCAGATCGTCACCGCCGCCGCCGATCAGCGTATCCTGATTGATCGTGCCGGTCAGGGTGTCGTTGCCAGAAGTGCCGGTGAATGTGGGCATCGGAAAGGTCCTTGTTCCTGAAAAATCCTGCGGGCGCTGTGGGAAATCCGTGTTCCTGCGCGCAAAGGCTGCAACAGTTTGGCCGCGATGGCAAACCGGCCGCAGGGGCATCCGTTGCGTCATCCGACATCGGTCGCATGGAACGCAGCGGGACGCTGCCGGCGCCCCGCTGCGTTCCGGTCCCTAAACCAGCGGCGCCATGCGGCTGCCGCGCGACATGCGGCGCTGCAGCCAGTCCAGCGCCAGCATGACCAGCAGGCTTGCGCCCACCAGCGGAAAGACGATGCCACCGATCGCCAGAATGGCGATCAGCCCGCGAAACACCCGCGCATCCGCAGGCAGCGGCGGCACGCCCAACGCCCCATGGGGCCGTCTTTTCCACCACATCACCGCCGCCGATACCGCCAGCAGGACAATCGCCGCGCAGGCCACCGTCAGCACCAGCCGGTTCGCCATGCCATAGGTCTGGCCCATATGGGTGTTGATCCCCCATTCCAGCGCGCGCCCCATCGGGCCGTAATCGCCATAGCTCATGTCCAGCAGCGGCTGCACCGTATATTGATCCAGATGGACGACACGTTGCCGGGCCAGATCATCCGGATAGACCGAAGCGGAATAGACCCCGCTGGCCGAGGTCGGCAGCGCCACGCTGTAACCCGGATGCAGGCCAAGCGTCTCGATCCGCGCCACGGCCTGATCCAGCGTCGCGGGGGCTGCGGCATCGGGGATGCGCGGGGTTTCGGGGATGCGCGCCTGTTCCAGCGTCCACGAGGTTTTCGCGATGCCGTCCAGCCGCTGCTGCGGCATCGGCACATTCACCCGCACCCCGTCGGGATAGCCGAAGTTGTTGCCATTGGCCCATTCATTGACCTTGGCGCCCCAGACACCGGACCAGGGCATGCCGGTCACCGCCAGAAAGACGATGAAGCCGCCGACGAAAATCCCGGTCACCGCATGGGTATCGCGCCAGAACACCCGCCGCGCGGCCGTCCCGCGAATGGACACGACGCCGCCACGCTGCCCGCGCGGCCACCACAGATAGATCCCGGTCAGCACCAGCAGCACCGACCAGCCAGCGGCTATTTCGATCAGATACCGCGCATAGGGCCCGAAATACTTGAAGCTGTGCAGCTTGCGCACCGTCCACATCAGCGTCGTGCGATCGGGCATCGCGCCCAGAACCAGCCCGTTGAAGGGGTTGACATATACCGCCATCCGCCCGGCCTCGGTCGCGACCGTGATCTCGGCCGAGGCATCCGCAAACGGCGGATCGGTATATTTCACCGCGATCCCCGGCACCGCATCCAGCGCCGAGGCGACCAGCGCGGTCGGCCGCAGGGGCGCGCTGTCCTGCGCCGGGACGGTCAGCAGATCGGCATGCCACCAGCGGTCGATATCGGCGCGATACAGATACAGCGACCCGGAAATCGCCAGCGTGATCATGAAGGGCAGGACCAGCAGCCCCGCATAGAAATGCCAGCGCCAGACCGCGCGATACAGATCGCCTGCACCAGAGGCGCGGGTTTGGCCGGGGTGGGTTTGGTCGGCGCGGGTTTGATCGGGGCGGTTTACCGGGCGGGCCGGGCCGCCATTCGTGTTCATCGTCATATCCAGTTCTTTCCTGCGCATCCGCCTGTGCGGATGGGGCCGCGTCGCGGCGGCCCGGCAATGTGAAAGCCAAGGGCCGGCCTAGTGGCCCGAGTGACCACCGGCGTCGATCTGACCGCCGGAACGGGCGTTCATCGGGCCAACGGGAACCTGCAACGCGACCTCCCCGGCCTGTTCAAAGGACAGGGTCAGGGGGATGGTCTGGCCTTCGGCAAAGGGCCGGGTCACGCCGATGAACATCAGGTGATAGCCGCCCGGCTTCAGCTCGACCGTCTGACCGGCGGGGATGGGCAGGCCCTCGGGCAGTTCGCGCATCTTCATGACGCTGCCGTTCATGGTCATTTCATGGATCTGCACCTCTGCCGCAAGATCCGAGCGGGCGGCGACCAGCCGGTCGTCCTGCGCCCCGCCATTGGCGACGGTCAGAAAGCCGCCCGCCACCGGGGCATTGGGCGGCATGGCGCGGGTAAAGGCATGGGACAGGGTCAGATCGCCCAAAGTCACCCCGGCGCTTTCCAAGGCGGCATGGGGGGCGGCATGGCCGTCATGGCCCTGGGCAAGGGACGCCAGCGCAAGCGTGGGCGCCAGCAGGATCGCAGCCGCGATGCGGCGCTTCATAGCAATGATTTTCATGTGATTTTCCTGATGTCGGATATGGTTTTCGCGCCCATCGGGACGCGGATGACATCAGGCTTGCGGCGGGCCCCGCGCCGCAGGGGTCAGAACCTCGGCCCGCAGGATCTGCGCGGGCAGCGCGGCCACCAGATCGGCACGCCGCGCGCTGGCAAAGGGCAAGGGCAACGCATCGCCCAGATCGGCCAGCGCGGGCTGACCCAGAACCGCCCAATCGCAGGGCTGCTTGTCACTGGCCGGAACCGGCGCATCGCCCGGCGCGGCATATTCATCGGCGGGGATGACATGGCCGTCATCATCAATGACCATCGCCACCGGGTCATGATCGCCGCACAGCACCATCATGAAGCTTTGCGGCCCCTCGGCCCGGACGACCATCGTTCCCTGCGCCAGCAGCGACAGCATGACAAAGGGCAGCGCCAGCAGCAGCACCCCGATCCGGCGCAAGGCCAGCGGGGCAAGGGCGATCCTTCTGGTCCCTGGCTGCGACAAGGCGGGGGCTTTCGACATGATCCGGCAACGCATGGATAGCGTAAGCCCCCGCGCCTGCCAATGCTGCAAAACGCCAAAGCCGCGTCCCGGCAGGATATCGCGGGTATCGTCGGCCAGAGTGCCACGGGGCAGTTCAACGGGGCGGGCGCGAGATGTCCCTCTAGGCGCGGCGGCGGAAACGGCGGATAGTGGGGACGACAGGATCTTTTGTCGCCGCTTTTTCCTGCCGGGGGGCCATGCCGCATCTCAAGCTGTATCTTGACGACCGGCACCTGCCGCGCCAGCGCGACGGTCTGGCGGATCTGCTGCAGGACCTGCGCGCCATCCTGTGCCGCGCCCTTTCCGAACCACCGGGGGCCTGCCAGCTGAGCGTGCTGCCGGTTATCGGTCTGGCGGGGCAGGCGGAATGCTGTCTGGAACTGACCTATCCGCCAAAAGAGTCCCTGACGCCCGAAACATTGCGCGCGCTGGCCGGGCAGTTGCAGACGACCGTCATCGCCGCCACCGGCCTGCGCGCCACCATCTGGCTGAAGGCGCTGGATCCACAGGGCGATCTTGCGCTACGCTAGCGCCATGCAAGAGCTGATCGAGGCCCATTTCACGAAACCCGGCCGCTGGCACGCCGAAATTCTGGCCCTGCGCGCCATCGCCAAAAGCGCGGGCCTGGTCGAGGAATGGAAATGGCATCCGCCCGTCTATACCCATGACGGCCATAATGTCGCGATCATCTGGGGCTTTTCCGACCGCGCCGCCATCGGCTTTTTCAAGGGCGTGCTGCTAGACGACCCGCAAGGCATCCTGACGGTGCCGGGCGCCAATTCGCGCACGTCGCGCGTGGTGAATTTTACCGACACCGGCCGCATCGACGCGCTGGCGCCCACGCTGCGCGCCTATCTGGCCGAGGCGATGGACAAGGCCGCGATCCGCATCGACCTGCCCCACGATGATCTGGATTACCCGCAGGAACTGACCGACCGCATCGACGCCGACCCCGAATTTTCCGCCGCCTTTAACGGCCTGACGCCGGGACGGCGCCGGGGTTGGGTGCTGCATTTTTCGGGCGCGAAACAATCCGCGACGCGGCAATCGCGGATCGACAGGGCCGCGCCGAAAATCCTGCAGGGCAAGGGGATGCAGGACCGCTAGACCCTATTCGACGCCTTCGACAATCGACTGGAACCGATCCGCTGCGCGTTTCGGCAACCCCTCGGGGATCGTGGCAACCGCATCGTCGCCGACCTGCACGACCATCACCATGCCCATCGCGTAATGGGGCGAACATTTGATGCCATAGGTGCCGGGAATGTCGAATGCCACCCCGAATTCCTGATTGATCTTGCTGCGAAAGGGCGCGGCCCCTTCAGGCAGCATCTCGTCGATGGTCGCGGCATTATGGCCGGGCTGCGTCGGCAGGAAACGCACGGAATCGCCCGGCGCGATGCGCAGGAATTGCGGTTCGTAGATCATCGGGCCCTGATCGTTGCGGTTCAGCATCCTGACCTCGTGCACCTCGGCCCATGCAGGCAGGGCGAACAGGGCGGCTAGGGCAAGGGGGATCGGTTTCATCCGTCATTCTCCAGCATATGGAAACGGTAAAGCAGGCTGTCGTCGGCGGGATCGGTCAGGATCCGCGCGCCGACGCGGAAGGTTTCGGACAAAAGCGCGGTTGAAATCACATCCGCAGGACGCCCGCAGGCGACCATGCGGCCCCCTTGCATCACGCCGACGCGGTCGCAGCCCATGGCCTGATTCAGATCGTGCAGCGCCATCACCACCGTCATGTCCAGCCCCGCGACCAGACGCAGCAGCGCAAGCTGATGGTGGATGTCCAGATGGTTCGTCGGCTCGTCCAGAATCAGCAGACGCGGGCGCTGCGCGAGGGCGCGGGCGATCTGGACGCGCTGGCGTTCGCCCCCCGACAGCGAGGGCCAGCCCTGCCCGGCCAGATGCCGCATCTCGACCGCGTCCAGCGCATCATCGACGATCTGGCGATCCAGATCGGAAAAGGGCGAAAAGGCCGACAGCCACGGCGTGCGGCCCAGTTCGACCGCATCGCGCACGGTCAGGGTCTCGGTCGTATCGGCATGCTGCGACACCAGCGCGATCCGCCGCGCGATCTCGCGGCGCGGCATGCGGTGCAGGGGTGTGCCGTCCAGCCAGACCTGCCCCTGCGCGCGCGGCAGCAGCCCCGCGATCAGCCGCAGCAACGTCGATTTGCCGGAACCATTCGGCCCGATCAGGCCAAAGGTTTCCCCCGGCACCAGATCCAGATCGACGCCCTGAACGATTGCCCGCCCTGCCGCTTTCCAGCCCAGACCCTGCGCCACCAGCTTCATGCGCGCGCCCTGTTGCGGATCAGGATGATGGCAAAGCCCGGCGCGCCGACCAGCGCGGTCACGACGCCGATGGGCACGACCTGCCCCGCGATCAGCATCCGCGACACGATATCGGCGGCGATCAGAAACACCGCCCCGGCCAGCGCGGTGGCCGGGATCAGGCGGAAATGGCGCACGCCGACGACAAAGCGCATGGCATGGGGGATAACCAGCCCGACGAAACCGATGGCGCCGACCAGACTGACCATGACGGCGGCCATCAGCGTCACCGCCCCGATCAGGACCAGTTGCACCCGACGCACCGGCACCCCAAGAGACGCTGCGGATTCCGTGCCGAAGGAAAAGGCATCCAGCGCGCGGGCATGGATCAGACAGGCCGCAAAACCCAGGACCGCAATGGGCACGGCCAGCGTCACATCGGGCCAGCGCACCCCCGACAGGTTGCCCAACAGCCAGAACATGATGCCCCGCGCCTGTTCGGCATTGGCGGATTTCGCGATGAAAAGGACGTCAGCGCGTTGAAAAGCTGCGACCCGGCGATGCCCGCCAGCACCATCTGCGCCGCCCCGCCGCCCGCCGCGCGCGCCAGCAGCGCGACGATCAGAAAGGCCAGCGCCGCACCGGCAGAGGCACCGGCGGAAATGCTCGATCAGCTCGCCGCCGACGCCCAGAATCGTCACGGCAACGGCGCCGGTCGAGGCCCCCGCCGACACCCCCAGCAGATAGGGATCGGCCAGCGCATTGCGCACCAGCGATTGCAGCACCAGCCCCGACAGCGACAGCGCCGCACCGCAGGATGCCGCGACCAGCGTGCGGGGCAGGCGATAGTTCCAGATGATGCCCGCGTCGATCGGGTCCAGCAGGGTATCCGCGCCAAACAGCCTGACCGACAACACTTCAAGCACGGCGGACAGCGGCAGGGGCGCCTCTCCGATGACGATGCCGGCCATGACGGCCAGCATCAGCACGGCCAGCCCGCCCGCCGAAACGGCGGCAAGCGCGCGCAGGCTGGCCGTCGCCCCGCTCATTTCAGGTCGAATTCCGGCAGCGCCGCCGCCAGCGTTTCCAGTGCCGCGATATTGCGGATCGAGGGATCCATGGAATGGGCATCCAGAATCACGATACGGTCGCTTTTCACCGCCTCCATTTCACGCGCGACCGGGTCTGTTTTCAGAAATTCCAGTTTCTTTTCATAATTATCCGCCTCGAACCGGCGGCGGTCCATCCGGGCGATGACGATCACCGAAGGATTGGCGCGGGCAATGGTTTCCCAGCTCACCACCGGCCATTCCTCATCGCTTTCGATGATGTTCTTCAGCCCCAACGCATTCATCATATAGGCGGGCGGGCCCTTGCGACCGGCGACATAGGGGTCGATGTCCATTTCCGCAGACGAGAACCAGAACACCGCCGAAACATCCTGCAGATCCAGCGCCTGCGCCGATCTGATCGCCGCCGCCTCGCGCGATTTCAGGTCGGCGACCAGCGCCTTGCCACGGTCGGCCACGTCAAAGATCTGGCCTCAGTTCCAGGACGCCCTGATAGATCGAATCCATCGTGAACATCGCGGTCCGGGTGCCGTCGGAACCCACCGTATTGTCCTTGCCCACGCAATCGGCGGGCAGGATATAGGTCGGGATGCCGACATCGGAAAACTGTTCGCGGGTGGCGACGATGCCCTGCGGGCCGACATGCCATTCATACTGGATCGCGACCAGTTCCGGGCGCTTGGACACCACGCTTTCAAAGCTGGGATCATTGTCGGCCAGCCGCTCGATGGCGTCATTGGCGGGTTTGTATTCGGGCAGAACCTCGGTGAACCAGACAGAGGTGCCGGTGACCTTGTCGGCCAGATCCAGCGAATACAGCACCTCGGTCGCGGCCTGACCGACCGTCACGACCGAGCCGGGCGCCCTGTCGAAACGGACATCGACGCCGCAATTCGGACAGGGTCAGGGGATAGGTGGTTTGCGCCGATACGGGCAAGGCGACAAGGGTCGCGGTCGATGCCGCGATCAGGGATATGCGAAACATGCGTATCTCCGGTTCAAGACGCGACCGCGGACCGAAGATCGGGAAAGGGTCCGGTCACAATCGACCGAAGACAGGCAGATCAGCCGTGAAAGGCCATGCAAATGCTTCATCCGACACCTTCCCGGACGCCCCGCCCAGGTTGCAAAGTTTCATGTGCCGGCAGGTCTCCTGACTGACGGATCGCGGGTTCTTGCTGCCTTCCCATGACCTTGCCGGTCACAGTGGCCTGCTGCAAAAACCCAGCCGCCTACAGTTGCGGGGGCAGTTCCGGTTCACGGGCGGCTGCCCGTGACGGATCTCCTTTCAATTCCTTGCGGAAACCGACGGGGAACCCTTAGCCGCTGGTCGGGACGTCCGCAAGTGGCGCGAAAGTGGCGGTCAGCCCGGTCGCGTGACAATGATCGCGCCCCGGTCGGTCGCGACAACGGTATGTTCATACTGGACGACGGCGGCGGGCGGTTCGCTATACAGCGTCCAGCCGTCATTGCCCTCGGTCGCGAAATGGCCGCCCGTCGACAGGAAGGGCTCGACCGTCAGGACCAGCCCCTTGCCGATGCGGCGCCGGTCGCCGCGCGTCGGCCATGTCGCGATCTCGGTCGGTTCCTCGTGCAGGGCGCGGCCGGTGCCGTGGCTGGCAAGGTTGCGGATCAGCGTATAGCCGCGCGCATCGGCAAAACGCCCGATGGCATTGCCGATCCCGGCCAGGGGCCTGCCGCTGCCGACCTGCGCGATGCCAATCTGCATGGCGCGCCGACCGTCGCGGCACAGCCGGTCCATCACGGGCGAAGTTGGCGAAATCCGAAACGTCGCGCCGGTATCGGCGAAATAGCCATCGCGGGACGCCGAAACGTCGATATTCACCAGATCGCCCGGCTGGATCCGGCGATCCCCCGGAATGCCATGGGCGATCTGTTCATTCACGCTGATGCAGGTCGCGCCCGGAAAGCCGTAAACGGCCTGCGGCGCGGATTCGGCGCCCTGCGATTCCAGCATCTTGTGGCCGATCCCGTCCAATTCGCGCGTCGTCATGCCGGGTTCGATCGACCGGGCCATGGTCTGCATGGTATTCGCGACGATCCGGCCGATGACCTTCAGCCTGTCCAGTTCTTCCTGTCTGGTGATGGTCATGGCTGTGCCCTTCGTGTGCCTGTTCCGCCATCTGCCACGAAACAGACAGCCCCGCGACGGAAAAAGCCGGGGACGGATGCCCCCGGCCCTGTCTCAGGCGACCAGCCGATAGCCGCCGCTTTCGGTGACCAGCAGCCGCGCGTTCGAGGGATCGGGTTCGATCTTCTGGCGCAGGCGGTAGATATGGGTTTCCAGCGTATGCGTGGTGACACCGGCGTTATAGCCCCAGACCTCGTGCAGCAGAACCTCGCGCTGGACCACGCCATCCGCTGCGCGATACAGGAATTTCAGGATGTTGGTTTCCTTTTCCGTCAGCCGGATCTTGCGGTCCTTGGCGTCGATCAGCATCTTCATCGCGGGCTTGAACGTATAGGGCCCAAGCTGAAAGATCGCGTCCTCGGACTGTTCATGCGTGCGCAACTGGGCGCGCAGACGGGCCAGCAGGACCGGGAACTTGAAGGGCTTGGTGATGTAATCATTCGCCCCCGAATCCAGACCCAGAATGGTGTCGGCATCGGTGTCATGGCCGGTCAGCATGATGATCGGGCATTTCACGCCCTGCTTGCGCAACCGCTTGCACAGCTCGCGCCCGTCGGTGTCGGGCAGGCCGACATCCAGGATCACCAGATCATAGATCGCCCCCTTGGCGCGTTCGACCGCCTCGGCGCCATTGCCTGCCTCAAAGACGTCGAAATCTTCGGTTGCGACCAGTTGCTCGGCCAAAGCCTCGCGCAGGTCGTCATCGTCATCAACGAGCAGGATCTTTTTCAGTCCGGCCATGCTTGCCTCCTATGGCTTGTTGACGGAAACCTGAGAAACCGGGGCGCCCGCGTCCAGCGGCTTCGTCGGATTTTCACATGGAGTTGTCCGATAACGCCGCTATGTTTCAGATTGTTTCAACTTTCACCCCGGACCGAACCGTCGTAAGCCAGCCCGATGACCCTGATCCCGACCCTGACAGAGACCCTTTCGCGCGCCCGCACCGACATGCGGATGGGCCTGCCGGTGCTGATCGGCGGCTGGCTGGCGGCGGCTGTCGAAACCGCTTCGCCAGCCCGCGCGCAGGCCATGCGCGATATGGGTGGCGCGGTCCTGGCCGTGACCGACTGGCGCGCGCAGACGCTGAAGGCGCGGGTCTACGACGGCGATCTGGCGCGGATCATCGTGCCGGGCGATGCCGATGCGGGCTGGATGCGGGCGATTGCCGACCCTTCGGGCGATCTGATGACCCCGATGAAGGGGCCGCTGCAACCCGCGCGGGGGCGATGCCCTGCCCCATCGCGCGGCCATCGCGCTTGCGAAATCGGCGCAGCTTCTGCCTGCCGTGCTGATGGTGCCGGTGGATGATGCGCCCCCGGAACTGACCCGCCTTGCGCCCGGCCCCGCGCTGGCGCAACTGGCGACCGAGGCCGCGATGATCCCCGTCGCCGCCGCCCGCCTGCCCCTGCAGGCCGCCGAACGGTCGCGGCTGCATATCTTTCGCCCCGACAATGGCGATGCCGAACATTACGCCGTCGAAATCGGCGATCCGCCGCGCGACCGGCCGGTGCTGGCGCGGCTGCATTCGGCCTGTTTCACGGGCGATGTGCTGGGCAGCCTGAAATGCGACTGCGGCCCGCAGCTGCATGCCGCGCTGGCGGCGATGGGTGAACAGGGCTCGGGCGTGCTGCTATATCTGAACCAGGAAGGGCGCGGCATCGGGCTGGCCAACAAGATGCGCGCCTATGCCCTGCAAAATCAGGGCTTTGACACGGTCGAGGCCAACCACCGGCTGGGCTTCAACGATGATGAGCGTGATTTCCGCATCGGCGCCGATATCCTGCGCCGCATGGGTTTCGGCGCGGTGCGGCTGATGACCAACAACCCGCGCAAGGTCGCCATGCTGGAAGGCCACGGCATCGCAGTGGCCGAGCGCGTGCCGCTGATCACGCCCACCAACCGCTTCAACCAGGGCTATCTGGCCGTCAAGGCCGCGAAATCGGGGCATCTGCTGTGACCATCATGCAACGACCGGGCGACCTGCGGCTGGTGCCCATGGGGCTGTTCGCCTTTGGCCAGACCCTGCCCTGCACCATCGGGCGCGGCGGCGTGTCGGCGGGCAAGCGCGAAGGCGACGGCGCGACCCCTGCGGGCCTGCATCGCATCATCGGTCTGCTGTATCGCCCCGACCGCCTGCCCTGCCCTGCCCCTTGGGCGCGCGCGATCTTGCCGGGCGATCTGTGGTGCGATGCGCCTGACGATCCGGCCTATAACAACCACGTCCGCGCGCCCTATGTGGCCAGCCATGAAACCCTGCGCCGCGCCGATCCGCTGTATGATCTGGTGCTGCTGACCGACTGGAACTGGCCCGATGCGCGGGCCGGGCGCGGCTCGGCGATCTTTCTGCATCAGTGGCGGCGGCCCGGCTATCCGACGGCGGGCTGTATCGCGATGGCGCGCACCGATCTGCATTGGCTGGCCGAACGCGCCGCGCCGGGCACGCGGCTGATCGTGCCGCAGGGTATCACCCGCCATGCCGCGCGCCGCGCGGCGGTTGCGCATCAGGTATAGTCGCGCGCCCCGAAAATCGCGCTGCCGACCCGGACATGGGTCGCGCCATGGGCGATTGCGGTTTCGAAATCCGAACTCATCCCCATCGACAGGCCAGCCAGCCCGTTCCGTTCCGCAATCCGCGCCAGATCCGCAAAATGCGGGCGGGGTCGGCATCGTCCGGCGGGATGCACATCAGGCCGGTCAGGGGCAGGTCCAGCGCGCGGCATGCGGCGATGAAGGCATCGGCGTCACCGGGCAGGACACCGGATTTTTGCGGCTCGGCCCCTGTATTCACCTGAACGAAAAGCTGCGGGCAGGTGCCGCGCGCCTGAACCTGCCGGGCCAGCTTTTCCGCCAAGGATGCGCGGTCCAGCGTGTGGATGGCGTCGAACAGATCCAGCGCCAGTTTCAGCTTATTGGTTTGCAACGGGCCGATCATATGGACCTGCGCATCCGGCCATTCGGCACGCCAGCCGGGCCATTTCCCCGCCGCTTCCTGCACATAGTTTTCGCCAAAAATCCGCTGCCCCTGCCCCAGCACGGCCTGAACCCGGTCGGCCGGTTGAACCTTGCTGACCGCGATCAGCGTCACGCTGCCCGGCGCGCGGCCTGCTGCGGTTTCGGCATCCGCAATGCGGCGTTTGATATCCAGAAGTCCCATGCACCCAGATTCCCAAAAGAAAAGAGCGGGCGCAAGGCCCGCTCTTTCAATTCGTGATCCGGTTGGGATCAGAATTTGAACTTCACACCCAGGTCAGCAACGGTGTCGCCACGGCCGCCGTCCAGGTAGTCGCTGTCGATGATCGCACCGGCCAGGGTCGCACCGCCACCCAGTTCGTAGTCAGCACCGATGCCGAAGCTGTCGTAGTCTTCGTCCGAGACGCCAGCCACGGTCGCATCCCACGAGTCACGGCGCCAGAAACCTTTGACGGTGATCGCGTCCATGTTGTAGGCCGCCGACAGACCGATGGTCGAGTCGAACTCATACACGCCGTCGTAGAGGTCGCTGTATTTGGCGTAGACACCTTTGACCGAGAACTGGTCGAACGTGGCTTCAGCACCCAGAGCGATCTCGTCTGCGTCGTCATGCTTCGAGTAGGCCAGCGATGCCCACCAGTTGCCGGCGTCGTATTTGGCTGCCAGCGAGTAAGCGACGTCGTCCGAACCGTCGGTCGCGTCAGCATCACCCCAATCGCCCGAACCGGTGGTCGAATACCAAGCGGTGTTCGAACCGTCGGTGGCCGACGCGTAGAACGAGATGCTGTCGATCGAGTATTCGTACAGAACGGTCGGGCCCTGGTCTTTGTTGTTGCCGTCGCCGACCAGATACCAGATTTCTTCGATGTCGTTGGCGAATTCGCCATCGGTGTAGCCGATTTCGTACAGGTCGCCGATCGCAGCTTCGGCAGCGCCGACAACGTCACCCATCGACAGTTTGCCGTAGGCGCCCGAGATCCAGACTTCACCAGCCGAACCTTTGGCTGCCGAACGACCGCCCGGGTTGGACGAGTAGTTTTCCTGGTCGACGCGGAATTTACCGCCGAACGACAGGCCGGCATCCGACTCACCGGTCAGGGTGAACAGAACGCGAGCGCGGCTCGAGAACTGGATGTCGTCGCCGTCATAGATCATACCCATACGGCCGTCGCCCGAAACGGCGACTTCTGCAGCGGCGAAGCCAGCCGACATCACCAGGGCGCTGGTAGCGAAAAGAACCTTTTTCATGGTTTTCCCTCTTGTCTCTCTCATGTGCCCCATCCGGCGCGACCCGGGCTTGGGGTATGGATCGTATGTCGCCCTTCCCCTTTCTGTTTGCAACGGAATCAGCCCGTTGAAAAATGTTTCGACTTTTTTGTGATGCACATGGGCCACACCCGGTCGCAGCGCCGCCCCCCGCCCGCGGCGCCGGCTGGCAAAGCGGCGGAAATGCGCGGTCTTTGGGCTGTTGCGCGCACCCGCGCGGGCGATGCGCGGGTGATCCCTTGTGACAATGGTGGGAATTGCGCTATGGCAATTTCAGGAACTTTCCGGGGGAAGAACGACATGCAACATCGCGCCGCGCTGGGCCTTGCCCTGATCGCGATCGCCGGGCTTTCGGCCTGTGGCGGCGGTGGCTCGGGGTCGGGCGGCATCGGCTCGGCCAGTTCGCGTCCGGGTGGCGGACAGCCCGCCCAGCAACAGGCGGCCGTGCAGGAACGGGAATCGACCATCTGGGACGTGTTTTCCAACCGGCAGAACCCGAACGATACGGTCGCGGTGAACCGCTATCTGTGGAACGCCAGCCTTGAAGTGCTGAACTTTCTGCCCGTGCAGACGGTCGATCTCTTTACTGGGCTGATCGTGACCGGCTGACGGCACGCCGCCGGGTGGCGGGCGGTCCCTATCGCGCGACGATCAAGGTCAGCGACCCGGCGCTGGACGCCCGTTCGCTGAAGGTTTCGCTGCAAGGCGCGGGCGGCAGCGCGGTTGCGCCCGACACCGTCCGCGCGGTCGAAGACGCGATCCTGACCCGCGCGCGCCAGTTGCGCGTGCGTGACGGCCAGATGTAAGGCGCGGGCGATGCGCGGGTCTCTGGACCTGCGCAGGCGCCGCGTATAAACCCACCGGGCAAATCTGACGCCCGGAGGCTTTCCATGTCCTATGATCCCGCACAAAGCGAAACGCGCTGGCAGGCTGCGTGGGACGCGGCCGATTCCTTCCGCGCGCTGCGTGACGAACGGCCCAAGTATTACGTGCTGGAAATGTTCCCCTATCCTTCGGGGCGCATCCATATGGGCCATGTCCGCAACTATACGATGGGCGATGTGGTCGCGCGCTACAAACGCGCGCAGGGGTTTTCCGTGCTGCATCCGATGGGCTGGGACGCCTTTGGCATGCCCGCCGAAAACGCCGCGATGGAACAGGGCGGCCACCCGCGCGACTGGACCTATGCCAATATCGCGACGATGCGCGACCAGCTGAAACCGCTTGGCCTGTCCATCGACTGGAGCCGCGAATTCGCCACCTGCGATGACGATTACGTTCATCAGCAACAGTCGATGTTTCTGGATTTTCTGGAATCGGGGCTGATCTATCGCAAATCCGCGATGGTGAACTGGGATCCGGTCGACATGACCGTGCTGGCCAATGAGCAGGTCATCGACGGCAAGGGCTGGCGTTCCAACGCGCCGGTGGAACGTCGCGAGCTGACGCAGTGGTTTTTCCGCATCAGCGATTATTCCGGGGAATTGCTGGATGCGCTGGACGGGCTGGACGGCTGGCCGGAAAAGGTCCGGCTGATGCAGGCGAACTGGATCGGGCGGTCGCGCGGGTTGCAATTCGCCTTTGAAACGGTGAACGCCCCCGCCGGTTTCGACCGGATCGAGGTCTATACCACCCGCCCCGACACGCTGATGGGCGCGTCTTTTGCCGCGCTGTCGCCCGATCACCCGCTGATCAAGGCGCTGGCGGCTGAGCGCCCGGATATCGCCGACTTCTGCGCGGAATGCCGCCGCATCGGCACCACCGAAGAAGCGATCGAGACCGCCGAAAAGCTGGGTTTCGACACCGGGCTGACCGTGCGCCATCCGCTTGATCCGACATGGGAATTGCCGATCTGGATCGCGAATTTCGTGCTGATGGATTACGGCACCGGCGCGATTTTCGGCAGCCCGGCCCATGACGAACGCGACCATGAATTCGCCACGAAATACGGCCTGCCGATCCGCGCGACATTCGGCCCGCAGGGCGCGACGCTGGAACAGGCCGATGCGCTGGTCGCGGATGGGCCTTTCGTGCCGCTGAAATCCGAACCCGTCACCTATGTCCGCGGCTTCGCGGGCGCGGCCGACCAGACCGGAGAGGTCGCCGTTGCCGCCGCCATTCAGCACGCCGAGGCGGCAGGCTATGGCGAAGGCGTCACCAAGTTCCGCCTGCGGGACTGGGGCATCTCGCGTCAGCGCTATTGGGGCTGCCCGATCCCCGTGGTACATTGCGAAACCTGCGGCACGGTGCCGGAGGCCAAGGAAAACCTGCCCGTCCTGCTGCCCGCCGATGTCAGTTTCGACATTCCCGGCAACCCGCTGGACCGCCACCCGACATGGCGCGACACGGTCTGTCCGAAATGCGGCGGCGCGGCCCGGCGCGAAACCGACACGATGGACACATTCGTCGATCTGTCCTGGTATTATGCGCGTTTCACCGCGCCCCATGCCGCAACGCCGACCGTGGCCGAGGATGCCGATTACTGGATGAACGTCGACCAGTATATCGGCGGCATCGAACATGCGATCCTGCACCTGCTCTATTCACGCTTTTTCGCCCGCGCGATGGTCAAGACCGGCCATCTGCCTGAAAAGTCAACGGAACCTTTCGCCGCGCTGTTCACGCAGGGCATGGTCACGCATGAGATCTACCTGACCCGCGACGACCGGGGGCGCGCCGTCTATCACCTGCCCGAAGATGTGACCGACGGCAAACTGGCCGATGGCCGGGTGGTCGAAATCATCCCCTCGGCCAAGATGTCGAAGTCGAAAAAGAACGTCGTCGATCCGGTCAATATCGTCGAGAATTTCGGCGCCGATACCGCGCGCTGGTTCATGCTGTCCGACAGCCCGCCCGAGCGTGACATCGAATGGACGGCATCCGGGGCCGAAGCCGCGCATCGTTTCCTTGCCCGCCTGTATCGTCAGGCCGAGACCGTCGCCGAAGGCGCCGAAGACCCCGATCTGACCCGCGCCGTCCACCGCGCGATTGACGAGGTCACCCGTGCCATCGAAGGTTTCGCCTTCAACAAGGCCGTGGCGAAAATCTATGAAATCGCCAACACGCTTGGCAAATCGCCCGCTGGCGGCGAATCGCGCAAATGGGCGCTGCGCACCATCGCCCAACTGATGGCGCCGATGGTCCCGCATCTGGCCGAAGATATCTGGCAGTTGGCAGGCGGGCAGGGGCTGGTCGTCGATGCGCGCTGGCCGGTGGCCGATCCCGCGATGCTGGTCGATGACAGCGTCACCCTGCCGATCCAGATCAATGGCAAGCGCCGCGCCGAAATCTCGGTCCCCAAGCGATATGCCCAAGGACCCAGATCGAGGCTCTTGTCCTCGCCGACGAAACCGTGCAGCGTTTCCTGGATGGCGCGGCCATCAAGAAGCTGATCGTGGTGCCGGGGCGGATCGTCAATGTGGTCATCTAGACGCAACTTCCTGTTGGGCGGGCTGGCGCTGGCCGGTCTGGCCGCCTGCGGCTTTACCCCGGTCTATGGGCCGGGCGGGCCGGGGCAGCGGCTGTTCGGCAAGATCGCGACCGCCGATCCGAAAACCATCGACGATTTCGCCTTTGTCCGGCGCATCACCGAACGGCTTGGCCCGCCGGATGCGCCGGAATTCGATCTCAGCTATAACCTGCGCATCGCCGTCGTGCCGCAGGCGATCACGCCCGACGAGATCACCACGCGCTATGCGCTGAACGGCTCGGCCGATTTCACGCTGACCGAAACCGCCACGGGCCGGATCCTGACGCGCGGGCAGGTCAACAACTTCAGTTCCCTATTCGACGACCGGGACGACCATCGCCACCATGTCGGCGGAACAGGATGCCCATGACCGGCTGGCCGCGATGCTGGCCGATCAGGTGGTGACGCGGCTTTACTGGCGCGGTCCCGGCGCAACAGCCGTGAACCTCAGGGCGCGGAAATCTGCGCTATCTCGGCGCGGCCTGATCCGACGCGGCCGGCGCTGCTGATCTATGGTCAGGATGCGATGCGCGTCGCCCTGAAACGGGCCGAGGCGGTAAAATCGCTGGTCGGTGACGGCGCCGAGGAGGAAATGCGCCTGTCGCGCATGCCCGGCGCCGATCTGCGCAAGGATCCCGCCCGCCTGCTGGACGAGGTCAAGGCCGCGGGCTTTTTCCCCGGCCAGCGCGTCGTGCAGGTCGACGACACGCCGGATGCGGCGGCGCCCGCGATTGCCTCGGCTTTGCAGGAATGGTCACCGGGCGATGCGGTGATCGTCGTCGCGGGGGCGCGCCGAACAAATCCATCCGCGCTGCGCAAGCTGTTCGAACCGCACCCGGCCGCCATCGCCGCCCCGGTCTATGACGACCCGCCGGGAGAGGAAGAAATCGAGCGCTGGCTGGTCCAGTCCGACCTGCCGCAGGTGCCGCGCGATGCGATGCGCGATCTGGTCGCGCTGTCGCGGGCGCTGGACCCCGGCGATTTCCGCCAGACCGTCGAAAAGATCGGCCTGTTCAAACACGGCGATCCGACGCCGCTAACGCCCGAGGAAATCGGCCAGCTGATCTCCGCCTCGATCGAGGCAGAGGTGGATGACCTGATCGAGGCCGTGGCGGATGGCAAATCCCGCGAATTCGCCGGTCTGATGCGCCGGATCGAGGCGCAGGGCACGCTGCCCGTGACCATCTGCATCGCGGCGCTGCGCCATTTCCGTGCCCTGCACCGCGCGGCCAGCGATCCCGGCGGCCCGGCCTCGGGGCTTGGGAAAATGCGCCCGCCGGTCTTTGGCCCGCGCCGCGACCGGATGATCCGGCAGGCGCAGGACTGGGGCATGCGGCGGCTGGAAGAGGCGATCCACCACCTGATCGACACCGACCTGACCCTGCGCAGCGCCAGCCGCGCGCCGACCATGGCGGTGATGGAACGCGCGCTGGTGCGGCTGACCATGATGCCCCGCGAGCGCAGATGACGGTTCTGGTGATCGGCGCCGGGCCTGCGGGGCTGATGGCGGCCGAGGTCATTTCAGCGGCAGGCATCCCCGTCACCGTGGCCGAGGCGATGCCGACCCCCGCCCGCAAGTTCCTGATGGCGGGCAAATCCGGGCTGAACCTGACCAAGGACCAGCCCGCCGCCGATTTCGCGGCGCATTTCGCCGGTTCCTGCGCGGGTCTGCTGGGCATCGCCGATTTCGGCCCGCCGCAGGTTCGCGCATGGGCCGGGGGGCTGGGCGTGCCGCTGTTCACCGGCACGACGGGCCGGGTCTTTCCGGTCGGGATGAAGGCCTCGCCGCTGCTGCGGGCATGGCTGGCGCGGCTGGCGGGGCAGGGCGTGCGGATCCGCCCGCGCTGGCGCTGGACCGGCGCGGGGTTCGACACGCCCGACGGGTCGCAGCAGATCGCCGCCGATGCGGTGGTGCTGGCGCTTGGCGGGGCAAGCTGGCCAAGGCTGGGATCGGATGGCGCATGGCAGGGGTGGCTGGCCGGGCAGGGCGTCGGCCTGGCCCCGATGAAGCCCGCGAACATGGGCTTTCGCGCGGCATGGTCCGACCAGATGGCCCGGCATTTCGGCGCGGCGGTCAAAGGCACCGCGATCCGCGCCGGGGATGCGGCCAGCCGTGGCGAATGGGTGATTTCGCAAACCGGGATCGAAGGCGGCGGCATCTATGAAATCGCCGCTGGCATCCGCGACGGCGCCGCGCCCTTCGTCGATCTGGCCCCGGATCTGGAACGCGCGGAACTGGCGCGGCGGCTGGCGCGGGCGCCCGCGAAACTGTCGCTTGGCAACCGGCTGCGGCGGGTCTTGGGCGATCCGGTGCGCGCGGCGCTGCTGATGGAATGGGGCCGGCCGCTGCCCGCCGATCCGGCGGCGCTGGCCGGCCTGGCCAAGGCGCTGCCGATGCGGCTGACGGGACCGATGGGCATCGCCCGCGCGATATCCTCGGCCGGTGGCATCACCGCCGACGCCCTGACCCCCGCGCTGGAACTGCGCGCCATGCCCGGCACCTTCGCCGCGGGCGAGATGCTGGATTGGGAAGCCCCGACGGGCGGCTATCTGCTGACCGGCTGCCTTGCCTCGGGCCGCACCGCCGGGCGGGGCGTTCTGGATTACCTTTCCCGCGCCCGCAGATAGGCGGGGCGGGCGCGCATCCGGTCCAGAAATTCGGTCAGGCGATGTTCGGTGATCGGGAATTTCGCATTCAGCGCCCAGCCCAGACAATCCGCCAGAATGATATCGGCCAGCGTCATCCGGTCGCCCATGACGAATTCGCCATCGGCCATGCGCGTCACCAGAACCTTCTGGCTGCGTTCGAATTCCCAACGCAGCGTGTTCTTGATCGCGGCCAGCCGCATTTCCTCGGGCAGGACAAAGCTGTGACGCGCCGCCAGCCACAAAGCCGCGTCGAATTCATCCAGCAGGAATTGCGTCAGGCTGTCCTGCCGGGCGCGAGGCAGGCTGCCCGCCGGATGGGTCAGCGCGCCGTGGCGGTCGGAAAGATAGGTCAGGATCGCGGTCGAATCGGTGATCGGCGTGCCATCGACGATCAGGATCGGGATCTTGCCCGCCGGATTCAGCGCCACCACACCCGGAGACTGCGGGTTCTCGGCGACATGCTCATAGTCCTGGCCCAGTTCCTCAAGCATCCACAGCACGCGAAAGGCGCGGCTTTGGACCATTCCGATCACCTGATACATGCGATGCGCCTCTGGCCGGGGTTGAGCCTTCAGCTTATCGCCGGTGCCCGCATGCCGCAATCGCCCCGCGCAGGGGGCGAATCGAGCTTGACCGCCACAGGGCCAGGGCGCAGGAATGGCCGGTCATATCCGCCCGGAGCCAGCCTTGTCCGCCGCCACATCCCGCACGTCATCCGCATCGCTGTTCACGCCGATCCTGATCGGCGGGTCGATCATCCTGCTGATCAACTTTTCGCTGCGCGCCAGTTTCGGCATTTTTCAGATCCCGATCGCCAGCGAATTCGACTGGCCGCGCAGCGAATTTTCCATGGCCATCGCCATCCAGAACCTGGCCTGGGGTTTCGGACAGCCGCTGTTCGGGGCGCTGGCGGAACGGTGGGGCGACCGGGTTTCGATCATTCTGGGGGTGATCCTGTATGCGGCGGGCCTGATCTTCAGCGCGATGTCGGTGACGCCGGGGGCGATACAGTTCTGGGAAATTGCCGTCGGTTTCGGCATCGCGGGAACCGGTTTCGGCGTCATTCTGGCGATTGTCGGACGCGCGGCCAGCGATGAAAACCGCAGCCTTGCGCTTGGCATCGCGACCGCCGCAGGCTCGGCGGGGCAGGTCGTCGGCCCGCCGCTGGCCGAATTCCTGCTGGGCCAGATGGGCTGGCAGGGGGTTTTCATGGTCTTTGCGGGCATCGCCTGCACCATGCTGCTGTTCCTGCCGCTGCTTGGCCCGTCGCGCCCTGCCGCCACCCGCGCGGAACTGGAGGAAAGCCTTGGCACCGTCCTGAAACGCGCCTTTCGGGATCCGTCCTATCTGATGATCTTTGCGGGTTTCTTTTCCTGCGGCTATCAACTGGCCTTCGTCACCGCGCATTTCCCGGCGATGGTCACCCAGATGTGCAGCCCCATCGAAGCCGGAGGGCTGCTGGCCAGCATGGGCATTTCCACGACCTCGCAACTGGGGGCATGGGCGATTGCCCTGATCGGGGTGGCGAATATCGCGGGCTCGATCCTGGCCGGGTGGCTGGGCAACCGCTATTCGCGCAAATACCTGCTGGCGGGCATCTATACGCTGCGCACCATCGCGGCGGCGGCCTTTATCCTGTCGCCGATCACGCCGGCCAGCGTGCTGATCTTTTCGGCGGTGATGGGGTCGCTGTGGCTGGCGACGGTGCCGCTGACCTCGGGGCTGGTCGCCTATATCTATGGGCTGCGCTATATGGGGACGCTCTATGGTTTCGTCTTTCTGTCGCATCAGCTGGGATCGTTCCTTGGCGTGTGGCTGGGCGGAAAGATGTTCGACCTTTATGGCGATTACACCATCGTCTGGTGGGTCGGTGTCGGCGTCGGCGCCTTCAGCGCGCTGATCCATCTGCCCGTGCGCGAACGCCCGATGGGGCTGCAACCCGCCTGACGCCGGTTTTTGTTTGACTGGTCAATCAATGACCCGCTAGCCTTCCTGCGGCGGGCGCAGAACGCGCCCCAAAACAGGGAGAAAAAGACCATGACGACACGCCTGCGCCCGGCGCTTGCCGCCGCATTTGCGACGGCACTGGCCCTTGCCGCCCCGGCCCTGGCCGAGGATGCGGAAAACGACTGCAAGGTCCGCGAATATACGATGGGCCTGCGTTTCCAGCAGCAATCGGCAGAGATTCAGGCCCTGCAACTGCAGGCCTTCCAGCTGGCCACGCTGCGTCTGGATGCCGCCGTGCAGGGGGTCGAAGATCCGTCGAAACTGGCCGTCGTCACCGATCTGGACGAAACCATCATCGACAATTCGGCCCTGCTGGCGCGCGATCTGGAAAATTGCCACACCTATGACGGTTGGGACACCTCGACCCATTGGGAACGCGAAGGCAAGCCCACGCTGATCCCCGGCGCCAAGGAGTTTCTGGACCATGCCGACGGTCTGGGGGTGTCGATCTTCTACATCTCGGACCGCACGGATGACTTCAAGAAGGCCAGCCTTGCCACGTTGAACGACCTCGCCCTGCCGCAGGTCAGCGCGGAATCGGTCCTGCTGCTTGGCCCGCCCAAGGTCACACGCCGCGCCATTGTCGAGGAAAACCACCAGATCGTCATGTTGCTGGGCGACACACTGCATGATTTCGACGGCGGTTTCCGCAAGACGCCGCTGGACCGGCAAAAGGCGCTGGTCCACGAAAACGCCGCGAAATTCGGAACGGAATGGATCGTGCTGCCGAACGCCTCCTACGGATCGTGGAGCGGGGCAGACCTGCAAGGCTGGGACGCCGAAATCGTCACGGGCGACTACTGACCAAACGGGCCGCCCGCTGGACATGCGGGCGGCAATCGCCTAGCGCCGTTCTGAAGGAACGACGATCAGGGCGCGCGATGCAGCAGAAAACAGCCGGTCAGGTCGCGGTGCTGATGGCGCTGTTCAACGGCGCGCCGCATCTGCAGGCGCAACTGGACAGTCTGGCCCGCCAAGGCACGGACTGGCGGCTGTGGGTCGGCGATGACGGCTCGACCGATGACGGGCCGCAGATCGTCCGGGACTTTGCCGCCAACCAGCCAAAAGATCGCGTCGAACTGCTCACGGGGCAGGGACTGGGACCGGGGCAGGGGCCGGCGCAGAATTTCCGCCGCTTGCTGCAACGGGTGCCCGATAAGGCGACGGCGGTCGCCTTTTGCGATCAGGATGACGTCTGGCCGGATGACAAGCTGAGCCGCGCCAGCATCAGGCGAATGCGGTGGGCGCGCCCTCGGGCGGGCAGCGGCAGCTTCGCGCGTTCGATCGGATGATGGGCGGCAGTCAGCGGCGCTGGAATCAGATCATGGCGCAGGCGCTGAGCCAGTCCCGCGCGCTGCTGACCCCGGAAAACCAGATGATCCTGCGCGACTTTCAGCAGGTCCGGCAGGGTGGACCGACAGCCCGGCTGGCCGCCCTGCGCCGTTCCGGGCTGTATCGGCAGGGACGCGGCGAACAGGCGGCGCTGTGGCTGGCCGCAGCATTGGGCCGGGTCTGAAAGCCACCTTGACCCCGCCCCCGAACCTGACTCCATGACGCCATATTTCCCCTGCCGACAGGAGCGATGATGCGGGCATTGTTTTCCGCCGGGATCTTCAGCCTGATCCTCGCCTATATGCTCAGCCAGTTCTACCGCGCCTTTCTGGCGGTGCTGTCGCCGGTCCTGCAAAGCGAACTGGGGGCGGCGCCCGATACGCTGGCGCTGTCTTCGGGGCTGTGGTTTTTGGCCTTTACCGTGATGCAGATCCCGATTGGCCGGGCGCTGGACCGGGTCGGGCCGCGCCGCACGGTGGCCTGCCTGCTGGCGATTGGCGGGGCGGGCGGCGCGGCGGTTTTCGCGCTGGCCACTGCTCCCTGGCATCTGCATGTCGCCATGGCCCTGCTGGGGGTCGGCTGTTCGCCCGCGCTGATGGGCAGCTATTACATCTTTGCCCGCAATTACCCGCCCGCGACTCTTGGCGCGCTTGGCGGGGCGACCATCGGCATCGGCTCGCTTGGCAATATCCTGGGCTCGACCCCGCTGGTCTGGATGATCGAGGCGCTTGGCTGGCGCAATGCGCTATGGGCGATGGCGGCGGTGACGCTGCTGGTCGCGCTGGCCGTGCTGATGCTGGTCCGCGACCCCGAACGCATCGCCGATGACAGCCCGCGCGGATCGCTGGCCGAGATCCTGCGCCTGCGCGCGATCTGGTTCATCCTGCCGCTGCTTTTCGTGTCCTATTCCGCGCCCGCCGCCATTCGCGGGCTATGGGCGGGGCCCTATCTGTCGCAGGTCTTCGGCGCCTCGGATCAGGTGATCGGCCATGCCACGCTGGTCATGGGGCTGGCCATGGTCGCCAGCAATTTCGCGGTGGGCTGGTTCGCGCGGCTGGCCAGATCGCCGCGCCGCGCCGCGCTGATCCTGAACGCGGTCGCCGTCGCGGTTCTGCTGGCGCTGTGGCTGTTTCCGGCGCTGTCGCTGTCGCTGTCCATCGCACTGCTGGGGCTGATCGCCATCATCGCCGCCGCCTATCCGCTGCTGATGTCGCATGGCCGGGCCTTTTTGCCACAACATCTGGTGGGGCAGGGCGTTACATTCCTCAATATGTTTTCCATCGGCGGGGTGGGGGCATTGCAATTCGCATCCGGTCCCTGGTTCGCCCAGGCCGCGCAGACAGGCGATCCCGCCCATGCCTGTTCGCGCCTGTTCCTGTTTTTCGCAATTCCGCTTACGGTGGGGGTGATGCTGTATCTTTTGACGCCCGAGGCGCCTGATGCCTGACACGCTCCACCATCGCGACATTGATGTCGTCGCCCCGAACCTGAAAAAGCGCCTGTCCGGGGTCACCTCGACCGTGGTGCGGCTGATCCCGGTGCAGCGCGAGATGATCGGCATCACCGCCACCGGGCCGGGCCTGCCGCCCGATCTGCCGCATATTCCGCTGTCGCGCGCCGCGACCCTGCCGCGCGACCGCTGGCGGGTCTGGCATGCGCGGCGCAATACAGTCGGCACTCGGGGCTGATCCTGCGGCGCCTGCTGCGGCGGCGCTATCGGCTGCTGTTCACATCCGCAGCGCAGCGCGACCATTCGGGGTTCACGAAATGGCTGATCCGCCAGCAGGACGGGCTGATCGCGACCTCGCCGCAGGCAGCCAGCTATCTGGAACGCCCGGCGCAGGTGATCCTGCACGGCGTCGATACGCAGGTCTTTCACCCCAGCCCCGACCGCGCCGCGCTGCGCCGCGAGTTGGACATTCCCGCCGATGCGGTGGTGCTGGGCTGCTTTGGCCGGGTCCGCGCGCGAGGGCGTGGACCTGCTGGTCGAATCCGCGCTGCGCCTGTTTCCCGACCGCCCCGCGCCCATCTGATCCTGACCGGACGGATCACGCCGGACAACCGCAGCTTTGCCGATGACCTGAAAGCCCGCATCCGCGACGCGGGGCTGGAAGGGCGCATCCGCTTTCTGGGCGAAATCCCCTGGGACCAGGTCGTGCGCCACTATCAGGCGCTGGACCTGTTCTGCGCCCCCGCCCGGTGGGAAGGTTTCGGCCTGACCCCGCTGGAGGCGATGGCCTGCGGCGTGCCGACCGTCGCATCCCGCGTCGGCGCCTCTGAGGCGCTGATCCGCGACGGGAAACCGGATCGCTGGTCACGACCGGCGATGCCGATGCGCTGACAAGCGCGCTGGCGCGCTGGCTGGACGATGACGCCGGGCGCGAACAGGCGGGGCGCGCGGCGCGCGCGCATGTCGTCGAAAACCATTCCATCATCCACGAGGCGCGCAGCATCGTTCAGGTCTATCGCGGGCTGCTGGCATGACGCCGCTGCGCCTTTACCTTGCGCGGACCCTGCGGCAGGACAGCCTGCTGCAAGGGCTTTCCGTCCCGCAGATCGAGCTGCTGGACGCGATGCGGGGCAAAAGCGTGGCGCTGGTCGGCAATGCCTGGGCGCTGGCCGAACAACGCCACGGCGCGGAAATCGACGCGGCCGATCTGGTCATCCGCATCAACCGCGCGCCCATGCCCCGCGCGGACAGCCACGGCACGCGCACCGACTGGCTGGCGCTGGCGACGCGGCTTGGCTGCGCCGACCGCGCCCGCATCGCCCCCCGGCGCATGTTGTGGATGTCGCCCAAACGCAAGCGGCTGGACTGGAAAACCGCGACCAGCCCCGGCTTTTACCTGCATCCGCTGGCCGATTACCGCCGCCTGCGCGACGCGCTGGACGCGCCGCCCACCACCGGGGCGATGATGATCGAACTGATCGCCCATGCGCAGATCGCCTCGCTGTCGCTGTATGGGTTCGACTTTTTCGCGTCGCTGTCGCTGTCGGGGCGGCGGACGGCCGAACAGGTGCCCCATGATTTCAACGCCGAGGCCGAATGGGCCCATGCGCTGATCGACCGCGACCCGCGCATCCGGCTGCTGTAGCGCCCCGCCCGACCCGGCCGTCAAAGACCGCTTCCCCTTTGCCCGCACCTGCGCTAAAGGGCAGCGTCCTTTACTTGAGGAGACCCCAGATGGGCTACAAGGTCGTTGTCGCCGGCGCCACGGGGAATGTGGGCCGCGAAATGCTGAATATCCTGGCGGAACGCCAGTTTCCTGCTGATGAGGTTGTCGCTCTGGCTTCGCGCCGGAGCATTGGCACCGAGGTCAGCTATGGCGACAAGACCCTGAAGACCAAGGACATCGAGGGTTTCGATTTCACCGGCTATGACATGGCGCTGTTCGCCATCGGCTCGGATGCGACCAGGCAATATGCGCCGATCGCCGCCAGCCGGGGCTGTGTCGTCATCGACAACTCGTCGCTGTATCGCTACGACCCGGAAATCCCGCTGATCGTGCCCGAGGTGAACCCCGAGGCCATCGAGGATTATCGCAACAGGATGATCATCGCGAACCCCAACTGCTCGACCGCGCAGATGGTCGTCGCGCTGAAACCCCTGCACGACCGCGCCCGCATCAAGCGCGTCGTCGTCTCGACCTATCAGTCGGTGTCCGGCGCGGGCAAGGAAGGCATCGACGAGCTGTGGGACCAGACCAAGGGCATGTATGTGCCGGGCCAAGAGGTTGCGCCCAAGAAATTCCAGAAACAGATCGCCTTCAACGTGATCCCGCAGATCGACGTCTTCCTGGACAGCGGCGACACCAAGGAAGAATGGAAAATGGTCGCGGAAACGAAAAAGATCATGGATCCGTCGATCAAGGTCACCGCGACCTGCGTGCGCGTCCCGGTCTTTGTCGGCCATTCCGAAGCGATCAACATCGAAACCGAGGATTTTCTGGATGAGGACGAGGCCCGCGACATCCTGCGCGAAGCCCCCGGCATTCTGGTGATCGACAAGCGCGAACCGGGCGGCTACGCGACCCCGGTCGAATGCGTCGGCGATTTCGCGACCTTCGTCAGCCGCATCCGGCAGGACGTGACCGTCGAAAACGGCCTGAACCTGTGGTGCGTGCCGGACAACCTGCGCAAGGGCGCGGCCCTGAACGCGGTCCAGATCGCCGAACTGCTGGGCAACCGCGTGTTGAAAAAAGGCTGATCCTTTTTCCGCCAGATGACGATTTTGTGGGGGCGTCCTGACCGGGCGCCGCCTTGCTTTCCGGGACTTCTGCGAAAACTTCGGACCGACATATAAGGGGATAGACCATGCGCCACCTGATGCTTTCGACCGCATTCGCAGTTTGCGCCGCGCCGGTCTGGGCCGAACGGATCGAAACCCCGGCCCCGGTCAGCGCGGTGACGCTGTATCCCTGGGGCGCCAGCATCACCCGCACGGTCGAGGTGGCGGCCCCGGCAGACGCCCATGAGATCGTCATTCCGGGTCTGGGCGATTCCGTCGATCCGGCCTCGCTGCGGATTGCGGGCAGCGGTGCGGTGATCGGCGCGATTTCCGTCCAGCAGCAGCGCGCAACCCCCGCCGAAACCGTGAAATCCCCCGAATTCCTGGCCGCCGAGGCAGAGGTTCGCAGGCTGGAAACCGAGCTTGGCGAACGCAAGGCCACGATCGCGGCGATCCGCGCGCGTGGTCAGGCGGCCGAGGATTCCATCGCCTTTCTGCTGACGCTGGCCGAATCCGACGGGTTCGAAATGGGCGATCTGGTCTCGACCATGGCGACGGTCAGCGACCAGATGCTGCAAGGCCCGCCAGGATCGCCATCGCCGCCGAAACCGCGAGCGGCCAGCGCCGAGCAGGGGGTCGAGGATGACGAAAAGGCGCTGGAACTGGCCCGGCAGATGCGGGATTCGCTGCGCGCATCCGATCCCGGCGCGCAGGCGCTGGTGATTGCCGTGGAAACCGGCGAACAGCCCGCGGTTCTGGACATCACCAGCTTTGCCGATGGCGCTGGCTGGCAGCCCGTCTATGATCTGCGTCTGGACCGTCAGGCCGGATCGCTGACGCTGGATCGCGGTTTCCTGATTTCGCAACTCACCAATGAGGATTGGCAGGATGTGCGGCTGACCCTGTCGACCGCGCGTCCTTCGGAACAATCGGCGCCGACAGACCTGCATCCCTGGTTCCCGCGCGTCGAAGAACCGCACGCAGAGCCGCAGGCCACACTGCGCGGGGCGGTTGTCGGCGCCGCGATGATGGATGGCATGTTCGCAGGCGGGGCGGTTGCTGAAGCGGCCCAGCCCCGGATGATGGGCGCGACCGTGGTCTATGACTATCCCGCGCCGGTCAGCATCCGCTCTGGTGTCGATGCGCTGCGGCTGAAACTGGATTCGCGCGATCTGCAACCCGAAATCCGGGCCGAGGCCGTGCCCTCGCGCGACAGTTCCGCCTATCTGGTCGCCGAAACCGTGAATTCCCTGGATGAGGTGATCCTGCCCGGTCTGGCGACGCTTTATGCCGATGGCGTGCTGGTCGGGCGCAGCGACCTGTCCCTGACCCCTGCGGGCGAAAAGCTGGAACTGGGCTTTGGCCCGATCGACGGGCTGGTCGCGGAATACGAAATCCCCGAAAAGGCCGAAGGGGATCGCGGCATCATCTCTCGTTCCAGCACCAGCAGCCAGAAATCCGTGCTGCGCATCCGCAACCTGACGACCGAGGAATGGCCGCTGCGGGTGATCGGACAGGTGCCGGTATCGACGCAGGATGATCTGACCATCAACTGGTCCGCCTCTCCGCGCCCGACCGCCGAAAACCCCGAAGGTCAGCGCGGTCTGCTGCATTGGGATTCCAACCTTGCCGCGGGCACCGATCAAGAGATCGAGTTGGACATCGACATGCGCTGGCCCGATGGCAAGGTGCTGATCGGCGAAACCAACTGAGCCGTCATCCGGGAAACAGCGTCCCCGTTCGCAAGGCCCTCATTGGCATGGCCTCCGTCCACCGCCGCCAGCCCGGATTGCGCTATGCGATGCCCGCCGGACGACAAGGGACCGGACGCCCCGAAAGCCCGTCACGATAAAACCCGTCAGGATGCGGCCACCCGGGAACGGTTGCCACGATCCTCGTCAGCCGGGGCAACGTCGCCGGGCGCGGCCTCTGCCGGGGTGACGTTCAGTGCCGTCTCGAAGCGCACCATCACCCGCCCGCCCGACAGAAAACGCAGCGACCATGACAGCAGCCGTCCTGACGGCCCCGCCATCGCCCCCTGAACCAAAGCCTGCGCACCGGAACCGGAGTGGTTCATCGCATCGCGAAGCGCGGTCAGACCGGGGCTTTCGCCTGCCGCCCTGCTCCAGCGCCGCAGATGGTCCCCGATGGAACCCTGATCCATTTCGCCCCACATCTCGTCATAGGCGCGGTTGGTCATGGCGATGCGCCCGTTCCCGGCAAAGACCGCCAGGGCATCGTCCAGCCCGTTCAGAACCTCGCGCCCCAGGGAAAGATCGGCGCGGAACTTGCGCGTCAGAGAGACTTCCGAGGTGATATCCTCGAACAGAAAGGCCACCGCGCCATCCGGATGCGGGCGGCCGGTGACACGATAGGTCTGACCGCCGGGCAGGGACCATTGTTCGACGTGATGCCCCGACGCCGCCGCGGATTCCAGCGTGCTCATGTGGTTGCGCCAGCTACGGTAATCCTTGGGCTCCGGCACCATGCGGCCTTCGCGCAGACGGTCAAGAAAGGCGTAAAGCGTCGGCCGCGCCGTCAGGAAACCCGCCGAAAGGCCGGTCAGGTCGATCAGCGCGGGGTTGAAAAGCTGCAGGTTGCGGTCGCGGTCAAAGATCGCCATGCCGATGGGCAGATCGGCAAAGGTCTTGGTCAGGGTCTGAACGAACTCGCGCAGGGATCTTTCGGCCCGAACGGCGGCATCGGCGGGCAGGGCGATGGCAACGGTCTGGTCGCCCTTTTCCCCGGCATGGCATTCATACCACCGCGTCTCTCCGGCGTCGTCGATCTGGGCGCGGCGCGGGGCCAGCGGCTGCACCCCGCGTTTCGGCAAGTCGATCAGGCGCGGCAAGGGCCACATGACCTGCCCCTGCGCCTGTTTTTCCACCAGATTCAGATAGGCCGAATTGGCCCATGTGATCGCGCCTTCCCGATCTTCGCGCCATGCCAGCATGGGCGAGCCATCGACGGTGCTGCGCAGCATCTCGATTTCCTCTTCCATCGCGGCAAGGGTCAGCAGATCGACCATCACCCCCGAATGTTCAGAGGCCGGATCGGTCAGCGCCACCCGCACCAGCCCATCGCCCAGATCCTCGAACAGCGCGCGCAGGCGGGCGCTGCCGGATTGCGAAACCAGTTCGGCCCGCCCCGTTTCCTGCAATTCGCGGATCAGGCCGGCGCCGCTTTCGGGCATGCGCATGGCGATCCACGCCAGCAGACGCTGCCATTCGCCATCGCCGGGCAGCACATCCAGCAGCGCGCGGGCCAGGGTCGTCGCATCAACCAGCACCCCGTCGCGAAACAGAAAGGCCAGCGGTTCGATCTGCTGATCGGTCAGCGCACCCGTTTCCTGCCGACGCCCGCCCTGCCCATCCGGCGACAGGCGGCCGATCAGCAAAATCGCGGCGGCCACGGCCAGCACCGCCACCACGAAGGCCAGAAGAAGGTTGATCGCCATATCAGATTCCGCGCTTGGACCCGCCAAGCCTTAGCCATCAGCGGTTAAAATATGGTTAATGCTCCATGGGTCCCGGGTCTATCGCGGGGTTTTCGCCCAAGGCACGCCGCGAATCCGCCTCGATCACCGCGCGGGGCCAGACCAGCGTCGCCGTGGCACCCGGTTCGGCATTGGCAAAGCTGACGGTCGCCCCCGACCCTTCCAGCAGCGCCTTGGCGATGAACAGGCCCAGCCCCATGCCTTCGTAGCCACGGCCATCCTCGGCCCTGGGGCGGGTGGTCACGAAGGGGCTGCCAAGCCGGGGCAGCAACGCGGGGGGATAGCCCGGCCCATCGTCGCGGATCGTCAGCCGCAGGCTGTCGGGCAGCCATATGGCCTGCACCTCGACCCGTTCACGCGCGAAATCGACGGCATTCTGGATCAGATTGCGCAGGCCGTGCAGGATCGCGGCGTCGCGGTGGACGTGATCGGCCTGCCCCTCGACCGCGATATGGATGCGCGCGCCGCGCGACTTGTGCGGTGCCGCAGCCTCATTCAGCAGGTTTTCCAGATCGGTGGTGCGGATCATCAGATCATCCTTGCCCGCGCGACCCATGGATTTCAGGATCCCGGCGCAGCGATCCGCGGACTGGCGCAGAATCGCCGGGTCCTCGGCCAGATCGGGGCGGTCGGGCAAAAGCTCGGCCAGTTCGTCGGCAAGCTCGGCCACGACCAGCTTGATCGTCGCCAGCGGGGTGCCCATCTCATGCGCGGCGGCGGCGACGACGCCGCCCAGATGCTGCAGCTTCTGTTCCCGCTCCAACGCCATGCGCGCGGCGAACAGCGCGTCCGAGGTCGCCACCAGATCCGAAGCGACGCGGTGGACATAGGCCGACAGAAAGGCCACGCCGATCACGATAGCCGCCCAATGGCCGAATTGATAGGGCTGGTCCAGCGCCATCCGCGCGCCATTGTTGAACGACAACGGGATCGAAAACAGGCTGGCGATCGTCACCATGATCAGCGTCGCCGCGCCAAGCGCCATCATGTAGCGCGTCGGCAAAGATGTCGCGGCAATCGTCACCGGCGCCAGCACCAGCAGCGCAAAGGGGTTGGTCATCCCCCCGGTCAGCGCCAGCAGGGTCGAGATCTGCCAGAGGTCAAAGCCCAGCTGGAACACCGCCCCGGTATCCGAAACCCGCCCGACGGGGCGCAGCGTCAGCCGCAGGTTCAGCACGACCGCAAGTCCGATCACCCCCAGCACCGCAGCCAGTGGCATCCGCACATCCATCATCCACGCCGCCGCAACCGTCGTCAGCTGACCAAAGATCGCGAACCACCGCAGCAGGATCAGCGTGCGCAGGCGGATGGGTTCGGGCGCGGGCTGTCCCGGCAGCATCGGAATCCTGCGGTTCACGAATCCGAAAGGCATGAGCTGCTCCGATCAGGTATGAATGCCCCGTGTTGATATCTGCGCGGGTGGCCGGGATCAACTTTCCCGGTCAGGACGATTGCAAACAGCTTTTCCAAAAGATTGATTTGTTCATTGTTAACATCATTCACATTGAATTGCGCGAATTTTCGCCGATAAAGATCGACCACCATTATTCATCTTATATGTATGTATTGGCGCCTCAAAATCCCGGCCATCGGATTGGTCTGTTTTCGTAATCGGAGTTACGAAACAGGACGATCAAAGACCAAAGCCCCGACCCATCACGGGCAGAAGCCGTATCGCCGTCCCCCGGAATGGCGCGAAATGCCGTAGCGTCAAATCTCGGATTATCATCGGGCCTGCCGTGGCCAAAGCGGCGCGGTCCGCCATCTGATCGCAGCGGTCGCGCATCATTTGACGCTGCCCGCGAAGGCGCCTAAAGTCCGTCAAACCATAATTCGCAGGTTGTTTTTCGTGACCCAGACCGACATCGGACCTGATCCCAGCCTTCTTCTCGTCGATGATGACGAAATCTTCCTGAACAGGCTTTCCCGCGCGATGGAAAAGCGAGGTTTCGTTGTGACGCGGGCGGAATCGGTGGCGGCGGCCAAGCTGGCCGTTGCCAGCAAACCCCCGGCCTTTGCCGTCGTCGACCTGCGGCTTGAAGATGGCAATGGCCTGGATGTTGTCGATGCCCTGCGCGAAGCGCGGGCAGATCTGCGGATTGTCGTCCTGACCGGCTATGGCGCGATTGCCACGGCGGTTGCTGCCGTAAAAATGGGCGCTTCGGATTATCTGTCAAAGCCGGCTGACGCCGATGACGTGACCCGCGCGCTTTTGGCCAAGGGCGATACGCTGCCCCCGCCGCCCGAGGCGCCGATGTCGGCCGACCGTGTCCGTTGGGAACATATTCAACGGGTTTTCGAACAATGCGACCGCAATGTCAGCGAAACCGCCCGCCGCCTGCATATGCATCGCCGGACATTGCAGCGGATTTTAGCCAAGCGCAGTCCGAAATAATCAATTCAGCTTGAAATTTCCGGATCCATAGAAATAACTTAATTCACAAATTCAAGTTTCCATAAGGAACCCCAATGAACATTGACCTTGACGCGATGCAGCTGAGCGAATTGCGCGACCTGCGCAATAAAGTCGAGCGCGCGATCAACTCTTACGAAGAGCGCCGCAGGAAAGAGGCTCTGGCTGCCGTTGAATTGGCCGCGCGCGAGCATGGTTTCAACCTTGCCGAACTGACCGGTGTCAAGGTGACCCGCAGCCGCGTCGCCGCCAAATATGCCAATCCCGCCGATGCCACACAAACCTGGAGCGGTCGTGGCCGCAAGCCGCGTTGGGCGCAGGAACACCTGGACAATGGCGGTTCGCTGGACGATCTGGCGATCTGACATCAGCATTGACCCCGCCACCGGCGGGGTTTTTCATTTGCCCGATCTGCGATCCGCGTCGATCAGCGACAGGATCCGGGCAAAGCGGTCCAGATAGGCCTGCCGGGTTTCCCGCGGCGGGCGCAGGCGGATCGACAGATCCCGCAGGGCGTCGGGGCCGGGGGATGAAAACAACCGGTCGGCCTCGGTCCGGGAAAACCCGGCGATCTGAACGGCTTCCAGCCAGGCCGACAGCCTGTCCGCCGATTTGATCGCGCGCTTGATCGGCGCGGGGATGCGCGCGGGCAGGCCAAAACGCTGGTGGATGGCCGCCGCGATACGTTCATCCATCTGGCCATATTCCACGCCAAGCGCCGCCTTGACCGGAGAAATCATGTCGCCGATCACATATTCCGGCGCGTCATGCAGCAGCGCGGCCAGACGCCAGCGCGGGTCGCAATCGGGCTGACGGCGGGAAAAGATTTCCTCGACCAGAATCGAATGTTCGGCGACGCTATAGGCCCAATCGCCCATCGTCTGCCCGTTCCAGCGCGCGACAAAGGCAAGGCCGTGGGCGATATCCTCGATCTCGATATCGACGGGGGTGGGGTCCAGCAGATCCAGCCGACGCCCCGACAACATCCTTTGCCATGCACGTTTGGATTTTACGGCCATGCTGTCTGTCCTGAAATTGGGGCCGTCCTGAAATAGGGGGCCCAAAAAAGAAAAGGGCCGCGCATTGCCCCGCGCAGCCCGATTGCCGATGATTGGCCTGAAATCAGGACAGCGGCACATCCGCAGGCTTTTCGGCCTGCTGGCGGCGTGCCAGTTCCTGACGATACAGCGCCACGAAATCGACCGGATCCATGTTGAACGGCGGAAAACCACCGTCGCGCGTCACGTCCGAGATGATGCGGCGCACAAAGGGGAACAGCATGCGCGGGCATTCGATCAGCAGGAAGGGGTGCATCTGGTCTTCGGGGATGCCCTCGACATGGAACACCCCGCCGTAATCCAGTTCGCACAGGAACAGGGGCGATTTGTCCGCCGCGTTGTTCGAGCTGACGCGGAATTTCATGATCACCTCGAATTGATGATCGGGGGTGCGCTTGCGCGCGTCCAGACTGACCTGCACGTTGATTTCGGGCTGAACCTCGCCACCCGGCAGGCCCTTTTGCGCCACCGCGTTTTCAAAGGACAGGTCGCGGATATATTGCGCCAGAATCTGCATGCGGACGGCGGGCTGCTGCCCCGCTTCCGGGTTCGCCATGCCGTTGGCGGTGTCGTCGCTCATCGGTGTATCCTCCTTGGATTTGCAAGGGTTCTAGCACCGCATGGCGCGGCCCTCAATGCCGCGTCCAGCCCGATTTGCCGCGATTTTCAGGGCCTTTCGCATCGCCATTGCCGTCATCCGCGCGGGGCAGGCCGGTCTGGGCCGGATAGGGGTCGTCCTGCACGACATATTCGCCGTCGATCACCCCCGGATCCCGCGACCCGCCCTGACCCGCCGGATAGCCATAGGTAAAGCGCACGCCCGCCTGATTCATGCCCGCCTTTGCGCGTGAGGCGATTTGCCTCAGCACCAGATTGCGCACGGCCGGAATCAGCAAAAACCCGGCCAGCACATCGGTGAAGAAACCGGGGACGATCAGCAGGAAACCGGCCAGAACCAGCAGCGTGCGATGGGCCACGCTGGCCGAGGGATCGCGCAGATCGTTCAGCGATTGCTGCAGATCCAGCGCCGCCCGTGCGCCCTGCCAGCGGATCAGCGCCACCCCTGCCATGGCTGCCAGCAGCACCCAGGCAAGCGTCGCCCAGACCCCGATTTCGCCGCCGATCGTCACGAACAGCGCGATCTCGATGACCGGCAACAGCACGAATATCCACAGAAACACCATCTGCCCCTCTCCCTGGGTCAACTTCCTTGGGCCGAAACTGGACTTGAGCCCGTCTAAACCCTACATAAGTAGACGATCCGCTGAAACCAACTGCCCTCAGGACCCTTCATGACGATGGACGCCCTTCTGCAACTCATCGCGCTGGCCGCGATCGCTGTCTTTCTGATCGTGCGTCTGCGCAATGTGCTGGGCTCTCGCGACGGATACGAACCGCCGCGCGCCCCGCAGGAAGGCAACCTGCGCCCGGTGCCCGATGCCACCGACCGGCGCGGCGATCAGGCCGAAAACGACATCGCCGACCATGTCGAACCGGGCAGCCCGGCGGCGGCGGCGCTTGGCCAGATGAAACGCACCGAGCCCTCGTTCGAGGTCGGGCCGTTCCTGTCGGGCGCGAAACAGGCCTATGAGATGATCCTGATGGCTTTCGAACATGGCGACATCAGCCAGGTCCGCGATTTTCTGGCACCCGAGGTCGCGAATGCCTTTGACGGTGTGATCGCCGACCGCAACGCCCGCCAGCTACGGACCGAGGCAAGCTATCTGGGCACCCGCGAAACCACGCTGGCCGGCGCGCAATTCGATCAGGCGACCGGTCTTGCGGAAATTTCGGTGCGCTTCGTGTCGGAACTGATGCTGGCCGTCTATGACGCGCAGGGCGAACTGGTCGAGGGCGATCCCAAGGCCGCGCGCAAGCAGCGCGATACATGGACCTTTGCACGCCAGATGGGTCAGGACGACCCGAACTGGCGTCTTGTCGCCACGGCGTGAACGATGGCGCGGCGGCGGGGCCTGTCCCCCGAGGACAGGGCGCTTTGGACGCGGGTGACCGATACGGTCGCGCCCATGCACCCCGCGCGGCGCAAGGCCACGGACCCGCTGGCCGATACGCCGACCGCGCTGCCGCCCGACAAGTTGCCGCCTGACAAGGCGCTGCCCTGGAAAAAATCCGCTCTGGCCCGACAACCCGACCAGATCCCCGCCGCAGACCCCGGTTTCGGCGGATTTTCCTTTGGCGCGGCGGGCAAGCCGACGACCCGCGTCGATCTGGCCCCCAGCCCTTCGGAACGGTTGCGCGCCGGTGCCCTGCGCATGGATCACAAAAAGCACCGCCAGATGACGCAGGGCAAGCTGGCGCCCGACAGCCGCATCGACCTGCACGGCATGACCCTGTCCGAGGCGCAGCCCGCGCTGATGAATTTCGTGATCGGCGCCCATGCGCGGGGCCATCGGCTGGTGCTGGTGATCACCGGCAAGGGCCGGGCAGGCGGGCCGGATGCGCCGCTGCCGGTCAGGCCCGGCGCGCTGCGCCATAACGTGCCGCATTGGCTGCATATGCCGCCCTTGGGCCGCATCATCCTGCAGGTCACGCCCGCGCACCGCCGCCACGGGGGCGACGGCGCCTATTACGTCTATCTGCGCAAGCCGGGAACGGCCTAGCCGTAATTCGCCTTGGGCCCGGCCAGCCACCAGACGATCAGGCCCACCACCGGCAGGATGGCGACCAGCAGGACCCAGATCACCTTGACCTTGGTCGATTCATTCGTGTTGATGATCGAGGCGATCGCCCAGACATCCAGCGCAAAGATGATAACCCCGAAAATCCAGCCCATGACGGTCCTCTTGCTTGGAATTGCAAGGGTCAACCGCTGCCATGGGCCGGGGGTTCCCGCGCGCTACAGAACGTAGCGCGACAGGTCGGTCGAACGGGTCAGATCGCCCAGATATCTGTCCACGAAAGCGGCATCGACCTGCACCTTGTCGCCGGAACGGTCGGGCGCGGTAAAGGACAGTTCTTCGAAAACCCGCTCGATCACGGTATACAGCCGCCGCGCGCCGATGTTTTCGACCGAGCCGTTGACCTCGGCCGCGATGCGGGCCAGCGCGGCGATGCCGTCATCGGTGAATGTGACCTCGACCCCTTCGGTGGCCATCAGCTCGGTATATTGGCGCGTCAGGGCATTGTCGGTTTCGGTCAGGATGCGGATGAAATCTTCTTCGGTCAGGGCGCGCAATTCGACGCGGATCGGCAGACGGCCCTGCAATTCCGGCAGCAGATCCGAAGGTTTCGCGATATGGAATGCACCGCTGGCGATGAACAGGATATGGTCGGTTTTCACCGGGCCGTATTTGGTCGAAACCGTCGTGCCTTCGATCAGGGGCAGCAGATCGCGCTGCACGCCTTCGCGCGAGACATCGCCGCCCCGCGCATCGGAACGCGCCGCGACCTTGTCGATTTCGTCGATAAAGACGATGCCCGCCTGCTGCACGGCCTCCAGCGCGGCGGCCTTGACGGCCTCGTCGTCCAGCAGCTTGTCGGCCTCCTCCGCCATCAGCAGATCATAGCTTTCGGCGACAGTGACCTTGCGGCGGACACGGCGCCCGCCGAAGGCCTTCATCAGCCCCGACAGATCCATCATGCCGCCGATCGCGCCGGGCTGACCGGGGATTTCCATCGCGCCAAAGGGGCTGGAATTGTCCGTGACCTCCAGTTCGATGACGGTATCGTCCAACTCGCCGCGCTTCAGCTTGTCGCGGAACATCTGGCGGGTCTGTTCGCGGGCGTTTTCACCGGCCAGAGCCTCGACCACGCGATCCTCGGCGGCCTTGACGGCACGGGCCTTGACCTCGTCGCGCATGCGTTCGCGGGTTTCGATGATCGCGGCATCGGTCAGGTCGCGGATGATCTGTTCGACATCGCGCCCGACATAGCCGACCTCGGTGAATTTCGTCGCCTCGACCTTGAGGAAAGGCGCGCGGGCCAGTTTCGCCAGACGGCGGCTGATTTCGGTCTTGCCGACGCCGGTCGGGCCGATCATCAGGATGTTTTTCGGATAGACCTCATCCCTCAGATCATCGCCCAACTGCTTGCGGCGCCAGCGGTTGCGCAGCGCCACGGCAACGGCGCGTTTCGCGTCCTTCTGGCCGATGATGAAACGATCCAGTTCGGAAACGATCTCGCGCGGGGTCAGGTCGGTCATGGGGTGCCTTTCGCATAGGGGGGCAGGCGGTCCTTGCCGGGAAAGCCGGGCAAGGCACGCATCAGGACGGAACGCAGCGGGATCCACCACGCGCCAAGCGCGGTGACGGCGCCGCCGATCAGGATCAGGACAACGGGCCATTCCAGCCCCTGCCCGCTTTGGTAAGAAAGCGACCAGATCAGCCAGGCCAGATAGCCAAGGCCCGCGGTCAGAAAGCTGCGCCGGTCGATGATCAGCGCGAAAACGGTCATCACGGCCAGCGTCAGAGCAACGGCCAGCAGTTGCGCGCCGCCATGCAGGCTCATCGCGGTCAGGCCAAGCGTGTTGACGATGGCGGGTGCGGCCAGCAGATGCAGCCAGAAGGCCGAGGCAGAGGCGCGGCCAAGCCGATGCGGGTCGCGCATGTCGAACCACAGGCCCGCCGCCGCGGCCAGCACGCCAAAGACCAGCGTGCCGATCGCCAGCCCCGAGCCACCGCGCAGATCGAACAGGTCGCGCCAGCCCTGTCTGCCGTCCAGAACCGAAGGATCCAGCGTTCCGCTGATCGACAGCACCACCGCCAGACCAGCCACACCGATCAGGAACATGGTAAAGGGCAGGCGATAGATGCGATACCAGCCCAGCAGAGCAACCAGCGAGATCGCACTGGTGACCAGCGCGCCAAGCGATGCGGCCTGCTGTTCGCTCAGGATGCCGCTGGCCACGGCGGCGCGCAAATCGTCGGGGGACATGCTGGCGTCAGCCAAGGACGGTTTCCACGGTCAGGTTGCCATTGGTATAGACGCAGATATCGGCCGCGATCTGCATCGCCTTGCGCGCGACGGTTTCGGCGTCATGGTCGGTTTCCATCAGCCCGCGCGCGGCGGCCAGCGCGTAATTCCCGCCCGAGCCGATGGCGGCAATGTCATGTTCGGGTTCCAGCACGTCGCCCGCGCCGGTGACGACATAAAGCTCGCGCCCGTCGGTGACGATCAGCATGGCTTCCAGATTGCGCAGATATTTGTCCATGCGCCAGTCCTTGGCCAGATCGACGCAGGCGCGGCCCAGTTGGCCGGGCATGGCCTCCAGCTTTTTTCCAGCCGTTCCAGCAGGGTAAAGGCGTCCGCCGTCGATCCGGCAAAGCCCACGACGACATCCTTGCCGCCCGGCGACAGCCGCCGGACCTTGCGGGCGGTGCCCTTCATCACGGTCTGGCCGACGCTGACCTGTCCGTCACCCGCCACGACCACGCGCCCGCCCTTGCGCACCGCAAGAATGGTGGTGCCATGCCAGCCGGGGAACCTGTCTTCTGCCATCGTCATCTCCGCTTGTCTCGGGCCTGAGATATGGCCCGGCCGGGGCTTTCGCAAGCACCGCCGCGCGGTTAGCCTGCGGCCATGTCGAAAACCACCACGCTGCGCATCTATCTGGAACCGCCCATGCTGGCCACGGCGCGGGCCGGGACGTTCAATTTCCTGAACGTCCTGCGCGATGCGGTGGAAACGGCGGGCTGGCAGGTCGAATGGCGGGAAACCGGCAGCGAGGCCCGCCGCCGCGCGCCCGATCTGCCCGGCTATGCGCTGTTTCATGCCGAGGCCCCGACCCATGACCGCGCGCTGACATTCCGCCGCGCCTATCACTACCCCTTCTGGCAGATCGAGCCGGTCCAGCAACGCTGGCGCTTTCACGTCGCGGCAAGCATCTTTGACCCCGACAGCATTGATCCGCAACCTGCGGCGGCTTTCGTGGACAAGCTGCGCAACCGCGTCCTGCCCGGCCCGGACCCGACGCGCGAGGGTTTCGCGCTGGTCGCGCTGCAGGGCCATCTGCGCAAGCAGCGGTCATTCCAGACCATGCGCCCCCTCGACATGGTCAAAGAGGTCGCCCGCACCGGCCGCCCCGCCGTCGCCACCCTGCACCCGTCCGAGACCTATGACGACAAGGACATGGCCGCGCTGGACCGTCTGGCCGCGCGTTTTCCCAATCTGGTGATCGGCGGCCAGACGCAGACCCTGCTGCGCGCCTGCGATTTTGTCGTGACCCAAAACAGCGCGGTTGCCTTTGACGGGCTGATCCTGGGCAAGCCCGCCGTGCTGTTCGGCCAGTCGGATTTTCACCATATCGCGCTGAACGTCGCCGATCTGGGGGCTGAACAGGCGCTGCGCATTGCCGCCGACAGCCGGCCCGATCATATCCGCTATATCTACTGGTTTCTGCGGATCATGGCGGTGAATGCCACGGCAGGGGATGCGCGCGGCCAGATCCGCGCCGCCATGAAAAGGGGCGGCTGGCCCATCGACCAACCGCCCCCGGGATAGTCGGGACCGGATCAGATCTCGCTGTCGATCCAGGCTTTCAGCGCGGCTTTCGGCGCGGCGCCGATCTTGTTCGAGACAACCTCGCCATCCTTGAACAGGAACAGCGCCGGGATGCCGCGCACGCCCAAAGCCGCCGGGCTTTCGGGGTTTTCGTCGACATTCACCTTTACGATCTTGACCTTGTCGCCATATTCGCTGGCCAGTTCCTCCAGCGAGGGGCCGATCTGGCGGCAGGGACCGCACCATTCGGCCCAGAAATCGACCACGACCGGGGTCGCGGACTGGCGGACTTCGGCGTCAAAACTGGCGTCGGTTACGGCTTTCGTCCCCATGGAATTCTCCTGATTGGTTCCGGCATGGACCGGAGGGATTGGGATCTGACTTGAACAACAGCTATGCACCCCCGCCCTGCCGGTCAAGTGCATGATCAAGAAGCGCGTCGGGCAGGATCATCAGGCTGCGCGCCCGCGTCCACAGAACGGCGGCCTGAACCTCGCGTCCCGGATAAATCCGGCGCAAGGCATCGCGATAGGCGGTCATCTGGCGCCGGATGCCAAGCGGCGTGTCCTGCGGCGTGGCGGGAATTTCGGTGTTCGACTTGTAATCGACCGCCAGCAGCCGTTCGGGCGTCACGATCAGCCGGTCGATGGCGCCCGTGATCACACCAATACCGGGCAGGGTCGCAGTCAGGGCGACTTCTGCCAGAACCTGCGCATCACCGGGCAGGACAAAGACCTGCGCCAGATCGGGGGCCTGAATGACCTCTGTCACCTCGGCCAGCAGGCCCTGCAGAATGGCGGGATCGGGCAGGCCGCCTTCGCCATCGGCCAGCAGATCGCGGGCGATGCGCGGCCATTCGGCCGAGTCGCGGCCGGGCAGGTGTTCCAGGAGCAGATGCAGCCGCGTGCCATACAGCATCGCCGCCTGCGGATCGGCATCGACCACCGGCGCCCCGATCACCTTGGCCCCGCCGAGCGCCGTCGCCGGAATGGGTTGCGGCGGCGGCGCGGGTTTCGGCGCATGGCGGTGCAGCCAGTCGGGGGCAGAGATCGCCGTTTTCGCGACCCGTTCCGCGTCCGGCGCGCTGTCGGGCCAGTCGCCATGCGACAGCCGCAGGATATCGCCCCCCCATGCCGCAGGGATACGTTCCAGCGTGCTGTCGGTGATGCGGGCCAGACCTTCGGCGACCTGCCCGTGCCAGCTTTCCGCGCCCGCGCCGGTGTCGCCCGCCGCCGCGACGATCAGCCAGCTTTCCGCGCGGGTCAGGCCGACATACAGCAGGCGCTTGCGTTCCAGCATCTGGCGTTCGGTCTGTTCATCGGCCAGTTCGGACACATGGTCCGGCCGTTCGCCCTTGCGCCCGCGCCAGATCGGGGCGGCGCCGGGCGGGGTCAGGATGCGGCCTTCCTGCGGGGGGCGGCGCTTGGCGGTGTCGGGCAGGATGACGATCGGGCTTTCCAGCCCCTTGGACCCGTGAACCGTCATCACCCGGATCAGCCCTTCACCTTCGGAGGCATTGCCGACCTGCCGCTTGACCTCGACATCGTCGCCTTCCAGCCAGACAAGGAACCCGGTCAGCGAGGGCACCTCTGCCCCTTCATAGATCAGCGATTGCGACAGCAATTCGTCGATGCCGTCCTCTGCCTCGGGGCCAAGGCGGGCGATCAGGCGCGCGCGGCCATCGTGGCGGGTCAGCAGGCGGGCGATCAGGTCATAGGGGCGCAGATAGCCGGTCTGCGCCATCAGATCCTGCAACAGCGCCATGGCCGCGACGCATTTCGGATCCCCGCTGTCGCGCAGCCGCTGGATCAGAAAGGTCCCGCGTTCGCGCCCGGCGGCCAGCCAGTAAAGTTCCTGTTCCGAAAAGCCGAAGATGGGCGAACGCAGCGCCTCGGCCAGCGCCAGATCGTCCTCGGGCGTGGCGACGGTGGCCAGCGTCGAGCGGATATCGCGCACCGCCAGTTCCGCGATCAGCTTCAGCCGGTCGGCACCCGCGACGGGCAGGCCCGCCGCCTTCAGCGCGCCGATGATTTCGGCGAACAGATCGGCGCGGCGCTGGACCAGCACCAGCACATCGCCCGCGCGCACCCTGCGGATCTTGCCCGATTTCGCGTCCAGGATGGGTTGGCCCAGCATGTCGCGGACCCCGTCGGCAATCGCCCGCGCCAGCACGCTGGTTTCCGAATTTTCCGCCGCCTGATCGACCGGATTGGTCCAGTCGCCGGGTTCGGGCCTGTCCGGTTTCGGGATCGCTGGCCACAGATCGACGCGGCCGGGCAGGGTGGTGCGAAAGGCGATATGCCGGGGCGGATCTTCGCCCAGCCCCTGCGCGGCATCGCCCGCGAAAACCGCGTCCACGGCGCGCAGGATCGCAGAGGATGATCGGAAGGAATGCAGCAGTTCCAGCACCTGCATCGGACGTTCGACGGCGGCAAACGCCTGCGAGAACCCACGGCGGCGTTCCTCGAACACGGCGATATCGGCACCCTGAAAGGAATAGATCGACTGTTTCGGGTCGCCGACGACGAACAGCGTGCGTTCGCCGTCGCGCGCGCCGTCGCCTGCGGTGAATTCGTCGGTCAGGCGCTGGATCACCTGCCATTGCGCGGGGCTGGTGTCCTGCGCCTCATCGACCAGAATATGGTCGATCCCGCCATCCAGTCGGAACAGCACCCATTGCGCCATCGTCCCCTCGGACAACAGCGCCGCCGTCCTGCCGATCAGATCGTCGAAATCCAGCCAACCGCCATCGCGTTTGGCGGCCTCGTAGCGCAGGGTAAAGGCATGGCCAAAGCGGCGCAGGGCCAGCGTGCGTTCGGCATGGATCAGCGCCAGGCGGGTGGCGCGGGCCTCGGCCACGCGCTCCATCAGCTCGTTCAGGTCGTCGATATAGGGCGCGCAGGCGCCGGTCTGCAGCCCCTTGGTCGGAAAGCTGCCGGTCTTGGGCGCATAGGGGATCTTGGCCGAGGGCCCGGTCAACAGCACGCCTTCCATAATGGCGATTTCGTCCGCGCCGGGGCTGTCCCAATCCCCGCCCGACAGCTTGGCCGCAGCCTTGCCGTCATTCGCGCCGCTGCGCGCCAGATGGGGAATGATGTTCTGTGATCACATCCGCCTTGCCGCCCGGAAACAGGTCGCGCAGCAGGTCGTCCCAACCCTGACCGGGGCGCAGACCGGATCTGCGCCAGATCTCGGCCGGATCGGCGGGGGCGTGGAAGCCGCGCAGGCTGGCCAGAAAGCCGTCGATGCTGTCGCCCGATTGCAGCGCCAGCAGATCGGCCAGTTCAGGGGCGTCGTTCCGGGCCATGTCCTCGATGATGTCGGACCGGATCAGCGCCGCGCTGCGGTCGTCCAGTTCGACGAAACCATGCGGCACGCCCGCCTCCAGCGGAAAGCGGCGTAAGACGCCCGCGCAAAAGCTGTGGATCGTCTGGACCTTGAGACCCCCCGGCGTCTCGATGGCGCGGGCGAACAGGCGCCGCGCGGCGGGCAGGTCGGGGTCGCCGCCTTCGCCAAGCTGGGCCAGTTGGGCGCGCAATTCGGGTTCCGGCAGCATCGCCCATTCGCCAAGCCGCTTCAGCAGGCGGTTCTGCATTTCGGTCGCGGCGGCCTTGGTATAGGTCAGGCACAGGATGCGTTCGGGCGCGGTGCCTTTCAGCAGCAAACGCGCGACGCGGTCGGTCAGCACGCGGGTCTTGCCGGAACCCGCATTGGCCGTCAGCCATGTCGAACGCGCAGGGTCCGCCGCCGTCACCTGTGCGCGGGTCGCATCATCCATCATCGCGCCCTTTCAGCGGTTGCGCCACGGCGGGTTCGGTCATCGACCATTCGCCAAGCCGCGAGAGGTGATCGTAATCGCTGCCATGACCGGTCTGTTCCATCGTCAGACGCGCGGTAAAGCCGCGTTCCCCGCGCAGGTATTTCCCGATCAGGGCGACGAAACCATCCCATGTTTCGGCGGCGAATGCGGGGTCAAAGGCGCGATCCTCGGTCCGGCCTTCGCCGCCCAGCTGGATAAAGGCGATGCCCGCAGCCTCGACCGGGCCGATGGCGTCAAAACCGCCGCGCGCGACCATCGCGGCCTCCAGCGGCAGTTGCTTGTCGAACAGGGCGATCTGCTTGTCGGTGGGCGGCTTGCCGGATTTGTAATCATAGATCTGCGCCCGCCCGTCTGGCAGCAGGTCGATGCGGTCGGGACGCGCGGTCAGGGTGAAATCCATCCCCGCGACACCGACACGCCCCTGATTTTCCACGACAACCGGCTGGCTGCCGGCGGCCAGCCGCGCGGCTTCGTCCGCCATCAGTTGATCCGCGATACCGGCGATCCGCGCCCGCCAGAACAGCCGGGCCGAGGGCCATGGCACGTCCTGTTCCAGCACCTGATCGGTCGCCCCCATCAGCATCTGGCGCAGCCGTTCCGGTCTGTCACTGGCCGAGGGCTTCGCCCCCAGAAAGACCTGCACGATCCGGTGCAGGACCGTGCCGCGCGCCGCCGGGTCCGGTTCGACCCGCATCGGCGGCAAGGGCGACAGGCCCAGCACGCGACGCGCATAAACCGCATAGGGATCGCGGATCAGCCGCGCCACATCCGTCACCGACATTTCCGACAGCGCAGGCGCGGGCGGAATGGGCGAGGGGCGGGGCGCGGGCGGTATCACCGCAGATGGCGTTGCCTGCAGCGCCACCAGATCCAGCCAGTGCCGCCCACGCGCCCGCATCTGTGCCAGCGCGGCCTTGCCGTTCTGGTCGGGCAGCCCGCCCAGCAGGTTCGTCAGCCGGTTCAGCCAGCGCGAGGGGATGGTTTCCGCCTCGGCATCGCGTCTGGCCCGGGTCAGCACGACATGGGGCCGCCCGACCGCCTGCTGAAAGTCATGGGCCGACAGGCCGATCCGGCGCTCGGGCAGGGTCAGCCCCGCCGCCGCCCGCATCGGACGCGACAGCCACGGATCGGGCGCCAGCCCCTGCGGCCAGCCGCCTTCGTTCAACCCGGCCAGAATGACCAGAGGGGCGTTTTCCGTCCGCGCCTCTCGCGGGCCGCGAATATGGATCAGGTGATGGGCGATGACATCCTCGCGCACGGCCTGACGCTGCATTTCCTCTTGCAGCAGGTCGCAGAATTCGGCGGGGCGCATGGCATGGCCAAGATGGGCGTGGTCGCGGATATGGGCGATGCTGGCCGCGACATTCGGCCCCGCCTCGCCGCGCCACAGTTCCGACACCTGCACATCGCCGCCCGGACCGGCGGCCCAAAGCTGAGCCAGATCAATCAGTTCCGACAGGCGGTCGGCCAGAGGACGCGGCCCGCGATCCAGCGCCAGAGGGGCGGCGCGGTCCAGCACATCGGCCAGCCAGCCGGCCCAGATCTTGCGCGATCTGCCGCGTTTCATGCCCCAGTCCCGCAGCGCCGCGCCATCGGGAAAGGCCGGGCCACGACGACGCAGGTCCAGTTCCAGATCGCGGGTGTGGATCTGGTGCTGACGGCGCTGTTCCGCACCGCTGCCGGTATTGGTGACCGGATGTTTCAGCAGCGTCACCAGCGCGTCGATGGTCAGCGCCTGCCCGACCAGCCCCGCGACATGGCTCAGAAACAGGCCCTGAGGCGTCAGCGGCAGCGGCTGGCCGGCAGAATCATCGGGGATGATGCGCCAGCGATCCAGCGCGGCCGAAACCCGGCGCGGCAGCATCCGGTCGGCAGCGATCAGCGTCACCTCCTGCCTCTTTTCGGCGGCGTCGCGGATCAGCAGGGCCACGGCCTCGGCCTCTTGTCCGGGCTGGTCGGCCTCGATCAGGGTCAGGCCTTGGGTCGCGGGGATCAGATCGCCCAGACCGGGGCCGTCCGCGATCCATTGATCGGTGACCGGGGCGGGACGCAAGGCAAGCGATATCAATCGGTTGCGAAGGGATGCGGGCTCATCCCCGACCCACCGGGCCGGCTGACCGAATTCCGCGATCAGGGGGGCATAGCGGGATTGCGGGTGATCCTCGGCCCTTGTGTCGATGCTGTGCCAGACCGGCGCGGGCTGGTGGAAATCAAAGCCGGGCAGGATCACCGCGCCCATCGGCAGCCGCGCCACCGCGCGCATGAAATCCCGCGTCGCCCCGCGCGACCCGGTCGAACCGGCAACGACCACCGGCCCATCGGGCAGGTTCACCCCCTGCGCCCAATCCGCCGAAATCCGGTCCACCGCATGGCGCAGCCGCGCGGCGGGATCGACCGGCGGATCGGTCAGGTAGTAATCCGCCGCGATCTTGAGAAAGGCCAGCGCGCGGCCCCAGTGCTGGGCATGTTCCGACACGTCGATCCGGTCCAGCGATTGCGGGGTCAGCCCTTCTTCCTGCATCTCGCCCATCAGATCGGCAAGCGAGGCGGCAAGGCGCGGCACGGATTGGCCCTGCGCCAGATCGGGCTGGCGGGCCAGCGCGGCAGCGACCAGACGGCCCAGCTCCAGCCTGCGCGCCAGCGGCGCGACCAGCGCGCCGCCGCCCAGATGGTCGACCAGCCGCAGGCGCGGCAGCAGCATCGGACCGCGCGCAATCAGCGCGTCGCGCAGCGCGGTCAGGGTGCGGCTGGCATTGGCATAGACGGTGACGCGGGCCATCGCCTCGGGCGGGTGCCCGGCCATGCGGGCGATCAGCCCCTCGGCAATGCCTGCGGCGAAATCCGCCCCGCAGGGCAGGGCGAACAGACCCGGTTGCCACTCAGCCATGCAGCAGCGCCTGTGCCAGCGGGATGCAATCGGGACGGCCGACATCGCACCAGCCGCCGGGATGGGTGATGCCAAAGGCGCGGCCCTGCGCAATCTGCAGATCCCACAGCCGGTTCAGGGAAAAGACCGATTCTTCAATCTCTTGCAGCAGATCGGGGCGGATGATCTGGGTGCCGCCATAGACCAGATCGCCCTTGCGGCCAATGCGCCCCGCGCCGTCAAGGCTGAAGTCGCCCCCCCCCTGCCGCCCCTGCGCGGCGTCCAGCGGGACCAGCATCAGCAGCGCATCCATTCGCACCGGATCCCGTGCCGCGCGCAGCGCCGCGACCGGGTTCGGGCCGGTCCAGACCACGTCCGGATTGATTGTGATCACAGGGCCCGTATCCAGCAGGGGCAGCGCCTTGCGCAAGCCGCCGCCGGTTTCCAGAAGCATGTCGGATTCATCGGAAATCGCCACGTCGTTGCCCGCCAGATGGTCGATGATCTGCCCGCCCAGATAATGGGTGTTCACGACGAACCGGTCAGCCCCGCCCTGCCGCGCCAGATCCAGCGCGCGATCCAGAAGCGTCTGTCCCGCGACCGGGATCAGGGGTTTCGGCAGGGTGTCGGTCAGGGGCGCCATGCGGGTGCCGCGACCGGCAGCAAAGACCATCACCTGTCGCGGGGCGTCGGACATTGGCTGGCGATCCTTTTCGATAACCTCGGGCGTGGGGGCGGGGACGGATTGCAGCGCAGCGGCCAGAGGTGCAAGCGCCGGATGGGCGATATTGCGCTGGATCATCGACCAGACGCGCGGCATGAAGGCCAGATAGCGCCGTTTGTGATCACGACTGCACAGCCGGGTGAAAATCCCCATGATCCGCAGGCTGCGCTGCGCCCCAGCAGGGCATAGGCGGCACGGAAAGCCGCCTCATCGACCCCGGTTGCCGCGATATAACGGGCGATTTCGGCGGTTTCGATATCGGGGGCGATGTCGCGGCGGGCGTCCTGCAGGCCCGACACCAGATCATAGGCGGGATGGACCGCCACCGCGTCCTGAAAATCCAGCAGGCCAAGCGGCGCATCGCCGCGCCAGATCAGGTTTTCGGCATGGAAATCGCGCAGGCCCAGAACCGGGGGCAGATCGGCGCAATAAAGGGCGTGCAGATCCTGCACGACCTGCGCCACCTGCGCGCCCAGACCGGGCGTGCCTGCGGCGGTGGGGTAGTATTCGGCGAACAGCCCGACCTGATGGGCCAGTTCCGGCCCGTCCAGCCGCAGCACATGATCGGGCGGCGGATGCCCATGCAGATCGACCAGCAGATCGGTCATCCGGCCATAGATGCGCGGGGCCAGATCCGGCTGGTCCTGCAAGACCCGCGCCACCAGATCGTCGCCCATATCCTGCAGCAGCAACAGGCCGTGATGTTCGTCGGCGGCAAGAATTTCAGGCGCGGCAAAGCCCCGCGCGCGCAGCCATTGCGTCATCCCGACATAGGGCCCGCAGGACCCCGGCGCGGCATCCATCAGCACCGCCCGAACATCGCCATCGAACAGCCGGTAATAGCGCCGGGCCGAGGCATCGCCCGCCAGCGGCAGCATCCGCGCGCCCGCCCAGCCCGCGCGATGCACGAGCCGCGCAATCGTCACGACACGATCGACGATCCCCCATCGCGCGGGATCGCCGGTCAGGGTGATGCGGCGCAGGTCGGGATCGTCCGGCACCGGCTCCAACGCGATGGTCAGGGCCTGGGGCAGATCGCCGCCGCGTTCGGGCCATTCGATCAGGACGATGGCATCGGCCATCGCATCCTCCAGACCCAGCTCGACGATTTCGCCATGATCGCCAAGCCGATACAGATCGGCATGCCAGATTTCCGTTCCCATCGGGTCGGGATAGGTCTGGACCAGCGTAAAGGTGGGGCTGGGCACATCCTCGGCCAGATCGCCCTGACGGGCGCGAATCAGGGCCCGCGCGAAATGGGTCTTGCCCGCGCCGACCTGACCGCGCAGGGCCAGCGTGTCGCCCGGCCGCAGGAATGCCGCCAGCGCGCGGGCAATCGCTGCGGTCATTGCCTCATCTGCGGCATCTATTGTCGATAGCAAGGTCATCGATGATATTTATGAAACTGTTTATACAGAAACGCAAAACCCTGTCCCGAAGGATCGTTGTATGGATTAACCCGTCGTGGCAAGATTCATGGCAACATCGCAGCATTATCAAAATGCGCAAGCAGGAGCAGGGATGGAAAACTTCTTCAAACTCCAACAGAACGGCACGACCGTCAGGACCGAGGTGATCGCCGGGATCACCACCTTCCTGACGATGGCCTATATCATTTTCGTGAACCCCGACATCCTGTCGACGACGGGAATGGACAGGAATGCGGTCTTTGTCGCGACCTGTCTGGCGGCGGCACTGGGGTCGCTGGTCATGGGCCTCTTGGCCAACTGGCCGATCGGCATGGCGCCGGGCATGGGGCTGAACGCCTTTTTTGCCTTTACCGTCGTCGGCGCCATGGGATTCACCTGGCAACAGGCGTTGGGCGCGGTCTTTATTTCCGGTGTCATCTTTCTGCTGCTGACCGTGTCGGGGATCCGGACATGGCTGGTCGCGGGCATTCCGCATTCGATGCGCAGCGCGATTGCCGCCGGTATCGGGATGTTCCTAGGGCTGATCGCGCTGAAAAACGCGGGGCTGGTCGTCGACAATCCGGCAACGCTGGTGGGTCTGGGCGATATGACGGCGGCGCCTGCGCTGCTGACGCTGCTGGGCCTGTTCATGATCGCGGCGCTGGATGCGCTGAAGGTGCGCGGCGCGATCCTGATCGGGATTCTGGTCATCACCGCGATTTCCATCGCCCTTGGCATCAGCCAGTTCGGCGGCATCATGTCGACGCCGCCGTCCATCGCGCCGACATTCCTGCAACTGGATATCATGGGCGCGCTGACGGCGGGCATCTTCCACGTCATTCTGGTGCTGGTGCTGGTCGAGGTCTTTGACGCCACCGGCACGCTGGTCGGCGTCGCCAAGCGCGCCGGTCTGCTCAAGGACGGTCCGGTTCACAAGAACCCCGGTCTGGGCAAGGCGCTGCTGGCCGATTCGACCGCCATCGTCGCGGGTTCGATGATCGGCACCAGTTCGACCACGGCCTATGTCGAAAGCGCCTCGGGCGTGGCGGCGGGCGGCCGGACGGGCCTGACGGCGGTCGTCGTCGCCTGCCTGTTCCTGCTGGCCACCTTCTTTTCGCCGCTGGCCGGTTCGGTTCCGGCCCATGCCACGGCGCCCGCGCTGCTGTTCGTCGCGGGCCTGATGATGCGCGAGTTTTCGGACATCGACTGGCAGGACATCACCGAATCGACCCCGGCCATGCTGACGGCCGTGATGATGCCCTTCACCTATTCCATCGCGAATGGTCTGGCCTTCGGCTTCATCAGCTATGCGGTGATCAAGCTGGCGACGGGCCGGGTGCGCGACGTGCATCCCGCGACCTGGGTGATCGCGGGCCTGTTCGTGATCCGCTTTGCCTTCTTTGGCGGCGAATAGGACCGGGATCCGGTCTTGTGACAACGAAAAAGGGGGCAGGGGCGACCTTGCCCCCTTTTTTCGCAAAGAAGGATTTTCAACGATTTCTTAAGACAGCACGGTTTCCTGAATACATAGTCGCCGCCCCGAACCTGATCTAGCTTCGCAGCCATAGCCGGAGATTAAGCCATGAGTGACTTTGCCATAATCTGGGACTGGCTGGCCTTTGCCATCCGCTGGACCCATGTCGTGACCGCCATCGCCTGGATCGGGTCGTCTTTCTACTTCATCGCGCTGGACCTTGGCCTGCAAAAGGCCCCCGGTCTGCCCGAAGGCGCGCATGGCGAAGAATGGCAGGTCCACGGGGGCGGTTTCTACCACATCCAGAAATATCTGGTCGCACCCGCCCGGATGCCCGAGCATCTGACCTGGTTCAAATGGGAAAGCTATATGACCTGGCTTTCGGGGGCGGCGCTGCTGATGGTGACCTATTGGGCCGGATCGGAACTGTTCCTGATCGACCCCGCCAAGATGGAGCTGGCGCCCTGGCAGGCCATCCTGATTTCCGCCGCCTCGCTGTCGATCGGCTGGCTGGTCTATGACCGGCTGTGCAAATCGCCGCTTGGCGAACGCCCGACGGTGCTGATGCTGCTGCTGTTCGTGCTGCTGGTCGTCATGGGCTGGGCCTATAATCAGGTCTTTACCGGCCGCGCCGTCCTGCTGCATCTGGGCGCCTTTACGGCGACGATCATGACCGCCAATGTGTTCCTGATCATCATGCCGAACCAGCGCATCGTCGTCGCCGACCTGAAGGCGGGCCGCCCCGCCGATCCGAAATATGGCAAGATCGCCAAGCTGCGTTCGACGCATAACAACTACCTGACGCTGCCCGTCATCTTCCTGATGCTGTCGAACCACTATCCGTTGGCCTTTGCCACGGAATACAACTGGATCATCGCATCGCTGGTGTTCCTGATGGGCGTCACCATCCGGCATTTCTTCAACACCATGCACGCCCGCAAGAAAGAGCCGTGGTGGTGCTGGGCCGTGACCGCGATGCTGTTCGTCATCATCATGTGGCTGTCGACCGCCCCGATGGGCCGCCAGACGCTGGAGGAGGCCGAAGCCCGGCCCCTCACCCCGACCCAGACCGCGATGATCGAAACACCGGGCTGGGACGACGCCTATAGCGCCGTGATGGGCCGCTGTTCGATGTGCCACGCCCGCGAGCCGTCCTATGAAGGCATCCATTACGCGCCCAAGGGCGTCCTGCTGGAAACCCCCGACGACATCACCCGCGCCGCGCGCGAGATCTACATTCAGGCCGGGGTCACGGATGCGATGCCCCCGGCCAACGTGTCCTTCATGGAGCCGCAGGAACGTCAGGCGATCATCGACTGGTATCGCGCGACGCCCAGGACCTTCGCCTTCAACTGAACATCCAGCACTGGGGCGCGACGTCCCTTGCTGCCCCGCAGGCTCCTTCGGGGGTCTTCTTTTTGGCATGTCGGCGAATCAGGGGCAGGTGATTCGCCGGTTTTCGATGGCGCGGGCCGTGGCGCGAAATCTGACTGATTTTCTTGTTTCTCCGGTCCGGGCCGGTTTGACGAAACAAGCGTTTTTCTTGGGTTTCAGGGGCAGGAAAGCGGCGATTGGCCAAGCCTCGCATTTTGCAGCAATTTTTGCTTTCCGTAGAAAAACACTAGGGCACCAACACCCGACTAAACCTGTGAACTATTTGATTCATAACGATTTTTTCTTGACCTTTGCGGCGGGCGTGCCTAGTTTCACCTCAAGACAGCCAGCCAGCATCACATGCCAGCCAGCGATCAATTGAGAAAAGGAACATGTCATGGCCCACGCCGCTTGCAACTCTTGCGCCTTCTACGAAGACCACGCAGCCAATTCGAACGCCGAACTCGCCAACGCAGGTCTTTGCCGCGCAAATCCCCCGGTCACCCAGAAAGACGCGGACAGCCGCGGCTACTGGCCGGTGGTCAGCAACGATGACTGGTGCGGTAAATTCGCCACCGTCTTCGCAGCCGAATAAGCCAGCCACGCAGGCAGATTTGACGAAAAAGGCAGCCCTTGGGCTGCCTTTTTTACGTCCGGGCGGGATGGTTTAATGCGCGATGCGTTTGAACAGCCGGTCACGCAGGACGAACTGGTGGAACAGCGACATGGCGACATGGCCCAGAATCAGCGCCCCCATGACCCAGGCCAGCTCTCCGTGCAGGGCATTGCCGATGGCGACGGCGGGGGCCACCACATCCTCGGGGGTGCGGGCAGGAAAGATTTCAAAGCCAAAGAGCGCAAAGGCCCTTTCGCCACCCCAGGCCCGCAGCAGCGCGGCAAAGGGCACGATGAACATCAGCGCATAAAGCCCGAAATGGCCAAGCCGCGCCGCAAGACCCATCATGCCCGCAGGATGGCCGGGGCGGTTGGCGCGGTTCAGGATCAGCCAGACCACGCGCAACACGATCAGACAGAACAGCACCGTCCCGATGGCGCTGTGATAGGGCATGAAGAAGGTGCTGGTGATCTGGTGATCGCGGCCAAGCGTGACCTTCAGCACCATGCCGGTCAGCTGCCACAGGATCAGGGCGGCCATGGACCAGTGCAAGAGACGTGAAATCGTTCCGTAGCGTTCGGGCGTATCGCCAAGCTGCATGTGATGACCTCTCAGGTTTTCCATGGTCCTAGCCTCGCGCGGACATATCAGGAATAGCACGACAACCCAGGACACGAGTCTGTGAAGCGCCGGCCCTCAATCGTGATCCGAATCCTGTTCGTTCCGGTCGGCGGCTGCGGGTTTCATGCCGCGCAGCAGCCACAGGATCGGGACCAGCATCCCGGTCGCGATGATCGCCAGGCCGATCTGCCCGATTCCGCAAGCCAGCCCGATGGCCCCCGCGATCCACATGCCCGCCCCGGTCGTCAGCCCCCGCACCTTGCCCCCCGACACGATGATCGACCCTGCGGCCAGAAAGGCCACGCCCGAGGTTACCGCCTCGATCAGGCGCAGGGGGTCTACGCGCTGGATCTGGGGATCGGATTGCGAAATCTCGATGATTTCAAAGCTGACAAGGGCAAACAGGCAGGCCCCCATCGCGATCAGGATATGGGTGCGCAACCCGGCGGAACGGGCGTTGATTTCGCGCTCGAACCCGATCAGCCCACCAAGGCAGGCGGCGATCAGCAACCGGGCCGTCGCGACCAGCGGCGGGGTCGCGGTCAGTGACCGGACAATCTCTGACCAGATGGCGTCAAGCTGTTCCATGCGCGATCCCCTTGGCGAATATCAGGGAAAACACACGCGAGGCGAAATGGTTCGATGCGCAGGCGCGGAACATTACAGCCCCAGCACGTCCAGCATGTCATATTCGCCCGGCCCCTTGTCCTGCCCCCACAGCGCGGCCTTCAGCGCGCCACGGGCAAAGATCGCGCGATCGGTCGCGACATGGCGCAGGATGACGCGCTCGCCATCGGCCAGAAACATCAGGTCATGTTCGCCGACGACATCGCCGCCGCGCAGCGCCGAAAAACCGATGGTGCCGCGCGCGCGGGCGCCGGTGATGCCTTCGCGGGCGGGGGTGCGCAATTCGTCCAGCGGCGCGCCGCGCCCTTCGGCGGCGGCCTCGGCCAGCATCAGCGCGGTGCCGGAGGGCGCATCGACCTTGTGGCGGTGATGGGATTCGACGATCTCGATATCCCAATCCTCATCCAGCGCGGCGGCGACACGCCGGGCCAGCGCGGTCAGCAGGTTGACCCCAAGGCTCATGTTCCCGGCGCGGATGATCAGGGCATGGCGGGCGGCGGCTTTCAGCCCGGCCAGATCCGCAGGCTTGAACCCGGTCGTGCCGATGACATGGACCGCGCGGGCCTGCGCGGTCAGTTCGGCGAATGCCACCGTCGCGGCGGGCGTCGTGAAATCGATCACCGCCTGCGCCTTGGCAATCGCTGCCACCGCGTCATCCGTCACGGTGACGCCAAGCGGCGCACCACCCATCGCGGTCCCGACATCGCGGCCGATCCAGTCGCTGCCCGCGCGTTCGACCGCGCCCACCAGCCGCATCTGATCCGATGCGCCGACCAGCCTGACCAGCATCTGGCCCATCCGGCCCGATGCACCCGTGATGACGATTCCCGGCTTTTCCATGCGACACTCCTGCTTTAGGGCTTGTCTATCCCGTTGCGGCACGGCCCGCGACCCCCTAGATGGTAGCCCATGGCACAGAACCGTTTTCATACCGGGTCCGGACCCTCGCAGCGGCAGCTTCGCGTGGGCGAATTGATCCGCCGCACCCTGTCCGACGTCCTGATGCGCGCCGAGGTGCATGACCCCGACCTCAACCGCCACTCGATCACCGTGGGCGAGGTCAAGGCCTCGCCGGACCTGAAAGTCGCGACGGCCTATGTCATGCCGCTTGGCGGGCATGACGCGAATGACGCGCTGGCCGCGCTGCGCCGCAATCAGGCCGAATTGCGCCACCATGTCGCCAAGGCGATGTCGCTGAAATACGCGCCGCAACTGCGGTTCGTTCTGGACGAAACCTTTGACCGCATGGACGACACCCGCCGCATGTTCGCCGATGAACGCGTGCGCCGCGATATTGCGCTGGACGATGATCAGGAAGACGACCGAAAAGATGATCTCTGACGTCAAGCGCCGCCTTGGGCTGGCCCTTGGGATGGTGTTCGCCCTGACCCTGCCGGTCATGGCCGAAGGCACCTGCGAAACCCGCGATTTCGAAGGCAAGGGCTATGCCGTCTGCACCGTCCCCGCCGCGCAGGAAAGCAACCTGCGGCTGTGGCTGAACGGGCCGGATGGCAAGGTTCTGGGCGATTTCACCAGCATTCGCGGCACGCTGGCGCCGGGCGAAGGGCTGGCGTTTGCCATGAATGCCGGGATGTTTCATTCCGATTACAGCCCGGTCGGATTGCTGATCCAGGACGGGGCCGAAGTCACGCCCATCGTCACCCCGGCCAGCCGTGGCAATTTCGGGATGCTGCCGAATGGCGTCTTTTGCGCGGGCGGGGCGCGTCCCTTTCAGGTGATCGAAAGCCGCGCCTTTGCCAGCCAGCGCCCGGCCTGCCGCATCGCCTCGCAATCGGGGCCGATGCTGGTCATCGACGGCGAATTGCACCCGCGTTTTCTGGTCGACAGCGACAGCCGCTATATCAGGAACGGCGTCGGCACATCGCCGGACGGGCAGACGGCGATTTTCGTGATGTCGAACCGCGCCGTGACCTTTCACGAATTCGGGCGGTTTTTCCGCGATGAGCTGGGCGTCAGGAACGCCTTGTATTTCGACGGCTCGATCAGCCGGCTTTACGCGCCCGAACTGGGCCGGGCCGATTTCGGGCGGCGCATGGGGCCGATCATCGGATTGGTGGGACAGGACTGATGGCACGCAAAAAAGGACGCGATATCTCGGGCTGGCTGATCGTGGACAAGCCCGCCGGGGTCGGATCGACCGATGTCGTCGGCAAGGTCCGTTGGGCGTTCGAGGCGAAAAAGGCAGGCCATGCGGGCACGCTGGACCCCGATGCCACCGGCGTTCTGGCCGTGGCTTTGGGCGAGGCGACCAAGACCGTGCCCTATCTGACCGAGGCGCTGAAATGCTATGATTTCACCGCGACCTGGGGGGCCGAAACCGCGACCGACGACGCATCCGGCGCGGTGTTGAAAACCAGCGATGCACGACCGGACGAGGCCGCGATCCGCGCCGCCCTGCCTGCCTTCACCGGCGATATCATGCAGGTCCCGCCCGCCGTTTCCGCCGTCAAGGTCGATGGCGCCCGCGCCTATGATCTGGCGCGCGAGGGCGAGGTGGTCGAACTGGCCGCCCGCCCCCTGTGGGTCGAATCGCTGGAATTGCTGGCGGTTCGCGACGGTCAGGCGGATCTGCGCATGGTCTGCGGCAAGGGCGGCTATGTCCGCGCCATCGCCCGCGATCTGGGGCGCGCGATGGGCTGTCTGGGCCATGTCCAGACCCTGCGCCGGATCTGGTCGGGGCCGTTCGACGCGGCAAACGGGATCGCATTCGACCGCATCGACCGCGCCAATCAGACGGAACTGGAAGCCGCGCTGTTGCCCCTGCAATCGGCGCTGGTCGATCTGCCGGAAATGCAGGCGACGGAAATCGGGGAAATCCGCATCCTGAACGGCAACCCCGGTCAGGTGACGGGCCATGCCGATTTCGGGACCGAGGTCTGGGTCAGCCGTCAGGGCCGCCCGCTGTGCATCGGCAATTACATGGGCGGAGAGGTCCAGCCGACCCGCGTCTTCAACATCTAGAACGGAACCGACGACGAAAAGCTCTGCGCCACGCCGCCGTCCGGGTGGCGGATGCGCAGGCTTTCGGCATGCAGCATCAGCCGCGGATGATCCCGCGCCGCACCCGTCGCATATAGCGGATCGCCAAGGATCGGGTGGCCAAGCGACAGCATATGCACGCGCAACTGATGGCTGCGCCCGGTCAGGGGCATCAGGCGGACGCGGGTTTCGGTGTCGCTGGCCTTGACCACGCGCCAATCGGTCTGTGCGGGCCGTCCGTTTTCGTGATCGACCATCTGCACGGGTCGGTTCGGCCAATCGACGATCAGCGGCAGATCGACGGTGCCGGTCGCCGGCTGCAACCGACCATGCAGCCGCGCGACATAGGTCTTTTTCGTCTGGCGCTTTTCGAATTGCAGCCCCAGATGGCGCTGCGCATGGGGCGTCAGCGCAAAGATCATCACGCCCGAGGTGTCCAGATCCAGCCGATGGACCAGCAGCACCTGAGGAAAGATCGCGCGCAGCCGCCCGATCAGGCAATCGGCGCGATCCTCGCCCTTGCCGGGGACCGACAGCAGCCCGGCCTGCTTGTCCACCACCAGAATTTCATGGTCGTGATGGATGATGCGCGGCGCGTCGGGCGGAGGCGCATAGGTAAAGCTCACCTGGCGACCAGCCGGACCGCCAGCGCCGCAAACATCACCGCCGCCAGCTTGTTGACAAAGCCCATGCGCTTGCCCAGCACCTGCCCGGCATAACCCGCAACAACGCCGTATAATGCGGTTACGATCATGCCGCTGATCACGAACATCAGCCCCAGCCCCAGGATCTGCTGCCAGATCGGGCCGTATTCGGGCCGGGTGAATTGCGGCAGAAAGGCCAGCAGGAACAGCACCGGCTTGGGGTTCAGAAGGTTCGACACCATGCCGCTGCGGATGATCCGCCAGGGCCCGGAAACACCGCGCACCTCGGGCGCGGCGCCCGTGGCATGCCAGCTTTTCCAGGCCAGAAACAGCAGATAGGCGGCGCCGGCATATTTGATCACGCTCAGCGCCTCAGGGTGGGCGGCGATGATCGCGCCAAGGCCGATGGTGGCCAGCATCAGGTGAAACAGCACGCCAAGGCCGACACCGACCCCGGCCAGTGCACCCGCCCGCGGGCCCGACCGGATGCCGCAGGCGCTGGCAAAGACCACATCCTGTCCCGGCGCGACATTCAGAACCAGCGCCCCACCCGTGAAGGCCAGAAGCTGCGGCAGGGGAATATTGGCCAGCGTATCCCAGATCATCGTCATATCCCGTTGCGATTGGCCCCCTCTAACGCGATCGCCGGGATTGCGCCAGTGCGGGCTATTCCGTCTGCTGCTGCGGCAGGCCGTCGGCGATATCGTAGTAATCGCCCTTGTCCACGACAAAGATATGGCCCAGCAGCTTCAGCCCGGTGGGCATGTCGATGGCACCCGCCGCGACGTCGATGATATCCGACCCGTCGCGCTGCCAGAACAGCGACGACCCGCAGGTGCCGCAAAAGCCGCGCCGGGCAATGTCGGATGCGCGGAACCATTTCGGCGTGCCGGTGATGGTCAGCGATGTGGGCAGGATCGCCGCCCAGACATGGCCCGACCAGCGGCGGCACTGGCCGCAATGGCAGGCTTTCAGGTCGTTGGTGTCGTCCCATGTGCCGGTAAAGCGGATCTCGCCGCACAGGCAATGGCCGGTAAGCTCATGTCGGGTTGAAACTGTCATGCAGGATCTCCGTCAGGCGGTCGGCGTCGTCCTGCGTGAAAGCGTCGGGCCGGTTGCTGTCGATGTCAAGCACGCCGATCAGCCGCCCGGCCGCGAAAACCGGGATGACCAGTTCCGACCGCGTGCCGCTGGCGCAGGCGATATGACCGGGAAAGGCATCGACATCGGGGACAAGCTGGACCTGCCCGGTCCGCGCCGCCGCGCCGCGAACACCGCGCGAAAAGGGGATGGTCAGGCAGCCGTGGCCACCCTGATAGGGGCCGATCTTCAGCAGGTCCGGGGCGGTGACGCGGTAAAATCCCGGTCCAGTCGAAACGGTCGTCGGCATGGTGGATTTCACAGGCCAGCGTCGCCATCAGCGCGATCTGGTCGGTTTCGCCATGGGTCAGGGCGCGGATGCTGGCAGCCAGTTGGGGGTAGTCGACGCGGCTCATGCGGTGGTCCTTTCAGCGTCGCGCACGATGGCGGGCAGGTCGCGGCGCAGCAAGTCCAGCCCGCCGGGGCGCCAGCCAAGCCCATGCAGCCGTGTGCAGACCGGCACGCGCAACCCGCTGGCATCCGCGCGGTCGGGCAGGAGCGTCTTGCAATCGGTCAGTGCGGCGATTTCGGCGCAAAGGTCGCGGTGATCCAGCACCAGATCGGCGATGTTGTAGCTGCCCGACATTGCCGGATCGCCCAGAACCGACAGGGTGGCATGGGCCAGATCGGCGCCGTGAACCTCGGTCGCGATGCGGGGCGGCGGCGGGGTGCCGTTCAGGAAATCGCGGATCAGCCCCGCCCATTTCTGCGGCAGGCCAGAGCCGTAAACACCGGTCGGGCGCAGGCTGGCGGTGCGGAACTCCGGCGTGGTCATCTGGGCCAGAACCTGTTCGGCCGCGGCCTTGACCTCGCCATACAGGCTGGTCGGCGCGGGCGGCAGGTCGTCCGCCAGAGGGCCGGGGTCATGGCCGTCATGCACCGCGCGAGAGGACAGAAAGATCACCCGCCCGACGCCCGCGTCCCGCGCCGCCTGAAACAGCCGGACCGAACCATCCAGATTCGCGCGGACGAAACCCTGCGGATCATCCCCCTCTCCGCCACGGTAACGGCCGGGGACATGCTGGAACGCGGCATGGATCAGCGCGTCGAAACCGCCCAGATCGGGACTGTCGCCAAGCTCATAGCGGGGTCGCGACAGGGGGGTGACCTGATGGCCGGCCTGCGCCGCACCGCGCGCGATCCAGCCCCCGACAAGGCCCGATGCCCCGGTCAGCGCGATCCTCACGCGGCACCGGGCGGCGGCGGCAGGTCGCGCAGGTCAGGCACCGGGCCATCGCCCGCATGGGCCTGCCACAGCTCGATCAGCACGCGCAGACTGTCGGCCTTGGCGTGATCCTGCCACGGCTTTTCATATTGGTAATGCAGCACGCGGATATCGGTCCATTTCCACAGTTGCGGCAGGTTCAGCCAGACATATTGCAGCATGTTGTCGAACACCGGCAGCCCGTGCCAGTTCGGAAAATACGTCTCCAGAAAGGTCTGGTCGGTGCGGCGCCAGAACACACCCGGCTGGTCCAGCCGCGCCATCATCGCGTCGAATGTTTCCTGCGAGGGCCGCGCGGTAAAGACGCCCGAATTCAGCCGGTGAAAATCGCCAAGGCTTTCATAGACATTCGGCGCGGCGGAAAATTCGGGATATTCGAAAAGCCGGTCGATGTTTTGCAGCACGATGGCATCGGCGTCGATAAAGACCACGCGGGCGTAGTCCAGTTGCCACAGCCGCAGCTTGGCGAAATTGTCCAGCGGCGTGTGAAAGGGCGGTTTTTCACCCTTGGTAAAGGGGGCGGCCCCATGCAGGGCGCGCCTTGCATGGGTCTGGTTGAACTGATCCGAGGTCGGCAGCAGATCGACCCGCACCAGCCGCGCATCCAGCGCCCGCAGCATGTCTTGCGAGGCGGCATCCAGATCGGTGAACATCACGACCAGATCGGCCCCGGTGCCGGTCCGGCGCAGGGATCGCAGCAGCGCCGCCGCGCCGGTCGCGTAATCGGCATTCGTGGCCAGCGTCACATAGGCCCGCCGGTCGCGGGCGGGCCTTTCGGCGTGAAATCCGCTCACGATACCGAACGCAGCCTTTTGCCTTCGGGGTCGTGTTCGACGCGCTGCGCGAGATCCTTGGTCCATGCGGACACGGCGGGCACGCGCGAACGGTCGATGCGATGGGCGTATTTCCTTGCGACATCGACGACCTCGGCCAGCAGCCCCTCGGCCAGGGTGATCGGCTGCAGGCCAAGCGACAGGAATTGGTCATTGGTGACGATCAGATCGTTTTCATCCGCCTCTTTGCGCGGGTTGGGCAGCCAGGCGATCTTGGCCCCGGTCATGCCCGAGACCATCTCGGCCAGATCGCGCACCCGGTGGGTTTCGGTCATCTGGTTGAAGATCCGCACCCTTTCGCCCGATTTCGGTGCATCCGACAGCGCCAGTTCGATGCAGCGCACGCAATCCTGAATGTGGATGAAGGCGCGGGTCTGACCGCCTGTGCCATGCACCGTCAGCGGATAGTCGATGGCCGCCTGAATCAGGAAACGGTTCAGCACCGTGCCGTAATCGCCATCATAGTCGAAGCGGTTGATCAACTGTTCGTGCCGCCGCGTCTGGTCGGTATGGGTCCCCCAGACGATGCCCTGATGCAGGTCGGTGATGCGCAGCCCGTCGTTCTGGGCATAGAACTGGAACAGGATCTGATCGAGGCTTTTGGTCATGTGATAGACCGAACCGGGCCGCGTCGGATACAGGATCTGCTGTTCGCGCGGGCCGTTCGGCGTGTCGATCACCACGTCCAGATAGCCTTCGGGAATGGGCGCGCCAACCGTCGAATAGCCATAGACCCCCATCGTGCCCAGATGGACCAGATGCGCGTCGATGCCGGTTTCCACCAATGCCGCCAACAGGTTATGCGTCGCGTTGGTGTTGTTGTTGACGGTATAGACCTTGTGGCGGTCGGTCTTCATCGAATAGGGGGCGGCGCGCTGTTCGGCGAAATGGATCACCGCATCGGGGCGGCTTTCGCCCAGCCACAGCTTGAGCCGTTCATATTCGGTCGCCAGATCCAGCAGGTGAAAATGGATCCGCCGACCCGTTTCCTGATGCCAGATCCGGCAGCGTTCCTGAATGGAATCCATCGGCGTCAGCGACTGCACACCCAGTTCGGTGTCGATCCAGCGCCGCGACAGATTGTCGATGATATGGACCTCGTGACCAAGGTCCGAAAGATGCAGGGCTGTGGGCCAGCCGACGAAACCGTCTCCTCCGAGCACCGCTATGCGCATTGCTTACTCCTGATGTTGCAACGCATGAATGCGCGCTGACTGTGTCAGAAAGATAACGATCATGCGATAGGCTCCGTTCCGGCAAGGCCAATATCCGCCCAGATGCGGCAACCGGCAAGACTTGGCACAAGGCTTGGCAAAAGCACCACTATCCCTATGTATTTTACCGATCCGGTCCTGATTTCATTGCAACCCACCCAAGCGGCAGATAAGCAAAAGCCATGATCTCGCAGAAAACGAAATACGCCATCAAGGCCTTGATGGAACTGGCGGATGAGACGGCGGCAGGCGGTTCGGCACTGACGATCGAAGAGATCGCGCAGCGTTCCGGCGCGCCCAAGCGTTTTCTGGAACATATCATGCTGGAACTGCGCAACGCGGGCTATGTCGGTTCGCGGCGCGGACGGGCGGGCGGCTATGTGCTGATCAAGCGTCCCGACGACATTTCCATCGGCGAATTGCTGCGCCGGGTCGACGGGCCGATCGCGCCCCTGCCCTGCCTGTCGCGCAAATCCTATCAGCGCTGCGAAGATTGCAAGGATGAGGCAAGCTGCCGGTTGCGCAAGATGTTCGGGCAGGTGTTCTGGTCCTATCTTCTGCTGATCGAATCGCTGACCCTTTCCGATCTGGTGGCCGAAGGCGGCCTGCCCGAAATGGTTTCCGGCTGAACGCGCGGGCAAGCTGCGCATGGGCGGATCTTTTGCAACCTGAAAATATCCTGAAATCAAAGCCATGTCCGACAACAGCGATCCCGTGAATACGCCCTTGGCGAATATCCCCCTGGCCGGTGTTCTGGGCTGGCCGGTGGCGCATTCGCGTTCCCCGCGCCTGCATGGCCACTGGCTGAAACGCTATGGCATCGCGGGGCATTACGTGCCGCTGCCGGTGCGTCCCGAACATCTGGCCGAGGCGCTGCGGTCGCTGCCGAAACTGGGCTTTGTCGGGGTCAATGTCACCATCCCGCACAAGGAAGCCGTGCTGGCGCTGGCCGATGTCGTGACCGACCGCGCGGCGCTGATCGGGGCGGCGAATACGCTGATCCTGCGGACCGACGGAAAAATTCACGCCGACAATACGGATGGATACGGTTTCATCGCCAATCTGCGGCAGAACGCCCCGAACTGGCGCCCGGACAGCGGCCCTGCGGCGGTGATCGGGGCGGGCGGTGCCGCGCGGGCGGTCGTCGCCTCGCTGCTGGACGCGGGCGTGCCCGAGGTCCGCATCGCCAACCGCACCCGCATCCGCGCCGAACAGATCCGGTCGGAATTCGGCGCCCGCGTCGTCGTCTATGACTGGGGGCAGGCCGCGAATATGCTGGAAGGCATCGCGACCGTGGTCAATGCGACCTCTCTGGGGATGGAGGGCAAGGGCGCGCTGCGCGTGCCGCTGGATGCGCTGTCGCCCGGCACGCTGGCGACCGATCTGGTCTATACGCCGCTGGACACGCCCTTTCTGATCGAGGCGCGCCGGCGCGGCTGTCAGACCGTCGATGGCCTGGGCATGTTGCTGCATCAGGCCGCCCCGGGCTTCGAGCGCTGGTTCGGCCAACGCCCCGAGGTGGATGACCAGTTGCGCGCGGTCGTCCTGGCATGAGAGGGGCGGCATGAGCTTTCTGCTGGGCCTGACCGGCGGGATCGGCATGGGCAAATCCACCGCCTCGGCCATGTTCCGCGATCTGGGCCACCCGGTCTGGGACGCGGATGAGGCGGTGCATCGCCTGTATGCGCCGGGCGGCGCGGCGGTTCAGCCGGTCGCCGCCGCCTTTCCCGCAGCCCTGCAATCGGGCGGCATCGACCGCGGCGCGCTCAAGGCCGAATTGCAGCGCGATGCGGATGCCCTGACCCGGCTGGAACGCATCGTGCATCCGCTGGTCGCCGCCGACCGCGCGGCTTTCATTGCCGCAAACCCCGATGCGCCGATCATCGTGCTGGACATGCCCCTGCTGTTCGAAACCGGCGCCGGGGGGCGATGGACGGTGTCGCGGTCGTCTCGGCCCCCGCCGATATCCAGCGCGCCCGTGTCATGGCGCGTCCCGGCATGACCCCGGAAACGCTGGACCTGATCCTGTCGCGCCAGATGCCCGACGCCGACAAACGGGCGCGGGCCGACTGGATCATCCCTTCGGTCACGCTGGAAGAAGCGCGGGCGGCCATCGTGGACATCTGCGCGCAGATCATGGAAAAAGGCGGCAATGCGCGAAATCGTTCTTGATACCGAAACCACGGGCTTCGACCCCGAAACCGGCGACCGTCTGGTCGAAATCGGCGCGATCGAGCTGGTGAACCTGCTGCCCACGGGCCGCACCTATCACGTCTATATCAACCCCGAACGCGACATGCCCCAGTCGGCGTTCGAGGTTCATGGGCTGGGCGACGAATTTCTGAAAGACAAGCCGGTCTTTGCCGCCGTCGTGCAGGATTTCGTCGATTTCATCGGCGATGACGGTCAGCTGGTCATTCACAATGCCAGTTTCGACATGAAATTCCTGAACCATGAACTGAAACGCGCGGGCTTTGCCCCCCTGCCGATGAGCCGCGCCACCGATACGCTGGAACTGGCCCGGCGCAAGTTTCCCGGCGCGCAGAATTCGCTGGATGCGCTGTGCCGGCGTTTCGGCGTCGACAACTCGAACCGGACGCTGCACGGCGCGCTGCTGGACAGCGAATTGCTGGCAGAGGTCTATCTGGCGCTGAAAGGTGGCCGTCAGCCGGGTCTGGTGTTGGAAAGCGGCCCATCGGCCACGCAGGCGACGGCAGCGACATCGACGGGCCGCGCGGCACCGCGCGGACCGCGCCCCCGCGCCCTTGCCCCCGCCTTACGGCGGAGGAACAGGCCGCGCATGATGCATTCGTCACAAAACTGGGCGAAGCTGCGGTGTGGCTGCGGTATCGCAGTCAGGACGGTAACGGGGGCGGCGGCCCGCACTGACGGTTGCGGCATCGCGCAATTACGGCAAGAGTTTGCCCGGCACGGGTTTCAGGAGAACGGCGGTTTGAGTTTCATCAGGGATCTCTGGCAGTTCGTCATGTCCGTGATGGAGCGGATGGACAAGATCCACATGAGCCTGATCGCCGCGGGCGTGGGCTTTTACGGCATGTTCGCGGTCTTTCCCGGCCTGACCGCGATCTTTGCGCTGTGGGGGCTGTGGTATGACCCGCTGGCCATTCAGCAATATTCGCATATGGCCGACGAATTCATCCCCGGCGGGGCCTCTGCCATCCTGCACAATCAGGTCGATGCGCTGGTCAAGGGCGGGCGCACGCAACTGGGCTGGACCACGGCGATTTCATTCGTCGTGGCGACGGTCGCGGCGCGGGCCGGGGTCGATGCGCTGGTGCGCGGGCTGAACGCGGCCTACGGCGTCAGGTCGCATTCGACGATCTTTGGTTTCCTGCTGGCCTATGTGCTGACGCTGGCGCTGGTCGGGGTGGTCCTGCTGGGCATGGCCACCATCGTCGTCGGGCCGCTGGCGATCAATTTCCTGACCGAGGGGCCGCTGCAAAGCTGGCTGATTTCCATCGTGCCCTGGGCCGGCATGTTCCTGATCGTGCTGCTGGCCATCGGCATCCTGTATCGCTACGGCCCGAACGTGAAGGCGCCGCGCACGCCGATCTTTACCTGGGGCGCGCTGATCGCGGCGCTGGTCTGGGCGGCGGCATCCTATGGGTTTTCGCTGTATCTGGGCAGTTTCAACAGCTACAACCGCATCTACGGTTCCATCGGCGCGGTGATCGCCATGCTGATGTGGTTCTATCTGGGCGGCTTTTCCGTCCTGCTAGGCGCCCTGATCAATGTCGAGATGAGCCGCCGCCGCCGCGTCATCGCCGCCCGCGCGCTGCGCGCCGCCGCCAAGCTGCAAAGCGACAAGGGTTAATGCTGTGAACCGTCCCGCGCGGTCGATGTCAGAACCAGCGTCTGGTGATCCTGCGGGGCAGGACCCGCGCCTTTCTGGACACGTTCCGCCCGGAACACCAGACGCAGCGCGAACTGCCCGGCGTCTTCGGTGATCGTCATTTCGCCGTCCAGCTGGGTCGCGAAAGCCTCGATCAACTGGCTGCCCAGACCGCTGCCATCGGCCTCGGGTTCGGCGGGACCGACGGAATTGGCGATTTCCAGCCGCGTCATGCCCGCCTCGTCCTGTTCCATGATGACCCGCACCCAGGGGCGTTCCTGACCCGCCGCCATGCCGGCGTATTTGATGGCATTGGTAAAGGCTTCGGTCGCCAGCAGCGACAGCGGCACGGCCTGATCGGGCAACAGCGTCAGCGGTGCCAGCCGGGTTTCGACGGCAAGACCCGTCCCCGGCCCGACCGAAGCCTTGCTCATCTGGTTGATGATCTCGCCGATCAGCCGGTCGGCCTCGACCAGATCCAGATGTTCGGCCTGATACAGGTTGTGATAAATCGCCGCCAGCGACGACACCCGGTCCTGAACCGAACGCAGCACCCGGCGCGCGTCGTCATCCGTGATGACGCGGATCTGCATGTTCAGGATCGAGGCGATCAGTTGCAGGTTGTTCTTGACCCGGTGATGAACCTCTTTCAGCAGGACGGTCTTTTCGGTCACGGCCTCTTCCAGCGCGGCCTCGTCCCGGATCAGGATGCGGGCCATGTTGTGAAAGGTCTGGCTGACGTCCTGAATTTCCTGCGGCGCATTGCGCAGGACCGGGGGCGGGCGCGAACGGTCCCCGATCGCAAAGCGCCGCATCTGCTGGCGCAGCACGCCGATATGGCTGATGACCAGCCGAAAGACCGCGAAATAGGCCACGGTCAGCGACACCGCCCAGATCAGGATCGGCAGCAAGACCGCCCAGAACCGCGTCAGCCCCAGACCGGCGACGCCCGATTGCGTCTGATTCCAGCTACCAAGCGCATAGACCAACCCCGGCACCACCGGCACGACGCTGAACACCCGATGTTCGCCATTATTGGCCAGCGCGCGAAAGGTGGTGTCGTTGCGCGACAGCAGCGTGGTCAGGTCGTAGTCCTGCGGCAGATATCTGCTGAAATCCTGCGCGGAATCCTGATCTATGGACAGCACCTGACCCAGGTTGTTGAAGGTCAGGATGCGCACGCCTTCGGTGATATAGGTCGTCATATGGCTGGAACGCAGCAGGTCATGCGACATGGCGACGGCGATGAAACCCAGCAATTCCTCGCCCTGATACAGCGGTTGCGAAACCGTGACCATCGAACCGCCCATGATCGGCATATTGCCCGATGATGTGACGAAAGTTCCCGGATTGGCGACGAAATCGCGAAATTCGATACTGTCCGACAGGTCATGTTCGCCGCCGACCGACGAACAATCGGTGCGCCCGTCCAGCCGCGTGAACCCGGCATAGGCGAAAATCGCGGTGCTTTGCAGGAAACGCGACATGATTTCGGAACAGGCGCCGGGGTTGTTCAGCGTTTCCAGCACCGCAGGGCCAAGCGCATCGGCGCTGCCAAGCGCGCCCTGCAACAGCGCCCGTTCCCCCGCCGCCGCGGCCGAGGTCCGCCCCAACAGCGCGATTTCCGACGAGCGTTCGTATTCGCGCGACAGGTGCAGGGTCTGGATGACCGAAATCAGCCCGATCGGCAGGATGGCGACGGTCAGCAGGCTGCCCAGCCGAAAGCCAAGGCCGCGGGTGAATTCGAAACGCTCACGCAGGCGCCTCAGCATGGCACTAGCGCGAAACCGGACCGTTCTGGGCCATGACCGCCAGCGTGGTCTGGTCGGTGATGGCAAGCTCTTCGCCGTCTTCCAGTTGCAGCAATTCCGCCAGTCGGCGGCGACCACGGTTGGCACGCGACTTGACGGTGCCGACGGCCACGCCGGTCATCTCGGCCGCTTCCTCATAGGAAAAACCGGATGCACCGACCAGCAACAGCGCCTCGCGCTGCTCATCCGGCAGCTTTTCAAAGGCGGCGCGGAAATCGTTCAGCGCCAGACGGCCATCGTGATCGGGCCGGGTGCTCATGCGCGCGGCATGGACGCCATCGGTGTCATTCACCTCGCGGCGGGTCTTGCGACGTGCCGAATAAAAGGTGTTGCGCAGAATGGTGAACAGCCAGGCACGCAGATTGGTGCCGACCTGAAATTTTTCGATATTCGTCCAGGCCTTGACGATGGTGTCCTGCACCAGATCGTCGGCCATCGCGCCATCGCGTGACAGCGACAGGGCAAAGGCGCGCAAAGCGGGCAGGTGGTCGACCAGCTCGTCGCGCGGGTCCTTGTGCGGTTTCATCCGTTGTCCTGAGGATTGCGCTGTGGGTGCGTTCATTCAGCGGTTGCCTGTCCGCGCAATTGTTCAAGCAGCAGCTTGAACCGATCGGGGACATCCTGCTGGGTATCTTCGTCGTAAACCCGCCTCAGATTCTCGTCGATCTGCTTTTCGATTTCGGCGCGCCTGCGCTCTTCACGCCGTTTGTTCATCTTCTTGATCCCGAGAAACTTGTAGCCATGCGTTTCAACCGTTAACAAAACGTATGGTTCCACTCTTCTCGACTTTTGTATGAGGATGCAATGCCCGTAACGGATCTTGCCCAATCCGTCGCCCGCGAACTGCCATTCCTGCGCCGCTATGCGCGCGCACTGACGGGCAATCAGGCTGCCGGTGACAATTACGCAGCCGCCACGCTGGAGGCGATCCTGAGCGATCGCGACCTGATGCGCGACGACGAAACCCGCATCGCGCTGTTTCGCACCTTTCACGCGATCTGGCAAAGCTCGGGCCAGCCTGTTGCGACCGACACCCCCGACCCGCGCGAAGCGGCGGCACAGGCGCGGCTGAAACAACTGACCCCGAATTCGCGCGAAGCCCTGCTGCTGCACACGATCGAGGGTCTGCGTTTCGACCAGATCGCCCGCATCATGGATTGCGACCTGCCCGAGGCCGAGGGCCTTGTCCGCATCGCCCATGACGAAATGAGCCGCGCCATTACCGGCAAGGTCATGGTGATCGAGGATGAAACCATCATCGCCATGGATCTGAAAGGCATCGTTCAGGCGATGGGCCATGACGTGACCGGCATCGCCCGCACCCATGGCGCGGCGATCGATCTGGCGGGGCAGGAACGTCCCGACCTGATCCTGGCCGATATCCAGCTGGCCGATGGTTCGTCGGGCATTGATGCGGTCAACGAATTGCTGGCCACTCTGGACGATCTGCCGGTGATCTTCATCACCGCCTTCCCCGAACGGTTGCTGACCGGCGACCGCCCGGAACCGGCCTTCCTGATTTCCAAGCCCTATTCCGAGGGCAACGTCCGTTCGGCCGTCAGTCAGGCGATGTTCTTTGCCTCGACCGAAGGGATGAAGATCTGAACCGCGCGGGCTGCGGCGTCAAACCCGCGGCCCGCGTCTGCACGGTCACGCCTGCCATATCATGCTGATTTCAGCCGATCTCACCCTTGTTCAGGGCAGCCTTCAACCCGGTTTCGGTGTGGAAACCGATGGGCGGCGCGTCACCGCCTTGCGCCGCCTGCGCCCGCAAGAGGTTGGCGCACGTCATCTGCATCTGCTGGCGCCGGGGCTGACCGATCTGCAGGTGAATGGCGGGGGCGGGGTGCTGGTCAATACGACACCGACGCCCGAGGGGCTGCGCGCCATCCGCGCCGCGCATCTGGCCCTTGGCACGGCGGCGATCCTGCCCACCGTCATCACCGATGCGCCAAATGTGATCGAGGCCGCCGCCGAGGCTGCCATCGCCTGCAAGGGCGAACCGGGGCTGGAGGGGCTGCATATCGAAGGCCCCCATATCGCCCCCGCGCGCCGGGGCACCCATGATCCGCGCCACATCCGCCCGCTGGACAGCCGCACCATCAGCGTCCTGCGCCGGTTGCGCGATGCCGATGTGCCGGTCCTGCTGACGCTGGCCCCGGAACTGGCCGATCCGGCACTGATGGCGCAGGCCGCTGAAATGGGCGTGGTGCTGTCGGCAGGACATACCGCCGCGACCAGCGCGGAAACGCAGCAGGCGCTGGCGCGTGGGGTGACGATGTTCACCCATCTTTTCAACGCGATGCCGCCGATGCTGTCGCGCGATCCGGGCGTTGTCGGCGCGGCGATCCTGTCGGATGCCTATATCGGCCTGATCGCGGATGGCATCCATGTCGATTGGCAGGCGCTGCGCATTGCGATGGCGGCGCGACCGGTTGCGGGGCGCAGCTTTCTGGTGTCGGATGCGATGCCGACGGTCGGCGGGCCCGACCGCTTTACCCTTTACGGGACTGAAATCCGCGTCGCCGATGGCCGCCTGATCAATGCCGAAGGCGCGCTGGCCGGGGCGCATGTCTGCCTGCTGGACTGCGTGCTGCGCCTGCACCGACATGCGGGCACGCCGCTGGACGAGGCATTGACCATGGCCAGCGACATCCCGCGCCGCGCCATGGGCCTGCCGCCCCGGGAACTGGCGGCGGGCCTGCCCGTCGATCAGCTTCTGGCGCTGGACGGTGATCTGAACCCTGTCCGGATCGGCCAGCCATGACCCGTCCAGTGCCCATGACCCGCGCGGAATTCCGGCAGTTTACGCCGATGCAGACGCGCCTGAACGACAATGACGGTTACGGGCACCTGTATAACGTCACCTATCTGGAACTGTTCGACAATGCGATCAACGGCTGGCTCACCGCGCAAGGGATGCAGGATCTGCAGGGCAACCGACCGATTGCCGTGGTCGCACAAAATTCCTGCACATATCTGCGCCCCGCCGCCTATCCCGACCAGTTGGAAATCGGGCTGAAACTGACGCGGATCGGCAATGCCTCGGTCACATTCGCCCTTGCGATGTTTCGCAAGGGCGAGGGTCAGGCCGTCGCGCAGGCGGCCATCACCATGGTCTTTGTCCGCGCGGGCAGCCATGATTCGACGCCGATCCCGCCGGATTACCGCGAAAAGCTGGCGCAGCTTGGCGATCAGCCTTAACGCGCGCGGATGGCAAAGGCCTTGCGCACGGTTTCCTCGGTCTTCCAGATGCCGTCGAAACCCGCCTCGATCAGGAAGGTGTCGCCGGCGACATAGGTCTGGGGCGCTTCGCCGTCATGGGTCAGCGTCGCGCGGCCTTCGAACATGTGGATGAATTCATCGACCTCATACTTGACGCGGTAGCTGCCGGGGGTCGCCTCCCAATAGCCGGTCAGGTATTTGCCGTCATCGGTCTGATGCTCGATCCAGGTCTTCATCGTGGGCGAACCCTCGACCGGGTGCCACCAGTCCAGATCCTCGGTGATCGGGTCCACATTGGGTTTCTGATAGGTGCCGAATTTCCTGATAGCCATTTTCCTGTCCTGAATATCCAGAGTTCCGGTTGCGGGCGGTTTGAACGCCAACCCGCAGCCTAGCCCCGACCGGGTGGCGGGGTCAGCCGGGTAAAAAGTATTACATACAAGAAAATTATTTTCACTAGAATATTTGTCCCGCGACAGGGCGAGAATCAGGCAAAATCCGCCCGGGCCTGCGCATATTCCTGCGCCAGCCGGTCGATCAGCGCGCCCGCAGGCTGCACGGCACGGACAGCACCGATGCCCTGTCCCGCGCCCCAGATCTGGCTCCGGGCCTTGGGTTTGCCACCCGAAGTCGCCGCCGCGAAATCCATGGTCGAGGGATCGGCATGGCCCAGAGCATCCGGGTCAAGCCCGGCATTGCGGATGGAGGGCGCCAGATAATTCCCCGAAATCCCGGTGAACAGACTGGATGTCACGATATCCGCCGCCCCCGAATCGACGATCATCTGCTTGTATTCGGGTTGGGCATGGGCCTCGGTCGTGGCGATAAAGGGGCTGCCGATATAGGCCAGATCCGCACCCATGACCTGCGCGGCCAGCACCGCGCGGCCCGTGGCAATCGCCCCTGACAAAAGCAGCGGCCCATCGAACCATGCGCGGATTTCCTGAATCAGCGCAAAGGGCGACAGCGGCCCGGCATGGCCCCCGGCACCCGCAGCGACCGCAATCAGCCCGTCCGCGCCCTTGTCGATGGCCTTTTTTGCGAATGTGTTGTTGATGATGTCATGCAGCACGATGCCGCCGCAATCATGGGCGGCGTGGTTCACCTCGGGGCGGGCGCCAAGGCTGGTGATCCAGATCGGAACCTTGTGGCGGTGGCAGATTTCCAGATCACGTTCCAGCCGCGCATTCGAGCGATGCACGATCTGATTGACCGCAAAGGGCGCGGCGGGACGGTCGGGATTGGCCTGATTGTGGCGGTCCAGTTCCTCGGCGATGCGGGTCAGCCACAGGTCCAGCAGGGGTGGTTCGCCATCCTTTTCGCGGGCGTTCAGCGCGGGAAAGCTGCCGACGATCCCGGCCTTGCGTTGCGCAATCACCAGTTCCGGCCCCGAGACGATGAACATCGGCGAGGCGACGACGGGAATGCGCAGGTCTTGCAGGATCTTTGGCAGCATGGGGTCCTCTGGCGTGTTGGTTGCCGCAGATTGGCTTGGCCGAAGGGTCCCGGCCAAGCCTGACGTCGCGTAGTTGCAGGATCAGTGCTGCCGGGTCAGTAGGGCGTCGGGTGGTCGCGGCGGATCTGCGCGATCCGGTCCAGAACCTCGGCCGACAGCCGCACATCGAACCCGGCGATCAGATGTTCAAGCTGGTCGATATTCGTCGCGCCGATGATCGGCACGACATGGAAGGGCCGGGTCGTCTGAAAGGCGATGGCCAGATGGATCAGGTCGATGCCGGTTTCATCGGCCAGCGCCTTCCACGCAGCAACCGCGCGTTCGGCCTGCAGGGTGCGGCGGCCACCCAGATCGCCCTTGCCGCCGTGCAGGACATCGACAGCGGCGCGGCTGCCGTCAGGGTTGACGCCGCCCAGATATCTCCCGGTCAGCAGACCCGCCGCCAGCGGCGAATAGGACAGCAGGGTGATATCTTCGTTCACCGCGACCTCGGCCATGTCCAGATCGTAATGGCGGTTCATCAGCGAATATTCATTCTGAACCGCAACCACGCGCGGACCGTCGACCTGCTGCGCGACGTCGATCCAGCGCACCGTGCCCCATGCCGATTCGTTCGACAGGCCAAAGGCGCGGATCTTGCCCGCGTCCACCGCCGTTTTCAGCGCCTGACAGACATCCTGCATATGGGCGATGGTGCGCGCGCGATCCTGACCCGAGGGGTCATAGGCCCAGTTCTGGCGAAAGGCATAGCTGCCGCGCTGCGGCCAATGCAATTGATACAGGTCGATGACATCAACCCGCAGACGGCGCAGCGAATCGTCGATCGCAGCGGCGATATTGGCGCCGGTAAAACCTTCCTCACGGATATTGCCGGGGCCAGAGATCTTGGTCGCGATCCGCAGATCGTCGCTGCGGTCGCGCTGCGCGATCCAGTCGCCAATCACCGCTTCGCTGCGGCCCTTGGTTTCCGGGCGGACCGGGTTGACGGGATACATTTCGGCACAATCGAAAAACGTCATGCCCACGTCCACGGCGCGGTCCATCTGCCGGAACGCATCCGCAGCGCCGGTCTGATTGCCAAAGGTCATCGTGCCCAGGCAGATTTCACTGACGATCACATCGCTTTTGCCAAGCGTTGTCGTTTTCACTGGCGATCCTTTCAAGGTCTTGACGGAAATGAAACCCACCCCGCGACAAATGCCAGATCGGTCCGGCCCATCGGGAACGCTTCTTTTCCGCTTGCGCGTCTCGGACGGGTCGGTGAAGGCACCGGCCCGGTGCGGATAGATATGCCGCAGATGACCCCGGCGTAAAGCCGATCCGGGTGAACAGCGATGCGACGGGTGGCAAAGGCCGGATTCCGACCGCCGAAACCCGGACCGCCCGGCCGCGAAAAAATCCGACAGGGGCGGCGATCCGGGTGGGAGGTCCCGGCGCGCCGCCCCTGATTCTGGGGCCAGATGGCCTGATCGGTCAGACTTCGACCGCCACCGCCCCGATGGGATGCGAACAACAGGCCAGAATATAGCCGTCTTCGATATCTTCGTCGGAAATGCCGCCGTTATGGACCATATGCACCTCGCCCGAGACCTTCTTGATCCGGCAGGTCCCGCACAGGCCAAAGGTGCAGCCAGAGGGGATATTCAGCCCGTTCGCCTTGGCAACGGCCAGAACCGTATCGGTTTCGGTGCATTTGGCATTGACGCCCGACAGGGTGAATTCCACGCTGGCCTTGCTGTCTTCGTCGGGAATGACATCGTCGATGACCGGCGCATCGGCCTGGGACCGCACAGGGGCGCCGAAGCTTTCCTGATGATAGCGGTCCATGTCATAGCCAAGCGCCACCAGCATGTCGCGCACCGCCTGCATGAAGGGTTCCGGCCCGCAGCAATAGACATCGCGTTCCAGATAATCGGGCGCCATCAGACCCAGCATGATCTGGTGCAGACGTCCGCGATAGCCGTGCCATGCCTTGAACGGGTCGGTTTCCTCGACCGTGAAATGCAGCTTCAGCCCCGGCACCCGGTCGGCCATGCCTTCCAGACGCTGGCGAAAGATGATGTCACTGGGCGTCCGCGCGGCATGGACAAAGGCGATATCGGGCATTTCGCCCGAATCCCACGCCCATGTCGTCATCGACATGACCGGGGTGATCCCCGATCCGGCCGAGATGAACAGGTATTTCCGATCCGTTTCACAACGGTTGTGGAAAATCCCCGACGGGCCATAGGCCTTGATCTGCATCCCCGGCCGCAGGTGGTCCAGCATCCAGCGCCCGCCGATGCTGCCGGGCTGCGCCTTGATCGTCACCGAAATCGACAGCGGCCGCGACGGGCTGGAGCTGATCGTATAGGTGCGCTGGACGTTACCGCCCGGAACCGGCAGGTCCAGTGTGATGAACTGCCCCGGCTTGTAATCAAACCATGCGCCCGAAGGCGCGCGGAAGGTGAAGGTGGCGGTGTCCGTCGTTTCGGGCACCACCATCGCACATTCCAGCAGTTCGCTGTCCTTCCACGGCGCTTCGCCGAATGCCTTGGCCGGAGATGCCATTATTCAGCCGCCATCGCCGGCAGCGGCGCCAGACGGTCCTGGATCTTCTGGCAATACCAGTCGACGAAATGGATCACGCCCTCTTCCTGATTGGGGGAATAGGGCCCTGCCTCATAGGCGGGCGAGCGGATGCCCTTCTGGTTTTCCTCGACTACGCGGCGGTCTTCGTCATTGGTGTTGATCCAGACCTCGGTCAGCTTTTGCACGTCATAATCGACGCCTTCGACCGCGTCCTTGTGGACCAGCCATTTCGTCGTCACCTCGGTCTGCATCGGCGAAATCGGCACCATGCGGAAGACGATGGCGTGATCGGGCAGGAAATGGTTCCAGGTCGAGGGGAAGTGATAGAGCATCAGGCTGCCCGCGTCGTTCCACGGAATATTGCCCATGCGCCGGCTGACCGCCGCCTTGGTCGACATGGTGAAGCTTTCGGCATTGTTCAGCAGCGGCACGCGGGCGAAACGCCATTGCATGTCGTCCTGATTGATGAAACGCGCGGGCAGGCCAGCCGCATCGCAACGGTCCCAGTGCTGCAGGATTTCGTTCGAGGCCGCATTCGGCCCTTCCATCACGGTCATCAGCGGGTTGTCGGAATAGCTGCGGCACAGCGAGGGGTGGTTGCCGCCGCAATGGTAACATTCGCGGTTGTTTTCGATGACCAGCTTCCAGTTACCTTCCTCGATGATGGTCGAGCTATAGGCGACCTTGGCATTGCCGGGATCGCTGGCGCCGACATAGCTGTCCAGAAAGCCGCCGAAACGGTCGAAGGCGGGCGGGTTGTCGGCCAGGCAGATGAAGACCATGCCGCCATCGCTGCGGACATGCACCGGCTTGAGGCTGAATTTCGACGGGTCGAAATCGGGACCCATGTCGCGGGCGAACAGCAGCTTGCCGTCAAGGTCGTAGGTCCACTGGTGATAGGGACAGACCAGTTTCGGCGACGAGCCATTGTGCTTGGGGCACAGGCGCTGGCCGCGGTGGCGGCAGACGTTGTGAAAGGCGCGGATCTGTCCATCGGCACCGCGCACGATGACGACCGGAAACTCACCGATCTGCAGCGTCGCATGGTTGCCCGTCTTGGGAATTTCACAGGCGGGAATCGCAAAGACCCATTCGCGATACCAGATCTGTTCCAGATCGGTCTGGTAGACGCCGGGGTCGCAATAAAGATCATGGCTCAGCGCGAAATTCTTGGGGCGCGAAGCGATCTGTGACAGGATTTCAGCTGCGTTCAACATGGCGGTATCCGTTGCCTGAGGGACAATGCATTTCCCCTAGATTGCACCAGCTTTGCGCCGACCAATGCTCAAATGCGACATTCGCGGTTCGGATTCGGACATGTGACAGCAATCGGACAGAATCGCCGCCTGTGGATAAGCCCGTGGGCAAGCATCGGGGCAAGTCAGGGCATGAAACAGGCCGGACGGCAGCCCGTGGATAACCCATGTGAACCTTGCGTGAACGCGCCGGAGTCATCCACATGTCCAGAACCATGCCCCGCCATTTCCACAATCTGTGGACAGTTCTGTTTGTCCACAAAGGCGCCCACAGGAAACATACGGATACCTGATTGAAAAACATGGATGAATCGCAAATCCTGACAGAATTTTCGGATCAGGGCGGCCCATGCCGAACCTGTTCATGATCCGGGCCGTATCCGGTTTTCCTGATTCACACAGGCCCTATCTACATCATCAATCTTTTCTTCTTTTCTTTTTTATAAGAGGAGAGAGGGGCAAGGAGGACCTCATGACCGGTCTGCTCAGTCTCGCCTATCCCTGGATCAAGGCATTGCACATCATGGCGGTGATCGCCTGGATGGCGGGCCTGTTCTATCTGCCCTGTCTTTATGTCTATCACGCCGAACGTGGCGGCAGGGTTGCCGGGACAGAGCCAGCAATCAGCTTTGTCATCATGGAAGAAAAGCTGCTGCGGATGATCATGAAACCGGCGATGGTCGTGACATGGGCGGCCGGGCTGGCGCTGGTCGCGACGCCGGGAATCGTCGACTGGTCGTCGCTGTGGCCCTGGACCAAGGCGGCAGCCGTGCTTGGGATGACCTGGTTTCACATGTGGCTGGCCATGCAGCGCAAGGCACTGCTGGCCGGGCAGGGTGCCAGCGGTCGCCGCTACCGGATGATGAACGAGGTGCCGACCCTGCTGATGGTCGTGATCGTGCTGTCCGTGGTCGTGAAGTTCTGAAGAATTGACTTTGCCCCGCATTGCCCCTATCTGAACGGCAATCGCCGTCCGGCGGGGATTCTCCTGCACACATCTTGCGCGCATCCGGGCCTTGTCCGGAAAGTTGCGCCTATCGGGTATCGTATCGCATGACCGAAGAACGTCTCAACCTGTCCGATCTCAAGGCAAAAAGCCCCGCCGATCTTCTGTCCATGGCAGAGGAATGGGAGATCGAGAACGCTTCGGCCATGCGCAAGGGCGAGATGATGTTCTCGCTGTTGAAGGAACATGCCGAGGAAGGTTTCGAAATCGGCGGCGATGGCGTGCTGGAGGTCGTGCAGGACGGTTTCGGCTTTTTGCGCTCGCCCGAGGCGAACTATCTGCCCGGTCCCGATGACATCTATGTCAGCCCCGACATGATCCGCCAGCTGAGCCTGCGCACCGGTGACACGGTCGAGGGCGTGATCCGCGCGCCGGGCGAGAATGAGCGTTACTTCGCGCTGACCAAGGTCGAACGGATCAATTTCGAAAGCCCGGAAAAGGCCCGTCACAAGGTCGCCTTCGACAACCTGACGCCGCTGTATCCGAATGAGCGGCTGAAGATGGAAATCGAGGATCCGACGATCAAGGACCGCTCGGCCCGGATCATCGACCTGGTCGCCCCGATCGGCAAGGGCCAGCGTTCGCTGATCGTGGCGCCGCCGCGCACGGGCAAGACCGTGTTGCTGCAAAATATCGCGCATTCGATCGAAAAGAATCACCCCGAGGTCTATCTGATCGTCCTGCTGATCGACGAACGCCCCGAAGAGGTGACAGATATGCAGCGCTCGGTCCGGGGCGAGGTGATTTCCTCGACCTTTGACGAACCGGCCAGCCGTCACGTCGCGGTGTCGGAAATGGTGATCGAAAAGGCCAAGCGGCTGGTCGAACATAAACGAGATGTTGTGATCCTTTTGGATTCGATCACAAGACTTGGTCGTGCTTTCAATACCGTGGTGCCCAGCTCTGGTAAGGTGCTAACCGGTGGTGTGGACGCGAACGCGCTGCAACGCCCCAAGCGTTTCTTTGGCGCGGCGCGGAATATCGAAGAGGGCGGTTCGCTGACCATTATCGCAACCGCGCTGATCGATACCGGCTCGCGCATGGATGAGGTGATCTTTGAAGAGTTCAAAGGCACGGGCAACTCGGAAATAGTGCTGGACCGCAAGGTTGCCGACAAACGCGTCTTCCCGGCGATGGACATCCTGAAATCCGGCACGCGCAAGGAAGAGTTGCTGGTCGACAGCAAGGACCTGCAGAAAACCTATCTGCTGCGCCGCATCCTGAACCCGATGGGCACGACAGATGCGATCGAATTCCTGATTTCAAAGCTGAAACAGACCAAGACGAATGCCGATTTCTTCGATTCAATGAATGGCTGACGCGGTTCCCGATGGACACGATCTTTGCAGAGGCGACCCCTCCCGGACGCGGGGGGGTTTCTGTTTTCCGGGTCAGCGGTCCCCGCGCGCGCGCGGTGCTGGAGGATCTGGCCGGTCCTGCTGAGCGCTCCCGCGAAACCTGCCTGAGGGGGCTACGCGATCAGGATGAGCTGATTGATCGCGCCTTGGTCGTCTGGTTCCAAAAAGGCCAGAGCTTTACCGGCGAAGAAGTGTCGGAGTTTCATCTGCATGGGGCCCCGGTCATCGGTAAACGGTTGGAGGAGGCATTTCTGCATCTCGGTTTGCGACGGGCAGAGGCGGGCGAATTCACGCGGCGGGCCTTTGTGAACGGGCAGATCAGCCTGGCCGATGCGGAAGGGCTGGCCGATCTGCTGGCGGCAGAGACAGAGGCGCAGCGGCGTCTTGCCATGAAGGCCGCAGATGGTGAAATTGGTCGCGTCGCCAATGAGATGCGGAAAAAGCTGATCCGTGCCGGTGCTCTGGTCGAGGTCAGCATCGATTTCGCGGATGAAGAGGTCCCCGATGAGGTGCCGGGCGAAGTTCTGGACCTGATCGGCCAGACCCGGGCAGAAATCGCAGGGCTTCTGAAAACCTATCCCGCAACCGAACGGCTGCGGCAGGGCTACGAGGTTGCCATCATCGGTCCACCGAATGCCGGAAAATCGACGCTGCTGAACCGGATTGCACAGCGCGATGTCGCCCTGGTTTCCGATATCGCTGGAACGACGCGCGACATTATCGAGCTGCGGCTGGATCTGCGCGGTCTGCCCGTCACGCTGCTGGATACGGCGGGGCTGCGCGACAGCGCCGATCTGGTGGAGCGCATGGGGGTCGAGCGTGCAAGGAAGCGTGCAGATGACGCCGATCTGCGGATTCACCTGTCCGTGGACGGCACATGGCAGGATGGGTTCAAGCCCGGCGATCTGGTGCTGCGTTCCAAGGATGATGAGGCGACGGATGGCGATTCCGTGTCCGGTCTGACCGGAAAAGGAGTCGAAAGCCTTTTGGATCGTCTGTATGATGAGCTAAGGCATCGCGCTGCTGATTCTGGTCTCATCTCGCACAAGCGGCAAGCCGAGGCACTTGAAAGGGCGTATCAGGCGCTGGATGTTGATGAAATCGCGGCGCCAGAAATTCTTGCAGAGGCGATACGCCAGGGTAATACCGCGCTGCTTTCTGTGGTTGGGTTGATCGGTGCAGAGGACTATCTGGACGAAATCTTCTCGTCGTTCTGCATCGGAAAATAGGAAGTGTTTCACGTGAAACATTATGATGTCATTGTCATCGGTGGCGGTCATGCGGGCGTAGAGGCTGCGATGGCGGCATCACGCATGGGCGTGGATACCGCCCTGATATCCATGGCAGAAACCGATCTGGGCACGATGTCGTGCAATCCGGCAATCGGCGGACTGGGTAAAGGACATCTTGTCCGAGAGATTGACGCCTTGGACGGTGTCATGGGGCGATTTGCCGATGCTGCCGGCATCCAGTTCCGATTGCTTAACCGTCGAAAAGGCCCGGCGGTTCAGGGGCCGAGGGCGCAGGCGGATCGTGATCTGTATCGCGCGGCGGCCCTGAGCGAGGTGAAATCGCGTCGTGGTCTGACCTTCCTGACCGGAGAGGTTTCCGAGGCTGGTGATGGATGGCGGACGTGTTCGCGGCCTTGAACTGTCTGATGGGCAGCATATTGGCCGCACCGCTGTTGTTCTGACGACAGGGACCTTCCTGAACGGCATCATTCATATCGGGGATGTCCGACGACAGGCGGGCAGGTGGGGGGCATCCTCCTCCGCTCTCGCTAATTCGCTGAGACCGCTTGGGCCTGCCTCTGGGCCGCCTGAAAACCGGCACGCCGCCGCGCATCCTGCGCGACAGCATTGACTGGGATATTCTGGATAAGCAGCCGGGGGATGATGTTCCAACGCTGTATCTCCTATCTCAGCAGCGGTGTCACCGCGACGCAGATCAGATTGCACGATCACGCATACGAACGAACGGCACACATCGGATCTGATCCGCGCGAATCTTAATCGGCTCGGCGATGTATGGTGGCCAGTATTTCGATGGCGTCGGACCGCGATATTGCCCGTCCATCGAAGACAAGATCGTGCGCTTTGCCGATAAATCCTCGCATCAGGTCTTTCTGGAACCCGAGGGGCTGAACAGCGATCTGGTTTATCCAAACGGCATTTCAACCTCGCTGCCCGAAGATGTTCAGCTTGCCTATGTGCGGTCAATGCGCGGGATGGAGAATGCAGAGATAAGCGCAGCCACGGCTATGCGGTCGAATATGACTATATCGATCCGCGTGCGCTGCAACCATGCGCTGGAGGTGCGGAATCGCTTGAATGGTCTTGTATCCTCGCCGGTCAGATCAACGGAACCACGGGCTATGAGAGAGGCAGCAGCTCAGGGCCTTGGTTGCGGGCTCTGAACGCGGCGCTGTCGGTGCAGCAGCGGCCGGCCGGCTTCGGTCTTCAGTCGCTCGCAAAGTTATATCGGTGTGATGATCGACGATCTTGTCACCCGCGGGGTGAGTGAGCCCTATCCGGATGTTTACCTCGCGCGCGGAATTCCGGCTTTGTCCCTGCGCGCGGATAATGCGGACCAGCGCCTGACGCCGCTTGGACGGAGATCGGCTGTGTGGAGGCGGACAGATCCACGTTTTTCGCCGACAAGATGCGGCGATATGCGGCGGCTCGTTCCATCGCGGAAAGCCACGTATTTACGCCGACCCAACTTGCCGCGCAGAATATCCAGGTGCGCAGTGATGGTGTAAAGCGCAGTCTTTTCTCGCTTCTGGGGCAGCAGGATATCGACCGTGGCGCAGTTTTGGCGCTTTCGGATGATCTGGGTGAGGTTGATCCCGAAATTATCAATCAGATCGCGATTGATGCGCTGTATCATCAATATGCGGAGCGCCAAACTCGCGATGCCGAGCTGTTGCAGAAAGAAGAAGCGATCCAGATCCCGGATGATCTTGACTACGATTCGATTTCGGGCCTGTCCAACGAGTTGAAATCAAAACTGAATGCCGCGCGTCCGATGACATTGGCAGCCGCAGCAAGGATAGAGGGAATTACCCCGGCGGCGTTGACATTGCTGATCGCTGTTATCAAATCCATGCGCCGGCAGACAGCGTGATGCTTGTTTCACGTGAAACAATGGATCGACTGGACGGCTATGCCGATCTGATCCGAAAGTGGAACCCGCGCATCAATCTGATCGCGCCGGCGACGCTTCCCGATCTGCAGCAGCGTCATATTCAGGACTGTCTTCAGCTTGTCGATCTTGCCAGCGCGGCGGCGGGTGGTTGGGTTGATCTGGGCAGCGGGGGCGGTTTGCCCGGCCTTATCGTCGCAATTTCGCGGCCTGATCTGTCGGTGGCGCTGGTCGAAAGCGATCAGCGCAAGGCGACGTTCATCCGGACCGTGATCCGCGAACTAGGGCTGACGAACAGCAAAGTCATCGTTAATCGCATAGAAAGCGCTGATCCGCTGAACGCCGATATTGTCAGTGCCCGCGCACTTGCACCGCTGCCCTTGCTGATGTCATATGTGCACAGGCACCTGTCCTCTACAGGGACGGCCTGGTTGATGAAGGGGCAAAGCTGGCAGGCAGAGGTTGCCGATGCACGGGAAACTTGGCATTTCGACCTGACCGCACATCAAAGCCGCACAGATTCCAACGCTGCAATATTGGAAATTTCGGGGATTCGTCATGACTGAAGCGCGTATCGTCGCCGTTGCAAACCAAAAGGGCGGGGTCGGTAAAACGACGACGGCCATCAACCTTGGTGCTGCTCTTGGCAGAGCTTGGTCCATTCGGTGGTGATCATATGATCTGGATCCACAGGGCAATGCGTCGACGGGTTTGGGTATTTCGGTCGAAGAACGCGAATTGACCTCGTTCGATTTGCTTGCGGCAGAGCAGAGTCTGGCACAATGTCTGGTGGATACACAGATCGCCAACCTCAAAATCGTCCCTTCGACACCAGATCTGGCATCGGCGGATTTGCAACTTTCTAGTAAGCCGGGGCGCACCCAGTTGCTGCGCAGAAAGCTGCATGACTATCAGGACGCCGAATATATCCTGATCGATTGCCCGCCCGCGCTTGGCCTTTTGACGCTGAATGCGATGGTCGCATCGCATAGCGTTCTTGTCCCGTTGCAGGCTGAATTCTACGCGCTGGAAGGCCTTTCCCAGCTCATGACCACCTTCCGCGAGGTGCGTAACGCCGCAAATCCCGATCTGCGGATCGAGGGCATTCTTCTGACCATGGCCGACAGCCGCAACAACCTGTCCCAGCAGGTCGAGGCGGACGCCCGCAGCACGCTGTCGAAACTGGTCTATGAAACCGTCATTCCGCGCAATGTTCGCCTGTCAGAGGCGCCGTCGCATGCGATGTCGGTCCTGTCCTATGATACCCACTCAAGGAGCAGCGGGGCTTATCGCAGCCTCGCCAGGGAATTCCTGAGCCGCCAGCTCGCAGTCGCTTGATAAGGAAAAAGACGTGGCAGAAAACAAACCTGAAAAGCGTGGTCTGGGTCGCGGTCTTTCGGCCCTGATGGCTGATGTCGATCTGATCCCTTCGGAACGCCCTGCGCAACGACAGACCCTGCCGGTCGAACAACTGACCCCGAACCCTGACCAGCCGCGCCGCAGTTTCGCCCCCGAGGCGCTGCAGGAGCTTGCCGATTCACTGAAGGCGCGCGGCATGTTGCAGCCGCTGATCGTGCGCCCCCATCCCACGGATCGCGGTCTTTACCAGATCGTCGCCGGGGAACGGCGCTGGCGGGCCGCGCAGATGGCGCAATTGCACGAAGTTCCGGTTGTCGTCAGCGATCTTGACGATACCGAGATGCTGGAAATCGCCATTGTCGAAAACATCCAGCGCGCCGATCTGAACGCGATCGAGGAGGCCGCATCCTATCGGCAGCTTATGGACCGCTTTGGCCACACCCAGGAAAAACTGGCCGAGGCGCTGAACAAAAGCCGCAGTCATATCGCAGATCTCTTGCGCCTGCTGAACCTGCCGGAACAGGTGCAGATCTGGCTGAAAGAGGGGAAGCTGTCCGCCGGCCACGCGCGCGCCCTGATCACGGCGCCGAATGCCGTCGAACTGGCGCGCAAGATCATCGAAAAGGGTCTTTCCGTTCGCGAAACCGAAGACCTCGTGCGCAAACAATCCGAGGCCGCCGCGCAACCCAAGGCGCGGCGCAGCGCGGGTTCTGAAAAGGATGCCGATACCCGCGCGCTCGAAGGGGATCTTTCCGCCCAGCTTCGCATGCCCGTCAGCATCAATCATACGGGAACCGAGGGCGGCAAGGCGGTCATCACCTATCGCGATCTGGAACAGCTGGACCGGCTGTGTCAGGTTCTGAACGCTTCGGCATGAAAAGGGCGGGCCTTGGCCCGCCTTTTTCGTTTTCTAGCCCATGATCCGCGCCAGAATTTCCTGTTCAATGCGCAGCAGTTCCGGCGAGCCCCGTGGGGTTTCGGCCACCCGGACGATCCGGAAATCTTCCAGGATATGCCCCTGTCCCAGCACGATCACCCGATCCGAAAGGGCCACCGCTTCGGCCACGTCATGCGTAACCGGGATTGCGGTAAACCCTTCGAGCGCATGGATTTTCCGGATCAGACCCTGCATCGCCAGCCGGGTCAGCGCGTCCAGCGCCCCAAGCGGTTCGTCCAGCATCAGCAGCCGCGGGCCGTTGACCAGAGCGCGGGCCAGCGCCGCGCGTTGCTTTTGCCCGCCAGACAGCCGCGCGGGCCATTCGCCTGCCTTTTCGGAAAGCTGAACGGCCTGCAACGCGCGGCCGACCTCATCCGGGTTTTCACCGGGGCGCAGGCCAACCGCGACATTGTCAGCGACCGATGCCCAGGGCAGCAGGCGCGGTTCCTGAAACATCACGCGCAGGTCTTCCTTGCGGGACTCGACGCTGGCGCCGCCGATGCGGATCTGTCCGGCGCGGGGCTGGTCCAGCCCCGCGATCAGCCGCAGCAGGGTGGATTTGCCGCAACCGCTTTTCCCCACGATCGAAACGAATTCACCCGGCGCGATCCTCAGGTCGATATGGGACAGCACCCGCAGGTCGCCAAAGCCGTGGCTGACGCCGTTTAGTTCGATTTCGGCGCCGTTTTCGGCAATGGGTCGGTCGAGGACGAGTTCATCGATCAGCATGGGCGGGGCTCCAGCGCAGGACGCGGCCTTCCAGAATGCGGGTCAGCGTATCGGCCAGCTTGCCCAGCACCGCGTAAAGAAGAATGGACAGGACGACGATATCCAGTTGCATGAACTCGCGGGATTTCATGGCCAGATAGCCTAGCCCCGACGATGCGGACAGGGTTTCCGCGACGATCAGGGTCAGCCACATGATCCCCAGGGCATAGCGCAGCCCGACAAAGATCGAGGGCAGGGCGCCCGGCAGGATCACCTTGCGAAACAGTGCCGCCGGCCGCATCCCATAGGCGCGGCCCATTTCGATCAGTTGCGGATCGACGCTGCGGATTCCGTGCATCGTATTGAGATATATCAGGGAAAATACTCCAAGCGCGACCAGGAACAGTTTCGCGCCCTCGCCGATGCCGAACCACAGGATGACCAGCGGGATCAGCGCCAGATGGGGGATGTTGCGGATCATCTGCAGGGTGGTGTCCGTCACCTCGTCCCATCGCCGCGACAGCCCATTCGCCAGCCCAAGCGCAAAGCCGATGCCGCCGCCGACGATCAGTCCGGCCAGCGCCCGCGCGGCCGACACGCCCAGATGGGTGAACAACTCGCCGGATGCGGTCATGCTGGCGCCGGTCGCGATGATCTGCGACGGGCGGGGCAGGGCGCGGTCGGAAATCAGCCCGGTCGCGCTGCCGATTTCCCACAGCACCAGAATGGCCAGCGGCAGGGCATAGGGCAGCAGGGCCGAAAACTCGGGGCGATAGCTGCGGCGCGGCGGGTCGCTGCGTTCGGCGAAGCCGTCATAGGTGGTCATCGCGGTCCCCTCAGCTTGTCGCATCCGGGGTCCAGGTGACCGACCGGATATCCAGTTTTGATGGAATGACGCCGATTGCCAGAAAATCGTCGGCCAGCGCCTGTTCATATTCGATATGGTGCTCCTCGACCGGGCCATGTTTGCCCAGATCGGCGCCCTTGCGGGTCAGATAGGTGCGTATCACCTCGGCCGACAGGCCGGTTTCGGTGGCGAAACTCCTGACGGTCTGGTCCAGATTCTGCTGACCGGCGATGCCGACCTTACGGATTTCCTCGATGATCCGGGGGATCAGTTCGGGGTTGTCGCGGGTGTAATCGCCATTCGCGGAATAGAACCCGTATTTGGAATTCAGCCCTTCCGAGGTTTTCAGCACGCGCGTATTCGGCCGCGCTTCGGCCAGCGCCAGATAGGGGTCCCAGATCACCCAGGCATCTATCGCCCCGTTGTCAAAGGCCGCGATGGCATCCGGGGGCGACAGGTCGATCTGGGTGACATCATCCAGCGCGACATCGGCGTTGCGCAGGAATTTAATCAGCACCCCATGCGCCGATGATCCGCGCTTGAAGGCGACGCGCTTGCCCTTCAACTCCTCGACGGATTGCAGGGGCAGATCCTTGGGCACGAGGATGGCGTGGCCTTCGTCCGAGGATTCGGTCGCGGCCACGAACAGCAGATTGCCCCGCGCCGCATGGGCGAAAATCGGGGGGACGTCGCCGGTATATCCGAAATCCAGCGCGTTCGCGCTGAGCGCCTCCAGCATCGGCGGGCCGGATGTGAATTCGGCCCATTCAACGCGCAGGCCCTGATCGGCAAAGGCGCGATCCAGCGCGCCCTCGGCCTTGACCAGACCAAGCACCCCGCCTTTTTGCCAGCCGACACGCAGTTTCGTCGCGGGGGCGGCGCGCAGGATGGTGGGCGCGGCCAGGCTGAAGGCGCCGATCAGCCCCAATGCCGAGGTGTTGCGCCGTGTGATTGCAGTCATCGGAAATTCCTTTCGGTTCGCGCGGTGGGTCAGGCGACCTGCGCGTGCAAATGGTTGGCGGGTGCAAGGAAGGGGGCGAACTGGTCGATGGCGCGATCCAGCCGCGCCAGCGTCTGCGCCCCGGTCAGCCGGCCCGCCTCGAAATCGCGATCCGAGGCGTACAGCCCGGTGGCCAGAACCTGCGCCTCGAAAAAGGCGAACAGCGGGCGCAGTTGATGCTCGATCACCAGCGCGTGCTTTTCGCCCCCGCCGGTCGCGGCCAGCAGCACCGGCTTGCCAGCCAGTGCTGCCGGGTCCAGCAGGTCGAACAGGTGTTTGAACAGCCCGGCATAGCTGCCCTTGAACACCGGGCTTGCAATGACCAGCGCATCCGCGGCGATGATCGTATCGACGATCCCGCGCGCGCCTGCGTCCAGATCCTCCAGTCGCCGTGCCGTGCCAAGCGACGGGCCAAGGTCCAACAGGTCAAAGACCTCGCCCCCGCCGCCATGCCGTGCCGCTGTCCGGGTGACCGCATGTTCCACCAGCGCCCGCGTCCGGGACGGGTTGCTGAGGCTTCCGGCGAAACCTGCGATGGCAAGTCTGGTCATGTCGTTTTCCTTGTCTGTTCGGTGTCAGTTCAGCGCACGGCCGGTTCGGGGCTGAGCGCCCTGGCGTTTCGGGGCGGGCGTCGGATGGTTTCTGTCCGCCACCAGCTTCAGGATATGGGCGGCGATTTCGCGGGCATGGGCGGCGATTTCCGGCGCCCCGATCAACTCGCCGATCTGGCCGCGCGCCAGCGGACCCGCGATCAGGATCTGGCCGGGCAGGGCGCTGTCGCGGCGGGCGGCGTTCAGGCGGTCACGGGTCTTCAGCCCCAGCCCAAGCGGGTCGGCCTCGATCAGGCCAAGGTTCGCCAGCGCCGCCGGCCCCCGGTTGAAGTCGATGGCGCGGGCATGGGCCGGGCCGGTCGCGACGATGACGCGGTCGAACGCATGACGAGACGTTCCAGCGCCTCGCCCCGGCCACGGAAACCGACATGGACGCCTTCGACATCCTCGGCCACGCGCGACAGGCGGGCAGCGACATAAGCCAGCGTGCCCTCTGCCGTGCGGGCGGCGATGATCCGGGCAACTTGCGGCGCGACCCGGTGGCGGTGGGCGTCCCAATAGACCTTGAGATGGCGGTTGAAGCGGGCACGTTCGGTCATGTCCAGCGCGGCCCAGATCTGCTGTCCCTGACGGCGCAGCAGGTTGAACACCGATTGCCAGTTCTCGCCCCGGATTTCCGCATCCTGAACGGCGCGGCGCACGGTCCGCAGCAGGGTCAGGGCCGTGCGCGGAACGGGATTGGTAAAGTCCACGCCGCTGGCCAGCGCCGTCCCGCCATAGGGTTGCGAGCGTTGGCCGTGACGCGCCAGCGCAAGGATCTGGCCGCGATGGCCCTGACGGTCCAGCGTCGCGACGACATCGGCCGAAGTCAGCCCGCTGCCGACGATCAGCACCCGTTCGTTGACGCCGATCGTCTCTAGTCGCGCCGGGCTGAAAGGGTCCAGGATCAGCGCGTTCGAACCGATCAGCGGTTGCAGTTGCGCGGGAATTTCCGGCAGGGGGTTGCCGGTCGCGACGACCAGAATATCGGCCAGTTCGCTGCCGCCATTCGACAGGCTCAGCCGCAGGGTCGGGTCAAAGCCGCGCGTTGCGGTGACATTCATCAGCCGCGCGCGCTGGTGGGTCAGGCTGCCGTCCCGCAGATAGGGGGTCAGATGTTCGGCGACATAGCGCCCGGACAGCCCGCGCTGGACAAAGACCTCGCCGTCGCGGGCAAGATCCGCATCCTCGATCAGCCCGTTATGGTCCAGCCAGTTGATGAAATCGGCCGGCGCCTCGGGGCGCAGACTCATCTGGGATGCGGGGACATTGATGCGATGGGCGGGTTCGCGGGTCGAATAGGCCAGACCCCGGCCCAGTTCGGGTTGGGGTTCGATCACGGTGACGTCGGCGTCGACCCCGGCCTCGGCAAGGTTCCAGGCAATGGCGGCGCCGGTGAAACCTCCGCCAAGGATGGCGATGCGGGGATGATATCGCGATTGGCGGCTCATGCTTCTATCCTCCTGTTACGACGATTTTGGGACGGGTTGCGGGGGCTTGTCCAGGGCGATGGATATTCGCCACGGTTTCGCCGAAGGGACCCATGTTGCTGGTCGCTTCGGTATGGGGCAGCGGGTGGTCCAGCGGCAGCAGCGGCAGGACGCGTTCGCCAAAGCTGTAGGCTTCTTCCAGATGCGGATAGCCCGACAGGATAAAGGTATCGACGCCAGCGCGGCGGTATTCGTCGATCCGTTCCGCGACGGTGGCGGGGTCACCGACCAATGCGGTGCCCGCGCCACCTCGCACCAGTCCGACGCCGGCCCAAAGGTTCGGACTGATTTCCAGCTTGTCGCGGCTGCCGCCATGCAGGGCGCGCATTCGCGCCTGCCCGACCGAATCCATCCGCGAAAACACCTCTTGCGCCTTGGCGATGGTGGCGTCGTCCAGACGGCTGATCAGGCTGTCGGCGGCGGCCCATGCCTCTTTTTCCGTCTCGCGGACGATGACATGCAGGCGGATGCCAAAGCTGAGGGTCCGGCCTTCGCGGGCTGCGGCCTCGCGGACCTTTGCGATCTTGGCGGCGACATCGGCGGGGGGTTCGCCCGAGGTCAGGTATTTGTCGACCAGCCGCGCCGCAACCGCCGTCCCCGCATCGGAGGAGCCGCCGAAATACAGCGGAACCTGTTCCTGCGCGGGCCGATACAGCAGCGTGCCGTTGTCGATGCGGAAATGCCTGCTGTCGTGGTTGACCGTTTCACCGGCCAGCAGCGCCTTGTAGATGTGCAGGAATTCTTCGGTCACCTCATAGCGTTCGGCGTGGTCCAGATGGACGCCGTCGCCCGCGTTTTCGACCGGATCGCCGCCCGTGACCACATTGATCAACAGCCGCCCGTGCGAGGCGCGATCCAGCGTCGCGGTCATCCGGGCGGCAAGGCTGGGCGACAGCAGACCGGGGCGCACCGCGACCAGAAAGCGCAGGTTGCGCGTCACCGGCACCAGCGCCGAGGCAATGACCCAGCTGTCTTCGCAACTGCGCCCGGTCGGCAGCAGCGCCCCGTAAAAGCCCAGATTGTCGGCGGCCTCGGGCGATCTGGGTCAGGTATCCCAGATCAACGGCGCGACCGCCTTCGGCCGTGCCCAGATAGCGCGAATCGCCATGGGTGGGCAGGAACCACAGGACCTTGATCTTGTCGGGTGCGGACATGTTACAGCTTCCTTCCGGGTATGAAATTCAGGCGGCAGTGGCGCGGGATGCGCGGGTGGCCTCTTTGCGGCGAATGACGGGCAGGACGTGGCGCCTGAAATATTCCAGTTCCGGCAGCGGGTTCAGAAAGCTCAGCAGCAGCATGTCTGCGCCGGCGTCCTTCAGCGCCAGAATGCGGTCGGCGATCTGGTCCGGCGTGCCGATCAGGTTGGATCGAAAGCCGTCCTTGTAGCGGACAAGGTCGCGCAGGGTGGAATCGGACCAGTTTTCTTCGGGTGTGCGGGTGATGCGGCCATCGGCGCCGGGCAGATCGTCCAGCGCCTCGGGGTCGGCGGTGGCGGCGATGCTGTCCAGCACGGCGCGGGCCTGTTCCTCGGTGTCGCGGGCGATGACAAAGGCGTTGACCCCGGTGCGGACGCGGCGGTCATGGCCCGTCGCCTTTTCGCGGAGATCGGCGGTTTGCGCGGCCAGCCCCTGGGGCGAGTTGCCATTGGTGAAATACCAATCCGCCACCCGCGCCGCCGTGTCGCGCGCCGCGCTGGATGTGCCGCCCTGAAAGATTTCGGGCTGCGGATCCAGCGGTTTCGGCTGCATGCGATAGGCGTCGAAACGGTAATGCTTACCGGCAAAGCTGAATGCGTCCTCGGTCCAGATGCCACGCAGGGCGCGGACGAATTCCTCGGCCCGTTCGTGACGTTCGGCCAGATCGGGCCAGGGCTCGCCGATGGCGTCGAATTCGCCGCGATACCAGCCGCTGACCACGTTCAGCGCGATGCGCCCGCGCGTCAGGTGGTTGATCGTGGCGATCTGCTTCGCGGCCAGCGCGGGTTTCCACGGCCCCGGCAGGATCGCCGCGATGACGCGCAGCTTTTCGGTCGCGGCCAGCAGCGCATGGCTGAAGGCCACCGATTCATGCTGGCTTTCAACCCCGCGACCCGCGGCAAAGCGGATCTGCGTCAGGGCATAGTCGAACCCGGCGGCTTCGGCCGCGCGGGCAAGGGTGATATTGTCGTCGATGTCCCAGATCGTGCCGCGATCATAGTCGCGAATCACCACCTCGCGCGAGGTGCTGGGCACCCAATAGGCAAAGCGCAGGGGATCGGCGTTGCGGGTCATCGAAGGTCCTTTGGCTTTAATTCGACTACATCAATCGTGATTTAGATAATTACCGGGGATGCGCCCTTGCGGCCATTCCAAAACCGGGCGTCTGCGGGGTGGAATTCGCTATGGATTCGCCGGGACCGTAGAATGATCTTCTACGTCGCCCGCACCGCAACCGGGCCGATTCGCTGTTTTCCACCCGACATTGCGGCAAGGGAAAAATTGCAACTTGTGGAAAACACATGAAATTAATAACTACTACAACGGTCGAGATTAGGTAATATAAACCTGTCGCCAGAACCACCTGAACCAGAACCTCCGGCGACAGGAACAGCGAATAAGGAAACCGACATGACGGCCACGACAGAACTGGACCTGATCGACCGCAAGATCGTCGCCTCGCTGATGGAGGACGCATCGCTGTCCGTCGCACGGCTGGCGGAACGGGTGGGCCTGTCGCAGACGCCCTGCTGGAAACGCATCCAGAAACTGGAAAGCCGGGGGATCATCACCGGGCGCGTGGCGCGGGTCGATCCGGCCAAGCTGGGGCTGGGGCTGACCGTCTTTGTCGCGATCGAGGCGACGGACCACAGTTCCGAATGGCGCGACGACTTCAATTCGCAGATCGCCCGCCACCCCGAGATCGTCGAGGCATACCGTCTGGCCGGGCCGACCGATTACCTGCTGCGCGTCGTGGTCAAGGACATGGGCGCCTTTGATGAATTCTACCGGCGTCTGACGAATTCGGTGAATGTGCGCAACGTGACCTCGCATTTCGCGATGGAGCCGGTCAAGGACACCAAGGTCCTGCCCATCGACACGATGAACCGCTGATCAGCGGATCTCGCGTTCCGACCCGTCGGGATGCACATGGCGATAGTAGTCGCCCAGTTGCAGCGCCGATGCGGCGGGCCTGTCCAGAACCGCGACGGCTTTGGGGTGCATTTGCAGGGCCGAGGCCGGGCAGACCGCCGACACAGGGCCTTCGATCATGGCGGCGACGGCGCGGGCCTTGTCATCGCCGGTCGCGACCAGCAGGCATTGCCGTGCGTCCAGAATCGTGCCGACCCCCATCGTGATCGCGAAAGCGGGGACGGTTTCATCCGGGCCAAAGAACCGGCTGTTGGCTTCGCGCGTCTGGCGCGTCAGCGTTTTCACCCGCGTGCGCGAACCCAGGCTGGAGGTCGGTTCGTTGAAACCGATATGGCCATTCCGCCCGATCCCCAGCAGTTGCAGGTCGATCCCGCCGGCGCGGCGGATCCGGTCTTCGTAGCGTTCCGCCTCGACCATCGGATTGGCGGCATCGCCGCGCGGCAGATGTGTCAGGGCGGGGTCGATATCGGTCAGGTCGAACAGCGCCCGGCGCATATAGCTGCGGTAGGATTGCGGATGTTCGGGGGCCAGCCCGACATATTCGTCCAGATTGAAGCTGGTGATTCCCGACAGGCTCAGCCCCGCGCGGTGGCGGATGACCAGCCGTTCATAGATCGGCAGCATCGTCCCGCCGGTCGCCAGACCCAGCACTGCCCGGTGATTGGCCGTGATTTCATCGGCGATCAGCCCGGCGGCCCGATCATATGCCGCGCCCGCATCCTCGAGGATCAGAACCTTCATCGCATTCCCCCTGTGGCGGGACTTGTGGCGGGGCCGATGCTGACAGCCTTGGGGCACAGGTCAAGGCCCAAGCCGACCATGAAAAAGGCCGCCGGGATGCGGCGGCCTGTCTGTCTGGTCGTTCCGGCCCGGATCAGCCGGGGTTCGAACTGACGCCGACCTGCGCCGGGCGCAGCAGCCGGTCATGCAGCATGAAACCGGTGTTCATCACCTGAATGATGCTGCCCGCAGTGGTGCCGGGCAGGGGCGCCTCGAACATCGCCTCATGTTGCTGGGGGTCGAAGCGGTCGCCGACGACCGGGGTGATCAGGCGGATGCCGTGGCGCTGGAAGACGGTTTCCAGTTCGCGCAGGGTCAGTTCGACGCCTTCGATCAGGCCGGGGGCGGCGGCGCGGACATCGTCGCCCGCCGCATCCAGCGCGCGGATCAGGTTGTCATGGACCGGCAGCAATTCGCGGGCCAGACGCGAGCCGCCGTATTGTTCGGCGTCGCGGCGTTCCTTGTCGGCGCGCTTGCGGGCGTTTTCCGCATCGGCCAGCGCCCGCATGAAGCGGTCGCGGTAGTCGTCACGTTCGGCGATGATCGCGTCAACATTCGGCATGGCGTCGAATTCGACCGCCTCTGCCGCGATATCGGCATCCGTGGCCTGAGCGTCCGCGTGATCTGGATTCGGATTCTCTTGCACCATCTTCTTATCAACCCTTTCTGCCGGACAGGATCCGCCCGACAAGCTGCGCAGTATAGTCGACAATCGGCACGATCCGCCCGTAGTTCAGCCGGGTCGGACCGATGACGCCGACGGCGCCGACAATTTTTCGATCAGAGTTCATATAGGGTGAAACCACCAAAGAGGAACCCGAAAGTGAAAACAGCTTGTTTTCCGAACCGATAAAGATGCGCACGCCCTCGCCATCCTCGGCCAGTTCCAGAAAGCGGGCGATGTCGCGCTTGCGTTCCAGATCGTCGAACAGTTCGCGCACGCGTTCCAGATCGGCCTTTTCGTGATCCAGCAGGTTCGACCGGCCGCGCACGATCAGCCGCGGATCGGGGCCGTCGCCATGCCACAGCGCCAGGCCTGCCTGCACCAGTTCTGCCGCTGCCCCGTCCAACTGCTGGCGGCGCAGCGCGATTTCCGTGGCGATGCCTCCGCGCAGATCGGTCAGGGTGCGGCCTTCGCCGATCGAATTCAGGAAATTCCCCGCCTCGCGCATGGAACTGGGGGTCTGGCCAAGCGGCGGGGTAAAGATGCGGTTTTCGACCCGGCCATCGGCAAAGACCAGCACCACCAGCGCGCGATCCGGGCCAAGGCTGACGAATTCGATATGGCGCAACGGCGCCTCTTGTTTCGGCATCAGCACCAGCGATGCGCCATGCGTCAGCGACGACAGCGCCCCGCCGACCCGGTCCAGCATCTGCCCGGTATCGGCATTGTCATCGCCGATGGTTTCCTCGATCCGGCTGCGGTCGTCGTCGTTGACCGGCCCCGCCTCCATCAGGGCATCGACGAACAGGCGCAGGCCCAGCTGGGTGGGCAGGCGGCCGGCGGAAATATGCGGACTGTCCAGCAGGCCCAGAAACTCCAGATCCTGCATGACGTTGCAGATCGTCGCGGCGCTGACCTTTTCGGTCATGTCGCGGGTCAGGGTGCGCGAACCCACCGGTTCGCCGGTGTCCAGATAGGCCTCGACCACGCGGCGAAAGACCTCGCGCGACCGATCATTCATTTCAGACAGCAGGCTGGTTTCGGGCATCGTTACGGCAATCGGGACAATCGGACAGGCGACGGGTTGCGGCAGGGGTGGGCTGACCTGTATCTGACAGTGAAACTCGATAAGGAAAAGCGAATGCGCCCGTCTGGAAGAAACTTAAGCGAAATGCGCCCGATTTCAATTGAAACCGGGGTCATGCGCCATGCCGAGGGCGCCTGTCTGATCCGTTGCGGCGGGACCGAGGTGCTCTGCACCGCCACCATCGAAGAAAAATGCCCGCCTTTCCTGAAAGGCTCGGGGCTGGGCTGGGTCACCGCCGAATATGGCATGCTGCCCCGCGCCACCAACAGCCGCAACCGGCGCGAGGCGGCATCCGGCAAGCAATCGGGCCGGACGCAGGAAATCCAGCGCCTGATCGGGCGGTCGCTGCGCGCGGGCGTGGATCGCCGCGCCCTGGGCGAACGCCAGATCATCGTCGATTGCGACGTGATCAATGCCGATGGCGGCACGCGCTGCGCGTCGATCACCGGGGGCTGGGTCGCGCTGCGCCTGGCGGTGAACAAGCTGATGAAAGCCGGTCTGGTGACCAGCGATCCGCTGATCGACCATGTGGCGGCGGTGTCCTGCGGCATCTATGCCGGGCAGTCGGTTCTGGATCTGGATTATGCCGAAGACAGCGAAGCCGGCACCGATGGCAATTTCGTCATGACCGGCGCGGGCCGCCTGATCGAGGTGCAGATGTCGGCCGAAGGCGCGACCTTTTCCCGTGATCAGATGACCGATCTGCTGGATCTGGCCGAAAAGGGCATGGCCGAACTGGTCGCCGCGCAAAAGGCCGCCATGGCATGAGAAAACTGGCCGAACGCAAGCTCTTGGTCGCGACCCATAACGCGGGCAAGCTGGACGAAATCCGCGCCATGATGGCCCCCCACGGAATCGAGGTCACCAGCGCGGGCGAAATGGGCCTGCCCGAACCTGTCGAGACCGAGGATACATTCATCGGCAACGCAAGGATCAAGGCGCGTTCGGCCGTCGAAGCCACCGGCCTGCCGGTTCTGGCCGATGACAGCGGCATCACCGTTGACGGGCTGGACGGGGCACCGGGGGTTTACACCGCCGATTGGGCCGAAACCCCGGACGGGCGCGACTTCATGCAGGCGATGACCCGGACATGGCGCGAACTGGACGAACGCGGGGCGCCCGAACCTCGCACCGCCCAGTTCCGCGCGACTCTGCTGCTGATGTGGCCGGATGGTCATGAGGAGGTGTTCCAGGGCGTCGCCCCCGGTCGCCTTGTCTGGCCGCCGCGCGGTCCGCACGGCCACGGCTATGACCCGATCTTCGTTCCCGACGGCCATGACCGCACCTTTGCCGAAATGTCCGCGGACGAAAAAAATGCAATCAGCCACCGCGCTGATGCGTTCCGCAAACTGGAGGCTGCGCTTGCGTAGAATCTCGACCGGATCGCCGTTCGAGGCGGCGATGGGATATTCCCGCGCGGTGGTCAGGGGCGATTGGTGTTTCATATCTGGCGTGACCGGCTATGACTATTCGACAATGACCATGCCGGACGCCCCGGATGAACAGGCAATGAATTGTTTTGAAACGATTCTGTCTGTCCTGAAGGAATCTGGTTTTTCGGCCGATGATATCGTCCGCGTCCAGTATACCGTGACGGATCGGGCCCATGTCGATGCCATCATTCCGGTTCTGGGGAACTATCTGGGCGATATACGTCCGGCAGCCACGATGGTCATTGCCGGATTGATCAAACCGGAAATGAAAATAGAGATCGAGGTCACCGCCTTCAGGGGCTGACAGGGGGCCAACAGCAGCAGGCAAGCGATGTCCGACATGCCAGCCGAAATCAATGCCTGCGCCGATGACTGGCGCGCGGGGGGCTTTGCGCTTTATGTGCATTGGCCCTTTTGCGCGTCGAAATGCCCCTATTGCGATTTCAACAGCCATGTCACCGCGCAGGTCGATCAGGCGCGTTGGGCGCGGGCGCTGAGCGGCGAAATCGCGCGTCTTGGCGCAGAGGTGCCGGGGCGGGTGCTGAACAGCATCTTTTTCGGCGGCGGCACGCCCAGCCTGATGGCGCCCGAAACCGTGTCTGCGGTGATCGAGGCCGCGCGCGCCGCATGGCCCTTTGCCAATGACATGGAAATCTCGCTGGAGGCCAATCCGACCAGTGTCGAGATGGGCCGTTTTCGCGCCTATGGCGATGCCGGGGTCAACCGGTTGTCGATGGGCGTGCAGGCGCTGAACGACGACGACCTGCGCCGCCTTGGCCGGATGCATTCCGTGGCCGAGGCACGGGCGGCATTCGACATCGCGCGCAACTGTTTCGACCGCGTCAGCTTTGATCTGATCTATGCCCGGCAGGACCAAAGCCGCGAGGATTGGCGGGCCGAACTGAAACAGGCGCTGTCGATGGCTGTCGATCACCTGTCGCTGTATCAGTTGACCATCGAACCCGGCACGGCCTTTGGTGCGCGTCATGCCAGGGGCGGGTTGCGCGGTCTGCCCGACGACGATCTGGCAGCGGATATGTATCTGGAAACGCAGGATATCTGTGCTGATGCCGGGATGCCTGCCTATGAGGTGTCGAATCACGCAGGTCCCGATGCGGAAAGCCGTCACAATCTGGTCTATTGGCGTCAGGGCGATTGGGCCGCCGTCGGCCCCGGCGCGCATGGCCGCCTGACCCTGCCCGGAACCCGCCTTGCGACCGAGGCGCATCGCGCCCCCGGTGAATGGCTGGCCGCGGTCGAGGGGCAGGGCAGCGGCGATGTGCTGCGCGACGGCCTGACGCTGGATGACCGCGCGCTGGAATATCTGCTGATGTCCCTGCGGCTGACCGAAGGGATGGCGCTTGCCCGCTACGAATCGCTGGCCCGCGCCCGCCTGCCCGCTGCGAAACTGGAGGATCTGCAGCAGATGGGGCTGATCCGCGTCGATGCGGGCCGGGTCTGCGCGACCGATCAGGGACGCCCGGTCCTGAACGCGATTCTGCGCGAACTGGCGGCCTGAGACATGCGGATCCTCTGGCTGTGCATCGGATGGGTGGCGCTGGCTCTGGGCCTGATCGGCGCCGTGCTGCCGGTGATGCCGACCGTGCCCTTCATGCTGGTCGCGGTCTGGGCCTTTTCGCGCAGCTCACCACAATTGCGTGACCGGATTTTGAACAACCCCAGCTTTGGCCCCGCGATCCGGGGCTGGCAGGAACGGGGCGTCATCAGCCGCAAGGCCAAGCTATGCGCCATCGGCGCCATGTCCGCCGGAATCCTGTTTTCGCTGTGGCTGGGCCTGTCGGTCCGGGTCATCGCGGTGCAGGCGGCGATCTGCGCGGCGGTGGCGGTCTTCATCGCCTCGCGCCCGGAAACCTGACGCGCCAAGTCCCGGTTCCGAACTCTCTGTTCAGCCCATGCTACAACCTTTTGACCACTTGCGCCGACAAGCCTCGGCGCGTGATTTTGCATATAGTTAAGGTCTATCGGAGGAAGGACCATGGTTGATACTAGCGGCGTCAAGATTCACCCCGCCGTCGATAACGGAATCAAGCCGACGAAGCCCGGCTTTTCCGGTGGTGAACTGCAGTGCAAATGTTCGTCGAATCCCGTTCGCGTAAAAGTCGGCGGCCAGACCGCCCATAACCACGTCTGCGGCTGCACCAAATGCTGGAAGCCCGAGGGCGCGATCTTTTCCCAGGTCGCCGTCGTCGGTCGCGATGCGGTGCAGGTCACGGAAAACGCCGACAAGCTGGAAATCGTCAACGCCGAAGCGCCGATCCAGCGTCACCGCTGCAAGGGCTGCGGCGTTCACATGTATGGCCGCATCGAAAATCAGGACCACCCGTTCTACGGTCTGGATTTCGTGCATACCGAACTGTCGGCCGAAGATGGCTGGTCGGCGCCGGAATTCGCGGCCTTTGTCAGCTCGATCATCGAATCGGGTGTCGAGCCGTCGCGCATGGACGCCATCCGCGCCCGGCTGCGCGAACTGGGTCTGGAGCCCTATGACGCGCTGTCGCCCCCGCTGATGGATGCGATCGCGACTCATATCGCGAAACGCTCGGGCGCACTTCCTGCCTGAACGGACATCCGTTAACGTCGTGAAACATGGGGGTCGGGCAACCGGCCCCCGCCGCAATCGAAAAGGGTTGCACGCGACCCGAAGCCCAAGACGACGCCGGCCGCAAAGGCCCGTTACTTTCAAGGAGAGCCAGAGATGAGAACACGCGCAGCCGTCGCAGTCGAAGCGGGCAAGCCGCTTGAGATCATGGAAGTCAACCTGGAAGGCCCCAAGGCCGGCGAGGTCCTGATCGAAATCAAGGCAACCGGCATCTGCCACACCGACGAATTCACCCTGTCGGGCGCCGATCCCGAAGGCGTCTTCCCCGCGATTCTGGGCCATGAAGGCGCAGGCATCGTGCTGGAGGTCGGCGAAGGCGTGACCTCGGTCAAGCCGGGCGACCATGTCATCCCGCTGTATACCCCGGAATGCCGTCAATGTGCGTCCTGCCTGTCGGGCAAGACCAACATGTGCCACGCGATCCGCGCGACCCAGGGCCAGGGCCTGATGCCCGATGGCACCACCCGTTTTTCCATGCTGGATGGCACGCCCATCTATCACTACATGGGCTGCTCGACCTTTGCGAACCACACGGTTCTGCCGGAAATCTCGGTCGCGAAAGTGCGCGAGGATGCGCCTTTCGACAAGATCTGCTACATCGGCTGCGGCGTCACTACCGGCATCGGTGCGGTGATCTATACCGCCAAGGTCGAAATCGGCGCCAAGGCCGTGGTTTTCGGTCTGGGCGGTATCGGCCTGAACGTGATTCAGGGCCTGCGTCTGGCCGGCGCCGACATGATCATCGGTGTTGACCTGAACGACGGCAAAAAGGAAATGGCGGAACGCTTCGGCATGACCCATTTCATCAACCCGAAAAACGTCGAAAACGTCGTGCAGGAAATCGTCAATCTGACGAAAACCCCCTTCGACCAGATCGGCGGCGCGGATTACAGCTTTGACTGCACCGGCAACGTCAATGTCATGCGTCAGGCGCTGGAATGCACCCACCGCGGCTGGGGCCAGTCGATCGTCATCGGCGTGGCGCCCGCAGGCGCGGAAATCAGCACCCGTCCGTTCCAGCTGGTCACCGGCCGCGTCTGGAAGGGCTCGGCCTTTGGCGGCGCGCGTGGCCGGACCGACGTTCCCAAGATCGTCGACTGGTATATGGACGGCAAGATCGAGATCGACCCGATGATCACCCACACGCTGAAGCTGGAAGACATCAACAAGGGCTTCGACCTGATGCATGCCGGTGAATCGATCCGCGCGGTCGTTCTTTACTGATCGTCAAGCACTGCTTAGGTAAAAGACGGCGGGGGCGGTTTTCCGGTCCCGCCGTCAACATGAAAAGGACCGATCATGGCAAAGCATTTCATTCTGGACGATGACGACGACGATGATGATGACGACCGCCGTCAGGACCCCAAGAAGGACGAAGGGCTGGGCCTGCCCGAAGGGGACAAGATCGGCAAGCTGTATTTCAAGTCGCGCACCGTCATCATCGCGGGCGGCATCAACGACAAGCTGGCGCAGCGCACGGTCGCGCATCTGCTGGCCCTTGCCGAAGACAGCGACAAGCCGATCAACGTGCTGATTTCGTCGCCCGGCGGCCATGTCGAATCGGGTGACATGATCCATGACGTGATCAAGTTCATCCGCCCGACCGTGCGCACCATCGGATCGGGCTGGGTGGCTTCGGCCGGTGCGCTGATCTTTGTCGCGGCGAAAAAGGAAAACCGCTTCTGCCTGCCGAACACGCGGTTCCTGATCCACCAGCCTTCTGGCGGGATCGGCGGCACCTCGTCCGACATGATGATTCAGGCCGAACAGGTCCGCCAGATGCGTGACCGCCTGAACCTGATCTTTGCCGATGCGACCGGCCAGCCGATCGAGCGGATCGAAAAGGACACGCAGCGCGATTTCTGGCTGAATACGGCCGAGGCGCTGGAATACGGCCTGCTGGGTAAGGTCATCCGCACGGTGGATGAACTGAAATGACGCGCCCCGGTCAGGGCGTGGCGATTCGTCCCGCCTTGCCCGGCGATCACGACGCGATCTGGTCGATCCTTGAACCGGTCTACCGCGCCGGAGAAACCTATTGCATTCCGCGCGACATCACCCGCGCGGATGCCTTGGCCGACTGGTTCGCGGCGCCCTTTACCGTCTTTGTCGCCGAAGCTGACGGGCAGGTTCTGGGCACCAGCCATGTCGGGCGCAACCGCCCCGGCCCCGCGTCCCATGTCGCCAATGCCAGCTTTGCCACCGCCCCCGCCGCGCGCGGGCGTGGCGTGGCGCGGGCGCTGGTCGAACATGCCAAGGGCTGGGCGCGGGATCAGGGCTTTCGCGCCATGCAGTTCAATTTCGTCGTCTCGACCAATGCCGATGCCGTCCATTTGTGGCAGAAAGCCGGTTTTGAGATTGTGGGCCGATTGCCCGCTGCGTTCCATCACCCCAGCCATGGCTATGTCGATGCGCTGGTCATGTTCAACGACCTTACAAGAGGAACTCTGGAATGACGCTGTCTTACGAAACCGTTTCCGAAAACCGCAGCTTTGGCGGGGTGCAGGGCGTTTACAAACACCAGTCGAAAGCGACCGGCACCGAAATGACCTTTGCCGTCTACCTGCCGCCCGCCGCCGAACATGGCAAGGTGCCGGTGCTGTGGTATCTGTCGGGCCTGACCTGCACGCATGAAAATGCGATGACCAAGGCGGGGGCGCAGGAATGGGCCGCGGAATACGGGATCGCGCTGATTTTCCCCGATACCTCGCCGCGCGGCGAAGGCGTCGCCAATGACGATGCCTATGATCTGGGGCAGGGCGCGGGCTTTTACGTCGATGCGACGCAGGAACCCTGGGCGCCGCATTTCAAGATGTGGCACTATGTGACCCACGAACTGCCCGAGCTGGTTTTCGGGAATTTCCCGCTGGACCGCGACGCGCAGGGCATCACCGGCCATTCGATGGGCGGCCACGGCGCGCTGACCATCGCCATGACCTTCCCCGAAACCTACAAGTCGGTTTCGGCCTTTTCGCCGATTGCGAACCCCTCGGCTTCGGATTGGGGGCGCAAGCAGTTCACGGCCTATCTGGGCAGCGACAGATCGACCTGGGCGGCGCATGATTCGACCCTGCTGATGCAGGAACGCGGCTATCCGGGCGAAATCCTGATCGACCAGGGCGCCAGCGACAATTTCCTGGATCTGCTGAAGCCCAGATCCCTTGCCGCCGCCATGGCCGCGCGCCGTCAGCCCCATGTGTTGCGCATGCAAAAGGGCTATGACCATTCCTATTTCTTCGTCCAGACCTTCATGGGCGACCACATCCAGTGGCATGCCGAACGTCTGGCCTGAGAAAGGGAACTGATCTGTTCATACCAGGGTATTAGTTCCCGGCCTGTTTTGCCGAGTTTACCTAATACTTTGGTATGATGGCCTTGTCCAGTTCGTTGACGGCCCCTTGTTCCCGCCCGGATGATTGGCAGGAAGGAGGGGCCGCAGCATGTCTGGAACCTCCGCTCACTGGGAGGAATACCATGAAATACCTGCTGAAAGGCGCCGGCCTCGCGCTGCTGTTGGGGACGACGGCCGCCTATGCGAATGACGGCCTGATGGCCGAGATCGCCAAGCCCGAGCAATGGGCGATCCCGACGGGCGATTATGCGAACACCCGCTATTCGACGCTGGACCAGATCAACCGCGACAACGTCAAGGACCTGCGCGTCGCATGGACTTTTTCCACCGGCGTCCTGCGCGGTCATGAAGGTTCGCCGCTGGTCATCGGCGATATCATGTATGTCCACACGCCTTTCCCGAACAACGTGATGGCGCTGGACCTGAACAACGACGGCAAGATCCTGTGGCGCTACGAGCCGCAGCAGGACCCGAACGTCATCGCGGTCATGTGCTGCGATACCGTCAACCGCGGCCTGTCCTATGCCGATGGCATGATCATCCTGCCGCAGGCCGACACCACCGTCGTCGCGCTGGATGCGCAGACGGGCGAAGTGAAATGGTCCACCAAGATCGGCGATCCGGCGATCGGTGAAACGCTGACCATGGCGACCATGCCGGTCAAGGACAAGGTGATGGTCGGGATCTCGGGCGGTGAATACGGCGTCCGTGGCCGCGTGACCGCGCTGAACCTTGCCGACGGCTCCGAAGCGTGGAAAGCCTATTCGACCGGCCCCGACGATGAAATGCTGGTCGATCCCGAAAACACCATGGTTCTGGGCAAGCCCATCGGCGCCGACAGCTCGCTGAACAGCTGGGAAGGCGATCAGTGGAAGATCGGCGGCGGCTCGATCTGGGGCTGGTTCTCTTATGATCCGGACCTGAACCTGATGTATTACGGCACCGGCAACCCCTCGACCTGGAACCCCTCGCAGCGTCCGGGCGACAACAAATGGTCGATGACCATCATGGCCCGCGATGTCGATACCGGCATGGCCAAGTGGTTCTATCAGATGACGCCCCATGACGAATGGGACTATGACGGCGTCAACGAAAACATCCTGACCAATCAGGAAATCGACGGGGTAGAGCGCAAGCTGCTGACCCATTTCGACCGCAACGGTCTGGCCTATACGATGGACCGCGAAACCGGCGAGCTTCTGGTCGCCGAGAAATTCGACCCGGCCGTGAACTGGACCACCGGCGTTGACATGGACCCGAATTCGGAAACCTATGGCCGCCCGGCCGTGGTCGCCGAATATTCGACCGCTCAGAACGGCGAAGACGAAAACACCACCGGCATCTGCCCTGCGGCCCTTGGCACCAAGGACATGCAGCCGGCGGCCTATTCGCCCAAGACCAACACCTTCTATGTGCCGACGAACCACGTCTGCATGGACTACGAACCGTTCCGCGTCGCCTATACGGCGGGCCAGCCCTATGTCGGCGCAACGCTGTCGATGTATCCGGCACCCGACAGCCACGGCGGCATGGGCAATTTCATTGCCTGGGACAACGTCGAGGGCAAGATCAAGTGGTCGCTGCCGGAACAGTTCTCGGTCTGGTCGGGCGCGCTGGCGACGGCGGGTGACATCGTCTTCTACGGCACGCTGGAAGGCTATCTGAAGGCGATCGACGCAGATTCGGGCGAAGAACTGTATAAGTTCAAGACCCCGTCGGGCATCATCGGCAACGTCATGACCTATCAGCATGGCGGCAAGCAATATATCGGCATCCTGTCGGGCGTCGGTGGCTGGGCCGGGATCGGTCTGGCGGCTGGCCTGACCAACCCGAACGAAGGTCTGGGTGCGGTGGGCGGCTATGCCTCGCTGTCGGATTACACCGAGCTTGGCGGCCAGCTCACGGTCTTTGAACTGCCGGGCGAACCTGCGGCCAACTAATACTTTGGTGCGCAAAACATAAGCGTGAACTTTTCCACTGTCGCCCCGGGTATAAACTCGGGGCGACAACATGTGAAATTGGGAGGGAGGACCCAAATGAAGATGACCGCCATTGCTGGCGCGGCTGCGCTGGCATTCGCCATGGCATCTGCAACTGTCGGATTTGCCGAAGAGGCCAAAAAGACTTTGCCCAACGGCACCGACATCACCCCGGCCAATATGGAAAATGGCCGCTGGTATACCGAGGATGGGATCCCGACCTACAAGCTCGAAGAAGACGGCACCATCGATTTCGCGACATTTTCGGGCTATCGCCGCTATTCGGCGGAATGCCACGTCTGCCATGGCCCCGACGGTGAAGGTTCGACCTATGCACCCGCGCTGAAGGAATCCGTGCTGCGCATGGATTACTATGACTATCAGGAAATCGTCGCTTCGGGTAAGCAAGAGGTGAATACCGCGTCGAACATGGTCATGCCGGCATTCGGGACAAACCGGAACGTCTGGTGCTATGTTGACGACATCTATATCTATCTTCTGGCTCGGGGCATGAACGATCTTCCGCGCGGTCGGCCCGCCAAGCGTGGCGACAAGACCGATGAGTTCACGGCGCAGGAAACCTCCTGCATGGAAGGCTGATGCGTAGCCTTTTGATGGCGCTGATCCTGTGCGCGGCGGGCCTTGGTCCTGCCGCGGCTCAGGTCGCCGATCTGCGCTCTCACACCGAATTCCGGGTCTGCGCGGATCCTGCGGCATATCCCATGTCATCCGATGATCGCGGCGGGTTCGAAAACGACCTGGCCGCGTTTTTCGGGGAAAAGCTCGGGTTGCCGGTGACCTATACCTGGTTTCCGCAGGGCATGGGTTTCATCCGCAAGACCTTGCGCGCGGGTGCCTGCGATGTCGTGATCGGCTATGCGCAGGGGGATGAGCTGGTTCAGAACACGAACCATTATTACACCTCGGTTTACGGCATCGTGACACGCAAGGACGGGGCGCTGGCGGGGGTCACGCAACTGACCGATCCCGCGTTGAAGGATCAGCCGATTGGCGTCGTGGCGGGCACGCCGCCCGCAACCCATCTGACCCGCGCCGGGTTGGCCAAGGACATGCACGGTTTCGACCTGTTCGTGGACCGGCGGGTCAAGGATCCGATGGGCGACATGCTGGCACAGGTCAAATCGGGCGAACTGGCCGCCGCCGTCGTCTGGGGGCCGCTGGCCGGTCCTTTGGTCAAGCAGGATCCGGAATTGCAGTTCGTGCCCTTGCTGCAGGAAACCACCAATCCCCGGCTGTTTTTCCGCATCACCATGGGCGTGCGATCCGAAGAACAGGAATGGAAACGTCAGCTGAACAGCCTGATCCGCCGCAATCAGGATGAAATCGACGCGATCCTGCGCAATGCGGGCGTGCCGTTGGTCGATGATTACGGCAAGGCGCTGAAACCGTGATCCGCATCGCCGCCGCGATCTGTCTCAGTCTGACAGGTTCGGCGGCGCTGTCCCAACCGCCAGAGCCGCCCGGTTTTCGCGGCCCGCCCTATCAGGCCGAAACCCCGGCGACCCTGTCGGGCGCGCAGGTCATCGGTGCCGCGCAGGCGGTGGCGCTGCATGATGCGGGCGTGCTGTTCGTCGATGTCTATCCCCGCCAGAAACGCCCCGAGGGCCTGCCCGAAGGCACGATCTGGCGCGCGGCACCGCATCAGACGATTCCCGGCGCGATCTGGCTGTATGATACCGGCTATGACCGGCTGAGCGATGCGGAAAGCCGGCGGCTTGCCGCAGGGCTGGCGCGCGAATTGCGGTCCAGAGAAAGCCCGGTGGTGATCTTTTGCCGCGCCGATTGCTGGATGGGCTGGAACGCCGCGAAACGCGCGGTGGCACTGGGTTATCGCAATGTGATGTGGTTTCCGGGCGGCACGGATGACTGGCTGTTGCAGGGCCGCGACCTGCAGGACATTACCGCTGACGCCCCGTGAACTGGCCGAAGGCGCGCGGCCCGTCCGGCAGATCGACCGTCTGCGTCACCGCCAGGCTTTGCGCGTCGATGGTGACCAGCGTGTTCGAATCCCAATGCACGACCGCGACCCCCGATCCATCGGGAAGGGTCGCGATGCCTTCGGGGTAATCGCCGGTTTCCAGCGTTTCGATGACCTTGAGCCCGTTCAGGTCAAAGACCGTCACCGTGCCCGCATATTGGTTGGTGACAAAGCCACGGCCACCGGCAAAGGCGATTCCATAGGGATGGCTGCCGGTCGCGACCGTCCCGACGATGCGGCCCGATATCGGGTCGATCACCGTGATCGTGTCTGACTGAACATCGGTGGTCCATAGAAAACCGCCATAGAATGCCACGGCATAGGGGTGCCGGCCGGTTGCCACGATTCGCAGCCGCCGCCCGGTCACCGCGTCGTAGATCGACACGCGATCATCGTCGCGATCGGCGGTGGCGACTAGCGTGCCATCGCTGCTGACCGCGACACCCGCAGGCGATTTGCCGGTCTGCACCGCCCAGAGCGGCGTCAGCCGGGCGTCAAAGCGCATCAGCTTGGACGCATACCAATGCGTGATGAACAGCCCGCCATCGCTGGCCACGGCCAGACCAAAGGTGCCTTCGCCTAGATCGGCCTGCCACAGGATGCCGCCCTTGTCGTCCAGCGCCGACAATTGCCCGGTCTTGGCCGAAACGACATAGGCGATCTTGTTGCGGTCGTCATAGACGACGGGGGCGGGACCGCCCTCGATCACGGTTTCCGACAGGACGCGCCCCCCGTTCAGATCCACGATCGACACCTTGTCCGCGTTCTGAGAGGTCACGACAGCAATATCCCCGGCCAGGGCCGGGGATATCGTCAACAGCAAAAGGGCAAGCGCCTTGCGGATCATTCAGCCTTTCCGAAACGCTCGGCCAGCGCGTCCAGACCGCTTTGATAGACGCCGGTGACGGCGTTGATCGCCGCATCGTCGTTCAGTTCCGCCGGGGGTTCGTTGTTCGGGAAACCGCGATAGAAACCGCCCTTCCAGACGACATTGGCCTTGCCGTCCTTGTCTTCGACGCAGAGGGTCGAGCCGTAGTTGGTGACCGGCAGGACCGTCACCTCGACCGCTTCGATGCGATAGGCATAGCAGCGTTTTTCCGGCTGCCATTTCGACAGGATCTCGGTGATGGTCGGGTCGCCGGATTCCGCCTGCAGATGCAGGATGCGGGTCGATTTCTCGGGCTGGTCGGTGCTGCCGTCGCCGGTGATTTCGGTGCTGGCGATGGCGGGGTGCCAGCTCATGTCGTCAAACTTGCCGATCACCGCCCAGACTTCGTCGGGCGTGGCGTTCAGCGTCTGTTCCAGTTCCAGCTTCAGCCGCACGGGGCCATGGGCCTCGGCCATGCCGGCCATGAACCCGCCAAGCGCCAGGGTGCCTGTCAGCGCCAGTGCCAGTCGTCGCGTCATTCTGTATCTTCCTCCCGGAATATGATGTTTTTCAACAGGTAGTCGTAACCGCGACGAAAGCTTTCGTCGTTGTTACCACGAATGTCGACGGCGCCCGCCCGCACGTTCTTTCCGGTTTCGGCGTCGCGAACATACAGGTTCACGGCGATGATCAGGTTGAACACTTTCTGGACCTGACCCGATATCGCATAGCGTTTACCCATGTCGCGCGCCAGCCGGACGTCGCGACCGTTCGAGGTCACGGGGTCCTTGATCGGCGAGATTTCCAGCACCGGCGCGTCCTCCAGCGCGAAGCCGCGCTGTTCAAGCGCCCGGGCGATATGGTCCTCGACCATCTCGATGCGGGTGGTTTCATCGGCGCGGATGCCGTTGATCGCCCCCTCGGTCGAGGTGTCGATCCATGTCAGACCGAACCACAGCGCGCTGTCCGGTTCAGGTGGCGGTCCATAGACCGGGGTGACTGCCGGTGTCAGCAGCGAAACCAGTCCGGCAAGCAGGAAAGCGGTGACATTCATGCGCGAAAGATGCGCGCGGGACAGGGGGGCCGTCTATACAATTTTAGGGTATCAGCAGAAAGTGGCAGGGAAAATCACCCGTCAAGAAAGGGATATATTGCCAAGTTGCCAGATGGGTATCATCCCCCCATGATACTGGTGGGGGAGGAAAAAGATGACAGGACAATTTCCATCGGTTCTGGCTGTTCTGGCCATGACGGGGGCTGCATTCCTGCAGCCCGCAGGCCCTGCAAATGCGCAGGCCGCCGGTCAAGAGATGCAGATGATCTGCGCCGCCGTGCTGCGGGTGGACCAGCAGGGGCTGCCGCCGATTTCCCGGCTTGACCTGCCGCCCGAGGATCTGGGTTTCGCCGGCGCACGTCTTGCGATCGAAGACAACGATACCACCGGCCGCTTCATGGGTCAGGATTTCGAGGCGCTGGAAATCACCGCGACGCCCGAAACCGCCGCTGCCGAAATGGACGCGATCCTGGATCAGGATATCCGCTTTGTCGTCGTGCTGGCCGATGATGCGACGACGCTGGCGCTGTCCGATCAGGTCGGCGACCGCGCGATGGTGCTGAATGCCCGCGCGCGCGGCGACAATCTGCGTGGCGCCGATTGCCGCGCCAACACGATCCACGCCGCGCCCAGCCATGCGATGATGGCCGATGCGCTGGCGCAATTCCTGATGTGGAAGAAATGGCCGAACTGGTTTCTGGTCAAGGGCAGCCATCCCGAGGATCAGGATCTTGCCGCCGCCTATACCCGCGCCGCCACCAAATTCGGGGCGAAAATCGTCGAAGAGCGCGTGTTCGAAGATACCGGCGGCGCCCGGCGCACCGATTCGGGCCATGTTCAGGTCCAGCAGCAGATGCCGGTCTTTACCCAACGTGCGCCCGCCCATGACATCCTGATCACCGCCGATGAGGCCGGGGTCTTTGCCGTCTATCTGCCCTATCAGACATGGGACGCGCGCCCGGTTGCGGGTTCCGCCGGGCTGGTGCCGCGCAGTTGGCACCCCGCGATGGAGGCATGGGGCGGCATGCAGTTCCAGAACCGTTTCGAGAAACTGGCCAACCGCCCGATCCGCGAAGACGATTACCAGACCTGGCTGTCCCTGCGCATGATCGGCGAGGCCGCGACGCGCACCCAATCCGCCGATCCTGCAGCGCTACGCGATTTCATGCTCTCGCCGGATTTCGACGTTGCGGGCTTCAAGGGCCAGAAACTGACCGTCCGCGACTGGGACCATCAGGTCCGCCAGCCCATCCTGCTGGCCACGGGCGATCTGACCGTCAGCGTCAGCCCGCAGGACCAGTATCTGCACCAGACCTCGGCGCTGGATACGTTGGGCATCGACAAACCCGAATCCGAATGCACGTTCTGAAGGAAAAGCCATGAAAGCCGCTCTTACGACTTCCGCCATCCTTGCGATCTGCCTGACTACGGCGCCCGCCTTTGCCAACCGTGTCTTTGTTTCCAACGAAAAAGGCAATGATATCACGGTCATCGACAGCGATACGCTGGAGGTGATCGGCACCTTCCCCGGTGGCAACCGGCCGCGTGGCATCACCATCAGCCCCGATGGCAAGGAACTGTATGTCTGCGCCTCGGACGATGATCTGGTGCGGGTCTACGATCCTGAGACCTTTCAGGAAACCCATACGCTGCCTTCGGGACCGGACCCCGAGCTGTTCGTCCTGCACCCGTCGGGCAACCCGCTGTATATCGCCAACGAAGACGACAACCTGGTCACCGTGGTCGATGTGAAAACCCATCAGGTGCTGGCCGAAATCCCGGTCGGCGTCGAACCCGAAGGCATGGGCGTCAGCCCGGACGGCAAGGTGGTCATCAACACGTCCGAAACCACCAACATGGCGCATTTCATCGACACCGAAACCTTTGAAATCACCGCCAACGTGCTGGTCGATCTGCGCCCGCGTTTCGCGCAATACAACCCGGCGGGGACGAAACTGTATGTCAGCGCCGAAATCGGCGGCACGGTCAGCGTCATCAACCCCGAAACCCAGCAGATCGACAAGAAAATCACCTTTGAAATCCCCGGCGTCCTGCCCGAGGCGATCCAGCCCGTCGGCGTCCGCGTCACGGCGGACGGCAAAAAGGTCTATGTCGCGCTTGGCCCCGCGAACCGGATCGCGGTGGTCGATGGCGAAACCGATGAGGTGCTGGATTACCTGCTTGTCGGCCAGCGCGTCTGGCAACTGGCATTTACGCCCGACGAAAAATACCTGTTCACCACCAACGGCAATTCGAACGACGTTTCCGTGATCGACGTGGCCAAGGATGAGGTCATCAAGTCGATCGCCGTGGGCCAGCAACCCTGGGGCGTCGTCGTTGCGCCCAACTGAGCCCGAATAGCCCGAACAATTCCAAAAAAGACTGTCTGAGGAGGAAAGACCATGACCCGATTCCTGACCCTGCTGCTGCTGTCGACCAGCCTTGCGCTGCCCGCCACGGCCCAGGACGCGCCCGCGCCGAAACCCGAAACCGAGGCTGCGGCACAAGCCGGTGCCGAGGTCGCGGGCGACGAAGATGACGACGACGATGATGATGCCGAAGAGGCCGCGGCCGCCGAAGAAGGCGTCCATGACGCGACGGGCAAATTCGATTTCGGTTTCTCGGGCATTCTGGCGCGCGACAACCGCACCCTTCTTGCACCCTGACCCTGGGTTCGGGCAAGCCGGTTGCCACGGCTGAATATAACCTGAAATCAGGAGGTTACTACCGCATCAACATCAATGCCGACGGCACGGCGGAACTGGCGCTGTCGGGTGGCGACTTCTTCCGCGCGATCTGGATCAACGAGGTCGTGATCAACGATATCGAAATCCGCCCTCTGGGTGTCCACTCGCTGGAATTCGATGATGCGGGCACGGCAACGATCAGCTTTGTCGCGATGGTTCCGGGCCGCTACACGCTGTCGATTCCCGGCTCTCAGGGCGAAACCCAGCAAGCCGTGTTCAACATTCAGTAAGAGGAGCATCGGTCATGCCGCAGCCCATCCCTTGCGCTGACGCGCCGGCCAGCATGACCCGTGCGTGAAAAGAATGGGGCGCGGGGCCATCCCCGCGCCTGACATCATGACAGAAAACGCCCTTTCCATAGACAGCGTCAGCCATCGCTTCGGCAGGTTCGAGGCGCTGAAGAATGTGTCCCTGACCGTTCCACGCGGCAGCTTTACCGCCCTTCTGGGCGTCAACGGCGCGGGCAAGACGACGCTGTTTTCCCTGATTACAAGGCTTTACGACAATACTTCGGGCGTGATCCGGGTGGCGGGGCACGATCTGCGCCAGACGCCGGGCCGGGCCTTGGCGCGGCTTGGGGTGGTGTTTCAGTCGCGTGCGCTGGATGCCGATCTGACCGTGGCGCAAAACCTGACCTATCACGCCGCGCTGCATGGCATTGCGCGCAAACCCGCCCTGTTGCGCGCCGCCGAGGTGCTGGCGCAGGTGGGCCTGTCCGACCGGCTGGACAGCAAGGTTTCCGCCCTGTCGGGTGGCCAGCAACGCCGCGCCGAAATCGCCCGCGCGCTGATCCACCGTCCCGAAATCCTGCTGCTGGACGAGGCGACGGTGGGTCTGGACGTGAAATCCCGCGCCGAGGTGGTCGAGCTGACCCGTGATCTGACCCGGCAGGGTGTCTCGGCGCTGTGGGCCACGCATATCATGGACGAAATCCGCCCGAGCGACGGGCTGGTGATCCCGCATCGCGGGCAGGTGCTGGCCGATGGCCGCGCCGAACGGATCGCCGCGCCGCATGGCGACCTGACCGCCGCCTTTCTGGCGCTGACCGGGGCCGAGGGGACAGGGGGGACCGTGGCATGAGCGCCGATCCGACCCCCCGCATGTGGCTGACCGCCTTTCTGGGCATCACCCGGCGCGAGACGCTGCGTTTCGTCAATCAACGCGGCCGCTTTCTGGCGGCGCTGGTGCGCCCGCTGGTCTGGCTGTTCATCTTTGCCGCCGGGTTCCGCGCGGTTCTGGGCCTGTCGATCACGCCGCCCTATCAGACCTATGTGCTGTATGAGGTCTATGTCACCCCCGGTCTGTGCGGAATGATCCAGCTTTTCAACGGGATGCAATCGTCGCTGTCGATGGTTTACGACCGGGAAACCGGGGCGATGCGAACCCTGCTGGTCAGCCCTTTCCCGCGCTGGTTCCTGCTGGGGTCGAAACTGGTCGCGGGGGTGCTGGTGTCGATTCTGCAGGTCTATGCCTTTTTGCTGATCGCCTGGTTCTGGGACATCCGGCCGCCGGTCTGGGGCTATGTCGCGGTGCTGCCCGCGCTGTTCGTGTCGGGGCTGATGCTGGGCGCCCTGGGGCTGTTCCTGTCATCCGGCATCCGGCAGCTGGAAAACTTTGCGGGCGTGATGAACTTCGTGATCTTTCCGATGTTCTTCGCCTCGACCGCGCTTTACCCGCTGTGGCGGATGCGCGAAAGCTCGACCTTGCTGCATGATATCTGCGCGCTGAACCCCTTTACCCACGCGGTCGAGGTGATCCGGTTCGCGCTTTACGGACAGGTCAACTGGCTGTCGCTTGGCGTCGTGCTGGGCTGTCTGACGGTATTTTTCCTGGGCGCGGTCTGGATGTATGACCCGTCAAAAGGGCTTTGGGCCCGCAGAAAGGGAGGATGAGGGGGGAATGATGAAGAAATTCCTGATGATGGCCGGGCTGGCGCTGATCTGCGGTCAGGCCTGGGCCGATACCGGCACGGATCCCGACTGGCCCTGCATCCAGCGCAAGCAGCCGCATCTGTCACTGGGTCAGGTCTGGACCGGCCCGGTCCCGGATGAGGCGGTGCAGGCGCTGGTTTCGGACCCGGCGATTGCGGGTTTTGCCGACCGGCTGGAACAGCGCCGCCTGCCTATTGCCGATGCTGAAACCCAGATCGCCGAATTCGCCGCCACGGCCAGCAACGACCAGTTGACGGCGCTGATGGTCGCGGTATTCGAACGGCTGGACGATCATCGCGGCGCGCTGATTCAGGGCATCTCGCGCTATGGTCACAAACAGGTCGATCTGGCCAGATCCATCGAGGACCGCCGCGCCCGCATGGCCGAAATGGAGCGCGCCGAAAGCCCCGATTTCGACGCCATCGACGCGCAGGAAGCGGCGCTGGACTGGGAAACCCGCATCTTTACCGACCGCCAGCAGGCGCTGACCTATGTGTGCGAAACCCCGGTCATCATCGAACAGCGCGCCTTTGCGCTTGGCCGGGTCATCGCGGCGGCGATCCAGCCCTGACGTTCGAAAATTTCGAACGCGGCGATCCGTAAACCGGGGCTGATGTTTTGGCTTGTCCGGGGCTATCTGATCATCACACACGCAAATTCGTTCGTGAAAAAAGGATAGCCCCCATGACCAAGGTTCTGGTTCTTTACTATTCGGCGTATGGCCACATCGAACAGATGGCTGCCGCCGTTGCCGAAGGTGCCCGCGAAACCGGCGCCACCGTCGACATCAAGCGCGTCCCCGAGCTGGTCCCCGAAGATGTCGCGAAATCCGCGCATTTCAAGCTGGATCAGGCAGCGCCGGTCGCCACCGTCGCCGATCTGGAAAACTATGACGCCATCATCATCGGCACCGGCACGCGCTTTGGCCGCATGTCCAGCCAGATGGCGAATTTTCTGGATCAGGCCGGCGGGCTTTGGGCCAGAGGCGCGCTGAACGGCAAGGTCGGCGCGGCCTTTACCTCGACCGCGACGCAGCACGGCGGTCAGGAAACGACGCTGTTTTCGATCATCACCAACATGCTGCATTTCGGCATGACCATCGTCGGTCTGGATTACGGTTTTGCCGCGCAGATGGACAATTCCCAGATCGTTGGCGGCGCGCCCTATGGCGCCACGACGATCGCCAATGGCGACGGCAGCCGCCAGCCCTCGACCGAGGAACTGGATGGCGCGCGCTATCTGGGCCGCCGCGCGGCTGATACCGCAGCCAGGCTGTTCGCCTGATCCGATCGGAAACAGCGGCTAAGGTCCCCTGATCGCGGGACAATGGGGTCGGATGCGGATAGCGCGCATCCGGCCCTTTTTTCCGGGGTCGAGCCTTCGCGAATCCATAGGGGGTGGTCTTTTGCCGCGTCCGGCGTCACTTTGGGCGGATCAGACGCTGAATGGTGACCATCCTGCCCCGCAAAAGACAGAATATCCCCGCCGTGATCCTGGCCGGAGGCCGCGCGACCCGCATGGGCGGCCGCAACAAGGCGCTGCTGACGCTTGGCGGTGAAACCCTGCTGCAACATGTGATCACAAGGCTGCGCGACCAATGCGGAGAGATCGCGCTGAACGCCAATGCCGACCCCGATCTGTTCGCGGATTACGGTCTGACGGTCCTGCCTGACACCTTTCCGGGCTTTCCGGGGCCTTTGGCCGGTATTCTGGCCGGGATGGCTTGGGCGCGGGCGCAGGGGGCGGATGCCTTTGTCAGCGTTTCGGTGGATACGCCGTTTCTGCCGCTGGATCTGGTGCATCGCCTGCGCGAGGCGGCGGGGCGTCACGGCATTGCGCTGGCCGCGAGCAGCGATGAAACGGGCCGGATGCGCGATCATCCGACCTGCGGGCTGTGGCCGGTCGCGCTGCATGACGATCTGGCGCTGGCGCTGGAAAGCGGCCTGTTGCGGCCCGGACAATATGCGGCCGCGCATGATCCGGGGCGGGCGGTGTTCGACAGCCGCCCGGTCGATCCCTTCCTGAACCTGAACACGCCCGCCGATCTGTCGGCGGCCGCGCGGGTTTTGTGATCACGCTCCGTATCGGTGCAGCCAGCGGCGCAACCCGATGCTGACCGCGCGGGCAAACAGGATCGTCATCAGCGACAGGACCAGCAGCGCGGCAAAGACCAGATCGGTTTTCATCCGGCCATTGGCGTGGATCATCAGCGCGCCCAAGCCTTTGGCGCCGCCGACCCATTCCCCGATCACCGCGCCGATGGGCGCATAGACCGCCGCCAGCCGCAGGCCCGTCGCCAGTTGCGGCAGGGCCGCCGGAATACGCAGGTGGCGCATGACCCGCCAGCGGCTTGCCCCCATCACCTGCGCCAGATCCAGCGCGGCGGGGGGCGTGCGCAGCAGCCCGTCCAGAAAGGCGCTGGCCACGGGAAAGAACACGATCAGCACCGTCATCGCGATCTTTGGCGACATGCCATAGCCCAGCCACAGCGTCAGGATGGGTGCCAGCGCGAAAACCGGGATGGTCTGGCTGAAGGTCAGCAGCGGATGCAGAACCCCGGTGATCCGACGCGACGATGCCATGGTGATCGCCAGCATCGCCCCAAGCGTCGCGCCGATCACGAAACCGGCGAGGACCTCGGCCCCGGTGAACAGGGCGGCATGGGCGATTTCGGCGCGGTTCAGCCACAGCGCCCGTGCCACGGCCTGCGGCGCGGGCAGCAGAAAGGGCGGCATCCCGGCCAGCCAGATCACGCCCTGCCACAGGGCCAGCGCGACAAGAATGACGGTCAGGACGGATTTCATGCCAGCATCCTTCGCAGCAGCGCGGCCTGCGCCGTCAGCACCTGAGGCGCGTCATAGGGGCGGGCGCGGCCTTGGGGCCGGGGGCCGGGGGTGGGCTGATCCTCGATCCCGGTTTCAGTCAGCAGCAGGATGCGGTCACCAAGCCGCGCGGCCTCGGCCGGGTCAGCGGGTGACCAGCAGCACGGTGCGGCCCTGCAACAGATCGGCGGACAGATCCTGCATCCCCGTGCGGGTGCGGGCGTCCAGCGCGGAAAAGGGTTCATCCAGCAAGACCAGCGGGCGATCCTCGAACAGGGTGCGGGCCAGCGCGACCCGCTGGCGCTGGCCGCCGGACAGGCGGGCGGGCAGGTGGCCGGCGCGGTCGGTCAGGCCCACCGCCGCGATCAGCGCATTGGCGCGGTCGTGGTCGGGCGCCTGCCCGCGCAGCCGCGCGCCAAGCGTGACATTGCCTGCGACATCCAGCCAGCCGATCAGCCCGGCATCCTGCGCCATCAGCGCGACCGGCAGGTCGCAGCGCGCCGCGCCCTGAAACCTCACGCCGGTTTCCAGCCCGGCAATCAGCCGCAGGACCGTCGATTTCCCGACGCCCGAAGGCCCAAGCAGGCAGGTCCATTCGCCCTGATGCAGGCGCAGATCGACGGGACCGAACAGGGGCTGATCCCCGACCCAAGCCTGCCCGGTGACCTGCGCGACCTCTGTCATGGCTGACCCAGCCCCCAGAAGCCGACCTCCAGCCGGGTGGCGGTGGCAAAGCGGCGCGAGAGTTCGGCCCAACGCGGGCTGTCGCTGGCATTTGCGCCAAGGCGCCGGGTAACCGCGCGGTCCAGCAGCGCACCGACATCGCGGCAAGCCTGCTGATAATCATCGCCCGCATAGGTGTCGATCCATTCGCGATAGGGCGTATCCGCTGCTGCGCTGGCCGCCAGCCGCGTGCCGATTTCGCCGTAGCCCAGCACACAGGGCGCCAGCGCGGCCAGCAGGTCCAGAAAATCGCCCGAAAAGCCGCTGTCCAGCACATAGCGCGTATAGGCCAGATTCGGGATCGCCTCTTGCGCTGTCAGCAGGTCGTCGCGGCTGATGCCTTCGCGGGCGCAGATCCCGACATGCAGCGCCATTTCCCCGTCCAGCAGCGTGTGGACCGTCGCCGAACAGGCCTGCATTTCGTCCAAACTGCCCGCCTTGACCACGGCCAGCGCCCATGCACGGGCAAAGTTCACCAGAAACAGGTAATCCTGCGTCAGATAGTTCAGGAAAGCGGCGCGGGGCAGGGTGCCATCGCCCAGAGCGTTGACGAAATCATGATGCGTATAGGCGTGCCAGTCATCGGCGCATGCCGCGCGCCAAGCGGCAAAGCAGGTGCCATAGCTCATTCGGGTGCCCCCAGATCAATCGCGAAATCGGATACGGGGCGGATGCTGTCGACCAGCTTTTGATCGTGCAGAAAGGTTTCGAACCGCGCGTAGCGGCCCTGATCCAGCGCCGCCGGGCTTTGCGCGAAACGCGGCACGGTGTCTTTCCACGCCTGCGTGTTCAGCTCATCGCGCAGATCGGGGGCGGTGGCGGAAAAGGTCGTCCAGGCGTCTTCGGGGTGGTTGACGATGTAATTCGCGCCACGTTCGACCGCCTGCAGGAAACGGGTCGCGATTTCGCGGTCCAGCCGGTCCGGATTCGCGACAAAGATCAGCTCGTCATAATTCGGGACGCCCTGTTCCTCGACGAACAGGCAGCGGCCCTCGGCGCCCTCGATGCGCATCTGGGTCAGTTCGAAATTGCGATAGGCGCCGATGGTGGCGTCGACCTGACCCGTCATCAGCGCGGGCGACAGCGACCAGTTGACGTTGATCATCTCGACATCGTCCATGCTCAGCCCGGCGCCCGTCAACATCGCGTTGATCAGCGCGCTTTCGACGCCCGACACGGAATAGCCGATTTTCTTGCCCTTGAGATCGGCAGGGGTTTCGATGCCGCTGTCGGCCTTGACCATCAGGCAGTTCAGCGGCGTCGCGATCAGCGTGCCGATGCGGACCAGCGGCAAGCCTTCATGCACCTGCAGATGCAGTTGCGGCTGATAGCTGACCGCCAGATCGGCACGCCCCGCCGCGACCAGTTTCGGCGGGTCCGCGGGGTCTGCGGGGGCGATCACCTCGACCTCAAGGCCCGCGTCCTTGAAAAAGCCTTTCTCCTGCGCGACGATGATCGGGCCGTGATCGGGGTTCACGAACCAGTCCAGCATCAGCGTCAGCTTGTCATCGGCCAGCGCGGGCTGGACCAGCAGGGCGGTCAGCCCGGCGGCGAAAATGGCTTTCATCGGTCTTCTCCTTGCAGGGCAAGCAGGGCGATTTCGCCCGGCCAGCGTTCGGATAAATGGTTTGCCGCGCGCCATGCCCGCAGGCCGGACCGGCAGGCGATGACCGCGCGCCCGCCCGGTTCGGGCAGGGGGCCGGTCGCGCCATAGCCGGGCAGGCGCAGGGCGTCGGGGGTGGCGGTCACGGGTGCCTCGGCCGCGTCGCGCAGGTCGATGACCAGATCGCCCCCGCGCAGGTCGCCGCGCGCGATGAAACGCGGGCCGGGTGCCTCGGGCGCCTTGTCGAAACGGAACTGAGAGATGCGCATCGCCGCGTCCATGCGGATGAACAGCCCAAGCGGCGAGGGTTCCAGCCCCAGCAGAACCCCAAGCGCCATGCGTGCCTGCATCGCGCCCAGCATCCCCACCACCGGCCCCAGCACGCCCGCCGTCGCACAGGTCGCGCCGCCTTCGGTCGGGTCGGGAAAGACCGCGCGCAGCGACGGCGCGCCGCCGCAATAGCCGCCGACATACCCCTCCAGCCCAAGGGCCGAGGCGGAAATCAGCGGTTTCCCGGCGGCAAGGCAGGCGTCGGACAGGGTATAGCTGGCCGCGTAGCTGTCGGCGCAATCCAGCACCAGATCGGCATTTGCGACCAGTTCCGGGGCGTTGGCCGGGGTCAGCCAGTCCAGCACCGGCGTGACCGTGACCTGGCTGTTCAGCCGCTGCATGGCGATGCGGGCGGCGACGGCCTTGTGCTGTCCCTGCTGGTTTTCGGCATAAAGCGGCTGGCGGTGCAGATTTGTCACCTCGATCACATCGGGGTCGACCAGCGTGATGCGACCGACGCCCGCGCCGGTCAGATATTGCAGGACCGGCACGCCAAGCGCGCCCGCGCCGACGACCAGCACATGGGCATCCGTCAGGCGCGCCTGACCCGTCGCGCCGATTTCGGGCAGGATCATCTGGCGGGCATAGCGGTTCATCGGATCGCCTTTGTTCGGTTGCGCAAGACGCGGGGATGATGGGGCGCGGCATGTCCGGGGCGGCGGTTGCCATGCGTGACGGGCGGGCGCGGTTGCGCGATTGTGACGGTTCCGTTCCGGCGGGGGTGCGGGCTTGTGGCCGGGCGCGCAGACCGGCGCAGCGCCGATGTTCGCCGTCCCGCCTGATCGCCCTGCGGCCCGTCGGGGACAAGGCGCGGCGTCGGGCGTCGGTCCGCGTCATTGCGCCAGAGGATGGGGCGGCCATCGCACCTCATCCGGCGACCCGCAGCCATTCGCGGATGCGCGCATCGGGATCGGCGTTCAGCGTGATATCCGTCACCGCCGATGCCACATCCGCACCCGCCGCAAAGGCCAGTTCCGCGCGTTCCGGCGTCAGCCCGCCGATCGCGATCAGGGGGGTGTCGCCGATCAGGCGCTTCCATTCCGAGACGCGCGCCAGCCCCTGCTGTTCCCATTTCATTTTCTTGAGGATCGTCGGCCAGACCGGGCCAAGCGCGACGTAATCCGGGGCCAGCGCCAGCGCCCGGTCCAGTTCGTCGTGGTCATGGGTCGAAATGCCGATGCGCAGCCCCGCGCGGCGGATCGCGGGGATATCGGCGCTGTCCAGATCCTCTTGCCCCAGATGGATGTAGTCGCAGCCCAAATCCATCGCCTGCTGCCAGTAATCGTTGACGACCAGTTGCGCGGCATGGGCGGCGCACAGATCGCGGGCGCGGGTCAGTTCGGCCCGCAGCGCATCCGGCGCGGCATCCTTGACCCGGATCTGGACCAGCTTGATGCCAAGCGGCAAGGCGCGGGCCAGCCAGTCGGCGCTGTCGAAAATCGGATAGAATCGGGGCAGTTTCATCCCAGCACCGCCATTCCCATCAGTGGAGTTGATGGCGCGGCCATGTCGCGCGCCTCGATCGGCTCGGCCTTGCGGGCCAGTTGCCCGGCCTCGATCGCCAGCGCCATCGCGCGGGCCATGGCGACCGGATCGCCCGCCCGGGCGACGGCGGTGTTCAGCAAGACCGCGTCATAGCCCAGTTCCATCGCCTGCGCGGCATGGCTGGGCAGGCCGATGCCCGCATCGACGACCAGCGGCACATCCGGGAAATGCGCGCGCAGGGACCGCAAGCCATAGGGGTTGTTCAGCCCGCGACCCGAGCCGATGGGCGCCCCCCAGGGCATCAGCACCCGGCAGCCCGCATCCAGCAGGTGACCGCAGACCGAAAGATCCTCGGTGCAATAGGGAAAGACCTGAAAACCGTCGGCGGTCAGGATGCGCGCGGCCTCGATCAGGGCGACGACATCGGGTTGCAGCGTGTCGTGATCGCCGATCACCTCCAGCTTGATCCAGGGCGTGTCGAAAAACTCACGTGCCATATGGGCCGTGGTCACGGCTTCCTTGACGGAATGACAGCCTGCGGTATTGGGCAGGACCGTCACGCCCAGATCGCGGATCAGGCTGTGAAAGGCCTGCCCCTCGCCGCCTTCGCGACGCAGGGAAACCGTGGCGATCCCGGCATTTGACGCGCGAAACGCCTGCGCCAGCACGGCGGGCGAAGGGTATTGCGCGGTGCCCAGCATCAGCGGGCTGGCGATGTCGCGCCCGTAAAAGACCGGCATCTCAGCCCCCCTGCATGGACGACAGCGCCTCTAGCGCGTCGCCATCGTTCAGGGTCGTGGCGCTGCGCAGCCCGGCGGGCAGGAATTCGCCGTTCAGCGCGGTGGCGACGCGGGCGGTGCCCAGACCGATTTCGGCCAGCACATCGGCGACGGTCGGGCCGGTGACCTGACGCCGTTCTCCGTTAAGGATTATGTTCATCCATGAACTCCGGTATCTGGCCGTTGATGATGTGATCTGCGGCCATGCGGGCCACGGCGGGGGCCAGCAGATAGCCGTGGCGATACAGGCCGTTTGCGTAAAGCGTGCCGCCCCGGCGGCGCAGGCGGGGCAGGTTGTCGGGGAAAGCGGGGCGGGCATCGGCGCCCAGTTCCAGAATTTCCGCCTCGGCAAAACCGGGATGCAGCGCATAGGCCGCGGACAGCATTTCCACAGCGGCCCGCGCGGTGACGCGGGATTTCGCGCCGCTTTCCAGCATGGTTGCCCCCAACATATAGACGCCATCACCGCGCGGCACCGCATATAGGGGGATGCGCGGGTGCAGCAGGCGGATGGTGCGGGTCAGCGTGACCTCGGGGCAGCGGATGGTCAGCATCTCGCCCCGGACGCCGCGCAGGTCGGGCAGGGCATCGCGGGCGGTCAGCCCGCGCGCATCGACGACAAGGCCCGTGGGCGTGCCGCCGGTTTCGATGGCGATGCCCCCGGCGGCCAGATTGGCCTGCAGCGCGGTCAGGGCCTGACGCGGGGTCAGGTGGGATCTGCTTTCGTAAAACAGCCCGCGCCGCATCCGGCCCTGCAATTCGGGTTCCAGCGCGACGATCTGATCGGCGTCGACGGCGCGGTATTCGCGGGTCAGCCGGGCAAAGCGGTCCAGTTCGGCCTGATCGCGCGACAGGGCCAGAACCAGCGTGCCGCTGTGATGGATCGTCGCGCCCTGCGCCGCCCACCAGTCCGCCGCGTCCAGACCAAGGCGCACGACGGTCGGATCGGCGCTTTCTTCTTCGCAATAGGGGGCCAGCATGCCGCCCGCCCACCAGCTGCAGCCATGCGGGCCGGGGGCGCCGTTCGGGTCGATGATGCGGGGGCGTATGCCGCGCGCGGCCAGTTCGCTGGCGATGCACAGCCCCATGACACCGGCGCCAAGGATGGTGACGTCGGTCATTCGGCGGCCCATTGCGCGTGAAAATGGTGAACCGGGCCGTGACCCGAGCCGATATCCAGCGAATCCGCCGCGCGGATTGCCTTTTGCAGCCAGTCATGGGCCTGCCGGACAGCGGACGGCACCGTCAGGCCCCGCGCCAGACCCGCCGCAATCGCCGATGACAGCGAACAGCCCGTGCCGTGGGTGTTATTTGTGATCACACGCGGCGCCGTCAGGGTCAGCGGATCCGGTCCGACCAGCAGGTCGGTGCAGGTTTCGCCCGTGGCATGGCCGCCCTTCATCAGGACATATGCGGGACCAAGCGCCGACAGTTGCGCGCCCTGTTCCAGCATCTGCACGGTGGATTGTGCGGGGCCGATGCCCAGCAATGCGCCCGATTCGGGCAGGTTGGGGGTCAGGACGGTGGCCAGCGGCAGCAATTCAGCAACCATTGCGGTGATCGCCGCATCGGGCAGCAGCACATCGCCCGATTTCGCGACCATGACCGGATCCAGCACCACCGGGACCGGGCGCCTGCCAAGGTAGTGGCGCAGCCGTTCCGCGACATTTGTGATCACATCCGGGCCGCCAACCATGCCGATCTTGACCGCATCCACCCGCAGATCGTCGAAAACCGCGTCGATCTGGGCCGCGACCATCGCGGCCGAGACCGGTTCGATACCCGTCACGGCGCGGGTATTCTGCGCGGTAATGGCTGTGATCACAGAGGCGCCATAGACGCCAAGCGCCGAAAAGGACTTGAGATCGGCCTGAATGCCCGCGCCGCCCCCGCTGTCGGAGCCGGCAATCGTCAAAGCAATGGCGCGCGCCATCATCCGCCTTTCTTGTCCGGGTCGCCGGGCAGGAAAGGGGGGTGTGCGGGCAGGATTTGCCGAAAGCACCACTCTACCCTTCCCTACGCCGGTGCTAGCCGGATCAGGTTCGATGGGTCGGTGCCTTGCACCTCTCAGCCCCGTGCGGGGCCCCCCAAGTGTATGAGTCGTGCCGCAGGCTAGGCCGGATTGTGACGGGATTGCAACCGTTATTCGTTATGCGAAAGGCCGGACCGGTCACCATAGCCGGGCGTCAAGGTTATCAATTTGGCTGGCTGCTGACCCGTTTGCCCATCTTGCAGCGGGTAATGGGCGAACATGGCAACAGGTGTTAAGGGTCCCGCATAAAGCAGATCGTCCGGCTTCTGGTCGTCTTCCTGCTGCTGCGAATGAGGATGTTGCCCTGACATGTCGGGATACCTTCGATGATTTTCGACCCTGATATCATGCCATATCCAGAGGCAGGAGTGTAGAAGAATATATTTGTAATCCAATAACTAAGGGAAACCGCAGCCGCGTTTGCGGCCCGGTCCCGTGGCTGATGCGCGGGTCTGGCCGGCGGCGTCAATCCGTGCCGTAAAGATCGCGGGTATAGACCTTGTCCGCGACATCGCTCAGTTCCGGGGAAAGGCGGTTGGCAAGGATCAGGTCGGCTTCGGATTTGAAGGCGTCGAGGTCGCGGATCACGCGGCTGTTGAAGAAATGCGCGTCGGGCAGGACGGGTTCATAGACGATGACCTCGATCCCCTTGGCCTTGATCCGCTTCATGATGCCCTGAATCGAACTGTCGCGGAAATTGTCGGACCCGGCCTTCATCACCAGACGGTGGATGCCGACGATTTTCGGTTTCCTTTCAAGGATCTGTTCGGAAATGAAATCCTTGCGCGTGCGGTTGCTGTCGACGATGGCCGCGATCAGGTTCTGCGGCACCTGATCGTAATTCGCCAGAAGCTGCCTGGTGTCCTTGGGCAGGCAATAGCCACCATAGCCGAAACTGGGGTTGTTGTAATGGCTGCCGATCCGCGGATCCAGACCCACCCCTTCGATGATCTCGCGCGAATCCAGACCGCGAGAGATGGCGTAGCTGTCCAACTCGTTGAAATAGGCGACGCGCATGGCAAGGTAGGTGTTCGAAAACAGCTTGATCGCCTCGGCCTCGGTGACGCCGGTGAACAGGGTGGGCATGTCCTTGTCCAGCGCGCCCTGGGCCAGCAGCTTGGCGAACAGATGCGCTTCGGGGCCATGATCGCCGATGACGATGCGGGAGGGGTGCAGATTGTCGTAAAGCGCCCGACCCTCGCGCAGGAATTCCGGCGAAAAGATGATGCGGTCATAGCTGTGGCGCGCGCGCATTTCGGCGGTGAAGCCGACATAGACCGTTGATTTTACGATGATCGTCGCCTCTGGCGCATGTTCGCGGGCCTGCGCGATGACCTGCTCGACGCTGCAGGTGTCAAAGCGGTTGTTGCGCGGGTCGTAATTCGTCGGCGTGGCGATCACGACGAATTCCGCGCCGGTCAGCGCGGCGACGGGATCGGTGGTGGCGGTCAGGTCCAGCGGCCTGTCGGCCAGCCATTGCCGGATGTCGGGGTCCTCGATCGGGCTTTCGCGGCGGTTGACCTGATCGACGCGCGCGCCGTTCACATCCAGCGCCGCGACAGGGTTGCGCTGCGACAGCAGCACCGCGATTGACATGCCGACATAACCCAGCCCGGCGACCGTGATCTTCATGTTTCTGCCTCATTTTGCTGGGGCGAACCTAATACGGGCGGGCAGGGGTTGAACAGGCGCGGATTGTGCCGACTTGAAATATGCAAGACTTGCCGATGGGGCGGCTGCTGTGGCAAAGCTGGCGCAACCATATTCCCGAAAGGATCGCATGATGAGCTGGACCCCGCAGGGCAAACACCTGATCGCAGGCGAATGGATCGGGGGCGGTGCAAGCTTCCGGTCAGAACCGACGCATGGCCCGGCGCATGATTTCGCGGTGGGCACCGTCGCGCTGGTCGACCGCGCAGCCAAGGCGGCCGAGGATGCATTTTGGAGCTATGGCTATGCCGCGCGCGAGGTTCGCGCCGGTTTTCTGGACGCCATCGCCGATGAGATCGAGGCGCGGGCCGAGGCGATCACCGAAATCGGCACGCAGGAAACCGGCCTGCCCGCCCTGCGCCTGCAGGGCGAACGCGGCCGCACCACCGGGCAGTTGCGGCTGTTTGCGACCCATATCCGCCAGGGCGACTATCTGGACCGGCGCCATGATGCGGCGCTGCCCGACCGCCAGCCCGCCCCGCGTCCCGAGATTTTCCTGATGGAACGCCCCATTGGCCCCGTCGCGGTGTTCGGCGCGTCGAACTTTCCGCTGGCCTTTTCGACGGCGGGCGGGGACACGGCGGCGGCGCTGGCCGCCGGTTGCCCGGTTGTGGTCAAGGGTCATTCCGCCCATCCCGGCACCGGCGAAATCATTGCCGAGGCGATCCATGCCGCGATTGCCCGCACCGGCCTGCATCCGGGCGTCTTCAGTCTGGTTCAGGGTGGCGACCGCCATGTCGGTGCCGCGCTGGTCCAGCATCCGCTGATCAAGGCCGTGGGCTTTACCGGCAGTGTGGCCGGGGGCCGCGCGCTGTTCGACCTGTGCGCCGCGCGCCCCGAACCGATCCCCTTCTTTGGCGAATTGGGTTCCGTCAATCCGATGTTCCTGCTGCCGCAGGCGATGGCCGCGCGGGCGGATGCACTGGGGCAGGGCTGGGCCGGGTCGCTGAGCATGGGCGTGGGGCAGTTCTGCACCAATCCGGGCATTGCCGTGGTCATCGACGGCGCCGATGCCGACCGCTTCACCGCCGCCGCAAAGACTGCGCTGGAACAGGTCGCGCCGCAGGACATGCTGACTGACGGCATCGCCAAGGCCTATCGCGATGGCAAGGAGCGTTTCGACAGCCGCAATGCGGTTTCGCCGGTGCTGGTGACGCAATCGACCGGGCGCAAGGCCAGCCCGAACCTGTATGAAACCACCGCGCAGGCCTATCTGCAGGATGATGCCCTGGGCGAGGAGGTCTTTGGCCCGCTTGGTCTGATCGTCCGCGTCGGCTCGGTTCAGGAAATGGTGCGGTTGGCGCAGGGCTTTCAGGGCCAGTTGACGACCACCATCCATATGGAGCCGGGCGATCTGGCTGATGCGCAGACCCTGCTGCCGATTCTGGAACGCAAGGCGGGCCGGGTGCTGGTCAACGGCTTTCCGACCGGGGTCGAGGTCGTGGACAGCATGGTTCACGGCGGCCCCTATCCGGCCAGCACGAATTTCGGCGCGACCTCGGTCGGGACGCTGGCGATCCGGCGTTTCCTGCGGCCGGTCAGCTACCAGAACTTTCCGCAGGAACTGCTGCCGCAGGATCTGCGCGGCTGATCGGCGGATGACCCGATGGATGCCCCGGTGGCCCGCCATCGGGGCATTCCCGCCCATTCAGCGGAAACCGACCCATCGCGACATTCCGTCACTGACAGGACACAACTGCAGAACTATAGGTTGCATCGGCCGCAGCCCGCGACCGAGATCCGAGAGAGCAGATGAAGAATATCGTTTTTGACCTGGGCAAGGTGCTGATCGACTGGCAGCCGGAACTGGCCTTTCGCGACTATTTCGCGGGTCCGGCAGAGATCGCGGCATGGATGCGGCGCGTGGATTTCGACGGCTGGAACCGGCTGCAGGATGGCGGGCGCAGTCTGGGCGACGGGCTGGCTGCGGCGCGTGCGCAATTTGGCGATGATGCCCTGCCGCTGGAAACCTATGTCCAGCGTTTCCCCCTGACCATCACCCGGCCCATGCCCGGCACATGGGATCTGATCGAATTGCTGGACGCTTCGGAAATTCCGCTTTTCGCGATCACCAACTGGTCGGCGGACAACTGGCCCGCTGCCGTGGCGCAATATCCCCGTCTGGGCACGATCTTTCGCGATATCGTCGTTTCGGGTCAGGTCGGCATGCTGAAGCCGGAACCGGGGATTTACGAATTGCTGCTGAATCGCAATGGCTTGCAGGCCGGGGATTGCCTGTTCATCGACGATCTGGCCGAAAACGTCCGGGGCGCGGTCGCGGTCGGCATGAAGGCCGTCCGATTTACCGGCGCCGATGCGCTGTCCGACCAGCTGGAAAAGCTGGGCCTGCTGGGCCCGCGCTATGGCGATATGCGGGTCAGTCCGTAACCAGCGAGGCCAGGCGGCGCAGGGCCAGCAGATAGCCTGCGATCCCCATGCCGATGATGATCCCGTCGGCGCGCTGGCTGATGTAGGAGTGGTGGCGAAAGCCTTCGCGCTTGTGGATGTTCGAGATATGGACCTCGATCACCTGACCTTCAAAGATGTTCAGCGCGTCCAGAATCGCGACCGAGGTGTGGGTATAGGCGCCGGCGTTGATGATGATGCCCTGCGCTTCGCCGCGCGCCTGCTGGATGCGGTCGACCAGCGCGCCTTCGTGATTGGATTGAAAGGCCTGCACCTTCAGCCCCAGATCGCCGCCCAACGCCGTGCAGGCGTCGATCACATCGTCCAGCGTGTCGCGGCCATAGATTTCGGGCTGGCGGGTGCCCAGCATGTTCAGGTTGGGGCCGTTCAGGATCAGCACGTTCGGGGTCTGGGGCAGGGTCATGGGTTGGACTTTCGGCTGTGTGCGCTCGGCCCATCATCGGATCTGGGCGGGCGATTGCCAAGCGGTTCCGGTGGCGATCTCGTGATCTGCCCCTGGGAATTAAATCCGGGTCCGGCGCGTTAAAAGGGATGGAATGACCGTCTGCCCAACGGCAGGATATGAGGAAACACCACCGGGCGGGCCGCCCCGATCCGGCCCGAGAAGAAAAGGAACTGCCGATGCGCCTGCCCCTGCTGGCCCTGTGTGCAACCATTGTCGCGACCCCGATCTGGGCCGAAAATCGCGGTGTCGTGGTTGCGAACGAACGCTATGACCATGCCGACAGCCCAGAGGGCGCGGATGTCGCGCCGGTGGCGCAGGCGATGCGGGACGCGGGGTTTCGCACGGTCAGCGGCACGGATCTGGCGGGCGACGATCTGCGCCGCGCCGTGGCCGATCTGTTGCGTGCCGACGATCAGCCGGGGGTCAGGCTGGTCCTGCTGAACGGGCATTTCCTGCATGGCGACCGGGATGCGTGGTTCATGGCTTCGGATGCCGAAAACCCCGATCCGGTGACGGTTTCGGCGCAGGGCGTGTCACTGGGTGCGACCATGGACATGCTGACCGATGCCGCGCCGGGTGCGGTGATCGTGCTGGGCCATGACGATGCCGACATGCCGCGCCACGAGGGGCTGGAAAGCGGCATCGGCAACCTGCGCCCGCCCGATGGCGTCACGGTTCTGGGCGGCTCTCCCGCCGCGGCGACCAGTGCCGCGCAGGCCTTGCTGGTGCCCGGCACCACGGTTCAGGATGCGCTGGACGAGATCGAGGGCCTGCGGATGGTCGAGGGCGGCAACACCGGGCTGGTGCTGGTTCCGGCCGCCGCCGGTGATGGCATGGCGGGCGCGCAGGGCGGCAATGGCATCCTGCAACCCGACCGGGATGCACGGGCTGCGGCGGCTGCGGCCGATACGGCGGATGCCTATCGTGCCTATCTGCGCGACCATCCGGGCGGGCTGTATTCGGCAGCCGCCTCGGCCCGGCTGGATCAGCTGGGCGAAACGGTGGATGGCGCAGATCGCGACCGCGATGCCTGGGCCGAGGCCGCCGCGACCAATACGCCCGACGCCTATCGCAGCTATCTGAACCGCTTTCCGCAGGGTGAATATGCCGATGCCGCCGGCCGCCAGCTGGCCGAATTCGCGGCTGCGTCCACACCGGCGTCCACCCCGGCGCCCGCCCAGCCTGTCCCCGCCCAGCCTGCGCCTGCGCAACCGGCGCCCGTCCGGCCCGCGCCGGTTCAGCCCGAAGGCTATGCGACCGAATCGCGGCTTGGCCTGTCGCGGTCGGCGCGGATCCAGATCCAGCGCGATCTGAACACGCTGAACTATGGCACCGGGGGCATCGATGGTGTCTTTGGCAGCCGCAGCCGCAATGCGATCCGCAACTTTCAGCGCAACAATGGCCTGCCTGCGACGGGCTATCTGACCGCGCCGCAGATCAGCCTGCTGCGCGAACGGGCCAGCCAGACCGTTGCGAGCAGCCGCGACCGGGATCAGGCCTATTGGCAGCAGACCGGCGCGCGGGGTGGCGCGGCCAATCTGCGCGCCTATCTGGACCGCTATCCGAACGGCATCCATGCGGAACAGGCGCGGGCGCGGCTGCGCGAGCTGAACAGTGGCGGTCAGGTGATTCGCGGCGACCGTGATGACCGCGCCTTTACCGTGGCACGAGAGCGCAACACGGTCAGATCCTACAACACCTATCTGCGCAACTGGCCCGATGGGAAATATGTCCGGCAGGCGCGGCAGAATCGCGATGCGCTGCGGCGTGGCCAGAATCGGGGCAACAACAACGGGATCGGGCTGGATGCCGAATCGATCATCCGCGAGTTGCTGAAATAGGGCAGGGCGGCATCTATCCCCTTATCGGGACAATAAAAAAGGCCGGTGCAGCGATGCACCGGCCTTTCGTTTCCGTCGCGTATCGGTCCCCTTGGGGACCCGGCATCAGCCCTGACGCGCCTTGAAGCGGCGATTCGTCTTGTTGATGACGTAGATACGGCCCTTGCGGCGCACGACTTGGCAATCACGATGCCGCGTCTTGAGCGAGCGGAGCGAATTGCGAACCTTCATAGGTCTTCTCCTCTTTTCGCGGCGCAACGCATGCGGCGCCTTGTGAAACGAAATGCCCCTGGCTGGCCGGGGGCGGCGAATGAATGGTGGGCGGTACTGGGATCGAACCAGTGGCCACTACGATGTCAACGTAGTGCTCTACCGCTGAGCTAACCGCCCCACCTTGGTGATTCTGCCTGCAATGTAAGGCTGCATCCGGCAAAACCGCGTTCGGTGGCGGTGTCTATATCGACACTCCATCCAGGGCGCAAGTGCTATTGGCGCCGGCTTCACAAGGAATATATACAGGCGACATTGGTTGTTCACAGGCTGTTTGCAATGCGCGCGGATGAACCCGTCCTGGACCTGATCCGCCCGACGGGCTGGCGGAACGGGATCATATTCGCATCGCCCCATTCGGGGCGGTCCTATCCGGACTGGTTCTTGCCCAAGACCCGGCTGGATCCGCTGCATCTGCGGTCGTCCGAAGATGCCTTTGTCGACCGGCTGATCGCGCCTGCGGTGGACCATGGCGCGATGGTGCTGACGGCGCGGGTGCCGCGCAGCGTCGTCGACCTGAACCGCGCCCCCGAGGATATGGACCCGCTGGTTGTCGAAGGCGCCGCGCCGGGCAAGCTGAACCCGCGCATCATGGCGGGGCTGGGGGTGATTCCCCGCGTCGTGTCGCAGGGCCGCGCCATCTATGACCGCCCGATTTCGCGCAAGGATGCCGATTCGCGGATCGAGAACCTGTGGCGGCCCTATCATGCCGCGCTGTCGGCGCTGATCGACGAAGCCTGCGCCCGATTCGGCGGCGCGATCCTGATCGACACCCATTCCATGCCCCGCGACGCGCTGGCCCATCTGCCGATGCCGCGCCCCGAAATCGTGCTGGGCGACCGTAACGGTGCGTCAGCTTCGGTGCGCATCACGCAAGAGGTGACATCGGCGATTCTGGCCGAAGGCTTTCGGATGCGGCGCAATTCACCGTTTTCGGGCGCCTATATCACCGCCGCCTATGGCCAGCCCGCGCGCAATGTCCATGTTTTGCAGCTTGAAATGGACCGCTCGCTCTATATGGATGAAAAAAGGATCGAGCCGCGCGCGGATTTCGATGTTTTCGCCAGGCGCTTTGCCAAGCTGATTGCCCGGCTTGCGACCATCAGCCCCGAGGATTCGCGGGACCTGTCCGTCGCGGCCGAATGACCCATTTCTGAACCGGGATTTGACCAATGCCGCCATTCCTTGCCGAACTTCTCGCCCAGAACATGGCGCTGATCATCCTTGCCGTGGTGATCTTCATCGTCGTCACGCGGGCCATCCGCATCGTGCCGCAATCGGAAAAATACGTCATCGAACGGTTTGGCCGGTTGCATGCGGTGCTGGGGCCGGGGATCAATGTGATCGTGCCGTTTCTGGACCGTGTCGCGCACAGGATTTCGGTTCTGGAACGCCAGTTGCCTTCGAACAGCCAGGACGCGATCACCAAGGACAACGTGCTGGTGCAGGTCGAAACCAGTGTCTTTTACCGCATCATCGAACCGGAAAAGACAGTCTACCGCATCCGCGACATTGACGCGGCCATCGCCACGACCGTTGCCGGGATCGTGCGGTCCGAAATCGGCACGATGGAGCTGGATCAGGTCCAGTCGAACCGCGCCCAGCTGATCGAACGGATCAGCGAAAACCTGGCCAATACCGTCGATGACTGGGGGATCGAGGTGACGCGCGCCGAAATTCTGGACGTCAATCTGGATCAGGCGACCCGCGCCGCGATGCTGCAACAGTTGAACGCCGAACGCGCCCGCCGCGCCCAGGTCACCGAGGCCGAGGGCAAGCGCCGCGCCACCGAACTGCATGCCGATGCCGAACTCTATGCCGCGGAACAGCAGGCCAAGGCCCGTCGCGTTCTGGCCGAGGCCGAGGCTTTTGCCACCAATACGCTGGCGGTTGCGATCCGCGATGGCGGGCTGGAGGCCGCGCAATATCAGGTCGCGATGAAGCAGGTCGAGGCCCTGACCGAGGTCGGCAAGGGCACAGGCAAGCAGACGATCATTGTGCCCGCATCCGCGCTGGAAGCATTCGGCGACGCCTTCAAGCTGCTGAAGGGCGCCGGGAAATGAGCTGGGAAAACGGCTGGCTCTGGATCATTGCCGCGCTGGTTCTGGCGGCGGTCGAGGTGCTGGCCCCGGTCTGGATCTTTCTGGGCGTGGCGATTGCCGTCCTGCTGATGGGGCTGGCGCTGCTGCTGGGGATTGCCCCGGCCAGCTTTCCGGTCGCGCTGATCGTCACCGCCGTCATGTCCGGCTTGGTCTGGCTGGCCCTGCGCAGGCTGATGGGCGTGACCCATGGTCAGGTCAAGATCTGGAAAACCGACATCAACGACAATCCGCCCCGGAAATAGCCGGTGGCGGATTTCATCGGCGCCAAGCTGCTGCTGATGCGGGGTGATTGCCTGCTGACCCTGCTGCGCGACAATTTCGCGCATATTCCCTTTCCCGGCCATTGGGACCTGCCCGGCGGCGGCCCGGAAGGGGACGAGACCCCCATCGCCTGCGCCCTGCGCGAACTGGCCGAAGAATTCGGCCTGTCGCCGGACCCGTCGCGGCTGGCCGCGCATCGTTTCGGCGCGGACGACCGTCCCGCATGGCTGTTTTCCGGCACCCTGACCGATGCGGATATCGCGGCCATCCGCTTCGGCGACGAAGGGCAGGAATGGCGCCTGATGCCCGTCGCCGAATTCATCGCCCACCCCCGCGCCGTGCCCGCCTTTCGCGACCGCGTGCGGCAGGTCATCCACGGCTGAGACCGCTTCGCGCCAAGCGGCGGCTGTCGTATCCTTGGTGCCGGAATTCCTCGAATCGCTTTCCCGATGTCACGCATTTTCCGGGCGTCGTTCTGTTCGATGGACAGCCAGAAAACCGTCCGGATCAGTCAAAGAGGTCACGATGGAACTGAAGGATTTTGTCGCACCCGTTCCCCTGCCCGGTCCGGTTCCGGATCCGGATGCGGACAACAGCACGGGCGCGATTGTGGGCGTGACCCAAATCGGACAATGGCACGCCCTGATCGCATCCTATGACACGACCCCCAAGGGCTGCGCCGAGGCGCGCGCCGATGTCGCCCATTTCGCACAGGCGCTGTCGGGTCAGGGGCTGGAGGGGCGCGATCTTTATATCGTGCGCACGACGATTTCGAACAATTACGCGGTGAGTGTCGATGCAGGTGACGACCGCGCGCTGGCCAACCAGATTTCGGCGACCATCCGCAGGTTGCATCATCCCGACGGGACCGGCCGCGATTCCTTTGTGCAGGGCAACCGGGGGTGGGTGATCGACCCGGAATGCGCCAGTTTCGCCACATTGTCGGGCTAGAGCCGACGATCAGGCGCCTGCGATTTCGGCGGCGATGGCCTGCGCGGCGGCGCGGGGATCGGTGGCCTGCCAGATCGGACGGCCGACGACCAGATGGTCGGCGCCTGCCGCGATGGCTGCGGCCGGGGTCTCGATCCGTTTCTGGTCGCCTGCGTCCGACCCCGCCGGGCGGACGCCGGGGGTGACGATCAGGCGGCCCGCCGCCTGCGGCAGGGCGCGGATCAGCGCGGCCTCTCGCGGGCTGGCGATGACGCCATCGGCGCCTGCCTCGAATGCGCGGGCGGCGCGGGTGGTGGTGATTTCGGCCAGATCGCCCGGCACGATCAGCCCCGCGTCCAGATCGGCCCGGTCGAGGGATGTCAGGACAGTCACGGCCAGAATCTTCAGATCCTTGCCTGCCGCGCCCTGTTTGGCGGCGCGCACCACATGCGGGTCGCCGTGGACGGTCAGGAAATCCAGATCATATTGCGCGATCCCGCGCACGGCGGATTCGACCGTGGCGCCGATGTCGAAGAATTTCATGTCCAGAAAGATGCGCTTGCCATGTTCCTGCTTCAGCTCATTGGCCAGCGCCAAGCCGCCGCCGGTCAGCATCCCCAGGCCGATCTTGTAGAAGCTGACGGCATCGCCCAGCTTTTCGGCCAGTTCCAGCCCGGCAAGTGCATTCGGCACGTCCAGCGCCACGATCAGACGGTCGTCCATCCCATCCCCCGGTATGAAGATCCCGGCGTTTATAGGGGGGAACCGCCACCCTTGAAACCCCGTTTTCCCGCGCCCAGATAATGGCTGAGGCCCGACCGGACCGTGCCTTTTCAGGGCGGTCCAGACAGGGTGCCAGAAAAGGATATTCTCATGGATATGGAAAAGTTTACGGAACGCTCTCGCGGGTTCATTCAGGCGGCGCAGACGATCGCCATCCGCGAAAACAACCAGCGCGTTGTCCCCGAACATCTGCTGAAGGCGCTGATGGATGACGATCAGGGCTTTGCCAGCAATCTGATTGCGCGGGCGGGTGGGGATGCCGCTGCGGTGCGCGGCGCTGCGGATCAGGCCGTGACCAAGCTGCCCAAGGTGTCGGGCGGGCAGGGTCAGGTCTATGTCGACCCCGCGATGGTGCGCGTGCTGGACGAGGCGGAAAGCCTGGCCAAGAAAGCCGGTGACAGCTTTGTTCCGGCGGAACGGGTGCTGACCGCGCTGGCCGTCGTCAACACCAATGCGCGCGATGCGCTGGCTGCGGGCAAGGTCACGGCGCAGGCGCTGAATGCCGCGATCAACGACATCCGCAAGGGCCGCACCGCCGACACCGCCAGCGCCGAGGAAAATTACGAAGCCCTGTCGAAATACGCCCGCAACCTGACCGAGGCGGCGGCCGACGGCAAGATCGACCCGATCATCGGCCGGGACGAAGAAATCCGCCGTGCGATGCAGGTCCTAAGCCGCCGCACGAGAAACAACCCCGTGCTGATCGGCGAACCCGGTGTGGGTAAAACCGCCATCGCCGAAGGTCTGGCCCTGCGCATCATCGACGGCGACGTGCCCGAATCGCTTCACAACAAACAGTTGTGGGCGCTGGACATGGGCGCGCTGATCGCCGGTGCGAAATATCGCGGTGAATTCGAGGAACGCCTGAAAGCCGTCCTGAAGGAAATCGAGGATGCGGCGGGTGATATCATCCTGTTCATCGACGAATTGCACGTTCTGGTCGGCGCCGGGAAGACCGATGGCGCGATGGATGCCGCGAACCTGATCAAGCCCGCGCTGGCGCGTGGCGAATTGCACTGTGTCGGCGCGACCACGCTGGACGAATATCGCAAGTATATCGAAAAAGACGCGGCGCTGGCCCGTCGTTTCCAGCCGGTGATGGTTCAGGAGCCGACGGTCGAGGATACGATTTCGATCCTGCGCGGCATCAAGGAAAAATACGAACTGCACCACGGCGTCCGCATCACCGATGCCGCACTGGTGGCGGCGGCGACCCTGTCGAACCGCTACATCACCGACCGTTTCCTGCCCGACAAGGCCATCGACCTTGTCGACGAAGCCGCCAGCCGGTTGCGGATGGAAGTCGACAGCAAGCCCGAGGAACTGGACCAGCTTGATCGCCAGATCCTGCAATTGCAGATCGAGGGCGAGGCGCTGAAAAAAGAAGACGATGCCGGTTCGCGCGACCGTCTGGAAAAGCTGGAAAAGCAACTGTCGGAACTGCAGGAAAAATCCGCGACCCTGACCGCCCGCTGGCAGGCCGAACGCGACAAGTTGGAAGGCTCGCGCCACCTGAAAGAGCAGTTGGACAAGGCGCGTGCCGAACTGGATCAGGCCAAGCGCGAAGGCAATCTGGCCCGCGCGGGCGAGCTGTCCTATGGCATCATCCCCGGTCTGGAAAAACAGCTGTCGGATGCCGAGGGCAATGACGACGGCCCCCTGGTCGAGGAAGCCGTGCGCCCCGAACAGATCGCCGAGGTGGTCGAACGCTGGACCGGCATCCCGACCAGCAAGATGCTGGAGGGCGAACGCGACAAGCTGCTGAAGATGGAGGAAGTCCTTGGCCAGCGCGTCATCGGCCAGTCCGAGGCCGTGACGGCGGTGTCGAACGCGGTGCGCCGCGCGCGCGCCGGGCTGAACGATCCGCGCCGGCCCCTTGGCAGCTTCCTGTTCCTTGGCCCGACCGGCGTCGGTAAGACCGAGCTGACCAAGGCGATTGCCGAATATCTGTTTGACGACGATCAGGCGATGGTCCGCATCGACATGTCCGAATATATGGAGAAACATTCCGTCGCGCGGCTGATCGGCGCGCCTCCGGGCTATGTCGGCTATGACGAAGGCGGCGCCCTGACCGAGGCCGTGCGGCGCAGGCCCTATCAGGTCGTGCTGTTCGACGAGGTCGAAAAGGCGCATCCCGATGTCTTCAACGTGCTGCTGCAGGTGCTGGACGATGGGCAGCTGACCGATGGTCAGGGCCGGACGGTGGATTTCAAGCAGACGCTGATCATCCTGACCTCGAACCTTGGGGCGCAGGCGTTGTCGACCCTGCCCGAAGGCGCGGACAGCGGGCAGGCGCGGGCGCAGGTGATGGATGCCGTCCGGGCGCATTTCCGGCCGGAATTCCTGAACCGTCTGGATGAGATCATCATCTTTCACCGGCTGTCGCGCGACAATATGGACGGCATCGTGCGGATCCAGTTGTGGGATCTGGAACAGCGTCTGGAAAGCCACAAGATCGGGCTGGATCTGGACGACAAGGCGATGAAATGGCTGGCCGACGAAGGCTATGATCCGGTATTCGGCGCGCGTCCGCTGAAACGGGTGATCCAGCGCAGCCTGCAGAACCCCTTGGCCGAAATGATCCTGTCGGGCGAATTGCTGGATGGGCAGGTGGTCAAGGTCTCGGCCGGGCCGGAAGGGCTGCTGGTCGGCAACCGGGTCGCGAATGGCGGGCTGGGTTCTGCCGGAACCAAACCTGCCGATACGCCGTTGCAATAAGGCGCGAACAACCATGACGATCAACCCCCGGCCAAGGCGCCGGGGGTTTTTCATGTCACGCCCCCGTTGTCACACCCCCGTTGTCACACCCCTGTCAGGCAAAGCCGGTCAAGATCATTGGCGCGGGCAAGGGAACCATGCCACAACGCCGCCGTTGAAGATGTTCCGATCTTTCCAGAAGGCTTTGCCCGAATGACCGATATCCTGACCGTCCCGACCCAACCGATTCAGGGGCAAAAGCCCGGCACGTCGGGGCTGCGCAAAAAGACGCGGGTCTTTATGCAGCATCATTATCTGGAAAACTTCACGCAGGCGATTTTCGACGCCATCGGTGGCGTGCAGGGCAAGGTTCTGGTGCTGGGCGGCGACGGGCGGTTTTTCAACGACCGCGCGGCGCAGGTGATCTTGCGCATGGCCGCGGCCAATGGTGCGGCGCGGGTGATCGTGGGGCAGGGGGCGATCCTGTCGACGCCTGCGGCCTCGCATATGATCCGGCTGCGCGGCGCGGATGGCGGCATCATCATGTCCGCCAGCCACAACCCCGGGGGCGCGGACGAAGATTTCGGGATGAAATACAACGGCGCCAATGGCGGCCCGGCCCCGGAATCGGTGACGGATCGCATTTTCGCCCGCACGCAGGAACTGACCGAATACCGGATCATGCAGGCTCAGGACATCGACCTGTCGCGCCTTGGCGAAACCCGGTTGGGGGCGATGGTGGTCGAGATCGTCGATCCGGTCGCCGATTATGCCGCGCTGATGGAAAGCCTGTTCGATTTCGACGCGATCCGGCGGCTGTTCGCGGGTGGGTTCCGGCTGCGGTTCGACGCGATGCATGCCGTCACCGGCCCCTATGCGCGCGAGATTTTGGAAAACCGTCTGGGCGCCGCGCCCGGTTCGGTCGTCAATGCCGTGCCCTTGCCCGATTTCGGCGGCGGCCATCCCGACCCGAATCCGGTCTGGGCCAAGGCGCTGATGGATGAGATGTTCGGCCCCGATGCGCCCGATTTCGGCGCGGCCTCGGACGGGGACGGGGACCGCAACATGATCGTTGGCCGCGGCACCTATGTTTCGCCTTCGGACAGTCTGGCGGTGCTGGCGGCGAATGCGACGGTGGTGCCTGCCTATGCGCGCGGCCTTGCGGGCGTTGCGCGCTCGATGCCGACCAGCGGGGCGGCGGATCGGGTCGCGGAAAAGCTGGGCATCCCGGCGTTCGAGACGCCGACCGGCTGGAAATTCTTTGGCAATCTGCTGGATGCGGGCCGCGCGACCCTGTGCGGCGAAGAAAGCTTCGGCACCGGATCCGATCATGTCCGCGAAAAGGACGGGCTGTGGGCGGTGCTGTTCTGGCTGAACATCTGCGCGGCGCGCGGGTTGTCGGTCGCCGATCTGCTGGCTGAACTGTGGTCGGATTACGGCCGAACCTTTTATTCGCGCCACGATTACGAAGCCGTGCCCGCCGACCGCGCCAATGCGCTGGTGGACCGGCTGCGGGGTGAACTGGCCGCGCTGCCCGGTCAAAGCCATGCCGGGCTGGTTGTCTCGGGCGCGGATGATTTCTTTTACCACGACCCGGTGGACGATTCGAAATCGGCCAATCAAGGCATCCGCATCCTGTTCGATGATGGTTCCCGCGTCGTCATGCGGCTGTCGGGCACGGGAACCGAGGGCGCGACCCTGCGCGTCTATCTGGAACGCTTTGCCACCGACGGCATCGACCGCCCGGTCGCCGAGGCGCTGGCCCCGGTCATCGCCGCCGCCGAATCCATCGCACGGATCGCGGAATTCACCGGGCGCGACCGTCCCGACGTCACCACCTGAACCGGGGCGGCCCGATCACTGGACCGATCACCGGGCTGTGCAGTGATCGGCGCGGATAATCCTTTATCATCGGGGCAGAAACGAAAGGGCGCCCGATGAAACTGAAATGGTCCGATGTCACCCCGCAGGCCGTCTATCTTGGACGCCGCGCCTTTCTGACCGGCGCGGCCGCCCTTGCCACGATGCCGGTTTTCGCCCCGGCCGCGCAAGCGCTGAGCGGCAAGCCTTCGGCATTTTCGACGGATGAAAAGCCCAACAGCCTGCAGGACATCACCAATTACAACAATTTCTACGAATTCGGCTTTGGCAAGGAAGACCCGGCCCGCCATGCGTCGTCGCTGAAGACGCAGCCCTGGGCGGTGGCTATCGACGGGCTGGTCGACCGCCCCGGCAGCTATTCCGTCGCCGACATCGCCCCCGACAATGCGCTGGAGGAACGGATCTATC
>NZ_JARJHL010000003.1:0-345000 GCF_029309835.1 Paracoccus sp. DMF-8 | reverse complement strand
AAAGCATGTGAGACTTCCAAAACAACCAGGAGGTTGGCTTAGAAGCAGCCATCCTTTAAAGATAGCGTAACAGCTCACTGGTCTAATCAAGAGGTCTTGCGGCGAAGATGTAACGGGGCTCAAGCCACGAGCCGAAGCTTTGGATGCACGTAAGTGCGTGGTAGCGGAGCGTTCTGTGATATAGAACGCTGCCTCTTTTGCATCGTCAGATGTAACGGAGGCATTGTTCTGACTGTGAAGCCGGGCCGTGAGGCATCCGGTGGAGTGATCAGAAGTGAGAATGTTGACATGAGTAGCGACAAACAGGGTGAGAGACCCTGTCGCCGAAAGTCCAAGGGTTCCTGCTTAAAGCTAATCTGAGCAGGGTAAGCCGGCCCCTAAGGCGAGGCCGAAAGGCGTAGTCGATGGGAACCAGGTTAATATTCCTGGGCCAGGAGATGGTGACGGATCCCAGAGGTAGTTCATCCTTATCGGATTGAATGGGCTGCTGAGGGGTTCCTGGAAATAGCCCTCCATGAGACCGTACCCTAAACCGACACAGGTGGACTGGTAGAGAATACCAAGGCGCTTGAGAGAACCACATTTAAGGAACTCGGCAAAATACCTCCGTAAGTTCGCGAGAAGGAGGCCCCGTTGGCACGCAAGTGTTGGCGGGGGGCACAAACCAGGGGGTGGCGACTGTTTACTAAAAACACAGGGCTCTGCGAAGCCGTAAGGCGACGTATAGGGTCTGACGCCTGCCCGGTGCCGGAAGGTTAAAAGGAGGAGTGCAAGCTCTGAATTGAAGCCCCGGTAAACGGCGGCCGTAACTATAACGGTCCTAAGGTAGCGAAATTCCTTGTCGGGTAAGTTCCGACCTGCACGAATGGCGTAACGACTTCCCCGCTGTCTCAAATGTGGACTCAGCGAAATTGAATTGTCTGTGAAGATGCAGACTTCCCGCGGTTAGACGGAAAGACCCCATGCACCTTTACTATAGCTTCGCACTGGCATCAGGATTGTGATGTGCAGGATAGGTGGTAGGCATTGAAGCCGGAACGCCAGTTCCTGTGGAGCCATCCTTGAGATACCACCCTTCGCACTCTTGATGTCTAACCGCGGCCCGTTATCCGGGTCCGGGACCCTGCGTGGTGGGTAGTTTGACTGGGGCGGTCGCCTCCTAAAGAGTAACGGAGGCGCGCGAAGGTTGGCTCAGAGCGGTCGGAAATCGCTCGTTGAGTGCAATGGCAGAAGCCAGCCTGACTGCAAGACTGACAAGTCGAGCAGAGACGAAAGTCGGCCATAGTGATCCGGTGGTCCCGAGTGGAAGGGCCATCGCTCAACGGATAAAAGGTACGCTGGGGATAACAGGCTGATGATGCCCAAGAGTCCATATCGACGGCATCGTTTGGCACCTCGATGTCGGCTCATCTCATCCTGGGGCTGGAGCAGGTCCCAAGGGTACGGCTGTTCGCCGTTTAAAGAGGTACGTGAGCTGGGTTTAGAACGTCGTGAGACAGTTCGGTCCCTATCTGCCGTGGGTGTAGGATACTTGAGAGGAGTTGCCCCTAGTACGAGAGGACCGGGGTGAACGTTCCACTGGTGGACCAGTTGTCGTGCCAACGGCAGTGCTGGGTAGCTATGAACGGACAGGATAAACGCTGAAGGCATCTAAGCGTGAAGCCCCCCTCAAAACAAGGTATCCCTTGAGAGCCGTGGAAGACCACCACGTCGATAGGCCAGAGGTGTAAGCGCAGCAATGCGTTCAGCTGACTGGTACTAATGGCTCGATAGGCTTGATTTGATCCGGAAGAAGGCAGACCTTCTTTCGAAAAGCATCCTTGGACAGCATGAAACGCCGATAATTCGCTTCTTTTCCGGTCTGGTGGCTACAGCACGAGCGAAACACCCGATCCCATCCCGAACTCGGCCGTTAAGCGCCGTCGCGCCAATGGTACTGCGTCCCAAGACGTGGGAGAGTAGGTCACCGCCAGACCTGAAAAGAAGCGAAAACCTCTCTGATACGATCAAAACACCGCGCTCATCAAAACCGATCAGCGCAAATGGCGCGGGGTAGAGCAGCCCGGTAGCTCGTCAGGCTCATAACCTGAAGGCCGCAGGTTCAAATCCTGCCCCCGCAACCAAAATCCTCAATAAAATCAGCACGTTAAGCCTCGCACAATCGCGGGGCTTTTTGCCGTTCCCCGACGACTCAACACCAACTCAACAAAAACGGGCTGCATGGGGAAACGGCGGCGAGACCGCGTCGCTGCAGGCGATTGACCCGGCTGACGGTAGGCGCATACTGGACAGATACCGACAAGCCGGGATCCACCAGATGATCGAAGAAGAACCGAACATAGTCACGTCGGGCAAAAGCCAGCGTGTCATCATCGACGGCCATCCTTTCTCCATCGAAATCTACCGTGCTGAAACGGATCAGAACTGGATGCTTGAGGTCGTCGACCAGGATGGCACCAGCCACGTTTGGGACGATCAGTTCGCCTCCGACAAGGAGGCAAGAAACGCCGCTATCCAGGCAATCGAGGAAGAAGGCGCCGTCGCCTTCATGCGCGGTGATAATGTCATCCGGTTTCGGGGACGATGACGAGCGGCGCTGACAGCGCCTGTCGACGTACGAACGGCCCTTACCTGCCAGTCGGCGCCTGCGGCTACTGCAATGCAGCATTCCCGAAAGCTGACGCTTAGGCTTGATGCGGCCTGAGCACGCCGCCACCGTCGGCTATACGGGACGAAGCAGTCACTCCGCCCCGTCCCACTCCCATTACCACGGCGATCTTCCGTCCGGCTCTACAAAGCCACCGCTGCTTTTAGCGTTCAGCGCATATTCCGCCGGAAGCCTCGCGCCTTCTTCGGGGGTCATCGTGCCATAGCCGGTCAGGTCGGTTTTCACGAAACCGGGGCTGATCGAGTTCACTTTGATCTTCGTGCCCCGCAACTCTTCATGCAGCTGGATCGTCAACATGTTCAGTGCCGCCTTCGAGGCGTTGTAACCGATGAACTGCTGTGAATAGTAGGGCGAGGTGGGATCGGCGTTCATCGTCAGCGACCCAAGAGCGCTCGATAGGTTCACGATCCGCGCTTCAGGCGCGGCGCGCAGCAACGGGAGCATCGCTTGCGTGACAGCCAGTGCGCCGATGAAGTTGACCTCCATCACGCGCCGCACGGCGTCTATTGAGGCTTTGCTGGGTGTCGCGTCAGCAAAATCGAAGATGCCCGCGTTGTTGACCAGAATATCCAGACGGCCGTAATCGGCAGCGATGGCTTCGGCCGTGTCGGCAATGGTCTCTGGCCTGTCGAGGTCCAGCAAAACCGCCTTTGCGGTCAGCCCATCCCGCGCCAGAACGGCGGCGGCCTCGTCTCCACGTGCTTTGTCACGGCTGCCAATCAGCACATGAACACCGGCTTGCGCCAGCTTGCGGGATATCTCCAACCCGATGCCCTTGTTGGCGCCGGTCACGAGCGCAATGCGGTTCTCTGCCATTTTTGTGTTCCCTTCATAGCTCTGCGAACAATATATGAAGGAGTTTTCAGGTTTTGGATTCGCATATGCCACCCCAAGTATCGCAATGGTCCAAGCCCCGTAAAACACCCGTGCAACGCCGCTCGCGCGTGACCGTGGACGCGATTTTCGAGGCGACCATTCAGGTTTTGCTGGCCGAGGGTCTGGCGCGCCTCACGACAACGCGCGTGTCCGAGCGCGCGGGCGTATCGGTCGGGACGATGTATCAGTATTTCCCGAACAAGCAGGCGCTGATCATCGCGTTGAACAGGCGTTACCTCAACACCTTGGCAGAACGTGTTGAAGGAACCTGCTCCCTCATGGCGGGCCAACCCGCATCAAAAATGGTCTCTGCGCTGATTGAGACCTATTGGACCACCAAGACCGAGCGGGCCGATCTGACGCAAGCCCTTTATCGTTCAGTTGCGGCGCTCGACAACAGTGAGTTGATGCAGGCTTTCGCAACGCGGGTCGATGGGGCAACGACGAAGATGTTTCGTCAGGCTTCGGATCTGCCGCCGGAGCATGCCGCAGAGATCAACCTGACCCTGACCACCGTGGTCTACGGAGCCGTGCGCAACGCCTTTGAGCGCCAGCTGGGCATGGAACAAATTACGGCGCTGAAGGCCAGCCTGACCGATATGTGTTGTGCTTGGCTGATCAGCTTCCAGCATCGGATACAAATGACCGCAAAGGACTCTTTGCGCCAACGCACGCTACAGTAGGTGCGATCCGCATTGGCATGACGGACCTCGTCGGCCATTTGTCGCGAGCAGGCGTTCGCACCTGCATCCATGCGCACTCAGGCCGACGATGCCCGTCTTGGCCCGAAACGTGATACAGTCTCGTGGTCGGCATGACCGAAGAAGGGTGGGGCCGGTGGACTGGAGGTAGTCCCATGCCCGTTGATTTTCTTCCTATCCTTCGTCCCGTCCGTGCGCCTTGGAACAAGGGACGTATTGTTGGCCAGAAACGCCCGCTTCTACCCCGGCATGTCTGGTCCATACGCGTTCGCCTCGAGATGGCAGGCAATTTACGTGACCTAGCGCTGTTCAACATGGCCGTGGACAGCAAGTTGCGTGGTTGCGATCTCGTCAGTCTCAGGGTCCGGGATGTATTCGCTGCTGGGCGTGTCAAGGAACGAGCGTCGATGATCCAGAGCAAGACCGCGAAGCCGGTCCGGTTCGAAATCACCGAGACGACGCGGCTGTCTCTCGAGCGCTGGATCCACGACCCCGAAATGATCGGCCTGGAGTTCCTTTGGCCCAGCCGAATCCATGGCAGTCCGCATCTGTCGACGCGACAGTATGCCCGGATCGTCCGGGGATGGGTTGTATCGGTCGGACTGGAGCCTAGCGCCTACGGTACACATTCGATGCGGCGAACCAAGGTGGCGCAGATCTACAAGAAGACCGGAAACCTACGGGCGGTCCAGTTGCTGCTTGGCCATACGAAGATGGACAGCACGGTGCGCTATCTCGGTGTCGACATCGAGGATGCTTTGACGCTCTCTGAGGGGATCGACCTTTAGAAAACTAATCCGACCGGCGCATTCCGCGCTGGTCGGCCCAAAGCTGACGCTCGCGCCTACTGGATACCACATGGTAGGGTTCCCCGTAGCAGTCATTCGACAACACTGACCGATCCGGGTTAGACATTGCTCTATGCGCTTCTTCGCCAACGGTCCCTCTATCCCAGATGATCTTCTGATCGCGCGCGACGCGGGCGATGTCATCTTCTTCTGCGGCGCAGGCGTGTCCCGCCACCGCGCTGGTCTACCCGACTTTCTCAAGCTGGGCGGCGATGTCATCGATCTCCTCGGAGCCGGCGAGGAAAGCCTCGCCCGTAAGCTATTCCGCCGGATCAAGGAGCTCGATCCGATCGACGGCGTGGGCGGACTCATTGCCACTGATCGCATCTTCAGCCTGCTCGAACGCGAGTTCGAGCAGCGAGATGTCCGGAATGCCGTCGCGTGCGCCATCAGGCCCCCGGGCAATCCAGACCTCAGCGCGCACCGGACCCTGATTGACCTGTCCCGGGGCCGCGACGGCACGGTCCGCTTGGTCACCACCAATTTTGACCTGCTGTTCGAGGCGGCAGCCCCCACCATACACTGCTCCGGGCCACCGGACCTGCCCAATCCTCGCGGTGCTGGCTTTGGCGGCATTGTGCATCTCCACGGACGCGTGAATGTCGAATATTCAGGTCCGGGCGATGAAGAGTTCATTGTCTCCAGCGCCGACTTCGGTCGTGCCTATCTGTCCGACGGCTGGGCGACTCATTTTATGCAGTCGCTGCTTACGCGCTTTCAGATTGTCTTCGTCGGCTACGGTGCCGACGATCCGCCTATCCAGTATTTGCTGGAAGCGCTCAATCTCCACGCCGGCAATCGCAGCCGGCTGTTCGCATTCCAGCCAGGAAGCAATACCGACGATGCCGCGCTTTGGGAGCATCGCGGCGTGCGAGCGATCCCGTTCGACAATAGTCAGGGCTATGATCCGCTATGGGATAGTCTTGCGGCTTGGGCCGAGCGTGCGCGCGACGTCGATGGTTGGTACGCCAGTCTACTCGAATCCGCGTCTACGGGACCCGCCGCACTCGATCCGCATGTGCGCGGCCAAATCGCCCATGTGCTTTCGACCCGAGAGGGCGCCCGGCGCATCAGCACCGCCGACACGCCACTTCCGGCATCATGGTTGCTGGCGCTCGATCCGCGCCAGCGCTTCGATAAGCCGGCTCCCATCGATCCCTATGGCGAATCCAGCGAGCGGATCGATCCCTATGAGAGTCTGTCGCTCGACTTTGACACACCGCCGCAGCCGATCGACGAGGACAATGCCCTTCAAAAGCGCCATGTGCCCGAAGGCTCGTGGAGTGCGTTCGTGCCGACCCGCTTCGATCAGGAGGATGGGCAGGAAGCCGGCTTCGGCGCCTTCTGCGGCGACCAAGCCAACCTAACCGGTCCGCTCAACACGCGCCTCGACCACCTCGGCATCTGGTTCCACCGCGTCGCTCATCAGCCTGTTGCCCTGTGGTGGGCGGCGGCACGTGGCCCCCTCCATCCGCGCATCGTCGCGATGATCGAAGCCTGGCTCCGTCAGGACCCGAGCCGCTGGCCGGATGACATTCGGCGCGGCTGGCGCTTCCTGTTCGAAAGTTGGTCCGATAGCCGGGTGGAACCCAATCAGGGCTATTTCGAGCTTGTCTCGCGGGTCGCACGCGAAGGCTGGTCGGAAGCGCGCGTGCGCGACTATGCGGCGCTGTTCCGGCCCCGGCTGCGGGTCGACCGCAAGTTCGACGTGCCGCATCCGCTTTCCTGGACCGACAGTAGCCGACCGAGTCCGTTGGTCTCATATGATGTCGACTATCCGCATCCCTACGAGCTGTTGCCGATCCCCGACGAACGGCTCGCTTATGCGGTCACGCGCTTTCGCGAGAACCTCGACCTGGCACGTTCCCTTGAGGCCGAAATATCTGGCCACGACTATGTCTATATGCAGACGACACGGCCAGACGACGGCGGACCTCCGATCGCCCATGATAGCTATGGCATCACAGGCCCGATCGCGCTGTTCCTCCAACTGATGGAACGGTTGGTTGACTTTGCGCCCGAGCGTGCGCTTAGCGAGATTGCCCAATGGCCCGGAGACGACCACTATATTTTTGGCCGCCTGCGCATTTGGGCTGCGAGCAATAGGATCGTCCCGGCAGCGGAAGCGGCGAACATCCTGCTCGGCTTCCCCGACAATTTATTCTGGGGCTCGGAGCATCAGCGCGACCTTCTCTATGCGATTCGCGACCGCTGGCGCAACTTCTCGGCCGAGGATCGAGCTCGCCTCGAACAGCGCATCCTCACCACAACCTTCCCTTGGCCAGACAGCATACCCGGAGGCAAGGCACGCGCAGAAGCCTATCGTCGGCTCGATCGCCTGCATTGGCTGTCCCGCCAAGGACTGGTCTTCTCGTTCGACGTCGAGGCAGAAATGGCAGCGCTTCGTCCGATAGCGGAAACGTGGTCCGAGCGCTCTGGCGAGGAGGCGGCGAACTCGAATGCGCCGGTCGTCCGCAGCATCGACACTGATGCCAACCCGCGCGTGCTTGACCATGTGCCGATTGGTGAGATCCTAGACCGTGCCCGGCAAGCAGGCGAATCTGACTTCTTCGACAATGTCGGGCGCCGTCCATTCATTGGCCTCGCAGAGGAGAAACCCGCCCGCGCGCTCGCAGCCCTCACCGATGCCGCGCGCAAGGGCGACGTCCCGCTCTCCTTCTGGTCTGCCTTCCTCCATGCCGAGAAGCGCAAGTCCGATCCCGCGCGGCTCGCACGGACAATCGGCGGTCGCCTCGCGTCCTTACAACCGGCCGAACTCAGCACCGTCGCCTATCCGGTGACCGAATGGCTGCATGGCCTAGGCGAGCGCCTTTTCGTCGAACTCGCAACTGTGCTGGAGCGCTTGTGGGACCCCTTGATGGCCGCACTTCCTTTGCGCAATGACGACCGCAAGCACCGCGTCGACAGTAGTTGGGCGAACGACGCGTTGAACGCGCCGGCCGGCAAGCTCTCCAGCCTGCTCATGCAGGATCCGTCGACCAAGGGTCGCGAACTTGGCCAGGGTTTCCCCGAAGATTGGACGCGTCGTCAGGAGCAACTGCTTGCGCTGCCAGGCGACATGCGCCGCCACTCGCTCGTGATGCTGGGGTTTCAAATCAACTGGCTGTTCGCCATCGCGCCCGATTGGACCACGGCAAACCTGCTGACCGTGGTGAATGACGAGGGCGACGACGGCGACGCCCTATGGGATGGCATCCTTTGGGCGGCGCGAGTGCCGAGCCGGACGCTATACGAGCGCCTGAAGCCGGGGCTTCTTTCGCGTGCGATGTCGCCCAAGCGGCGTCGCGCCGAAGCCAATGTCATCAGTGGCTTCCTGCTGAGCGGCTGGGGCGGGAGTCTCGACGCCGATCCGCCCGAGCAACTCGTTACAAGTGCCGAGTTTCGCGAGATTCTCGTCGAGAGTGATGATGACCTGCGCGGGCAGATTCTGTGGCATCTGGAGCGTTGGTCGACGGAGCCGGAAGCCAAGTGGCGCGCACGCCTGGTGCCATTCCTCACGGATGTCTGGCCGAGGCACCGGGCGATGCGGACGCCGGAAATGTCCGCCCGCCTCGTACATCTTGCTTTGGCGAGCGGCGACTTGTTTCCGCAGATTGTGGAAGTGATCCTGCCGCGATTGGTGCCTGTGCGGGGGGGAGTGCTGCGTGGACTGCAAGTCCACTCAGGGGCCGAAAACAATCTGGTGACGATCTATCCTGCCGTCATGCTCAACCTTCTCTGGGCGATCCTCGCCGAGGATGCGATGCTCTGGCCTTACAACATCGAGGAGGTTCTTGAAGCCCTCGCCGAGGCGCGCGAAACCCGGGCCGATCCCCGCCTGTCAGAACTGCGGCGCCGGCGTGCGGGCTGAGTGAATGGCGGAAATGCAGTCTCAATGCTTTAAGGTGGTCGACATTGAAACCGAGTGGCAGCTTTGTTCGCTGACCACCCGGGTGGACCCACTTCCTGAATGACGGCTTTCCGCCCGATAGCGCCATTCACCCGGCGCCAGCGAGGTCGCGGCTGACACGAGTCCGTTGCCCAGGAACGCATATCCAGATGGACAGTCGCTGAGGCGATGGGCATGGTCGTCTTTCTGATTGACCGAGATTCACCGTGATGCCCGCACTTCCCCTTCGCCCGGTTCCAGTTCCGCGGGAGACAATTTTCTCATTCTTGTCTCGGTTCGCCGCAGTGAACGCGGCGACGGCGACAGATTTCTCTGTCGATCTCAGCTTCGGGATGAAGCGGTTCGTTCAGTTCGAGCAAGCTGCGCTCGTCCGGCTGTGTGAAACGGCCGCGCTGGACCGTCACGCTCTACATAATCTGAAGTCCTGGACAGGGACGCCCGTGGGCGATGCCTGGATGGAGTTCCGGCAAGAGAGCTTCCCCTCGAAGGCGGTGCGCAGCCCCGTCATGCGCGGCTGCCCGATTTGCCTTCGCGAGGATGCAGAAGCCAATCCGAACGACCCAGTCTCAGCAATGGTGATGCGCGGCGACTGGTTATTGCGCGATGTTGCCGTCTGTTGCCATCACGAGCACGAGCTGGTGCCGCTTTGGCAGGCAGGAAAGCCGGAGAAGCGTTTCGACAGCGCGGCCCATCTCCACGATCTCGCGTCCAGGATCATTGCCGGGGAGTTGGACCAGCCTCGAAGGGCGCCCTCACCATATGATCTCTGGCTCGATGCGCGTTTGGCGACGGGAAAAGACCCCACATGGCTTGCTAATCATGGCCTCTTTGTCGCTACGACGATGTGCAACCTACTTGGGGAGCTGCTGGTCCGCGACGATGTGGCGCAAACAGAAAGCCCGACCGATCTTCAGGCACGCGCTCAGGCGGCCGGATTCGAGGTGCTATCCAAAGGAGAGTCCGCGCTTCGGGCGGCATTCAAGGCTTTGGCTGCCTCGGCCACGTCAAAGTGGGTCTCGCTCCGTGGGACCTATGGCAGGCTTTACGACGGGCTCGTCGATTACCTCAAAGACGATGGCTTCGAGCCATTCCGGAGCATCCTGCGCGACTGCATTCTGGAGACCTGGCCGTTCGCAGCTGGGGATGCGGTGTTGGGCCAAACCCTGTCGACGCGGCTCCTTCACACCCCTGCCTCTGCTGCCATCGAAATCGGGACAGACAAGAAGCTGGTGGAGATGTGCCTGATTGACGTGGGCGCCGTCCCGGAAAATGATCCAAGGCCACCTGCGTTGCAAACCTTCAGCGCGCCGGAATATGACAGCTTCCTGAAGGAGATTCCGTCTCTGGTTGGCGCGCCCGAGATGAGAGACGCCATTGGCGCAACAGCTATCCAGCTCCAGGCCTTATCCGACGCCGGAATACTTCGCCCCTTCATCCGCCACCCGAAGGTGAGATCGCCTTGGCGGCTTTCCGATGGCTTGGCGCTGCTGGCCGAGCTTGATGCTTTGGCAATTCCCTTGAGCCCACCCACGAAGAGTTGGGAGCAACTCCAGCTGGCAAGCCGGCGCTCGGGCCTGAGCGTTGGAGACCTGGTCGCAGCCATCCGCAGCGAGCAATTGCAGCTTGGCCGCGACACCGGCCTTGAGGGCTATCGAAGCTACATGGTCCTGAAAGACGAAATCGACCGGCTCACAGGCCAGCAGCCCCGTCGTCGTCGGCGCGATGAGACGCTACCTGCCGGAGAGCTTGCTTCGAGCTATGCCGTGAAGCTGGGCATCTCGGTAAAGGCGTGGTTTCAAAAACTCTTCACCGCCGGACATGTCTCGGCCCGGTGGGTCCCTCATCCGACCAATGGCACAGAGGTTCTCTACCTGACCGACGCAGATATCGCAGCGTTTCACGCGCGCTTCATGACGCCCATGACGATGCAGGCCGAGTTCGGAGTGAGCTGGCAGAAGTGTATGGCGCAGTTGCGCAAAGCGGGTGTAACGCCGTTTACGGCAGATGGCCAGGAATTTGGTCCGCTCTATGAACGCCGGCACGTCGAGCCGATTCTTCGGCCAAACGACGCCTGAGCTGCCCTCATGCCAGTCTGCGCAGAGCTATAAGCTATTTGGTTCGTAAATCAAAAAACCAACTTTTGTCGAAAAGTCGGTGTTTCGATGTCGAACGACAACATCGGGAAATTGGTCGGAGCGAGAGGATTCGAACCTCCGACCCCCTGCTCCCGAAGCAGGTGCGCTACCAGGCTGCGCTACGCTCCGACCATTGGGCTGGCAGGTAGCTTGTGGGCCGCGTGATTGCAAGTGGAAAAATGGGCCCGGCCCTGGCTACAGGCCAATCTGGTCGCGGCGGTCTTCGGAGATCAGGGTCTGGATCTGGCGGACGATCTGGTCGGCGTGGATTGCGGCGATGCGGTCGGCGGCGTCCAGGTCGCGGCGGGCGATGGCGTCGATCATCTGTTCGTGTTCGGTCACGAATTCCTGGGGCAACTGGTCGGCGTAGGATGAGTAATACAGCCGCAGGAGCCGCCGCCCCTCGTCCAGCAGGCGGCTGAACAGGGTTGCGTAATAGGGGTTGCGGCCCGCCTCGGCGATGGCGGCGTGGAAGTCGCGGTTGGTGGCGATCATCGCCATGGCGTCCTGCGACTTCACGGCTTCGGCGAAAGCTGCCTGATGTTCGCGGATCCGTTCCAGGTCCTGATCCGAACGGTGGCGCGCCGCACCCCGCGTCGTTACGCGATACATCAGCGTGATCGCGTCGAAAAAGGCGGGCAGGCTGAGAAAGTCGATATTCGACACCACGGTCGAGCGGTTGGGCAGGGTCGTGACCAGACCGTCGCCCGCCAGCCGCACCAACGCCTCGCGGATGGGGGTGCGCGACATCTGGAAGCGTTCGGCCAACTGGTTTTCGTCGACCGGGCTGCCCGGCGGCAGCGACAGGCTGATGATTTCGTCGCGCAGCACGTCATAGACCAGCCGGACGCCCGACCCGCGCTTGCGGTCTTGCGAATGTTGCTGGGCGTTCTGGCTCATCACGCATCCTTTTTGTCGACACATTGGATAGGCGGGCGCTGGCCGCGGATCAAGCCTGTTGTGGCGGTGGGGCCCTGCGGGCATGTGCGGCGGCCTGCCGCGCGACGGCGGGCCCGGCCCCTATTCCTTGGCGTATCGCGGCTTTTTCAGCGTCTTGCCGTGATTGGCGATCCAGTCCATCGCGGCCAGCAGGACGCCGGATGCGACAAAGACCAGATGGATCGTAATCATCCAGCGGATGTGATCCGGGGTGTATTTGCCGACATCCATAAAGACCTTCAGCAGGTGGATCCCCGAAATCGCCACGATCGAGGCGACCAGTTTCAGCTTCAGCCCGGCGAAATCGACTTCGCCCTGCCATTCGGGGCGGTCCTTGTGATCCGCGATCTCCAACCGGCTGACAAAGTTTTCATAGCCGGAAAAGATGACGATCATCAGCAGGTTGGCGGCAAGGCTGAGGTCGATCAGCGCCAGAACACCCAGAATGGCGTCATTGACGGTCATCGTCGGGATGGTCAGGGCGAATGTCCATATCTCGATTACGAAGATCCAGACCAGAATGGCCAGCGCGCCGACCAGCCCCAGATACATCGGTGCCATCAGCCAGCGGCTGGCGAAAAGGCTGCGTTCGATCAGGCGTTCCATCATGTCCCCATTGGCAATGCTGCGCCTGCATAAGCACAAGCCGGGGCGTTGCGCCAGTTGCACCATGGCAGGATTGGTGCGGATTACCCTGCCGTGCCGGTGGGCGATATGGGGCAGGTTCCGGTGCGGATGAGGAGCTTGTTTCGAATTATCTACTGCTTTCAATACGATGAATAATTTCACAAAACTTTCACCTTGATGTGGGAATAAACCGTCTTTCCCGCCGTAATCACCGCAGAAGCAGAGGAAAGGGATGCTCAGGCAGCAAGAGATTTCAGCACGGCAAAGCGCCCTGTCGCCTGCTTCCATTCGCCGCGCCTGCTGGCCCCGATCCCGGGGTTGAAGAAAAGCCGGTCGCAACCATATCACGCCCTGTCAGCCCTGGGTCTGGCAGGTGAACGCCGCTGGCACCGCTCTGGGGCGCAACGGCTGGACATGAGCCATTCGAAGGAGAAATCAGATGGCAGTAATTCGCGGAAATGACGGTGACAATCGCCTGGTCGGCACGGGTTCTCCGGACCTGATTTACGGGATGTCGGGTGATGACACGATCCTGGCCGGTGGCGGCAATGACACCGTCCACGGCGGCGAGGGCAATGACCGCATCGACGCTGGCGCAGGCCACAACCGCGTTCTGGCGGGGTCGGGCAATGATGTCGTGACCGCCGGTGCGGGCAATGACACCATCGACGGCGGCGAAGGCAATGACGTCATCAACGCCGGGAATGGCAACAACCGCGTCACCGCAGGCGAAGGCAACGACCGCGTCACCACCGGCATGGGCCGCGATTACATCAACGCGGGCGAAGGCAATGACACCATCAATTCGGGTGCCGGTCATGACACGATCATCGGCGGCGAAGGCGACGACATCATCAATGCCGGTGCGGGCAATGACCGCCTGACGGGCGGCGAGGGCAATGACACGCTGAACGGCGGTATGGGCAGTGACACCATCATCGCCGGCGAGGGCGACGATATCCTCAACGGTGGTCTGGGCAATGACATCATGACCGGGGGTGAGGGTTCCGGACCGCTTCGTCTTTAACGGCGGTCGCGACCGGATCACCGATTTCGAACTGGATGACGATGTGATCGACGTGCGCTTTTTCAACCAGTTGGACAGCTGGGCCGATGTGCGCGGGGCCGCGCGTCAGGTCGGCACGGATGTTGTCCTGACCGTCGGCAACAACCAGCTGGTGATCGAGGATACCCGCCTGAACCAACTGGATCGCGACGATTTCATCTGGTGAGGATGACGGGTGAAGCGGGCGCCTGACGCCCGGCCCATCCAGCCCATCCGGCCCGCGGCAAGACCCGCGGGCCGTTTTTCATTCCCGGCCCTGTCTGGTCGGGGCGTTCGGCAGGTCCCGATGGGCCGGGACTCGTGCGGTTGCCGCGCGGACCATGTGGCTTCTGTTCTTTGCGTCATCTCGCCAATCGCGGTATGTGCCCGGGTATATGGGGAACCCGTCTTGCGGGTCTGTATCCCGACCTTGCGGGTCCGGGGGCGGGTTGCCCGACCTGTCGCGGTGCTGCGTCAGGCCAGCCAGCGCGGCAGGGCTTTGGGCGCGTGGCCGCTATGCACGGCGTTAATGCAATCGGACAGGCTGCCGAAACGCACCTGACGCCCCGACAGGCCCGGTCCGTAATGGGCATATTTGCCGGAATTGGTGATCAGGGTGCGGGTTTCGGGGGGAAAGACCGGCTCGGAAATCGAACACCAGCAGATGTCGGACACGACCCGCACGCCAAGCGCCTCCAGCCCCGCGATGGTGCCGTCCCGCCGCAATTCGCCCAGCACATCGGGGCCGACCGTCACGATGACATGGACGTCCGGCGCGGGTTGTCGCCCCGCCAGCCCGGCCAGCAGCGCGCGGCTTTCGCTGGCGGAAAAATGCGGGCTGCCAAAGGCCACAAGCTGGATATGTTCAGGACCCTGGTTCAGTTCCTGCCAGATCCGGTGCAGGTCGTCGGGGCCTGCTTGCAGCGTATCGGCGCCCGGCAGGGGCGGCAGTTCCGCCTCGGGGGTGTGGCCCGCGACATGCAGCATCGGCGCGGCCGAGGTGGTGCCGAAGGCCCCGCACAGCGCCTTGAGGTCGTCGCGGCTGGCGGGCAGCGCCTGAACCCCCCGGATCAGCGGGATGCGGTCGGGCGACAACTGCCCGGCCAGATAGCCCAGCATCGGCCAGAAGGCATCATCCACCCCCGCCGGCGGGGTGATGCGGATGATGCGGGCGGGGCGGCGGTTGTCGTCCAGATAGACGCCCGAACGCGGCGCCCGGCCGGTCATGGCGATCAGCAGGTCCAGAAAATCGGGATGCTTGACCGTGCGCGCGCCGATCACCGAATTGGCAAAGATCACCGCGTTGGATTCGGCCCATGCGATGTTTTCATCCCGCGCGGGCGCGGTGTCCAGCAGATAGGGCGCGCAAGTGAAGGTCGGGCGCGCGCCCATGCGGGTATAGGCGTCGGCCAGACGGCTGGCCGGGTCGCCAAAGACCGGCGGCACGCCATGGGCCTGCCAGTTCCGGCGGTCGACGGATATCGCGTTCATGGTCGTCGGCACCCGCACCCGCGCGCCCATATCGGCCATTTTCTCGGCAAAGATGCGGTTGGCGTCGCTGGCATAGATGCAGCCGTCGATATGGACCTGCGTGACATCGACCAGATCCCGCGCCCCCTGAATCGCCGCCATTGCCAGAATGACCTGCATGGCCAGACCCACCGGGCCGGGATCGTCCCGCATGGCGCGGTCGGCGTCGGTCAGCGCCAGATCGGCGACGGGCAGGGGCCTCAGCGGGATCGTCAGCGCGCCGGATGTCACCGCATCCGGCGTCACCCGCGCATCGGGTTGCGCGGCCAGCGCCGCCCAATCCTGCGTGGGCAGGCGCAAGACCGGGATGGCATGGCCGAACAGCCGGTCCGCGATCAGCGCGCCAAGGGTCAGGATATCCTCGGCCCCGGAAAAGATCAGCGCCGCCGGGGCGGTGCCGTTCAGCGCCATGTCCAGCAGCACCCCCGACCCCGTGCAGGACCCGCGCGAGGTCGGCATCATCACCACCCGTCCCTGAAGGCTTTGCCCGTGCCAGGGGTGATGCGCGTCGATCACACGCCCCGAGGTGGGATCGACCCCGCTCCAGAAGCTCAAGCCTTCCTTGCTGGCAAGGACCGCGCCGCTGGCGCAGCCCTGTAGCACGCTGGTCGCCATTTATTTCACCACGAAACCATGGGCAAAGGGGTCGCGTTCGGTGTCGATATAGATCGTGTTCAGCCCGGTCTGACGCGCCCAACCGGCGATGGACGGGATGATCGCGGGCTTGCCCGCCACGGTCGCCGCCGCCTCGACCCGGCCCTTGAAGATGGACCCGATGATCGATTCATGGTGGAATTCATCGCCCACCGCCAGCTTGCCCCTGGCCGCAAGCTGCGCCATCCGGGCCGAGGTGCCGGTGCCGCAGGGGCTGCGGTCGATCGCCTTGTCGCCGTAGAATACCGCGTTGCGGGCATGCGCCCTCGGCACGGTCGGCGCGCCGGTCCATTGGATGTGGCTCAGCCCGTTGATTTCGGGATGTTCGGGATGGATGAATTCATATTTCGCATTCAGCGCCGCGCGCAGCGTCTGTGACCAGCCGATCAGTTCGCCCGCGCTGTGGTCGGCCATGTCGCGGAAATTCCGCTGCGGTTCGACGATAGCGTAGAAATTACCGCCATAGGCCACGTCCACGGCGATTTCGCCCAGGCCTTCGACCTCGGCCGTCAGCCCCTCGGCATACAGGAAACCGGGGACATTGGTCAGGCGGACTTCCTCGACGTAGCGGCCTTCCTGACGGTATTCGATATCGACCTTGCCCGCCGGGGTTTCGATGGACAGGCGGCCCGGTTCGCGGGGCAGGATCAGCCCGTTTTCGATACCCATGGTGATGGTGCCGATGGTGCCGTGGCCGCACATCGGCAAACAGCCCGAGGTTTCGATATACAGCACCGCCACATCGCAATCGGCCCGCGTCGGCGGATAGAGGATCGAGCCGGACATCATGTCATGGCCGCGCGGCTCGAACATCAGGCCGGTGCGGATCCAGTCGAATTCGCGCAAGGAAATGGGCCGCGACTTTTCCAGCATGTTGGCGCCTTCCAGCCGGGGTGCGCCGCCCGCGACAAGGCGGACCGGGTTGCCGCAGGTGTGGCCGTCGATGCAGGGGAAAATATATTGGGTCATGATTGCCTCAAAAGCGCGACGCAGAGAAGGGCGCAAGATCAATGCCCGGCGCCTGTCCGGTCAGCAGATCGGCGATGATGCGGGCGGTGCCCGCCGATTGGGTCAGGCCCAGATGGCCGTGACCGAAGGCGCACAGGATATTCGGATGGCCCGGCAAGGGGCCGATGGCGGGCAGGTTGTCGGGCAGGGACGGGCGGAAGCCCATCCATTGCGTGCCGCCGGTCTTTCTCAGCCCCGGCAGGAACATCGCGGCCTTGCGCAGCATGGCATCGGCCCGGTCGAAATTCGGCGGCAGCTTCAGCCCGCCCAGTTCCACCGCCCCACCGACGCGGATGCCCGAGGACAGCCGCGACACGACGAAACCATGGCCGCCAAAGGTGATCTGCGTGCGCAGGTCAAAGGCATCGGCGGGCAGGGTCGTGTTATAGCCACGTTCTGTTTCCAGCGGGATGCGCACCCCAAGCGTCCGCGCCAGCAGATGCGAAAACGCCCCCGCCGCCAGCACCACCCGCCCCGTGACCGGGCCGGCATCGGTGACGACGCCGCGATCCGTCAGCGCCGTGACATCGGCAATCGTCAGGGTGGCGCCTCCCGCGCGAAACCGTTCGGCCAAGGCCAGCGTGTAATCGTGCGGATCGCTGATCGAATACCAGCCGGGGGTGAATGTCGCATGGGTAAAGCGCGCGGCGATGCCGGGCTGGATCTCGTTGATTTCCTCGCCCCGCAGATGTTCGAAACTGATGCCCTGTTCGGCGCTGGCCTGCCAGCCGGGCAGGGATGCGTTGAATTCGCCCTCGCCCTCATAGACCTGCAACTGGCCGTCGCGGCGCAGCATATGGGCCAGCCCGTCGCGCTGCAGCGCGGGTTCCAGCGCATCGCGCGACAGCCGCATCAGCGCCGTCTGCGCAAGGGTCGAGGCGCGGACCCGGCCGGGCCAGCTTGCCCGCCAGAAGCGCAGCATCCACGGCGCGATCTTCAGCGCGTAGCGGGGCGGCACCGACAGCGGGCCAAGCGGGTCCAGCAGCCATTTCGGCGCCTGCCGGATGATCCGGGGCGAGGCCAGCGGAAAGATGTCGGTAAAGGCGAAGGCCCCGGCATTTCCGGCGGATGCGCCCGCCGCCGGGCCTTCGCGGTCGATGACGCGGACGGAAAGGCCGCGCTCTTGCGCGGCCAATGCGATGCTGAGGCCGATGACCCCCGCGCCAATCACAATGATCTGTTCATCCATCTATCTTGCGCTCGAAAGGAACTTCTGTGTTTCCGGGTTTTGCGGGTTGCCGAAAATCTGGTCCGGCGGCCCGATTTCCGCCATGACGCCCTGATGAAAAAAGGCCACCCGGTTCGACACGTCGCGGGCAAAGGCCATTTCATGCGTGACGCAGATCATCGTCATGCCTTCTTCGGCCAGCATTTTCAATGTGTCCAGAACCTCGCCCACCAGTTGCGGGTCAAGCGCGGATGTCACCTCGTCGAACAGCATGTATTTGGGCGACATCGCCAGCGCGCGGGCAATCGCCATGCGCTGCTGCTGGCCGCCCGACAGGCGCGCGGGATAGACCTTCAGCTTGTCGCCAAGCCCGACATGGGTCAACTGCCTGACGGCAATCGCCTCGGCCTGATCCTCGGGCATGCCCAGCACCTTGCGCGGCGCCAGCGTGACGTTTTCCAGCACCGTCAGATGGGGGAATGCGTTCCATTGCTGGAACACGATGCCGATTTTCTGGCGCAGCTTGTTCAGGTCGGTGGTCTTGGCGTGAACTTCGGTGCCGTCGACAAGGATGCGGCCGCTGTCGATCGGCTCCAGCCCGTTGATGCAGGTCAGCAGGGTCGATTTCCCGGAACCGGAACCGCCGATGATCGTCACCACCTCGCCCTTTTGCACGGTCAGGTCGATGCCCTTCAGCACTTCGAGCTGGCCAAAGGATTTGCGGACGTTTTCGATCTCAATCATTGGACCACCGCCTTTCAAGGTAGCCGCCGAAACGCGCCAGCGGAAAGGAAATCAGGAAATAGAACGCCCCGCAGATCATCAGCAGGAACAGCGGTTCCTGCAGCCGGGTGATCAGGATCTGCGTGGATTTCAGCAGTTCGGTGACCTGCACGACATAGACCAGCGCGGAATCCTTCATCACGCCAAGCGCAAGGCCGATCCAGCTGGGCAAGGCGACGCGGGTGGCCAGCGGCAGGACGATATTGCCCATGTCCTGCCACCAGCTCATCCCCAGTGAGCGTGCGGCGCGGCGCGTTGTCACGGGCACGGCGTCGATGGCGCCGCGCACGATTTCCGCGCAATAGGCGGCGGTATACAGCGACAGCACCATGCAGGCGATGGTAAAGCCCGAAAACCGCAGTTGCAGGACCGTGCCCAGAAAGGCATTGGCCAGCACAAGCTGGATCAGCAGCGGGATCGAGCGGAAGATATCCAGCACGAAGGTCAGCGGTGCCGCCCAGATCGCGCCGACCTGATAGCGGAACACGCCGAAGATGATGCCAAGAACCGTGCCGATCACCACCGAAATCGCCGTGACCAGAATCGTGATGCCCGCGCCTTTCGCCAGAAAGATCAGGTCGTTGGTGGTCAGTGCCGTATCGAACATGACCGCCCTCTCAATACCGGAACAGGCGCGCGGCGATCAGCCGGGCCGACAGGGTGATGGCCTTGGTGATGAGGTAGAAAATCACCGCGGCAATCGCGAACAGTTCAAACGTGCGGAAGGTCAGCGCGTTCAGGTCCTGCGTGACGCCATACAGGTCGGTGTTCATGCCCACCGTCACCCCCAGAGAGGTCATCAGGATCGCCCAGACCATCTGGTTGGTCATCGGCAGGAACGAAATCCGCAGCATCTGCGGCAGGATGATATAACGGAAGGCGCCGATTTCCGACATGCCAAGCGACCGGCCCGCGCGGGTCTGCGTGTCCGGGATCGCCTTCAGCGCGCCCCGGAAATTTTCCGCCAGATAGCCCGCATTGTTGAAGGTGATGCCGATCAGCAGCGACATATAGGGTGACAGGTGGATGCCGAAACTGGCGATGCCGAAATGCGCCATATAGATCTGGAACAGCGCGGGCGTATTGCGCGCGATCTCGACCCAGGTGGTGGCAAAACCCGACAAGGCCCGGTTGCCCGAGCGTCGGAACATCGTCAGGATGATTGCCAGAACCACGCCGATGACCATCGACAGGATGGCGATCTGCATGGTGACCAGCGCCCCGTCAAGCATACGGGGCAGCCGCGCAAGCGCCTGATTCCATTGAAATGTATAGCTGAACATGGCCGTCTCGCTGCGACTGAAGGCGAAACGGCGGCGCAGGTGGACCGGCGCCGCCGGACGGTTGTGCCCGAACCGGGCTTTCGGATCAGCGGTAGACGCCGGGGATGGTCAGGCTGGCGGGTTCGCCCTCGCCGATCCATTTGGTGTAAAGCTCGGCGTAGCGGCCGGTGCGGACCTGCTGGTTCACGAACAGGTTCAGATAGTTCAGCAGCCCGTATTCATTGCGCATGGTGAACAGCGCGACGTAATCCGGGACCATCGGCGCCTTGTCGACGACCGCGATGCCGGGATAGTTGCCCGATGCGACATTGGCATTCGCGACCTCGACCGTGGACACGGTGGCGTCCAGCTGGCCCTGGCTCAGCGCAAGAAAGACATCGGCCTGCGTCTGATAGGGGCGGAAGGTGCCTTCGCCCCATTCCTTGACCTGATTTTCCAGCCAGATCGCCTCATAGGTGCCGGCGGTGGCGCCGACGGTCTTGCCCTTCATGCCTTCCCAATCGCTGATGCCCGCCTGTTCATTCGCCGTCACCGCGTTTTCAAAGGCGTAATAGGGGATGGACATGCCGACCGTCTTGGCGCGTTCCAGCGTGTCCGAGGTCGAGGCGACGCCGACATCGACGCGGCCCGACATCAGCGCGGGGATGCGTTCGGGAAAGGGCGTTTCCACGATTTCGGCCTTGACGCCAAGGGCCGCCGCCAGATCGTTGCAGTAATCGACGTCAAGGCCCACGGGGTTGTTGCTTTCGTCGCGCATCCCCATGGGCGGAAAGTCCAGCGTCACCGCGCAGCGCAGCGTGCCCGATGCGATGATGTCGTCCAGCTTGTTCGCCTGCGCGGCACCGGCGATCATCGTGGCAGCCACCAAGGCCCCGGTCAGATATGAGGTTTTCATCTTTTTCCCTGTCGTCGTTGGATTGATTCCTTATCGCTTGACTATCTGCCGCCTAAATGCCCCGTTCAACCAAAATATTCTTTGTATGCACGATGCCCGTCGCGTCATTTTCACAATCCGCTGCGATTGCCCGTGCGGGATGCGGGGATTATGCAGGATGAACGCGCCCTGCGCCGAAACAGCGAACCGGAAAGGAACCACCAGATGAGCGATGTCACCGTGATCGGGGTCGATGAACTGACCGCGCTGGTCGCCGGAATTCTGGCCAATGCGGGCTTTGGCCCGGACCATGCCGGGGCGATTGCGCGCACCATCGTCGCGGGCGAACGCGATGCCTGCAAATCCCATGGCGTCTACCGGATCGAAGGCTGCCTGCGCACGCTGAAAATGGGCAAGACGGTGCCCGATGCCGTCCCGGTCCTGCACCGCGACGACAGCGCCGTGGTCCGGGTCGAGGCGGGCGGCGGCTTTGCCAATCTGGCCTTGGAAACCGGCCTGCCCGCGCTGGTCGAGCGCACGCGCGCGCTTGGCGTGGCGGCGCTGGTCATCAATGACTGCACCCATTTCGCCGCGCTCTGGCCCGAGGTCGAGGCGCTGGCCGGCCATGGTCTGGCCAGCATCGCCATGTGCCCCAGCTATGCGACGGTGGCGCCGGTCGGGGGCAGCCAGCCCTTGCTGGGCACCAACCCCTTTGCCTTCGGCTGGCCGCGTCCGGGCGAGTTCCCCTATGTCTTCGATTTTGCGACCAGCGTCGCCGCGCGCGGCGAGATCGAGCTTTACCGCCGCGCAGGCAAGCAACTGCCCGAAGGCTGGGCCATCGACCGCGACGGCAACCCCACGACCGACCCGGCGCAGGCGCTGGACGGTGCGATGCTGCCCTTTGGCGGGCATAAGGGCTCGGCGATTTCGACCATGATCGAACTGCTGGCGGGCGCGATGATCGGCGATTTCACCAGCCCGCAGGCGTTGGAATTTCTGGGCACGACCACCATCGCCCTCCGCCACGGCGAGCTGATCATCGCCTTCGACCCCGCCCGCCTGTCCGGCGGTCGCGGCGACCCGCTGGTCCGTGGCGAATTGCTGATCGAGGCGATTGCCGGTCAGGGCGCCCGCCTGCCCTCGCAACGCCGCTTTGCCGCGCGCCGCCAGTCCCTGGCCGATGGCATCCGCCTGACGGCCGAGGAAATGGCCGAATTGTCGCGTCTGCGGCAGGGCGGGCTGGACGCCGTGCGCTAGCAGGCTGCGGAACACGTATGTCTGGCCTGCCGTGCTTTCTGGCCTGCCGTGCGGCGCAGATCATCCCCCGCAAAGGCGGAAAGCACTGCGAAAATGCGTTCTTCGGGACGCTCACGAAGCAGTTTGCCGCTTTTGAACAGCCCGTCAGGTGGCGCGGTCAGGGCGACAATGAAACAGCGGTGGCCCGATTGCGGCGGCGCGTGGTCGATTGACCGCAGGCAGGGTCATGAGGCATTCGGCCCGTGTGAAGCCGCGCCACCCGGCATAGGCCGGGCATCGCGGCGGCAGGTCTGGCCGACATCGTGGTGCGGTGGCGCATGCCTGTCCCGCGATGACCTGCCCCCGATAACCTGCTAGCCCCGGCCGCCACCATCCGCCAAGGCCGACAGGGCTGCGGCCTCTTCCTCCAGCGTCATCGGCGCCATGGCACCGGATCTGCTCAGGAAACTGTCCAGCGCCTCGTCCTCGCCCGAGGCGGGCTGATAGGCCGATCCCGGCGCGCCCGTGGTCAGGCTGAAGCGGGTGTTCCACCCCGCCGCCCCTTCGTGGCAGGCCACACGCAATTCCGGGATCAGGTCGCCGCCAAAGATTTCGTACTCGCGGCACAGCTCGCCCGCGCCATTGCGATAGGATGCGATGATGGTCAGCTCTTGTCCCGCGTCCAGTTGCGCCCCCGCGCCGGAGCTGACACTGTCCAGCGCGGCGCTGACGGTGGCACCCGGCCCGGCGGGCGTCGGGTCCATGTTCATCCCGTACCAGCCGAAGCCCACTATCGCCAGCGCAAAGGCTGCCGCGATCGCGGCCAGGGGCGCGCGGTTCAGGTTGGCCGGTGTCGGCGTCGGTGTCGCGGTGACGGTCGTATCCGGCGCGACCTGTAAGGCTGCGCTGTCCGTCGGTGTGCTGTCCGTCGGTATCCTGGCTGCCGGTGTGCTTTCGGTCGGTGCGCTTTCTGCCGGTGCGCTGGCTGCGCGGATGCGCGCGACCAGCGCCGGGTCGATCCCGGGGCTGGGCGCAGCCTTGGCCAGACCGGCCAGCAGATCGCGTGTGCGGGTAAACCGCTCCAGCCGCTGCTGCAATTCCGGGTCCCCGGCCACGGCATGCGCGACCTTGTCGGCAAGGTCGGGGGCCAGTTCGCCGTCGGCAAGGGCCATCAGGATGTCATCGTCGATCTGCATCGCAAATCCGTGTTCAAGGGGTGAGCGTCACTGAAACCAACGTCTCGGCGATCATTTTATTCCCAGTTTTTCCGAAAGTGCCAGCCGGGCGCGGGACAGGCGGCTCATCACCGTGCCCTTGGGGATGCCCAGGATCTCGGCGGCTTCGGCGTAGCTCATGTCTTCGATACAGACCAGATGCAGGATCTCGCGCTGTTCGTCGGGCAGGGTGGTCATGGCCTCCTGCACGGATTGCAGCATCAGCCGCGCCTCGATCTGGGCAGAACTGTCGGTGGGCAGGGATTCGGGGATTTCAAAGACATCGACCTGCTGGCCCTGGGTCCTCGTGCGCCGGATCATGTCGATCCAGGCATTGCGCATGATTCGGAACAGCCAGGGTTCAAGCCGCGAACTGCCGTCGAAACCGGCATGGTTCAGAATCGCCTTTTCCACCGTGATCTGCACCAGATCATCGGCGATATCGCCGCGCCGCGACAGTGAAAGCCCGAAACGCTTCAGGTTTGGCAGCAGACGGACAAGCGCATCGCCAAATGCCGGATCCATGCCACAGCCCCGATCACTAGGAAAAATGAAAATTATTGGAATAATAGGAAACAGGCCGCGTAATTGTCCAGAAAGCCCCGCCAGCAAAGGCAAAGAAATGCCACAGATCTTCGTTTTCCTGCTGATCGCCGTCCTGACCCTGACCATCACCCCGCCCGGCCCCGGGAACGGCGGCCCGGAAAACGGTGGCTGGATCTCGCGTGCGCTGGCGGATGACGATGACGATGACGATGCCCCGCGCAGCCTGCGGCGGATCATCCGCATCACGCCCGCCCCCGCCCCGCCGCGCGTCCAGCGCCGGCCGGCGCCTGCCGCCGCGCCTTTGCCCGCGCGGGCGCCGAATGAAATTCTGGCGCGGGGTCTGGACGATGCCGATCTGGCCGATCTGGAAAATCAGGGCTTTCGCGTCCTGAACAGCACCACGCTGTCGAACGGGACGCGCATCACCCGCCTGCACAAACCCGCCAGCCTGACCATGCCCGAGGCGCGGCGCATCGTCCGCATGCGAGCCTCGGCGCAGGCGGCGGATTTCAACCATTACTACCGCGCCGAACAGGACCGCAACGCGGGCTGCAGGGGCGCCGATTGTCCCGCCCGCGACATGCTGAATTGGCCGGTGATGCAGGCGGGTTGCGGTGCCCTGCCGCGCATCGGCATGGTCGATACCGGGCTGAACCCCGATCATGCGGTGTTTCAGGGCGCCTCGATCGAGGTTCTGGGGATCGACGATATCGGCACCCCCTCGGACAAGATCCACGGCACGGCGGTCGCGGCGCTGCTGGTCGGGCGTGGCGACAGCCGTTCGCCGGGGCTGATCCGGGATGCCACGCTGGTCGCGGTCGATGCCTTCCACAAGGTCGGCAATGACGAACGCACCGATGCCTTTGCCCTGATCGAGGCCCTGGACCTGCTGGCGCAGTCGGATGTCAGCATCATCAACCTCAGCCTTGCCGGGCCGGATAACGAGCCGCTGAAATTCCAGATGCAGGATCTGGAACGTCAGGGCATCATCGTCGTCGCCGCCGCAGGCAACAACGGCCCGCGCGCCAAGCCCGCCTATCCCGCGGGCTACGACAGCGTGATTGCCGTGACCGCCGTGGATCGTCGCGGCGAGGTTTATCGCCGCGCGGTGCGTGGCCCCCATATCGACATTGCCGCTCCGGGGGTGGATGTCTGGACGGCGGCCTCGATTTCCGGGGCGCGGACCAAGACCGGCACCTCCTTTGCCGCGCCTTTCGTCACGGCGGCGGTGGCGCTGATGCGGCAGGGCAATCCCGCCATGACGACCGAGGATGTGCGTCGGCAACTGCGTCTTTCGGCCCGCGATTTGGGCGCGCAGGGCCATGATGAGATCTTTGGCGCCGGGCTGGTCCTGCCGCCCGATCCCTGCGGCGGGGCGGGTGCGATCGTGCCCGCCTCGGGGGATTAGGGCAGGCGGCACCGCTGACATCTCCGGTTGGCTTCGAATCGGGGATATGCGGCGCGGATCAACGCGGCAGCCGATCATTGCCGCAGGAAACGGGTGCCCGAAACTGGTGCCGGAAACCGGCGCACGGGACCGGGCCTGTCAGGGCCGATGAATCGGGTCGCGGGCATCGGCCGCGACCATCACCCCCGACAATGACGGCGGCGTCCGCGCTAACCCCGGCGGCGCAAGGCGTCCAGATAGCGGGCGGTCGTCTGGCGTTTGGTCCGGGCGATGGCCGTTGCCTCATCGGCAGAGACCGCGCGGAAGCGTAGCTGATCGCCGGGGCGCAACTGGACAAAGGCGTCCAGATCCGCGTCCAGAACGGTCGCGATGCGCGGATAGCCCCCGGTGGTCTGGTGATCGGCCAGCAGGACCGTCGCGACCCCCTGCCCATCCACCTGCACCGATCCCCGCGCAATCGGTCCCGAGGCGATGTCCAGCGCGCTTTCCGGCACCAGCGCAGGCCCGGTCAGCCGCACGCCCATCCGGTCATAGGCGCTGCCAAGGCGGAACTGGCCATGCAGGAAATCCTGCATCGCGTGATCGGGAAACAGGTCATCCTGCGGCCCAAGCGTCACATGCAGCTTGTGGCGCGGCAGGGCAAAGACCGGCACCGGAATCGCGACATCCTGCGGCAGGGCGCGGGTGTCGCTGACCCGCAGCACCTGCCCCGCGACCACCTTGCCCCCGCCCAGACCCGAGGGCACATGGGTCGCGCGGCTGCCCAGCCATGCGTCCGCCTCGACCCGCCCCGCCAGCGCCAGACAGGCCCATGTGCCCCAGAAACCCGGCCGGATCACCAGCTTTTCCCCCGCCCGCAGGGTCGATCCGAACCAGCCGTGATGGCGCTGTCCCGCGTGGTCGATGACGAAACCGCCCCCGGCGACGGCGAAGCCCAGTTCTCCGTGCAGGCATTCCAGCATCAGGCCGCCAAGCGAAACCTCGATCCCGGCCTGCCCTGGATCATTGCCCAGAACGGTGTTGCCCGCAGCCAGGGCGATGCGGTCCATCGGCCCGGAATGCGGCACGCCAAAGCGCGCCAGCCCCGGCCGGCCGCCATCCTGAACAGAGACATGCGGCCCGGCGGCGACGACCCTGATCACGGCATCCGTCATCGCAACGCGCTTTCCGGGATGCGGCGAAAGCGGATGATATCGCCGATGTCGAACAGAAAGGGCCGCGCCGGATCGCCCGTCAGGATGCGCGCCGGGGACCGCCCGACGATCCACCAGCCGGTCGGCATGGTCAGGGTCGAGATGATGCACTGCCCGCCCGCGATCAGCACGCTGCCCGCCGGGACGTCGCGCAGGGCCTTGGGCTTGCGGGGCAGGCGCAGAGGCTCGGGGACGCCCGACAGATAGGCATAGCCCGGCGCGAAACCATAGATCCTGACCCGGTATTCGCCCGACAGATGGCAGGCGGCGGCCTGTTCGCGGTCAAGGCCGCTGGCGCGGGCGACCGCATCCAGATCGGGCGCGCAAGGCCCGTCATAACAGATGTCGATCAGATGCTCGGCAGGGGTAGGGCGCGGGCCTGCGGGCGCCGACAGCAGGTCTTGGACCGCCGCGCCGATCCGGTTGTGATCGGTTTGGGCGGGGTCGAATTCGATCATCAGGCTGGCATGGGCGGGGATGGTCTGCCGGATCCCGACAGGCGGCGTGCCGGTCAGCGCCGCATCCAGCGCCAGCACCTGATCATGCGCCTGATCGGTCGCCTGACGGCCGAACTCGACCAGCAGCGCATGTTCGGCGATGGGGTGCAGCGCGGTCATGCGGGGGCCGCGAACGGCGCTATGGACACGCCGTCCTGTTCCAGCCGCTGGCGCAGTTGCGCAGCCATGCGGACCGCGCCGGGTGTGTCGCCATGGATGCAGACCGACTGCGCCGCCAGTGCGACCGGCGGTCCGTCGACGACCGGCATCAACCCGGTTTCCAGAAAGCGCAGCAGTCGGTCGGCCACGGCATCGGGATCATGCAGCACGGCATCGGGACGGTTGCGCGGCACCAGCCGGCCATTCGCCAGATAGGCGCGGTCGGCAAAGATCTCGGACCAGACGGGGATGCCAAGGCGGCGGGCGGCAATCTCCAGCGCGGTGCCGGAAATCGCCAGCAGGCCCGGACCGCCGGGCAGCGCCGCGACCGCCCGCGCGATGGCTTGCGCGACATCGTCGTCATCGGCGGCCAGATTGGCCGTGGCGCCATGCGGCTTGACATAGGCAACCCGCCCGCCCGCCAGCGCGGCAACGCCCTGCAGCGCCCCGGTCTGCGCGGCAACCATCGCGCCAATCGATTCCGCAGCCATCGGGATGATGCGCCGACCAAAGCCCAAAGGGTCCGCATAGCCCGGATGCGCCCCGATGGTGACGCCGCGCGCCACGGCAAGGCGCAGCGTTTCCAGCATGGTATCGGGATCGCCCGCATGGCCCCCGCAGGCGATGTTCGCGCTGGACACGATATCCAGCATGGCCGCATCATCGCCCATGCGCCAGGGGCCGAAACCTTCGCCCAGATCGGAATTCAGATCGATTCCCATCCCCGCCCTTTTGGCCGAACCTGTCCGGTTCCGACTATGCGGGCGGCGGGGCCGGTTCGGCAAGGCCCGAGGGCGGCCGAGGCCGGTCGGTAATTTTGTGACAATTTTCGACGGTCATGCGACATGGACGCCGCGTCAAAACGCGCGGATTGTGTAATTTTTGTGGCGCATCCGCCCAAGCTCATTTAGGTTGCCGACCGAAATCCGACGGACGGCCAGCGCCATTTGCCCCGTAATCCCGGGGTGGCGCAGCGAATCCCGGTGTCACGATCCAGTCGTCCCGCGTCGCGATCACAGCGCGACACGGTTGGACCAGCGGTTCGGGTCGATAAAATTGAAGCTGTAAATGGTATGATTTCTTAACGATCTGACCCTATTGATTGAAGCAACGGTCCAAGGCTGATTTCTTGAACGGAGCGCGGAATGCCCAACTCTCTTCACCAGAATAACGCGCAAGGCCGCGGGACCGTTACCCGATTCCCTGTCGCTGACGACACCGAAGAAGATTCGAAGCGCAATCAGATCCACAGGATTTCCGCCCGGCTTTTCGCCCAGCACGGGTATGAGGCGGTGGGCGTGCCCGAACTGTGCAATGCGACCGGGTTGGGGCGCGGCGCCTTTTATTATCACGCGGACAGCAAGGACAGCATTCTTTTTGAAATATCAAAAGGATACATGGACCTGCTGATTGCAGAGGCACAGGCGATCCTGGATCAGGGATTGCGCGCCGATACCACCATCGAACGCCTCAGCGCGGCTTTCGTGCGGATGAGCATTTCAGATCAGGATGAAATGATCGTCTGCTTTCGCGAACATCATCTGCTGGGCGCCGCGAACCAGAAAACATTGCAGAAACAATATGCCGACTATCAGGCGATCTGGGAAAGCGCCGTGGTGACCGGGGTCGAACAGGGGCTGTTCCGCCCGGTCCACAGCATCGAACTGCGGGCCATTCTGGGGATGTATTTCAACAGCTTCCTGTGGCCGGAAACGAAAAAATCGATGCCCGCCGATACGGTCGCGGGCTATCTCTCGCGCCTGATTCTGGATGCGATCCGCCTTGTCGAACACGCCCCCGCGCGGGTCGGCGCGCGGGCCTGAGCGGCGATCATTCGTCCTCGTCCTCTGCCGGATCGGGGGCGATCCCGGGCATCGTCGATTCCTCGGCGGGGGTGACGGTCAGGATGGCGATATCCAGCGCGGCCTGGGTCCCGTTCGATGCGATTTCATCCAGCACAAGCGGCAGCAACAGATCGGCGCCGGTCGCCGATGGCGCGGCTGCGACCGTCGCCAGCGGTGTCGCGCTGGCCAGTGCGACGATCAGTTGCGGTTGCGGGCCGTTTTCGTCTGCGGCCAGCGAAATCCCGAAATCAAAGGTGAACGAACTATCCGCCTGCGGCTGCGCGGTCGATGACAGATCGTAAATCGCCCCCTTTGGCGACACCACGAACAGCCACAGGCTGCGCCCGCGCAAATCGCGGATCCGCCCCGACACATTGCCGCCGCTGGCTGTCGTCGCGCCGTCCAGCGACAGCGCCGGAGGCTCGGCCGCGCGGCCCGACAGGTCGGCGATAAAATCCAGCGCCGGGCATTGGGCCGTGCGGATTTCGGTCGCAACAATCGCCGGGCTGGACGAAAACGCCATGGCATAGGCCGATTGCAGCGTCGAAAGATCGCGCGGCCCATCCGCCAGAACCCCGATCTTGCCCGCGTTCGGCCCCGAGGAAAACCGCCGCGCCACCGAACAGTCCGGCAGGGGCTGGCTGGCCAGAAAACCGTCGCGCGTTTCGATATCGCGGGCGGGCAGGGCGGCCAGCGTCGCGGCGCGGGAATCCGGCTGCGGATCCGTCGCCGTGGCCGGGGGAGCGTCGGGGGGGGCCGGGCGTTTCCGTCTGCTGCCCGAACATCGCCCAGCCCCCGACAGCCAGCGCGGCCAGCGCCGCCCCGGCATAAAGCCGCATCCGGCTGTTGCGCGGCTGCGTCGGCTGATCGGCATCCGCGGCAGGCGGCGCGAAGCTCGCGCCAAAGGGGCTGGCGGGATCGGTCAGCGCCTCGGCGGGGGTCAGGTCGTTTGGCGTCAGGCTGATGCCCGTGCCATCGCCGCGCGCCGTCCCGTCCGCGTCGGTCGGATGGTCCATGTTCCACAGCGGCAGGCGATAGCGCGCGGGCAGGTGGTTCGGATCGTCCAGAATGCGCAGCAGCGCATCCATGTCATGCGGTCGCGCGCGCGGGTCGGGTTCCAGCATGTGCTGCAGCAGCGGGTAGACGCGATAGGAAATGCCCGACAGATCCGGAATGCGCCGCCGCGCCTCGGAGGCCTCGACGATCGACGCCCCCATGTCCAGCGGGCGGCCGCGCATTGCCGCCGCGATCATCAGCGCAAGGCCGTAGACATCGGCGGGGGGGCCGATCTCGCCCCCGGCATGGCCCAGTTGTTCCGGGGCTATATATTTGAATTTACCAGCAAAACGCCCATTCAGCCCATCCCCCAGCTCGGTCGAGCGGGCGATGCCGAAATCGATCAGCACGGCTTCGTCCACGCGGTTGTCGCGCAGGATCACGTTATCGGGCGACAGGTCGCGGTGGGTGACGCCGCGCGCATGGGCCTGTGCCAGACCCCGCGCCAGACGGCGCAGCAGCACCAGCGCCTGATCGGCGTCCAGGGGCGCGACATTCTGGATATGGTCCCAAAGATGCCGCCCTCGACGAATTCCATGATCAGGCAGTAGCGGTTCAGGCCCTTGTCGCGGACGAAATTGTGATAGCGCACGATGGCGTCGTCGCGCATCTGGACCAGAATCCGCGCCTCTCGCCGGAACAGGTCGATGATCGATTCATCGCGGGCAAGGTTCGGCAGGATGATTTTCACCGCGACCGGATCGCCGGTAAAGATGTTTTCAGCGCGATAGACCTCGCCCATGCCTCCGGCGCTGACCAGTTTCAGGATGCGGTAATTGTCGTTGATCAGCACGCCCGGTTCGACCAGTTGCGCCGTTTCGGCGGGCATGGCCGATCTGGGTGCGGGCGCGTCGGACAGGCGCGTGCCGTCGACTGGCGGGGTATCGGGCTGGGCAATGCGGGTGCGGTCATCGGACGCGGCGGGCGGCGGCGCGGCGGGCGGCGGGGCGTCGGGCCGGGCGATGCGGGTGCGATCCTCGGGGGGCTGGCTGTGCGGGGGCTGGTCCTTTTCGTTCATTCCTCGACCGTTTCCTTGTCGGGGATGGGCAGGCAGCGCACGACGATGGCGGTGACGTTGTCGCGCGCACCGCGGTCCAGTGTCATGGCGATCAGCCGCTCGGCCAGCATCTGGGCGGGACCGGTGCCCAGCAGGACCTGGCGCAGATCTTCGTCGCTGTTATGTTCGGTCAGCCCGTCCGAACACAGCAGCAGCACGTCATGCGCCTCGGCCACGCCGGTCGCGGTTTCGGGTTCAGGCTGCAACTGGATGCCGATGGCGCGTGTGATCACATTCCGCGCGGGCGAGTTGCGCGCCTCTTCCTCGGTCATTTCGCCGGTCGAGACCAGCCGCGCCACCTCGCTATGGTCGGTGGTCAGGCGGGTCAGGATGCCCTTGCGCAACAGGTAGACGCGGCTGTCGCCCGCCCAGATGCAGGACAGCGCGTTGCCATAGACCAGCATGGCGGCCAGGGTCGAGCCGACCGTCGCCAGTTGTTTTTCTCTGGTATGGACCAGAATCCGCTGGTTGGCGCGCTTGATGCGTTCCAGAAAACGGGCGCGCTGGTCCTGCGCCGAAACCGCGATCCCGACCGAGGAAACCTCTTCGACGATCATGCGGCTGGCGACGTCGCCGGCCTGATGGCCGCCCATCCCGTCGGCGACCGCCCAGATGCCGATATCGGGCAGCGCGGCAAAGCTGTCTTCGTTGTGATCACGAACGACGCCGCGATGCGTGGCCGCACCGGTTTCGAACAGGAATTCCTGGCTCTCATCGGTCATGGCGATCCCCCCTAACCTTAACTTTCCGCGTCGGCACCGTCCTGCCGACCACCGCCGACCAGCCATGCAAGCGCCTGCGCATCGGGCAGGCCATGGCCGCCCAGAATGCCGGACAGGTTGGGCCGGGCGAACCACCAATAGCTGCGGCCGCTGGCGGCTGAAATCAGATCGGTCAGCGCGACCTCGTTACAAAGCTGTTCGATATCAGGGCTTTGCTTGACGGCCCAGAACATGTGATCGGACATGGCGGCGGCCTGCGGCGCATGGCGGGCCAGTTGCCGGTCCAGCGTCGCCTGCACCTCGCCGGGGATCAGAACCGCCTGATCCAGCAGGTCCGCCAGCGCGGTTTCGGCCTCCTGATAGAAATCCTGCCGGACCTGCACGACGGGCAGGGTGTCGGGGCCGGTCGCCTGCAGGACCAGCAGCGGATAGCGCCGCCCGACCTTGTCGCCCGACATGCGCAGGACGCCGCGCCACGCCTGCCCCTGACCCAGTCCCGCGCCCATCCAGAACCGCAGGGCGACCGGGCTGTGCTGGATCTGGTCCCAGCTTTCGCCCAGAATGTCGCGCACCTCGCCCAATGTCGCGCCCAGCCAGTCCGACAACCCGCGTTCCACCAGATCGGGCAGGCCCGCGCCGATGAAATCGCCGTGGCCGGGGTGTTTGCCGAAAAAGGCGGTCAATCTATGCTCTGAGGGCATTCGAAATCCCTGATCTCGGGCATGGTAAAGGGGTTGGCCAGCGCGTTGATGGTGAAATCATAGGTGATGTTGCGCCCGCCCAGATTGAAGGTCGCGCGCAGGGTGTCGCCGCGCTGTTCGCGTGCGGCGGCGGCCCCGAGGAATTCGATGAAGGTCCATGAACTGCCCTCGATCCGCATGGTTGAGGGACGGTTCAGCGACGGGCTGATCTGCAGGATCGTCGATTTCCCCGCGCCGGGCCAGGTGATCGTGCGCGGCAACGAGCCGGTGATCGATTCGATGGGTTCGTCATTGATCGACAGGAACGCGCTTTGCACCGTCGGATGGGCATCGACCTGCGCCACGGTGATTTCGACCTGCGGCTGGCTGCCCCCGCCCGCGAAATAGGCGCGGCGGATGCGTTCGGCGCGTTCGAACTGTTTCAGCGTCTGCGGGTTGAAGCGTTTGGTGATGTCCTTGTCGGCCAGATAGGTCAGGCCCTGATCGGTGCGTTCGACGTAAGGCTCCAGATATTCGGTGAAATAGCGGTCCATTTCGCCGCCCGGACCGAAAAACCGCGCGAAATTGTCGATGGACAGGCTGCGCTGCTTGCTGCCGAACGGATAGGCCGAGGTGATGTTCTCGCGGCAAAAGAACGTGATCTGATTGGTCAGGGCACGGTTCATCGTCTCGATACTGGCGTCCGATGCGCCGCTGCGGAAATCGCCTTCGGCATCATCGACAAGCTGCGCCATCTGTTCGGGCAGTTGCGAATTGTAGCGGGTCAACGAATTCAGCAGCGTAGGCATCGCCGCCGCCGACTGGTCCGGGTTGTGTTCGGCCAGTTTCAGGTTGTCGTAAACCGCGCCGAAATTGCCGATGACGGTGTCGATGGGGCGCTGCCCGACATCGCCCAGCACCAGTTCGTGCCAGCGCAGGAAGGCGTCGGAAATCTGTTCGATGGGGCGCGTCACGCTATAGGTTTCGGTATCGCTGCCGCCGCCCGTGGTGACGCGGCTCTGGCCCTTGCCGCGCTGGTTCTGCGCCGCGTCGATCAGCATCCGCTGGATGCCGCCGGACCGGCTTTGCACGCGGCTGATCAGTGCATTGCCGACATCGCCCGCCGCGCCCTGCGCCGCGTCGCCGCCCGACCCGCCACTGGCCAGCGCCTCGGGGGTCAGCCCCTCCAGCCCTTCCAGTTCGCGGACCAGCCATGTCTGCTGATCGACCGCCTTGACCAGTTCCAGCAGGGGCGAGTTCTGCGCGGCCGAGGCCGTCGCCAGCGCCGCATAGCGCGGTTTGTCGGCGACCATCGAGGCCATGGCCAGATTGTTCAGGACCTTGTTCCAGGCGGCGATGAAATCGTTGCGGTAGCGTTCCATCAGGTCGCGTTCCAGACGCTGCAGGCGCCCTTCGATTTCGTTGCTGCTGGCCAGATCGCCCAAGACCCACTGGTCTTTGCGCAGCTGTTCCTCGACCACGGCAAGCTGGTCGTAGAAATAGGCCCAGAACCCTTCATAGGTATAGATCGCGGGCACGGCCAGCGCGTTCACGTCGCTGCCGTCGCGGGTGGCAAAGACCTGCGCGGCATTCGGCACCGCTTGCGCCAACTGCCATTCGGGGATGCCGGTCGCGGCGATGCCGTCCTCGATCAGCGCATAGGCCTGTTCGTCCAGCGGCAGTTGGGCGATGGCGGCGCGGGCGGCCTCGACCGTGGTCTGGTCCAGCGTCACCAGCAGCGTGCTGCGGTCGGCGTCCAGTTTCAGCATCGCATCCAGATGGCGGCCAAGCTGGGCGCGGGTGTCGACGCCTTCGCGGTCGGTATATTCGGACCGCCATTCCTGTTCGAACCAGCTGCGGATCGCGGCATCATCGGTCGATTCGCCTTCGCCGCCCAGCAACAGATAGACCTTCAGCGCGCGGTAGATATCGGTCATTTCGCCGCTGCGGATGATTTCGGGCATCTTGCGTTCGACATCCAGCACCAGCCGGGGCCGCATCATCCGTTCCAGCGCGTCGGAATAGGCGACCGTCGCCGCGCGGTTCACCCGGTCGCGCTGGCCAAGGCCAAGCCCTTCGAAGAAACCGTCCTGCTGGCTGTCGCCGTAACCTGCGGGCATCATTTCCAGATGGTTCAGCAGGGACAGGACCGGGCGCAGATCGGGGTCGTCGATGACCTCTCGGTTCAGTTCCTCGATCCCGGCGCGGGCATAGGCGGCGGTGTCTTTCTGCGCGGTATCGACCAGATTGCGGTTTTTCCAGAAGCTGTAGCCAAAGGCCCCCGCCGCCCCTAGCGTCGCCGCCAGAATCGCGGTCAGCGCCGATACCCGCAGCACGGTGGCGCGGCGCACGGCCTTGCGGTCAAACGACACCCAGTCCTGTTCGGGAAAGATGACCCGGCGCAGCAGGTCGTGGATGAAAAAGCTCTTGCCCTTGCCCGACATGAAGGACGGCTGGAACGACATGCCTTCGTCGGCGCGGTTCATCGCGCCCAGCACCTGATCGATCGGCGTGCCTTCCTGCGTGCCGGATGTGAAATAGAAGCCGCGCAGAATGGCATTCGTCTTGTATCGCGTCGGCTCGAACACCCGGCGCAGGAAATTCGAGACATTGCCCCGCAACAGCGCCATCTGCCCCGGCAGGCCAAAGATCGCGATGCGGGAAATGCCGTCCGGTTCCTCGGACATGCGGTCGATGATTTCATCCGACAGCCGCCGCACCAGCCGGTCGAATTCGGCGGGCACGGATTCGACGGTGATCGCCTTGCGGTCCTTGTTCTGGAACGTGACGCCCCAGACCAGTTTGCGCCGGTTCAGGCTGAAGGAGGCGAAATATTCCCGGAAACCGGCGATCAGGTCGGCCTTGGTGAACATCACATAGACCGGAAAGTCGATTTTCAGCACCTCGTGGATTTCGGCCAGCCGGGCGCGGACGGTTTCGGCGTGATGTTTCAGCGACAGGTCGTCGCCCTTCATCATGTCCTCGACGGAAAATGACAGGATGACGCCGTTGATCGGACGGTTGGGGCGGGTCTTTTTCAACTGTTCCAGCAGGGCGGCCCAACTGGCCTTGTCGGCCACGGCGTCGCTGTCCTGCGTGGTATAGCGGCCCGCCGTGTCGATCATCACGGCTTCTTCGGAAAACCAGAAATCGACATAGCGCGTGCCGCCGAAACCGGAAATCGCCTGATCCTGTGCCAGCGGGAATTCGATGCCGGAATTCGCCAGCGCCGTGGTTTTCCCCGCGCCGGGCGGGCCGATGATGACATACCACGGCAGGTCATACAGATAGGACGCGCCGCCGGTCTTTTTCAGGACCGCCATGGCCTCCGACATCTTTTCGGCCAGAACCTTGCCGTCGCCTTCGGGCTCCGTGGGGATCAGCGCGTCTTCGATTTCGCGCGCGGCGCGGACGCGGCGGCGCCAGCGGATGATCTGGAACAGTGCGACCGCGCCCAGAACCACGCCGATGATCACGCAGCGCCACAGGACCGAAACCAGCGGCCCCCAGCCCGTCATCGGGCCGCCGAACCAGACCGCCAGCGAAAAGGCCAGCAGGCCAAGGATGATGAAGGTCCAGCGCAGCCACGGCCGGTTGCGGGTGCGCGGCAATCTTAGTCCCGTGAAGGTCACTCGGCTGCCTCCTCGGGCGCTTGTTCGGTGGGTTGGCTGGTCGTCTGCGTGGTCGCGAGGGCGTCATAGGTGCCCTCTTTCGCCAGCAGGATTTCGACGCGGCGGTTCTGGGCGCGGCCTTCCTCGGTCGCATTGTCGCCCACGGGTTCATCCTCGCCCTGGCCTTCGACGCGGATGCGGGCCGCGTCGTCGATGGTCTGGACCAGAACCGTGCGCACGGCCTCGGCACGGGCTTCGGAAAGCTGGTAATTGTCCTTGAACCGGCCACGGCCCGACAGGGGCAGGTTGTCGGTAAAGCCCTGAACCAGAACCGGGCCGCCTTCGGTATTCAGCACCTCGGTGATGCGGGCGGCCATGGGGACAAAGCCTTCCTTGACCTCGACGCTGCCCAGATCGAACAGTTGCAGGTTGCCGACGCGGATCGCGATGTAATCGCCGCGCGCCTCGACCGTGACGGCGCCCGCGTCGATTTCGCCCGCCAGCGCGCTGCGGATGCGTTCCAGTTGCGCGGGGGGCGGGGCGACATAGGCCGCGCCGGGGTTGCGCTGGATCGACAGGACGGGCGCGCCCTGATGCAGGTTGCGCAGGGTTTCGGCGGCCTGCGCGCCGTCGCGGTTGACGATGGTGGTCAGCGCGGCAAACAGCGCGACGACCGCCAGCGCCGCGACGCCAAAGACCACCGGCACCGGGATCGCGGCAAAGCGGCGGGACTGATCCTGCACGACGGGTTCCCAGATGACGGAAACGTCTTCGTCCGGGCGCGGGTTGACGCGGCGCAGGGTTTCATAGATCGCCTTGCGGATCCGGGCCAGTTCGACCGCGCCGTTCGGCGCGGTGCGAAACTGCCCCTCGAACCCAAGCGACATGCAGACCAGCATCAGTTCCAGCAGGTTGTAGCGTTGCGCCGGGGCCTGCATGGCCTTTTCGGCCTCTTGAAAGAAACCCACGCCGGAATCGCGCTTGTGGAAAAACCGCGCGACCATCGAATATTGCTGCCAGCTTCCGCGATCGGAACCGGGCAGGTTCTGGACGATGTCATCCGCCGTGCCCGACAGCGCGTATTTGGCGACCAGCGCCTCGTGCGGATCGACGCCGGCGGCCAGCGCATTGCGTTCGAAACGGTCGATTTCGATGGTGACATGTTCCATCAGCGGCGCGACCTGCAGATCGACCATGCCGGTGCGCAGCCGCCCCAGCAGGATCAGCAGGCTGGCGGCCGAGGCCAGCAGCGGGTTCGTCGACGACCCCCCGCCGATCTCGCTGGTGCGCAGGGCGTTATCCAGAGAGATCTTGGCGGTCGTGCGCATCGGCGCGGCGGGCCGGTCGCGGTGATAATCGGGGAAAAAGCCGTTGTCGCTGCCGGTCGGGCGGCCGATGCCGCCGCTGAAGCCCGGCGTCTGGCCATAACCCTGTTGCGGATTGCCCTGCCCCGGATAGCTCTGTCCCGGATAGCCGCCCTGCCCATATCCGTGATGGCCGTAACCTTGCGCGGGCTGGCCCTGGGGTGGTGTGTGGCGTGGTGCGCCCGCACCGATCCATGTATCCTCGTGGCTGCTGGCCGGGGGCGCGCCAAAGCCGCCGCCCGACTGACCTGCCGATTGGCCACCCGCAGGCTGACCGATGCCGCCGCCCTGCTGCCAGGGCGCGCTGCCCCCGATCATGGTGCGGTCGCCGCTGCCCGGCGCCGCGCCAATGTCGGTGCGTGGCCATGCGGGGTTTTGCTGGGCCGGATTTTGCTGGGCCGGGTTCTGCTGCCCGCCACTGAAGGGGCTGTCCGAACTTGGCTGTCCTTGCGGCAGCTTGCCGCCAAAGACCGTCTTGTCGTGATCGTCCCGTCCGCCGCTCATCAGGCTTTCTCCGGTATCGCCCACAGTTCAAGTTTCAGCTCCGGCCAGTCGCCCGCGAAATGCATGCCGATGGCCGGAGCCGTCGAAAATTCGCGCCACAGCGGAGAGTTCTTTTCCAGCCGGAAATACACGTTCGAGGACAGAACGCGGATCTGGCGCGGCGGGTTCGGCAGGTGCTGCAACCCGATGCCGGGCAGGTTGTTGTTGACGATTTCCGACATGCGGGTGTTCGGCCCGACCTTGCACAGCTCGGGGAACTGCGCCTGAACCTGCGTCAGCGGCTTGGCCGATTCCACCTCGACGATGAATGTCGCCTCGCGGAACAGGTTGCGGTCCTTGACCTCGGCCAGATAGGAGTTCTGGCGAACCTGGCGCAGCAGCAGCCGGATCGCACGGCCGATATCGCGCGACAGCAGGCGCTGGATGTCGGACACAACCGGGCTGAAACAGGTTTTCAGATCGCCATGGTCGTAGCCTTCGTAATCCGGTGCCTGGCGGTTGCCGCTGTCGAATGTCGCAAGCTCGCCCGCAAGGCCCACCAGCCGCTCGAACAGGCGTTCGGGGTGGATGGCATGGGTGCGCGACATGTGGCGCAGCGCGCCGATTTCGCGGTTCAAGGTCATCAGCATCAGGTAATCCGAGGCCTGCAACCCCCGCCTGACGACGGATCGGCGGCATAGCGTGCCAGCGATTCCAGCCGCGCCTCGACCCAACCGATCACGCGGGTCAGATAGCCCAGCACCTGCGCATGGGCGCTGATGACCAGCGCGGGCGGTGGCACGGTTTCGTCGATGGTGACAACGCCGTCGCGGACCTCGGCGATGCGGGCAAGGCGCAGGTTCTGATAGCCGGGACGCGCCGTCTTGCGCACCGCGAGTTCCAGCCGGGGCACGGCCAGTTCCAGCACCTGTTCGCTGCGCGCCGATGACGCGCTGTCGCCCACGGTTTCCGCGACGATCCCCCATCGCGTGGCCGAACCCTCGTCGTCATAGGGGGCCGTATCGCGGTTGTTCGGCGACACATCGGGCAGGGTCAGCCAGATATACATGCCCGCCGCATCATCCGGCACCTCGATCGGCAGGGGCAGGGGGGCGGTGCCCGGCGCCTCAAAAGGGATGCCGTCCGGCATCAGCCCGGAAATCGAGCGCAGCGCGATCCGCCCCTGCTGCGCCTGATCGCGGTCCATCACCATTTCCACGACGCCCCAGGGATAGGGGGTGATCGCGCGGGTCCGCGACTGGATCAGGTTTTCGACATAGCGGTCGGATTGCTGAAGGTGCTGGGGCTGAAGAAACAGGCCCTCTTTCCATGCGACTTTGCTGAACCAGGACATTGCGGCCTTATTCTTTCAATCAATTCTGCGTCTGGCGACATCCGGCGCGGGATTTTTCCTGCGCCGGATGGGACGGTTCACAATATGGCGTCGGCGCCCCGATGCAATCAGAACTGTGCAAATCAGAACTGCAGGCGGATCTGTCCGGTCACGCCGACGCTGTCGATGTTGTCGCCAAAGCGCGCGTCGATGCGCGTCCCGGCGCTGAGCTGGCGCGGACGCCGGGGCCCGCCCTGCAGCACCTTGACCCAGTTCGCCCCGACACTAAGCTCGGTATAGGTGTCAAGGTGATCGGATTCGAGCTGCTGGCTCGAGGATTCCGCGCCCTCGCCCATGACAAAGACCGAACGGGTCTTGTCGGCGAAATCCTTGTAGACGGTGCCGGTGGCAAAGATGTTCAGCGCGGAATTCTGCTGTGCCCGGACATAGGTGCGCGTCAGCGTGCCGCCGACAAAGCCGACCTTGCTTTGCACATCGCCGAACTGGATTTCATAGCCGTCGTTGAAACGCAGGTTGTCGATGTCGTATTTCGACCAGGCGAAACCGGCGGTCGGCACGAATTGCCACTGGGTCCGGGCCACCGGCATCGTATAGCTGAGTGCGCCGCTGACCGTATGGGCGTTGCTTTTCAGCTTGGCATCCTGCAGGCCGATGTCGCGGCCCGCGACGGCGCGGTTGGTGATTTCGAACTCGGTCCGTTCGCGGCGGTATTGCACGTCAAAGGACCAGCGGTCCCTGGAGGCGGTCAGATAGACCCCGCCGTAAAGCTGGTCGAAATCCGAGGTGGTGACGCTGGACAGGATCCGTGCCGTGCCGCCCGCGCCATCGGCGCGCAGCGTGTAGATCGGCTGATCCGTATCGCCCTGGTTGACCCCCAGAACCCCGCCGAAGGTCATGTTCCAGCCGCCGAAATGGCCGTCGAAACAGGCCAGATCGGTGCCGACCTGCATGCCGTAATAGCTGGCCTGCACGCTGCTGTCGACGGAACCCAGCTGGTTGCTGGTCGCGCCCGTCACCTTGGCATTCCCGCCGACGCCCCGGCCCCAGGACCCGATGCCACAGGGCTTTGCGGTATCTTCATAGGCCATGCCGACGACATAGGGGCTGGTCGGCCGGTTGATGACCGAACCGATCAGCGAATGAACCAGCGTGATATTGCCAAAGATCGCGCCGATATCGTTGCTGAGCTGGCTGACCACGGCCAGATCGCCGTTGTCCAGGCGCCCGACGCCATAGTCGATCCAGTCGGCGCTTTCCATCGGTTCGAAGTCGAAGGTGAAGTTGTTGGCCGCCGTCTGGTCGACCTCCAGCACGGTGACAGAGCGGCCCAGATCGCCGACGAGGTCGCTGGTCAACTGGTTGAACCGGAAATAGTAATGTCCGGTCGCCGCGCCGCCATCGACGACGATACGGTCGCCGCGCAGGTTTTGCAGATCCAGATCCAGCAGATAGTTGCCGTTGCCGGCAAGGCCGCTGACGGTCAGCAGGCTGTTTGTGCCATTGCCCGACAGATCGACCAGACCGTTGTTGGTCAGCTGCCCGTTGATGCGGGCGCGGTTGGCGGTCAGCACCGCGTCCCGGTTGTTGATCAGATTTCCGGTCAGCGGACGGCCGACCAGATGCAGGCCGGACTGGTTCACCAGACCGCCCGCGACGGTCAGGTGCTGGTTATCCAGACCAAGCGTCAGATCCGTCGCGCGATTGATCAACCGGCCCGTGATCCGGCCCGAACCGCTGATGCCGCCCAGGTTCTCGACATCGCCGGTGACGACACCGCCGCCGAAATTCAGCGTGGCGCGATCCTGGTTCAGCAAATCGCCCGAAAAATCGCCCAGCACCCGCAACGTGCCATAGTTCGCCCCCGCCGTGGCCGCGGTCAGCTGGTGGCCTTCGCCGATGGTGGCATTGCCCCGGTTCATCAGGCCGTTGACGCTCAGCGCGCCGGAGGTCAGGAAACGGGATTCGTTTTGCAGCGTGCCGCCGATTTCGCCGCGCAGCCGGGCGATGCCATTGTCTTCGTTCAGGACATGGCCGGTGATTTCGCCGGTGGTGGTCATGGTGCCGCGGTTGATGACATTGGCGTCCAGAACCCCGGATCCGGTCAGCCGGCCGCCTTCTTCGTTGACGACATTTCCAGCGGCGGCGGCAGTCGCCGCTGCGGGCTGCGCATTGGTCGGGCCGGTCACGACGACGCGGCCATCGACGATGAAATCGCTGCTGTTCTGCACCTCGGTTTCGGTGAACAGGGTATGGCCGCTGCCGACGACGGCGCGGGCGGTGTTGACCAGCCCGTCAACGGTCAGGTTGCCGGTGGTTTCGGTCAGCCCGTGGTTGAAGACAACCCCGTCGACGCGGCCCGACAGCCGCGTCGTGCCGCCCTGTCTGGTCACGACATCGCCGATGACGGTGCCGTCGCTGCGCAGCGTGTCGTAATTGTCGATCGCGCCTTCCAGACGCCCGCCGCTGGCGATGGTGGTGACCGCATCGACATTGGCCGAAGGCCCGCGATTGACCAGCGTGCCGCGCAGGGTGGCGCCATTGGTAACGCTCAGCGTCGCGGTGTTGCGCGCCCTGCCGCTGCCCACCGACAGGACCGTGCCGTTGGTCAGCGACAGCGCGCTGTTGTTGACCAGCCCGCCAAGGCTGAGATTGCGGAACTGGTCCAGCGTGCCGTTGTTGCGGAACGTGCCGGTGACCGTGCCCGCCATGCTGAAACGACCGCTGGCGCGGTTGGTGACATTGCCCTCGATCCGGCCATTGCCACGGAGAAAGCCGTTGTTGTCGACATTGCCAGCGATCACGCCGCTTTGCAGCGCCGTCCGGCTGTCCGCGTTGTTGAACAGCGCGGTGCCGTTCTGCGCCGTGCTGGCCAGCGTGCCGCGCACCTGCAGCAGGTTGTTGTTCCGCACCCCCCGATCGGTGTGCAGGCTGGTGCCGCGCACCACTTCGGTCGTGCGTTCGTTGACCAGCGTGCCGACGCGCAGGTTGCGCACCGTCTGCAACGCGGTCGATGAATTCTGCGTCAGCGTGCCGGTGATCCGCCCGCTCAGCGACAGGGCGCCGTCGTCGATATTGTTGACATTGCCGGTGATCTGGCCGTTCCCGGCCAGCGTGCCGCGGTTGGTCACCAGCCCCTGAATGCCGCCGTTGTTGCGCAGGTTGGTGGTCGCGCCCGCAAGGTTGTTGACGCCCCCGATGATGGTGCCGCCCAAAGTCGCCGTGCCCGCATTGCGCAAGCCGCCGTTCAGCCTCAGCACCTGCCCGTCCAGCAGATTCACGCGCCCGGTGGTGGTATTGGCCAGATTGCCGGTGATCGTGCCCGAGCCCGTGACCACGCCCGCGTTGGTGACCGTATCGGCCACGCGGCCGCCCTGCATGACCAGGCGTGCGTTGGGCTGGTTGTTCTGGACGGCGGTGTTGACGGTGCCGCGCACGGTCAGGGTGGCGCTGTTGGCCACGGCATCGCCCGAATTCAGGTTGTGGTTGCTTTCGACCGTGGTGGCGCCCCGGTTGGTCAGCGTGCCGACGGTCAGGTTGCCCGTGGTCGTCAGGTTGCGGCGGTTTTCGACGGTGCCGCTGACCGTGCCGCGCATCTGGGCATTGCCGGTGTTGATCAGATTGCCCTGGATCGCGCCATTGCTGGTCAGGTTGAGGCTGTTGGTGACATCGCCGTTGATCCGGCCGTTGTTGATCAGGTTGCCGCGGTTGGTGACCGTGCCGTTGATCCGGCCGCGGTTCTCGGTAATGCCGTCGGCGCCGTTGATGACCTGCCCGGCCTCCAGCACGCCGCCGTTCTGGACGGTCAGGTCGCGGTTGTTTTCAAAGGTCGAGACATTGGTGTATTCGCCATCGTTCTGGATGGTGAATGTGCCGTTGTTGTCCGTGCGATAGCCGCCGGCGTCGATATCGGCCGAAACCTGGACGACACCGGTTTCCTCGTTGATCAGATCGTTGCTGCGGGTCCGGTCGGTATTCAGCAGCAGAATGCCCGCATTGACCACCGTGCCCCGGATATCGACATCGCCCAGAACCTGGCCGCCTTCGTTCAGATAGACGCGATCCGCCGAAATCACGATCGGCCCCAGCAGGCCGTTGATCACCGCACCCGCAAGGTTGCTGAAAATCCCCGAGACATTCAGCTGCGCCCCGCTGAAGCCCGCCGAGGACAGCCTGCCGTCATTCGTGAAATTGCCCGTCACCAGCGAATTGTTGCGAAGCAGCGTTATCCCCGTATTGGTGACAGAGCCGTTGACCGTCGCCGTCGTGGCACTGCCGAGACTGCCCAGAACGGTCCTGCCGCTGTTGTTCAGCGACCCGTTCAGCGTGCCCGACAGATTCAGCCCGGCATTGGGATTGTTGCCGTTCATCGCGCTGTTCACCAGCGTCCCGTTGCCGGTCCCGATGGTCAGGGCGCTGTCCTGCCCGACCGTCAGCAGCGAACGCGCGGTATTCGACAACCCGCCCACGGTCAGGTCGCCGGTCAGCGCCATCCGGCTGTTGCCGCTGTTGCGCACCGTGCCGGTGATCGTGCCCGAGACATTGGCCCGTGCCGCATCGTTGTTGGTCAGATTCCCCCGGATGCGCCCGTCAGAATTCACGGTCGCGCCGTTGTTGACGACATTGCCGATGATCTGGCCGGTGCCGGCAACCGTCACGGAATTGTCGTTGGTGGTCAGGGTGCCGGCGCCGCTGCCGATGCGCAGGGCCCCCGACAGGTCGATGGCGCCCCCGCTGTTGATGTTGTTTGCAACCTGCAATTCATGGCCCGTATCGACGATGACATGACCGGAATCGTGGTTGTTCAGGTTCGTCATGGTCAGCGCCCTGGAACTCAGCGCGCCGTTGGTGACATGCAATGTGCCCCAGTTGTTCAGGCTGCCGGTGATCGTCCCGGTGCCGTTGATGTCGGATCCGTCGCGGTTGATGATATTGCCCGCCACGGTGCCGCCGCGAATGTTCAGCGTGCCGTCGCCGCTGTCGCCGCCATTGAACATATTGGCCGAGATGTCACCCCGAAGGTTCACCGTCGCGGTATTGTTGAGCAACCCGCTCGACGGATTGGCCGGGTCGCCTGCCTGGACGGTCAGATCGAAACCCGTGCCGCCGGTGTCGTTGACGTTCAGGATGCCGCCGTGGCTGTTGGCGATGGGCCGGGTGGTCAAGGGGCCGGTGACATTCACCGTGCCGCCGCGGTTGCGCAGCTGACCCTCGATCTGGCCGGTCAGATGGGCGGTGGCGTTCTGCCTGTTCTCGAACTGTCCGCCGATCCGGTCGGTCAGGGTAAAGATGCCGTTTTCTTCGTTGTCGACATTGCCCACATGCTCGGCCAGAACGGTCGTGCCGCTGTTCGAGACCCTGCCCGCCGTCGTCCCGGTCGAGGTAAAGCCGGCCCCCGTTTCCACCTCCAGTTCGGTCATCGTGCCGGTGGAATCGCCGTCATGGGTCAGGGTGCCGTTGCCTGCCACCAGGATGCGCCCGCTCAGCCGGATGCCTTGCAGCGTCAAGGTGCCGCCGTCGCGCATGTCAAAGCGCAGGGGCGTGTCGTCCGGACCCGCGCCGCCCAGTGTGAAATCCTCCTGCGCGCTGCGCAGCGAATAGCCATCGCCTTCGACCCGGAAACCGGACAGGATCAGCCGCGCCGCATTCGGTCCGGTTTCCGGGCCGGACAGGGTCAGCGTGATCGTCCGCGTCGGATCGGCCGGATCGGCCACCAGAACCGCCGTGTCGCGATTGCCGCCACCCAGAGTCTGGCGCGGGGTGGTGTCGTCGGCCGTCGGCGTTTCGGTCCAGATTTCGGAATCCTGGTCCCAGTCCCCGCTGACGACCGTCCCGGCAGGCCCGTTGTTCAGATACAGATCATCGCTCAGCGCCGTGCCCGGCAGGCCGATCAATGCCAGGCCAAGGGTCAGCAATGATGTCGAAAGCAAAAAATGCGCCTTTGGCGAAACAAGGGATTTCCGGGCAATGGGGTCAATGCAGGACATCAGCCAACTCGGCTCCAAATTAGGTAAACCTGCGCCGTGCCTAGCATCAATTTTCCAAAGATTCGAGACATCGCGGCGGACATAAGGGCGATTAATCGCGGCGCCGTTGCGTCCTTGCCAGCCGCGGCACGGGTGGTCGCGCGCTATATCGCCGAAACGCGCGGTGCGGGATCAGTTCCGGTTCGTGGACAGGACGCGATCCATCAGCGCCACGAATCTTTCCACCTCGGGCGAGGCGCGGACCGGGATCGTCGCGGGCATGGATGTCGCCGCCGCGACCGATTGCGCATTCATCTTGCGGTCCGACCATGCCCGCAGGTCGGCGATCGTGTAATTGCGCAGAAAGGGGTTGGCGTTGACGACATTCGCGCCCATCACCGCCCCGACCGGGGCGGCGGGATCGGCGCTCAGCGCCTGCGCGGCGCCCATCGGTCCCAGAAAATGCGCCAGATACAGATTGCCCGCCGTGGCATTGATGCCGCGCGCGCGCAGGAAGGCTTCGTTTTCCTGTGCCAGATGGCGGACCATCTGGCGCGACAGGCCGGGTTCCAGCCGCAGGTCCAGCAATTGCTGGCGATCCAGCGTCGCGACCAGATCGGGGCGATAGCTGCGCATCATCCGCAGCCATGTGCTTTCGATGAACTGGCCCAGCCCCGTCGCGGTGGACAAGGGTTGCGCGCCGCCGCATTGCCGCCGCTTTCGACATGGATGATGCGGCTGATCAGCGCCTCGACCGCGTTCGAGGCAAGGACCTCGTTCCCGCCCGCCAGATAGGGGATCGGATCGACCGGCTGGCCGTCCTTCAGCAGTTGGAACACCAGCCCGGAACGGTCGTCCTCGCCCTTGCCCGCGATGCGGCCGATCACCGCGCCGCGTTTCACATCGGCGCCGCGCACAAGGCTGGCGGGCAGGGTTTCAAGGCCGCGATAGCTGCTGGCCAGACCGCCGTCATGGGCGATGGACAGGGTGCCCGCGCCGGCGTCCACATCGGTCACGCGGCCGGCGGCGACGGCGGCGACCGGGCTGCCCTGCGCCGCCTGCCAGGCAACCGTGCCGCTGCTCGGCGTCGCCCCCGGTCGGCGCGACGAAGCGGCGCGACAGCACGCCCGCGACCGGCGCGCTCATTGCGGGCTGGTCGGTCAGCGCGACGACCCGCGCACCGGGCGCGTGGCGTTCATAGCCGCCTTCGCGGGCGGGCACTACATAGCAGGGCCTGTCCCCCGACGGGCCGGTGACGCCGATGAACAGGATCTGCCCCGCGCCATCCGCGCCCGCGCCGGGGTTGTTGGCGTAAAGCAGTTGCAGCCGGTCGCCTTCGGCCGCGAAACCGTCAAGGTCGTGGACCTCGGACATCAGCGCGATGCCTTCGCCGATGACATCGCCCGGCACGCCCTGACGCAAGGCGGCGCTGTAGATCACATCCAGCAGGCGGAACTGCGGGCTGTCGCCTTCGACCGCCTCATCCGCCGACTGGTCCAGCAGCGGTTGGTCGGCCTGAGGGTCGGCGGCGCCGACCAGCCGCCCGCTGCCCGACATCGCCATGGACCCCACATATTCGCCCGAGCGGTAGATCGACAGTTGCAGCACCTGACGCTGCCCCGCCTGCATCCGGTAACGCAGCGCCAGCAGCAGGCCGCGCGGCAGTTCCGGACCGATCTGCATGACCTCGGCGATCCGGGTGGCGGTGCGTGCGGCGGTGCCCGCGTCGAAACCGTTGTCACGCAGCAGTTCGGTCATATCGGTGGGCAGGCGGATCTGCAGGATCAGATCCTGCCACAGCGCGGGCCGGATCGCGGCGGCGCGGGTAAAGGCAAGGCTGGAGGTCATGCGTTCCGCCTCGGGGATGGACAGGCCCGCGCCGGTCTCTGCGCTGCTGCCATCGGCCGAGGCGTTCATCAGCCGCTCGCGCGAGCGTTCGGCCTGAAACAGGGCGAAATCCTCTCGCGTGGTGGGCAGGGCGGCGATCAGGCGGCGTTCGCGGACATGCAGGTTTTCGCGCACCATGGTCAGGCGCTCGGGTCCGGGGGGGCCGACGCGGGCGGCGGCCAGATCCGGCGGGCCTTCCAGCCTCGTGCCGCTGCGTTCGCCGCTGTCGCCGGTCTGGATGATCATCGGATCGCCGGGGATATCGGTAAAGGTGTCGCCGCGCACGACCGGCGCAATGGCGACATCCTGTTCCAGCGGCACCAGCGTTTCGTCGCTGTCGTCGCCCGCCAGACGCGCGCCGATGTCCGGCCCCGCGTAGCGCCAGCCAAGGCCCGCCGCGACCCCCAGAACCAGCACCAGCGCCGCCCCGCGCAACAGTCCGATGCGCCGCCTGCGGCGGCGTGCGCCCTGTCCCATGCGGCGGAATTGCGGGTCGATTTCCAGCATGGCCGCCTACCGGAACATACCCGCGCCCGACAGGTTCGGCGAGATGCGCGGCGTGGTCGTGGCGGGTGCGGTCGCCGTCGGTTGGCGGGCTGCCGGTTGCCGGGCCGCGCTCGGGGGTTGCTGCGTCGTCGCGCGCAGGCGCGGCCCGGTCTGCGTGGCGGCGGGGCGGCTGTTGCCGCGCGGCGTCGCGGCTGGTGTCGCAGGGGCCGCGACCGGCACCGGGTCGCAGGTCACGTCCGGGTTCAGGATCAGCTGGCGATACAGCGCGATATCCGCGCCGCTGGCCGCCGCCGTGCCGCCCGCCTTGGCGAAATAGCGCTGCACCGCCGCGTTCGAGTCGCCGCCCCAGACCCCGTCGATGCCCGCCGCGTAGCATTGCATCCGGGCAAGTTCGGTCTGGAGCGCGGCGGCTAGCTGGGCGGGTTCGGGATCATAGGCGCCCTCGGCGACCATGCGCTCGAACATCCGGGCATCCTCGGCGCGCAGCCTTGCGCGTTCGGCAAAATCCACGCCCATCGGGCCGCGCTGGACCTGCGGGCGGGGGATCGCCTGTTCGCCGACGATGATCGAGGGCGCGGGCAGTCCCGCCGCCTGCGGCAGCACCGCGCGGTTGTCCATGCCTTCGACTTGACCCGTGCCATCGACCAGGGCGGCCACCGCCGGTTCGGGGCGCGGCATTTCGCGCGGGGCGGCGGCGGGCCGGGCCTGCAGGCGGGGGCCGAGCGCATTGGTGGGGCGCAGCGTGGTGATGATGACGATGCTGTCGTTTTCAACCGCGCGCAGGCCGCCGATCCCGGTCACGGGTGCGGATGCGGGCGTATTTGCGGGCGCCGCTTCGGATTGGGCGACGCCAATGCCTGCCTGACGCAGGGCGACCGGCCACTCCGCCGCCGGGCCTTGTGTCGCGGCGATGACCTGCTGCGCGAAATCCTGCGGCTGGCAGCGACCGCCCGCCAGCGGATAGGCCACCAGCCAGTTGCCCGGCGCATCCAGATCATGGGCCGCCACGCCCATATTCGTGCCGCAGGTGTTCAGGATGACGATGCTGCGCCCCCGGGTTTCCCCCAGATCGCCACCCTGACGCGCCGCCAGCCAGTCGTTCAGCGCGATCCGGGCATTGCCGCCGGGCAGGACCAGCCCATGCGCCGCGCGGCCGACCGGGCCGGTGTAATAGAGGGGGCCGGAACCGGCCGCCGCCAGCGCCTCTGGCCCCTGCGGCGCGACGCCCCATGCAGCGGCCACCCGCGCCGCGTCGGCCCCGTCGCTGCGGTTCTGCACGACCAGCGTTTCCTGGGCAGAGGCAACCAGCGCCGACAGGGCCAGCGCCAGCGCGGTGCTCAACGCCCGGCGGCACGGCCACCGCATGGCCCCGCCCCGGCTCATCTGCCTGATCGCTGGCATGTCACGCCCATCCGGATCCGACCTCGAAAACTCACGCCCCAGAAACAGCACCGCAGAAACGACATCCCCGGAAATCGCACCTTGAAATACCGCCCCAGCCTAGCCCGGACGCGCAGAGACGAAAACCGTCCAGTCATCCTGATCCTTGGTATCGACCTCGATGAAACGCGCGTCCAGATAGCCCCGGACCAGACAATTGCCCTGCGTATCTATGACGAAACGCCGCTCGCCGACGCAAAGCGGATGGAACCGGACAGGGACTTCCTGCCAAAGACATCGGCGGCAAAGACATAAAAATACCGTGATTGCAGGCTTTCGCGCAGCAGGGTCGCGCATTGATTCGGCGCCACCCGCCACCAGCCCCGCGTCACGAACTGGTCAGGCTCGGTCGCGCCGCGGGCGGGCTGGCCGACCGCGATGTTCAGCACGTCAAAGCTTTGGTTGCAGACCCGCAGCGCCGCCTGCGCAGGGGCGGCGCATGTCAGCACCCCCGCCGCCAGCACGGCGCCCGCCAGAATGTTGACAAGCTGAAAGTCTCCTGAAAGTCTCATGGCCCGGACCCGGAAATCGTGCGAATTGAGGTAACAGGAAAGCCGTGCTATGTCGCCCCAAAAGGCTGCGCGCCCCATACGCCCAAGATGCCCGCGCGGCCCAAGCAGGAGAACCGGCCTTGTTCCTTCGCGCCCCCCTTGCTGCCTTGCTGTGCCTGACCGCCCTGCCGCTTGCCGCGCAGGAGGTTGCCGCCGAACCGGGCCAGCTGCTGCTGGAGCTGAACAATACCCAGGACACGCAGGCCGGGACCTGCCAGTTGACGCTGGTGGCCGAAAACGCGACGGGGCAGGCGCTGGACCGCGCGGCATGGCAGGTCGCGATCTTTGACCGCGATGGCGTCGTGCGGGCGCTGCCGGTTCTGGATTTCGGCGCGCTGGTGCCGGGCAAGACCCGCGTCGCCGTCTTTGAACTGCCGGGCCGTCCCTGCGGGGAAATTGCGCGGATCGTGGTGAATGACGTTGCGGAATGCCGGGTTCAGGGGGAATCGCAGCCCGATATCTGCCTTGGCCGTCTTTCCACCCGCGCCCGTGGTGATATTGCTTTCGGTATCTGATCTCAGCCACGGTCGCCCATGTTTTTGCCAGAGAATTTTCAGAACCTGCCGATTCCCGCGCTTGTCGTCTTTGCGGCTCTTGGCTTGCTGTCGGTGCTGACCGCGACCGTCACGATCTTCAAGCTGGCGCAGTTCCGGCGCATGGGCATCGGCCGTCATGCCGTGGCCGAGGAAATTCTGGACGACTGGCTGAACGGCCGCCCGAACGAGGCCGTGCGCAAGGCGGGCAGCGACCGTTCCGCCCTGTCGCGGGTGCTGGGCGCGGTGATGTCGGGCCTGCGCGCCTGCCCCGGCGATGCCAGCTATGGCGAGGAACTGGGCCGCCAGACCGCGCTGTTCGAACTGTCCGAAATGGGCGCCCGCATGCGCATTCTGGAGGCGGTCGTGCAGGGCGCGCCGATGCTGGGGCTGCTTGGCACGGTGATGGGGATGATCGACGCCTTCGGCAACCTTGCGCTGAGCCAGCAGATGGCCGATCCGCGCATGCTGGCCAGTGGCATCTGGACCGCGCTGACCACCACCGCGCTTGGTCTGGCGATCGCGCTGGTCGCCTATTTCTTTGCCAACTGGCTGGAAGGCCGGATCGAGGACGAACGCCAAAGCATCGAAATCGCCATTTCCGCCGCGATCCACGGCCGCGTCGGCGCGACCGGGCAGGTCGGCTAGGGGCCGGGCATGACCGCGCCGATCCGCAAGCTGGAAATGCCCCGCTCGACCCGGCGCTATCGGTTTTCGCTGGTGCCGCTGGCGGATACGATGTTCCAGCTGCTGGTGTTCTTCATGCTTTCGGCGAATATGGCCAGCTATTCGCTGCTGACCATCCGCAACGGCGCGCTGGCGGGCAGCGGCCCGGCAGCGGTTCCCCAACCCGATGGCGGCGACGGGCAGGTGCGCGTGTCAAACCCGATGACCACCGCCGTCTGGTCGGTCGGTGCCGACAGCATCGTGGCCAACGGCCAGCGTTTCGCGCTGGAACGCATCCCCGATCTGGCCCGCGCCTTGCAGTTGCAGGACACGCCCGAGGTGCTGCTGGTTTCGCAAAGGGGGGCGACGGTGCAGATGCTGGTCTCGATTCTGGAAATTCTGGCGGACAGCGGGATTTCGGCGGTGCGCGTGGCCGACGGGGCGCCCGCATGACGCTGCGCCTGCCCCATCGCAACCGGCTGCTGGCGATGGATGTGTCGCTGGCCATCGTCAATATCGTGCTGCTGCTGATCTTTTTCTTTGTCGTGACCGGGCAGGACGCGCGGCAGTCGGACGAACTCGACCTGTCGGAAACCCGGCACCTGCCGCTGGATCGGCTGCCCTCGCCCATTCTGGTCATCGACCGGCAGGGGGAATGGGCGCTGGACGGCGCGCCGATCACCCCCGATCTGCTGCCCGTGGCGCTGGAACGGCAGGGCGCGCAGGATCAGCTGTATCTGATCATCGACCGCGCCGCCCCCGCCAGCCAGTTGATCGCCGCCCTGAACCGGCAGGAGCTGGCCGGTTTCGATATCCGGCTGGTCACCCTGCACGGCGATGGTGCGGAATGATCGGCGCGGCGCGGATCAGTCACCGCAATCAGTGGCTGCAGGCGGTGGCCATGTCGCTGGTGCTGCATGGCGCGGCGATCGGCGGCATCCTGTATGAGCGCGCGCCCGCTGCCCCGACCAGCACCGCAACGCCCCCCGTCATCACCGTCGATACGCTGCTGTCTCAGGGCGCGGTGCCAGCGGCCCCGGTCCTGACCCCCGTTGTCCCCGAGGTGCCGCCTGAGATGCCGCAGCCGCAGGACATCGCCGCCCTGTCCGCGCCGACGCAGGCACCGCCCGCGCGCATCCCGGCCGACAGCCCCGCGCAAGCGCCGATGGATTCCGCCATCGTCACCACGGGGGGCGAGATGTGGGCGGTGGTCCAGCCCGCGATTCCCGCGCTGCCGCCCGATGTGCCGCTTTCGGGGTTGGACGATGCCCCGCCCGAAGCCCCCGAGCCCGCCTTGCCCGCCGAACCCGTGGGCGAGCCGCTGGATCCGCGGCTGGAGGGCATGATCCAGCGCATCCGGGACAAGCTGGACGAATCCTGCCTGCTGGCCCTGCCGCAACTGACGGCGGACGGGCAGGTCCGCATCGCGGTTCTGGCCGCCGCCGACCGCCAGATCGGCGCCTTCGTCGATGAGATCACCGAGGGTCTGGGCGAGATCCCCGACCGGCGCGTGCTGCTGGACCAGCGCCAATGCCCCGGCCTGACCTTTGCCCGGCGGACGGAGGATTACCCGCTGTTCGGCCTGCAAATGCAACTGGATGCCGCCGATATCGACAGCGGCAATTCCGTCACCGGGCGCATCGCCAATGGCGCGGGCCATTACAACACGCTGCTTTTGGTCGATGACAATGGCGTGGTTCAGGACCTGCGCCGTTTCCTGACCGTTCAGGGCGGAGAGGTCGGTTTCGACGTGCCCATGTCGCGCGCGGGCGCCGCGCGCGACACCAACCAGTTGCTGATCGCCATCGCGACGCCCGGCCGGATCGACAGCGTGACCCGCAACGCGGGCCGTCTGGCCGCCGATTTCTTTCCCGAACTGATCGCCGAACTGGGCGACAACGTCCTGATCGGCGTCAGCAGCGTCTATGTGCGCTAAAGCGTTTTCAGCAAAAATGGATACCGGTCTTGCATCCGAAAATGCGCAAGAACAAATGCCGCAGGCCCGCCGAAGCGGGGCGGGCTGACGCGGATCACGGGCGGAAAACCGGCTGCGGCGGGATTATTCGTCCGCTTCGGCCTTTTTCCTTGTCCGCGCCTTTTTCGGCCCGACCCCGGCCCCGGCCTCGGGCTGCGGATCGAACTCATAGGCGAACTTGCCGTCCTTCAGCACGATGGTCACATCGCCCATCGCCGCGCCCGAGACCATCCGCCCCAGCACCTCGCGCGACAGGTCCGGCAGGATCGAGTTGGTGATGATGTTGTCGACCATCCGACCGCCGCTGTCGGGGTCGCGGCATTGGTCGACGATATGGGCGATGACCGCATCCGACCAGCCAAGGCGCGCGCCATGCGCATCGCGCATCCGCTTGACGATGGCGCCCAGTTTCAGCCGGGTAATGCCCTCCAGCACCTCGCGGCCAAGCGGGAAATAGGGGATCGTGACGATCCGGCCCAGCAGAGCGGGGGGAAAGACCCGCAGCAGTTCGGGCTTCAGCCGCGCATCCAGAACGTCCAGCGCGGGCGTGGTTTCGCCGCCGTCCGCCATCTGCATGATGACATCGGTGCCGACGTTCGAGGTCAGCAGGATCAGCGTGTTGCGAAAGTTGATGGGGCGGCCGTTGCCGTCTTCCATCATGCCCTTGTCAAAGACCTGAAAGAACAGCTCATGCACATCGGGATGGGCCTTTTCGATTTCGTCCAGCAGGACGACCGAATAGGGCTTGCGGCGCACGGCCTCGGTCAGCCTGCCGCCTTCGCCGTAACCGACATAGCCGGGGGGGGCGCCTTTCAGGAGGCTGACGGAATGCGCCTCCTGGAATTCGGACATGTTGATGGTGATGATGTTCTGTTCGCCACCGTAAAGCTGTTCGGCCAGGGCCAGCGCGGTTTCGGTTTTACCAACCCCCGAAGGCCCGGCCAGCATGAACACGCCAATCGGTTTGTTCGGGTTCGACAATCCCGCGCGGCTGGTTTCGACCCGTTTCGCGATCATCTGCAAGCCATGATCCTGCCCGATCACCCGCTCGCGCAGATGATCCGCCAACCCAAGGATCGCCTGCAATTCATCGGCGACCATGCGCCCGGCCGGAATGCCGGTCCAGTCGCTGATGACGCTGGCCACCGCCTGTTCATCGACATGGGCATAGACCATGCGTTCGTCCAGGTGGGTGGCGGCCAGTTCGGTCATTTTCGCGGTCATCTCGGCGCGGGTGGCATCGGCGTCGAAATCCTCGCCCGCCGCTTCGGCCAAACGCTGGCGCAGGGCGACGATGTCATCGACCACGGCCTTTTCCGCACCGAATTGCGCCTCGATCCCGACCAGTTCGCCGGCCTTGGCATCGCGATCCGCCCGCGCCTCGGCCAGACGGTCATCGGCGCGTTCGCCCAGATCCTCAGCCGCAACCTTCGCCGCGATTTCCGTGTCCAGCGCGTTGATCGCATCGCGCAGATCGGCGATCCGCGCGGGCGTGGACGACTGGCTGACCGCCACCCGCGCACAGGCCGTATCCAGCAGCGACACCGCCTTGTCCGGCAGTTGCCGCGCCGGGATATAGCGCGCCGACAGCTTGACCGCCGCGACCACCGCCTCATCGGAAATGCGAACCTTGTGGTGATCCTGCATCGGACCCAAGACGCCCCGGATCATATAGCAGCATTTTTCAACATCGGGTTCGTCGACCTGAACCGGCTGGAAACGCCGGGTCAGGGCCGGGTCCTTTTCAAAGTAGTTGCGATATTCGGCCCAGGTCGTCGCGCCGATGGTGCGCAGCGTGCCACGCGCCAGCGCCGGTTTCAGCAGGTTCGCGGCATCGCCCGTGCCCGCCGCACCGCCCGCGCCGACCAGCGTATGCGCCTCGTCGATGAACAGGATGATCGGGACGGGGCTGGATTGCACCTCGTCGATCACCGAGCGCAGGCGCTGTTCGAATTCGCCCTTCATGCTGGCGCCGGCCTGCATCGCGCCCATGTCCAGCATATGCAGCCGCATGCCTTTCAGCGCGGGCGGCACATCGCCCGCCGCCAGCCGCTGTGCAAACCCTTCGACCACGGCGGTCTTGCCCACGCCCGCCTCTCCGGTCAGGATGGGATTGTTCTGGCGGCGGCGCATCAGCACGTCGATGATCTGGCGGATTTCATCGTCGCGGCCATGCACCGGGTCCATTTTCCCCGCCGCCGCATCCGCCGTCATATCGACCGAGAACCGGCCAAGCGCCGTCGTCGCCGCATCCGCGCGATCCCCCGTCCCGGCGGCCGTCAGCCCCGAGCCGTCCATCGGGCGCATGGTTTCCTCTTCGGACGAGGACCATAGCTGTCGCGCCTCTTTCCCAAGCTGATCGACGGAAATTTCCGCAAAGACCGGCGAATAGACCGACAATTCGCGGCGCAGATTACCATCGTTCAGCAGCGAGACCAGCAGATGCCCGGTGCGGATCTGGGTTTCGCCGAAAAACAGCGTCGCATAGGTCCATGCGTGGTTCAGCCCGTCACCCAGACTGTCGGCGATGCCCGGAACCTCGGTCACGTTCTTGCGCAAATCGGCCATCGCGCGGTCCAGATCCTTGAGGACCCGGCCCCGGTCCAGCTTCAGTTCCCGCAAGGTAACCGAGATGTCGCAATTCTGGTTCGAGACCGCGTAGAACAGCCAGTGGCACAGTTCGACATTGCGATTGCCTTCGCCGCGGGCATGGCGCATCGCCTGCAAAAAGGCGTCATAGCCGACCCGGTTCATCTTGCCGGCGAATTTTTCGATGCTGATCGCGGTCATGAGACCTCCTGCATTTGGCCGGCTTTACGCGGCGCTTTTGATCCCCGAGTCCAGTTCCAGCGCGAAACGCGCGGCCTGAACATATCCTTGCCTGTCGGCCTTCATCGCCTTGCCCGGCATGGCGGCCATCCAGCCCAGTTCGGCGCTTTCGCCCAGTTTCGCCTGCGGCACCTCTGTCAGGGGCAGGGCAAGCGCCAGTTCGACCTCATGGGTCTTGCCGATATACCAAAAGACCAGATTGGCCAGTTGTTCATAGCTTTTAGCGCCGGGCAGAAAGGCGCGGTATTCGGCCAGCGTGCGCGTCTTCAGATGCAGCCGGACCTTTTCGCCGACCGAACGCACCCGCGCGCCCAGATAGGCGTTACGGCCCAGTGACCCGCCGTTCAGGCCAAGCGCACTGATGTCTTCGGCGTCGAATTCCATCCATGACGGCACATGTTCCTCGACCTCGACGGGCAAGCCGAAATAATGGCCCAGCATCTGCTGCAAACGCACCGGGCTGCGCACCCGCCCGCCAAAGATCGACACCAGCGGCAGCCGCGCGATATCGGGGAAACGGTCGTGGTCGCGATAGGCGGGCGATCCGATCCCGGCCAGTGCCGCGACATAATCGCCGAAACGGTCGCCCTGCGGGTGGTCGAATTGCGTGATCGCGTGATTGTCGGACCATGCGCGAAAGAAAAGCTGATAGAACCGCGCGGCAAAGATATCGGTGAACTTGACGAATGCGCCCTCGCCGTCATCGACCCAACGCATCACCTCTTCGGTGGTGTTCAGGGGCAGGGCGCCGTTCGGGCCGAAAAAGCCGATGAACTGCGCGCGCAGATCGGGCACGCCGCCGGTTTCGCGGTCGGTCGCGGCGAATTCGGTATCGGGAAAGGCCAGCCCCGGATCCTGACCGATGCGCACCACCTCGTCGCGCAAGCGCCGCGACCGCCCGATCGGGGGCTTGTCGGGGTTGTTGCGTTCGATCCGGCGCAGGATCGCCAGAAAACCGGCGTCAGAGGCAATCGTCATATCAGCAGGCCCCGGCCATTGCGCGGCGGCCATTTGCGCACCACGCCGCGCTGCTGGCTGACAATCACGGTCTGGGTAAAGCTGTTGATGCTGGCATATTCGGCAAAGAACCGATCCAGCACCGCGCCCAGCAGGATGATGCCGCTGCCTTCGAATGCCGCCTCGTCCAGCGTCACGGTGATTTCCAGACCGCGCGCCGGGAAATAGCCATCCTCGCGCCGGATCGACCGGACGACGGGGCGCGTGGTCAGGTCGCGGATGCCCCCGATCTGCGCATCGGCGACGTTGTCGGACGGGTCGCTGAACAGGCTCAGACATTCGCGCAAGGCAGATGCCCCGTCGCCTGATCCGCGGTCATCCAGCCCGAAATGGTTCAGGCCCAGATAGGAAATCAGCCGCCACTGCACATCGCCCTGCGTCATGCGATGCGGGCCTTCGCGGTCGACTTCGGTCAGGGGTTCGCGGGGCCGGGTCGGGCCTGCGACGCAATCCAGCGAAATCCCCACGTCATTGGTCATGTGGAAATCATTCGACCCGGCAATCGGCAGATAAGAGGGCAGGTGGCGGTTGGAACACAGCGTCTTGATCTGCAACCGCTGCGCGCGCGAATTCGCATCGGTTTCCGGCGGCTCATAGATCGCGATGAAGGTTTCCGTGCCGCGATAATCGTGGCGCATCCCGGTCTGGCGTTCGGCATCGGTCAGGCGACGCGGACGGCGGCGGGTGGTGTAATACATCAGGTTGCGCTGCGCGCTCTGGCCCGGCGGCAGGCCATACAGTGGATGCGCCTCGACCTTGGCTTTCGCGGTGCCGTAGCTGGCATGGACGCGCAGGATGCGCTGCACCTCGTAATGGGTCAGGGGCGAGCTGTCGGGCGTCACCACATATTCGTGCCGCCGGTCGTCCAGCCGCACCTGATTCGAGCTTTCCTCGAACAGGTTCACGGCGGGGGCGCAGAACAGGCGGATATGGCGGGCATCGACATGCTTGGTCAGCATGTCATCGGCCCGGCCGAATTCGATGATAAGTTGGAAATCCGGGGTCTTGATGCGTTTCAGGATCTTGCGCAGCCCGGTCAGGCGAAAGCCCAGAAACTTGCGCGGAAAGACGAAACCGTCGCGCAAGAGGCCAAAGCCCTTGAACAGGCGCCGGTCGATGCGGAACAGGTTTTCATCATCGGCAAAGCCGATCTGTTCCAGTTGATCGGGCTGCAGCCGCAGGAAAACCGGATCGCCCTGCGGCGACAGATAGCGGATCTGCATGCGCAGGTTGTCGCAATGGATCTGTTCATACAGCGCCACCGCATGGGGCAGGTCGCCGGTCAGATGCAGGGTCAGGTCGTCCAGTTTCAGATCCGCCGCAGGGGCGCCGGTCATGTGGCGAAAGTCGATCTGCAATCCCGCGCGGGTTTTTTCCAGCGGGTCCTGACCCAGTGATCCGATCACGGCGGGGCGGTCGTGATAGGTGACATTGGTGCGTTCCAGCGGCCAGATTTCCAGTGGCGCACACAGGCTGAACTGGCACGACACCCGCTGATCGGCATCCCGGAATCGCGCATCCATATATTCGCCGGGCTGGAACCGGATGCCATTGTCCAGATCGCGCCGTTCGACGGGGACATTGGCCGACACCAGCATCAGCGACGGGATCGGCGACAGGGCTTCGGGAAAGATCTGTTCCAGAAGCTCGCGGGTGAAACCGGCGAATTCCTCGTCCAGTTTCAACTGCACGCGGGCGGCCAGAAAGGCCGTGCCTTCCAGCAGGCCGGCAATCCACGGGTCAGTGTTTTCGCGCAGCAACCCGCCAAGCCGGTCGGCCAGCCCCGGATATTCCGCTGCGAATTCGGCGGAGCGTTCGTAAAGCAGCGCCAATTCGCGGTTATAGGCGTCGCGAAAGGCCTTTCTCATGTCTCGGCCTGCATGCGTTTCATCTGGATCTTGCCAAGCGAGGGGTCGACCTCGGCCAGGAACTCCATGGCGATATCGGTGGGGCTGGAAATCATCTCGGCCTGAATTTCAAAGGTGACGCGCTGGTCGGGGCTGGGGTCGTCCTCGCGGACGCGGACCTCCAGCGTTTCGGGGCGCAGGCGCGGTTCGTTGCGGATCAGCGCGGTGCGGATCGCATCGGCGATCTGGTTCATCGTCGTATTCGCCCGCCAGATGCTTTCCAGATCCTGAAAGCCGAAATTCACCACGGATTCGCGCACGAATGGCGCGTCTTCCAGATCGGTGACAGTATCCAGCCGGATCGTGTTCATCAGGCTGGCGATGTCGCGGGCCAGATCGCGGCGCAGGGCGGCGTCGGATGCGCCCTCGCGGCGTTTCTGGCTGCGCAGGGTCACGTCGCGGTCGCCTTCGTGGTAATGGCGGCCGGGGTCGCGGCTGTCCTTTTGTTCGGCGGTGGCGCGAAAGACATGCATCAGCGACATCTGGCGCAATCCGCTGCGCTCGGCGAATTCGTAAAGACCCCTGCCGCGGGGGCCCCGATCGGAATCAGGTTTTGAAACCATCGCCTTGTCCGAGCCTTGTCCGAACCCCGACCGGCAAAATAACCGCCGGGGCCTTATATGTCACAGGTCTATGCAAGAAGAGAGCCGGCGACAAGTCGCGCCGGCTCTGCGTTTTGGGGGTTCCGCAAACAGGGTGGATGCGCCGATCAGGCGCCCCACTCGACGTTTTCGGCGACGTCGTAGCCCGAGGTCGACTCGGGGCCGGGGTTGCCGTCGTCTTCCTGGCCGGTATAGGTCACTTCGAACTTACGGAAGTTCAGGGTGACGGTTTCCTGGATGCGATCCAGACCGTCTTTCGACCCGCCGGTGGTGTAGCTGGTGATCATCACGTTTTCCAGCGTCAGCTTGAAATAGGGCAGCGGGGTGCCGCCCGAAGCCTTGCGGACGATCAGTTCGGCGCGTTCGATATGTTCGCCGGTGGTGCAGCGCTTGACCAGCTCATTGGTGGCGCGGTCGACGTATTTGGTCAGGGTGATGTCGCCGACGTTGACCTTGCCGCCGCCGCCGCCCTTGCCGATATGGGTCGTGCCGGACTGGGTCATGCCCCAGTTCCATGCCAGAACGTCGATGTCGTCCTTGTAGGTCGAGTCCTGCGCTTCACCTTTGATATTGTTCGAAAACTTCAGAAAGATATCAACAGCCATTTATGCGTTCCTTTGCGGAAGTGGGTGGTAATTCGAATTACTTGCCTTTCGGCAGTTTGGAGACGAGAGACATCCCGACATCCATTCCTTCAAGCTGGAAGTGCGGCTTGAGGTAGAATTTTCCCATGTAGTAGCCGGGGTTTTCCTCGTCCTCGATCACTTCCACTTTGGCACCGGCCAAAGGCTTCTTGGCCTTTTCCCGTTCGCTTGCGCTTTCGGGATTGCCCGATACATATTTGTTCACCCAGGTCTGCAGCTGTGACTGCAGCTGGATGCGGTCCGGGCTTTGGCCGATCTTGTCGCGGACCATACATTTCAGATAGTGACTGAAACGTGACACGGCGAACATATAAGGCAGCCGCGAGGACAGATTGTCCGAGGCCGTCGCCAGATCATCCACATATTTCTTGGGGCGGTAGAGCGATTGCGCGCCGATGAATGCCGCCTTGTCGGTGTGCTTGCGATGGATCAGGCCGATCAGGCCTGCCTTTGACAGTTCGCCTTCGCGACGGTCGGTGATCGACACCTCGGTCGGGCATTTCAGTTCCTTGGAACCGTCGCCGGTTTCAAAGGTATGGGTGGGCAGGTTCAGAACCTCGCCGCCCGACTGGACGCCACGGATCTGGACGGTCCAGCCATGTTCCTTATGGGCGCGGTTGATGTTCACGGCCATCGCATGGGCCGCGTTCATCCAAGCGTATTTGACGCCCGCGCGGCCATCGGTTTCTTCTTCGTAGTTGAATTCCTCGACCACGGAATTCGAATTCTGGCCATAGGGTTCGCGCGACAGCACGCGCGGCAGGGTCAGCGCGACGTAGCGCGAGTTTTCGGAATCGCGCAGGCTGTTCCATGCGGCATAGTCGGGCGTGTCGAAGATTTCCGACAGATCCGGCGGCGTGCCGATTTCGGTCCAGCTGTCCATACCCAAGAGTTCGGGCGCGGCGGATGAAATGAACGGCGCATGTGCCGCCGCCGCGATCTTGCCCATGTCGCGCAGCAGCGCGACATCCGGGGTCGAATGGTCGAAATAGAAATCGCCGATCAGCGCGCCGAACGGTTTGCCGCCCAGGGTGCCGAATTCGGCCTCGTAGATGCGCTGATGCAGGGGCGACTTGTCCCATTTCGCGCCGGGATAGCGGCGGAACATCTGCTGCAGCTCTTTCTTGGAAACGTTCATCACCTTGACGCGCAGGCTGCTGTCGGTTTCCGAATTGTTGATCGTATAGGCCAGACCGCGCCACGAGGATTCCAGCTCCTGGAATTCCTTGTGATGCATGACCTGATTGAGCTGTTCGGTCAGCTTCTGGTCCAGCTTGGCCAGCATCGCGTCGATGGTGTCGATCACGTCTTCGGCGATCAGGGTCTGATCGTCCAGCGCCTCGCGGACCAGCGCCACGACGGCATTGTCGACTTCCTTGGCCGCGACATCGGTGCGCGGCTTGATCGTCTGGCGCAGGATGTCCGAGAATTCGTCAAGCTCGGTCAGGCCACGGCCTTCGGATTGGATCTGGGCTTCTTGCGCCATTATTCGTCCTCACCCTTGGTGGCCTTGTCGCGCTCGGCCAGAGCGGCCATCAGTTCAGGATCGTTCAGCAATTGCCGGATCTGTTCCTGAGCCTTCGGCTTGGAATTCATATAGCGCTGCAGGTTGGCCAGATGTTCCCGCGCCTCCAGCAGTTTTTTCAGGGCCGGGATCTGACGCGCGACATTCGCCGGGTTGAAATCGTCCATCGAGTTGAATTCCAGCGACACGCCCATGCGCCCCTGACCGTCACCCAGCTTGTTATCGACGTTGTAGGTGATGCCCGGCTTCACGCTTTCGATGTATTCGTCCAGCGTGGCTGCCGTAACGTCAACAAAATCGCGTTCTTCCATGCCGACCTTTTCGACGGTCGAGGCATTGCCCGACAGATCCGCCATGACACCCATGACAAACGGCAGCTCGACCATCTTTTCGCTGTCATAAGGGTCTTCATACGAAATGTTCACGCGCGGAGGGCGGTTGCGCTTGATGAAGTCGGTGGATTTATCCGATGCCATTTTCAGGATCCTCAATCTTGGTGAACAAGAACGTCAATAATTCAGGTATGTCAACTTGCATTGGTTCGATATGCCTAACCTTGTGCAGGTTTCGGGGGCAGGATTTCGCCGAGAATAGCATGAAATGTCTTTGTCAGCATGTTTCTGGCGCCTCCAAGCAGGACGGGGATGGGACTTGCGGGTTCGTTTCGCAGATAAAACTCCTCGACCGCGCGCAAGTATCCGGCGAGCTGGTTGCGGTCCGCGATGGTCATCGGTTTAGTTGCCGCTACGTCAATAGAATCAGTGGAATCAGGGGCTTTCGGCGCGGCCGATTGGGCCAGCGACTTCAGCCGCGCCATGTCCAGGGTAAAGCCCGGACCCTGCCCCGCTGCCTGACCCAACGTCACTTCGGCGCGGCCCGCATCCTGCGGCATCAGCAGCTCGATCGCGTCGATGATCGACTTGCCGACCAGCAGCCGCGCCTGCACCACCAGCAGCAGCGACAGCGATGACGGCTCTTGCATGGCCAGATATCGTTCCGCCGCCGCAATCGCGGCCGTGGCGCTGGCGTGGTCGGGAATATGCACCGCTGTTTCGCTGATCGGCGCCGGGGCGACGGCAGGGGCCAGCGGGGCGGTTGCGGCTTGGTCGGTGGCGTTTTCGGCGGCGTTTCCGGTGGCGGGGGTTTCGGGCAGCGCCGCCGCGTCGGGCTGGCTGGACCAGATCGGCAGTTCGGGCAGGGCTTCGGCGATCATGCGCTGGACATCGCCGATCGCATCCAGCGTCGCCGCGAAAACCGGGGTAAAGGCCGCCGCGCCATTGCCGCGACAGGTCGCCGCGATCCGGTTCAGCGCATGGGCGGCGCGGGTCAGGGCGTCATGGGTCACGGCCACCGCCTTGGCCTGCGTGCGGATCGTGCCCAGCAGGTTGCCAGTGTCGGGCAGGCTGTCCGCCTCGGCGGCGCGGGGCTGCATCGCGCCCGTCGCGATCATGTATTGCCGCCATGACACATCGGAATTCGCGGGCACCTGCAGATAGACCAGCGGCATGATCACCGTCGCCTGTTCCGACAGCGCATCCAGCGCCCCCCGCCGGTCCGAGGCGGAACCGACGATCTGCGGATGCACCGCTTCGGTGCGGTGTTGCAGCAGCAGCGCCATCGCCTCCAGCGTATCGGCGAAATCGCCGGGGCGGCCCGCAAGGATCTGGAACCGCGCCAGCAGGCTGAGCAGCCGCAGATCGCGCGAGCGGCGCAGCAGCGCGGTGATCGCTTCGGTTTCGCGCTTCAGGTCGACCGAGCGGGGATCAAAGATGCGATCCTCGGTCCCGCCCAGGACATTGGGGTTGCCGGGGGTGAAATAGCGTTCGGGCAGGCGGCTTTCGGCCTCGAAATAATAATCGAGGAATTCCGGATCGTCGGTCTTTTCCAGATCGGGCCCGCAGGGCCGGTCCGCGGTGACCGGATCAAGCAGCCAGTCCAATGCCATGTTCGGCCATACTCCTGAATTTCACCGCCATATTGCAGTCGGGCATATTAGAGGCGGGACGGGGACGTCGCGTCAACCGCGTTTCGGCGCGCTTGCCGCAAGGGCATCGCGATAGGCGGATGCGAAATGCGTGATGAATTCGTCCAGAATCCCGTTTTCATGCGGGGCGACCTTGGCATCCCACCGCTGGACATAGCTGTCCCATGCCCGTGCCTTGCGGTTCGACCCAAAGCGCCCGCCGTCGGTTTCGGATTCGATCGCATCGGGGACCAGATCGCCCACCAGCTTCATCAGCGCCGGTTGCAGCGCGGCGAACAGCGCGGCCTGATGCTGGCGCAGATCGCGCAGGGCTTCGTCGAAACTGTCGGCGCCGTTCAGGAATCCGGCGCGGGGGCGCAGGAACATCGCCTCCAGCGCCTGATCGGGATCGGGCAGGAATTTCATCGGGTTGTTGTCGGTGGCGGCGCGCATCGTGCGGGTGCCGACCTTGACGAACTGCTTGGCGGATGCCCGGTCGCGCAGGGCCAGCATGATTTCACCCACCGCCGAACGCATGGCCTGCCCAAGCGCGTGGCCCAGCACCTCGGGCGCGGCGCCCTGCGCCATCTCGGGCGGGATGCCGGCGCCTTCGCAAAAGGCGCGGATGAAATCGGCGCCTTGGCCGGGCGGCGTGGCCAAGGGCGCCGCCCCGGTCGCGGGTGCGGGCTGTGTGCCGGGGCCGATGGTCTGGGGCTGCTGCGAAGGGGCTGCCTGTGTTGGATGGCCCTGCGCCGGATGATTCTGCGGTTGAGCGGGCGCGGACTGGCCGCCCGAGGGTGCGTTGGGCGCGGCAAAGGGCGATCCCGACCCTTCGGTCATCTGCTGCGGGGACGGCGCTGCCGGTGCGGGGGCGGCATCATGGCGCGGAAAGGCCATGAAATCCTGCGCGAAATCCGGCTGGTGGGGGGCGGCCTCTCGTGGCAACGGATCGACGGGCAGCAGTCCCGCCCCGCCATCCAGCGCCTGGGGATCGTCATTGCGTTCCTGCGGAAACACCGGCCCGTCATGCGACGGCAAAGAGGCCGGGTTCATGCCCCCGACCATCATCGGCGCATCCATCAGGGCGACGATCGTATATTGCCCGACCTGAAAGCGGTCGCCATGTTCCAGCCGGTGCGGCCCGTCCAGCCGGTGGCGCAGCCCGTGCAGAAAGGTGCCGTTGGTGGACATGTCGCGCAGCCACCAGTCGCCGCCCTGAAAATAGACGTCGAAATGATGCCCCGAGATATGGCGGCTGGCATCGGGCAGGACCCAGCCCATCCCGGCGCGCCGCCCGACCTGCAGCCCGGTCTCGGGGACGTTGATGCTGGCCGGACCGCCATCGTCCAGCACCTGATAGTTTTCTATGAGCAGCGTCAGTGCCATTGCGCGCTCAATAAGCCCTCAGAAGCGATTCGGCCATGTCGATGATCCGCGCCAGAAAGATCGGGCGCCGCGACAGTTCGGCGCGGGCAAGGCAGGACAGCACCGCGCTGTTGACCGCCTGCGGCGTGCGCCAGGGCGGCGGCCGCAGGGGGTCGTTCGGCGCAGGCCCGCCCGTCGACCAGCCCACCGCCAGCCCCAGCAGGACCGAGGGCGAGCGCGACGGCGCCCATAGCGCGTCCTTCATCAGCTTGTAGCGCATGGATGTGGTGGGATTGGAAATCCAGGCCGCGATATCCTGCATCATCGGGCGTTCGACCGGGTTCAGATGTTCGGCCATCTGGCGCAGGCATTCGTAACCCCACCCCGCCGCCGCCGTCGGCAACGCGGCGAATGCGGTAAAGGTCACGGCCTCTTCCGGGGTGGTCGAGCCGCGCAGGCGCGACAGGTAATGCAGATTGTCCTCGTCCGGGCGGGGCCGGAACTGGGTCAGGTCCAGCACCTGCGGAATCCGCGCATAAAGCTCGGCCGGCGTGTCGTAGCGCGTCGAGCGTCGAGGCGGCGTGGTCTTGTCGTTTTCCTCGGCAGAAGTCATCTTGGCGGCGCGAACCCGGTCATCTTGCAACTGTCCTGCAAGTCTTAGGGTCAATTTTCGCGCAGGTCGAGAAGGTTAAGCCCCTTGCCGCGCCGGCGGGGTGGTGGCGCAGGCAATAAATCGCGCAGCCGCGATGTTCCCGCGCCGTGCCGGAAATTGCGGCAGGGATCAATTCGGATGGGGAATTCGGGCGGCGGGTTCTTGACACGACCCGCTGGTCAGAATAGCAGAACGCACGTTCTGTTATTATGTGTTCGGGCTGTCCGGCCCGGAGATCCCCCGGATACCCTTGTGGCGATCCCGACCGTCCTGCAACCGCACCCTGACCGGAAAGCCAATGGGCCGTAAACGCACTATCGACCGCGAAGCCACCATGACCGCCATCGAGGCCGTCATCCTGCGCGATGGCGCGGGCGGGCTGTCCATCGACGCCGTCGCGCGCGAGGCGGGGATCAGCAAGTCCAGCGTCGTCTATGATTTCCGCAACAAGGCGGGGTTGTTGGCGGCTTTCATGCAAAACCGCATGGATGCGCACCGCGAACAGATCATGGCCCGGCGGGCGACGCTGCAGGGCCCCGATGCCTTCATGCGCGCGGTCCTGCATGAATGCGGCATCAACAAAAGCGAAGAGGAACTGGCCGGCGCCCTGATGCTGGCGGCGGCGGCCCGTTCCTCGGACGAATGCCACAACGTCCTGGGCCGCGAGATCGCCGGTTTCATGGAAATGGCCCAGCAGGACGCGGCGAATGAACGCGCAACGCGGCTTGCATTCGTCGCGCTGCACGGGCTGCAATGTCTGGAATATTTCAGCTTCGTCAGATTGGATCCCCAGATCCGTCAGGAACTCGTCAAGGACATCGCCAGCCTTCTTGACGCGCCGATGCCCGACACACGGAAATCCGATGCCGAACACGACACCGACCCCTTGCCTGCCTGAGAACGTCTCAGCACGCCAGTCATCCCGGAGAGCAACATCCATGTCCCGTTTCAGGTCACTCAGCACCGCCCTGCCTCTTGTGCTGGCACTGTCCGCCCTGCCTGTCACAACGGCGGGCGCGCAGCAGCAGGAAATGCCGCCGACCCCCGTCGCCGTGGTCGAAATGGTGCCCCAGCCCCTGCCGGTCGTGAACGAACTGCCGGGCCGCGTGTCCGCGACCCGCACCGCCGAGGTGCGCCCGCGCGTCGGCGGCATCGTTCTGGAACGGGTGTTTGAACAGGGCAGCCTGGTTCAGGAAGGCGATGTCCTGTATCGCATCGACCCCGCGCAATATGCCGTTGCCATGGCCAGCGCGCAGGCCACGCTGGCACGCGCCAAGGCGAACCAGATGAACGCCCGTGACCAGCAGGCCCGCGCCGAGGCGCTGCGCGAACGCCGCGTCACCTCGGGCGTGGATCTGGAAAATGCGGTTACCAATCTTGCCGTTGCCGATGCCGAGGTGGCGATCGCCCAGGCCGCGCTGGATCAGGCGCAGCTGAACCTGAACTATACCGAAGTGACCGCCCCGATTTCGGGCGTGATCGGCCGCGCGCTGGTCACCGAAGGCGCGCTGGTCAGCGCGCAGACCGATATCATGGCCACCGTCCAGCAGCTTGATCCGATCTATGCCGATTTCACGCAATCCTCGTCGGACGTGCTGGCGCTGCGCCGCGCCATGCAGGCGGGCCAGCTGGTCGCCACCGCCCCGGGCGAGGCGCGGGTGCGGCTGATCTATGACGATGGCACGCTTTACGAACATCCCGGCAAGCTGCTGTTTTCCGAAGCGACGGTTGATCCGCTGACCGGGCAGGTCACGATGCGCGGCGAATTCCCGAACCCCGATGACGACCTGCTGCCGGGCCTTTACGTCCGCATCAGCATCGAACAGGCGGTGCGCAACGATGCGCTGGCCGTGCCGCAGATGGCGGTTCAGCGCGACCAGCAGGGCAATTCCTTTGTCTATATCGTCAATGCCGAAAATCAGGCCGAGCGTCGCAACGTCAAGCTGGGCCGCACCCTTGGCCCGCGCTGGATGGTGATGGAGGGGCTGGACGCGGGCGACAAGGTCGTCGCCGAAGGCGCGCAGAAACTGTTCCCCGGCGCCCCCGTCGCGCCCGAGCCGTGGGATGACGCGGACGCCGCCGCTGCCGCTCTGGCCGAAGCCGCAGCAGGCGATCAGGCCGATGCCGCCGCCGATGCCGCCGCTGTCGAGGCGGCCGGCCAGCCCGCAGAACCGGCCGCAGATCCAGCCGCAGAACCCGCCGCAGAACAGCCCGCCGCCGAACCGGCAGCGGACGCGCAATCGGGGGGCGATGCGCCCGCCCAAAGCCCGACCGAATAGGATAAAGGTTCATGTCCCAATTTTTCATCCTGCGTCCGGTGCTGGCTTGGGTGATCTCGATCTTCATCGTGATCGCCGGGCTGATTTCGCTGCCCAGCATCCCCATCGCGCAATATCCGCAGGTCGCACCGCCGCAGGTGTCGATCAGCGCGACCTATACCGGCGCCTCGCCGAACGAGATCTATGAATCCGTTGCCCAGCCCATCGAAAACCAGCTGAACAGCGTCAACAACCTGATCTATTACGAATCCACCGCCGACAGTTCCGGCGCCACGGGGATCACCGCGACCTTTGTTCCCGGCACCGATATCGGCATTGCACAGGTCGACGTGCAGAACGCCGTCCGCCGGGTCGAGGCGCTGCTGCCCCAATCCGTCAAGGATCAGGGCGTTCGCGTCGAAGAGGCCAGCGCAGGCTTTCTGATGGTCGTCTCGCTGACCTCGTCGGACGGGCAGATGGACGGGATCGCGCTTGGCGACTATCTGAACCGCAACGTCGTGGGCGAGATTTCCCGGATCGAGGGGGTCGGACGCGCGCAGGTCTTCAGTTCGGAACGCGCCATGCGGATCTGGCTGAACCCCGAAAAGATGACCGGCTTCAACCTGACCTCGGCCGATGTCGCGACCGCGATCCGGGCGCAGAACGCGCAGGTTTCGGCGGGCAAGGTCGGGGCCGATCCCAACCCCATCAGCCAGCAGCTGACCGCCACCGTCCTGATGAAGGGCCAGCTGACGACGGTCGAGGAATTCGAAAACATCGTGCTGCGCGCCAACCCGGACGGTTCGCTGGTGCGGCTGTCGGATGTCGCCACGGTCGAGGTCGGCGCCTCGACCTATGATTTCACCTCGATGCTGAACAACCAGCCTTCGGCAGCGGCGGGGATCCAGCTTTCGACGACGGGCAACGCGCTGCGCACCTCGGAACTGATCAACGAAAAGATGGAAGAACTGTCGCAGTTCTTTCCCGATGGCGTGGCCTATCAGATCCCCTACGACACCTCGCCCTTTGTCGCGGCATCCATCGAAAAGGTGCTGCACACGCTGGTCGAGGCCGTGGGGCTGGTCTTTATCGTGATGTTCATCTTCCTGCAGAACATCCGCTATACGCTGATCCCGACCATCGTCGTGCCGATCGCCCTGATGGGCACGGTGGCGGTGATGCTGGTCGCCGGGTTCTCGATCAACGTGCTGACCATGTTCGCGATGGTGCTGGCCATCGGGATTCTGGTCGATGACGCCATCGTGGTCGTGGAAAACGTCGAAAGGATCATGGCCCAGGAAGGTCTGGGCCCGCGGCGAGCCGCGCAAAAGGCGATGGGCCAGATTCAGGGCGCCATTGTCGGCATCACGCTGGTTCTGGCCGCCGTGTTCATCCCGATGGCCTTCTTTCCGGGCGCGACGGGCATCATCTACCGGCAGTTCGCGCTGACCATGGTGGTGTCGATCCTGTTTTCGGCCTTCCTTGCGCTGTCCCTGACGCCCGCGCTGTGCGCGACCTTCCTGAAACCGATTTCGGGGCACCACGAACGCAAGGGCTTTTTCGGCTGGTTCAACCGCAATTTCGACAGGATGACGACGGGCTATTCCGGCGTCGTCGAAAAGCTGGTGCGGAACACCGGCGTCATGATGCTGATCTATCTGCTGATCGTCGCGGCACTGGGCTATGGCTTTACCAGGCTGCCGACCAGCTTTCTGCCGAACGAGGATCAGGGCTTTCTGATTTCGGACGTGCAGACCCCGCCGACGGCCAGCTCGAACCGCACCGACGAAGTGCTGTCCACGATCACCGATCTGTACAAGCAGATGCCCGAGGTCGAAAACGTCATCGGCATCCGCGGATTCAGCTTTTCGGGGCAGGGGCCGAATGCGGGTATCGCCTTCACCACGCTGAAGGACTGGGGCGACCGCGACCGCGACGCCAATACCATCGCCGGCGCGGCGAACATGCAGCTGTTCGGGCTGAAGGACGCGCAGGCATTTTCGCTGTCGCCGCCGCCGATTCCCGGCTTTGGCGCGACCGGCGGCTTTTCCTTCCGTCTGCAGGACCGGGGCGGTCTGGGGCAACAGGCCCTGCAAGCCGCTGCCGCGCAACTGATGGAAAAGGCCGGTCAGGGTGGCATCGCCGTCGGTCTGCGGGTCGAGGGTCTGCCCAATGCGGCGCAGGTCTATGTCAGCATCGACCGCGAAAAGGCCAATGCCTTTGGCGTTGCCTTTGCCGATATCAGCGCCACGATCTCGCAATATCTGGGGTCGTCCTATGTCAACGACTTTCCGAACCAGGGCCGGATGCAGCGCGTCGTCATGCAGGCAGATCAGGATTCGCGGATGCAGGCCGAGGACATCCTTGACCTGACCGTGCGCAACGCCAATGGCGGCATGGTGCCCTTTTCGTCCTTTTCGACCATCGAATGGGAAACCGGGCCGTCGCAGGTCGTGGGCTATAACGGCTACCCGTCGATCCGCATCGCGGGTGCGGCGGGGCCGGGCTACAGTTCCGGTGACGCGATGGCCGAAATGGAACGGCTGGCGGGCGAATTGCCGCAGGGCTTCGGTTACGAATGGACCGGCCAGTCGCTGGAGGAAATCCAGTCCGGCAACACCGCGACCCTGCTTTACGGGATGAGCATCCTGTTCGTCTTCCTGCTGCTGTCGGGCCTGTATGAAAGCTGGTCGATCCCGCTTTCGGTGATGCTGGTGGTGCCCTTGGGGGTGATCGGCTGCGTGGCGGCGGTGCTGCTGCGCGACATGCCCAATGACGTCTATTTCAAGGTCGGCCTGATCGCGATCATCGGGCTGTCGGCCAAGAACGCCATCCTGATCGTGGAATTCGCCAAGGACCTGCGGGCCGAAGGCGAAAACCTGATCCAGGCCGCCGTTCATGCCGCGAGGCTGCGTTTCCGCCCGATCCTGATGACCTCGATGGCCTTTACCTCGGGCGTCGTGCCGCTGGCGATCGCCACCGGCCCGTCGGCGGCCAGCCAGAACGCGATCGGAACCGGGGTGATCGGCGGCATGATCGCGGCGACGGTGCTGTCGATCTTTTTCGTGCCGGTCTTCTTCGTCTTTGTGCTGGGGCTGGTCGACCGGATCTTCGGCCGCAAGGATGGCGCGGCAATGGCCTGACGGTCGCCGTCGCAGGAACGCAAGTGCGCGCCCCCGGGGCGCCTTTTTCTGCCTCACCAGGGGCGGACCGACATGACGATGCGCTGGCCTTCGGGGCCAAAGGCAAAGCCGCGCGGCAATTCGCCCCGGCGTTCCTTCATTTCAAGGATGAAGCGGACGCGCTCGCGGCGGTCGCGCATCAGGTTTTCGGCGTCGATCTGCGCCAGTTCCGTGCGGGTGAACAGATGCGGGTCAAGGCCGAGCAGCCGCGCCTCCATGATGTGCCCCTGACTTGGCTGTTTCGGGGCCAGATCTGGGGCGAGATTTGGGGCCGGATCGGCCTGCGCCACGGCGGGCAGCGCCAGACAGCCCGCAACCAGCAAAATCCTGAACATTGGCGATCCCCTTTTTGACGGCCTGCGACCCGCCCAGCATAGCGCCGCCGGGGTCGCCCGGCAAAGGGCGGGGGCTGATTTCCTTGCGCGGGCTTTTTGACGGATTTCATGTCCGCGCCGGCGCGCGATATCGCCGGTTACCCCGAAAGCAGCGGAAACACGCGGATTCAGCCGCCGGCCAGACCCCCGATTGCCAGGATGTCGCTAGACGTGATGCAGGATCAGCGGGCGGCCCTGATGGGTGCCGACCGCGACGGGGACATCGTAAAGCCGGGACAGAAGCGGCTCGGTCAGGACGTCGGCGGGGGGGCCTTCGGCCAGAATCCGGCCGTCCTTCATGGCGATGACATGATCGGCCCAGGCGGCGGCATAGTTGATTTCATGGACGACGACGGTGATGCTTTTGCCCTGATCGCGGACCAGCCCGGCCAGATGGCGCATCAGCGCGCGGGCATGGGCCATGTCCAGATTGTTCAGCGGTTCGTCCAGCAACAGCCAGTCGGTCGCCTGCGCGAAGGTCATCGCCAGAAAGGCGCGCTGCGCCTGACCGCCCGACACCTCGTCCAGAAAACGGTCGGCCAGCGCGGTCAGGTCGAACAGTTCCAGCGCGCGGGTGATTTCCGCCCGGTCATGGGCCGAAGGGCGGCCGTGGTGATGCGGCCAGCGGCCAAAGCCGACCAGTTCGCACAGGCGCAACCGGCTGGATACATGGGTGTGCTGGCTCAGCACCGCCATGACCAGCGCCAGCTTTTCGGTGGGCGTCGCGCTCAGGTCCAGCCCGTCGATCCGGACGCTGCCCGATTGCAGTTTCTCCAGCCGCGCGATCAGCTTCAGCAGGGTCGATTTGCCCGCGCCATTCGGGCCGATCAGCGCCGTCAACTGCCCCTTGGGGATCGAGGTCGAGATGTCGTGCAGGATCGGGTTGCCGTGGATCTGGAAATCGACATTGCGGATCTGGATCATCTGACGCGCCCTTTCAGCAGCAGATGGATGAAGAAAAGCCCGCCCGCGAATTCGATGACCACGGCCAGCGTCCCGCCAAGGCCAAGGGCGCGTTCGAACAGGAACTGCCCGGCGACAAGGATGGTCGCGGCGATCAGGGCGGCAACGGGCAGCAGGATGCGGTGGCGCGCGGTGCCCGCCAGCCCATGCGTCAGCCCGGCGACGATCAGGCCGAAAAAGGTCACCGGCCCGACCAGCGCGGTGGACACCGAAACCAGCACGCCGACCAGCGCCAGCGCGCCGATGACCAGCGCGCTGTGGCGCAGCCCAAGCGGCACGGCGGTATTGCGGCCAAGCGCCAGCACGTCGAGCTGCGGGCCAAGCCGGATCGCCAGCGCGATGGCGGCCAGGCTGATGCCCACCGCCCAGGGCAGGAGATCTGCGTCGATGGTGTTGAAGCTGGCGATCTGCGTCGACTGCACCGTGGCAAAGGTGTCTGGGTCAAGGAGTTGGCCCAGAAAGCTGTCGGCGGACCGAAACAGGATGCCCAGGATGACGCCGGTCAGGATGGTGCGCCCGATGTCGCGCGCCCCCTTGCCCAGAAGGGTGCCGAACAGCAGGATGGCCAGCGCGCACAGGACGCCGACCTCGGTCAGGAACTTGCCAGAGGCGGGCAGGGTGACATAGGCGGTGGTGCCCAGCACGATCACCAGCACCGTCTGCATCAGCATATACAGCGCGTCAAAGCCCATAATCGACGGTGTCAGCACGCGGTTCGCGGCGACGGTCTGGAACAGTACCGTGCTGACCGCCACGGCGGCGCCGACGGTGATCAGCCCGACCAGCTTCGTCAGCCGCAGGTTCAGGATGAAGGCGCGGCCGTTGTCCGGCAGGCCCTGCCAGACCCACAGCGCCGAAACCACCGCCAGCAGCAGCGCCAGCAGGGCGATCAGCCGGGTCGTTGGGGCGATCTGGCTCATGTCGACGGCCGGGTGGGACGATAGAGCAGGATCAGGAAGATGACCGATCCGACGATGCCCATGATCAGGCCGACGGGGACCTCGTAGGGGTAGATCACCAGCCGCCCGATGATGTCGCAGGCCGAGACCAGCGCCGCGCCCGCCGTGGCGACGACCGGGATCGAGCGGCGCAGGTCGTCGCCCATGATCCGCGATACGATATTCGGCACGACCAGCCCGACAAAGGGGATCATGCCGACGGTGACGACGACCAGCGCGGACACGACCGACACGACCATCAGCCCAAGCCGCATGACCGGCGCGGGGTCCAGCCCCAGCCCCTTGGCGACATTGTCGCCCAGCCCCAGAATGGCGAAACGGTCGGCGGCGAACCATGCGGCGATGGCGGCGGCGCCCGCCACCCACAGGGTTTCATAGCGCCCCGCGATGATCCCCGAAGAGCCGCCCGCCGCCAGCCATGTGCCGACATATTGCACAAGGTCGTAGCGCCAGGCGATGAAGGTCACGACCGCGCCGATCACGCCCGACAGGATGATGCCCGCGACGGGAACCAGCATGACCTCGCGCGCGGGCAGGCGGCGGATCAGCAGGATAAAGGCGGCGGAACCGGCCAGCGCGGTCAGGCTGGCCACCAGCATCCTGACCCAGACCGGGCTGTCGGGGGCAAGGATGGTCATCAGCAACAGCCCCAGCCCCGCGCTTTCGGATGTGCCGGTGGTGTCGGGGCCAACGAATTTGTTGCGCACGATCTGCTGCATGACGGTGCCCGCTACGGCCAGCGCGGCGCCGGTCAGCACCACGGCCAGCGTGCGCGGCAGGCGGGATTCCATCAGGACCAGCGCGGCCCATGCGTCGCTGCCCGCCGCGCGCAGGCTGACCTGTGCCGCGCCGATCGTCAGGCTGGTGACGAACAGCGACAACAGGATTGCCAGCATGACGGGCAGCGGTCGGATCATTGGGCGGCGTCGGCCTGTTCCAGCGCGGCGGTCATCGCGTCGATGACCGTCACCAGCGCCTGATAGCCGCCGCCGCCGACATACATCTCGGCGCCGGGCAGATAGGCGACCTGACCCTTGGACCATGCGGTGGTGCCTTCGACCAGCGGCGATTTCAGCGTGTCTTCGGCGCGCTGTTCGCTCGAGCTGGATGGTCGCGGCGCGGTCCAGAACGAAAAGCCAGTCGGGGTTGGTTTCGGCGATGAATTCATGCGTCACGGCGGCGCCATGGCCAGAGATCGGCAGCGCCTCGGCCGCTTCGGGCATGGCGGTCGCGTCATGGATCCAGCCAAAGCGGCTAGCCTTTGCCATAGGCCGACATCTTGGGGCCGTTGGTCAGGACGACCAGCAGGTTGCCCTTGTCCGCGGCGGCTTCGCGCAGTTTGGCCAGACGGGTGTCCAGATCGGCCTTGAGTTCGGCGGCCTTGTCGGTCTTGTCGAACAGCTCGCCATAGGCGGCCAGCCGGGCTTCGGCCTGCGGGATCAGGTCGGCGGTCATGGTCATGTCGACGGTCGGCGCGATCTGCGCGACCGCGTCGTACTTTCGCGGCGGAACGGCCGCCGACGATGATCAGATCGGGACCAAGGCCCGCGATCGCTTCCAGATCGGGTTCGAACAGCGTCCCGACCGGAGCCGTGCCCGTGGCGTCGATGTAGGGCAGCAGCAGCGGGCTGGGGATGCCGACCAGCGGCACGCCAAGCGATTGCAGCGTGTCGATGGCGGCGGTGTCCATCGCGACGACGCGCGCCGGGGTGTCGGCCAGTTCGACCGGGCCGCGTGCGGTGTCGAGGGTGGTGGGGCCGGCCCAGACCGGCGCGGCAAGGCCAAGGCATGCGGCGGTGGCGAATAGGATCTGGCGCATCTGTTTCTCCGAATTCCGAATGACGGTGCGACGGGGGGTCGCGGAATGGATCCGGGGTTAGCGCGGGATCGCGGCGGGGTCCAGAGTAGCCAAGAAAATCAGTCGGACTTTGTGTCGCAGGGCTGTTGAAAGCTGCGTGAACTTGAACAGGCCCCGCTGCGGGCGGGGCCTGTGGGATGGTCGGGGCAGGGGCGGTCAGTCCTCGTCGCCCGCCATCTGGGACAGGACCTGCCCCTTGCCGCGCCAGCGCAGATACATCGGCACCAGCAGGGCCGCAGCCGCGCAGATCAGCAGACCGGCAGCCAGCGGGCTTTCGACCAGATACAGCACATCGCCCTGCGAAATCGACAGCGCGCGGCGCAGGTGCTGTTCGGCCATCGGGCCAAGGATCAGCCCGACCACGACCGGCGCGATGGGATAGTTCAGCAGCCGCATGACGAATGCCATGACCCCGAACAGCAGCAGCATGAACAATTCACCGGTCGAGGGGTTCACGCCGATACAGCCAAGCGTGGCAAAGACCATGATCCCGGCATATAGCCAGTGGCGCGGGATCGTCAGCAGTTTCACCCACAGCCCGATCAGCGGCAGGTTCAGAACCAGGAGCATCAGGTTGGCGACCAGCAGCGACGAAATCAGGCCCCAGACCAGCGCCGGATTGGTGGCGAACAGTAAGGGCCCCGGTTGCAGGCCGAATTGCTGGAAACCGGCGAGCATGATGGCCGCCGTCGCCGTCGTCGGCAGGCCGAGCGTCAACAGGGGCACCAGCGTGCCGGCGGCTGCGGCGTTGTTGGCCGCCTCGGGGCCCGCGACGCCTTCGATGGCGCCATGGCCGAATTCCTCGGGGCGTTCGGCGGTGCGGCGTTCGACGGCATAGGACATGAAGCTGGCGACATCCGCGCCCCCTGCGGGCATCGAGCCGATGGGAAAGCCGATGGCGGTGCCGCGCAGCCATGGCTTCCACGACCGTTTCCAGTCCTGTTTCGACATCATCACGGAACCCTTGACCGGGATGACGTCCTCGGCCCCCTCGGCCCCTTTGGATGCGACATACAGCGCCTCGCCGAGGGCGAACATGGCGACGGCCAGCGTCGTGACCTCGATCCCGTCCAGGAGCAGGGGCTGGCCGAAGGTCAGCCGCGCCTGTCCGGTCAACTGGTCGATGCCGATCAGCGCCAGCGCAAGGCCGATGCCGAGGATGTCAGCCCGCGCAGCGCGCTGTCGCCGAAGGCGGCGGAAACGGTGATGAAGGCCAGCACCATCAGCGCAAAATATTCGCGCGAACCGAAGGCCAGCGCGTATTTCACCACCGTCGGCGCGATGAAGGCCAGCGCCAGCGTCGCCAGCAGGCCCGCGACGAACGACCCGATGGCGGCTGTCGCCAGCGCCGGGCCGCCGCGCCCCTTGCGGGCCATCTTGTTGCCCTCCAGCGCGGTGACGATGGATGCGCTTTCGCCGGGCGTGTTCAGCAGGATCGAGGTGGTCGAGCCGCCATACATCCCGCCGTAATAGATGCCCGCGAACATGATCAGCGAGCCGGTCGGGTCAAGCTGGTAGGTGACGGGCAGCAAAAGCGCCACGGTCAGCGCAGGCCCGATGCCGGGCAGGACGCCGACCGCCGTGCCTAGCGTGACCCCGATCAGCGCGTAAAGCAGGTTGATCGGCTGCATCGCCGAACCCAGGCCCTGCAGCAGAAAGTCGAATGTGGTCATGGCGAACCTTCAGAAAAACAGGTGTTCCAGCCAGCCCGAAGGCAGCGACAGGCGCAGATAGCGGGCAAAGACGACATAGACGAAAGAAGCCAGCGCCAGCCCCACGGGCAGCGAAAGATGCCAGCGTCTTTCGCCAAAGCCGCGCGCGGCAAGGGCGAACATCAGCCCGGTGGCGATGGTGAAACCGGTGCGGTGCAGCAGCAGGATCTGCAACATCAGCCCTGTGACGACCCACAGGACCGGGCCGGGTGCGCGGATGGGTTCGGATTCGAAATTGCCGCGAAAGGCGGTCCATGCGGTGCAGGCGGACAGGACCAGCAGGCCGGTCGCGACCCATTTCGGGATGGTCGCGGGGCCGACCTGGCTATAGCCCGCCGCATCCGACAGCCGCCCCATGTCCCAGAAGATCACCACCGCGATGACGGCCAGAAAGGCCGCCACCGAAAGCGCCGCCCATGACGGGCGGCGGGTTGGAGTTTGGTCCGGTCATTTCACCAGACCGATGTCTTTCAGGATCGCTTCGGTCGAGGCGATATCCTGCGCCAGTTGCGCATCGAATTCAGCGCCCGACAGATAGGTATTGGCCCAGCCCTTGGTTGCCAGCTGTTCCTGCCATCCGGCAGAATTCACCAGCTTGTCGATATCGGCGGTGATGGCGGCCTTTTGTTCGTCGCTGATGCCCGGCGCGGCGGCGACCATGCGCCAGTTCTGGATCGAGGTGTCCAGCCCGGCTTCCTTCAGGGTGGGGGCGTCGATGCCCTCGACCCGCTCATCCGCGGTGATCGCCAGCAGGCGCAGCGTGCCCGCCTTGACCTGCGCCTCGAATTCGCCATAGCCGGAAATCCCTGCGGTGACCTGCCCGCCAAGGATCGCGGCCAGTGCCTCGCCACCGCCGGAATAGGCGATGTAGTTCACCTTGGTCGGATCGACGCCCGCCGCCTTGGCGATCAGGCCCGCCGCGATGTGGTCGGCGCCACCGGCGGAACCGCCCGCCCAGCTGACCGCGCCGGGATCGGCCTTCAGCGCCTCGACCAGATCCTGCATGGTCTGGTGGGGCGAATTGGCGGGGACGACGATGGCCTCGTATTCGCCGGTCAGCCGCGCGATGGGCGTGACATCGGCCAGCGACACGGGCGAATTGTTGGTCAGAATCGCGCCGACCATGACATAGCCGCCGACGATCAGCGCCGAGCCATTGCCCTTGTTCTGGTCGGCGAATTGCGCCAGCCCGATGGTGCCGCCCGCGCCCGGCACGTTCACGACCTGCACCGAACCGGCGATGCCTTCCTGTTGCATCACCTGCTGCATGGTGCGCGCGGTCTGGTCCCAGCCCCCGCCCGGCGCGGCAGGCGCGGTGATCGTGTAGTCATTGGCCAAGGCCGAGGTGGCGACGGCGGTTGTAGCGACGACGGCGGCAAAAGCCGCAGCCAGTGAAAAACGCAGCATATGTTTCCTCCCACGGCGCGGATCGCGCCTCTTTCCCCTGTCGCCTTTTGCGCTGACCCCGAAGGGTCGCGGCGAACAGGCCCATCTTGTCGACAGATCGGGCTTTGGGCAAGCGGCTGTGTCGGCCCGATGACGTCGGGGTATCGGGGGCGGCCGAGCGGCGGCGGTCATTCCGCCGACATGGAATAGCCGGGGTGAAAGGCCAGCCGGACATGGGTGATCGCGCCCATATCGTTCGAGGTGGTGCGTTCCAGCACCAAAAGCGCCTGACCGGGCCGGGTGTCCAGCAACAAGACATCGCGTTTGTTGGCGTTTTCGGCGGAAAAGGACAGATCCGCGCGGGTATAGGGGGCGTTGCGGACCAGCCATTCATTGGCATTGTCGCGGCGGAAATCGACGGCCAGCATTTCGGGGACGGCGGCGGGATTCGGCCAGCGGTCCTCGGCCTGAAAGGGGGCGTCGTCGGCCAGATGGACGGTGCGCAGGTGGATGAGCTGGCTGCCGGGGGCCAGGTCCATGCGGGCCGCGACCTTGGCCGGGACCGGGCGCAGGCGTTGCGAGATGACGCGGTGGGAATAGGTCCTGCCCGCCTGTTCGACCTGTTCGCGCACGACCGGGATCGACAGCACCGCCTTGCGCACCGGGTTCACGGTGACATGCGTGCCTGCCCGGCGGCGGCGTTCCAACAGGCCCTCTTCGGCGATCAGTTGCAGGGCCTTGTTCACTGTGGCGCGGGCGACGCCGAGTTCGATGGCCAGCTCGACCTCGTCAGGGATGCGGTCGCCCTGCCGCCATTCGCGGTCAATGATGCGGCGGCGCACCTCTTGCGCGATGTTCAGCGCCTTGGATGACGCCAGAGGGGCAGGGCGGTCGGTCACATTCGGTCCTGAAGCCGTTCGATACAGTCGATATAATCGGCGGTGATCCGGTCGTGGTCGATATGATATCCATCGCGGACAACATGGCGCCCGGCAGACCAGACATCGTCGATCAGACCGTCATGGCCCGCAAAGATCAGGCTGTCGAGCATTTCATCACCCCGCCGCCCCGCCATGACGCTGTTCTTCAGCGAAACCGCGCAGAGATCGGCATAAAGCCCCGTGCGGATTGCGCCGGTATCGCGGCCTGCGGCGGTGGCGCCGCCGTCAAGGCCCGCCTCGTACAGCACGCGGCCCGTCGATTTCGCGCGGGTCGCCAGAACGGCGCGGCCCCGGTCGCGCAGGCGCTGGCTGTGTTCCAGCGTGCGCAATTCCTCGGTCAGGGAAATGCGGATATTGCTGTCGGAACCGTAGCCGTAACGGCCCTGCGCATCAGTCCAGACCGTGCCGTTGAAAATCCCGTCGCCAAGGCTGGATTCGGTGATCGGGCACAGGCCCGCCACCGCGCCCGTCGCGGCAAGGCGGCGGGTTTCGTCATCGTTCATCTGGGTCGCGTGGATCAGCGTCCAGCGGCGCGACACGTCGGCATGATCCAGCAGCCATGCGACCGGGCGCTGGCCATAGGCGGCCTGAACCTCGTCGACCTCGGGGATCTGTTCGGCGATATGCAGGTGCAGCGGGCGGTCGGGGCGCAGGTCGGCGCAAATGGCCAGCGCCTCGCGGCTGACGGCGCGCAGGGAATGGGGCGCAATGCCGATGCCCGCGTCGGGCAGGGCGGCAATCGCCGATTCCGCGCCCTGCACCGGACGGGCGAATTCGTCGGGGTCGGTGCCGAAACGCTGTTGGCCGGGGCCAAGCGCGCGGCCGTCGCAGCCGCCGAACTGGTAATGCACCGGCAGCAGCGTCAACCCGATGCCGGTCCGTTCCGCCGCCGCCGCGATCCGCGCCGACATTTCCGCGATATCGTCATAATGCGCGCCGCCGGGGCGGTGGTGCAGGTAGTGGAATTCGACATTGGTGGCATAGCCCGCCTCCAGCATCTCCATCTGGACCAGCGCGGCGATGGTTTCGACATCCTCGGGCGTCAGGTGGTCCAGAAAGCGATACATGATCTTGCGCCATGTCCAGAAGCTGTCGGTGGGCAGGTCGCCCTTGGCTTCGGACAGGCCCGCCATGGCGCGCTGGAATGCGTGGGAATGCAGGTTCGCCAGTGCGGGCAGCAGCAGGCCGGTGCGCCGCCCGGCAGGTTCCGCCCCGGTTTCCACCGATGCGATGCGACCGTCCCCCGCCACCGTCACCAATACATTTTCTGCCCAGCCTTCAGGCAGCAAGGCGCGCTCTGCCCAGATTGTCGTCACCACATTCTCCTTGCCCGAGTCGATGAATAAGTTTAGACATATCACGAAGCAACATCCATTCCAAGGCGGTAAAGATGCAAGTCCTGAGCCATGCGAACGTCGCGACGATCACTGATGAATCAGGTGGTTACGGGGTGATCGGGGATGCGTCGATCGTGCTGGACCGGGGCCAGATCACCTGGGTCGGGCCTGCAAGCGATCTGCCGGTCGAATATCGCGATGCGCCGGTCCGCGATCTGGCGGGGCGGCTGGTCACGCCGGGTCTGATCGACTGCCACACCCATGTCGTTTACGGCGGTGACCGTGCCCGCGAATTCGAAATGCGGCTGGAAGGCGCCAGCTATGAGGAAATCGCCCGCGCGGGCGGCGGTATCATTTCGTCCGTCAAGGCGACGCGAGCGGCCGACAGATCCGAACTGCTGAAATCGGCGCTGGCCCGCGTCGATCACCTGATCGCCGAAGGTGTCACCACCATTGAAATCAAATCCGGCTATGGGCTGGATATCAGATCCGAAATGAAGATGCTGCGCGTTGCCCGGCTGATCGGCGAACAGCGCCCGGTCCATGTCGTGACGACATGGCTGGCGGCCCATGCGCTGCCGCCAGAGTATCAGGACGACCGCGCGGGCTATATCCGCGACGTGGTGATCGCCGGTCTGGACGCCGCCCATGCCGAGGATCTGGTCGATGCGGTCGATGGCTTCTGCGAAGGTATCGCCTTCAGCGCCGAAGAAATGTCGGCGATTTTCGATCACGCGGCGAAACTGAACCTGCCGGTGAAACTGCATGCCGAACAGCTGTCGGACCTGCATGGCGCGGCGATGGCGGCGCGGCACGGCGCAATCTCGGCCGATCATCTGGAATGGCTGGGACAGGACGGCATCGACGCGATGGCGGCATCCGGGACGGTCGCGGTGCTGCTGCCCGGCGCCTTTTACACGCTGCGCGAAACGGTTTACCCGCCGGTGCAGGCGCTGCGCGATGCGGGTGTGCCGATTGCGCTGGCGACGGATGCGAACCCCGGCACTTCGCCGCTGACCTCGATCCTTTTGACGATGAACATGGGCGCGACGCTGTTCCGCCTGACCCCGGCCGAATGCCTGACCGCCGTGACCCGCAATGCCGCGAAGGCTCTGGGTCTGGCGGATCGCGGCGTGATCGCGCCCGGCCAGCGCGCCGATCTGGCGATCTGGGATGCCGCCCATCCGGCGGAACTGACCTATCGCATCGGCTTCAACCCCCTTCATGCCCGCGTTTTCGGAGGCGACTTTGTCTGAACTGATCCTTACCCCCGGCGAAACGACCCTGTCCCAGTTGGAGCGCGTCTGGCGCGAAGGTCTGCCCGTGCGGCTGGACGACAGCGCCCGCCCCCGCATCGCCGACAGCGCGGCGCGGATCAACGCCGCCGCCAATGGCGACGTGCCGGTCTATGGCGTGAATACGGGGTTCGGCAAGCTCGCCTCGATCAAGATCGCGGCGGGGGATACGGCGGTACTGCAACGCAACCTGATCCTGTCGCATTGCTGCGGTGTGGGTGAGCCGGTCGAGCCGGAAACCGTCCGCCTGATCATGGTCCTGAAGCTGCTGTCACTGGGTCGCGGTGCGTCGGGCACCCGCCCCGAGGTTGTGGCGCTGATCGAAGCGATGCTGGCCAAAGGCGTGTTGCCGGTGATCCCGTCGCAGGGGTCGGTGGGCGCATCGGGCGATCTGGCACCGCTGGCGCATATGGCTGCCGCCATGCTGGGCGAAGGCCGCGCGACATATCAGGGCCGCGAGCTGCCTGCGGCCGAGGCGCTGGCCGCCGCCGGCCTGTCGCCGGTCACGCTGGCCGCGAAAGAGGGGCTGGCGCTGATCAATGGCACGCAGGTCTCGACCGCTTTTGCGCTGGTCGGGCTGTGGGGGGCGTTCCGCGCGGCGAAAAATGCGCTGGTGTCGTCGTCCTTGTCCACCGATGCGATCATGGGCTCGACCGCGCCTTTCCTTGATGAAATCCACCAGTTGCGCGGCCATCGCGGCCAGATCGTCGCGGCGCGTGCCATTCGCGCGCTGATGGATGGCTCGGAAATCCGCGAAAGCCACCGGACCGGCGACACGCGGGTTCAGGATCCCTATTGCATCCGCTGCCAGCCGCAGGTAACGGGCGCCTGCATCGACATTCTGGCGCAGGCCGCGCGCACGCTGGAGATCGAGGCGAATGCCGCGACCGACAACCCGCTGGTGCTGGTCGAAACCGGGCAGATCGTCTCGGGCGGGAATTTCCACGCCGAACCCGTGGCTTTTGCCGCCGATCAGATCGCGCTGGCGATCGCCGAAATCGGTGCGATTTCGCAACGCCGTATCGCGCTGATGGTCGATCCGACGCTGAGCCACGACCTGCCGCCCTTTCTGACGCCCGATCCCGGCCTGAATTCGGGGCTGATGATCGCGGAAGTGACCAGCGCCGCATTGATGAGCGAAAACAAGCATCTGGCCAATCCCTGCTCGACCGATTCGACGCCGACCAGCGCCAATCAGGAAGACCATGTGTCGATGGCCGCCCATGGCGCGCGGCGGTTGCTGCGGATGAACGCGAACCTTGCCCATATCATCGGGATCGAATTCCTGTGCGCGGCGGCGGGGGTGGAATTCCGCGCGCCGCTGGTGACCTCGGGGCCGCTGCAGGCGGTGCTGGCGCGGTTGCGTGCCGATATTCCGGCGCTGGATCAGGACCGCTACATGGCGCCCGATCTGGCCCGCGCGGCCGGGCTGGTCAGCGATGCGGCCCTGCTGGATGCGCTGCCCGAGGGTATCCTGGCCGAGGTGCAGCCGTGATCCCGGTCGAGGTCGTTTCCGGCGACAGCCCGGTCATTCTGGGCCTGCCCCATACCGGGACGTGGCTGCCCGACGATATCCGCGCCCGGCTGAATGGGCGGGGGCGGGTGCTGGCCGATACGGACTGGCATATCGAACGGCTGTATGACGGGCTGCTGCCCGGCGCGACGACGGTGCGCGCGACGTTCCACCGCTATGTCATCGACGCCAATCGCGGCCCGGATGATGCGAGCTTGTATCCCGGCCAGAACACCACCGGGCTGGTGCCGCTGACCGATTTCGACGGCGAACCGATCTGGGAGGTCGCGCCGACCGAGGCCGAGATCGCCGCGCGCAAGCAGCGGTTCCACGCGCCCTATCACGCGGCGCTGGCGGCAGAGATTGCGCGGGTGCGGGCGAAGCATGGCGTGGCGGTTCTGTATGACTGCCATTCGATCCGCAGCCATATCCCGTTCCTGTTTGAAGGGGTGCTGCCGGATTTCAACATCGGGACCAACAGCGGGGCGTCCTGCGCGCCGGCCATCGAGGCCGCCGCGCAGGAGGTCGCATTCGCGACGGGTCGGCCTGCGGTGGTCAATGGTCGCTTCAAGGGCGGCTGGACGACGCGGCATTACGGCAATCCTGCCGGGAATGTGCATGCGATCCAGATGGAACTGGCGCAATCCACCCATCTGGCGACCGAAACGCCGCCCTTTGCCTATGACGAGGCCAAGGCCGAGGTGCTGCGCGTGACGTTGAAAGAGATCTTGCAGCGGCTGGAGCGCGTTGCCCTTGATCTGGTGCGGCCATGACGAAGCCGTTGCAGGGAATCCGCGTGTTGGACCTGTCGCGCGTCCTGGCGGGGCCGTATTGCACCGCCTTGCTGGCCGATCTGGGGGCGGAGATCATCAAGGTCGAGCCGCCCGCAGGCGATGATTACCGCCATATCGGGCCGTTCAAGCACGGTGAAAGCGCGTTGTTTTCGCTGAACAATCGCGGCAAGCGCAGCGTTGTTCTGGACCTGAAGGACCCGGATGACCTGCAACTGGCGCAGGATATCGCGGCGCGTGTCGATGTCGTGGTCGAAAACTTCCGTCCCGGCGTGGCGTCGCGGCTTGGGCTGGGCGCGGATGCCTTGCGCGCGGCGAACCCTCGGCTGATCTATTGTTCGATTTCCGGGTTTGGACAGGACGGCCCGTTCCGCGACCTGCCCGCCTATGATCTGGTCGTTCAGGCCATGTCCGGGCTGATGGCGGGCACCGGCGAGGAAGGCGGCCAGCCCCTGAAGACCGGCGAGAGCATCGCCGATCTGCTGGCGGGTCTGTTTGCAAGCTGGTCGATCATGGCGGCGCTGGTTCAGCGCAATACGACGGGGCAGGGCGCCAGCTTGGACGTTGCTATGTATGACGCGCTGTTTTCGATGCTGACGACCAGCCATGCGCTGCATTTCTTTGCAGGGCAACTGCCGCAGCGCGTGGGCAACCGGCACCCCTTGTCGACGCCATTCGGCTGTTTCGCGACCAGCGACGGGCAGGTGGTGATCGCGGTGCTGAATGCCCGGCAGTTTACCACGCTGGCGCAGTTGGTCGGCCAGCCCGATGCCGCGCAGGATCCGCGTTTCGCCAGCGACGAGTCGCGCACCGAACACGAACCCGCCGTCAGGGCGCTGATCGAAAACTGGTCGCGTGGGCTGACCACGGATCAGGCGGTTGCGGCCCTGTCGGGTGTCGGCCTGCCCGCCGCGCCGATCTGGGACATCGCGCAGGCCGCGAACAATGAACATGCCGCCGCGCGCGGGCTGGTCACCGAACTGGGCGGCAATGCCGTCATCGGCCAGCCCGTCCGCTTTGATGGCGGCAAGCCGGTGGCCGCGTCACCCGCCCCGCAACTGGGCGGCGATCTGGACGCGGTGCTGAAGGATCTGGGACTGGAGAGAAAAGCATGACCACGCAAAACCCACGGCACATGCTGTCCGAAGAAGAGGCGATGTTCTGCGACGTTCTGGAACGTCTCTGCGCGGACAGGATCGCGCCTCTGGCCGCTGAAACCGACGAACGCGCCAGCTTTGTCCACGACCAGTTGGCGGTGCTGGGCGAGGCCGGGATGATGGGCGCGAACCTGCCCGAGGAATATGGCGGCAGCGGGATTTCCGCGCCTGCCTTGCTGCGCGCCGTGGCGATCGTGGCGGGGGCCTGCGGGTCCACGGCCTCGGCCCTGACGGCGCATTATCTGGCGACGGATTCGATCCTGATCGGCGGGACCGAGGCGCAGAAACAGCATTGGCTGCAACTGGCCGCGACGGGCGAGGCTTTGGGTGCCTTTGCCCTGACCGAACCGACCGCCGGGTCCGACCCCGCCGACATGAAAACCCGTGCCCGCCGCACGGGTGACGGCTGGCATCTGAAGGGCAGCAAGTGCTTTATCTCGAACGGGGGCGTGGCGGATTTCATCGTGGTCTATGCGGTGACCGACCCGGACAAGGCCCATCGCGGGATTTCGGCATTCATCTTGCCCAAGGGCACGCCGGGGCTGGATGCGGGCGCGCCGGAAAAGACCATGGGGCTGAAAGGCGGCCATGTGTTCACGCTGAACCTTGACTGCCACCTGCCCCATGACGCGCTGCTGGGCGAGGAAGGGCGCGGTTTTCGCACCGCCATGCAGGTTCTGGACAATGGCCGGATCGAGGTCGCTGCCCAATGTCTGGGGCTGGCCAAGGCGGCGATGGATGCGGCGCTTGCCTATGCCAGGGATCGCGTGATTGGTGGCGAGGCGCTGACCGACCGTCAGGGCATCCGCTGGATGATCGCCGACATGGGCGTGGCCTATCAGTCGGCGCTGCTGCTGTCGCAGGACGCCGCGCGCCAGCGCGACGCCGCGCATCACGGCGGGGGGCGGTTCTCGCTGGCCTCGAGCATGGCGAAGCTGGCGGCGTCCGAGGCGGCTGGCCGCGTCGCCGACACCGCGCTGCAGCTGCATGGCGGCTATGGCTATACCCGCGATTTCCCCGTCGAACGCATCAACCGGGACCTGCGCATCATGCGCATCTACGAAGGTTCCAGTGAAATTCAACGCATTATCATTTCCGGCAATATGCTGGCCTGATCGGAGACGAACATGGACAACCGCACCGAGAATCCCCGTCACAACACCCGCGACATCTACCCCGCCACCGGCACCGAGATTTCGGCGAAAAGCTGGCTGACCGAGGCGCCCCTGCGGATGCTGATGAACAACCTGCATCCCGACGTCGCCGAAAACCCGCATGAGCTGGTGGTTTACGGCGGCATCGGCCGCGCCGCCCGCACCTGGAAGGATTTCGACCTGATCGTCGACGCCCTGCAGAACCTCGAAGAGGATCAGACCCTGATGGTCCAGTCGGGCAAGCCGGTCGGTGTGTTCCAGACGCACAAGGACGCGCCGCGCGTGCTGATCGCCAACTCGAACCTTGTGCCGCATTGGGCGAACTGGGACCATTTCAACGAATTGGATAAAAAGGGTCTGGCGATGTATGGCCAGATGACCGCCGGTTCGTGGATCTATATCGGCGCGCAGGGCATCGTTCAGGGCACCTATGAAACCTTTGTCGAGGCGGGGCGCCAGCATTACAACGGCGATCTGAAAGGCAAATGGGTGCTGACCGCCGGTCTGGGCGGGATGGGTGGCGCGCAGCCCCTGGCCGCCGTCATGGCCGGGGCCTGCTGTCTGGCCGTCGAATGCGACGAGAGCCGCGCCGATTTCCGCATCCGCACCCGTTATTGCGACGAAAAGACCCATTCGCTGGACGAAGCCCTTGCGATGATCGATCGCTGGACCAAAGCCGGAGAGGTCAAATCGGTGGCCCTGATCGGCAACGCCGCCGAGGTCTATCCCGAACTGCTGCGTCGCGGCGTGCGTCCCGATATCGTCACCGACCAGACCAGCGCCCATGACCCGGTGCATGGCTATCTGCCGATGGGCTGGACCGTCGCCGAATGGCGCGCGCGTCAGGAAACCGACCCCAAGGGCGTCGAGAAAGCTGCGCGGGCGTCGATGCGGGTTCAGGTTCAGGCGATGGTGGCCTTCCACGAATCCGGCATCCCGACCGTGGATTACGGCAACAACATCCGCCAGATGGCGCTGGAGGAGGGGCTGGAAAACGCATTCGCCTTTCCCGGCTTCGTGCCCGCCTATATCCGCCCGCTGTTCTGCCGCGGCATCGGCCCCTTCCGTTGGGCGGCGCTGTCGGGCGACCCGGAAGACATCTACAAGACCGACCAGAAGGTGAAAGAACTGGTCGATGACCCGCATCTGCACAACTGGCTGGACATGGCGCGCGAACGCATCGCGTTCCAGGGCCTGCCCGCGCGGATCTGCTGGGTCGGTCTGGGCCTGCGCCACAAGCTGGGTCTGGCCTTCAACGAAATGGTCCGCAATGGCGAATTGAAGGCGCCCATCGTGATCGGCCGCGACCATCTGGACAGCGGCAGTGTCGCCAGCCCCAACCGCGAGACCGAGGCGATGCAGGACGGCTCCGACGCCGTCAGCGACTGGCCGCTGCTGAACGCGCTGCTGAATACGGCATCGGGCGCGACATGGGTCAGCCTGCATCACGGCGGCGGTGTCGGCATGGGCTTTTCCCAGCATTCCGGCATGGTCATCTGCTGCGACGGCACCGAAGATGCCGACCGGCGGCTGGCCCGCGTGCTGTGGAACGACCCCGCGACCGGCGTGATGCGTCACGCCGACGCGGGTTACCAGATCGCGCTGGACTGCGCGCGGGAACATGGGTTGAACTTGCCCGGTATCCTCTAAACATAAGGGCGCGCCAGCCCGTGCCAGGGCGCGCCCGCAATCGTCCAACAACGGAGACTGACATGAGCTTTCACAACACCTTCAAGGCGGCGGCCCTTGGCCTTGCAGCCCTTGGTCTGACGGGCGTTGCCGCATCCGCCGACCAGCTTGCCGACATCAAGGCGGCGGGCAAGATCGTCACCGCGACCGATATGCATTACGCGCCCTTCGACATGCTGAACAACGGCACCTACGAAGGCATGACCAAGGACCTGTTCGACGAGGTTTCCAAGGAAATCGGGGTCGAGCCGCTGTATCAGGACATCCCCTGGCCTGCCGAGCTGCCGGGGCTTGAGGTCAAGAAATTCGATATCGTGATCGCCCCCGTGACGGTCACCCCGGAACGTCTGGACCGCTACACCTTCACCCTGCCGATTGCCGACGCGACCGTGTCGCTGGTCAAGGCCGCTGCCAATGCCGATCTGAACAAGCCCGAGGATATCAAGGGCAAGACCGTCGGCGTCCAGCAGGGCACCGCGCAATTCCGCCAGCTTGAGGCTTACGGCCAGGAACTGGGCGGCATCAATATCAAGGAATACGGCACCACCGACGAGGCTTACGCCGATCTGGCGGCGGGCCGTCTGGACGCCGTGGCCGGTTCGCTGCCGAACCTGACCTATCTGGTGAAAAACCGGGGCGAGAGCTTTGCCCTGTTCGAACCCGCCAGCTTCGGCCAGCCGACCTATTTCGCATGGGTTCTGCGCAAGGACGCCGACAGCGACAGCTTTGCCGCCGCGATCAACGACGCGCTGCTGAAAATGACCGATGACGGCCGGGTTCAGGCGATCCAGGAAAAATGGCTGGGCAGCTACACCGAACTGCCGCGCGAAGTTCCGACGAACTGATACACCCCGGCGGGCGGGGGTTCCTCTCGCCCGCTGTTCCGACACAGCCATCCTGATGCGGGGGCACATGTTTTCGGTATCGACCTTTCTTGACAGCTTCGCGCCGCTGGCCATGGCCGCGCGCTATACGCTGCTGGTCTCGGGTCTGGGCATTGCGCTTGGGCTGGTGATCGGTGCGCTGATCTGTGCGGCGCGGATGTCGTCAAACCCGGTTCTGCGCGGTTTTGGCGGGTTGTGGGTCAGTTTCCTGCGCGGTGTGCCGCTGCTGGTCCAGCTGCTCTTGATGTATTACCTGCTGCCGGTGATCGGGGTGAACGTCCCGGCGATTGCCGCCGCCGTCATCAGCGTCGGCATCTGCGCCAGCGCCTATATTTCCGAAATCTGGCGCGGCGCCATCGCCGCACTGCCCAAGGGCCAGACCGAGGCCGCGCAGGCCATCGGCATGGCGCCCACCACCGTCTGGACCCGCGTGATCCTGCCGCAGGCCGTGGTCATGTCGCTGCCCGCGCTGGTCAACGAACTGATCCTGCTGGTCAAGGCGTCCTCGCTGGTGTCGATCGTCGGCATCATGGAAATCACCCGCGCCAGTCAGGCGCAGGCCGCCACCACCTTCCGCCCGATGGAGGTCTATCTGGCCGCCGCCTGCATCTATCTGGCGATCAACCTGACCCTTGCCGCCATTGGCCGCTATCTCGAAAACAGGATGGCCGTGTGATGGAGTGGCAGATTTTCGAACAATACGGCCCGATGCTGCTGCGCGGCTTTGGCGTCACGGTGCTGTGCTGGCTGTTGGGCACGGTGTTTTCCATGGCGCTTGGGCTGGTCATCGCGCTGATCCAGCGTTACGCCCCGGCCCCGCTGCGCTGGCTGATCCAGATCTATATCGAAATCATCCGCGGCACGCCCTTTCTGGTCCAGCTTTTCGTGCTGTATTACGGCGGTCCGCTGATCGGGCTGCGGCTGGACGCGCTGCCGGCGGGCATTCTAGGCCTGACGGTCTATGGCAGCCCCTATTTCGCGGAAATCTTTCGTTCCGGTTTCCGTGCCGTGCCGCTTGGCCAGATCGAGGCCGCGCGCGCCATCGGCATGTCCGAACCGACCATCATCCGCCGCATCCTGCTGCCGCTTGGGCTGGTGTCGGCGCTGCCCGCGCTGATCAATTTTTCTATCATCCTGACCAAGGAAACGGTGATCCTGTCGATCATCACCGTGCCCGAACTGATGTATCAGGTGAATCGCATGTCCACCGAAACCTTCCGCTATCTGGAAGCCAATCTGGTGCTGGCGCTGTTCTTCTGGCTGCTGGTCGAAACCATCTCGCGCGTGGGGCGCAGGCTGGAAAGCCGCGTCACCCGCCACCTGCTTGAAAGGCCGTAACCATGGTGCAAGCCTCCTCTGTCCAGATCCGTCAGGTCGACAAGTTCTATGGCCCGTTCCACGCGCTGAAAAAGGTCAGCATGGATGTGCTGCCGGGCAAGGTGACCTGCCTGATCGGCCCGTCCGGGTCCGGCAAATCGACCCTGCTGCGCTGCATCAACTTTCTGGAGGAATATGACGCGGGCGAAATCCGCATCGACGACCAGTTGATCGGCTACGAATCCCCCGGCGGGCGCAAGATGCGCGGCGCCAAGCTGCGCGAGATGCGCCGGTCCATCGGCATGGTGTTCCAGCAGTTCAACCTGTGGCCGCATATGACCGCGCTGCAAAACGTCGCCGAAGGTCTGGTCCGCGTGCGTGGCCTGTCGAAATCCGAGGCCGAATCCCGCGCGACCGAGGCGCTGCGCAAGGTCGGTCTGGCCGACAAGATGGGCAACCACCCGCTGCGCCTGTCGGGCGGCCAGCAACAGCGCGTGGCGATTGCCCGCGCGATTGCGATGGAACCGAAACTGATGCTGTTCGACGAACCGACCAGCGCACTGGACCCCGAACTGGTGGGCGAGGTCCTGAACGTCATGAAGGCGCTGGCGGCCGAGGGCATGACCATGGTCGTCGTCACCCATGAAATGGGTTTCGCCGCCCATGTCGCCGACCGCGTGGCCTTTATGGAAAAGGGCGAACTGGTCGCGGTGGACGAACCGTCCCGCATCCTGCATTCCCCCGAAGACCCCCGCATTCAGGGCTTTCTGCGCACCTATCACGAACGCAACAGCTTCTAGGGGCCGGCGCGCGCGTCGTCCGGCGTTTCGGTAAATCCGGTGGTCGGGCCTTTGGGGTCCGGCTGTCGGGTGTCGGGTCTGCGCAGCCGGGCGCCGATCTTTCCGCAAGGGTGGCTTTGATCCCGGCAGGTGAACCGTGACGACAGGCTGCTGATCCCGGCATCGGCCTGCGCGCGCTTGCTGGCGGCTCGCTTGCACGGGCCTGCGACAATGGCGACAGGGCCACGGGCCTTTCCTTTGCGGCCAATCCCTGCAACAGAATACAGGGGGCATGATGGGGCAGGGGATTTGGCTTTCCGCCACCGCAACAGAACCAGAAGGATAAGCCGCGCAGGCGCTTTGCGCGGGCGTCGGCTGTGGTGTGTGCTGGCGCTGCTGCCCTTCCTGATGGCCTCGCTGATTGCGCAGGGGACCATGCTGACGGCGGGGCCGGATGACCGCGTGGCGGTGGTTCTGTGCATCGACGGCAGCCCGGTGCCGATGCTGATGGCGGCGGATGGCAGCGTCGCGCCGGCGACGCAGGATGCGCCGGGATCGGGCCGCAAGGCGCCCGACCTTTGCCAATGGATCGCACATGGCCAGCCGCTGATCGAGATGCGGGCGGGCTGGCCGCCCCAACCCGCGCAGGCCGAAATCACCCTGCGCCGGATGATCGCCCCCGGCGCGCTGTCGCGCCAGACGGATATTCCCATTGCGCTGGCGCGTGGCCCGCCTGTCGCCTGATCGAAGCCGGGGCCGTGCCCCGTTTCAATCTTTCGACAGACAGGACATGCCATGAAAACCCGATATCTTGCCGCGACGATCGCGGCGCTGACCCTGCTGCCCGGCCTGCCCGCGCTGGCCGATCACGATGGCGAACATACCCCTCATGCCGCGCATCAGGATGCCGCCACCCTTGGCGATCTGACGATCAGCAGTGCCTATACCCGCGCCACCCCGCCCCGCGCGCCGGTGGCGGGCGGCTTTGTCACCATCGCCAATGCGGGCGCGGATGACCGGCTGGTCGCGGCCGCATCGCCCATCGCAGAGCGGGTCGAGATCCATGAAATGGCGATGCAGGACGATGTCATGCAGATGCGCGAACTGCCCGATGGCCTGCCCATCGGCGCGGGGGAAACGGTCGAGCTGAAGCCCGGCGGGCTGCATCTGATGTTTTTCGGCCTGACCGGTCCCCTGACCGAAGGCGAAACCATCCCCGTCACCCTGAGCTTTGAAAAATCGGGGGAAATCGAAATTCCGCTGACCGTCGGCCCGATGAATGCCCGCGGCGGCCATGACCAGAAAGGGGCGCATTAAGATGGCGAAACCCACGGATAAGAACCCCAGCCTTGTCAGGCTGCGCCTGGCGCTTTGGGGGCTGGTCGTGATTGCGCTGGCCGTGCTGGCATGGTTCACGCTGATCCAGCCGCGCCTGCAGGCACAGAATGCGGCCTTTGGGCCGATGGATCTGGGTCATGGCGAATATGCGCTGCAAACCACCGACGGCGCGGCCTTTACCGAAGACACGCTGAAGGGCCAGCCCTCGGCCGTGTTCTTCGGCTTTACCCATTGCCCGGATGTCTGCCCGACGACGCTTGGCGATATCCTGTCCTGGCAGGAACAACTGGGAGAAGGCGGCAAGGACCTGCGCGTCTATTTCGTCACCGTCGATCCGGAACGCGACACGCCTGAAATCCTTGGGGATTATGTGTCCTGGGTGCCGGGTGTGCAGGGCGTCACCGGTTCGGTCGAGGAAACGCAAAAGGCGCTGAAGGCCTTTCGCATCTTTGCCCGCAAGGTCCCGTCCGAAGATGGCGAAAGCTATTCCATGGACCATTCCGCCATGGTCCTGCTGTTCGATGCCAAGGGGAATTTTTCCGGCCTGATCGGCTATCAGGAAGACCCCGAAAAGGCGCTGGCGACGCTGAACCGTCTGCTGGGCTGACAGGGTCGCGCCGGGGGTGCGGCCTGCTTCGAGCGCCAAAGCCGGTTGGCGGGAACGATCCGGCCAACCAGATGGCGCGGCCGTGACGCGAGGTTGCCAGCGCAGGAACCGCTTTGACTCTGCCACAAGGGGGCGCTATGGCAACCAATCGGCTATTTCGGGATGCGCGGGTGATGGTTTCGCGTGTTGGCAGGAACGGGCCGTCAACGCGGGCCCTGTGCCCCCTCCAGGCAGAATGACATGACCAACACCCAGATCGCCGCGCCGCTGGCCGCCGCATTGGCCGCCCGTGGCTATGAAAATTTGACCGCCGTTCAGCAGGCGGTCCTGAATACCGATGCGCTTGGGCGCGACCTGCTGGTGTCGGCGCAGACCGGCTCGGGCAAGACCGTGGCCTTTGGCATCGCCGCCGCGCCGGAATTGCTGGCTGATGGCGACACGCTGCCCGACGACACCCCGCCGCTGGCGCTGGCGATTGCGCCGACGCGCGAACTGGCGCTGCAGGTCGCGGCGGAACTGGGCTGGCTCTATGCCTCGACCGGGGCGCGGATCGCGACCTGCGTCGGCGGCATGGATTACCGCACCGAACGCCGGGCGCTGGCCCGTGGCGCGCATATCGTCGTGGGCACGCCCGGTCGTCTGCGCGACCATATCGAACGCGGTGCGCTGGACCTGTCGGCGCTGCGCGTCGCGGTGCTGGACGAAGCCGATGAGATGCTGGATCTGGGTTTCCGCGAGGATCTGGAGGCGATCCTGCAGGCCGCCCCCGAATCGCGCCGCACGCTGATGTTTTCGGCGACCGTGCCGGGTGCGATCGAAAAACTGGCCCGCGATTTCCAGCGCGACAGCCTGCGCATCGCCGCCATGGGCGAGGCGCGCCAGCATGGCGATATCGCCTATCGCGCCCTGTCGATTGCGGTGCGCGATCGTGAAAATGCGATCTTCAACCTGCTGCGCTATTACGAGGCGCGCACGGCCATCGTGTTTTGCAAGACGCGCGCCAATGTCAGCCATCTGCTGGCCCGGATGGGCAATCGCGGGTTCCGCGTCGTGGCCCTGTCCGGGGAATTGTCGCAGCAGGAACGCACCCATGCGCTGCAGGCGTTGCGCGACGGGCGCGCGCGGGTCTGTATCGCGACCGATGTCGCCGCGCGCGGCATCGACCTGCCGGGGCTGGAACTGGTGATCCATGCCGATCTGCCGACCAATTACGAAACGCTGCTGCACCGTTCGGGCCGCACGGGCCGCGCCGGGGCCAAGGGCGTTTCGGCGCTGATCGTCACACCTGCCGACTACAAAAAGGCGCAGCGCCTGCTGCAAGGCGCCAAGGTCGTTGCCGAATGGGGCAAGGCCCCTTCGGCGGAAGAGGTCAGCGCCCGCGACGACGTGCGGATGCTGGACCATCCCGCGCTGACCACGGCGCTGGACGACATGACCATCGCGCAGGACCTGCTGGCGCGCGTCGGTCCCGAACAGGTCGCCGCCGCATTCGTGCAACTGTGGCGCGAAGGCCGCCCGCCCCCCGAGGAACTGACCGACAGCGCCCCCATGTCCGAGGCCGCCCCGCGCGCGCCCCGCGAATTCGGCAGATCGGTCTGGTTCACCCTGTCGGTCGGCCATACCGGCCGGGCAGAGGCGCGCTGGCTGCTGCCCAAGATCTGCGAGGCGGGCCAGATCACCCGCGATTCCATTGGCGCGATCCGCATCCGCGAGGATGAAACCTTTGTCCAGATCGCTGTCGCCGAAGCGCATCGCTTTGGCGATCTGGTTGAAATCGAGCCGGAATTGCTGATGCGCCGCCTGAATGGCGTGCCCTCGCTGGATCGTCCCTCGGGACCGCGCCCCTCGGCGCCGCGTGGCCCGAAACCGGGCGGGAAACCTTACGCGAAATCCCCGGCCCGCGCGTCCGAGGATGGGGCGGAACTGGGCTTTGCCAAGCGCGAATTCCCGAAAAGGGATGGCGCAAGGAAAGACGTCCCAAAGAAAGACGGGGCGAAATCGCCGCGCAAATACGCCGGGAAATCCGCCGAAACGCCGCAGCAGGAATTCGGCGAGACATTCGGCGCAAGATTTGGCGACAAGCCGTTCCCCAAGCCGCGCAAATCCGCAGTCGCGGCGGATGAGGCCCCGGCCAAAGGCTGGACGCCTGACGATAGCGATGCCCCGCGCAAGAAAGCGCGGTGGAGCGCCGAGGAAAAGGCCGCCAAGAGCCGCAAGGATGCGCCCGCGCGCGACGGAAAACCTTTTGTCGCCAAGGGCAAGCCGCGCGCGGGCGCCAAACCTGCCGGGACGAAACCTGCGGGGGGAAAGCCCGAATCGCGCGGCCCCGCCCCCCGTCGTGGCAGCGGCGGCAATGCCGCCCCGCGCCGTCCCAAGGCGCGCAGCTAAGCGATTTCAGGCACCCGGTCAGATCTCTGGCCGGGTGTTTTTCTGCCATCTGCGGATCCGGCCGTCAGACAGGCGGGATGGCGTCAGCCGGTCAACTGGTCCAGCGGGATCAGCGCGCCGGGATGGCGGATGACGCGGGCGGCCAGACCGGCACTCGCGCGCAGGGCGTGATCGACGGTCTGCCCCTGCAGCCGCGCCGCCAGATAGCCGCCGTTGAAGCTGTCGCCCGCACCGGTGCTGTCGATCGGCGTGACGGGCGCGGGGTCGTGGCGGAACAGATCCGCGCCGGAGGCGGCCAGAATCGGGCCGCCGGCATTCTTGACCACCACCTCGGTCGCGCCGTGGTCCAGATAGCGGTGCAGGGTATCTTCGGGGCTGGAGTCGCCGAAATGGGCCGATTCGTCGTCAAAGCTGGGCAGGATCAGATCGCTGAGCGCGGCAACGGCGGTCAGGGTCTGGCGCATCGTTTCGGGATCGGGCCATAGGCGCGGGCGGATGTTCGGATCAAAACCCAGCACGACATGCTTGGGCCGCGCGCGCAGCAGGTCCAGCAGGTTTTCGCGGCCCTGATCCGTCAGGATCGCCAGCGTGATGCCGGACAGATAGATCACCCGCGCCGGGGCCAGCGCCTGCGCCAGCCTGTCGCGGTCATCGGCCAGATGGCGCGCCGCCGACTGGCCGCGCCAATAGGTAAAGCTGCGTTCGCCATTCACCAGCGAGATCGCGTAAAGCCCACAACCGCGCTGCGGATCGCGCGATATCGCGGAGGTGTCGATGCCCGCACCGGCGATGAAATCGGCGATCCGGTCGGAAAAGGCATCGCTGCCAAGCCGGGTCAGGTAACCCACCGACCAAGCCGCAGGCAGCGCCGCGCGCAGATACCATGCGGTGTTCAGCGTGTCGCCCGCGACCCCCATCCGCCACTGGTCGTCGCCGCGCGGGCTGAGTTCCAGCATCGCCTCGCCCAGAGAAAGGACGGGGCCGGGTTGCAGCCCCGCGATCCGGCTCATGCCACGAAATCCAGCCGCGCGCCGCTGGCTGCGTCGAACAGATGCAGGTGTTTGCGTTCAGATCGCAGGGGCAGGCGGACAGGCAGGTCGCGGCTTTCTTCGGCCGGGATGCGCACGGTCAGTTCGCGCCCGTTCAGAAAACAGATCGCCAGCGTGTCGGAACCCAGTTCCTCCAGCACATCGACATCGACGATGAAATCGGCCTGATCCTCGGGGCAGGGCAGCAGATGTTCGGGGCGCAACCCGATGTCGATCGCGGCGCCTGCGGGGGCGATCAACTGGTTCAGCGCAATCGCCCCGCCGTCGAATTCGACCGCCGCACCGCGATCCGAGGATACAGCCCGCCCGGTCAGGATGTTCATCTGCGGCGAGCCGATGAATTCCGCGACAAAGCGGCAGTTCGGCCGTTCATACAGGTCCAGCGGCTTGCCGTGCTGGATGATTTCGCCCTTGCGCAGCACGACGACGCGGTCGGCCAGCGTCATCGCCTCGACCTGATCGTGCGTGACATAGATGGTCGTGGTGCGCAGCATCCGGTGCAATCGCTTGATCTGGGTGCGCATTTCGACGCGTAGCTTGGCATCGAGGTTCGACAGCGGTTCGTCGAACAGGAAAACCTTGGGCTTGCGGACGATGGCGCGACCCATGGCGACGCGCTGGCGCTGACCGCCCGACAACTGGCCGGGGCGACGGTCCAGCAGCTCGTCCAACTGCAGGATGCGCGCGGCCTCGGCCACTTTTTCGGCGATGACGGCGGGGGATTCGCCGCGCATCTTCAGCCCGAAACCGATATTCTGGGCAACGGTCATATGCGGGTAAAGCGCGTAATCCTGAAAGACCATGGCCACGTCGCGGCCCTTGGGTTCGATGTCGTTGACCACCCTGTCGCCGATGGTCAGGCGGCCGTCGCTGATTTCCTCCAGCCCCGCGATCATGCGCAGCATCGTCGATTTGCCGCAGCCCGACGGCCCGACAAAGGCCACGAATTCGCCATTCCCGATATCCAGGTCGACGCCGTGAATGGTCTGCACCGCGCCATAACGCTTGAAAATCCTGTCCAGGCTGATCTGCGCCATCGTCCCCCCTCCCGTGACTGCGCCGCTGTCTGAAACGGTGGCGCGCTGGTATTATCAATAATCTTGACATTATCAATAATACAGTGATTATCAATAATGCAAGCGCGAATGACAGCGCATGATGGAGTGGTGATGAGCCTGGCGGAAACCCTTGGTCCAAGACGGCAGCGCAGCCGCAGCGAAACGGCCGAACACGCCCTGCGGCGCGATATCGTGCTGGGCACGCTGGCGCCCGGCGCGGCCTTGCGCGAACTGGATCTGGCGCAGCGTTTCAGCTGTGCGCAGGGCACGATTCGCGAGGCGCTGATGCGTCTGTCCGAAGACGGTCTGGTCACGCGCCGCGCCCGCCGCGACACCCATGTTGCCGCCGCCAATCCTGATGATGCCCAGGAATTGCTGTGCATCCGTCGCGATATCGAATGCCGCGCCGCGATTCGCGTCATCGAATCGCGCGACGACAGCCTGCTGCCCGATCTGGAAACGCTGATGCAGTCGATGCGTCTGGCGGCGCTGCAGGGCGATGAATATACGCTGATGGAATATGACCGGGGCTTTCACCTGCGCCTGTTCGAAGCCGCCGCGACCCCGGTTGTCGAACCCGTGCTGTTTCGCTGCCTGCTGCACACGCAGCGCTTCAAGATCCTGAACAGCGAACCCGAAAGCCGCAATCTGCAGGACACCGCCGACCGCCACCTGTCGATTCTGGAATCGGTCGCGGCGCGCGATGCCGATGGGCTGACGCGGGCGCTGTCGCATCATATCGCCACTATCGTCGATTTCGGCCCCGAGGTTTTCGCGGCCGGTGAAAGTTCCGAACCATGAACGCCGCCGCGACACTGGCCCCCGAAATGCGCGCCGTTCTGGACCGGCTGGCGACCGAGGACGGCCCGCAGCCCGACCCGACCCTGCTGCCCCCCGCCGAAGGCCGTGCCGTGGCCGAGGCCGCGAACCGGCGTTGGAACCGGGGCGGCCCGGCGATGGCGCGCGAGTTGATCGTAGAAACCCCTGACGGGCGCCGCGCCTATGTCCATATCCCGCAGGATGACAGCCGTGCGCAGGCGATTCTCTATGTGCATGGCGGCGGTTTCAGCTTTTGTTCGGCCGCGACGCATGACGGGGCCGCGCGCTGGCTGGCGCAGGCGACGGGCGCGGCGGTGGTGACATTCGATTACCGTCTGGCCCCGGAACATCGCTATCCGGCGGGGCTGGACGACTGCCTGACCGTCTGGGCGGGGCGTGACGCCATTCTGCCGGGCCGCATCTGGTCGGTGTCGGGCGACAGCGCGGGTGCCAATCTGGCCGTCGCGATGATGCTGCGGTTGGACGGGCGCGACCTGCCGCAATCGGGGTTGCTGTTTTACGGCGTCTATGACGCCGATTTCGACAGCCCCAGCTATCGCGCCGTGGCCGATGGTCCCGGCCTGACGCGCGACAAGATGCGCCGTTACTGGGATTTCTATACGGGCGCGGATGCCGACCGGCTGGCCGATCCCTGCCTGACGCCCGCCCGCGCATCCGATGCGGCGCTGGCGGCCCTGCCGCCGCTGTATCTGAACGCCGCCGAAATCGACCCCTTGTGTTCCGACAGCGAACGCTTTGCCGCGCGCCTGCACGCATTGGGCCGCAAGGACCGTTTCGACCGGATCGCGGGGGTCGTCCACGGCTTCATGCAGATGAGCCTGTGGCTGCCGCAATCCGTCGATGCCTATCGCCGCGCAGGCGACGCCTTTCGCGTCATGACCTGAGCCACAGACCAAGACCCATTCGATCCAGGGAGGAGAGAACATGAAAAGAACGATCAGCGCCCTTGCGCTTCTTGCCGGGCTTGCGCCGGGGCTTGCCAGTGCCGACAGCACGGTGAAGTTCTGGTATCACTTCGACAATCCGGAAAACCCGATGGGCGATCTGGTCGCGAAATTCGAGGCCGAAAACCCCGGCATCAAGATCGACGCGATGAACGTGCCGTGGAACAGCTATTACGACAACCTCTATACCTCGATCGTGGGCGGCAATGCCCCTGATGCGGCCATGCTGAAAATGTTCGCGCTGCCCCGCCTGCTGGAGATGGAGGCGCTGGAGCCGCTGGACGACCGGATCGCCGCATGGCAGGGCAAGGATGACATCCTGCCGAACCTGTTCGACCTGACCCGTGCCGAGGATGGAAATCAATATTTCCTGCCGGTTCAATATGTTGCGCTGTATCTGTATTACCGCGCCGATATGTTTCAGGAACTGGGCCTGAACCCGCCCCAGACCTGCGATGAACTCCGCGATGCGGCGATCAAGCTGACCCGCGACACCAATGGCGATGGCAAGATCGACACCTATGGTTTCGGCTTCCGGGGCGGCAAGTCGGGCCATGAACATTGGGGCAGCTTTACCCTTGGCCGCACCGGCGTCGCGCTGGACGCCAGCCTGACCTCGGACGCGGGTGTCGCGGGCACGCAATTCGTCATCGACCTGTTCCAGACGGACAAGGTGTTCCCGCCTTCGGCCCCGAATGACGGGTTTCAGGAAATCATCGGCGCCTTCAAGACCGGCGTGACCGCGATGACCATCCACCATGTCGGTTCCTCGAACGATCTGGTCGAGGTGCTGGGCGACAAGGTTGCGGCGACCACCGTGCCGGAATGCGGCGGCGGGCGCTGGACGACCTTTGGCGATGAATCGACGGCGGTGCTGTCGAATGCGTCGGACAAGGAAGCGGCGTGGAAATGGATTTCCTTTCTGTCCACGGCGGAAAACAACGCGCTGTTCAACACCGCGACCGGGCAGTTGCCGGTAACGCAATCCGACACCGCCGCATGGCAGGGCCATGAGCCGCGCTTTGTCGAGGCGACGCAGGCATCGCTGCCATTCGCGCATCTGCTGCCCGCATCGTCGAACACGCCGGAATTCGTCAACACCGTCTGGCCCGCGAACATGCAGCGCGCCCTGCTGGGGCAGATCACCGCCCAACAGATGAACGAGGCGATTGCCAAGCTGTTCACCGACGACTGACCCCTGACGGGCCGGGCGCCACACCCCGGCCCATCCCCGCCTTGACCGAAATTTCCTGTCGGACGCGTCCGCGCAGGGCCAAGAGAGTTTTGCCCGATGACAACCACCTCCGTCCCCGAGCAAGAGGGTCCCACCTCAGGCAGACGCGCCGCGCTGTGGCGGCAGGTCATGCCATTGGCCCTGTTGTCGCCCGCCGTTCTGGTCACGCTGGCCATCGTCTTTTTCCCGATGATCCAGACCGCATGGATGAGCCTGCACAACTATGTTCTGTTCCGCCCCAAGAATTTCGACTGGGTCGGATTGCAGAACTATTTCAACATCTTTCAGGATGAGGTGTTCTGGATTTCCCTGCGCCACACGGTGCTGTGGATCGTCATCACCGTGCCCGCGCAGGCGCTGCTGGGGCTGGCGACCGCGCTGCTGCTGAACCAGTCCTTTCCGTGGCGGCCATTGGCGCGGGCGCTGATCATCATCCCCTGGGCGCTGCCCTCGGTCGTGATCGCGCTGATGTGGGCGTGGATCTACGACAGCAACTATGGGATCCTGAACGACCTGCTGTTGCGGATCGGGATTCTGGAAACCTCGATCCCGTGGCTGGCGAACCCTGATACCGCGCTTTACGCGATCATCCTGACGCTGACCTGGCAGGGCTTTCCCTTCTTTGCGGTGATGATTCTGGCCGGCCTGCAATCCATCCCGCAAAGCTATTACGAGGCCGCTTCGCTGGATGGTGCGACGCCGTGGCGGCAGTTCTGGCATATCACCCTGCCGGGGATTTCCGGGGTGCTGTTCACCGCGATCCTGCTGCGCACCATCTGGGTCGCGAATTCGATGGATGTGATCTTTGTCATGACCGGCGGTGGCCCCGGTTATTCGACCTATACCCTGCCGCTCTATTCCTTCCTTGAGGCGCGGACGAACCTGAATTTCGGCTATGGCTCGGCCTTGGCGATGACCTTCACGCTGATGCTGCTGGGCATCGTGATCCTGTATCTGAAACGCTCGGCAAAGGCGGTGCAATAATGGCCTTGGGACGCAAATCGACCCTGAACCGGGTGCTGACCGTCGATCTGCCGATGCTGGCGATTCTGGCCTTCACGCTCGGGCCCTATCTGTGGATGCTGCTGACCTCTCTGACCGCGGAATCAGAGCTGTTCACCCGCGGCCCGTCGATCTTTGATCTGGTGTGGAGCAATTACGAACGCCTGTTCGCCAATGTCGGCTTTGCCCGCAACATGCTGGACAGCTTCATCATCGCGGCGGGCACGGTGGTCGTCGGCCTGACCCTGTCGGTGACCGCCGCCTACAGCTTTTCGCGGTTCGAGTTCCGTTTCAAAAAGGTGCTGTTGCTGCAATTCCTGCTGATCAACATGTTCCCGCTGGTCTTGCTGATCCTGCCCTTGTTCGTGCTGATGCGGCAGTTGGGCCTGCTGGACACGCATTTTGCGCTGATCGTCGCGAATTCGACCATCGCAATCCCGTTTTCGGTCTGGATGATGACCAGCTATATCAACGGCATCCCGAAATCGCTGGACGAGGCGGCGATGACGGACGGCTGTTCGCGCCTGCAGGCGATGCGCAAGGTGATCCTGCCGCTGTGTGCGCCGGGGATCATTGCGACGGGCATCTATATCTTCATCACCGCATGGAACGAATATCTGTATGCGCTGACCTTGGGCGGGCAGAACGTGCGCCCGATCACCGTCGCCGTGCAGACCATGATCGGCGAATATCAGGTGCAATGGGGGCTGCTGACCGCCGGCGGCATCGTCGGCGCGCTGCCTGCAACCATCCTGTTCCTGATCGTGCAGCGCCGCCTTGTCGGCGGGCTGACCCAAGGCGCCGTCAAGGGCTGACCCAATTTCCGCTGCCGCCCACCCGGACGGCAGCCCCAATCCCCGAGGGAAGAACGTGAAAAATCCTGTTGGCATCATTTCGATGCAATATATCCGGCCCTTCACAAATGCCGCGCTGCCCTGTTTGAAGAAAACCAAGCAGTTGGGTTTCGATTTCATCGAGCTTCTGGTCCCCGAACCCGAGGATGATCTGGACCCGGCAGAGGTCCGTCGCATCTGCGAAGGCGAAGGTCTGGAGGTGGTTCTGGCCGCGCGGGTGAACCTGCAACGCTCGATCGCCAGCGAGGATGTGGCGAACCGTCGGGGCGGTCTTGACTATCTGAAATTCTGCGTCGAGGCGGCGGATAAAGTCGGCGCGAAAATCATCGGCGGGCCGCTCTATGGCGAACCTTTGGTTTTCGCGGGCCGCCCGCCCTACCCATGGACCGCCGATCAGATCGCGACGCGGGCGAAACGCACCATCGACGGGCTGGCCGAGGTCGCGCCTCTGGCCGCATCCGCCGGGCAGGTGTTCGGGCTGGAGCCGCTGAACCGGTTCGAAACCGATATCGTCAACACCACCAGCCAGGCGAATGAAATCGTCGATGCGGTGAATTCGCCCGGTCTGGGCGTCATGCTGGACACCTTCCATATGAATATGGAGGAACGCTCGATCCCCGACGCCATCCGTGCGGCGGGCGACCGGCTGGTGCATTTTCAGGCCAATGAAAACCATCGCGGTTTCCCCGGCACCGGCAATATGGACTGGACCGCGATCATGCGCGCGCTGGCCGATGTCGGCTATGCCGGGCCGGTCTCGCTGGAACCGTTCCGGCGCGAAGACGACCGCATCGCCCTGCCCATCGCGCATTGGCGCGCCCCCCACGAAGACGAAGACGACAAGCTGCGCGCGGGTCTGGCCCTGATCCGCTCGGCTCTTACCTTTGCAGAGGTCAACCACTGATGACGATCAAGATCGGCTGGATCGGCTGCGGCCGCCACGCAACCTGGATGCTGATGCCGCAACTGGCGCGCAGCGGCTTTGACATCGCGGCGGTCTGCGACCGTGACGAGGCGGCGGCACAGAATGCCGCGCGCCAGTTCGGCGCCAAGGCCGTCTATTCGGATTACGACGAGATGATCGCCAATGCCGATATCGACGCGGTCGGCATGGCGGTCGGCCCGGAAATCCATTTCCGCGCCACCCTGTCGTCGCTGCGTCGCGGTCTGCCCGTCTTCATGGAAAAGCCCTCGGCCGCGACCGCCGCACAGGCCAAGGAGCTGATGCTGGCATCCGAAGCCGCCAAGGTGCCGGTCACCGTCGGTTTCATGAAACGCTATTCGACCGGCAACAAGATCGCGAAAAATATCCTTGATGGCGGCGATTTCGGGCAGGTTCTGGGCATTCACGGCAGCTATATGACCGCGCCGACCTATTTCGCGGGCGAAGTCGATTATACCGGTTTCTACCTGCACCACTGCGTCCATTACATGGACCTGATCACATGGTTCGCGGGTTCGGAATTCGCCGATCTGCGGCTACGCAAGAATGTTCCCGATGCGGGCAAGATGCTGCTGCACATGAATTTCGAATGCGAAAACGGCGTGATCGGCAATATCATCATGGGCACCGTGCAGTCGCGCGGCACGCCGATGGAATATGTCCAGATCATGGGAGACCATAACCGGGTCGAGGTTGAAAACATCATCAACGTCGCATGGCACCGCAATCCGCCCTTCAAGGCCGATGACGCCCGCGCGGTGCTGGACCCGGCCTGTGACAGCCTTATTTGGACGCCGAACTTCACCGCCGCCGCGAACGAGGATCACAAGGGCTATCACGCCCTGCTGCTGGATGTCGCGGCGACCATGCGCGGCGACAGCGATGCGGCGCCGCAGATCCGCGACGGCTGGCTGGCGATGCAGCGGCTGGAGCGGATGATCGCGCTGATCGAAGCCTGATGCCCACCGCCTCGCCCGCAGACCGGGCGGGGCAACCCCAAGGATTCAGCCATGCAGACCCCCATCATCCAGTTCGGCACCAGCCGCTTTCTGCAAGCCCATGCCCTTGCCTATTTCCAGACCGGCACGCCTGTAGGCGCGGCGCCTGCGGTGACGGTGGTGCAATCGACATCCGATCCCGCGCGGCGCGGCAGGCTGGATGCGTTGTCCGCGCCCGGCGGCTATCCGGTGCGCGTGCGCGGCATCGAAAACGGCCAGCCCGTCGACCGTCAGGAATGGGTGCAGGTCGTCAGGCGCGGCCTTGGCTATGATGGCGATTACGCGGAATTGCAGCGAATTTTCGTGCATGAGGCGCGGTGGATCGTGTCGAACACCGCAGATCGCGGCTTTGATCCGCAGCCTGCCGATGACCTGCCCCATCCCGACCCGGCGCAAAGCTATCCGGCCAAGCTGTTTCACCTGATGCGCGCGCGCCATGTCGCGGGTGGCGGTCCGCTGGTCGTCTTGCCCACGGAACTCGTGCCCGGCAATGGCGACAAGCTGCGCGCCCGTGTGCGTCAGATCGCCGTGGCGCAGGGCGAGGATCCGGCGTTTCTGGACGCCCATATCTGGGCGAATTCGCTGGTTGATCGCATCGTCTCCGAAGAAATCCGCCCGGCGGGTGCCGTGGCCGAACCCTATGGGCTGTGGGCCATCGCCGCGCAGCCGGGGCTGGAACTGCCGGTCACCCATCCGGCCATCCAGATCGTCCCCGATCTGGAGCCGGTGCAGCGGCTGAAGCTGCATATCCTGAACCTTGGCCATAGCACGCTGATCGACCTGTGGCAGCGCGCGGGCGCACAGGAAACCTATGTGCGTCAGGCGATGTCCGGCCCGCTGCGCGCGGCGCTGCTGGATATCATGGAAACCGAGGTCCTGCCCGGTTTCGCGCGGCGCGGCATGGGCGATCAGGCCCGCGACTATCTGACGGTGACGCTGGAACGGTTCGACAACCCGTTTCTGGACCACCGGCTGTCGGATATCGCGCAAAACCACGCCTCTAAGGTCGATCACCGCATCACCGCCTTTCTGTATTGGGCCGGGTTGTCGCCCGATCAGGCCCCGAAACTTCACGCCATCAGCCAAAGCGCCAAGGATCCCGCGCCATGAGCCAGCCCCCTTCCGCCCTGCTTCTGGGCGACACCGACAGCGTCGGCATCGCGCTGACCCTGCTGAATGCAGGCGACACGCAGCTTGGCGTGACGCTGGCGGACGATATCCCCGCCGGGCATAAATTCGCGCTGCGCGACCACGCCCCCGGCGATGCCATCGTCAAATACGGGCAGGTGATGGGGCAGGCGACCGCGCCCATCCGCGCGGGCGAACATGTCCATACCCAGAACGCCGGGATGAGCCCGCATGGCCTTGGCCCCGCGCAAAGCCGTGGCCAACTGCCGCCCCCGCCGGATCGCCGCAATTTTCAGGGCATTTTGCGCAAGGATGGCCGGGTCGGGACGCGGAATTTCATCGGGGTCATCGCCTCGGTCAACTGTTCCTCGACCGTGTGCAACGCGATTGCGCGGGCGGCGAATGACCGGCTGCTGCCGCGTTTTCCGAATGTCGACGGCTTCGTGCCCATCGTCCATGATCAGGGCTGCGGCATCGCCACCGGCGGCGAGGGGTTCGAGCTGCTGGTCCGCGTCCTGAAGGGCTACCGCGATCACGTCAATTTCGGCGGTGTCATGCTGGTCGGTCTGGGCTGCGAGGTGAACCAGCTCACCCTGTATCAGCGCGACGACTGGACCCGCGAACGCCATGCCAGTTTCAACATTCAGGATGTCGGCGGTTCGGCGGCGGCCGTTGCCCGTGCGCTGGAGATTCTGGAAGGTATCGCCGAAGCCGCCAATCGCGACACCCGCCAGACCGTTCCGGTTTCGGGCCTGACGCTCGGGATGCAATGCGGCGGGTCGGACGGGTTTTCGGGGATCACGGCGAACCCGGCGCTTGGGGTTGCCTCGGACCTGCTGGTGGCGGGTGGGGGGACCTCGATCCTGTCGGAAACGCCGGAAATCTATGGCGCCGAACATCTGCTGATCGCGCGGGCCAGCGATGCCGACGGCGACAAGCTGCGGGCGATGATCGGCTGGTGGGAACGCTATACCAGCCAGAACGGCGCCAGTCTGGACAACAACCCCAGCCCCGGCAACAAGCGCGGCGGCATCACCACCATTCTGGAAAAATCGCTTGGCGCCGTGGCCAAGGGCGGGTTGGCGCCGGTCGCGGGGGTTTATGGCTATGGCGAGCCGATCCGCACACCCGGTTTCGTCTATATGGACAGCCCCGGCTATGATCCGGTCGCGGCGACGGGGCAGGTGGCCTCGGGCGCGAACCTGATCGCCTTCACCACGGGGCGGGGGTCGTGCTTTGGCGCCCATCCCGCGCCTTCGCTGAAACTCGCGTCGAATTCGGCGCTGTGGCACGCGATGCAGGCGGATATGGATATCGACTGCGGCAAGGTGGTCGAGGGTACGATATCGCTGCCTGAAATGGGGCAGGAAATCTATCACAAGCTGCTGGATACGGCGTCGGGCGCACGCACCAAATCCGAGGAATTCGGCTATGGCGATGCCGAATTCGTGCCATGGCGGATCGGCGCTGTGCTGTAGCTGACGCGGCGGCGCGGGCCTTGTGCGGCGCCCGGCCCTTGAATCCACGGTAAAAACCCTTGCATGATCGCGCAAACCGCAATCGGGCAGGGTGATCGGATCGGGATGGACAAGGCGACAGGACCATCAGTCACGCAGGCGCGCGCCAATCCGCTGCGGCGGCTGGCGGCAGGGATCACCGGCACGGCGATCCGCACATTCGCGCGGCTGATCACGGCCGTTCAGGCCGAATGGCGCGGGATCGAACCCTATGGCGGCCAGCGCATCTATTTCGCCAATCACAACAGCAACGGCGATTTCATCCTGATATGGTCGGTCCTGTCCGACCAGCAGCGCCGCCGCACGCGCCCTGTCGCTGCGGCCGATTACTGGGGCGGTCGGGGGATCAAGGGCTTTGTCGGGCGCGATGTCTTCAACGCCGTGCTGATCCAGCGCGACCGCGAAAACCGCGACACCGACCCGATTGCCCAGATGGCCGGGGCGCTGGATCAGGGCCAGTCGCTGATCCTGTTCCCCGAAGGCACGCGCAACCTGACCGACGACATCCTGCTGCCCTTCAAGACGGGCCTGTATCATCTGGCCACGCAGCGCCCCGATATCGATATGGTCCCGGTCTGGATCGAGAACCTGAACCGCGTCATGCCCAAGGGTGAAATCATTCCCGTGCCGATCATGTGCAAGACGATCTTTGGCGCACCGCTGCGGCTGGAACCCGGCGAAAGTCGGGACGATTTTCTGGCCCGTTCCCGCGACGCGCTGCTGGCGCTGCGCCCCAACCCTGCGGAGGCCGGATGATGGATCAGGCGAATGGCGATCTGTTGATGGTGATCCCGGCCGCCGGGGGGCTTTTGGTCGTGGCGACGGCCATCGGCTCGATGCTGGCATGGCGCTATTCGCCGGACGGGCAGAATGCGACGATCGAAAACCTGAACGACCGCATCCGGTCGTGGTGGGCGATGGTGCTGCTGCTGGCGCTGGCTTTGCTGGGCGGCAAGACCGGGGTGGTGCTACTGTTCGGGATCTGTTCATTCGCCGCGCTGCGCGAATTCCTGACCCTGACCAATGCCGTGCGCGCCGATCACTGGTCGCTGGTCGCGGCCTTTTTCGTCGTCCTGCCGGTGCAATATTACCTGATCTGGATCGAATGGTATGGGCTGTTTGCCATCTTCATCCCGGTCTATGTCTTTTTGCTGCTGCCGATGGTGTCGGCGCTGCGCGGCGAAACCCGCAACTACCTTGTCCGCGTGGCCGAGGTGCAATGGGCGCTGATGATCTGCGTCTTTTGCGCGTCCCACGTCCCCGCCCTGCTGACGCTGAAGATCGACGGGTTCGAGGGGCGCAATGTCTTGCTGATCGCCTTTCTGGTCGTCGTCGTGCAACTGTCGGACGTGCTGCAATATGTCTGGGGCAAGCTGATCGGCAAACGCAAGATCGCGCCGAACCTGTCGCCTTCGAAAACCGTCGAGGGGTTCGTTGGCGGCAGCCTGTCGGCCACGGCGATCGGCGCGGCGCTGTGGTGGATGACGCCGTTTTCGATCCCTCAGGCGGCGCTGATGGCATTCATCATCACGATCATGGGCTTTTTCGGCGGGCTGGTCATGTCCGCGATCAAGCGTGACCGCGGCGTCAAGGACTGGGGCCATGCCATCGCGGGCCATGGCGGTTTCATCGACCGGCTGGATTCGGTGGTCTATTCAGCGCCGATCTTTTTCCACATCACCCGCTATTTCTGGGGATGAGCGCGACCCGCCCCCTGCGCAGTTCCGCGCTGCATATGGCGGTGGCCTTTCTGGGCATGGGCGGATGGGCGGTCTTTGCCAACCGCGCCCATGCCCTGCCTGCGCCGCTGGTCGCCGGGCTGGTGCAGGGCGCGCTGTCGGCGCTGCTGACGCTGGTGATGAAGCGCATGATGGAAACCCTCTCGACCCGCCTGCCGGGTCGGGCGGGGCTGGTCCTGCCGCCCCTGCTGGCGGTTCTGTTGTCGCTGGTCGTGCTGATCACGCTGCACCGCATCGCCGGCACGCCCGAAATCGTCGCGACCATCGCCCTGCCGCTGACCGTCACCGCGATCTATGCCACCAGCTACAGCCTTGCCCTGTGGAGAAGCCGATGAACCCGACCGAAAACCGCCGCCCCCTTGCCAGCCGCCAGACCGGATGGGCGGCTTGGGCGACGCGCAGGCTGGCCGCGACGCAGGTCACGCCGAATCAGATTTCCATGATCGGTATGGCGGCGGCGCTGGTCGCGGGGCTGGCCTTCTGGGCGGCGGGTGGCGCCACCGGGGCGGGGCGGGTGATTTTGCTGCTGCTGGCCACGCTGTTCGTGCAGGCGCGGCTGCTGTGCAACCTGTTCGACGGCATGGTCGCGGTCGAGGCCGGGCGCGGTGCGCCGGATGGCCCGTTCTGGAACGAATTCCCCGACCGCGTGTCGGACGGGCTGATCCTGATCGGCGTGGCATTGGGCGTGGGCGAACCCGCGCTTGGCTGGGCGGCGGTCGGCTTTGCCTTTCTGACCGCCTATACGCGCGAATTGGGGGTGAATTGCGGGGTGGGAGCGGATTTTTCCGGGCCGATGGCCAAGCAGCACCGCATGGCGCTGGTCACCGGGGCGGCGGTCCTGTCGGTGCTGGCGCCGCTCTGGGGCTGGCGTGGTGAAATCCTGACCGCCGCGCTGTGGGTCATCGCCATTGGCGCCGCCCTGACCGCGTTGCGCCGTGCGGCCAATCTGGTCAGCAAACTGAAAGGCTGAGCATCTAGCCGAACGAGGCGCTGCCCATGCTTTCGACGATCATGCCGCCGCTGATCAGTTTCGATCCGATGTGAGCCACCGGGCGGCCGTCCAGCAGCGCCCTTGTTTCGCCTTCGATGATGATGCAGCCGCAGGCGCATTTGTCGCCGACCCGCGCGATGGGGCGGCCGTCGATGGTGCTGCGCGCGCCCTCGACGATGACATTCGGGCCGTGCCAGGGGCAGGTGACCTTGTCGCCGACCCGCGCGACGGTTTTTCCACTGGGTGACAGCATGGCGGCGGTCCCTTTGGCTGAAATCTGCGCCACCATGCTATGCGCAGCCCATCCCCGCGACAAGCGCGTGCAGGATCATGCATGAAACGCCCGCCGAATGACGCGCGAGATGCGTGTTTCCCGGGAAAATGACGGGTCCGGGCGGGACGTCATCATGCGGGGAAAATGGCCCGTTGCACGAAAGAATTGCGTCGATGTTCTTGTTTGTCATGATCCAGCACGACCTGCGTCTTGCATTTGCCTTGGCGGCACCTTGGGCGGCGTGACGGGACAGCGCGTCATCAAGGGCGCCCGCCTTTGGCTGCCCAATGAGCGATTGACAGACCTGTTTTGCGGGCCTGGAATGGCCGATGGATCACCACCCGCCACAATGTCCAACACCTGCGCGGCATCCAGCTGAGAGGCTTCTGCCGGAGCCATTTCCAATGCCCTGCGACGCGTAACGCCCCGCGCTCATGATGTCTTCATCCACGTTACCCGGACATCTTGCCGCGCGGCGCTATCCCTCAGCGCACCCGTTCCCTGCTGCCTGACCAGTTCCCGCCGCCGCAGAGCTCCCGACAGATCGCTGTTGTTGATGGCGTTTTCCCGCTCTTGCAGTTGCTGCAGGAACTCTTGCCGCAGCGCCGGACGATACGCGTCACGACATCCGTGGCGCTTTCGACAACCTCATCGATCCCGCGCTTCAGCGCGCGGACCAGTTCGACCATCTTTCCGGCAATCTTGCGCAGAAAGGTGAAGATTTTCAGGATGGCCCGCCTCCTGCGGCTTGGCCGTGACCGAGGCCGTGAATCCCGCCAACCATGCGGCCAGCCCGCCTGCGACCGGGGCGAATTGCAGATCTGCGCCGTCCTTGTGGGTGACATCGCGGATCGGGGATGTCGCGCCGGAAAACCGTCATGATTGCAACCAATGGTGGCATGGAAACTGAACTTGCGGTAAGGTTGCAGCCGAAAAGCTGCCTGCCAGACACGGAGCATCTCTTTTGCTCATGCCTCCCACTTGCGTCGCATCGCGGGATAGGATGACCGACTTGACCGCCCGAGAAGCGGAGGCGGCCGGTTCCCTGACGGTCTTCGACATTCTCATGTCGCTCTCATGAATGGCATCAAGGACGAAACAGTTTTGTCTTCGGAACCGACCCTTCAGGAAGCCCGGGCAAGATATGAGGATCTGAAAACCAGAAGCTCCCGGCACGCCGATGAATTCGCCTTATCTGTAGCCCCGCAGTTCGGCACGAGTCAATTCTTTTATCGCCGATTGCTGTCAGACAATACCGATCCCGATATACGAAAGCGTGCGGCCATCTCATTGCTTCAGATGTCCGAAGATGGGGCAGAGGTGGATGTCAGACTACAGGTGAAGGCTGTCGAGGCGCTTGCAGAACTGTCCGATGAATCGCCAGATATTGCGCTGCCGCCCTGCGTCAATGATATACGAGATAGATATGCGGCCCTAAAGAAGTTCCACAAGGCAAAGCTGGACCGGCGATGGAACGATGCATATGGAATATTGGCCCGGTATGTTGAAGATCATCCGGACGATGAAAAGCGGCGTCTCGAACTCGGCCTGCTTGCCTACCGCAGCGGCGTATGGGGAGAGCGTGCTTCGGCGATCCATGCATTGTCGGACTATCCCCATAACGAACGGGCAAGAGAAGCCTTGAAGGCCGTAGAAACGTTTTTTCAGGCACGCGCGGATTCACCGGGTTTTCCAATGGATGTGGATCGCCTTACAGGCGTGAATAGCCCCGGATCCGTGTTCCAGCATGTTTTGAGCTCCTTTCCTGCGCCGTCCCTTGAGAACCGGGAAGGCGCCGTCATGATCGCGCCTTCATTGGCAGGCGGCGGCGCCGAAAGGATCGCCGCCACGATCTTTCGTGGCGTGAAGGCCAAGGGAAAGCGGATTGAAATGGCAATCTATGAGGTTGAGGGGAAATCTGGCCGGGATCCCCTGTTCTATCTGCCGATGACCGGTCTTGATCGGAAAGATATCCAGATCCTGGATCTGTCGGCATCCCTGCGCGAACCTTTCACATGGCTGCCGCCAAATCTTTCAAGAAAGGCGCAAGCCATTCACGATTTTCTGGTGGAGCGACGTCCCCACACGGTTTATCTGACCTTGGATATGCCGAACCTGGCCGGAGGCTTCGCGGCGGTGCTTGCAGGCGTTCCGAACATCATTTTGCACTGTCACAACCAGCGACCCTCCAGTGTTTATGCAGCATTGGGAATGGAAGGGTGGGCGGCGGCCTATCGCAGCTTGCTGGAGCGACCTGAGGTCCGCATGATTGCGGTCAGCGCCACCGTAGCCGAGGATTATGCAAGTTGGGCCGGCATTGATCCGGGAAAAATCGAAGTGATCCGGAACGGTCTCGATCTGAACCCACTCATGCGGCGGGACAGGAAATTCCTCGATGCCTTGAGGTCCGATCTTGGAATTCCCCAGTGCTTCGCCGATTGTCGGCACCGCCTTTCGCTTCGAAGATGTCAAGCGTCCGGATATTTGGATTAAAATGGCCCGGCGTGTATTCGAGACAAGGCAGGATGTTCATTTCGTTCTTTTTGGCGAGGGCGCACTTTTGGAGGTGACGCGCCAGATGTGTCGGGATCTGGAAATTGATGGGCAGGTGCATTTCCCGGGTCATGTAGACGATCTTTATCGTCGGCTGCCGCTTCTGGATGTGTTTGTTCTGTCGTCGAGGTCAGAGGGTCTTCCGAATGTCCTTCTCGAGGCACAGGCGGCCGGTGCCGTCCCGGTGGCCTTTGACGTAGGTGGTTGCGGCGAGGCGATGATCGACGGCGTCACCGGTTTTCTGGTTGGCGACCAGTCAGAGGACAGGCTGGCCGACGCCGTGCTGCGCGCTCTGGACGACGCTGAATGGCGCCATGCGGCCAAGGTCGAGGGTCGAAAATATGTGCGGGAACTGTTTTCCGTCGGTCGCATGGTCGGAGCCTTCAATGGATTGTTGCGCGACAAGCCAATAAGAACGCTGCATGCAGCGCGCGCCCCTGCCAGACGCGACACGACATAGGAAACGATTTTGGAACGTCTCAATCTTTCACTGCCCTACAGCCCGACAGAGTTTGCGATTCACAGCCTGCGATATCTCCCGCTGCGCGGTGCGGTGGCGGGCAAGCGTGTCCTTGACATTGCCTGCGGCGAAGGTCTGGGCACTGCGCTGATCAGTAACTGGGGGGCAGAGCGGGTGGTCGGGGTCGATATCGCGGCGGATGCAATTTCCGCGGCAAGGACCCGTTTGGCGGATCAGGGGAAGGCGCAGGTCGAGTTCATTTGCGCCGATGCAATCCGCTACCTTGAGGAGGTGGCCGAGGATTTTGACCTGATTATCAGCGCCGAAACCATCGAGCATCTGCATGATCCGTGCCGCTTTCTTGAATTGTGCAGATCGCGACTGGCTGCCGATGGCAGTCTGGTCGTCAGCTGTCCCAACGACCCCTATTATTACGGCGGCGGTCAGACCATGAACCGCTATCATCTGGCCAGCTATTCCTTTGCCGCGTTCAAGGAACTGGCGGAAACGGTGCTGGGTCCGGGGGCCTGGGCCTTCGGCGCGCCGCTGAACGGCTTTGGCCTGTTTCCGCAGGGCAGCGCGGCGGTGACTGCCGGGAATTACCGGGACGCGCTTGCGCGGCGGCGGCTGCTGAGCGGTGAAATGGCCCCGGTTCCGACCGGGACCAAGCTGGGCCTGATCCCGGAAAATGCGTTGTTTTATCTGGGGATCTGGGGGGACCTGCCGCTTCGCGGCGCATATGGCGTCGCAATCCCTTTTGGCTCGGACCATCGGCTGAACGACATGCGCAGCGTCTCGGATGACATTTCGCAAGGGGCGGTGCGCCGCATGGCGCTGGTGCATGACAGCGAGGTCACGACCGAAGAGATCGCGGCGCTGCGCCATCTTCTGCGCGGCAAGTACGACGTCAGTGCCGTGGCGTGGACCGGCAAGGCCGAGGCGCTGGCGGATGCGGTTCTGAATGGTCAGGTTTTCGACAATATCCACTTCGAGACCCCGCAGGCATTCGATGCGCTGGCTGATTGGGTGAGCGGCGCGGCGCTGACGCAGGAAGATTTCGACGCCGCCAGGGCGCGCTGGTCGGCGGCGACGCTGACGCTGCGGCCGGGGCTGCATGTGCCGTCCGATCACAATCTGGCTTTTGCCGATGGGGCTTTGGGCCGGGCCGGGGCGTTGCGCCATGTGCGCACAGCGGCGGGGAATATGGCTGTGCTTTGGGACCCGACGGCGTTCGACGCCGAGACCCCCGCCGCCGTTCCCCCCCCGCTGCATCGCGTTGGGGTGGTGATGCCGGATGATACCGACAGCGATACCGTCACGGCGCTGCTTGCCGCCGCGCGGGCAGAGGCTGGGGCAGAGGCGGGCTTGCCGGATCTGGCGCTTTGCCCGATCACGCCCGGTCTGACGCAGGCGCAGATCGCGGCTTTCCTTGCCGAAACGGATGCGCTGCTATGTCTTGACGGTTCGGGCATGGCACGCCGCGTCGCCGCGCTGGCGATCCGTCGCGGGCTGGCGGTGATCCTGCCCGTTGCGCATCCATTGGTGCCGCTGCTGGGGGATATTCAGAAGCCCTTGATCATGGCGCGACCGGATGCGGCTGCGCTGGGTCAGGCGCTGCGGGCGCTGTATCACGAGCCCGAGGCGCGGGCCCGCATCCGGACGGCCAATCTGGCCTTGGCCGAACATATGGCAACACCGGCGCGGGGCGTGGCATGGACCTGGGCGCTGGCGCTGGCGCAACTGGCTTGCCATCGCCATGGCGCCCCCTTGCGGGCGGCGGCGCTGAAGGCGGCAGAGCAGGCCGCGCGGTCGGTCCGCCTTGCCGACCTGCGCGCCATCGAGGCTGAACGCGACGCGCTGCGGGCCGAATGCGAACGCCTGCGGCGCCAGGATCGTGATCGCGTGGAATAGCGCAAGGCCGGGCCACAGGACCCGCAGCCTTGCGCCAGTCTTTTCGACCCGGCGGAAGCGATCCGGGATGCGGCCGCGTCAGACCGTCAGTTCGGATTCGACGCCCAGTTCATTGGCGGTGTCCATGATTTCCTGCGGATTGCTGACCATCTTGGAAAGCGACCCTGCGCCGAATTTCTCGGTCCCGGCCTTGAACGGATAGGGCGGAATGCCGCTGCGCTGCAACATGTCGCCGACCACACCCGCCATGTCCGAGACGAGTTCCTCATAGGAATAGCGCGCCGTATCATAGCCTTCGGTAATGGTCGCGATATTGTCGCGGCCCTGCCGGATGATCGCGATCGCCGCCTTCAGCTTCGATGCGTCGATATTCGGACGGAAATTGACCGATTGTCCGCTGGGGATCGACCAGTTGCGCTGTTCCCCCATGGCGATGCCTTCGCGCACCCATTCTTCGGTCCGCAGCGACGAAAGCGCCGTTGCCAGATCGTCGCGGCGGTCAAGGACCAGATGGACCGGGGCCAGCGGACGCACGGTCTCGCGGAACGCTGCGGCATCGGCGACCGAGTTGGCCGCGACGTTGAGGAAGATGTCGGTTTCGGCCGTCAGGATGTTTTCCATCAACCATTCCTCTTGCGCCGGCCAGACATCGGCCAGCGTCCCGCCCGCGCCGATGACGCGGGTCTGCACGCCGGTAAGCGGTTCGTTCCAGACCTTCATGGCCTTGGAACGCTGCACGATGCCATTGACCATGTTGCTGCCGACGCGCCCCCAGGGCATGAGCAGAATTACAAGCTTGGCCATTTATTCCTCCGATGCCGTGTTGGTGGACGGCTTTTTGGTGGCAGCATCGGTCGCGGCCAGAAATTCATTCAATATCATCAGTCAGTTCCGGTTCAGTTCATATCGGCGAAAGCCTGCGGGCGGCGCCGGCGTCCAAAGCGGCCGGCGCCGGAACGGATCAGGCGGCAGTGGCCTTGGACCAGCCAAGAGCCTTCAGTTTCTGAAGGTAGAAATCGCCGATGATGGCCGTGGCATCGGCGTGATAGTGGTTCAGGTCCTCGCCATCCCGGTCCAGCAGATTGCGCTGAGCGTGGCTTTCCAAAAGTTCGGTCGGGTCGATCACCGGGACGTCAAGATCAGCGGCGATTTTGGTGACCGCCTCGATCAGCGAGGAACGGAACGGCAGGGTCTCGCCGTTCGTGCCGACCGCATTGATATGGGTGACGAAGCAAACCCGGTCCGCACCCAGCAGGTCGGTGATCTGCTTCATATAGTCCTTCAGCGGCCTGTTGGTGATATTGACCACCTCGGCATCGTGTTTCTTGTCCTTGAGCAGGTTGGCCTGAAGATACCATCCCGAAGCATCCTTGAACGCCTTGCGCGATGAAATCTCGACCAGATAGACGTCCGGCCGGAAATGCCGGGCCGCAAGACGAGGCGCATCGGCGTCGACGGTGGCGATCATCGGGAACAGCTTTTTCGGGATGCTGTCAATGTCGCCGGTCATGAACCGGGCCTGCTGCAAGGCCTCGGCGGCCGAATGAACATAGCCATAGTTGCGCGCCACGTTCAGCCGGGCAAGGTTGCGCTGTTGCAGGTCGCGGACCGGCTTGAAGACACGATAGGTCCCGATGGGGGCAATTCTGGTCAGCATGGAGCATTCCTGTTCGTTGAGGGGATTGAAAGAAAACCAACGCACCACCCTCAAAACCCGAGGGGCAAACAACAAGAACTCGGCGGGGCCGATTGGCCCGGTTTATCTCAGGCGCATTCCGCACCGGCCAACGATGCCCAAAGCATCCCCAGCCCGGTGCGGATATCGGTCCGGGCGTGAAAGCCCAGTTCGCGCGCGGCCAGCGACGGGTTGCCCAGTGACATGCGGATATCGCCCGAACGCGGCTCGGCGTGCTGGATCGGGGTTGTGCCGCGACCGGCCACGCTGTCGATCTCGGCGGCCAGGCCGGTCAGCGTCGTCCCGGCCCCGGTGCACAGGTTGAAGACGCTGGCGCCGCCCTGATCCCGGGCATGGGCGCGGGCGCGGACCAGCCCCTCGACGATATCGGCGACATAGATGAAGTCGCGGCTTTGCCGCCCGTCGCCGAACACGGTATGGGGGCTGTCCGCCAGGCGGTTGGCGCAGAATTTCGAGATCACCCCGGCATAGGGCGAGCGCGGGTCCTGGCGCGGGCCATAGACGTTGAAGAAGCGCAGCCCGACCGAAGGCAGCCGGTGAATTTCCGCCATGGCCCGGGCCTGATGTTCGCAGCCCAGCTTGTCGGCGCCATAGGGCGAGATCGGCGCGGGCGGGTCGGCTTCGGCGCAATCCGACCCCGACCTGTCGCCATAGACCGCCGCCGAGGAGGCATAGACCACTGGAATCCCGCCGGGCCGCGCGTCGGCCGCGGCGCGGAACAGCCCGATCGTCGCGCCCAGATTGACCCGATGGCCAAGATCCCAGTCCCTGATGCATTCCTGGACCGAAACCAGCGCGGCCAGATGACAGACGCTGTCGGCCCGCTGCACCAGATCGCCGACCAGCGCGGCATCGGTGATGTCGCCGACGACCAGCTCGGCCTGCGGCGGCAGGTTTTCGCGCTTGCCGCTGGACAGGTTGTCCAGCACCACGACCTGTTCACCGGCGGCCAGCAGCCGCTCGACAAGATGGCTGCCGATGAAGCCCGCGCCCCCGGTGACAAGCGTCCGATGTGTCATGTTCGATCCAATCATTTTGCTGCTGCCGGTCTTAGGCCAGCGCCTTCCGCGGCTGTTTCTGCCGTTTGCCCTTGCCCTTGCCCGCGTTCTTTGCGGACGCCGGTCGATGCGCGTCCTGCCCTGTGTAGACCAGATCGTGCAATTGCCCCATCATATGATCGACGGAAAAGGTGCGGCGCACGAATTTCAGCGCGCGCTTTCTCATCCGTTCCAGCCGGCGCGGCTTGTTCAGCAAGGTGATGACCTCGGCCGCCAGTGCCTCGGCGGTGTGTTCGCCAACCACGAGGCCCGAGCGCCCCGGCTCCATCGTTTCGCGGCAGCCGCCGACGTCAAAGGCCACCGGAATGACCCCTGCGGCCTGCGCCTCGATCAGCACGTTCGGGAAACCCTCCGAGCGCGAGGACAGCATCAGGATGTCGAAGACCCCGATCCGATGCGGCAGATCCGAGACACGCCCCGGGAAATGCACGCATTCCGCCAGCCCAAGCTCGGCGGCGCGCGCCTGGCAGGTTTCCAGCAGGATGCCATCGCCATAGATCAGGAAATGCGCATCCGGCCGCGCGTCCCGGATCAGCCGCGCGGATTCCAGCCAGAGCAGCGGCTGCTTGACATCGGTAAAGCGGATCGCGGCGCCGATGACGGGGCTGTCCGGGGGGATGCCCAGCTCGGCCTTGACCTGCGGCGCAAGATCGCGGGCCAGCCCCTCGTCGATGGGCGTGAAATCCACCCCGTTGTGGATCACCTCGGCCCGGCAATCACCGGCGGGGGTGCCGCACCAGTTCAGGTAATCGTCGACGGCGACGCGGGCCACGTTGACATAGCGCACATTGGGGCGGGCCAGCAGCGCCCGGAAGGCCCGGTCCCAGCCAAAGGACAGACGGTCGTCGCCATGCAGGTTGGGCGGGCTCATGTTGTGGCAATGCAGGATGATCTCGGGGACTCCGGCCATGACGGCGGCGATGCCTCCGGCGATGATCGCCTCGTCCAGCGTGATGTAGAGAACGCGTGGGCGCGTGCGGATCAGATCGTCGTATATGGCCTGCGCCCGCTGCGCGTAGAAAGGCGGCAGCCAGCAGAATGGTTCGCCGGGCCTCAGCACGGGTTCGACGATGTGTAGTTGATCTTCGTGAAGTCCCGTCAGCGGCAAATAAAACAGGGCGTTGCCGGCAGCACCGTCGGTCTTGGAAAAAAGCCATAATTGCAGGTCTTCGTCCGGTTCCATCGTCCGAAACTGCCGGAACATGGTGGCCACGATGCGTTCGGCCCCGCCGCCAGCCAAAGAGCCGGTCAGCAACACGACCCCTTTTCGTGCAGATGTGTCGCACGCAGGCGCACGATCCATCGCGTATTCGTAAACCGCGCCCGGCGTTTCCAGGCGTTCGTGGTGCAGTGCGATATCGTCAGCGGCGTCCGGCGAAAACCCCTGTGCAGCCTGGAACCGCTGGAACAGGTCCAGCAATTCCGCGCTCCGCTCGTTCCCTTCTATCGCGGCCAGCGCCAGGATTTCAGAGGCGTATTTTCCCCAACGCCCGGTTTGCATGGCGATGGAGGCGCGCAGCACAAGAGCGGAAACGTCGGACGGATACAGGCTCAGATGCGCCGAGATTTCTGCCATCGCGGTGTCGAGGTCGCGCTCTCGCCTGGCCAGTTGAGCGCGAAAGAAATGCCGTTGTGGCGCAGCTTCTATCAACCGGTCGCGTAAACCTATGGCCGCCGTGCGTTCGGATGGCGTTGCTTGTGGCGAAGCCAGTATGATGTCGACGGCGGCAAGCACCGGCTGCAGTTGGATTCCGGCCTTGTCCGAGGCCGTATCCAGCAGGAACCGCGCAACACGCAGTTCCTCGCCGATTGCCCTGGCAAGATCCAGCGCCTGTGCCGAAAAAAATGGTCGGTCCGGATAGGATGGAATCAGCCTGCACGCCAGATCGACGGCGCTTCTGGCATTGACCTGCTTGGCAGCCAGCCAATGCTCCCGGGCCTTGGAGAATGGCATGTTGTCCAGATCTATGGCTTCGTCAGGCATTATCTATCGATCAGGTGTGCAGACAGAATGTCAGGCGGAATACAACTTTTGAGAGATGGTGGCCAGACAGACTACCGTTCAGAGGGGGGAACTCGCTACACGCGTAGAGTGTATCCGTTGACCTGCGACTCTTTTATGTCGGTGGCATGGGCGCAGGATGCCGGCCCTGCCCCGAAGTCGGGGATGCTGTGGAACGCTTGTGATCGAACGATCCGGCGTTTCCAGCAAGTTCCGACAATCGCGGCGGGCGGGACCGCAGAAAGTATTATATACTTGATATTATCGGGAATTTTCAGGGGTGGGTTTCAGCCGCAGGCCCGTGTATGGCGCAGCGGTCCTCAACCCCGGATCGCCGGATGCTTTATGCGCGGTCCTGTGCGCATCCGCGCCATCACGACACAGAATCATGCTGCGCTGCCGCGTGAGCCAGACGAAAACCTTGCCTAAAAATTGTGCATCAGCCGCCAGTTCTGCCCGCGCTTTCACCTTGCGACAGCCCGTGCCGGTTTCGCGGCTGCCATTTCTTGCAGCACACCCGCCATCCCGTTTCCGTGAAGGCATCAGCCGCCCGACGGCCAGCGTGACAGGGCAGGACAGCGACAGCGCAGGACAGGGGCGGCAGCAAGGATGAGCCAACGATGACAGCGATCAGGCAGGCGGCACGATTTTTCGAAACCCCGGACAGGGCGCGGCGGGCCAAGACCGCGCCCTGCCCGCACCGCCCGGTCCTCTGACGCGCCACTATGAAGGAAACGACGATGAACAAAGCCTGGAAATATCTTCTGACGGCGGGGGCGGTGGGCAGCATCGCCGCGACCGCCCTGGCGCAAGAGGCGGCCCCCGCAACCGAACCCGTCGCGGCCGTTGTGGCCGATGTCATCGAAAAGGGCGATGTCGCCTGGATGATGACCGCGACCGTGATCGTGATGGCGATGATCCTGCCGGGGCTTGCGCTGTTCTATGGCGGCCTCGTGCGGTCCAAGAACATGCTGTCGGTCCTGATGCAGGTCACGGGCGTCGCCGCCGCGCTGATGATCCTGTGGCTGCTGGTCGGCTATTCGATGGCCTTTGGCGGATCGACCAGCGCCTTCTGGGGCGGTTTCGGCAAGATCTTTCTGTCGGGCGTCGGCACGGATACCACGGCCGCGACCTTTACCGACGGGATCGTGCTGCCGGAATATGTCTTCATCTCGTTCCAGATGACCTTTGCTGCCATCACCGGCGCGCTGATCGTCGGCGGCCTGGTCGAGCGGGTGAAGTTTTCCGCGATACTGGCCTTCTGCCTGCTGTGGGCGCTGTTCATCTATTATCCGATGGCTCATATGGTCTGGGACGGCGCCGGCCTGCTGTTCAACTGGGGCGCGCTGGATTTCGCGGGCGGCACGGTCGTTCACATCAACGCAGCCCTTGCGGCGCTTGTCGGCGCGGTCGTCGCCGGTCCCCGGGTCGGCTATGGCAAGGACATGATGGCGCCCCATTCGCTGCCGCTGGCGCTGACCGGCGCGGGTATCCTGTGGGTCGGCTGGTTCGGTTTCAACGCGGGTTCCGCGCTGGAGGCCGGTCCCGACGCGGCGCTGGCCATGATCAACACCTTTGCCGCCCCCGCCGCCGCGATCCTGGTCTGGGCCGGGCTGGAAAGGGCGATGCGCGGCAAGGCATCGCTCCTGGGCGGGATCTCGGGCATGATCGCCGGTCTGGTCGCGATCACCCCGGCGGCCGGTCTGGTCGGTCCCATCGGCGCGCTGGTCCTGGGCGCTGTCGGCTCGGCCGGTGCCTATTACTTCGTCACCGTGGTCAAGATCAAACTGGGCTATGACGACAGCCTTGACGTCTTCGGCATCCACGGCATCGCGGGCATCATCGGCGCGGTCGGCACCGGCATCCTGACCGCCCCCGGTCTTGGCGGGATCGGCGATGCGGATTACGCGATCTGGCCGCAGACCTTCATCCAGATCAAGGCGGTCGTCGTCACCCTGGTCTATGTCACGACCGTATCCTTCATCCTGTGGAAGCTGATCGACCTGACCATCGGCCTGCGCGTCACCCGCGACGAAGAGCGTCAGGGTCTGGACATCGTGGAACATGGCGAACAGGCCTATCACGGCTGATCGCGCGGGCATCGCCAGTGACATGGGCATTGCCAGATGAGGGTCAGGGCCGGGATATCCCCGGCCCTTCCTTTGCCCGATCTTTTGTCCTGTTGTGGCAATTTTTTTTCCCCATGAGCAAGAAAGCGTCTAAACTTGGGTGACGCGGGCATTTTCCGCGCCCGATGATTGGAGAGTTGATGAGCGCCGAGACCAAGTTGGACGGCTTGAACAGCACCCGGCTGCCCGGTGCGCTCAAGCAAAATCCCCATCAGGTGCGCGATGTCGGTGAACGCAATCTGGAAGCCGCGATCGGTCGCGCGCTGCGTGCCGTGCGTCAGCAGCAGAACATGACCGTGGTCGAACTGTCGCTGCGCACCAATATTTCCATCGGGATGCTGTCCAAGATCGAAAACGGCATCACCTCGCCTTCGCTGAACACGCTGCAGGCGCTCAGCCATGCGCTGTCCGTGCCGATCACCAGCTTTTTCAAGGGCTATGAGGAACGCCGCGAGGTCCAGCATGTCAAATCCGGCGAACATGTCGAAATCGAACGGCGGGGCACGCGGGCCGGGCATCAGTATCACCTGCTGGGCCATATCGGCGCGAACAGTTCGGGCGTGGTGGTCGAACCCTATCTGATCGTCCTGACCGGCGAATCCGACGCCTTTCCGACCTTTCAGCATGACGGGATCGAGCTGCTGTATATGCTGGAGGGCTGCGTCGATTACCGCCACGGCGACCAGATTTTCCGGCTGGAGCCGGGCGACAGCCTGCTGTTCGATGCCGACGAACGCCACGGCCCCGAGCGGCTGGTCGACCTGCCCGCGCGCTATCTGTCGATCATCAGCTATCCGCAGCGCTAGTTTCCCACGCCGCCCGATGGTCGCGGCGGGGCTGGTCGGTCTGGCGCAGCGCCGACCCCTGATCGGCACGCGGGATGCCGAAAGCCTGCCGGATGCGTCGCGCGACACCGCTGAACGCGGCCTTGCGCGTTTGCAGGAGTTGGGCATCCTGCGCGAGATGATTGGCCGGGGGCGTTTTTGCCTGTGGATGGCGTCGCTGTAAACCACGCGGAACGCCGGGACCCCGCGCCGCGTTCGGCCCGGAAACAGGTATCCGGCAAACGATGGCGGGACGACGCGCACCGGAAGCAGGGACCGGGAACAAGGACAGGACCGAATGGCCAATCCCGAAAATGGCCCCGAAAGCGGCCCCAGAACTGACGCCGGCACCGGCAAAACCCTGATCGACAAAACCCTGATTTCCGGGCCGATCGGTCCTGCGCTGTTGCTGTTCGCGCTGCCGATGCTTGGCTGGTCCATGCTGAAATCGGCGAATGGCTTGATGAATGCGGTGTGGATCGGGCGGCTTCCGGGGCAGGATGCGCTGCTGGCCGCGACGACGAACGGCAATCCGGTGATGTTTCTGCTGGCGGCCTTTGTCTTTGGCATGTCCGCGACAATTCTGCTTGGCCAGTCGATGCCGCGCGCCGCCAATGCCGAGGCCGCGCCCGCAGGCAGTGCGCAGGCACCGCAGATCGGCCACGGGCTGCAACCATAGGGCCGCAACCATAGGGCTGGCGGGCATGGGGCAGGTGGGCATGGACCGGGCGGGGCAGGGGGATTAAGGTTAACGGACATAAGCAGGCAGGAGCGTGGGACATGGCAGCAAAGCAGCGCAGATATGTCGTCGTCCCCGATGACAATATCTTCAACGACCGGATGGAGACGACCAGTTTCCACCTGTTCCACGACATGCACAAACACCTGTATGGCCGGGGTGGTCCGGGCATCCTGTCCCGCCCCCTGACCGAAGCCTCTGACGAAGGCGAGGCGCCGCCGACCTGCCCGCGCGGCCGCATCATGCAGACCGAGGTGGGCCGCATCCGCCTGCTGGATTCGCTGGACCTGAACGAGGCCTCGCTGGTCGCGATGACCCCCGATCAGGCCTTTGAGCTGGCGCGCTGCTATCCGGGGCTGCGCATCCGGCCCGAACTGTTCCTGTATCCGCTGCGCCACGGGCTGCCGAACCTGATCCGGCAACAGTCGAACCCGGCCAGTTTCCGGTCGAAACGGTCGCTGTCGCTGCGCTGCGTGGACAGCGTGACGGGCGCGCCGGTGGTCGGCGCGGATGTCATCATCGTGCTGAACGGGCGCAAGGGCATCGGCATTGCCGATATCCGCACCGATGCCGATGGCCGCATCAAGACCGCGCTGCCCGCCGCGCAAAGCGTGATCGAGGCGGTGATCTGTTCCCCCCTGTCGGGCTATTGGCCCGCGCAGGCCGTGGATGTCGAGGTTCTGGACAGCGGCGACACCGAAACCACCCTGCCGCTGGTCCCCATCGCCGAAGGTTTCAGCGATGCCGTGGACCGCATGCTCGCGCCTGCGGGGGCGCTGGACGGGCAGGGGGTCCGGGTTGCGGTGATCGACACCGGCGTATCGCCCGCGCAAGGCATCAATGTCGTGCGGGGGCTGAATACCACCGGGACGGAACCCGCGGACGAATGGTTCGACAATGGCGCGGGCCATGGCACCCATGTCGCGGGCATCGTGTCGCGCATCGCGCCTGCCGCCGAAATCCACGCCTATCGCGTCTTTGAAAAGGACAGGGGCGGGGCCAGCGAATTCGCCATTGCCCGCGCCATTCGCCAGGCGGTCGAGGACGGTTGCGACCTGATCAACCTCAGCCTTGGGCAGTCGTCGGAACCGATCTCGATCTCGCGCGAGGTGCGGCGGGCGCGCGCGATGGGGGTGGTCTGCATCGCGGCGGCGGGAAATGACTACATGTCGCCCGTGTCCTATCCGGCGCGCTCGGGCGTGGTCATGGCGGTGACGGCGGCGGGCGTTCTGGACGCCTGGCCCGAAGGCGCGATGACCGGGCGCAGCATCGCCGAAAAGCCCGCACCCGTGGGCGATGCCTTCTTTGCCAGTTTCAGCAATATCGGCCCCGAGGTGGACTTTATCGGGCCGGGGGTCGGTATTATATCCTGGGTCAGCGAACAGGCCAAAGGCGTGATGGACGGAACCTCGATGGCCTGTCCCGCCGTGGCAGGCCTTTTCGCCAGATTGCTTTCGGGCCAGCCCGAGGTGTTGAATATGGACAGGGACCAGCAAAGGTCCGACGATATCATCAGGATGGCCAATGCGAAGGCCCGCCCGATCGGTTTCGGCAAGGAATACGAGGGCGCGGGCCTTATCGAATGAGGAAAGCCTATGGCAACGCAGCGCAAAAAGGAATGTTTTGTCCTTGTTTTCTCGGATGATGGCGACCCGAGCCGCGAAGAAACGGCCGAGGCGCTGGACCATCTGAAATCCTTCGAGGCCGAGGTGATCGTGCCCGGAACGATTCGCGTCGAAGGCTCGCGCCGCGCGGTCGAGAAAAGCCTGAGCGGCCTTGGCCAGTGGCAATTGTCCAGCGAAAAGAAATTCGAACTGAACCCGCCGCATAAATCGCAATTCCGCTGATCGCGGTTGTCGGCGGGACCAGTAGGGGCCGGAATCAGAAAAAGACGGGCCAGCAAAGACGGGGGCCAGCAGGAACAGCCGATGCGCAACATCCGCAGCTTTGGCCCGGATCAGGGCGCCGATCCGTTTCGCGTATCCGAGGCGATGCTGCCGCTGGACAACTATGCCGGGCGCGGCGGCTATGACCCCGGTTTCATCGGTCACGGGACCCCCTTGCCCCTGCCGGGCGCGGGGATCTGGGCCGATGATCTGGTCGAATTGCTGCCCGAGGCGCAGGTCCCCGGCCATGATCCGACAGAGCTGAAATATACGCATTTTTCCCTGCGCATGTCGCGGTCGCGCGCGCTGCCCCTGTTCAGCGCCTGCAATATCGACGGCGCGCAATTGCTGCGCGGGATCAGGCGCACCGATATCTGGCGCCGCGATCCGCGCATTGATGCCGCCCTGCAAAACCTGCGCGAAGGTTACGGTCAGGAAAATCGCGGGCTGTTCAGCCGGGGCCATATGACCCGACGCGAAGACCCGAATTGGGGCGATCAGGCCACCGCCGAACAGGCCGATGCGGATACGTTTCACATCACCAATGTCGCGCCGCAGCGTCAGGGCTTCAACGGCGGGATCTGGCTGGATCTGGAAAACTACGTCCTGAACAACACCGACCGCGAAAATATGCGCGTGACGGTCGTCACCGGCCCGGTTCTGGGGCGGGACGACCCGGTTTATTACAACCGCCAGATCCCCGCCGCCTTCTGGAAAATCATCGCATTCACCCATGCGGTCACCGGCGAATTGACGGTGATCGGCTATCTGCGCACGCAGCTGGAATACCTGCCCCGCCCCTCGGCGGCGCGTTTCGTCTTTGGCGATTTTCAGGATATGCAGGTGCCGGTTTCGGCACTGGCGCAGGAAACCGGGCTGGATCTGTCGGCCTATGCCGATTTCGACGTGATGGCCGGCGCGACCGGGATCGAGGTGCGCCTGACCACGCTTGGCGACCTGTATCTGCAACGCTGAGCCCGCACGCAGCCGCCGCGATGATCCACGGAAATTCCGGCGGGGTCGCCGGGACCATTTATCTTGCAAAGCCCCGGAAGTTGCGGGAAAATCGCGACAGTCACTTTTCTGATGCGAATTTGACGCAAAGGCTGGCGATCCCGCACCGCTTCTGACATCGCGACGGGTCCGCAAATGGCGCAAACATTATTCATCGAGAGCGTGATGACCAAAGGCCGTGTCTCCAGCGCGATCTATATCGGCAATCTTGCCGATCTGTCCGGCGCGGGCGGGACGGAAACCGTGTCCGAAGAAGCGGAGTTATTGCTGAAACGCCCCTTCAACCCGACGACCCTGCCCGGCATGGCGATCCGCGCGCTGTTTCCCGGCCCCGCCGGGGCGCCGGAGGGGTTCCGGATCGGCAGCCGTCAGGCCCCCGTCACCCCGCTGGACTGGCAGGGGCGATTCACGGCGCGGCTGACCTGTTACGGCGCGGGGGGCAGCGGTCCGTTCACGCAAAATGCCCTGTTGCAGGTGCTGCGGCTTGGCAATGGCGAGATCTATATTCCGACCGACCACGCGACGGGCGCGATCCTGTATCCGCAGGAACCACAGGATCGCGGCCCGACCGACCGCGCATTGTTTCAGGTCGAACTGCTGAAGCAGCGGCCGCGCGTCGGCACCTCGGTCGAGGAGGTGGTGGATGGCCCCGGCGTGTCATCCGGTTTCACCCACGGCACGCGGATCGCCACGCCGATGGGCGAGGTGCCGGTCGAAAACCTGCGGGCGGGCGATCTGGTGGACACCATAGATCACGGTCCGCGCGCCTTGGCATGGGTCGGGCGCCACGATCTGGCGCCGGGCGATCTTCGGGACACGCCGCAGTTGCGCCCGATCCTGATCGCGGCGGGGGCGCTTGGCCGCGATATGCCCGCGCGGGACCTGCTGGTCTCGCCGCAGTTGCGTCTGCGCATCCGCTCGAAAATCGCGCGCAACCTGTTCGACAGCCTGCAGGTTCTGGTGCTGGCCAAGCAGCTTTGTCAAATCGAGGGTATCGACATCCGCAAACCGCCCCTGCCGGTCAGCTATTTCCACCTGATGTTCGACCAGCATGAACTGATCACGGCGAATGGCGCGGTGGTCGAATCCTTTTATCCCGGCAAAAGGGCGCTGCGGGTGATCGGCCCCGCGATGCAGCGGGAGTTGTTGGCGCTGTGCCCCCATCTGCGCGGTGACGATGCGGGGTTCGCGCCCGCGCGGCCGATGCTGTCGGGCCATCAAAGCCGCAAGCTGGTCGTGCGCCACCTCGACAAGCAGCGGCCCCTGATCTCCTGACCGTCGCGGCATCCGGGGTTCCGGCTGACTTTCGGATGAGGTCCCGATTTCCGCGATTGAAAACATACCGGACGGTAGGTATCCATTTCGCATGAACGGATCGCAGCACAGAAAGAAGCAGCCCGAAATCGTGCGCCAGCGCCTGCTGGACGCAACCGCCGGGATTGCGGCCGCGCAGGGCCTGCATGCGGTCACGATCCAGTCGGTGTCCACCGCCGCCGGCGTGACCAAGGGCGGGCTGTTTCACCATTTCGCCAACAAGGACGACCTGATCCACGAAGTCATCCGCCAGCAACTGGCGCAGGTCGATGTCGTCGTGGACGAGGCGCTGGTCCACGACAGCGGCCACGGCTGTTTTACCCGCGCCTATGTGCTGGCGATCTTTGCCATGGGGGCGACGACCGCGCCGGTGTCGCTGGCGCTGTTTACCGAACCCGGCCTGAATGAGGCCTGGGCCGCCTGGCTGGCCGCGCGGCTGGAACGCCATGCCGCGACCGATTCGGGCGTTGCGCTGGCGGCCGTGCGGATGGCCGCCGATGGCGTCTGGCTGGCCGATCTCTGGCCCGCCGCCTACAGCATCGGCGACCGCGACGCGCTGCGCCAGCACCTGCTTGACCTGACCAGAAAGGAACCCGCGTGATGCCGCCCATCGTCCTGACCTATGCCACGCTGGTCACGGCCATCGTCTTCGAGGTGATCGGCACGACCTTTCTGCAACGCTCGGAACAGTTCACCCGGATCATCCCGACGCTACTGATGGCGCTGTGCTATCTGATCGCCTTCTATTTCCTGTCGCTGGCCCTGCGCGTCATGCCCGTCGGCATCGCCTATGCGATCTGGAGCGGGCTTGGCATCGTCCTGATTTCCGCCGTCGGCTATTTCCGCTTTGGCCAGATGCTTGATCTGCCGGCGCTTTTCGGGATCGGCTGCATCATCACCGGGGTCGTGGTCATCAACCTGTTTTCGGGCGCCGTCTCTCACTAAAGGCGCAGGTCCGGGGGGATTGCCTGCGGGGTTCGTCCTGATGTATTTGTAATAGTATAACATTACAGATCATGAGGCAGAGATGCGCGATACCCGCTTACCCGTGACCGTCCTTTCGGGCTTTCTGGGCGCTGGCAAGACGACCTTGCTGAACCATGTGCTGAACAACCGCGACGGTTTGCGCGTCGCGGTGATCGTCAATGACATGTCCGAGGTGAATATCGACGCCGACCTGATCCGCACCGGCACTAACCTGTCGCGCACGCAGGAAAAGCTGGTCGAGATGACCAATGGCTGCATCTGCTGCACGCTGCGCGACGACCTGCTGGCCGAGGTCCGCAGGCTGGCGCGGGACGGGCGCTTCGATTACCTGCTGATCGAATCGACGGGCGTGGCCGAACCTTTGCCCGTCGCCGCGACCTTTGAATTCCGCGATGAAAGCGGCGACAGCCTGTCCGATCTGGCGCGGCTGGATACGATGGTGACGGTGGTCGATGCGGTGAACCTGCTGCGCGATTTTTCCAGCCATGATTTTCTGGCGGATCGCGATGCGCAGGTGGATGCGGGCGATCAGCGCAGCCTTGTCGCCCTGCTGACCGAACAGATCGAATTCGCCGATGTGGTGATCCTGAACAAGATCAGCGATGCCGACCCCGAACGCGCCGTTGCGGCGCGCCAGATCATCCGCGCACTGAACCCCGATGCAAGGATCATCGAAACCGATCATTGCCGGGTCGAGGCGGGCGATATCCTGAACACCGGCCGCTTTGATTTCGACCGCGCCCATCTGCATCCGCAATGGGCCAAGGAACTGTATGGCCACGCCGACCACACCCCCGAAACCGAAGAATACGGCGTGTCCAGTTTCGTCTATCGCGCCCGCAGGCCCTTTCACCCGCAGCGCCTGCATGACGTCCTGAATGCCGATCTGCCCGGCGTGATCCGCGCCAAGGGCCATTTCTGGATCGCCACCCGCCCCGATTGGGCGGCCGAGTTTTCGCTGGCCGGGGCCCTGTCGCAGATCTCTCCGCTTGGGCGCTGGTGGGCGGCGGTTCCGATGCGGAACTGGCCGGACGGGGCGCAGCTGCGCGTCGCGCCCCATTGGCAGGAACCCTGGGGCGATCGGCGGCAGGAGTTGGTGTTCATCGGCGCGGATATGGACAAGGCGGCGATCACCGCCCGGCTGGATGCGGCGCTGATGCCCGACGGCGACGTCTTGCCCACGCCCGCGAATATCCCCGACCCCTTTCCGCACTGGCAGATCGGGCTGTGACCAATCTGCGCACCGGGTTGCGCCGCCGCGCGGGCGGCATGGCCGCCTATGACGGGTTGCCGCCGCCCCTGCGGGCATGGCTGGCCGGCGCCGCCCTGCCGTGGAGCGCGCATTCCGCGCGCCGGTTGTGGCAGCGCGCGCTGGCCGAAGGCTGCTGCCACGAAAAAGCCCGCGCCCGGCTGGATCTGGCCGAGGCGCGGGCGCTGATGCGCGATGCCCCCGCGATCTGGGGGCATCCGCCGCAGGATCAGGCGTTCCTGGGGTCCTTGGCGAAACGCAGATAGGGCAGTTTCTTGTCCAGCTTGCCGTATTTTTCTTCGGCGGCGGCATCGTCCAGCGCCAGCGCGACGATGACGTCCTGACCGGGAACCCAGTCCGCCGGGGTGGCCAGCGGCACGCCGTCGGTGGCCTGAACCGCATCCAGCGCGCGCAGGATTTCGGCAAAGTTGCGGCCGACCGACATCGGATAGGTCATGGTCAGGCGGACCTTCTTGTCCGGGCCGATGATGAACACGGTGCGCACGGTCGCCGAATGGGCCGGGGTGCGGCCTTCGGTCGGCAGGTAATATTCGGCGGGCAGCATGTCATAGGCCTTGGCGACCGTCAGGCTGCTGTCGTCGATGATCGCGAAATTCGCGGGCACACCGGCAAGGGATTCGATGTCATGTTTCCATTTCCCGTGATCCGCGACCAGATCGACGGACACGCCGATGACCTTGGTGCCACGCTTTTCGAATTCCGGGACCAGCCGGGCCACGGCGCCGAATTCGGTGGTGCAGACCGGCGTGAAATCGCGCGGATGCGAGAAGATGATGGCATAGCTGTCGCCAAGCCAGTCGTGGAAATGGATCTCGCCCTCGGTCGAGGGGGCGGTGAAATCCGGGGCGATATCGTTGATGCGCAGGGACATGATCGGTCCTTTCGGTGACGTTTCCGCCTGCAACATAATCAACCCGAAGCGAATTGCCAACACGACCTTATTGGTCGTGATATTTGCCGGATCTGGAAGGGCGGGGGGCCGTCCCTTGCGCTGCCGATGCGAGAGTGCCACCTTGGGGTGAAGGATACGAAAAGGGAAATCCCATGTCTCAGCTTGCTGACAAGCGGAAATTCTACATCAACGGTGCCTGGGTCGACCCCGCGGCACCGCGCGATCTGGAGGTCATCGACCCCTCGACCGAGGAACCGGTGGCCGTGATTTCACTGGGCGATCAGGCAGATACCGATGCTGCGGTCGCTGCGGCCAAGGCGGCATTCCCGGCATGGGCCGCGACGCCGCCCGCCGAACGGCTGGCCCATGTCGAACGGATTCTGGACATCTACAGGCGCCGCGCCGCCGATATGGCCGCCGCCATCACCGATGAGATGGGCGCGCCGCAGGACATGTCACTGGGCGATCAGGCCGCCGCCGGCACCTATCACATCGAAAACTTCATCACCGCCTTCAAGGAATTCGAATTCATCCGCCCGCTTGGCCCGCATGCGCCGACCTCGATGGTCGCATGGGAGCCGGTGGGGGTCGTCGGGCTGATCACGCCCTGGAACTGGCCGATGAACCAGGTCACGCTGAAGGTGATTCCCGCGCTGCTGGCGGGCGATACGGTGGTGCTGAAACCGTCGGAAATCGCGCCGCTGTCCTCGATCGTCTTCAGCGAAATCGTCGATGAGGCGGGCCTGCCCGCAGGTGTCTACAACATGGTCAACGGCGACGGGGCGGGTGTCGGCACGCAGCTTTCGACCCATCCCGACGTCGAAATGATCAGCTTTACCGGATCGACCCGCGCCGGGATCGCGATCACCAAGGCCGCCGCCGATACGGTGAAAAAGGTCGTTCTGGAACTGGGCGGCAAGGGTGCCAACCTGGTCTTTGCCGATGCCGATGAAAAGGCGGTGGCGCGTGGTGCGCGGCATTGTTTCTACAACTCTGGCCAGTCCTGCAACGCGCCGACCCGGATGCTGGTCGAGCGGTCTTTCTACGACAAGGCCGTCGAACAGGCCGCCAGGGTCGCGCAGGAAACCGAGGTTGCGACCGCCCATCAGCCGGGCAAGCATATCGGCCCGGTGGTCAGCAAACAGCAATGGGACAAGATCCAGGACCTGATCCAGCAGGGCATCGACGAAGGCGCCCGTCTGGTCGCGGGTGGCACCGGCCTGCCCGAAGGCGTCAATCGCGGCTATTTCGTGCGCCCGACGGTCTTTGCCGATGTGAACAACGACATGACCATCGCCCGGCAGGAAATCTTTGGCCCGGTCCTGTCCATCATCCCCTTCGACACCGAAGCAGAGGCGGTCGAAATCGCCAATGATACGATCTACGGGCTGACCAATTACGTCCAGACGCAGGACGGCGCGCGCCGCAACCGGCTGGCGCGCCAGCTGCGAGCGGGCATGGTCGAAATGAACGGTGTCAGCCGTGGCCGCGGCTCGGCCTTTGGCGGCGTCAAGGCATCGGGCCGGGCGCGCGAAGGCGGCATCTGGGGGATCGAGGAGTTCATGGATTCCAAGCAGATCTCGGGCTGGGATACCGACGCTTAGGCGGACACAACGGCAAGCATGGAACGGGGCGTCGCAGGGCGCCCCGTTTCCTTTTGCCCTGACCTTGCCCATCGCGCGTTGCCGCGACACTATGCGGCGCGCAAAGGGGGGGCACATGGGCCAGACGATCATCATCACCGGCGGCGGCAGCGGTATCGGCCGCGCGACGGCACGGCGCTTTCTGGACGGGGGCTGGCGCGTCGGGCTGATCGGGCGGCGCGCCGATGCCTTGCGTGACACCGCCGGGGACAGCCCTGATGCGCTGATCCTGCCCTGCGACGTGACCGATGCGGCGGCGGTCGATCGGGCCTTTGCGCAGGCGCAGGCTGCATGGGGGCGGCTGGATGCGCTGTTCAACAATGCGGGCGCCATGCTGATTTCCCGCCTGATCGACGAAATTTCGCCCGAAGAATGGCGCGCGGTGACGGATGTGAACATCACCGGCATGTTCCTGTGCGCCCGCGCGGCCTTTCGCCAGATGCGCCATCAGGACCCGGTGGGCGGGCGGATCATCAACAACGGCTCGATTTCCGCCTCTGCGCCCCGGCCCGGATCGGTGCCCTATACGGTGTCGAAACATGCCGTGACCGGGCTGACGCGGACGCTGGCGCTGGACGGGCGGCCCTATACCATCGCCTGCGGCCAGATCGACGTCGGCAATGCCGCGACCGATCTGACGGCGGTGATGGACAAGGGCACCCTGCAGGCCGATGGCACAATGAAGGTCGAGCCGTCGATGAATGTGGCAGAGGTCGCCGAGGCCGTGTGGATGATGGCGAACCAGCCAAAGGGGACGAATATGCTGAATGTGACGATCATGGCGACGAACATGCCGTTCGTGGGGCGCGGATGAGCCGGGTTCTGGCCATTGGCGACTATCGGGACGCGGATGCGCAGGCGCTGCGCACGGGGTTCGATGCGCTGATCCTGCCCACGCCCGAAGACCTGCGGGACCTGTCGGACGAACAGCGGCAGGCGGTGCAGGGGCTGGCCTATGCGGGTGCTGCGCCTTTTGGGGCCGCGCAGATGCAGGTGCTGCCCGGCTTGCGGGTGATCGCGAATTTCGGCGTGGGCTACGATGCGATCGACGTGGCCGAGGCCGCGCGGCGCGGCATCACCGTCACCAACACGCCCGATGTGCTGAACGACGATGTCGCCGATCTGGCCGTCGCCATGCTGATTGACCTGTCGCGCGGCATCACCCGCTCTGACGGCTGGCTGCGCGACGGCAACTGGCTGCGCCAACCCGCGCCCCTGATGCGCCGCCTGTCGGGGCGGCCGGTGGGCATTCTGGGCATGGGCCGGATCGGGCGGGCGGTTGCCGACCGGCTGGTGGCCTTTGGCTGCCAGATTCACTACCAGTCGCGTCAGGAAAAGCAGACGCCCGGCTGGACATGGCACCGTGATGCCACTGTCGCTGGCGCAGGCGGTTCAGGATATGGTCGTCACCATCGTCGGCGGCCCCGCGACGCAGGGCATCGTGTCGGCGCAGGTGCTGGAGGCGCTTGGCCCCGAGGGGCTGATCGTCAATGTCGCGCGCGGTTCGGTGATCGACGAAAACGCGCTGATCGAGGCGCTTGGCGCGGGTCGCCTGCGCGGTGCGGCGCTGGATGTCTTTCGGTCCGAACCGGATATCGACCGGCGTTTTCTGGCGCTGCCGAATGTCCTGCTGCTGCCCCATATCGGTTCCGCCACGGTCGAGACGCGGGCGGCGATGGGCCAGTTGCAGCGCGACAATCTGGCGGCGGTGCTGGCGGGTCGGCCCGCCCTGACCCCGGTGGCCTAGCCGCGCCCGAACCGCAGGATGGTTTCCTGACGATAGGTCGTGCCGGGCAGCAGCGTCGATTGTGCAAAGCCCGGCTGATGAATCGCATCGGGCCACCCCTGCGCGCGCAGCAGGATGCCCGAATGCGGCCCATAGGCCCGGCCGCCCAGCCCCGCCGCGCCGGGGGTGATCGCGGGGCGGGGATCAAGGCGCAGGCCCGCCTCGGTCGTCAGCAGGTCCAGCGCGATGCCGTTCCCTTCGACCCGCGCGGCGGGGCGGGCAAGGCGGCTGCGCCCCGGCCGCAGGCAGAAATCCTGCGCCGCCAGATGCCCCGGATTGCGCGGCTGGCGCAAGTCCAGCCCGGTTCCGGCAACCGGACGGATGTCGCCGGTCGGGATACCATCGGGACCGGCGGGCAGGACGTGGTCGGCGTGAACCGTCACCCGCAGATCCGCGCTGTCCGCACAGCCAAGCGACAGCAGATGATGCGCGGCTAGGTTGCACAGGGTCTGGGCATCGGTGCGCGCGACCATGACGATATGCAGCGCAGGCCCCCTGTTGATCGTATAGCTGACGCGCAGGTCCATATTGCCCGGAAAGCCCATATGCCCGGCGGGCAGGCGGTCGGTCAGGGTGATCGTGTCCGCCTTCCACCCGGCGATGCGCCAGTTGCGCCGCGACAGCCCGTCGCGCCCGCCGTCGCGGCAGTGGCGGCCGCGATCATTGGCGTCCAGTTCACGCATCAACGCCCCGATTCTGGCCCTGGCCCCGGCGATCGGCCCGGCGCAGCGACCGATGATGGCGCCGAAATCGCGGCCCTCGTCCAGATAGGGGTCCAGATCGGCGAAACCCAGCACCAGCGGCAGGTCACCGTCCGCCAGCCGCAGGTCGCACAGGCTGGCACCAAGCGACATGATGCGCGCCGTCAGCCCATGCGCGGCAAGCCGGATCATGTGGACCCGCTGCCCGTCCGGCAATGTGCCGAAGAGCGCGCGCCCCGCATGGTCCGCCGCAGCACTCACATCGGGTTCTCCAGCGCCGAGATCAGGATCCGTGCCCGCAGCCGCACGGCCTCGGGGCGGTCGCCGGCGCGGTAAAGCGTGCTGGCGATGCAGAAACCGGATGCGCCCGCGTCGATCCATTCGCCGAATTCGGTCGGGGCGACCCCGCCCGCCGCCAGTATCGGCACGCCATCGGGCAGGATCGGGCGAAAGGCGGCCATGCCGCGCGGACCGATCAGAGAGGCCGGAAACAGCCGCAGCGCCGTCGCCCCCGCGCGGATCGCGGTCAGGCATTCGGTGGGCGTCGCGGCACCGGGGTAAGAGGCCAGCCCCAGCTTGCAGGTTTCGGTGATGATCATCGTATCGGTATTGGGCGACAGGATCGCATTTGCCCCGGCTTTGGCTGCGGCCCTGACCTCTTGAATGCTCAGCACGCCGCCCGCGCCAATTTGGGCAGTCTCGCCCCGGCTGCGGGCCAGCAGGCGGATGCTGTCCAGCGCCTCGGGTGCTTTCAGCGGCACCTCAAGCCTGGTGATCCCGCTTTCGATCAAGGCATCGGCGATCGCGGGCACCTCGGCCGGGGTAATGCCGCGAAGGGTCGCGATGATGAACAGGGACATGGGGCGGTTTCCTGCGCACGCAAAAGATGAATGCCGACGCCGGGCCGGGCACAGGAGATGTCTGATGGATCAATCGCCGCAGGGCAAGTGCCGCAACGTCAAGGGGAGGAAATTTCTTTATGGAATCCGGTTTTAGCGGTGCCGGCGCCCGGAACTGACCTGTTGCCGGCGGCTTTTCCGGCTCGCCCATTTGGGGCGACGAAAACGAAAACGGCCCGGCGATGCCGGGCCGTTGAAGGTCGCAGGACGCCCGATCAGGCGCGTTCGGAATATTCGAACAGTTCGGTGTTCACGACGATATCTTCGTCGGTGCCGATAAAGGGCGGGATGGTGATGCGGATGCCATTGTCCAGAATCGCTGGCTTATAGCTGTTGGCGGCGGTCTGGCCTTTGACGACCGGTTCGGTTTCCACGACCTTGCAGACGACTTTCTGCGGCAGGCGGACGGACAGGGCTTCGTCGCCGTAATATTCGATGGTGGCGGTCATGCCATCCTGCAGGAAGGGGCGGCGGTCGCCCAGCAGGTCGGCGTCCAGTTCGGTCTGTTCAAAGGTTTCGCTGTCCATGAACACCAGCTTGCCGTCCGTCTCATACAGGAATTGCTGGTCTTTCTGGTCCAGACGGACCTGTTCGACCTTGTCCTCGGACCGGAAGCGTTCGTTCAGCTTGCGGCCATCACGAAGATTTTTAAGCTCGACCTGGGCAAAGGCGCCGCCCTTGCCCGGTTTGACGTGGCTGACCTTGACCGCAGCCCACAGGCCCCCGTCATGTTCCAGCACATTGCCGGGGCGAATTTCGTTGCCGTTGATCTTGGGCATGTTGAGGACCTTGAAATATATGAATTTTCCACGGCGCAGGGATCTGTCGCCGCGCGATTGCGCGCAGCTATAGCTTTTGGCGGGGCGACAGGCAACCAAAACGCGTTTCCCGCGTTGTCAAGGCGTGAACAAATTCAACCGCTGTCGCGACATCTTCATGGATAACGGATATTTTTCGTATTTATGCTGCATTGCGCTATATGCATGGCGGTCATGCGGTGCAGGACATACCGAATCACATCTTATAAGGATATCCCGTCCAGCACAGCCATAAAGCAGGCGGAAGATCAACAGGCGGTTCGGTCAGAAGCGCCTAGCTTTCGCTACCATCCGGTCTGGTGGACCGGCAAAGAAACAGGATGTAAAATCATGCGCGACTTCGTTGACGGTTCGGCATTCAATTTTGAGCAGGGCCAGCGGGCCCGCAAGCTGTTCGCGGCGGTCGTTCTGGCTGCCTTGGACGATGCGATTGCAGATGACAAGAAATACGGCAACGGCCCCGACCAGATCGCACGTTGGGCGCGTTCGCGCGACGGGCGCGAGGTGCTGTCCTGCGCCGGGATCGACCCGAACGAACGCGTGGTCAAGGGGTTGATGGAATTCGTGGCCAAGGGTGTGCGCACCTCTGTCGCGCTGTCGCGCGAGGAAAGCGAACGCCGCCACGCCGCCGAAGAGGCAGAGGCCGCCTGAGGCCAGCGGCCTTTTCAGCGGGCCGATACGAAACAGGCCGCCCACCGGGGCGGCCCTTTTTATTGCGGCAAAGCCGGGTCATTCCCGGACGACGTAATCCTTCAGCGTGGTTTCCAGGCATTCCCAGGTGCCCCGGAACCCGTCCGTCATCACAAAGCTGTCGCCTGCCCGCACGGTCTGCGGCTCGCCCCCTTCGGGGGTGATGATCGACAGGCCCGAGATGATGCGGACGAATTCCCAATAGGTGTTTTCGAAATGCCACTTGCCCGGCGTCGCCTGCCAGCGCCCGGCAGAGACGCCGCCCTCGGCCGTGTTGATTTCCCAGCAGGTGAATTCCGGGTCGCCCGCGATCACATCGCCCGGCTCGGGGCGCGAGACATCGGCCGGGATCCCGTCGGTCGTCATATGCACGAAGTCGTTCATTCAGGTCATCCTGTCAGCTTGTTCGCCGTCAGTTAGCTTGGCCCCGGCCACGCCGTCCATCACTCAGGATGCGGCTACGACTTTCGTCGCCGCTCAGCCCAGCAGGCGCAGCGCAAGGGGCGCGATGATCGCGGTCAGGACGGCGTTCATCCCCATGCCGACGCTGGCGAATGCCCCGGCGGTTTCATGGACCTGAAAGGCGCGGGCGGTGCCGATGCCATGGGCCGCGACGCCGACGGAAAAGCCGCGCGCGCGCCAGTCGGTGATGCGCAGCAGGTTCAGCAAGGGCGTCGCCACGATCGCTCCGATTATGCCGGTCAGGATGACAAGGGTGGCGGTGATCGTCGGCTCTCCGCCCAGCTTTTCGGCGATGCCGATGGCGACGGGGGCGGTGGTCGATTTCGGCGCCAGCGAGGCCGCCATGACCGGCCCCAGATCAAAGGCCCGCGCGATCACCAGCACCGACACCACCGCCGTCGCCGACCCGGCGACCAGCGCGGCGATCAGCGGCCATGCCGCCCGTTTGACCCGGCCAAGGTTTTCATACAGCGGCAGGCCAAGGCAGACGGTGGCCGGGCCCAGCATGAAATGGACGAATTGCGCGCCTTCGAAATAGGTTGCGTAATCGGTCGCGGTCAGTTCCAGCAAAGCCGCCAGCAGGGCGACGGAAATCAGCACAGGATTGGCCCAGCTTTGCCGCCCCGTGGCGCGGAATGCCGCGTCGCCGATGCAATAGGCGATCAGCGTCGCGGTCAGCCACAGCAGCGGTTCGCGCGACAGATAGGTCCAGATCAGCGCGGCATTATCCATCGCTCTTGCCCTGTTGCGCAGGCCCTTCGGTCAGCCGGGCGACCTGGCAAAAGACCAGCGCCCCGACTCCGATGGCCAGCACGGTCGACACGATCAGCGCCAGCCCGATCCCCAGGGCATTATCGGCGAATTGCCCCAGATGGGCGATGATGCCGACGCCCGCCGGGACGAAAAACAATGACAGATTGCCCAAGAGGCCAAGCGCCGCCGGGCGCAGGTATTCGATCACCCGCGGGCGGGCGATGCCGGTCAAGACCAGCAGCACCAGCCCGATCACCGGGCCGGGCAGCGTCAGCCCCAATCCGCGAGAGATCGTCTCGCCGATAAGCTGGAAACACAGGATGATGGCAAGCGCAGGGATCATGCGGCTTTGATAACATCCCGGGGGCCTTGTGTTTAGCCCTTACATTTTGTGGATAACTTTTTCCGTCACCCCAGATTTAGCGGATATTGTTGACCTGAAGGGGCGGGTGCCGGACAATCCGCCAATTCAAGACCTGATTCTGTGGATAAGCCCCTTGCGTTTCGACCGCCTTCGCCTGAACGGATTCAAGAGCTTTGTCGACCCGACCGATCTTGTCATCCGCGAGGGGCTGACTGGCGTGGTCGGTCCGAACGGCTGCGGCAAGTCGAACCTGCTGGAGGCCCTGCGTTGGGTCATGGGCGAAAACCGCCCCACCGCCATGCGCGGCGAAGGGATGGAGGATGTGATTTTCGCGGGCACCACCCGGCGCGGCGCCCGCGCCCATGCCGAGGTCAGCCTGACCATCGACAACCGCGACCGGCTGGCGCCTGCGGCGGTGAATGACGCCGACCATCTGGAAATCAGCCGCCGCATCACCCGCGACGCCGGTTCCGCCTATCGCATCAACGGCAAAGAGGTGCGGGCGCGCGATGTGCAGATGCTGTTCGCGGATGCCTCGACCGGGGCGCATTCGCCGGCGCTGGTGCGGCAGGGGCAGATTTCGGAACTGATCAATGCCAAGCCCAAGGCCCGCCGCCGCATTCTGGAAGAAGCCGCAGGCATTTCAGGGCTTTATCAGCGGCGTCACGAGGCCGAACTGAAGCTGAACGGGGCGGAAACCAACCTGACCCGCGTCGATGACACGCTGGATCAGCTGACCGCGCAGGCCTCATCCCTGGCGCGTCAGGCGCGGGCTGCGGCGCGTTATCGCGAAATCGGCGCGGCCCTGCGTCAGGCCGAGGGCGTGCTATTGTATCGCCGCTGGTCCGAGGCGGATCAGGCCCGCGAAGCCGCCGCCGCCGCCCTGCATGACGCCATCCGCGCGGCGGGCGCGGCCGAGGCTGCGGCCCGCAAGGCCATCGGTGCCCGCGAAACCGCCGAATCCGCGCTGCCTCCGCTGCGCGAGGAAGAACAGATCGCCGCCGCCGTCCTGTCCCGCGCCACTGTCGAACGCGAGGCGCTGGACGATGCCGAAGCCCGCGCGCTGCAGGCCATCGACACCCTGACCGCGCGGATTGCGCAACTGGACCGCGACATCGACCGCGAAACCGCCCTGAATCGTGATGCGGGCGAGGTGATCGAAAGGCTGGTATGGGAGCGCACCGAACTGGTCCGCGCCGGGCAGGGCCATGACGAACGGCTGGCCGCGGCGACCGATGCCGCCGATGCAGCCGCCGACGCCCTGCGCGAGGTCGAGGCGCGACTGGCCGAGTTGACCGACGAATCCGCCCGGCTGGCTGCGCGCCACCAATCGGCGGAACGGCTGGTGTCGGATCTGGACGCGATGCTGGCCCGCGCCGCCCGCGCTGCCGATGCTGCGGGCGAAACCGTCGCCAGCGCCGAGGCCGCGGGCGAAACCGCGCAGGCCGCGCTGGAACAGGCCGAAGCCGCGCAGGATGCCGCCCGCGACCGCGCCGAATCCGCCGAAGACGCCCTGCAGGGCGCCGAAGAAATGCGCGCCGATCTGGAAAGCCAGGAGGCCACGGCCCGCGCCCTGCGATCCGAGGCCGAGGGCGAGGCCAGCGCCCTTGCCGCCGAAATGGCCGCGCTGAAAAAGCTGGTCGAGCGTGGCGAAACCGGCGGCAGATCCATCCTTGACGCGGTGCGCGTCGGCCGGGGGTATGAGGCCGCTTTCGGCGCCGCGCTTGGCGATGACCTGCGCGCGGGGCTGGCCGATGACGGCGCTTCGGGCTGGCACGACCTGCCGGGTTACGGCGCCGATCATCCCCTGCCTGCGGGCGCGCAGCCGCTGGCGCCGCATGTCAGCGGGCCGGATGCGCTGGCGCGGCGGCTGTCTCAGGTGGGCATCGTCGCCGATCTGGCGGCAGGGGCCGCGATGCAGGCGGCGATGGCGCCCGGTCAGCGGCTGGTGACGCTGGCGGGCGATCTGATCCGGTGGGACGGGATGCGGGTGAATGCGGGCGATGCCTCGTCATCGGCGGCGCTGCATCTGCAAAAGGTCAACCAGTTGGCCGAGGTGACGGCGCAATCCGACGCCGCCCGCGCCCGCGCGGACGAGGCCGCATCCGCCCATCTGGACGCGCGCCAGATGCTGGACGCGGCCAGCGCCGCCGAACGTCAGGCCCGCGATGCCCGGCGCGATGCCGAACGCGCCCTGTCCGATTGCGCCCGCGCCGCAACCCGTGCCGAATCCGACCTGTCGCTGGCCAGCAGCCGCGCCGAATCCGCCCGCGCGGAACTGGCCCGCCATCAGGCCGATGCCGGTGACGCCGAACGCCGCCTGTCCGAGGCGCGGCAGGCGCTGGCCGAACTGCCCGACCGGGGCGCCGCCGCGATGGCCGTCGAACATGCCCGCACCGGGGTCGAGGCGGCGCGGATCGCGACCATGACCCGCCGTTCCGGGCTGGATGAATTGCGCCGCGAAGGCAATGCCCGCACCAAGCGGTTGCAGGAAATCGCGACCGAGGAATCGGGTTGGCGCCTGCGTCTGGAACAGGCCGGGGGCCGCGCCGCCGAACTGGCCGAACGCCGCGACGCGACCGCCGTCGAACTGAATGATGCCCGCGCCCAGCCCGGCCTGCTGGCCGAACGGCGCGATGTGCTGATCGCATCGGAATCCGATGCGCAGGCCCGCCTGGACGCGGCCCGCATGGCGCTGTCGCGCGCCGATGCCGCGCTGCGCGATGCCGCTGATCTGGAACGCGAATCCGAACGCGCCGCGTCGGATGCCCGCGAACTTCGCGCCGCGCGCGAGGCCCGGGCCGAGGCTGCGGCGGAAACCGAAGCCGCCGCCCGTGCCCGCATTCTGGAAGAAACCGAAAACACGCCGCAGGCCCTGCTGGCCGCGCTGGACACCGATCCCGCCGAAATGGCCGCCGCCACCGCGCTGGAGGAACAGATCGCCCGCCTGCGCCAGCAGCGCGACGCGCTTGGCGCCGTCAACCTGCGCGCCGATGACGACAAGCGCGAGCTGGAGGTCGAACGCGACCGTCTGGCCGGCGAAAAAACCGATCTGGAGGAAGCGATCCGCAAGCTGCGCGCCGGCATCGCCAGCCTGAACCGCGAGGGGCGCGAGCGCCTGCTGGCGGCCTTTGACGTGGTCAACCAGAACTTCACCAACCTGTTCACCCATCTGTTCGGCGGCGGAGAGGCGCGTCTGGTGCTGGTCGAATCCGACGATCCGCTGGACGCCGGGCTGGAAATCATGTGCCAGCCGCCGGGCAAGAAACTGTCGGTGCTCAGCCTGCTGTCGGGGGGCGAACAGACGCTGACGGCGCTGGCGCTGATCTTTGCCGTCTTTCTGGCCAACCCCGCCCCGATCTGCGTGCTGGACGAGGTCGACGCGCCTCTGGATGATGCCAATGTCGGGCGTTTCTGCGATCTGATGGACGAAATGACCCGGCGCACCGACACGCGGTTTCTTGTGATCACACACCACGCCGTCACCATGTCGCGCATGGACCGGCTGTTCGGCGTGACCATGGTCGAACAGGGCGTCAGCCAGCTGGTCAGCGTCGATCTGAAACGGGCCGAGGCGCTGGTGGCCTGAAGCGGCAGCACTTGGGGCCTTGCGCATGGCCCCCTGTGGCGCAACAATCCGCGCGAAATCACCCAATCTGGAAGGACCGGCCATGACCATCGACAGCAGACTTGCGGAACTGGGAATCACGCTGCCCGACGCGCCTGCGCCTGCGGCGAATTATGTGCCCTTTGTCCGGTCGGGGAACCTGCTGTTCGTGTCGGGCCAGATCAGTTCCGGCCCCGGCGGGTTGATTCGCGGCCGTCTTGGCGCCGATATGGCCGCCGAAGCGGGTGCCGAGGCCGCGCGCGCCTGTGGTCTGGCGCTGCTGGCGCAGGCCCGTGCCGCGCTTGGGTCGCTGGACAAGGTGTCCCGTGTCGTCAAGCTGACTGGCTTTGTCAATTCGACCCCTGAATTCACCGACCAGCCCGAGGTCGTCAACGGCTGTTCCGACCTGATGGTCGAGGTTTTCGGCGACAAGGGCCGCCACGCCCGCGCCGCCGTATCCGCCCCGGCCCTGCCGCGCGGTGTCGCGGTCGAAATCGAAGCGATTTTCGAGGTCGAATGATGGCGCCGCTGCCCGCCGCCTTTCTGACCATGCCGGTGGCCCATCGCGGGCTGCATGGCCCGCGCGTGCCTGAAAATTCGCTGGCGTCGTTTCGCGCGGCGATTGCGGCGGGCTATGCGATCGAATGCGACATCCAGCATGTCGCCGATGGCACGCCCATCGTCTTTCACGACTATGACCTGAGCCGTCTTGCGGGCAGCGAGGCGTTCGTCGCCGATATCTCGCTGGAGGATCTGGCCGAATGCCGTCTGTCGCGCACCGATGAAACGATCCCGACCTTGCAGGACATGCTGCGCGAGGTCGCGGGGCGCGCGCCCCTGCTGATCGAAATCAAGGATCAGGACGGCCGGCTTGGCGACAATATCGGCGATCTGCAGGACCGCGTGGCGGAAACGCTTGGCGGGTATGACGGGCCGGTGGCGGTGATGTCCTTCAACCCCCATGTCGTCGCGCGCTTTCACGAAATCGCGCCGGATATTCCGGTCGGGCTGACCACGGATGCCTTTGACGCCGACGAATGGCCGATGCTGGACGATGACAGCCGCGCCCGGCTGGCCGCGCTGGCCGATTTCGACCGCAGCGGCGCCAGCTTTATCTCTCATGCCTTTCGCGACCTGCAAAACCCGGCGGTTCAGGCGCTGAAATCGCGGGGCGTGCCGATCCTGTGCTGGACCATCCGCAGCCCTCAGGACGAGGCGATGGCCCGGGCCACCGCCGACAACATCACATTCGAAGGCTATGCCGCCCCGAAATGACCGCCCCCCTTGCGCATTGCGGACAACAGCATAGCTTGCCCTGATGGCAGAGCTAAGCGTTTCGGTCCTTACCGGCATTTCAGGCATCGCGGCGGCGGATTGGGACGGCTGCGGTGCGGGAGAAAACCCCTTTACCACCCATCGTTTCCTGTTGGCGCTGGAGGATTCCGGCTCGGTCGGGGGGCGGACGGGCTGGCATCCCAGCCATCTTGTCGCGCGTCTGGACGGTCAGGTCGCGGGCGTCGCGCCCTGCTATCTGAAAACCAACAGCCAGGGCGAATATATCTTTGACCACAACTGGGCCGAGGCCTATGCCCGCGCGGGCGGCAGCTATTATCCGAAACTGCAATGCGCGGTGCCCTTTACCCCCGTCACCGGCCCCCGCCTGATCGCCCGCGACCCGCAGGTCCAGGCCGCGCTGTTGCAGGCGATGGCCGAATTTTCGCTGCAATCCGACCTGTCGGGCGCGCATATCTCCTTTTGCACCGAGGCCGAGGCGGAACTGGGCGCACAGGCCGGTTTCCTGCCCCGCGTCACCCAGCAATATCACTGGCTGAACGACGGCTACGCCAGTTTCGACGATTTTCTGGCGGCGCTGTCGTCGCGCAAGCGCAAGGCGATCCGCAAGGAACGTGAACGCGCGCAGGGCTTTGGCGGCCAGATCGTCAGCCTGCGCGGCGACCGGATCCTGCCCGAACATTGGGATGCCTTCTGGCATTTCTATCAGGATACGGGCGGGCGCAAATGGGGGCGCCCCTATCTGACGCGGGCCTTTTCCGACTGCCTGCACGACAGGATGCGCGATGATTGCCTGCTGGTTCTGGCACTGCGCGACGGCCAGCCCATCGCGGGGGCGCTGAACCTGATCGGGCGGGATGCGCTGTATGGCCGCTATTGGGGCTGCGTTGAAGACCACCCGTTCCTGCATTTCGAGCTGTGCTATTATCAGGCGATTGACTGGGCGATTGCCAACGGCCTGTCGCGGGTCGAGGCCGGGGCGCAGGGCGATCACAAGCTGGCGCGCGGCTATCTGCCGACCCGGACCCATTCGCTGCATTGGGTCGCCGACCCCGGTTTTCGCCGCGCGCTGGAAAACTATCTGGATCGGGAACGCCGCGCCGTCAGCGAGGAAATCATCGAAATCGCCGATTGGGGACCGTTCCGGCGCAGCGAATGATGGCGGCGATCACTTGCGCTGAAGCGTGCGGAACGCGACCGAGGCCGTCCAGCCCGCCGCAATCGCGATCAGCAGCGACATCAGCCCGTAAAGCGGCGGCCGGTCCAGCGCCATGCGATACAGCCAGCGTTCCAACCCGACCTTGCGGACCTCGATGGGCGCGCGGTGGGTGTCGATGACGCGGCCGTCGCGCACCAGCAGGATGCGGCTGCTGTACATCCCCTCGATCAGGTTGGCGGGCATCTGGACATCGGCGCGAAACAGCGTCTGTTCCGCCAGCGTGACCGCGCCGTCATCCAGCCGATACAGGCCCGCCTCTTGTCGCAGGCGGACGAAGGCCTCGGTAAAGGGAACGGTGTCGGCGACGGTCAGCTCGCCCGCAAAGGACCGCACCGCCTGCGGGATCGAGACGCGGTATTGCGCATCCTGTTCCGCCGTCAGGATCTGGTCCGAGGGCCGCGTCGTCGCCACGACATAGAAATCGGGCGCCGATCCGATGCGCACGGAATCGGTGTTCACCCAGACCCCGAAACGCCGGTCCTTGCGCCGGATCGTGACCGCCTTGGATGGCCCCTGAACCGCGACGATGACATCCAGCGGCCCCGCGGGCGCGGGGGTTTCGCGGCTGATCGCGCCATAGATGATGATATCCGACCCGTCGAAATTCGTCGTGATATTAACGTCATCATGGGACAGTCCCGCAACGATATGTTCGCTGACCGGCTCTGGCGCGGGGGGCAGGTTCTGGCTTTGCGACCGCCCCAACATGGGCAGGGTCAGCGCCAGACCCAGTGTCGCCGCAAAGGCCAGGGCGGGGGGCATGGCGGGCGCAAGACGGGGTATCAGGCGCGGCATCAGATCAACCCCGGCGCGATGGAATACAACTCGTCCGGGCGCAGGAACAGATCGAATGCCAGCTTGCCGCAGACCCCCAGCACCAGCAGCGCCATCAGGATGCGCAACTGTTCCGCCCGCAGTTTCGCGCCCAGATTGGCCCCGATCTGCGCCCCGACGACGCCGCCGACGATCAGCAGAATGGCCAGCATGACGTCGACCGTATTCGACGCGACCGCATGCATCATGGTCGTATAGGCCGACAGGATGGTGATCTGGAACAGCGATGTGCCGATGACGACTTTCGTTGGCATTCCAAGCAGATAGATCATCGCGGGCACCATGATGAAGCCGCCGCCGACCCCCATGATCGCGCCCAGGATGCCGACAAAGGCGCCGACGATCAGCGGCGGGATGGCGCTGATATACAGGCCCGAGGCGCGGAATTTCATCTTGCCCGGCCAGCGATGGACCCAGCCATGCTGGTTGCGCCGCGTCCGCTTGACCGGCCCGCCGCGCGCGTGGCGAATCGCGCCGACGCTTTCATGCAGCATCATCGCCCCGATCAGCCCCAGAAAGACGACATAGCAAAGCTGCACGACCAGATCGACCTGACCCAGTTTCTGCAGCAAATTGAAGATCCAGACGCCAAGCGAGGATCCGACCACGCCCCCGGCCAGCAAGACGCCACCCATGCGGAAATCGACGGTCTTGCGTTTGACATGCGCCAGCACCCCCGAAAAGGACGAGGCGACGACCTGATTGGCGCCGGTCGCCACCGCAATCGCCGGGGGAATGCCGATGAAAAACAGCAAAGGCGTGATCAGAAAGCCACCGCCGACCCCGAAAAGCCCGCTCATCAGGCCGACGATCCCGCCAAGCGCGATCAGCGTGAAGCCGTTAACGACGACCTCGGCGATGGGCAGATAGATTTGCATGTTCGGTCCGGTGTTCGCGACTGCGCCGATACTGCATGTGCAAACAGTTCCCGTCAAATGAACAGCGCGCCATCAAAGGGGTTTTGACGCGGCCATGCCGGGTTGCCGCAACCGGTGCGTGCGGCTAATCATGACCGGGGGCGGACAGGGCGGAAACGGGACGAATATGCGGATCTTGATCACCAACGACGACGGCATCAACGCACCGGGGCTGGCCGCCCTGGCCGATATCGCGCGCGAGCTTGCCGGGCCGGATGGCGAGGTCTGGACCGTGGCGCCCGCCTTTGAACAATCCGGCGTCGGCCATTGCATCAGCTATACCCAGCCCACGATGATCGCCAAATTCGATGATCGCCGTTTCGCGGCCGAGGGCAGCCCCGCCGATTGCGTGCTGGCCGCGCTTTACGATGTGATGCGCGATGCGCCGCCGGATCTGGTGCTGTCCGGGGTCAATCGCGGCAATACTTCGGGCGAAAACGTCATGTATTCCGGCACGATCGGCGGCGCGATGGAGGCGGCCCTGCAAGGTCTGCCCGCGATTGCCCTGTCGCAATACATGGGCGTCGGCACCGTCAATCTGGCCGACCCGTTCGAGGCGGCGCGCCAGCACGGCCCGCGCATCATCCGCCAGATCCTGGATCACGGCGACTGGTCGTCGGATACCGATTACACCTTGTTTTACAACATCAATTTCCCGCCGACCAGCGCGGCGGATGTGCGCGGCACCCGCGCCTCGATCCAGGGGCGGCGCCGGGGCAGCAATTTCGAGGTTGAGGCGAATATCGCCCCGAACGGGCGGCGCTTTTTCTGGGTCGTCGGCGGGTCGCAGACCGTTCCCGCGACGCCGGGCAGCGATGTCGATCTGAACATGCAGGGCTATGTTTCGGTCACGCCGATGCGGGCCGACCTGACCTGTCGTGACAGCCTGACCGGATTGGTCAAGATTTTCGAGGACGGATGAGCGACGCCGACGATCTGCCCGACGCCGATATGCCCGAACGCAAGATGCGTTTCCTGTTCCAGCTTCGCTCGCGTGGGGTGACGGATCCGCGTGTGCTTGCCGCGATGGAGCGGATCGACCGGGGCGAATTCGTGCGCGGCCATTTCGAAGATCGCGCCTATGAAGACACGCCCTTGCCGATCCCCTGCGGGCAGACGATCAGCCAGCCTTCGGTCGTGGGGCTGATGACGCAGGCGCTGGAGGTCGGGCCGCGCGACAAGGTGCTGGAGGTCGGCACCGGCTCGGGCTATCAGGCGGCGATTCTGGCGCTGTTGTGCAGGCGGGTCTATACGGTCGACCGCCACCGCCGTCTGGTGCAGGAGGCAGAGGTCCTGTTTCGCCATTTCGGACTGTCGAATATCACGACGATGGTCGCCGACGGGTCGCATGGCCTGCCCGAACAGGCGCCCTTTGACCGCATTATCGTGACCGCCGCAGCCGAGGATCCGCCCGGCCCGCTCTTGGCGCAGTTGAAGATCGGCGGTATCATGGTCGTGCCGGTCGGACAGTCCGATGCCGTGCAGACGCTGATCCGCGTGCGGCGCAGCGAAAGCGGCTATGATTACGACGAATTGCGCCAGGTGCGCTTTGTTCCGCTGGTCGAGGGGTTGGGGCATACGCGGCCCCCGCAACTACATGTGGCATATAAGGACGGGCAGATGTCGAATTTCGGGCTGTGGGCGACAGGCTCTTTCATCGCTGTGACCTTGGCCTCTTGCGGGCCGAACGGTGAATATACCGGGATGCGTCTGGACAATTTCGACCCCGATTTCCGGGGTGGCTGGGGCGGCGGGCTCAGCACGACGCAGGCTGCCGCAGCCGCGATGCCGCGTCCGCAACCGGACCCGGGCGGGGTGATTTCCTATCCCGGCTATCAGGTCGCGGTGGCGCGTCAGGGGGATTCGGTTTCCTCGATCTCGGCCCGGTTGGGGCTGAACGCGGCGCAGGTTGCGCAGTATAATGCGATTGACGCGAATACCGTGCTGAACGCCGGTGCGGTGGTGGCCCTGCCGACGCGCGTTGCCGCCGCGCAGCCCGCCACGGTGACCGCGCGCGTGCCCGCGACGAACGATCGGGGCGCGACGCGGACGGTGACGACGACGCAGCCCGCGCCGCAACCCCGTCAGCATGTCGTCGCCAGCGGCGAAACCGCCTGGTCGATTGCCCGGCGTTACGGCGTTGGCGTGAACGATCTGGCCCAGTGGAACGGTCTGCCTGCGGATATGGCCGTGCGGCCGGGTCAGCGGCTGATGATCCCGGTCGCGGGCGCGCAGCCGCCGCGCCAGTCCGAGGTCACGACCGCGCCGGGCAGCGGCAGCCCGACCCCGCAGCCGCCCTCGGCCTCGGCCGCGCTGCCTGCGGAAAAAACAGCCCCCGCCGCCGCTGCGGTCGAAACCCCGGCCGCCCCCGATATGGGCAGCACGCGAACGGCGGCATCGGGCAGCGCGAAATTCCGGATGCCGGTCAATGGCGCCATCGCGCGGGTCTATGAAAAGGGCAAGAACGAAGGGATCGACATTTCCGCCGCGCCCGGTGCTGCGGTATCGGCGGCCGGTGCCGGGACCGTGGCGGCGGTTACCCGCGATGTCGATCAGGTGCCGATCATTGTCGTGCGCCACGAAGGCAATCTGATGACCGTCTATGCCGGTCTGGATGATGTCGCTGTGTCCAAGGGGCAGGCCGTTCAGGCCGGAACGCCGCTTGGCAAGGCCAGAAGTCAGGGCCTTGTGCATTTCGAGGTCCGCAACGGCTTTGAAAGCGTCGACCCCGAGAAATATCTGAACTGACGCGGCTTTCCGGCGAATGGGTCCGGTCAGCTTTCAGGTCGGGAACGGCAGGGGGCCCGGCCGCGCATTGCCTGACCGGGCCTGACGCGCAAAACCCGCGCATCAGGGCGGCTCGTTTCCGGCTGTTCAGCCCTTGATCGCCTCTTTCAGGGCCATGGCGATTTCCGCGCGGACCAGATTGCGCAGTTTGCGGCTGAACTGGTCGCCGAATTCGCCCTGCAGTTCCTGCACCAGCGTTTCACGGATCATGCCGCGCAGGGGCGTGTCGGGCATGACGAATTCCTCCTCTTCCATCAGGAACAGGTTGCGCGGCTCTTCGGTGGCGATGGCGGGGTGAAGCTGGGTCGGGGCGGTGGCCTGGGCTTGTTGGATCATGGTATCAACCTGCTCGTGAATGGTGGTGAGAGTTTCTTCGGGGGTTGCCGGTTCTGCCTGCTCTTGCGTCCCGGCATGGGCGACGGGCGGGATGGATCCGCAGGGTTCCATCCCGGGCGTTTCGACTTCGGTTTGCGGCGGTTCTGCTGCCACCTGCGGTGCCGAGAGGGTCTGCTGGACGGGCCCGATGAAATCGTCACCGCCAAGGACAAGGGGCGCGTCCTCTGCACCTGTCGATTGGGTGAGGCGCAGGTCCGTGACCGGGGCCGCGTCGCCGCGCTGATGCAGCGCGCCAAGGCGGCGGGCGGTGGTGTCCGAAAGGCCGTTGGCTTCGTCTTGCGCGATCAGGCGGCGGATCGAGGCCAGCACATCGCCGATATTATCGGAACCGGAGGGGGATGCGCTGTGGCGGGCAAGGTCAGCCATGGCGACCAGCCCCCGCCACAGGGCGGATGTTCAGGATCGGGAGAGACTTATTCCCGACCGATCGCCCGAAGAACGCGATCAAGGCTTTGGCCCTGATTGCTGGTGTAGGGGGCGTTGCGAACTGCGTTGTAATAGGCCGATGGGTCATAGGTCGGAATTCCCAGTTGAAGGTTTTCTACCGTCAACAAACCCATAGCGGACAAAAGTTGATAATGTGCTAACTGCAGTTCGGCCTCTGCGGAAATCTTGTCCGCGCGGGCTTCGAGCAGGTTCTGTTCGGCGTCCAGAACGTCCAGCGTGGTGCGTGCGCCAAGCGTCGCCTCTTCGCGAACACCGTTATATGCCTGCTGTGCCGCAACGATCTGTTCGTCGATCGACCGGATCTGCGCGCGCGCCACGTCGATTCCCGCCCAGGCCGTGCCCACCGCCTGACTGACCTGCCGCGAGGTGTTCAAAAGGTCAGCCCGCGCCGAATCGCGATTGGCCATCGCCTTGCGATGGGCCGCAGGCAGGCGGCCACCGGAATACAGCGTCTGCTGCATGCTGATCGAGGCGCTGCCGGAATCGGTCGTTTCGTTCACGTCGCGATAGCCGGTCAGGGCGTTGCCCTGCATCGAATTCCCGCGCGAACTGCCAACCCCGAGCGTGCCGGTGATGGTCGGGTTGCGTTCCGCGGCGGCGGCCCCGACGCGCAGCTCTGCGGCGGCGGCGGTGCGCTGTGCCTGCTTGATCAGCGGGTGCGAACGCTGTGCGATCGCCCGCGCCTCGTCGACCGAAGCGGGCAGGCGGGGCGTCGGCGGCGGTGCCGAAAGGGCGCCGGGCTTGTGGCCGGTCACCATCATGAAATTCTCGGCCGAGATTTCCAGCGTGCCCTGCGCCGAGGCAAGCCCCGCCCGCGCCGCGGCCAGCGCGGCATCGGCCAGCGACACGTCGGTCTGGGTGATTTCGCCGACCTCATAGCGGTCGGATGCGGCCTGCTGTTCTTCGGACAGCAGCCGGACCGAGTTTTCCTGCAGCTCGACCTGTTCGCGCGAACTGCGCACGTCCAGATAGACCTGCACCGCGCTGAGCAGCACGTCCTGTTCGACGCCGACCAGCGCGGCGCGGGTCGCCAGCACGGTTTCCTTGGCCATGTCGATGGCGAACTGGCTGCGGCCAAAGTCATACAGCGTCACCTGCGCCTGCAGATTCAGCGAGGTCGTGCGCGAGTCATAGCCTTCGGTGTTGCGATAGCTATGTTCGGCAACCCAGCTGATGACCGGGCGCAGCGCGGCCATGGCGGCCGCGACATCTTCGTCGGCGGCGCGCAGCACGGCGCGGTTCTGGTCCAGAAGGGCCGAGTGGCGATAGGCCGACACCATCGTATCGGCCAGCGATTCAGCCATGACGGGCAAAGCGGTGGCGCCAGCCATCAGCGCCGCGATCAGGGGCGTGCGCAGCGCGGCCAGTTTCTTGCGGATCATCGGGATCACCTTTTGATGGCCGTCAAAGGGCAAAGCCCGGGACGTGTGAAAACTCTGGCAGCACAGGGGCGAATGCGTTGAAGGCAAGACGCCAGTTGATGCGGCCGTCGATCTTGCGGCCGATGCGGGCAGTGCCAAGGTTGCTTTCCTTGAAGATCGCGACGATACGCCCGCCTTCGCGCAGCTGGTCGGCCACGCTGTCGGGGAAAACCTCGATCGCGCCGCCGATCATCATCGCGTCATAGGGGCCCTGGCCGGGCCAGCCTTCGGTCAGGCGGGCCTGCGCGACGGCGACGTTGAAGATGCCCTGATCGGTCAGGCGCTGCTGCGCCTCGGTCGCGAAATCGGGGATGTCGTCGATGGCGACCACGGCCTCGGCCACGCGGGCGGCGCAGGCAGAGGCGTAGCCATAGCCACAGCCGACATCCAGAACCAGATCCGAGTTTTTCAGTTCCAGCGTTTCAAGGATCAGGCCGATGGTGCGCGGTGCCAGCAATTCGCGGCCGTGGCCGATGGCGATGTTTTCGCCGACATAGGCGACGTCGCGCATGGTTTCGGGGACGAATGCCTCGCGCGGGATGTTCAGCATGGCTTCGATGACCGGATAGCTGGTCACATCATTGGGTCGGACCTGAGTGTCGACCATCATGGTCCGCCGCTGCGCGAAGTCAGTCATTGGCATGCCCTGCTCTGGTTTGCTTTTGCATCCTATTGCCACGAAAATCGCGGATCGGCAACGGCGGGAAGGCGTGGAAATCACGGCTGTCGGCGATTGTGACGGCTCTTTTTCGCCGATTGCCGAACGGTTGGACAGAAATCCGCCGGGTGCTGGAAAGCGGTGTTGCCGGACCGATTCGCGGGCGCAATCAACCCTCCTGCCATTCCAGTGTCATCTGGGTCTGGGTGACGATTGCCGCCACCTTGCCGTCGCCGCGCCGGATCGTGGTCTGCCAGATTTCGGTCTTGCGGCCCTTGTGCAGCGCAATCGCGGTGGCGCGGGCGGTGTCTCCGATGCGGATCGGGCGCAGGAAGTTCGTCTTGCTTTCGATGGTGGTGGTCGCCATGCCCTGCCGCAGATTGATCGCGGCTGCCGTGCCGCCGGTGTTGTCGGCCAGCCCCATGATCGCGCCGCCATGCAGCACGCCGTTGCGGTTCGACAGCGAAACGGTGACGGGCATTTCGGTGACAACTTCGTCGGCGGTTGCGGAAATCACGCGGATTCCCAGCATGTTGGCGAATTCGGGCTGAGTGTCGGCGGCGGTTGCACGCAGGTCTGGCTGGTCCATGCTGGTCCCTTGTCTTTCGGTTCGGGCGCGATCCTATGCGGATGCCCCGGTCAAGTGAATGGCGCGTGTCCCGCCGGGTCGGGCCGGGCAGTCGCGGCATGGGCGCCCGCCTGTGCCGAACCGCAGGCAACCCGGATCGCCACCCGGATCAGACCTGTGGCCCGGTCGGGCTCATGCCGCTGTCCTTGCTGCGGCCCTTGCCGCCGCGTCGCGTGGTCAGGCGGCGGATCACCACATAAAAGCCGGGCACCAGGAAAATCCCAAGGAAGGTGGCAGCGATCATGCCGCCCATCACCCCGATGCCGATGGCGTTCTGCGCGGCGGCACCGGCGCCGGTGGCAATCGCCAAAGGCGTCACGCCCAGGATAAAGGCCAGCGAGGTCATCAGGATCGGGCGCAGCCGCAGCCGCGCGGCCTCTATGGCGGCGGCGATGGTTTCGCGGCCACGATCTTCCAGATCGCGGGCGAATTCGACGATCAGGATGGCGTTCTTGGCGGCAAGGCCGATGGTGGTCAGGATGCCGACCTTGAAATAGACGTCATTGGCCTGACCGAATGTCAGCGCCGCGATGACCGCGCCCAGGACACCGACCGGAACGGCCAGCATCACCGAAAACGGGATCGACCAGCTTTCATACAGCGCGGCCAGGCACAGAAAGACGACCAGCACCGACAGCGCATACAGAAAGGGCGCCTGATTGCCCGACTGGCGTTCCTGATAGGACAGTTCGGTCCAGGCGATGCCATAGCCGGGCATGTCGGAAACCAGTTCCTCCATCGCGGCCATGGCGGTGCCGGAACTGGCGCTTTCGCTTGGCTGGCCCGAAAACTCGATGGCGTCGATGGCGTCGATACGTTGCAGGCGCGGATCGACCGGTTCCCACCGCGTCGCCATGAAGGCGGAAAACGGCACCATTTCGCCCCCGGAATTGCGGGCATACCATTTTTCCACATCCTCGGGCTGCATGCGGTTTTCGGCGCCGCTCTGGACGATGACCGGGCGCAGTTGCGCGCCAAGGGCAAAGTCGTTCACCTCGGTCCCGGCAAAGATCGTCGACAGCATGGCGTTCACCTCGGCCACGCGGACGCCGAAACTTTCGGCCTTTTGCTGGTCGATGTCGATTTTCAGCGCAGCGTCGTCATCGGTGCCGCGCGCCTCGACGTTTTGCAGGCGGGCATCGCTGGTCGCGATCTGCTCCAACTGTTCCGAAGCCTGTGTCAGCGCCTCGCGGCCATTGCCGGCCTGATCCAGCAGATACATGCTGAAGCCTGACGAATTGCCCAGACCCGGAATCGCGGGCGGTTGCAGGAACATGATCCGCCCGGCGCGGTGACTGCCGAATTTCGCATTGGCCCGCGCGGCCAGCGCCCGTGCGGACTGGTCAGCGCCCTTGCGTTCGGCGAAATCGCGCAGCTTGACGAACATCAGCCCGCGCGCCTGCGACGATCCGGCAAAGTTCCAGCCAAGCGTTGCCAGCACGCCTTCGACCGTGTCGGATTCGTCGTTCAGCAGGTAATCCTCGATTTCGGCGGCGACGGCGGCGGTCTGCTGGCTGGTCGTGCCTTCGGACAGGTTGATCTGGACCTGCAACACGCCCTGATCCTCGGCCGGCAAGAAGCTGGAGGTCATGCGCGCAAACAGATCGTAAACCCCGAAGCTGATGATCGCCAGCGCGACCATGACGACAAAGGGCCTGCGCAACGTCCGCGCGACGGTCGCGCCGTAGCCGTTCGTCGCCCGCTCGAACGCCGCGTTGAACCAGCGCGCGGGGGCGAAACGGGCCGGGCCATGCGACTGGCGCAGCATGGATGCGCACATTGCGGGCGTCAGGATCAGCGCGACGAACAGCGACAGCACCATGGCGGTGATGATCGTCACCGAAAACTGCCGGTAAACCACCCCGGTCGATCCCGGCATGAAGGCCATCGGCACAAAGACCGCCGACAGGACCAGCGCGATGCCGATCAGCGCGCCGGAAATCTGCTTCATGCTTTTCTCGGTCGCCTCGACCGGGCCAAGGCCTTCTTCGGTCATGACGCGCTCGACGTTTTCGACCACGACGATGGCGTCATCGACCAACAGCCCGATGGCCAGCACCATCGCGAACATGGTCAGCGTGTTGATCGAATAGCCAAGCGCCGCCAGCATCCCGAAGGTGCCCAGCAACACGACCGGCACGGCGATGATCGGGATCAGGGTCGCGCGCCAGTTCTGCAGGAAAATCAGGATGACCAGAAAGACCAGGACGATGGCCTCGATCAGGGTGTGATAGACTTTTTCGATCGACAGCTCGACAAAGGGGGCGGTGTCATAGGCGATCTGAACCTCCAGCCCGTCGGGCAGGGATGATTTCAGGTTTTCCAGCACCGCGCGGACGCCCGCGGCGGTATCGACGGCATTGGCGCCATTGGCCAGGCTGACGCGAAAACCCGATGCGCTGTTGCCGTTGAAGCGCGAATCCGCGCCATAGCTTTCCTGCCCGATTTCGACCTCGGCCACGTCGCCAAGCCGGACCGTCGCCCCATCCGTGCCGGTTTTCAGCAGGATGTTGCGGAAATCATCGACCGAGGTCAGCTGGCTTTGCGCGGTGATCGTCGCGGTGAACTGCTGGCCCTCGGTGACGGGCTGACTGCCAAGGCTGCCTACCGATACGGTGGTGTTTTGCGCCGCGACGGCGGATGTGATGTCGGATGGCGTCAGTTGGAACTGCGCCAGCCGCAGTGGGTCCAGCCAGATCCGCATCGCATAGCCGGAACCAAAGACGTTGACCTCGCCCACGCCCTCGACCCGCTTGACGGGACCTTCGATCACCTCTTCGATGAGGTTGCCCAATTCGATCCGGCTGTGGCGGTTTTCGGTCGAAACCAGCGCCGCCACCATCAGGATCGAGGTGCTGGACCGCGAAATCCGCACCCCGTCGGTCTGCACCGGAGAGGGCAGGCGCCCCTCGACCGAGCGGACCTTGGACTGGACTTCGTTCAGCGCATCGACGGGGGTGACGGAATCGTCGAAGGTCAGGGTCAGGGTCGAACGCCCGGTGGCGGATGACGAAACGGTATATAACAGCCCGTCCAGCCCGGTCAGCGAATCCTCGATGGGTTTCGTCACCGAATTCTGCACCGCCTGCGCGGTCGCACCCGAATAATTGGCGCTGATGCGGATCGTCGTGGGCGCGATGTCGGGATATTGCGACACCGGCAGGGTCAGGATCGAAAAGCCCCCCGCCAGCATGGTGACGATGGCCAGAACCCAGGCAAAGACGGGGCGGTGGATGAAAAACTGCGCCATTCCGGGTCAGCCCGCCGTCGCGGCGGGGGGGCTGGCTTCTGGTGCTTCGGCGGGTCTGACCACGCCCTGCGCATCCAGCGCCACCGGAACCGTGGCAATTTCCGCGCCCGAGCGCAGGTTTTCCAGCCCGTCCAGAATGACCTCCTCGCCCGCCGTGATGCCCTGGGTCACGATCCACGAGCCGCGATAGCTGCCCGATTCGGTCAGGGTGATCTGTTGCGCGGTGCCGTCGCGCGCGACAAAGGCGGTCAGCGTGCCGTCGGTCGCGCGGCGTGTCGCGCGCTGCGGGATCAGCACGGCGCGGGTGGTGCCCACGGTCATTTCGACGCGCAGGAACTGGCCGGGCAGGATCATCCCGTCGGGGTTGTCGAATTGCAGCCGGATCGGCACCGTCCCCGTGGTCGGCGATACCGCGATGCCGGGCGAGACCAGCCTGCCCGTGCCCTGATAGGCCTCTCCGGTTTCCAGAATGACGCGGGTGCCTGCCTCGCCGTTCACCAGCAGGCTGCCGGCCTGCACCCTTTCGCGGTTGCGCAGCAGGCGCGCGCTGGATTCGTTCACATCGACATAGATCGGATCAAGCTGGGTGATCGTCGTCAGCAGTTCGGACTGGTTCGCGGTGACCAGATCGCCGACCGAGACGGCGGCGACATCGGGAATGCCCTGAATCGGGCTGACGATTTCGGTGCGCTTCAGGGAAAGCTGGGCGGTGTCGCGGGCGGCCTCGGCGGCTTTCAGTTCGGCCTGCGCCTGCGCCAGCGCGACTTCGGCATTCGAGCGGTCGACCGATGTCACGCCCGAACCTTCCAGCCGGCGATAGCGTTCCACCGTGGCCTGCGCCGAACTCAGGCTGGCTTCGGCGCCCGCGACGGATGCCTCGGCTGCGGCAAGGGCCGCCGACAGCGTTTCCGGGTCCAGCCGGAACAACACCTCACCCTGCGCGACGGGTTGGCCGGGTTCATACGATATTTCAAGCACTTCGCCGCCGACCTGCGGGCGGATGCCGGTTTCCTGATAGGCGACGGCCCGGCCCGGCAGGGTCACCGTATAGGGCACGTTTTCATCCGACACGGTCATCACGCCGACTTCGCGCGGACCGGGCGTGCCGCGCGATCCGCCCCCGAACATGCCCTGCGCCGCCGCCTGAGCGGCCAGAGCCAACAGAAGGACAGCGGCTGTTTGCCACCTCGGCAGGATGCGGCCGGACATGATATCGATCTTTCTCGTCGGGGCGGTGCGTGGCGTCAACTTCGCGGCTGGACGGTAAACGACAGGTAAACGGTCGCGTCTTTCGTGTCACGCTTCTGTGAGATGCGTGGGAAACCGGTCGAACAACGACCCGCCGGCCATCAGAATCCGGCCGTCAGAAATCGACGGCCAGCCCCTTGCGTTCGTAATCGCCGTAGCGGACCGGCTCGGGGCCGTCGCGTCCGCCCAGCTCTGTCGGCAGGTCCAGCGGCGCGGCGTTCCGGCGCCGCTCTTCGGCTTCGGCAAGGGCGCGCTGCGCCGCAGGCGGCAGGTCCTTGCGTTCGGTCATGGCGCGTTCGGTCATGGCGATTTCCTTGGAAAAGGGATAGATGTGGACAATCTAGGCAAGGGGCGCGGATTGGACAAGCGAAGACAGGGCAGGCATCGGCCAAGGGGCGACCGCCCCGACGAGGTGCGTCAGGCGGCGCTGGCGATGCTGCAGGCGGTGGGCGAAGGCGCGACGCTGGACGAGGCGGTGACCGTGGCCGGGCCGCTGCCCCCGGCGGGGCGGGCGCGGGCAAGGCGGCTGGCGGCGGAAACGCTGCGCCGCGCCGACCGTGCCGATGCGCTGCTGGCCCCCCTGATGTCGCGCCGCCCGCGTCCCGATATCCGTTGGCTGCTGCGTCTGGCCGTGGTCGAGATGCTGGCGCTGGACGAGGCGCCGCATGGCGTCGTCTATGCCGGTGTCGCGCTGGCCCGCAGCATGGGCCGCAAGGGGCAAGAGGCCGCTGGCATGGTCAATGCCGTGCTGCGCCGGGCGTCGGGGATGGCGGGCGAATGGCGCGACCTGTCGCCGCAGCACCTGCCCGCATGGCTGCGCAACCCGGTTTCCGCGACCTGGGGCGGCGATGTCGCGCTGGCGATCGAGGCCGCGCATGAACGCGGCGCGCCGATCGACCTGACCGTCAAGCCGGGGCGTGAGGCGCCGGGCGCGGCCCTGCCGGGCGGGTCGTTCCGTCAGCCGCAGGGTGCGCAGGTCAGCGCGCTGCCGGGCTATGAGGCGGGCGACTGGTGGGTGCAGGACGCAGCGGCGGCGATGGCGGCGCGGATCCTGAACCCGCAACCGGGCGAGGTTGTCGCCGATCTGTGCGCCGCGCCGGGGGGCAAGACCTTGCAGCTTGCTGCGGCGGGCTGCCGGGTCACGGCGCTGGATATCTCGGCCGCGCGTCTGGAACGGGTGGGCGAAAACCTGACCCGCTGCGGGCTGCGCGCGCAGATGGTCGCGGGCGATGCGCTGGAGTGGCGCCCTGAAACCGCCCCCGACGCGATCTTGCTGGACGCGCCCTGTTCGGCCACCGGCACGATCCGCCGCCACCCCGAACTGCCGCTGATCCGCGACGGATCGGGCATCCCGGCGCTGGTCGAATTGCAGGCGAATCTGCTGGATCACGCGCTGGATGTGCTGAAACCCGGCGGGCGGCTGGTCTATGCGACCTGTTCGCTTTTGCCCGCCGAGGGCGAGGATCAACTGGCCGCCGCCCTGTCGCGCCACCCCGGTCTAGTCGTCGAGGCGCCCGATCTGCCGGGCATTGACGCGGAATGGATCACGCCGCAGGGCGGGCTGCGGTTGCGTCCCGATCACTGGCCCGATCTGGGCGGAATGGACGGGTTCTTTATCGCGCGCTTGCGAAAACCGGCCAGCCCGGCATAGATTCGGGCGGTATTGCTGGCGCGGGTGGGCGGCTTTGGGGCAGATGAACAATCTTTCGCCGAACATGAAACGCCCCGAGGGCTTTTTGCGCCACCCCGAGCCGAAGGCCATCGGCCATCCCGGCCGGGGCCGCGCCATTCTGGCGGGCGAGCTGGTGCTGCGCGGCCATATCCTGCGCGGCAACCCCTTTGCGATCAGCGATTTGCCGCTGCTGGTCCGGGCCGATCTGCATGGTTTCGGCTGGCTGGACGATCTGGCGGCGCTGGCCAGTCCCGAAGCGCGGGCCATGTCGCAAAAGCTGGTGCTGGACTGGCAATATGACCACCCCGACCCGGCCGAGGCGACCGTCGAATGGCTGGCGGAAATCGCGGGCCGTCGCCTGCTGCGCTGGCTGTTTCACGCGGGCATGATCCTGCCCGGTCTGCGCCAGCCCGATGCCGACGCCTTTCTCCATGCCTGCCGGGGGCACCTGTCATGGCTGTCGGACACATGGTCCACCACCCCCGACGGCCTGCCCCGGATCGAGGCCCTGACCGCGCTGGTCTTTGCCGCCTTTCACCTGCACGGCCATGACCAGCTTGCCCGGCTGGCACTGGTGACGCTGGCCGAAGAGGCCGAGGCGATGGGGCCAGATCCCTGACCGCGCCGCGTTCCCCCGAAATCCTGCTGGACGCGGCGTCGCTGATGGGCTGGGCCGCGGACAGCGCGCGTCGGGCCGGTGTCGCGGTGCCCGCCGCGCTGGAGGATGCCATCGCCGCGCTGGCCCAATCCCTGCGCGCGATCCGCCACGCCGATGGCGGGTTGCCGCAGTTTCACGGCAGCGGGCGCGGCGTGCCGGGGCGGCTGGATCGCTGTCTGGCCGCCAGCCCCGGCCCGGCGATCACCGCGCGCGGCAAGCCGCTTGGCTATGCCCGCATGGCGCGCGGGCGCACGACGCTGATCTTGGATGCGGCCACGCCGCCCATGGGCGAGGCGGCGGGCATGGCCCATGCCTCGACCCTTGGCTTTGAACTGGTCTGCGGGCGCCAGCCGATCATCCTGTCCTGCGGGACGGGCGATCATATCGGCCCGGTCTGGGCCGAGGCCGCGCGGCGCAGCCACAACCATTCCGCCCTGACGCTGGCGGGGATGAATTCGTCGCGTTTTGTCGCCGATATGGCGGGGCCGGATCTGCTGGCCGACAGCGCGGCGCGGGTCTGGGCTGGCGATTTCGATGACGACGGCCATATGACCGCCCCGGATTGCGGCCCGGCCCACTCCGCCAACCCGGCGCATATCCTGTCCGGCCATGACGGCTGGCTGGCCAGCCACGGCCTGACCTGCCTGCGCGAATTGTGGCTGGAACCCGACGGGCTGACCCTGGACGGCGAGGATTCGCTGGTCGCGCTGGACCCGCCCGCGCAAGAGGTTCTGGACCAAAGACTGGCCGAACGCGGCGCGGCGGGCATCGGGCTGGACATCCGTTTCCACCTGCACCCCGCCATCCGCGCCAGCATCGAGGGCGAGGCCATGCGCCTGATCCTGCCCGAGGGTGAGGATTGGTTCTTTTCCCATGACGGCAACGCCCGGATGCGGCTGGAGCCGTCGCGCTGGCTGGACCCGGACCGCCGCCAGCCGGTCGCCAGCCAGCAGATCGTCCTGACCGCGCTATTGACTGCCCGCGCCGTGCAAGTCGGCTGGACCTTCGCGCGGGCAGAGGTTAGGTGAGCGCCAGCAGAAAACCGGGGGCCCTGCCGATGACTGACCGCATTTCCATGCGCCGCGCGCTGATTTCCGTTTCCGACAAGACCGGGCTGATCGACTTCGCCCGCGATCTTGAAACGCGCGGGATCGACATCCTGTCCACCGGCGGCACCGCGCTGGCGCTGCGCGAAGCGGGCATCAAGGTCACCGATGTCGCCGATGTCACGGGTTTCCCGGAAATGATGGATGGCCGCGTCAAGACGCTGCACCCTAAGGTTCACGGCGGCTTGCTGGCCCTGCGCGACAATGACGAACATATGGCCGCCGCCGAAACCCACCAGATCGACATGATCGACCTGCTGGTCGTCAACCTTTATCCGTTCGAGGCGACGGTGGCCAAGGGCGCCAGCTATCAGGATTGCATCGAAAACATCGACATCGGCGGCCCGGCGATGATTCGCGCGGCGGCGAAAAACCACGCCTTCGTCAATGTCATCGTCGATACCGCCGATTACGCGGCGCTGCTGGCCGAACTGAATGCCAATGACGGCGCGACCTCGCTGCCGTTCCGTCAGCGGCTGGCGCAGAATGCCTATGCCCGGACGGCGGCCTATGACACGGCTGTCTCGACCTGGATGGCGCAGGCGATCGGAGAGTCGACGCCGCGTTACCGTTCCTTTGCCGGCACCCTGTCGCAAAGCCTGCGCTACGGCGAAAACCCGCATCAGTCGGCGGCCTTCTATACCGATGGTTCGGCCCGTCCCGGCGTTGCCACGGCAAAGCAATGGCAGGGCAAGGAACTGTCCTATAACAATATCAACGACACCGATGCGGCATTCGAACTGGTCGCGGAATTCGACCCGCTGAAAGGCCCGGCGGTCGCGATCATCAAGCACGCCAACCCCTGCGGCGTGGCGCGGGGCGACAGCGCGGTTGACGCCTACCGCCGCGCCTTCGACTGCGACCGGACTTCGGCCTTTGGCGGGATCATCGCGCTGAACACGGCGCTGGACGGCGATACCGCCCGCGCGATCACCGAAATCTTTACCGAGGTCGTCATCGCCCCCGATGCAACGGACGAGGCGCGCGAGATCTTTGCCGCCAAGAAAAACCTGCGCCTGCTGACCACCGGCGGCTTGCCCGACCCGAAAGCGGCGGGCACGACCTTTCGTCAGGTCGCGGGCGGCTTTCTGGTGCAGGGGCGCGACAATGGCGTGATCCTGCCCGCCGATCTGCGCGTGGTGACGCAGCGCCAGCCCGACGACAAGGAACTGGCCGATCTGCTGTTTGCCTGGACCGTGGCGAAACATGTCAAATCCAACGCCATCGTCTATGCCCGCGATCTGGCCACCGTCGGCATCGGTGCAGGCCAGATGAGCCGCGTCGATTCGACGCGCATCGGCCGCCGCAAATCCGAAGACATGGCCGAAGTGCTGGGTCTGCCGCAGGCGCTGACCATCGGCGCATCTGTCGCGTCGGATGCGTTTTTCCCCTTTGCCGACGGGATCGAGGCCCTGGCCGAAGCGGGCGCCCGCGCGGTGATCCAGCCCGGCGGTTCGATGCGCGACGACGAGGTGATCGCGGCGGCGGATCGCCTTGGGCTGGCAATGGTCTTTACAGGGCAGCGCCATTTCCGGCACTGATCTGTCATGACTGACGAAACACCCCCGGATATCCCTGCCGAACCCCAGCCCGCGCCGCGCAAGCCGCGCGCCCCGCGCCGCAACCGCGCCGCCGAGGAACGCCGCGCGGCCGAGGCGCTGGCGCTGAAACGCGCACGCTCGATGCGGCCGGTGGTGCTGGTCGCGGCGCTGGTCATCGCGCTGGATCAGGTGCTGAAATATGTCGTGGTCCATGTCATGCGGCTGGACCAGCGCCGTGAAATCGACCTGATCGACCCCTGGCTGAACCTGCGCATGGCGTGGAATCAGGGCGTGAACTTCGGCCTGTTTTCCAGCGATGTCGACATGATGCGTTGGGTGCTGATCGGGGTCGCGGTGGTGATCTGCATCTGGGTCTGGATCTGGCTGGCGCGCACCGAACATGCACGTTTCGCCAAGATCGCCGCGGGCCTGCTGATCGGCGGCGCCATCGGCAATGTCATCGACCGCATGACCTATGGCGCGGTCGCCGATTTCCTGAACATGTCGCTGCCGAACTGGCGCAACCCCTATAGTTTCAACGTCGCGGATATTTCGATCTTTGCGGGCGCGATCGGGTTGTTCCTGCAACCGCCCGCGCCCCGCGACCCGGCGGGCAAGGCGGCAAAAGCGGAACCCCGCGCCCGTGCGAAACCACGCGACAAGACCCGTGACGCCACCGGGAAATGACGCTAGAAGAGGCGTGAGCCGTCGAAAGGGACCCAAGATGCGGATGCGCGCGACAGTTGCGACGATGATCATGCTGATGGCCGTTTCGGCCTGCAGCACGGACCCGCATCTGATGAATATCAGGCAGGGCCAGCGCAGCCCCGACGAATTCGCCATCGTGCCGACGCGGCCGCTGGAAATGCCGGGCGATCTGAACGTCCTGCCCGCGCCGACGCCGGGCGGCGGCAATATCACCGATCCCAATCCGGCGGGCGATGCGATTGCCGCGCTTGGCGGCAACCCCGGCCATCTGGCCCAGCAGGGCGTCGGCGCGGCCGATGGGGCGCTGCTGGCCTATACCGGCCGCCTTGGCCGTGACCCCGGCATCCGCCAGATCACCGCGCAGGAAGACGTGGCATGGCGCGGCCGTCACTCGCGCCGCGCGCTGGAGGTGCTGGCCCGGACCAATGTCTATTACCGCGCCTATCAGCCGATGACGCTGGACAGCTGGACCGAACTGGAACGCTGGCGGGCTGCTGGCGCGCGCGTGCCCGCCGCGCCGCCAAAGGGCTACAGCCTGACCGGCGCGGCGCCGGTCCAGCGTCAGGTCCATGAATCGCGCATGGCGGACTGACGGGCTGACCGCAGGTCGGGCGTTCACGCTTTGATGAAACCGGCCGGGCTTGCCCTGCCGGTTTTTTTCGGGCCAAGGTCGGCGGGTCAATTTCAAGACCTGCCCGCACCGGAGCCCGTTCATGCGCCTGACCGTTGCCGCCCTGTTCCTGTCGGCCCTTCCCGCCGTCGCGGAAATGCCCAAGGGAATCAGTCATTTCACCCTGCCGAACGGTCTGGAAACCGTCGTGATCGAGGATCACCGTGCCCCCGTCGTCGTCCAGATGCTGTGGTATAAGATCGGTTCCGCCGACGAGGCGCCGGGCAAGTCGGGCATCGCCCATTATCTGGAACATCTGATGTTCAAGGGCACCGAAAAGCTGGCGCCGGGCGAGTTGTCCAGGACGGTCAAGGCCAATGGCGGCATGGACAATGCCTTTACCAGCTATGATTACACCGCCTATTTCCAGCGCATCGCCAGCGACCGGCTGCCGCTGATCATGGAAATGGAGGCCGACCGCATGGAAAACCTGCGGATCGGTGAAAACGACTGGCAGGCCGAACGTCAGGTGGTGCTGGAGGAACGGGCGCAGCGCACCGACAGCGACCCCTCGGCCCTGTTCGCCGAAGAACGCAATGCGGTGCAGTTCTACAACCACCCCTATGGCCGCCCCGTCATCGGCTGGCGTCAGGAAATGGAATCGCTGACCCGTGAAGACGCGCTGAACTGGTATCGCAGCCATTACGCGCCGAATGATGCGGTGCTGATCGTCGCGGGCGATGTCACCGCCGACCGCGTCCGCCAACTGGCCGAGAAATATTATGGCCCGGTCCCGGCGCGTCCCGATCTGACCCGCAAGCCGCGCCCGCAGGAACCCCCAGCAGAATTCGCCCCGCCGGATGGAACGCAGCGACCCGCGCGTGCCCCAGCCTTCGCTGGTGCGCACGGTGCTGGTGCCGCAGCGCAAGACCGGCGACCAGCAGCAGGCCGCCGCGCTGACCGTGCTGGCGGAACTGCTGGGCGGATCGTCCCAGACCTCGGTTCTGGCGCGGGATCTGGTGCAGGGCGGCATGGCGCTGTTCACCTATGCCAGCTATGACGGCACTTCGGTCGATGCGACGACATTCGCGCTTGGGCTGGTGCCTGCGCCGGGCGTCGCCAATGCCGATGCCGAGGCCGCACTGGATCAGGCGCTGCGCGATTTCGCCGATACCGGCCCCGATCCCGCGCAGCTCGACCGGATCAAGACCCAGATCCGCGCGGGCCGGGTTTACCTGCAAGACAGCGCTCATGCCCGGTCCTATGACTATGGCATGGCGCTTTCGACCGGGCTGACGGTCGAGGATGTGCATGAATGGCCCGATCTGCTGGATGCCGTCACGGTTCAGGATGTGACCGATGCCGCGCGGCTGCTGATCGACAGCAACGCCCATGTCACCGGCTGGCTGCTGCCCGCAGAGGCTGCCTCGCCTGCGGCCCCTGCCGATGCGGGGGTGGATGCGTCCGCAACCCCAGCCCCGGCTCCGGCCCAAACGCCGACAGACGGCCCTGCCGACAATCCGGCAAATATCGGCGCCACCCCGCCGCTTGCCAATCCCCGCAACGAGGTTTCCGAATGATCCGCGCACTCGCCACATTCGTCTTTGTGCTGCTGGCCGCGCTGCCGGCCCGCGCGATCGAGATTCAGGAAATCACCTCTCCCGGCGGGATCAGGGCCTGGCTGGCGCAGGATGGCTCGATCCCCTTTGCCGCGATGACGGTGCTGTTCAAGGGCGGCGCCAGTCTGGACGCGCCCGGAAAACGCGGTGCGATCAACCTGATGACCGCCACGCTGGAGGAAGGCGCGGGCGATCTGGACGCCACCGGTTTCGCCGAGGCGCTGGAGGGGCTGGGCGCCGAAATCGGTTTCAGCGCCGGGGATGATGCGCTGACGATCACATTCCGCGCGCTCAGCGAAAACCGCGATCAGGCGGCCGATCTGCTGCGTCAGGCGCTGACCGAAACCCGTTTCGACAGCGACCGCGTGGAACTGGTCCGCGCGCAGGTCCAACTGTCGATCCGGGCCGAGGCGACCGACCCGCAATCCATCGCCGCCAAGGAAATGGCGCGTCAGGCATGGGGCGATCACCCCTGCGGCAGTTCGACCAGCGGCACGGCGGACAGCGTGGCGGCCCTGACCCGCGACGACCTGATCGACGCCCGCAACCGTGTCATCGCGCGTGACCGGATGATCGTCGCGGTGTCGGGCGATATCACGCCCGAGGATCTTGGCATCCTGCTGGACCGGACCTTCGGCACCTTGCCCGAAACCGGCACCGCGCCCCTGCCGCAGCCCGCGACGCTTGGCCTGACCGGCGGCGTCACCGTGATCGACTGGGACAGCCCGCAGACCGTCGTGGGCTTTGCCGGGCCGGGCCTGCCGATGGATGACCCGGATTATTTCGCGGCTTTCGTGGCCAACCATATTCTGGGCGGCGGCGGCTTTTCCTCGCGCCTGATGGACGAGATCCGCGAAAAGCGCGGGTTGACCTATGGCGTCAGCACCGGGCTGGCCAACGGTCTTTACGGCGACAGCTGGCAGGGCGGCATGGCATCCGGCAATGAGCGCGTGGCCGAGGCGGTCGATCTGGTCCGGCAGGAATGGGCGCGGCTGGCCGATGGCGTGACGGATCAGGAACTGAACGACGCCAAGACCTATCTGACCGGCGAATACCCGCTGCGTTTCGACGGCAACCGCCGGATCGCGGGGATTCTGGCGGGGATGCAACTGGTCGGCCTGCCCGCCGATTACGTCAACACCCGCAACGACAAGGTCGAGGCCGTGACCGCCGCCGATGTCCAGCGCGTCGCGCAGCGGCTGCTGAAGGCCGACAATCTGCGCTTTGTTCTGGTCGGTCGGCCTGCGGGCCTTGACGCGGATGGCGCGCGCCTGCCCGCCGCCGAAACGGCGACAGAAGCAGCCACCGAAACGACGACCGAAACCGCTGCCGAACCCGAACCCGTCCAGTAACGAAACCGGCCGCCCCGGCAAGGGGCGCGCCGTACCTGTGTGGTGGCACAGGATCCGGGGTTTTCGATATCAGATCATCAGGGCGTGTTGACGCGAACCGCGCCCGAACCGCCCGCCGCCGCACCTGCGACCGCGCCGACAGGCCCCGCCACGACGGCGCCGGTCGCGGCCCCGGTGGTGGCGCGGGTCGCCGCATTCGGGCCGCAGGCCGCGACGGCCAGGCGGTCGAGGCTGCAAACGGCACATGCGATCATGCGTTTCATGCTGTTTCCTTCGTGCTTGCAAAATGTCATGCCGACTCAACCCCTTTGGGCGCGCTTGGTTGCGTGATGGGCGAAATCTCTCTTTTCCATAGGCGGGGTTTTGCTATATCTGGGGGTGTGACCCAAACCGCCCCCAACATAAGACCGGTGATCCGCCAGCTTGACGAGGCCGCCGCCAACCGCATCGCGGCGGGCGAGGTCGTGGAACGTCCCGCATCGGCGGTCAAGGAACTGGTCGAAAACGCGCTGGATGCCGGTGCCACGCGCATCGACGTGGCGATTGCCAAGGGCGGCAAGGCGCTGATCCGGGTCAGCGACGATGGCTGCGGCATGACGGGCGATGACCTGCCGCTGGCGCTGGCACGGCATGCGACGTCGAAAATCGACGGCTCGGACCTGCTGGATATCCGCAGCTTCGGTTTTCGGGGCGAGGCGCTGCCCAGCCTTGGCGCGGTCGGTCGCCTGACCATCACCAGCCGCGCCTGCGGCCATGACGCGGCCCGGATCGCGGTTGCGGGCGGGCGGCTGGAACCGGTGCGCCCGGCGGCGGGCAATCGCGGCACGGTGGTCGAATTGCGCGATCTGTTCTCTGCCACCCCTGCCCGGCTGAAATTCCTGCGCAGCGACCGCGCCGAAACCCAGGCCGTGGCCGAGGTCATCCGCCGTCTGGCCATGGCCGAGCCCTATGTCGCCTTTACCCTGAGTGATGAGGACGAGGGCCGCATCCTGTTTCGCGCCGATGCCGAACAGGGCGAATTGTTCGGGGCGCTGCAAACCCGGCTGTCGCGCGTCATGGGCCGCGATTTCATCGAAAACGCCGCGCCGGTCGATGCCGAGCGCGACGGGATCACGCTGACCGGCTATGCGGCGCTGCCGACCTATTCGCGCGGCACCTCGGTCGCGCAGCATCTGTTCGTGAACGGGCGGCCGGTGCGGGACAAGCTGCTGACCGGGGCCCTGCGGGCCGGCTACATGGATGTGCTGGCGGGCGGGCGCCACCCTGCGGCGGTGCTGTTCGTCGGCTGCGATCCGCATCAGGTCGATGTCAACGTCCACCCCGCCAAGGCCGAGGTCCGTTTCCGCGCCCCCGATATCGCGCGCGGTCTGGTCGTCAGCGCGCTGCGCCATACGCTGGCCGGGGCCGCCGGGCATCGCGCCTCGTCCACGGTGGGGGCGGCGACCCTGCAGGCGTTTCGTCCCGAACCCGTTCCCGATCAGCCGGGCCAGTATCAGGCCGATTACCGCCCGGCGAACTGGTCCGCCCCGCGTCCTTCGCCCGCAGCGGTCGAAGCCGCGCTGGCCTTTCAGGCACCCGGTTTTGCCGAGGCGCCAAGCGCGCGGGTCGAGGCCAGATCGCCCATCCCCGAGGACGCCCCCCTGGGCGCGGCCCGCGCGCAACTGCATGAAAACTGGATCGTCGCCCAGACCCCGACCGGCATCGTCATCGTCGATCAGCACGCCGCGCATGAGCGTCTGGTCTATGAACGGCTCAAGGCGCAGGCCGAGGCGAACGGCATTCCGACGCAGGCCCTGCTGATCCCCGAAATCGTCGAACTGTCCGAATCCGACGCCGCCCGCATTCTGGAGATCGCCGATGATCTGGCCGCGCTTGGGCTGGTGATCGAACCCTTCGGCGGCGGCGCGATCGCCGTGCGCGAAACCCCGGCGCTGATCCGCAAACTGGATGCCCCGGCGCTGATCCGCGACATTCTGGACGATCTGGCCGATCAGGGCGCATCCGACCGGCTGAAGGCGCGGGTCGATGCGGTGCTGTCGTCGATGGCCTGCCATGGTTCTGTCCGGTCGGGGCGGCGGATGTCCGGCGACGAAATGAACGCGCTGCTGCGCGAAATGGAACGCACGCCGCGTTCCGGCCAGTGCAACCACGGGCGCCCGACCTGGGTCGAATTGAAACTGACCGATATCGAGCGCCTTTTCGGCCGCTGACGGGGGCCGCGATTGTGGTTGACGCCGCCCCGCTTTGGTCTGATGCTGTTTTCGCAAGGAGAGCGGCCATGATCGACATCACCCCCGACAAGATTGCTCAAGTCATTGTTCTGGCGCGTGAATATCAAAGCGGCATCAATGCCTGGGCGCATCAGGGCAGCCGCCCCGGCCAGCATGGCAACCGCAGCGAGCTGCGCGATTTCATCGCCGCGATGGACGAAGACGAACAGGCATCGCTGGTCGCCGTGATGTGGATCGGGCGCGACACCTTTGACGCCAGCGAACTGGCCGAAGCCATCGCGACCGCCCGCGCCGAACGCACATCCCCGACCGAAACCTATCTGATGTCGGACCCCCAACTGGCCGATTATCTGGAGGCCGGGCTGGAGGCGCTTGGCCTGTCCCCCGAGGACGAGACCGAGGCGATCCATCGTCCCGTCTGAGAGGCGCCGCGCTGCCAGCCTTGCAATCGACAGGCCGCGATTGTGCCGGAATCCCCGCATTCCGCGCGTAAAGGGTCAGCCGCGATACGCCCCGACCCACGCCGATCCCGGCCCGTAATGGCCTGCAGACGGACAAGGCGCGCCGACGCGCCCTGTCCTGTGTTAGATGATCGCAAGGCCCCCTTAATCGGCCCGGCTGACCCGCACCAATTCGCCGCTGTCTTCGATCAGCATCCAGACTGCGCCATCCGCGGCGATATCCAGATCGCGGACCCGGCCGATGCCTTCGGCCAGCCGCTGTTCGCCGGTCACGCGGCCGCCCTGAACCGTCAGGCGGACCAGCGCCTGCCCCTGCAAGCCGCCGATCAGGATATCGCCCTGCATCTCGGGGAACATGGCACCTTGATAAAAGGCCATGCCCGACGGGGCGATGACCGGGTCCCAGTAATAGACCGGCTGTTCCAGCCCGTCCTGCTGGGTGCGGCCCTGACCGACGGCGGCGCCGCTGTATTCCTGACCATAGGTGATGACGGGCCAGCCATAGTTCTTGCCCGCCTCGGGGTGGTTCAGCTCATCCCCGCCGCGCGGCCCGTGTTCGACCGTCCAGATCTGGCCGGTCGCCGGATCCAGCGCGGCCGCCTGCAGGTTGCGGTGACCGTAGGACCAGATTTCCGGCTGCGCCTGAACGCCCACGAATTGCGGATTGCCGGGCGCGGCCTGCCCGGTCTGCGGGTCGATGCGCAAGACCTTGCCCAGATGGGTCGTCAGGTCCTGCGCCAACTGCCGGGGTTCGCGGTCCGATCGTTCGCCGGTCGTGACGAACAGGCTGCCATCGCGGCCAAAGACCAGACGCGACCCGAAATGCTTGTCCGAAGCCCACGCCGGTTGCTGCTGAAAGATCACGCGGAGATTTTCCAGCGCGGTCATGTCCTGCGACAGGGTGCCGGTTGCGACGGCGGTGCCGTTTTCGTTGCTGCCGCGCGGCTCGGCAAAGGTGATCCAGATCTGGCGGGTCTGGGCGAAGTCCAGGGCGATGGCGACATCCAGCAAGCCGCCCTGACCGCGCGCATCGACATCGGGCAGGCTCGAGATCGGGGCCGAAACCTCACCCGTCGGCGCGATGCGCCGCAGGTTGCCGCGCTTTTCGGTGACCAGCGCGGTGCCGTCGGGCAGGATCGCCATGCCCCAGGGGCTGTCCAGCCGGTCGGTGATGACCGTGGTTTCGATATTGAACTGCGGCGCGATCACCGGGGCGCGGGTCTGCCCGGCAAAGGCAGGCTGCTGGCTGGCCGCATTCGGGGGCGCGTCGTTGAAATCGGCCAGCGCGGGCAGGGCCAGCAGGCTGGTCGCCGCGAAGAAAGGGGCCAGAAAACGCGGTAGGGCAAGGCTGGAATTGGCGGAAAACGTCATCATTCTATCCCTTTGCTGATCGGAAATCGTCGCAAGGGAAACGGGCGACGGCGGCAGGGGTTCCGCCGCCGTGCCGGATGGGCGTTCACCCTTGCGTCAGGCCTCGGGCGAGAGGTGGTTGACCTTGGCGGTATGGTCGGCGATCTCTGCGACCTCGACCAGCCAGTCGCCGACAAGCCGGGGGTCGTCGGGCGCGGCATGGGTGCCGGGGGCGAAATCGCCGCGCGCCACCGCCTCGACCGCCAGCGCCACCGGGATCGACACAAGCTGACCCATCGCGCTGCCTTGGGCATTGCCCGAGGCATCCAGAACCCATTCCTTGTGCCAGACGGTTTCGCCATCCCGGACCGCCTTCAGCGCGACGAACAGGACGACCCGGTCCGGTTCGCCTTCCTCGTAGGAATTGTCGCGCCAGAACTGATCGGCCATTTCGGCCAGACGGGCGTCGCCTTCGGGGCCGGTCAGGGTCTCGACCTCGGTGAAAACCGGGGTCCATGCCTCTTGCCAGCCTTTCAGGCGGATCGTGCCGCGCACGAAATCGCGGATCTGCCAATCGGGTGAAAAGCCGTATTGCTGCACAAAGGGCAGCGAATCGCGGTTCGGATAGACCTCGAACGCCTCGAGGCGTGGGCAGGGGGCCTGATAGGGCGTGATCGCATGCCAGGGCCGGTCCACCGCCAGTTCCGCCCCGTCGCGCATCGACCGCGAGGGCGAGCGCAGCGCCCGCAATACGCCAAGCGGCGACCAGCTGAACTTGTAGCGGAAGGTGTTGGGATGTTTCGGAAAGCCGCCGCAATAGGATGTAAAGCTGACCTGATCGCCGGGGCGCGCGACCGTGCGGTAATCGGTGACCAGATCATGGGCCATCAGATGGTCGATGCCGGGGTCCAGCCCGACCTCATTGACCAGCGCGACACCTGCGGCACGGGCGGCCCCGTCCAGCGCCGCCATCTCGGGCGAGATATAGCTGGAACTGACGAAATGCGCGCGCCGTTCGATGGCCAGCTTTGCCAGCGGCACATGGCGGTCGGCGGGCAGCATCGACACGATGATGTCGCCTTGCGTGACGGCTTCGGCCAGGGCCTCGGGCGTATAGGCGCGGATGTCGGCGGTCAGGTCGCCCACCGCGTCGCGGGCCTTGTCCACCGTGCGGTTCCAGACGGTGACGGGCTGGCCGCCCTGCAACAGGCGGCGCAGGCCGGGAATGGCGGACAGGCCGGTTCCGATCCAGTGGATTGTCATCTCAGGCCTCTTTTACATGGATATCGAACAGGGCGCGGGCGCGGCCCCAGGCATCGGCGTCGATCCGGTCCAGCGTGGACAGCACCGGCAAAAGCTGCCCCGCATAATCAGCCGAGCTTTCGCGCGGCATCATCGAAGGCAGGTTGTCGATCGCCATCACATCCAGCGGGGGATTGTCCGCGACGCGCAGGACCGGCTGGTCCCATGTCGTGGTGCGGTCATAGACCTTGATCGGGGAAAATTCGCTGTCCGGGTCGCAGGCGATATCGCCGATGACGCGCAGCGCCCGGCCCGGATTGACGGCATCCGCAGGGACAAAGACCGGCGTGCCGGGACGCGCCAGAATGCAGTTCAGGAAAATCTGGTGGTCCAGAATTTCCGGGAACGGCCCGCCGCTGGCGGTTTCGGCCATATCCCATTTCGTCACATGGACGCCCATTTCGGTGCACAGATCCGCCGCGCCGGTGCCGACCCGGCCAAGCGCGCCGATGACGATGGCATTCGGGCGTGCCGCCTGCGTCCCGTCCAGCCGCGCGCGCAGATCGTCGGTCATCGCCTGCTGGCTGGGATAGCTGTGGACGGGCGGGCAGATCTGGCCGCGATGCTGTGCGGCCCAGGCCATCAGCGACACGGCGGCACCCGCATAGCCCGCCCAATAGCCGAACGCCGCCAGACGGCGGCCCGCGTCGTCGGTCAGGTATTCCAGATCATACAGCGCGCCGCCACCCTCGCGGAAGCGGCGCAGCAGCACCTGCCCGGCGGGCTGGCCCTTGAAGGCATGGCCGAACATGATGTGGCGATGGCTCAGGGGCGTGCCGTCGTCGGGCAGTTCTTTCAGGCCAAAGATGATCGCGTCCCGCGGCGCATCGGGCCATGACCCTTCGGGCGCGATCTCGGCCCCGGCCTCGCGATAGCCGTCGGTGGCGATGATGCGGCGGGGGCTGTCTTCGACCGTGACGCGGCAGCCCTGCCGGATCAGGGCGCGCACGCCCTCGGGGGTGATGCCCACCCTGTCCTCGTTCGGGCGGCTTTCGGCCCGGACCCAAAGATGCACCATGATATCCTCTGCCTTGCGTATCGGTTCGGGTTAGGGAAATTGCGGCGTCACGGCAAGATCGGGGCGGCGCGCACCCAGAAAGGGGCCTTCGCCCGCGCGGTCGATCCGGGCAATGGCCTGTTCGATATCTTCGGTGATCACGGCCATGACATAGGCGGTGGCGTGGACCATCACCCTGTCATCCAGTGCCAGCGCGACATGGCCGGGCCAGAACAGCAGATCGTTGCGGCGGATGTCGTCCACCGCCGGAAAACCGTCGCGTTGCAGGTCGCTGTCGCCGGGGCAGGGGATGCCGCAGGCGCCAAGCGCGGCCTGCACCAGACCCGAACAGTCGATCCCCGCCCGGCTGTTGCCGCCCCACAGATAGGGCGTGCCCAGCAGGGTCAGGGCCACCGCCGCCGGGTCGGTAGCAGGCTGGTCGCCGATATGGGCGGCGGGGACGAAACGCCCATCCGCCAGCCGCGCGAAACGCCCGTCGATATCCGTGACCGACAGCCGCGCGCCGATGGACAGCGCCATGTCTTCGGGCTGTTTCATCTCCGGCGCGGGATAGAGATGCGTGGCGGGTGCCGCGACGCGATGGGTGATTCGGGGCAGGTCGCGGGTCAGTGCGGCGCTGGCGATCCAGCCGCAATAGCCATCCGCGACCGCCTGGACAAAGCTGTGCCCGTCCGCCTCGTCGATCACGGTCAGGTCGGCGCCGAAATTCACCTGCCTTTCACGCGCGCCGCCGGGATTGCGCAGCAGGTCGGCGATGGGTGTCGCCAGCCGGGCAGGGGTGCCCGGCACATAGGCGGGGCGGTCCAGAACACCCTGCAGGCTGTCCAGCGCCACGCGCTCGGTTGCCGGGGTCAGGCGGCGGTCCGGAGTATTCATTTCAGGATATCCGGCAGTGCCTCCAGCAGCGCGCGGATGCCTTGCGCGGCCCCGCCCTTGGGCCGTCCCGGCGCTGCGGCGGGTTGCCAGCCATAGATGTCGAAATGCGCGTAATGGCGGGCGTTTCCGGTGAAACGGCGCAGGAACAGCGCCGCCGTGATCGCCCCCGCAAAGCCACCCGAAGGCGCATTGTCCAGATCGGCGATCTGCGGCTCGATCATGGATTCGTAAGGTTCCCAGAAGGGCAGGCGCCACAGCGGATCGGCGGCATTCTGCCCCGCGCGGTGGATGATCCGGGCCACCCCGTCGTCGTCGCAGAAAAACGGCGGCAGGTCGGGGCCAAGCGCCACCCGCGCCGCGCCGGTCAGCGTCGCCATCGAAATCAGCAGATCGGGGCTTTCCTCATCCCCATAGGCCAGCGCATCGGCCAGAATCAGGCGGCCTTCGGCATCGGTATTGTTCACCTCGACCGTCTGGCCCTTGCGGCTGGTCAGGATATCGCCGGGACGGAAAGCATTGCCGGAAATCGCATTTTCGACGATGGGCAGCAGCACGCGCAGGCTGATGTCCCGGGTGCGGCCAAGCCGTGCCAGCGCATCGGCCAGCCCGATGACATTGGCCGCGCCGCCCATGTCCTTTTTCATCAGCAGCATGGATGAGGGCGGCTTGATATCCAGCCCCCGGTGTCGAAACAGACGCCCTTGCCGACCAGCGTCACCTTTGGCCCGTTGCCCGGAAAACGGATATCGACCAGACGCGGGGCCTGTCCGCCCGCGCGCCCGACCGCGTGGATCATCGGGAAATTGCGCGCCAGCAGGTCGTCGCCAAGGATCACCTCGACACGGGCGCCGTGACGGGCGGCGAGGGCCTCTGCCTCTGCCATGAGATTGTCGGGGCCCATGTCCGAGGTCGGCGTGTTGATCAGGTCGCGGACCAGATATTCCGCCGCCGCCAGCGCCAGAACCTTTTCGGAATCAACGCCCTGAGGGCAGATCAGCCGCGCCTTGGGGGCTTCGGTCTTTTTGTAGCGGGCAAAGCGGTATTCGGCCAGAAGCCAGCCGAGCGCGCCAAGCGTCGCATCGAAACCGGCGGGCGCATGGGCGATGTGCCAACTGCCCGCGGGCAGCAGATCCGCCGCGCGTGCCAGCGGATAGCGTTCACGCGAACCTTTGGCCTGCCCCAGACCATACAGGGCGCCCAGAATCCCGCCATCCGGCGCGGGCAGCACGCAGACCTGCCCCGCCTTGCCGCCAAAACCGTTCGCCGTCGCCCAGACCCGCGCCGCATCGGGCAGCGTATCAGGAAAATCCGGGCCATCGTTGCTGGCGTTGACCAGCCAAAGCGGCAGGCTGGCTGCATCCTGCGGGGCGAATTCCGGCGTCATCTGGGGCCTCTGGTCGTGACTGTTTCAGGGCCAAGCCTAACGCGGCGAACCGCAGCCGCAAGGGCCAGAGCGGCGCCCGTGCGGGACAGGACCGCGCGGGCGCCGCTAGTGGTCCCAGATTTCCGTCAGCGACCTTGCCCCGATGCGTTCCAGCCGCGCCAATGTCGCCCGAAGGCCCTGACGATCCAGATTTTCGGCGCAGCGCCCGACATCGACCGCGACACCGGCCAGCGTCACCAGACCGACCTGCCGGGCCAGCCGCGACAGGCGGTCGACGTGATAGGCAATCTGCGCCAGATCGTCCTGCGCCGCCGCCGACAGCACCTGTTGCAAGGCCAGCGCAAGCTGTTCCAGCGCGGCCTGAATCAGGTTTTCCGCGGCATGCCGACCCAGTTCGTTCACGATTTCCGTGACCCGCTGCTGGTCGATGTTCACGACATCATCGACGCGCAGTCGCGCGATATTTTTCATCTTGCACCTCACCACGCATCCCCATGCGTTGGTCTTGTGTCGCATTTTTATGTCAAGAAAAGGTTAGGGGATGTGGAATAAACGCTCGAACTTTATCAGTTCCCTGTCTATCTAGGCCCCGCAACAAGATGAGAAAGCGATGCAGTTCATCCGTCCCTTGCCGCAATATCTCGTCCAGCGCTATCATGGCTGGAAGGCAACCACATTCACCGAAAATCGCGCCTGGTTCAAGCGTTTGGCCGATGACGGCCAGCGTCCGCGCGCCATGGTCATCGCCTGCTGCGATGCCCGCGTCCATGTCACGACCATCTTCGGCGCCGAGTCGGATGAGTTCTTTATCCATCGCAATATCGCCAATCTGGTGCCGCCCTACGCGCCCGATGGCGAGATGCACGGGACCTCGGCGGCGCTGGAATATGGCGTCGGCACGCTGAAGGTGCCGCATCTGATCGTGCTGGGCCATTCCAATTGCGGCGGCGTGCGCGGCTGTCATGCCATGTGTTCCGGCAATGCCCCCGAACTGGAGGAAAAGACCAGTTTCGTCGGGCGCTGGATGGACATGCTGCGTCCGGGTTACGAACGCGTCACCTCGCTGCCCGAAGACGAACAGATCCCCGCGCTGGAACGCGAGGCGGTGCTGCTGTCGCTGGAAAACCTCATGACCTTTCCTTTCGTGCGCGACGCGGTCGAGCGTGACGAAATGAAGCTGCACGGGCTGTTGCACCAGATCGGCGATGGCGTGTTGCTGCAATATGAGGCCGAACAGGGCCGTTTCGTCCCGCTGTAACGGTTAGAGCCGCTGCAATTCCGCCGCGCCGATCCAGCGCGCGGCGGCCTGTCGCGTCGCCGGTGTCGCCAGTGCGGTCGAAGGCGCCAGAATGCCCGGATTGATGACCTCGGCCACCGCGCCCATGGGCAGGTCGATGGGTTTCGGCGTGATGCGGCGGGTCTGCATCCATGTCGCGACCTCGCGCCAGACGGCTTCGCGCGCGGCGGTGCGGGCGGGGCTGGTGTAATCGGTCGCGCGGGACTGGGTCAGCGAATCGGCGGTTTCGATCTTGGTCAGCAGCGGTTCGGGAATCACCCGGACCAGATGGCCGGACAGGATGATGCGGTTGCGGAATTCCCGATCCTCTTCGATCGTGTCGGCATAACCGCCAAGCGCCGCGAAGATGCGCGGGTGAAACAGGCCCGAATTGATATGCAGCCAGTCGCCCGGCACGGTCGTGCCCATCTGCACATTCGGAAAGACATCGTCGACGATGGAAATCTCGCGCCGGATGATTTCGCGGCGGCCGTCGGGCAGGATCAATTCGTGGTGGCTGAACACGGCGCTGAGTTCCAGCGGCGCGTGATCGGGCAGGCCGATGGCGGACCAGTTCAGGCAGGGATCGCGGGGCAGGCCGGTCTGGCCAAGCGCGCGCGACTGGCGCAGCAGCTTGTCGGGGTGCGGGCGGTCGTCGGAATCGTGAAAGCTGACGGCGCGGCTGCCGGTCAGCAGGATGCCCGCATTCTTGGCCGCGCCCGTGCCCAGATTGCGCGCCAGCCGCAGCGCGGCAAAGCGCGCATCGCCCTGAAAACGGCGCAGATCCTGCCATGTCCCGTCACCCGAACCATCATCGACCACAATCACGATGCAATTGGGATGGGATTGGTTTAATGCCGCCTCGACCGCCCGTCCGACGCGGTCGCGCCGGTTATGGGTCGGAATGACGATGGCGGCGGGCAGATCATAGCTCATGGCAACCCGGAAACAGCAAAAAGATCAACTCACGTCATGGTTGTGACATCCTTCGCCGCCGGAGGGTAGGGGTCAAACCGACATTGTCGCCGCCACCGCACGTTTCCAGCGCGCATAGCGGTGGTCGCGTTCTTCGGCCTCCATCTCGGGGGTAAAGCGCCGCTCAAGCTGCCAGCTTTGCGCGAATTCATCGGGGCCGGGCAGCAGGCCCGCCTGCATCCCGGCCAGAAATGCGGCGCCCTGCGCGGTGGTTTCAAGGTTGCGGGGGCGGTCGACCGGCGCGCCCAGCATGTCGGACAGAAACTGCATCGCGGGCTCGGACGCGGCCATGCCGCCATCGACGCGCAGCACGGTATCGCGCGCGCCGGGCCAGCCGTTCCGCATCGCCTCCCACAGGTCGCGGGTCTGGAAACCGACGCTTTCCAGCGCGGCGCGGGCCAGTTCCGCCGGGCCGGTGGCGCGGGTCAGGCCAAAGATCGCGCCGCGCGTGTCGGGCCGCCAATGCGGGGCGCCAAGGCCGGTAAAGGCCGGGACCATGACGATATCCTGCGCCGGGTCGGCCACGGCCGCCAGGGGCTGGGTTTCGGCGGCATCGCGGATCAGGCCCAGGCTGTCGCGCAGCCATTGCACCACCGCCCCCGCGATGAAGATCGAGCCTTCCAGCGCATAGACCGGCTTGCCGTTCAACTGATAGGCGATGGTGGTCAGCAGCCGGTCCTTGCTGCGCACCAGCTGGTCGCCGGTGTTCAGCAGGGCGAAACAGCCGGTGCCATAGGTCGCCTTCATCATCCCCGGCTGGAAACAGGCCTGACCCACGGTCGCGGCCTGCTGGTCGCCTGCGACGCCCAGAATCGGGATTTCGACTCCGAACAGATCGGCGCGGGCGTGACCGAAATCGGCGGCGCTGTCGCGGACTTCCGGCAGCATCGACATCGGCACGCCGAACAGGTCGCACAGATCCCGCGACCACGCGCCGTTGCGGATGTCATACAGCATCGTCCGCGCCGCATTTGTCGCATCGGTGGCATGGACCGCGCCGCCGGTCAGGTTCCAGATCAGCCAGCTGTCCACGGTGCCAAAGGCCAGCGCGCCAGCCTCGGCCTGCGCGCGGGCGCCGGGGGTATTGTCGAGGATCCGGGCGATCTTCGTCGCGCTGAAATAGGGGTCCAGCAGCAGGCCGGTCGCCTCGGTCACGGCGGGTTCATGGCCCTGATCGCGCAGCCGCTGGCACAGGTCCGAGGTCCGGCGGTCCTGCCAGACAATCGCGCGGTGGATCGCGCGGCCGGTCTTGCGGTCCCAGATCACCGTGGTTTCGCGCTGGTTGGTGATGCCGATCGCGGCAATGTCGCGCCCCGACAGGCCCGCCTTTTCGATGGCCGCGCGCGCGGTCGCGGCGCTGGTCGCCCACAGGTCATTGGCATCATGTTCGACCCAACCGGAATTCGGCATATGCTGCTGAAATTCCACCTGCGCGCTTGAAACCACCCCAAGCCGGTCGTCAAAGACGATCGCCCGTGACGATGTCGTGCCCTGATCCAGCGCCAGAATTGCCATGTTTCCCCCCTGTTTTGACCGAGGCTGCCGCCCGGTCTGCGGCCTGTCAATCGCGGCGCTGCGGCATGTAAGCGGGGCTTGTGATGGGCGCGGGTTGTGATAATCATGGATTATGAATTTTACCCTGCGCCAGATCACCTATTTCCTTGCCGTGGCGCGTTTCGGCAGCTTTGGCGCGGCGGCCAATGCGGTCCATGTCTCGCAGCCCGGACTGTCCAGCCAGATCGCGGAACTGGAAACCCGGCTGGGCGGGCAGTTGTTTCACCGCAGTCCCGGCGCCGGGCGCGTGGTCCTGACCCAGCTTGGCGAACGGCTGCTGCCCATCGCGACCGAACTGTCCGAGACGGCCGAGCGTCTGGCCGCCGCCGCCCGCGCGCCCCGCCCGCCGCTGTCCGGGCGCCTGCGCCTGGGCATCATCCCGACCGTCGCGCCCTATCTGATCCCGCTGCTGATCCCCGCCGTGCGCGACCATCACGCGCAGGCCGCGCTGGAACTGCACGAGGCGATGACCGACGAATTGCTGGATGATCTGGCGGCGAACCGGCTGGATGCGGGCATTCTTGCGCTGCCCATCGACCAGCCGGGCATCATGACCGCGCCGGTGCTGCGCGACCCGTTCCTGATCGCGGTCGCGGAAAACGACGATATGTGGCTGGCCGGTCCCGCGCAGCCCGACAATATCGAAACCGACCGGCTGTTGCTGCTGGCGGACGGCCATTGCCTGCGCGAACAGGCGCTGGATGTCTGCGGGCGGCGCGAACCGCGCAGCCAGATGAACCTGGAGGCGACCTCGATGGCGACGCTGATGCGCATGGTCGCGGCGGGGATGGGCATGACGCTGGTCCCGCAGCTTGCGCTGGCCGAGGAAAACCACGATGGCCGCCTGCGCGTCATCCCCTTTGCCGAACCGGCGCCAAAGCGCGATCTGGCCGTGATCTGGCGGCGCGGCAGCCCGGCCGAGGCGGATGCGAAGGCGCTGGCCGATATCGTGCGGGGGCTGGCCGACCGGCTTGGCGTCGTGCGGCTGCCCGCTGCCGATTGACCTGCCATGTTTTTTGCATTTTATCTATGAAATGAAACCGACACCCCCCGAACCGCTTTCGACCCGTATCGCCGGGGCTTTGGCGCAGCGCATCATCTCGGGCGCGATCCCGCCCGGCGAAAGGCTGCGTCAGGACCATGTCGCCGCCGAATTCGGCGCCAGCCACGTCCCCGTGCGCGAGGCGTTCCGCCAGCTTGAGGCGCAGGGTCTGGTAATCAGCCAGCCGCGCCGCGGTGTGCGGGTTACCTCCTTTGACGTGGCCGAGCTGCGCGAGGTGGCCGAAATGCGCGCCGCGCTGGAGGTTCTGGCCCTGCGCCATGCCGCCCCCCGCCTGTCGCCCGCCCTGCTGGATCAGGCCGAAGCGGCAAGCCACGCGGGCGAAAAGGCCGAAAACGTCACCCAATGGGAAGCCGCGAACCGCGCCTTTCACCGCATGTTGCTGGCGCCCTGCGACATGCCGCGCCTGATGGCCCAGATCGACGACCTGCATGCCGCCAGCGCCCGGTTCCTGTTCGCTTCATGGCGTTCCGAATGGGAGGCGCGGACAGATCACGACCACCGCGCCATTCTGGCCGCCCTGCGCCGGGGTCATGTCGAACGGGCCTGCGAAATCCTGTCGCGCCATGTCGGCTGGATCGGGCGGCGTCCGAATGTGAAAACGAATAGCGAAACATCAATGGCTTATCGGATAATTGAATAATTATCTATAATCTGAATTGACGAAAATCGGAATCCTTTGGTCTTTATAGATAGACACAAGACACGGGGTTCCGATGCAGATTCCTTTCCTCAGCCGCAGTCTGATTTCGGCAGCGACGGCCCTTGGCGATCCGGTCAGGACAGGCGTTGCGCCGGCCCCCGTCACCGCAATCCGCAAGGGGCGCGCATGATGCAGCCGGATATCCGCACCGACTGGACCACCGAACAGGCGCAGGCCATCCACGATCTGCCGATGGCCGATCTGATGTTTCGCGCCCAGACCCTGCACCGCCGCCATTTCGACCCGAACAGCATCGAGACCGCCAGCCTGCTGTCGATCAAGACCGGCGGCTGCCCCGAGGATTGCGGCTATTGTTCGCAAAGCGTCCATAACGACACCGGCGTCAAGGCGACCCGGCTGATGGAGGTCGATGAGGTGCTGGCCGCCGCGCGCCGCGCCAGGGCTTCGGGCGCGCAGCGGTTTTGCATGGGCGCGGCATGGCGCAGCCCCAAGGATCGCGACATGGACAAGCTGTGCGACATGGTGCGCGGCGTCGCCGACATGGGGCTGGAAACCTGCATGACCCTGGGCATGCTGTCGCCGCCGCAGGTCGCGCGGCTCAAGGCGGCGGGGCTGGATTTCTACAACCACAACATCGACACATCGCCCGAATATTACCGCCAGATCGCCACCACCCGCAGCATGGAGGACCGGCTGGACACGCTGGATCACGTCCGCAAGGGCGGGATCAAGGTCTGCTGCGGCGGTATTCTGGGCATGGGAGAGGCCGTGGCCGACCGCATTTCCATGCTGGTCACGCTGGCGACCCTGCCCAGCCATCCCGATTCCGTGCCGATCAACCTGTGGAACGAAATTGGCAATACGCCGGTCCAGAAACGCGCCAAGCCGGTCGATCCCTTTGATCTGGTGCGTAGCGTCGCGCTGGCCCGCATCCTGATGCCCGCCTCGGTGGTGCGCCTGTCCGCAGGCCGCACGGGAATGAGCGATGAATTGCAGGCTATGTGCTTTCTGGCCGGGGCGAATTCGATCTTTGTCGGCGACGTGCTGCTGACGACCGAAAACCCCGCCGCGTGGAAGGATCAGGATCTGGCGGCGCGGCTAGGCATCCGCTTTGCCCCCGCCGCCGCGCGCGCCGCCGCGATTGCCGCCGAATAGTCGCCGAACAGCCGCAGTGCCACGCGCGACGGTGGATGCCCGTCGAGTGTCAAGGCGCCGCGCGTAGAGGATTGGCGCGCGCCGCCCTGCGCCGGCGTCAGATCCATGCGCGGCCGCTGCCCGCTCTGTGGTGCGCGGCATTGGCCGACTGGCGCGGTCCGGCCCGGTTTCGCCTGTGGGTGGCACGGCGGGCCGATGGGCAGGGCCGCATCTTTGACGGTCCCTTGGTTCGGCCTTGCCTGTGCGCGGTGGGGCGGGTCCTGCGTCCGGCGTCAGGGAATCGCCGTCCAGTTCTGTTCCACCACCGCCTCCATCGACACATAGCTGGTCGTGGCGTGGATATGGGGCAGGGCCGAAATGCGTTCGGCCATGATCCGGCGATAATCGGTCATGTCGCGCGAGCGCACTTTCATCAGGTAATCGAACCCGCCCGCGATCATATAACATTCCTCGATTTCCGGGATGGCGCGGACGGCGGCGTTGAATTGTTCCAGCGCCTTTTGCCGGGTGTCCGACAGCCGCGCCTCGACATAGGTGACATGGGTCAGGCCCAGTTGCAGGGGCGAGATGATGGCGCGGTAGCCGGTGATCAGGCCCATCTCCTCCATCTGCCTGATGCGCAGGGCGACGGGGGTTTTCGACAATCCGACCTTGCGCGCCAGTTCGGTGATCGGGATGCGGGCGTTTTCCACCAGCTCCTGCAGGATCTTGCGGTTGGTGGCGTCAAGGATATCGTCCATGTTCTGAAAATCGCGCGAACTATGTTATGATCGCCTGTGATTTTCGCATATTATGGTCACATCGTCCAATCGTTCCTTGGTAACTCTGCGCCGACTTCCTTGCAGGAGAGTGCGATGACCCGCCCCGACGACTTTGCCGACCTTGGGATCCGCGCGAAATTCGCGCCCGAACCGCCCTTGCTGGACCATCTGGTCGCGCAGGCCGGGCTGGATGATGCGATCCGCGCCCGCATGACCGCCCGCGCCACCGATCTGGTGCGCCGCATCCGGTCCGAGGCAAAGCCCACCCTGATGGAACATTTCCTGTCCGAATATGGCCTTTCGACCCGCGAAGGCGTCGCCCTGATGTGTCTGGCCGAGGCGATGCTGCGCGTCCCCGACCGCGACACGATTGATGCCCTGATCGAGGACAAGATCGCGCCCTCGGACTGGGGCAGGCATCTGGGCGAGGCGTCCTCACCGCTGGTCAATGCCTCGACCTGGGCCTTGATGCTGACGGGCAAGGTGCTGGACGACGATCAGGGCGGCATCGCGGGCACGTTGCGCGGCGCGATCCGCCGCCTTGGCGAACCGGTGATCCGCGCCGCCGTCGGCCGTGCGATGAAGGAAATGGGGCGCCAGTTCGTGCTGGGCGAAACCATCCACAAGGCGCTGGACCGCGCCCGCACGCGCGAGGCGCAGGGCTTTACCTACAGCTATGACATGCTGGGCGAAGCGGCGATGACGGGCGCCGACGCCGCGCGTTATGCCCGCGATTATGCCGATGCCATCGCGGCGATTGCGGGGGCCTGCGACAAGGGTTCGGTCCAGATGAACCCCGGCATCTCGATCAAGCTGTCGGCGCTGCATCCGCGATACGAGGTCGCGCAGGAAAGCCGCGTCATGGCCGAACTGGTGCCGGTGGTGCTGCGGCTGGCGCAGGCAGCCAGGGCCGCGAATATGGGCATGAACATCGACGCCGAGGAACAGGACCGGCTGGTGCTGTCCCTGAAGGTGATCGAGGCGGTGCTGTCCGACCCCTCGCTGGCCGGATGGGACGGGTTCGGGGTGGTGGTGCAGGCCTATGGCAAGCGCGCTGGCGCGGTGATCGACTGGCTGCACGCGCTGGCCACGCGGCTGGATCGCCGCATCATGGTGCGGCTGGTCAAGGGCGCCTATTGGGACACGGAAATCAAGCGCGCGCAGGTCGAGGGGCTGCCGGGTTTCCCGCTGTTCACCAGCAAGACCGCGACCGATGTCAGCTATATCGCCCATGCCCGCAAGCTGATCGGCTACGCGGATCGGATTTACCCGCAATTCGCGACCCATAACGCCCAGACCGTCGCCGCCGTGCTGGAAATGGTCCAGACCCATGCGCCGGGCATCGACTACGAATTCCAGCGCCTGCATGGCATGGGCGAGCGTCTGCATGACATCGTGCTGCGCGAAACGAATGGCCGCTGCCGCATCTATGCCCCGGTCGGGGCGCATCGCGATCTGCTGGCCTATCTGGTCCGCCGCCTGCTGGAAAACGGCGCGAACAGCAGTTTCGTGCATCAGATCGTCGATGAATCCGTCCCCCCCGAAGATGTGGCGCAGGATCCCTTTGCCGCGCTGTCGCCCGCCCGCGCCCCGGCGGCGCTGCGCCAGCCTGCGGATATCTTTGGCACGGGCCGGGTCAATTCGCAGGGCTTTGACCTCAGCGATACGGGCACATTGGCCGGCATTTTTGCGTCCCGCGACGAGATCCTGCCAGATGGGGCCTCGCCAGACGAGGCCCTGCCAGAGGCGGGGCCGATCATGGCGGCGGCCGTGTCAGGCGTGGCCGAGCCGGTCGAAAACCCCGCCACGGGGCAGGCGATCGCGCAGGTCGTCATGGCCGATCCCAAATCCGTCACCCGCGCCATCGACGCCGCCCGCCCCTGGGATGCGCCCGCCGCCGAACGCGCCGACGTGCTGCGCCGCGCCGCCGATCTGTATGAAACCCATGCGGGCGAGATATTTGGCCTGCTTGCGCAAGAGGCGGGCAAGACCCTGCCCGATGCCGTCGGCGAACTGCGCGAGGCGGTCGATTTCCTGCGCTATTACGCGACCGAAGGCCAATCGGACCCGCGCCCCCCGCGCGGGATCGTGACGGCGATCAGCCCGTGGAATTTTCCCCTTGCGATCTTTACCGGCCAGATTGCGGCGGCGCTGGTCGCGGGGAATGCGGTGCTGGCGAAACCGGCCGAAACCACGCCGCTGATCGCGGCGCTTGGGGTGCGGCTGCTGCATCAGGCGGGCGTGCCGGTCACGGCGCTGCAACTGCTGACCGGGCATGGCGCGGTCGTCGGCAATGCGATTACGGGCGATCCGCGCATCGGGGGCGTGGTGTTCACCGGCTCGACCGCGACGGCGCAGGCGATTGCGCGCAATATGGCCGAAAACCTGGCTCCCGGCACGCCCTTGATCGCGGAAACCGGCGGGCTGAATGCGATGATCGTGGATTCGACGGCGCTGCCCGAACAGGCGGTGCGCGATATCGTTGCCTCGGCCTTTCGGTCGGCGGGGCAACGCTGTTCGGCGCTGCGCTGTCTCTATGTGCAGGACGACATTGCCCCGCATCTGATCCGGATGATCAAGGGCGCGATGGATGAATTGCGCGTCGGCGACCCCTGGGATCTGGCCACCGATGTCGGGTCGGTGATCGACCAAAAGGCGCGCCATGCCATCACCGATTACATCCACCAGAGCCGCGCCCGGCTGCTGCATCAGGTGGCCGCCCCGGATCAGGGGTATTTTATCGCGCCGACCCTGTTGCAGGTCAGCGGGATCGAGGATCTGGAGCGTGAGATCTTTGGCCCCGTGCTGCATGTCGCGACCTTCCCCGCGGGGAAGATCGACCGGGTGATCGCGGCGATCAATGCGCGCGGCTATGGCCTGACCTTTGGCCTGCACACCCGTATCGACAGCCGCGTCCAGCATGTTTCCGAGGCGATCCATGCCGGCAACATCTACGTCAACCGCAACCAGATCGGCGCGGTCGTCGGCAGCCAGCCCTTTGGCGGCGAAGGGCTTTCCGGAACCGGCCCCAAGGCGGGCGGGCCATTCTATGTCAACCGTTTCCATGCCCCCGCCGCCCCCGTCGCGCAGCCGGGCGCGGCACAGGGCAATGCCGATGCGGATGCGCTGGCGGCCAGCCTTGATGCGGCGCAGGAAACGCGACTGTCCGAAACCCTCATGCCCCAAACCCTCATGCCCCAAATCCTTATGCCCGGCCCGACCGGAGAGCTGAACAGCCTGTCCCTGCACAGCCGCCCGCCGATCCTGTGTCTTGGGCCGGGCAAGGCGGCGGTCGCGGCGCAGGTTCAGGCGGTGACGGATCTGGGCGGGAATGCGGTTCCTGTCCCCGGCGTGCTGACCGCCGACGCGTTGCGCAAGCTGCGCGGCTTTTCAGCGGCGATCTGGTGGGGAGAGGACGCGCAGGGCCGTGCCATCGCCAAGGCACTGGCCGCGCGCGAAGGGCCGATTGTGCCGCTGATCACCGCCATGCCCGATCAGGCCCATGTCGCCCATGAACGCCACCTGTGCGTCGATACGACAGCGGCGGGCGGCAATGCCGCGCTGCTGGCGGGGTAAAGCATTTTCAGCAAAAGCGGATGCCGGATTGGCGTCCGAAAATGCGCAAAAACAAAAGCCTACAGCATATTGGCGCTTCAACGGATTGCCGAAACGCTGTAGGGGAAAGGGGCGCCCAAACGGCGCCCCTTTCAGTCAGCGAAACAGCGCGTCATGTTCGGCGCGCAGCAGGTTCTTCTGGACCTTGCCCATGGTGTTGCGCGGCAGTTCGGGGGCAAAGATCACGCGCTTGGGTTGCTTGAACTTGGCCAGCCGTCCCGACAGGGCCGACAGGATCGCGCTTTCCGACAGATCGGCCCCGGCGGCGGGCACGACGACGGCTGTCACCGCCTCGCCGAAATCGCCATGCGGCAGGCCGATCACCGCGCTTTCGACAACGCCGTCGATGGCGTCGATTTCGGTTTCGATTTCCTTGGGATAGACGTTGTAGCCCCCGGTGATGATCAGGTCCTTGCCGCGCCCGACGATATGCAGATAGCCGCGCGGGTCGATTTTCCCAAGGTCGCCGGTGATGAAGAAACCGTTGTCGCGCAGCTCGGCGGCGGTTTTTTCCGGCATCCGCCAATAGCCCTGAAAGACGTTCGGGCCGCGCACCTCGACCATGCCGATTTCATCCTGCGCCAGTTCCGCGCCGGTTTCGGGGTCGGTCACGATGATTTCGACCCCCGGCAGCGGCAGGCCCACGGTGCCTGCGATGCGGTCGCCGTCATAGGGGTTCGAGCTGTTCATGTTGGTTTCGGTCATGCCATAGCGTTCAAGGATCGCGTGGCCGGTGCGCGCCTGCCATTCGCGATGCGTTTCCGCCAGCAGGGGCGCGGATCCTGACACGAACAGCCGCATCCCCGCCGTCGCGTCGCGGTCCAGCCGCGCGTCCTGCAACAGCCGGGTGTAAAAGGTCGGAACCCCCATCAGGACGGTGGCGCGCGGCATCAGATCCATGACCTGCCCGCCGTCGAACTTCGGCAGGAAAATCATCGAGGCGCCGGAAAACAGCGTGATATTCGTCGCAACGAACAGCCCATGCGTGTGAAAGATCGGCAGGGCGTGGATCAGCACGTCATCCGCGCTGTAACGCCATGCCTGACGCAGGGCCAGCGTGTTCGACACCAGATTGCCATGGGTCAGCATCGCGCCCTTGGACCGCCCCGTCGTCCCCGAAGTATAAAGCAGCGCGGCCAGATCATCGCCTTGGCGCGGGACGGTCGCGAAATCGGGGCTGGCTGCCGCAGCGGCATCGGTCAGGCTGCCCCGGCCCGCTGCATCCAGCGTGACCAGCCGCGCGCCCGCGCGGTCGGCGGTGGCTTGCAGATCGGCCGCAGCAGCCGGGTCGCAGACGAAGATCGCGGGTTCGGCGTCACCCACGAAATAGTCGATCTCGGTGGGCGTATAGCCGGTGTTCAGCGGCAGAAAGACCCTGCCCGCCCGCACCGTCGCCAGATACAGGATCAGCGCCTGCACCGATTTTTCGACCTGAGCGGCGACGCGGTCGCCCGGTTTCAGGCCCAGACCGGCCAGCGCATTGGCCATCTGCCCGGTCAGCACGATCAGGTCGCCATAGCTGATCCGCTGGCCTTGCGGGGTTTCGATGACGGTCGCCGACAGATCCGCCAGATCGCGGGTGAACAGGTCGAAAAGGTTTTCGCTGATGTGGTCACTCATGGCAAAGAGGCTCCGGTTTACGATGCGCGATCAAGAGGTTGCGGGGACGGCGGAATTGGGGGCGGCGGGCGGCAGCAGGCGTTCGACCTGACCGGCGGCGGCGGTGATGCCGCGTTCGGCGAATGCTTCGTGGTTCGCCTCGATCCGGTCCAGATCGTAAAGGTAGTTCACCATCAGCCCATGCGATTGCTTCATCCCGTTCGGGGAAATATCGCCCAGATAGTTCAGCCGTTCCAGCCGTGCGCCATTGCCCAGATGGAAACGCGCCACGGGATCGACGGCGCGGCCCTTGCGGTCGCGGGCGCGCAGGAAATAGATCGCGGCGGCGGCCATGAAGGGGGCGCGCAGCGCCTCGGCCCGGTCGGGATCGCCGTGCCAGCCGGGCTGGTCCAGCGCCGTCAGGCTGTCGCGAAGATCGGCGGGCAGCAGGCCCTGATCGCCAGCCGCGCGCTGATCGGCCAGCCATGCGGCAAAGCCCGGCACCGGGGACAGGGTGACGAAGGTCTTGATATTGGGCAGTTCGGCCTTCAGTTCCTCGACCACCTGCTTGATCAGGAAATTGCCGAAGGAGACGCCCGCCAAGCCGCGCTGCGTGTTGGAAATCGAATAGAAGACCGCCGTGCTGGCCTGATCGGCGTCAATCGGCTGGCGCGTCAGATCCAGGAGCGAGGCGACCTCGCCGGGGATGTGATCGGTCAGCGCGACCTCGACAAAGATCAGCGGTTCATCGGCAAGCTGGGGGTGGAAAAAGCCGTAACAGCGCCGGTCCGTCGGTTGCAGCCGGTTGCGCAGATCGTCCCAGCTTTGGATGGCGTGGACGGCCTCGTAACGGATGATTTTCTCAAGGATATTCGCGGGGGTGGACCAGTCGATATGGCGCAGGCTCAGAAAGCCGCGATTGAACCACGACCCGAACAGATGCGAAAAATCGGCGTCGACCCGACGCAGGGATGGCGTGTCGCGCAGATGGCGCAACAGTTCCTCGCGCAGGCGGATCAGGGCGGCGGTGCCGCCCCGCGACAGGTTCAGCCGGCGCAGCAATTCCTGCCGGCGCGGTTCGGCGGCGACATGCAGCGCCTCGATGGCGTCGGTGTCGTCGGGGTTCTTGGTGGCGCGGGTCAGGGCGGGGCCGACCGCCTTGGGGTCGGGGCCAAAGCGGTCGGCCAGCGCCTGCAGGAACTCCAGCCGCGCCGCCGGGCTGGCCGCATCCAGCGCGGCCAGCAGGCCCTGCGACAGCGCCACGCCCGAGGCCTCGCCCCGCCGCGACAGCAGTGCCAGCGCCAGTTCGGACAGGTCCGGCGCCTCGGGGGCGGGGCTGCTCCGCGCCCTGCCGCCCCAGCAGGCGGCGGCCGCGATCCGTCAGCGATTCCAGCAGATCGCCCAGCAGGGCCGAGGCGCTGTTTCGTGAAACCTGTTCCGTCCTTGGCATCGGATTGCTCCTTAGTTTTCAGGGGAAAGGCAGCGCCGGGATCAACCCGGCACCACGATGAAGATCAGCCACAGGATGACGGGCGCGACGATGGTGACCAGCGCCCCATAGCCCAGCAGTTTGCGGAAGAACGCATCCCTGTCCACACCCTGCGAGTTGGCCAGAACCAGCGCGCCATTGGTTGAAAACGGGCTGACATCGACGATGGTCGAGGCAACGGCCATGCCGGCGATGAAGCCGATGGCGCTGACGCCGCTGTCGCCTTGCAGGAAGGGCACGGCCAGCGGGATCAGCGAACCCAGCACCGCGGTCGAGGACGCGAAGGCCGACACCACCGCCCCGATGAAGAACAGCAGCAGCGCCGCCGTCAACGGAGAGCCAAGGTTCGCCACGCTGTCGCCGACAAAGTCGATGGTGCCCATCGCCTCCAGCACGGCGACATAGGTGGATACGCCGGTGATCAGCATGACCTCGGGCCAAGCGACCTGAGCCATGGCGCGTTTCTGCATGGTCGGGTTCCACAGCGCCAGCCCCAGACCGATGGTCAGCGCGACCAGACCGATGTCCAGTTTGAAGGCCAGCACCAGCACCGCCAGCAGCGCCAGCGAGGCGAGGGTAAAGACCTGATACAGGTTGCCGTCGGGTTCGTTGCCTTCCTCGACCTCGGCGACCAGCTTGTTCGACGAACCGCCGCCTTCCTTGGCGATGCGGCCGCTCAGCGCCTGTGCCTCGCTGTCGCCAAAGATCTGCGGGCCGGTCGCGGCGCGGGCGATTTCGATATGCGGGACGTTGACCGGTGCGGCGGTTTCCATGCGCGCCTGCATCAGCTTGCGCCCGCCCAGCAGGATGAACAGGATCAGCGCGACCGTCGCATTGACGGCGAAACTGGCGGCAAAGGTCGTCATCGGGCTGAGCGGCAGGCCCGCCTTGGCGACGACGCCATTGGTGATGCCGCCATAGATGCTGATCGGCGAAAAGCCCCCGGCCTGCGCGCCGTGAACGACCATCATCCCCATCAGCATGGGCGAGATATGGTAGCGAAAGGCAAAGCCGAGCGCGATGGGCGCGACGATGGCGACCGCGCCGGGGCTGACCGCGCCGACCGAGGTCAAGAGAGCCGAAATCCCGAACATGATCCACGGAATCGCCCCGATGCGGCCCTTGACGGCGCGCACGGCCATGCGCACCAGCCAGTCGATGGTGCCGTTGTTCTGGGCCAGTGCGAACAGCCAGGTGATCCCGACAAGGGTCAGGAACAACCCACTGGGAAAGCCGCCGATGATGTCTTTGGTGGTCTGTGCGGCCAGCAGCGTGCCAACCAGAAAGGCGCCGACAAAGGCCAGAACGCCCATGTTGATCGGCCAGATGGTGGCGACGACGAACATCGCGACCAATGCGTAGATGGATATCAGATGTGGGGTCATGCGCGGCTCCTCTTCCTTGCAGAACTCCTGCCGGGGATGGCGGGTCGGATCCGCGTCCCTCCTCCAGGTTCGCGAATCTTCCCTTGCGTTATACTTTTGGATTGCCTTGTTGTATATATCATACTTTGGCATGGATAAATCAGAACGCCGGATCTATCCTGTCAGGACCTAGGGGAAAGTGGGCAGATGGCCAGAATTCCGACCGCGCTGCGCATCAGGAATGCGCTGGAGGATGCGATCGTCCGGGGCGATCACGCGCCCGGCGCCCAGTTGGACCCCGAGGCGATCGAGGCCGAATTCAACTGCTCCCGCACCCCGGTACGCGAGGCGCTGCACCAGTTGGAAGCCTCGGGTTTCGTCCGCGTCCAGCCCAAGCGCGGCACCTTCGTCACATCCTGGACGGCCGAGGAACTGGCCGAACGTTTCGAGGCCATGGCCGAGATGGAGGCAAGCTGCGGCCGTCTGGCCGCGCGCCGCATCACCGCCGATGAACTGGCCGATCTGGAAACCGCGCATGAGGCATGCCGCGCGCAGGTGCAGGCGGGCAATGCGCAGGCCTATTATCAGGCCAATTCGGTTTTTCACCACTGCATCTACCGCGCCACGCATAACGCCTTTCTGATGGGCGAGGCGGCGCGGCTGCATGCGATCCTGCAACCTTACCGGCGGATGCAACTGCATGTTCACAACCGGATGATGCGGTCCTTTCAGGAACATGATCAGGTAGTTGCGGCAATCCGCGCGGGCGATCCCGAAGAAACCGCCCGCGTGTTGCGCGCGCATGTCATCGTGCAGGGCGACCGTTTTCACGATATGGTCGCCGCCCTGCGCCAGACGGATTAGGCCGCCAGTTCCGCCGCGACATCGCTCAGCGCGTTTTCGACGGCCTGCGCGATTTCGTCCGCCTGCGATTGGGTCAGGATCAGGGGCGGGCAGATGCCGATGCTGTCGCCGATGTTGCGGATGATCAGCCCATGGCGCAGCGCGGCGGCAAAGAACCGCGCGCCAAGCGCGCCGGGGGCGCCGCTGACCGATTTGGTCGCCTTGTCGTTTACCAACTCAATCGCCGCAATCAGCCCTTCGCCGCGCACCTCGCCGACCAGCGGATGATCGGCCAGCGCGGCCAGTCTGCCGCGCAGATGCGCGCCGACCTGCCGGGCGTTGTCGACCAGGCCGCGTTCCTCGATGATGGCGATGTTTTCCAGTGCCACCGCCGCCCCGACCGGGTGGCCGCCGCCCGTAGAGCCGTGGCCAAAGGTGCCGATGACATGGCTTTCACGCGCCAGCGGCTCGTAAAAGCGTTCGTTCATGACAATCGCCGAAAACGGCATGTAGCTGGAGGTCAGCTGTTTCGACAGCACCATCACATCGGGCCGCATCCCATAGGTTTCCGACCCGAACATCCGGCCAGTGCGACCGAAGCCGGTAATCACCTCATCCGCGATCAGCAGGATATCGTGACGCGCCAGAACCGCCTGAATTTTGTCCCAATAGGTCGCCGGCGGCACGATCACCCCGCCCGCGCCCATGACCGGTTCCGCCCAGAAGGCCGCGACGGTGTCGGGGCCTGCGGAATCGATCAGTTCCTCCAGGTCATTGGCGCAGCGGGTGGCGAATTCTTCTTCGGTTTCGCCGTCCAGCCCCTCGCGCCAGTAATGGGGCGTGGTGGTATGGGCGATGCCCGGCAGCGGCAGATCGAACGAGCGGTGATTGTTCGGCAGACCCGTCAGGCTGGCGGAGGCAATCGTCACCCCGTGATAGCCCTTTTTGCGCGAGATCACCCGCTTGCGCTGCGGCTGGCCCATGGCATTGGCGCGATACCAGATCATTTTCAGCACCGAGTCATTCGCCTCGGAACCCGAATTGGTAAAGAATACCTTGCTCATCGGGACGGGCGCCATGGCGACCAGCTTGTCGGCAAGTTCAATCGCCGGCCCGTGCGAGCGATGGGCGAAGTTGTGGTAATAGGGCAGCTTTTTCATCTGCTCGGTCGCGGCGGCGATCAGGCGGGGTTCGTCAAAACCGACCGCCACGCTCCATAATCCGGCCAGCCCTTCGATATAGCGCCGCCCTTCGGCGTCATAGACATGCACGCCCTCGCCGCGCTCGATGATCATCGGGCCCACTTCGGCATGGCGGATCGCATCGGTATAGGCGTGGAAATGGTGGCGGATATCGCGGTCGGCCAGCGTGCCGGGGAAATTCGCGTTCTGGGTCATGGGACGCCCCTTTCGGTCGGGTGACGGTCTGTTCTTGGCTGCCGCCATTCGGCACCAGATCGGCGGGCTTCGCAACATCCGACTTGCGCGGCATCGGACGTGCCGCGCGACGATGAAACCTGCCGGAAACCCCACGAAGCCACATGAAATCAAATGGAAACGCCAAAATGCGCGCGTGCCATATCTGTGACCTTGTCAATAATATATCAGTGAGATATCATAATTGCAGGAATCGCCTGAGGAGGGGAAAATGGAACTTCGGAACACCCGGATGTCTGAACGCCAGAAAAGCTACCGGGCCAATTACCGGCAGCGGGTGGCGGGCTGGTATAACGGCTTTCTGCATATCGCGATCATCTACACCATCGGGCTGACCGCGCTGTATATCTATGTCTCGAACATCCATGACGTGAAGCCGCTGGAGTGGCTGACGATCCCGGTCGTCTTCCTGTTCTGCAACTTCTTCGAATGGTGGCTGCATCTGTATGTCATGCATCGCCCGTCGAAAAACCCCATTGCGCGCGCGGTCTATAACCGCCACACGCTGCAGCATCACCAGTTCTTTACCGAGGTGGAAATGCGCTTTGCCGATCACCGCGATTACCGCGTGACCTTCTTTCCGCCCTATGCGCTGGCCAGCTTTACGCTGATGTCGATCCCCGGCGCCATCGTTCTGGGCTGGCTGTTCACGCCGAACGTGGGCTGGCTGTTCATTTCGACGACCACCAGCATCTACATGATCTACGAATTCATGCATTTCTGCTGCCATGTCGAAGACAACTGGTTTGTCCGCAACATGCCTTTCGTCAACACCAACCGCCGCCATCACACCGCCCATCACGACCAGTCGCTGATGATGGAGCGCAACATGAACCTGACATTCCCGATCATGGACTGGCTGTTCGGTACGTCGGATCTGAAACGCGGTCTGCTGGGCCATCTGTTCAACGGCTATTCGACCGATCACATCCGCACCGACATGCGCAAGACCTCGCGCAAGCCGGTTCAGGCACCGGCAAGCCAGCCCGTGGTTCATCCCGGCGAATAAGGGACGGGCGAACAGGCCGACCCGCTTCGGCCATCGCTGCCGAAACACATCCGGGAAGTGGTTTCAAAGGGAGAGAGAACCGCCATGGACATGATCGAACCGAATATCACCGGCCTGCTGGTCTTTGCGGCTCTGGCCAGCGTCGGCAGCATGGGGGTGCTGGTTCTCAGCGGGGTGTTTCCGCTGGCGACCCGCCCCGAACTGAAGCGCCCCGTGGGGCTGGGGCTGATCGCCGTCAACCTGATACTGCTGGCGCTGGTGCTTTACGGCACGGTCAGCTTTGGTCTGGATCAACTGCGCTGGACCAGCATGGTGATCACTGGCGGTTTTGCCTTTCTGTTCACCCCCGGTCTTTTCAACATCTGGCCCGGCAAATGGCGTGACGGCGTGGCGGGGCTTGCCACCGTCTGTCTGGGGCTTGGCGCGACCGCGCTTTATCTGGGCAGCATGGCCTGACGGCACCCGCCCGCAGGCCGTCCTTGCCGCCAGCACAATCTGAGGAGAAACCCGATGCCTTTCCCGATCAAATTCGGACTGTCCGTCATGGTGGCGCTTGCCGCGATCGCCGGATGGTTCTTCATGCGCCATCTGGGCCAGAGCGGCCCGCAGAATGCCCTGCTGTTCCTTGGCCCCTTCGCCGTCGGATCGCTGTGGATCTTTCCCGAAGTCATGCGCGCCAAAGGCGATGGGAGGAAAAAATGAAGACCTATATCGGGGACCGCACCATCGACGGCGTCGTGGTCGAGGTGAACGGCCAGGACCTGCCCAGCCACACCGACATCAAGCAATTCACCAATGCTGCCTATGAATGGGGCTATGAAGGTCTGGCCGCGACGCAGCTGGCATTTGCGATGCTGTATGACCACAGCGGCGACGCCAGCCTGTCGATCCGCCTTGCCAAACCCTTCATGCAGGAGGTGACGGCGAATTTCGGCAATGAATGGGAAATGACCGGCGCCGATATGGATGCCGCGATTGCCCGGATCGACAGCGTTCTTGCAGGATGACCGGCCATGATCCCCGCAACCGAAACCGGAGCCAAGCCACCGCCGCCGACGGGAAAGGACCTGCCGCGTGAACAGTCCCACCGACATGAACCGCATGGCCGGGGCGGCCACGATTCCGGTCAACCGGCGCTTTCGGGCCGCGGTGCTGCATGGGGTGAACCAGCCCCTGCGGACCCAAACCGTCGAGGTTACCGCGCTGGCTGCGCGGGATGTCCTGGTCAGGGTGCGTGCCGCGGGTTTGTGCCATACCGATCTTGAGGTGATCGAGGGCGGCTTGCGCCAGCCCATGCCCATCGTGTTGGGGCACGAGGCGGCGGGCGTGGTCGAGGCGGTCGGGCCGATGGCGCAGGGCGTCAAGGTCGGCGATCACGTCATCCTGTCGTGGAACCCGCATTGCGGTCACTGTTTCTACTGCGACCAGAGCCTGCCGATCCTGTGCGAAACCTATCTGGCGAACACGCCACGCGCGCAGGGCTTTGACGGGCAGTCAAAGGCGCGGCTGGTCGGCGGGGGCGATCTGCATCAGCTGATGTATCTGGGCGCCTTCGGTGAATATTGCGTGGTGCAGGACCAGCAGGCGGTCCCGATTCCGCCGCAGATGCCCTTTGATCAGGCGGCGCTGATCGGCTGCGGGGTGATGACCGGGGTCGGGGCTGTGCTGAATGTCGCGCAGGTCCGGCCCGGCCAGTCGGTGATGGTCGTCGGATGCGGTGCGGTCGGTCTGGCCGCGCTGCAGGGGGCGCGGCTTGGCGGCGCGGACACGATCATCGCGGTCGATTTGCAGGACGGCCGACTGACCGCAGCCCGCGCGATGGGGGCCACCCATCTGGTCAACCCCGGCACGCAGGACGCGACCGATGTCGCGCGCAGCCTGACATCGGGGCGGGGCGTCGATTGCGTGCTGGAATCGGCGGGCAACGAACGCGCCTTTCGCCTGACGGTCGAGGCGGTGCGCCCCGGTGGGCAGGTCGTCTGGCTGGGCAAGACCGATGTCGACCGCGAAATCGCCTTTCGTTGGGGCAGCCTGATGCAGGAAAAGCGCATCCGCCGGTCGTCCTATGGCGATGCGCGGCCGAAACGCGATTTCCCGTTTCTGTGCCGCGCCGCGCTGGACGGGCGGCTGGATCTGTCGGGGCTGATTTCGCAGCGCATCACGCTGGACCAGATCAATCAGGGATCTGCCGCGCTGAAGGCCGGCGAAACGATCCGCAGCGTCATCCTGTTTGACGACTGAGGGCGCGGCAGGCGGCTCCCTTGCGCCTGCCGCATTTTTCCATTTCTCGCGGGGTTGGGACCGATGCAGATCAGGATTTCCGGGGGCGTGCTGGATTGTCTGGTGGCGGGCACGCATACGGGGCGGCCCAGCCTTGTGCTGCTGCATGGCATTCAGGGCACGGCCCTGGTCTGGAAACCCCTGCTGGCGGATCTGTCGCGGGACCGGCTGGTCGTCGCGCCGCATCTGCGCGGGCGGGCGGGATCCTATTCGCCGGACGACGCCGGGCAATATGCGCTGGCGGATTTCGCGGGCGATCTGCGCGCGGTTCTGGCGGCGCTGCCCGGCCCTGCGGTGCTGGTGGGGTGGAGCATGGGTTGCCTGATCGCGCTGGAATATCTGCGCGGCACGGGGGTGCAGGATCTGGCCGGGCTGGTGCTGGTCAGCGGTTCGCCCTGTCTTGCCGCGACCGGCGGGCAGGATGCCGTCTGGTTTCAGGGCGACACGGTCGCGGCCTTGGCCCGGAATGCCGCCGACCGCGCCAAGCGTCTGCAACTGACTGAAACCGCGACGAATATCGCGGTGGCGGGGTCGTGGCTGGCGGCGCGGGCTGCGGATTATCGCGACGTCCTGCCCCGGATCGCGCTGCCCACGCTGATCCTGCATGGCGCGGATGACCCGGAATGTCCGGTGGCTCATGCCCGGATCATGCGGGACGCCATTCCCGGCGCGAAACTGCGCCTTTGGCCCGGATGCGGCCATGTCCCGATGGCGCATGACCCTGCGGCATTCGCCCGCGAACTGGCCGGATTTCTGCCCGAATGCGGATAGGGCACCTGCCCCTGCACCTTCCGTTTCCCGATATGCTGACGTAACATGCGGGCGATATATCTGTTGCCCCCACCTTGAACGCCGGGCAGGGCGCGGACAGGCTGTCACGCAATTCGTTTCAAGGGGCCATTATCGTCATGAGCGTCAGCGATTCCACCGGCATTACCGCACCACAGACCCACAAGCGCCCCAAGGACAGCGACACGCTGACCGACCGCGCCTATCAGCAGCTTGAGGAAATGATCGTCACCCTGCGGCTGGAACCGGGGCAGGTCCTGTCCGAGGCGCAACTGGCCGAGGATCTGGGCATCGGCCGCACCCCGGTGCGCGAGGCATTGCAGCGGCTGGCCAGCGAGGGGCTGGTCAATGTCCTACCGCGCCGGGGCGTGCTGGTGTCGGAAATCAACCTGTCGCGCCAGCTTTTGCTGCTGGAATTGCGCCGCGAGGTCGAACGGCTGTGCGCGCGCAAGGCCGCGCAGCGCGCGACCGCCGATGAACGCGACGGCTTTCGTGCGCTGGCCGATGATCTGGCGGCGGTGGCGGACAACCGCGACGATGCGGGTTTCATGCGGCTGGACCTGCAATTCAACCGGGCGCTGGTTCAGGCCGGCCGCAACGAATTCGCCGAACGCGCGATGCGGCGTATTCAGGGCCTGTCGCGCCGCTTCTGGTTCCAGCATTACCGCGAGGTGCTGGATCTGGAACGCTGCGCCCGCCTGCATGCCGATGTCGCCCGCGCGATTGCCCGGGGCGATGCCGATGGCGCGGCGACCGCGTCGGATGCGCTGATGGATTACATCGTCGAATTCACCCGCGCGACGGTCTGAGCGGGCGGCTCAGGCCAGCCCCATCCCCTTGCGCTGCCTTGGCACGAACAGGTCGCGCCCCTTCATCTGGCGGGTGAACAGATCGCCCATGATCCCGAAAGGCGCCAGCGCACCCGGCAAGGGCAGCGAGGACGCCCCCCGGCGTGGCCCGAGCGGCAGCAGGATCGGCGCGTTGCCCCAGACCTCGCGCCACGGGCGATAGGGGCGGTGATGGTGCAAATCCTCGCCATTCGCGACATAGCGCAGGGTTTTCGCCAGATAGGGGATCTGGCGCATGGTCGCGACGATGGTCATGGCATCGCCGGTCGCGGCGATATCGCCCCCGACGAACAGGCGCGGATGGGCCGAAGGCCGCAGCCAGGCGTCGGTCGCAACGCGGCCCCCGGCAGCAGGCGCACCCCGGCAGACCCTCCAGCAGCGCGCAATGACCGCGCGCCCTCGTCGCGGGCAGGATCAGATCGGCGTCGATGGCCTGACCATCCGTCAGCAGCAGCGGGCCATCGGACGGATGGTCGCGTTCATCCAGACAGGCCCGGCCGTGGCGCAGGGTCACGCCAAGCGCGGCCAGCTTGGCCGCCAGCATCCGGCCCAGCCCTGCGGGAAATTCGGGCATCAGCGTCGGATGCGCCGACAGCAGCGTCACCGCCTTGTCGGGGCAGGCATGGGCGATTTCCCCGGCCAGTTCGATGCCCACCGGCCCGGCCCCGACGATGGCGATATGGCGGGCGCCGGCGATGCGTCTTGCGGTGTCCGATTGCAGGGAGCGAAAATCGGCGATGGAATCGCCCAGGGGTTTCAGGAAACCGGCATGGCCCGATCCGGTCGCGATCAGGATCAGGTCGCCCTGCACCCTGCCGCCCGAGGCCAGCGTGACGTGATCCGCCGCCCCACCAGAACCGCCGCCACCCGACCCGATGCCGCCCGACCCGATACCGGTCACCCGGTCGCGAATCACCCGGCCCCGGCGCAGCAGCGGATCATAGGGCAGCAGCGCCTGTTCGCTCAGACCGGGCTGGACAAGGGCGCGGATCATCGCGGGCGTGTGGACGAAGGCCTGTTTCGGCTCGATCAGGGTCACATCAAGATCACCATCAAGGCGCCGCGCAACCGCGCTGCCGACATAGCCGCCCCCGATGACGATCAGCCGTGGCCTCATCTCCATGAATCTTTCCCTTGTGTCAGGCTATTGAAGCACGAAAACGGCCGCCGGGATATCCGGCGGCCGTATTTTGATGCGACATCAGTGCGAGATCGCTTCCAGCGATTTGCCTTTCGTCTCGATCCCGAAGATGCCGATGGCCAGCGCCGCGATGATGAAGGACCCCGCGCCTAGCGCAAAGACCCCGCTGGCGCCCAATGCGGGCAGCACGATCCCGATGATATAGGGCCCAAGCAGCGATCCGACCCGACCCACGGCCGAGGCGCAGCCCGCACCCGTGGCGCGCGACCGCGTCGGGTAAAGTTCGGGCGTGTAGGCGTAAAGCACCGACCACATGCCGAACAGGAAGAACTGCATCACCAGGACCAAAGCCGATCAGCTGCGTCGTATTCGCGGCATTGCCGTAGAAATAGGCGGCGCAGGCCGAACCGATCAGCATCATCATCGCGGTCGGCTTGCGGCCCCATTTGTCCAGCAAGATCGCGGCGGCAATGAACCCCGGCACCCCGGCAAGCGAGATGGTGATCGTATAGGTCACCGATTTCGTGACGCTGTGCCCGGCCTCTTGCAGCAGCGCGCTAAGCCATGTGGTCAGGCCGTAAAAACCCAGCAGGGCAAAGAACCAGACCGTCCAGATCATCATGGTGCGGCTGGCATAACCGTTTGACCACAGTTCGATAAAGGAAAAGCGGCGTTCGGTCTTGGCGCGGGTTTCGACGGGCTGGGGGGCGGGCAGGACGCTGCCTGCGGGCAGGCGTTTCTGGACATGGCCCTCGATCTTGGTCATGACCTTTTCCGCCTCGGCGGTGCGGCCGCGGTCGGCCAGCCAGCGCGGCGATTCGGGGACAAAGATCCGCACGACCAGCAGGAAGGCCGCCGGGAACGCCTGAAACAGGAACATCGTGCGCCAGTCGAAATGCGTCAGGAAAAACAGGCTGAGCAGACCCGCCGCAATGAACCCGATGGGCCAAAAGCCTTCCAGAATGGCCAGATAGCGGCCGCGTTTCACCGATGGCAGGAATTCGGACACGATGGCCAGCGCCACGGGGAATTCCATACCCATGCCAAAGCCCAGCAAAAGCCGCGCATAGCCCAGGGTTTGCGCGTCGGGCGCATACGCGCACCACAGGCTGCCCAGCCCCCAGAAGACCATGCTGACCTGAAAGACCATTTTCCGTCCGAAACGGTCAGCGGCCATGCCGGCAATCGCCGCGCCCAGAAACATGCCGATAAAGCTCATGCTGGACAAAAGCCCGGCCTGTGCGGTGGTCAGGCCGAATTCCTCGCGGATCGAGCCCAGCAGGAATGTCAGCGATCCCAGGTCGATCAGATCGAAAAACCAGGCCGTGGCGATGATGCCAAAGATCAGCCGCTGATATCCCGTCATCGGCAGGCGATCCAGACGCGCGGCGATCATCGCATCGGATGCGGTGTCGGCATGTGTGGTGGCTGATGATGGTCTTGCGGCAGATGGGCCGGGGGGTGCCACCCCCACAGAGCCTGTCGTCAGATCTGTCATGTCGTTTCCTCCCTCTCAGTGGCGACAGGCAATCAGATCTATGACTAAAACGCAACAAATATATCAGATGAATCGGCAGTTTTGGGGGTGAGTCCATGGCTGGGGCGTCGAGATTTATCATTGTGATTGCAGGCGGTTGCATGATCCATGGCGCGGCGCGAAAACACCAGATGGCGGCCGCAGCGGGCCGCTGTCCGGGGGCGGGGTTGCCCCGAAATCCACCGTGCCACCGCGCCCTGTCAGGCGCGCGAAACGGGGCTATTCCGCCGCGACCGGCACGGCGGGCGCGGGGGCATGGCTGCCTTGCATGGCGCGCGGTTGCGGGCCGCCGGTTGCCCAGTCCAGCAGTTCGGCCGTGTGGACAACCGGCACGCCGATGGCCGATCCGATCTGCATCATGCAGCCGATGTTTCCGGCGCTGATGACGTCGGGGGTCAGGGCCTCCAGCGTCGCGACCTTGCGCGATTTGAGCTGTGCCGAAATCTCGGGCTGCATCAGGTTGTAGGTCCCGGCGGAACCGCAGCAGATATGGCTGTCCCTGGGTTCCAGCACGGTGAAACCGGCGGCGGCCAGCAATTCCTTGGGCGTGGCCTTGATCTGCTGGCCGTGTTGCAGCGAACAGGCGGCGTGATAGCCGACGCGCAGGGGCGGCAGATCGCGTTTCGGCGCCAGTCCCAGTTCCGACATCAGTTCGGTGATGTCGCGCGCCAGCCCGGCGACCCGCGCCGCATCGGCGGCCAGCGGATCGTTGCGGAACATATGGCCGTAATCCTTGACCGTCGTGCCGCAGCCCGAGGTGTTGATGACCACCGCATCCAGCCCCTGACCCGAGATTTCCGCCGTGAGCGCGCGGATATTCGCGGCGGCCATGGCGTGGCTTTCGTCGGTCTTGCCCATGTGATGGGTCAGCGCGCCGCAGCAGCCCACACCGCGCGGGATCACCACCTCGCAGCCGTGACGGCGCAGCAGGCGGATGGTCGCGTCGTTGATATCGGTGTTCAGCGCCCGCTGCGCGCAGCCGATCAGCAGCGCGACGCGCTTGCGGCGCGGACCCTGCGCGGCCAGCACCTGCGGCGCGTCATGCGGGCTGCGCGGCGGGATCTGGGACGGGGCCATGTCCAGCATCGCCTTCAGCCGGGGATCGGGCATGAAGCGGGCAAAGGGCCGCGCCAGTTTCGCCCCGCGCAGCGCCAGCCGGAACCGCCCCGGATAGGGCAGGATCCGCGCCAGCAGCCAGCGCAGCGCCCGGTCGGAAAACGGGCGGCGATAGCGTTGTTCGATATATTCCCGCGCGTGATCAACCAGATGCATGTAATGCACGCCCGATGGGCAGGTCGTCATGCAGGACAGGCAGGACAGGCAGCGGTCGATGTGCTGGACGGTTTTCGCATCCGGCACCTTGTCGTTTTCCAGCATGTCCTTGATCAGATAGATCCGCCCGCGCGGGCTGTCCAATTCGTCGCCCAGAACCTTGTAGGTCGGGCAGGTCGCGGTGCAGAAACCGCAATGGACGCAGGATCGCAGGATATCATTGGCGCGCGCGGTGCCCGGATCGGCAAGCTGGTCGGCGGTGAAATTCGTCTGCATCCTAAGCGTCCTTTGGGGCGTCCATCAGGCCGGGATTCAGGATCCCGGCGGGGTCGAAGGTGCGCCGCAATCCGGCCGCGATCGCGGCGACGGCGGGGGCTTCGGGCGGAAAGGCGGGGCCGTGCAGCCCGCCGCGCCGGATCAGCGTGGCATGGCGCGCGATGGCGCGGACCTGCGCGGGCGTGCCGGGACCCGCATACCAGATCAGCCCGCCCCCCCAATCCATCGAGGCATCGCCACCAAGCGCAGTCATCGCCGCAAGGATCGCGGGCGCATCGGTCGGCTTGACCAGCACGCGCCAAAGCGGCACGTCCGACCCGCAGAAATGGCTCAGATCGCGCAGATCGCGCCACAGGGCGGTGGTCGCGGGGGCGTCCAGAACCTCGGCCTCGGCCGGGCTGAAAAGCTGTTGCAGACGGCTTTGGCGATAGGCCAACTGCGGGCCAAGCCCTTCGATCCGCAGCCATGCCGTGCCGTTGCGCCATGCCGCGCCCGACACCTCGAACGGGGTCGCAAGCGCCTTGGAAAACAGCGCGACGGCCTGCGCGGCGGTCAGTTCGTGAAAGGCCAGAGTCGCGCGTTCCGGCAGATGGGGCAGGGTTTTCAGCACCACCTGCGTCAGCACGCCAAGCGTGCCATGCGACCCCGCCATCAGCTTGCTTAGATCCAGCCCGGTGACGTTCTTCATCACCCGCCCGCCGTTTTTCAGCACGCGGCCCCGGCCATCGACGAAATGCACGCCCAGCAGATGGTCGCGACAGGCCCCAGCCAGCAAGCGCCGGGGACCCGAGGCATTCGCAGCCACCACCCCGCCGATCGTGGGCTGGCCATTGCGGCCCAGAACCGCGCGCATATCGGCGGGCTCAAAGGCCAGCGCCTGACCTTCGGCGGCCAGCATGGGGGTGATCTGGTCCAGCGGCGTGCCGGGGCGGGCGATCAGGGTCATTTCGCCCGGTTCATAGGCGATGACGCCTGACAGCGCCGACAGATCCAGCACATCGCCGGGCAGGTGGTCCGACGCAACGCGGGTGCCGCCCCCCTTGATACGCAGGGGGCGCCGTTGCGGCCGGCGATCAGTTCGGCCAGTTCGGTTTCATTGGCAGGGGTCATGCGGCTGCGGCCTTGTCGCGGTGAGGCTGGCTGGATTGCAGCGGAAAGACCTTGGCCGGGTTCAACAGCCAGCGCGGGTCGAACAGATCCTTGATTTCCATCTGGATCGACAGATCATCCGGGGCATATTGATCGACCATCAGGTCGCGCTTTTCGATGCCGACGCCATGTTCGCCGGTCAGGCAGCCGCCGACCTGAACGCACAGGCGCAGGATGTCGTTGCCGAAGGCCTCGGCCCGCGCCAGATCGCCGGGCTGATTGGCGTTGAACAGGATCAGGGGGTGCATGTTGCCGTCGCCCGCGTGAAAGACATTCGCGACATCCAACCCGTGCTGGCGCGACAATTCACCGATCATTTTCAGGGTATAGGGCAGCTTGCTGACCGGAACCGTGCCGTCCAGACAGATGTAATCGCCGATCCGCCCCATCGCGCCAAAGGCGGATTTGCGGCCCTTCCAGATCGCCATCGCCTCATCGGCATTGCGGCTTTCGCGGAATTCGACGGGGTTCAGGGCATCGGCGATCTCGCGGATACGGGCGATCTGCCAGGCGATTTCGTCGGGCGCGCCTTCGACCTCGACGATCAGGACGGCGGCGCAATCGGGGTAACCGGCGCGGGCAAAGGCTTCGACCGCGCGCAGGCAGACATCGTCCATATATTCGATGGCGACGGGCAGCACGCCCGAACGGATGATCCGGGCCACGCATTCGCCGGCGGTTTCGGCGCTGTCGAAACCGATCAGTACGGGGCGCGCGCCTTCGGGGCGGGGCAGGATGCGCAGGGTCGCCTCGGTCACGATGCCAAGCTGGCCCTCGGAGCCGCACAGGAGGCCCAGCAGGTCCAGACCCATCGGTCCGGCCTCTGGCCCGCCCAGTTCGACGATCTCGCCCGTGGTCAGGACGACGCGGGCGCCCATCAGGTTGTTGGTGGTGACGCCGTATTTCAGGCAATGCGCCCCGCCGGAATTCATCGCGATATTGCCCGCGATGGTGCAGGCCAGCTGGCTGGAGGGTCGGGGGCGTAGAAAAAGCCGTGGGGTTCCAGTTCGGCGCTGACCGACAGGTTGGTGACGCCGGTCTGGACGCGGATGAAACGGTTGTCGGTGTCGATTTCCAGCACCTCGCGCAGGCGCATGGTGCCGATGATGACGCTGTTCTGCCGTGGGCAGCGCCCCCGGCCAGCGAGGTTCCGGCGCCGCGCGGCACGACCGGCACGCGCATCTGGTGGCAGACGCGCATGGCGGCGGCGACCTCGGCCGTGGTGCGGGGCAGGACGACGGCCAGCGGGGGGCAGCGATAGGCGGTCAGCGCGTCGCATTCATAGGCGCGGGTTTCCTCGGGGTCGGAAATCACCGCATCGACCGGCAGCACATCGCGCAGGGCGGCAATGATGGCGGGCGCGCGTTCCAGAATGCGCGGATCTGGCGCAGGCATGGCGATGCCGGACATGTCTTCCCCCCTGGCTGTTGCGGGTCGCGGCCCGCATGGCGTGGCTTGTTGGTATTATTTTCAGTCCAAATATGTCAACCGGTATTTTCATTGCATGCCTGCCCGCTTTCCCGCTATTCAATAATGGGGGAGACGCGGATTCTTGACAGACAGGATACAGCACCGATGAGCAGTGTGACCGTGAAATCCGAACCTGCGGCCGAAGCCGTCGCCCAGCATATCGAGGCGCGTATTCTGGAAGGATCGCTGCGCCCCGATGAACGCCTGCTGCCGGAACGGGAACTGGCGGAAAGGCTGAACGTCTCGCGTTCGACCCTGCGCGACGGGCTGAAAATCCTGGAGGAACGGGGCCTGATCACCGCATCCAACGGGCGTGGCAGCCGGGTCGCCCGGATCGGCACGGCCGCAATCACCGATCCGCTGATCGCCATGCTGGCCCGCCATGCCGAGGGCGCCGACGACTATCTGGAGTTCCGCGCCATCGCCGAAGCCGCGGCCGCTGGTCTGGCCGCCAGCCGCGCCACCGATATCGAACGCGACGAACTGACCGCCTGTCTGGAGCGCATGGACCGCGCCCATGACAGGAACGACCCCGCCGAAGAGGCCGCAGCCGATGCCGAACTGCATCTGCTGATCTATGAGGCCAGCCACAACCTGACGCTGTTGCAGATCATGCAGGCGCTGGCCGGTGTGCTGCGCGCCGATGTGTCGCAGAACCGCAGCCGCCTGTTCGCCATTCCCGCGATCCGCGACCTGCTGCGCCAGCAGCACCGCGCCATCGCCAATGCCATTCTGGCCCGCGATTCCGCCCAGGCCGAAGCGGCGGCACGCGAGCATATTTCCTTTATCCGCAAGGCCAGCCGCGAAATCCGCGAGGCCGAGGCGCGGCTTGACCTGTCCCTGCGCCGTCTGCAGGGCGGCGGGGTCGGGATGCGCGCCCGAAGCTGATGGGTCGCGGGGCTGATGGGTCCCGGCGGGGGTGGGCAGGATGTTTTCGTGCCCAACACGGCCAAGGTCAGGGTCCTGCGCGCCTATCCGCCAAAGCGGCCCTGCGGGATGATTTCGGGGGCAAAGGTGTGTTCCGACGCGCGACCCCATCTTTTGTGCCAGCTTTTCAGTTCGGGCACATCTTCGCCCGAAACCAGAAAGCCTTCGGGCAGATAGGGGAAGATTTCGTTGCCGTCTTCGAATGCGCCATCGGCCTGACGGAACATGAAGTGATAGGGCAGGAAATCGCGCGGGGCGGTCAGCCCTGCGGCGCCCGCGATTTCGGCCAGCGCATGCAGGGTGTTGCGGTGAAACCGCGCGACCCGCTGCGCCTTGTCGCCGACATCCAGCGCGCGCTGGCGCAGCTTGTCCTGCGTCGCGATGCCGACCGGACATTCATTCGTGTGGCAGGATTGCGATTGGATGCAGCCGATGGCGAACATGAATCCGCGCGCCGAATTGCACCAATCCGCGCCAAGCGCAAAGGCGCGGGCGATGTCGAATGCGCTGATGATCTTGCCCGCCGCGCCGATGCGGATGCGGTCGCGCAGACCGGCGCCGCGCAGGGTGTTGTGGACGAATGCCAGCCCTTCCAGCATGGGCATGCCGACGCGGTTCGTGAACTCCATCGGGGCCGAGCCGGTGCCGCCTTCCTTGCCATCGACGACGATGAAATCCGGTGTGATCCCGGTCGCCAGCATCGCCTTGACCATGCACATGAATTCGCGGCGGTGCCCGATGCACAGCTTGAAGCCGATGGGCTTGCCATCGGACAGATCGCGCAGCCGGGCGATGAAATCCATCAGTTCGATCGGCGTGGAAAAGGAACTGTGCGCAGGCGGTGAAACGCAGTCCTGCCCCATGGGAATGCCGCGCGCTTCGGCGATTTCGGGGCTGATCTTGGCGGCGGGCAGCATGCCGCCATGGCCGGGCTTGGCGCCCTGGCTCAGCTTGATTTCGATCATCTTGACCTGGGGATTGGCGGCCTGCGCGCGGAATTTTTCCGGATCGAAACTGCCATCGGCGGCGCGGCAGCCGAAATAGCCCGAGGCGACCTGATAGATCAGATCGCCGCCATGTTCGCGGTGGTAACGGCTGATCCCGCCTTCGCCCGTGTCATGGGCGAATCCGCCCAGTTTCGCGCCGTGGTTCAGCGCCAGAATCGCATTGCTGGACAGCGCCCCGAAGCTCATCGCCGAGATATTGTAGATCGAGGCATTATAGGGTTGCCGGCAATCCGGCCCGCCGATCATCACGCGGAAATCGGTATCGGAAATGACCTTGGGCGACACCGAATGCGTGACCCAAGCATAGCCCGATTCATAAACCCTTTCCGAGGTGCCGAAGGGTTTCTTGTCCTCGACCCCCTTGGCGCGCTGATAGACAAGGCTGCGGGCTTCGCGGGAAAAGGGCAGTTCTTCGCTGTCGCTTTCCAGAAAATATTGCCGGATTTCGGGGCGGATCTTTTCCAGCATGAAACGCAGATGCCCAAGGATCGGATAGTTGCGCAGGATCGCGCGTTTCGGCTGCAGGATATCGTGGATGCCGACCGCCGACAGAAAGCCAAAGATCACGACCCCGACCGCCGACCAGCGCCAGCCCATTGCCCAGATGATCGCGAAGAAAACCAGCCCCGCCAGCGCGCCGACCAGGGCCGAAAAGCGCGTATTGTGGTAAATCATGACCGTCAGTCGCCCCTTGTCCCCGGCTGCCGTGGCATTTTGACCGAATACATCCCCGAACTGCCCGAAAATCAATCAGTCCGTTGGGTCAGTCATCCGACTTTTGGACGATGACACGCGAATGTTAACGGATTGCTGACGGCATCCGGAAAAAAGCCTCAGCCCAGCCATTTCGCCGGGATCATGCCGCGCAGTGCATTGCCCGCCCAAAGCCGCACATGGGGCAGGTCCCGGGCCAGCAGCACCTGTTCGCGGCAGGTCCCGTCCGCCAGCACGGCGGCGCGCAGCACCCCCGCCAGCAGCCCCGAGGACAGCGGCGGCGTGCATAGCCCCTGACCCCGATCAAAGAAGATGGTCGAGATGGTGCCGTCGCAGACTTCGTTGCGCTCGTTCAGCAAGATCATCTCGTCCCGGTCGGGGGGCATGGCGGCGCGGGCGGCATCGTAGATTTCGCGGCGCGTGGTCTTCAGCCGCAGCCGAGGGTCGTCCGAACGCAGCCGCGCAGGGGCCAGCCCAAGCCGCCATTCGGTCGCGGCGGGCGGCAGCGCGGCATGGGTCACCTCGATCCGGCCGCTGCGCGCCAGCGTCAGGCGCAGCCGGGCGGGGGTGCCGGGGGTGCCGGTCAGGGCGGCGCGGGCGGCGGCCATGTCCAGCGGCCAGCCAAGCGCGGCGGCGCTGGCCGACAGCCGCGACAAATGACCGTCAAGGCGCGGGCAGGCGGTCCCGTCCCACAGCGCGGTTTCGATCAGCATCAGGCAGGGCGCGTCAGATCCTGCACGAAGCGCGCTTTCCATAGGGCTTCCTCCCATTCGCCGCCGGGGTCGAGATCCTGCACGACGCCGCCCCCCACATTCATCGTGATCCGCCCGTCGGGCCAGACCGACAGGGTGCGGATCGTCACCGAAAAAGCCGCCGCGCCATCGGGGGCCATCCAGCCAAGCGTGCCGCAATAGACGCCGCGGGGATGGGGCTCGACCTCGCGGATGATCTGCATGGCGCGGATCTTGGGCGCCCCGGTGATCGAGCCGCAGGGAAACAGCGCCTGCATCAGCCCCGGCAGATCGGCGGGGGCGGCAAGCTGGCCGGTCACGCGCGAACTCATCTGATGGACGGTGGCAAAGCTGTCGATGGCGAACAGTTCCGGCACCCGGACCGAGCCGATCCGCGAAATCCGCCCGATATCATTGCGCAGCAGATCGACGATCATCAGGTTTTCGGCGCGGTTCTTTTCGGATGCGGCCAGTGCCTCGGCCAGCGCGCGGTCGCGGGCGGGGTCGGGGTCGCGCGGGGCGGTGCCCTTCATCGGGCGCGCCTCGATCCGGCCCTGCGCATCCAGCCGCACGAACAGTTCGGGCGAACGCGACACGACGACCGGCCCGCCCAGATCGGCATAAGCGCCGAAACCGACCGGCTGGTGCCGGCGCAGCGCGGCATACAGGCCAAGCGCGCTGCCCTGTTCCAGCCGGGTGGCCAGCGGGATGGTCAGGTTGATCTGATAGCAATCGCCCGCCGCAATATAGTCGCGCACCCGGTCGAAGGCGGCGCGATAGCCCGTTTCGGACACAAGCGGGTGCAGCGGCGCCAGCGTGACCTGTTCATCGGGCAGGGCCAGTTCGTCGGCCGCGTCGGGCGCGTCATAGATGCCCATCGCCAGCAGCGGCCCGTCGCGGTCGGGCGGCATCTGGTCCAGCAGCCGCTGTTCCAGCGCATAGCCCGCCTCATAGGACAGCCAGCCGGCGATCCAGCGACCGGATCGACGCGCGTTTTCCAGGCGCTGCAGGGCGGGCAGCACCTCTTGCGCGTGATGGGCAAGCACGATTTCCACCGGCTTTCGGAACAGGACGGGCCGATCATCCGGCCCGAATTCGCACAGGATCACACCCGCCTCCATTGATCCGGCGACGGATAGCACGGCCGGGGCGGCCATCACAACAAGCCTCGATGCGCGACGGGATCCGGGCTTCAGAACAGAAAGGCGTCGCTGATCAGTTCGTTGTAAGCGGGCGTGACAAAGCTGCTGCCGGTGGACAGCGAAACCCGGATGCCATGGTCGTCGATCCAGACCAGATCGGCCATGCCGTCGCCATTCATATCGGCGACCTCGCGGACATGGCGGGTGCTGTCCCAGTTCGCCACGCGAAAATCGTCTTCGGTCGTCCAGCGCCGCACCTGACCAAAGCCATCGCCAGTCGACAGGGCGACCAGCACGCCCGCATGGCCAAAGCCCACGACATCGGCGCGACCATCGCCATTCACATCGGCCAGAAAGCGTTCATGCGTGCCGACCCGCCAGTTTCCCGCCTCCTGGGCAAAATTCGCGATCCACAACCGGGCGGCGTCAAAACCCGAGCCATTCGACAGGGCGACCATCACCCCATGATCGGCGAACAGCACGGCATCGGCCAGACCGTCGCCATTCACATCCGCCACCGCCCGTTCGTGCCGCGTGGGATCAATGTTGCGCGCGGCGAAAAGCGTTTCGGTCGTCCAAAGCGTGCTGCGCGTCATTTCGGTGCCGGTGGACAGCGACACCCGGACACCCGCCGCGCCAAAGCCCACGACATCGGCCAGACCGTCGCCGTTCACATCGCCCATCAGGCGCTCATGCGTATGGACGCGCCAGTTTCCGGCCAGCCGCCCGTAATCGGCCACCCAAAGGGTCGCCGCGTCAAACCCCCCGCCGTTCGACAGGGCGACCATGACGCCCTGATCGCCAAAGCCGACGATATCGGCGCGGCCATCGCCATTCACATCGGCCAGCAGCCTTTCGTGGCGGTTGACGTTCCAGCCCGCGCGTTGGGTGAATTCGGCCGACCAGTTACGCGCCTCGTTAAAACCGATGCTGTTGTTTCCGGCGACCTGCACATTGGCGGTGCCAAAGCCCACGGCATCGGCGCGGCCATCGCCATCCACATCGGCAAACAACCTGACATGCGTGCCGACGCGCCAGTTTCCGGCATTTTCGGCCATGCCGTTCAGCCAGTAGCTGGTCAAATCATCGACGGAATACTGGCGCTGCAGGTATTGCAGGTAATTCCCAAGGATGGCCGGCGTTCCGTCCTGGTTGTATCCGGTCACCGTGAGGTTGTCGTGCAGCGCATATCGGCTGAAGACATCGACCGCCCGTTCCAATTCCGCGCCGCTGACATTGGCGGGCAACATGCGGGTCGAATAACCGACGAAAGCCTCGATTTCATGATCGGTATCGTAAAGCTGATGGGCCAGCATGGCAAAGCGGGCGGTGTGGCGGTGGTCGGAATGTTCGCCCGCGGCATAGCGGCTGAACACGTCGGGGATCATCAGGGTGCCCGGCTGATGTTCCAGCATCAGCGCCAGCAGGACGTTCAGAACGTCGACGCGCGTCATCATCGCCGCGCCATCGACGCTGGAAACCGTCGCGATATCGTCCATCCACAGCTTTTCAAGGCTCTGGAAACCCTGCGCGGCCGTGCCGCGACCGCCCGGACCATCGGGCAGGCGCAGGAAATACAGCCGCACCTCGGGTCGGTCGACCAGCCAGGAGGAGGCGATCTGATAGCTTTGCCCGACGATCTCCAGCGACACGGTTTCATTGACCCAGGTCTCTGCGCCGGTCATTTCCGAATAGGCGGCGCGCGCGCCCGCCTCGCGCCCGAGCCAATAGGTTTCATCCAGCCCGGCATCGCCCGCCGTGACGAAAACCGTGGTCATCGCCCCGCCGCTGTCCAACTGGTTGCGCAGGTCGCGGTGCATGAAAAGGGTGTCGTCGTCCTGATGGGCGACGATAATCATTTTTGCGACGGTATCGACGGTCTCCAGGCCGTCGGAGTTTTCCTGAGGCATCGAATTGATCCGGAAATGGGTTTTGCAAATGGCGAAGAAATGAGAAAACAAATAGTCACGGCTTTGGGTGAGTCGCCTCGATCCAAAGACTGTCCCGCAAACCGGGATGCCGCCTGTATTGCATATTTACTCTGCCGGAAAAGGGAAGGTCCCGTCAAATAATTCGTAATATCGGATCAGATTTTCTACCTGAAGTTTCGGCAATTAAAGTGAAATCAACCCATGGATTAAATAATGGAATTATTCTTGGGTGAATTGAACGGCGTGATGTGAAAATCGGCCCGCCCTGTTTGAAAGCGGGGCAAAACTGAACCTTGGCCGTTTTCATGCGTCTTGCCGCCTTGGGGGGAACCCACGGGGTAGTGCCGTGCCCGGTCGTCGATCGGACACGGCGTTCAGCGCCGGGGGCCTTCAGCGCCCTGGGCGTTCAGTGTCAGGGGCGTTCAGTGGCTGGGATAGACGCGCAGCAGCCTTTCGCGGGCCAGCCGGCTGCGCGTGCGGACCTCGTCGTCGGGCAGGGCCGGAATGTCGCCCGTGACGCAGCGGATCCGCAGGTCGCCGATCAGCAGGGTCAGCCAGAGTTCGGCCAGATCCTGAGGGGTGACGGCGCTGTCGCAGGGGCGGCCTGCGATCTGGCCAAGCTGCATCGCTTCGGCCATCAACTGGCCGATCAGGGGGGTGACGACATTGCGGTCGCTTTCGCACAGGGTCCGCCCCAACTTGCCGGTCGGATCGGCGGCGGCGGCGCGGTTCAGCGCGATGGCGCGGTTGCCCAGCAACATGGCCAGAAGCACCGACCCGGCGCGATCCAGAGCGTCGAGCCCGTGATCGCCCTTTTGCCGGGCCACGCGAATTTCTGCCGCAACGATCTCTGCATTGCGCGAGATCAAAGCGCGAAACAGTCCGATCTTGTCACCATACCAGCGATACAGCGTTTCGTTCGAGGCGCGGGCGGCCAATGCAATGGCCTGCATCCCGGTCCCGGCGAAGCCGCGCTGTTCCAGAAGCTGATAGGCCGCCGTCTCGATTTCTTCCTCGCGATCAGATCTGTCGCGACGTGGCATTTTCGACCTTCTGCTTGCGAAGGGTGTTGATGTGCATTAGCTGTTTTTCCGTTGATAATGAGTGTTACGGTTGTGGCCGGGGCTTTCGTGTCGCGCTGATCGGTCGCTTTTCCGGGGTGGGCCGATGGCGGACGGACTTCCGTCCGAGGGCATGATCACGAAGGCCCCGTTTCGCTGGTCGTGCAGCAGGGTGGGGCAGCAAAATCGGGCAGATCACCTGACGGCAACCCCCCGGTTCGCTGGTGTGGCGGCCGATCAGTCTTCGACGCCGATCATCACATCCGACGCTTTGATGACCGCTGCGGCCTTGCCGCCGACCTTCAGGCCCAGTTCGGCCACGGCTTCGTTGGTGATCGAGGCGGTGACGGTGGTTCCCGCGATATCAAGGCGGACATGGCTGGTGACGGCCCCGGTCACGATCTCGGTAATCGTCCCTTCCAGGACGTTGCGCGCGCTGAGCTTCATTGGCGTTCCTCGCTTAAGGGTTGCAGGCACATCTTTGCCGACGGCAAAAGATGGGGTGCGAACATGACCCCGTAAAGGCTTCGCATGTCAAGTATCGCAGGGTCAGCGCAGATCCGCCGCCCTGGCGCGAAGCTGCCCGGCGTGATCCGACAGGCCGGGCAGCAGGGGGTAAATACTCGCCTGAATTGAATGGTAAATGTCGGGCTTGCCGGAAAATTGCCGGTTGTCGGGGCGGTTTTCGGCGTCGATTTCGGGAATCCAGCCGCCTTTTTCGCGGTCGATGAACAGGTGTTCGGCGGCTTGCCAGAACATCAGATAGTCATCCGCGCGGTCCTGCCCGGCCTTGATCATGGCCGCAGCGGCGCCGATCGCCTCGGTCACGGGCCACCAATAACGGCTGGCGCGCAGGACGCGGCCGTTGCGGTCGGTGGTATAGATGATCCCGCCCCGCGCCCGGTCCCAGCCATCGGCCAGCGCGCGGTCATAGAGCCGCCCGGCCCAATCGGGCAGGGTCGCATCCCGCCTGCCGCCCATATCCCAAGCCTGCAGCAAAAGCCGTGACAGTTCAAAGGAATGGCCCGGAGTCGCGCCGCGCGGGCGGAACATCGGATTGCCTTCGTAATCGGGATCGACCTGCCAGTCGCGGGTGTAATGTTCGGGCAGGCGCCAATCGTTCGCGGCACCGATCTGGCCGATGAAGAAATCGAAGATGCCGCGCGCGCGGGTCGCGAAACTATCATCGCCGGTGGCCTCGGCGGCGGCCAGCAGGGCCTCGGACATGTGCATATTGGCGTTCATGCCCCGGTAATCCGAAATCACGGACCAGTCGCGGGCGTATTCTTCGGACATGCGGCCGTGGTCGTGGTCCCAGAAACGGCGCTCGATCACCTCGCAGACATCGGCGATCAGGCGGTCGGCGTCGGGGTGGCCCGCCTGTCTGGCGCTGGCGCCCGCCAGCAACACAAATGCGTGACCATAGGCCAGTTTCACGCCATCCGCCAAACCGCCGCCGGGGGCAAAGGACCAGAGGTAGCCGCCGTGCCGGGTGTCGCGATGCAGATTCCACAGCGCCGCCATGCCGTGATCGACCATCGCATCCGCGCCGGGCAGCCCCGCCAGATGGCCAAGCGCAAAGGAATGGACCATGCGCGTCGTCGCATGCAATTCGCGCGGCGCGCCGGGGATCGGGTTGCCGTCGAAATCCTGCGCGTGAAAGCCGCCCGCCGGGTCAAGGCTGCGCCGGAAAAACGCGAATTGCCGCGTGGCATCGGCCAGCAGATAGGCGCGATGCGCATCGGTGCCCCACCATACGCCAGCGGTCGGCACGGACGGAAGTGGCGGCGCGGAAGGGCTGGCGGTCATGCGGTTTTCTCCGTCGTCAGATTGCCCGGCCGGATCGGCGGGGCGGCTTGCAGCCAGGTCAGGGATTCGGATGGCTCGCCCGCGATGGCGCGCAGCAGCAACTGGCCCATGATCCGCCCCGCTTCGGCCAGATCCTCGTAGATGCTGTCAAAGCCGGGACGGATCAGCCCGGCGACAGAGGAGGTGTGTTTCATCACCAGCCGGCAATCCGCCGCGCGCCCGGCATCGCTGTGGGCGGCGTGGATGGCCATGGCGCTGACCTCGCCCGGGCAGACGAAACCATCGGGCAGATCCCCGGCGCGAATCAGCGCGCCGATATGGGCGTGGATGCGTTCGGGGGCATCGTCCAGCGAGATCCCCTGCAGCACGCGGCCCTGCACCCCGGCCTCGCCGCAGGCGCGCAGGAAGCCCATGCGCAGATGCTGGGCAAAGGTCATGCCTTCGGGTGCGGGGATCAGGCAGGGCTGCCGCGCGCCACCGGCGATCAGCCGCGTCGCCGCCGCGTGGGCAAAGCCGAAATTGTCATAATCCACAAAGGGATGCGGCGTCGCCAGTTCCGTCCGCCCATGCGAGATAAAGGGCATGCGCTGTTCCAGCATCATGCGGATGCGCAGGTCGTCCGGCGTCGTCCGCGAGATGATCAGCCCGTCCGCCAGACGGTTGCGCAGGACATTCACCACCGGCTCGATCGCGGGGCGGTCGGCGTAGTTGGGCATGACGACCAGATGATAGGGGGTGTCGCGCAGCGCCTCGGTCAGGCCGCGGATCATGGATGATCCATAGCCCAGAATTTCCTCGTGCGGGTTCAGGACAAAGGCGATGACATTGGTGCGCCCCGTCCGCAGGCGCTGCGCCGCGCGGTTCGGCGAATAGCCGACCTGTTGCGCGATGTCCTGCACGCGGCGGCGCGTTTCGGCCGCAATGCGCGGATCGTCCGCCAATGCGCGCGACACGGTCGTGACAGCCAGCCCTGCCTGCGCCGCGACGCTGCGCAGCGTCGGCCTGTCCTGCCTTGCCATGGGCCCTCCTCAATCCGTCGCATTCCGGCGCTTATGCAACGATTTAACGCAACGTCGGCGCCGGTTCCTCAACCTCGTTCGACCAGTTGATACATTCAGAACAGTGAATTTCAACGGTAAAATCAGAAAGCGCGCGATCAGAAGTTTCTTGACAGCTTTGCGATTTGCATCGTTATAAATATGCAGCCGGATGGGAAACCGGCAAAGGGAGGCTAACGATATGCGTAGATTCTTGCTGGCCGGAGCGGCCGTTTCCGCCATGGCCGCAGCGCCGGCTTTTGCCGAGGAAAGCGTCGAGGTCCTGCACTGGTGGACCGCCGGGGGCGAGGCGGCGGCGCTGAACGTGCTGAAAGAGGACCTGGCCGCGAAAGGCGTGGCGTGGCAGGACATGCCCGTCGCCGGTGGCTCGGGCGTGCAGGCGATGACCGCCTTGCGGGCGCGCGTCACGGCGGGCGATCCGCCGACCGCCGTGCAGATGCTGGGTTTCGATATCCGTGACTGGGCCGAAATGGGCGTTCTGGGCAATCTGGACGATCTGGCCACGGAACAGAATTGGGGCGATGTGATCCCCGCCGCCCTGCAGGAATTTTCGAAATACGACGATCACTGGATCGCCGCGCCGGTGAATGTCCATTCGACCAACTGGATGTGGATCAACAAGGCCGCGCTGGACAAGGCCGGCGGCAAGGCCCCTGAAAACATGGATGAACTTTACGCCATGTTGGACAATTTCAAGGAGCAGGGCATCGTGCCTCTGGCCCATGGCGGCCAGCCCTGGCAGGACGGCACCCTGTGGGAAGCCGTGGTCCTGTCGCGCGGCGGCATGGATTTTTACCGTCAGAGCCGTGCTGGACGCCGACCCCGAGGCGCTTGGCGGTGACATGATGCGGCAGGTTTTCGACGATATGTCGAAACTGCGCACCTATTTCGACGACAGTTTCCCCGGCCGCGACTGGAACCTTGCATCCGCGATGGTGATCGAGGGCAAGGCGGGCGCTCAGGAAATGGGTGACTGGGCCAAGGGTGAATTCCTGCGCGCCGATCTGAAACCGGGCGAGGATTTCGTCTGCATCCGTTTCCCCGGCACGCAAGGCTCGGTCCTGTTCAACTCGGACCAGTTCGTGATGTTCGATCTGGGCGATGGCGATGCGCGGGCAGCGCAGTTGAAAATGGCCTCGGCGGTCGAGGATCCGGCCTTCCAGATCGCGTTCAACAAGGTCAAGGGCTCGGTCCCCGCGCGCACTGATGTGCCGGACACCGAATTCGACGATTGCGGCAAGAAGGGCATGGCCGATCTGGCCGAAGCCGCCGGGAACGGCGGCCTTGCCGGTTCGCTGGCCCATGGTCACGGCCAGCCCTCGGCGGTGAAAGAGGCGGTGTTCGACGTCGTCACCCAGCATCTGAACGGCCAGATCACCACGGATGAGGCGCTGACCCGCCTGCCGCAGGCGGTTGCCGCCGCGCAGTAACGGCCCAGTAACGGCGCAGCAAGCGCGACAACCGGCGCGCCCTGACCAACCGGGGCGCGCCCGACCCAACCCCGTCGCAGGAGCCTGGATGCCCAGCCCTTCCCCCTCGGCCAGATCACGGCTGCAAGACTGGCTGCCGCGCCTTGTGCTGGCGCCGTCATTCGCGCTGGTGCTGGTCTTCGTCTATGGGTTCATCGTCTGGACCGGCGTGATTTCGATGACGAATTCGCGCATCCTGCCGGTCTATAACTGGGTCGGCCTTGATGCCTATGCCCGGCTGTTCGCGCAGCCGAACTGGTGGATGGCGCTGAAGAATCTGGCGATTTTCGGCTCGCTTTACATCACCATCTGCATTGCCCTGGGCCTGTTTCTGGCGATCCTGCTGGACCAGAAAATCCGGATCGAGGGGTTCTTGCGCCCGATCTATCTTTACCCCATGGCGCTGTCCTTTGTCGTGACCGGGACGGCGTGGAAATGGTTCCTGAACCCCGGCATGGGGTTTCAGAACACCATGCGGCAATGGGGCTGGGAAGGTTTCACATTCGACTGGCTGGTGCGCCCCGATATGGCGATCTACACGGTGGCCATCGCCGGGATCTGGCAGGCGTCGGGTTTCGTCATGGCGATGTTTCTGGCCGGTCTGCGCGGCATCGACAGCGAAATGCTGAACGCCGCGACCGTGGATGGCGCGTCCAGTTGGACGATCTATCGCCGCATCGTCATTCCGCTGCTGCGCCCGGCATTCCTGTCGGCGGTGATCGTGCTGGCCCATATGGCGATCAAAAGCTATGATCTGGTCATCGCCCTGACCGGCGGCGGGCCGGGGAATGCGACCGAACTGCCGTCAACCTTCATGTATTCCTATACATTCACGCGCAGCCAGATGGCGGTCGGCTCGGCCTCGGCGATGATCATGCTGATGGGGATCGCGGCGATCATGGTGCCCTATCTGTATTCCGAACTGCGCGAGGGCCGGAAATGAGCCTGTCCGCCACCGCGCCCACGCGCATGAACCGCATCGTGATCTATGGCCTGCTGCTGATCTTTGCCGCCGTCTATCTGGTGCCGCTGTTCGTGATGCTGGCGACATCCTTCAAGACCCTGGACGAAATCCGCGGCGGCAATATTCTGGCGCTGCCCGCGCAGCCGACGATCGAGCCATGGGCCAGGGCATGGGGTTCCGCCTGCATCGGCGTCACCTGCGAAGGGATCAAGGGCTATTTCTGGAACTCGATCAAGATGGTGGTGCCTGCCGTCCTGATTTCGACCGCGCTTGGCGCGCTGAACGGCTATGTGCTGACGAAATGGCGTTTTCCGGGGCACAGGATCGTGTTCGGGTTGATGCTGTTTGCCTGTTTCATCCCGTTCCAGTCGGTGCTGATCCCGATGGCGCGGGTGCTGGGCCAGCTTGGCATCTCGAACAGCACGGCGGGTCTGGTGATGGTCCATGTCATCTACGGGCTTGGCTTTACCACGCTGTTTTTCCGCAACTATTACGATGCCTTCCCGGATGAGCTGATCCATTCCGCGCAGATGGACGGGGCCGGGTTCCTGACGATCTTCTGGCGCATCCTGCTGCCGTCATCCGCGCCGATCATCGTCGTCACGGTGATCTATCAGTTCACCAATATCTGGAACGATTTCCTGTTCGGCGTCAGCTTTTCCAGCGGGGCCAACGCGCCGATGACGGTGGCGCTGAACAACCTTGTCGCCTCGTCCACGGGGGTCAAGGAATACAATGTCGATATGGCTGCGGCAGTGATCGCGGCGCTTCCCACCCTGATCGTCTATGTCGTCGCCGGGCGCTATTTCATGCGCGGGCTGATGGCGGGCGCCGTCAAAGGATAACCCATGGCTTTTGTCGAAATTCAGCAGGTCCAGCGCCGGATCGGCGTGCTTCAGATCCTGAAGGGCATTGATGTTTCGCTGGAAAAGGGCGGGTTTCTGGTGCTGCTGGGGCCATCGGGTTGCGGGAAATCGACGCTGCTGAATGCGATTGCGGGGCTGCAGCCGCCGACCTCGGGCGATATCTTGCTGGACGGGGAAAGCATCACCGGCCTGCATCCGTCCAAGCGCGATATCGCGATGGTGTTTCAGTCCTATGCGCTTTATCCGAACATGACGGTGGCGCAGAACGTCGGCTTTCCGCTGGAAATGGCGGGGATCGCCAAGGCGCAGCGCGACGCCGATATTCTAAGCGTTGCCAAGACCTTGCAGATCGAACACCTGCTGGACCGCAAGCCTGCGCAACTGTCGGGCGGCCAGCGTCAGCGCGTCGCCATGGCCCGCGCGCTTGTGCGCAAGCCGCGCCTGTTCCTGTTCGATGAACCGCTGTCGAACCTTGACGCCAAGCTGCGGGTCGAGGTGCGGGCCGAAATCAAGCGGCTGCATCAGCAGACCGGCGCCACGATCATCTATGTCACCCATGACCAGATCGAGGCGATGACGCTGGCCACCAAGATCGTCGTGATGAAGGAAGGCGCGATCCAGCAAACCGGCACGCCTGCGGAAATCTATAACCGGCCCGCGAATATGTTCGTCGCGGATTTCATGGGCTCGCCGCCGATGAACATGCTGGCGGGCAAGGTTTCCGCCGATGGCCGGGCGCTGGTGCCCGATGCCGAACCCGGCAGCCTGCTGCCCCTGCCGCATGTGCTGGCGCCGGGGCAGCGGGTGGTGTTAGGCATCCGCCCGGAAAACATCGGGGTCGAGGGCGGTTCGCTGCGGCTGGATCTGCCGGTCGAGGTGGTCGAGCCGACAGGGTCGGATATTTTCCTGTGGCTGCGGTTCGGCACGGCGCTGATTTCGGCGCGTCTGGCCGCGACCGAAAGCCCGACGGTCGGCGACCGGCTGTCCGTCGCTCTGGATATGGCCCGCGCCGTGGTGTTCGACGAGGCGACGGGCGGGCGGATCGACTAGGTTCCGGGGCGGACCCGCCGGACGAAAGCCTCCAGCGCCTCGGGGTCGATGGGTTTGAAGATGATCTCCAGCGCCGCATCCTGCGCGGCCTTGCGGGTCTGGGGGGAACGGTCGGCGGTGATGATCCGGGTCGGGCGTCCGCCGAATTGCGCATGCAGCGCCTGCGCCGTTTCGACCCCGGTCATCCCATCGCCAAGCTGCTGATCGACAAGGTAGAAATCCGGCACGATCCCGATTTCCTCGACCAGGGCCAGCGCATCCGTGCCGCTGGCGGCTTCCAGCACATCGACGCCGCGCCGTTCCAGCAGTTGCGCGATGGCGCGGCGCAGGTCGTCATCGTTTTCGACCAGCAGGGCGATGCGGTCCTGTATCACCTCGGGGGTGTCGGTGCTGGGACGGGGGGCGGCACTGTCCGGGCGCGGCAATTCGCGCGCCAGCGGCAGTTCCACGGCAAGGCTGGTGCCCCGGTCCGGCGTCGATTTCAGTTCCAGCCGGTGGCCCAGCAGGGCGCAGGCGCGTTCGACGATCGCCAGCCCCAGCCCCATCCCTTGCGCCGCCGAGGCCGAACCGTGGACGCGGTGGAATTCGCGAAAGATCGCCGCCTGATGTTCGGGGGCGATGCCGGGACCGGTGTCGTGAACCTCGATCCGCAGGCTGTCGCCGCGCCTGCGCGCGCCGACCGTGACGCCCCCCGACATGGTGTAGCGGATGGCATTGCCGATCAGGTTTTGCAGGATGCGGCGCAGGTAGATCGGATCGCTGCGCACTGCCAGCGAACAGGGCATGACGGTCAGCCGCAGCCCCTTGTTCGCGGCCAGCGGCGCGAATTCATCGGTCAGCCGCGCCAGCATCATCGACATCGGCACCGGCACGATTTCGAATTCCGTCCCGCCCGATTCCAGCCGCGACAGATCCAGCAAGGCGCCCAGAATGCCCTCGACGCTCAAGAGCGCGTTATGGGCCTTTTCCAATGTGCTGCGCTGCGTCGCGGTTTCGGCGTCGTCGCGGGCCGAAGCAACGAACAGCTTTGCTGCCGACAGCGGTTGCAGCAGGTCATGGCTGGCCGCCGCGACGAAACGGACGCGGGCGGAATTGGCGCGTTCGGCATTGTCCAGCGCCTCGGCCAGTTCCTCGGTGCGGGCGGCGACGCGAGCCTCCAGCGTGGATTTCGCGCGCAGCATGGAATGGATCGCCATGCGTTCGCGGGTCGCGTCGGTGAATGACATGACAAAGCCGCGCCCCGGCATTTCCTGCCCATGCACGTCCAGAATGATCCCCGAGGCATAATGCAGCTCAAAGGTCAGCGGCAGGCGGTGGGTCGGGCTGCGCACCCATTCGCGCAGCTTGGCGGCGTTGAAGTCGTCATTGAACCCGGCCTGATAGATCAGCCGCCCGGCCAGCCCTTCGAAACTGGTGCCGGGGCGCAAAAGGGCGGCGGGAATTTCCAGCAACTGCGCCAGTTTGCGGTTCCAGCCGATCAGATTGCCATGGGCGTCAAAGATGCCGACGCCCTGATTGATATGTTCCAGCGTGGCGTGGATCATCCGGGCCTGATCGTCCAGCAGCTTGCCGCGTTCATGGCGTTCGGCGCGGATGATCTGCGTCACATCGGTTTGCAGGATCACCGTGCCGCCTTCGCAGGTGCGCTGTTCGCTGATCTGCAGCCAGCCGTCATCGGCCAGCCCGACGTTGAAAACCTGACGGACCAGATGGCGGCGAAAGCGTTCCTGCGCCCATGTTTCCGGGGTCATGCCTTCGGGCAGGGCGATCCGGTGCGAGCGGCTGACCGCGCGGACATAGGCGTCGAAACTCAGGCCCGGCATCAGCAGCGGGCGGACATCGGTGAAATCGCGGCAAAAGCGGCTGTTGCACAGGACCAGCCGGTCGTCGGCATCGAACAGCGCAAAGCCTTCCTCGATCGCCTCGATGGCCTGGGACAGGTCGCGGCGGGCGCGTTCGGCGGTGCTGTTGGCTTCGTTCAGGCGTTCCAGCGTCGCTTCCAGATCGCGGGTGCGCTGGCGGACGCGTTCTTCCAGCAGGGCGGCGCGGCGGAAATCCTCGAATGCGGCGCTGTGTTCGTCGGCGCGTTCTTCGGAATTGCGCATCAGCGCCGCGACGATGACCAGCAGCTTTTCGACATTCCTGTCGGCGCTGTCGGCCGGGTCGATCAGCCAATCGGTCATGCTTTGGGACATCTCAGCCCTTCTCTGGCAGGATCGTGCCGGGCGGGTAGAACACGCAGCCGGTCAGGGTGTGGTTGACATGCATCGGGCCGAATTGTTCGCCATAGGTCGAAAAGCCCCGGACGCGGTGGTGGCTGAGGATTTCGGAAATCACGCCGGTCAACTGGTTTTCCCGCGCCTCGATCCGACGCAGGATGCAGTCGAAGGCCAGAACCGCCAGCGGGCGTGCGGGTTCGGCCAGCCGGGACAGTTCGGTTTCCAGATGGGCGGCAAGGTCATGGGGCCGGGTCAGGGTCAGCACGACGCCGGTGTCGATGGCCGCGAAAAACAGCAGATCGCCCGAGGGCAGCATCTGCTGGATCGCCCGGACATGGTGACGCGCGCCGACCCGCACCGCCAGCGGATGGGCGGCAAAGGTCAGGTGATCCAGCATCGCCGGATCCTTGCCCAGAATGCGCGCATATTCCTGCGCCGCCGGTTCGCCATTGATGCGCCGGACGATGCGGGCGGCGGGGTCGGCATCGGTCACGACCATCTTGCGGTCGGTCGGTTCCAGATGGTCCATGTTGACGGCGCGCACCGGGCAGGTGCCGCGCAGCACCGACAGGACGGCGGCATTTTGCAAAAGCCGGCCCTGATGCAGCACGAAGGTTTCGCGAAACCGCGTCCCGTCCCCTGCCGATCCGCCGATCAGCGGCACCGCGCCCGCGCCTGCGGCAAGGGCCGAGGCCAGCCGATCCTCCATCACGGACAGGCCATCGACCAGCAGGATCGAAAATTCATGCGGGAAATGCGGATGATCCTGCGCCAGCGCCTGACGTGCCTGCAAAAAGACCGAAGCCGCTTCGGTCCGCGAAAAACGGTCAAGATTCGGGATCAGCAGGGTTTCGGCGGCAAAGTGGCGTTCGGGAAAGCCGGTGGCGACGATGACCCCTTCCTCATAGCCGCGGGCCGAGATTTCGCCCGCCGTGGTGCAACCGACGACATGGCGGGCGGGCAGGCGCATGGCCTGCGCCGCGACATGACGCAGGTCCGCCTCGGGCGAGATGAACAGCATGACCAGCGCGAAAGGCCCCGGCCCAAGCTGGTCTGCGATCTGGTCCAGCACGTCCGGCTCATGCGCGGATGCGCTGGCGTGGATGATGCTGGCTTCTGTCTGGGTGTCCGCGCGCAACTGCCCCTCCTGTCAGTGGCGATGCGGGGCAGTCTAGCGGTCCGAACTCATGGCCGCAAAGCTGATATCCTGCGCGAACAGCACCGCCTGCGTCCGGGTCTGGACCTTGAGCTTGCGCATGATTGCGGTGACATGGGCCTTGACCGTGGTTTCGGCGATCGACAGCTCGTGCGCGATCTGTTTGTTCATCAGCCCGGCCGAGACCAGTTGCAGGATGCGCGCCTGTTGCCGGGTCAGCAGCGCCGGGCGGGCCAGCGCCTCCTCGGACGAGGTCGGGGGCGAACTGTCCAGCGCCAGACGGCTGGCATGGGTTTCGCCGCGCGCAATGGTGGCGAAAGCCTCGCGGAATTCGTCGCGGGGGGCGTGTTTGGGGACATAGGCGCTGACCCCGGCCAGCAGGGCGCCGCGCACGATGCGGCGCTCGTCCATGGATGACACGACGATGATCGGCGTGTCGGGCAGGGCCTGACGCATCCTGACCACGCCTTCCAGCCCGTTCACATCGGGCAGGTTCAGGTCCAGCACGACGACATCGGGCGTCGGGCCGTTGGACAGGCGGGTCAGCGCCTCGTCCAGACTGCCCACGGATTCGACGCGGCTGATACCGACCGGGCCGGTCAGGGTCATCGACAGCGCATCGCAAAACAGCGGGTGGTCATCGACGATCAGCGCGGAATTCAGCGGGCGGGGCGTCGGGCCGCGTTTCGGGCTGGCGCGTTCGTCGCCGGATTTCGGCGCCCGGTCGAAATGGCTTGGCTGCATGTATCCCTCCGTCCGGGTTGCGTGTTGAACTGCGATCATGCCGGGCCATCCTCTTGCCTGTTGTGCCGGGCGTCGGGCGGGCAGGAACCTGCCGCATTGCCGCGCCGTTTCAGGAAGCATCCAGCCTGTGGCCTGAAAACTGAATTCTACTTTGGTCTAAGAATTTTGTCAGTGTTTTTGGATCAGGCCGCGCCGGGCCGGTCCGCGCGCCCCGGACATCACGGCGTTTCCAGCCGCAGCCGCCACCCGCCCGAGGCATTGACCTGAATGCCGTAGCGGCCCGGCCGGTCGATCATATGGGCGCCGCTGCCCGCGCCCGCCTGATGCAGGTTCTGGATGACTTGCCCGCGTTCGTCCAGCAGATAGACGACCATGATCGCATCCATGCTTTCAAAGACCAGCCGCGCCGGGCCGGGCAGGTCAAAGGGCGCGATGACGCGATTGCCCGCGCCCCTGAATTCACTGAATGCGACATGGACCCGCAACCCGTCGTAACAGGCCAGCCGCGCCGGGTCCTGATCCAGCTTGCGGCAGGCCAGAACATCGCTGGCCAGATCCTGCGCGGCCAGCGGGGGGGCCGCCAGCAGCAGGGCGGCCGTTACCAGTCGACGGGGCATCCGGTGCAGTTTTCCATATGGACGCCTTCCCAGATCGCATAGGGGATATTGCTGTCCTCCATCACCGCATCGGCGAAATCGGCGTTGTAGAACTTGGTTTCCATCATATGCGTGCCGACGAATGTCGCGCCGACGAATTTCGCCTTGGGCGCCCATGCGGCCTCCATCGTGGCGACGGTCAGGTTCGCGCCCGACAGATCCGCCCCGGCAAGGCGGGTGTAATCCAGATTGGCGCCGGTGGAATCGGCATCGCGGGCGACCAGCCCTTGCAGTTGCGCGACTTCCAGATTGGCGCCGCGCAGATCGGCGCCGGACAGGTCCGCGCCCTTCAGCTCGGCACCGAACAGATTGGCCCGCAGCAGTTTCGCGCCGGTCAGATCGGCCCCGTTCAGCTTGGCGCCGCGCAGATCGGCATGGCTCAGATCGACGCCGGGGCAGGAGGCGCCGGGCTTGAGTTCGCAGCCGTTGATGACCAGCGGGCCGTCGGGCGCGTCGTCTTCATCGACGATGACGGGCCAACTGCCGGTGGTGGCGGCGATCTGTTCGGAATTCGCGGCATGGGTGCCGGTTGCAATCGTAAACGCGGCAATCGCCAGCGCGGCGGTCAGCGGCAGCAGGGTTTGCGGCAGGGGCGGCATCATCGCTTTCCTTTTGTGGGGGGGCGGAAATGGCAAAGGGGGGGCAGGCACGGGCCCGCCCCCGATGGTGCGATTATTGCGCCGAGGCGGTCAGCAGCTCGTCCGGGATTTCAAACACCCAGAAGGAACCGCCCTGGCTGACCTGCGTGGTCAGCGTGGCCATGTCGCCACCCCACAGCGGAACCGCACCGCCGTAACCCGAGGCGATGCCGATATATTGCTTGCCGTCCAGATCCCAGGTGATCGGCTGCGACACGATGCCCGAGCCGGTGTTGAACGACCACAGTTCCTCGCCCGTTTCGGCGTGGAACGCCTTGACGAAACCGTCCGAGGTGCCGGTAAAGACCAGATCGCCGGCGGTCGCCAGCGTGCCGGCCCACAGCGGGAATTCTTCCTTGTGTTCCCACTTCATTTCACCCGTGGCCGGGTCATAGGCGCGCAGGATGCCGATATGGTCGTCGAACAGTTTCTTGATGCGGAAGCCCTGACCCAGATAGGCGGCGCCCGCCTGATAGGTCACGTTTTCGGTCCAGTAATCTTCTTTCCAGTGGTTCGCCGGAACGTAGAACAGGCCGGTTTTCTGGCTGTAGGCCATCGGGTTCCAGTTCTTGCCGCCCAGGAACGGGGGCGAGACCTCGATGCTGGCGCCACGGGTTTCACCCTCGGCGGGCAGCGGCGGGCGCTGGCCTTCGTTTTCGATGGGGCGGCCGGTTTCCAGGTCGATCCCCTTGGCCCAGGTGATGCCGTCGACAAAGGGGAAGGCGTTCAGCAGGGCGGTCGGCTTGTTGATGCCCGTGCCGCGTTCGGCCAGTTTGCTGACATCGGTCACATAGAAAAAGCCGTTGCGGTCGGCATGGGCGCCGGCGCGATGCTTGTTGCCATCCTTGTCGGTATAGTCGAACAGGATGATTTCGTTATTGCCCGAAAAGTCCTAGGCATCGTTCGGCGTGTGCTGGTAAAAGCCCACGACCTCGCCATCACTCGGGTTCACATAGGCCTGACCCGAGGTATAGAGGCTGTCATAATCCCAGTACTTCTCGCCCTGCGAGCGTTCCCAGGTGTTCCACGGCGCGGGGTTGCCGGTGCCGACGACGATGGTGTTGGTTTCGGGGTCAAAGGCCGCCGATTGCCAGTGGGCGCCGCCGCCATGGCTCCGTGCTTCGACCTTGCTGCCGTCTTCGTTGACCGGCCAGCTGGGCGCCGCGGCGTCGCCGGTCACGGTGCCTTCTTCGCCGTTCAGCGTGCCGGTGTGGCCTTCGACAAAGGGGCGCATCCAGATTTCTTCGCCGGTGTCGGGGTCGCGGGCATAGAGCTTGCCGACGACGCCGAATTCATCGCCGGACGATCCGTGGATCAGCATGACGCGGCCGGTTTCGCCGTCCTTGATGATGGTCGGCGCGCCGGTCAGCGTATAGCCGACCTTGTGATCGGCGAATTTCTCGCGCCATTCGACCTTGCCGCTGTCCTTGTTCAGCGCATAGATCGCGGCATCCAGCGTGCCAAGGTAAACCTTGTCGCCATAGATCGCGGCGCCACGGTTGACCACGTCGCAGCAGGGGCGGATGTCTTCGGGCAGGCGGGCCTCGAATTTCCACAGGCGTTTGCCGGTTTTCGCATCCAGCGCCCACATGCGGCTGCAGGACCCGGTGATATAGATCACGCCGTCGCGGACCAGCGCCTGCGATTCCTGACCGCGCTGCTTTTCGTCACCGAACGAAAACGACCATGCCGGGCGCAGGTGACGCACGTTTTCGGCATTGACCTGCGTCAGCGTCGAATAGCGTTGCGCATTGTTGCCCATGCCATACATCAGCACGTCGCTGGTGGTTTCGTGATCGGCGAGGATATCCTCCCAGGTCACGGGTTTGGTTTCGGCGGAAGCCAGCGCCCCCATGCAGGCGATCGCGATCGCACTGGCCGAAGCGAGTTTCAGAACACGGTTCATGCAGTCTCCTCCTTGAATTGGATGGCGGGTATGCCTCCCGCGTCCATGCCTTGATGGGCCTGTTCAGGCGCCGCCGATGACCGGCAGGGCCAGTTTTTCCTGATCGCTCCAGCGCCGGACGACCGAGCGCAGGAATTCTTCGGGATTGGCGCCAAGCGTGGCGAATTCGGGAACCGGCCCCGCCGCCATCGCCTCGACCGGCGTCAGTCCAAGATCGGCAGCCATGGCCAGCCGGTCGCGCGTTGCGGCCAGATAGGCGCGCGTCTGCGCAAAGCCCGCGCCATCGCGGTCAAAGGGACCGTGACCGGGCAGCGTGGCCGAGGGCGCCAGTGCGGACAGCCTGTCCAGCGCCGCCAGCCATGTCGCGAAATCCGCATCGGGCAGGCTGGGCGCACGGTCCAGAAAGACCAGATCGCCCGCGATCAGCGTGCCCGTCCGTTCGTCCAGCAGCGCCAGATCGGCCGAGGTATGGCCCGCCAGCGGGATCAGCCGCAGGCTGCGGCCGCCAAAGTCGCGGCTGCCCGCTTGCACGATCCCGGTTGCCGGGATGCCTTGGGTGCCCGACATCCACGACCCCAGAATCGCATAAAGCGATCTGGCGAAATCCTGTTCATACTGGCCGCAAAGCTGCGCGGTTTCGGGCAGCGCCAGCAGCGGTGCATCGGCAAAACCGGCATTGCCGAACCAGTGATCCGGGTGGTGATGGGTGTTGATCACCGCGTTGACGCCGCCCAGCTTCTGGTCGGCAAAGGCGCGGATCGCGGCCCCCATCGCGGCGGTCGAGCCGGTATCGACCACGACCGCCCCCGCCCCGGTCGCAACCAGCGCGATATTCACGATGTCGCCGCCGTTTTCGCGGGTAAAGACCTCGCGCCGCCCTTCGATCATCCAGATACCTTCCGCGACCTCTGACGGGGTCAGGTCATAGTTGCGGGCCTGCGCGGCGATGCCGTGGGGTAACGCCAGGCTGGCGGCGGCCCCGGCGATCAGATGGCGACGCGACAGCAGCATTAGCCATCCCCCCGGACGATGCCGCCGAAACGGTTGCCCTGATTGTCGCGCGCCCGGATTTCGATGGGACCGGCGGCCAGTTCGGGCGGCAGCAGAAAGGTCAGGCTGGGGTTTTCCTCCAGCGGTTCATGCAGGTCGAGGCTGGCGATTTCCGCGCCCGTACCGTCCAGCAACGCCAGTTCGGTCAGGTGATGGGCCGGGATGCCATCGGCCAGCCCGGTGTCCTGCGGGTGGCGCAGATTCAGGCGCAACCGGCCCGTATCTGCCCATAGCCGCGCCCGCAATTCGCCGAAACCGTCCTGCCAGTCGGGGCGGGCATGGGCGGCGGCGGGCGCGCTGCAACCACCGCCAAGCGCGTTGACATAGGCCGCGCCGACCAGCCAGCCGCCGCCGGTTTCCGCTGACGCCCGCAGCGCGCCGCCGACCTCGTATTTCACGCCAAAGCCCAGAAAGGGCCGGGCGCGGCCGGGGCGAAAGGTGATCGCATGGGGAAAGGGGCTGTAGTCGATGGTCACGACGATGCGGCTGATCGGGGCGGCCACATCGGTCGCGTCGACGACAAAGGGCACATGACCCGAATCCTCGGCGGCGGCAGGGGCCAGCACGGTGACGGCGGGATCATTGCGCCACGCCGTCGGATCGCCCAGAAACTCCCGGCGATGCGAGGGCCACATGCCGCTGTCGAAGGGGTCGCCGCCGACCGCGGCAGCACCCGTCGCGCCGGAAATCAGCGGGGCAGAGGGGCCGGGCAGCCTGTGGGTCAGCAGCGCGCCCATGTGTCAGTTCCGCAGAACGCCCTGCAGCAGCTCTGCTGCGGCCGGGGCGTGGCTGGGTTGGGTGCGCAGGATATGGGCGGCCTGATCCAGCACGGATACGACGCGCGGCGCGCCGGAAAGCGGCTCCAGATCGCTGCCCAGACCTTCCAGTTCGGTCGCGATCGCCTCGGCGTCCTCGGGCGAGGCATCCTTGCCAAGCGCCGCGACCTTTTCGTGCATCACCTTGATATCCGAACCTTTTGCCAAAAGCTCATCGGCGTCGGCACGGGTTTCGATATAGGTGCGGATCGCCCAGATCGCTTCCTGGCTGAGGATGTCGTTGAACGGTGGCATCTTGACCGCGCCATTCTGTTCGTAACCGTTCATGACGCGGTCCAGAAACCACTCATCGCCGAAATCATCGGCCTCAAGAAAGCGGACGTCGGGGGCCAGGCCGCCCGAAATCGCCTCCAGCCCGTGGCAGCGCGCGCAGTTGCTGCTGAAGCCCTTGGCCCCCACGTCGACGGCGGTGAACAGCAACTCGCCCTCGGCCTCGCGCCACGGGTTTTCCGATGCCATTTCCTCGGGCAGATCGGGCAGGCCGGTCGTATCGACCGCCTGCGGGGCAGTATCGCCATGGGCGAATGCCATCGGCGCCAGAAGTGCGAGAGAGATGGCAAGCGGAATGGTCTTGCTAATCCTGCTGGTCATATCCTTATAATTCCCTTCATGCCTTTCCGGTATCCGGAATTTCAGGGTGATCATGTGGCAAAGCGCGGTCCTTTAAATTGTCCTTTGGTCGCATTGGCGACTGTGGTGTCAAATGCGGGCGGTGTTATTCGTCTGGTTTTGCTGATGATTTCGGGCGTATTTGCGACTTTCGTGCCGTATCCGTCGCAAGGTATCGCAGACCCCGGCCTTTTCGGACCGGATGGCTACAGGATCACGCATTACCGGGGAAAACTTCCCGATTCGGCCGGGAATGCGGTTACGATCACGGCAGATCAATTGAAAAATCTGAAACAGGAAACCGATGTCCTGATGCTGGATGTCGCTGGCATAAGGCACTATGACATAACGGAAAACGGTGATTTCATCACGCCGGAACGCCACCGCTCGATTCCCGGTTCGGCTTGGTTGCCGGTGATTGGCTGGGGTGTGCTGGAGCCATGGCAGCAGGAATATCTGGATGAAAGCCTGCGCGAACTGACGGCTGAAAATCAGGCCGCGCCGATTGTCGTGTTTTGCAAGGTGGATTGCTGGTTGGGGTGGAATGCCGTTCAGCGGATTTCAAAAATGGGATATCGAAATATCTACTGGTTCCCCGGCGGAACCGAGATATGGGAGGATGCAGGATATCCGTTGCAGGATATCACGCCTTTTCCCCTGTCAAAAGATCTTGCGGCGCGGGTCTTTATAGGACCTTCGTTCTGATTGTTGCCGCGTAAAGCAATCAAAGGTTGTATTTATTGCACCTTGGTCGAAGAAGAACGACATGCGGGCAGACAACCGGCCCGCCACCACAAACAGCAGCGGCGGGCCAAAGAGGGAGAGGGAGCAATCAGGTCCCGGCCTTCTTTCTGGTGAAATGCTGCACGGCCCGCAGGACGGCGACATAGAAGACCGCGACCAGAAAGATCCCGACCACGGCCGAGGCCGCGATGCCGCCCAGGACGCCGATGCCGATGGATTGCTGCGCCGCCGCGCCCGCGCCGCTGGCCAGCGCCAGAGGCAGCACGCCCAGCATGAAGGCCAGCGTCGTCATCAGGATCGGCCGCAGCCGCATGCGCGAGGCCTCGGCCGCGGCTTCCAGCAGCGGTTTGCCCTGACGGTGCAGCATTTCGGCGAATTCCACGATCAGGATGGCGTTACGGGCGGCAAGCCCGATGGTGGTCAGCAGGCCGACCTTGAAATAGACGTCGTTCGACTGGTCAAAGACCAGCGCCGCCAGCATGGCGCCGACAATGCCGATGGGCACGGTCATCATCACCGACAGCGGCACCGACCAGCTTTCATACAGCGCCGCCAGCGCCAGAAACACCACCAGCGCCGACAGCGCGAACAGCATTGGCGCCTGATTGCCCGACAGCCGTTCCTGATAGGACAGGCCGGTCCATGCGGTGCCATAGCCGCCATCCATGTCGGCGACCAGTTCCTCCATCACCTCCATCGCGGTGCCCGAGGACACGCCCTGCGCCGCCGCGCCCGAAATCTCCATCGAGCGGGTGCCGCCGTAGCGCGCCAGGCTTTGCGCCTGTTCGGCCCATTCCTGACTGGTAAAGGCGGCAAAGGACACCATGTCGCCGTCGCTGTTCCTGACATACCATTTCTCGATGTCGTCGGACTGCATCCGCGCCCCGGCCGCGCCCTGAACGATCACCGGGCGCAATTCGGTCCCCAGTGAAAAGTCGTTCACGTTCGCGCTGGCAAAGATGATGGACAGCGTGTTGTTCAGGTCCGCGATCGACAGCCCATAGGCCGCCGCCTTCTGCTGGTCGATGTCGATCCGGCGCGAGGTCTGGAAGGGCGCGTCATTGCCCTGCAGGCTGGTGACGCGGCCGTCCGCCGTGGCCTTCGTGACCAGTTCGTCGGCGGCGTCCGCCAGTGCCGCCTGGCCGCCGCCGGCCTGGTCGATCAACTGCATGGTGAAGCCGGCGGTATTGCCCATGCCCTGAATCGCCGGCGGCTGCATGAAGAACACCTGACCGTTGCGGTTCGACATGAAGCGCATGTTGCCGCGCGTCGCCATGGAGGCGGCGCTCGAACCCCTCGCGCTGCGTCGAAATCCTTCAGCTTGATGAAGATCATCGCATTGCGCTGTCCGCTGCCGCCGAAGCCGAAGCCGAGCGCGGCAAAGACGCTTTCGGCGGTGTCGGTTTCTTCGGTCAGGACGAATTGCTCGACCTCCTCGACCAGCGCCTGCGTGCGCGCGGCGGTCGAGCCTTCGGGGGTTTCGACCATGACCATCAGCACGCCCTGATCCTCGGACGGCAGGAACGAGCCGGGCAGCTTCTGGTAAAGCATGTATGCCCCGGCGCCAAAGGCCAGCAGCACGACCAGAAAGCGGAAGGGGCGGCGCACGCAGCGCACCGACCACCCCGGCATAGCCGTTGGTCGCGCGGTCCAGGTTGCGGTTGAACCAGCGCGCGGGCGCGATGCCGTCGCCATGGCCGCGCGGCTTCAGCAAGGTGGCGCACATGGCCGGGGTCAGGATCAGCGCCACCGCCAGCGACAGCACCATGGCCGAGATGATGGTGACCGAGAACTGGCGATAGATCACCCCGGTCGAGCCGGACATGAAGGCCATGGGCAGGAACACCGCCGACAGCACCAGCACGATGCCGACCAGCGCCGAGGAAATCTCGTCCATGCTCTTCTCGGTCGCCTCGACCGGGCCGATGCCTTCCTCCTCCATCACCCGCTCGACGTTTTCGACCACGACGATGGCGTCATCGACCAGCAGGCCGATGGCCAGCACCATGGCGAACATGGTCAGCGTGTTGATCGACATACCGGCGAATGACAGTACGCCGAAGGTGCCCAGCAGCACCACCGGGATCGCCAGCGTCGGGATCAGCGTCGCGCGCCAGCTTTGCAGGAAGACCAGGATCACCAGGAAGACCAGCACCACCGCCTCGATCAGCGTGTGATAGACCTGGTTGATGGATTCCTCGACAAAGGGCGAGGTGTCGTAGGGATAGACGATCTGCACCCCCGCCGGCAGCGAGGATTGCAGCCCGTCCAGCACGTTGCGCACCGCCGCCGCCGTATCGACCGCATTCGCCCCCGTGGCCAGGTTCACGCCGAAGCCCGCCGCAGGATTGCCGTTGTAGCGCGAGGATGAACCGTAATCCTCCTGTCCGATCTCGATATCGGCCACATCGCCCAGAAAGACCGTGGCGCCTTCGCTGTCGGTGCGCAGCAGGATGCCTTCGAATTCGCGCACCGAGGTCAGTTGCGACTGCGCCGACAGCGCGACGTTCAGTTGCTGGCCCTTGACAGTCGGCTGGCTGCCCAGGCTGCCCACCGTGACATTGGTGTTCTGTTCGCTGACCGCCGACACCACGTCCGAAGGCGTGACCTGGTATTGCAGCATCCGGTCCGGATCCAGCCAGATCCGCATCGCATAGCCCGAGCCGAAGCTTTGCACCGATCCGACGCCCACCGTGCGCTTGACCGGATCCTCGATGACCTGCGCCACCAGATCGCCCAGTTCCAGCGAGTTGTAGCTGCCATCGGTCGAGGTCAGCGCCCCCACCAGCAGGATCGACGAGGTCGAGCGCGTGACCGACACGCCCTGGCTTTGCACCGCGTCGGGCAGTTGCGAGGTGACCAGTTGCAGCTTGTTCTGCACCTGCACCTGCGCGATTTCGGGGTCGACGCTGTCATCGAAGGTCAACTGGACCGAGCTGGACCCCTGCGACGAGGTCGAGGTCATATAGGTCAGCCCGTCAAGGCCGGTCATGCCGTCCTCGATGATCGAGGTCACTGAATTTTCGACGATATCGGGCGAGGCGCCGGTATAGGTGGTGCTGATGCGCACCGTCGTCGGCGCGATGTCGGGATATTGCGCGATGGGCAGGCTGCTCAGCCCATAGACCCCGGCCAGCATGGTGATGATGGCCAGCACCCAGGCAAAGACCGGCCGGTGAATGAAGAAACGTGCCATGCCGGATCACTCCACCTGCGTCGCGGGCAGGTCGCGGACCACGCCGTTTTCGTCGATTTCGACCGTGACCGGGGTGATTTCCGCCCCTTCGGCCAGATTGGTCGCGCCGTTCACGATCAGCGCGTCGCCGTCCTGCAGCCCGGCGGTGACGATCCAGCTGTTCTGATGCACGCCTTCTTCGGTCAGGATGCGCCGGACCGCCTTGCCGTCCTCGGCCACCCATGCCCGCAGCGTCCCGTCGCGACTGCGCGTCGCGGCCATCTGCGGCACAAGGAAGGCGTGGATGCGCCCGATTTCGATGGTGCCGCGCACGAACATGCCGGGCAGGATGCGGCGTTCAGGGTTGTCGAAGCGAAAGCGGAAGTCGATGGCCCCGGTCGAGGTCGAGACGGTATAGCCCGGCGCCACCATTTCGCCGGTGGCGGCATAGGTCACGCCGTTTTCCAGCGTCAACTGCGCGTTCAGGGTCTGGCTGCGCTGGATCTCGCCCGATTCCACGCGCTCGCGCATGCGTTGCAGCCGGGCCGAGGGTTCATACATATCGACGTCGATCGGGTCGAGCTGCGTGACCGTCGCCAGCGCATCGCTCTGGCCTGCGGTCACCAGATCGCCCGGCGACACCGCCGCGACCGAAGGCAACCCGTCCAGCGGGCTGGTGATCGTGGTCCAGGAAAGCCGGGTTTCGGCCAGTTTCAGTGCGGCGGCGGCGGCGGTGACGGCGGCATGCGCCTGTTCCATCGTGGCCTCTGCCTCCTCCAGCGCGGCCTGGGTCGAACCCGACCCCTGCAGCCTGCGCGAGCGTTCATAGGCGGCCTCGGTCTGCGGCACGGCGGCATTGGCCGAGGCAAGATTGGCGCGCGCCTCATCGACGGCGGCCTCATAGGTGGTGGGGTCGATCTGGAACATCGGATCACCCGCCTTGATCGGCTGGCCGGGCTTGTAGAGCACTTCGGTCACGAAACCGTCCACGCGCGGGCGGATGTCCACCGCGTCCTGCGCCACGGCCCGGCCGGGCAGGGTGCTGACCAGCGGCAGGGATCCCGCCGTGACCGCGACGACCCCGACCTGCGTCGGTCCCGATGCGGGGGGCTGCTGCGCGACGGCCCGTCCCGCAAGGGACATGGCGGTCAGGGCAATGCCCAGCCGGGCAAACCGAAGAAACGAGCGATAGGTCATGAATTAATCCTTGGTCGAAAACGGACGGCGCGGTTCAGTCTGCCACAGGTTACCGTCGGAAAAGAGGCTTTATCTGCGCGCCGTCGCGTCGCCCCACAGCACCCAGAGCAGGAACACCCCGCTCAGCAGCACGCCGATCCGGGCGCCGCATCCGGCATGGCCGAAGGCCCATCCGATCAACGCGCAGATTTCGATGCTCAGGGCAAGCGCCATGGTGAACCAGATCGCTGCGCCAAGCAGCCGTAGCAGCCAGTCGTGGTCGTGTTCCAGCGTCATCCGGCCTGTCCCTCGTCAGATCTGGCAAGGGTTTCGGCCAGGGCGATGCTGTCGCGCAAGGCGCCGGCGACGACCGGGTTCAGCGCCGGATCCAGCAGGTCGCCCTGCGCATCGACCAGCCGGAAAATCAGATCCTCACCCCCGAACTCACCCCCGAATTCGATCAGGCTGAACGAGACCGGCTCCATCCGGCGCGTGTCGGCGCCGGCCGCGTCATTGCGCGGCACGCATAGCGCCATGCGCCGGCGGGCTTCGGCAAGTGTGTGGCTGGTCATGATCGCGCGCCCTGTCTGTCCTGCGGCGGTTCTGCTCGCCGCCGGCAATCATGATACGCGACATTATTCCCGGCGCACGCGATGTTTTGTAAGGAATTGTTGCTGAGCCGGACGCGGAAACATTCCGTTACGAATCCGCCCCTGTCGGACATTCTTCGTCACGGACCAGACCGCGATGGACACGGCACCTGCCCGGATGCCGGGACCGGGCGGCTAACCGATCCGCGCGATGAATGCCGCCGCCGCGACCGAGGGCGGGCGGCGGGCGGGTTGCAGCAGGAACAGGTGACGGCACAGATCCAGCCCGGCGATTGGCAGAAACCGGATCGTCAGGTCGCGAAACAACAAGACCGCATTGCGCGGCAGCAGGCCGATGCCCAGCCCGGCGGGGATCATGCTCAGTTGCGCGATGGTCGAATGGGCGCGCAGGCGCGGGGCCAGCAGGGCGCGCGGAATCGCCGGACATTTCTCCAGCAGGCGCTGGCTGCCGGTGCGGGGGTCCAGCGCGATCATCTGATCGGGCGGCAGATCCTGCAAGGTCACCTGCGGCCGTGCCGCCAGCGGATGATCGGCGGCGCAGGCCAGCCCCACCGGATCCGTGCCGATCTCGCGCTGGATCAGGTCCGGGGACACCCGCACCCGCCCGGCCAGCGCCAGATCCAGCGCGCCTTCGGCCACCATCTCGGCCAGACGTTCGGCGATATCGTCATGGACAAGGCAATGGATGCCCGGATGATCGGTCAGAAACCCCTTGAGCATCGGGACGACCAGATCGGAAATCGCCGAGGGCGAGGCGCCGATCGCCAGCGTCCCATGCACCAGCCCGGCGTTCTGTCGCAGGCGGGTCAGGGCGCGGTCCATGCCCTCGACCAGCGGGGCGGTTTCGGGCCAGAAGGCGTGGCCAAGGGGGTGATCGCCGCCGGGGCGGCTGCTGCGGTCGAACAGCGGCGCGCCCAGCCCTTCCTCGATCTGGCGCACGATCTCGGACAGGGCCGAGGGCACGATGCCAAGCACCGATGCCGCCGATCTGGTCACGCTGATCCGGGTGCTGGAACGTCCCGATTGGGCCGGGATCGCGCTGACCGCGCGGGGCGGCGGCACCGGCACCAACGGGCAAAGCCTCAATCGCGGGGTGATCGTCGATCTGCGTCGGCACATGCACCGGCTGCTGGCGCTGAACACCACCGAGGGCTGGGCCGATGTCGAGCCGGGCATGGTGCTGGATGATCTGAACGCCCGCATCCGGCCAAGCGGCTGGTTCGTTGCGCCCGAAACCTCGACCTCGACGCGCTGCACCATCGGCGGCATGGTCAGCACCGATGCCTCGGGCAAGGGGTCGCGGGTCTATGGCAAGACGTCGGACAATATCCTTGGGCTGGAACTGGCCTGTGCGCAGGGGCTGCTGGACAGCATGGCGCCCGCGCCGGACTGGGCGCGGCCGATGCTGATTGCTGCCGAGGCGGCGTCGCGCGCGGGACGGGCGGCCTTTGTCGCGCGGACGCCCCGGCTGAACCGGCGCTTTACCGGCTATGATCTGGAGCGCGCCTGCCCGGAACAGGGCGGCTTCGACTGGTGGCGGCTGTTTCCGGGGGCCGAGGGCACGCTTGGCCCGATCAGCCGCATCCGCGTCAGGCTGCGCCGGATCGAGGCCGAAAAGCGTCTGATCATCGCCGGGTTCCACAGCTTTCGCGAGGCGCTGGCCGCCGCTGCGCCCTTGCTGGCGGCCCAGCCCACGGCGGTCGAGGTGATGGACGAAACCGTGCAGGCCATCGCCGAAGACGCGGGCATCCTGGACGGCCTGCCCGCCGCCGTGCGCGCCGCGCCGGGTAAGCGGCTGGCCTATCTGTTCATCGAGATCAACGGCGACGATCCGGCGCAGGTCGCCGCGCGGCTGATGGATTGCCGCGCGATCCTGGCCGGTCTGCCGGGCACGGGCGGCCTCCATGTCGCCGCCGATCTGGCCGAAATCCGCGCGCTCTGGGCGATCCGTTCGGCCGGGGTGGGGCTTTTGGGTAGGGTCGACGGCCCCGGCCCGGCCGGTGAGTTTTGTCGAGGATACGGTGGTGCCGCCCCAGATCGGCAAATGCGACAAGCGCCACCGTGCGACCGTTTTCCCGCCGAACGCCACGCACAAGACGCCCAGTATCAAGGCCTGGCTCGCGCGCCGCCTACGTCGGCATGTCCACTTCACGCCCATATCGGCATCGTGGATCAACCAGGTCGAGCGCTGGTTCGCGGAACTGACCCGCAAGCAGCTGCGGCGCGGCGTCCATCGCTCGACTGCCGAACTCGAGGCTGACATCGCCGCCTTTATCGAAGCGCATAACGAGAACCCCAAGCCCTACCGATGGGTCAAATCCGCCGATGATATCCTCGCGTCGGTCAAACGCTTCTGCCAGAAAACAATGACAGGGACTTCAGATCTGGATGACTACGGTCAGGCCCCATAAATTCACTTGAGCGCAGGCTAACGTCATGATTCTACCTTCCCGACATGGAGAGGGATGATGGACGAACTTTTCTGGCTGACCGATGCGCAGATGGAACGTCTGCGACCGTTCTTTCCGAAATCACGAGGCAGGCCGCGCGTTGACGACCGGCGCGTGCTGAGCGGCATAATCTTCATTCAACGCAATGGGTTGATGTGGAAACACGCGCCTGCCACCTATGGTCCCGCGAAGACGCTCTACAACCGCTGGAAGCGCTGGAGCCAGATGGGGGTGTTTGCCACCATCATGACCGAACTGGCCGGGCAGGCGCAGGAAACCGACACGGTGATGATCGACGCGACACATCTGAAAACGCACCGGACGGCATCGAGCCTGGGGCTCCAAAAGGGGGACGCGGACGGCTGATCGGGCGCACGAAAGGCGGACTGAACTCGAAGCTGCATGTCCTGGCCGATGCCAAGGGTCGCCCGATCCGGATGTTTCTGTCGGCGGGGCAGACCTCGGATTACATCGGGGCGCGGGCGCTGCTCTCGCAGATCCCGCAGGCGGCCTCGCTGCTGGCGGACCGGGGCTACGACGCCGACTGGTTTCGCAATGCGCTGATCGACATGGGGATTTCACCCTGTATCCCATCCCGAAAAGCCCGGAAGGTTTCGATCCCACACGACGCCGACCTCTACCGTCAACGCCACAGGATCGAGAACATGTTCGCCAGACTGAAGGACTGGCGTCGGATTGCAACCCGCTACGATCGCTGCCCGATCCTGTTTCTCTCAGCCTGCGCCTTGGCAGCCACCGTCATCTATTGGTTGTGAGGCCTGACTGTAGGGCCGTATGACGGCACATACGACGCGCCGTTGCGGTTGGCCTGCGGTTTCTGAAAGGCTAAGCTGACGGCCAGCGCCGCCCCGATTGAGCCGATGTTGCGGTTGGCCTGCGGTTTCTGAAAGGCTAAGCTTGGGCAGGCGCTTCGGTGGCGTCCATTTGCGTTGCGGTTGGCCTGCGGTTTCTGAAAGGCTAAGCTGGCAGCGGCTTCGGCATCGATGTCACCGGCGTTGCGGTTGGCCTGCGGTTTCTGAAAGGCTAAGCTGTGATGGTTCATCAGGGCGAGGCCAACACCGTTGCGGTTGGCCTGCGGTTTCTGAAAGGCTAAGCTCGTGAATTGGAGGGTCTGATTGATGATCTGGTTGCGGTTGGCCTGCGGTTTCTGAAAGGCTAAGCTGCCTCAAGGAATCCGCTCATGTCATCCTCAGTTGCGGTTGGCCTGCGGTTTCTGAAAGGCTAAGCTGGATGTGTCGATAACTCGCTGAATTTACAGGAGAAAACGACACATCCAGTCGAGGCCAAACCTTGGACATAACTAGAACAGCGCCAGTTGATCAGGATTTTGGCGAGGCCTGCGCCTCTGTTGGCTGGAGAATCGGACGATTGCCTCGTATTGCCTGTCCGTGAATGTGAGTACATGGACTTCTCCCTTCTCAGGCAGGTTACCCTCGATCCTCTTCAAATACGATTCGTAACTGTCCTTGCCGTTGCAGAAGCGCGCATAGATCGAGAACTGGCTCATCTCGAACCCCTGATCCAGCAGGAATTCGCGGAATCGGGTTGCATCGCGCGTCTCTTTCTTGCTGCTCACCGGCAGATCGAACATCACGAAAATCCACATCAGCCTATATCCACTCAGATGCGACGCGCCGGAATTCTTCATGCACCCTCCCGCTCAGCCCGGCCGATCGAGGACCATTCGATCGCCGTCGGCGGTTCGAACAGGATCAGGTCAGGGCGTCCGGTTTCGAAGGCCTCGGCCAGCGATTGCGCAAGTCGGGTGGCGGCAATCGAAACGGGCGAAGTTTCGCCGGCGAGGTGCAGGTCGAAGGAGATAAGGCGCGCGAAACGGCGTTTCTGCGTGGGGTCCAGAGCAGCGATGCCCTCCTGTCGCATCTGGTCGGCAACTGCATCCACCAAGGGGCGAAACGGCTCAATCAGGTCGTCGGCAAGGGCAAAGGCGTTGCCGCGATTGGAGTGCTGAATCCCCAGTGTCGGGTGAAGGCCGGCGGCGACCACGGCCCGCGCGCAGGTCGCACGCATCACTGCATAGCCATAGTTCAGCAGCGCATTGACGTCACCGGCGTCACGGTTGCGGCGGAAATCCTGCCCCATCAGCAGCGGCCAATAGCGACGGGCAGCCTGCGCCTCAAGATTTTCCTTGTCGCCCGATGTCACGCGGCGGGCCATGAACGGAAATGCTTCGGCCCCCGCGACGCCGCGCGCCGCAAGCAGCGAGCCTTGCATCGCGATCTTGGCCGAGACGATCCGGCGCCAGAGCTGCTTCATCAGCGGCGTTGAGGCAGCAATCTGGGCCTGCATCCGGGCATTCTGCGCATGATGTCCCTGAAGCGGCAGCGTTACGGCGACTGGCGCGTGCGAACTGTTGCAAAACACGACGGGCGCGCCACGGTCGGCAAGCGCCGCGACGATATTGCCGGTCCAGGTGACGCCATGCGCATGAACGATGACGGCATGGATATCGTCAAGCGGCACACGGCCGACCTCGGCACGATCCTTTTCGACCAGAAGGAAACCACGATGAAGCGAGAGGTGCTGGCCGTCCGTGGCGATATCGACGATCCGGTCCATCCTTCGTCTCCTATTCGCGTGGGCCGGGGTCGAAGACGCGGCCCAGAGGGTCGATGCGGACCTGCCGGGCACGGGCCTTCTTCAGCGAGCCGGGTGAAAGATAGGTGTATTTAAATGGGTCCACCTCATTCTCTGCGCGGTCGCGTTCTTGCAATTTTCCACCTTCATTGGGCGGCGCCAGAGTAAGGCGGCCGGTTTGGTTGAACCCCTTGATAAGCAAAAGCTCTACTGTGCCGCCATTGCGTTCCGCCGCGATCACGTCCCCCTGCCGCAAGCTCAGAATCTTCTTTGCCGCCGGATGCGGGCGCCGGTCAGGCGCTTCAGGAGCATGCGCGTCGAACATCGGCACGACATCCGCCTGCCATTTCCCGTCCGGCAAACGCCAGACATCGTAGCGGGCATTGGCGTCGCCCTTGTAAGCTTTGTAAACCTTGCCTTGGCGGTCGCGAATCGGGATTACAGTCAGCGGCTCGCGCACCCGAAGGCGGCGGATGCCCTTGAACACCGGATGTTTACGGGCAAACTCAGCCAGAGCCTGATCAAAGGCTTTGCCCGTGCAATCCTTCGTCGCCAGCCACAGCGCATTGCGCAAGGCGGGATCGGTGATGAAATCCGGGTCCGAAATCTGCGCCGGTTTCAGCGAGGAAAGCGCGATGCGATGCACGACGATGGGCAGCTTGCCATCTGCCGACATTTGCCCGGTCAGGCCATAGGCCGTGTCATTGTGCAACTTGCCCGCCGTCACATCATGATGGCGCGAGGGCCTTCCCTTGCGACCGTGGTCGGGTTTGTGTGCAGTGGTTACATTGGCCAACCGCGTGCCCAGCTCCTCCCGAAAGCCCGGCCACGGCTGCGGCAGATCGTCGAACATCCGGTCCAATTCCTGCGCCTCGGCCCGGCCCGCCGCTGCCGCGATGCGCTGCATCAGCGACAGCGAAGTTACCGCGACCACCGCCGCGTCGATGGTGTGATGGCGATGATCCAGCCGATTCTTGGGGGCATTGGAATGGGCGTTCTCGACAAAATTGTGATCGGGCAGCAGGCTGTTCAGCCCCCAGACCCGCCGCAGCATCGCCGTCATCCGGCCGGGGATAACGTCCACGCGTCCGTCGGAAGCGGTCGGGTAGAGGCTGCGCAGATATTTGCCCGCGATCCGCGCAAGATATTGCGTATCGGTCAGCTGGCGCGCCGCAAAACCGCCGTCCCGATCCATCCGTTCCCGCGCGTCGGGGCCGAAGCGCCACTGTTTCGACCGGTGCATTCGTGCGACCTGGACAGAGATGATATCCCATTTGTCAGGTTCATGACCCCATCGTTCATGGGGCGTCATGTTGCCTTTCTGCCGGTTGCAATGCCGATGAGCCAAGATCCTGTTGCCAGCGCTGTCGTCCAGCGATTGCGAATAGGGAATTACATGGTCGATATCGGCCAGCCCGTTGAAAATCTGTTCCATCCCGATCGGCTCACCGCAATAGGGGCAGCGGCGATCCAGCACGTTCGCGGGGTTCAACTCTTTCCACTGGCGCAGCAGGGCGCGATTGGCCCCGGTATCGGGGCGGCCGGCGTCGATCAGGTCATGGCTGTGCTGCTGTGCGGCCTCGGTATCGCGGCGAATGCGGCGCTGATGCTCGGCCTTTTCGCGCTCGTTCAGCTTCAGGTCGCGGGCAAGCTCGACGACGATCCGGTCGGGCTTGCCGTGACGCGCGATCACCGCATTGACCAGCTTTTGCAATTGGCGCAGTCCGATATGGACGGTCGGATTCGTGACCTTGCCATATTGCCGTTCCAGCGGATCACCGTATTCCGCCTTGCCCGGCGCGATCTCACGGGTCAGGATCTGGCCATAATAGGGCAATTCGTCGAAAACCTCGCCCGTCCTGTGGTCGCTGTGGTGAAAGCCTGCTTGCAAGGCTGCCTTGTCATAGGTCACGACCCCGCCTTTCAGCGCGGCGATCAGAGCTCGCGTCGCCATTTCACCAAAACGGCCATGACCTTCAGGCAGGTTGGCATTGGCTACGGCCAACGCCGCGGCCTCGTCCAGCCCATATTCCGATTGCAGCCAATCCAGCAGGACGTCGGAATCCTCTTCGTTCCGCAGGCGGTCAAGGATGCGCAATTGCTCGTCCAGCGGGAAATGCGGCCAGCGGTTGCCGAAGCGCTTCTTGTCGGCCATTTCGGCGCGGACCTCGTCTCCGGCCAGTTCCTTGCGGTTTTCGCTTTCTTTGTTGAAACGTTCGCCCTCGGCCAGTCCGATCTTCTTGCCTAATGTCGCGAAGCTGACCTTTTTCTTGTCGCGCAGCACGAGGATCAGTTTGTCACGTTCGTCCAGCGTCAGATCCCGCCCCGCCGCCCCGGCCGAGACGATGCGCAACTGGTTTACCTCCTCGTAAAGCCGCCTCTCCTGAAAAAGCGGGTGTGCCTTGGGCAACCTGCGTTCGTCCTGCGGGACGCCGTTCATGCCGCCGAAGGTGCAGTAACCCACCTCGGGCGCCTTCAGCGGGCGCTGGAAAAACAGGATGCGATGCAGTGTGGCGCGAACCTCGTCCGTCATGAGCGTCGGGTGGTGCTGAGCCTGCGCCCGCCAAATCGCATCGAATTCGGCCTCCAGATGGCGGCGCTGCGGATAAAAGTCATAGGCTTGGTTTTCGCCGCCCATACGGACGCGGGCGGGCTGGCCCGTGTCGATACGGTCGGCAAGGAACTGACCCAGCGTCCGGCCCTGCAACGCCTCGTCCAGCGCCTGTCCTGCCGTGGCGATCTTGCCATCATCGGCGTCCTTGCGGTTGCGTTCGGCCCTGCGATTGGACTGAAAACCGCGCCGCGTATTCAGATGGAACAGAATCCTGCCGATTTCATGGGGAGACAGCGGCTCGGAGAGTGCGCGACGACGCAATTCATAGGGGTCGAGCGCGGCCAGAGCCTTGGCCTGATCATTCGGCACGGACTGGTTCCGCCGTCGTCCCCGGCTCTCCTCCGGCGGAGTGCCCGGCATCAGACCGACGTCGATCAGCTTGTCCAGCAAAGCCGAGCGCCGCCCAAGCGATCTGTCCCGCCGCCGCCGTGCCGCGCGGGCCTCTCGCCGCGCTTCGGCCAAAGGAGCGCCCGATTTCGGATCCCGACCGGCGCTTGCGGCCGCGCTGAAGATAATGACCCCAAGGTCAATGATGCGATTGTCGCCGATCAATGCCCAGCCGAGGCTGTTGGTGCCCAGATCTATGCCGAGGGTCGTGGTCATGTTGTCCCCGAAGATATAAATTCAGTCGCGTGAAAATAGACCCGACATCATGAAGATTGCGGTTGGAAAGAAAGGGGACTACGCCACAGACGGTCGACTGTCTGACCGGGGGGCAAACCCGGCCGGACAGGATAGCAAAGTGCCTGCTTCGCGAAAGCCAACGTAGTGGAAGTGCCCGGTGTTCACAATTGCGGCGCGCCTTGGACTGACCGCTCTTGAGCGTTTCGCCATGAAGCGAGAGAGCGTCTATTTCCAGTTGCGGTTGGCCCGCGGTTCTGAAGCGCATTACCGGGTAGTTTCTGGCTGCCCGGTAATGTCGTTCTGTGGCAAGGTTTTCTGTGAAACACGGCATCCGTCATCTCTCTCCTTGAAACTATTCAAAGATCAGCCATTCATGCAATTGACTTTTCGCTATGCTTATAGGAATATTGAAATTCAGAAACCGCGGGCTGGCTGTTAACAAGCAGCTTGACTGCACCAAATAAGGGCAGGGCTACGGCCCTGCCTTTTATGTTCTGAACACCCCTTTTTAGCACGTGCGGTTTTGCCATGCCTCGCGCGCAATTGCATTTTGTCCTCAAACAAGCGCCTGAAGAAGAGGCGACGGCATTGTGGCGAAATCCAGGTGCCCACGCCGCAGAACTCCAGAAATTGTCTTGCTGTGACACCAGTGGTCGCGGCACGGGCGGTATCGTCGGCAAGCGGTCGCTTGGCGTTCGCCAGTGGGCTTGAACCCGTGGCGCCTTACTGGCTCACTCCATGAACTCCTTGGACCATGCGTAATAGAGGCTCTGGGCGATGCTCTCTTGGCGGCACAGTCCGGCGATGCTGTCGTCACCGCGAAGACCTTCAAGCAGGATGCGGATCTTGTCTTCGGCAGAGAAGTGCCGACAGGGCTGGCGACGGATAAGGGAAGCGTTGGGCAAGTCGATCTGTCTGATCGCGCCACGCCGCAAGCCGCTGTCGGCGCAGGCAGGGAAATTCGTGCAATGAATACAGGCGCGGATGCGGCGCGACATACGGGCCCATCCGGATTGCTTCGGCCTGCCTATCAGACCCCGTCCTGTCTGGCCCTGTCCTGTCTGGTCCCGTCCTTTCCAGCGTCGTCTTCGGAAAGCTGCGCGATCAGCGCCGCCAGCGCGCGCGACGGGGGTCGCGCCTCGGGCCAGACCAGCGCATAGCGACCCTGCATCGGCGCATAGCGGTCGAAGGCGGCGACCAGGCGGCCGCGCCCGATTTCCGGCCCGGCGATGGCGCGGGGCAGCAGGGCGACGCCAAAACCCAGCACCGCAGCCTCGGCCAGCGTCGAAAACTGGTCGAACAGCATCCCCCGCAACCGCGAAACGGTGCTGCCCTGTTGGGCGAACCAATCCTCCCACGCGCCGGGGCGGCCTTCCAGATGCAGCAGCGGCAGCGCCAGCAGCGCCTGCGGATCGTCGGTCCGCGCCGGGCGCAGCGCGGGGGCGCAGCAGGGGATGACCTCTTCGCCTGCCAGATCCAGCCAGCACATGCCCGGCCAGTCGCGCAGGCCAAAATGAATCGCGGCGTCGAAACGCTCCTGCGCAAAGTCGAAGGGCTTCAGCCGGGTGCCGAGGTTGATCGAGATGTCGGGATGGCGCGCCGCATAGATCTGCAGCCGGGGGGCAAGCCACGACATGCCGAACGCCGGGCGGATCGCCAGATTCAGGCTGGCCCGCGCCCCGGCCGCACGGATGCGCAGGCTGGCGTCGGCCAGATCGTGCAGGCAGTCCCGCGCCGCGCGGGCGTAGTCGCGACCGCTGTCGGTCAGCGCGACGCCGCGCCCGTCACGGCGCAGCAGTTCCACCCCCAGCTGTTCCTCCAGCACGTTCAGCTGCCGGCTGACGGCGGAATGGGTCAGGGACAGATCCGCCGCCGCCGCCGTGATCGCGCCAAGCCGGTCCACCGCCTCCAGCGCCAGCAGCGACGGGATCGAGGGCAGAAAGCGGCGCGGCGCGATCATGTGAGTTTTCCTTGGATATCCGTTCCGAAATAGCAATTTAATAACGGTTTTTCCGATCTATTCTCAAGCCAAGATCAATTGCCGGGTCGAATCGGGCAGCGCGCGGGGATGGAAGCCATGCCGGGGAAACGCAATCTGTGGCGGGCCAGCGCCAGCACGCGGGTTCAGGCGGCGGCGCTGGATCGCGGGCTTGATGTCGATCTGGCGATCATCGGCGGCGGTTTTACCGGCAATGCCGCGGCGCTGGAGGCGGCGCGGCGCGGCGCCTCGGTTGCGTTGTTCGAGGGCGAGACTTTCGGTCGTGGCGGTTCGGGGCGCAATGTCGGGCTGGTCAATGCCGGGCTGTGGCTGCCGCCCGACGACGTGATCGCGGCCATGGGCGCCGGGGCGGGCAAGCGGCTGATGAGCCTGCTGGCCGATGCCCCGCGCCGGGTCTGGTCGCTGATCGAGCGCGAGAGCATCGACTGCGAGGCCACGCGCACCGGCACCCTGCATCTGGCCCATGCGCCCTCGGGCCTTGCCGATCTGGCCGAGCGGCACCGGCAGGGCCGGGCGATGGGCTGGCCGCTCGAACTTCTGGACGCAGCCGAAACCGCGCGCCGCACCGGCAGCACCGCCTTTCACGGCGCGCTTTTCGATCCGCGCGCGGGCACGATCCAGCCGCTGTCCTATGCGCGCGGGCTGGCGCGGGGGGCGATGGCGGCGGGCGCGCAGCTTTACGAACGCAGCCGGGTCGGCATGGTGCGCCGCGACGGGGCGTCGTGGCAACTGACGGTCAACGGCCATCCGGTGCGGGCGCGGGCGCTGCTGCTGGCGACCAACGCCTATTTCGACGGCATCGACATGGGTTTCCGCCCCGAGATCGTCGCCGTCAGCTATTTTCAGGCTGCGACCGCGCCAATCCCGCAGGCGCTGCGCGACACCATCCTGCCGGGGCAAGAGGGGTGCTGGGACACCGCGATGGTCATGTCCTCGTTCCGCATGGACGCGGCGGGGCGTGTCATCATCGGCGGCATCGGCAATCTGGAGGGGCCGGGCGGCGCCGTGCATCTGTCATGCGGCGCGGCGCAAGCTGCGCCAGACCTTTCCGCAACTGGCCGATCTGCCGTTTGAATACGACTGGCGCGGGCGCATCGCCATGACCGGCGACCACATCCTCAGGATCGTGCGCTTTGGCCCGGCGGCCTTGGCCTGTTTCGGCTATTCCGGCCGCGGCATCGGACCGGGCACGGCCTTCGGCACGCTGGCCGCCGAGGCGCTTTTGACCGGCGAGGATGCCGTCCTGCCGGTCGCCCCGGTCACGCAGCACCACGAGACATTCGCCCCCCTGCGCGCGGCATATTACGAAACCGGCGCGGTTCTGACCCATGCCGTAAAGGCGCGCTGAGGGCGGAAAACGCCATTTGCCGCCCCCACTGGCCACCCCGTCGGGCCGGGCAATCCTGCGGTGCAGGATCATGGCGCGCCAAAGGGCGTCTTTGGCGCCTTGCGGGCTGCATCCCTGTGAATTCCGGATCCGGCCGATGATGATCGCGGCCCGGATGACGGCGTTGAGGCGGATGTCCACGCATCACCCTGACCGGCCGCATGCTGCGCCTCTCGAAGGTTGCGGAGCGCCGCGCCAGCAGAAGGTCGTGACCCATGCTTCAGGTCAGGATCGACGATGCGTCCCGCTGTTGCCTGCGCGCGCCATCAGGCCGTCGCGGTTTCGGTGCCGTGGCTTGCCGGGCTGGCGCTGTCGTGCCGCGTCGGGTCATGGCGCAGCAGGCGCAGCGCGTTCAGCGTGACCAGAACGGTCGCGCCGGTATCGGCCAGAATCGCGAGCCACAGCCCGGTGATCCCCAGAACCGAGGTGACCAGAAACACCGCCTTCAGCCCAAGTGCGATGGTGATGTTCTGCCGGATATTCGCCATGGTCGCGCGGGCAAGGCGGATCAGGGCGGGCACGTCCTCGACCCGGTCGCGCAGGATCGCGGCATCCGCCGTTTCCAGCGCGACATCGGTGCCCGATCCCATCGCCGCGCCGACGCTGGCCTGTTTCAGCGCGGGCGCGTCATTGATGCCGTCGCCGACCATCATCACGCCGCCGTCCAGCATCGCGCGGATCGCGGCCAGCTTGTCCGCCGGCAGCATCTCGGCGCGGAAATCCATGCCCAGAGCGCCCGCGATGGCGGCGGCGGTGCGGGGGTTGTCGCCGGTCAGGATCACCGGGGTAATCCCCATCGCGCGCAGCTGCCGCATGGCGTCCGCCGCATCCGCGCGGGGTTCGTCGCGCATCGCGATCAGCCCCAGAAACCGGCCCGGACGATAGACCGCGACCACGGTATTGCCTTCGGATTCAGGGGCGCGGGCCTGTGTCAGATCGGCGTCCGACATGACCCCGGCGGCAACCGCCTGTGGAGGCGAGGCGACATAGGTTTCATGCCCCGCGACCAGCGCGGTGACGCCTTTGCCCGGAATCGCGCGGCCGCCGTCCGAGGGCAGGGCAAGGACGCCTTCTTCTGCGGCGCGATTCAGGATTGCCAGCGCCAGCGGGTGGCTGGATCCGGTTTCAACGGCGGCGGCGGTCGCCAGCAATTCGGCCTGATCCTCGGGGAACCACGCGCGGCCAGCAGGCCCCTGCAGCGCCGTCACCACGGGGCGGCCATGGGTCAGGGTGCCGGTCTTGTCAAAGGCGACGTGATTGACGGTCGCGGCGGCTTCGATCACCGCGCCGCCCTTCATCAACAGACCGCGCCGCGCCCCGGTGGACAGGGCCGAGGCAATCGCCGCAGGCACCGAAATCACCAGCGCGCAGGGGCAGCCGATCAGCAGCAGCGCAAGGCCGCGATAGATCCAGACATCCCAGGGCTGACCCACGACCAGCGGCGGCAGCACCACGACCAGCGCGGCCAGCAGCACGATGGCGGGCATATACCAGCGGCTGAAACGGTCGATGAAGCGTTCGGTCGGGGCGCGCGATCCTCGGCCTCTTCGACAAGGCGGATGATGCGGGCGATGGTGTTGTCCTGCGCGCCGCGCGTGACGCGGATGCGCAGGGCGGATCCGGTGTTGATCGCCCCGGCAAAGACGGTATCGCCGGGGCCGCGCGTGACGGGGATGCTTTCGCCGGTGACCGGGCTTTCGTCGATCCCGCCGGTGCCGGTCAGGATCTGTCCATCCGCCGGGATGCGGTCGCCGGGGCGGGCCAGCACGATATCGCCCGGCACCAGCGCTGATGCGGCGGTTTCGGCGGTGGCGCCATCCGCGTCTTCGCGCAGGGCGGTTTTCGGGACCAGATCGGCCAGCGCGCGGATGCCGTCGCGGGCGCGGTTGGCGGCGACGCCTTCCAGCAGCTCGCCCACGGCGAACAGGAACACGACCAGCGCGGCCTCTTCGACGGCGCCGATGAACAGGGCGCCGATGGCGGCGATGGTCATCAGCCCTTCGATGGTGAAGGGCTGGCCCATGCGCAGCGCCTGAAAGGCGCGGGCGGCGACAGGGGCGACGCCGACCAGACAGGCGGCGAAGAACGCCCAATAGCCGATGCGGGCCGAGGTCAGCAACTCGACCGCAGAGGCCAGGGCCAGGAGCGCGCCGGTGGTCAGGACAAGGTGCCCCTTGGCGGTCTGGAACCAGCGCGGGCTGGGCTGGTCCAGCGGGGTCGGGGCATGGTCATGCCCGCGATGGTCGTGGTCAGGCCCGTGCCCGCCGCAGCAGGAGGTTTTCAGGCCGGGCGCGGGCGCCGATGCGTCGCGTGGCGCGATGCCGTAGCCCAGCTTGCGCACGGCGGTTTCGACATCGGTGGCGGCGGTCGTGCCGGGGTCCAGTTGCAAGGACAGCCGTTCCGCCATCAGTGTCACGCGAACCACGCTGACGCCGGGCAGGCGTTCGATCGCGCGCGCGACCTTTGTGGTGCAGGCCGCGCAATCCATGCCCGTCACCGTCCATTCATGCCGTTCCGCCATCGCCATTCCCGTCAACTTGCCTTCGATGATTCGGGAAGATAGGATCTCTAGCGGCTATAGGTTCAAGAGGTTTTTCATGCTGACCATCGGAAAACTGGGCGAGGCTGCCGGGGTCAAGGTGCCGACCATCCGCTATTACGAACAGATCGGCTTGCTGCCCGCCGCCGAACGCAGCGCGGGCAACCAGCGGCTGTATGGTCGGGATACGCTGAACCGCCTGCGCTTTATCCGCCATTCCCGCGAACTGGGATTTGCGCTGGATGATATCCGTGAGCTGCTCAGCCTGTCGGACACGCCCGACCAGCCCTGTGCGGCGGCGGATGTGATCGCGCGGCGCCAGCTTGCCTATGTCAACCGCCGCATTTCCCGGCTGAACGCCCTGCGCGAGGAACTGACCCGGATGCTGGACCAATGTTCCGCCGGGACCATCGCGAATTGCCATGTGATCGAGGTGCTGGGCAATCATGACCTGTGTGCCCATGATCACGACATGGCCGGGGAAGGGCCGCTGATCTAGCGGTCCCAGCCCGGATCGGCGACCAGACCGGCGGCGGTGATGGCATGGACGGCGCAGGCCTCGTCATTGTCCGATGTGTCGCCGGTGATGCCGATGGCGCCGATGATTTCAGCCCCGTCGCGGATCAGCACGCCGCCCGGCACCGGCACCAGACTGCCCCCGGCCAGCCCGTTCAGCGCCTGCACGAAACAGGGCTGTTCCAGCGCCCGGTTGTAGATCGCCCGTGACCCCATCCCCAGACCTACCGCGCCCCGTGCCTTGCCCTGCGCGATGTCGGCGCGCAGCAGGCTGGTCCCGTCCTGACGCAGCAGCAGCTTCAACTGCCCGGTCGCGTCCAGAATGGCCACGGTCAGCGGTTTCAACTGCATGCGGCCCGCCTGTTCCAGGCAAAGGTCGGCCAGTTTCCGGGCCAGTTCCAGCGTCACGCTCATCTTGTCCTGCCTCTCTTCCCTCAGGTTGCGGCGTTGTAGCAGGCGCGGCGGCATTGCGGGGGAAAGAATGGCGCGGCATGATCGGGCCGGTTTTCATGTCCGGGCAGGCGTGGCCGGGGATGGATATGTCAAGCTTGTGGTATCGCGATATAAATCGCGGAAACCTGATCGGTGTCCCGTGCCATTCATCCGGCTTTCGATATTCAGCTTTGCGGTTTTGGTGGAAATCTCCGGGCTATTTCGCGTCGTGAAAGATGACGCCAAGCGTATGGCGCATCCCCGACCGCAACCGGCTGACGCCATGACGCAGGTTGACGCGGTAGCTGCCTCGGCTGCCCTGAACGGGCCGGTTGTGAACGGCAAAGACCACCGCATCGCCCTGGGTCAGGGGCACGACCTCGGCCCGGCTTTGCATGCGGGGGCGCTGTTCGGTCAGCACGAATTCCCCGCCGGTAAAGTCCCGCCCCGGCCGGGACAGCAGAAAGGCCGCCTGCAGCGGAAAGGCCAGATCGCCATACAGGTCCTGATGCAGGCAGTTGTAGTCGCCCGGCACATATTGCAGCAGCAAGGGCGTCGGACGGGTCTGGCCCGCCTGATGGCAGTCACGCAAAAAGCCGGCGTGATCGGGCGGATAGCGGGCAGGCAGGCCCATGCGCGCGTTCCAGTCATTCGCAATCGCCGCCAGCCGGGGATACAGCGCCGCGCGCAAGGCGCCGACCAGATCGGGCAGGGGGTATTTGAAATAGCGGTATTCGCCCCGCCCGAAACCGTGTCGCGCCATATGGATATGGCTGCGGAAATGCTGTTCCTGCGGGTAAAGCGCGGCCAGCCCGGCGCATTCGTCCGGCGTCAGCAGGCCGGGAAGGACGGCGCAGCCGAAACCGTCCATCTCGGCGCGAAAGGCGGGCCAGTCGATGCGCGCCAGCCGGGTGTCGATGTCGGTCATGCCCCCGATCTCGCTCATGCCCCGGCCTCGCGATCCAGCAGCGCGCGTTTGCGCGCGACCCCCCACCGATAGCCCGACAGGCTGCCGTCGGTGCGCAGGACGCGGTGGCACGGGATGGCGACGGCGATGCGGTTCGCGGCGCAGGCGCCCGCGACGGCGCGGATGGCACGGGGGGTGCCGATGGCCGCCGCGATCTCGGCATAGCTGGCGCTTTGCCCGGCCGGGATCTGGCGCAGCGCCTGCCAGACCCGTTCCTGAAAGGCGGTGCCCTGAATGTCCAAGGGCAGCGACAAGCCGATGCCCGGCGCCTCGACAAAGCCGATGACCTGCGCCACGCGGGCGTCGAAATCCGGATCGTCCCCGATCAGGTTCGCGCGGGGAAAGCGGTCCTGCAATTCGCGCACCAACGGTTCGGGGTCGTCGCCCAGACTGATCGCACAGATGCCGCGCGCGCTTTCCGCGACCAGAATCGCCCCAAGCGCGCATTCCGCCACGGCAAAGCGGATATCCATGTCCTGACCGCCCTTGCGCCACGCCCTTGGCGTCATGCCCAACCGCCCATCCGCCTGTTCGTAAAAGCGGCTGCTTGAATTGAACCCCGCGCCATGGATCGCCCTGGTGACGGTGGCGCCCCTGTCCTCCAGCTCGCCCCGCAGCTTGCGGGCGCGATGGGCGGCGGCCCATTGGCGGGGCGTCAGGCCGGTGATGGCGCGGAACTGGCGGTGAAAATGCCAGGGGCTCAGCCCGATGCGCTCGGCCAGCCGGTCAAGGCTGGGGGCGTCCTCGGCGGCCTCGATCAACCGGCAGGCTTCGGCGATGAGGGTGGCGGTGGCCTGCGCCGGTGACTGGCCCTTGGGGTGGCAGCGCAGGCAGGGGCGAAAGCCCGCCGCCTCGGCCTGTTCGGGGCTGTCGTGAAAGCTGACATTGGCGGGATTGGCGCGGCGCGACGGGCAGGAGGGGCGGCAATAGACCCCCGTGCTGCGCACCGCATAGACGAATGTGCCATCGGCGCTGGCGTCGCGGGCGACGACCTTCTGCCAGCGCGGGTCCGTCGGTGTCGGGTCGGATCGGGTCGGGGTGGTGTCGGTTCTGGTCATGGCCTTGCGCCTTTCGGATGTCATGCGCCCATTCTAGACGGGATGGCGGGGCCTTGCGTCCCGTGGCTTGCGGTCGAATCCGGCCTCACATGGCGCCGCGAAAGGTCAGGTTCAGGCGCAGCCGCCCGGTCGCGGGATGATCCCCGTCCTTCAGCGTCAGGACGCCATGCCAGCACAGCCGCGACGGCCCGCCCCAGACCACGCAATCGCCATGCAGCAAGGCATATTTCGCCACCGGATCGCCGCGTTTCAAGCCGCCGAACTGGAATGTCGCGGGCAGGCCGAGCGACACCGAGACGATGGGCCGGGTCATGTCCCTTTCGTCGCGGTCCTGATGCAGCGACATGCGCGCGCCGGGGGCGTAGCGGTTGATCAGGCAGGCGTCGGGGCGAAAATCGGCATATCCCGCCAGCGCCGTCGCTGCGCGGGCCAGCGTCAGAAAGGCATCGGGCATCGCGGGCCATGGCCGGCCGGTTTCAGGGTCGGTCGGGCTGTAGCGATAACCCCGGCGGTCCGTCACCCAACCCGCGCCGCCGCAATTCGTCATGGCGACCGACATGACATGACCGCCCGGCGTCTGCATCCGGCGAAAGGGCGCGGCGGTGGCGATCCGGTCGATTCCGTCCAGCAGCGCCCGCTGGTCGTCCAGCGCAAAGCCGCGCAGCAGCATGGCGCCGGGCGCGATGGTCTGGTGCGCGCTCTGACGTGGTTCGTTGCCGCCGAACAGATCGGTCATGCCAGACGCTCGATCAGACCCATGGCGGCCTGCGGGTTCGCGGCTTTGTGGCCGCCGATCACATAGAGATAGACATCGCGCGGCTGGCCCGGCGCGGGGGCATCGACATGGTCCAGCCCATCGGGGCAACCGCCCGCCGCCCATTCGCGGATGCGTGCCGCCCACAGGTCCAGCCCCGCATCGTCATAACCCGTCGCCGCGCCGTCGGTCGTGCCCATGATCCTTGCATAGACAAAGGGCGCGGTCGGATCGGCGATCTGCGTATAGCCGCCATCCGCCGAGACGACTGCGGCAATGCCCCGGTCGCGGATCATCGCGGTAAAGGCCGGGTCGCGGAATGTGTCATGGCGGACCTCGACGGCATGGCGCAGGGGGCGGCCCTGATGGCGGTCGAGCAGCAGCGCCAGAAAAGCCGCGAAATCGTCGGGGTCGAATTTCCTGGTCGCCATGAACTGCCAGTTGATCGGTCCCAGCTTGTCGCCAAGCCGCATCAGCCCGCCATCCAGAAAGCGCGCGATGCTGTCGCCCGCCCCGGCCAGAACCTTGCGGTTCGTGGCATAGCGCGGCGCCTTGACGGCAAAGACGAAATCATCGGGCGTCTCATCATGCCATTTCTGAAAGGTCTCGGGTGTCTGGGCGCGGTAATAGGTGCCGTTCACCTCGATCGAGGTAAGCTTGCGGCTGGCATGTTCCAGCTCGCGCCGGGCGGGCAGGCCCTTAGGGTAAAAGCTGCCCTGCCAGGGCGCACAGCTCCAGCCGCCGATGCCGATATGGATCCGTCCGCTGTTCATCGCCCTGCCTTTCCCGTGCCGCCCCTGTCGTAGGTCCCGGCGTGTCGCAGGTCCCGGCCTGCCACGCACCCCGGATCTTGCGCCGCAATCGGGCGGGGGGCAAAGCCTGTCAGCCTTGATACAGCCGTTGCAGTTCCGTCAGCGCCTGACCCAGTTCGCCGCCCGCCGGGTAACGCGACAGGTCGCCGCCGCGCGGCAGGGGCCGGCCCATGCGCGGACAGGGCAGATCGGCGCCGATGCGGGTGGTGACGGGGATGACGCCCGCCCAGACCGGGTGGCCTTCGTCTTCGGGCGCGGGGCCGACGCCGCCGGTGCGGGCCTTGGCCGAGGCATCCTCGATCCGCATGGCGATGACGCCGGTCGCCTTGATTTCCTGCGCCGTCACCGGACGCAGCGCATCGAAGCGGCCGGGATAAAAGCGTTCGACCATGCCGCGCAGGGCATGCAGCTTTTCCGCCGGATCGCTGACCGGATGCGCCGTCCCGAAACACATGGCCGCGCGGTAATTGACCGTGTGGTGAAAGGCCGACCGCGCCATGACCAGCCCGTCCAGATGCGACACTGTCGGGCAGGCGGGCGCGCCCACGGCCAGATGGCGGATCATCCGGCAGGCGGATGAGCCGTGCCAATACAGCATCTCGCCCTCGCGCCAGTGCAGGGTGGGCGTGCAAAAGGGCTGGCCGTCCAGCACATAGGACACATGGCACAGCATCGCCGCGTCCAGAATGGCATGGACGCTGGCATGGTCATAGCTGCCGCGCGTCGGTTCGCGCCGGACGCGGTTGCGGGGGGTGATCGGATAGGTGTCGCCTGCCGTGGTCATCTGCCTGCCTTCGGGGTGGAGTGGTTTCAGCGGTTGTCCGGGATCAGCCCCGGCCAGTAATGGGCATCGCTGCCGGGGCGCGGGCCAGGGATCGCCTGCCCCACCCGCACGACCGTCGCGCCTTCCATGATCGCGGTTTCGTAATCGCCGGACATGCCCATCGACAGGCCGGCGATCTGCGGATGGCTGGTGCGGCTGTCATCGCGCAAGCGGCGCAGCAGACGGAAACAGGCGCGCACCCGGTCCTGATCTGCGCTGAAGATCGCCAGCGTCATCAGCCCCTGCGGGCGCAGGCGCGGAAAGGCGGTCAGCGCATCCAGAAAGCCGGGCAGGTCACCGGGGGCCAGCCCGAATTTCGTCTGTTCGCCCGAGGTGTTGACCTGCACGAAAACCGGCAGGTCGCGGCCCTCTGCCTCCATCCGGCGGTTGAGTTCGGCGGCCAGTCCCAGGCCGTCCAGCGCGTGAATTCGCTGGCGAAATCGGGCCAGATATTTCGCCTTGTTGCTTTGCAGATGGCCGATGATCGACCAGCGGATGGGCAGGTCGGACAGGGCATCGTGCTTGGTCATCGCCTCTTGCAGGCGGTTTTCGCCGAAATCGCGGATGCCCGCCGCATGGGCCAGACGCAGGACATGGGCGGGAACGGTCTTGGTCACGGGCAGCAGGCGGACATCGGCGCGGGGGCGTCCGGCGCGCTGGCAGGCGGCGGCGATCCGCGCCTGAACCTCGTGCAGGTTGGCGGCAAATGTGGCCTGCGGGTCGGGGCCGAAGCGGGCGATATCCGCCGGGGTCAGGTGGGTCATGGGCTGGTCTTTGGCTGGTCGGATGCGTTGATTGTCACGCAACGCCCCGCGGGGCGCGAGAGCCAATCCGTGAAAACGGACAGTGCCAATTCAGAATTGGCTCTGATCGTGCTTGCACGGTGGCGATACGCGGATCAGATTGGCCCCAACGACCTCACGTCCGGGAACAGCCGTGCCGCATCACCATGACAATGCGCCCCTGGGCGAGGTTCTGGTCAGCTTTCGTCTGGATGCGACGGCGCGGGTGCCCGCCTATCGCCAGTTGGCTGAACGTATCCGCGACGCGATTGCCGAACGGCGGCTGGATCGCGGCACCCGCCTGCCCGCGACGCGGGTGCTGGCCGCCGAACTGGGCCTGTCGCGCAATACCGTCACCGCTGCCTATGACATGCTGGCGGCCGAGGGCTGGATTCACAGCCGCATCGGCGCGGGCGCCTTTGTCGCCAGCCTGCCCGACCAGCAGCCGATCCCGCTGCCCCCGCTGCCCGAGGCGCCATCCGCGCCCCCGGGTTTTTCCCGGCGGGGCGAGGCGCTGACCTGGGTCAGCCATGCGGCGGGGTCGAACCGGCCCGTGCCCTTTGTCGCCGATGTGCCCGCCTTCGATGTCTTTCCGCTGGCGGCATGGTCGCGGCAGATGGCGCTGAGCTGGCGTGATGTCGATCCGGCGCTGCTGGGCTATGCCGACCCTGCGGGATATCTGCCCCTGCGCCGCGAACTGGCCCGGCACCTGCGCGCCAACCGCTTTCTGCGCTGCGAGGCGGGCCAGATGATCATGACATCGGGCACGCAGCAGTCGCTGGACCTGCTGGCGCGCATCCTGCTGGATCCCGGCGATACCGTCTGGATCGAGGATCCGGGCTGGGTCGGCGCCCGTGTCGCGCTGATCGCGGCGGGCGCGCGGCTGGTGCCTGTGCCGGTTGATGACCAAGGGCTGTCCGTTACGGCCGGGGCCGCGCTGGCCCCTGCGCCACGGCTGATCTTTATCACGCCATCGCGCCAATACCCGCTTGGCGTGACGATGAGCATGGCACGCCGGGCCGAGCTGCTGGCCTGCGCCGAAAGCTGCGGTGCCTGGGTGATCGAAGATGATTACGACTGCGAATTCCGCTATGGCGGCACGCCCCTGCCTGCGGTGCAAAGCATGGACGCATCGGGCCGGGTGATCTATCTGGGCACCTTCAGCAAGGCGCTGCTGCCCAGTTTCCGGCTGGGATTTTTCGTGGCCCCGCCGGAACTGGCGACGGCCTTCGCCAATGCCAAGGCGATCATCGACAAACATCCCCCGCTGCTGGAACAGATCACGCTGGAGGCCTTCATGCAGTCGGGCCGTTTCGCCGCCCATATCCGGCGGATGCGGCTGATCTATGCCGAACGCCAGACCTGCCTGATCGAGGCCCTGCGCCGTGATCTGGGCGATATCCTGACGGTCGCGCCTGCCGAAACCGGCGTCCACCTGCTGGCGATGCTGCGCGGTGGTCTGGACGATGTGACATTCTGCGCGCAGGCGCGGGCGGTGGGGATCATGCTGCGGCCGCTGTCGATCTATTACCTTGGCCCCGCGCGCCGGCAGGGCGTGATCTTTGGCTTTGCCGCCATCCCGCCGCGCAAGATCCTGACGGGGGTGCGGCGTCTGGCGGGGGCGGTGCGGGCATGAAAAAGCCCCGCCGGTGGCGGGGCTTTCGGAATTGTCGGGAAAAGCAGATCAGCCTTCGGCCGATTCTTCTTTTTCTCGGTGATTTCCTCGCCGGTCTCCTGGTCGACCATCTTCATGCCCAGGCGGACCTTGCCGCGGTCGTCGAAGCCCAGCAGCTTGACCTTGACCTCTTGGCCTTCCTTCAGGATCTCGTTCGGATGGTTCAGGCGCTTGGAGGCGATCTGGGACACATGCACCAGGCCGTCGCGCTTGCCGAAGAAGTTCACGAAGGCGCCGAAATCGACCAGCTTGACGACCTTGCCGGTGTAGATCTTGCCCTCTTCCGGCTCGGCCACGATCGAATAGATCATGTCATAGGCCTTCTTGATCGAATCGGCATTGGCCGAGGCGATCTTGATGACGCCGTCGTCGTTGATGTCGACCTTGGCGCCGGAAACCTCGACGATCTCGCGGATGACCTTGCCGCCCGAGCCGATCACTTCGCGGATCTTGTCGGTCGGGATGGTCATGGTCTCGATGCGCGGGGCATGGGCGCTGAACTCGCGCCGGCCTTCGGTCAGGGCATGGGACATCTCGCCCAGGATGTGCATCCGGCCGTCCTTGGCTTGCGCCAGGGCCTGCTCCATGATCGCCGGGGTGATGCCCGCGACCTTGATGTCCATCTGCAGCGAGGTGATGCCGTTTTCGGTGCCGGCGACCTTGAAGTCCATGTCGCCCAGGTGATCCTCGTCACCCAGGATGTCGGTCAGCACGGCATAGCGGCCGTCGTCTTCCAGGATCAGGCCCATGGCGACGCCGGCGACCGGCGCCTTCAGCGGCACGCCCGCATCCATCATCGACAGCGAGCCGCCGCAGACCGAAGCCATCGAGGACGAGCCGTTCGATCCGGTGATCTCGCTCACCACGCGGATGGTATAGGGGAAGTCGGTCGCGGCCGGCAGCACGGCCTGCAGCGCGCGCCAGGCAAGCTTGCCATGGCCGATCTCGCGGCGGCCCGGGCCGCCGACGCGGCCAACCTCGCCCACCGAATAGGGCGGGAAGTTGTAGTGCAGCAGGAAGTTGCGAGCGGCGAGTTGCCGTGCAGCGCGTCGATGATCTGTTCGTCGTCGCCGGTGCCCAGCGTGGTCACGACCAGCGCCTGCGTTTCGCCGCGGGTGAACAGGGCCGAACCATGGGTGCGGGGCAGGATGCCCACTTCGCTGTCGATGGCGCGCACGGTCTTGTTGTCGCGGCCGTCGATGCGGGCGCCGCCGTTGATGATGTCACCGCGCAGGATGCCCGATTCCAGCTTTTTCAGCGCCGAGCCAAGGTTCGGCATCCGGCCAGTTCCTCCTCGGTCAGGCCGCGCCTTGATCGCGGCTTTGGCTGGCCTCGATCGCGTCATGGCGTTCGCCCTTGTCGCGGATCGGCATAGGCGGCGCGCATGGCGGTTTCGCCCAGACCGGCGACGCGGGAATACAGCGCCGAATAATCGGGCGATTGGAAGTCGAAGGGCTCTTTCGCGGCGGCTTCGGCCAGGTCGATAATCAGGTCGATCACCGGCTGCATCGCCTCATGGCCGAATTTCACGGCGCCCAGCATTTCTTCCTCGGTCAGCTCATAGGCTTCCGATCTGACCATCATCACGGCGTCCTTGGTGCCCGCGACGACCAGATCAAGGCGCTGCTCGGGGTTGGAACGCAGGTGGTCCATGTCCGAGACTTCGGGGTTCAGGACATATTCGCCGTCAACGAAACCGACGCGCGCGGCGCCGATCGGACCGCAGAACGGCACGCCCGAAATCGTCAGCGCGGCCGAGGCGGCGATCATCGCGACGATATCGGGGTCGTTGACCAGATCGTGCGACAGCACGGTGCACATCACCAGCACTGCGTTCTTGAAGCCGGGTGCGAACAGCGGGCGGCAGGGGACGGTCGATCAGGCGCGCGGTCAGCGTCTTTCTCCGACGGGCGCGCCTCGCGTTTGAAAAGCCGCCCGGGATCTTGCCGGCGGCATAGTATTTTTCCTGGTAGTGAACGGTCAGCGGGAAGAAATCCTGACCCGGCTTCGGCTCCTTCGCGAAGGTCACGTTGGCCATGACGCTGGTTTCGCCCAGGGTGGCAATGACCGAGCCGTCGGCCTGGCGGGCAACCTTGCCCGGTTCCAGCGTGAGGCGTTTCCTGGCCCCGCTGGATTTCCTTTTTCACTTCATCAAACATCTGGATTTCCTCTGAGGATGCGCCAGCCCTCTGGCCATCCCGTAAGTCACATGCGGCCCCTGATTGCCGCCATCCCCCAATCCTTTGCATGTGCCCCGGGGGAAGGGCGTCACGTCACAGATGGGCAAGCGCATACAGGAAAACAGTCGCTTTGGGAAGTGATTTGGCTAGTCGCCGTAACCTTCCACCACCGCTTGCAGGGGCGACGGCGGCATGGTCAGCGCCGCGATTTCCGATCCTGGGTCAGGATCGACGAGGCAGGTACTTGCCAAAGATCCACGCCGACATTCACCTGTCCCTGCGCCCCCGGCCAGCGGTCGTGGACATGGCCGAAAATCTGAAGCGCACCGTCGCGTACCCCGTTCCATGTCACCAGAGGATAGTGACACAGCACTAGGGTCTGGACTCATTGAGTTTCAAAGCCAGTAGATGACGAGGGCAGCAAGTGCGATTGCTGACAAGAATACCTTGGGGCAACGGTCGTACCGGGTCGCCACACGCCTCCAATCCTTGAGCCTGCCGAACATGATCTCGATCCGGTTGCGCCGTTTGTACCGGCGCTTGTCGTACTTGACGGTTTTCTTCCGCTGCTTCCGGCCTGGGATGCAGGCGCGTATCCCTTTGTCTTTCAACGCTTCTCTGAACCAGTCGGCGTCATAGCCGCGATCCCCGAGCAGCCAATCGACATCCGGCAGGCTGCTCAGCAATGCCCGCGCGCCGATGTAATCGCTGACCTGTCCGGCAGTGACGAACAGGTTGAGGGGGCGCCCTGGCTGTCGCAGATGGCGTGCAACTTGGTGTTCATGCCGCCCTTGGTGCGACCAATCAGGGCGCCCACGCCCCCTTTTTCACGCCCATGCTGGTCGCGGTGCGGTGGGCCTTCAGGTAAGTGGCGTCGATCATCACGGTCTTCTCTTCGCCGTGCCCGGCCGCCAGACCCGCCATCATTTGGGCAAAGATGCCCTTGTCGCTCCACCGCTTCCAACGGTTGTATAGTGTCTTGTGCGGGCCATAGGCTGCCGGGGCATCGCGCCACCGTAAGCCATTGCGATTGATGAAGATAATCCCGCTTAACACGCGTCGATCATCGACGCGAGGCTTGCCGTGGGACTTGGGGAAGAAAGGCTCAAGACGCGCCATCTGCGCGTCCGTCAACCAAAAAAGATCAGACATGGTCACCGCTCGCTTTTCGAACCGTGAATCACGCCGCCAGTCGGAAATCAATGGGTCCTGAGCCTAGGCGCCTTCCCTCAGCTTCGAATTCTATCAGGTCGTGCAGAGATTCCCAGCCAAGGCTGGTACAGACCCAATCACAGTCGTGATTGCCGCGGATCAGATGCTTTCTGCCTGGAAGGGATTCAAATGCGAAACTGGCTCGTGCCCGCAGCTCTTGCGTCTCGCAGGCGGCAACCGTCGCCAACGACCCAGAGGTCGTCACTGGGGTCAATCGCCGAACAGCCCGCGATCATGGCACGGTCCATCTCATCGGTGGAGCGAAAGGGACGCCCGAAAAAGCGGCGAACATTGTCATCGCCGAAATGGGTGTCAGCGATAAAATAATGTGTCACTCCCGATCCTTCGTGTCATTCCATAACAGTTTTCAGCTTAGCTGCTCAGCGACGTGACCGACAGAACCCGGTATGTATGGGCGCCATCTTCTTGCCAATCAATGGTGAATAATGCACCTCTTTCCATAATGCGGTTCTGTTCATAGAAGTTTGCCTTGCCATATCGGCCGTCAGTTTCTTCATAGCCGGAGCCGCAGTCAATGGTTCCATCTTTGAAAAGGACGAAGGGGATGATGGGTTCAGATCCGGGGGCCAATCCGCCCACCACTCCGAAGGTCGTCCCGCGTGCCAGGGGCTGTCCTGCTTTGTCGAGCCAAAGCTGAAGACTGATGGGATCAGTTTCGGAATCGCCTTCAAGCCTGACGATATGCAGATTGGCCATTCTTTATCCTTTCAGAAAGTTGGATGACTTGAGGTCGCTTGACGCGGTCAGGACGGAGGTGTCTGTTTTCGAGTGATCAGGTTTCTCTTGTATCTATCGTGTTTAAAATCGGAAACACTGTAGAAATCAACGCCCTTCCAAGGCCGGCGGAATATTTTGGCGGTGTAAGCATGAGAAATCCGCCAGAATGCCTCTGGCGGATCAGGTCGGTTGGCGCGGCCAGACATCCTCTGATGTATCGCCTCGATCTCGGATTACTGGGCGACCATCGCGTTCAGGGTGCGATGCATCGACAGCGTGCCCAGCTTGCGCCCGCTGGCATCCGTGACAGACAGCCGGTCGATGCCAGGACGGGTGAATTCCCGCGCGGCATTGTCCAGCGTTTCGGTGTCCAGCACGGCGCTGTCGGGCCAGTTGGCCGGTTCGCCATCGGTCTCGATCAGGGTGCGGGTCTGGATGACCTTGCCCCGGTTCACTTCCTTGACGAAGCTTTCGACGTAATCGTCGGCCGGGTTCAGCACGATATCCTGACTGGTGCCCTGCTGGACCATGATGCCGTCGCGCAGGATGGCGATCTGGTCGCCAAGACGCAGGGCTTCGTCCAGATCATGGGTGATGAAGACGATGGTCTTGCGGATTTCCTTTTGCAGATCCAGCAGCACAGTCTGCATGTCGACGCGGATCAGCGGGTCCAGCGCGGAATAAGCCTCGTCCATCAGCAGGATCGGGGCGTCGTTCGACAGGGCGCGGGCCAGGCCCACGCGCTGCTGCATCCCGCCCGAGAGCTGGCTGGGATAGCTGTTTTCGAACCCTTTCAGGCCGACGCGCTCGATCCAGCGATGGGCGGTCTCTTCGCGTTCGCGCTTGCCGATGCCCTGCACCTCAAGCCCGTAGACGGTGTTTTGCAGCACGGTGCGGTGCGGCAGCAGGGCGAATTTCTGAAAGACCATCGCGGTCTTGTGGCGGCGAAATTCGCGCAGCGCGTCAGGGGACATCTTGACGACATCCTCGCCATCCACGATGACCTCGCCGGTGGTCGGTTCGATCAGGCGGTTGATGTGGCGGATCAGGGTCGACTTGCCCGAACCCGACAGCCCCATGACGACCTGGATCGAGCCGCCGGGGATGTCCAGGTTGATGTCCTGCAAACCCAGGACGTGACCATGTTCGCTGGTTCAGTTCCTGCTTGGTCATGCCGGCCTGAACCTTGGCGACCATTTCCTTGTCGCCGGGGCCGAAGATCTTATACAGGCTGCGGATGGTGATGGGGGTGCCGATCTCAGCCATGGGTGGCCTCTGTATGCTTTTGCAGGCGACGGCCAGAAGCCTGGCTGGTGCGGTCAAAGATGATCGCGATGCCGACGATGGCAAAACCGTTGAGGACGCCCAGGGTGAAATACTGGTTGTTGATCGCGCGCAGAACCGGCTGGCCCAGCCGCTGCGCCCCGATCATGGACGCGATGACGACCATCGCCAGCGCCATCATGATGGTCTGGTTGATCCCCGCCATGATCGTCGGCATGGCCAGCGGGATCTGAACGTTCTTCAGCTTTTGCCACGCGGATGATCCGAAGGCGTCGGCGGCCTCCAGCACCTCCGCGGTCGACCAGCCGGATGCCAAGGTTGGTCAGGCGGATCATCGGAGGAATGGCATAGATCACTACTGCGATCAGACCGGCACGCGGCCGATGCCCGAAAGCATGACGACCGGGATCAGACATCGACGAAAGCCGCGCAGCGTCTGCGTCACGTCCTAGCATCAGGTTCACGACGGACTGAAAGCGGTTCGACCGCGCCATCGGGATGCCGATGGGCATGCCGATCACGATCGCCAGAATGGTGCAGACAAGGATCATCGACACGGTTTTCATCGTGTCGTCCCACATATCGAGGCGCAATCAGCACCCGGTCAGCGGTGCCGATCACGATGCGGATATTGCGGCTGGCAACCAGACGATCAGCAGGATCACGATGAAGACGATGATCCAGGGGGTCCGCGTCATCAGGCGCTCGGACCAGATCAACAGGGTCCAGCGGCGAAAGAAACCCTCGATCGCGTCGCCGTAACCTCGGGTGAATTCGCGAAAGCCATCGTCGATGGCCTTTTTCAGGTTTCGCAGCGTGCCGTCACTTATGGTGGGAAATTTTGTCAGCCAATCCATCAATTCGCCTTGACTTGGGTGAAAGGGTCCTGGTCAGGTATGCGCAGCCCGCCCGTGGACGGGCTGCGTCGAAGTTGCGATCCTGCTGCGCTTACGTAGCGGCCTTGATCTTTTCTGCGGCCTCGGGGGTGACCCAGGCTTCCCACAGGTCGCCGTTTTCTTCGAGGAAGTGGCGGGCGCCGTCTTCGCCGGTCGCCTGATTGTCCGTCATCCACGCCATCAGCGCGTTGACCGTGTTATTGTGCCAGCCGCGTTTGGACAGGTAATCCTTGACCTCTTGCGGGGCGCGTGCGGAAAAATCGCTGGTGATGACGGTCTGGACATCGTCGATCGGCCAGGCGTTCTTTTTCGGGTCCGGGCACTCGGCAACGGAAGTGCAGCGCTTCCATTCGGCGTCGTCATATTCCGCGCCGAAATCCAGCATGACCATTTCATATTTGCCCAGCAGGGCGGTCGGTGCCCAGTAATAGCCGACCCAGCCCTGTTCGCGTTCATATGCCCGCGCGACCGAGCCATCCAGACCCGCGGCCGAACCCGTATCGACCAGCGCGCAGCCTTTGGCTTCGGCGTCATAGGCCTTGTAAAGCTGTGCGGTGACGACCGTGCCGCCCCAGCCCGCCGGGCCGTTGTAGATCGCCCCCTTGCAGCTGTCCTCGGGGTCGGGGAACAGTTCGGGATGGGCCAGCATGTCGTCGATGGTCTTGATGTCGGGGTTGGCGTCGGCGATGTATTTCGGGATCCACCAGCCCTGTTGGCCGCCATCCAGCAGCGATTTGCCCAGCAGTTCGATCTTGCCGGCTTCGACGCCGCCATTGATGACTTCGGGGACAAGGCCGGTCCAGCCTTCGGGGGCGACATCGGGCTGGCCCTTTTCCACCATCGAGGTCAGCGACGGCACCGTGTCGCCGACGATGATTTCAGGCGAACAGCCATAGCCGTTTTCCAGGATGAAGGCGTCGAGATTGGCCAGAACCTCGGCGCTTTGCCAGTTCATGCTGACCAGGCTGACATTGCCGCATTCGTCCTGCGCAAAGGCGGTCTGTGTGATCAGGGACAGGCCGATGGCGCATGAGCTTGCCAGTAGTTTTTTCATGGTTTCTCCCGGTTTCGTTTATATGCGGCGGATTGTCCGCTCGCGATTGGGCCGGCAGGTCTGCCGACCCCGCAAAAAGCGGACCGCCCCGCTGCCAGAATGACGATGCATCCTGTCACAGTCAGGGACGGAAAGCGGCATGACCTTGGGCCATGGTGCATTTCAACATCCTTGCAGGCGACAACGCATCCTAAAACGACCAAATTTCGCCGTTATGCGTCATTTACCAAAAGGACGGCAGAATCGCAATGATATGAGACGAAAACGACAAGAAATGCCGAAAAGCGACCAGTCCGGTCGCTCGGCAATAAGTCGTAGGCGCAGTTACGCCGCCTGTTTTATCAGCAAGCGCGACGGGGCGATCTGCAGATGGATCCGGGATCCGGGCTCTGGCACGGGGTCGTCGCCGCCGTTGAACAGCACGAAACTGACCGGCGTGTCGTCGATCTGTGCCGCGACGCTGATCAGCGCGCCCAGGAATTCGACCTTGGTGACCTGCGCGGCAATGCCGGTCGCGGCCAGACGGAATGCCTCGGGGCGGGCGGAGAGGGTGACGCGGCCTGCGGGCAGGGGCTGGCCCAGGGTGATTTCGGAACCGCCGATGCGGATATGGCCGGTTTCGGGGTCCAGCACATCTGCCGTCAGCCGGTTCAGCGTGCCGACGAAACCGGCGACGAATTCGGTCGAGGGGCGGTTGTAGATGTCCTGCGGGGCGGCGATCTGGTCGGCGACGCCCTGATGCATGACGACGATGCGGTCGGAAATCGCCATCGCCTCTTCCTGATCGTGGGTGACGAAGATCGTGGTGATGCCCAGTTGCTGCTGGATTTCGCGGATCTGGTTGCGCAGGGACACCCGGACCTTGGCATCCAGCGCCGACAGCGGTTCATCCAGCAGCAGCATCTGCGGCTTCGGCGCCAGCGCGCGGGCCAGCGCGACGCGCTGTTGCTGGCCGCCCGACAGTTGCCACGGATAGCGGTCGCCCAGATCGGGCAGGCCGATCAGCGCCAGCATGTCGGCGATGCGCGGATTGCGTTCGGATTTCGGCACGCCCGCGACCTTCAGCCCGAAACCGACATTCTGCGCCACGGTCAGGTTCGGAAACAGGGCATAGGACTGGAACACCATGCCGACATTGCGCTGGTTGGCGCGCAGCCGGGTGATGTCCTTGCCGTCAACGCTGATCCTGCCGCTGGTCGGCGCCTCGAACCCCGCGACCATGCGCAGCACCGTCGTCTTGCCGCAGCCCGACGGTCCCAACAGCGAAATGAATTCGCCCTTGGCGACGTTCAGGTTGAAATCCTTGACGACGCGGGTGTCGCCAAAGCTTTTTTCCAGGTTCTGCAGTTCCAGAAAGCTCATTTTCCTGCCCTTCCGACCCGTGTGATGCGCGTGACAAGGCTCAGCAGCCCCATGCAGGCCCAGGTGATGGCGAATGCGATCACGGCCAGCGCGGCGGGTTCATAGGCGCGGTTGGCGCCAAGGATTTGCATGTAAGGCCCGAAGGCCGGACGGTTCAGCAGCGATGCCATGGTGAATTCGCCGATGACGATGGCGAATGACAAAAACGCCCCCGACATCACCGCGCCAAAGACATTGGGCAGGATCAGCCGCCCGATGATCGTGACCCAGCTTGCGCCAAGGCTTTGCGCGGCTTCGGTCAGGCTGCGCACGTCGATGGTGGACAGGCCGGTATCGACGGCGCGGTAGGTATAGGGCAGGGCCAGCATGACATAGCCGAACATCAACAGGATGTTCGTGCCCATCGTCGTCCCCGTCATCGGCAAAAACGACGATGTGTTGAACAGCCGGATATAGCCGAACACCACGACAATCGCCGGGATGACCAGTGGCAGCAGCGTGATGAATTCGATCACCGGCCGCCAGCGCGGCAGGCGCAGCCGCACCCAATAGGCGGTGGGCACGACGATCAGGATGCCGACGACGATGGTCGCCAGCGCCATGATCACCGAATAGCCAAGCGTCTGCTGGAAACGCGGATCCTCCAGCACGGAACGATAGGCGTCCAGCGAATATTCCCCGCGCCGCATCCGCAGCGAGAATTCCAGCGTGCCGATCAGCGGCAGAAAGAAATACAGGCCGCCGACGATCAGGGCGGTCCATGACCAGAAACGCCTGAACCCGTTGCCGGATTTCGGCCTTGGGCCGCCGCGTCGCTGCAGGCGTTTCAGACTGAGTCTGCGGCGGAGGGTGGACAGCAGGAAGCTCATCGCATCCACCTTTCCGCGCGGGTGCGCAGGATGATGTAGACGAGGTTCGCGGCCCCCGTGACCACGATCATGCCAAAGGCCATGGCATAGCCCAGATGCGGGTCTTGCAGCACGTCGCCGCGGATCTGGGCATACAGCATGATCGGCACGATCGACAGCGTTGATCCGGTCAGCGCATAGGCCGTGGCGATGGCGCCGAAGCTGTTGGCGAACAGCAGCGCGAAGGTGCCCAGCAGGGACGGGAACAGCACCGGCAGCGCGACCATGCGCCAGTATTGCCAGCCGGAGGCGCCCAGAACCTCGGCCGCCTCGCGCCATTCCTTTTTCAGCCCGTCCAGCGCCGGGGTAATGATCAGCACCATCAGGGGGATCTGAAAGAACAGATAGGTCAGGGTCAGGCCCCAGAAGGACAGCAGGTTGAATCCCATCGCATAGATATTGATGCCGAACCAGTCGCGCAGCAGCATCGTCACCAGCCCGACCCGGCCAAGCGTCGCGATGAAGGCGAATGCCAGCGGCACCCCCGCGAAATTCGAGGCGACGCCCGAGAAGGTCGTGATTGGACCACGCAGCCATTTCGGCAGCCCGCCGTGGACCATCGCCGCCGCGATGGCAAAGCCGATCAGGCAGCCCAGCAGGGCCGAGGCGGCGGAAATCTGGATCGACAGGATGAAACTGGACATGATCCGGGGGCTGAACAGCCCCTGCACATTGGCCAGGGTAAACCCGCCTCCGGGCGTGCGAAATGCGCCGATGACGATGTTCATCGTCGGCAGCATCAGGAACAGCAGGGCAAAGGCCAGAAAGGGCACGACCCCCAACCAGTTCCACCCGAATTTCTGGCTCATGCTTTTGCCCGTTAGCTGGTCCTGCCGAAAACCGGCAGGACCGTTGCGTTCACATCAGGATTATTCCGCGACAGCCGCGCCGACAACGGAATCCCACTGTTCCGTCACGACTTTCTTGTTGGCGTCCTGCTGTTCCAGCGTCGGGAAAACCGCCTTGGCATACATGTCCGCCGGGGGCAGCGCGTCCAGCAGTTCCTGCGGGACCTTGCCCTGTTCGACCAGATCGTTGAAGCGGATCGGGTGGCAATAGCCTTCCAGCCACTTCAGCTGGCCTTCGTCGGAATACAGGTATTCCATCCACAGTTTCGCGGCATTCGGATGCGGCGCATGGGCCGAAATCGCCTGCGCGTAGACGCCCGCGACGACGCCGTCCTCGGGGATGACGACCTCGACCGGGGGGTTGCCGTTCAGGCTGTCGCGCCACGCGAGCAGGTTGTAGTCCCAGGCCGCGACGATGGGCGTCGCCCCCTGCGCGATGGTGGCCGATTTGCCGATGACCGGGACAAAGTTCCGGGCGTCGTTGATCTGCTTGAACAGTTCCAGCGATTTCTGGCCCGAGGCCTCGCCCGGTTCGCCGCCATTGGCGATGCCTGCGGCCAGCATCGACATGATCGCCTGCGCCGAGGCGCGCGGATCGCCGGCCAGCGCAAAGGCATTGGCATATTCCGGGTTGGTCAGGTCGGTCCATTTGGTCGGGATCGTTTCGACCAGATCGGTGTTCACGCCAAAGGCCATGACGCCGTAATAGTCGCCATACCAATAGCCCTCGGCATCCTTGGCATCGTCGGGAATCGAATCCCATGTCGCGACCTTGTAGGGCTGGATCAGCCCTTCGTCCTTGGCAGCGGGGCCAAAGGGCAGGCCCACGTCGATCACGTCGGGCGCCTGCGGGCCGGTGTTGCCCTTGTTGGCGCGGATCGCCTCCAGCTCATCGGCCGAACCTGCGTCGGGGTTCAGTTCGTTGATCTTGATGTCGGGATACTTGGCCTTGAAGCCTTCGATCACGCCGCCATAGTTGCACCAGTCATGGGGCAGGGCGATCGTGGTCAGCATGCCTTCCTTTTTCGCGGCTTCTTCCAGCGCGGCCAGATCATCGGCCGCGGCAAGGCTGCCCGAGGCGATCAGCAGGGCCATCGCCCCCGATGTGCATTTCAGGATATTCATCTTCCTCATCCTTGTAAGGTGTCCCCGGCTTATGTGACGGTGGACGGCTGGCATGAGTTAAACATGGCTCATGACAAAGTTGTAAAGGAAATTGGCGGGTTGGCTGTCGTGGCGTCACATTCTGCGCGAAGGGTGCCGTTGTCTTTGCCGCTGTCCCGCCTGCGGGAAGGGGCGTGATGGGCTTTCTGGTTGTCGTGGCATTTGCGGCGCTGCTGGCCGTGATCGCGGCATCCCCGCTGATCGTGGGATATCTGCTGTATCGCCCGCTGTTCCGACTGATTCATCACGCCGAGCCGGGTCTGGTCGTCCATTTCCCAAGCGCGGCCTTTGCCGCGCAGATGTTGTTCGCAACAGCCGTTTTCTGTGGGGTCGTTCTGGGTTTTTACGTCCACGGCGCACGCAGATGGCGCCGGGCGACCCCGGCGCAGCGCAGGCGCGCGTTCAGGCACAGTGACATGGACCGGGCAAGGCGTGTCTCGCGGATTTTCATGACGGTTGCCGTGCTGTCGGGCGTGGGCATGGTCTGGTCGCTGCGCCCGCGCCTGGTGCTGACCGATGAGACCCTGACCGTCGTCAGCCTGATGTCCGAACGAAGCGTTGCATATGAGCGGATCACCGAAGTCAGGGTCAGGACGCGAAGCTTTCGCGGTGGATTGACCTACAACCTGCAACTGGCCGCCCGGGGCGAAGCTGTCGTTGGGATCGACACCTCGCCAGCCATTGTCGCGTGGGTCGTCGCCGTGCTGCCGGGGCCAGTGGATTGCCTTTTCCAGCTTGAGCCTGCGGGCGCGGTCCGGGCGCGGGACGCGCTGAAACAGGCGATGGATGCGACATCGAACCGCCGGGGATTGCGGGCCGACAAGGCCTGTCGGGTCGAAAGGCGCTGAGGGGTCATTACCCCTCCCAGCTTTCCCGCCGGATCATCTGGTCCAGCGGCAGGCGCTGCGCCCAGCCTTTGGCCTGCAGCTCGGGTTCGGTGTAAAGTTCGCGGACATGGCCCAGGCACAGATAGGCCACCGGCACGACATGGTCGGGCAGGCGCAGGACCCTTCGCAGGTCGCTGTCGCGAAAGATGCTGACCCAACCCACGCCGACGCCTTCGGCGCGGGCGGCCAGCCACAGGTTCTGGACCGCGCAGACCGTCGAAAACAGATCGGTGTCGCGGTTGTGGGTGCGGCCCAGCACGACATCGCCCCCGCGCGCGCGGTCGCAGGTGATGCAGATGTTCAGGGGCGCATCCGTGATCCCTTGCAGTTTCAGCGTCGAATACAGCGCGCGCCTTTCGCCGTGGAACATCGCCTGCGCCTCGTCATTGGCGGCCTGAAAGGCGGCGCGGATGCGGGCGCGGGTGTCCGCCTGCCGGATCAGGATGAAATCCCAGGGCTGCATCAGCCCGACCGAGGGCGCGGCATGGGCCGCCTGCAACAGCCGCATCACCAGCGCGTCATCCAGCGGATCGGGCAGGAACTGGCTGCGCACGTCGCGGCGCGAGTGGATGGCGCGATAGACGGCGGCGCGTTCGGCGTCGGTAAAGGCGGCAGCGGGCCCGAGTTTATCCTGCCCCTGCGGATCGGATGGTTGCATGACGTTTCCCCCCCTTCAAACTGGTCCCCGTCAAATTGGCGACCCGGTCATCATCCGCATGGCAAGGCCCGTGTCGTCTGGCCGGACTTCTGATCTGGCATCATCCCGGTCGCGGCGCCTTTTCGGCCAAGGCCCGTGGCATCCTGCCGCCCCGGTTCGCGTTACAGCGTTGGGCATGTCGCGGATTTGCGCCGCATTCCCGATCCTGCCCCGGCGGGGGGGCAGCAGGCACGATCAGGGGTAGCGAAAGCGGGCCGGGCGCGCAATGGCCCGGCCCTCGTGTCATCAGGCTCTGGCGTCGTCTGGCCCGTCGCTCAGGCCGGATCGCGGCGCAGGGCGGGCAGGCCGACGCCGGTGGCGTCAAAGCCGCCGTCCACCGCCAGCGTCCGCCCGGTGACGAAGCTGGCCTTGTCCGAGCACAGGATACACGATCGTCCTCGGCGATCTCGCGCGCCTCGCCATAGCGGTTCAGGGGAATGGCGTCGTAATAGGCGCTGATGATCTCCGGGCGCATGCACCGCCATGGCCAGCTTGGTCCGGACCGGGCCGGGGGCCACGCAATTGACGCGGATGCCCCGCTCGCCCAGTTCGGCGGCGCATTGCTTGGTCAGGTGGATGACGGCGGCCTTGGACGTGCCATAGGCCACCCGCAGCGTCGAGGCGCGCAGCCCGGAAATCGAGGCGATGTTGACGATGGCGCCGCGCGTCTTGGCCAGTTCCTCGGTCGCGGCCTGCGTGCACAGGAACACGCCGTCCAGGTTCGTCGCCATCACTTCGCGCCATTGCTCGAAACTGGTCTGGCCGACCGTCGAGAACAGCGCGACGCCCGCGTTGTTCACCAGCGCATCGACGCGGCCAAAGCGTTCGACGGTCTTGCCGGATCACGCCATCGACCGCCTGCGGGTCGGAGATGTCGCGCCTCGATCGGCAGCACGTTTTCGATGTGATCGCAGGCGCGGTGCAGTTCTTCGGTGTCGCGGTCGACGACGGCGACGCGCCAGCCCTGTTCCAGAAAAATCTCGGTCGCGGCCAGACCGATGCCGCGACACCCCGGTGACGATGGCGGTTTTATTCATAGATATGCCTCTTGCGGTTCGATGATCAGTTCCAGCGTCACGCCGACCGGGTTGTCCCCGCGCGTCAGCATGCCGGTTGCGATATTGCCGTCGATGTCCACGACCTCGATGCGGATCAGAGCCTGCCCCTCGGTGATGCGCGCCCCGTCCAGACGCAGTTCGGTGGCGTGGCAATCCATGCGGTGGCCTTCGGCGAAACGGATGTGGTCGATGCTGCCGACACCGTAGACGCGGCCGTTCCGGATGCCGAAACGCAGGGCCAGCGCCTCAATCGCGGTCACGACTATCTTCGCCGGGCAGAAGGCGGACGAACAGCCCGCTGCCTGCGCCCTCGCCCTTTGGGGTGAACAGGGTGAATGCGGTCTCATCATCGGGCAGGGCCTCGAACCGGGTATCCGGGGCGCCGATGCCGCGCACTTCGGCGTCCTGGGCGATGACGCTGTCAAAGGGCAGCAGATGGCCCATTTCGGGATCGCCGCCGCCCGACCAGATGCCGTGGCAATGCAGGAACGGCGCGCCGTCTTTCCACCCCACCGTCGCGGTCGAGCTGCGGATCGTCCAGCGGCCTTCGGGCGCATGCGTCGCGGAATACCACGCGCCATGCAGCCCGTCGGTCGCGGGGGCGGGCGGCCACGCAAACGCATCAGTTCCAGCACGACCCCGTCCAGCCACAGGATGCCGCCCTTGCAACCGGCCTGCGCGAAAATATCGCCCACGGCCTGCATCACGGTCTGGCCTGCGGGCGTGATGCCGGTGAGCTTGCGCAGCGCCGCGCGCCGGGCCTGCACGCGCAGGGCGGCGCGCGGGCCGGGGTGGATCATGCGGGTCATGCCGGTGCCGCCTGCGGCGTCAGGCCGCGCGCCTCCAGTTCCTGCCGGATCATTTTCTTGGTGATCTTGCCATAGGCCGATTTCGGCAGCGCGTCCCAGAACAGGAAACCGTTTCGGCATCTTGTAGCGCGACAGCTTCCCGTCAAGGAAAGCGGCCAGTTCGTCCTCGGTCACGTGGGCATGGGCGACGCAGACCGCCCAACCGATTTCGCCCCACAGGGGATCGGGCAGGCCCAGCACCGCGACCTCGGAAATCGCGGGATGGGTCAGGATCTTTTCCTCGATCTCGCGCGGGTAGACGTTCGAGCCGCCGGAAATGAACATGTCGCTTTCGCGCCCGGTGATATACAGGAACCCCGCATCGTCCATATGGCCCAGATCGCCGGTGCGAAACCAGCCGTCGCGAAAGGATTTCCGGTTCGCTTCCGGGTTCTGGTAATAGCCCGCGAAAACCGCCGGGCCGATGACGCAGATTTCGCCGGTCTGGCCGGGGGGCAGTTCGCGGCCCTGATCGTCTCTGGACCTGAACCTCGATCCCCGTGCGGGCATGGCCGCAGGTGCCGATACGGACCTGCGGGCCGTCGCCCGCGTCATGCAGATGGGCGGGCAGGACGGTGATATTGCCGGTGACCTCGCCCAGACCGAAATATTGCACGATGACCTTGCCAAGCGTGTTCAGCGCCTTTTGCTGGTCCACCCGATACATCGGCGCGCCCGCATAGATGACATAGCGCAGGGACGAATGATCCGCCGTCGCGGTCGAGGGATGTTCGACCAGAAGTTTCAGGATCGTCGGGACGGTGAACATGGTCGACACGCGCCATTCGGCGATCAGCCCCCAGACCTGTTCCACGTCGAAACGCTCGGACGGCAGCAGGATGGTTTTCACCCCCGCGCGACCTGCGTCAGTTGATGCACCCCGCGCCATGCGACAAGGGCGCGACGACCAGCGAGGCATCATCGCCGGTCAGCCCCGGCATCAGATCGGCCAGATGGTTGGTCACCACGAATGCCATCTGCCCATGCGTCAGCACGCTGGCCTTGGGCCGCCCCGTGGTCCCCGAGGTAAAGAAGAACCAGCAGGGATCGTCGCGGTCCACCACCGCGACCTGCGGCGTCTCACCCATGTTCCGGGCGGTGATGTCCTGAACCGAAGGCGCAAAATCCGCCGCGTCAAAGGCGATTAGCGTCACGCCCTGACAGGCCGCGGCGTGGTCGGGAAAGGCCGCGTTGCAAAACATCAGCGTGGCGCCGGATGCTTCGGTCAGATAGGCGACCTCTTCGGGGGTCTGGCGGAAGTTGGCGGGCACCCAGACCCCACCCGCGCGCCAGACCGCGAACATGGCCTGCATCATTTCCAGACAGTTCTGGGACTGACACATCACCCGGTCGCCCTTTTGCAGGCCGAAACGGGTTTGCAGGGCATGGGCCAGCGCATCGGTGCGGGCGTCGAATTCGGCCCATGTCCAGCGGCTGTCGCCCATGACCAGCGCCACGCCGTCCGGGTCGCGGCGCGCGGATTGGGTCAGCAGGGTCGCAAGGTTCATCACCCGCGTCGAAACCGGGGTGATGCCGCCTTTGGGATCGGTCATCTTTCGCGCTCCAGAATGGAACAATAGCCGGCGACGGCGGCGCCGCCCATGTTGAGGACCCCGCCAAGCGCCGCACCGGGGACCTGCATCGCGCCCGCTTCGCCCGCAAGCTGCATGGCGACCACGACATGCTGCGACACGCCGGTCGCGCCGATGGGATGGCCGCGCGATTTCAGCCCGCCCGAAGGGTTGACGGGCAGCGCGCCGTCGAAACGGGTCACGCCGTCGCGGATGACGCGCCAGCCCTGACCGGGTTCGGCAAGGCCCATGGCTTCGTATTCGATCATCTCGGCGGTGGTGAAACAGTCATGGGTTTCGACCAGATCAAGGTCGCGGATGCCCAGACCCGCCTGTTCCAGCGCCAGCGCCCACGCCCGGCGCGGGCCGTCAAAGGCGATGGGGTCGCGCCGCGACAGGGCCAGATAATCGCCGGTCTGCGCGCGCGCGCGGAAACGGATCGCGCGGGCCAGCCCGGCGGCGGTTTCCGCATCCGCCGGGACCAGCGCCGCCGCCCCGTCCGACACCAGCGAGCAATCCGTGCGCCGCAACGGCCCCGCCACCCGCGGGTTCTTGTCCGAAGGCGTGTTGCAGAAATCCAGATCAAAGAGCTTTTGCATATGTGCAAGCGGGTTGCGCATGCCGTTTTCGTGGTTCTTGGCCGCGATCATCGCCAGTTCGGTCGAGCGGTCGCCGTGGCGCTGGAAATAATTTTCGGTGATGCGGCCAAAGACGCCCGCGAAACCGCCGGGGATATCGCCTTCCTCGGCATGGTAGCTGGCCGACAGCAGGATGTCGCCGACCTGATCGCCGGGCGTGGCCGACATCTTTTCGGCACCGATGACCAGCGCCACCCGCCCGCGACCGGATGCGGTGAAATCCGCCGCCGCATAGATCGCGGCGGACCCGGCGGCGCAGGCGTTTTCCGTGCGCAGGAACGGCACGCCATGCAGTTCGGGCGTGCCCATGGCGACCAGCGCGCCCTGAAAATCCTGCCGCGAAAAGCCGTTGTTGAAGACGCCGGTGAAAATGCCATCGACCTGCGCGGGCGCGATCCCGGCATGGTCCAGCGCGGGCAGGGCGACCTCTGCCATCAGGGTTTGGGTGTCGGGGGCGGCGGATTTGCCGAATTTCGTATGCGCCCATCCGACGATGAGGGGGTCGGCCATGTCGTGCTCCTTACGGTTCGGTTTGGGGTTCGGGACGGGACAGGCGGGACAGGCTGTCCTGAATGATGCGGACCTCGCGATGCAGGGCGGCGACCAGCGCGGGCTGGCGGTCGGGACGCATGCGGTTTTCGATCGCGGCCAGCGACAGCGCGCCCGCCGGGCGGCCATCGGGCCAGCGGATCGCCACGCCAAGCCCCCAGGACCCCGGCACGATGCGTCCCGGGTTCAGCGCATGGCCGGCCTTGGCGGGCGCGGTTTTCGTCATGGATCAGGTCGGGCATCAGATCGCCGACTCCAGGGGCAGCGATGCGGCGGCGCACTGCGTCGGATTCGGCCACGGGCAGGGCGGCCAGAATGGCCAGCGCGCCGGCGCCCATGCCCATCGGCTTGCGGTCGCCGCGCACCAGCGCATGGGTGCGTAGATGTGGTACAGGCGCCCTCGATGCGTTCAAGGCAAAGCGTGTGGTCGTCCTGCGGCACGGTCAGCAGCACGGTATCGCCGGTTTCCGCCGCCAGCCTGTTCATCGAATCGCGGGCATGGGTCAGGATGCCGTGGCGTTCGGCGGCGAATGTCCCCAGCAGATAGGTTTCCGGGCCAAGGTGATAGCGCCGCGTGGCGATATCCTGTTCGACCAGCCGCGCCGCGCCTAGCGCCAGCAGCAGCCGCCGCGCGGTCGAGCGTGTCACGCCCGCCGCCTGCGCCAGTTCGGCCAGCCCAAGGCCCGCATCCCCGCCGCGCCCGACCAACGACAGCAGCGACAGCGCCCGCCCAACGGCCTGCGACCCCCCCGCGCGTTCCGGTTTCAAACCGTGCGCGGGGGGCGGCGTTGCAGGCGAAAGGGCGGGCGCGCGCATCTGCGTCAGGCCAGATTGCGGCCGATGGCGGTTTCCAGAATGGCCCATGCATCTTCGCCATAGGTGTCTTTCCACTGGGCGTAGAAACCGGCCTCGCGCAGCTTGTCCTCGAACAGCTTGGGATCGACGTCGTTAAAGACGAAACCTTCGGATTCCAGTTCGCCCTTCAGCGTGGCGTTCAGCGCCATGACATCGGCGCGCTGCTGATCGGCCGAGGCGTTGAAGTTCTTCGCGACGATCTGCTGCATGTCTTCGGGCAGGGCGTTCCATGCGCGGCGGTTGCCAAGCAGCCAGAAACCGTCCCACATGTGGCTGGTCATCGACAGGCCAGGCGGCTGGACCTCCCACATCTTGGCGACCTTCATGATCGCAAGCGGGTTTTCCTGACCATCGACGATGCCGGTCTGCAGCGCGGTATAGACCTCGGCAAAGTTGATCGAGGCCGGGGCCGAACCAAAGGCCGCATAAAGCGAGGTCCAGAGCGGGCTGACCGGCACGCGGATCTTGAACCCTTCCAGATCGGCGGGGGTCACGATGGGCTTGGTCGAAGAAGTCGTCTGGCGGAAGCCGTTGTCCCAGATCTTGTCCATGACGACCAGACCGGCGTTTTCGATCTGGCCGCGCGCATAGGCGCCCAGCTCGCCGTCCATCGCCTGCCACACGGCGTCGTAATCGGTAAAGGCATAGCCGATGCCGCTGATCGAGGCATTCGGGACCAGCGTCGACAGGATCACCGGCGAAAGCTGGAAGAATTCGACCCCGCCCGAACGCAACTGGCCCAGCACGTCGGTATCCGCGCCCAACTGGTTCGAGGGGAAGATCTGGATATCGACCGCGCCCGAGCTTTCTTCCAGAATCCGCGCGACCGCTTCGGTCAGGCGGATGTTGCTGGGATGCTCCATCGGCTGGTTGTTGGCGATCTTGTAGCTGAAATCGGCCGCGCGGGCCGTGTCCGGCCGGATGAAGGGCGCGGCCAACGCGCCGGCGGCGGCGCCCAGCAGGATGTTGCGGCGGGTGATGGTCATGTCTTCTCCTCCCGAAAGTTCGTTTGTTTGGTGGTCGTGATTGATTACAGAAGCGCGGTCGAAAACCACGGCACGGCGGCAATCGCCAGCAGGCCGACCAGCAGCGCGGCCAGATAGGACCAGATCTTGCGCATGACCTGATCGGCCGGGACATTGGCGATCTTGCAGGCGATATAGAAACCGATGCCGATGGGCGGCGCCATCAGGCCGATGTTCATCGCGGTGACGATGACCATGGAATAGTGGATATCATGGATGCCCAGACTGCGCGAGATCGGGAACATGATCAGGGCCAGCAGCACGATGGCGGGCAGCCCATCGAGCAAGCAGCCCAGCACCAGAAAGATGACGATGGACGCCAGCATGAAGGTGATCCAGCCGCCCGGCAGCGCCGTGACGATATTCATCAGGTCGCGGGCAAAGCCGGATTGCGTCAGCGCCCGTGGCCGCCGATGCCGCGCCCAGTATCAGCAGGATCGCGCCCGACATGGCGGCGGTTTCGACCAGCATCGTGCCCAGCTTGCGCATCGGAATGCCGCCATACAGCACGACCCCGATGACAAAGGCATAGACGACGGCGATGGTCGACACCTCGGTCGCGGTGGCGACGCCGCCCGCGACAAGGCTGCGGATCATGAAGGGCAGGACCAGCGCCGGGATCGCGATCAGGGCGACCTTGCCGATACAGGGCAGGGTGGCGCGCTGGACGCCGGACATGTCTTCGTTGCGGGCCTTCCAGCGGGCCAGGATCGCCAGCATGACCAGCAGCACCATGGCGATGGCAAAGCCGCTGGTGAACAGCCCGGCGATGGACACGCCCGCGACCGAACCCAGCACGATCAGCACGATGGACGGCGGCACGGTATCGGCCATCGCCGCCCCGGTCGCCAGCAGCGCGGTCATTTCGGAGGGCGAATGGCCCTGGCGGCGCATTTCGGGAAACAGTGCGGGTGCGACCGTCGCCATATCCGACACTTTCGACCCCGAAATCCCCGACACAAGGAACATCGAGCCCAGCAGGACATAGCTCATCCCCGCCTTGACGTGACCCAGAAGTGAGGCAAGGAAATTCACGATGGCCTTGCCCATCCCCGTCGCGTCAAGGATGCAGCCCAGCAGGACAAAGACCGGCACCGACAGCAGGATCAGCGACGACATGCCTTCGTCGATGCGGCCCATCATCACGAAGATCGGCGAATGGCTGGCGAATGTCAGATAGGCCAGCGTGCCAAGCGCAAAGCAGAAGGCGATGGGCACGCCGATGACCAGCAGGACCGCGACCAGCAGGCCCAGCCAGATCGGCAGGTTCCAGTTGCCGATCGACAGCATCGTCGGGCGCAGATACCACATCAGGGCGACCGCGATCCCGGTCACGATCAGCGTCCCGGCGATTGTCCCCCATGCCTTGGTGCGGATCACCGCGATCAGCGACAGAAACGCCATCAGCCCGATCCGACCGGAATCGCCGAGGCCCGCCACGACATCGGCAGCCCAAGCGCGGGCGAGGTGACATAGCGCTCCTCATAGGCGTATTCGACGGCGACGGGCAGCAGGCGCAGCAGCAGGATGCAGACCATGACCTGGCCCGCGACCTCGACGATCCGCGCCAGTTTTTCGGGCAGCAGCGGCGGGACCACGGTCAGGCGCATGTGTTCGTGGCGGTCGACCGCCAGCGCGGCGCCCAGCATGGCCATCCAGATAAAGCTGATCGAGGCGACCTCATCCCCCCAGATCAGCGGTTTCGCCAGCACATAGCGGAAAAAGACATTGGCCAGAACCATGCAGATCATGACGACCAGCAGGCCGGCGGCAAGGATCTCTATCGGGCGCATCCAGGGTTCGGCGCGCTTGGGTTCGGTCGTGGCCTCGATCCCGCCAAGCGCCAGTTCGGCCCCCGACTCGATGTCGATGGGTTGCATGTTCATCCTCCCGCCTGGTGGCGCGGCCCTCCTCGACCGTCACCCGCTCCACATCGTGGAGCGTTTAATCCTCTGCCGGATCGGGATTTCCCGGATTTCCAGCATGGAATGCAAGCAAAAACGACAGCGCCCGGCGCATTTCCGTGCAGATGGTGGAACTCATTGGATTTTTCATTCCACATTATGGCGCGATCCGGGAATGCCCTTTCGGTTCAATGCTGTCGCCTGTCACAAACTGGGATATTCTGGCACAAGGCGGCGCCCCCGCCATTGACCGAAGCCCACCAAGGAAAGAGCCGCCATGTCCCAAGAAATGCTGGAAAAACGCATCGCACAGGCGCAGGGGCGCGAACCGGCTGGTCTGGTCCTGAAAGGCGGGCGGGTCTTTGATCTGGTCACGGGTGCGATGCTGGACGGCGATGTCGCGATCTGCGGCGACCGCATCGTCGGGACCTGCGGCAGCTATCGCGGCCAGCGCGAAATCGACGTGACCGGGCTGGTGCTGGTGCCGGGTTTCATCGACACCCATCTGCATGTCGAAAGCAGCCTGCTGACCCCGCAGGAGTTCGACCGCTGCGTGACCCCGCGCGGCATCACCACGGCGATCTGCGACCCGCATGAGATCGCCAATGTCATCGGCGTCGATGGCATCCGCTGGTTTCAGCAGGCATCCGATGCCGTGCTGATGGACCTGCGCGTGCAACTGTCATCCTGCGTGCCCTCGACTGATATGGAAACCTCAGGCGCGCGGATCGAGGCGGAGGACCTGCGCCCCCTGATCGGCCATCCTTCGGGGATCGGGCTGGCGGAATTCATGAATTATCCCGGCGTCATTCAATGCGACCCCGGCCCGATGGCGAAACTGGCGCTGTTTCAGGGCGGCCATATCGACGGCCATTGCCCGCAACTGACCGGCCATGACCTGAACGCCTGTATCGCCGCCGGCATCCGCACTGAACACGAGGCGACGACCGCGACCGAGGCGCTGGAAAAGCTGCGCAAGGGGATGCGGGTGCTGATCCGCGAAGGCTCGGTCAGCAAGGATCTGGACGCGCTGCAACCGGTGCTGAGCGATGCGACCAGCGCCTATATCTGCCTGTGCACCGACGACCGGAACCCGCTGGATATCGCCGAACACGGGCATCTGGACTATATGCTGCGGCGGCTGATCGCGCTTGGCACCTCGCCATTGGCGGCCTATCGCGCGGCGTCCTTGTCTGCGGCAGAGGCGTTCGGGCTGAAGGATCGCGGGCTGATCGCGCCGGGGCTGCGCGCCGATATCGTGGCGCTTGGTTCGCTGGCCGGTTGCGACGCGCGGCTGGTGATCTGCGGCGGGCGGGTGGTCGATGACGCGGCTTTTGCGGCACTGCCCGCGATGGGTGACATCGGGCGCAATTCGGTCAAGGCGCCGCGCGTCACGGCGCGGGATTTCCGCGCGACCGGCAATCGCAGCGAAACCGATGTTGTGGGGATCATCCCGGGCAAGATCATCACCGAACATCTGCGCCATGACATCCCCATCCGCGACGGTGACAAGGCGCCGGATCCCGAACGCGACCTGATGCGCATCGCGGTGGTCGAACGCCACGGCAAGAACGGCAATATCGCGACGGGTTTCGTGCAGGGTTTCGGGCTGAAGGCGGGGGCCATCGCCTCGACCGTCTGTCACGACCATCACAATATCATCGCGGTGGGGGCCGATTACGGCGATATGGCGCTGGCCGCAGATCGCCTGACCGAAATCGAGGGCGGCTTTGTCGTTGCCCGCGACGGCGAAATTCTGGCCGAACTCGCGCTGCCCATCGCCGGGCTGATGAGCCTGCTGAGCTACGAGGACGTTCGCGAAAAGCTGGTTGCCCTGCGCGCCGCCGCCCGCAGCCTTGGCGTCGAACTGGAAGAACCGTTCCTGCAACTGGCCTTTCTGGCCCTGCCGGTCATTCCCGCGCTGAAGATCACCGACCGCGGCATGGTCGATGTCACCAGATTCGAGATCATTCCGGGCTAGCGCCATCCCCCGGCAGCGCCTGTTCCCGCATCAGCCCAAGCGGCGCGTCGATCAGCGCGACATGGTCCAGATTGGCGAAATGGTGCTGCCCGTCGTCATGCAGCAGCCGCAGGTAACAGGCGCGGGCGATGGCCGCGCGTTCCTGTTCCAGCGATGCGATAACGGCGGCATTCGCGCAATTCATCGGCAGCGCATCCTGGCGCCCATCGGCAAAGATCACGGCCAGGCGGCGGGCCTGCGTCGCGATCTGGTCGCCAAGCCGCGCGATTGCCGATTCGCATTCGCGGCGCAGGGTGTCGGGCAGATCGGCTTGCGGCCAGCGGCACAGCGCCTCTTGCACGGGGCAGGGCAGGTATTCGGGGATCGGGTGCCGGTCGCTGTGGGCCAGCATCCGCAGCGTGGTCAGATGCAGCGGGTTGATAAAGATCCGGCGCCCGTCCAGCGTCGCCGTGACCAGCCATTCGGTCGTCGTCGCGGCGCCGCCCTGTCCCGGATCGCGCGCGGCCAGATCGGCGCTCAGCGCATCCAGAGCGCCCCGGGCGATGGGATGGGACCGGCTGTGGCCCGGAAATTCCAGCGTCAGCGTGCCAAAGGGGCGGTCATCGGGCAGGGCGGCAGCGGTGCGGCGGGCCGGGCGGCGCGCGGGTCCGGTTTCGCCCAGAATGGCGGCGATGCTGCTGTCCAGCGCGACGGCCAGCGCGCGCAGCTGCGCGATGCTGACCTGCGATTTTCCGGTTTCCCAACGCGCGACCGTCTGCTGCGTCGTGCCGATCCGTTCCGCAAGCGCCGCCTGACTAAGGCCGCGTTCCAGCCTGAGCGATCTGAGATTCAACCTGACCTCCACACCACATAAAACACGCAGGGGATGTAGAGTGCGGCAGACCAATCAGTCAAATAATTGATTTATCCATATCGTATAAAATTATTCCGGATGGTCGGATCCAGCCGTGGAACAGATCCGCAGCCGGGTTCCCCAATCGGCGCACAGCCCTTTGATCCGGGCGGGCAGGGGGCGGTCGGTGAAAAGCGTGTCGATTTCCGACAGGCTGGCGATTCGCGCGGGGGCAGAACGGCCGACCTTGGAATGGTCGGTCACGACAAAGGCGCGGCGCGACTGGCGCAGGATGGCGCGGCTGACGCGGACCTCGGCCAGATCATAGTCCAGCAGGTCGCCGTCCTGATCCAGCCCGGACGTGCCGATGACCGCGAAATCGACCTTGAACTGTTCGATGAACTGGGTGGTCATTTCACCCACGATGCCCCCGTCCGAACGCCGCAGGGCGCCGCCCGCCACCATGATTTCGCAGCCCGGATTGGCCAGCAGGATATTGGCGACGTTCATGTTGTTGGTGACGACGGTGATGTTCTGGTGGTTGACCAGCGCATGGGCCACCGCCTCGGTCGAGGTGCCAGGGTTCAGGATCATCGACGAATTGTCGGCGATTTCCGCCGCGCAGGCGGCGGCGATGGCGGCCTTTGCCTCGGCATTCATGCGGCGGCGCGATCTGTAGCCCAGATTGACGACGCCGGTGCGCGGCACGGCGCCGCCGTGGACGCGATCGACCAGACCCGCCTCGGCCAGATCGCCCAGATCGCGGCGGATGGTCTGCAGCGTCACGTCGAAACGCTGCGCCAGATCATCGACATGCACCCGGCCGTCATGCCGGGCCAGTTCCAGAATTTCGCTTTGCCGGATGCTGAGTGCCACGCGCTTTTCCCTCGCTGTGATCCGGCCTAGCGCCGCCCGTCCGCCGCACCGCTTCGCGGGGCAAAAAGCGATCATGCACCAGAACATATCGCCTTGCCAAGTTTCGTTGCGATGCAGAAATTGCTGCATTGCCGCGTGATAATCTTCGTTTTGGAAAAAATCGCACATAAACGAAAATAGTGATTGACCGGTTGCGCAAAGCCGCTACTGCTTTGGTATGACGGGCCGGGGAACGGACGACGTGGGTCAGCAGGACGGTATCAGCGACATCTTTGTGATCGGCGGCGGCATCAACGGCTGCGGCATCGCGCGGGACGCGGCGGGCCGTGGCCTGTCGGTGGTGCTGGCCGAAATGGGCGATCTGGCGCAGGGGACCTCGTCGGCCTCGACCAAGCTGTTTCACGGCGGGCTGCGCTATCTGGAATATTTCGAATTCCGGCTGGTGCGCGAGGCGTTGCAGGAACGCGAAACCCTGCTGCGCGCCATGCCCCATATCAGCTGGCCGATGCGGTTCGTGCTGCCCTATTCGCCGGATATGCGGTTCGAAAACGACACGCCGACATCGCGGTTGCTGGGCCGTGTCATGCCCTGGATGAAGGGGCGCAGGCCCGCGTGGCTGATCCGGTTTGGCCTGTTTCTCTATGACCATCTGGGCGGTCGCCAGATCCTGCCCGGCACGCGGCGCGTCGATCTGGACAGCGATGTCGTCGGCAAGGCGCTGCGCCCCGGCTTTCACACCGCCTGGGAATATTCCGATTGCTGGGTGCAGGATTCGCGCCTTGTCGTGCTGAACGCCCGCGATGCAGAGGCGCGGGGCGCGCGCATCCTGACCCGCACGCGGGTGGTTTCGGCCGAACGCATCGGCGACCTGTGGGAAATCGTGACCGAGGGGCAGGGCGGTCGCCGGCAGCACCGCGCCCGCGCGCTGGTCAATGCGGGCGGCCCCTCGGTCAAGGACGTGCTGCGCGATGTCGCCCATCTCGACACGACCGAAGGCGTGCGTCTGGTGCGCGGCAGCCATATCGTCACCCGCAAGCTGTATGACCACGACCGCTGTTATTTCTTTCAGGGCACGGACGGGCGCATCATCTTTGCGATCCCCTATGAGCAGGACTTCACCCTGATCGGCACCACCGACAAGGACCACCGGGGCACGCCTGAACAGGCGCATTGCTCGGATGAGGAACGCGATTACCTGTGCCGCTTCGCCTCGGGTTATTTCCGCCAGCCGGTGACGGCGCAGGACGTGGTCTGGAGCTATTCCGGCGTGCGGCCGCTGTATGATGACGGCGCCAGTTCGGCCACGGCGGCGACGCGGGAATATGTCCTGCGGCTGGATCGGGACGGGGCGCCCCTGCTGAATGTCTTTGGCGGCAAGATCACCACCTATCGCCGTCTGGCCGAACATGCGCTGGAAAAGCTGCTGCCCTGTTTCCCGCAGGCTGGCGGCGAATGGACGGCGGGCGTGGCGCTGCCCGGCGGCGATTTCCCGGTCGATGGCGCGGGCGCGCTGGCCGCGCACTTGCGGGCGGCGCATCAGTTCCTGACGCCCGCGCAGGCGCAGCGCCTGATCCGCGCCTATGGCACCGATGCCGCGCGCATTCTGGCCGGGGCGCAGACCGCCGCCGATCTGGGCCGCGATTTCGGCGCCGGTCTGACCGAGGCCGAGGTGCGCTGGCTGATGACCCGCGAATACGCCCTGACCGCCGAGGATGTGGTCTGGCGGCGCACGCGGCTGGGGTTGCATCTGGATGCGGCCCGGATCGCCGCGCTGGGTGATTTCATGCAGGCTGAATCGGGCGCGGGGAGCGCGCCACAGAACAGCTTGCCACAGGCCGAGAGGAGGCCGGGGAGGAGGGGCATGACACTGGAATTGCAAGGCGTCTCGCGCGTGGTGGGCGGCAGGGTGCATATTCACCCGACCGATCTGCGGCTGCAAGAGGGGACGATGAACGTCCTGCTGGGGCCGACCCTCGCGGGCAAGACCAGCCTGATGCGGCTGATGGCCGGGCTGGACCAGCCGACGACCGGGCGCATCCTGTGGAATGGTCCGGATGTCACCGGCCAGCGCGTGCAGGACCGGGGCGTTGCCATGGTCTATCAGCAGTTCATCAACTATCCCGGCCTTTCGGTTTACGAAAACATCGCCTCTCCGCTGCGGATCATGGGGGTCGCGCGCGAGGATATCGACCGCCGCGTCCGCGACACCGCCGAAATGCTGCGCCTGACCCCGATGCTGGCCCGCAAGCCGCTGGAACTGTCGGGCGGCCAGCAGCAGCGTTGCGCGCTGGCCCGTGCGCTGGTCAAGGACGCCGGGCTGGTCCTGCTGGACGAGCCGCTGGCCAATCTGGACTACAAGCTGCGCGAGGAATTACGCATCGAAATCCCCCGCATCTTTGAAACCTCGGGCGCGATTTTCGTCTATGCCACCACCGAACCCGAAGAGGCGCTGTTGCTGGGCGGCCAGACCGCGACGATGTGGGAAGGCCGCGTCACCCAGTTCGGCCCGACGCCGCGCGTCTATCGCAACCCCGGCGATGCGATCACCGCCCGCGTCTTCAGCGATCCGCCGATGAATTTCGCGCCGCTGCGGATGGGCGCACGGCAGCGTGCAGATCGGCGCGGCACTCCGCGGTCGCCACCGGATGGCCGCTTGCCCGATCTGCCCGATGGCGCCTATACCGCCGGTTTCCGCGCCAATCACCTGCGGCAGCGCGCACCCCATGACCGCGCCTTGCCCTTTGTCTGCCGGGTGATCGGGACGGAAATCACCGGCTCGGAAACATTCCCGCATCTGGAACATGGGGCGGATCGTTGGGTCGGGCTGGTCCATGGCGTCCACGATCTGGAACCGGGCAGCGATGTGACGGTCTGGGTCGATCCGCAGCATCTGTATCTGTTCGACGGCGCGGGCGCGCTTGCCGCCACCGCCGCCTATGCAAGGGCGGCCTGACATGGCACGGATCACGCTTGAAAACCTGGCCCACAGCTATCTGCCGCGCCCGAAATCGGATGATGATTTCGCGCTGAAACAGATGACCCATGTCTGGGAAGACGGCGGCGCCTATGCCCTGCTGGGCGCCTCGGGCTGTGGGCAAGACGACGCTGCTGAACATCATCTCGGGCCTGCTGATCCCGTCGCAGGGGCGGGTGCTGTTCGGGGATCGCGACGTGACCCACGCGCCCACCACCGCGCGCAATATCGCGCAGGTGTTCCAGTTCCCCGTCGTCTACGACACCATGAGCGTTTATGACAATCTGGCCTTTCCCTCGCGCAATCGCGGGATGCAGGCGGATCGCATTCAGGCCCGCGTCGCCCAGATCGCCCGCATGATCGGGATGGAGGACGCGCTGCACCGCAAGCGCGCGGCCTGACCGCCGATGCCAAGCAAAAGATCAGCCTTGGCCGCGGCATGGTCCGCGAAGACGTGAACGCGATCCTGTTCGACGAACCCCTGACCGTCATCGACCCGCATATGAAATGGGAATTGCGCACCCAGTTGAAGCAGCTTCACCGCGAGGTCGCGCATACGATGATCTATGTGACCCATGACCAGACCGAGGCGCTGACATTCGCCGACAAGGTCGTGGTCATGCGATGACGGGCGCGTCGTGCAGGTCGGCACGCCCGCCGAACTGTTCGACCGGCCCGAACGCGCCTTTGTCGGCTATTTCATCGGCTCTCCCGGCATGAATTTTCTGGATGCCGATGTGCAGGGCACGACCGCCCGGCTGCCGGGGGGCGAGGTCGTGGCGCTTGGCGCCGATTACGGTGCGCCGCAGGGCCGCGTCCAGATCGGCATCCGCCCCGAACATGTCACCCTGACCAGCGGCCCCGGCCTGCCCGTCACCATCCAGCGGATCGAGGATGTCGGCCGCCACCGCCTGCTGCGCGGCGAGATCATGGGCCGCCCCGTCATCGCCGTGATCCTCGAAGGCACGCCGATAGACGCCGACGCCACCCGGCTGGCCTTTCAGCCCGAACGCATCAACATCTACCGCGACGACTGGCGCGTCGCTGCCGTGAATGGGGGCCAGTGATGGAAAAGACCCGCAACAACCGCGCGTGGTTTCTGGTCCTGCCGGTGCTGGCCATCGTCGCCTTTTCGGCGGTGATCCCGCTGATGACGGTGGTCAACTACGCCTTCAACGACACATTCGGCAACAACCAGTTCTTTTGGGCCGGGCTGGAGTGGTTTGACGAAATGATCCACTCCTCGCGCCTGCATGCAGCGCTTGGGCGGCAGGCGCTGTTTTCCGCGATCATTCTGGCGATAGAGATCCTCTGGGCATCTTCATCGCGCTGAACATGCCGAAAAGGGGTCTCTGGTCAGTCTGGTGCTGGTCACGATGGCGCTGCCGTTGCTGATCCCCTTCAACGTGGTCGGCACGATCTGGCAGATCTTTGGCCGCGTCGATATCGGCCTGCTGGGGCGGACGCTGTCGGGGCTGGGGATCGACTATAATTATACCAATGACCCGGTGGATGCGTGGATCACGGTGGTGGTCATGGATGTCTGGCACTGGACCAGCCTTGTCGCGCTGCTGTGCTATGCCGGGCTGCAATCCATCCTGCAGGCCTATTATCAGGCCGCCCGCATCGACCAGGCCAGCCGTTGGGCGGTGTTTCGCTGCATTGAACTGCCGAAGATGAAGGGCGTTCTGCTGATCGCCATCCTGCTGCGTTTCATGGACAGTTTCATGATCTATACCGACGCCTTTCGTCGTCACCGGCGGCGGTCAGGGCAATTCGACCACCTTCCTGTCCATCGACCTTGTTAAAATGGCCGTGGGGCAGTTCGACCTTGGCCCGGCCGCGGCCTTCAGCCTGATGTATTTTCTGGTGATCCTGCTGGTCAGTTGGGTGTTTTACACCGTGATGACCAACCTTGACCGGGAAGAGGGCAATGATGCGCAACCGTTCCTCTGCCGTGGTCATGGTGCTCGTATCTGCTGTTCCTGCTGATCCCGATCTATTGGCTGATAGACGCCGATGAGCTTCAAAGACGAAGCCGCCGAGATCACCAACGCCTTCACCCTGTTCCCGCGCGATTTCGCGCTGCGCAATTACGCGTCGTCTGACCAGAACCCCAGCTGGTATATGGGTTGCGTCAGTTTCGATCTGCTGTGGTGATGAATACCGGTGAATTTCCATCGCCGTGGCGCTGCCGCCGCCTGCGCCTGTACCTTCAGCCGCTATGGCAACATGCGTGGGACAAGCACCTGTTTTCTGGCTGCTGACCAACCGCATGTCGCCGCCCGCCGTGTTCGCGCTGCCGTTCTTCCAGCTCTTATTTATGGTCAGCGCTGTCTGGCGACTGACGCATATCGCGGTGGCGCTGGCGCATTGCCTGTTCAACGTGCCGCTGGCGGTCTGGATCTCGGGGTTCATGCGCGGCGTCCCGGCGAAATCGACGAAACCGCCTATATCGACGGCTATTCCTTTCCGCAGTTCTTCGTCGGGATCGTCATGCCGCTGATCGCGTCGGGGATCGGGGTGGCGGCGTTTTCCTGTTTTCATGTTTTCCTGGAAGATTCGAACTGCTGCTGTCGCGGACGGCAGACCTCGGTCAACGCCAAGCCCCATCGCGCGAAACCGCTGCAGCCCGCACGGTCAGCGCGTCGGGCATGGATTGGGGCGTCTTGGCCGCAGCCGGGGTCCTGACCATCATCCCCGGTGCGCCTGGTGCGTCTGGATTTGTCAGCGTCAACCGCATCGCTTCGCCAAGGGCTTTGCCGCGGGGAGGGTGTGATGAGCATCACCGATACCGTCACCCGCCGCGCAACATGGCCCGCGATCCATACCACGGCCATCGTTGTTCCATGGGCGCCGCGCTGGCACCTCCTGATCTGGGCCACGCCCATGGGCCGCGACGGCGCCAAGGACTGGTTCGGTACCGCGATGATCACCCGGTGGCTGGATGGCACTGGAGCTTGCCGGTGGCGCTGTTTTTCTGGGTCGCATCTGCCGAGCCTGCTGGTGCTGTTCCAGTCCTGGCGATCCGGTTCCCCGAAACCCCGCGCATCCGGCATTTTGCGGATCGAGACGACGCGGGGGGACCTGGCTGTTCATCACGCTGCTCGGCTCGGCCTTCATCTGTCTGGGCTGGCTGTTTTTCGCGGGCCCGCCGGTCTGGTGGGGTCTTGCGCTGTCTCTTGTCTGGGCCGCGGCGGTGTTCCGCTGGGTCTGACACGCCAAACCGATGGGCGGCCAGAGGAGGTCGGCCACGGAATGAGCGGAACGACCTTGTTCCACAGGGAGGAAGTCCTGAAACTGAGGACCACAGCCGCCACCGCGCTTGCGCTGATGGCGACCGGCTGGCCACGCCTGGGCCGATATGGACGCTGCCAAGGCGTTTCTCGATGCCGAAATCGACGGCGTGTCCGCGCTGTCGCGCGCGGATCAGGAAAAGGAAATGCAATGGTTCATCGACGCCGCGAAACCGCTGGCGGGGATGGATATCAAGGTGGTGTCGGAAACCATCACCACCCATGAATATGAATCCAAGGTGCTGGCCCCGGCCTTTACCGCGATCACCGGCATCAAGGTCACCCATGACCTGATCGGCGAGGGCGATGTCGTCGAAAAGCTGCAAACCCAGATGCAGACCGGCGAAAACGTCTATGACGCCTGTATCAACGACAGCGACCTGATCGGCACCCATTGGCGCTATCAGCAGGCGCGCAGCCTGACCGACTGGATGGAAAACGAGGGCAAGGATTTCACCAACCCCGGTCTGGATCTGGACGATTTCATCGGGCTGAAATTCACGACCGCCCCCGATGGCAAGCTGTATCAACTGCCTGACCAGCAATTCGCGAACCTGTATTGGTTCCGTCAGGACTGGTTCGACGATCAAAAGACCAAGGACGATTTCAAGGCGAAATACGGCTATGATCTGGGCGTTCCGGTGAACTGGTCGGCTTACGAAGATATCGCCGAATTCTTTACCGGCCGCGACATGTCCTATATCGAGGGCGGCCCCTCGAAGGCATGGGGCAATATGGATTACGGCAAGAAGGACCCCAGCCTTGGCTGGCGTTACACCGATGCCTGGATGTCCATGGCCGGGATGGGCGATCATGGCGAACCGAATGGTCTGCCGGTCGATGAATGGGGCATCCGCGTCGATGAAAACTCGCGGCCCGTCGGTTCCTGCGTGGCGCGTGGTGGTGCGACCAATGACGCGGCGGCGGTCTATGCGGTGACCAAGGCCGTGGAATGGCTGCAGAAATTCACCCCGCCCGAGGCACAGGGCATGACCTTTGGCGAGGCAGGCCCGGTGCCCGCGCGCGGTGACATCGCCCAGCAGGCATTCTGGTATACGACCTTTACCGCCGATATGGTCAAGCCGGGCACCCCGGTGATGAACGAGGACGGCACGCCGAAATGGCGCATGGCCCCCAGCCCCCACGGCGCCTATTGGACCGAAGGCACCAAGGTCGGCTATCAGGATGTGGGGTCCTGGACCTTGCTGAAATCGACGCCGGACGATCGCGCGCAGGCGGCACGGCTTTATGCGCAATTCGTCAGTTCCAAAACCGTCGATACGCGCAAAAGCCATGTCGGGCTGACCTTCATCCGCGAAAGCTCGATCCAGCATGAATCCTTTACGGAACGTGCGCCGATGCTGGGCGGTCTGGTGGAATTCTACCGTTCTCCGGCCCGCGTCCAGTGGTCGCCGACCGGCACGAACATCCCGGATTATCCCAAGCTGGCACAGCTTTGGTGGCAGAATATCGGCGATGCCATGTCCGGCGCGAAATCCCCGCAAGAGGCGCTGGATGCGCTTTGTGCCGAACAGGAACGCGTGCTGGAACGTCTGGAACGGGCTGGCGTGCAGGGCGATCTGGGGCCGAAACTGAACGAGGAAAAGGATCCTCAGGAATGGCTGGATGCGCCGGGCGCACCTGTGGCCAAGCTGGACAACGAAAAGCCGCAGGGCGAAACGATTTCGTACGAGGAGCTGATCAAGTCCTGGCGGTGATCGCCATGACATGATCGGGAAAAGGGCGGGGCGACCCGCCCTTTTTGCATGGCGGGCTGTCGCCCCGCACACTTGTATCCGCGTCCCTGGGGCCATAGCTGACGTTCAACGCTTTATGCATGGTGGCAACATGAAAAACCTTGGTTTCCTGTCCTTTGGCCATTGGTCGCCGGGTCGCGGTTCGGGCACGCAGACGGCGCAGGACGCGCTGTTGCAATCCATCGACCTTGCCGTCGCGGCCGAAGAACTGGGTCTGGACGGCGCCTATTACCGCGTCCACCATTTTGCGCGCCAACTGGCATCGCCCTTTCCCCTGCTGGCGGCGGTCGGGGCGCGCACCAGCCGGATCGAGATCGGCACGGCGGTCATCGACATGCGCTATGAAAACCCGCTGTATATGGCCGAGGATGCGGGCGCGGCGGACCTGATTTCGCGCGGGCGGCTGCAACTGGGCATCAGCCGCGGCTCGCCCGAGCAGGTGATCGACGGCTGGCGTCATTTCGGCTATGCCCCGGCGGAAGGCGAGACCGAGGCCGACATGGCCCGCCGCCACGCCGAGGTTTTTCTGGACGTCTTGCGCGGCGATGGTTTCGCGAAACCGAACCCGCGCCCGATGTTTCCGAACCCGCCCGGCCTGCTGCGTCCCGAACCCCATTCCAAAGGGCTGCGCGACCGCATCTGGTGGGGCGCCGGTTCCGATGCGACGGCGGTCTGGGCCGCGAAACTGGGCATGAACCTGCAAAGCTCGACGCTGAAAGACGACGAAACCGGCGAAGCGTTCCACATCCAGCAGGCAGCCCAGATCCGCGCCTATCGCGCGGCATGGCGCGAGGCGGGACATGCCCGCACGCCGCGCGTGTCGGTCAGCCGCTCGGTCTTTGCGCTGGTCAGCGACATGGACCGCGCCTATTTCGGCCGCGACGGCAAATCGGATGACCAGATCGGCTATATCGACGCCAATACCCGCGCGATCTTTGGCCGGTCCTATGCCGCCGAGCCCGACAGGCTGATCGACGAACTGAAGCAGGATCAGGCGCTGGCCGAGGCCGATACGATCCTGTTCACCGTCCCGAACCAGCTGGGCGTCGATTACAACGCCCATGTGATCGAAAGCCTGCTGACCCATGTCGCGCCCGCGATGGGCTGGCGTTAGGGGCTGTCGTCAGGGGCTGGCGGGAACTTTCCCGCGCCCACGATCTTGGTTTGTAACGATCAGGGCCGCCGGGCGACCGGCGCCTTTGGTCGTGACAGCCGGGCAATCGGCAGGTGCTGGAATGAATGTGATACTTCGCGCCTATCTGGATCGACTTGTAAGGCGCGGCAATCTGACCCTGATCGACGCGGCGGGCCGGTCATGGACCCATGGCGACGGGACGGGGCGGCCGGTGACGCTGCGCTTCAACAGCGCGGCGGCGGAACGCGCGGTGGCGATGGACCCGGCGCTGAAACTGGGCGAATGCTATATGGATGGCGATATCGACCTGTTGCAGGGCGATATTTATGACCTGATCATGCTGGCCCATGAAAACGCCGGGACGCGCCCGGCAGCGGCGCCCTGGATGGTGGTGCTGGAAAAGCTGCGCGAGGCCGGGCGGCGTCTGCAACAGATGAACACCCATGCCCGCTCTCGCGGCAATGTCCGGCGCCATTACGATCTGTCGGCCGATCTGTATCGGCTGTTTCTGGACCCGGATGCGCAATATTCATGCGGCTATTTCACCGATCCCGATCTGGATCTGGCCGATGCGCAACTGCTGAAAAGGCGCCATATCGCCGCCAAGCTGCTGTTGTCGCAGGGACACGAGGTTCTGGACATCGGTTGCGGATGGGGCGGCATGGGCCTGTATCTGGCGCAGGTCGCGGGTGCGCGGGTGCGGGGTGTCACGCTGTCGGATGAACAGCTTGCCGTCGCGCAGCGCCGCGCCGCGACCGGCGGGCTGGGCGACCGCGTCAGCTTCGAGCTGCGTGATTACCGCGATATCGGCCGGCAGTTCGACAGGATCGTGTCGGTCGGCATGTTCGAACATGTCGGCGTCAACCATTTCGACACCTATTTCCGCAAGGCCGCGCAGGTCCTGCGGCCCGGTGGGGTGATGTTGCTGCACAGCATCGGGCGGTCGGACCCGCCGGGGGCGACGAACCCCTTCATCCACAAATACATCTTTCCGGGCGGCTATATCCCGGCCCTGTCCGAGGTCATGCGTGCCATTGAAAAATCGGGCCTGATCGTCGCGGATATCGAGATTCTGCGGGTTCACTATGCCGAAACCCTGCGCGCCTGGCGGGCGCGGTTCATGGTGCAGCGCGACCGCGCGCTGGCGATCTATGACGAGGCGTTCTGCCGGATGTGGGAATTCTACCTTGCCGGCAGCGAGGCCAGCTTTCGCCTGGGCGATATGGTGGTGTTCCAGATCCAGATGGCCCATCGCAACGACGCCGTGCCGATCACCCGCGACTATCTGGCGACCGAGGAAACCCGCCTGCAACGGCTGGAGGCGGAAAACGGCATTCCCGCCCCCGCATGGCCCGAGGATTGGCCCGATCTTCGGCCGAGGTTCGAGGGGGACGGGATGGCGCCATGAAAAAAGCCGCCCGCAAAAGCCGCCCACGGGAGCGGCTCTTTGCCCTTCAGCGGAATTGCACCACGACCGGCACGACCAGCGACTGCGGCGTGCCACTGGGATGGGGGGGCAGGTTCGGCATCCGCGCGGCCTGACGGCTCAGCGCGGCATCGACCGCAGGATCGCCCGTCGAACCGTTGATGCGCGCCCCGGTGACGGTGCCATTCGCGCTGATGCTGACCCGGACCTGCGTGGACAGGGACCCGCGCCGGCCCGGCATCCGGGTGCGGTTCATGTGACGCGCGACCCGCGATTGCACGGTCGATTGCCAGCTTTCGGTCTGGCGGCGGGTGACATTGCCTGCGGGCGCGCTGCGGGCTGCCGTGCGATCGGCGCGCGGCGCGTCGACGCGGGTGGATTGCCGTTGCTGGACCGCCTCGGGTTCCCTGCGACGTTCGCGCTTGGGCTCCGGCTCGGGTTCGCGACGCTCGACCACCTTGGGTTCCTCGCGCTTTTCGGGGCGGGGCTGCGGGCGTTCCGACCGCGTCAGCACGACCGCGTCGGGCGGCGGCGGGAACAGCGAGTTCATATCCGGCAGCGGTTCCAGTTCGGGCAGGGGCAGTTCGCTGAAATCCGGCTCGGGTTCCGGTTCGGGTTTCGATTCCTCTTGCTCGACCTGCTCGACCTCCTCCGGTTCGGCGGCGGCCATGGGCATTTCGGCCATGTCGATAAAGACCGGCTCGGGCAGGCCCGAGATCTGCGCCGCTTCGGCGTCACGCATCAGCCAGGCGGCTGTCGCGACATGGGCGGTCAGAACGATCAGCCCTGCCGTGCCCCAGGCCGCCGAATCACGCAGAAAATTGCCGGTCCGCGAACTCATTGCCCTGCCCCCGCTGCTTCTGGTGTGGCTGCGGGCGGGGCGACCTGTTCGCCCGGCGCGGCCTCCAGCCCGATCAGTGCGATTTTCAGATAGCCCGCGCTGCGCATCTCGTTCATGGTGTCCATGACATCGCCATAGGCGACGACCTTGTCCGCGCGCAGGAAGATACGCTGTTCGCGGTTGCCGCCGGTCGCCCGGTCCAGCGCGGCCTGCAAGGCGCCCTCGGCGACCGGATCATTGCCCGAGTTCAGCGTCAGGTCCGGCTGGATCGTCAGATAGACCGGCTGATCCGGGCGTTGGGCGGGCGTGGCATTCGACACCGGCAGGTCGATGTTCACATCGACCGTCGCCGAAGGCGCCGCCACCATGAAGATGATCAGCAGGACCAGCATCACGTCGATAAAGGGCGTGACGTTGATCTCGTGGTTGTCGGGCAGATCGTCGCCGAACCCCCCCGAGCTTTCGCGAATGCCTCCGGCCATTTTCAGACCCCCCTGAAGTCCAGGTCGCGGCTGACCAGACGCTGGATGCCTGCGCCCGCTGCCGACAGTTTCATGCGGTAGCCCGTGATCGCGCGGGCAAAGACGTTGTAGATGACGACGGCCGGGATGGCCGCGACCAGGCCGATGGCGGTGGCCAGCAGCGCCTCGGCGATACCGGGGGCGACGACGGCGAGGTTGGTGGTTTGCGATTCGGAAATGCTGATGAAGCTGTTCATGATGCCCCAGACCGTGCCGAACAGGCCGACAAAGGGCGCGGTCGAACCGATGGTGGCCAGAAGGCCGGTGCCACGGCTGATGCTGCGGCCCGCCTGACCTTCGATCTGGCCAAGGCGGGAATGGACGCGCTCTTTCAGCCCGTCGTCGCCCTGACGACCGACCAGCGACGGGGCCGAGCGTTCATATTCGGCCATCGCGGCACGCACCATGCGCGAGGCGGGATCGCCCCGGCCCTTGGTCGCGGCGGCGGCCTGCGGCAGGTCGGCGGAATCTTCGATGATGCGGCGGGCGCGGGCGACGCGGCCCGAGGCGCCCATCAGTTCCAGCACCTTCATGACCAGCACGGTCCAGGTGACGACCGAGGCAAAGGCCAGGCCGATCATCACGGCTTTCACGACGATATCCGCCGCGATGAACATGCCGACGGGCGACAGGTCATGCGGCAGGTTCGGGTCCCGCGCGGGTGGGTTCAGCACCGGATCCAGCGCGCGCTGCACCGATTCGGGCAGGAACGAGGGGGCCGCGTCTTCCGCTTCGGCGGGTTCGGCGGCGGGCGCCGCCGGAGTCGCGGTCGAGGCAGCGGCGTCAGCCGCGGTTTCGCCGGACGGGGCGGCTGCACCCGTTGCGGCGGCGTCTGCCGCAGGGGTTGCCGGTGCTTCGCCGGCTGCGGGCGTGGTTGCCGCAGGGGCCGCAGGCGTGGTCGCGGCCGGAGCCGGGGTTTCAGTCGCGGCAGGCGCGACGGCCGCCGGGGCGGTCCCGGTGCTTGCCGCAGGGGTGGTTTCTGCTGCGGGTGTCTGTGCCGCAGGGGTTTGCGCGGCAGGTGTCTCTGCGCCTGTCTCGGCGGGCGTTCCTGCGGCGGGTGCCGTCGTCACCGGAGGTGTCGCGGGCGTCGTTGCTGCGGGGGCTGCCGGTGCGGAGGCTGCCGGTGCGGCTGCTTCGGGGGCCGCCTGCGGCGCTGCCGTGTCCGGCGTGGTCTGGGTGGATTCGGTTGCGGTGCCCTGCGGCTCGGGCAGGGTGGTTTCCTGCGCGGCCAGCGGGGTCGCTGCCATCAGCAAGCAAGCCAGCGTCATGGCCTGAATATTCGCGGCTTTGCGCGACTTTCGCTGATTGGTCATGGTTATCCTTCTTTTTGCAGTCTCGGGGCGCGCGCGGTTGCTGCGCCGTAGGATTTGAAAGCAATCGCCACGCAATGGGCAGCCGGGCTTGCCTGCCCATTGCGGACAGTTACGTCCCTATCCGCTGCCCATGTAAAATTGTCAACTATTAGCAAGCAATGCCATGCGCCCGATTCATGCCGTCCAGAAAGCGGAAACATGGCTGAAAAGCCCGTCCGGGGCCATTTTATCGGCGGCAAGCCGGCGTAACGGTTCGATCGCGCGGCGTTCTCCGCCGACCCACAGCAGATCAGCGATGCGGCAGGGGGCGGGTTCCAGCATTGCGGCCAGTTGCGATTCGCCACCGGGACGGTGCAGAACCTCGAATTCCGGGGTTTCGGGCAGGGGGTAATCGGCGCTCTGGCCCAGCAGCCAGACCTGACCCCGCGCATTGCCCGCCCGCGTTTCCAGAAAGCGGGCGATCGCGGGATAGGCGGTTTCATCGCCTGCAAGGATCAGCCGGTCGCCTTGCGGCACGCCGCCGCCCGAAGGGCCCATCAGCCCCACCGGATCGCCGGGACGCGCGGCCAGCGCCCAATCCACCGTGCGCCCGCCGGGATGCAGAAAGATATCGGTGTCCAGCCAGCCCGCAGCGGGGTCGATGCGGCGCGTCGTATAGACCGGGCGGCGCAGGGCGTGGTCGCCGGTGGGCCAGACCGTCTGCCCCCGGTCTCCGACATGCGGCCAGACCGGCGCTGTCAGGCCGGGCCTTGGCTGGACCAGTCGGAAATGGATCGAATCGTCCTGCGCAGGGCGGGCGAACCCGCTCCGGCCAGCCTGAGGCGCAGGAAATCGAGGGAAAGCCGGGTGACCGACACGACCTGAGCCGTGCTGAAGCCGACCGGCGCGCGGTTCGGGGCGTCGGTGTTCCAGTCGGGCCGCGCCCCGCCGCTGGCAAGGGCCAGCGCGGCGATTTCGGCCTGCACCCCGGCCAGCCCGTCGCGCTGATGGGCGCGGGCATAAAGCAGGCTGCCCGTGCCCAGTTTCCGCGCGCCATATTCGCCGCGCCTGTCCTGCACCCAGACCGACCGGCCATGACCATTGTGCAGATCGGCGCCCCGCGCGCGGGCATGGGCCTGCAGATGTGGCAGCAACCGGTCAAAGCACAGTTCGGGCAAGACGGCCTCGGACTGGAATTCGGGAAGGGGCGTGGTGCGCATGGTCTGCCCTGTCGCGGCGTTTGGCCCAAAGCGGGTGTTGTCAATGTGGGGCCATGTCCGGGCCGGGACAATCCCGGCCAGCGTCATCCGCCGACACCCCCGCTCGCCGTAACCCGGACCCGGCATGAAAAAGCCCGCCCGAGAGGGAGCCGGGCGGGCAGGCTGTCGCGAGCCTTTTGAAAGATCCGTGGTGAAAAGTCGTGGTTTGGAAAGTGATGGGTGCCAGAAAATCGCGGTGCCAAAGGTGCCGGTGCCAGAAAAAGGGGTGCCAGAAAGTGCCGGTGCCAGGAAAACGCGGCGCCTAGAAATTCCGGGCGACGGAAAGCTTGAAGTTGCGCCCCGGTGCCCGGACATCGGTCCAGGTTGCGGGCAGGTAATCGTGGTCGGTGACATTGTCGATGCCGGCGTGAACCTCGATCCCGGCGACGGGGCCGGATTGCGGGGTCCAGGTCGCATAGATGTCATGGACGCCGTAGCCGCTGCGATGCGTGCCATCGGGCTTGTCGCGGCCATCGGCCAGCGTGCTGCGCAGGCCCAGCTTCCAGTCGTCGTTCGGACGCCAGCTTGCCGACAGGACGACGCGGTTGTTGGGCAGGCTGGTCAGCTTGTCGCCGTCCTGATCGTAGCCGTTGACCACCGAGAACGCCGCGCCGAAATCAAAGGCGCCGGTGCGGTAGCTGGCCTCCAGCTCGCCACCGCGCAGATAGGCGCGGTCGATGTTGACAAAGCCGGGCACGGTCAGCGGGGCATCTGTCGCCGGGCGAGAGATCATGTTGGTGATATTGTTGCGAAACAGGGTCAGCTTGGCGACCAGTTCATCGTCATCGCGGATGACGCCCGCATTGCGGTAGCCCAGACCGATTTCGATGTTCTTGCCCTTTTCATCCTTCAGATCGGGATTCGCCGGGCGGCCGTTGAAGCTGTCATACAGTTCATCGACGGTCGGCAGGCGATTGACATAGGCGTAAGAGCCAAAGACCGAAAACTGGTCGTTCAGGCGGTAAATCACACCGATCTGCGGCTCGATCGCTTCGGCGCTGATTTTTTCGTCCAGCACGGTGACGGTCGATTTCGGTTCCGTGCGCTGCTTTTCATAGCGCAGGCCGGTGTTGACGGTCAGGCGATCCCACGAGAATTCCGACCAGGCATAGGCCGAAAAGGCGCGGGTATAAGCCTCGGGGTGGGACGAGGACGGCACGGATGACGACCGGTCCTGTTTCAGCCCCTCGATCCCCGTCGTCAGGAAATGGTCATAGCTGTCGGTGGACAGGTCCGAGACGTTGCGCAGCTTCAGTTTCCACAGTTTGTAGTCGCGTTCGCCCAGCAGGCTGGACATGATCGGCTCGTCGGGGTCGTCGCCCTGACGCACGTCCTTCATCGTGTTGGTATAGGACAGGGTGGCGGTCAGATCTACCAGCCGGTTGTCCTGCGGGTTGTAGCCCCAGACCGCTTTCGCCACCTGGTCGCGGGTGGTGATATCGCCGACGCCCCAACCGGCAAAACCGGGAAACAGCCCCGCCTGCGCGCCGTCCAGCTGGTTGAAGTCCTGATTGTCGCCCTTGGCCTCAAGATGCTGATAGGAAAAGGCGACATAATGGTCGCCAAAGGTTTGCACGGCCTTCAGCAGCACATTCGGGGTGCGCGAATTGGTGCGGATCGTGACATCGCCATTGGCGTCCTTGGTGTCGCCCAGATCGCGATAGGCAAAGGCGGCCAGCGCCTCGAAATCCGCCGTCGGGCGCCAGCCCCACATGATGCTGCCCGTCCATGTGTCGGGGTTCGAGGCATAGCCCAGCTTGACCCGGCCGCCCTGCGTCGCGCCTTCGGCGATTAGGTCGGATGCCTCGATGGTTTCCATGGCGATGACGCCGCCAAGCGCGCCTGATCCGTAAAGCGTGGACGAACCGGGGCCGCGCAGCACCTGCACCTGACGCAGGAAATCCGGTTCGACGAACAGCGATCCCTGCCGATAGGATTCGTAATATTTTTCTTCGCCGTCAATCAGTTGAACGATGCCGGATTCGGACGCGGCCGAACTGGTCGTGCCAAAGCCGCGGATGTTGAAGCCCTGTCCGAAAAAGCTGCCAGAGCCGGTGCCCGCAACGCCCGGCACCGTGGCCAGAATTTCGCCGACCGATCCGGGGGCGATTTCGGCGATCTGTTCGGGGCCGACGACGGTGACCGATTGCGGGACCTCGGAGGCGACCTTGGGCTGACCCGCATAGATCACGACGGGGTCCAGAACATAGGTCCGGTTGCCGTCTTGTGCCCATACCGCCATGGGGCCTGAAATGATACATGCCGCGCTTGCCAACAATGCCGTTCTGGTCGCCATCCCGCTTTTTCCCCTATTTCTGCTGCGTGGGGGCTGGCGGGGTGCTGGCGTGTCTTGCGCTCGCTATTTAACCAAGTAAAATTGTCAAGCACACAGCCGCGATCCTTTGTCAGATCCCGTCCGTGACCATCGACGCCAGATTCAAGGATTCCCAATGCCGACTTACACCGCCGCCGAATTGCGCAAGCTGAAGCAGGAAGATACCGGCCGCCCCTTCGATCTTGCCGACCGTCTTGGCGTGCCCGAATGCGCGCTGGTCGCGGCCGATGTCGGGCATGGCAATCTGCAGATCGAGGCGGCGCCGGGCAAGCTGTTCCCCGCGATCCAGAGCCTGGGAGAGGTCATGGCGCTGACCCGCAACCGTTCCTGCGTCATCGAAAAGATCGGCACCTACAACAATTTCCACGATGGCGAACATGCCTCGATGACGCTGGACCCGGAAATCGACATGCGGATGTTCCCGCGTTACTGGGTCCATGCCTTTGCGGTCGAGGTTCAGGGTGAACAGGGCACGCGCCGCTCGATCCAGGTCTTTGACGCGGCGGGCGATGCGATCCACAAGGTCCATCTGCGCGACAATTCCGATCTGGGTGCGTGGGAGACGCTGAAGCGCGATCTGGCCATCGCCGACCAGTCCGACACCATCGCCTTTGACGCGCGCGCCCCGGTCGAACCCGCCAAGGCCCCCATGGACAAGGTCGAAATCCTGCGCAAGGAATGGCGCGAGATGACCGACACGCATCAGTTCAACATTCTGGTGCGGCGGCTGAAAATGAACCGGCTTGGCGCCTATCGCATCGTCGGCGCGCCTCTGGCCCGGCCGCTGGCGGTCGAGGCCGTCACCGAACTGTTTGACCGCGTCAGCGCGGGCGGCGTGCCGGTGATGATGTTCGTCGGCAATCAAGGCTGTATCGAAATCCATTCCGGCCGCATGGACAGCCTGAAGCCGATGGGGCCGTGGATCAATGTCATGGACCCGCGTTTCAACCTGCATCTGCGTGGCGATCACATCGCCGAGGTCTGGCTGGTCGACAAGCCAACGAAACGCGGCCCGGCGATCTCGGTCGAGGCGTTCGATGCCGAAGGCGGGCTGATCTTTCAATGTTTCGGGATGCGCCCGGAAAAAGGCGGCGATGCGGCGGTCTGGGCCGCGCTGGTCAATGACCTGCCGGTGCTGGCCGAGGCGGCGGAATGAAACGCCGCGCCCTGATCGCGGCGCTGGCGATTGCATCCGCACCCTTTGCCGCATGGGCCGAGGGCTATCCCGACGCCCGGCGCGTGCTGTCGCTAGGTGGGTCGATCACGGAAATCGTCTATGCCTTGGGGCAGGGCGACCGCCTGATCGCGCGCGACACCACCGCCAGCTATCCGCCCGAGGTTCTGGCCCTGCCCGATGTCGGCTATGTCCGCGCGCTGTCGCCCGAAGGGGTGCTGTCGGTCGCACCCGAACTGATTATCGCCGACGAAGGCGCCGGCCCCCCCGAGGCGATTTCGGTTCTGAAAGGCGCGGGCATCCCCTATGTCGAGGTGCCCGAATCCTATGAACCCGAAGGCATCGCGAACAAGATCACCATCGTCGCCGACGCCTTGGGCATGTCCGATCACGGCGCCGCGCTGGCGGCCGAGGTCAAGGACGGCATCGCCGCCGTTCAGGCCGATGCCGCCGCGCTGGAAACGAAGAAAAAGGTCATGTTCATCCTGTCCCTGCAAGGTGGCCGGATCATGGCGGGCGGGCAGGGCAGTTCCGCCGATGCGATCATCGGGCTGGCCGGGGGCGAGAATGCGATCACCGGCTTTGACGGCTATAAGCAGGTCACGGACGAGGCCGTGACCGCCGCCGCCCCCGATGTCATCCTGATGATGAGCCGGGGCGATGATGCGGCGGATGCGGCGGCCAATGGCGGCAGCGGCCACGGCGGCGCGCGCGATGCGCTGCTGGCCATGCCCGCGATCCAGACCACGCCTGCCGGCCAGAACGGTCAGGTCGTGATGATGGACGGGCTGCTGCTCTTGGGCTTTGGTCCGCGCACCGCCCGGGCCGCGCGCGAGCTGCATCAGGCGCTTTACGGGGCGGAATAATGGTGTCGGTCACCCCCGACGCGCTGCGCATCGACGGCGACCGCAGCCACCGCGCGCGCCGGATCAGCGTGATCCTGATCGTCGTGCTGCTGGCGACATCGCTGTTTTCGCTTGGCTGGGGGGCGGCTGGCACGTCCTTCTGGCGGGTGCTGGGCGATCTGGCGGCGGGGCGCGAGCTGTCCTTGCAGGACCGGGTCGTGATCTTTGACATTCGCATGCCGCGCCTGTTGATGGGCATTCTGGTCGGCGCGGCTTTGGCCTGTTCCGGCGCGGTCATGCAGGGGCTGTTTCGCAACCCGCTGGCCGATCCGGGGCTGGTGGGGGTCAGCGCCGGTGCCTCGCTTGGGGCGATTTCGATGATCGTTCTGGCGGGCAGCCTGCCGGTGGCTTTGGCGAATTTCTTTGGCTGGTATCTGGTGCCGGTTGCGGCTTTCGTCGGCGGCTGGTGTTCGATGATGGTGCTGTATCGGATCGCGACGCTGAGCGGGCGCACATCCATCGCGACGATGCTGCTGGCGGGGATCGTGCTGGGTGCGCTGACCGGGGCGGTGTCCGGCGTGCTGGTCTTCAAGGCCAATGACAACCAGTTGCGTGAACTGACCTTCTGGGGGCTGGGGTCGCTGGCCGGCGCCAACTGGACCAAGGTCATGGTCGCGGGACCGATCATCCTGATCGCACTGGGTTTTTCGCCGCTGCTGGCGCGGGGGCTGAATGCGCTGGCATTGGGGGAAGCGGCGGCCAGCCACACCGGCATCCGCCTGCAACGCATCAAGAATGCCGCGATCCTGACCGTCGCCGCCGCGACCGGCGCGGCCGTCGCGGTGTCCGGCGGCATTGGTTTCGTCGGCATCGTCGTGCCGCATCTGCTGCGTCTGGCGACCGGGCCGGATCACCGCTGGCTGCTGATCAACTCGGCCCTGTTGGGCGCCACCATGCTGCTGCTGGCCGATGTCGCCAGCCGCACCATCGTCGCCCCGGCAGAGCTGCCCATCGGCATCATCACCGCCCTGATCGGCGGGCCGGTGTTCCTGTGGATTCTGCTGAAAAAGCGCGGAGTCGTCGATCTATGACCCTGACCGCCACCGATATCCGCGTCGAACTGGGCCGCAAGCCGATCCTGAAGGGCGTCGATTTCCACGCCAATCCGGGCGAATTCACCGCCATCGTCGGTCCCAACGGCTCGGGCAAGACGACGCTGATGCGCTCGATGACCGGCGAAATCACCTGCACGGGCCGGATCGCGCTGAACGGCCATGACATGCGCAAACTGTCGCCCGAGGCGCTGGCGCGGATGCGCGGCGTGCTGCCTCAGGCGACCGTGCTGGCGTTCCCCTTTACCGTGGCCGAGGTCGTCCGCATCGGGCTGGAGGTCCGCCGCGAACGCGCCGATGCGCTGATCCTGTCGGCGCTGTCGGCGGTCGACCTGCCGGGCTTTGCCGGGCGGCTGTATCAGGAACTGTCGGGCGGCGAACAGCAGCGCGTGCAACTGGCCCGCGTGCTGGCGCAGGTCTGGCATCCGGTGGGCGAGGACGGCCCGCGCTGGCTGTTTCTGGACGAACCCGTCAGCTCTCTGGACATTGCCCATCAGCTGACCGTGATGCGGCTGGCCGCCGATTATGCCCGGCGCGGCGGGGGTGTCGTCGCGGTCATGCACGACCTGAACCTGACGGCGATGTTCGCCCATCGCATCACCCTGCTGACGGCGGGGCAGGTGCTGGCACAGGGCCGACCCGAGCAGGTCCTGACCGATCAGATCCTGTCGCGGGCCTATGGCTGTTCGCTACAGGTCAATGCCGTGCCGCAGGCGGGGATCTGGGTCCTGCCCCACGCGGCGGCCTGACTATTTGCCCCGGCCCGTTTCTGCGGGCATAGATGTGGGGGCATGAAGGGCCTGCGCTTCATCGGCCCGCCCCGCCGGTTTCCCCGCCCCCCGCTGGTCGTGCCGACAGGCTGTCGGCGTTCCATTGCCGGGCTTCTTGGCGCAGGCCGTGCGGGGCAATGCGGGCAATCGGATCGCAGGGATCCTGCGCCCGCCCTGTCGCACGCTCTTTCCCATTGTCGCCCCTGAATTCGGGCGCGATCAGCGTTTGCGGACGAATTCCGTGCGCAGCACCAGACCCTTGATCGTGTCGTGGCGGCAGTCGATTTCTTCGGGATTGTCGGTCAGCCGGATCGAGCGGATGACGGTTCCCTGTTTCAGCGTCTGACCCGCGCCCTTGACCTTCAGGTCCTTGATCAGCGTGACGGAATCGCCGTCGGCCAGTTCGTTGCCCGAGGCGTCGCGGACCACGGTGCGGTTCGCCTCGGCCATTTCGGATTTCGGACGCCATTCGCCGCTGGCCTCGTCATAGACATAATCGTCGTCGCTCATACCCCTGATCCTTGTGAATTTCCCGTTTCCGGTTTCGTGCTTAGGTGTTGCGGGGCGGGGATGCAATCACGCCCCTGTCGCCGCCGCCGCCGCCGCCGCTGATCGAGCAATCGCCCCCGCCGCTGCATCCAGCGCGCCCGCGCCATGCGGGATATCCAGCGCGATCAGCCCCGCCTGAATCACAGCCAGCGTGCCCAGATGCTGATGCGCGCTGACATGGCCCATCTGGGCGATGCGCATGGCGTTCTCGGGCCGGTCCGCGCCCAGGCCGATCCCCAGTGTCAGCCCGGCCATGTCGCGGCACCAGCCGCGCAGCCGATCCGCGCCCGGCAGGTTCACCGCCGTCACCGCATTGGCCCGCGCGGCGGGGTCGGCGACCAGATGGCCGATCCCCGGATGGCCCGCCCCCCATGCATCGATCGCGGCGGATGTGGCCCCGGCCAGTGCCTGATGCCGCGCCCAGATCGCGGGCAGGGTTTCATCCTCGATCATCGCAATGGCTTCGTTCATGGCAAAGATCAACTGCACCGGCGGCGTCCCGCCCCAGAACTGCCACAGCGCATCCGCCTGAATCCGGGGCGTCCAGTCCCAATAGGGCGTCACCAGCGCGGAACGCTTGCGGTCGCGCGCCCTGTCGCGGGCCTTGTCGGAAAACCACACGAAGCCCATGCCCGGCGGCGCCATCAGCCCCTTTTGACTGGCCGAGATCAGCACATCGACGCCCCAGTCATCCATCCGCATCGGCTCGCACCCTAGCGAGGCGATGGCATCGACCGCCAGCAGCGCGGGATGATCGCCCATCGCCTGACGCAGCGCCGGAATATCGGCGCGCACGGAACTGGCGGTATCGGTCTGGCAGACCAGAACGGCCCTGATCTGCTGGTCCCTGTCGGCGGCCAGCGCCTCGGCCAGACGGGCGGGATCGGGGGCGGCGGGGCCAAAGTCGATGCGCTGCACATCTATCCCGCGCGCCGTGGCGTTTTCGCCCCATGCCCGGCCGAAATGGCCCGAACACAGCAGCAACGCGCGGTCGCCCCGGTCCAGCATATTGGCGTTCGCGGCTTCCCACGCGGCATGTCCGTTGCCGATATAGGGGGCCAGATGGGCAGAGGTCCCGGCGATGCGCTTCAACCCCGCGATCATCTGGCGGTTCAGATCGGCCAGTTCCTCGCCATAGATATCGGGCGAGGGGCGGGCCATGGCGCGGATCACGCGGTCGGGCAGGGGCGAGGGGCCGGGAATGGCGAAAGGGCGGCCGGATGAAGGGACATGGGATTGCCTGTGCGAAGCTGCCCACCATCGGTAGGCCCGCCCGCGATCATGGTCAACGGGTGGGGCGGCAGGCTTGCCCTGACCGGCGCTGCCGCGTATCCCTGACGGGACGCGCCACCTGATCAGGAATTTCCATGCCGGGCAAAGAGGATGCAACCGGGCCGCTGTTCGGTCGGATGTGGCGGGACTATCTGCGGCCCTACTGGCCCCGGATCCTGCTGGCCTTCATCTTTCTGGTGGTCGAGGGTTCGACCCTTGGCCTGCTCAGCTGGATGCTGAAACCGCTGTTTGACCGCGTGTTCGTCGGCGGCGATACCGATGCGATCTGGTGGGTCGGGGGGGTGATCTTCTCGCTCTTCATCATCCGGGCGGTGACCTATATCGTGAACCGCAGCCTGATGACCTCGGTGTCGCTGGCGGTGTCCACCTCGATGCAAAAGGACCTGCTGGCGCATATCATGGTACTGGACGGCAGCTTCTTTCAGAAAAACCCGCCCGGCGCGCTGATCGAACGGGTGCAGGGCGACAGTCAGGCCGTGCAAGGGGTCTGGCAGACCTTCATCACCGGCATGGGGCGCGACATCATTTCGCTGCTGTCGCTGTTTGCCGTGGCGATCCTCATCGACCCGATCTGGACGCTGACCGCGCTGATCGGTGCGCCGATCCTGATCGTGCCGATGGTGGTCGTGCAACGCTATGTCCGCCGCAAGATGCGCCAGAACCGCGATATCGCCAGCCAGCGCGCGACCCGTCTGGACGAAGTCCTGCACGGCATCAACGCTGTCAAGCTGAACCGGATGGAGGATTATCAGGCCGCCCGTTTCGGCGCCATCGTCGATGCGATCCGGCAGGGTCAGGTCAAGATGGCCGCCATGGCCGCGATCATCCCGGCGCTGGTCGATATCGTGACCGGCATCGGCTTTATCGGGGTTCTGGCCCTTGGCGAGGTCGAGGTCACGCAGGGCGAGCGCACGGTCGGCGATTTCATGTCCTTTTTCACCGCGCTGGCGCTGGCCTTTCAGCCCCTGCGCCGTCTCGGGATGCTGGCCGGGACATGGCAGACGGCGGCGGCCTCGCTGGAACGGATCTATGACGTGATGGACATGCAGCCCGCGATCATCTCGGGCGCGCGGGTCCAGCCGCCTGCCGCGACGACGGTCGAGCTGCGCGATGTCAGGCTGGATTACGACGGCCATCCCGTCCTGAACGGGCTGACATTCACGGCAGAGGCGGGGCAGACCACCGCGCTGGTCGGGCCGTCGGGGCCGGGGAAATCCACGGTTTTCAACCTGCTGACGCGGCTGGTCGATCCGGCATCCGGGCGGGTTCTGCTGGGGGGCGTGCCGGTTCAGGAATACAATCTGGGCGTGTTGCGCGACCAGTTTTCGACCGTCAGCCAGGATGCCGCGCTGTTTGACGAAACGCTGGCGGAAAACATCCTGCTGGGGCGCCCCGCCGATCCTGATGCCCTGCGCCTTGCCGTCACCGCCGCCCATGTCGCGGATTTCGCGGACGGGCTGCCGGGCGGGCTGGACACGGCCGCCGGGCCGCGCGGCTCGGCCCTGTCCGGCGGGCAGCGTCAGCGCGTGGCGATTGCCCGCGCCATCCTGCGCGACGCGCCGATCCTGCTCTTGGACGAGGCGACCAGCGCGCTGGATGCCGCGTCCGAACGTCTGGTCCAGCAGGCGCTGGATGAACTGTCCGTGGGGCGCACCACTTTGGTCATCGCGCATCGCCTGTCCACCGTCCGTCAGGCCGACAAGATCGTCGTGATCGAAGGCGGAAGGGTTGTCGAACAGGGCACGCATGACCAGTTGATGCAGGGCAATGGCGCCTATGCCGCCCTTGTGCGTCTGCAATTCGGAAAGTGAGGTCTCATGCGTCGTATCATGCGTATTTCCGGTCAGGATCGCGTCGGTTTCCTGCAGGGTCTGGTCACGAATGACGTGTCGAAAGGGCCGGCATGGGCCGCGCTGCTGACGCCGCAGGGCAAATATCTGGCCGATTTTCTGGTGATCCCCCAGGGCGATGCGCTGCTGGTCGATGTCGATGACAGGCTGGCCGATGACCTGTTGCGGCGGCTGTCGATGTACAAGCTGCGATCCGATGTGCAGATTGCGGCGACGGATATCCAGGTCTCGCGCGGGACCGGGCCTGCGCCGGATGGCGCGATCCCCGATCCCCGTCACCCGGCGCTTGGCTGGCGGCTGTATGGCGATACGGCTGGTGATGACGGCAGCGATTGGGATGCGATCCGCGTCGAACATGCCATCCCCGAAACCCTGATCGAACTGATCCCGAACGACAGCTTTATCCTTGAAGCAGGGTTTGACCGGCTGAACGGCGTCGATTTCCGCAAGGGCTGCTATGTCGGCCAAGAGGTGACGGCCCGGATGAAGCACAAGGCCGAATTGAAAAAGGGCCTGCGCGTGGTCGGCATCGAGGGCGCGGCCCCCGTCGGCACGCCGATCACCATGGAGGACGGGCGCGAGGCCGGGGTGCTGTTCACCCAATCGAACGGCCGGGCCATCGCACATATGCGTTTCGACCGGATGGGCGTGCCGCTGACCGCGGGCGAGGCACGCATCCTGACATGAGCGCGGGCGGACAGGAACCTGTCCCCGACCCCGTTCGCCGCATTGTCCATGTCGATATGGATGCCTTTTATGCCTCGGTCGAGCAGCGCGACAATCCCGCCCTGCGCGGCCATCCCGTCGCCGTCGGCGGGATCGAGCGGGGCGTCGTCGCGGCCGCCAGCTACGAGGCGCGGGTCTTTGGCGTGCGTTCGGCCATGCCCTCGAAACGCGCGCTGCGGCTGTGCCCGGACCTGATTTTCGTCAAGCCGCGTTTCGATGTCTATCGTGCCGTCAGCCAGCAGATCCGCGCGATTTTCGCGGAATATACCCCCCTGATCGAACCCTTGTCGCTGGACGAGGCCTATCTGGACCTGACCGATCACCTGAATGGCCGCACGGCAACGCGGATCGCGCAGGAAATCCGCGCCCGGATTTTTCAGGACACCGGACTGACCGCCTCGGCCGGGGTCAGCTATAACAAGTTTCTGGCGAAAATCGCCTCGGATCAGCGCAAGCCGAACGGGCTGTTCGTCATTCCGCCAGAGGCGGGGCCGGATTTCGTCGCAGGCCTGCCCATCGGCGATTTTCGCGGCATCGGGCCTGCGACGGCGGCGCGGATGCAGGCGCATGGCATCTATAACGGCGCCGATCTGCGCCGCCAAAGCCTTGATTTCCTGATCGCGCGTTTCGGCAAGGCGGGCAGCTATTACTGGAACGTGGCGCGCGGCATCGACAGTCGCGAGGTCAAGCCTGACCGCATCCGCAAATCCATCGGCGCCGAGAACACTTTCTTTACCGATCTGCGCGATATTGATCTGGCGAACAAGGAATTGGAGGTTCTGGCAAACAAGGTCTGGCGCCATGCCACCCGCAGCGAAACGCGCGGGCGGACGGTGACGCTCAAGGTCAAATATGGCGATTTCCGCCAGATCACCCGCGCGCGTTCTTTGGCGCGGGTCGTGGCGGACGAACAGGAAATGCTGGCCATCGCGCAGGATCTGCTGATCCCGGTCTTTGCCGATCCGCAAGGTATCCGCCTGCTGGGAATCACCCTGTCGGGATTGGAGGGCGGGGGCATGGCGGAACCGCGTCAACTGGGGCTGTTCGATGACGAGAAAGGGGACGACACCGAAAATTAAGCAGGAATGCGGGCAGGGTTATATCGACGGAATGGCTGCTTTTTGCGCTATCGTCGCTGAATAGCAGGCGCATCGTGTCGGGGCGACGTGGTTGGCGGCCGTGAAGGCTATGGGGCGGCTGCGTCGTAGCCCTAATACTGCCTCTTGAGCAGGGTCCGCGCGGGCCGCTGTCGCGGCCATATGCGGTAATATGGCCGTGGCGGTCCGTCTGTTGCAAAGGCGGTGCACCTTGGTCCCGGACAGCACAGGCGCCACGCCGATTGCATGGCTGACGGTTGCCATGCGCACAGGGGAATCATGGGTGCAGGGGAACACAGCCATGCCCTGCGACGACGGATTGCCGCAGGGCAGTTTCAGGACAGGAACCCGTGCCTGCCGTTCACGGTGTGCGCGGGCCGCGATCAGGCGTAAAGGTTCTGGACGCCGACCTGACCGTGGATTTCGTTCACCTGCGCATGATCCAGCCCCAGGGCCTCGGCCAGCGCATGCAGATAGCGCGCCTCGGCCTCGTTATCGAAGTCGATGGCCATCAGCGACATCAGATAGACCTGCGGCCCCATGCCTTGCGGGGTTTCGCGGGCCAGCGCCTCGGCATCGACGGGCTTGGACATTTCCTCGCGGATAAAGGCGCGCTCGGCCTCGTCCAGATCGCCGATCTCGGCCAGCAGGCGCTGCTTTTCGGCGTCGTCGATCTTGCCGTCCGATTTCGCGGCCTGAATCATCGCGCGCAGCAGCAGCCCGGCCATGGCGTTCTGTTCCGGGGTCGGGGCAACTTCCGGGTCCGCGCCGGTCGTGAGCGAGTCGTTGAACAACTCGCCAAAGCTGGCGTCGTTGGTTGCCCTGCAGATCCTTCTGGGCCAGATTGTCGCGCGCGGGCAGGGCCGCGTCGCCTTGGTCCTGACCTTTGCCCAGAAGCGTGCCCAGAATACCGCCCAGACCACCCGCTGCGGCACCGCCCAGAATGCCGCCAAGCGCGCCGCCCTGCTGTCCACCGCGCTGCCCGCCGGTGATCTGGTCCAGAATGCCGCCCAGCCCGCCCGACGCGCCCCGCGAATTCGGCCCGCCATAGCGCCGACCCGTCCCCGCGCCAGCCGATCCCGCGGCACCGCCCAGAACCTGACCCAGCATATCGCCAAGCCCGCCCGAGCCGCTGCGACGGTCTCCGCCGCTTTGTGTGTTGTTTTTCAGCAGATCGCCCAGAATGCCGCCCCCGGTCTGCCGCGAGGACGCGCTTTGTCCGTCCCGGCTCTGCGTGTTCCGCATCACCGATCCGATGCCCTTGGCCAGCATCACGCCAGCCGCCACGCGGGCCAGTGTCTTGACAAGACTCATGGTCGAAATCCCCTCTGGTTTTGTGTCAGGCAGGCGCCCAAGCGGCCGCGAACCGGCTGCGTCTTTCAACTCTTGGCCGGGACGGGAGTTCCCGCAAGCAAAACTCGTGCGGCGATTGCCCCGCCAGCCCTTGATTTTTCCCCCACACACTTATAAGTCGCGGCGAATGTTTCATGGGGGCTTAGGTGCGCAGGCCCCCCCGATAGGAGGCCATGATGGCAAAGGCAAAGTTTGAACGTACGAAACCGCACGTCAACATCGGGACGATCGGCCATGTTGACCACGGCAAGACGACTCTGACGGCTGCGATCACCAAGTATTTCGGTGACTTCAAGGCCTATGACCAGATCGACGGCGCGCCTGAGGAAAAGGCCCGCGGGATCACGATCTCGACGGCTCATGTGGAATATGAGACCGAAGGCCGTCACTATGCGCATGTCGACTGCCCCGGCCACGCGGACTATGTGAAGAACATGATCACGGGCGCGGCGCAGATGGACGGCGCGATCCTGGTGGTGAACGCGGCCGACGGCCCGATGCCGCAGACGCGCGAGCATATCCTGCTGGGCCGTCAGGTCGGCATCCCCTACATGGTCGTCTACATGAACAAGGTCGACCAGGTTGACGACGAGGAACTGCTGGAACTGGTCGAGATGGAGGTGCGCGAACTGCTGTCCTCCTACGACTATCCGGGCGACGACATTCCGATCATCAAGGGCTCGGCCACGGCCGCTCTGGAAGGCCGGGATCCGGAAATCGGGGAAAACTCGATCCGTGCGCTGCTGGCCGCGGTGGACGAATACATCCCGACGCCCGAGCGCGCGGTCGACCTGCCGTTCCTGATGCCGATCGAGGACGTGTTCTCGATCTCGAGCCGCGGTACGGTCGTGACCGGCCAGGTCGAGCGTGGCGCGGTGAACGTCGGCGACGAGCTGGAAATCGTGGGGATCCGCGACACCAAGAAAACGACCTGCACGGGCGTGGAAATGTTCCGCAAACTGCTGGATCGCGGGGAAGCCGGCGACAACATCGGCGCGCTGCTGCGCGGTGTCGACCGTGACGGTGTCGAGCGTGGCCGAGTGCTGTGCAAGCCGGGTTCGGTGAAGCCGCACACCAAGTTCGAGGCCGAGGCCTATATCCTGACGAAGGAAGAGGGTGGCCGCCACACGCCGTTCTTTGCGAATTACCGTCCGCAGTTCTACTTCCGCACGACGGATGTGACCGGGACGGTGAAGCTGCCCGAGGGCACGGAAATGGTGATGCCGGGCGACAACCTGAAGTTCGAGGTCGAGCTGATCGCGCCGATCGCGATGGAAGAGAAACTGCGCTTCGCGATCCGCGAAGGCGGCCGCACGGTCGGTGCGGGCGTGGTGTCGAAAATCATCGAGTGACCTGCGGCGCTTGTGGCGGTGGGGTGAAACCCCACCTACGGTGCGGCAGGGGTAGGGTGGGGTTTCACCCCACCTTCACATCACACAAACCCCGCCACATCTGGCGGGGTTTTTCATTGTCAGGCCAGCGGTGGCTGCGTTGTCGGCAGGTGCAGCCCGAAACCTGCACGGGGACCACGGATGAAAACCTGTCACGACGCCCGTTGCTGCGGGCCCCGATCCATTTCGCCAATGGTGCCGCTGACAACGGGTGAAATCCCGCGCCCGAACCCCGTCACCTCTGGCCAATTTCGTCGAAGCCGGGCATAAGGGGCGGTTCGCGCGACCGCTTTGGCGGGTTGAAACGACAGACAGGACGGACCCCATGTTTCGCTGGTTCGAGCGCCGGCTGAATCCCTATCCCGACCACCCCGCGCGCATGGCGCCGCGCGGCATGTGGTCGTTCATCCTGCATTATTCGCGCAGCGCGATCCCGTGGATGCTGGTCATGGCCGCCTGTTCCGCCGCCATCGCCGTGGCCGAGGTCGTGCTGTTCGGCTATCTGGGCGATCTGGTGAACCGTCTGGCAAGCGCCGATCGCGGCAGTTTCTGGCAGGTCGAGGGCGGGCGTCTGATCCTGATGGGCGCGATTCTGGTTGTCCTGTTGCCCGTGCTGCAACTGCTGTTTTCGCTGGTCATGCACCAGACCCTGATGGGCAATTACCCCCAAAGTATCCGCTGGACGGCGCATCGCTATCTGCTTGGCCAGTCGACGAGCTATTTCCAGGAAGAATTCGCGGGCCGGATCGCGGCCAAGCTGATGCAGACCTCGCTGGCCGTGCGCGAGGTCGCGATGAAATTCACCGATGTGCTGGTCTATGTCGGCGTCTATTTCATCGGCTCGCTGATTCTTGCGGCGACGATGGATCTCTGGCTGGCGCTGCCCTTTGCCGGTTGGGGGCTGGTCTACGGGCTTCTGCTGTGGTGGATCATTCCGCAGATCGCCCGGATTTCGGCGGATCAGGCGGATGCGCGCTCTGCCATGACGGGCCGGGTGGTGGACAGCTATACCAATATCACCACCGTCAAACTGTTTTCCCATTCCGCGCGAGAAGAGGCCTATGCCCGTGAAAGCATGGATGAATTTCTGGGGACGGTGCATCGGCAGATGCGTCTGGCCTCGATCCAGAACGTCGCGCTGTCGACCCTGAACTCGGGACTGATCGGGGTGGTCGCGACGCTTGGCCTGTATCTGTGGGTCTCGGGCCGGGTCGAGGTCGGCGCGGTCGCCATCGCCATCCCGCTGGCCATGCGGATGGGGAACATGTCGCATTGGATCATGTGGGAATTCGCGGGGCTGTTCGAAAACATCGGCACGGTGCGCGACGGCATCGGCAGCCTGTCGGTGCCGCAACTGGTCACGGACGCGCCCGGCGCAAGGCCCCTGCCCAGGGGCCGGCGGATGTGCGTTTCGATCATGTGACCTTCCATTATCATTCGGACCGCCATGCCGCGCCGCGCACGATCATCCGCGATCTGGATCTGGCCGTGCGGCCCGGTGAAAAGATCGGGCTGGTCGGGCGTTCCGGCGCGGGCAAATCGACGCTGGTCAACCTGCTGCTGCGGTTCCACGACCTGACCGGCGGCCGCATCCTGATCGACGGGCAGGATATTTCGCAGGTGACGCAGGAATCCCTGCGCGCCTCGATCGGGATGGTGACGCAGGACAATTCGCTGCTGCACCGCTCGGTCCGCGACAATATCGCCTATGGCCGCCCCGACGCGACCGAGGCCGAGATCATCGAGGCCGCCCGCGCCGCCGAGGCGCTGGATTTCATCGGCGGGCTGGTCGACAGCCACGGGCGGCGCGGTCTTGATGCCCATGTCGGCGAACGCGGCGTCAAGTTGTCGGGCGGCCAGCGCCAGCGCATCGCCATCGCCCGCGTGCTGCTGAAGGATGCGCCGATCCTGATTCTGGACGAGGCGACCAGTGCGCTGGACAGCGAGGTCGAGGCAGCGATTCAGGGCCAGCTTTTGCGGCTGATGCAGGGCAAGACGGTGATCGCCATCGCGCACAGGCTGTCCACCATCGCCCAGATGGACCGGCTGATCGTCATGGATGACGGCCGCATCGTCGAACAGGGCACCCATCAGGAATTGCTGGCCCTGGGCGGCATCTATGCGCGGCTGTGGTCGCGCCAGTCGGGCGGTTTCCTGACGGGCGAGGGGGCGCCGGGTGACGAAAGACAGTCCGCGCCTGCATTCCCTTTTGATCGCGAGGCGATCCTGCCGTAATCAGGCGCGCGGCTTGGGAGTTTAGCTCGGCTAGTGGGGCATCGGTTTTCAAGGTTAGAAAATTTATAAATAAATCAGAAAATTACTCGATCTCCGTTATCGGGATATAACGGAAGCAAAGCGCGAACCTGATAACTTTCCCAGGCCTCGCTTTTCCGCGCCTCGGGGCCGCAAGGCGCATGCGCCAGTGTGGGGCCGCCGCCCTGTTGTGCCTAGCCGCCCGCGCTTCCTGCGGGCATACGCCCAACCGTTGGCGATTTGCGCGAGGCGCGCGCCATGAGTTTTGATGCGACCGAATGGGCCTTGTCCCAGCCCGGCATTCGACCCAGTGCAAAGCTGGTCTTGTTCTGTCTGGCCTCTGAACCGGTCGATTACTGCAAGGGGATGGACGGGCTGGTGGCTGAGATCGACAGGCAGATATATTTCATTTCCAGATAATCCTCGATCCCGTGGCGGCTGCCTTCGCGGCCAAGGCCGGATTGCTTGACGCCGCCGAAAGGTGCCACCTCGGTCGAGATGATGCCGGTGTTGACGCCGACGATGCCGTATTCCAGCGATTCCTGAACGCGGGTGATGCGGCCGATGTCGCGGGCGTAGAAATAGGATGCCAGGCCAAAGATCGTGGCATTGGCGCGGGCGACGGCCTCTTCCTCGGTGTCGAATTTGAACAGCGGGGCAAGGGGGCCAAAGGTTTCCTCGGTCGCGACCTTCATGTCGTCGGTGATGCCGGTGATGACGGTGGGTTCGTAAAACAGCCCCTCGATCCGCTTGCCGCCGGTCAGGACCCGGCCGCCGCCTGCCAGCGCATCGTCGATATGTTCCTGCACCTTTTCGACCGCCGCCTGATTGATCAGCGGGCCGGTGGTGATGCCGTCCTGCATGCCGTCGCCGACGCGCAGCTTGTCCACCGCCGCAGCAAGGCGGCGGGCGAATTCGTCATAGACGCCCGCCTGCACATAGATGCGGTTGGCGCAGACGCAGGTCTGGCCGTTGTTGCGGTATTTCGACGCCATCGCGCCCTCGACCGCCGCATCCAGATCGGCATCGTCGAAGACGATGAAGGGCGCGTTGCCGCCCAGTTCCATCGAGCATTTCATCACCTGATCGGCGGCCTGACGCAGCAGGATGCGGCCGACCTCGGTCGAGCCGGTAAAGGTCAGCTTGCGCACGGCGGGGTTTTCGCAGAACTCCTTGCCGATATCGGAAGAGCGCGAGGACGGGATCATGCTGAAGATCCCCGCAGGCAGGCCCGCGCGTTCGCCCAGCACGGCCAGCGCCAGCGCGGACAGCGGCGTTTCGGACGCCGGGCGCCCGACAAAACCGCAGCCCGCCGCCAGCGCCGGGCCGCATTTGCGGGTGATCATCGCATTCGGGAAATTCCACGGCGTGATGCTGCCCACCACGCCGATGGGCTGGCGGATCACGGTCAGGCGCTTGTCGGGCTGGTGGCCGGGGATGGTTTCGCCGTAGATGCGCTTGGCCTCTTCGCCGAACCATTCGATGAAGCTGGCGCCATAGGCGATTTCGCCCTTGGCCTCGGCCAGCGGCTTGCCCTGTTCGGCGGTCAGGATGCGGCCCAGATCGTCCTGATGTTCCATCATCAGGTCGAACCATTTGCGCATGATGTTGGCGCGTTCCTTGGCCGTGCGGGCGGCCCAGCCCTTCATCGCCTGTTCGGCGGCGGCAATGGCGCGGGTGGCGTCGGCGCGCGACAGGTCGGCGACCTGCGCGATGACCTGTCCGGTCGCGGGATTGGTCACGTCGTAGGTCGCGCCGTCCCCGGCATGGATCCATTCGCCCGCGACGTAGCCTCGGGTTTCCAGCAGCGAAGGGTCGCGCAGCGTGGCGCGCAGGTCCTGGGTTGCATTGGCGGTCATGGCGTTCCCCTGTCGGTGATCTGCATCGGGTTGATGCGCCGACTGGATCACGGGCGCCGCGCCATGTCCAGTTTCCGAAAAAGCCGGGGGTGCGCGCTGCTACCTGCCCCGACCTTGCGGAACGGCCGCCGCAACCCGGTCAGGGGCAGCCGTGATGTCGTGGCAAGCGCCTTTCATCAGCCAATTGGAATATCTGCCTGATGCATGAAGGCGGCAGCGCCGACAGCGGGAACGCATCCGCGCCAATGGCCCGGCGGATCAAAAGATCATGGTTGCCGTCTCGCCCATTCCGTTGCAACGGACCTTTACCGACAAGGACGTGCTGGTCGCCAACAGCTATTCGAAATCGCGGCCGAGGTCGCGATCGGCCGCTTTCCGGGCGTCGATTACTATCCCAGCTTTGAAAGCGTCGGCATTTCCGACCAGTTCGAGACATGGGAGGACGATATGGTCCATGTCCGCCTGCGCGCGGTCAAGGCGAACGTGACGCGGATGCTGCGCGATTATGGCGCCGATCCCGAAGCATCCACCGAGCCCGAAGCCGCGCATGAAGCCGGCGCCTGGCCGTTCCTGTCGTGCCAGCAGGGTTGCAGATCGCCAGGGCGAGGGCTGGCGGCATGGACGCCGCGCGCGATGGCGCGGGACAGGACGCAGGCCGCCGCATGGCCCAGCAGATAGCTGTCCACCGCCGGATCGGCCAGCTTGCGCGCGCCGGTCGAGGCGGCAAAGACCAGATCGCCGTCGAATGGCGTGTGGCTGGGCTGGATCGCGCGGGCCATGCCGTCATGGGCGGCGGTCGCCATGCGCAGCAGGCCCGCCTTGTCCAGATCGGCATCGGTGGCGATGATGGCGATTGTCGTCGATTCGCCCAGTCTTTTGGCGGGAAAGGGCTCGTGCGCTGGGTCAAAGGGACCGGACAGACCGCGCCCGCCGAATTCCATATCCAGCTCGAACGGCGCGGCCCAGAAATCGCCCGAGGGCGCGGTGACCGATCCAAGCGCATTGACCACGACCAGCGCCCCGACGGTCACGCCACTGTCCATCACGGCAGAGGCCGACCCCAGCCCGCCCTTCCATTGATGGGTCAGCGCGCCGGTGCCCGCGCCCGCCGTGCCGATGGCGAATTCGCGCCGCGCCGCATCATGGGCGCGACGGCCAAGCGTCGGATAGGGGTTCGCCGCCCAATCCTTTTCCCCGCCGTTGAGCAGGTCAAAGACGATGGCACCGGGCACGATCGGCACGCGCACCGGACCGATGGCAAAGCCGCGACCCGCCGCGCGCAGCCCATCGACAACCCCACGGCAGGCATCCAGCCCAAAGGCAGAGCCACCGGACAGGACCAGCGCATCGACCTGCTGCACCAGCTTGTCCGGGGCCAGCAGGTCGGTTTCCCGCGTCCCCGGCGCGCCGCCCAGCACCTTGACCGCCGCGGCAAAGGGCCGTTCGGCCAGCAGCACGCTGACCCCCGACCGCAGCGCGTCATCCTGCGCATTGCCGACCATCAGGCCGGGAACATCGGTGATGAGGTTCAGCTTTCCCTGTCGCATCCTGATCCGCCCTGTCCTTGTTTCGCCCTGTCCTTGTGGTGCCGACAGCCCTGCACATGTGGCGCGATCTGGCAAGGCTGGCGGCGGCATCGGCAGGGGCGACGACGATTCCGCGCCTCGCCGACCCAAGCCCACCCGTTTCCCACCCCGAATGAATGGGCTAGGCTGGTCCGAACCGACATATCCAGCAGAAACGGGATGCAGATGACACAGACCCCTTCGCTCAAGCCCAAGGATCGCCCGGACCTGTCCACCTTCAACTGGCAGGATGCGCTGCGTCTGGATGACCAGTTGACCGAGGACGAACGCGCCTTGCGCGACGCCGCCCATGCCTATGCGCAAGACAGGCTGCAACCGCGCATCATCGCCGCCTATCGCAACGAACAGACCGACCCGGAAATCTTTCGCGAAATGGGCGCGATGGGTCTTTTGGGCGTCACCATCCCCGAGGAATACGGCGGGCTTGGCGCGGGTTACGTCAGCTACGGCCTTGTCGCCCGCGAGGTCGAGCGCGTGGACAGCGGCTATCGCAGCATGATGTCGGTGCAATCCTCGCTGGTCATGTATCCGATCCATGCCTACGGGACCGAGGATCAGCGCCGGAAATACCTGCCGAAACTCGCCTCGGGTGAATGGATCGGCTGTTTTGGCCTGACCGAACCCGATGCCGGATCCGACCCCGCCGGGATGCGCACCACGGCGCGCAAGATCGATGGCGGCTATGTGCTGAACGGGTCGAAAATGTGGATCTCGAACGCGCCATTCGCCGATGTCTTCGTGGTCTGGGCCAAATCCGAGGCGCATGGCGGCAAGATCCGCGGCTTTGTGCTGGACAAGGGCACGCCCGGCCTGAGCGCCCCGAAGATCGAGGGCAAACTGTCCCTGCGGGCCTCTGTCACCGGCGAAATCGTCCTGCAGAATGTCGAGGTTGCAGATGACGCCCTGCTGCCGAATGTCGAAGGGCTCAAGGGGCCGTTCGGCTGCCTGAACCGCGCCCGCTATGGCATTGCATGGGGGGCGATGGGGGCGGCCGAATTCTGTTTCCACGCCGCCCGTCAATACGGGATCGACCGCAGGCAGTTCAACAAGCCGCTGGCCCAGACCCAGCTTTTCCAGTTGAAACTGGCCGATATGCTGACCGAAATCACGCTTGGCCTGCAGGCGGCGCTGCAGGTCGGTCGGCTGATGGACGCGGCCAATGCCGCGCCGGAAATGATTTCCCTGATCAAGCGCAACAACTGCGGCAAGGCGCTGAACATCGCCCGTGCGGCCCGCGACATGCACGGCGGCAACGGAATTTCCGAAGAATTTCAGGTCATGCGCCACATGGTCAATCTGGAAACCGTCAACACCTATGAAGGCACGCATGATGTTCACGCGCTGATTCTGGGGCGCGCGGTGACCGGGTCGCAGGCGTTTTTCTGAGGCGCGATTCGGGCTTGTGCCCGCGCAGCCGTGCCGACATTTTCGCGCCCAGATGCAGGGGCCCAGATGCAGGGAGCGGCGATGAAAACGGCGGTGGTGACGATCGGGCTGGCGACAGCCGGGGTGGCGGGCTTTCTGCTGCTGGCCCTGCCGCTGCCCTTTCTGCTGGGGCCGCTGTTTGCCTGCCTGATCGCCGGGCTTTGCGGCGTCAGGATGAGCGGGGTGCGCAGCATCGGCGCGCCCTTGCGCACCATTCTGGGCGTGGCCGTCGGCAGCACGATCACGCCGGAACTGGTCGGGCGCCTGCCCGATATGGCGATGTCGGCGGCGCTGGTGCCGCTGTTCATTCTGGTGATCGGGGTGATCGGCTATCCGTTCTTTCGCCGGATCTGCGGCTTTGACGGGCCGACCGCCTATTACTGCGCCATGCCCGGCGGGCTGCAGGACATGATGGTTTTCGGGCAGGAGGCGGGGGCCGATATGCGCGCTGTCTCGCTGGTGCATGCGACGCGGATCCTGGTCATCGTGACTGCCGTGCCGCTGATCATGCATTACATCTATCAGCGACCGCTGGACGGGGCGCTTGGCCAGTCGCTGTCCGAAATCCCCTTGACCGAAATGGCGCTGATGGTCGTCGCCGCGATCGGCGGCTGGAAGCTGGCCGAAAGGCTGGGGATCTTCGGCGCCTCGATCATCGGGCCGATGGTCGTCGCGGCGGTGATGTCGCTGGCCGGCCTGATCGAACATAGCCCGCCTGCGATTGCGATCATGGCGGCGCAGTTCTTTATCGGGATCTCGGTCGGGTCGAAATATACCGGGGTCACGGCGCGTGAATTGCGGGTCGATGTCGCGGCGGGCATGGTGTTCTGCCTGATCCTTGCCGCAGTCTCGCTGATCTTTGCCGAGGCCGTGATGCTGATGGGCCTTGCCCCCGGGGTCGAGGCCTTTCTGGCCTTCGCCCCCGGTGGTCAGGCGGAAATGGCGGTGCTGGCGCTGGTGATCGGCGCCGATCTGCCCTTTGTCATCACCCATCACCTGCTGCGGCTGGTGATCGTGATCCTTGGCGCTCCGGTCATGGCGCGGCTGTTTCATTGGGGAAGATAGGGGCGATGCACATCAGTCTGAAACCGGAGGCGCGATGATTCCGCGATATGGCACGATCCGGCCCGGCCAGTCCTATCGCCCGCGACCCGGCGCCTATGCGCTGCTGATCCGCGATGGACATGTGCTGATGACGCTGCAGGACTTTCCCGAACCCGATTACCAGCTGCCCGGCGGCGGGATCGAGCCGAAGGAATCCGCAATCGCCGGGCTGCATCGCGAGGTGATCGAGGAAACCGGCTGGCGCATCCGGCCCCTGCGCCGGATCGGCACGTTCCGCCGCCATTGCTTTCTGCCCGATTACGGCTGGTTCGCCGAAAAGATCTGTCATGTCTGGCTGGCCCGTCCGATCTGCCGGCTGGCCGCCCCGTCAGAGCCGGGCCATTCCGCGATCTGGGTGCCCTGTCGCGACGTGGCGGGGCTGTTGCGCGACCCCGGATCGCGCGCGATGGCGCAGATGGTGCTGGGCAGGGCGGCATCGGCAAGGCCGCTTTATCCCGGCTGAGCGGGCAGGCGTTCGATCAGCACCGCCGACATGTCGTCGATCCTGTTCCCGCTGGTATAGGTCTGCACGGACCAGCTGAGCGATTCCAGAAAGGTGTTTCCGCGCAGCGTCGCATTGGTTTGCAGGATGGCGCAAAGCCCTTCGTCGCCAAGCGGTTGGCCGCCGGGGCATTCGCATTCGGTGATCCCGTCCGAAGCGATGAAGATCCTGTCGCCCGGCCCGAGGTCGATGGTGATCTGCTCGAACGCGGCATGATCCGAGATCCCGACCGGCAGCCCGCCATTGCCGATCTTTTCAAGCCGCCCGTCGGCGCGTTGGACGAAGGGATGGGGATGGCCCGCCTGCACCAGCCTGAGTCTGCCCGACAGGCAATCCAGTTCGCCGTAGATCATGGTGAAATAGGCATCTATGCGCAATTCGTTCAAAAGCTGGGTATTCAGCGCCTTGACCAGTTCCCGCGGGGGCAGCGCGTCGAACAGGCCCAGATCGGTGATGCGCAGCGCGATATTCTGGTCGGTCGTGTCCGAAAGCTGCGCCGCCAGCCGCGCGGTCAGAAGCGCCGAGGTGATGCCATGCCCCGAAACATCCGCCGCAAAGATCCCGACCCGGCGGTCGTTGATCGGAAAGAACCCCACCATATCGCCGCCGATATGGCCGGCGGGGCGCATCAGCGACGAAAGCTGAAAATCGCCATATTGTTCGCTTTTTTCGCGGATCAGGCGCTGTTGCAGGGCCCGCGCCTCTTTCAGGTCGCGGTCCATGGCGGCCTGGGCATCCGACAGCCTGCCGATCACCCGCTGCAGTTCCGCATTCGATTTGCGCAACTGCTGTTCCATCTTCAGGATGCGTTCCGCCACCCCAAGCCGGGCCAGCAGTTCCGCCCCGGAAACCGGCTTGATCAGGAATTCATCCGCCCCGGCGCCGAAGCCCTGCGCAATGTCATCCTTGCTGTATTTCGAGGTCAGCAGCATGAAATAGCTGTATTGCCCGGTGTTGATCGCCCGCAGGTCGCGGCACAGGTCCAGCCCCGAACGCCCCGGCATGATCCAGTCCGAAATCACGATATCCGGCTGTTCCCGCAGGAAAAAACCCATCGCCTCATCCGCGGATCCGGCTTCCTTGACGTGATAGCCCGCGCGGTCCAGTTGAATCGCGATCATCCGCCGTTGCGCGCGGCTGTCGCTGACCAGCAGAACCAGCCGCGCGGAAGGCGGTGCCGGGGAATTGGGTAAATTGCGATCTGCTTGCGACATGACGCAGGAATACGCCCATGCGATAAACAAGATGTTAAGCGGCGTGGCCGGCTTAACCCGATGCTAACCTGTCGGGTGTTAGGCATGCCCATCGCGCAGGTCGCGCGGCCGGGGTGCGGGGAAGACAGGATTGAACATGCGGCATTCGGACATGATCGACTGGAAAAGGGTGCTGGAGATGCGGGGAGATGTCGGCGACGCCGAATTTCGCCCGATTCTGGAACTGTTTCTGGACGAAATCGAAACCGTTGTCTTTCGGCTGCCGGGCAATGATCGCGATCAGTCCGTCGCCGATCTGCATTTTCTGACGGGCTGCGCGTGCAGCCTGGGCTTTCGCTGCCTCAGTCAGCTTTGCGAACGGTTGGAGGCGCTGGCCGAAGGCCGGGCGCTGCCACAGGGCTGTATCGACGACGTGCTGACGGTCTATGCCGACAGCAAGCGCCTGCTGATCCGCGATCTGGACCAGAGGTGCCGCAGCGCGCCCGCCGACCGGGACCGCGCCGAACGGAACGGCGACGAACAGGGCTGCGCCGAAAGGGTCAGATCAACAGCTCTGCAAGGATCTGGTCGTGCGTGATGTCGCGATAGCCAAAGCCCTTGGCGTCCAACCTGTCGCAGAGCGCGGCCATGTTTTCCGGCCGGCTTGTTTCGATCCCGATCAGGACGGAACCGAAGTTGCGCGCCGATTTCTTCAGATATTCAAAGCGCGAGATATCATCATCCGGCCCCAGCAGTTCCAGAAAATCGCGCAGCGCGCCGGGGCGTTGCGGCAGGCGCAGGACGAAGTAGCGTTTCAGGCCCGCGAACCTTTGGGCGCGCTCCTTGACCTCGGGCAGGCGCTCGAAATCGAAATTGCCGCCGGAACAGATGCAGACGACGCGCTTGCCCCGGATATCGCCCAGATCGTCCAGCACGTCGATGGCCAGCGCCCCGGCCGGTTCCAGAACGATGCCTTCGACATTCAGCATGTCCAGCATGGTGCGGCAGATGCGGTCCTCGGGCGCGGCCAGAACCTGATCGGGGGCAAAGCGGCTCAACTCCTGAAAGGGCAGGGCGCCGATCCGCGCGACGGCGGCGCCATCGACGAAATTGTCCACGGTGGGCAGGGTGACGGGTTCGCCCGCCTGCAGGGCCGCGCGCAGGCTGGTGCCGCCTTCGGGTTCGGAAAAGCGCAGTTCGGTGCCCGGTGCGCGTTCGGCCATCAGCCGCGCCAGCCCCGACGACAACCCGCCACCGCCGACCGGGATCACCATCAGATCGGGCGCGGTGCCCAGTTGTTCCAGCAACTCATGGCCGACGGTCGCCTGACCCTCGATGATGTCCGGGTCGTCGAAGGGCGACAGGAAAATCGCGTCCTGCTGGCGGGCGAACTCCTGCGCCGCCGCCAGCGTCTGGTCGAAATAATCCCCGGTCAGCACGATTTCGACCGCGCCGCCGCCAAAGATGCGGGTCTTGTCGATCTTTTGCCGGGGCGTCGTCACCGGCATGAAGATCGTCCCCTGCGCCCCGAAATGGCGGCAGGCATAGGCGATCCCTTGGGCATGGTTGCCCGCGCTGGCGCAGACGAAATGCCCGGTGCCGCGCGTCGCCACGATCTTGCGCATGGCGTTGAAGGCGCCGCGCAGCTTGTAGCTGCGCACCGGCGTCAGGTCTTCGCGTTTCAGCCAGATCTCGGCCCCGTATTTTGCCGAGAGGTGGTCGTTTTTCTGAAGCGGGGTCGGCTCGAAGAGGTCGCGCAGGGCGAGCTCTGCCTGGCGGACAGAAGCGGCAAAGTTTTCCATGTTGCTGCCCATGGCGCGAAATGGTGGATTTGGCAAGCGGACTTGCAGCGCCGGGGCTAATCGGCAACGAAAAGCACATAGCCCAGCGTGATGGCGGCCAGCGTCGCGATGATCTGCCACAGCGCGGCCGCCACCAGCCCCGCGGCGACCGGCAGGATCCATTGCGTCCAGGGCTCCTGCGCCTGCGGATTGCCCCAGCGCGCGTGGCAATAATAGGCGACAGCGCCGAACAGCGCCATCTGGATCAGCCTCACCAGATCGGAGGGACCGGGCTGGACGCTGGCACGCCGTTTCTTCGGGCGCGGCGGATCGGGCACCCGCCTTTCGACCTTGCCCAGCCCATAGCATTTCAGGCATTCGCGCCGCTTGGAATCGGTGCCGTAGCCACCGCAAAGATCGCAGGTTTCCTGAACGATCATCCTGGTCTCTCCCTTTGAACAGGGGGGCGCATTCCCGTCGCCTTGGGAATGATTCCGGATCGCGTTAACGGTACGAAAATCCTGCGCTCCTCGGCTGTATCAGTCAAGTCGTTCGCGGCCCGGAAGCGACGGCGAGGCAGATGACGCCGGGATGCGAAGGCGCCTGATCCGGCGATGATCTCACCCTTCCTCTTGTGACAACGCGCGAATGGTCCTATTCCCTGCGAAAATTCGCAGAAGGGTTCACCGCATGACCGACGCGCCGAAAAAAGTCGTCCTTGCCTATTCGGGCGGGCTCGACACCTCGATCATCCTGAAATGGCTGCAGACCGAATACGGCTGCGAGGTCATCACCTTTACCGCCGATCTCGGGCAGGGTGAGGAACTGGAACCGGCCCGCGCCAAGGCCGAACTGCTGGGCATCGCCCCGGAAAACATCCATATCGAGGATCTGCGCGAGGAATTCGTCCGCGATTTCGTTTTCCCGATGTTCCGCGCCAATGCGTTGTATGAAGGGCTGTATCTGCTGGGCACCTCGATCGCGCGGCCGCTGATTTCCAAGCGTCTGGTCGAACTCGCGCATCAGCACGGCGCCGATGCCGTGGCGCATGGTGCGACCGGCAAGGGCAACGATCAGGTGCGTTTCGAACTCAGCGCCTATGCGCTGGATCCGTCGATCCGGGTCATCGCGCCCTGGCGCGAATGGGATCTGACCAGCCGCACGAAACTGATCGAATTCGCCGAACAGAACCAGATTCCGATTGCCAAGGACAAGCGCGGCGAGGCGCCTTTCAGCGTCGACGCGAACCTGCTGCACACCAGCAGCGAGGGCAAGGCGCTGGAAAACCCCGCCGAACAGGCGCCGGATTACGTCTATCAGCGCACCGTCAACCCCGAGGATGCGCCCGACACCCCCGAATATATCGAGGTCACCTTTGAACGCGGCGATGCCACGGCGATCAACGGCCAGGCGCTGTCGCCCGCGACCATCCTGACCGATCTGAACGAATATGGCCGCAAGCATGGCATCGGGCGGCTGGATTTCGTCGAAAACCGTTTCGTCGGCATGAAGTCGCGCGGCATCTATGAAACGCCGGGCGGCACCATCCTGCTCGAGGCGCATCGCGGCATCGAACAGATCACCCTGGACAGCGGCGCGGGCCACCTCAAGGACAGCCTGATGCCGCGCTATGCGGAACTGATCTATAACGGCTTCTGGTTCAGCCCCGAACGCGAGATGTTGCAGGCGCTGATCGACAAAAGCCAGGAACACGTCACCGGCACCGTGCGTCTGAAACTGTATAAGGGTTCGGTCACCTGCGTGGGCCGCTGGTCGGATCATTCGCTGTATTCCGAAAAGCATGTGACCTTCGAAGACGACGCCGGTGCCTATGACCAGAAGGACGCGGCGGGCTTTATCAAGCTGAACGCCCTGCGGCTGAAACTGATCGGCAACCGCAACGCGAAGTTCAAATGATCTCGAAAGGCCGCAGGAAACTGCGGCCTTTTCGTTCGGGCGCGGTAAAGGCGCGCTGGTTGCCGGATCGCGCATGACCGGCTGGATATGGTCGATCAGGCGACCGCGATGCAGAATTCGGCCACCGGCGAGACCGACAGTTTCGATGCCGGCACCCGCCGTAAGCACCGGTCCACGACGGCGACCAGACAGATGAAGCCGCGCGAACTGGCCCGTCCCGGGCCTCGGGCGGGGTAACGCAGGATGGTGCACAGATATTCGGCAAGGCCGCGGACGCAAAGATGTCCGCGGCCTTGCCATGTTGTGATCGGGCGGGGCGGCGCTCAGCGGGTCGGTGCTCAGCCACCTTCGGCGGTAAAGGCATCCCCGCTGAATGTGCCGCGAAAGCCGGGCAGGGGGCGCCACAGGGTCTGGCCGGGGACGAAGCGGCTTGGCCGGGTTTCCGAACCGAACAGCGTGCTGCGATGGGCGGACATCGCATAGCCCTGTTCGTCCACCATATCCATGCAGTCCTGCAACTGATGGGCAAAGCGCAGCCAGCTTGCCGCCGGGTCGGCCAGCGTCAGCGTGACCGTGTTCCCGCCGAAATCCGGGATCGCTGCCAGAATGCCGCCCTCTGCCTCGAAACCAAAATTCGGGCAGGTCGCGGGGCCGCCATAGGCGTCATACAGATCGGGGCGGTTCAGCAGCACCTCTCCGGGACGCAGATCGAAACTTACCGTCACCGTATCGCCGGCCTTTGCGACCGCATAGGTGATGTTCCACGGGCCGCCCGCCTCGTCGATCTCGGCCGCCCAGGCACAGGTTTCGCCGATCAGCACCTTTTCCTGCGGGTCCAGATGGATGTTGCGGTCGTTGATCGGATAGATCCGCTGCCATGTGCCCATCAGCGCGCCATGTTCCATCGCCAGCCGGTATTGGGCCGAAGGCGTCGCATAGACATCCCCGATCGAACGCACGTCGCTGCCGTTCATCACCATGACCAGTTTCGGCGTGGTGCCGGTCAGGGCCTCGACCTCGGCCACCAGCGGGGCATGGGCGGCATTGAAGGCGGTGCGGAAATCCGCCGCGCTTTGCGTCTTGGCCGAGGTCCCGATGAAGGCAAAGACATAGGGACAGTGCAGACCTGTGCCGAAACTGGCCGCCAGCCTTGCGCTTTCACGCAGCCAATAGATCTGGTTGCGCCCGCAGGGGGTGGGGTTGTCGGGCTGGAATTCCTCGATCCGGCGCCCGCCGCTGCCGTGGTCCGCGATGACGGCGCCCCGCTGCACATCCCCGCCGTCGCGCCAACGGGCGGCACGGGCATATTGGAACGCATAGGCGGGCGAGACGCTGCCAAGCGCCGCTGCCGTCATGAAGCCGCTGGCCGGAACCTGCTGGTCAATCGCCTTGATCGCCGCACCCGCGGGGCCAAGCATCGCGCCATCGGCATCGACCAGCCCATAGGTGAAATACATCTGGTTCGTGGTCGCCGCGTCCAGTGGCGCCAATGCCTCGGCGCTGCGCGAGGGGCGGTTTTCGCTTTGCCCATAGGCGGGCAGCAGTTCCAGCGTTGTGACGGAAGGTCTGGGGGCCGTCACGCCCCCACCCGAAAATCCGCGTGGATTTCCTCCATCGTATAGGGCTAGGCGCCGCCTTCGGACCGGCCAAAGATGGCGATGCGGTGGATCGTGCCGATCAGATAGCGCCCGCAGTTGAAGCGCGTCGGATTGGGGTCGGTGTTGACGAAGCTGGTCGCAACCGTCGCGCCTGCGGCATTGATCAGGTCAAAGCTGTCCAGCAGGTCGTCGATCCGCCCGGCCAGAACGACGCGCGTGCCATAGGGCGTTGCGCCCGCGTTCACGTTCAGGTTTGTGTCATCCGCAGCCGAGGCGCGCAACTGCCCCGCTTCGTTGCTGAAACTGATGCGACTGCCCGCGCCGTTCAGCACCTGCCCGCCGCTTGTCGCGGCTGCCGTGACCGTGAAATCGACCACCGCGAAAACCCCGTCACCAGCGGCCAGATTGGTCAGGTTCTGCGATTGCAGCCAGATCCCGTTGTCAAAGACAAAGCCCTGTTCATTGCGCTGGACCGGGTTGCCGCTGCCGGTGGCGATCAGCCGCGCCTGCGCCGCGCCGATGGCATTGATTGCCGTGACGGCGCTGTCCGTGCCCTCGATCGGGGTCGAGGCGTCGATATACAGCAGCGCCTGCGTATAGTCGATGTCGCGGGCGACGGCCTGTTCGACCAGCAGGCCGATGATCTCGGTCTCGGTCGTGCCGTTGATATTGGTCCAGGTGACCAGCAGTTCATACAGACCGGGTTCGGACAGTTCGATGGCCATGAATTCGTCGACGCGTTCGGTCACGCTCGCGCCGTTCAGGGTCAGCTGCCATGCGACCTCGGGGGCGGGGCGCCCGGTCGCGCTGCCCAGATTGACGGTGACGCTGTCGCCAAGCGCCGCCGATGCCGGTTGCAGCGAGGGCTGGTTGACGACCACGGGCGGCAGCGGCGCTTCGCCAATCGCCAGCGTTTCGCCCTGCGCGTTCAGCAGGGTCGCGGAATCCGCGCCGAAATGGACCGCAGCGACGCCGTCGAACAGGCGCCTTGCGATATCGGGGTGAATGGTGACGGTCATCGCTCAGGCCCCCTTGACCAGAACGATATCGGTGGCGCGCTTCTGGCTGGCGGGCAGGTCTTCGTATTCGCGGAAATCATCGACCACGATCAGCCGCGACACGCCAGCGGCCTGCGCCGCTTTCAGGTTCTGCGGGCTGGTCTTTTCCAGATCGCCCAGAGTGATCGCCTGATCCGTTGCGATGAACAGCGATTTCACCTCAAAGACCTTGGCGACATATTGGTTGTAGCCTTCGATGGTCCAGGTCGTCGCGGCACTGTCGCCTTCGCCATTGACGATCAGATCCAGCGACCATGCGCCCGCCGCGTCGGTCGTCGCCTCGACCTTTTGCGTGACGATGCGCAGGCCATTGTCGAAAACATCCGATCCGTGCAGCGTGGCGATGATCTTGCCCTCGGCGACGGGGGCAAGGGTGGCATCCATCAGGATGCCGCTGACTGTGGCTTTGTTGGGCATGACTTGCTCCTGAAACTCTGTCCGAAAGGCGCAGCCATTATCAGAGAGGTTTCAGGGCGTTGCGTTCCGGCGCCAAGCAACGGCCCAGAGGCGGGTCATGCGAGGCGGGTTTCCGGGGCGGTCAGGCGGCGCTTTCGCCAGTCACGCCTTGCTGCTGGCGCCATTGGTCCGGGGTCGTGCCCTCGCTTTCGCGAAACACCCGGATCAGATGCGAGGCGTCGCAAAAGCCGGTTTCCTCGGCGATACGGGTGACGGTCTGGCCGGTCTGACCCAGCAACATCCGCGCTTGACCCAACCTGATTCGAATCGAGGCATCCGCAGGCGGGATACCCAGATCGGCGCGGAAATGGCGCTCCAGCTTGCGGCGGCCGACGCCCAGATCCTTGGCGATACGGGCGACTGACAGGGGCGCGTGCAGGTTTTGCTGCATGGCCAGCAGCGCGCGGCGGACCAGCGGGTCGCGGGCGGTCAGCTCCAGCGGCAGGCCGGGCTGCGGGCGGTCGCCGGTCAGCGCCTCGTCGATCATCATGATCGACAGGCTTTTGCGCGCCGCCGCGCGGCCGATGTGGCGATCGACCAGAAAGGCGGCCAGATGCGCCGCGCTGACGCCGCCGGAACAGGACAACCGGTCACGGTCGACGACAAAGATCTGGTCCGAAACCGGCTGCATCTTTTCGAATTCGGCCAGAAAATCCTGATGATGAAACCAGCTCACGCAGCAGCGATATCCGTCCATCAAACCCGAGCGTGCCAGTGCAAAAACCCCGGTGCAGATCCCGATCAACGCAACACGTGCCTGGGCCGCGCTGCGCAAAAATGCGACGATTTCCGGGCTGGGACGGCTGCCCGCATCAATCAGCCCGCCAACATGGACGATATAGTCAAACCGCGATGGATCGCCCAATCGCTCCTCGGGCTGGATGCGCAACCCGCAAGAGGACTGGATCGCCGACATGTCATGCGACAGCACCGTCCATTTGCAGCGGATCGGCCGCGATCCGTCCCCGTCATCTGCCGCCAACCGCAGCACATCGACGAAATTCGCAAAGGCAGAAAGTGTAAAGCGCGGGGCGAGAATGAAACCAATGCGAAGCCGTGGCGCGGGTGTCGTGGTCATGTCGTGATTCTCTGATAAGCACTGACGCAATGGTGCTATATCACGCCGCAATCCGCATTGCGATAATTCTATGGACTATGTGACCGTGGGTTGCGGCTCCTCGTCACCTTCGGTGATCGCGGGCGGATCCTCTCCGGCCAGGAAGTTCCCGAATTTCTGCATGCTGGGTATATGCGCCGACAGGACGCGCAGGACGACCAGCATGGGAACCGCGACGACCATGCCCAGGATCGACCATAGCCAGGCCCAAAGTGCGACGGTCAGGAAAACCACGACCGTGTTCAGCTCCAGCCGGCTGGAGACAAGAAAGGGCGTGATAAGCTGCCCCTCGATCCCACAGATCAGCCAATAGGTGCCTGCGATCATCAATGCGGTCCAGATGTCCGGCTGGACCATCAGTGCCACCACAAAGGCAATCGCCACCCCCGCGATCGGTCCCAGATAGGGAATATAGTTCAGCAGGAAGCAGGCCAAACCCAGCAACAGCGGGCTGGGCATTCCCCATGCCCACATCGCCATCCCCATGATCGCGCCCAGACAGGCGTTGATCAGCGTGATCGCCCCCAGATAGGTGCCCAGGCTGTCCTCGATCTCGCGAAGTGCCAGATAGGCGCCGCGCTTGTCGCGCATCGTGTCGAAGCTTTGCACGATCTTCAGATACATCAGATCCCCCGAGGCCAGCAGGAAGAACAGCATGAACAGGGTAAAGATGATCTGTCCGACGATTTCCGGCCCAAAGGACAGCGCGCCCATCAGGGTCGAGCTGACCGAGGGCGAGGTGACCTGTACGTTGATCTGCTGATCGGCCGGGTTCGGTTCCTGCGGTGTCGGGTCGGTGGTGATGGTGCCGGTGACGCGGTGCTGGCCGGGTCCGGCGGCGACAGGCTCGGCCTCTGGCTTGGTGCCGCTGCCCGACAGTTCGTCAAGCTTGGCTGCCGCCTCCTCGAGCCCGTGGAAATTGGCGCGCAATTCGGAAATTCGCGCCTCCAGTCGGGCCGAGATTTCAGGCGCAATCGCGACCATCCGCTGGATTGGTCCGGAAATGGCAAAGCCCACGCCGATGACGCCGATGACCAGCCCGACGGTCACGACGGCGGCGGTGACGGTCGCACCGATTCCCATGCGCTCCATCCAGCGGCGAAAGGGAACAAAGACAAAGAAAAGGAGAACCGCCAGGGTCACCGGCATCAGAAAGCCGCGCGCCTGCGCGATGAAAAAGAACAGCAGGATCACGAAAATGCCGATGACGGCCCAGCCCGGAACCTTGCCGGGACGCGCTTCGGCATCAGCGGAAATCGGAAACAGATGTGGATCGTCCCGATCAGGATAAGGCATGGAGCCCCCAAAACCAGTTGGCTCAATCGCAACGCCATGGTGGGCGCGCAGTTCCGGGGCGGGGGCGCGCAAGTTGAAAAAGGGGCCGGTCAGGCATGTCCCGACCGGCCCTCGGTGCGACTGGAAAGGGGGGGCCTAGATCGCGTGATCGCCGCTTGCGTCGATCACCCGCGTCGGCAGGCCAAGCGTGCCCAGCAGTTCAAGGAAGGGCCGGGCGGGCAGATCCTCGACGTTGACCATTTTCTTGACGTCCCAGGTGCCACGCGCAACCAGGATCGCGGCGGCGACCGGCGGCACGCCCGCCGTATAACTGATGCCCTGGCTGCCGACCTCGTTATAGGCGTCCTTGTGGTCGGCGACGTTGTATATAAAGACCTCGCCCGGTTTGCCGTCCCGGCTGCCCTTGATCAGATCGCCGATGCAGGTCTTGCCTTCGTAATCGGGGGCGAGGCTGGCGGGATCGGGCAGCACCGCCTTGACGACCTTCAACGGCACGACCTCCAGCCCCTCGGCGGTTTTCACGGGCTGTTCCGACAGAAGGCCCAGGTTTTGCAGCACGGTAAAGACGTTGATGTAATGCTCGCCAAAGCCCATCCAGAACCGCACATCGGCGGCAGGATAGCGGGCCGACAGGCTGTGAACCTCATCATGGCCGGACAGATAGGCGGTGCGCTTGCCGACGACGGGCAGGTCCCATTCGCGGCCCACCTCGAACATCTTGTTGGTCTGCCAGTCGCCATTCTGCCACGAATAGACGGTGCCGGTGAATTCGCGGAAGTTGATTTCCGGGTCGAAATTCGTCGCGAACCAGCGGCCATGCGAACCGGCGTTGATATCGACGATATCAATGGATTCGATGCTGTCGAAATATTCGTCTTCGGCCAGACGGGCATAGGCATTCACCACGCCGGGGTCGAAGCCGATGCCCAGAATCGCGGTGACGCCGGCCTTTTTGACATCCTCGCGCCGGGTCCATTCGTAATTGGCATACCATGGCGGGGTTTCGCAGACCTTGGCCGGATCCTCGTGGATCGCGGTGTCCAGATAGGCGGCGCCGGTCTGGATGCAGCCTTCCAGAACGGTCATGTTGATGAAGGCCGAACCGACATTGATGACGATCTGCGCATCGACCTTGCGGATCAGGGCGGCGACCGCATCGCTGTCCATCGCGTCCAGCGCATGGCTGGTGAATTCCGCCTTGTGACCCTTGGCCTTGATACTGGCGATGATGTCATCCGCCTTGGACTGCGTCCGGTTGGCGATATGAAGCGTGCCGAACTCGGTCGCGTTTTGCGCAACCTTATGCGCTGTCACCTGAGCGACGCCGCCGGCGCCGATGATGAGAACGTTTCTGGCCAATTCAGTCTCCTTTCTGTGGCTGAACAGGGTCAGGACAGGCTGTCCTTGTAGTCGTCATAGGAAAACTGGCGAACAAGGCGCACCGTTCCGTCCTCTTCGCGGATCGCGATCGAGGGCATGGCGACGCCGTTGAACCAGTTTTTCTTGACCATCGTGTAACCGGCCGCATCCGCGATGCTGATCCGGTCGCCGATCCGCAGGGGCGCGGGGAAACGCCCGTCGCCAAAGATATCGCCCGCAAGGCAGGTCTTGCCCGCGATCTGGTATTCGTGCGCGCCGTCCTGCGGCAGTTTGGCGGTTTCGCGATAGATCAGCAGGTCCAGCATATGCGCCTCGATGCTGCTGTCGACGATGGCCACGTCCTTGCCGTTGTTGATGATGTCCAGCACGGTGACCTCCAGCGTGGTCGAGTTCGTGATGCTGGCCTCGCCCGGTTCCAGATACAGCTGGACGCCGAAACGGTCCTGAAAGGCGCGCAGGCGGGCGGCCAGATCATCCAGCGGATAATCGTCGCCGGTAAAGTGAATGCCGCCGCCAAGTGACACCCAGTCCAGTTTTTCCAGAAAGCTGCCGAATTCGGTTTCGATCCGGGTCAACTGCTGGTCGAACAGCGCGAAATCGCGGTTTTCGCAATTGTAGTGGATCATCACGCCGCTGATGCGGTCCAGCGCCGCATTCAGCCGGTTCAGGTCCCATTCCCCAAGCCGCGAGAACTGCCGCGCCGGGTCGGCCAGATCGAAGCCGCTGGTCGAAAAGCGCGGGTTCAGCCGCAGGCCCGTCGCGATGCCGCTGGCCTTGTCGCCGAAACGGTCAAGCTGGCTCAGGCTGTTGAAGATGATCTTGTCGGCATAGCCGATGGCCTCGTCGATTTCGTGATCGGCCCAGGCCACGGAATAGGCGTGGGTTTCCTTGCCGAATTCCTCACGGCCCAAACGCAGCTCGAACAGGCTGGACGATGTCGTGCCATCCATGAAGGGCCGCATGAAATCGAACGCCGACCATGTCGCAAAGCATTTCAGCGCCAGCAGGCATTTCGCCCCCGAAGCCTCGCGCAGATGCGCGATCTTTTCCATGTTCCGGCGCAGGGCGGCCAGATCAATCAGATAATAGGGCGTCGGGAGAGGCTGCATCAGCGAACCCTTTGGAAACTGAAACGGAATGGCCGCATATAGGGGCGATCACGCTGTTTCGCAAGGAATGGTGACGCAGGGGTGACAATCTGCGTGGGGTGGCGTTAGATCCGGTCGCCTAGCGCGTCAAACCAGTGAACGCGCGCCGGGTCGGGCGCCAGCCGCAGCTCTTGCCCGACCGGCAGGTCGTGTTCGCCGCTCAGCCGCAGGGCGACCGGATGGCCGAGGGCATCGGCATGGATAATGGTTTCATGGCCAAGCCGTTCGACATGGCTGACCACCCCGGCAATGCCGCTGTCGGCGATCTGCAGATGTTCGGGGCGGATGCCCAGTTCCGCCGCGCCCGCAGGCGCGCCGGGCAGGGCGCCTGCATCCAGAAAATTCATCGCGGGCGATCCGATGAACCCCGCGACGAAACGGTTTGCGGGGCGGTTATACAGTTCCATCGGGGGGCCGGATTGTTCGATGCGGCCCTTGTTCAGCACGACGATGCGATTGGCCAGCGTCATCGCCTCGACCTGATCGTGGGTGACATAGATCATCGTGGCATTCAGGTCGCGATGCAGCCGGGCCAGTTCGATGCGGGTCTGCACGCGCAGCGCGGCATCGAGGTTCGACAGGGGTTCATCGAACAGAAACAGCCGGGGCTCGCCGCACGAGTGGCGCGGCCGATGGCGACGCGCTGGCGCTGGCCGCCCGAGAGTTCGGCGGGCCGACGCTCCAGCAGGGGGCCAGCGCCAGCATATCGGCGGCGCGGGCCACGGCGGCATGTCGATTTCGGCGCGTCGGCCTGCCCGCCTGTTTCAGCGCAAGGCCCATGTTTCCGGCGACCGTCAGATGCGGGTAAAGCGCATAGGTCTGGAACACCATCGCGATTTCGCGTTTCGATGGCGCCATGTCGTTGACGCGTTGCCCGCCGATCAGGATATCGCCGCTGTCCGATTCCTCCAGCCCCGCGATCATCCGCAGCAGCGTCGATTTCCCGCAACCCGACGGGCCGACAAAGACGCAGAACTCGCCCGGCTCGACCGTCAGGCTGACGCCGGGGATCACCTCGACCGCGCCAAAGCTTCTTGCGCAGGTTTCTCAGTTCAGAGATTGCTGCATCTTTGCCTCTTCAATCGGACCGGCTGGCCGGTGCGGATGGATGTGTCGGCGGCCAGACAGACAGCCAATGATGCGACCGCATCCGCCCTGTGCCGCGCCAGATCCGTGTCATCGGCAATCGCCCGGGCCATGAAGGCCGCTTCGGCATCGCACAGCTCCTGATGGCCCGGTTCGCCCTGCATGGACAGATCCTGATCGGGCTGGCCGACGCGGTGCAGCCGGATCTTTGCGGTTTGCGTATGGGTGTCGATATCGTCGGAACGCGCATCATCGGGCATGCGGATGCTGACCGCGCCATTCGGGCTGACCACGTCTTTGACGAAAAACGCGGTGTCGGACATCATCGGTCCCCAACCCGCCTCATACCAGCCGACCGAACCATCGGCGAACAGCACCTGCAAATGGCCGTAATTATACATGTCGGGCGCGATTTCATCCGACAGGCGAACCCCCATGCCGCGCACCTCGACCGGCGGGGCATCGGTGATCTGGCACATGACATCGACGTAATGCACGCCGCAATCGACAATGGGCGATGTCGTCTGCATCAGCGCCTTGTGGACATCCCATGTCGCGCCGCTGGATTGCTGGTTCAGGTTCAGCCGGAAGACATAGGGGCCGCCAAGCGCCCGCGATTCCGCAATCAGGCGCTGCCAGCTTGGGTGGTGGCGCAGGATATAGCCGACGACCAGCTTGCGCCCGGTGTCGCGCGCCACATCGGCCACGGCCTGCGCATCCGCGACCGTCGTCGCCAGCGGCTTTTCCACGAACACATGCGCCCCGGCCCGCATCGCGGCGATGGCATATTCGGCATGGCTGTCGGAATAGGTGGCGATCACCGCGACATCGGGGCGGGTGTCGGCCAGCGCCCTGTGAAAATCGCTGAAACGCGGCAGGCCCGACAGTTCATCCGGCAGATCGACCGGCGAACGGTTCACCAGCCCGACGATCCGCACCCCCGGCAGTTTCGCCCAAGCCAGCGCATGGCTGCGCCCCATATTGCCCAAGCCCGCGACCAGAACCCTCATTTGACTGCCCCCGAGGTGATGCCGCGGATCAACTGCCGCGAAAAGATCAGGTAAAGCACCAGAACCGGCACGATCGCCAGCGTCAGCGCCGCCAGAACCGCGTTCCAGTTGGTCACGAACTGGCCAAGGAAAACCTGCGTGCCCAATGTGATCGTCTTGGTGCCTTCGGACGGGGCAAGGATCAGCGGGAACCACAGGTCATTCCAGATCGGGATCATGGTGAACACGGCAACCGTCGCCAGCGCGGGCCGGATCAGCGGCAGGACCAGCCGGAAAAAGATCGCATATTCCGACAGCCCGTCCATCCGCCCTGCCGATTTCAGGTCGTCCGAAATGCCCGACACGAATTCCGCCAGGATGAACACGGCAAGCGGCAGCCCCTGCGCGATATAGACCAGAATCAGCGCGGCCAGCGTGTTGTTCAGCCCGGCCGCGACCATGCCTTGCAGGATCGACACCGTGCCAAGCCGGATCGGGATCATGATGCCAAGCGCCAGATACAGCCCCATCAGCGCATTGCCGCGAAAGCGGTATTCCGACAGCGCGAAGGCCGCCATCGCGCCGAACAGCAGCACGCCCGCCAGCGACAGGCAGGTCACGATCAGCGAGTTCTGGAAATACAGCAGGAAATCGCCCTGCGCCGCGACCGTCTGATAGCCGATCAGGCTGAAGCTGTCGGCATCGGGCAGGGCCAGCGGCTCGCGAAAGATCGCCTGCCGCGATTTGAAACTGTTGATGACGACGACCCAGACCGGAAACAGCGCGATCAGCGTATAGATCAGCAGGGCGATATGGGCGGCGATCATGCGGGCGCGCATCAGAACTGATACCTCCGCAGGCGGCGGTGGATGCCGAACAGATACAGGCAGACGCCGGCCAGAATGATCACGAACATCACGCTGGCAATGGTCGCGCCCATGTTCGGATCGCCCAGTTGCAACTGGAACCCGAAGAACGTGCGGAACATGAATGTGCCCAGAATATCAGTCGCGTAATTCGGCCCGGCCAGCGCCCCCTGACTGACATAGATCAGGTCGAATGCGTTGAAATTTCCGACGAATGTCAGAACCGAAATGATCCCGATCGCGGGCAGGATCAGCGGCAGCTTGATGCGCCGGAACTGCGACCAGCCGGTGATGCCGTCGATCTCGGCGGCCTCGATCACCTCATCGGGGATGGAAATCATCGCGGCATAGATCAGCATCATCGGAATGCCGACGAATTGCCAGACAGAGATCAGCGCCAGCGTGGTCAGGGCCGATCCCTCGCGTCCCAGCCATGGCGCGAACAGCGATTTCAGCCCGACCGCATCCAGCATGTTCGGCGCGATCCCCCAGAGCGGCGACAGGATCAGCTTCCACGCGAAACCGACCACGACAAAAGACAGGATCGTCGGAATGAAAATCGCGGTCCGGTAAAAGGCCGCCCCGCGCAGCCGGTTCGACGACAGCAGCGCCGCCAGCGCGATGCCGATGGGGTTTTGCACCAGCATATGCACGATGAAAAACCACAGGTTGTTGCCAAGCGCGTTCCAGAAAGCCGCGCTCCACCGTGGATCGCCGAACAGGGTCTGGAAATTCGCCAGCCCGACAAAGCCGTCGCCGCGAAACAGCGCAAGGCGCAGCGTGCCGAACAAGGGCAGGATCATCACCAGCGTATAGATGATGACGGCGGGGGCCAGAAAGACCAGGATATGCGGGCGCTTGAACATGGCGGTCGGCCCCGGCGAACCGGGGCCGTGACCTTATTGCGCGGGCTGATACCAGCTTTCCAGACCGTCCTGCAGTTCCTTGGCGCCTGCCTCGGGCGTCAGGGTGCCGTTGACGACGGCGGCGGATATGCGCCACGCCTCGTTTTCCAGATCTCGGCGTGCCGCGCGACAGGATCTGATAGGTGGATCGGATGGTCGATTGGCAATTCCCGCGCCAGCCGATGAATTCCTGTGCCAGCGGATCCTCCAGCGCGACCTCGCCGCTGGACAGCGGGAAGAAGCCGGGCAGGGCATTGGCGTAAAGCGTGGCGAATTCGGGGCTGGCGACCCAGTCCAGGAAGATGCGCACCTCGTCGGGATGTCGGGTCGCGGCATTCATGCCGATGCCGATATCCGTGTGATCCGAGATATAGCAGGTATCGCCATCCGCCGGGACCGGGGGCGGGAAGGCGCCCATTTCAAAGGCGCCGCCGATCTGCGGGGTGAACGGCCCGATTTCCCATGACCCTGTCGGATAGATCGCCGCGCGGCCAAGGGTGAACAGGTTCTGGCTGTCGGGATAGGTCTGCGCCTCGAACCCGTCGCCAAGGTAGTCCTTCCAGCGGGCAAGCTGTTCCAGCGGCGCCACGAATTCGGGATCGGTCAGCTTGGCGGTGCCCGCGATCAGCGCCTTGCGGCCATCCTCGCCGTGCCAGTAATTCGGGCCGATGTTCTGGTAACCCATCGTCGCCGCTTCCCACTGGTCGGGGTGCCCATCGCCATCGGGATATAGCTGCCCTCCTCTTTGATCTTGTCCAGCAGGGCAAAGAATTCATCGACGGTCCGGGGCGGTTCCAGCCCCAGTTCGGTAAAGGCCGCCTTGTTATACAGGAACCCGTGGATCACGCTGGCCATCGGCACGCAGAAGGTTTTCGACCCGTCATCCGTGGACCAGCCCGATTTCGCGACATCGCTGAAATTCGCCATGCCCGCCAGATCGGTCAGATCGGCCAGCTGGCCCTGTTCGAACAGTTGCAGGGATGCGTCAAAGGGCCGGCAGGTGATGATATCGCCCGCCGAACCGCCCTGCAGCTTGGAATTCAGCACAGCATTGTATTCCGCCGGGGCCGAGGGCGTGAAATTCAGCTTGATCCCCGGATGTGCGGCCTCGAACGCCGGGATGATCTTTTCCTGCCAGATCGGCAGGTCGTCATTGCGCCAGCTTTCGATGTTCAGCACCACATCCTGCGCGAATGCGGGCGTGCCCGGTGCCGTCGCCGCCAAAAGGATCGCGCTGATTTTGCCCAGCTTCATGGTCGTTCTCCCTGCTTGCGGCTGTTTCGCCGCTTCTGTTAGCTGAGGTCAGGTTGCAGCCCGCCGCCATGGTCGTCAAGGAGTCGTCACATGCAGTTCTTTCTGGGTCTTGATGGTGGCGGGACCGGATGCCGCGCGGTTCTGGCCGATCGCGACGGCCGCGTTCTGGGCCGGGGCGAAGGCGGGCCCGCCAATATCAATTCCGACCGCGATGGCGCGCTCGCCGCGATCATGGACACGGCGGGGCAGGCGCTGGACGGGCGCGCGCCCGGTGACGTTGCGGCATGTCTGGGGCTGGCCGGGGCGAATATTTCCGGCGCGCGCAACTGGCTGGGACCGATGCTGCCCTTTGGCCGGGTGCGGGTCGTGCATGATGCGGTGACGGCGGTGGCGGGGGCGCTTGGCGCGGGCGACGGGGTGGTGGCGGCCATCGGCACGGGATCGGTGTTTTCGCGCCAGATCGGCGGCGCGGTCGAAACCATCGGCGGGTGGGGTCCGGTTCTGGGGGATGAGGCCAGCGGCGCATGGATGGGCAGGCTGCTGCTGACATTGACCCTGCGCACGCAGGACGGGCTGGTCGAGCCGACGGGTCTGACGCTGGCGGTGCTGGATCAACTGGGCGGGCCGCAGCAGATCGTGGGCCTTGCGCGCACGGCCAGCGGCGCCGATTTTGCCCGCGTTGCGCGGCTGATGCTGGAATATCCGGGCGATCCGGTGGCCGAACAGGTGCTGGATGCCGCCTGCGATTACGTCATTCAGGCCATCACCCGGTTGCAGGGGGGGCGCGATCTGCCCGTGACCTTCACCGGCGGGCTTGGCCCGATCTTTGCCGACCGGCTGTTTGACCGCTGGAATCAGCGCCCCGCGCGCGGCACGCCGCTGGACGGCGCGCTGCGGCTGGCGCTGGAAATGGCCCAATCAGATAAGGCGTGATCATTCGTCCACGACCGCCAGGATCTGCGGCAGGGCGGGGCAGGGCAGCAGGGCGTTTTTCGACACATCCGCCAGCGTGTGGTTGTGCAAAAACACATAGACATGCGCCGACAGGCTTTCCCACAGCCGGTTCGACAGGGTCTGTGCCCGCGACCCGGACACGCCGCCCGTCGCGCCCGCGCCGACATGCAGGGCGCTGACGGTTTCATCGACGGCTTCCAGGATTTCGGCGACGCGGATTTCCGACGCGGGACGGGCCAGACGATAGCCGCCGCCCGGACCGCGCACCGATTCGACCAGCCCGGCCCGGCGCAGCCGCACAAACAGCTGTTCCAGATAGGGCAGCGAGATATCCTGCCGGTCCGAAATTTCCGCCAGAGAGGTCAGGTTGTCGCCCTTGGCGATCGCCAGATCAATCAGCGCGACCATCGCGTAACGACCCTTTGTCGATAGTTTCATGGGGTTTCTCTCCTTCGCGCAGGGATCTGCGGGCTGCCTGTGGGGCTGGCCAAAGATTTGGCCAAAGATTGACGCGGGCCAGGGCTTCGGTCTAATCCGCCAAAGCCGTGCCTTGCGTTTCTTGTGTTCTTCCTGCGTGCTTCCCAAGTATGGGTCTAATGGTGAGCCGCATAAGCGTCAAGAAAGCCGAAATCGAAGGAAGCCCATGCCTGAACTGATTTTCCCCGGTCCCGAAGGTCGTCTGGAGGGACGCTACCACCCCCAGGCCAAGCCGGACGCCCCGATCGCCATCATCCTGCACCCCCATCCGCAATTCGGGGGGACGATGAACAACCGGGTGGTTTACAACCTGCATTACGCCTTTCATCAGATGGGCTTCACGGTGCTGCGCTTCAATTTCCGGGGCGTCGGCCGCAGTCAGGGCGAATTCGATCAGGGCATCGGCGAACTGTCGGATGCCGCATCCGCGCTGGATTACCTGCAGGCGATGAACCCGAATTCCAAGCATTGCTGGGTCGCGGGCTTCAGCTTTGGCGCATGGATCGGGATGCAACTGCTGATGCGGCGCCCGGAAATCACCGGTTTCGTGTCGGTCGCGCCGCCTGCGAACATGTATGATTTCAGCTTTCTGGCGCCTTGCCCGTCGTCGGGCCTGATCATCAACGGCACCGCTGACCGTGTCGCGCCGCCGAAAGACACCCACGGCCTTGTCGGCAAGCTGCGCGAGCAGAAGGGCATCACCATCACCCACGAGGAAATCGAGGGCGCGGACCATTTCTTCCGCGATGACGAGGTGCATATGAAGCCGATGATCGCCAATGTTCAGGGCTATGTCCGCCGCCGCCTGACCGAAACCACGCGGTAACGGGGTTTGGGCGGGCTGATGCTGCGTCTGCTTTCGGGCCTGTGGCTGGTCGTGGTCGCGGGTCTTGCTCTGCTGGCCGAGGCGCTGGCCACGGGGCTGGAGGTGGACAGTATCCATTGCATCATCAAGGGCGATGAGATCTGCCCGACAGGCGACATGATGGACAGCTATCCGCCCGCGACGCTTGGCGTGGTGCTGCCCCAGCTTGATCCGCTTGGGCTGGCGGTGATGGGCCTGTGCCTGATGCCGCTGGCGGTGCTGGCGGTGCTGCGGCCCCTGCGCGAACGTCCGGTCCTGATCGCGGGCACGCTGGTTCTGGCCGCGCTGATCCCATGGCACATGATCCGCGAAAACGGCGGCGCCTGCGACATCCCGGTCGAGGTCAACCGCCTGCAATATCTGGCCCCCGCGATCATCGGCGCCCTGCTGTCGCTGCGTTTCGCCCGCCGCCACGCCGGGCGCGGCAGATGACGGATTACTCCGCCCTGATCGCCTTTCTGATCGAGGCGGACCGGCTGAAATCCGTCGACCGCGCCAATGTGCTGATGGACGATTCGCGCGCCGAAAACAGCGCGGAACATTCATGGCATGTGGCGCTTTACGCGATGGTCTTTGGCGGGTCGGACCGGGCGATTGCCATGATCCTGCTGCATGATCTGGTCGAAATCGACACGGGCGATCATCCGATCCATCTGGCCCATGACGCCGCCGCCGTGCAGGCCGCCGAACTGGCCGCCGCGCAACAGTTGTTCGGCCTGCTGCCGGGTGGCGCGTCCCTGCTGGCGCTGTGGCAGGAATTCGAGGCGGGGCAAAGCCCCGATGCGCGTTTCGCCAAGCGCATGGACCATATCCAGCCGCTGTTTCAGGTCCTGCTGTCCGATCGTCCGCGCCCCGATCACCTGCAGATCGTGCGCGACAACATGGGCGGGGGCCGCGCCGCGCGACTGTGGCAGGAATGGCCCGAGGCGATGGCGGCGGCGCAATCCCTGCTGGACGGCCAGCCCCTGCCCGACAGCGATCTGGGGCGGCGTCTGGCCTTTCTGGCGGTGGCGGACCGGCTGAAATCCGTGTTGCGGGCCGGGCGGCTCTGCGACGGGTCGCGGCGCGAAAATACCGCCGAACATAGCTGGCATCTGGCGCTTTACGCGCTGGTCTTGGGGGGCATCGCCGGGCCGGGCGTCGATCCGGCGCGGGTGATCCGCATGCTGATCCTGCATGATCTGGTCGAAATCGACACGGGCGATGTGCCGATCCACGCCAATGGCGGCGCCTCGCATCATTCGCAGGGGCAGGTTGCGGCCGAACAGGCGGCGGCGCGGCGGATCTTCGGGCTGTTGCCGCAGGCGCAAGGGCAGGGCTTCCGCGCGCTGTGGGACGAATTCGAGGCGGCCGAAACCCCGGATGCGATCTTTGGCAAGGCGCTGGACCGGGCGCAGCCGGTCGTGCTGAATCTGGCCAGCGATGGCGGGACATGGCCGGAATACAATGTCACCTACGACCAGTTGGTCGCCCGCGTCGGGCGCCAGATCGAACGCGGCGCGCCGGATCTGTGGCAATGGCTGGACGAACGCGCGCGACAGTGGTTCGCCCATGCCTAGGCGTGCCGCGGCACTTTGCCTGTGCTTTTTCGGCATGGCGCTGCTGGACCACGGCATCGCCGGGATTGCCGCGCAGATCAGCGGCCCCCTGCCATCGGGACGGGGCTTTGACGCCTTTGCCGAAGTCGCCGGGCGGCGCCGTCTGGTCACCGAGGCGCTGCAACCTGCGGGCCTTGTCGTCCTGATTCTGCTGGCGCTGCGCATCGCCATCCCGCAGGGCGTCACTCGGCAGGACCTCGGCCTGCTGATCGGCATCCTGTTCGCCCTGACCGCAGGCCGGTCCTTTCTGGGGATCGGAGAGGGCTTTTCCACCCGTTTCGGCCTGCCCGTCGTGATTTGCGGTCTGGCCGCGCTGTGTCTGAACCAGATGATCGCCCGGCGAAACCGTCCCTGACACCCCCGCCGGATGCCCCGACGCCGGCCATGCGCCGCGCCCGTCCGAAGATTGGCGGAAATTTGGTATGCAATCGCATACACACCTTTCCATTCCCCGCATTCCCGGCTATAGCGGCGCCGAGCGCGTTCCATTCCATGAGGGGGTACCCATGTCGAAGATCAAGGTAGCGAACCCGGTCGTCGAGCTTGACGGCGACGAGATGACCCGGATCATCTGGCACTTCATCAAAGACAAACTGATCCTGCCCTATCTCGATATCGACCTGAAATATTACGATCTGGGCATCGAACACCGCGATGCGACCGACGATCAGGTCACCATCGATTCCGCCCTTGCGATCAAGGAACATGGCGTCGGCGTCAAATGTGCGACGATCACCCCGGACGAGGCGCGGGTCGAGGAATTCGGCCTGAAAAAGATGTGGAAATCGCCCAACGGCACGATCCGCAACATTCTGGGCGGCGTGATTTTCCGCGAGCCGATCATCTGCCAGAACGTGCCGCGTCTGGTGCCGCATTGGACGCAGCCGATCATCGTCGGGCGTCACGCATTCGGCGACCAGTACAAGGCCACCGATTTCAAATTCCCCGGCGCGGGCAAGCTGACGATCAAATTCGTCGGCGATGATGGCGAAGTCATCGAACACGAGGTCTTCCAGGCCCCCGGCGCCGGTATCGCGCAGGCGATGTACAACCTGGACGATTCGATCCGCGATTTCGCCCGTGCATCCATGAACTATGGTCTGCAGCGCGGCTATCCGGTCTATCTGTCGACCAAGAACACCATCCTGAAAGCCTATGACGGCCGCTTCAAGGACATCTTCCAGGAGGTCTATGAGGCCGAATTCGAAGACGCCTTCAAAAAAGCCGGCATCCATTACGAACACCGCCTGATCGACGATATGGTCGCCTCGGCGCTGAAATGGTCGGGCGGCTATGTCTGGGCCTGCAAGAACTATGACGGCGACGTGCAGTCGGATACGGTCGCGCAGGGCTTTGGTTCGCTTGGCCTGATGACCTCGGTTCTGATGACGCCCGATGGAAAGACGGTCGAGGCAGAGGCGGCGCACGGCACCGTCACCCGCCACTACCGCGAACATCAGAAGGGCAAGGAAACCTCGACCAACTCGATTGCGTCGATCTATGCTTGGACCGGCGGTCTGAAACATCGCGCGAAACTGGACGACAACGCGGCCCTGCTGAATTTCGCGCAGACGCTGGAGCGTGTGACCGTTCAGGCGGTCGAGGATGGTTTCATGACCAAGGACCTCGCGCTGCTGGTCGGCCCGGATCAGAAATGGCTGACCACGATGGGCTATCTGGAAAAAGTCGACGAATATCTGAACAAGGCGCTGCAAGGCTGATTGCCGCGCAGCCGCATGATGAAAGGCCCGAGATCGCTCTCGGGCCTTTTTCGTTCACTCGGCGCGCTTTATTCCGGGTTGGCGCCGGTCGGGTCTTCGACGGCGGGATACCAGTCGGCGATGATCACCTCGGTTTCGCTGCCCAGTTCCTTCAGTTTCGCGGCGAAGGCTGCCGGGTCGGTGCCGCGATGGTGATAGGGATAGACCTGAACGGGGGCAAAGGCCGCGACCCCTTCGGCCGCCTGATCGGCGGTCATCGTATAGGGCAGGTTCATCGGCACGAAGGCGACGTGAATGTCTGTCAGCGCCTTCATCTCATCCGTGGCCTCGGTATCGCCCGCGATGTAGAAACGCGCCCCGCCGATGGTCAGGACATAGCCGTTGTCGCGGCCCTTGGGGTGGTATTGCAGCCGGTCCTCGGTGATGTTGTAGGCGGGGACGGCGCTGATCATCAGCCCGTCCAGATCTGCGGTTTCGCCATTGGCCATGGCGGTGGTGCGGGCCTTCAGCGCGTCAGACATCTTTTCCAGCACCGCCGGGTTCGAGATGATCCGCGTCTGTTCGCCCAGCAGGGCCTGCAAGCGGTCCGGGTCGAAATGGTCGCCGTGTTCATGGGTGATCAGGATCAGGTCGGGCTGGGGCAGGTTGGCATAAAGCGCCGCATCGCCCACCGGATCGACCGCAATCACCCGGTCGGGCAGTTCCAGATAGAAAGAGGCATGTTCGATCGGACGGATCGACACCGTGGCGGGGGCCGCGTCCTCGGCCGCGCCGATGCGGGGCAGGCCGCCCATGGCGATGCCGGTCAGCGCCAGTTGCAGGGAAATCCGTCTGGTCATGCGCATTCTGTCGTCCTTTCGCGAAAGGGGGGGATGCCATCGCAACCGATCCGGGCGGTCACGGGTTCCTGACGACAGTATAACCCGCATTCCGCCTTTCACCTTTGCAGATTCGTAAAACCTGCGCTAATGCAGAAGAAATTGCGTGGAGTCCC
>NZ_JARJHL010000002.1 GCF_029309835.1 Paracoccus sp. DMF-8 | reverse complement strand
CCTGACAGGCTGGCACCCTTTGCAAGGGCCGGGTCAATCCCGGCCCTTTTTTCATGGGTCGATTGCTGTTCCGGGATTTCAAAACAGCCAATTCCCGCTATCCGTGTTATTGATCCAACAGCGAAAAAGTTAATATAAAAACACGCATTCCGTGTTTAAATCCAAAACGCCCCATAAAATCAAACTCTTTTCGGCGTTTTACCGCGCAATACCGCCATCATCTGAACGGTTTTGTTTTTATTTTAATGTTGTTTATATCCTGAACGATCTTAGGGTCTGGACTCATTGAGTTTCAAAGCCAGTAGATGACGAGGGCAGCAAGTGCGATTGCTGACAAGAATACCTTGGGGCAACGGTCGTACCGGGTCGCCACACGCCTCCAATCCTTGAGCCTGCCGAACATGATCTCGATCCGGTTGCGCCGTTTGTACCGGCGCTTGTCGTACTTGACGGTTTTCTTCCGCTGCTTCCGGCCTGGGATGCAGGCGCGTATCCCTTTGTCTTTCAACGCTTCTCTGAACCAGTCGGCGTCATAGCCGCGATCCCCGAGCAGCCAATCGACATCCGGCAGGCTGCTCAGCAATGCCCGCGCGCCGATGTAATCGCTGACCTGTCCGGCAGTGACGAACAGGTTGAGGGGGCGCCCTCGGCTGTCGCAGATGGCGTGCAACTTGGTGTTCATGCCGCCCTTGGTGCGACCAATCAGGCGCCCACGCCCCCTTTTTCACGCCCATGCTGGTCGCGGTGCGGTGGGCCTTCAGGTAAGTGGCGTCGATCATCACGGTCTTCTCTTCGCCGTGCCCGGCCGCCAGACCCGCCATCATTTGGGCAAAGATGCCCTTGTCGCTCCACCGCTTCCAACGGTTGTATAGTGTCTTGTGCGGGCCATAGGCTGCCGGGGCATCGCGCCACCGTAAGCCATTGCGATTGATGAAGATAATCCCGCTTAACACGCGTCGATCATCGACGCGAGGCTTGCCGTGGGACTTGGGGAAGAAAGGCTCAAGACGCGCCATCTGCGCGTCCGTCAACCAAAAAAGATCAGACATGGTCACCGCTCGCTTTTCGAACCGTGAATCACGCCGCCAGTCGGAAATCAATGGGTCCTGAGCCTAAACGGGATGATGTCAGGTCATATCGACCCGACTCCATCGGTCGCGGATCAGGCAGCCAATGCTGCACTCCGGTGTGATCTGATCGCAGGGCGATGGGCAACCGATTGCGCGGAACCTCCGCGCATCTGACAAGGACATTGCGATGACTGGCTCTCACCATTCTGGCCACCACCACTCTGGCAAGGACCACGGTAACAATCACCACGGCGGCAACCACCACAATGGCAATCATTGCGGCCCGACCGCCCCGGGCTGCGAAAACATGATCTTTATCGGCAAGCTGGCCGATATGGACCCGAACGAGCTGCATCCCGGCGCCGAAAAGGCAGCCTCGATCCTGGGGGGCACCAGCTTTGGCGACCCGTCCAACCCGCTGTTCGGCAATATGGTCGAAGTGACGCTGAACGACAGCAACAACGACGGCATCATCCGCACCAACGACGGTCTGGCCGGTTTCTTTTCCGAAACCATCACCCATGACGCCTCGGGCAGCGCGCGCAACTACAAGGTCGATCTGACGACGCTTGTTCACAAGACCACGGTGACCTTCCAGAACCCCGACGGCACGACCGAGGACGTGGTTCTGACCGTGCGCATCATGCAGGACACCGCCGGCAATACCTTCCTGATGCCGCCGCCCTTGAATGCGTCGGAGGCCGAGATCGAGGCGATGACCTCGCGCCCCATCGTCGGCGTGCAGTTCCCGCAAGGCAACAAGCACTACGACACCTGCCATGACAGCATCTTCACCGATCGCACCTGTTTCCCCTGCTTTGCGGCCGACACGCTGATCGAAACCGAATTCGGCGCCATGCCGATTCAGGATCTGCGTCAGGGCATGAAGGTCTGGACCCGCGACAACGGCCTGCAGGAAATCCGCTGGATCGGCTCGCGCAAACTGCCGCGCACCGTGCTGGAACGGGCCGACAACCTGCGCCCGATCCGCATCCGCGCCGGTTCGCTTGGCCGCGACATCCCGGCCCGCGATCTGGTCGTTTCGCCCCAGCACCGCATTCTGGTGCGTTCGCGTATCGCGCAAAAGATCTTTGGCTGTGAAGAGGTGCTGGTCGCGGCCAAGCAGCTTTTGCAGATCGAAGGCATCGACGTCGCCACCGATCTGGAATCGGTCGAATATTTCCACATGCTGTTCGACCGCCACGAAATCGTCGTCTCTGACGGCGCCGAGACGGAATCGCTCTATACCGGGGCCGAGGCGCTGAAATCGCTTGGTCAGGCCGCCCGCGAGGAAATCTTTGCGATCTTTCCCGAACTGCGCAGGATGTCCAGCGACGGCCCGACGCCCGAAGGCGCGCGTGTTCTGGCCTCTGGCCGCCTTGGCCGCAAACTGGCGGTGCGCCATGTCCAGAACGACAAGGTTCTGGTCCGCGCGGCCAAATGAACCGATCCGTAACCCATGCGAAAAGGCCGGCGTCATGCCGGCCTTTTTTGCTTAGCCCCCGGCCCTTCTTTCGCCGAAATCATGCAAATCGGCCTGTTTCCGTGACGATATGATCCAGCGCGATGTCATGCGGCTGCGGGTAAATCGTCTGAAGCCGGGCCGAGGCAAGGCCGACACCGATAGCGATGGGCTTTTTGCCCTTCGCGCGACAGGCCGCGAGGGTCCGGTCGAAATAGCCACCGCCATAGCCAAGACGAAATCCCCCGCTCTGCCAGCCGACCAGGGGGGCCAGCATGATGTCGGGCACGAGGCTTTCGCGATTGTCCGGCACAAGGATATTCCAGTGCCCCCGCACCATCGGCATCTGCGGGTGCCACGGACGAAAGGTCAGCGGTCTTGATACGACCTCGACCACGGGCAGCGCCGTTGCGACGCCGCGCCGGGTCAGGGCCTCCAGCCAGAAACGCAGATCGGGTTCGGATTTGATGGGCCAGTAACCGGAAACGACTTTTCCCGTCAGATCGGGGGCGATCTCTGCCAGCAGCGTGTCAAGGCGCCGGGCGATGGCTGTGGCAGCCTCGGCCCGGTCCGTCGCGCTCAGGGCCGCGCGCGCCTGCAACAGGGCGATGCGCTGCGCCTTGCGCCAGCGCGCCACATCCACGGCCTGCTGCGGATCCACGGCCAGCGGATCGAAATAATCCGGCGCGATGTCCGCGGCCAGACAAGGTGGCGAGGCATGGGATGCCCTGGCCGGGTCTCGTGTCATGGCCGCCCCTGTTCGGCCAGACGCGCCAGCACGGCCCGACCTTCGGCCAGAATGGCGCGCAGCCGTTCCCCCGCCGTCGGAATATCCGTGACCGCGCCCACTCCCTGCCCGGCAAACAGGGCCATGGCCTCAAGGTTGCCGGTCGTCTCTCGAATCGGGGAATCGGTGCTGTAACGATAGATCGGCCTTGCGCCTTCCGACGCGATGACCTCGCGCGGCAGTTGGTCGGGGTCGTGGCCCATCGGCCGGTATCCCAGCCCCTTGGTCGTGCTGTTGGCCAGCACCCGGACGGCGGAATGGGCGGGCCAGTTCAGCACGAAAAGATCGGTCCGCAATGTGTCGCCTGCCTCGGCCGCGACCACGCGATCCTTGTGATATTCATGGGCGTAGGATTCGACCGTGGCCAGAAAGGCGGTGCCGATCTGCACGCCCTGCGCCCCGGCGGCAAGGGCCGCCACCAGCCCCGCCCCCGAGGCAATGCCACCCGATGCGACGACAGGCAGGGTGCTGCGCGCGGCCAGAGCCTCGACCAGCGACAGCATCGCGACCTCACCATGGATATGGCCGCCTGCCTCGACGCCTTGCGCGATCAGCACGTCGGCGCCCGCAGCTTCGGCCTGACGGGCGGCCTCGACGGTGCCGATCTGATGCAGCACGCGCGCGCCTGCGGTCTTTACCCGCGCAATGATGTCGGGCATGACATCCCAGAAAAAGGTAAAGGTTTCGACACCCAGATCAAGACAGGTGCCAATCTGCCGGTCAAGCAGGCCGGGTTCGGTCGCGGCGGGATGATGTTGACGGAAAAAGGCTTTGCCGTCGCGGCGCGCAGGGCGGTGATTTCCGCCGCGATCAGTTCGGGCGGTTCGCGCACCATGCCCAGTTGCGCATAGCCGCCGGCATTGGCGACCGCCGCCGCCAGTTCCCATCGCGCCACGCCCCCCATGCCCGCCAGCAGCACCGGAACCGCGCAGCCAAGCTGCCCGCACAAGGGAGTTTCGAAAGGGTCGGTCATGGCTGGTCCTCTGTCTGCAGTTGCCGATGCAGCAGCGCGCGCAGGACCGGCACATGGCTGGTTTCGGGATCATGCGCCGCCGTCAGCAGCAGCACCGGCCCCTTGCGGCACCATTGCAGGCAATCCCCTACCCCGTCGGGATTGCCGCTCAGTTCCTGCTCATAGCGCCGCGCGAACTCGGGATAGCGGCTGGCCGGATCGGCGTGATACCATTTTCGCAAGTCGTTGCTGGGGGTGACCTGCCTGAGCCAGTCGTCCAGATGCAGGTCGCTTTTCCGGATCCCGCGGGGCCAAAGCCGGTCCACCAGCAGCCGCGCGCCCAGATCCGGGTCCGGCGGATCATAGACCCGGCCAATGCTGATCGGAAACGGCTGTGTCACCGGGACCTCCCCAATTACCACTGCAAAAGCGCGCCGCAGTTTCCTGAGCGTAGCGGAGGATCGGGCGCGACGCAAACCGCCGGATCCTTGGTGCAGGCCGGAGGGGTGATGCCGCGCCGCGCGGGGCTGGAAAGCCCGGCCCGCGCGCAACCACGATGATCTGCCCCTCCTTTTTTCTGGAGGGGCAGACCGTTCAGGCGGCTAGTTTTCCTGAAACCGCTTTGGCCAGCTTGTCACAAGGTAATCGACCATCAGCCCCATGGCCGCAACCGCGCTGCCGAGAACCAGCCCCTTGCCGACATCGGCCGTGGACAAGGCGCGTTGCATTTCCTGCCCCAGATCCTGCGTGCCGATAAAGGCCGCGATGATGACCATGAACAGCGCAAACATCACCGACTGGTTCAGCCCGACAAGGATCGTCGGCAGCGCCAGCGGCAGGCGGACATGCCACAGCATCTGGCGGCGGCTGGCCCCGCTCATCTCGGCGGCCTCGACCAGTTCGGGGGCGATGCCGCGCAGGCCTTCGATCGTGTAGCGGACCAGCGGAACGGTGGCGACGACGACCACGGCGGAAATCACCGCGACATCGTTCACCCCGAACAGCATCACGACCGGGATCAGATAGATGAAGCTGGGAAAGGTCTGCAGCGAATCGCAGATCAGCAGCATCGCCCCGGCGCGCCGTTCATTGCGCGACCCCCAGATGCCCAGAGGCAGGCCGATCAGGCAGGCGATCAGCACCGAAAAGCTGACCGTATAGGCGGTGATCATCGCCCGGTCCCACCAGCCGGTCAGGGCGATCAGGCCGAAGGCGGCCAGACAGACCAGCGCGGCGCGGCGGCCGTTCACCGCCCAGCCAAGCGCGGCCAGACCGATCAGCACGGTCGCATAGGGCAGCCACAGCGCGAAATCGCGCAGCGGGATCAGCACCCATGTAATCAGGAACCAGCGCAGGAACTGGGTCAGCGGCGAGACCAGCTCGATCACGCGATTCATCAGCCCGTCCATGGGGCCCGCAATGCTCAGCGCCTGACTGCGCGGCACGATGTGGAAATAGGGATGCAGCAGCGACAGCGCCGAACAGGCCAGAACCAGCGCCGCCCAGATCAGCAGCAGGCGGTGGCGCTGCGCCCATGATGCGCCGGGCTGGTGGTGGACCGGCAGGCGCATGGCCCATGCCTTGGACAGCCGGTCCAGCGTGACGGCCAGCAAGACGATGGTGATGCCGATTTCAATGGACAGCCCGATGCGCAGCGCCTGCAAGAGCTGCAACAGCTTTTGCCCCAGCCCCGGCATCCCGATGAAACTGGCCAGAACGACCATCGCCAGCGATTGCATGATGACCTGGTTGACGCCGATCAGGATCTCGGTCCTTGCCGTGGGCAGGCGCACGCGGGTCAGCAACTGCCAGCGGCTTGCCCCACTCATCTTGCCGCCTTCGATCACCTCATCGGGGACTTTCTTCAGGCCCAGCAGGGTCATGCGCACCATCGGCGGCACGGAAAAGATGATCGTGACGATGGCGCCCGCCTTGGGGCCGACGCCGATAAAGACCACGACCGGGATCATATAGACGAAATGCGGCAGGGATTGGGCGATGTTCAGAACCGGGTTCAGGACGCGCTCGAACCCCGGCCAGCGCCACGCGGCGACGCCGGTGACCAGCCCCAGCAGAACCGAAAAAGGGGCGGCGACGACGATGACCGACAGGGTTTCCATCGCCCATTGCCACTGGCCCATCAGCGCGATCCAGACGAATGTCCCGCCGCTGAGAAAGGCCAGCCGCAGCCCGCCCAGGGCATAGCCCGCCATGCCCGCGCTGACGGCGATCACGCTCCAGGGGATGGCGCCAAGGCGGGGCCAGCGGGCCTTGCCGTAAAGCAGGTTGGCGGTCACATCCAGACACCATTGCACGGCATCGGCAATCGCGCGGGTGACGTGGATCAGGCCCAGATCGTCGCGCAGAAAGGCGAAAGCCGCGTTGAACCACGCGGCAAAGGGCACCACGGCCCATTCGGGCGGGCGGATCAGCCCGGCGGGCAGATAGGGCTTGGCCAGCGCCAGCGCGGCGGCCAGCGCCAGCAGGATCAGCGCAACCTGCCCGGCCGACGATCCGGGACGCGCGGCGACATGGGGGGGCGCAATATCGGTCATGCCGCCGCCTTTCCCAACAGGATATCCAGCGCGGCCTGACGGTCCAGCACGCCGATCAACTGCCCGTCGCGCCCGGCCACCGGGATATGGCTGCGGCTGTCGGCGACCATCTGGCGGCCCAGATCGCGGATGCTGAGATCGCCCGCGACGGCCGCCCCTTCGATCGCCACGCCGTTCAGCGGCCGCGCCAGCCCCGAGGCCCGGATCACCCGCGCCCGGTCGATCTCGGCGGTGAATTTCGCGACATATTCCGTCGCGGGGTCCAGCACGATGCGGTCAGGGGTGTCGCATTGTTCGACCATGCCGTCCTTCATGATGGCGATGCGGTCGGCCAGACGCAGGGCCTCGTCGAAGTCATGGGTGATGAAGACGATGGTCTTGTTCAAAAGCCCCTTGAGCCGCAGGAATTCGTCCTGCATCTCGCGCCGGATCAGCGGGTCCAGCGCGGAAAAGGGTTCGTCCAGAAACCAGATATCCGGCTCGATCGCCAGCGAACGGGCAATGCCCACGCGCTGCTGCTGCCCGCCCGAGAGTTCGCGCGGGAAATACCCCTCGCGGCCTTTCAGCCCGACCAGCGCCAGCATCTCGCGGGCGCGGTCATAACGGGCGTGGCGGTCCTGCCCGCGCATCTCCAGCGGAAAGGCGACATTGTCCAGAATGGTGCGATGGGGCAGCAGGCCGAAGCTTTGAAAGACCATGCCCATCTTGCTGCGGCGCAGGGCGATCAGTTCGGCCTCGGACATGGCGCCGATATCGCGCCCCTCGACCGAAACGCTGCCGCCGGTGATGTCGATCAGCCGCGACAGGCAGCGCACCAGCGTCGATTTCCCCGAGCCCGACAGGCCCATGATGACCAGCATTTCACCCCGCGCGATATCCAGCGAAACATCGCGGACGGCGGTGACATGCTGGCCGCGCGCCTCGGGCGTGCCGCGCGTCAGGCTGTCCAGATGCTGCTGCGGCGCGGGACCAAAGATCTTCCAGACATTCCGGCACGAGATTACGGCGTCAGAACCCGTCAAGATACGTTCCTTCCTAAGGTTGGTTTCCGGACATGCCCACCCGGCGGGGGCCGGGCAGATTGGGCCCGCCCGGCCGGAACCGGGCAGGCTGGCTGCAGGGACGCGGCCCGTTATTCCAGCCAGGGCTTCCAGACATCCTGATGGGCGTCCAGCCAGGCGGTGGCGGCATCTTCGGGTTCCATCCCGTCGACATCGACCATCTTGGCCATTTCGGAAATCAGCGGGTTGCTGATATCGACCTTGGTCAGCACCTCATAGGCGCGCGGCCATTTTTCCTTCATCCCGTCCCAGGCGGCGATTTTCAGATAGCCATTCGCGGGATTGCCGCAGTCATAGACCTTGTCGGGGATCGGGCCGACGGCGGGATCGGTGTCGCAGCCTTCGACCCATTCGGGGAATTCGACGAATTCACCATCCCAGACCGCTTCGACGAAATTCGGGGTCCAGTTGAACAGCACGATCGGGGTTTTCGATTTTTCCGCCGCCGCCAGTTCCGCCCAGAGCGCGGCCGCCGAACCGGCGTTGACCACGACGAAATTCATGCCGAGCGCATCGACCTTTTCCGCGTCATGTTTCAGCCAGTCGACAGGGCCGCCCAGAAACCGCCCCTTGTCGCCGGTTTCGGGGGTGGCAAAGATCGCGGCACAGTCGTTCAGGGCCTGCCAGTCGGGCAGACCGGGGCAGGCCTCTTTCGTCCATGCCGGATACCACCAGTCTTCGCGGGTGATGGCGTCATGGGCGCCTGCGGCATGGATGCCGCCCTTGGCGACGGCCGCGTCGAAGGACGAACCAAAGGCGCCTTCCCAGATCTCGACCTCCAGCGTGGCATCGCCAAGCCGGATCGCCTCATAGACGGCCTGACTGTCGGTCGAGACATATTCGACGGAATTGCCAAGCGATTCAAAGATCTGGCCGACAACATGGCTCATCACGATCTGGCTGGACCAGTTATGCGTCGGGATCACGATGGGGTCGGACGAATCTTCGGCCCAGACCTGGGTTGAGACCAGCGCAAGCGCGGTCGCGCCCAAAAATGACATTCGGCTGCTTTTCATGAAATTTTCCCAGTTGGTTCCCTGCAATCGCAGGCTTGTTTGCGGAAGGTCGCTTGCCGTCCTGAGATCCAGACTATGGGCAGTTTGTGAATGAGTAAGCCCCAGAGCATGAACAGATTGGACTAAGTTATGAAAAATTGTTAACTGGGGGTGAATTTCTTGTGGTGATCCGGTTTCCCGACACCTCCCCGACACTCTCAGACGCAGGTGGAGCGTAACGCCTTGAACCCCACGTCAGCCCATATCGTCCTGATCGAGGACGAGCCGATCACCCGCATGACGCTGGCGACCTATCTGGGCTCTTTCGGCTATCGCATTTCGGAATGCGATACGGCGGATCAGGCCGAAAGGCTGCTGGCGACCGAAGGGGCGGACCTGCTGATCGTCGATATCAACCTGGCGGGCAAGGACGGGCTGGAAATCACCCGCGAACAGCGCGCGCGTTCGGAAATCGGGATCATCCTGCTCAGCGGCCGCACCGATGACGTCGACCGCATCGTCGGGCTGGAACTGGGGGCCGATGATTACGTCTGCAAGCCCTTCAACCGCCGCGAACTGCTGGCGCGGGTCAAGAACCTGCTGCGCCGGACCATGATGATCAAGCACCTGAACCGGCGGGTGTTCCATTTCTGCGGCTTCAGCTTCGACGTGACGCAACGCAGCCTGTGGCGCGAGGATGGCGAAAACATCCCCCTGACCCGCGGCGAATTCGAACTTTTGCGGGTTTTCGTCACCAACCCCGGCGCCGTGCTGGAACGCGACCGCCTGAGCCATGCGATCACCCACCGTCAGGGCAGCGGCGCCAATCCCCGCACGATCGACGTGCTGGTCCGGCGGCTGCGGCTGAAACTGAAGGACGATCCGAAACAGCCGCGCATCTTTTCGACCTCGCATGGCGAGGGCTATATCTTCACGGCTCCGCTGGACTGACCTGCTGCGCGTCAAGCCGGTCAAGCGCCCGGACCAGTTCCAGCCGGGTCCGGGCGGCAAGATCGGCCAACAGGTCCAGATCGCGCGTGACCGTCGCCCGGTCTGCGGCGCGGGCGCTGCTTTCCAGATCCTGAAGGCAACCCACCAGCCCATCCAACCCCAGATTGCCCGCCGCCCCCTTCATCCGATGCGCGGCACCCGACAGCTTGTCATAGGCGCCCTGCTGGCCCGCCGCCGTGATCGCGGCCAGATCGGCATCCATGCGGTCCAGAAAGGCGCGGGCGATCATGATCGTGCGCGCGCGCCCGAAATCCGCCAGCATCGCTTGCAGCAAGTCCCCGTCATCGCGCGCCTGCGGCGTGATCGCGGTCAGCGCGGCATGAAGCTGGCGGGGCGTCAGCGGCTTGGCCAGAACATGGATCATCCCGGCATCCAGGTTTTCGCTGATCTGGTCGGGCTGGACATGGGCCGAAATGCCGATCACCGGGACCATCGCCCGTCGCGGATCCGGCAGGGCGCGGATGCGGCGCGTCGCCTCGGTCCCCGAAACGCCGGGCAGGTTCACGTCCATCAAGACCACGTCAAAGCGTTCCGCCGCCACTGCCGCGACCGCCGCCTCGCCGGTTTCGGCGATCTGCCAGTGATGGCCGCCGGCTTCCAGATAGGTTTCGACGACCATCCGGTTGATCGCATGATCTTCGACCACCAGCACCGAAAGCGGGCGCTGCGGCGCGGGGAAATGGATATCGGGGGCCGGCAGGTCGCCGACCTTGCCGGGCAGAAAGCCGACCCTGAGGGCAAAGACCGAACCGACCCCCGGCGTGCTGTCCACCGACAGCGTCCCGCCCATCACCTCGGCAAAGCGGCGGCAGATGGCAAGGCCCAGCCCCGTGCCGCCATATTGCCGCGCGGTGGCGGGGTTTTCCTGTTCGAACACCTCGAAGATCCGCTCGCGGGCCTGTTCCGAAATCCCCTTGCCGGTATCGCTGACGCTGATCAGGAACCACGCCCTGCCACCATCGCCGGGCAGGGTTTCGACCGTCACCACGACCCGGCCCTCGGCGGTGAATTTCAGCGCATTGGCCACCAGATTGAACAGGATCTGCCGCAGCTTGGCGACATCGCCGCGCAGGGCCGGGGGCAGGTCGTCGGGCAGGACATGCAGCAGGGCAATCCCCTTTTCCTGCGCCACCGGCGACATCAGAAAGGTGATGTCCTGCACCAGTTCGCCGATGCGAAAGGTCGAAACCGTTTCGATCAGCCGCCCCGATTCGATCAGCGGCAGGTAAAGGATATCGTTCAGAATCGCCATCAGGCCGTGGCCCGACACTTCGGCCGCGCGCAGATAGGAGCGCTGGCGATGGGTCAGCGGATCGCGGCCAAGGCTGCGCAACATGCCCAGAACGCCGTTCATCGGGGTGCGCAGCTCATGGCTCATCATCGCGAGGAATTCGGATTTCGCACGGTCGGCGGCTTCGGCGCGATGGCGGGCCTCGGCATGGGCCGCGACCTCGCCGCGCAACTGTTCGGTCTGGTCCTGCACCAGACGCTGCAATTCGTTGCGATGCTGGTTCAGCTCGTCCAGATGGCGGCTGCGCTCATCCTCCAGATCGCGGTTCGCGATGGCCTGCCTGCGAAAGATTTCGACGGCGGCCTCCATCCGGGCGATTTCGTCATTGCCGGACGGCACGACCGGCCTGCGCGTATCGCCCCCGGCCAGACGCGCCATGGTCGCGGCCAGCCCCTCCAGCCGGCGCAGGATATTGCCCCGGACATAGAACCACAGCACCGCCAGCGACACCAGCAGCGCCGAGACCGCGCCAAGCGTGGTCAACTGCCGGGCGAATTTGATCGTGGCGCTGGCCTGACCGCCCGACACCACCGCGCGGGCGTGGATTTCTTCGGCAAGGGCGGCGGCCTCACGGTCCATCTGCGCCGCCGCCGCGCGGACCGAGGCCTCGACCGTGACGATGCGGGCGTTGATGTCCAGCAGGCGGGCGGATACCGCGTTCAGGTCATCGGGGCGACCGTCCTGCGGCGCGATCACCTGCAGCAACTGCCGGGCATGGGCGGCGCGCATCGGATCCTGAACCGCGCGGATGCGACGGGTGATGATATCGGTGCTGCGCGTCAGATCCCGCCCTGCCAGCGCCAGCGCCTCGGGCGTTCCGGCTGCGGCGATGCGCGACAGGATCATCCCCAGTTCGGCGGTCTGGGCGCGCATGTCGAACATCAGGCCAAGCTGGAACAGATCGACCTCGACCAGCTTGTCCAATGTCTGAAAATACCCCTCGGGATCGGACGGGCGCCGGGCGAAATCGTAAAGGCTGGTCACCACGGCGGAACTGCCGGCCTCGGCATTGGCGACCAGCGTATCGGCGATGTCGGACAGTTCGGCCGCCGCCTCAAGCCCCGCCGCCAGCTGCGCCCGCTGCTGGTCCAGCGCGGCGATGCGGCGCTGGACCAGCACATCCAGAACGCCGATGCTGTTGCGCATGTCCATGACCGTCACCGACAGCGCATAGGGCGGCAGGTTGCTGTGGTTGCGGTTCCGCTCCAGCCGCTGGCGCAGGGCATCGACCTGCCCGAACAGATAGGCCGCCCGCTGCACGCGATCCTCCTCGCGGGTGACGGCGGCGAATTCGGGGGCGGCGGCGACGACCTTGCTGCTTTCCTCGGTAAAGCCGCGCACGTCGATGATCGCCGGCAGCGTGTTGTTGATCAGCGCATTCTGGTCGCGTTCGACATCGGCCAGCTGGATCCAGCCCCACAGGCCGGTCAGCGCCGGCAGGCCCGCAATCACAAGGAATGCCAGAAACAGCCGCCGGCCAAGGCTGGTATCGCGATCCATATTCAGCTTGCCGCCCCCTGTCTTTCGGCCCAGATTGACTATGCCGAATTCCACGACGCAGGGGTAGCGGAACACGCATGAATGCAGTCACGGGCTTTCTGAAGGCGGGCTTTCTGAATGTGGCGGCCCTTTGCCTTTGCGCCCTGCCCGCCGGGGCCGAAGACTGGCTGCTGAACGCATATCTGCACCCTTTCGAGACGGGCAGCCCGACCCGCGCGATCCGCTATCAGCCGCTGGACCACGCCGAACGGCCGCTGCGTTTTTGCGTGCTCTATCCCCATCTCAAGGATGCCTATTGGCTCAGCGTCAATTACGGCATGGTGCAAGAGGCGCGGCGCCTTGGCGTCGGGTTCGAGCTGTTCGAGGCGGGCGGCTATCCCAATCTGGAACGGCAGGCCGAACAGGTCGCCGCCTGCGCCGGGGGCGGTTTCGACGCGATGATCATCGGCACCGTATCCTATGACGGGCTGACGCCGCTGATCCGCGACATCGGCCGGACCATGCCGGTGATCGCCACCGTCAACGACATCGACCCGCAGGGGATCACCGCGAAATCCGCCGTGTCGTGGCGCGACATGGCCGCCGAAGCGGGGCGCGTTCTGGCCCGCCGCCATCCAAGGGGCAGCCCGCCCGTTCGCGTCGCATGGTTTCCCGGCCCGAAGGGCGCGGGATGGGTGCATTTCGTCGAACAGGGCTTTCGCGAGGCGCTGCGCGACAGCTCCGCCGAAATCGTGGTCACGAAATACGGCGATACCGGCCGCGAGCATCAGGTCCTGCTGGTCGAGGAGGTTCTGGAGGAGTTTCCCGACATCGACTATTTCGTGGGAAATGCGCCGATGGCCGATGCCGCCGTTTCGCTGACGCGGGACCGCGACATCGGGCATCGGGCCGGGATCATCTCGATCTACATGACGCATGGCGTGTTTCGCGGTATCTCGCGCGGCCGTATCCTTGCCGCGCCGAATGATTTCCCGGTGCTGCAGGGGCGTCTGGCCATCGAACAGGCCGTCCGCGCGGTCGAGGGCAAGCTGGACATCCCCCATGCCGGGCCAAGGATCATCGTCACGACCCCGGAAAACATTTCGGAGGCCGGCGCGGACCAATACCTCGCCCCCGCGAGTTTCGTCGCCAGCTTCAGCGTGGTGGCGGAATAGACCCGGACCCGATGTCCGGTCAGGGCAGAAAGACGGCGGGCGCGGTGCAGGAATTCGCGCGCGCCCTGCCCCCGGCGCTTTGGCCCCCGGCTTGCCGCCTGCGTTCTTGGCTGGGGCGTTCCGGGCTGCGGCCTGATGCTGCTGTCCCCGCTCGCCGCCGGACCGCGCCGTTACAGCGCCGCCTGCCAGTCGCGCACCGCGTCCAGCGGCCACAGCAGCATCAGCACGTTCAGCGCCAGCCCGTCGCGGATCAGCCAGATCGTCAGCACCTCGAACCCCAGAACGATCAGCACCGAGACCCGGACCGGCAGCCGCGCGGCCAGGAAAAAGCCCAGCACCATCGCCAGCATGTCCGACACCGAATTGACGACGCTGTCACCGTAATAATCCAGCGAGATGGTCACGGCGCGGTAGCGTTCGATGATCGCGTCCGAGTTTTCGACGATTTCCCAGATCGCTTCGATCAGGGTCGCGATGACCAGCCGCCAGCCCATCGGCACCCGCCGCGCGACCAGCCACAGCGCCGCATAAAACAGCAGCCCGTGGATCAGATGCGAAGGCGTATACCAATCCGCCAGATGCTGCGAGCTTTCGGAACTATAGGTCTCGCCGTGCCACAGCTTGACATGGCCGCAGGTGCAGATCGGTTCGCGACCCATGATCAGCAGCAGCGCGGCGGCGGCAAGGATGATGAAAAAAGTGACCCAAAGGGGCAAGGTTTTGCGCGTGAACATGTCCTGCCCGGCGAATGTGACAATCATCCCCGCCAGCTTTGCCGCGCCGCGCAGAAACAGACAAGGCCCCGCAACGATGGCGGGGCCTTGTTCAGTCATTCATGTGACGGCCCGTCGGGATCAGTCCTGAACGGTGACCTTCAGCATGTAATCGGGCTTGTCCACGGCGCCATTGGCGGCGGCATCGCCCTTTTTGATCGCATTCAGCACGTCCCAGCCATCGACCAGCTGCCCGACGACCGTATACTGGCCGTCAAGGAAGGTCGCCGGGGCCAGGTCGATAAAGAATTGGCTGTTCGCGGAATTCGGGTCCTGGGACCGCGCCATGCCGACGGTGCCCGCCTGAAACGAGACATCGTTGAATTCGGCCTTGAGGTCGGGCAGTTCCGATCCGCCCATGCCCGCCCGGCTGGTGTCGCCGGACTGCTTGCCGTGCTGGACATCGCCGGTCTGGGCCATGAAGCCCTCGATCACGCGATGAAAGACGACACCGTCGTAATCGCCGCGGCGGGCCAGCGTGATGAGGCGGTCGACATGGGCCGGGGCCTTGTCGGCATACAGGTCCAGAACGATCGTGCCCTTGGACGTGCCCGCGGTATCCGCCACCTCGATCACGAGGTTCGGGCCGGGGCCGTCGGTGACGCCGGGCAGGCCCTCGGCCATGGCCGTGGTGGCGGCGGCGGTCAGCGCGGCAGAGGTCAGAAAATACTTAAGCATTTTCGTCCACATCCTTGGCCACGCGAACGGAAATCATGCGGTCGGGATTCGCGGGCGGTTCGCCGCGCACGATCTTGTCGACATGTTCCATCCCCGAAACGACCCGGCCATAGACGGTATACTGGCCGTTCAGGAAATGGTTGTCGTTGAAGTTGATGAAGAACTGGCTGTTGGCGGAATTCGGGTTCTGCGACCGCGCCGCGCCAAGCGTGCCACGGTCATGCGGCAGTTTGGAAAATTCGGCGGGCAGATCGGGCAGGTCCGAACCACCGGTCCCGGCGCGGCCGGGGTTGTAGTCCTTTTCCATGTTCGCATGTTTCACGTCGCCGGTCTGCGCCATGAAACCGTCGATCACGCGATGGAAGGCCACGTTGTCATAGGCGCCCGCACGGGCAAGTTCCTTCATCCGCTCGGCATGTTTGGGGGCGACATCGGGCAGCAGCTCGATCACCACCGGCCCGTCCCTGAGCGTGATGATGATGGTGTTTTCGGGATCCTTGATCTCGGCCATGGGCGATTCCTTTCGTCTGACGCGACAAGCGTTAAGGCTTTCATGCGCATTGGACAACGGCGCTGCGACCATATCGGGTCCCTGCGGCAGGGGTCGGTTGACGAAAATGTCAACATGTCGGAAAACCCGCGACGACAGCGATGCACCGTGAAAGGACGCAGGAATGGCAGATTTCAACACGATCGACGACCTTGATCTGGACGGCAAGATCGTCCTGACCCGCGTCGATATCAACGTGCCGGTCGAAAACGGCCGCGTCACCGATGCCACCCGGATCGAAAAGATCGTGCCCACGGTCAAGGATATTCAGGCCAGGGGCGGCATTCCGGTTCTGCTGGCACATTTCGACCGCCCCAAGGGCCAGCGCGTCGACGCGATGAGCCTGAAGCAACTGGTCCCCGCGCTGGAATCGGCGCTTGGCCAGCCCGTGAAATTCTCGGACGAGGCCATCGGCGGCCCGGCGAAACGCGCCGTGGCCGATCTGGTCAAGGGCGATGTGCTGCTGTTGGAAAACACCCGCTTTTATCCGGGCGAGGAAGCCAATGATCCGACATTTGCGGCATCGGTCGCCGCTTTGGGCCAGATCTACGTCAACGACGCCTTTTCGGCGGCGCATCGCGCCCATACCTCGACCGAAGGCATCGCGCGGCTGCTGCCTTCGGCCGCAGGGCGGTTGATGGAGGCCGAACTCAGGGCGCTGGACGCGGCGCTTGGCAACCCCGACCGCCCGGTCACCGCCATCGTCGGCGGCGCCAAGGTGTCCACGAAACTGGAGCTGCTGACCAATCTGATCGAGAAGGTTGAACATCTCGTGATCGGCGGCGGCATGGCCAATACCTTTCTGGTCGCCCAGGGGATCGAGGTCGGCACATCGCTGGCCGAACGCGACATGGCGGATACGGCGCGCGAGATTCTGGAAAAATCCGCCGGCGCGGGCTGCACGATCCACCTGCCGGTCGATATCGTCGTGGCGCGCGAATTCGCGGCGAATGCCCCGTCAGAGGTCCTGCCCGCCGATCAATGCCCGGCGGATGCGATGATTCTGGATGCAGGCCCGGCAACCGTCGCCGCGATTTCCGAGGTCTTTGCCGCGTCGCGCACGCTGATCTGGAACGGCCCGCTTGGCGCCTTTGAAATCCCGCCTTTCGACGCGGCAACCAATGCGGCGGCACAGGCTGCGGCGGCACTGACGCGCGACGGCAAGCTGGTGTCGGTCGCTGGCGGCGGCGATACCGTGGCCGCGCTGAACAAGGCGGGCGTGGCCGATGATTTCACCTATATCTCGACCGCGGGCGGCGCTTTTCTGGAATGGATGGAGGGCAAGGAACTGCCCGGCGTCGTCGCGCTGACGAAAGGCTGACCGCGACCTATCTGGTGGATCGGATCAAGGGGCCTGCGCGGCCCCTTGACTTTATATCCGGGCCGCTATTGCGCGGGGCTGGCCGGATCGGGTGCCGGTGCGGACGGATCGGGCGCCGGCATCTCTTGCTGGATTTCCGGATTGCGCGACACGTCCCCTTCCTCGACCGGCCCTTCCTCGACCGGATCAGAGCCAAGGAACCAGAATGCCGCCAGCGCCGCGACGACCACGGCGGCAAGAATGGCGATCAGGGCCGCAGGATGGCGGCGCGCAGCGCGTTCGGGATCGGTGTTGTGGCTCATGAAACCTCCTTTGCCAGTCTATTGGGTGGCGGGTGTGCCACCCGTCGCGGGCGCCGGTTCCTCCGCCGGGGTGGTGGCGGGGGCCGGGGCTGACGCGTTCGGGTCGTGGATCACGTTGCGTTCGATATCGGTCGATTCCGTGTCGCGCGAAAGCACGAACAGGAATGTGCCGATGGCGATCACAAGCGCCAGGATCAGCACCGCGAAAAACGGCCGGTTCTGACGGATCTGTTCGGGAATGCCTGCCGGATCTTCATTTGCCATGATGGTTTCTCCTGACAATGACACAGGGTTAACCGCGATGGCCCCCCGCAGGTTCCCGTTAGCGCAATCTGCGTTGCGCCCCTGTCAAGGTCTGGTAAGCAGCGGACAATCCCGAATCTGGAGTTGACGATGCAAATGACCGATACCGTTCGCAAGATCCTGGCCAATTATGAAGGCGAGACGCCGGGCGTGAAGGCGCAGCTTGCCCGGATGCTGATGACCGGGAAACTGGCAGGCACCGGCAAGATGATCATCCTGCCCGTGGATCAGGGTTTCGAACATGGCCCGGCGCGCAGCTTTGCGCCCAACCCCGGCGGCTATGATCCCCATTACCACTACCAACTGGCGATCGACGCGGGGCTGAACGCCTATGCCGCGCCGCTTGGCATGATCGAGGCCGGCGCCGATACCTTCGCCGGCCAGATCCCGACCATCCTGAAAGTCAACAGCGCCAACAGCCTGATGTCGGAAACCGCAGGCAAGAACCAGGCGATCACGGCATCCGTCGACGATGCGCTGCGCCTTGGCTGCGCGGCCATCGGTTTCACCATCTATCCGGGTTCGGACATGGCGCTGGACATGATCGAGGAGATCGTCGAGATGCGCAAGGAAGCCGCCGCCAAGGGCGTCGCCAGCGTCGTCTGGTCCTATCCGCGCGGCGAGGCGATCACCAAGGACGGCGAAACCGCCATCGACATCGCCGCCTATGCCGCCCAGATCGCGGCCCTGATCGGCGCCCATGTCATCAAGATCAAGCTGTCGACCGACCATCTGATGCTGCCCGAGGCCAAAAAGGTCTATGAGGACAAGAAGATCGACATCGCGACCCAGGCCAAGCGCGTCGAACATTGCATGCAGGCGGCCTTCAACGGGCGCCGCATCGTCGTGTTCTCGGGCGGGGCCGCGAAAGGGGCCGATGCGGTTTACGACGATGCCCGCGCAATCCGCGACGGCGGCGGCAACGGTTCGATCATCGGGCGCAACAGCTTCCAGCGTTCGCGCGCCGACGCGCTGGAGATGCTGGGCAAGCTGGTCGACATCTATCTGGGCAAGGCCTGATTTCGCCGGATGCGGTGGGGGTTTCACACCCCCACACCCCCGTGGGGTATTTTCGTGATGAAGAATGAGGGGCGCTGCGGGCGCCCTTTTCCTTTTGCCGCGAAAGCCCTAGTTTCTACGGCGAAGGCAAAAGGGTGGACTCATGTCGTTTTTTTCCAAGCTGCGCGATCGGTTGACGCGATCCTCGTCGAGGATCGGCGAGGGGATCGACGATATCGTGGGCGAGGCGCCGCAGGCCACGCGGAGCGAGGCGCCAGAGGAAACCGGTCTGGCCCCTGCCCCCGCGCCCGGTTTGCCGCCCATGCCCGCGCCGGTCGAGCGTCCGGCCGAAGAGGCGCGGCCGGGGATGCTGGGGCGGTTGTTCGGGCGTGGCGATGCAGCAGAGCCGCGGCGCGAGCTGGACGACGGGATGCTGGAAGAGCTGGAGGACATGCTGGTTCAGGCCGATATGGGTGTCGAAACGGCCCTGCGCGTCACCGCCAATATCGCCGAGGGGCGTTTGGGGCGGATGATGTCGTCGCGCGAGTTGAAGGGTTTGCTGGCCGATGAGATCACGCGGATCATGACCCCGGTGGCGCGGCCCTTGCCGATCTATCCGAAGAAGCCACAGGTCGTGCTGGTGGTGGGCGTCAACGGTTCGGGCAAGACCACGACCATCGGCAAGCTGGCCAGCCAGTTCCGGGCGGCGGGCAAGAATGTCGTGATCGCGGCGGGCGATACCTTTCGCGCGGCGGCGGTCGAGCAGTTGCAGGTCTGGGGCAGGCGCGCCGGTGTGCCGGTGCTGACCGCGCCCGAAGGATCCGACCCGGCCAGCCTGGCCTTTGACGCGATGGTTCAGGCGGAACGCGACGGCGCCGATCTGCTGATGATCGACACCGCCGGGCGTTTGCAGAACCGTCAGGACCTGATGGAGGAACTGGCCAAGATCGTCCGGGTGATCCGCAAGAAAGACCCATCGGCGCCGCATAACACCTTGCTGGTGCTGGATGCGACCACCGGCCAGAACGCGCTGAGCCAGGTTGAGACCTTTCGCAAGTTGGCCGATGTGTCGGGTCTGGTGATGACCAAGCTGGATGGCACGGCGCGCGGCGGGGTGCTGGTCGCGCTGGCCGACCGCTTTGGCCTGCCGATCCATGCGATTGGCGTGGGTGAGCAGATCGACGATCTGGATGCCTTTGACGCGGGCGATTTCGCGCGCGCGCTGGTCGGGGTCGAGCCGCGCTGATTGCCGCGATTTGTCTGGACAAATGGCGGCACGGATCGTGCCGACAGAGGCGAAATCCGCGCATGTCATGAAAGTTTTATGCCCGCGTCAAGCGGGTGTCACGGCGGTTCCCTACTGCGCTGCGAAAGCTCGACACAAGGGGACAGAAGATGAAACGCACCTTTGCCATGGCCGCGATTGCCGCCATCGCCGCGCAGGCGGCCCATGCCGAAACCACCGCCATCACCTGGTGGCACGGGATGGGTGGCGCGAATGAGCAGGTGATCAACCAGATCGCCGAGAAATTCAACGCGGCCCAGCAGGCCTGTGCCATCACGCCCGTGTCCAAAGGCACCTATGAGGAGGCGCTGGCCTCGGGGATTGCGGCGTTCCGGTCGGGCGAACAGCCCAATGTTATCCAGATCTTCGACGCGGGTGCCGCGACGATCATGAATGCGCCGGGTGCCACCATCCCGGCCGAGGATCTGCTGGCCCAGAACGGCCATGCCTTTGACCGCGAAGCCTTTATTCCGGGCGTGCGCTGGTTTTATGCCGATGCAGAGGGCAAGTTCGTGGGGATGCCGTTCAATTCGTCCGCCCCGATCATGTATGTCAATGACGAGGCGCTGGCCAAGGCGGGCGTCAGCGCGCCCAAGACCTGGGCCGAATTCGCGGAAATCGCCCCCAAGCTGAAAGAGGCGGGCTATATCCCGATGACCGCCAGCCAGTTGACCTGGATGTTCTTTGAGAATTACTTCTCGCGCAACAATGTCGAAATGGCCAGCAATACCAACGGTTACGACAGTTTCGACGGGACGCGGCTGCTGGCGACGCAACCCCAGATGATCGCCTTCTGGACGCGGCTGAAGGAATGGCACGACAACGGGCTGTTCGGGTTTTACGGTGCCGGTTGGGCCGACAACCAGAAACCTTTCGAGGAGGGCAAGGTCGCGCTGTGGATCGGGTCCTCGGGGTCGTTCGGCGGGCTGTCGCAGACCGCGAGCATGCCGTTTTCGGCCACTTTCATGCCCTATGACGAAACCGCGCCCGATGGCGACAAATCGACCTTTATCGGTGGTGCGGCGCTGTTTGCCTTTTCCGGCAAGCCCGATGATCAGAACGCCTGCACGGCAGATTTCTTCAACTACCTGACCACGACCGAGGTTCAGGCCTTTTACCATCAGGCGACCGGCTATGTGCCGATCACCACGGCGGCCTATGAAAAATCCAAGGCCGATGGCTGGTATGAACAGCATCCGCAGGCCGAGGTCGGCATCCAGCAGCTGATGCTGCCGCAGGGCGAATGGTCGCGCGGTTACCGGCTTGGCTTTTACCCGCAGATCCGCGTGATCGAGGAACGCGAGTTCAACAAGCTGTTTTCGGGCCAGACCACGGTCGAGGATGCCTTCAAGGCGATCGAGACCGAGGGCAACGAACTGCTGTCGCGTTTCGCCCGCACCTCGGGCTGAACGCACGACCTGAACGGTGCCGGGCCCGCGCAAGGGCCCGGCGCTGCCATTTCCGCCCCCGCAAGCAGGCCCGATGACCGAACTTTCCCATCTTCCCGCAACGCCCCGCACAGGTCTGCGCCGCTGGTATCGGGGCAGACCCGCCCTGCCCGCCAAGCGCGTGCAATTCGACCAGCCGCTGCTGCCCTGGCTGTTCCTGATGCCGCAGCTTGCGGTGATTTTCGTCTTTTTCTACTGGCCTTCGGCGCAGGCGATTTCATCGTCCTTTTACCTTGAGGACCCGTTCGGCTTTGGCGCGACCTTTGTCGGGCTGGAAAATTACGGCGCGGCGCTTGGGTCCGGCGAATATCGCAAGATCGCGGGGTTCACGGCGCTTTTCACGCTGCTGGTCACCGTCTTTTCGCTTGGGCTGGGGCTGTTGTTCGCGGTCAAGGCGGACAAGATCATCCGGGGCCGCGCGACCTATCGCACGGCGCTGATTTCGGTCTATGCGATTGCGCCGCCCGTTGCCGGGCTGATGGGGATGATGCTGTTCGACCAGCATATCGGGCCATTCGTCACACTGGCGGGCTGGTTCGGCTGGAACATGCAGGTCGGCATCGACTATTGGGATACGGCTTTCGCGCTGGTTCTGGTCTCTGTCTGGAAACAGGTGCCGTATAATTTCATCTTTTTCCTGTCCGGCCTGCAGGGGATCCCCGCCAGCGTCCGCGAAGCCGCGCTGATCGACTGCCGCAACGGGCTGACGCGCTTTCGCACCGCGATCCTGCTGCTGCTGGCGCCGACCGCGTTTTTCCTGCTGATCATCAACATCACCTATGCGCTGTTCGACACGTTTGCGGTGATCGACGTGATGGTCAAGGACAAGCCCGCCAACAACCCGATCACGCTGGTCTACAAGGTCTATAGCGACGGGTTTCGCGGCAATGACATCGGCGGATCGGCGGCGCAATCGGTGATCCTGATGGTCGTCGTGCTGATCCTGACTCTGGTGCAGTTCCGCTGGCTGGAACGGCGCGTGCATTACGGGTGATGCGATGAACCGAACCAACTTGATTGACCATGCGGTCCTGATCCTTGCCACGCTGTTCATGGTGCTGCCGGTGCTGGTCGCGATCATGACCTCGACCCATACGGCGGTGGATATCCATTCGAACGGGCTGTTTCTGACACCCGCGGGGCATGGGGCGGAAACCTATGCGGCCGTGCTGACCCGGCAGGGCGGTTTCACGGGTCAGGTCACCGGCACGCGGATGATGATCAATTCGCTGATCCTAGGCGTGGGCTTTGCGGTGGGCAAGATCGTCCTGTCGATGCTGGCCGCCTATGCGCTGGTCTATTTCCGCTTTCGCCTTGCCACGGTGATGTTCTGGATCATCTTCACGACGCTGCTGCTGCCGCTGGAGGTGCGCATCATGCCGTCCTATCAGGTGATGTCGGAACTGGGGCTTTTGAACAGCTATACCGGGCTGATCGTGCCCCTGCTGGCCTCTGCCACGGGGACGTTCTATTTCCGGCAGTTCTTCAAATCCGTCCCGGACGAACTGCTTGAAGCCGCGCGCATCGACGGGGCGGGACCGTTCAAATTCCTGATCGACGTGCTGATTCCGCTGTCGAAAACCATGATGGCCGCGATCTTCATCATCATGTTCGTCTATGGCTGGAATCAATATCTGTGGCCGATGCTGATGACCACGGATGAGCGGTTCTTTACCCTGATGCGCGGCATCAAGCAGATCCTGCAGGTCTGGGTCGGCAGCCAGATCCCCGATTACAACGAAGCATTCGCCCTTGCCGTTCTGGCACTGGCGCCCCCGGTTCTGGTGGTCGTCGTGTTCCAGCGCTGGTTCATCAAGGGCCTGACCGAAAGCGACAAGTGATGGCCTCGATCCAGATCACCAACCTGTCAAAAACCTATCCCGGCGCCTCCGGCCCTTCGGTCGCGGATATCAACCTGTCGATCCGGGACGGCGAATTCATCGTTCTGGTCGGCCCGTCGGGCTGCGGGAAATCGACGCTCTTGCGCATGGTCGCGGGGCTGGAGGACATCACCGGCGGCGAGATCCATATCGGCGACCGGCTGGTGAACCGCGTCGATCCCGCCGACCGCGACATTGCCATGGTGTTTCAGAACTATGCGCTTTACCCGCATATGACCGTGCGCGAAAACATGGCCTATGGGCTGAAGAACCGCAAAACCCCGGCCGCCGAAATCGAGGCCCGCGTGGCCGAGGCGGCGCGGATGCTGGAACTGCGCCCCTATCTGGACCGCAAGCCCCGCGCCCTGTCGGGTGGCCAGCGCCAGCGCGTCGCCATGGGCCGCGCCGTGGTGCGCCAGCCCGCCGCATTCCTGTTCGACGAACCGCTGTCGAACCTTGACGCCAAGCTGCGCGTGTCGATGCGGGGCGAAATCCGGCGGTTGCAGAAGCGGCTTGGCACGACCTCGCTTTACGTCACCCATGACCAGCTGGAGGCGATGACGCTGGCCGACCGGCTGGTGGTGCTGAACGGTGGCCGCATCGAACAGATCGGCGCGCCGCTGGACATCTATCACCGCCCCGCCTCGACCTTTGTCGCCAGCTTCATCGGCGCGCCCGCGATGAACCTGCTGGACGCCGAGATCGCCGGCGGCACCCTGCGGCTTGGCACGGTCGAAATTGCGCGGATCGCGACGGCGGCGCAGGGGCCCGTCTCGCTTGGGATCCGGGCCGAAGATCTGTCCATCGCCACCCAGGGCCTGCCCTTCCGCCTTGATTTCATCGAGGAACTGGGGGCGCAGCGCCTTGTCCACGGCCATGTCGAAGGCCAGCCGCTGACCCTGTCCCTGTCGCCCGATATCGCGATTTCGGATCAGATGCATCTGGCCATCCGTCCCGGCGCCCTGCATCTGTTCGACACCAACACCGGCAAACGCCTGTCCTTGCCGGAATCCGAACGGCAGCAGATCCACGCCCCGGCCTGACGGCAACCATCCCGCGCCCTCGGCGGATGGTCTGCGGCGCGTGGCCCGGTCGACCCCGTCCAGAGCGCGCCCCGGCCCCGTCGCATTCCTGCGCCGCGACTGTCGCAGCCCTGCAGGCGGCACTCCGTGCGCGGCGCGGCGCATTCCGTTACGCAATGGCCAAGGCCGGCCCCCGGCATTTCCCAGGTCCGGTTTCGCGTCACGCCGCAGTGCGATGTCCGCAAGGTCTTCGCCCCATTTCAGGCGTGGATATTTCTGGAGGAGAAATGAACGTGACCACCCCATCCGCGCATCCGGGCGGCATCCCGCTTGACGATGCGCCATTGAAGCCCATCCATATTCTGGCCGCCGCCGCGGTTCTGGGCGGCGCCATTCTGGACGGCTATGTGCTGGGCATCGTCGGCCCGGCGCTGGCGCTGGCCAAATCGGAAATGGCGCTGTCGGCGCTGAGCCAGGGGCTGATCGCGGCCAGCGCGCTGATCGGTGTCTTTATCGGCGGGCTGATCTTTGGCAATCTGGCCGACCGCTACGGTCGGCGCCCGGTATTTTCATGGAACCTGATTTCCTTTTTCGTCCTGTCCCTGCTGCAATTTTTTGTGCAGGAGGTCTGGCAACTGGTCGTGCTGAGGCTGGCCCTGGGGCTGGCCATCGGGGTCGAATATGCGGTCGGCACCTCGGTTCTGGCCGAATTCTCGCGGCGCAAGGGGCGCGGGGTCCTGCTGGGCAGTTTCTCGGTCGGCTGGCAGGTCGGCTTTACCGTCGCCTTTATCGTCGGCACGCTGTATGACGGCGGCGACTGGCGGTTTCTGCTGGCGACCAGCGCGATTCCCGCACTGATCACCTTTGTCCTGCGCATGGGCCTGCCCGAAACGCCGATGTGGCTGAATGCCCGCGGCCGCAGCGCCGATGCGCGCCGGGTCATCGACCGCCATTTCGGCCCCGAATATGCCATCCCCGAGGTCGAGCCGGAAACCACCCACCCCAGCCCGCGCGAGCTGCTGGTCGGGCCGAACAAGCGCCAGCACCTGTATTCCGGCCTGTTCTGGTTCTGTCAGGTCGGGCCGTTCTTTGCGATCTTCACCTTTATCATCCCGGTCTTTGACGCGCTTGGCATGCAGGACGAAACCACGGTCAACATCTGGCTGAACGGGTTGCAGATCGCGGGCGCGATCTTTGGCCTGTTCCTGCTGTATTGGCTGAGCCGCCGGTCCTTTGTCATCTGGACCTTTGCGGTGATGTTCGTGGCGCTGCTGGCCATCGGGGCACTGCAAAGCCCGCCGCTGTGGCTGATCGTCGCGCTGTTCGCGATCTACATGTTCGTGGCGCCTGCGGCCAACAACATCCAGTATGTCTATCCGGCCGAGATTTTCGACACCCGGCTGCGTTCGACCGGCGTCGGCTTTTCGGCGGCGTTTTCGCGGATTTCGGCGGCATCTGCGGTCTATCTGCTACCCTTTGCGCTGGAAAGGATGGGCGCTTCGGCAACCATGCTGATCATGGCGGCCTTCCCGCTGTTGGGGATGGTGCTGTCGATCCTCTGGGCGCCGGAAACCAAGCGCAAGATCCTGCGCTGAAACGACAAAGCGCCCGGATGGGCCCCTTTTCATGCAGCCTGTCTGGCGATCAGATTGTCTGGCGATTACGCGTTGAACAGGAAATGCAGCACGTCGCCGTCCTGCACCTCGTAGGATTTGCCCTCGACGCGGAACTTGCCGGCCTCGCGGGCACCGGCTTCGCCGTTTCCGGCGATATAGTCGTCATAGCCGACGGTTTCGGCGCGGATAAAGCCACGTTCGAAATCGCCGTGGATCACGCCCGCCGCCTGCGGGGCCAACGTGCCTTTCAGGATCGTCCAGGCGCGGGCTTCCTTGGGGCCGATGGTGAAATAGGTCTGCAGGCCCAGCAGGTCGTAGCCTGCGCGGATCAGCCGGTCCAGACCCGCCTCGTGCAGGCCCAGCTCCTCGAGGAACATCTGCGCCTCGTCGGGGGACAGCTGGCTGATCTCCTCCTCGATCCGGGCAGAGATCACGACGCAGCCCGCGCCCTGTTTCGCGGCCATTTCGGCGACGCGGTCGGACTGGCTGTTGCCGGTCGCGGCCTTGTCTTCCTCGACATTGCAGACGAACAGCACGGGCTTGGCGGTCAGGAGTTGCAGCATGTCCCGTGCCCGGCGGTCGTCATCGGCAACCGTGACGGTGCGGGCGGGGCGGCCGTCCGACAGCGCCGCCTGCGCCTGTTTCAGCAGCTTTTCCTGCGCGACCGCATCCTTGTCGCCGCCCTTGATCTTGCGGGCGATGTTCTGCAAACGCCGCTCGATCGATTCCAGATCGGCGATCATCAGCTCTGTTTCGATGGTTTCGGCGTCGGCCACCGGGTCGATGCGGCCCTCGACATGGGTGATGTCGCCATCCTCGAAACAGCGCAGGACATGGGCGATGGCGTCGACCTCGCGGATATTGGCCAGGAACTGGTTGCCCAGCCCCTCGCCCTTGCTGGCGCCTTCGACCAGCCCCGCGATATCGACAAAGGTGATGCGCGTCGGGATGATCTGTTTCGACCCGGCAATCGCGGCCAGCTTTTCCAGACGCGGATCGGGGACCGCGACCTCGCCGACATTGGGCTCGATCGTGCAGAACGGGAAATTCGCGGCCTGCGCGGCGGCGGTTTTCGTCAGCGCGTTGAACAGGGTCGATTTGCCGACATTCGGCAGACCGACGATCCCCATGCGAAAGCCCATGTTTCATCCCTTCTGATGCTGTTGGGCGCTATCTAGGCGGCACGCGCGCGCAAGTCCAGTATTGAGCCGCAACCGGGCCTGGGCAAAGATGCCCGGACAGCGCCCACAAACCAAGGCACAGCCACGTCCTACGACCCCTATATCCACTTTCAGGGCAACTGCCGTCAGGCGATGACGCGCTACCGGCAGATCTTTGGCGGGGATCTGCAGATCATGGACTGGGCGCAGGCGCCCGATGCGACGGACCAGATGCGCGCCTCGGGGCTGGTCATGCACGCCTCGCTGAATACGGGCGGCCGGGTGATCTTTGCGGGGGATTTCCCGCCCGGCATGACGGGCGATCCGCAGGCGGGCTTTGCGATCAGCCACACCGCCGCCAGCATCGACGAGGCGCGGCGGATTTTCGATGCGCTGGCCGAAGGCGGCGCGGTGATGCTGGATTTCGGCCCGACCTTCTGGTCGGATGGCTATGGCATGGTCCGCGACCGTTTTGCAGCACGCATTGGATGGTGGCGGGGCCGGAACGGCAGGGTCACGGGCCTTCCCACGCCGGTCGGGATTGATTTTCCCGCGCGGCCCGTGCAAACCCGGACAGGCCCTGACGGGCGCGCGAGCGGGGGATATCCCGATCATGATAAACTGGGGACTGGCATGACACGGATCGACGACACCTTTCAGCGCCTTGGGGCAAGCGGCGGCAAGGCCTTTGTCACCTATATGATGGCGTCAGATCCCGATTTCGACAGCGCCTTGCAGATCATGCGGGGCCTGCCCGGCGCGGGAGTCGACATCATCGAACTGGGCATGCCCTTCACCGATCCGATGGCCGATGGCCCGACCATTCAGGCCGCAGGCCAGCGCGCGCTGGAAGCGGGCGGCAGCGTCACCGAAACCCTGCGCATGGTCCGCGAATTCCGCGCAGGTGACGACACCACCCCGATCGTGCTGATGGGCTATTACAACCCGATCTATGCCCGCGCGGGCGGCGTCGCGCGTTTCCTGACCGAAGCGGTTCAGGCGGGCGTCGACGGGCTGATCGTCGTCGACCTGCCCCCCGAAGAAGACAGCGAATTGTGCATTCCCGCGCGTGACGCCGGGCTGAACTTCATCCGGCTGGCGACCCCCACCACGGACGAACGCCGCCTGCCCGCCGTCCTGCAAAACACCAGCGGCTTTGTCTATTACGTCAGCGTCACCGGCATCACCGGCAGCGCCGCCGCCGATGCCGCCAGCGTCGCCCCCGAGGTCGCCCGGATCCGCGCCGCCGCCGGACTGCCGGTCGTCGTGGGTTTCGGCATTTCCACGCCCGAGGCAGCGCGCGACATCGCCGGCGTCGCCGATGGCTGCGTCGTCGGTTCCGCCATCGTCAGGCAGATCGGCGAAGGGCGCCCCGTCGCCGAGGTGCTGGATTTCGTCGCAAGTCTGGCCAAGGGGGCGCATGGCTGACACGCCCGTTCCGGACCATCTGGCCGTCGCCTGCCGGAACCTTGATGAAGGTGCGGCATGGGTCGGGGCGCATCTGGGCATCCCGCCCGATGCCGGCGGCCGCCACCCCCGGACCGGAACGCATGACCACCCGCCCGATCACGGGCTGCGCCTGACCGCGCCGGAACTGAGCCATCCTGCACCCCCGCCCGATCTGCCGGTCGATGTTCCGCGCGTCACCCTGCGCGAGGGGCCCGTTGCCATCCGCGCCCGCATCCTGACCCCGAAAGGCCCCATCCCGCCATGACCCACCCTGCCATGATCCGCGACGCCACCCCCGACGATATCCCCACCATTGCCGCGATCTGGAACCCGATCCTGCGCGACACCGCGATTTCATTCTGGCCCGGCGAAAGATCCGAACAGGAGGTCCGCGATTATGTCGCCGAACGCCAGAAACAGGGCCATGCCGTGCTGGTTGCCGAAGAAGACGGGCAGGTTCTGGGCTTTGCCAGCTATGCGCAATTCCGCGCGGGCGGCGGCTATGCCCATTCGATGGAACACACGATCCACCTTGTCCCCGGCGCGCGCGGCAAGGGGCTGGGCCGCGCCCTGATGCACGCGATCGAAGATCACGCAAGGGCGCGCGGCGCACGGCTGATGATCGGCGGCATCACCGGGTCGAACGTGGAATCGCTGCGGTTTCACGAAAGGCTGGGCTATGCCGACTGGGGCCGGATCCGGCGGCGGGCCGCAAATTCGGTGAATGGCACGAACTTGTGCTGATGGGCCTCGACCTTCAGGCATGACCGCGCTGGTCGCCATCGGCGCAGCGCTGGCCCTGATCTTCGGGGCGTGCCTGACCGAGGCGCCGCCTTCGGCCCTGAAATCCCTGATCAAGACCGGGGCGACCAGGGCGCTGGCGCTGGCCGGGGTGGTCGCGGGGGCGCCTGCGCCGGTCATCGCCGGGCTGGCCCTGGACGCGCTTGGCGATCTGCTGCTGTCGCGCCCGTCGCAGCGCGCCTTTCTGGGCGGCATGGCGGCTTCGCGGTGGGGCATCTGGGCCTATCTGGCCGCCTTCCGGCCCCTGATCGGCGACGAGCCGCCGCCTGCGCTGGCACTGGGGGCGGGGCTGGTGCTGTTCGCCTCGGGCCGGGTCTGGCTCTGGCGCCATTGCGGCGCGCTGGCCCTGCCGGTCATCGGCTACAGCGCGATCATTTCCCTGATGCTGGCCTTTGCGATGATGCTGGGGCCGGGCTACCGGCTGGTCCGGATCGGCGCGCTGATGTTCACCCTGTCCGACCTGCTGCTGGCGCTGCGACTTTTCCGCGCAACCACGCCGCAGGTCCGGCACATCCTGTCGATGTCCCTGTGGCCGCTATATTGGGCTGGCCAGCTTTTGATCCTCCGGGGCTTTCTGCTGGCCTAGCACCGCGCCGGGAAAGCGCGTAACCTTGCGGGCATGGATGACCGCGCGACCTTTGCCGACACCCCCGAACTGCCAAAGCCCCGCAGCTTCTGGCGCCGAATCGCCGATCGTCTGGCGGTGCTGGTCGGTGCCTGCCCGGCGGCGACGCCGCCGGAAAAATCCGTGGCCTTTACCATCGCCGTGATCGCGCTTGGCGCGAAACTGGCCAAGGCCGACGGTCAGGTCGTCCGTTCCGAGGTCTCGGCCTTTCGCCGCGTCTTCGTCATTCCCCGGTCCGAGGAAAAGAACGCCGCCCGCGTCTTTGACCTTGCCCGTCAGGATGTCGCGGGGTTCGAGCTGTGGGCGCAGCGCGTCGCCCGCATGTTCCCGCCGGGCGATCCCGCCCTGCTGGACCTGATCGAGGGGCTGTTCATCATCGCCCTGGCCGATGGCGACCTGCACGAGGCCGAAATCATCTTTATCGACGAGGTCGCGCGCATTCTGGGCGTCAGCCCCGCACAGGTCATGGCCGCACGGATGCGCCACGACCCGAAACGCAAATGCCTGCCCTGCGACGTGCTGGGCGTCAGCGTCGACACCCCCCTGCCCGAGGCGCGCAAGCGCTGGCGCGACCTGATCCGCGAATCGCATCCCGACCGCGCCATCGCCCGTGGCCTGCCGCCCGAGGCGATCCGTCTGGCCGAGGCCCGCACCCGCGCCCTGAACGATGCACTGGACCAGTTCCGCGCCATGCGCCGCAGGCCGCAAATGGCCTGAGGCTGGCCTGTCCCGCCACCGCCCCGGTGTCGGGAAACCGCAGATTGCACCGCAAGAGAGTTCCGGATGAAAAAGACAGCCACCGCCCTGATCTGCGCCCTGCCCCTTCTGGCCGTCCCGGTGCTGGCGCAGGATGATTACCAGCCCCCCGCCGCCGATCAGGGCGTTGACGAGACCATGCCGGGTGACGCACCCGATGACGATCCGGGTTCGCTGCTCGAACGCGGCGCGCAAAGCCTGCTGCGCGATCTGTTCAGCGATGTCGAGCCGCATATGAACAGCATCACCCGCGAACTCGGCCTGCGGATCGAGGAGTCTTTCCCCGTGCTGAAGGATCTGGGCAATCTGATGGATGATATCCGCCATTATCAGGCGCCCGAGCGGCTGGAAAACGGCGATATCCTGATCCGCCGCAAGGCCGGTGCCCCGCCGCCGCCCGTGGTCAGCCGCCGCTTTCAGGATCTGGTCGAACCCTCGCCCGAAAACCGGCCCAAAGACAGCCCGGATGCGCTGCCCGCACCCGACGGCACGGGTGCGGGCAAAACGGGCGAGGTCGAGTTGTAGCCCCTACCAGGATGCGCTCAGCCCGATCTGGGCGCGGCGGCCCTGCCAGCCATAGCCCCAGGCCTGTTTCGCATCGGCATCGAACAGATTGTCAATGCGTCCGGTCAGCTTGATGTCATCGCTCAGCCGGTAATCGCCCCAGATGCCGACCGTGGTGAAATCGGGCAGTTCCGCCGCCGGATCGCCCCCGGACCAGCCCTGCGGCGCGACCATGCCCGCGACATGGCGCAGATCGCCGCCAAGCGTCACGCGACCGGCCTGCCATGCCCCGCCAAGAGTCAGTTCATGGCGCGGAACATAGGTGACACGACCACCATCCGGCAGTTTCGCGTCGATATAGCTGTAGCTGCCGCGCAGGGCGATATGGTCGCGGATCTGCCAGTCGCCTGCGATCTCGACCCCCTTGCGGACACTGTCGCCCGCGTAATTGACATAGCAGGTCTGGCCGCCGCAACTGCCCGCGCCGATCAGGTCGGTGAGCTTTTCGCGAAACAGCGTCACGTCGATGCGGGCGTCGGCAAGCCGCGCCTCGATCCCCAGATCAAGGCTGCGGTTGATTTCGGACGACAGATCGAGGTTGCCGATGCTGAAACCCGGATAGCCGAACAGTTCGGTAAAGGTCGGGTTGGCCATCCCCGCCCCGGCCGAGCCATGCAGCCGCAGCCCGCGCCCCAGATCCTGCGACAGCCCGATGGTCCAGCTGGTGAAATCGCGGAAACCCTTGTTTTCGTCGCGGCGCAGACCGGCCTGCACATCCAGCCCGCTGTCAAAGAATCCGCGATATTCCAGCGCGACCGAGCGGGTGCTTTTTTCCTGAACCGGCACATAGCTGTTCGATTCGTTCCAGCGCGTCCAGTCGGCCATGGCATTGACCATCTGCCCGGCCTGATCCACCGGCGCCCCGTCCAGCGACAGGCTGGCGCGGTATTTCAGCGCGCGGGTGATGCCCAGCATCTCATAGGGGAAATCGCCGGGAAATTCCTGCGCATAGCGGCTGCGCTCGTAGCTGAGGCGATGGGTCAGACGCCCGTCCAGCGTCGAAAGGCTGGCATAAAGCTGACCCGCGCGCTCATCCCGGCGGCTGGTCAGATCGGGGGTGTCGACCATATAGCCGGCTTCGTCCGAAGCCATCCAGTCGGAATTGTCATAACCATAGATTTCGCGCGCAAGGCTTTGGGAAAAGCCGATTTCCAGATCTTCGGTCGCCTGCCAGTCGCCGTTCAGCGACAGCGCACGGCGGCGGATCCCATCCCTTTCGCCTCCCTTGCCCGAGGCGTCATAGCCCTTGTCATGGCGCGTCGCATAGGACAGCGCCAGCCCGCCGCGTTCGCCCCGGACATGGGCGCGGCCCGACAGCGACCAGCCATTGCCCCGGGTTGCCGACAGCGCCCCGCCGCGCTCCTGTTCCGCGCCGCGCAGCGTCACGATATTGACCACCCCGGCCGAGGCGCGCGAGCCGAAGAACACCGATTGCGGGCCGCGCAGAACCTCGATCCGGGCGATGTCGTCGGTCGCCAGCCCCGACAGGACGTAATCGCCGCCGCCGCCCTGCGCCTCGACCCCGTCGATCAGGATCAGCGCGTGGTTCGCAGGCGCCCCGCGCATCCGCAGCGTCGCGAAACTGCCGCCGGTTTCGGTCACGGACACGCCCGGCAGGCCGGTCAGGGCCTGCTTGACCGACGAAATCCCCTGTTCGCGCAGATCATCCCCCGAAACCACCGAATAGGCCCGCCCATAGGCATCGGGCGCGATCGGGGACAGCCCGCCGCTGATGAAGACCGGGTCAAGCGTGATCGGCGCGGCATCCTGCGCCAGAACGGGTTGCGCAAAAGGCAGCGCGGCGGCCAGCAGCAGGGCGCGGCGCAAAGGGGTCTGGGTCTGGGATCGTGTCATGGTCTGACTACCTGAACATGGGCCCCGCGGCGCCATCCGGCCGGGGGGCAAGTGCGTAACGAGTCCGGACAGGCATGGGCCGGCCGCAGACGGTGATCGTCACCACTGCGGCAATCCGCTTTTCCTGGGCGCCCCGCCCCGGAAAATGGGTGATCGCACGGCAGGTCTCCTGACTTGCGGGTCGCTGCTTGGGCCGCCTTCCCGGGGGTGTCCCCAGTGGTCTTTGGCCGTCGCTCGCCGCTTACAGTTGCGGGGGCAGTTGCGGATCTGCACCGCATTCCCTTTTCATCCGGGCGTCCCGCCTGCGCGAAACGATCCGGAACCGTGCTGGCTCTTGTTTCGCCGCAAGATCACGATGCCGTCAAGTCCCGCCAAGGTCCTGGGGCCTGCACATGCGAAACGCCCGCCGGAATGCGGCGGGCGTGTCACAGTTTTCAGCAATGTTCCGGCGTCAGACGCGGTTCATGCGGTTTTCGATCAGCTCATCGACCACGGCGGGTTCGGCGAGCGTCGAGATATCGCCCAGACTGCCATAGTCGTTTTCGGCGATCTTGCGCAGGATGCGGCGCATGATCTTGCCCGAGCGGGTCTTTGGCAGGCCCGGCGCCCATTGGATCAGGTCAGGCTTGGCAATCGGCCCGATTTCGGTGCGGACCCAGACCTCAAGCTCCTTGCGCAGTTCTTCGGTCGGCTCGATCCCGTTCATCAGGGTGACATAGGCATAGATGCCCTGCCCCTTCAGGTCATGCGGGTAACCGACGACCGCAGCCTCGGCGACCTTGGCATGGGCGACCAGCGCCGATTCGACCTCGGCCGTGCCCATGCGGTGGCCCGAAACGTTGATGACGTCATCGACGCGGCCGGTGATCCAGTAATAGCCGTCTTGGTCCCGGCGGCAGCCGTCGCCGGTAAAGTAATAGCCCGGATATTGCTGGAAATACGCCTCCATGAAGCGGTCGTGATCGCCCCACAGCGTGCGCATCTGGCCCGGCCAGCTATCGGCGATGGACAGCACGCCTTCGACCCCGTTGCCCTCGATCAGCTCGCCCGATGTGGCGTCCAGAACGGCGGGTTTGACGCCAAAGAAGGGCAAGGTCGCGGCACCCGGCTTGGTTTCGATGGCGCCGGGCAGCGAGGTGATCATGTGGCCCCCGGTTTCCGTCTGCCAGAAGGTGTCGACGATCGGGCAACGGCCCTTGCCGACATGCTTGTCATACCAGACCCAGGCCTCGGGGTTGATCGGCTCGCCCACCGAACCCAGCACGCGCAGGCTGGAGAGGTCGTATTTCTCGACCCATTCGGGGCCCTGGCCCATCAGCGACCGGATGGCGGTCGGCGCGGTATAGAACTGGTTGACCTTGTGCTTTTCGCAAACCGCCCAGAAGCGACCGGCGTCGGGGAAGGTCGGCACGCCTTCGAACATGATCGTCGTCGCGCCATTCGCGAGCGGACCATAGACGATATAGCTGTGCCCCGTGACCCAGCCCACATCCGCCGTGCACCAGAAAACGTCGCCGTCCTTGTAGTCAAAGACATATTCATGCGTCATCGAGGCATAGGCCAGATAGCCGCCCGAGGTATGGACGACACCCTTGGGCTTGCCGGTCGACCCCGAGGTATAGAGGATGAACAGCGGATCTTCGGCCCCCATCGGGCGCGGCGGACATTCGGGGCTGACCTGCTCCATCATCGCCTTGACGTCGACATCGCGGTTCTGGACCCGGGTGGTCTGGTCGCCGGTATGCTTGACGACAAGGCAGCGCACCTTGTCCGAACAATGCAGCAGGGCCGCATCGGTGTTCGACTTCAGCGCGGTGCGGCGGCCGCCACGCGGCGCGGTATCGGCGGTGATGACGATCTTGGCGCCGCAATCGTTGATCCGGTTGGCCAGCGCATCCGGGGAAAACCCTGCAAAGACAATGGAATGAATCGCCCCGATCCGTGCACAGGCCAGCATCGCATAGGCCGCTTCGGGGATCATCGGCAGATAGATCACCACGCGGTCGCCACGCATCACCCCCTGGCTCAGCAACACGTTGGCAAAGCGGCTGACCTTTTCGGACAGTTCGGCATAGGTGATGTGCTGGGCCGGGGTTTCGGGATCATCGGGTTCAAAGATGATCGCGGTCTGGTTGGCGCGTTTGGGCAGGTGCCGGTCGATGCAATTGACCGCGACGTTCAGGACACCGTCCTCGAACCATTTGATCGAGACATCGGGGATCTGGAAACTGGTGTCCTTGACCTTGGTATAGGGCTGGATCCAGTCGAGCCGCTTGCCCTCTCTGCCCCAGAACCCTTCGGGGTCCTCGATCGATTCACGGTATAGCTTGTGGTAATTGTCCGCGTTGATATTGGCGTTTTCGAATCCGGGCGGAATCGGGTGTTTGGAAACAGCTTCAACAGACATAAACGTGGCTCCTCTCGACTTGCCGATGCTGCGGCTTTTCCGCGCCCGCTCCCCTTGGGGTCGCTGGAAACCGCAGACGGTTGGGGCAAGGTTAATCCGGTTTCCGCAGCGTCGTAAACCGGAATTGATCATGACTTTGGACCAAGGTCGAATGTTTGCGCTTGACAGTCGGCGATCTATTCACCCCTTGCCCCCGGCGGCGCTTTGACACAGGTTTCGCAGATGGAAGAAGATCCGATCCGAACCACCGATGACGAGGCGCGCGACATCGCCCGGCGCCTGATCCGGGACATGCGCCATGCGGTTCTGGGCACGCTTGACCCCGACAGCGGTTGCCCGCTGCTGACGCGGATCGCGATCCAGACCGATCATGACGGCACGCCGCTGGCGCTGCTGTCGGGGCTGGCCGCGCATAGCCGCGCGCTGGCCGCCGACCGGCGGGCCGGGCTGATGGTCGCGGATGGTACGGCGGTCAAGGGCGATGTGATGACCCATGCGCGGCTGTCGATCCAGGCGGTTGCGGTGCCCGCGGCACCCGACCCCGACCGCCGCGCCGCCTGGCTGGAGCGCGACCCCAAGGCCAGGGTCTATATCGACCTGCCCGATTTCACATTCTGGCGGATCGAGCCGCAGGGCGCGCTGCTGAACGCAGGCTTTGCCCGCGCCTATCGCCTGCTGCCCGCGGATCTGCTGCCGGCCGCGCCGGACATGGGAAAACCCCGGCAGGATGACTGCCGGGGTATTACTGCAACGGGCTGAACGGATGCGTCCTAGTCGGCGGTATCCATGCGGACCCGCACCGACAACTGCCCGCGTACCGGCGTCGTCCAGTTCACCGCCACCGATTTGCGCGCAACGCCATATTGCGTCTGCACCCATGGCATTTCAGTCACCCGCGCATTCGCGGCATTGACGATGGCCGCCTCGGCCACGACCGATTCCACCTTCCGCGCATTGCCCCGGAACGGCAGCGCATTCGAGGCATTGATGATCCAGCGGTTCGCCACCGTGTTCTGGGTCAGCGTCAGATCGACCGGATCTGCGACATATTGGTTGATGCCGTTGAACATATTGCCCTGAAACTGCAGGTTGCGCATCCGGGTGTAATCCATATCGGCATAAGTCGTATCGACCTTGTCGATGCGCTGCGCGCGGCCATACATCGCCTTGAACACATTGCCCATGACGCTCAGCCCGTGGATGAAATGCCCGGTGCCAAAGGGCTTCATCACCAGCCAGCAGAACCCAAGCGTCGAATTCGACACGAGGAACGTGTTGCCGGTGATCGTCAGCCCGCCAAAGGAATATTCGTCATTGGTGAAATTCGGCCGCGCGCTGTGTTCGTTCGTCCATTCGATCGAGGCATTGTCGATATAATTCCCCGTCACCGTCGTCTGGATATTGGTGCGCGTCAGCACCAGCCCCGCGAAACGCACCCCGGCCTGGGCATTGTCGCCCTGAAACCAGTGGTTGCCCTCGATGATATGGCCACCGCCATTGGCAACCATGAAATGGCCGAAGCGCACGAAACGGTTGTGGCGGATCTTGGCGTCGTTGTTGTTGACGTTGATCGCGATGGTCGTGCGGTTCTGCGCATTCATGGTCATTTCGTTCGACAGGAACTGGCAGCGGTCGACCAGAATGTCCTGACAACCCGTCCCGATCGAGGTGATGCCGCGATCCTTGGGCCGCGTCACATAGCAGTCGCGCATATGGATCATCGACCCCGTCGGCGCCAGCATCAGGCAACTGCCGATCCCGTCCAGCAGGAATTCGATATCCGCGATATTGAAGCGGTCAAGCCGCTCCATACCCGAAAAGTCAAACACATAGCGGTAACGATGAAAGGCATAGCTGCGCGTGCCCGCACCCCCGAACAGGGGTTGCGACAGGGTCAGCGTGCCCGCCCCGATATTGCGCGCCTGCACATAGACCTCGCGCCCGACACCCGCGCCGACGACCCGCGAGCCGACCTCGATATTGGCGACATTCGCAACGCCGGTCAGGACATATTCATTGTTGGGATTATAGGTCCCGACCGAATTGACGATGCGCGTGTTCCATGCCGGACCGTCGATCAGGGAAATCTGGCCGTTGGCGATCACCCGGCGGTTCGAAAACGACGTCAGCCCCGGCATGATCGCGGCCATGTCCAGCGGCTCGGTCAACTGGACGCTGCGCCCGCACAGGTCCAGCGTCGAATGATCGACATAGCCAAACAGCGCCTGCAGCGCGCGCTTCAGCCCTTCGGTCTCATCGCCGAAGGCATCGGCACACGGTCGGGAAATCGAAACTGGAATGCAGCGCCAGCCGCGCGGCGCGCGGCATGACCAGCGTGCCGCGAAAGCGGATCGGCGCGCGGATGGCAAGGGTGCTCGCGATGCGATAGCTGCCTTCGGGCACGACGATATGGCCGCCATTGGCCGCATTGTCCGCCGCGACAAAGGCCGCGCGGTCATCGGTCACGCCATCGCCCACCGCGCCATAATCGCGGACATCGACCCAATCCAGCATCTGCGGCAGAAAGGCGGCGGTGACATCTTCGATCACCAGATTTTCAACGCGGACCGATCCCGAATTCGCGCCCAGCAGGTCCAGACCGAAATGGCCATAGGTCGCATTGCGCCCCCAGGGCATGTCCACGCCGCTGCGCTGGCCGGTGCCGACCACGGCAGAGACCTCGACCACCTGGCCGTAACTGGTCAGCGTGACCTCGGGGCCGATCTGGACGGCGGCCGCGACATTGGTGCCCGCGGCATTGCCCGCCCATGCCGCGATGCGGACGCGCGGCATATTGCCCGCGATTGCCTTGACCCGCGTTGAAATGCGCAGATAGGTGCCGGGCCGGATCGGCGTGCGCCCCACATAGCGCAGCGAGGTCGGTTCCTGCGTTTTCAGGATTTCAAGGCAACCGCCGAAATCCTCATCGGCGGGGACGATCGCGGCATTGGCCTGTCCTGCCCGGGTCGGCGATCCCGGCGTTCCGTTGGTGCGCGACCAGACGCCCAGCCCACCGCTGAACGCGCGCGGCATCAAGGACGAATTGCCGATAATGCTCATGCCAGATGTCTCCCTTTGGCGAATACGGGCATCAGGCCCGTGCGGTCGGGAGGCAATCTCGAATCCGGCATTAACACCTTGTTAACGCGCGCGCCGCAACGGGCGGCGCGCAACAGGGGCAGGCTCAGCCCAGCAACTCGCCGGCCAGCGCGCTTTCGATCAGCGCGCGGGTTTCCTCGATGCCGAACAGCGCGATGAAGCCGCCGAAACGCGGCCCCTGATCGGCGCCAAGCTAGCACCTGGATACAGTGCCCGGAACCAGTCTTTCATCGGTTCGAACTGATGGTCGCGACCGATGGCAAAGACCATGGTCTGCAGGGCCTCGGCATCGGCGGGCTGGTCCCATGCGGCCAGCCGCCCGGCCAGATCCTCCAACGCGCGGCGTTCCTGATCGGTCGGCGCGCGGAATCTGCGGGTGGGCGCGACGAAATCGTTGAAATAGCGCACGGCGAATTCGGCCGCCTGATCCAGCGCGGGATTGGTTTCCGGGCTGGCCTCGGGCGCATAGCGGCGGATAAAGCCCCACAGCCCGCCCTTGTCCTTGGCCCCCGCGACAGAGGCGAGGTTGAGCAGCATCTGGAACGGCACGACCAGATCGCTGGCGGGCACCTCGCCGCCATGAATATGCCAGACCGGGTTCGCCAGCTGCTGTTCCGGCGTCTGATCCGGGTAGGCGCGCAGCTGCTGGTGATATTCATCGACGGCCTTGGGGATGACGTCGAAATACATGCGTTTCGCGGTCTTGGGCTTTTGATACATGAAATAGGACAGGCTTTCGGTGGCCGCATAGGTCAGCCATTCGTCGATCGACAAACCGTTGCCCTTGGATTTGCTGATCTTCTGGCCTTCCTGATCCAGGAACAGTTCATAGGTGAAATGTTCCGGCTTGCGCCCGCCCAGGATTTCGCAGATCCCGTCATAGATCGGGGTGTTGGTGCTGTGATCCTTGCCATACATTTCGAAATCGACATCCAGCGCCGCCCAACGGGCGCCGAAATCGGGTTTCCATTGCAGTTTCACATGGCCGCCCGTGACCGGCAGGGTCAGTTCCTGACCGTCTTCGTCGTCGAATGTGATCGTGCCGTTTTTCGCATCGACGTTTTTCAAGGGCACATACAGCACCTTGCCGGTTTTCGGGCTGATCGGCAGGAAGCAGGAATAGGTCTGCTGGCGTTCCTCGCGCAGGCTGGCCAGCATGACATTCATGATCGCGTCATAGCGTTCGGCCGCCAGCAGCAGCGTGTCGTCGAACCGGCCCGATTTATAGAATTCGGTCGCGCTGATGAATTCATATTCAAAGCCGAAGGTGTCCAGAAAGCGGCGCAGCATGGCGTTGTTATGCGCGCCGAAACTGTCGAACTGGCCAAAGGGATCGGGCACCGTGGTCAGCGGTTCCTGCAGATGCTGGCGCAGCATGTCGGTGTTCGGGACATTGTCGGGAACCTTGCGCATCCCGTCCATGTCGTCGGAAAAGCAGAACAGCCGCGTCGGGATGTCCGAAATCATCTGAAAGGCGCGGCGGATCATCGTCGTGCGCGCGACCTCGCCGAAGGTGCCGATGTGGGGCAGACCCGACGGCCCGTAACCCGTTTCGAACAGAACGTAACCCTTTTCAGGGTCCTTCTTTTCGTAGCGTTTCAGCACGCGGCGGGCCTCTTCAAAGGGCCAGGCCTTGGATTTCATCGCGGCGTCACGCAGGGTCGTCATGTCAGTCTCCATCGCTTGTGCATCCTCCGTATTGAAACTGCGCAAAATCGTCAATAATTGCTGGCGCAACACCAAAGGAAAGCTGCCATGACCATCGACCTGCCTTCGTTCTCGCCCTGTGATGCGCTGGTGGCGCTGATGGTCGCGGTTTCCGCGTCGGACATGAACATGCGCACCGCCGAACTGGTCGCGATCGAGCGCACGGTGAACCATGCCCCGATCTTCGCCAACTACGACATCGACCGGATCCGCGCCGTGTCGCAGACGGTCATCACGCTCTTCGAGGAAGAGGACGGGCTGGATGCCCTGTTCGGTCTGGTTCGCGATGCCCTGCCCGATGAACTGTATCTGACCGCCTATGCGCTGTGCTGCGACATTGCCGCCGCCGATGGCCGCTCGGGTCAGGACGAAGCCGTGATGCTGGCCGAAATCCGCCATCAATTCGCCATCGACCGCCTGCATTCGGCGGCCATCGAACTGTCGGCCCGGGTCCGCCATCAGGTGCTGTAGCCTTTTGTTCTTGCGCATTTTCGGACGCAAAAGCCGGTATCCGGTTTTGCTGAAAATGCTTTAGCGGAACACCCCGCTGTTCATGGTCGCAGGCCGGATCACCGGCCTTGTCGCATCGGAAAAGCCCAGATCCTGCCCCCCTGCGGGCAGCGGCAGATCGGGCAGTTGCGCGATCCGGGCGCCGAAACGCGCGGTCCAATCCTCGATCAGCGCCTGTTGCAGCGCCTTGGAGCGTCGGGTCCAGACCAGAACGCCATCGGGCAATTCCTGCCCAAGGCTGGCCGAACGGCGCGGCTCGTCCACGGTCAGGATCGCAAAGGACAGCAGCCGGCCCCCGCCATCCTGCGCGAAACCCGCCAGATTCGAGACGAAATTCAGCGTCCCCGTCTTGGCATCCACCCGGATCGGGCTGTCGATCTCGCGGCCCTTGCCGTCGCGCAGCGCGATATGTTTCAGCATCGCGCGCAAGGGCTGCTGCGCGCCCAAACGGGTCACCGTATCGGCCAGAAGCCGCGCCGTGACCCGGCTGTCCGCCGACAGGCCGGAATGATCGGCGAAACTGTAATTCCCCGTGATTCCCTTGGCTTGCAGCCAGTTCTGCATGTCGCGGGCCGATGCGCGCAGCTCGGGCTGGCCGCTGGCTGACAGCCCCACGACCTCGGCGGTCAGGTTGTTGGAATATTCCAGCATCCCTTGCAGGATATCGGACAGCGCCCTGCTTTCCAGACTGGCGATCACCTGCCCCTGCGGCGGGGCTCCGGTCACCTCGGGCGTGGGCAGGACCAAACCTTGCGCGCGGCACAGGGTCTGGAACACATCGCCTGCATAAAGCTCGGGGCGGCGGACGGGCAGCCAGCGGCTGCCGGATTTGCCCATCGCACCCCGCGCGATCGTCCATTGTTCCCTGGCACCGCTGTCATCACCAGGTGAACAGGGCTGGCTGCGATCCGCCACCCCGATCCCGATGGTATAGGCGCGCGGCGACTGCCCCGCCCCGCGTGCCTCCAGCGACAGGCTGTGCCCCTTGTCGGTCCGCCGCCAGCCCAGATGCACCCGGTTGAAATTCAGGATCATTCCCGAAATCGTCGGATTATAGGGCAGATGTTCGGCCTGAACGGCCGAGATCCGGGGGATATGCGGCAGCGCACCGCCCCAGACCTGAAACCGCAAGGGCGCGCCCCGCCCCGCCGCCTGTTCCGCCGCAACCGTCAAGCGCGCCAGTTCGGCCAGACCCTTGCTGTCCAGTTCAGGATCGCCGCCCCCGGCCAGCACCAGCGTATCGCCATCGCGCCAGACGCGGGTGGTGAAGCGATGCACCGGGCCAAGCCGGTCCAGCGCGTAAAGCGCGGTGATCAGTTTCAGCGTGCTGGCGGGCGGCAGCGGCATGTCGCCGTTGCGGATCGCCAGAACCTCGCCTGTCAGGGCATCCTGCGCGACAAAGCCGACCTCTGCCGCCAGCCCGGCCTGCGCAATCAGCGCCTCGGCATCGTCCAGCGCCTGCTGCGCCTGCGCCTGCACCCGCCCTGGCCGCGCGATCAGCGGCAGGGTCAGCGAGGCCGCCATGCCCAGTAACAGGCCACGGCGGGACAGGGTGGCGGTTTTCATCTTCGTTGTTCCTCTTTCACGGCAGCCCTGCGGCGTTCGGCACGGATCGCGCTGGACGACAGCCTGCTCATCGGCACATTGATCATCGCCCAGACAGGCGGCTTTGACTGCGCCAGAAGCCGCGCCTTTGATTCGGGCAGGCGCATCTTGCCCAGAACCCGCGCGGTTTTCGAGAAGCGGGCCGGCATCCGCCAGCCGGGGCGCGCAATCACGCCGATGGGCACCGAGGCCGCAATCTCTTGCCAGCGGTCCCATTTGTCGAATTGCACCAGATTGTCGGCCCCCATCAGCCAGACGAAACGCACCTGCGGGTAATGCCTGCGCAGCGCGGCGATGGTGTCGGCGGTCATGCGGGTGCCAAGGGCCTGTTCGATGCCGGTGACGATGACGCGCGGATCATCCATGATCCGCCGCGCCTCGGCGATGCGGTCGGGCAAGGGCGCCGGGCCATGGGCCTTCAGCGGATTGCCGGGGCTGACCAGCCACCAGACCCGGTCCAGCCCAAAGCGGCGCAGCGCCATTTCGGTGATATGGACATGACCCGCATGGGCCGGATCAAAGGACCCGCCCAGCAAACCGATCTTCATGCCCGGCAAGGTCAGGGGAAAGCCTTCCGCCACGCGCGCGCTGGTCCTTTGCTGCCCGATGCGTTCTCAGCCCGCGCGCGAGGCACGGGTCGCGCGATACTGCCCGATAAACTCGTCCCGCCGCAACCACGCCGCCGACATCGCCCACAGCGCCACGACGACCCAGATGTCGATCATCACGCGCAGGATCCAGCCAAGGGCGTTCTTGGGGGCCATCATCTCCATCGCGTCGCCGAAAATCGACAACAGAACGCAGGCGACAAAGGCCCACAGCCCGCCGCGCCCGATTTCGGCCAATGCGCGCCCCGGCGTGGTCGCGGCCATCCGGCCGAACTGCGGCGACAGCGGCACCGAAACCAGCCAGCTTGCCGCCATGACCGCAAGCAGCCGCATGAAATCCAGCGACCATTTGTCGATCTTGCCATGGACCATGAACATCACGTCACGCAGCGCCTGAACCGGTTCTCCGATCCTTGCGGCGATGACGATGACAAAGCTGAACAGCAGCACCAGCGCCGATGCGATGGTGATCCAGCGCGACCAGGGTTTCAGCACCCGCATCAGCGCCTCGCGATACATGCCCAGGGCGACCCCGACAAAGAACAGAAGCTGCCAGCCAAAGGGGTTGAACAGCAGGCCCGGCCCCGGTCGCTGGTTCGGGATCATCGCGTTCAGGGGCAGCGCCGCCAGCCAGATCGCGACGGATCCGGCCATGAACAGCACCGGCCAGCGCTGCAACAGCGGCACCGCGACCGGCACCGTGGCGATCAGCAGGACATAAAGCGCCAGCACATCCATCAGGTTCGGCTGCATCCACATCAGCGCGACCGTGGCGATATAACCAAGCGGGTTTTCGATGATCCAGATCGAATACTGGAACCAGACGGCGGTATGTTTCAACTCCAGCGAGAACAGCAGCGCCGACAGCAGCGCCAGTGCGATGGCACCGACGATCAGCGCCCGCCAGACCTGAAAGGCCCGGCGCCAGAACCGTTTCTGCGCCGCGGTGACACCGTCCGCGCCCGCCACCTTGACCCAGACCAGCCCGACCAGAAAGCCCGACAGCAGCACGAACAGCTCTGCCGCGTCAAAGACGACGAAATTCGTCAGCGTCAGATTGCGCAGCACCGAAATCGGCATATGGTCCAGCATGATGCAGACCAGCGCATAGCCGCGCAGCATATCCAGCCAGGCGATCCGGCTCATGCAGGCAACCGCATCCAGGCGTCAAGCAGCTCGCGTTCCTCCATAAGGGCCAGAAGCTCCGGGGGGGTCAGAAAGGATATCGCCTCGGCCCGCGTCTGCGCGGCGGCGATCTTGGCCGCGCCGGAAATCGCATCCAGACGCTTGGCTGCGGGACGCTGAACCGGAACCGGCATCAGCGCCCGATGCCGGGCCAGCGCCGCCGGGTTGCCCGGCAGATCGTCCAGCGTGACCTGCGCGCCATTGCCGATCCGATGCGCCAGCGCATTGGCGGCGGTCAGCACCTCGGGCGGGTCGCGTTCCTCGGGGGTGACCAGCAGGCCCTGCCGCCGCGCCCAACGCCCCAAAACCGCGCTGGCCGACACGCGCGAGGTCACCGGCGACAGGATCAGCCCGGCCAGAATCGGCGACAGCCAGATCAGCTGTTCGGGCGACAGATAGGCCAGCACCAGCAGCGTCAGGGCGCCCAGGGCGACATGCAGCGCATGACGGCGCAGCACCACCGACCAGGGCGGCATCTGACCGGCGCGGACCTGCGCCTCCCACCCGGAATCGCGGCCGCGCAGGATGTCATAGATCTGACGGGTCTGGATCAGCATCTGCACCGGCGCGATCAGCGCCGACAGGATGATTTCAAACAGGGCCGAGGCCAGCAGCCGGACCTTGCCGCCCGAATTCCGCGCCAGCGGCCGCAGCCATGCCCGGGCGATGGACAGGAATTTCGGAACCAGCAGAAAGCTCATCGCGACGACGAACAGCCACAGCATCCTGACCGGGTCAAAGACCGGCCATTCGGGGAAAAGCTGATAGGTCTGCGGGAAATAATCCGGGCGCGACAGCAGCACATTCGCCGACAGCGCCAGCCCCACCAGAATCATTGCCAGCCAGATCGGCGACATCAGAAAGCCCAGCACGCCGATGGTGAAATGCACCCGGCTGATCCATTTGAAGCCGCGCGCATTGATGATGCGCAGATGTTGCAGGTTGCCCTGCGCCCAACGCCGTTCGCGCAGCGCCATGTCCAGCAGGGTCGGCGGGCCGCCTTCGAAACTGCCGCGAAGGTCGTAATCCAGCCGCACCTTCCAGCCCGCGCGCCGCATCAGCGCCGCCTCGACAAAGTCATGGCTCAGGACGGCGCCGCCGAACGGCGCCTTGCCCGGCAGGTCGGGCAACCCGCAGCAGCGGGCAAAGGCTGCGACCCGGATGATCGCGTTATGGCCCCAGAAATTACCGCTGTCGCCCGACCATGCGGCCACACCGCGCGCGATCGCGGGGCCATAGACGCGGCCCGCGAACTGGGTCAGCCGCGCGAACATGGTCTGCCCCCCGACCAGCATCGGCATGGTCTGGATCAGACCGACCGTCGCATCGGCATTCATCCGCGCCGACAGGGCCTTGATGGTGGCGGCGCTCATCACGCTGTCAGCGTCCAGCACCACGAACTGATCGTAGCGCCCGCCCCAACGGCGGATGAATTCGGCGACATTGCCTGCCTTGCGGCCTTCGTTGGTCACCCGGCGGCGATACCAGACCGGCACCGGTGACAGGTCGCGCAACCGGCTGACGGCCGCCATTTCGGCAACCAGCAGTTCCGGCTTGCGACTGTCCGAAAGGATGAATATCTCGGTCCGTTCGGCCAGCCCCTCGCGATAAAGATCGCGGGCCAATGCGGCCAGCAGACCGGTCGTTTCGGCCGGGTTTTCGTGATAGACCGGCATGACGATGGCAATGCGGGCGTCGTTCGGCCCGGTCGGCGTGCGCAGCCGCGGGGCCAGAAAACCCGCCAGCATCGAGCAAAAGGAAAACCCCACCCAACTGAAGGTGATCCCGAACAGCACCAGCAGAACCACCTGCAGAAAGGTGATGTTCTCGCCAAAGACCAGCAGCATTTCCGAGGTGCCATAGGCGCCCACGGCCAGCGTGCCGCCAAAGGCGATGATCCGCGCCAGAATGGTGCGCAGGCCGGGGGATCCGACCCGGGGACCTTCGGGGGGCGCGGCGCGGAAATCCTGTTCCGGCATCGCCATCGGCGCCTCTGGCGGGGTCGCAAGGCCGGCGTAATCAGGGGTTTCATTCGCGATCTGCTCGATCGGCAGATCAAGCAGCCGCGTCTCGCTTGCCGGATGGGTAGCGGTATCGGTCACGGTTCCAGATACCTCATTCGCGCGACCAGCGGGCGACCCAGGTTTCACTGAGCGGACCTTCGGGACCGTTCAGAACGGCCGACAGATCGACGACCCGGCTGCTGTCGGGGATGAATTCAAAGGACAGGCGCATCCGGTCCTTTGCGGGCAGACGCTTCAGATAGCTTTCCCCGATCCGCCCGGACGAAGCCTTGATCTGCGCCACGGGATCGTCGCCGCCGAACAGCGACAGGTCGAAATCGACGATATAGTTCCGCGCCTGCGGATTGTTCACCGCACGCCCGGACATGGTCCGCAAAACCCGCGAAATCGGTGCAGAATCAGGTATTTGTTCGGAGAACGTCAGAGTATAGCTGAACTCGTGACGCTCGCCTGCCTTCAGCGGATCGGCGGGCTGCCAGAAGGACACGATATTGTCGTTGAATTCGTTTTCGACCGGAATTTCGACCAGCGTGACCGAACCGCGCCCCCAATCCCCCTGCGGCGCGATCCAGGCCGAGGGGCGCAGCTCATAGCGCGCCTCGGCATCCTCATAGGATCTGAAATCGCGGGCGCGTTGAGCCAGGCCGAAGCCAAGCGGATCATTGTCCATGAAGGACGAAAACTGCAGCGTCGTCGGCCCCGACAGCGCCCGCCAGATCCGCGTTTCCGACCCGGTCAGCATCTGCAACCCGTCGCTGTCATGGACCGAGGGACGGTAGTCGTCGATCCGCGAGCGGTCGCCCGGCCCGAACCAATACATCGAGGTCAGGGGTGCGATGCCGATATTCTGCACATCGCGGCGCGGGAACAGCACCGCGCGGGTGTTGATGATCGTCTCGGCCCCCGGCGACAGGATGAATTCATAGGCACCGGTGATCGAACGGCTGTCCAGCAGCGCATTGACCCGGACGGATCTTTCCTGCGATTCAGGGTCATAGATCCAGAAGCTGCGAAAGATCGGGAACTCCTCGCCCTCGGGGCGGCCGGTGTTGATCGCCAGACCGCGGGCCGACAGCCCGTATAGCGTGCCGCGCGACACGGCCCGGAAATAGCTGGCGCCCTGAAAGACCGCGAATTCGTCCATGACATCCGGGCGGTTCAGCGGCGTGCGCAGGCGAAAGCCGGAAAAACCCATGTTCCCGACGGTATCGTAATCCGGCCCGTCAGGGAATTGCGCCGTGTCGAATTCGAACAGCCGCGGGTCGAATTTCAGCGTCGTGGCGACACCATCGCTGACCAGATTGATTTCGACCGGCTCGTGAAAGATCGCGCCGGGCGGCAGCAGGTCCAGCGCAAAATCGCGGTTGCCCGCCCAGGGGTCGCGGTCGCGGCGATAGCGGATCGCGCGATACTGGTCATAGTTCAGCCCGGCAAAACTGCCTTCGAGCGTCGAGGCCGGGGCGACGTATTCGCGGCCGGCGGTCTGACGGGCGATCTCGATCACCTCGTTGAAATCGAAGCGGTCGGGGGTGACGATCTCGCCCGATTCCGGCGTGTCCTGCGCCACAGGATCGGGGGTTGCCCCCTCTTGCGCAAAGGCGGCATTCGAAAAACCGCCAGCTGCAGCAAGCGCGGCGGCGGATGACATGACAAAGCTACGACGATGCATCGCCCGTCCCCATGAAGCAGTCGGCCAGACGGCCAGAATTTTCCAGCGGGTTTCGCATCGACGCCCGTCAGTCGCAAGTAGTTTTAAGGTCAGCAGCATCTTGCCGCCGACCCCAAACGCAAAAGCAACAGAAATGTGAAGCCATGTCATCGGAAATCGGGGCATGGAAAGCCATGCCCCGATCCCGCCGCCTGCGACCGTCCTGCCTGTTTTCTGCCCCTGACGCCGGTCGTTCAGCGGATTCAGATGCTTGTCCGCGCGATCACCGGGCAGATTCGCGCACGACCTCGCCACCGGGGTTCACCTCGACAACCACGGATTCGCCTTGCGGATTGGTCGCCTCGACCACCATGCGCGGCCCCTGGCGCGACATGTCGCCAAGCGCGGTATAGCCCGCCGCCCCCAGGGCCTCGCGCAGCTTTTCCTCGTTCAGGGCGGCGCCGCGCGGGCCACGTTCGGCGTGATCGCCGTGGCGGTCACCATGACGGTCGCGATGAAATTTTCCGCCCCGGTCGTCGTCGTGGCGGCCACGCCCCTCGCGGCGGTCATCGCCCTTGCCCTTGTGATGCCAGCCGCCCTTGGGGCCCATCGCATCATCGCCACGGCCAAAGCGCATCAGCGTGCCATCCGTGGTAAAGACCGCACGGATGTCTTCGCCATCCGCATCGGCGCCCGCGACCATCACGCCGCGATCATGGCTGAAGATCGCCGAAACCGTCGCGATCTGGCCCAGAATCTCCTGACTGCGCACGGCTTCGGGGATCATCTGGTCGATGACGGCCTGCGGCAGGGCGGCCTGTGCGTCATCGTCATCGTCATCGTCACCGGCAAAGATGCCGCGCAGATTGCCCGCCTCATCGACAAAGGCGCGGATTTCCAGCCCTTCGGCGGTTTCGCCCTTGATGCGCTTGCCGCCGCGACGCTCATCCTTGATGCGCAGATCGCCGAGGTTCAGCGATTGCAGCAGCGGCGGCAGATCGGCGGCGGGCGCCTGCCGGGTGGTTTCCTGCGCGGGGGCGTCGCTGTCCTGTGCCAGCGACGACAGCGGCATGCCGATCACGGCGCCCAGGGCAAATGCGGCAACGGTGCCTTTGAAAAATCTGCTCATCTCTGTGTTTCCTGTATGGTCCGGGGCAAAGATCGTGGCCCCTTGCAGATCATCAATAGGTCGGAACGCGGCAATGAAAGGCCAATGGCCTATTTGGTTTCCGTTGGGATTCATGCCCCTATATTGACCCCATGAAACGCGCCCTTGCCATTCTTTGCACGCTTGCCGCCATCCTTGGGCTGGCCGCGGGCATCGCATGGCCGGATGAGGATGGTGACCACTATCCCCCCGACCCCGATGATATCGCGCTGGAAGAGCGGTTCGACGGCTTTGACGTCCTGCCGCTCAGCCGCGCCGCCGATCTGGTCGAGGAGCGTTTCGATGGCAAGCTGATCGCCGCAAGGCTGGCCCCGCCCCGGCCTTGGGAACGTGAAAAAGGTGTCGAATTGATTCACGAATTGCGTCTGCTGACCCCGCGCCGCGACGTTCTACTCTTTCGTCTGGATGCCCGGACGGGCGAATTTCTGGACATCGCCGGCACCGGCCTGACCGAGGCCCGCCGCCACGGGAGCCGCCACGGGAACGGGGCCCCGGAATGAGATGCCTGATTGTCGAAGACGACCCCCTGCTGTCGTCGCAACTGGTCGAGGCGATGCAGGCCAGCGGCTTTGCCTGCGACAGCGCGGCGGATGGCGAACAGGGCGAATTCCAGGGTTCGACCAGATCCTATGACGTGGCGGTTCTGGACCTTGGCCTGCCGGGCCTGCCGGGGATCGAGGTTCTGACGCGCTGGCGACAGGCCGGGATCACCATGCCCGTGCTGATCCTGACCGCGCGGGGCGACTGGACCGACAAGGTCGCGGGCTTTCGCGCGGGCGCCGATGATTACGCGGTCAAACCCTTTCGTCTGGACGAGGTCGTGATCCGCGCGCAAACCCTTGTGCGCCGTGCCGCAGGCCATGCGCAGGCGGTGATCGAGGCCGGGCCGCTGCGGCTGGACAGCCAGCTTGGCATCATCACCCTGAACGGCATGGCCCTGAAGCTGACCGCATTCGAGGCGCGCATCCTGACCTATCTGATCCATCACCAGAATCGCGTCGTCAGCCGCACCGAACTGTCCGATCACCTTTACGACGCCGCCGCCGACCGCGATTTCAAATCCATCGAGGTCGTCATCGGCCGCCTGCGCCGCAAGATCGGCGAGGGCCTGATCGAGACGCGGCGCGGCGAAGGCTATGTCCTGCGAACCCGCGCATGAACGACCCGACACGCGACCCGCACGCCCACGACCCGAAACCCGATGACCGGCGCCGGTTTCGCGGCGATTCCATCCGGCTGCGCCTGCTGGCGCTGTCGGCGCTGCTGATCGGGGCGGCGCTGGTCGCCGGCTATCTGCTGATTTCGGCGATCCTTCAGGAATTCATCACCGGCCGTTTCGATGCCGAGGCCGCCAGCGTGTCCGAGGCGCTGATCGCGGGCGCGCAGGTGGCGGATGACGGGCGGCTGGTGGCGGGGACGCCGCCTGCCGACCAGCGTTTTTCCATGCCGCTGACCGGCTGGTATTGGCAGCTGGAAGAGGATGGCCGGGTGATGGCCAAATCGGCTTCGCTTTTCGACAATGTGCTGAGCGTGCCTGCAGGCGACAGCAGCGGCGCCACTATCGCAGGCCCCGCGGGTCAAGCCCTGCGCCTGACCCGCAGCAGCTTTACCCTGCCCGACAGCGACAGCCGCATGGCCGTCACCGTCACCATCCCCCGGGCCGATATCGAAGGCAGTCTGGCGCTGGTGCGCAAGCCGCTGGCCATATCATTGCTGATGCTGGGGATCGGGCTGGCGCTGGCCTCTGTCATTCAGGTCACGGCGGGGCTGCGCAGTCTGGACCGGCTTGGCCGCGACCTGCGCCGCATCCGCGCGGGCAAATCCGAAACCCTGCCCCTGCCCCCGGTCGCCGAACTGCGCCCCATCGCGGTCGAGATCAACGGGTTGCTGGACCAGAACCGCAGCGTTCTGGCGCGCGCGCGCGAACATGTCGGCAACCTGGCCCATTCGCTGAAAACCCCGCTGGCCGCCCTGTCGAACGGCCTGCCCGCCGATCACCCCGGACAGGCGCTGATCGCGCGCATGGACCGTCAGATCGGCTGGCACCTGCGCCGCGCGCGCAGCTCTGCCGCGCCGCGCCTGCTGGGCCAGCGCACCGAAATCGGCCCGGTTGTCGATGACATCCTGCTGGTCCTGCGCCGCCCGCTGGACGATGCCGGGATCACGGTCCGGACCGACATCCTCCCGCCCGATCTGGCCTTTGCCGGCGACCGTCAGGATCTTGAGGAAATCATCGGCAACCTGACCGAGAACGCCGCGAAATGGGCGCGCAGCCGCATCCGCATCAGCGCCAGCCCGGTGCAGGCGGCAGGCGTGGCAGAGCTGCGTGTCGTGATCGAGGACGACGGCCCCGGCATGTCGGACAAGGATCACGCGCTGGCGCTGGCGCGTGGCAGCGGGCTGGACGAAACCGGCCCTGCGGGTTCGGGTCTTGGGCTGGCCATCGTCGCCGATCTGGCGGCGCTGCATGGCGGGAAACTGGTGCTGGACCGTTCCGATCTGGGCGGGTTGCGGGCAGAAATCGCCCTGCCCGCCTGAAGGTTGCCCGAAATTCCCGCAAAGAACCAAGGTCCAAATTTTACCATTTGATAAAAATTCAGACCTGTGCCAGCCTGATTCCCGAAGATATCAGCAAGCACAGGGGTCTGTCCGATGCCCAACAGCCAGCTGACGCCCGGCGTGGCACCCGGCCGTCTGACCGCCGAAATCTACGCGCGCAACTTTTCCGATGTCGCGCCGCCGCTTGACGATCACGAGGCGCGGGTCGCCGCAGACCGCTGTTATTTCTGCTATGACGCGCCCTGCGTGACGGCCTGTCCGACCTCGATTGACATTCCGCTGTTCATCCGCCAGATCTCGACCGGGACGGCCGATGCGGCGGCGATGACGATCTTTCACCAGAATATCCTGGGCGGGATCTGCGCCCGGGTCTGCCCGACGGAAAACCTGTGCGAAGGCGCCTGCGTCCGCGAAACCGCCGAAGGCAAGCCCGTGCAGATCGGCGCCCTGCAGCGTTATGCGACCGACGGGCTGATGGATCAGGGCGAACACCCGTTCCGGCGCGGCACCCCCACGGGCAGGCGCATCGCCGTCATCGGCGCAGGCCCCGCCGGCCTTGCCGCCGCCCATCGCCTTGCCGCCAAGGGCCATGACGTGACCCTGTTCGACGCCCGCACCAAGCCGGGCGGGCTGAACGAATACGGAATCGCCAGCTACAAGGCCCCCGGCCATTTCGCCGAACGCGAGGTGGATTGGGTCATGGCCATCGGCGGCATCACGCTGGAAACCGGCCGCGCGCTTGGCCGCGACCTGTCGCTGGACCAGTTGCGCAGGGATTATGACGCCGTCTTTCTGGGGCTGGGCCTGCAGGGCGTGAATGCGCTGAACGCGCCGGGCGAACAGCGCGGCAATGTGCTGGATGCCGTCGATTTCATCCGCGATCTGCGTCAGGCCGATGATCTGGCCAGCCTGCCCATCGGCCGCGATGTCGTGGTGATCGGCGGCGGCATGACGGCGGTCGATGCCGCCGTTCAGGCCCGGCTGCTGGGCGCGCAGAATGTCACCATCGTCTATCGGCGCGGACAGGAGCGCATGGGCGCCTCGCGCCATGAACAGGATCACGCGACCAGTTCGGGCGTGCGCATCATCTGCAACGCCATCCCCGTGGCCATCCACGGCAATGGCACCGTCCGCGAGGTCGAATTCGCCCATACCACCGACGGCCCCGGCGGGATCGAGGATACCGGCGAACGCTTTCGCCTGCCCGCCGACCAGCTTTTCCGCGCCATCGGCCAACGCCTGTCCGGCGCCCCCGAAGGGCTGGCGCTGGAGGGTGGCAAGATCGCGGTGACCGGCCCCGGCCGCACATCCCTGCCCGGGATCTGGGCGGGTGGCGACTGTGCCGCAGGGGGCGACGACCTGACCGTCACCGCCGTCGCCGAAGGCCGCGATGCGGCCGAAGACATCCACGCGCAACTGATGGGGGCTTGATATGGCTGACCTGCGCTCGAACTTCATCAGGATCAAATCGCCGAACCCGTTCTGGCTGGCCTCGGCGCCCCCCACGGACAAGGAAATCAACGTCCGCCGCGCCTTCGAGGCCGGTTGGGGCGGGGTCGTGTGGAAGGCGCTTGGCAGCGAAGGCCCGCCGGTCGTCAACGTCAACGGCCCGCGCTACGGCGTGGTCTACGGCGCCGACCGCCGCGTTCTGGGCATCAACAATATCGAATTGATCACCGACCGCCCGCTGGAGGTGAACCTGCGCGAAATCAAATCGGTCAGACGCGACTACCCCGACCGCGCGCTGATCATTTCGCTGATGGTCCCCTGCGACGAGGAATCGTGGAAAGCCATCCTGAAACAGATCGAGGACACCGGCGCCGACGGGGTCGAACTGAACTTTGGCTGCCCCCACGGCATGGCCGAACGCGGCATGGGCTCGGCCGTGGGGCAAGTGCCGGAATATATCGAAATGGTCACGCGTTGGGTGAAAACCCATTCGCGCATGCCCTGCATCGTGAAACTGACCCCGAACATCACCGATGTCCGCAAACCGGCCGAGGCCGCGATGCGCGGCGGCGCCGATGCGGTCAGCCTGATCAACACCATCAACTCGATCACCTCGGTCGATCTGGACCTGTTCGCGCCGCAGCCCACCATCGACGGCAAGGGCAGCCACGGCGGCTATTGCGGCCCGGCGGTCAAGCCGATCGCCCTGAACATGGTCGCCGAAATCGCCCGCAGCGCGGAAACGCGCGGCCTGCCGATTTCCGGCATCGGCGGCGTGACCACATGGCGCGATGCCGCCGAATTCATGGCGCTTGGCGCGGGCACGGTGCAGGTCTGCACGGCGGCAATGACCTATGGCTTCAAGGTCGTTCAGGAAATGATCACCGGCCTGCGCGACTATCTGGACAGCCACGACATGCAGATGTCCGACCTGATCGGCCGCGCCGTGCCGAATGTCACCGACTGGCAATATCTGAACCTGAACTACACCACCAAGGCCCAGATCAATCAGGACCTGTGCATCAAATGCGGGCGCTGCTATGCCGCCTGCGAGGACACCTCGCATCAGGCGATCAACATGGGCCAAAGCCGCACCTTCACCGTCGATGACGAGGAATGCGTGGCCTGCAATCTCTGCGTCGATGTCTGCCCGGTGGACGACTGCATCACCATGCGCGAACTGCCCCCCGGCGACACCGACCCCCGCACCGGCCGCGTGATCGGCGGCTACCAGAACTGGACGACCCATCCCAACAACCCGATGAGCACCGCCGCCGAATGAACCCGAGGCGCGAAGCCCCCGCTTCGCCCCACCCTATCGCCCCTTGCCCTATCGCCAAGCACAGGCTAACCAACCCGGGTCGGAGGAGTGGCCGAGCGGTTTAATGCTCCGGTCTTGAAAACCAGACGTGGGGGCAGACTCCACCGTGGGTTCGAATCCCACCGCTTCCGCCACCTGCCCTCAGCGAAAGCGTGTCTCCCGATCCTGCTGCGGCCGGATTTTTCCGTTGTTTTCGAGGGTTATGCGGGATGAGGCTGAGCAACTGGCACCGGTGCCAGGAGGCCCGGAAGTGGTCTCTCGGGGTCGATATTCTCCGGACCTGTTGCCTGCGTCGATTTGGTGATTTTTTTCTAAGCGAATGTAATTATTAGACCTTTTGGGGTGGCGTGCTGAACACTTGGATTTCAGGGTCGCACCCCAGAAGGAACACAAATCGAACTCTGTCAGCGGTTCGCACTCCTCAACCGTCAGCCTGAGATGGTCCGGCCGAGACGTCCACCACGCCATCTTGCTTCCAGTCTTCGGCGTCCAGATCCCGCACACGAGCAAGGAAAACCCTGTTGAAATCGTTGATCTTGGAGGTCAGCCACTGATGCTGGCGGGGCCAGTCTCGCTCGTCTTCCGGATCGACATTCGTCATGTAGACCGAGATACGGCAATCGCGCCGCGTGGGGAGTTCCTCCCACTCGAGGGGATATGGGGCCAGCCTGATAAGCGTTGTCCATCATGTCCGCCTCCGGTGATTTTTTAGGCCAATAAACACCCAGCCGTTCCAACGTGTGCCGGTGATGGCGCGGGCGATGGCGGAGAGCGACTTGTAGGGCCGCCCCTGCCACTCGAACCCGTCCGCAGTGACAGTGACGACATGCTCGACGCCCTGCCATTCGCGAAGCAGCCGCGTGCCGGTGATGGGGCGATCACGGTCGGCGCGGATGCTGCGCCTCAATCGGTCGCCGCCGTCCAGTTCCTCGCCCAGCCGCTCCAGCCGCCGGATGGTTTCCGGTTTCAACCCGCCATAGGCGAGTTCCTGAATGCGATAGGCCAGTCGGGATTCGAGGGTAGCGCCGGTTGAAGGGCGGCGGCTCGCGGTCGAACAGGTCCCGCCATTGCGCCTTCAACTCGGGCGTCGGCGTGGTCTTCAGCGCGGCCAGGCGCGCGGGGATGGGATCGTGGGTCGTCATGCGTTTCTCCGGTGCGTTGGAGTTGCATGACGGCATTCGTCTGCCGGATAGTGTAGGCAACTTTCTTCGGTATCGTCAGATACTTCGCCCCTATCCCGCATCCGCGGCCGGACCAGCCCGAGCGCCAGCAGGCCGCACAGTTCGGCGCGGCGCTCGGCGGCAGTCATCAGGAAGGGTGACAGAGGGTTGGGACGTTTCATCATCAGTAACTCGCAGGGTTCTCGACGATGAAAAGCCGGTTCAGGAAGCAAATCGGGACAGCGATCGAAGATTCTTTGCGTCGGGGGGCCATGTGAGGTTAGCCTTCACGAAACCTTGATCACGGAGGTACACGTGGTTCGTGCGCCGGCCAAATCCTGTCCCAACCTGTCGCGGCTGTTCGACGATGCCGAGCCCTCGATGATTGCCGCATTCCTGCGAATGCGTGTCTTCGACAAGCTGACATGGTTGGCAGATTACCATTTCGAACCCGATGGCGCCGATGGAGATGTGCCTGCGGCAGCCATGTTGCGCGAACAGCAGAAGGACAATTTGTCCTCTCTTGAAACCGAAGCCGCGCGAATCTTCACTGTTTCTTCAGATCGCGGCGAATTCGCGCTCGACGGTTTGGTCCGCACGAAATTGGCACCCGAACGGAAGCACGAATTTGATATCCAACGAGACTCGCTGGCACGCAGTTTCTGGGCGTATCTGAACGAGCCGATGCTGTTCGAGGCCGCCGAGAACACCCTGCATTTGCGACTCTACCGCCGTTACGACCGCCATTATCAAACGTTCATGGTCGAGCCGGATGAAGGCGTCTCAACGGATGTCGAAGCTTCTGCTTTGAAAGGGATGCTGGACGATCTGCGCACCAGACTCGATCGGGGCGATGGCTATGAAGTCGACCGGTTTGAAATTCCTGCAGAAGGCGAAGAACCAACCGAGGTCATGTACCTGGTGATCCACCCCGAGCGGCCCGCCAGCTTTCGAGAACTCCACGACGACGGGCAGCGCACGACGACATATTTCCGCCCGCCCGGCGAGATCATGATCGTGCATTCGCCCGCGACGGGACGGGTACATGTGCGGGCGGGAACACGACGTCTCCGCCACGATGCCGCCGAGAGCTTCATCACCAAAATTCTCGAGCAGGAGCTATCGAGCCAGCCCATCGATTTTCAAGCCTATGACATCGCACGGTTCTTCCACGGCTTCGATCTTGAACTGCCCGAATTTGACGATGTCAGCATCCTGCGAGCTCGCGTGATCCGCGTGGACATCAGTATCGGAAATCTCGCCAACAGGCTGTCGGTCTCGACGTCCCTGGATGAGGACATCGGCCAGCTGATCAGCGATCAGCCGGGACTTGAGAGGATATTTCGCAATGCTCTCGCGATCCGGTTCGTGGAAATCGCTGTTCAGTACCGGCGGGGGGGCGTGGACGGCGAGCGTACGCTGGACTTCACCCTGACGGATCGAAACACTACGAGCCTGCTGAGCCTGCATGATCCGTTCGAGCGCGTCCTCGGTCACCGCTTGCTCCGCCACTGGGGCATATTGCGTGATGGTCGCGCACCGACGCCCAGAGAGAGCATGGCGGTGCTGCCTGCGTTGCTGGCTTTGTGGAACCTGGGGTCTGACCGCATAAACGGTGCCTGGCTTCACGAGCGGGGGGTAGACGTCAAAACCCTGCTCGATCTCGGGTTCCTGGTCCCCTCAGGTTGGGAGGGTGACGACCTGATCGACGATGAAGACGATTTTGCGGAACATGTGGCAAAGGTCGTGGAGCGTCCTGAGGGACTCGAGCTATACTCGACCGATGGCCAGTCATCGTCGGCCGCGCTGCCGGAGCGCTACCGTGTCTATCGGATCCGAGACGGTTGGGTCGCCAGCCACCTGCGCGAGCAGCTTGGCAAGGCGCTGGACATCGCAGCGATGGAGAACATCCGGCCCGACCTCATCGCGCTCGGCGATCTCGAAATCGACGGAAGTGACGTGCCGCTCTATCTCGCCCGCAGACTCGAGGACGAGCGGGTCCGCGCCGCCATCGATACCGAGCTTCGCGCGCGGGACAAGCAGGGGATCGGGCTCGTCCTGCAGGCGGGGGACGCCGCCGGCTCCTGCGTGGCAGCAAATGTGCTCGCGAGACTTGCCGACCATATCCTGCTGGAGGCAACCGAAATTGCCGTAGACATGACGAGCCTCATATCGGCGTTTCGTCGGAACCGATCTCTGGCCCAAGGTGGCGCTGCCGTGGAGTTTCACAAGTCGGGCAACGGCGCCGGTGTGCTGAGTGTCCCCGGAAAAGGCACTATCGATATCGTCGGTGCCCAGCGTGTGATGGTCATCGATCGTCTGGTGCAGGCGTATCCGACACCCATGAAAACAGACGACATGGTTGCTGGCATTGGCAACCAATCACTCGGCAACATCTTTGGTCAGTCCTTGTGGAGCAAGCTGAAGGCCGACTTCCTGCGCTCGCCCAAACGCGGCTTGTGGGAAATCGCGACCTGACCGCCAACTCCGTTCCAACTCCGTTCGGGGGGTCTGACTAACTCCGATTCTCTGCTTCATTTGAGGTGCTCCATCAACGAAGGAGCATTCCAAATGCCGAACCAAATCTCCCACCTCCCGGCAGTGCGCCGCACCCTGGACCGTACGCCCCGCAGGTCCGGAAATGACTGGCGTTGCTGCCGCTGCGGCGCACTGCTTGGCATCCACCGTGACGGGCTGATGCATGTGAGCTTCGCGCGCGGTCACGAATACCTCGTCAGCTTCCCGGCGACGGCGACCTGCCGCCGCTGCGGCACCCTGAACCAAGCCACTGGTGCGGCGCGCTAAGCCGCGCCGTTCCACCCGATTTCCCGATCATCAGAGGCGCATGACGCCCTGAGGCCCGAGAGAGGCGCTGGACGCCCGGCCGGAAGGCTGGCGTCCCGTGTCTTTCTCCTGGTTCGCGATCCGCGAGGATCTCGCCCGTTCGTCGTCGACCCTGCAATCTCAACGCGATTATCGTGCCGTCCGGTCGGCCGAACCGTCGCTTCGGCCTTACGCTGACATCGTCGGACTGCTCGGCGCCCTGCATCATGGGCATCTCGCTTTCGACGAGCGAAACGCCATTCTCGCCGCCCTCGTGCGCAGGTCACAAGGCCGCGATCGTCCCGCGGGATTGGCCCTGCACGTCATGCTGCTTTCCCTGTGGCCGGGGCTCGATGCGATCCGCAACCGCTGCCTGCGTCGTCGTGTCGGCACTGCTGACGAGATCAGCTCCGACCTCCTGGCCCGCAGCACGGAAATCATCCGGACCCTTGATCTCGGTCGAGTCACCAATATCGCCGCCACCGTGCTGATGAACACCGAACGCGATCTGTTGCGCGCCCATCGACGCGAGATCGACCGCCAGCAATCTTGCGCGGAGGTAGAACCCGACTGGATTGCCGCGCCGCCGTCATGGGCGGATCGGGCCCGGATGCGGGCGGAATTGCGTGCTGATCTGTCGGCGGTAATCGGGTCAGATGCCGATCTGGTCCTTGGCGTCGCGGTGGACGGTGCCAGCCAGATCGAAATGGGTATGGTGCTCGGCCTGTCCGATGGGGCGGCGCGGAAACGTTATCAACGCGCCGCTGCGCGCCTGCGAGGCCATTACCGGCCTTGAGCCGCCTCGTGCCACGGATCCACCACCTCCACGCCCATGGCGGCGAAGGGCGCGGTGTCGCGGCTGGCGACGGGATAGCCCTGTGCCGCGGCAATGGCAGCAATCGCGCCATCGGCAAAACTCACGGCCTGTCCCTGCCGGCGCGCCGTTGCCATCAATACTCCGAAGGCACTGGCAGCGGCCTCGTCGAACGACAGGATACGTGCCGGAAATACCTCGGCCAGCATCTGCTCGAGCCGCGCGTCAAGATCGTCCCGACGCCGCCCAGCGTCCAGGCATGCAATGCCGAACCGCAACTCGGCCAGGCTGATGGTGGTCAGGTGCAGGGTGGTCAGCTCTTGCCGGTTGAGCCAGTCGATCACCCGCGGCTCTGGCGCCGGCTTCATCGTCTCCGAGACGACATTGGTGTCGAGGATGATCATTCGAAACCGGCCGGCTTCGCGGGCGTCCGGTCGCGTTCGACCGAAAGGTCGTCCGTCTCGGCGCCGGACCAGATACTGCGCATCAGATCACCCGCGCGCGGGCGCGACTGCGGCAGCACCGCGCGGGCAATGATCTCGCGCAACTCGGCCTCGGCGCTGCGACCATGCGCGGCGGCCTGCGCCTTCAGCGCGCGATGCACCTCTTCCGGGATCTGGCGTACGACGATCTGGGCCATGATGAAGCTCGCTCGATATCAATTTTATTTATAGATATCATATTTGATCGCGACTTCAATGTCCCGATCGGCCTTCGGGATTGGCTTTTAAACAGGTGAAGCCCCTGTTCACGAGCCCGATCGATGACACTGCCGCCCATTCCGCCGCCTGATCTCCTGAAGCGCCTTCCCGGCTATTATCGCCGCTGGGAGCTGACCGAGCTGGTGATGCCAGATCGGTATTACTTCTTCGAAGCAGCCGGCCAGCATGAGGATGGCGAGGACCTCTTCGCGGTCTATATCCAGCCCGCCGATCTGGAGCCCGGCGAAGGGCGGCTACAATGAGCGTGCCGGCGGTCGATCCGGCGCAGATCGCGCTGTTTCTCGATGTCGTCTTCTCCTGGTGCGACGGGCTGATCCCCTTGCGCGGCCTGCCCGATAAGGGCGTGACGCCGCCCTCGCCGAGTGATCTGCGCTGGTTGCCGGCCGATGGGGGTGCGGCCGCGACCATCGCGGGCTGTGCCGAGGCTGCCGCGCCCATCGGCCGAGCCATCTATGTCATCCCCGGCACGGTGGCGCAGCGTGGCGAAGCCCGCGCCGAGCATGTCGTCCAGATGCAGGCACTGGTCGTCGATCTCGACGAGGGCGATATGGTGTTCGGCAGCGAGGCGCAGGTCGATCCGGAGTCCGGCGAGGTGCTGTCGACCGGCAAACCGGTCGTTGCCAGCCACTACAAGTCGCCCGCCAACGGCCTCTGCATGGAGCTGGATGACCCCTGCAACTGGCCCGATCCGGAGGACGACCATGCGTGAAATCGTCCTCGACCGCGGTTGTTCGTCCTGCCGGATTTCTTGTTCGACCTCAGGACAAACATGTTCGTCCTCCCCCGTTGTTCGTCCTCAATCCTGCAAAATCAATGTATTATGGCAGGACGAGGACGAACATGTTCGTCCTCTTGTTCGACCTCTGTTCGTCCTCTTTTCCCGTTTTACTACAGAGACTTACTTGCTTTTGAGGACGAACAACGGGACCCCCCATACTACGTATGGGAGGGCCGGCCTCGGGGCCGAGCCCCCCATCCGTGACGTCCGTGCCCGCGGTCCGCCGTTCTCTTTCGTCTCTGCCTCCCCCGACCACTGCGGCCAGAACGACAGGAGATGACGATGGCCCGAATGAAACTGACGACGATGCGTTACACGCCCCCCGGCTACGGCGGCACGCGGCGCAGCCCCGATGAGGTCAAGCGTGATGGCTGGCAGGAGATGGGTCTGCTGGCGGTCAGCGTGGACGACCCGCGGCTGACCTGGCCCGAGCGCGAGATGATCGCGCAACTGGGTCGCAAGCTCTACGGCCCCCGCGCCGGCGAGGGAGGGCGTGGCCATGGCTGATCGGGACTGGACCGCGGACGATGTTGCCGACCAATTCGCCGAGGCGTTCCGCACCCTGCGCAAGCTGCCGCCGGTCAAGGTGCAGGGTTATTTCAGCGCCTGGCCACAGGCCCTGCGCAGTCAGCGCGAGATTGCGGCGATGGAACCGCAGCCGATGCGCGTCTGGCCCTCGGCCGCCGCGATCACCCGGCTTGAGCAGACCTTCGACTGGGTGCTCTGGATCGAGGAGGCGGAGCGCAAATTGGTCTGGTCGCGCGCGGCCCGCGTGCCGTGGAAGCAGATCAGCGGCGAGCTGGGGTGCGACCGCACGACCGCGTGGCGGCGCTGGCAGCTGGCGCTGACCAAGATCGCCGCGCGCCTGAATGCGCAGTGACTCCAATGTGTTGCAACACTTTTTCCTTCGACATCTGCAACATGCCGGTGCTATAAACAGGATATGATCGGGAGAAGAGCGCCTCGGAGCGCCACCGGTCGTTTCCTCCCCGTTTCATCCGACTTGCGAGGGCATCCCATGCCTGTGCGCCCGCCCATCCATCGCCCGGTGGGGACGCGTGACAAGCGTGAGGCCGATCGCGACGCCGACCGCAAACGCGACCCCGCCATCCGGGCGCTCTACAAATCCGCTCGCTGGCAGCACGCGCGGCGGATGTTCCTCGCCCGCCACCCGCTCTGCCAGGAATGCCAGCGACAGGGGTTGGTGAGCGCGGCCAATACCGTCGATCACATCATCCCCCATCGCGGCGATACGGGTCGGTTCTGGGACCCGGACGGTTGGCAGGCGCTCTGCGCAAGCTGCCACAGCCGCAAGACCGCGCGCGAGGACGGCGGCTTCGGCAATCCGCGCCGCTGAACCGAGCCCCAAGCCACCCCGGGGGAGGTCAGATCTCTGGAACGTTCGACGCCAGGACCAGGCGCCAAGCTTTCTGCATCCATGGCCAAAATGGCGAAGGGGGGGGTAGCCCCCGATCCGAAGGAACTATTCCATGCTCGATCGTGAACTCGCCGTCGCCTATCGGCCCCTCGACAGCCTGGTGCCCTACGCGCGGAATGCCCGTACTCACTCCGAGGCGCAGGTGGCCGAGATCGCCGGCTCGATCCGCGAGTTCGGCTTCGTGAACCCGGTGCTGATCGCCGAGGACGGCACGCTGATCGCCGGTCACGGGCGGGTGCTGGCGGCGCGGCTGCTGGGGATGGAGACCGTGCCGACGATCACCCTGACCGGCCTCAGCGACAGCCAGCACCGGGCGCTGGTGCTGGCCGACAACCGCATCGCGCTGAATGCGGGCTGGGACGAGGCGCTGCTGGCGCTGGAACTGAGCGATCTGAAGGAGGCTGGTTTCGATCTCGGGATCATGGGCTTTGAGGACGGCGAACTGGACCGACTGCTGGCCGGCGCGGAAGCGGAGGACGAGACGTCGACGCCACCCGTCATTATCCCCGAGCCTCCGCGTCGCCCGGCCTCGTGTACCGGCGATCTGTGGATCCTCGGCACCCACCGGCTGCTCTGCGGTGACAGCACATCCCACGACGATGTGCGCCGGCTGATGAACGGCGAGCGGGCCGTGCTGTTTGCGACCGATCCGCCCTATCTGGTCGATTACGATGGCTCGAACCACCCAACCCGCAACAAGGACTGGAGCCAGTCCTACGGCACGACCTGGGATGACAGCAGCCAAGGCGCAGAACTCTACGACGGCTTCATCGCCGCCGCGGTGGCGGAGGCGATCACCGAGGATGCGGCTTGGTATTGCTGGCACGCCTCGCGCCGTCAGGCGATGCTCGAGGAGTGCTGGGAGAAGGCCGGCGCCTTCGTGCATCAGCAGATCATCTGGGTGAAGGACCGTGGGGTGCTGACCCGATCGCATTACCTCTGGAAGCACGAGCCCTGCTTCATGGGCTGGCGCCGCCCGAACCGCCCGCCGAAGGTCGCCGAGCAGACGCTGCCCTCGACCTGGGAGATGCCGAGCTTCGCCAAGGATGACCGGCCCGACCACCCGACGCCGAAGCCGCTCGACGCCTTCGGGATCCCGATGCGCCAGCATGTCGCCCGTGGCGGCCTCTGCTACGAGCCGTTCTGCGGCTCCGGCTCGCAGATCATGGCGGGCGAAGCAAATGGAAGGCGCGTCAATGCCATGGAAATCAGCCCGGCCTATGTCGATGTCGCCGTCGAGCGCTGGCAGGTGGAAACTGGCAAGGATGCGATCCTCGACAGAGACGGCCGGACGTTTGCCGAGGTGAAGGCGGAGCGGTTGGGCGATGATGCCGGGGCCGAGAAAGCGGATGACGACGCTAAGGGTGACGCCGCCCCCCGCAAGCGCCGCCGGAGCAAGGCAGCATGAAACAATCACGCCTCATGTCGCTGGTCGAGTCCATCGCCAATGTCATCGTCGGATATGGCGTTGCCGTCGCCACGCAGATCCTGATCTTCCCGTTCTTCGGGCTGCACGTCACGCTGACGCAGAACATGGCGATGGGCGGGATTTTTACCATCGTATCGATAGTGCGTTCCTTCGCCTTGCGGCGGGTGTTCGAGGCTATGCGGGTCGGTGGCGGTGAGCACGAGTCCGACTCTCGGGGATAAGCCCGATTCATCAGCATTGCGGGAGGAGAACAGCCGGAAAGGACAAGGGTCATGGCGGGTCGCAAGCCGCTGCCGACGCAGCTCAAACTGGTCAAGGGCACAGCCCGGCCGCATCGGATGAACCCCGACGAGCCGAAGCCGGTGGTGACAACGCCGCCGCCGCCCGACCACCTTGATGAGCGAGCGGCGGCGAAGTTCACCGAGATGGCCGAGCTGCTGGCCCGGCATGGGGTGATGACCGAACTCGATGTCGGCGCGCTGGCCCGTTACGTGGTGATCTGGCGCCGCTGGCTCGAGGCGGAGGCCGAGGTCAAGCGCCGCGGGCCGGTGGTGAAGACCGTGGGCGGCAATATCATCCAGAACCCGTTCCTGGCCGTGGCCAATAAATGCCTCGCGCAGATGGGCCAGATCGAGAGTGAGTTCGGGATGACGCCATCTAGTCGCACCCGGGTGCGCATGGCTGAACCGACTGACACCCGCGACCCGTTCGAGGATTATCTGAACCGTGGCAGCAGCGCGTAAATCCGGTGCGGGGCGAAAGGCACCGGCATGCCCGGTCACCGCCTATGCAAAGGCAGTCACCGGCGGCAAGATCACCGCGGGCCGGCTGGTGAAGCTGGCCTGCGCACGGCATCTGGAGGACCTGAAGACCGGCAAGACCCGTGGCCTCTCCTGGGACCGCGCCGCCGCGCTGCACGCGATCGAGTTTTTCGGCCACCTGCGGCACTCGACCGGGGAATGGGCCGGCCAGCCCTTTGTGCTGCAGCCGTGGCAGGCCTTCGCGGTCGGATCCGTCTTTGGCTGGAAACGCGCCGATGGACTCAGGCGGTTCCGCACAGCTTACGTCGAGGTGGCGCGCAAGAATGGCAAATCCGCGCTGCTCGCAGGCATCGCGCTCTACGCGCTGATCGCCGATGGCGAGGCCGGCGCGCATGTCTATGCCGCGGCCACCACTCGCGATCAGGCGCGCATCGTGTTCGGCGAGGCCGAGCGCATGGTCGCTTCCAGCCCGGCGCTGGCAGCGCGGGTGACGCGCACCGTGAACAACCTCGCGGTGCTGCCCACCGCGTCGTGGTTCCGGCCGCTCTCGGCCGATGCCAGCAAGATGGACGGGCTCAACGTGCATCTGGCCGCCGTGGACGAGGTGCATGAACATCCCGGACCGGAGATCATCCAGAAGCTCAACACCGCCACCGGTGCCCGGCGCCAGCCGCTGATCGTCGAGATCACCACCGCCGGCCATGACCGCCATTCGGTCTGTCGCCAGCATCACGAGTTCTCGGTCAAGGCGCTGGAAGGGTCTGTGCCGCATGAGACGGCCGATAGCTGGTTTGCCTATATCGCCACCATCGACGCGGGCGATGACTGGACTGATCCTGCGGTCTGGGTGAAGGCCAATCCGAGTCTTGGCGTGACGGTGAAGCCGGACGACCTGAAGCGCCAGATCGACGAGGCTCGCGAGATGCCGGCGCAGCAGAACGCCATCCGGCGGCTGCGGCTGAATGAATGGACCGAACAGGTCACCCGCTGGCTCGACATGGGCGTCTGGGCCGAGGGCGGGCCGGGTGACGGGGCTGATTGGCGAGATATCCGCGTCGGGCTGGATGATCTGGAACAAAAGCTGTTGGGCCGGGAGTGCTATGGCGGGCTGGACCTGGCCCGGGTCAACGATCTCTCGGCATTCGTGCTGCTGTTTCCGCCGACGCTGGATCCTGCGCTCGGCGTTCTCGCCGAGAAATGGATCGTGCTGCCCCGTTTCTGGGTGCCGGAGGAGGACATCCTGCGCCGCGGCAAGCGCGACCGGGTGCCCTACGATACCTGGCGCAACCAGGGCTTCCTTGTGGCCACCCCCGGCAATGCCACCGATTTTGGCTTCATCGAGGCGGAGATCATCGCACTCGCGGGGCGCTACGATCTGCGCGAGCTCTCTTACGACCGCACCTTCGCCGGTGAGATCGTCCAGCATCTACAGGATGAGGGGCTGAACCTCGTGCAATTTGGGCAGGGCTTTTTGAGCATGGCGGCACCGACGGCGGAACTGGAGCGGCTCTCGGTCTCGCGCATGCTTTGGCATGGCGGCCATCCGGTGCTGCGCTGGAATGCCTCGAATGTCGCCGTGCGCCATGATCCGGCCGGCAATATCAAGCCGGACAAGGAACGCTCCTCGGACCGCATCGACGGCATTGTCGCGATCTGCAACGCCCTCGGCCGGGCGCTCCTGCGCGACGTCAATGCCGGCCGCTCGGTCTATGACAGCCGCAGCATCCTGGTGCTGTAGGCTACCCGTCTTACGGAAAGAATGCCCATGTCCTTCTGGTCCCGCTGGTTTGCAGGCGCCCCGCCTGCGGCCTCGCCTCCGCACGCCCCATCACCGCGCGCGTCCGTCCAGGAGGCGGGTGGCGGGCTGGTCATCACCTCCGCTGGCGAGCTGGACGCAGCGCTGAGGGCCGGGGCGGTCAGCGGCTCCGGCATGGCGGTGACGCCGGACAGCGCCATGCGGGTGGCGGCAGTCTATGCCTGCGTGCGGATCATTTCCGGCGCGGTGGCAACGCTGCCCTTGCATATCAAGCGCCGGGTCGATGCCCGGACCCGCGAGGATGCCTCGGATGCCCCGATCTGGCAGCTGCTGCGGCGAAGGCCCAATCGCTGGCAAACGCCATCGCAGTTCCGCCGGATGCTGCAGGCGCATCTGCTCTTGCGCGGCAATGCCTATGCCATGATCGTCCGCTCCCGCGGTTCGGTGCAGGCGCTGATCCCGCTGCATCCGGATCGGGTCGAGGTGGTGCAGGACAAGGACCTGGCGCTGAGCTTTCTCTATACCCGCCCCGATGGAAGGCGTCTGCGGCTGGCGCAGGACGAGGTGCTGCATCTGGTCGGGCTGACACTGGATGGGGTGCGAGGGGTCTCACCCATCGCCTATGCCCGCGAGACCATCGGGCTGGCGCTGGCAATGGAGGATCATGGCGCCACCACCTTCCGCAATGGCGCCCGGGTCTCGGGCGTGCTCAGGCACCCGCAGAAGCTCGGACCCGAGGCGGTGGCCAATCTCAAGGCCGGGCTCGAGGCATTCCGAGCCGGCGGTGACCAGGAAGGCAAGCACCTCATCCTTGAGGAAGGTATGGATTACGCCCGCATCGCGATGACCGCCGAGGATGCGCAATGGATCGAGAGCAGAAAGTTCAGCCGCACCGACATCGCCATGTTCTTCGGGGTGCCGCCGCACATGATCGGCGATACCGAGAAGTCCACCAGCTGGGGCACCGGCATCGAGCAGCAGTCGATCGGCTTCGTGGCCTATACGCTCGAGGATCACCTGACCATGTGGGAGGAGGCGATCGACCGCGACCTGATCGGCGCGGATGATCTGCTCTATGCCCGTTTCAACCGCGCAGCCCTCGTCAAGGGCGACATCCGGGCCCGCTGGGAGGCCTATGTGAAGGGTCTGCAATGGGGTGTGTGGAGCCCCAACGAGATCCGCGCGCTCGAGGACCAGAATCCACGTGACGGCGGCGACATCTATTATCCGCCGCCCAACATGACGGC
>NZ_JARJHL010000001.1 GCF_029309835.1 Paracoccus sp. DMF-8 | reverse complement strand
GAAGAGCAGGAAGAAGAACGACTTCATACTCGTGTGACAGCACCTGAGGTGATGTGGTGGAACTGGTCTGGGTGCTGGAACGCGCTCTATGGCCAGCCGCGCCGCGATATCGCCGCCGCGCTGGACGGCTTGCTGGCGGCGCGGGAAATCGTCGTGGAAACCCCGACCGCGTGGGGCTGGCGGTCGAGCGTTACCGGCAGGGCGGGCTGGCTTTTCCGATCAGATGATCGCGCTGGCCGCCCGTGATGCTGGCACGCGCGACCTATACCTTTGACCGCAAGGCGGCATCGCAGGCCGGGATACAACTGGTTCCGCAGATGGGGCAGGGTAGCGGGCCGAACCCGCCGCAGCCCGCCCAACGGATCGTGGGCGCTCAGCGCAGGGTCGCCGACCGCCTGCTGGCCACGACGATAACGGATCGCGTCGATGGCGGGGCAGGCCACCCCGTCCCGCCCGCCATCCGGTGCCGCCCGATCGGCAGCATGATCGCGGCCAGAGGCCGGATCGGTGATGATCCGGCTGTCCAGTTCCAGACGCGCGCAGCTTCGTCCCGGGTCAGGTCTCCTCGGCGGTGCCCGCAGCCCTCGATCTGGCCCGCAGCCATGACGATCAGCCGGTCGGCATAGCGCGCCGCCAGACCAGGTCATGCAGCACCATCACGAGGAGCCATTGCGCGCGGCGCTTCAGGGTCGCGGCATGGTCTCGAACCTCGACCTGATGGGTGATGTCCAGAGCCTGGCCGTCGGCCTCGTCCAGCAGCAGGCGGGTGGCCACAGGCCGCGACCCAGACGCGCTGCGCCGGCTGCTCGACAGCTCATCAACCGGCGCCTGCTCCGCCTCGGCCACGGCCTCGTCGGCTGCGGGTGGCGTCCAGCGCGATAGCGCCGCCGTGATGCGGGTGAAAATCATGGTGATCGGATATCGTGATCTTCGCGACGGCGATCAGCAGGCTGGCGGGCCAGAGCGTGCGCTGCGCATTTATGACTGCTGTCATCTCGCCTGGCGCAATACGCGACATGTAGCGTCGACGCCCGCATCAGCCCGAGGATCTACCCGGCAGGATGTCCAGATCCAGACCCGAGATCGCCGTAATTCGCCGAAAGCCGGCGCAGGCTGATGGCACGAGCCCGGCCTGTTCACCAGCCGGATGAGATAGATCAGGTAGGCGCGCCCAGGCGCCCGTGACGATGCCGACAACCGGATTTCGCGCCGGGCAGCAGGAATCGGCCGCAATAGTCGCCGACCAGCCAGTAGATATGCCAGCGCGGCGGGGGACAGCATCGGTCAGATGGGGCCCGACAGAAAGCTATGACAGTAGTCACATAGCCACGGCGATGATCATGCCGACCGGGCGCAGCTCGCCTGCGTGGGCGTTATAAAGGCGGCGGCGGTATCCTCGCCCAGCTCAGCGTCTGCATCGCGGCTGCGCCATACATCCCGGCCTGAGCGCCACGGGCAGCGCGCCAGGGCTGTTGACCGATCCGACAGCCAGCGCATCGTCTTCCAGCAGGTCCTGCCGGGGCGTGCTGACAAATATAGGCGATGAAGTTGTCGCGGCCATGTCGATACTGACAAGGGATCGGTTACCAGCAGCCAGATTGCGCTAAAGGCGAGTTAGCTCGCCGGTCAGTGATTGACATGACGGGGTTCATGATACTGATTTCACCGCAAACGTTTGCCGCGCTGGCGCCGGAATTCGGGATGCCGATGATGCTGGCATTGCAGGCTGCGCAGTACCGTCGCCCAGTCGACTAGCAATGGCAGGCAATTGCCCGCGCTCATACCCGCCAGTACTGCGCGACATCCAGCGGCGGGAGCTGATTTCCAGCGCCAGCGCATGCGCGCAGTGCAGCGGGTTGTTCCGGCGATGACCTTCGGTGATAGCGGCGCGCGTGGCTGCGGCGGGAATAATACATCGTGAGTTAGTCATATCACAGGCCCGCAGTTCTGGCGGCGGACGATCCAGATAGAACTTTACGCTTCCAGAAGGCCACGACGATGTTCAATGTCGATTCGACGGCCGCGACTCCGGCCCAGAACATCGGCGCCCATCAGCAAAGACCGTTACGCGAGCAAGAGCCAGCGATGGTCGATGCCGACAGTAGGCCATGGTGCCAGATGCGAGGGCATCACCGACGAGTTGAGAAATGGCAGACGGCGGTGGTTCGCCCCAGGAGGTTGATGCGGCGGTGGCGCGCGGTGCGCTCGCCCAGATTCCGCCATCCGCCGCCGGGTTGCCGCGCGGATATCATGGCCAGCGTTCGCCGCTGGCGGCAGGGACTGGCCAGATCCAGCCGGAATGCGTCGCGCCGTCCGGGTTGCACTGATGCCGCCCGCGACAGTTGCGGATGTAGTAGTACTCATCAGAATACCAGCGACAGCGTGATAGCGCACCAGCAATAGCTCGTTTTCGGCAAACAGCCCAGTGCCGATGGTGTTGACGAGTCTGCTGTACAGCCCAGCGCCACGGATCGCGATATAGATCGGTTGAAATACGCGACCTTCGATCACGCCAGCGATGCGCCCATTACCCTACGCGTCACTCGCATGATCGCGCCCTGATATCGGCTGCCCGCTGCCGTTACAGGCGCGCGGAATGCGCGTGGAGATAGCCCGCGCGATTTCACCTGGCGGTTTCACTCGCAGCGCCGCTTCCAGAGATCGGCCAGTTCGCCGCGCGCCGAAACTCATCGATGCAAGCACAGCATATTGCTGCAGCCGCCAGAGCTGCGCATCGATCAGCGCGGGCAGGGCAGACGCAGGCAGTAATTGCGCTGCCGTTGCCAGCATCCCGACATAACCAGCACATTGCGCATCGACAGCGGCGTCGGATTGCCGTCGTCCTGACCGGATCAGTTGCCCAGAAAGATCGCGTCAGCCAAGGGAATGCATACCGGTACAGTGATGTGGTGATGCTGCTGACGCAGCTGCTTTCCGCCATAGTCACGATATCAACATCAAACTGCGCCGATGCGTTCGGCGTCTGCGAATACAGGCCGAGGCATTCGCGATGTTTCGACGCAAGAATTGTCATGGTGCTGACGGTGCCGAGGTCGGTCAAACGGTGGATACCATGAATGACGCCGATTGCCAGTTGCGGATAGTATCGCTGACGCGCCTGAAGTGAGCCTGGAAGACGTTACGCCAGCGCTGTGCCCATCCGGGATCTGCAACATTGGCGATGACCGGCGCGATCTGGCTGAGCATACCGTGGTCGGCCTGGTCAGCCTGACAGCGCGGCGATCGGGCCGGGTCAAAGCCACTGCCCGAATACGTTACGTCTTCGTCGAACAGACCAAGGCGTTCAGCCTGCCAGACGGGCTGACTCCAGGGCAGGATATCGCCGTCACCGCCGAAATTCGCCTGCGCCATGGCGCCGACGGGGACGATGCTCAGCGCCAAGCGGAACCTCGCGATTGGCCCATGCGACGGTGGCGCGGATTTATATCGGGATGGCGCCAAGCGCATTGACGCCGGAGTCTGCAATCCTGCGCCAGCGCGGCGAAGGGCAAAGGCAAAGTGAAAGAGCGGATGGACGGCTGAGTGGAAAGCAGCACTCGGCGGTTCTGCGTTCGGCTTGCCTTCCAGCTTGATCGCAGGTCAATCGCCGGGCGGGGCTGGGACCTGCAGAAGCCGACAGGCTGACAGCGAAGATACCGCCCCTTAGGCAGGCAGCGCCTGACCGACCCGGCGATACGCGCCAGCCGGATATGACAGTATCAGGCATGTCCATGTCTGTGACAAGACAGCCCACGGCCCTTCGGTTGAGGTTCCGCATTGGCGTTGAGCGCAGTATCGGCGACGGTTTTATTGCCACGTAGCCGCGCAGATTTGCCAGCCGGGTGCTGGCGCTGACGCAGCTGCCGGTGATGATGACGCGGCGATGCAGGGTAGGTTACTGCGCTTCCAGTGCGCGGGTAAAGATGGCGGCCGAACTGTTGATTGTCGCCTGGGCATCGGTGTCGGTCACGGCTGGAAATTGTGCGCGCAATCGCCACTGGTCGAATAGTGCTGGTCGATTTACGGCGCGACGGCTGATTTACGTTTGACGACCGTCTCGATACTCAGGATCCGCGGTTTCTACGTCTATATCGAATATCTTTGCCGCTCTCCGGTATTCCGCGAAGAGAACTTTGCCTTTGAGTGGCTGATTAACTGCGGCGCGATTCGATCCCGGCGGCAGGTTTTAATATGTCACAAACATGTTTTGGCGATATCCATGTCGCTTCGCGTGACCATGCCGAGGTCGGTCTCTGATTCTGATATCACTGGCGCACGCTGTTCTTATCGCTCTGACAGTAAGCTGCGTGATGCCAGCGCCGAATGACATTCCCGCGACGATGAAACATTCGATGGCGGGCGCGGGCAGTTCGATGCGGCGACAGCTCAGCGTCACGCTTCATCTGCGACAGCCGGGCAGCGGCGGCCATCTGCATATACGCTGACCGCCGCCAGGTAGGTCGATGGCATCGACACGCTGACCGGGCGATTCCGGCGGTAACGGTCGCGCTACGCGTGAACAGCATCTCTGCCATGTCGGATCATCAATGAGTGCTGACGACGCGCCATTCGGCACGAAGGTCAATGAATTGTCGAGGCGCTGCACATGATCGCCGGTTCGTGGGATGGATGTCGCCAGCCGCCCGCTGATCGGGGTCGAACATCGTGCGCACACCACCGCGGACGGCAGACCTATTGGGGCAAGTGCGCCCGGCGATCAACTGGCAAAACCCGGTTTATACCGGCCGCCCGGCATCGGTGCCGCTGCTGCGCAGTTCGATCAGCGATCAGGAAACCAAAGCGGTCTACCTGCAACAGGAACTGAGCTTTGCCGATCGCCATATCCTGACGGCCGGGCTGCGCCATGACTGGCTGGACATCACCCAGACCGACCGCCTGAGCGGCGTCGCGGAAAGCGGCGAGGCCAGCGGAACCACTGCGGCCGCGTCGCCCTGCTGACCCTACAAGGGCGACGCCGGAACTGTCGGCCCGGCGGCAGCTATGGCGGTGCGAATCGGTCGTGCCGGCATCGCTGACCGTCGAACCCGAACGCGGCGAGCAGTTCGAACTGGGCCTGAAATACCAGCCCGCCGGTCGCGGACGCTGGTGTCGTGCGGCGCTCTATGACCCGATCTGCAAGCATCAACATCACCCGCACCGGGCATCCGATCACCAACCAGCCCGAAACCATCGGTGAAATCCGCGCGCGCGGTTTCGATACCGAAGCCAAGGCCGAGTTGAACCCCCGCTTCACCCTGACCGCCGCCTATTCCTATATCGACAGCGAAATCACCGAAAAACGGCACCAGCGGCACCGTCGGCAACCGGCTGTCATTCGCGCCCGAACATATGGGCTCGGTCTGGGTCAGCTATGCGACGCAGGGCACGGGGGATGCGGGCGATCTGGTCTGCCTCTACGGCGCTGGCGTTACGAAGCGCGGGTATTTCTTTAACGATACCAATACGATGGAAAACGGCGGCCATGTCACCCACGATGCAGCCGTCAGCTATCAGGTGCTGGACAATACCAGCGTCGCGGTGAATGCTGTCGAACCCGTTTGGACAAGGAAATACATCGTCCTGCGGCGGCTTTGGCGCCGATTTCTACAATCCGGGCCGGCGAAATCACCGCGACCCTGGCGCCGGACCTCGCAGGGCCTAGCCGTGCAGGCCCCGCCGCATCCGTCGCCGTGCGCCGGGCGTTTCGCCCGCGACCTGGCGAAAGGCGCGGGCCAGGTGGGCCTGATCGGAAAAGCCCAGATGCGCCGCGATGCCGGCCACGCTCTGGATCGGTGTCGGTCAGCACCTGGCGCGGCCATGTCGATGCGGTGGTCCTTTCAACTGCTATCTGCAGGGGCGTGGTGCCGGTGGTGCGTTTGAAGGCATGGGAAAACCAGGCTTTCGGACAGGCCGACGGCTTCGGCCATTTCCGGCAAGGCTCAGCTGCTGCCCGCCACCCCTGCGCAGCCGCGCGGCCAGCCGGTCCAGTCCCTCGCCCTGCTCTTGGCCGGTGAAATCGCCAGCGCCCGGGCGAAACATCCAGTCTATGCGGAACATCTGGTCGGCAGCATCGTCGCCTGCCTGCTGGATGTGTCCGCCGCCGATGCGCCGGTGTCCGGGGCGCTGACGCAGCTACAGATGGACCGGCTGGCCGCCGCGGCTGCGCGGGGGTGGCGGGCGGCAGCATGAGCCTTCGCCGAAATGGCCGAAGCCGTCGGCCTGTCCGAAAGCCTGGCTTTCCCATGCCTTCAAACGCACCACCGGCACCACGCCCCCGCGATGGCAGTTGAAAGGACCACCGCATCGACGCGGCCTGCCAGGTGCTGACCGACACCGATCCAGAGCGTGGCCGGCATCGCGGCGCATCTGGGCTTTTCCGATCAGGCCCACCTGGCCTGCGCCTTTCGCCAGGTCGCGGGCGAAACGCCCGGCGCCTGGCGACGGATGCGGCGGGGCCTGCACGGCTAGGCCCTACCAGGTCCGGCGCAGGGTCGCGGTGATTTCGCGGCCCGGATTGTAGAAATCGGCGCCAAAGCCGCCATAGGCGATGTATTTCTTGTCAAACAGGTTCGACACATTCACCGCGACGCTGGTATTGTCCAGCACCTGATAGCTGACGGCTGCATCGTAGGTGACATGGCCGCCGTTTTCCATCGTATTGGTATCGTTAAAGAAATACCCGCCTTCGTAACGCGCGCCAAGCGAAACGACCAGATCGCCCGCATCCCCCAGTGCCCTGCGTCGCATAGCCGACCCAGACCGAGCCCATATGTTCGGGCACGAATGACAGCCGGTTGCCGACATTGCCGCTGGTGCCGTTTTCGGTGATTTCGCTGTCGATATAGGAATAGGCGGCGGTCAGGGTGAAATGGGGGTTCAACTCGGCCTTGGCTTCGATATCGAAACCGCGCGCGCGGATTTCACCGATGGTTTCGGGCTGGTTGGTGATCGGATCGGTGCGGGTGATGTTGTTCTTGGTCAGGTCATAGAGCGCCGCCGACACCAGCGTCCGCGACCCGGCGGGCTGGTATTTCAGGCCCAGTTCGAACTGCTCGCCGCGTTCGGGTTCGACGGTCAGCGATGCCGGCACGACCGATTCCAGCATAGCTGCCATAGACCGACAGCTCCGGCGTCGCCTTGTAGGTCAGGGCGACGCGGCCCGTGGTTTCACTGACCTCGCCGCTTTCCGCGACGCCGCTCAGGCGGTCGGTCTGGGTGATGTCCAGCCAGTCGCGGCGCAGCCCGGCCGTCAGGATATAGCGATCGGCAAAGCTCAGTTCCTGTTGCAGATAGACCGCTTTGGTTTCCTGATCGCTGATCGAACTGCGCAGCAGCGGCACCGATGCCGGGCGGCCGGTATAAACCGGGTTTTGCCAGTTGATCGCCGGGGCATTGCCCCAACAGGTCGCCGTCCGCGAGGTGGTATCGCGATATTCGACCCTGATCAGCGAGCGGCTGGCGACATCGCCGAACCGGCGGTCATATTGCAGCCGCGCGTCCCAGGCAAATTCCTTGGCCGAACCTTCATTGCCGAAATAATCCCGCGTCGCGGTCGTCGGCGCCTCGGTCGAAATGCCGGTGATATAGGCATAGCCGAAATCGGTTTTCGATTCCGCATAGCGCAGGGTCGAGCCGACCGTCAGGCCACCGCCGAAATCGTGATCGAAGATCGCGGTCAGCGTGGTGCGGTCGGTGCCGCGATAGTTGTAATCCGGTTCCCCGAAAAAGCGCGAGCGGTCGAAATCCGTGCCGACCGGATGGCCGCCGCTGCCCGGCACGCCGTCGCGGTTCAGATGGTCCAGCGTGACGCTGAGGCTGGTCGCCGCATCGGGCTGCCACGTCACGCCCGCCATCAGGAATGTTTCATCGTCGCGGGAATGGTCGTATTCGGCGCTGGCATCACGCAGCTTGCCGGTCAGGCGATAGGACAGCGTGCCGTCCGGGGTGATGCGGTCGCCGAAATCGAAACCGACCTCGGCATGGTCATTGCTGCCTGCGGCGACATGGATATCGCCAAAACGCTCGGGGCGGGCGCGTTTGGTGACATAGTTCACCATGCCGCCGGGATCGGAAATGCCGAAGGTGGTGGAATTCGCGCCACGGATGACCTCGACCCGCTCAAAGGCAAAGACCTCTTCGCGGATATTGCCGAAGGGGCGGCCAAGGCTCAGCCCGTCGCGATAGGTATAGACGCCAAAGCCGCGGATCCTGAAATTGTCGAAACGGTCGTCCGAGCCGTAGAAGTCAGCCGTCACGCCGGCGGAATAGGCCAGCACCTGTTCGACCGAGGTGGCGTTGCGCGCCTGGATTTCCCGCGCCGTGATGACCGACACCGATGCGGGCGTGTCCAGCAGTTCGGCCGCCATCTTGCTGCCCGCGCTGGAGCGCGTGGCCACCACCGTCGCCGCGTCATCGTCACCGACGCTTGCGTCGATCACCACCGGCGCCAGCACCACCGGCTGGCCGTCCTGCGCGGCGGCCCCCGTGGCCAGTAAAACCGTCGCCAGTGCCGCGCTCAGCGCCAATACCGAACCGCAACCGAAGAACCGCCGCAACGGGCGGGCTGTCTTGTCCCTGAACATGGATTTTTCCCACATGCCTGTCTGTCATATCCGGCTGGCGCGTGGCTGGCTGTCGCCCCGGATCTTGGGTCCGGGGCCTTTGCCGCGCTGCCTAAAGGGGAACGGCCCCCCTGTCTTGTATTTTCCTGCTGTCGCTTGTCGAAACCTGTCGGAAACCGCAGGTCCCGCAGGCCCGCCCGGCGCTGGCGGGGTTGACGCCACGGGTCGAAGCTGGAAAGCCAAGCGAAACCATCAACTATAGGAACCCGCCGAGATGCTGCTTTCCCTTCGGCCGTCCATCCCCGCTCTTTTCCTTTTGCTGCCCTTCGCCGCGCTGGCGCAGGATGCGGGCTTTCCGGTGACGGTCGAACATGCGCTTGGCACCACGGTCATCCCGGCCAAACCCGTCCGCGTCGCCACCGTCGCATGGGCCAATCACGAGGTTCCGCTGGCGCTTGGCATCGTCCCCGTCGGCATGGCGCGGGCGAATTTCGGCGATGACGACGGCGATGGCATCCTGCCCTGGGTCAGCGCCCGTCTGGCCGAGCTGGACGCCCCTGCCCCGGTCCTGTTCGACGAAGGCGACGGCATTGATTTCGAGGCGGTGGCCGCGACCCGGCCCGATATCATCCTTGCCGCCTATTCGGGGCTGAGCCGGGCCGATTACGACATGCTCAGCCAGATCGCGCCGGTCATCGCCTATCCCAGAATCCGCCTGGGCCACGGATTGGCGCCAGATGATCCGGATGAACAGCGCGGGGCTGGGCATGGCGGCCCAGGGCGATGCGCTGATCGCGGAAACCGAGGCGCTGATCGCTGATACCCTGTCGCGCCATCCGCAACTGGCGGGGAAATCGGCGATGTTCGTGACCCATCTGGACACGACCGACCTCAGCACCGTCAGCTTTTACACCGACAATGATACACGGGTGAAATTCTTCAAGGATCTGGGGCTGGTGTCGCCGCAAAGCGTCACGGATGCCTCGGCCGCCGGGCTGTTCGCGGGCAAGGTCAGCGCCGAACGCATCGACGCCTTTGACGATGTTGATATCGTGGTGACCTATGGCGGGCTGCTGCTGGCCGCCGCGATCCGGTCTGATCCGCTGTTTGCCAATATGCCTGCGGTCAGGAATGACGCGATCGTCTTTCTGGGCAGCGATCCGGTCGGGACGGCGGCCAATCCGACGCCGCTGTCGATCCCCTATGTGCTGGACGATTATGTCGGGATGCTGGCCCGCGCGGCGCAACACCCGAAATGACCTGCCCTGCCCTGCCGTCCCCTGCCCTGCCCGCGCGGTCGGTGCGCCGCAAAAGCCTGTGGCCGCTGGCGCTGGCCCTGTCGCTGCTGGTGCTTGCGGCGCTGTCGGTGGGTTTCGGCGCGCGGCAGGTGGTGCTAGCCGATATCTGGGCGGCGCTGCGGGGTGAAACCGCGAATATCGCGCAGGCTGCCGTCTCGGCGCGCATTCCGCGCACCGCGCTGGCGGCGCTGGCCGGGGCGGCGCTTGGGCTGTCGGGGGCGATCATGCAGGGGGTGACGCGCAACCCGCTGGCCGATCCGGGGATCTCGGGGGTGAACATGGGCGCATCGCTGGCCGTGGTGATCGGGGTCGCGTGGTTCCAGATCTCCAGCGCCGAGGCCTATATCTGGACCGCGATCCTTGGCGCCGGGCTGGCGGCGGTTTTCGTCTATACCATCGGCTCGCTTGGGCCGGGGGGCGCGACGCCGCTGAAGCTGGCGCTGGCCGGGGCGGCATCCTCTATCGCGCTGTCCTCGCTGGTGATTGCGGTGGTGCTGCCGCGCAATGACATCGCGGGCGGCATCCGGTCCTGGCAGATCGGCGGCGTCGGCGGCGCGACATTCGAACGGATCTGGCCGGTCCTGCCCTTTCTGGCGGCGGGCTTCGCGCTGGCCATGACATCCGCGCGGCGGCTGAACCCACTGGCCCTTGGCGACGAGATGGCGGCGGGTCTGGGCGAGCGCGTCGCCACCGCCCGCGCCACCGCCGCGCTGGCCGCGATCCTGTCGTGCGGGGCGACCACCGCCGTCTGCGGCCCCATCGGCTTCGTCGGGCTGGTCGTGCCGCATCTGTGCCGGCTGCTGGTCGGCATCGACCATCGCTGGCTGCTGCCCTTTTCCGCGCTGGCCGGGGCCTGTTTGCTGATGGGCGCCGATGTTCTGGGCCGGGTCATCGCCCGGCCGTCGGAAATCGACGTGGGCATCGTCGTGGCCTTTCTGGGCGCGCCGTTCTTTATCTGGATCGTCCGCCGCCGTAAGGCTGCGGGCGCTATGACCATGACCGCAACCGAGCGTGTAACCCATTCCCGCCGCAGCCGCGCGCGCCGCTATCGCCGGGTCATCGCCGGCCTGGCCCTTGCGCCTGCTGGCCGCATTCGCGCTGGCGCTGATCCGGGGGCAATCCGCGACCCCGCCGCTGGATGTGCTGCGGGTACTGGCGGGCCATGACGTGCCGAGCGCGGGCTTTACCGTCGGGCAGTTGCGCCTGCCCCGCGCGGCGCTGTCGGTGCTGGCGGGCTGCTGCTTTGGTCTGGGCGGGCGGCGTTTCAGGTGATGCTGCGCAACCCCCGGCCAGCCCCGACATCATCGGCATCAGTTCCGGCGCCAGCGCGGCGGCGGTTTTCGCGATCATCAGCCTGTCGCTGAACGGCCCCGTCGTGTCGGTGATCGCGGTGACCGGCGGGCTTGGCGTCGCCTTGCTGATCCGGCTGCTGGCCGGGCGCGGCGGGGCTGCCGGAACCCGGCTGATCCTTGTCGGTATCGGCATGGCCGCGATGCTGAACAGCTTCATCGCCTATATCCTGTCCAGCGCCCCCGCTTGGGACCTGCAAGAGGCGACGCGCTGGCTGATCGGATCGGTCGACGGCGCGCGCCCGGCGCAGGTGCTGCCCGTGGCGCTTGGGCTGGTCGTGCTGGGCGGGATGCTGCTGTCGCGCAACCGCGATCTGGAAACGCTGAGGCTGGGCGAGGATACCGCCGCCGCCCTTGGCACCCGCACGGGCGGCCTGCGCGTCACGGTGATCCTTTGCGCGGTCGGCATGATCGCCATCGCGACCGCCGTGGCCGGGCCGATTTGCTTTGTCGCCTTTCTGTCGGGCCCCATCGCGGCCCGGATCATCGGCAACAGCGGCCCGGTGCTGATCCCCGCCGCGCTGACCGGCGCGCTGCTGGTGCTGGTCGGCGACTATTGCGGCCAGTTCCTGCTGCCCGGCCGCTATCCGGTCGGCATCGTCACATGGCGCCCTGGGCGCGCCCTACCTGATCTATCTCATCATCCGGGTGAACCGGACCGGAGGCTCGTTATGAACCCCCATCAGCTTTCTGCGCGCCGGCTTTCGGCGGGTTACGGCGACCGCGCCATCATCTCGGGTCTGGATCTGGACATCCTGCCGGGCGAGATCACGGTGATCGTCGGGCCGAATGCGTGCGGGAAATCGACGCTGCTGCGCACCATGTCGCGGCTGTTGCGCCCTCAGTGGCGGGCAGGTGTTGCTGGACGGGAAATCCGTCCATGCCACGGCCCCGCGCGCGCTGGCCTCGGCACCCTTGGCCTGCTGCCGCAATCGCCCGTCGCGCCCGAAGGGATCACGGTATCCGATCTGGTCAGCCGGGGCCGCCACCCGCATCACGGCATGCTGTCGCGCTGGACCACCCGCGATGACGAGGCCGTGGCCGAGGCCCTGCAGGCCACGCAGACCCTGGATCTGGCCGAGCGCCCGGTTGATGAGCTGTCGGGCGGCCAGCGCCAGCGCGTCTGGATCGCGATGGCGCTGGCGCAGCAGACCCACCTGCTTTTGCTGGACGAGCCGACGACATTTCTGGACATCACCCATCAGGTCGAGGTTCTGGACCTGCTCTGCGACCTGAACGCCGCGCGCGGCACAACCATCGTGATGGTGCTGCATGACCCGGATCTGGCGGCGCGCTATGCCGACCGGCTGATCGTCATGGCTGCGGGCCAGATCGAGGCTGCGGGCACCGCCGAGGAGGCCCTGACCCAGGACAACCTGCACCGCGTCTTTGGACCGGACAGCCGGATCATCACCGATCCGACCTCTGGCCGCCCGATCATGCCGCCGATCGGGCGGCACCGGATGGCGGGCGGGACGGGGTAGCCCTGCCCCGCCATCCGGTCCGACGCGATCCGTTATCGTCGTGGCCAGCGGGCGGTCGGCGACCCTGCGCTGAGCGCCCACGATCCGTTGGGCGGGCTGCGGCGGGTTCGACCCGCTACCCCTGCCCCATCTGCGGAACCAGTTGTATCCCGGCCTGCGATGCCGCCTTGCGGTCAAAGGTATAGGTCGCGCGACACCCGGCATCACGGGCGGCCAGCGCGATCATCTGATCGGAAAAGCCCGGCCCGCCCTGCCGGTAACGCTCGACCGCCAACCCCACGCGGTCGGGGTTTTCGACGGTGATTTCCCGCGCCGCCAGCAAGCCGTCCAGCGCGGCGGCGATATCGCGGCGCGGCTGGCCATAGGCGCGTTCCAGCACCCAGACCAGTTCCACCATCACCTCGCGCGACAGATAGCCCGGCGCATCGGCGCTGAGCGTGGCGAAAAGCGCATTGGCCCGCGCCGCTTGCAGCGGATCGTCCTGCACCAGAAATCGCAGGACGACATTCGTATCCAGCGCGATCATGCCTTGCGCGCGGCGGCGGCTATCGCCTCGTCCATCTGTTCCAGCGTGACGGGCGGGCCGTCGTGGCGCAGCATCCCGGCCAGTTCGGCGACGGGCCGCGTCCGCATCAGGCGCACCTGCCCGTCGTCCAGAATGACATAGCGCAGCCGGTCGCCCGGCCCGATCTCCAACGCCTCGCGGACAGATTTGGGCAGGGTCGTCTGGCCCTTGATCGTGATGGTCGATTCGGTCATGCTGGCACCAATGCGGATTCAGGTATCGCATTACATATAGCGTTTTCGGCGGAAATCTTCAACCGCGGTGGCACCTTGCAGCCCACCGATACCCTGGCCCCGCCGCAAAAGGCTTGCACGAATCTGTCTTTCGATAAATAGTCACGAAAAACGCCATTCAAACGATAAAAAGCGTGAACACGACGTGAGCGGGCAGAGCATGAGCAAGGATCGTTTTGCTCGAGGACCTGAATCGCGGTCATCAGGCAACATTCCGGAGTGCGCTGGCCAACCAGCTTGCACGCCCAACGCGAGAATCGCTGTTTCCGCCTGATGCCACTAAGCAGATGCGCAAGTTCACCTCGGGCGAGGCGGCCGCGCTGTTGGGGGTGAACGACAGCTACCTGCGCAAGCTGCATCTGGATGGCAAGGGCCCCTCGCCCGAAACCACGGCCGGCAACCGCCGGCTCTATTCGGTGCAGGATCTGCACGACCTGCGGCAACTGCTTGAAAAGACCGCCCGAAAGCCCGGAGATTATCTGCCCGGCCGGCGCGAAGGCGACCATCTGCAAATCATCGGCGTGATGAACTTCAAGGGCGGATCCGGCAAGACCACGACCGCGGCGCATCTGGCGCAGCGGCTAGCGCTGACCGGCTATCGCGTGCTGGCCATCGACCTGGACCCGCAGGCCTCGATGACGGCACTGCACGGGGTGCAGCCCGAATTCGACCTGCCCGACGGGGGCACGCTTTACGACGCGATCCGCTATGACGATCCGGCGCCGATCCAGGCGGTGATCCGCAAGACCTATATCCCCGGCCTGGACCTGATTCCCGGCAATCTCGAACTGATGGAGTTCGAGCATGAAACGCCCCGCGCCCTGGCCCAAGGCAATGCCGGGCTGTTCTTCTTCCGAGTGCGCGAGGCGCTGGCGCAGGTCGATGCCGATTACGACGTGGTGGTCATCGACTGTCCGCCGCAACTGGGTTTTCTGACCATGTCGGCGCTGTCGGCCGCGACCGGCGTGCTGGTCACCATCCACCCCGAGATGCTGGACGTGATGTCGATGAGCCAGTTCCTGCGCATGACCGCCGATCCTGATGGACGTGATCGCCGACAAGCGGCGCCGACATGTCGCATGACTGGATGCGCTACCTGCTGACCCGCTATGAGCCGACTCGGACGCGCCGCAAAACCGCATCGTGGCCTTTCTGCGCACGATGTATGGCGACAACGTGCTGAATGCGCCGATGCTGAAATCCACCGCGATTTCCGATGCCGGGCCTGACGAAGCAGACGCTGTACGAAGTCGAGCGTGCAGCGCATTCACCCGCGTCGACCTATGACCGCGCCATCGAAAGCCTGAATGCGGTCAACGACGAAATTTCCAGTTGATTCAACAGACTTGGAGGTCGGAAATGAGCGACAACAAGAAACGGCGCATGTCGCTGCTGGACAATCTGGCTGTCCGCGGGATGGCCCTGCCCCGGCCATCGACGGTGAACAACCGCGCGCTGCGTTCGGCGCGCGATGCGGTCGATGGCCACCGTATCTGGGAACTGGACCCCGAACAGATCGCCGATGACCGCACCGCCGACCGGCTGGACCCGGCGGATGTCGCGGATCTGCGCGCCTCGATCGAATCGGTGGGTCAGACGGTGCCGATCCTGGTGCGTCGCGACCCTGCGGATCCCGACCGCTACCTGCTGGTCTATGGCCGCCGCAGGCTGGAGGCGGTGCGTGGCTCCGACCGGGTCGACAAGGTCCGGGCGATGATTGCCACGATGGATGACACGGCCGCGATCTGCGCGCAAGCCTCTGAAAACACGGCAAGACGTGACCTGAGCTTTATTGAACGCGCCCTGTTTGCACAGGAATTGTCGGACAGCGGTTTCGGCACGCAATCCGAAATCGCCGAGGTTCTGAACCTGACCAAATCCGCGATTTCCATGGCGCTTGGCATTGCCCGCGCGATTGGCCGTGACCTGGCCCATGCCATCGGCCCCGCCCATGGCGTCGGGCGCCCCCGGTGGGAGGCGCTGGCCAGGGATCTGGAACAAAGCCCTGTCCCCCTGCCCGACCTGATGGCTGTGGCGGTCGAAACCCGCGCCGCGACCGATCCCGATGTTGCCGATCCTTCGGTTGCAGCGTTCGATGCGGTCACCCGTCGTTTACGAAAGGCGGCGATGGTGCCGGTCCCCCGGCCGGATGCCCCCGCCCTGCCCCTGTCGATTGCGGGCGCGGCGCAGGGCCGTATCCGGCGCACCAAGGATGGACTGCGCATGGACCTGACGATCGACGATCCGGAATTCGCGCTTTGGCTGCAGGAACAGGCCCAGGGCGCGATCACAGAGCTTCACACCCGATGGAAAAAACGGGGCTGAAGATGACGAAACCGAGCAGCAGCCAAGGAGGCACGTAACAGGCAAGAAAAAGGTCCCGCAAAGCATACACCTCACGAGACCCCTTTGATCGTAGCACATCCAAGGTAGTTCTCTGACGCCGCGACTGCAAGTCCCAGTGATCTGCAGAACGGGATTTTTTTGTCTTCGTGATGAAAAAATATGGACTATGTCCCTCTGACGTCCTTTCGGCGTCCGATCGATGCTGTCGTGATGCAACATCACAGCATCGCGGCGACGCCCATGCCCGCGCATGCCGTGAACAAATGGGATGCGCTGCGCGAGATCACCACCGCGCGCAAGCGGCTTGGCCTGACGGATCGCGACCTGACGGTTCTGCAGGCGCTGCTGAGCTTTCATCCCGGAACCGCGCTGGACGACCCGACGAAGCTGGTGGTCTTTCCTTCGAACCGCGCGATCTGCGAGAGGTTGAACGGCATGCCCTGTTCGACGATGCGCCGTCATCTGGCGCGGCTGATCGACAGCGGGCTGTTGCTGCGCCGCGACAGCCCGAACGGCAAACGCTATCAGCGCCGGATTGGCAATGAGGCCTTTGGCTTTGACCTGTCGCCGCTGGCCCGGCGTTTCGCGGAATTCGCCACCCTGGCGGAAAGCGTTCAGGCAGAGGCGCGGCAGATCGCCCATCTGCGCGAAACCATCCGTCTGATGCGTCGCGACCTGCTGGCACTGATCGAGGCGACAGAGGCATCCCCGGCCGCCATGACCCAGATCGACCAGCTTGCCACGATCCTGAGGCGGCAACTGGAGATTCCGGCGCTGGAACAGATCATCACGCGGCTGAAACTGCTGATCGACGAGCTGCGCCACGCGGCAAATATCGCCCCCGTCACCGCCGCAAAAACGGCTGAAATGGGCACCACCGACAGCCAGAATGAGCAGCACCAACAGAGATCAAATAATAATCCTATTGAATCTGAAAAGGGCTGTGAACAGGTTGATGCGGCCAATGCAGAGCCAGATTTGCCGCTGAGCCTGATTGCTTCGGCCTGTCCGGAAGTCTTTGGCTATGCGCAACATCCCGTGCGGCATTGGCATGGATTTGTCGATCTGGTCGAAAAGGTCAGGCCGATGATGGGGATTGCGACGCAGGTCTGGCAGGACGCGAAGCAGGTAATGGGCATTGAAAATGCGGCGGTGACTTTGGCCGCAATGCTGCAAAGGTTCGGTGAAATCCGATCAGCGGGCGCCTATTTGCGGATCTTGACGGCCAAGGCCCGGGATGGCGGGTTTTCTGTCCGGCCGATGGTGATGGCGGCCTTGCGGCGCGAACCGGGGATGAGTTCACAGCTGTGAACTTTCAGCGCCGTCCGGTTTCATCGGGTAAGGGCAGATGCCGGATCGGTCCCGCGCATCCGGCCAGATCGGAATCACTGGTCAGCAGCAGCATGCCATCCGTCAGCGCCTGTGCCAGCAGGATTCCCGCGAAATGGGGCAGGCCAAAATGGGGCAGGGCGGTCAGGCCGCTGCAATGCTGCCCGGTGACGGCCAGTTCCGCATAGCCATTCGCCAGCAGCGCCGCGCGAAAAATACCGGGGTCGATATCGGCCCTTGCCGACGCAGGGCTACATGCGATTTCCCAGATCGACGCCGCGCTGAACCACAGATCATGCGCCGGATCAGATATCATCCGCACAGCCTCTGACGGCAGGCGCTCCGGTGCGGATGCGGCGAACAGCAGCAGATGCGTGTCGATCAGCAGCTTCATGAATCCGCCTTGTGGCCGGGCAGGGGAATGTTGCGATCCCATGCCGTTGGAACAGCGAACTGATCCTGCAAAAAGCCAAGACGACGCGGCGGCGCGACATCAATGGCCGTGACCTGAACAGCGGGCTTCCCCGCGCGGGCGATGATGAAGGGCTGGCCCTTTTCCGCCTCTTCGATCAGCCGCGACAGATGTGTCTTGGCCTCGTGCATGTTCACGGTTTTCATCGCAGCACCTGACTTAGTTTACTTAGCTTAGTTTTATATGATCCGCATTTCAACGGGCAGCCGACATGGACCGCATCTGTCCGATTTGCGGCGATCCGTTGAAATGACATCATCCTTCTGACCCGCTGGCCAAGGCTTTGCGCAAGGATTAGACCATCACCACAGCCACCCGTTGCAGGAGCAGACATGGCCGAGAAAGACATGGCGGATCGCAAAATCACCCTGGCGCTAAACGGCTTTGGCAGGATCGGGCGCTCGATCCTGCGCATCCTGTCCCTGGGCGGCCATGACGATCTGGAGCTGGTGCTGATCAACGATATCGAGCCGCTGGAAAACTGCGCCTATCTGTTCGAATATGACAGCGTGTTCGGCCCCTGGCGCGGCAGCGTCGAAACCCGCGACGGCCATCTGGTCGTGGACGGGCGGGCGATCCCGTTCCACTCTGTCCCCGATCTGCGCCAGCTTGACCTGACCGGGGTCGATGTCGTTCTGGAATGCACCGGCATGGCGGGGTCGCGGGCGACGGTCGAACGCGGATTGCAGGCGGGGGCGGCGCGGGTGCTGATTTCCGGGCCGTCGAAGGATGCCGATGTGACCGTGGTTCTTGGCGCGAATGACGCGGATCTGGGGCGGCAGGGGATCGTGTCGAACGCGTCATGCACGACGAATGCGCTGGCGCCCTTGCTGAAGCTGCTGGATGGCCGCTTTGGCATCCTGTCGGGGCAGATGACGACCGTGCATTGCTATACCGGCAGCCAGCCCACCGTCGACAAGCCGCGCGGGGATGCGGCGCGGTCGCGGGCGGCGGCGCTGTCGATGGTGCCCACGACGACCAGCGCGGGCCGGTTGATCGGAACGGTTCTGCCGCATCTGGCCGGGCGGGTGTCGGCGCGGGCGATCCGGGTGCCGACGGCCAGCGTGTCCTGCATCGACCTGACCATCGCGACCGGGCAGCCGGCTTCGGTTCAGGCGGTGAATACCTTGCTGCGCGAGGCGGCCGAGACCTCGCCGATCTTTGGCTGGACGGAAAAGCCGCTGGTGTCCAGCGATCTGCGGGCGCGGCCGGAATCCATCGTGATGTCGGGGCTGGAAACCTCGGTCGCGGGCGGGCTGACGCGGGTGTTCGGCTGGTATGACAACGAATGGGGTTTTTCCAACCGGATGCTGGATATGGCGCGGCGGATGGGGTAGGCGGCTCTCAACCCGCAGAATGACGGATTGATACAGGCTTGACCGGGACCAAAGACGCAAGCCCCAAAACGACAGGCCCCGGAACGACAGGCGTGATTGAGCTTGCCGCCCCCTTCGCCTATAAGGCCGCAACGATATCGCCGCCGGGGCAGGGCGCGGCAAAAGAAGGGGGCAGGCGGATGGAGCCGGAGGCGGCTGATTGTACGATCCGGTTGAGCGGGCTGCGGCTGGATATTTCGGGCCGCACGGTGCTGGGGCCGCTGGACCTGCAGGGCAATGCGCCGCGCATCGGCATCGTCGGGCGCAATGGTTCGGGCAAAAGCACGCTGGCGCGGCTGCTGGCGGGGCTGATCGCGCCGACATCCGGGCAGTTGACCATCGGCGGCGTCGATGTCCATGCCGACCGCCGCGCCGCGTTGCGCATGGTCGGCATCCTGTTTCAGAACCCCGAACATCAGATCATCTTTCCCATCGTGTCCGAAGAAATCGCCTTTGGCCTGCGCCAGCTTGGCGCCAGCCGCGATGAGGCGCTGGCCCGGACCGATGAGGTGCTGGCCCGTTTCGACCGGCTGCATTGGCGCGATGCCCCGGTTTCGGCGCTGTCGCAGGGGCAGAAACATCTGGTCTGCATCATGGCGGTGCTGGCCATGCGCCCGCGCCTGCTGATTCTGGATGAACCCTTTGCCGGACTGGACATTCCGACGCGGATGCAACTGACCCGGCATCTGGACGGCGCGGGGCTGAGGCTGCTGCATATCTCGCATGATCCGGCCGATCTGGCGGGCTATGACCAACTGTTCTGGCTGGATCGCGGCCGCATCGTTGCCAGCGGCGCGGCGGCGCCGATCCTGTCCGATTTCACCGCCGAAATGCAGCGTTTGGGGCATCTTGATGATCTCGCTGATCTCTCCTGTTAGGACGCGGGCGCATGGCTGGCCGGCGGGGGCCAAGCTGGCGGCGCTATGTGTGGTTTCGACCGCGCTGTTCCTGACCGGCAATCCGTGGGTCCATGCGGGGGCGCTGGCTGCGGTTCTGGTCGGCTATGCGCTGCCGGGGCGGGAATTCCTGCGCGCGGGGCTGCGCGGGTTGCGGTTGCTGCTGCCCTTTGTCGTGATCGTGCTGCTGTGGCATCTGGTGACGCGCGATCTGGCGACGGGGGTGGTGATCTGCCTGCGCATGGCGACGGTCGTGGCGCTGGCCAATCTGGTGACCATGACCACGCGGCTGGACCAGATGATCGAGGTCCTGCGCAGCCTGACCGCGCCCCTCCGCCGCATCGGTCTGCCGGTGCATCTGCTGGACACGGCGATTCCGCTGATGATCCGCTTTACCCCGGTGCTGGTCACGCGCGCGCAGGCGCTGGCACTGGCATGGCGGGCGCGGGCGATCCGCAGGCCGGGCTGGCGGCTGATCCTGCCCCTGACGCTGCAGGCGCTGGACGACGCCGATCACGTTGCCGAGGCTTTACGCGCAAGGGGCGGGCCGCTATGCCCGGAACAGAATTCGCACCTGACGTAAGGGAAACCCGACAAGGGAACCCTCAGGCAGAGACACAGGGCAAATACAGGAAGGGAAATCTCATGGAACGCAATATCGCCCATATCGCGCTGTTCGCCGCGCTGATCGCGGCGCTTGGGCTGGTGCCGCCGATCGCGCTTGGCTTTGGCGTGCCGATCTCGGCGCAGCCGCTTGGGGTGATGCTGGCCGGGGCCGTGCTGGGCGCAAGGCGCGGTGCGGCGGCGGTCGGCCTGTTTGTCCTGCTGGTCGCGCTTGGCCTGCCCCTGCTGGTGGGCGGTCGCGGGGGGCTGGGCGTCTTTGCCACGCCGACGGCGGGCTTTGTGCTGGGCTTTCCGGTCGCGGCCTTCGTGACGGGCCTTTTCGTCGAACATGTCCGCATCCGTCCTGCCGGTCTGGCCGCCGGGCTTGGTTCGGTTCTGGGCGGGATCGTGGTGCTGTATGCGATGGGGATCGTCGGGATCGCCATCAACGCGGACAAGGCCTCGGCCGAATCGGCGGTGCTGGTTCTGGTCTTTGTCCCCGGCGATCTGCTGAAGGCCGCGATCACCGGCATGCTGGTTCAGGCGATCGCCCGCACCCGCCCGCAGACGCTGGCATGGCACCACGCCCCGGCGGGGCAGGGCGATATCCGCCTGTGAGCCCTGAGGCGGCTGACGACTGGTTCACGGCCTGCGCGGACCCCGGATCGTCGCGGGGGCGCGCGACCAGAACCGGCTCCGCCGTCGCGGCGCTGCTGGACTGCATCCACCAGCGCCACGGCATCCACGCCAGCCATGACGACCCGCCCCTGCGCCCGGTCGCGGGGCGGGCGGTGGTGATGTGCCAGACCTCGGGGTCGGGCGGGCGCAGCAAGACGATCCTGCGCAGCCAGCGCTCTTGGATCGCCAGCTTTCGCGTCAATCGGCAGGTCTTTGGCCTTGGCCCCGCCGACCGCTATGCGGTTCTGGGCGCGCCTGGTCATTCGCTGGCGCTGTATGGCGCGGTCGAGGCCCTGCATCTGGGCGCCGCCCTGGCCGTTCTGGCCGGCGACAGCCCGCGCAGCCAGTTGGATCAGTTGCAGGGTTGCACGGTGCTTTACGCGACGCCGACGCAGCTCTTGCGGTTGCAGATGGTGGGGCAGGGCAGGGTGCTGCCCGCGCTGCGCCATGTCTTTTGCGGCGGGGGCAGGCTGGATGCGGCCTGTCGGCAGGGCATGGCGCGGCTGTGCCCGAATGCGGTGCTGCGCGAATTCTATGGCGCCTCGGAAACCAGTTTCGCGACGCTGGCGGATGAAACGACGCCGCCCGGATCGGTCGGCCGGGCCTATCCGGGCGTGCGGCTGCGCATCGGCACGGGTGGGCAGATCTGGATCGCCAGCCCCTATCTGGCCATGTCCTATGCCGAGCCCGACGCGCCGCCCTTTTGCCGCGATGGCGATTTCATCACCGTGGGCGATATCGGGCATCTGGACGGCGATGGGAACCTGTTCCTGCAGGGCCGCCAGAACCGCATGGTCACCGTCGCCGACCGCAATCTGTTTCTTGAGGATGTCGAATCCGTCCTGATCGGCGCGGGTGCGGGGCCGAGCGCGGTGATTGCGCTGCCCGATCCGCTGCGCGGTCACGCGATCATCGCCGTGGTCGAGGGGCCGGGCAGCGACGATCACGCCCGCGCCCTGCGCCGCGCCTGCCGCGCAGCCCTGGGAGATCACGCCGCCCCGCGCCGCATCCATTTTCTGGAGCGGATGCCGCTGCTGCCCTCGGGCAAGCCCGACCTTGCCCGGCTGACGCGGCAGTTCGCGCCATGACCGGGCAGGGGGATGCGGGCGACACCGCGTTGCGGCGGGTCCGTCCTGCGGCGGCATGGCCCGTTCCTGCCCGTTCGCCCCGCGTGGCGCCGCTGCCTTGTGGCATGTCGCAGGGGCGCTTTCGCGCATCCAAACCGCGTTTCGGGGTGAAAAACCCTGCCGCCTTGCCTGTTCCAGAATGGGGCCATGCGGCAGATCGCAGGGGTTCTTTCGCGCGGCAATACCATGCCAAACGCCGGAAAGTCCCTGTCAGGATACCTGTTGCCGGCCTTCCGGATCGACGGCCCTTCTGAACAGCGGGCAGGGCGCCCGGTAATCTCTGACGCGGATTCTGTCCTTGCCGGAAACAATGCGCATCGCGCCGCGTCGCATGTCGTGACGGCGGGGCAAAGGGCGCGGGCCTGTCGCAGCCGTGAAGACCCTTCGACGGTTGTCGCAGTTCCCGAAACGGTCGCGACGCATGCGCCATCCCGCGCAGGCGTGGCATGACCCGGCGCAGCGTCATCGCCGCCGCCCGCCGCAGCGCCGTCATGCCGCGCGGCGGGGCCTTTGCGCGACTGGAGGTTCACGATCTGGCCGCCCCGGTCATTCGGGCGCTGCTGCGGGACGCGGATCTTGCCCCGGACCGGGTGGATGAGCTGATCCTGTCCAATGCGCTTGGCGGTGGCGGCAATCCGGCGCGGGTGGCGGCGCTGGCGGCGGGGCTGCCCCTGCGCGTCGCCGGGCTGAGCATCGACCGGCAATGCTGCGGCGGGCTGGACGCGATCGTGCAGGGCGATGCGCTGATCCGCGCCGGGCTGGCCGATATCGTGATCGCCGGCGGGGCAGAAAGCTATTCCCGCCGCCCCCTGCGCCTGCGCACCGACCCCGACGGCGGAGAGGCCCGGGCCTATGACCGCCCCCCCTTACCCCTCGCCCGACCGCGACCCCGAGATGGTTCAGGCCGCCGAGGCGCTGACCCTGCGCATGGGGATCTCGCGCGCGGATCAGGATGATTGGGCGATGGCCAGCCATGCCCGCGCCATTGCCGCGCGGGGGCGGATGCGGGCGGAAATCGTGCCGGTTGCGGGGCAGGAGCATGATGGTTTCGCCCGTATCATGCAGCCCCGCACCTGCGCCCGCGCCCCGGTGCTGGCGGGCAGCATCACCGCCGCGAATACCGCCGTCGCCGCCGATGGCGCGGGGTTTTGTCTGCTGATGTCGGCGGATCTGGCGCGCAGGCGGGGGCTTTCGGGGCCTGTGGTTCTGGCCGGGGCGACGGTGGGCGATGCGCCGGAATGGCCCGGTCTGGCCCCTGTCGCGGCGATTGGCGTCGCGCTGGCGCGCGCCGCATTGCGTCCCGCGGCGCTGGATCATGTCGAGATCATGGAGGCCTTTGCCGTGCAGGCCATCGCCTGCATCCGCGGCGCGGGCCTGCCCGAAAGCCGCGTGAATGCGGGCGGCGGGGCCTTGGCGCGGGGGCATCCGATCGGTGCATCCGGCGCGGTCAATGCGGTGCGGCTGGTCCATGAGATGCGGGGCAGGGGCAGGGGGCCGGGGGCAGGGGAGACCGGCCTGGCTGCGATTGCGGCGGCCGGAGGGCTGGGGACGGCGCTGGTGCTGTCATCATGACCGTTCTGGCGACGCGCTGGCGCGCGCCGCGTTGCGTCCCGCGGTGCGGGGGTGATTCAGAAGCCGCGAAAGCTGGTGAAATCGGGCAGTTCGGCGCGGTCCGTGCGGAACCGGTTTTCCGGCGCCTGCGGGTCGGGATGGCCAAGGGCGATGCCGCAGACGACCATCTCATCGCCCGGCAGGGCCAGCGCCTGATGGATCTGCGGGCCGTAATTGGCCATGGCGCCGATGCCGCTGGCGCCAAGCCCGCGCGCTTCGGCAGCCATCAGGAAGGCCATCAGGCTCATCCCCAGATCCATGAAACAGCCCGCGCCCATGCGGCGGTCGATGGTGACGATCACCCCCACCGGCGCGCCGAAAAGGCGTAATTGCGGCGGAACTGCCGCTTGCGCCCGTCCAGATCGCGGCGCTGGATGCCAAGCGCCTGATAGAGCGCATAGCCCGCCGCGCGTTGCCGCGCCTTGAGATGCGGGGCATCGGCTCGGGGAAATAGCTGTATTCGCGGGCCTGCGGCGCATCTGCGTCGATCGCCCGGTCCAGCGCGGCGGTCAGCGCGCGCAGGGGGCGCCGGTCAGGACGTGATAATGGCCCGGCTGCAGGTTCGCGCCACTGGGGGCGGTGCGGGCCAGACGGCAGATCTCTTGCACATCCGCCAGCGTCACCGGCCGGTCCAGATAGGCCCGGACCGAGCGGCGGCGGCGCAGCAGATCATCGACCCCCTGAATTGCCAACCCCTGCATCGCCTAGTTCTTGCGCAGCGCATTCAGCAGCGCCGCGCCAAGCGCGCCGGGCTGGTCGGGGGTCGCGGGCTTTGCCTGCGCGGGCTGGCGGTTGCCTTTCGGCCCCTTGGGCGTCGCGGGGCCGCGGGCATTGCGCCCCTCGGCTGCGCTGGCGCCGCCGTCCTTGCGCATGGTCAGGGCGATGCGTTTGCGCGCGATATCGACCTCGGTCACGCGGACGCGGACGACATCGCCCGCCTTGACCACCTCATGCGGGTCCTTGACGAAACGGTCGGCAAGCTGGCTGATATGGACCAGCCCGTCCTGATGCACCCCGATATCGACAAAGGCGCCAAAGGCGGCGACATTGGTCACCGTGCCTTCCAGCGCCATGCCGGGGCGCAGATCCCTGATATCCTCGACCCCGTCGGCAAAGCTTGCCGTCACGAAATCGGGGCGGGGGTCGCGGCCGGGCTTTTCCAGTTCCGCCAGAATGTCGCGCACGGTGGGCAGGCCGAATTTATCGTCAACGTAATCTTCGGCGCGCAGGCCGCGCAGCGCGGCGGGCTGGCCCATGATCTGGCGGATATCGCGCCCGCAGGCCTGAATGATGCGGCGGGCGACACCATAAGCCTCGGGGTGGACGGAGGAGGCATCCAGCGGCTCGTCCCCGTCGCGGATGCGCAGGAAACCGGCGGCCTGTTCAAAGGCACGGGGCCAAGGCCCGCGACCTTCAGCAGCGCCTTGCGTGATGGGAACGCGCCATGCGCATCGCGGTGGCTGACGATGGCCAGCGCCAGCGACGGGCCAAGCCCCACGACATGCGCCAGCAAGGATGCCGAGGCCGTATTCAGATCGACGCCGACGCCGTTCACCGCATCCTCGACCACGGATGCCAGCGCGCGGGTCAGTTGGCGCTGGTCCACGTCATGCTGATACTGGCCGACGCCGATGGATTCGGGCGGGATCTTGACCAGTTCGGCCAAGGGATCCTGCAACCGCCGGGCGATGGAGGCCGCACCGCGCAAGCTGACATCCAGATCGGGGAATTCCCGCGCCGCCAGTTCGGATGCCGAATAGACCGAGGCCCCGGCTTCGGACACGACCACCTTGGTCGGGGCCTTGACGGTTTTCGGCAGGCGTTTCAGCACCTCGGCAACCAGACGTTCGGTTTCGCGGCTGGCGGTGCCGTTGCCGATGGCGATCAGGTCGATATCGTGGTGCGCGATCAGGGCCAGCAGCGCGGCCTGCGCGCCCTGAACGTCCATTTTCGGTTGAAAGGGATAGATCGTCGTGGTTTCGACCAGCTTGCCGGTGGCATCGACGACCGCGACCTTGATCCCGGTGCGGATGCCCGGATCCAGACCGATGGTGGCGCGGGGACCGGCGGGCGCCGACAGCAAGAGATCGCGCAGATTGCGGGCAAAGACCTTGATCGCGTCTTCATGCGCGCGGCGGCGCAGCTCGGTCAAAAGGTCGACATACATCGCGTTCAGCAGCCGCACCCGCCACGCCCAACCCGCGACATTGCGCAGCCATTGGTCGCCGTGGCGGTCGCCCAATTGGCCCAAGGCCGCCGCAACCATGCGTTCGGCGCGGGGCGTGCCGGTTTCGGGGTCAGGGGCGATGTCGATGGTGACGATTTCTTCCTTGGCGGCGCGCAGCACGGCCAGCGCCCGGTGCGACGGCATGTCGGCCCATTTTTCGCGATGATCGAAATAGTCGGAAAACTTGGCCCCCGCCTCTTCCTTGCCGGGCTGGACGCGGACCGTGACCATTGCCTCTGCGCGCATGAAATCGCGCAACCCGCCCAGAAGCGTGGCGTTTTCGGAAAGCTCCTCGACCAGAATGTCGCGGGCGCCGTCCAGCGCGGTTTTCGTGTCGGTGACGGCTTCGGTGAGATAGCTCGCCGCAGCGACCGCCGGGTCGGCGGCGCGGTCGTCCTGAATGGCACGCAGCAGGGTTCCAGACCGTTTTCGCGGGCGATCATCGCCTTGGTGCGGCGCTTGGGCTTGTAGGGCAGATACAGGTCTTCCAGCGTCGATTTCGTTTCGGCACCGGCGATCTGGCGGGCCAGATCATCGGTCAGCTTGCCCTGTTCGCGGATGGATTTGACGATGGCCTCGCGGCGCTGTTCCAATTCGCGCAGATAGGTCAGCCGCTCGGACAGGTTGCGTAGCTGCGTGTCGTCAAGGCCCTCCGTCACCTCTTTGCGGTAGCGCGCGACAAAGGGCACGGTCGCGCCGCCATCCAGCAATTCGACCGCCGCCGTGACCTGCCCCGGCGCGGCCCCGATTTCGGCGGCGATCAGGCGGGCGATGCGGGCGGCGGTATCCATGTGTCATTCCTGCTGCGAATAGGTCAGGGTCCGGTCATAGCGCAGCGGGGCGCGGCGATCCAGTGTCGGCCAGACCTTCAGCAGGTCAAGCAGCGGATCGAACGCATACATCGCCGCGCGCCGGCCCGAGGCGGGCTCGATGGTGTGCAGCAGCCCCGTCTCGACCAGCCGCCGCGACAGCGCGCGGGCCGAGGACGCGGGCATGCCGGACCTTTCGACGAAACGGTCGTTGCGGAAAATCGGGCTGGCAAAGACGAAATCCAGCGCCTGATCGTGATATTGCGAATTCAGCGCCTCGCGAAAGCGTTCGCGCATCGCGCCATGCAGGTGAAAGATCGCATCGGCGGTCTGGATGTTGACCGTCGCCTGCGCATGCATCGCCCGCAGAAAGAAGGTGACCCAACCCGTCCAGTCGCCCCCTGCCGAAACCCGGCGCATCCGTTCGATATATTCGTCCTTATGCGTTTCGAAATAGCCCGAGACGAAAAAGTTCGGCTGATGCAGCACGCCCAGCTTCCACAGCATCAGGGTGATCAGCATCCGGCCAATCCGGCCATTGCCATCCTCGAACGGGTGCAGCGCCTCGAATTCGACATGGGCGATGGCGGTGCGGATCAGCGGGCGCATGGTGCCGTGATTGATGTAATGCACCAGTTCGGCCATGGCCGGGGCAAGCTGTTCGGGGGCAATCGGGACATAATGGATCCGCCCCCGGCGTTCGTCCCCGATGTAATTCTGTTCGACCTTGTAGCTGCCGGGGCGTTTGCGCGCGCCGCGCCCAGAGGACAGCAGTTGCTGATGTGCCGTGCGGATCAGATGTTCGCCAAGCGGCATGCCTTCGGCCAGCGCCTGCTGCGCATTGCGCAGGGCGCGCGAATACAGAAAGGTTTCGATATCGTCATTGCGCGCCTCGCGGTAGGGGTCGGCGCTGCCTGCATCCTCTTCGGCCTCGATGCGGTAAAGTTCCTCGATGGTGGAAATCGTGCCCTCGATCCGCGAGGATGTGATGGCGTCCTGACGGCGCAGCGGGGCCAGAAACAATTCGCTGTTGACCATGCCCGACATCTTGGCGTCGTAACGCGCCAGCGAGGCAGCGGCGTCCTCCAGCGGGCCAAGCAATGCCTCGTAATCCAGCCGGGGCGGGGGAAAGGTGCCGGTGTGATAGGTGACGGCATCTGTCAGGTCAAAGGGTTTGGCGATCATTTCAGGGCTGATCCTGTCGGCAAAGCGGCTTGATGCCAGGTTAGTGGCGTCAAACCCGTTTGACAACGAAATATGGCGAAATCCTGTTGTCAAACAGGTTTGCCGTCAGCCGCCTGTCATCAAACCTGTTTGATGGCGAAAAAACGGCGATGGCTGACGTCAAGTGCAATACGGCGCTGGAAAGGCGCATGAAAAAGGGGCGGGTCCTGCGGCCCGCCCCATGTCGCGTTCGCTGAAATCAGGGCAGGATCCGCGCCGCGCCCTTGTCCGCGGATGAGGCAAAGGCCGCATAGGCGCGCAGCGCCGTCGTCACGCGGCGGGCGCGGGTTCGGCGGGTTGCCAGCCCTTGGCGTCCTGTTCGCTGCCGCGGCGGTCCAGTTCGCCCTGATCGACGACAAGGCTGATCGCGCGGTTGGGGATGTCGATTTCGATGATGTCGCCGTCGCGCACCAGACCGATGGTGCCGCCCTGCGCCGCCTCGGGCGAGACATGGCCGATCGACAGACCCGAGGTGCCGCCCGAAAACCGCCCGTCGGTGATCAGCGCGCAGGCCTTGCCCAGACCGCGCGACTTCAGGTAGCTGGTCGGATACAGCATTTCCTGCATCCCCGGCCCGCCCTTTGGTCCCTCATAGCGGATGACGACGACGTCGCCCGCGTTGACCTTTTTGCCCAGAATGCCCTTGACCGCGTCATCCTGGCTTTCAAAGACAACGGCGGGGCCGGTGAATTTCAGGATGCTTTCATCGACGCCCGCGGTTTTGACGATGCAGCCGTCCAGCGCGACATTGCCGCGCAGCACGGCCAGACCGCCATCCTTGGAAAACGGGTGCTGGGTCGAGCGGATCACGCCCTTTTCGCGGTCCACGTCCAGATCGGGCCACAGCGATGCCTGCGAGAACGCGACCTGCGTCGGCACCCCGCCCGGCGCGGCCGGGAACACCTCGCGCGCCTCGGGCAGGTTCGACTGCGCGATGTCCCATTTCGCCAGCGCGGCGCCCATGGTCGGCTCGTCCACGGTGCAGCAGTCGCGGTTGATCAAGCCGCCCCGGTCCAGCTCTCCCAGAATGCCCATGACGCCGCCGGCGCGATGCACGTCCTCCATATGGATGCCCGCGATATTCGGGGCGACCTTGCACAGGCAGGGGACGCGGCGCGACAGCGCGTCGATGGCGGCCATGTCGAAATCGACCTCGCCCTCATGCGCGATGGCCAGCAGGTGCAGGACGGTGTTCGTCGACCCGCCCATGGCGATATCCAGCGCCATGGCATTGTCGAATGCGGCGCGGCTGGCGATGGAACGCGGCAGCACGGTCGCGTCGTCCTGTTCGTAATAGCGCCGCGCCAGATCGACGATCAGACGGCCCGATTTCAAAAACAGGTTCTTGCGGAAGGCATGTGTGGCGAGGGTCGAGCCATTGCCCGGCAGCGCAAGGCCAAGCGCCTCGGCCAGACAGTTCATCGAATTCGCCGTGAACATGCCCGAACAGGACCCGCAGGTCGGGCAGGCCGAGCGTTCGATCGCGGTTACGTCTTCGTCGGTCACGCGCTCATCGGCGGCGGCGACCATCGCATCGACCAGATCCAGCGCCACGGTGCGGCCGTCGCCAAGCGTGACCTTGCCTGCCTCCATCGGGCCGCCGGACACGAAGATCGCGGGGATGTTCAGGCGCATGGCGGCCATCAGCATCCCCGGCGTGATCTTGTCGCAGTTGGAAATGCACACCATCGCATCGGCGCAATGGGCATTGACCATATATTCGACGCTGTCGGCGATGATCTCTCGCGAGGGCAGAGAATAGAGCATCCCGTCATGGCCCATGGCGATCCCGTCATCGACGGCGATGGTGTTGAATTCCTTGGCGACGCCGCCCGCATCCTCGATTTCGCGCGCGACCATCTGGCCCAGATCCTTCAGGTGGACATGGCCCGGCACGAATTGCGTGAACGAATTCACCACCGCGATGATCGGCTTGCCGAAATCCCCGTCCTTCATGCACGGTGGCGCGCCACAGGCCGCGCGCGCCCGCCATGTTGCGGCCGTGGGTGGTGGTTCTGGAACGGTAAGTTGGCATTCTGGCTGACTCTTCGATCTTGTGCCGGTCCGGCGGGGCGGGCTGGCGCGCATGTCTATCGGGCAAACCGGGCCGGGGCAGGGATGCCGAATCCGGCGGCAGGACGTGGCTTATCAGGTCCGAAAGGGAAAGTTCAGTCGGAAAAGCATCGCAAAACCGTCTTAGAAGGGCAGGGCCAGCGGCACCAGCGCGACGGTGACGGCCAGGGTGATCACGACCAGCGGCGCACCGATCCGCAGGAAATCGCCAAAGCGGTAATTCCCTGGCTCCAGCACCAGCGTATTCACCGGCGAGGAGATCGGGGTCAGGAACGCGGCCGATGACGCCATCGCCACCGTCATCACGAACGGATAGGGCGAGTGTCCCGCAGATCCGCCGCCAGCGCCAGCGCGACCGGCCTCCATCAGGACCGCCGTCGCGGTGTTGGAAATGAACAGCCCCATCAGGACCGTCGCCATGAAGACCGCGGCCAGCGCCAGATGCAGGCTGCCCGTCCCGACCAGCAGGCGCGCAGCGCGCTGGCGGCCAGATCGACGCCGCCCGTCTCTTGCAGGGCGATGGAACAAGGGCAGCATGCCGACGATCAGCACAAGGCTGGGCCAGTGGATCGCGCGATAGGCGGCGGCCATGTCGATGCAGCGGCACAGCCCCAGAAGCAGGCAGCCGATCAGCGCGGCCAGCAGGTTCGGCACCGCGCCCGTGACCATCAGCCCCACGGTCAGCGCCAGAATCGCCAGCGCGGGCAGGGCGGCGTGGGTGGCCGGACGACCTCGTCCAGTTCACGGGGGCAGGTCGAGGATGACCAGTTCGCGGCCGTGGGCGCAGCGCCAGAATGTTCTTCCACGGGCCGACGGCCAGCAGGGTATCGCCGGCGCGCAGCGCGTGATGGGCGGCCGGGCCGCACGGCGGTTAATCGCGGCGCAGCCTCGACGATCGCCAGCCCGAGCGGCTGGCGAAAGCGGCTTTGCGCCGGGGTCTGCCCGACCAGGGGACGCCGGGGCGCATCGATCGGCTCGGACCACGCCGATTTCCTGCGCGTGATCGCTGAAATACCGCCCCGAAACCGGCATCGGCCGCAGGTCCAGCGCCCGGCACATCGCCTGCATGCTCGGCCGAGGGGTCGAGCATCGTCCAGAAACAGCGACGTCCTCCGGCCTGCAAGACGCTGTCGGCGGCGGGGTTGCAGCAGCCTGCGGCCAGCAGCCAGCGCCGCGCTGATGCCCGGAGAATGTCGATGCCCTGGCGTTGCCCTCAGGTCAAGCTGGTCCAGCGACCTGCCGATCAGGGCTGACCATTGCCCGACCAGAATGCGCAATTCGCGGATCCGCCAGCCCGTAGCTGTCGATCCAGCTCGGCCGGGCGGGGCCCGACCTGCGGCGCGGCGGTGCCGCCCGCCGCCAGCCAGCGCCGCGCCACCAGCATATAGCCCACGGCCAGCGCCAGCACCGGCAGGCCAAAGGGGGTGATGTCAAAGAACCCGAAACCCGCGCGCCCTGACGCTGCAACAGGCTGTCCAGCACCAGATTGGGCGCGGTGGCGACCAGCGTCATCATGCCGCTGATCAGCGCCGCGACCGACAGCGGCATCATCAGCCGCCCCGGCGACGTGCCGATGCGCGCGGCGATGCGCAGCACGACGGGGATGAAGATCGCCACCACCCCGGTCGAGCTCATGAAGGCGCCGATCAGCGCCGTGCTGGCCATCAGCAGGGCGATCAGGCCGCCCTTCCTGAGGCGCCCGCCCGCGCGATCAGCCCGTCGTCGACGGCGTGCGGCGATGCCGGTGCGCACCAGCGCCTCGCCCGACGACGAACAGCGCGGCGATCAGCAGATATTGAAGTCGCTGAAACCGGAGAGCGCTCGTCCAGCGTGACGATGCCGGTCAGGGGCAGGGCGGTCAGCATCAGGATCGCCACGACATGGCGCGCGCGGCCGGTTCAGCGCGAACATCGCGACCGCAGCGGAGAGCAGCGCCAGAGTGATGGCCAGATCCATGTTCATGATAAGGCGCCCCTCTCCGTCGCCGCCGCCGCCCGCTGATCCGCAACCGGCCCAAGGCGCGAGGGCTGTTGCCGCAAGCCAATAGGCGATCCGCGCGCGAAACACGAACCCCGCACCGTCGGGGCGGTTCGGCATAAGGGGGTGGGGTGCGGTCGGTCGGCAAGGTCATGACCCCCCTGACCTTAACCCGCACACAGCGCGGCGCGATGAACCGGCCCGCCGCCCCTGTCCGCCACCCGCGACGCCGCCATGTCGCCCTCTGCCCCGGCAGGACGGGCGGCAGGACGACCGCGACGGCTGGCCAGCCGCTGATGGTGTCGTCGGATCGCGTCCCGCCCTGCCCGATCTGTCGGGAATACCCGGCATGGCTGGCCCGTCATGTCCGATGGCTGCCTCTGCGGCGGTTCCGCACATGTCCTCTGATAACCGCCATGGCCCTGATCCGGGCCGGCGGCATCCGGTGCAAGCTATCCGCCCTGCGCCAGATGGTCGAACAGGCTTCGGGCGACGGGGGACAGCGGGGTGTCCTCGCGCTGGCACAGGCGACAGGTGGCGGCGGCCCGTGGTCGGACAGGGGGTGATGGCGATGCCGCCGGCGGGCTGCAGGCGCGGCGGGCGGCGGCTTCGGGGATGATCGCGATGCCCACGCCCGCCCCGACCATCCGGCAGATCGCGTCGAAGCTGCGCAGCCGCAGCCGGTGGCGCAGCGTGATCCCCATCGCGGCGGCCTGCGCGGCGACATGATCGTGCAGCGCGCTGTCCGACAGGGCGATGAACTAGCGCCCCGCCAGATCGGCCAGACGGATCCGGGGCAGGGCGGCGGCCTCGTCCTGCGGCGGGGTGACGACGACCAGCCGGTCCTCGGCAGGCGGCGCAGCAGCAGCCCGCGTCCAGCGCCGCCGCATGCGACAGGATGTCGATATCGGCGAAACCGGCCAGAATGCTGCGGGCGATTTCGGTGCTCTGGCGTTCCTTCAGGTCCAGATCGACGCGGATTGCGCGCCAGCCACTCCGGCTGCGTGCTGCGGCAGCAGCTCGGACAGAGCGGCCGTATTCGCCAACAGCCGCAGCGTCGCGCGCGGCCCCGTCGCATGATCGCCCAGTTCCGAACGCATCAGCAGCATCTGGCGCTGGATCAGGCGGGCGTGATGGGCCAGCTGCCTCGCCCGCCTCGGTCAGGGAGACGCCGCGCCGGCCGCGCTCCAGCAGGCGCAACCCGCCCGACTGTTCCATCTGGCGCAGCTCTTCACTGGCGGCGGGCAGCGACAGCTCGGCATCCGCCGCGCCATGGGTGATGCTGCCGCGTTCGGCCACGGCAAGAAACAGGCGAAGGTCGGTCAGGTCAAAGCGCATGGCGCCAGCATAGACCCCAAACAGCCTTCGCAACAGCCGAAGCCTGACTGCGGCAGATCCGGCATCGCTCCTGCCGCCGCCGCGCCATCATGCAAGGCATGAGCGAGCCTGCCATCATCCTGATTGCCCTGACCTTCACCCTTGCCGGGTGGTCAAGTGGCGACTCGGCATGGGCCTGCCGACGCTGAGCGGATGGGGTCCTCGTGGCGCTCGATTTCGCTGCTGCTGGCGGGCGAGCCCGCTGATCCTGCCCGCGACGGTGACGAATCCGCGGCAGTTGCTGGCCGGGCCGCGGCTTGGCGCGCTGGTCGGGCGGCTGTGGGCGATGACGCTGGCCAGCATGGCGGGGACGGTGATCGCCGCGCCCCTGCTGACCGGGGGCGATACGCGGCTGACGACGGCGGCGCTTGGCGCGGTGCTGGCCGGCTACGGGCTGTTCACGCTGCTGGTCCTGCTGCTGCGCGTGGCTCCCCGGTCGGAACGCTGGCTGTCGCCGCTGGTCGGGCTGGCGACGGGGCTGATCGCGGGCGGGACGAGGTTTTCGTCATCCCCGCCGTGCTCCTATCCGCAGGCGCTCGGGCTGGAAAAGGACGATCTGGTCCAGGCGCTTGGCCTGTCCTTCACGGCCTCGACCTCAGCGCTGGCGGTGGGGCTGGCGTCGCGGCAGGCATGGCAGGCCGACCAGTTGCTGCTGTCGCTGCTGGCCATCGTCCCGGCGCTGATCGGCATGTGGGCGGGCCAGAGGCTGCGCCGCACCATCAGCCCCGCGCGTTTCAAACGCTGGTTCCTGATCGCGCTGACTCTGCTGGGGGCCGAGATGCTGCTGCGGGGCCTGACGTGACCCTGTGGCCGACGTGAATGTGCGGCTGGCGCGAGGCCCGGCGCATCTATGTGACGGGCGGGCCATGCAGCGGCGTATCCACGCTTGGCCGCGCGGTCGCCGCCCGGCTGGACCTGCGCCTCGTCGATGTTGAGGCGTTGGCCCCCGGCGGGGACGATCCCGCGCCCGATGCCGCCGCCCGGCTGCGGACCTGCCTTGGCGCCTCGGGCTGGTTGCTCTGCGGCCCGGCCGAGGGCCGGGGCGATGCGATCCTGCGCGATCGCGACCGGATCCTCTATCTGCTCGCGGGCAGCCAGACCCGGCTGGCCCGCCGCATCGCCACGACCGCGCCGCGTACGGCGACCGGATCGACGAAGGCGGCGCGCCGCATGGCTGGCATCTGCGGCGGCGGTTCCACTGCATCCTCTATGACGACGCCCGTTTCACCGGCCCGACCCGGCGCGGGCAAGAGGATTGGCTGCTGCGCCGGGGCGCGCCCGTTTACCGGCTGAACGGCAACCTGCCCCTGCCCCGGCTGCTGCGCCGCCTGTTCTCGGGGATTGAGCCGGGCTGTCCTGGCGGTCGGTTGATGGACGTGCGGGGGGATGGGGCGGCGTCAACATGCGCAAGTGAACCGGAATTCTTGTTTTTTCACATGCGTTTATCCCACATCCAGCTTGTGAAGCCGGCGTATTGGCGGGATAAGAATGGCGGCACCCGCCGCAAGGCGGCGCCACAAGGCAAGTAACGATTGATCTGCATCCAGTTTTCGGAGGTTATCATGCAGAAACAACTGGCGGCCGAGGGTCTGGGGACCTTCTGGCTGGTGTTCGGCGGGTGCGGCAGCGCCGTTCTGGCTGCGGCTTTCCCTGAACTGGGCATTGGTTTCGTCGGCGTGTCGCTGGCCTTTGGCCTGACGGTGCTGACCATGGCCTATGCGGTCGGCGGGATTTCGGGCGGGCATTTCAACCCGGCGGTTTCCGTGGGGCTGGCGGTGGCGGGGCGTTTCCCTGCGGGCAGGGTGCTGCCCTATGTCATCGCGCAGGTGCTGGGCGCGGTTGCGGCGGCGGCTATTCGATGGTCTCGGCGCTGGTGATCGAAGCGGTGCTGACCGGCTTTTTCATCTTCATCATTCTGGGCGTGACGCATGGCCGTGCGCCGGTGGGTTTTGCGCCCGTCGCGATCGGACTGGCGCTGACGCTGATCCACCTGATTTCGATCCCGGTCACGAACACCTCGGTCAACCCGGCGCGTTCGACCAGTCAGGCGCTGTTCGTCGGCGGTGCGGCGATCCAGCAGCTGTGGCTGTTCTGGGTGGCGCCGATCCTCGGGCGCCGCCATCGGTGCGCTGGTCTGGCGTGTGGTCGGCGAGGACGCCTAGCGGGCGGCTTCGTTTCAGCGATCCATGCCGCTGCGCGGTCGATGTCGCGGCGCGGGCGGGTGTCGGCCGGATGCCTGCCCGCCCGCATGCAGGCGACGGGAGAGGCCACGGGCGCGACCTGTTGCAGGCTGCGGGCGGCCGGGCTGCGCGCGCCGGGCCGGGATGCTTTTGCGGCAAATCCATCGGCGCGCAACCTGCGGCCTGTGACGCGTTTTCGCCATCGCGGCCGGGGCTCATATGCCACGGCGCCCGCGACAGGCGCGGTTCCTGAAAATGCGGCGCCGGAATGGCTGTCACGAAAAGTTGTATTTTTGCTACAGATTCATGTCTTTCGCCCTGATGGCTTCTTTTTCGATGTCACTGGCCGGGCTTTGTGGTTCTAGCGTCCACCCCGGCAGCAAGCCCTCGCGGGTCAGCTACTTTGTCGATTTTCGGATAAAGCAGCAGGCAGGAGCGAGAGATGGGAACGTCAGGCAATCGGAATGTTTTGCGCCATACGCTGAGGGGGGCGGTGTTTCTGGGAACATCCTCCATGGCCCTGGCGCAGGCGACAGAGGTGACCCCGGACGACGGCGTCGTCGTTCTGGACCGGGTCGTGATCCAATCCTCGGGTCAGCCTGCGGCGGAAACCGGCTATGTCGCGCCGACCTCGATCAACCGCTCGGGCACCGAGCCGATTGACACGCCGCAGACCATTGCCGCCGTGACGGCCGCGCAGATCGCGGAACAGGACATCCGTTCCGACGCGGATCTGCTGAATTCCACGGCCGGGGTCGATGCGACGATCCGCGAGGGTTTTGTCACCGTCCGCGGCTTTGGGGCGGATCGCGCGATCAACGGCATTCCGGTCGGCAACTTCATCGGCAGGAACAGCGCCGATCTCAGCCCGTTTGAACAGGTCGAGGTGCTGAAGGGACCGGCCGCCCTGTTCACCGGCAGCGGCGGTTTTGGCGGCGTGGTGAACTATTCGTTCAAGCGCCCATTGGGCAGCGAGCGGCTGGAAACGACCCTCGGCTTTGGCGCGCCCGGTTCCCGGCGGCTGATGGTGGATTACAACCTTGCCCCGATGTTCGACGACAGGTTGCGCGCGCGCTCTGTCGGTTCGTACGAGGATCGCGATTCCAACCGCGACCCCGAAGGATACAAGCGCAGTTCGTTTTTCGGCACGCTGGAATATGACATCACCGACCGCACGTTGCTGCGCCTTGGCGCCTGGCGCCAGCGCAACAATGAAATCCGCGATTTTCGGCAGGGGTTGCCGACATGGTCGGATGGCGGGCTGATCGACTTTGACCCCGATACGACGGCGACTCAGGACTGGAGCCGCTTTCGTTTCCGCTCGGATTGGGTGACGGCGGATCTGGAACACCAGTTCAATGACCGGTGGAGCGGTAAGCTGTCTTACATGAATGGCGAAACCTTCCACCCCACAAGGCGCAGCGTGCCGTTTGAATGCAGCAGCCCCTGGCGGTGCGCGACTGCACCGGGGGCGGCATCGACCGGACCAACCCTGACGGTCGCCAGTGCCACACATTGTCGACATGGAACGACTGGAACCAATACGAGATCTTTGACGCGACGCTGAACGGGTCCGTCGACGCATTCGGTCGCAGCCATGATCTGGTCGTTGGCGTCACCCAGCAACGTAGCTGGTTCCGGCGCCAGTTCGGTCTGGCCGATGCGTCGGACGAGTTTCTGGTCGATATCTTCAACCCCGACCACCATGTCATCGACCGCCCGGATTTCGCCGTCTATCGCGATTTCGGCGAAAAGGGTCCGGCCTGGAACGATTATCAGGCATTCGCCGGTGATCGACTACAAGAAGGCGACCGACCAAGCTGACATTCCCGATCACCGCGCGCTGGACATGGATCCGCACCTCTGACGGTGACTGGACCGCCATGGGCGAACTCACCCCGACCGTCGCCGCCGATATCTACAAGGCCAGCGACGACCTGACCTACTACGCGCAATATTCGCAGATGTTTTCGGCCAATACCTCGAATTACGCTCTGGCGCCCGGAATGGGATGCGTCGGATCCCACGCGCTGGAGGATGGCATCCTGCCGCTCAACGTGACCGGCGCGCGGAAATCGGCGTCAAGGCACGTCTGTTCGGGGGCGATGCACAGGCGACCGCCTCGCTGTTTGAAATCAAAGAGGCCAATCGCGCCCGCCGGGACGGCGTCCCGGATCGCGTCGCGGCCGATGGCAGCACCTTCAGCATCGCGACCGGGGAAACGCGCAGCCGCGGCGCCTGAACTCAGCCTGGACCGGAGAAATCCAGCCCGGCTGGGGCCGTGGCACTGGGCCATGCCTATATCGACGCCGAATATACCAGCGACGATTATGTGCAGGGTGCCGAGGTCGGGACGCCCCGCCGATCCGGCAATATCTGGACCAGCTACAAGTTCCAGTCGGGCCGGTTCGAGGGTCTGGCCTTGGGTGGCGGCGTGAAGTTCAGCGGGCCGTTCAAGGGCTATGCGACCGACAATCGCGATACCAACCGCGTCAAGGCGCCGGGCTATGCCATCGTGAATGCGCGCGTGGCCTATGACATCAGCGACAACACCACGGCATCGGTGAATATAGATAACCTGTTCGACAAGGCTTATTACACCGAGGTCGATCATGTCGGCGGCGGCAACTACTATGGCGAGACGCGGCGGATCAGCTTTAATCTGAATTCCCGATTCTGACCGGGGCAGGGCGGGCGGCGACATCCGCCCTGCGCGGGAATGCGGCGGCAACAGGAATGCGGCGCAATTCCGCGCTGCATTTTATGGCAGCGCCGCCAGCAGGGTGCTTGATGACGGTATTGTTGCAAAGTGCTTTGATGAACGCGGGGATCTGCGGATTTTGATCGAATATCTGCATGGTATCATGATGTTCGCCCTGATCCATGATATCGCGCCGCATAAACTTGGAAGTGATGTGGGGTTTTCGAATGTCCAGCTCTGAGTCCAGCATCGCGGATGATGCAAGACGGGCCGCCGATGACGCCAGGGCGGCAGCAGCGATACCGGCGGCGCGGGTCGCAGCTCGGAAGGGGGATCAGCCGGATCGGGGGGCAGCGGCGGCGGCGGATCGGGCGCTTCAGGATCGCGCGGCTCTGAAGGTTCCAGCGCGACCGCGCAGGGCTGGGAAATCGACGGTCGGCGCATTCGCTATGTGCCGACGGGACCCAACAGCAACTCTTTTGCGATGTCTTCTGGCGGAAAGGGTGGGCCTGCCTCGGCGCAAGCCTGCGGGGGACGCGCCGGGATCGGGGATGAGCCTGTGATCGACCGCAGAGCCGTGACATTCGCCCTGCTGATGCTTGCGTCGGGAACAGGGGCAACGATGGGGGATGAGCCCATGGCGCAGGCCGATATTCGTCTGGATGCCAGCGACAGCGAACAAGAGCTGGTGCGCAAGCTGGATCAGTCGCTTGCCGGGCAACCCGTTGACGCGCTTGCTGCGCGTCTGGAAAAGCTGGGTGCCCGTCAGATCGGGATAGACATTGATCCGACATCGACCTGGCCGGTGTCCGCGATTTTCGGTCTGCGGCGGGGGTGGTTGAAAAACGACCGAAGGCTGCGGATTTTCCTCGATATGACACCTGACGGCGCCATGGGCCGAGTCACCAGAACAGAGTTCTATGCGAAATGACACCTCTGGAAATCCGGGCAGATATGGATGTGGCAACCATTTGTGCGACATGCGAAAAGACGCTGCTGAATGTGCATGCGACAGAGCTTGCCGGGGTGATTGGTCATCATCGCGATGACTTTGATCTGATCTGGCTCGCGGACGGCTCTGCAGTTCTGAACACCCGCGTCTGGCAAGAGATGGTGCCCCCGTTCCGACATAGCGTCGTTGTGGTTAATCTGTCCTTCGAGAACGGCAGGGTCAGCGACATCGGAGCGATAGAAAAACACCAATTCGGCACTTGATCCGGCATTTGCATGTCCGGTCGCGCAGTCATCTTCCCCGCCTGACGTGGCGCAGAGGTAGCCTTCCGGCGGCCGTCTTCACTGTCGGAGCTGGTGTCATGCTGCCGATATCCCTGTCTGCGGCGCTCGCTACCGTAAGTCCATCGCCGGTCGGTTGCGAGCATCCGTTGCTCCTCGACGGTCCCACGACCTGGAAGTCCAAAAGATCTGAAGCGTAGACGAGGATGGAAGCATGGTCTAACCTTCCCACTGTGTCAGCCGTGCAGTGGGTGCAATGCCTGTTTTATCGTTTGCCGAGTTCCGGGCATCTCCGCCACCGGATTTTGACCTTGTCATCGTCGGTTCGGGACCGGCAGGACTGGCCATTGCCCATGCCTTTCGAAACTCATCCTTTCGGGTCGCCATCCTGGAAAGCGGTGGGATCGAGCCGTCGCGGGCTACCGAGGCGCTGAACGAAATCGTCAGTATCGGCGAGCGGCGCACCGATCCTGAGCTGGTGCGGCGGCGTTGTGTCGGCGGCACCAGCACCATCTGGAGCGGACGCTGCGGCATGTTCGACGCCATCGACTATGCACAGCGTGACTGGCTGCCACTGTCGGGCTGGCCGATCGACGCAGATGCCCTGGCCGGACAGGTCAGGCGCGCGGGTGAGCTTTTTGGCCTGATGCCGAACCTGTCCGGCAATCATGCCTTGCGGAACTTGCGCCAACCTCTCGACAGCAAGGGCTGGAATGCGGACCTTCTGGCGCCGGTCGTCTGGCAGTTCAGCAGCCGTGACGGGGACGCTGAAATCGAGCATTTCGCGCATGACGACTATGCCGCGGCCGATGAGTTGGCAATCCTGCGTCATTCGGGACGCAAGACGCCGGTCGATTTCGGCCGCGCGCATATCGGATGGCTGCGCGAAAGCAGGACGATTTTCCTGATCACGCACGCAACCGTCCATGAGGTGCTGGTCAATACCCCGGGCAAGCGGGTTTCGGGACTTCTGGTGCGGGGCCCGGACGGAGAAATGCACAGACTGGCTGCATCCCATGTCGTGCTGGCCTGTGGCGGTATCGACAACGCCAGGATCCTGCTGGCGTCCCGCAGCAGCATGCCGGCCGGGCTGGGAAATGCCCGTGATCAGGTCGGCCGCTATCTTGCCGACCACACATTCACCGAATTGGGCTCATTCGGGGCAGGGGCTGCCAGACAGCTACGGCGCCGAATGGGCATCAGGCATTACCAAAAGTCGGGGGCGCTGCAGCTCTATTGCTTCGGCCTGCGTCTTTCTCCGGTGCTTCAGCGGCGCGAGGGATTGATGAACGCCGCAGTGCATCTGGTCGAGTTCGGGGCGCGCACGAACCCGCTTTCGTCACTGGCGGCGGGGGTGCGCGCATTGCGGCAGGATCGCGACATTGCGGCGGCGACCAAAAGCATCGGTCAGGGACTGGCGCGGCCCATGGCGCTTGTCGAAAACGTCGCGGATCGTTTCCTGCACCGGCGTGTCGCGCTCAACGATCCAGACCGGACCGTCATGGGTGCTGTCGTTGAACAGGCGATGAACCCCGAAAGCCGTATACGCCTGTCGGACCGCACCGATCAGTTCGGCATGCCGCTGCCCGAGATTGACTGGCGCTTCAACGAGATCGAATACCGCACCGCGCGACGCTTCCGCGACATCATGCGCGACGAGCTTGCCCGTATGGGCATGGACGCAGGCGACGCCCCACGATGGGACAGTTTCGAAACCTGGCGTGAAACGCTGACCGATCTTGCGCATCCGATGTGTACGACACGCATGTCCGGGGATCCGGCAACCGGCGTGGTCGATGCCAATTGCCAGGTACATGGCATCGACGGCCTGTCCGTCGCAGGCAGTTCGGTCTTTTCCACGCCGGGCCACATGAATCCGACGCAAATGATCGTGGCTCTGGCCCTGCGGCTGGCAGATCATCTGAACATCTGCATGACGACAGGGCGGGCAGAGGTCCGCCCGCTACGCCCCAGGCTGCGCGTCGGGATCGTGGGGGCGGGCGACCGGATACGCCGCATCTATGCACCGGCGCTGGCCGAAGTTTCGGATCGGATCGAGGTGATCGGTATCACGTCACGTCGGCAGGCGACTGCCGAGCAGCTAGCCTCGCAGACCGGCTGGAAGGTCTTTCCCGATCCGTTCCGCATGGTTTCAGAAGGCGCGGCCGATTTTGTGATCGTCGCGGTCTCTCCGGAAGCGAATGATGCGGTCTATCCGCAAATGGCGGCTTTGGGCTGCCCGCTGTTGCTGGAAACGCCGTTCTGCTGGAGCCTGCGCTCGGGCCGCAAGCTGTTGACGCGGATGAAAAATTCACAGGCGACCGTCGGTCTTGCCGAACAGTTTCCCTTCCTGCCGCATGCTCAGCTGATGCGCAAGGTCATCGAACTGGGCGGCGTCGGCGTGGCCAGGACAGCGGTGAACGATCTGGCACACTACGACTATCACGGTCTCGCTCGGCTGCGGCGGACGCTGGACCTGTGGGACGAAGTGGTATCGGTCTCTGCGCAGCGGGTCGCGGTTCCGGGAACACAGGCGCCGCTTGACGATGCGATGTTTTACTACCGCAGCGGCGCGGCGCTGCAGCATCGTTTCCTGCCCGACGACGAGGCAGCCGCAGCTTTGGAACCAGCTTGGTTCCATGTCGTGGGCGACGAGGGATATCTGGCAGATCATGCGACAGGCCACCAAACCGACGCGACCATTTATGCGCCCCGTCGCATCGAGGACGGGCGCGGACATCTGCTTGAGCTGTCCATCGACAGCCGGGCCGGACCGATTGTGTGGCGAAACCCCTTTGCCGCAAGTGGGCTTGATGACGAGCAGATCGCGGTTGCGACCCTGCTGGCGGAGATGGCCGAGGCGGTGGCCTATGGCGGATCGCCGGCCTACGACGCGGAAGATGGGCTCTTTGATGTCGAAATGCTGACAGCGATGCGCGCATCAGAGGCCCGTGACGGCAAGAGAGTGCCAATGGGGGTTTCAGTCATCAGGGAAAAACTGCGCAGAGAACTGCACGCAAGGGTGCTCGGCCGATTGGCCCGCTGAATTGCATTCGCCCTGATATTACAGTCGTGTTTTGCTCCGATCACCGAGACACTCGAGGCACTCGACACGCTCGTGCGACAGGGCCATGTGCGCTATATTGGGTTGTCGAACTGGGCGGCCTGGCAGATCGTCAAGGCGGTCGGCATCACTGAAGCGCGCAAGCTCGCGCCGATCCTGTCGCTTCAGGCCTATTACACGCTGGTCGGCCGCGATCTGGAACGCGAGATCGTGCCGATGCTGCAGGCCGAGGGCCTCGGCCTGATGGTCTGGAGCCCGCTGGCGGGTGGTTTCCTGTCGGGCAAATACAGCGACGGTGAAGCGACGCAGGACGGCCGCCGGGCGAGCTTCGACTTCCCGCCGGTCGATTTGCAGCGCGGCGATGCTGCCATCGCCGTGATGCGCGAGATCGCATCGGCCAAGGGCTGCACCGTGGCGCAGGTGGCGCTGGCTTGGCTGCTGCACCAGCCGGTGGTGACCAGCCGGTGGTGACCAGCGTGATCGTCGGGGCGAAGCGGATCGATCAGCTGCAGGACAACATCCGCTCGACTGGAGGTGGCGCTGACTGCCGAGGATCTGGTCGCGCTGGATACGGTGACGAAGCTGCCCGCCGAATACCCGGGCTGGATGCTGGAACGCCAGTCGCAATATCGCGCGCCGTTCGCCTCGCAGAAGGGCTTACATTCCGTCGTCGCCCCGCCCATAGGCACAGGCGGGGCGACGACGCTGGTGCGGGACGGCGTTCGAACGGTTGAGACTATGCTCGAATCTGATATGATCGAGCATGAAGGAGATGTCGCCATGCCCAACGTCCATCTGACGGAACCGATGCGGGATTATGTCGAGGGCCAGATCAGGTCCGGTGCCTATGCCAACCTCAGCGAGGTCGTGCGCGCTGGGATTCGCTTGCTGATGGAGAAGGACGGCGCAAGACAGTTCTATGCGCTGAAGGCGGAACTTGAGGAAGCTGCCGCTGCAGCCGAGGCGGGGGCTTCGCGGAGTTCGACGCCCGTGCCTTCGAGCCGGACGCCTTCCGAGGCTGACCCTCCGAATGGCGATCAGGCTATCCGACCTTGCCAGGCAGGATCTGGAGGAGATCCGCCAATATACGGTCGAACAGTGGGGCAGGGAGCAATGGCTGCGCTATTATCGTGGTCTCGCTTCCGCATTCGAGCGGATTGGGCAGGCGCCACTCTCGGGCCGGCCGCGAGAGCTGTTCCTGCCGGGGATGCGTTCGCTCAATTATGGAAAGCACATCATTTTCTACGCGCCGATCAGGGCCGCAGGAGACGCGGTCGTCGTGCTGCGGATACTGCATCAGAGGCGGCACTTTCCCGCGCTGGTCTATTATGAAGACATTGAATAAAATCGGGTTCAGGCGCCTTTTTCGGTCTTCGGAGCGCTCCCTTGGGCTGGACGGCGCCAGCACATTTGAAAACCCGACGAGCAACGGATATTCTGTTTTTATACAGGGACTTCGAGCGAGTGTTGTCTCGGAGTTGCCTGCCCCCGCAACCAGAAATCCTACACTTTCATCAACCTCTTGTTTGCAGGAGGTTTTTTTGCTGTCCACTCAACCGATCCGCATTCAGGCTGAGCGCCAGAATGCCTGCCAGATCGCCGTGACGCACCAGATCGAGCGCCATCCGCTTGCCCTTGGTCGGCACCGGTGTCGCCACGATCTTCTCGATCAGGCCCCGGATCGCCTCGCGGGCCTCGCTTTCCTGATCGGGTTCTGAAAGCGCGACGATCATCTCGCGGATGCGGTCGTAATAGGTATCCGCCATCTTCGGATGGATGCGCAGGGGCGCGTTCGGGGCAGGGGCGGTGGCGAGGTCTTTCTCGATCTGCTTCTGGCGGGCTTCCAACTGTTCCATCCTCGCCTTGATCCGCTCGGGCGGCAGGCCGGAGAGGAACGCGTTGACCAGCGCATCCTGTTCCTTGATGAGTTTTGCCAGTTCCTTCTCCTTGACGGCCCGGTCATCGACATGACTGGCGGCGAGGCGATTATGCTCGGCGATATATTCGGCGGCGAAGACCTTGACCAGTTCGGGGTCCATCAGCTGCTGGGAGAGGATCGCCAGGATCCGACCTTCCAGATCCTGCCGGGTGATGCCGGTGCGGTTGGTGCAGACCGATCTGCCCTTGTTGCGCGAGTTCGAGCAGCCGAAGCGGTCCTTGCCCACGGTCGAGAAGCCGCCGCCACAGCAACCGCATTTGACGAGACCAGTCAGCAGGAAGCGCGGCTTGCGCCGTTCCCGGTGCTCCCGGTCAGTCTGGTTGATCTTGCGACCCTCCTGGCGGGTCTTGACCCGGTCCCAGAGGTGTTGATCGATGATGCGGAGTTCCGGCACCTCGGTGGTGATCCATTCGCTCTCGGGGTTCGGGCGGGCCTGGCGCTTGCCGGTGGCGGGGTCCTTCACGAAGCTCTGCCTGTTCCAGATCAGCCGGCCGATGTAGATCTCGTTGCTGAGCACGCCGGTGCCGCGCTTGGGATTGCCGTGGATGGTGGACTTGTCCTAGGGTCTGGACTCATTGAGTTTCAAAGCCAGTAGATGACGAGGGCAGCAAGTGCGATTGCTGACAAGAATACCTTGGGGCAACGGTCGTACCGGGTCGCCACACGCCTCCAATCCTTGAGCCTGCCGAACATGATCTCGATCCGGTTGCGCCGTTTGTACCGGCGCTTGTCGTACTTGACGGTTTTCTTCCGCTGCTTCCGGCCTGGGATGCAGGCGCGTATCCCTTTGTCTTTCAACGCTTCTCTGAACCAGTCGGCGTCATAGCCGCGATCCCCGAGCAGCCAATCGACATCCGGCAGGCTGCTCAGCAATGCCCGCGCGCCGATGTAATCGCTGACCTGTCCGGCAGTGACGAACAGGTTGAGGGGGCGCCCTGGCTGTCGCAGATGGCGTGCAACTTGGTGTTCATGCCGCCCTTGGTGCGACCAATCAGGCGCCCACGCCCCCTTTTTCACGCCCATGCTGGTCGCGGTGCGGTGGGCCTTCAGGTAAGTGGCGTCGATCATCACGGTCTTCTCTTCGCCGTGCCCGGCCGCCAGACCCGCCATCATTTGGGCAAAGATGCCCTTGTCGCTCCACCGCTTCCAACGGTTGTATAGTGTCTTGTGCGGGCCATAGGCTGCCGGGGCATCGCGCCACCGTAAGCCATTGCGATTGATGAAGATAATCCCGCTTAACACGCGTCGATCATCGACGCGAGGCTTGCCGTGGGACTTGGGGAAGAAAGGCTCAAGACGCGCCATCTGCGCGTCCGTCAACCAAAAAAGATCAGACATGGTCACCGCTCGCTTTTCGAACCGTGAATCACGCCGCCAGTCGGAAATCAATGGGTCCTGAGCCTAATCATAACGGCGGACCACTTCATGGGGGGAGGATCAAGGATGTCAGCGCCGTGCCGATCCACGAAAAGGTCCGCCACCATCGCGTGGGCTATGTGCCGCAGACGGACAATGTCTTTGGCACGCTGACGATTGCGGAAAACCTGCGGCTTGGTGCGCGCGGGCTGGACCGCGAAACCACCGCACAGCGTTACGACGCGTTGATGACGCAATATCCGGCCTTGGCCAGCAAACAGAACCGCAAGGCCTCGGCCCTGTCCGGGGGTGAAAGGCAGCTTCTGTCGCTGGCCCGCGCCCTGATCGCGGGGCCCGAGATCCTGTTGCTTGACGAACCCTCGGCCGGTCTGTCGCCGCTGATGCTACATGAGGTTTTTGACGCCATCGCGCATATCCGGGATAGTCAGAGCATGTGCATCGTCATGGTCGAGCAGAACGCCTTCGAGGCGCTTGGCGTGGCCGACCGGGCCTATGTGCTGTCTCTGGGCCGGGTCGCGATCCACGCCCCGGCGCAGGATCTGCTGGCCGATCCGGCGATGCGGACGCTTTATCTTGGAGGGCATGTGGACTGACCGTAGGCTGGTGGGCACAGCGGCGCGTCATTTCCAACTCCGCCCCGGCCCTGGCGGCTTCAGGAAGGGCATTCAGATCGACCCTCCCGCGCATCGCGATGCCGGGCTTCTGACCTTGTCGAAATCACCCATGATGATCGGGCTCGATATATCGCCTGTGCTCCTCTGCGGCGGGAGTGAGTTCGATCCGGCCCTCGTTGGGATCGAAGAGCGGGTCTCGAAAATGGGACACGGGACATGAGGGGTTCCTTTCGGCAAAGCGGCGCCAGCAACCGGAAACCGGCCGGGCCGTTACAACGGAGGTGGGACGGGGCAGGGGCCGTCGTTCGCCTCAGCGGGGATGGGCGGGCATCCCGCTGAGGCAGACGATCCCACCTCAACCGCTTTGCCGCTCTCATGTCCCGTGTCCCGTGGACCCTCTTCGATCCCGAGCGGTCAGATCGAACTCGCCCGCACTGAGAAGGGCACGGGCAATATATCAGTACTCGACAAGATCAAACCCGGCATCATGACTGCGCCGCGGAGAATCTGCCCACTCCTGAAGCGCGAGGCGGGTAGAAATGACGCGCCGCTACCAGCCGCGATCGATCCACATGCCTCAAGATAAAGCGTCACGCCGGATCGGCACCGAAATCTGCGCCGGGGCGTGGATCGCGACCCGGCAAGACAGCGCATGGAGCGGTCACATCCTGCCAAGCGCCTCGAAAACGTGCTCGACCGTAACGACGATGCGCATGCTCTGACTCTGTCCCGGATATCGCGGTAATCTCATGTATCAGCGGCGATTAACCAGCCGGAGTTCGTCAACTGGCGCAGGATCTCGAGGCCCCGCGACCAGGCGCGGGCAGAAACGCTTCCCCGGACAGGGCCGAGATGCCGCATTCCCGCGCAGCCAAGGCCGATGACCACGTCATCAGCTGCGACGTAACGCTGTGCTGTTTCGCCCCGGTCCAGCCCATATAGCCGCAGGTTTTCACAATCATCAGCTCCGTGCCACGGCACGCCAATACGCACGTGGTGGCGGACAGCACTGGATGGATCGGCGCACGGCGCTGACATCCTCTACGGTCACCGTTATGATTGGGCTCAAGTTATTATTCCGACTGGCAGCCGCGGTTCGAAAACGACCGTCTTTGAGTTGACAGACGCGCAGATGGCGCAAACTCTTCCCCAAGTCCCACGGCAAGCCTCGCGTCGATGATCGACATCGTCGCGGGATTATGCTCATCAATCGCAATGGCGCGATGGCGCGATGCTGCAGCCTGGCAAAACAACCGTTGGAAACTGACAGGCCTCTTTGCCCAGATAGCTGAATGCAACGGCCATCACGACGAGACGGATGATCGACGCCGCTTACCTGAAGATTTACCGCACCGCGTTCAGCAAAGGGGCGATGACCTGGTCGCAGAAGGCGGCATGGTGCACGCCATCTGCGGCGCCCCTCCCAGCCTGTCGCTGCCCGGACGGAATCGCTCGGCGCGCAAACGCTGCTGGCAACTGCCTGCAATGACGCTGCTCGGATCGCGGCCTGCTGGCGACAATTCAGGAAACGTTAAGCAAAGAGACTACGCCCATCCAGGCCGGAACGCGCCGTCAGAAATTGACAAGCGCATTTCGCTGGCGCAGCCAGATCAGGTCTGTTCGGCAGCAGGTGGGCGTGTGGCGGTGGCTACGACCGCAGACATTCTTGTCAGCAATCGCACTTGCCCTCGTCATCTACTGGCTTTGAAACTCAATGAGTCCAGACCCTGAACAGAATCCACCATCCCACGGCAATCCCAAGCGCGGCGCCATGTGCTCCGGCAACGCGCATCATGCCGCTGATGGGCAATTCGTGAAGGACCCCGCCACCGGCAAGCGCCAGGCCCGCCCGAGCAGGCAGTACCGGGTGCCAGAGCTTCCGCAAATCATCGATCCATCTGGGACAGGTCAAGATTTCCGAAGGTCACTACAAGATCAATTGTTTGGAGAACTTTGGAACGGCGCAAGCCGCGCTTCCTGCTGACTGGTCTCGTCAAATGCGGCCTATGTGGCAACGCCTTCTCGGCCGTGGGCAAGTTGCTTCCTGCTCGGACTCATGGCAAGGGCGGATCGGTGCCATGCCGCGCCATCGGCAGGGTCTGGAGGTCGGATCTGCCCGTCTGCCAGCGCGTTTTGGTCGGAACATCGCCGAGCACATCGCCAGTCATATCGTGACCCTTCCTCAAGGAGAAGGAACAATAAGCAGTCCTCTCCGGCACACGCCCGTATCAAAGGTGAGATGGAACGGACGACCGCCAGAGCAGACCGAGAAGACCTCGCCACCGCCCCTGCGCATCCCGCCGAGTGGCGGGTCATATTACGACCGCATCCGCGAGATGATCGTCGCGCTCAGAACCCCGTCAGGAAGCGGGCCGCAGGCGATCGGAACCTGATCGAAGGATCGTGGCGACACCGGTACCGACCAGAACAGCGGATGGCATGTCTGGTGCGTCACGGCGCATCTGGCGGGCATTCGGCGCTCAGCCCTGTGAGTGGACAGCAAGAGCAGAGCAAGGAAGACGTAAGTTTCTGGTTGCGGGGCAACCGGGACGAAGCACTCGGCTCGAAGTCACACAATATACAAAACAGGATATCCGTTGCTCATCGGGACGTACTGGCACCGTAGCAGAGCGCTCCGGAGCAACGCCTGAATGATTTTAATGTATAGCTGGCGCTATGCCGCCTCTGTGCAGTATCCGCAGCTTTTTTGACAGTGCCGCGTCCTCCTACTGTCGGCATCGTGAAAAATGATGGCCTTTCCATAATTGAGCGAACCCTCCCCGGCAGGAACAGCTCTCGCGGCAGGCGCCTGCTAATCCGCTCAGTGCGGAAAACAGACACGATAATAGCGCACGGCCACGCCTTCCCTGCCGACGGATCTCCTCCAGATCCTGCCTGGCAGGTCAGTAACGATCGCCATTCGGGAAGGTCAACCTCGGAAGCGTAATCAGGCGCAGACGTCTTTAATCCATAACCACCTCGGCTGCGGCGGTAATACTTCCTCAATTCCTTCAGCGCATCGGGCTTGTCTTCATCGCCTCAATCAGCAAAGCCGCGACCTCGCTGGAGTGGCATAGACGCGGACCTGATCGCGAGCCCTCGATAATCGGTTCCGTCAGATGACGTTGGGCATGCTCGATCATCAAGATTCGAGCATAGTCTCAACCGTTCAGACGCCGTCCCACACCAGCAGATCGCCCCGCCTGTGCTATAGGCAAGTGAGCGCAGCGCCAGCGCGCGACTGGCGTTCAGCATCCAGCCCGGAGTATTCAGCAGGCAGCCTCGTCACCGTATCCAGCGACCAGATCGGCAGTCAGCGCCTCAAATCGGGCCCGGATATCACTGCAGCGATCGATCCGCTTCGCCCCGACAATCACGCTGAATGCCAGCTGGTACCACCGGCACAATGCAGCAACCAAGCCAGCGCCACCACCTGCGCCACTGAACCACTGGCCGATGCGATCGCATCACGGCGATGGCATCGCCACCGCTCGTAACCGGCAGAATCGAAGCTCCGGCGGCATTCTGCCATCGCTGTAATTTACCCCGACGAAATACCCGCCAGCGAAGGCTCCAGACTTCTGCATCAGGCCGAGGCCCCTCGAGCCGCAGCTGCATCAGCGATCTCGTTCCAGATAAGCGACCGCCAGCGTGCCGTAACAGGCGACGGATCAGCGCGAGATAGTCGGTTCTTAATATGCCTGTCGCTACGAGCGTGGTATCGAAGTACTCAGTACCGTCAGGCAAAACACGACTGTAATATCAGGGCGACTGTCCAGCGAATGACGCCTTTGCGTGCAGTTCTCTGCGCGGTTTTTCCTGACTACATTGGCACTCTCTGCCGTCTGGGCCTCTGATGCGCGCACTGTCAGTATTTCGACATCAAGCCCATCTTCCGCGTCATAGGCCAGCGATCCATATAAACCTCATCCGCCAGCAGGGTCGCAACCGCGATCTGTCAACCCGCTGCACGACAGAAACCGCGCATCGATGGGCAACTCAAATATCGCGCCCGTCACCTCAGCGGGGCCTCGCGACAGTGAGCGCAATCGCATGATACCAGATATGTCGCCCGCGATATGGAGATTCCCAAAGCTGCGGCGCAAAATCATCAGGCGAAACGGCCTGCTGCAACGCCGCGCCTGTGGCAACATCAGCGGCTGCAATGTTCCCGGAACCCTGACCCGCTGCGCAGAAGACCAATGCCTGCTCGTCCCCGCAGATCAACGTCCTGCCTTGGCAGCGTTGGCGATAATCGTAGTGTGCCAGATCGTTCACCTGTCGCAGCCGCGCCATTTCGCAGTTCGATGACCTTAGCATCAGCTGAGCATGCCGTGGAAGGAAGGCTGTTCGGCACCACGACGATAAAACACTGTAGTTTCATCCGCGGTAACGCGGCAACTCCAGCGGGCGTTTCCAGCAACGGCAATTGAAATACCGTTGCACGGATAAGACCGCATCATTCGCTTCAGAAGCGCGACGATCACATCGCACGCACCTTCTGGAAACCATGCGGAACGGACGTGCTCCGGTCTGCAGACTAGCTGCGCGGCAGTCGCCTGCCGGCGATGACGTATTTCGATCGCCGATCCGATCAAACTCGGCCAGCGCCATGCATAAATGCGGCGTAATCAGTCGCCCGCGATCCCGACGCTTTGGCCTGGGGCAGCAGGCGGGTCGCCCTGTCGTCGCGAAGATGTTCAGATGCAGACAGAGCCACGATCATTTGCGTCGGATTCATGTGGCCCGGCGTGAAAGACCGAACTACTGCGACCCGAACAGGCCGTCGGTATGCCGCGCAGGTGGCGCACCGGGCCCCAGACATGTCGTACATCGGATGCCGTCTGGCGTTTCGCAGTTTCGAAACTGTCGTGGGCGTCGCTGCGTCATGCGTACAGGCGCAAACTCGTCGCGATCGCGCGGTGCGGTATTCCGGTGCCTCGTTAACCAGTCAATCTCGGGCAGCAATACATGCCAGACTGTTGTGGTCCGACAGGCATCTGCGGCTTTCTTCATCGCCGCGACAGCACCGCAGATCGTTAATTTCGGTAAATCCTGTTGTGATTTTCGACAAATGGAATGACCAGCCGCCGCGTATCGCGTCATACCGCAATGCCGCTGCTGCCCCCGCCTCAATGACAGCGAGTTCGTCTGCGCCAAACCAGATGCGGCGTTCATCAATCCCTCGCCGCCGGAAAGACGCAGGCCAAGCAGCAGATACGCCCCGGCTGGTAATGCCGATGCCATTCAGCGCCGTGGCTGTCTGGCGGCCCTGCCCCAGATAGACGGGCCATCGGATGAATGTAATGGTCAGCCGACAATCACGGGCATTCCCCAGCCCATGCTGCGGGACGCCGGGTCGATACCGCCACAGGTAGCGCGGCAGGATGCAGCGCCAGTACTCTCGTCCGGGCATATAGCGGGAACTGGACGTGCGATGCCGTGATCCAGAAGATGATCTCTTTAACGCAGCCATCCAGCGGTATCGACCAGTAATGACGCAGGGCCATAATCGTCATGCAACGAATGCTCAACGTCCCCATCGCAGCGCCTGTTCAGACGACAGCCAGAAGATCCTGTTCAAACATTATCGGAAGGTGGCGCAGGATTCCGCAGACATGATTGTAGATGGCATCGAAGACAAAGCTCACCCTTATTTTCTCGACGGTACGCTCTGCGTCGTCAGCTGTGGCCGCAGCAGCCAGTCACGCTGTGCATAGTCGATAACGTCAGCCGTAGCGATCCTTTTTGCTGCCGCCGACTATCGCTGATTTCGTTCAGCGCATCGGTACGACGACTCGATCCCGCTTTCCTGGCAATATTGTCCTGCCGATCCCGAATGACGTGTGGGTCAGATCCGGTGGCGTCGGCCTCAAGCGATAAGGCAGGCGTGCAGTAACGGGTAGACTCGTCTACGCTTCGGAATCTGCGGGCTGGTCGTGAGACACCGTCGGCAATGGATAAACCGTTTCGCTACGGTAGCGAGCGCAGACGGATATCGGCAGCGTAATGAACGGCCGCCGGAAAGCCTCTGCATACATCAGGCAGGGCGATGACTGCGCGATGCCGGATCAATGCCAGACAGTGTTTTCTATCGCTCCGGTATCGCTGACCTGATTATCGAAGGACTATTAGCGCAACGGCCTTAATGTCGGGACGGGGCGCCATCTCTTGCCGGGCGCGGAGTGTTCTGCCAGGCCGTCCGCGGGCGCAGATCAGATCAAAGTCATCGCGATGATGATATCCTGCGCATGTCGCACAAATGGTGCATGCCGGATTTCAAAGTGTCATTTCTGTTCTGTGACTCATTGTAACCGTCAGATGTCATATCAAGGAAAATCCACGGCTGTACTCGGTCAAAATCGCGGACTCGGCAGTGTCGGATCAGGCAGACGCCCAGCAGACGCGCGGCAAGCGACCTTTGCCCGGCAAACGCTGATCCAGCTTGCGCGCAGCTGTCATCCGGTAGAATATCGGGAAGCTGCCAATGATCCCATCGTACTGTTCCCGACATGGCTGGCTGAGGCGAATGTGCATTACGGTCGTCCTGAATACGTCACAGCATCCCCACCTTTGCGTAAATATTTTCGCAGAACCGCCAAAGGTGCTGTTGAGTCCCGTCGGCTTGTAGTAC